>JBBCIB010000001.1:0-2449978 GCA_037355265.1 Rhizomicrobium sp. | reverse complement strand
GACTTCTCTCCCCTGTCATGATGTTCTTGGTTTCCGCGCAACGGCTGAACCTTGTGGCGCTGACTAACGCCGGCTTCGAGGCGCGACATGCTCCAAACCGTCCATCCGGTCTTGTTGATCATGTCACTATTCACCTTGGCAGCCACTCCTGACGTGCTAGACTTGAGCCGCCTCCGGAAGCGGTCCTGAAATCGCCTCGAGAGCGGCTGCGGTGTCACGCTCCTCAAGCGCCAGCCGGATCTCGTCATGCCGCTTGGAGTCGAGCCTGTATCCGAAGAATACCGTCGCGCCGACAAGGACCAGAACGATGGGCGCAAACAGATAGCACATCTGCAGAGCAAAAATGGCGTGCGGCGTGTTCACGGCATTTTCGCGTCCGTCATAGCCTGCCAGCTGCAGAATCGGGAAAATGATCGCAACAGCGATGGCCGCCCCGGTCTTCTCGGGGCTGCGCTATGTCGATACCGATGAGCATCGCATCGCCAGGACTTACGACAGTCATGTTGTCGGCTCATTGACGTTCTCGCTTTGAGGTGCGTGCCGATACGCACCCCGGGGCGCCAGCGACGCATTGTCGTGCCGTGGCGCTGAAGGCGGCACCCGGATTGCCAGCGCGGAAATCGGTATGAGCGACATCCGCGGTTTTTTATGGATTGCTTTCGAGGAGTGTTCGACATGACGATACTTGTAACCGGTAGCACGGGAACGATCGGGTCCCAGGTCGTTTCGCATTTGCAGGGTCGGGGCGCGGAAATCCGCGCGCTGACGCGTTCGCCGGAGAAGGCCCGGTTCATGGCCGGCGTTGCGCTGGTCAAGGGCGATCTTGCGGACGTGGACTCGGTGCGGGCAGCGCTTGCCGGCGTCAGCACGCTGTTCTTGCTGGTTCCGAACGTTGCCGACGAACTGACCGAGGCGATGCTGGCGTTGAACCTGGCGCGCGACGCGGGGATCAAGGGCGTCGTCTATCTGTCGGTGTTCAAGGGCGAGGACTATACCGACGTCCCGCATTTCGCCGGCAAATATGCGGTCGAGCGCATGATCGAAGGCCTCGATCTGCCCGCAACGGTGCTGCGACCGGCCTATTTCATCCAAAACGATCTTCGCCAGAAGGACGCGCTGCTTGGCGGCGGCGTCTATGGCATGCCGATCGGCCGCAAGGGTATTTCGATGGTCGACACCCGCGACATCGGCGAAGCCGCCGCGCTCGAGCTTCTGCGCCGCGATCGTGCGGCGGCGGCACTGGGGCGTGAAACCTACGAACTGGCTGGGCCCGATAGCCTCAACGGCGACGACGTTGCCGCGATCTGGAGCGAAGCGCTGGGCCGGTCGGTCCGTTACGGTGGCGACGATCTCGATGCGCTGGAGAAGAGGTCGAAAGCCTTCTTGCCGAACTGGAACGCCTACGATCTGCGGCTGATGTTCCGCCGTTATCAGGAGGATGGCGCAGCCGCAACACCGGGTGATCTCAAGCGCCTGACGAACCTGCTGGGCCGGTCACCACGAAACTATCGCGATTTCGCGAAAGCCGCCGCAGCCCAATGGGCGAAGGGCTGATTTGTCCGTTCAGGCATCAAGGAGTCTCTTCCATGGCAAAGCAGGATCGCGGCGTCGATCGGAGTACGACCAGGGTCTATCTCGTCGGCGGCGGAATCGCGTCGCTGGCCGCGGCCGCCTTCATGATCCGCGACGGCGACGTCCTCGGCCGTAACATCACGATCCTGGAAGAACTCGACAGGATCGGCGGCAGCCTCGACGGCTCCGGCTCGCCGCAAGACGGGTACGTGCTGCGCGGCGGGCGGATGCTCGAGAGCAAATATCTTTGCACCTACGACCTGTTCTCCTCGATCCCGACGCTCGACGGGACGAGGACGGTGACGCAGGAAATTTTTGCGTGGAACGAGACGATGAAGACCTCGTCCAAGTCGCGCCTCGTGCGCGGCGGCCGCCGGCAGGCCGCGCCCGAATTCGGCCTCAGCGAAAAACACATCCTGACGATCGGGCGCCTGGCGGTCGAGCCGGAAGCGATGCTCGGCCGCACCACCATCGCCGACCAGTTCGACGCCGCGTTCTTCGAAACCAATTTCTGGTTCATGTGGTGCACCACCTTCGCGTTCCAGCCTTGGCACAGTGCGGTCGAGTTCAAGCGCTACCTCGTGCGGTTCGCCCATATGGTCTCGGGCTTCGACCGGCTGGAGGGGATCATGCGGACCGTCTACAACCAGTACGATTCGATGGTGCGCCCGCTGCGCAAATGGCTCGACGAGCGCGGCGTGGTGTTCGAACTGAACACTTGCGTGACCGATCTCGGCTATGGCGAGCGCAACGGGAAACAGGCCGTGACGCGCATCGCCTATGAGCGGGCCGGCAAGACCGCCGAGATCGCGGTCGGCGAGGGAGACCATGTCCTGGTCACCCTCGGCTCGATGACCGAGGCGTCCAGCCTCGGCGGCATGGACGCCGCGCCGGCCCTGCGCAGCAAGACGGATGGCGGCGCGTGGACGCTGTGGGAGAGGATCGCCGCGGGCCGGCCCGATTTCGGACGACCGTCGGTTTTCGCCGACCATATCGACCAGTCCAAATGGGTATCGTTCACCACGACGCTGCGCGATCCGACGTTCCTGCGTCTCATCCGAGACTTCACCGGCAACGTGCCCGGCGAAGGCGGTCTGATCACCTTCGTGGATTCCACCTGGCTGGCTTCGATCGTCATCCCGCACCAGCCGCATTTCATCGGCCAGCCCGATGACGCCGCCGTCTTCTGGGGCTACGGCCTCGCCGTCGACAAGCCCGGGGATTTCGTCAAGAAGCCGATGGCGGCCTGCACCGGCCGCGAGATCATGACGGAAGTGCTCGGTCATCTGCGTATCGAAGCAGAGCTGCCGAAAATCCTGGAGACCTCAACCTGCATTCCCTGCATGATGCCGTTCATCACCAGCCAGTTCCTGCCGCGTGCCGCCGGCGACCGGCCGCAGGTCGTGCCGAAGGGTTGGAAAAATCTCGCCTTCATGGGCCAGTTCTGCGAGCTGCCGGAAGACGTGGTGTTCACCGTCGAATACTCGATCCGCTCGGCGCAGGCCGGCGTCTATGCGCTGCTTGGCCTCAAGCGCGAACCGCCTGCCGTCTACCATGGCAAGTTCGATCCGCGTGTCCTTTACAAGGCGTTCATGGCTTTGCACGACGTGCGCGCGTAGCATGACCGCCGCCACGATCTCAGGGAGAAGCCCATGCCTCGCGCTGTGAGATTTGATAAATATGGCGACGTCGATGTCTTGCGCGTCGTGGAGGTCGACCGGCCGGTCCCTGGCCCCGATCAGGTTCTCATCCGCGTCAAGGCCGCCGGCATCAATCCGGGTGAGGCTGGCATTCGCGAGGGCGCCATGGCCGAGCGGTGGCCCGCAACATTTCCGTCAGGCCAAGGCAGCGACCTTGCCGGCGTCGTCGAGGAGGTCGGCAACGCCGTCAAGAGCGTCACGGTCGGCGACGAGATCATCGGGTTCACCAATAATCGAGCCAGCCAGGCCGAACTGGTCGTCGTGGATGCCGGCAATCTCACCCCTCGCCCCGCGCATGTCTCATGGGAGCAGGCGGGGGCCCTGTTCGTCGCGGGCACGACCGCCTATGCCACCGTGCGTGCCGTTTCGCTGAAGGCGGGCGACACCGTGGTCGTCTCCGGCGCTGCCGGCGGCGTGGGCTCGATCGCCGTCCAACTGGCCAGGATCGCCGGCGCCAAGGTGCTGGGGCTTGCTGGCGCGGAGAACCATGCCTGGCTTACCAAGCATGGTGTGATCCCTATCGCCCATGGCGATGGTGTTGCGGAGCGGATACGCGCCGCGTCGGGCAACAAGATCGACGCCTTCATCGATACGTTCGGCAGCGGTTATGTCGAACTGGCGCTCCAACTCGGCGTCGCGCCCGATCGGATCGATACTATCATCGATTTTGCAGCCGCCGCTAAGTTCAAGGTCAAGACGGATGGCAATGGCGCCGCGGCGAATGCCGAAGTGCTCGCGGAACTCGCCGGCCTGATCGATACCGGCCGCCTTGAGATCCCGATCGCCAAGGTTTACCCCCTGGACGATGTGCGCGAGGCGTATCGCGATCTCGCGCGGCGTCACACGCACGGCAAGATCGTGCTTGTGCCCTGATGATTTCACGTCCTTGCCGGCATGGACAGGAGCGACAACGACATGGTTGAGCCGAATCTGCCGGCGCCCAAACGGCCGAGCCTCGATCTTCAAAGCCATCTCGCGGAACTCGAAGCGCAAGGACTGCTTGTCCGCATCGACCGTCCGATCAACAAGGACACGGAGCTGCATCCCCTGGTGCGTTGCCAGTTCGTCGGTGGCATTCCGGAGGACGAGCGCCGCGCCTTCCTTTTCACCGATGTCGTCGACACCCATGGCCGCCACTACGACATCCCCGTCGTGGTCGGTGCTCTCGCCGCGTCGCCGAGGATCTATGCGATCGGCATCGGCCGGGCCGTCGCCGACATCGGCGCCGATTGGCTTCACGCCATCGCCAACCCGATCGCGCCAGTGACGGTGAGCGCTCCGCCCTGCCAGGAGGTCGTAATTGTCGGCGACGATCTCAGGCGTCCGGGTGACGGGCTGGCGAACCTGCCGGTGCCGATCTCGACGCCGGGGTTCGATGCCGCGCCCTATCTCACCGCCACCCTGTGCATCACGGTCGATCCCGACAACGGCATCCGCAATGTCGGCACCTATCGCGCGGCGCTCAAGAGCCCCACCCGTCTGGGCGTGCGCATGTCGTCGCGGCTCGGCGGCGCCGGCGGCTATATCCATTGGCGCAAATATCGCGAGCGTGGCATGCGGATGCCCTGCGCCATCGTCATCGGTGCCGCGCCGGTGATCGCCTTCACCGGCGCGCAGAAGCTCGCCATCGATCAGGACGAACTCACGGTGGCCGGCGCGCTCGCCGGCGTTCCCATCCGGACGGCCAGGGCGCTCACCGTCGATCTCGAAATCCCGGCCGACGCCGAGACCGTCGTCGAAGGTCTCATCGATACCGACATGCTCGAGCCCGAGGGGCCGTTCGGCGAAAGCGACGGCTATGTCGCGCTCGAGGACTTCAATATGTCCATGGAGGTGACGGCGATCACCCACAGACGGGCGCCGGTCTTCATCTCCATTATCAGCCAGGTCACGCCAAGCGAATCCAGCGTCATGAAGAAGCTGGATCTGGAACCGCTGTTCCTCAACCACCTGCGCAACGACCTGTCGCTCAAAAGCGTCCGCCGCGTGGCGATGCACGAACCGCTGAGCAATGTTCGGCCGGTCATCTTCGTGCAATTTGACGACGGCACGCCGCGCACCGAGGTCTGGCGCGGCCTGCGCGGCGTCTCCGCGCGGCAAGCCGATTGCGGCAAGATCGTCATCGCGGTCAGCGAGGACATCGATCCCGACAACACCGATGCCGTGGTATGGTCGCTTGCCTACCGCTCGAACCCGACCGAAGACGTGCAGGTCGAGCCATACCGGTCCATCGGTCACGCGCCGAAGTCGGGACCGGGAAACATGGATTCGACGCTGCTGATCGACGCGACCCGCAAATATCCCATGCCGCCGCTCGCCTTGCCCGGCCGCGAATTCATGGAGCGCGCGCAGACGCTGTGGAAAGAACTCGGCTTACCGTCCTTGAACGTCCGTGCGCCTTGGCACGGCTATTCGCTGGGCGACTGGACCGACGCGTGGGAGGGGTTCGCGCGCAAGGCCGTTGCCGGCACTTGGGCGGAGAATGGCGAAAACACCTGGGCGCGGCGGCGCGGCGGGCTGACGCCGGAGACGCCGGTGCGAACGGTCGAGCCAAAGCCTGAGAAATGACTCAATCTCCGGGGCTGTCATTGCGATGACGAGCCAATTTGTCCTTCGTCGGAACTGATGGCGGTTTTACCCGACCCGGCCTGAGAAACAGGCGGGTGATGCGCGGATCGGCTGCTCGCATCTTATCGGTCAGTTCGTCAGCCGCTTCTTCAAGACCCGGACCCGACAGATCGTCCTGAAAATCCAGCGTTACGGCCATGAGGATTTCCTGCGGCCCCAGGTGCATGGTGAGAATCTCGCAAACCGTATCGACGCGCGGGTCGGCTTCAAAGAGCGCGCGGGCCGCATCCGTCGTCGACGGCAGGGCGGCTTCGCCGGTTAGGAGGCTATGGGTTTCGGCGATGACAACACCCGCAAGCGCTACCAGGAGCACACCGATCGCCACGGCCGCCATCCCGTCGGCCGGCGGCCAGTGGAACCAGGCCGATCCGACCACGCCAAGAAAAGCCAGCATCAGCCCAAGGATCGATGCGGCGCCTTCAGCCAACACCTCAAACACGCCCGGATCGGGACTGAGATGCACGCGCTGCAGGAACGACACCGTGGGATAGCGCTTGCGGGAAGCGTCGGAACGTCCTTTTTCGGACTGCCGCACGCTGACAACAAGCGACGCGATTTCAAAGATGGCGCAGACACCCAGGACCGAAATGGTCAGCGGGACGTGATCCACCGGCGTCGGGTGCTGAAGCTTTTCTATGCCTTCGTATATGGCCGCGACGCCGCCGGCCGCGAAGATCATAAGCGCGACGACAAAGGTCCAAAAATAGGCCTCCAGGCCGTAACCGAAGGGATGCCGCGCATCCGGCGGGCGGGCGCCGCGATTCATGCCGAACAGCAACAGACCTTGATTCAGCGTATCGATGGCGGAATGGATCGACTCCACCAGCATGGAAGAGCTGCCGCTGAAAAAGAACGCCAGCAGCTTCGCCGCGCCAACTGCGACGTTGCCGGTCAGGGCGGCGTAGATTGAGATTTTCGAAGGGGTGGCCATCAGAATGGCTCCCGGACAGACGGTCCATGACGCATGGCCTTAGCAACTTTCAGTAGCGACGTACAGTTGGCGACCACCCGGCCGTTCGCGCGTTACGATAGCAGGCCATCGTGGACGCGGTCCGCAGCTGCCTCAGGCCCCCGATCTTCTCCGATAGTGGTTTTGAAAGGACCGATTTGCTGTGCCTGCGGGCGAATGTGATCCGCCTTGCTCAGTCCTCTCTGTTTTATCGGCCTAGCATCCGGCCGAAACCGACCTCATCTGTGTGGAATAAGTGCGGGTCTTCTTCGTTTTCGCGCGCGATGTGAAGCCAAGACCGTTCTCGTAAGGGATATCGACCATGACCGAAGCGACCCCGAAATGGGACGAGGAGACCGACGTCGTTGTCGTCGGCTACGGCTTTGCCGGTGCCACGGCGGCGATCACGGCGCACGACGCCGGAGCCAAGATCCTGCTGCTGGAAAAAGCCCCCGAAAAGCACAGGGGCGGAAATAGCCGCGTGTCCGCCAATCTCGTGTTTTGGCCGGACGATATCGAGAAAGCCAAAGCCTATTTCAAAGCGATGGCCGGTCCTTACATGGACAATGTGCCGGAAGAAATGCTGCAGGTCTGGGCCGAGGAAATGTATGCCAATCGGGCCTGGCTTGAGAACTTCGGCATGAAGACGGCCGAGATCCCATACATTGAATTCCCCGAATTCGAGGGCTCTGAGTGTGTGCATGTGCTGATGAATGGCGAAGGGCCGATGGGCGGCGAACGCCTGTGGCACATGGTCGAAGCGGCGGTTTCCAAACGTCCGATCCGTGTTCTCTACGAAACGCCGGCAGTCGGCCTCGTAGAGAAGGGCGGGGCGATCGTCGGGGTTTTCGCTGAAAGCCAAGGGAAGCGCATTGCCGTCAAGGCCAATCGGGCGGTGGTGCTCACCTGCGGCGGCTTCGAGAACAACCCGATGATGGTCCGCACTTATGTAGACGGACTGCCGAATATCTACCCCTGCGGAACGCCTTACAATACAGGTGACGGCATCCGCATGGGGATCGAGGTCGGCGCCGATCTGTGGCACATGAACAATATCTCCGGTCCGCTGTTGTCCTTCAAGGCGCCTGGGATTCCAGTGGCGCAATGGCTCAATCTTCCGCACGGCAAAAGCTATGTCTTCGTGGCGGGCGACGGCACCCGCTTCACAATGGAGGGTGATCCATGTGTCACCGGCGATCTTCACGGCAAGGTCAAGCGGCACGGCGCCTGGGCGCAGCAGGTGCTGCCGGTCCCGATTCACATGATCTTTGATGAAACCTATCGCAAGTCCGGCCATATCGGCAGGGCAACAGCGGATTGGGATGTCGTCCACGGCAATCGCTACGATTGGAGCGACGACAACCTCCGCGAGGTCGAGAAGGGTTGGATAAAGAAGGCCAACACAGTTCGTGAGCTGGCAGCTCTGATCAACGTCCCCGCCGCCGCGCTGGAAGCAACGGTTGCTCGCTTCAATACTTTCGCAGCGGATGGCAAAGATGCCGAATGGGGCCGGCAGGCTGCCACCATGGCGGCGGTGAATACGCCACCGTTTTATGCCATGGAATTGACGCCGGCTTTCGTGAATACCCAGGGTGGTCCTCGCCGGAACAAGGAGGCGCAGATCGTCGGCGTCGACGGCGCCCCCATAGGCCGGCTCTACTCTGCGGGCGAGCTTGGTTCGATCTATCCTTTTCTCTACCAGGGCGGCGGCAATATCGGTGAATGCTTCGCGTTCGGTCGCATAGCCGGCAGAAATGCCGCGGAGGAAGAGCCATTAAAGGCCATGGCAATAGCCTATGCCGAGGCCTGAGGCCAATCGCTCTCTCAAGCAACGCGTGCGGATTGTTTGCCCGCCTGCACAGCCATGAGCGACATCTTGGATTGCCTTGTGATCGGCGGTGGCCCTGCTGGCCTTACCGCTGGGATGTATCTGGGGCGGTTTCGGCGCCGCGTATTGGTGGTGGACAAAGGCTGGAGCCGGGCGGAGTGGATCACGAAAAGCCACAATCTGCCGGGCTTTTCGGATGGTATTGCGGGCTCCCTGTTGTTGGAAAACCTCCGGGCACAGGCCCGACGCTATGGCGCGGTCTTGGAGGCGGGGACCGTCGACGTCTTGCTGCGGGACGGAAATGGGATGTTCGGCGCGAAAACCGGTGCCGCCACCCGGGTCGCGCGCACGGTCATTCTCGCGACCGGCGTGATCGAGAACAAGCCGCCCGTCCCACACATAGCCGACGCCGTAAAGCGCGGCCTCATCCGGACCTGTCCGATTTGCGATGGCTTCGAAAGCATCGGCAAGCACATTGCCGTATTGGGCGACGGTGAGCATGCCGCTGCAGAGGCTTTGTTCCTTCGCACCTACACCGACAGATTGTCTCTTCTTCTCATGGCGACCGAGACTGCACCGCTTTCACAAGATACCCGGAACGCATTGCAAGCGGCGGGTATCAGCGTGGCCCATGTGGTTGTCGGTTCCGTCAGCATGGACAGTGATGGGGTGACGGCATTGAGCGTCGAGGATGCCAAGACCCACCGGTTTGACGCCATCTATTCCGCTTTTGGCACGACATCCCAGACGATGCTGGCGATGGGATTGGGTGCGCGAATGGACAACTCCAACCGGTTGTTCGTAGACGCGCACCAGGCGACCTCGGTCGATGGGCTGTACGCGGCCGGAGATCTCGTGCGCGGCCTCAATCAAATCAGTGTTGCCGAAGGCGAGGCTGCGACCGCCGCTACCGCAATCCACAACCGCTTGCCAAAGGTCTTCGCCTGACCTCTGCCGATGAGGGCTTGGCCGGCCCCGGCTGCATGATGGCGGAAAAAGGGGAACTCGACCATGACGTCGGAAGATCGTGAAGTGGATTTTATTCTGTCCGCCGTGTGCAACGAATGCGCCGATTGAAAAATGCGGAGCCGATTTTCTTTTGGGCGTTAGGACAGCTGAAGCGTTGCTACTCCGAACTATAAGGTTGGAAGTAGATGACCTCCGGTACATTCACCACAAAGGACGGCACCGTCATTTATTATAAGGATTGGGGCACCGGCCCGGCCGTTGTCTTCAGCCACGGTTATCCGCTGTCGTCGGATGCCTGGGAAAACCAGATGATGTTCGTGTTGCAGCACGGCTATCGCGTCGTTGCTCACGACCGACGCGGTTTCGGCCGCTCCAGCCAGCCTGGCCAGGGCTACGACTTCGACACATTTGCCGATGATCTGGCCGCCCTGGTCGAGGCCCTCGATCTGGTGGCCGTTACCTTCGTCGGCCATTCCATGGGTGGCGGCGAGGTGGCCCGTTATATCGGACGTCACGGAGAAGGACGCGTGTCCAAGCTTGCGTTCGTCGCTGCCGTCACGCCGTTCCTGCTGAAGACTGCGACGAACCCCGACGGGGCGCCGATCGAAGTTTTCGACGGCATGCGCGCCGCTGTGCAGGCGGATCGCTCGCAATGGAACAAGGACGCATCGATGTCCTATTACAGCTATAACCGGGACGGCGCCAAGGTATCAGAGGGGGTGCGCGACGAATACTGGCGGCAAGGCATGACCACCGGAATCCTGGCGGCTTACCGGGCAATCGGGGCATTCTCCGAAACCGACTTCAGGGAGGATCTGAAGAAGATCACCGTGCCGACATTGATCCTGCATGGCAGCGACGACCAGATCGTTCCCATCGAAATTTCCGGTAACCTGACGGCGAAGATCGTCAAGAACGCCAAGCTCGTGGTGTATGAGGGCGCCCCGCACGGCTTGCTCGCCACGCACAAGGACAAGGTGAACGCCGATCTGCTGGCCTTCCTGAAATCGTAAGAGGAAGCGGACAATGCCACAGGCCACAATGCGCACCACGATCGTCGAGGTCGTTCACGTCACGATCGCATGCGGACGGCCGTTTGAAGCGGTGCGTGATGCACTCGTCAGAGATGTGCCAGCGCTCGATCCCCAGCTCACGAAACTGTTGATAGGCGCGAACGCCGCGGAGATCGAGGAACGACGCGCCGCGGGGCCAAAACTCTGGCTGTTCGAGACTCGCGATCATGGAGCGCTCGTTGCCGCAGAGGGACATGCGAAGAAGGCGCTCCAATTCGAGATCGGCAATCCGTTGACGGCCGAGCGTATGACGCGCCACCGCCTGGCCGCTGGTCTGTACGCACCGCTGCGCATCGTTCTCTACGAAGACGAGCAGGGTCGCGCGGTCTTTGAATACGATTTGCCGTCCTCCCTGTTCAACCAGTTTGGCCACGACAGGATAGCCGAGACGGGGCGC
The DNA here is from genome assembly GCA_037355265.1 of Rhizomicrobium sp. Taxonomy (GTDB): domain Bacteria; phylum Pseudomonadota; class Alphaproteobacteria; order Micropepsales; family Micropepsaceae; genus Rhizomicrobium. The sequence continues at coordinate 2,438,862 of JBBCIB010000001.1, read as the reverse complement.
GAACTCGACGAGGAGCTCAAGCAAGTGCTGATGGCGGCCGCGGGCTAGGGCTGCCGCACCGCCAGCCCTGTCCAGAATAATCGACGATCAAGACTCAGCCGCGCGTTTCGCGTGATCGCACATAAGGGCGCATTGCAGACATGAAAGCGATGCTCTTTGAGCAGACGGGTGAATCGGCGGATATTCTCCATATCCACGACATCCCGGGCCTGGCGACATCCTGTGCGCGTATTGCTGTTGAAGTCGTTTGGCTTCTCCGACGTGGAGATGGCCACAGGTTCAATCCCCGTATTGCCCACCATCTTCAAGCATCCGGTCGACCTGCGGCGTCGGCTGCGGTCGGCGCGGCAGAACGATTTTGCGCTTCGTCATCTGTGCCTCGATGCCCGTCACGACGTCGTCGCTCGCGATCCGGCCGCGCTCAAGCGACTCGGATCGTAGGTGGCATGGAACGCTCCGGCGCTCCGGTCTCCCGGGCCGCTCTGCGCCTCCCACGGCGGAACGCCGCGATGTCGCAACGCTGCGGACTGCGCCAGGCTAAGCCTTCCAGCGCGGCATCAGAAGTTCTGCGTTGCCGCGGCTGATGGCGTGCCGTGTTTCGGGCGAAATCCCGAGCGCGGCGAAGCCGTCGCGCGAGGCGGAAACGTCGAACCACGGAAAGTCGCTGCCGTACAGGATGTTCGAGGTCGGCACCAGTGCGCTCAAGGCGTCGTAGTTCACCTGGTCGAACGCCTGCGCGATCTCGAAGCGGAGCTTCTTGAACTCCGCATCCACGCCGTTCGGGAAGACCCTGTCGTAATCGGCCGGGTCGAGCGTCGTCGTCTTGCGCATGCCGCGCAGGCGCGCGATCAGCAGCGGCATCACGCCGCCGCCATGGGCGAAGATGAAGCGCACATCGGGCAGGTCGCGGAACACGCCATTCGCCATGAGGCTGTAGATGCAGCGCGCCGTGTTCATCGGCCATTCGATCCAGCTCGTATTGGCCGGCGGCGTCATATAGCTCATCTGCGTGCAGCACGACGCGTCGGTCGTGTGCACGAACACCAGCGCCTTGCGCCGGTTTAGTTCCTCGAACACCGGCCTGAGCTTCGGGTCGCCGAGCCAGAGGTCGCCATAGCTCGTCAGGATGCCCACGCCGTCCGCCTTGAGCGTGCCGAGCGCATACTCGATCTCCTTCAGGCTGCCTTCGACGTCGGGCAGGGGGAGCGGCGCGAAGAGGCCGAACCGGCCCGGATGGTCCGAGCCGAGGCGCGTGCCGTATTCATTCCATTTGCGGATGGCGCTCCGCCGCGCTTCGGTCTCCATGTTGAGGAGGTTCGGGATCGTGCCGGTGGAGGAAATGCCCGTGGCCACGTCATTGCGGTCCATTTCGTCGATGGCGATCTGCGGCGACCAGGCCGGATAGGGCGAGTGCGGCCCCTGCACCGCCGGGGCGCCGGGATGCGGCAGGATGTTCGGCGGCAGGATGTGGTGGTGGATGTCGATCTTGCCCCCGGCTTTCGGGCCCGCGCCCGGCACCTGGCCCAGGCCGCGTGAGATCGGCAGCGCGCTCGCGGCAAGCATGGCGGCGCCGCCCAGGATATGGCGGCGGCTGGGGCTCGACGACGGACCATCGCCTTGCTTTTCGTGTTCCATGTGGTCGCAGCAGTTCACGGCGTTTTCTCCTGATGGACGTGGCAACCGGCGCTCCACGGCTGTTTGACCGTGAAGCGCCCGCGTCTCCGTGTCGACTTAAAAATTCGTGCCGATCCTGGCGCCGAAGGTGCGCGGCGCGTCGATCTGTCCGCCGGACGGGCCCGGATTGCCGCCCGCGGTGAGCACGGAATAGGTCGGGCTGTTCTCTATGTTCCTCACCCACAGGCCGACCATCCACTTGTCGTCGGCCGTCGTGTAGGTCAGCGAGAGGTCCGTCTTGGTGAACCAGGATTGGCGGGTATCGATGGCATGATTGAAGGTGCCCCAATAGCCGCTGTTGAAATAGGTCGCGACCAATCCCTTGAGGGTGCTTCCGCCGCTGAACTCCCAGGTGTGCTCGAACGAGGCGTTGACGGTGGCTTCGGGCGCATAGACCAGCTGGAAGCCGTCATAGTTCGGCGCCGGTCCGCCGCCTGCCGGAGGCAGCAGCACGAAGTCCTGGGCGCGGGCGGAGAGCAGTCCCAGGTTCAGGCTCAACTGGTCGACGTCGGTGACGTTGAGCAGGATCGACAGGTCGTTGCCGTAGACGAGCGCCTTGTCGGCATTGAAGAACTGCGTCTGGCCGGTCGCCGAATTGTACGAGGTGACCTGATAGTTCTTGTAGATGTAGTAGTAGAACTCGTCGTTGATCTCGAGGCGGTCGTCGAAGAACCGGTTCTTGGTGCCGAGCGAGAAGGCCAGGAGCCTTTCCGGCTGCACGATCGGAGCCTGGATGGTGGCCGACGGCACGGTCGACAGGCCGCCGCTGTTATAGCCCGTCTGGACGTTCAGGTAGACCATGTTCTCCTGGGTGATGTCGGCGGCGGCGCCGAGCTTCCAGTCGAAATTGGTCCAGTCGTGCCGTCCGATGAACGGCACCGGCGGGGCGGGAACGGTCTGGTTGGATCCGCGTTCGCCGATCTGGTCCCACGAAACGCGGGCGCCGCCGGTCAGACGCAGCCAGTCGAGCACCGAATAGGTCGCCTGCCCGTATGCGGCCGCCGAATTCTGGTGCACGAAAACCGGTCCGGTCAGCGAGGTGAATGTCGGATTGAACCACGGAATGTGCAGGACGAGGCTCTGCGACGACCAGGCCTGGTAGCCGTAGACGCCCGCGATCCAGTTGAGGTCCGGCGTGTCGCCGGACAGGCGCAGTTCGTTCGTGACCTGGCGCTGGTGGTCGGCCTCGTCGGCCATGCCGGTCGCGGTCAGGCGCCGGTCGGTCGCGGTGACGTCCACATAGGACGGGATGTAGGTGAGCGAAACGTCGGCATCGAGCTTGTAGTTGACCTCGACGTGCCCCGCGACCGAGTTGTTGTCGCGAAACAGGCCGAGCGCCGCCTGCGTGAACTGGGGCGGCTCGTACCAGGGATTGCCGGGCTTGATGAAGGGACTGTTTATGCCCGAGGTCCCGAGGCCGCCGTCATGCCAGTAGCTGGCGACTCCCAGGATCGAAAGGTCGGCGGTCGGCGTGTAGAGCAGCGATCCGCGGACGGCGAAGGAGTCCTGGTCGTTCGATCCGTTGGTCAGGTAGCCGTCATGGCGGATCGAGTTCATCGCGACACGCGCATCGAGGTCGTCGGCGAGCGGAACGTTCATGGCGGCGGTGACGTCGACCAGCGAATAGCTGCCGAATTCGACCGAGGCATCGCCGCCGAACTGGTCGGTCGGCTTCTTGGTCACGATGTTATAGGCGCCGCCCGCCGAGTTGCGGCCGTAGAGCGTACCCTGCGGTCCGGGCAGCGCTTCGACATGGTCGATGTCGAACAGCGGTCCCTCCACTGCGTAGCGGGGCGTGTAGACCTGATCGGTATAGACCGAGACGGCGGGATCCAGCGAGATCGAATCGATGAACTGGCCGACGCCGCGGAGGAAGACCTTCGTCGCGCCCGCCGTATCGCCGAACGAGGACGAGGGAACCATCGCCTCCAGCGCCCGCGTATCGGAGATGCCCTGCGTGATCAGCCGGTCGTTGGAAACGACGCTGATGGTGGTGGCGGCCTTCTGTGCGTCCTCGCTGCGCTTCTGGGCCGTCACGACGACGGTCTCCAGCGCTTCCGTCGGCGCCGGGCTGGTGCCGTTGCTGGCAGCTTGTGCGAAAGCTGCTTCGGGCACGATCAGCCCCGCCGCCATCGCCACGGCGACGACCTTCTTGTGTCCAAGATACATTGCTTTGTACTCCCCGAACTGACGTTTCCAACGGCCCTTTGATCCCCCCCGCGGGGCCGGCGCCGTGTTTCTTATGTGTCGCCCGAATGCGAACCCGCTTCTGTCGCCTTCTTGCGAGGGCGGGGCGTGGTTCGGAATCCGGGCTTATGCCCGCAAGAACACTACGCACCTTCGTTCATTAACGTCAGGGCACGGAGGAACCGGCGACACCGCAGCCTATGCAAAGGACATCGCCAGCAAAATATCAAACTCGGAAAGGCACTCCTGCGCAAAGCTCGTGCAATGTGAACGCGTGTGCAGCATCGCTCCGGCGTGGGTGGCGCAGTCCTGCCGCAGCGGCCGCGGCGCCGGTGAAGATTCATTCCCCGCTCTTTTCGAACGAGTGCCTTTCCGAGTTTGATATTTTGTCGCCCATTCCATTTGCATAACTTGCCGGCACTGCAATGTCCGGGCGGCTCGGGCCGCCGCAAATCAGCGTTGCAGTCTTGTTTCGGCGATGTCGCGGGCCTGATTCGGTCCCGCGGCGAAAAAGAACATGCCGGCGCGGATGCCGGCATTGAGATGGGGGACTGCGCTCGTGGTGGATCAACAGATCGAATTCGCATGCCGCGAGACGGTGACCCGGTTTCTGTGGAGCCTGGATTCGCGCGAATACGATGCGCTGTCGGCGACGTTCGCCGAGGACGGGGTGTGGGACCGCCACAACGAGGAGCTTGTCGGGCCGCGCGCCGTGCGCGCCGCGATGGACAAGCGCCCCGCCGACCTGTCGACCCGGCACCTGGTCTCCAACCTTACCGTCGACGAAGAGCCCGGCGGCGTGATGCTGGCGCGCTATCTTCTGTCTGCCTATGCCCAGACGGGCCCCGCTCCGGCACGCCTTCACAACATCTTCGTGGCCGAAGACCGTTTGCGCCGCACGCCGCAGGGCTGGCGTTTCGTCCGCAAGAGCGTCAGCCCCGCCTTCTCGGCGATCGCATAAGCACGCGATGAACGAAGTGAGCCGCGAGGCACGCGAGAAAGCCGCAATACCGACAGCCGCGATGTTCGGCATGTGGGTCGCGGAAAAGACCCGCAACAGGGACACCGACCAGTTCGGCCATGTGAACCATGCGGCGATGGCCACGCTGCTGGAAGGCGCGCGCATCGAACTGGTCTTTGCGCCGGAACTGGAGGCGGAGACCGCCGGTATCGATCTTCTGGTGGTCCGGCTGACGCTGAATTTCCATAAGGAACTGAGGGCGCCCGGCCGCGTGCGCATCGGATCGAGAGTGACCCGCATCGGGTCGAGCTCGTTCGACGTCGCGCAGGCGATCTTCGACGGCGAGGACTGCATCGCATCGGCCGAGGCGGTCTGCGTGCTGCTCGACCGCCGGACGCGCAAGCCGAGCCCGGTCACGCAACGGATGCGGGCGCACCTGCTGGCCTGACGGCAGGCAGGACCCGTCGAGACAGAAGAAGCATCGAGAGGAAAAGTCATGAAACTTGCCAGCTTCCATTCCGGCGCCCGCGCCGGCTTCGGCGCCGTGATCGGCGACAGGAACGACCGGATTGCCGACCTGAGCGGCCGGTGGCCGTCGCTGCGCGCGGCGATCCCCGATCTGCTCGCCGGCAAGCTGGCGAAGGCGGTGGCGGACGCGCCCGTCGTCGCGCTGAGCAGCGTGAAGCTCGCCACGCCGCTTCCCGACGCCGACAAGATCCTTTGCGCCGGGCTGAACTACCGCCTGCATCTCAACGAGGGCGGGTTCGAGGTTCCGGAATTCCCATCGTTCTTCCTGCGCGCCCACAACACCCTGGCCGCGCATGAGGAGCCGCTCGTGATGCCGGCCTGGTCGTCGGATTTCGACTACGAAGCGGAGCTGGCGGTGGTGATCGGCAGGGGCGGCCGCCACATCGATGCCGCCGACGCGATGTCCCATGTCGTGGGCTACACGCTCCTGATGGACGGCTCCATCCGCGACGTGCAGATGAAGCATTCGCTTTGCGCCGGCAAGAACTTCTACAAGAGCGGCGCGCTCGGGCCGTGGATGGTGACGGCCGACGAGATCGCCGATCCCACGAAGCTCGAGATGACCGGCCGGCTGAACGGCGAGCAGCGTCAGCGCGCCTTCCTTTCGGAACTGCTGTTCGACATCCCGACGCTGGTCGCCTACATGAGCAGCATCACCGCGCTCGTGCCGGGCGACATCATCTCGACGGGAACGCCCGCCGGTGTCGGCTTCGGATTCAAGCCGCCGAAATACATGAAGGTCGGCGACGTGTTCGAGATCGAGGTGCCCGGCATCGGCGTCCTGCGCAACAAGGTCGTGGCGGACGGCAGGGACGCCTGAACCCAGCAACCATGGCGGCCCTTGCGAACGACGATGTCACGCTTGCGGACAAATATGTCCGCCGCAGCGGACGGATCTACATTTCCGGCGTGCAGGCGCTCGTCCGTCTTGCCCTGCTGCAGCGCGGCCGCGATGCCGTGCGCGGCCTGAAGACCGCGGGGTTCATCTCGGGCTATCGCGGCTCGCCGCTCGGCACCTATGACATGGCGCTGTCGGCGGCGTCGGACCTGCTCGATGCCGCCGGCATCCGCTTTCAGCCCGGCCTGAACGAGGAACTCGCCGCGACATCGGTCTGGGGCACGCAGCAGCTCGCGTTCCAGAAGACCGCGACGGTCGATGGCGTCTTCGCCATCTGGTATGCCAAGGGTCCCGGCGTCGACCGCGCCATGGATGCGCTGAAGCACGCCAACGCGGCCGGAACCGCACCTCTGGGCGGCGTGCTTGCGGTCTTCGGCGACGATCACGGCGCGCAATCCTCGACGCTGCTGCATCAGAGCGAGCAGATGTTCGCGGCGGCCTGCATTCCGGTGCTCAATCCGTCGAGCGTCGCCGAGCAGATCGAGTTCGGCCTCTATGGCTTTGCACTGTCGCGCTTCGCGGGCTGCTGGGTGGGCCTGAAGGCGACCACCGAGATCGTCGAAAGCGCCGCCACCATCGACGCCGGCGATCCGCCGACGCAGGCCGAACCCGCGGACTACATCCCGCCCCAGGGCGGCCTCAACATCCGCTGGCCCGATACGTCCGTCGAGCAGGAACGGCGCATGCTCGGCCCGCGAATGCAGGCCGTCGCCGCCTTCGCCCGTACCAATCCGATCGATCGCCTGGTCTTTCCTTCCGGACCGGCGCGTCTTGGGATATTGACGACGGGCAAGGGCCATCTGGATGCGCTGCAGGCGCTCCAGGAGCTTGGCATCGGCGAGCGCGAGGCGGCGGAGCTGGGACTTCGCCTCTACAAGGTGGGCCTGACCTGGCCGCTCGAAACGGATGGCGCGCGCGCCTTCGCCGCCGGGCTGGACGAGATCCTGGTCGTCGAGGAAAAGCGCGCCTTCATCGAGCCGCAGCTTCTCTCGGCGTTGCACACTCTGGGCGGCGCGCCGCGCGTCGTCGGCAAGGCGGATGAGCGGGGGCGCGGCATTGCTGCCTTCCCATGGCGAGTTGTCGCCGGCGATGGTCGGGGCCGCCATTTTCGCCAGGCTGGCGCGGCTGGGCGTCGACGTCTCGCGCCATGCGCCGCGCCTGGAGATGCTCCAGGCATATTCCGCCGCCGCAATGCCGGTGCCGGCGCTGCGGCGGTCGGCGTTTTTCTGTTCGGGCTGCCCGCACAACACGTCGACCAGGGTCCCCGAAGGCAGCCGCGCCTTGGCGGGAACCGGATGCCATTCGATGGCCATGTCGATTCCGGCGCGCAGCACGCAGACCCTGACGCAGATGGGAGGCGAGGGCGCCAATTGGATCGGCCAGGCACCGTTCACCACCGACGGACATGTCTTCGTCAATCTGGGCGACGGCACCTATTCGCACAGCGGCCTGCTTGCGATCCGCGCCGCCGCCGCCGCCGCCGTCAACGTCACGTACAAGATTCTCTACAACGATGCCGTGGCGATGACCGGCGGACAGGCGACCGATGCGCATCTTTCCGTGGCGCAGATCGCCCATCAGGTGGCCGCCGAAGGCGCCGGACGCGTCGTCGTCCTGGCCGAGGACGTGTCGCGCCACGATCGCAGGGATTTTCCGGCGCGCGCCGAGATACTGGATCGGCGCGACGTCGACCGCATCCAGCGCGAATTGCGGCAGCAGCCGGGACTCACCGTCATCATCTACGACCAGGTCTGCGCCGCCGAGAAACGCCGGCGCCGCAAGCGCAAGCTCTATCCGCAGGCGCCCAAGCGCGTCTTCATCAACGACGAGGTCTGCGAGGCCTGCGGCGACTGCTCGGTGCAGTCGAACTGCATCTCCGTGGTTGCGCGGCAAACCCCGCTCGGTCCCAAGCGCATGATCGACCAGTCGAGCTGCAACGCCGACTATTCCTGCGTGAAGGGATTTTGCCCCAGCTTCGTCACGGTGCACGGTGCAACCCCCCGGTTGCGGCAGCCCGAGGCCGACGCCTTCGACGCCGCGGCGCTCGCCATGCCCGCCGTGCCGGCGCTCGGGCGGCCCTACAACATCCTCGTGACCGGCATCGGCGGAACGGGCGTCATCACCATCGGTGCGCTCCTGGGAATGGCCGCGCATCTGGAGGGCAAGTCCGCGAGCGTGCTCGATTTCACCGGCCTTTCGCAGAAGAACGGTTCGGTGACGAGTCAGGTCCGGCTGGCCGCACGCCAGTCCGATCTCGGCGCCCCGCGCATCGTGGCGGGTGCGGCCGATCTTCTGCTGGCCTGCGATATCGTCGTCGCCGTCAATCCGGCGCAGCTGTCGCGCCTGCGCGCCGGCCGGACGCTGGCCGTCGTCAACACGCATGTCCAGCCGCCGGCCGATTTCGTGCTCGATCCCGATCTGGCCCTGGACGGCGCCGACATGCTGCGCACGATCGCGCGGCTGGTCGGCGACAAGGCCGTGACCGCGATCGACGCGACGCACATAGCCGAAAGGCTGGTCGGCGATTCGCTCTTCGCGAACATCTTCCTGCTCGGATTCGCCTGGCAGCGCGGCGCCATCCCGCTCGGCCTGCCGTCGATCCTGCGGGCCATCGAACTCAACGGCGCGGGCGTGGAGAAGAGCAAGCGCGCGTTCTCCCTCGGACGCCTGGCGGCGACCGATCCGAAACGCCTGGAAGCCCCTCCGGCGGACGAGGGCACGTCGGATGCGCCCGACATCGACGCGCTGATCGCCGACCGCCATGCGCGGCTCGTCCGCTATCAGGATTCCCGTTACGCGGCGCGCTACGAGTCGCTGCTCGACGCCGCCGGTGCGGCCGAGCGGGGCGCCGGCATCTCCGATCGCAGGCTGACCGCGGCCACCGCGCGCGGCTTCTACAAGCTGATGGCCTACAAGGACGAATACGAGGTGGCGCGGCTCTATAGCGACGGCGATTTCGGCCGCAAGCTGAACGAGCAGTTCGAGAATATCGGCCGCCTGGAGATCCACCTGTCGCCGCCGCTTCTGGCACCGCGCGATCCGGCAACGGGCGTGCCGCGCAAGATCGCCTTCGGATCCTGGGTGCTGGTGCTGTTCAGGGTTCTTGCCCGGCTCAAATTCCTCCGCGGCACGCCCTTCGACATCTTCGGCTACACCGCCGAGCGCCGCACGGAGCGGCGTCTGATCGACGACTACGAGCGGGCGTTGCGCGAAGCCCTGCCGCGGCTGAGCACCGAAAACGTCGACGCGGCCGTCGCGCTGGCGGAAATCCCGCAGGCTATTCGCGGCTACGGCCACATCAAGGAGCGCAGCATCGCGCGCGCCATGCCGCAGCTTGCGGAGCTTTCCGCGCGGCTGTCCGACGAGAGATCCACCGCCAAGACATTTTCGAGGGAACCGGCATGAACGAAGCCCTGGTGACGAACATCGCGAAGACCGAACCGGACGGCATCACGATCAGGGGCCGCAGCCTGGTGGACGATCTGATCGGGCGTCTCACCTTCACCGAGATGACCTATTTCCTCTGCAAGGGCGCGATGCCCGATGCCGCCCAGACCCGGGTTCTCGATGCCTGCCTCGTCACCTTGATGGAACATGGCTGGACGCCGTCGTCGCTGATTGCGCGGCTGGCGGCCGACAGCGTTCCCGACGACACCCAGGTGGCGCTCGCCGCCGGCCTGCTCTCGCTCGGACCCGTCTATGCCGGCACGTCGGAGGCTTGCGCGCGGCTGTTGCAGGCTGGCGCCCAGGCCGCCGATCCGGATGCGTTCTGTGCCGAGGCCGTGCGCGAGCATCGCGCCCGCAAGGCGCCGCTGCCCGGCTTCGGGCATCCGCTCCACAAGCCGGACGATCCCCGCACGCCGCGCCTGCTCGCCGTCGCCGGCGAGGCGGGCATGGCGGGTGTCCATGTCGACTGCCTGCTCAGGCTCGGGCGCGCGGTCGACGCCGGTTTCGGCAAGCACATCACGATCAACGCCACCGGCGCGATCGGCGCCCTGCTGCTGGAGATCGGACTGGAGCCGGGCGTGATGCGCGGCCTCGCCGTGGTGTCGCGGTCCGGCGGCCTGATCGGCCATATCCAGGAGGAGCGCCGGACCCATGCGGCGCGGGCGCTCTGGAGTTTCGCCGAGCATCAAATCCCCTATCGGGAAAGCTAGGAGAGGCGACGATGGATTTCACCATGCCCGAAGAGATCGGGATGCTGCGCGCCACGGTGCGCGGCTATGTCGACGACTATCTGCGGCCTCTGGAGAAGACGGTCGAGGCGAATGACCGTCTCGACGATGCGGTGTTCCGCGATCTCCGGCGCAAGGCGGTCGAACTCGGGCTCTATGCCCACAACCTGCCCGAACGGGTGGGGGGCGCGGGATTGAGCGTGCTGGGCCAGGTCGTGGTCGGCGAGGAGATCGGCCGCACCTGCATGCCGCTTGCCGACGCCATCGGCTTTCTGCCGGCCAGCATCTGCGTCGCCTCGGATCGGCAGCGCAGCTGGTTCCTCGATCCCATCGTGGCCGGCGAGCTCACGGTCGCCTATGCCCTGACCGAGCCGGACGCCGGTTCCGACCTCGGCGGCCTGCGGACGCGCGCGGAGAGGCGGGACGGCAGATGGGTGCTGAACGGCGGCAAGCAGTTCATCTCGGGCGCCGACTACGCCGATTTCATCATCGTCCTGACCGTGACCGATCCCAAGGCGCCGCTACGCTCGCGCTTCACGCTCTTCATCGTCGAGCGCTCCAATCCCGGCTTCCACTATCTCGGCAACATGCGGAAGATGGGATGGCGCGGCTATCAGCTCGGCGCCTTCTCGCTGGACGATTGCGAGATCCCCGACACCCATGTGCTGGGCGAGGTGGGCGGCGGCTTCGCGGCCATCATGGCGACCATCAACACGACGCGGATCGAATATTCGGGCCGCTATGTCGGCATGGCGGAGGAACTCATGCGGCTCGGGCTCGACTATGCGCGGACGCGGAAGACGTTCGGCGCGACGCTGGGATCGCACGAAGCGATCCAGTTCAGCCTTGCCGATTGCGACTGCGAGATTCAGTCGTCGCGGCTGCTGAGCTATCACGCGGCTTTCCTGGCCGACCGGGACGATCCTGCGACGCGCATCGCCGGTTCCCGCGCCAAGCTCTATGCCAGCGAGATGGTGGGCCGGGTCGCCGACCGCGTTCTGCAGATCTATGGCGGCGCAGGCTACATGTGCGATCATCCCATCGAACGGATGTATCGCGACGCCCGGGCATTCCGGATCGGGGAGGGAACGTCCGAGATGCAGAGACTGCAGATCGCCCGCGCCCTGCTCGGCGGATGAGCGAAGCGGCCGGCCCGCTCGTCCGCATCGAGCGCAGAGGCGACGTCGCCATCCTTTGGATGGACGACGCGCGGCGCCGCAATGCGCTTTCCACGGCGCTGGTACGCGAGATGCTGGACGCGATCGCGGCCGGCGGGCGCGACGGCGCCGGGGCATTCGTCCTGGCCTCCGACCAGAAGGCTTTCTGCGCCGGCGCCGATATCCGCGACATGCTGGACAATGGCTGGCTCGAGGCCGACCAGAACGACCTGGCGGTCCTCACGCCGCCCGACCTGTTCAAGGCCATCGAGGCCGAGCCACGACCGGTGATCGCGGCGGTGAACGGACCGGCGCTCGGCGGCGGCGTCGAACTCTGCCTGGCCTGCGACCTGGCGATCGCAGGCCCGCCGGCGAGCTTCATGCTCCCGGAACTCGGCCTGGGGATTCTTCCCAACACCGCGATCGCCCGGCTGCCCGCGCTGATCGGTTACCGCCGGGCCGCAGACCTGATCCTGACCCGCCGCAAGGTCGATGCCGCGGAGGCGCTGGCGCTTGGACTGGTGACGATGCTGGCCGACGATCCGGTCGGACAGGCGGTCGCGACGGCGGCGGCCCTGTGTGCGTCCGTCCCGCCGGTTGCATTGGCGGCGGCCAAACGCAACCTGTCGCGCGGCCGGACATGGGCGGAGGCCGACGGGATGTTGCGCCAGATGGACGGTCGCGAGTGGCGCGAAGGCGTTTCGGCCTTTCTCGAAAAGCGCACGCCCGATTACGGCCGTTACCGGAAGGATTGAATCCTCGCCGCAGCGCAACAATTGTTAGGCTGCGGGAAACTCTGTTTCAAATCCTTCCCGGCTTGTGTGGCGCGGCATCGGCAATAAGCTCGACGCTATAAATTGCGCCCTTTCGGAAGGGCCGTCGTCACAGGGAGTGAACAGGATGAACGCGCAGGTGCAATTCGACAGTCAGGCGCTCAATTCATATGCCCCGCTGGGCAGCTTCAAATGGCCCGGCCTGATCGTGCCGAAGGAAGCGATCGACCTGGAGGTCGAGCGCCTGGCCGACGCCGATCTCTCGGAAGGCGGCTTCCGCCTGTCGCGCATCCTTCATCCCAGCGCCTCGGCTCCGGGCCGCGGCTTCACGCCCGGCATCGACGTCTCCATCAATGTGGTGCGGCCGGGCGAGTCCACGCGGCCGTTCCTGACCAACGCGACCTATCTCGGCTTCTGCCTGCGTGGCGACGGCGAAGTGACGGTGGGAACGCGCACGCTTGCGCTGCACAAATGGAGCGTGTGGACGGTGCCGTCGATGCGGGCTTTCCGCTATGTGAACACCGGCAAAGAGCTGCTTGTGTTCCTGACCTACAGCAATATTCCTCTGCTCGAGAAGATGTGCATGCACTTCTTCGAGAACCCGGCGAAGATGCACCAGCCCGGCACCAACGAGCCGGCCCGCGGCGCTCCTGCCGTGCGCGCGCGCGATCTCGCCGTCAACCAGCCGGTCGGGCCGGACGGCGGCCGGATCCTCGGTTACGAATATTGCGTCGATATCGACGTGGTGCCCTCCGAAGCGATGGTCTGGCAGTGGAAGGACGTTGCCGAGACGATGAGCATGACCACCGACGTGCTGCCCAAGACCTATGACGGACGGCGCGTCGGCATCCTCTACGATCCCGCCACCGGACGGCTCAACGGCACGACCAACGCGCTCTTCGCGGCCTTCGGGCAGAAGGAGCCGAATGCCGAAGACCATCTGCACCGTCACTCGTCCTGCTCGATCAACTACTATCTCGCGGGCAGCGGCAACAGCATCGTCGACGACCAGCGCATGGAGTGGAAGGCGGGCGATCTTCAGTTTGCCGCGCCCGCCTGGTCGGCGCATCGCCACGCCAGCGGCCCCGACGGCCTGCGCGGCCTCACGGTGCAGGACCACCCGTTCATGATCGGCATGGATGCCCTGATCTGGCAGGAGCGTACCGACGGGCCGGTGCTGCGGCTTGGCGGCGACGTCGGCGCGGAGACCAATCTGGTGGAAGCGCTCAACGCCGCGGAGTAGCGGCCGACGCTATGATCCGCCCATATCCGCGCGACGGCGGATATGGGCGTCATAGACCAGCGTGCCGATCGTGGCGGCCGCGATGAACGCCAGCACCGACATCATGAACGTGTCGGAACGACTCCCGTCGATGTCCAACAGCCAGGCGCCGACAAAGGGCGTCAGGAACGCGCCCAGTCTGTTCAGCCCGTTGGCGAGACCGGCTCCGGTTGCGCGCAGCGCCGTCGGATAGGCGTGGACCGCCAAGGCGAACGTGCTGCTCGCCAGCGCGCCGATGCCGAAGCCGATCAGGCACAGCGTCAGCATCACGAGCGCTACCGGGCCCGAACCCGGCACCGCGCCCGCGAAGCCCAGCACCGGACCGACGGCGCAGGTCGCGCCCGCAAAGACGACCAGCGAGCCCAGCAGGGCAGAGCGCGAGCCCAGGAGCGGAATCGACACCGCCATCGTCAGCGCGCCGACGATGGCGAAAAGGTTGACGAAGAACGAGCCCGAGATCGCCAGGCCGAGCGAAAAGCCGGCCGTCGTGAGCATCACGGGCACCCAGGTGGCGAACGCATAGCCGAGATAGCCGGCGGCGAAGGATGCAAGCGCGAGGCCGAGCGTCCTTCTGGCCCTGACGCGCGAGAAGAGGCCCGCGAGCGACCCGCCCGGGACGGCGGCGGAAGGTTCCTCCCTGGAGCGCCCGAGGAACGCCGGGGACTCCGGCAGGCGCAGCGCAAGCAGGCCCGCATAGAAAAGCGTCGCAATGCCCGCGCCCGCAAAGCAGTCGCGCCAGCCGAAGCGCGGCATCGCCCAGGCGACGATCGCAGCTCCGATCATGCCGCCCATCGGGACGCCGATCGTGCTGATCGTCACGAGCGTCGGGCGCAGCCGCGGAGGCGTCCATTCCGCGATCAGCGTAAAGACGTTGGGCAGAACCGCGCCGAAACCCAGGCCGCTTGCCAGCCTCAGGAGCACGATGGTCTGGATCGCGTGTCCGAACGACACCAGAATGGTGCCGCATCCGAACAGGACCGTGCTGACGACCACGATTCTCCGGCGGCCGAACCTGTCGCCCAATGCGCCGCCCAGCGCGGCGCCGATCGCCATCCCGCCGAGCACCGCTGCAAAGACGGGCGCGAATGCAAGCTTGCCGATATGCCATTCGCGCAGGATGAGCGGCGCGGCGAAGGCGGCGAGCTGGGTGTCGAATCCGTCTATGACGAGGGTGGCGATCGCCAGGATGGAGACGAAAAGCAGGGCCGGCCCGGCGGCTTCGGTCTCGGCCGCACCTGCCCGGCCCGCCATGGGACGCGTCGCCTCCTCCCCCGACACCGGCACCTCCTCCTCGCGCGTTTTTTGTTCGGCGGCGGCGAGACGGGGCCGACGATATCGCCGGGCCCGGTCGGCACAACCGGACTTCGCGGCAAAACAACGTTTCCGGGAAGGAGGGGAGTGCCGCGGACTACGGTGTCTTGTCGTTGGAGCCGAGCAGATGAACGACGACGTCGCGCTGGATGAACTGGATGAACTCGCGGGACTTGCGGGGCACATGGAGATGGTTCGGGGTCACGGCGTAGATCCAGGACGACAGCATCTCGTATTCCGGCAGAAGTTCGACCAGCCGCCCGCTCGCAAGATCGGGCTCGACGAAATAATAAGGCAGCTGCGCCAGCCCGACGCCCTGAAGGGTCAGGGTGTGGATCGCCTGCATGCTGTCGACGGTGATGCTGGAATCCACCTTGATCTGCTGCAACTCGCCGTCGATCTGGAACGACCAGCGGTTGTTCCGGCTGCTGGAGATGATGCAGGTGTGGGCGTGGAGGTCGTCGGGCACGCTGGGCCTGCCGCTGCGTGCGATATAGCCGGGTGCGCCGCAGATCACGCGCCGGTTGGGCGCGAGCTTGATGAAGTTCACCCCGTGCTCGTCGACCGGACCGGTGCGGATCGCCACGTCGACGCCCTCCGCAACGAGGTCGAGCAGCTCGGTGGTCAGCATCAGCTCGATCGTGATGCGTGGAAACCTCCCGATGAAGATCGGCAGCCGCGGCACCAGATGCATCGAGCCGAGACCGGGCGGCGCCGTGACTTTCAGGTGTCCTTGCGTCTCGGAATTGAGGTCCATCAGCGACATCTCGGCCGCTTCGAGGCTCTCGAAGACGACGACGCAGCGCTGGTAGAATATCTGCCCGGCGTCGGTCACCGTCGTGCGCCGTGTGGTGCGGTTGACGAGGCGCGTCCCAAGGCGGTCTTCGAGGTCGCGGATCTGCTTGCTGACGGTCGCGGGCGTGACGCCCTGCCGGCGGCCCGCCGCGGTAAAGCCGCCGGTCTCGCACACGGCAACAAAAGTTCGCAGAGCAGCCAGATCGTGAATTGCCGAACGACGAGGACGCGAGGCTTGCCCGGACTTATCGTGAACGGTCATCAACCGTCATAATCCCCCGGTTCCCCCATGGGCGCAACCCTTAAATCGGCCGGTTGTGTCGGGAGCGGCATTCCGCACGCTTTGCGAACGAGTGCTTTTCCGAGTTTGGCGTTTTGCGCCACCGCCATCTTCCGTAGCTTCGATGGCGACAGGCGTTCGACAGCGAAAAGACCGACGGCGTGGCTTCGCATCGCGACGGGATGCCATGCACGGAAGAACGCCTCGGGGAGAGACAATGGCCGGGAAAGAGATTGGCTTCGTCGGAATTGGCCGCATGGGCGGTCCTATGGCGCGCCGCCTTATCGAGGCGGGCTACCGGCTCACGGTCTCCGACACCAGCGCAGAGGCCACCGCGACGCTGGCCGCACTGGGGGCATCGGTCGTCGGCTCGCCGAAGGCGGTCGCGGCCCAGACCGAGATCGTTCTGACGAGCCTTCCCACGCCGGCCATCGTCCAGGAGGTCGCATTGGGCGCCCGGGGCGTCGCAGCCGGCGGCAAGTGCCGTGTTTTCGTCGACATGTCGACCACCGGCGCGACCATGGCGGCGCGTGTCGCAAAAGGCCTTGCCGACAACGGCATCACGTCGGTCGATGCGCCGGTGAGCGGCGGCGTCGTCGGCGCCGAGCGCGGCACGCTCGCCGTGATGGTCTCCTGTCCCGACGAAACCTTCGACGTCGTGCAGCCGGTATTGTCTCATCTGGGCAAGCTCTTCCATGTCGGCGACAAGCCGGGCCAGGGCCAGACGATGAAGCTTCTCAACAACCTGCTCTCGGCCACCGTCATGGCGGCCTCCGCGGAAGCGGTCGTGATGGGCGTCAAGGCCGGTCTCGATCCCAGGATGATCGTTGATGTGATCAACGCCGGCAGCGGCCGCAACTCGGCGACGCAGGACAAGATCCCGCGCTGCGTCCTCAACCGGAAATTCGACTTCGGCTTTGCGCTGGGCCTGCTCAACAAGGACGTCCGGCTGTGCCTGGAAGAGGCCGATGCGCTTTCCGTGCCGATGATGGTCGGCGGCACGGTGCGGCAGCTGCTGGCCATCGCGACGGCAAGCCAGGGCGCCCAGGCCGATATGACCGAGATCATGAAGACGGTCGAGCGCTGGGGCGGCGTCACCGTCGGCCGCGCCGACGGTCCGGGCTGAGCATGGCGAATTCCGTCGGCACGGCGATGCGCCACAGCGAAGACGACGACCGCCGGATCGAAGCGGATTCCCGCTCTTTGTCCCGCATCCTCGCAGGCAAGGTGAACCGGCTGTCGTTCGAGGCGCTGGCGCCCGAGGTCGTGGACAAGGTCAGGATCGCCCTGCTGGATTTCCTGTCCTGCGCGCTCGAGGCGAAGGATCTGCCTTGGAGCCGCCAAGCGATCCGGCTTGCGGCGTCGCGAGCCGGGACCGTGCCGGTGATCGGGACCGCCTTCCGGACATCGCCGTCCGAAGCCGCCTTCGCCAACGCGGTCCTGGGCCATGGCCTGGTGCGCGAGGACATGCATACGGCTTCGGTGAGCCATCTCGGCGTCGTCGTTCTTCCGACCCTGCTTGCGCTGTCGCAGCGGGTGGGCATGACCGGACGCGATTTCATCGTGGCCGCCGTCGCGGGCTATGAGGCCGGGGCCGCCCTGGGCAGGGCGATCGTGGACGGCGACCTTGTCCGCCGGTTCAGGCCGACCGGCATCACCGGTCCGATCGCCGGCGCCGTTGCAGGCTGCCGGTTGCTGCGCCTCGATCCGGACAGGACCGTCAACGCGATCGGCCTCGCCGCCAACACCACCGGCGGATTCAACGAGTGGGCGATCGCAGGCGGCGAAGAGATGTTCTTCCATCCGGGGTTCGCGGCGCGCAACGCCGTGACGGCGGTCGAGCTTGCGAAATTCGGAGCCAGGGCCTCGGAAACGGCGCTCGACGGCCCATCAGGCCTGTTCGCAGGCTATGGACGGGGCGCCCGGGCCGCCGCGATGAAGCCGTTCTCGGGCCCGGCGTTCGAGATCATGTCGGTCTATCACAAGCCGGCACCGGCCTGTAACTACGCGCAGACCGCGTGCCAGGCCGCGCTTGCACTGGCGGAGCGGCCGGATTTCGACAGCGCCGCATTGCGCGAGATCGTGATCGCCGCGCCGCAGGCCGCCGTCGCCTATCCCGGCTGCAACTTCGCCGGTCCCTTCGACGGACCGCTTCGGGCCAAGATGAGCATTCCTTTCTCGGTCGCGGCGACGCTGGCTCATCGCCGCCTCGCGGAGGAGAACTACCGCGATCTGCGTCAGCGGGACGTCCTGCGCCTCGTGGCGCTGACCCGGCTCGTGGAGGACACGGCTTTCACCGCGGCCTATCCGGCCATGCAAGGGGCGCAAGTCGCACTGCGATTCGCCGATGGCGGCACTGCGGTCCGCAGGCTCGACGATCTGGTCCCGGCGCGGCCGGACGAAATTCGCGCGCGGTTCCGTTCCGCCGGCGGCCGCGTGCTGGGCATCGCGGCGACATCGGCGGTCGAACACTTCGTCGGCGATCTCGAAAGGCACGATGCGCTTGCCGATCTCGGCAATCTTCTGTCAACCGCAAAGAGGAGTACTGCGTACCATGGATAAATCGACGTATGATCGCGGCCTCGAAATCCGCACCGCCACGCTGGGCAAGGCCTATGTCGACAAGGCGATCGCCGGTGCCGACGATTTCAACCGCCCGCTGCAGGACCTCGTCACCGAATATTGCTGGGGGGCGGTGTGGGGGCGCGACGAGCTGCCGAGGAAGACGCGCAGCATGCTGAACCTCGCCATGATCAGCCTGCTCAACCGGCCGCACGAGCTGCGCGCGCATCTCGGCGGCGCCTTGCGCAACGGCGTCTCCCTGGTCGAAATCCGCGAGATATTCCTGCAGGTCGCGATCTATGCGGGGGTGCCTGCCGCCGTCGATTCCTTCCGCATCGCGCGCGAAGTGTTCGAGGAACAGGGCGTCAAGATCTGACAGGCGAACGGCGCACCATGAAGCAGTACCAAATGCTGATCGACGGCGCCTGGCTCGATGCCGGGGACGGCGCCGTTTTCGAATCGATCAATCCCTTCACCGCTTCGCCCTGGGCGCTGGTCCCGCGCGGCGGCAAAGCCGATGTCGACAAGGCGGTCGCCGCGGCCAGGGCGGCGTTTCTGGGCGGCCCATGGCCGAAGCTCACGGCCAGCGCGCGCGGCGCCCTGCTTCGCCGCTTCGCCGATCTCGTCGCCGCCGACGCCGGCCGGCTTGCCGAGATCGAGACCCGCGACAACGGCAAGCTTCTCGCCGAGATGCGCGGCCAGCTCGACTATATTCCGCAATGGTTCAACTATTTCGGCGGCCTTGCCGACAAGATCGAAGGCCGCGTCATCCCCATCGACAAGCCCGGCGTCTTCAACTTCACGCGGGAGGAACCGCTCGGCGTGATCGCGGCGATCACGCCGTGGAATTCGCCGCTGATGCTGGCGACCTGGAAACTGGCGCCGGCGCTCGCCGCCGGCAACACCGTCGTTTGGAAGCCGTCGGAGCACTCCTCCGTCTCGGCGCTCGAATTCGGCGCGCTGTTCGAGCGCGCCGGCTTTCCTCCGGGCGTGGTCAATATCGTGACCGGCCTCGGCAAGGAGGTCGGCGAGCCGCTCATCACCCATCCGGACGTCGCCAAGGTGGCTTTCACCGGCGGCGACAGCACCGGGGAGCACGTCTACCAGCTGGCGGCGCGGGGCCTGAAGCCCGTGACGCTGGAGCTGGGCGGCAAGTCGGCGAACATCGTGTTCGACGACGCCGACCTCGACGCGGCGGTCAACGGCGTGATCTCCGGCATCTTCGCCGCCACCGGACAGACCTGCATCGCCGGCTCGCGGGCCCTGATCCACCGCCCGATCCACGACCGCTTCGTGGCCCGGCTGCTGGAACTGGCGGGGACTGCGCGCATCGGCGATCCGCTCGACGGCGCGACCCAGGTGGGACCGATCACGACTCATGCCCAGTACGAGAAGGTGCTGGGCTACATCCGCATCGCCCGGCAGGAGGGCGCCGTCTGCCGGCTGGGCGGAGAGGCCGCGGAATGCGGCAAGGGCTGGTTCGTCAAGCCGACCATCTTCACGGGCGTCTCGCCGGACATGCGGATCGCCCAGGAAGAGGTGTTCGGCCCGGTCCTGTCGGTCATTCCGTTCGACGACGAGGACGACGCGGTGCGCATCGCCAACGGCACGCTCTACGGTCTTGCCGCCGGCGTCTGGACGGGCTCGATCCGCCGCGCCCTCACGATGTCGGAGCGCCTGCAGGCCGGCACGGTGTGGGTCAACACCTATCGCGCCGTCAGCTACATGTCGCCGTTCGGGGGGATGAAACGCTCGGGGATAGGCCGCGAGAGCGGGTCGGAAGCGATCCGGGAATATCTGCAGACCAAGAGCGTGTGGATCGACATATCCGGCCGGAGCCCAAACCCTTTCGTGATGCGTTGAGCGGCGTGGGCGCGCGATCCGTTTCAGGTCAGGAGCCGATGCCCGACGACGCGACCGTGGCCTATGCGATCGACAGTCATCGCGCGTTCGAGGAGCTGCGGCAGGTCCTGGCGCAGCTCGGCGGCCTGCTGGTGCTTGCCGCGGCGGGCGGAAAGAGCGCGGTGCCGGATCATCCCATGCTCGTCGCCGCCGGCGAACTCCACCGCCGCGCCGCAGACCGCCTGCGGGCGTTGCGCGCGACGCCGCGCGCCAGCCATCATCATGCGCATCTCATGTCCGCCGCCGCTGCGCTCGAGAGCGCGCTCGGTGCGGCACGCCGCCATCTGCACCGCCGCGCCGACGGCGTGGATATCGGCGCGATCCTCGCTCCGCTGCGCCTGGCGCAGAACGAGATGGAGCGCGTGACGCGGCTTCTGCCCGGCTTCGATCTCGTCGACTTCGATCAGGGCTGCTGTGCCGAACATTGCGGACAGGCGGGCATACGGAATCAAGCGGGAGAAGACACATGGCGAAGTACTCGGTCTGGGTCCTGGAATATGCGCGGGTGCCCGACTACCCGATGAGCGGCCTGGTCTATGGCATGCACAATCAGGGTCATCGGGTGCTGCCCTATTGCTATGTCGTCATCAAGGGCGGCGGCCATGTGGCGATGGTCGACGTCGGCTACAACCACAAGGCCTATGGCAAGGTGCTGGCGGAACGCTATGGCGCGCGCGACTGGCACGGACCGGAGGTGGTGCTGGCGCAATGCGGCCTGGCGCCGGCCGACGTCGACACCGTCTTCATCACCCACGCCCATTTCGACCATATGGGCAATGTCGGGGATTTTCCGAATGCCCGTTTCTACATCCAGGAGCGCGAGCTTTCGAAATGGGTGTGGGCGATGTCCCTTCCGAGCCGGTTCCGCTGGCTCATGCTCGGCATAGACCCGGACAACATCGTGCAGATGGTCGATTTCGCGCGCCACGGAAGACTGGTCTGCGTCGACGGGGACCGCGAGGACGTGCTGCCCGGCATCGACCTCCACGCCGCGCCGGACAGCCATACCTGGGGCTCGATGTACGTCACCCTGCGCAACGACTTGGCGCCGAATTCCGCCGACAGCTGGGTCTTCGCGGGCGACCTCGTCTACACGCAGGAGAACCTGCGCGGCGCCGACCCGGCCGATCCCGAATATGTCCCGGTCGGCCTTGCGACCGGCAGCCAGTTCAACCTGATCATGGCGACCGAAAACATGGTCCGGCAGGCGGGCGGCGACATCCGGCGCGTGATCCCGGTGCATGAGGAACGCTTGAAGCAGATGTTTCCGTCGCGGGTCGCCGCCGGCGGCCTCGGCATCACCGAGCTGGCGCTTGCGGATGGAGAGACCAGCCGCGTCGCCTGAACGGCGCTGCGTAGCGGACACTTTTGCGCGCCGAGAACAAATGTAAGTCCGACCGGATGCCTTGTTGCGCCACCGGCGGCGTTGTAGTCGTGGACGTCATAAAGAATCCCGCTGCGGGATCGATAAGATAAGCGTGCCGGCCGAACGCCGGCCGCGGGGAGCGCAAGAAGAATGGTCCTCAATTGCGAAGACCGGCTGTCCATTCACGAGCTTCTCGGCCGCTACTACCGGTTGCTCGACGGCGACGACCGCATCGCCGTGGAGGCGATCTTCACCGAGGATGCCGCCCTCATCGTGCCGACCGTCCGGTTCGCCGACCGCAAGGCGATCGCCGCGTTCTTCTGTAGCCGCCGCGCGGTGCCGGCCGCGCCGGACGCCACTTCATAACCAACATCGTGGTGGACGGGCGCAGCGACGGTCGCGCCGAAGCCGGCTTCTATCTGCTCTATGTCGGCACGGCCGGCCCGGCGCTGAAGATGACCGGCACCGGAACGTGCAACTTGCGCAAGACCGCGAGCGGCTGGCGCATGGAACGGTTCCAGATCGAGATCGACCCTGCCGCAACGGCGTCAAACGCATAACCTTCGAGGAGCACGGCCATGCCGACATTGAAACACGGGGATGCCAGCATCTACTACGAAGCGAGCGGCAACGGCTTTCCGTTCTGCTGCTCGCCGCCGGCGCCAACGAATCGGTGCTCGCCAATTGGCGGTCGCTGCCCAAGATCCATGCGCACATGTTCGATCCCTACGAGACGATCCAGCCCTATTTCACGCTGGTGGCGATGGACCAGCGCAATGCCGGGCAGTCGACGGCGCCGATCCGTCCGAGCGACGACTGGATGGTCTATGCCGAGGACCAGCTCGCGCTGATGGATCACCTCGGCTACGAGAAATTTCACGTTTTCGGCGCCTGTATCGGCGCGCCCTTTGCGCTGCTGCTCTACAAGATCGCCAAAGAGCGCGTCGTATCGGCGGTGATGCAGGATCCCATCGGCGCGACCAATGACGCGGAGCGCAAGGCGCATATCGACTACTTCAACCTCTGGGCCGAGAAGCTCGCGCAGCGGCGGCCCGATCTCGACCTGGCGACGATCAAGCAGTTCGGCCTCAATCTCTACGAGCCCGATTTCGCCTTCAGCGTGCCGCGCTCGTTCATGCCGGAATTCGAGCCGCCGATGCTGGTCCTTCCCGGCAACGACATCGCCCATCCCACCTCCGTCGCCGAAGACATGGCGGGGCTGGCGCCGCACGGCGAAATCCTGCGCGACTGGAAGCAGCCCGGCAGGCAGCCGGAGACGGTGGCGCGGGTCACCGCCTTCCTGCGCGAGCACACGCCGAAATGACGCGGATACGGATGTCCGGAGCGGGCGCGTGCAGGCGCTAGAGCCCTTCGATGTCTTCGCGATCCGCTACGCCCATCTCGGCGGGCGGCATGCGGCGGAGAACTTCATCGGCGCCGATCCGCACGAGGAGGCGTCCGACCTCGATTACTTCGTCTGGCTGATACGCCGCGGCGACGCCTGCTTCGTCGTCGACACAGGCTTCGCGGCGCCGGCCGCCGCGCGCCGCGGCCGCGAGCTGCTGCGGTGCCCGGCCCAGTCGCTCCGCCTGCTCGGCGTGGATGCGCAGCGCGTCGGCGACGTGATCGTCACGCATCTGCACTACGATCACGCGGGCAACCTCGACAAGTTCCCCAAGGCGCGCTTCCACGTCCAGGATCGCGAGATGGCCTACGCGACCGGCCGCTGCATGTGCCATGCGCCGCTGCGGCACGCCTTCGATCTCGACGACACGCTGCAGATGGTGCGTCACGTCTATGACGGCCGCGTGGCGTTCCACGACGGCGACGTCGAACTCGCTCCGGCCTGACGCTGCATCGCATCGGCGGCCACACGGCCGGGCTTCAGGTCGTGCGCCTGTGGACGCGGCAGGGCTGGCTTGTGCTCGCCTCCGACGCGGCGCATCTCTATCCCAATTTCGAGGATGCACGGCCCTTTCCCTCGGTGCACAACGTCGCCGACATGCTGGAGGGATTCCGCACGCTGCACCGGGCTGGCGGGATCGCCGCATCGGATCGTGCCCGGACACGATCCGCAGGTGATGCGGCGCTATCCGGCGCCGTCGCGCGACCTGGCCGGCATCGCCGTGCGGCTCGACGTCCCTGCCGCCCCATGACCGTATCGCTGGCCGGGCGCTGCGCGGTGATCACGGGCGCGACACAGGGCCTTGGCCTTGCCGCGGCGCGGCGCTTCGCCGATGCGGGATGCCATGTCGTGCTGAACGGCATCGCACCAGCCGCCGAGATGTCGGCGATCGTGCACGAACTCGAAGCCAGGGGCGTTCGCGCGCGCTATTGCCGGGCCGATCTTTCCCAGCCCTCCGGATCGCAGCCATGATCGACGACGTGCTGCGCGCGTTCGGCGCGATCGACATCCTCGTCAACAATGCCGTCGTCCGCCATGTGGCGCCGATCGAGGCGTTCGCCGGCGCCGCCTGGGACGAGAGCATCGCGGTCAATCTCTCGGCGGCCTTCCACACCATGCGTCTTGCGCTGCCGCGATGCGGGAGCGCGGCTGGGGCCGCATCATCAATGTCGGTTCGGTCTACAGCACCGCCGAACGACCGACCGCGTCGCCTATGTCGCATCCAAGACCGGCTGCTGGGCCTCACCCGCGCCGTGGCGCTCGAAGCCGCGGGGGCGGGCATCACGGTGAACTGCATCTGTCCGGGGACGGCGGAAACGCCGGTTCACGCGGCGCGCATCGATGCGATGGCGGCGGCCGATGCGATCCCCCGCGCGGCGGCGGAACGGCGGTTTCTCTCCGGGAAAACAGCCTACGGGCCGCTTCGTGGCCGCGGAGGCGGTTGCGGGACTGATGCTCTTCCTGTGCGGCCCCGACGGGCGCGACGTGACCGGCGCCGCGCTGCCGGTCGACGGCGGCTGGACCGCTCGCTGATGGCGCGCCCAGACGCTGCCGCGCCGTTCGCCGCACAGCTTGCCGCCTGGAGCGGAAGGGTGCGCTTCGAAGACATCCCAGCGGATGTCGTGCACGCCACGCAGCTGCGTGTCCTGGACGTGATCGGCCTGATCATGGCCGGCACCCGCACGCGGCTCGGCCGCTCCGCGCGCGCGGCGTCGGTCGCCATGTCGGCGGGCGGATCCTGCCGCATCCTCGGCTTTGGCGACAAGGTCGGAGTGACGGCGGCCGCGTTCGCCAACGGCGCGCTGTCGCAATCGCTGCAGTATGACGAGACCCATATCGAATCGATCGTCCATGCATCGAGCCCGGTCGTCGCCGCCGCGCTCGCCATCGCCGATTGGCGCGGCGTCACCGGCCGCGAATTCGTCACGGCGGTCGCCCTCGGCAACGAAATCGCCTGCAGGATCGGCTGCGTGGCGCCCGGTGAATTCCACAGGCGCGGCCTGCATCCGACCGGCCTGTTCACCACGTTCGGCTGCACCTATCTGGCGGCCATGCTTTTGCGCCTCGATCCGGAACGCACCGTGCATGCCGCCGGGATCGCCGGAAGCTTCGCATCCGGAATCCTGCAATGCTGGGTCGACGGCACCGAAACCCAATTCCTGCACCCCGGTTGGTCGGCCAAGGCCGGAATCGAAGCGGCCGTGCTTGCGCGCGAAGGCGCGACCGGGCCGGCGGAAGTCTTCGAAGGCCGCCTGGGCTTTTTCGCCGCCCATCTGCAGGATGCCTCCGTCCCACGCGACTTCACGCGCATCGCGGGCGGCCTGGGAGAGGTTTGGGCAAGCCGCGCTTCGTCTTTCAAACCCTATCCGGTCGCCCATGTCATACATCCCTATATCGACGCGTTGCTGCGGCTCGCCGGCCGTCACAAGATATCCGCCGCGGATGTCGACTGGATCGACTGCCCGGTTCCGCAATACATCGTGCCGATCGTCTGCGAGCCCGTCGCCGAAAAGACGGCGCCGGTCTCGGATTTCCACGGCCGCGTCAGCCTGCAATACACGCTGGCCGAAGCCTGGTGCGGGGCGGGCTTGGGCGCGAGGCCTACCGCGAAGAGTGCCTGCGCGATCCGGCGATTCTGGCTCTGGCGCGGCGCATCCGCTATCGCGTCGATCCCGGATTCCCCGGACCCGGCCGGTTCAAGGGCGCGGTCGAGATAGGGCTGCGCGACGGCAGGCGGTTCTCCGAAGTCGAGGACTACACCGCGGCTCGCCGCAGAACCCGATGAGCGCCGCGGATCTGCGGGCCAAGTTCGACGACAATGCGAGCGGCATCCTGGACTCGGCCGGGCGCGACCGTATTGTCCAGTCGATAGAATCTCTCCGCGGCGGCGCCGGATATGCGCCCCCTGATCGATCTTGCCTGTCCGCCTCCCTCGTTGCTCCGGGCCGCCCCATAACATCTTCCGCGTCGACGAAGGCTTCGTCCCCGGCTTTAGAAACTTCCCGGATAGAGACCGCCGTCGATCAGGATGTTCTGGCCGGTCAGATATCCGGCGTGCCGGCTGCAGAGAAAGGCGCAGACCGCGCCGAGTTCGTCGGGATCGCCGACGCGTCCGGCGACGGGGTTGCTCGTCAGATGGCGCGTGATCTCCTTCGAATTGCGCAAGCGGTTGGTGTCGAAGGGGCCGGGCAGCAGATTGTTGATCGTGATCCCCTTGGCCGACACCTGCGGCACCAGGCCGAAGACGAAATTCGTCAGGCCGGCGCGCGCCGCATTCGACAGGCCCAGCACCGGGATGGGCACGCGGACGGTGGACGACGTTATGTTGACGATGCGGCCGAAGCCGCGTCCCGCCATGCCGTCGAGCGACAGGCGGATCAGCTCGATCGCGCTCAGCATGTTCGCATCGAGTGCCGCGATCCACGTATCGCGGTCCCAGGCGCGGAAATCGCCCGGCGGCGGCCCGCCGGCATTGTTCACCAGGATGTCCGGATCCGGCACCGCGGCCAGCATCGCCGCCCGGCAGTCCGCGTCCGTGACGCTCCCGGCGATGGTGAGGACCAAAACATCCGGCGCCTGCCGCCGGATTGCGTCGGCGGCGCTCTCAAGCGCGTCCGGATCGCGGCCGTTGATCAGGACGTCGGCGCCCTCGCGCGCCAGCGCGGTGGCGCAGGCCTTTCCCAGGCCATGACTGGCCGCACAGACGATGGCTTTGCGTCCCTTGATACCCAGATCCATGGCGTTATCCCTTTAATGCGCCGCGCCGCGCGCCGCCAGAAGTCGAGTGCGACGTCGACGATCATATCCTCTTGTCCCCCGACCATGCGCCTGCGGCCCAGTTCGACCAGGATTTCGCGCGTATCGATGCCGTAATCGGCGCTGGCCTTCTCGGCGTGGCGGAGGAAGGACGAATAGACGCCGGCATAGCCGAGGCTGAGCGTCTCGCGGTCCACCCGCACCGGCCGGTCCTGCAGCGGCCGGACGAGATCCTCGGCGGCGTCCATCAGCTTGAAGAGATCGCAGCCATGCCGCCAGCCCTTGCGGTCGGCGGCGGCGATGAAGACCTCCAGCGGCGCGTTGCCCGCGCCGGCGCCCATGCCGGCGAGGCTCGCATCGATGCGGATGGCGCCCGCCTGCACCGCCGCCAGCGAATTGGCGACGCCGAGGCTGAGATTGTGATGGGCATGGATGCCGCGCGCCGTTTCGGATTTCAGGACGCGATCATACGCCTCGAACCTTTCGCGCACGCCGTCCATGTCGAGCGCGCCGCCCGAATCCGTCACATAAACGCACGTCGCGCCATAGCTCTCCATCAGCTTGGCCTGCGCCGCCAGCCGATCGGGCTCGACCATATGGCTCATCATCAGGAAGCCGGCCGTATCCATGCCCAGATCGCGCGCGGCACTGATGTGCTGCCGGGCGACGTCCGCCTCGGTGCAGTGCGTCGCGATCCGCACCGAACGAACGCCCAGCGCATAGGCCTGCTTGAGATCGTGCACCGTGCCGATGCCGGGAAGGAGCAGCGTGGTGACGACGGCGTGCTCCACCGAATCGGCCACGGCCTCGATCCACTCCCAATCCGTGTGCGCGCCCAGGCCGTAATTGAAGGACGAGCCCTCAAGCCCGTCGCCATGCGCGATCTCGATGGCATCGACGCCGGCGCCATCGAGCGCCGCCGCGATCGCGCGGACATGGTCGAGGCCGTAGCGATGGCGGATGGCGTGCATGCCGTCGCGCAGCGTCACATCCTGGATATAGAGCCTGGTCATGACCGGATCGAACGCCATCACGCCGCTTCCTTGCGCGGCCGCCGCGCGATCTGTTCGGCGGTCCGCAGCGCGGCGGAGGTCATGATGTCGAGATTGCCGGCATAGGCGGGCAGGTGGTCGGCCGCGCCCTCCACCTCGATGAACACCGTGGTCTTGATCCCTTCGAAGGTCCCCCGGCCCGGAAACCGGATCGGATCGTTCGAGCCGAAGCGCTCGAATTGTATCGCCTGTTTGAGGCGATAGCCCGGCACATAGCTCTGCACCTTCGCCACCATGGCATGGATCGCGGCCGCTATCGCCGGCTCGTCGGCCCCAGATGACAAGGTATAGACCGTGTCGCGCATCAGCGGCGGCGGCTCGGCGGGGTTCAGGATGATGATCGCCTTGCCCCTGGCGGCGCCGCCCACCTGTTCGATGCCGCGCGCCGTCGTCTCGGTGAACTCGTCGATATTCGCGCGCGTCCCCGGACCGGCGCTCTTCGACGCGATGGATGCGACGATCTCGGCATAGTGAACGGTCGCGACCGACGACACCGCCGCCACGATCGGAATCGTCGCCTGTCCGCCGCACGTCACCATGTTCACATTGGGCGCGCCCAGATGGGCCTCGCCGTTGACGACCGGGATCACATAGGGGCCGATGGCGGCCGGCGTGAGGTCGATCATCGTCTTGCCAGCCTCGCGTGCCAGCGCGGCGTGTCGGCCATGCGCGCCGGCCGAGGTCGCGTCGAACACGATGTCGATCTCCGGCCAGACGGGAAGCGCCATCAGTCCCTCCATGCCTTCGCTCGTCGTGGCGACACCGAGCTGGGCGGCGCGCGCCAGGCCATCCGATTGCGGATCGATGCCCACCATCGCGGCCATCTCCAGCACGCTGGAGTGCCGGATGATCTTGACCATCAGGTCGGTGCCGATATTGCCGGAGCCGATGATGGCAGCTTTTTTCTTCATCATCTCAGCGCCCGAACTGCACATGCACCGAGCCGAGCCCGGCAATCGACGCCGTGAATGAGTCGCCCGGCAGGACGGTGACCATCGGGCCGAGCGCGCCGGCGAGCACGATATCGCCTTCCGCGAGGGGACTTCCCAACTCGGCCATCTTGCGGACGAGCCATCTTAGCGCAATCAGCGGATTTCCGAGGCA
Organism: Rhizomicrobium sp.; assembly: GCA_037355265.1. Taxonomy (GTDB): domain Bacteria; phylum Pseudomonadota; class Alphaproteobacteria; order Micropepsales; family Micropepsaceae; genus Rhizomicrobium. Next base: position 2,409,694 of record JBBCIB010000001.1, on the reverse strand, counting down.
CGCGGCGCCGGCACCGAACGATGCGGGCTCGCCGTTCTTTTCCAGCACCATGCCGCAGAGCTGCAGGTCGATATCGCGCAGCGCCGCGGGCTTTGTCCCCAGCACGAACAGGCCCGACGACGCGTTGTCGGCGACGGTGTCGATCAGGCCGATGTTCCAGTTCTCGATCCGGCTGTCGACGATCTCGATGGCGGGCAGGGCATGGGCGACAGTGTCCGCCAGTGCGAACAAATCATCGGCCGCCGGATCGGGCACGCGGCCGAGGACAAAGGCGATCTCCGCCTCCACTTTTGGCTGGATCAGGCGGCCCGCAGCCACCGTGCCGCCGTCTTCGACTTCCATGTCGGCGAACAGCGTGCCGAAATCCGGCTGGTCGACGCCAAGCTGCGCCTGCACCGATTTCGCGGTGAGGCCGATCTTGGCACCGACCCGCTTGCGTCCTTCGCGCAGCCAGTAGCGGGTGTTCTCGGCCTGGATGGCATAGGCGTCGTCGACCGTCGCGCCGGCGAGGCCGTCGCGGATCGGCGACAGCGGCTTGCCGGAATAGGCCCGGCGCAGGCGCACGGCAGTGGCGGCGTGATCGATGCCGGTTGTCGCCCTCTTTGTAATCACCGTCATTTCCGCCTCGTCCTTGTCGCCTGCCCCAACTATCTTGCATGCTAGCATATAATCTATATGATCGGTGCGACGTTTGCTCAAGTCCTTTTCGACGGGGCGGACAGGCGCAACAGACCGAAGAGTGTCTGGACGAACAGGAACGAGTCGGGAGGCGATTGCGATGACGGATGCCGGGGGAAAGCCTGCGTCTTACGATGCGGAGGCGTTGCATCGGAAATATCTGGACGAACGCGACAAGCGGCTGCGGCGCGACGGCCAGCGCCAGTACATCGAAGCCACCGGTGCCTTCGAGGATTTCACCAGGGACCCCTATGTCGACGCCCCGCTTTCGCGCGACGCGGTCGTCGAGGACGTCGATGTCGCGATCGTCGGCGGTGGCTTCGGCGGGCTGCTGACCGCGGCGAAGCTTCGCGAGCGAGGCATCACCTCGTTCCGCATCGTCGAGCAGGCCGGCGACTTCGGCGGCACCTGGTATTGGAATCGCTATCCAGGTGTGCGCTGCGACATCGAATCCTACGTCTACATGCCGCTGCTCGAGGAAGTCGGAACGATCCCGCGCGAGAAATACGCCACCGGTGCGGAGATATTTGCGCATTGCCAGGCCATCGGCCGCCGCTACGACCTTTACGCGCGCGCGCTGTTCCAGACCAAGGCCGTGACCATCGTCTGGGACGAGGCGTCGGCACGCTGGCATATCAAGACCGATCGCGGCGATACGCTGCGCGCCCGCTTCGTCACGGTCAGCCAGGGCCCGCTCGCGAAGGTCAAACTGCCGGGAATCCCCGGGATCAAGTCGTTCAAGGGCAAGCTGTTCCACAGCAGCCGCTGGGACTATCGCTACACCGGCGGCGACGCCGGCGGCGGACAGACGAAACTCGCGACCGAGCGCGTCGCGGTGATCGGCACCGGCGCCACGGCGGTGCAGATCGTCCCCAGGCTCGCCGAGCATGCCGGCCATCTCTTCGTGTTCCAGCGCACGCCCTCCGCCGTCGATGTGCGCGACAACGCGCCGACCGATCCCGATTGGTTCAAGAACCTGCCGCGCGGCTGGCAGCAGCAGCGCATGAACAATTTTCTGGCGATCATCTCCGGCCTGCCGCAGGGCGAAGACATCGTCGGCGACAGATGGACGGATTTCTGGAAGCGCTTCGGCGCCCTGATGGCGGAGCGTGACAGCACAGGCACGCAGGTGCCGCCGCCCGAACTGATGCAACGCGTCGATTACGCGAAAATGGAAGAGATCCGCGCCCGCGTGTCCGAGATCGTCAAGGATCCCAGGATCGCCGCGGCGATAAAGCCCTGGTACAATTACCTCTGCAAACGGCCGCTGTTCAGCGACGAGTTTCTTGAGGCTTTCAACCGCGATAACGTCACGCTGGTGGACACGGACGGCCGAGGCGTCGACGCGATCACCGGATCCGGCGTGGTGTCTAACGGCCGCGAATACGCCGTCGAATGCATCATCTTCGCGACCGGCTTCGATGTCGGCGCGGCGCCGCACAAGGCGGGCGGATATACGCTGGTCGGCCGCAACGGCCTGACGCTCGACGCGAAATGGGCGGACGGCGTGCGCTCCGTGCATGGCACGCAGATCAGCGGCTTTCCGAATTTCCACATCGTGGGCGGTACCGCGCAAGGCACCACGGCGTTCAATTTCACCCACACGCTGTCGATGCAGGCGGAGCACGCGACCGATCTCATCGCGCGCTGCCTGCAGGGCGGCGTCAGGACCATGGAGGTCACCGACGACGCCGAGCGGCGATGGCTGGCGGAGATGCAGGCCAAGCACCACGATCTCACGCATTTCTACGAGGAGTGCACGCCGGGCTTCCTGAACAACGAGGGCGAATTCCGCGACAGGCCCACCTTCGTGGGCGCGACCTATGGTGCCGGTCCCCTGGAATACGAACGCGTCATCCGCGCCTGGCGGGCCGGCGGCATCGAAGCCGACGCCGTCGTCACCTATGACGGCGAGCCCTTCCGGGCCTTGCGTGCTTCCTCTGCTTCCTCTGCTTCCTCTGCGTCGCTGAAGGAGTCCGTTTCGTAGCGAGCCCGCGTGCCGCCGCCGCATGCGTGTCGTGTCAGCGGTCTTTCAGGCCCGACAGCACGGCGCTTGCGACCGCGGCGATGTGGCCCTCGGCCATCAGGCGCGCGCGCTCGGGCTGTCGCTTGGCGATCGCATCGATGATCAGCTCGTGCTCGCGCACGGCGTCGGACATGAACGCGCCGAATCCCGCCGAATGGGTAATGAAGAAGTCGCACATATTGAAGTTGTTGCGCTGCATCTCGTCGAGCATCGGCGACCGTGCCATGAGGTGCAGAAGGTGGTGGAACACGCGATTGAGCGCGGCGTGGGCATGCGCGTCCGCGGTCCGCTCGATGGCGACCAGACGCTCCTGGGTGCGGACCAGTTCACGCAGCTGGTCATCGGTGCGCCGTGTCGCGGCAAGCTCCGCCAGAAGGCCTTCCATGCGTTGGAACATCAGGAAGAAATCGGCGATCTCGTCGCGGCTGGGATTGATGACCTCGCAGCCGACCTGCGGAATGATGCGGACAAATCCATCGGCGCTCAGTCGGTTGAGCGCGGCCATGATCGGCTGGCGGCTGGCGCCGGTCTCCGCCGCCAGTTCCTTGACCAGCAAGCGATCGCCGAAAGCGTAGCCCGCGTTGACGAGGCGATCGATGACCAGATCGTAGATCCGGTTGTTCTTGCTCAATTCCGACGTCCTCTCGCAGGCGCACCCCGCCCGCGGGCGTCCGCTTCCGCCGACGCTTCTAAAGGGTTCGACACCGTATCGCCAATATCTTGCATGCTAGTATTTACATCTCTCACTTACATGCTAGTATACATCAACAACGACGCTCGGGGAGGGCGCTATGGCTTACCTGTGGCCAGAGATTGCGAACGGTGCGATCCGGCTGGGCTTCGTCGACGCCGGCGGCATTCGCACCCGCTACGTCGAGGCGGGCGGCCCGGCTTCATCCGAGGCAGTGGTATTTGTCCACGGCACCGGCGGCCATCTCGAATCCTTCACCCGCAACCTGCTGCCGCATGCCGAACGGTTCCGCACCGTCGCGCTCGACATGATCGGCCATGGCTTCTCGGACAAGCCCGATCACGACTACGAAATCCCGCACTATGTCCGCCACCTGCTCGCCTTCTGCGATGCGCTGGGCATAAAGCGCGCCCATCTTCACGGCGAGTCGCTGGGCGGCTGGATCGTCGCGCAATTCGCCATCGATCATCCAGACCGCGTCGCGTCGCTGACGCTCAACACCGCCGGCGGCCTCAACACCGATCCCGCGGTCATGCAGCGCGTCTATGCGGTGACGATGAAGGCGGTCGCCGAGGCGAGCCCGGCCACCGTCCGCGCCCGCCTCGAATGGCTGATGAACGATCCGGCCCGCGTGACCGACGACCTGGTCGAGCTGCGTCACCGCATCTACACCCAGCCCGGCTTCCTGCGCGCGATGGAACACATCCTGTGCCTCCAGAACATGGAGATCCGCATGCGCAACGTGCTCACGGACGGGAGCCTTGCGCGCATCGCCGCCCCGACCCTGGTGATCTGGACGGAGCACGACCCGACCGCGCCGGTCGCGACCGGCGAGCGCTTCGTCGCCGCGATTCCCAATTCGCGCCTGGTCGTGATGGACGATTGCGCGCACTGGCCGCAATGGGAGAAGGCGGACGAATTCAACGCGCTCCACCTCGATTTTCTCGCCGAGCATGCCGGCGCGGCCCCGCGCGTTCTCGCAGCCGGAGTGCGGTGATGACCGTGCGCCTCATCTGCGCCTCGCACACGCCACTGATGGATCATGTGGCCGCCGATCCGCAGGTCGATCGCCAGGTGCGCGCGCATTTCGCGGCGCTCGCGGATGATGTCCGTGCCTATGACCCGGAGCTGGTGATCATCTTCGCGCCGGATCACTTCAAGGGCTTCTTCTACGACATGCTGCCGCCGTTTACGGTCGGCATACGGGCGACGGCGATCGGCGACTACGACATCGGCACCGGCGATTTCGACGTGCCGGAGGCGCTGGCCTTGGACTGCGTTCGTGCGGTGCTGGCGGATGATGTCGACATCGCCATGTCTTACCGCATGCAGGCGGACCACGGTTTCGCCCAGCTGCTGGTATTGCTGTCGGGACGCGTCGACCGCTATCCGGTGCTGCCGGTCCACATCAACTGCGCCGGGCCGCCGCTTCCCTCGTTCCGCCGCGTGCGCCGGCTGGGCGAGGCGGTCGGGGCGTGGGCGGCGGCGCTCGATCTGCGCGTGTTGCTGCTGGGCTCCGGCGGCCTGTCGCACGATCCGCCGATCCCGGCGATGGCGACCGCGCCGCCGAACGTCGCGGAAATGCTCATCGCCGGGCGCAATCTGCCGATCGAAGCGCGGCGGGCGCGCGAGCAGCAGAATTTCGAAACGGCGCGCAAGCTGATGGCGGGCGAGGGCGCCGCGCGGCCGCTTAATCCGCAATGGGATCGATCCTTCATGGACGGGCTCGCGCGCGGCGAACTCGATCTGCTCGATGCCGTCGCGGATGGAGACCTCACGCGTATCGCCGGATGCGGCGGACACGAGGTGCGCACCTGGATCGCCGCCTATGCGGCACTGGGGGCGTCGGGGCCTTATCGTTCGGAAACGCTGTTCTACCACGACATTGCAGCGTGGAACGCCGGCATGGGCATTGCCGCGGCGGCGCCGTCCGTCGCCCGGGTCCGCGATCTTAAGACTTCGATGGGAGGTGCGAAATGATCAACGCGCTACGACATTTTGCGCTCGGCGTTCCGGACCTGCGCGCCGGTGCCGATTTCTACACGACATTCGGCCTCAATGCGCACGAGAGCCCAGGCGATCGAATCGGATTTCATTGCGACGGCCGCGATCATGACGAAGTCGTCCTGGTCGAAACGGGCCAGGACCGCAAGTTTCATCACATATCGTTCGGCGCAGATGCGGCCGGCTTGGCGCAGATCGATCGCAATCTGAAGGCGCGCGACGTCGCGCGGCTCGATCCGCCCTATCGCGAAGCGCCGGACGGGCTCTGGTTTCGCGATCCCGACGGCAATCTGGTCAACGTCCATATCGCCGAGCCGGCCGTGCCGCATCGCGAAGCCGCGCCGGACGTCAATTGGCCCGGGACGATCAACCGGATCGGACGGCGGGGCTGCCCGCGCCCCGACATCGCGGCCCGGCCGCGCCGGCTTGGCCACATCATTCTCTTCACGCCGGACGTGACGCGGCAGCTCCGCTTTTATTCCGACGTCCTCGGCATGCAGGTGAGCGACACCATCGTCGACGCCTATGCGGCCTTTCTGCGCACGCCGGGTGACAGCGATCATCACGTGCTCGGCCTTCTGAACTCGCCGGCCCCCGGCTTCCACCACGCAAGCTTCGAGGTCGCATCCATCGACGAATCCGAGCTCGCCGCGAAACGCCTCCTAGGAAAGGGTTATCGCCACGCCTGGGGCCCCGGCCGCCACGGCGTCGGTTCGAACTACTTCCACTACTTCCGCGATCCCTGGAACGGGATGGCCGAATATTTCTTCGACATGGACCGCATCGGCAAGGACGTCGCGTGGAAGCCCGTCGACTGGACCAAGAAGGACGGGATGTTCCTGTGGTCCGCCGATGGTCCGCCGCCGCCGGATTTCGGCAAGAACTACGAGATCGCCTGAACGTCGAAGCCGCGCAGATCGCAGAAGGAACAGCAGAGAGACGCGCAGAAGACCAGAACAAAAAATCGGAGCTCGCACCCAGGCGAGCGCGAAGGGGAGGGATTCAACATGAATTTTCGCAACAGCACCGCTGTGGGGATGGCGCTCGCGCTCGGTTCGGTCGTGGTGGCACAGCCGGCTCGCGCGGATGCGTCGGCAAGCGGGCCGGGCGCCGACGCGATCGAGACGGTGGTCGTGACCGCCGAAAAGCGCGCGGAAGACGTCCAGAAGGTTCCGATCAACATCACCGCGATCGGCGGCGCCAAGCTGGCGACGCTGGACGTGCGCAATGTGCAGGACCTGACGGCCTATGTGCCGAGCTTTCGCGTCACCGAGCCCGGCAATCCCGCGGTCTCCGCCCTCAGCCTGCGCGGCGTCGGACAGCGCGACATCAACGTGCAGAACGAAGGCGCGGTCGCGCTGTTCGTCGACCAGGCCTATGTGAGCTTCATCCCGGCGGTGGCGCAGCCGATCTTCGATGTCGACCGCATCGAGGTGCTGAAGGGTCCGCAAGGCACCCTGTTCGGCCGCAACGCCACCGGCGGCCTGATCAACATCGTCACGCGCCAGCCGTCGCAGGATTTCGATGCCACCGCGATGCTGGAATATGGCAGCTACAACGAGGTCAACGCGCAGGGTGCCATCGGCGGGGCGCTCTCCGACACGTTGAGCGCGCGGTTTGCCATCGCCTATGACCGCGACGACGGCTATATCAAGAACAGCAACGGTCCGTCGCTCGATGCGGAGAACAGCCTGGCCGCCCGGCTTCAGCTCCTGTGGGAGCCGAGTTCCGACTTCCACTACACGGTGTCGGCGCACATCTGGCGCTTCCTCCCCGGCCCGAGCGTCGGCGTCGCGCCGACGCCTTTCGTCCAGGATCCCAGTGGTTTCGTGCGCCGTCCGACCAGCGCCGCCGATTATGCCGCGTTCTGTGCGGGCGTCACGCACGGGCTGGTGCCGACGCCGGCCGGCGCGTGGCAGGGCGGCAATTGCTTCGTCGCGCAGCCCGATCCGTTCCACACCGCCGTCAGCCCCGAAGCGCGCTACAACCAGACCTATGGCGGCCTCACCGGCACGGGCGAGTGGGACATCGGCGATGGCCTGACACTCACGTCGGTCACCGACTATCAGCATCTCAACAACGATTTCCTGGTCGACGAAGACGCCGCGCCGCCGACGCTGTTCAACTACGAGATCCACGACAAGGATTCCAGCCAGTTCTCGCAGGAGCTGCGGCTGAGCGGAGCCTCCTCATGGCTCACCTGGGTCGCAGGCGCCTACTATCTCAACATCGACCATCACATCCTGGTCGTGACCGATCTCTACAACCATCCCGGTTTCGGCGTGCGGCTGCCCGCCGACTACCGGCAGCACACGGAGAGCCTTGCGCTGTTCGGCCAGGCCGACATCGACCTCACGGACAAGCTGACCCTCAGCCTCGGCCTGCGCGGCATCAACGACAGCAAGTCTCTGCACAACGTATCGACCTGCACCTCCAATCCGGGGGCGCCGCCGAATCTGTGCGACATCCTCGGCACGGTCGTGTTTCCCGGCGCCATCGCCTTCAACCGCACCTATGACGGCAGCTTCAGCCATGCCGACTGGTCCGGCCGCGCCGTCATGAAGTACGAGCCAACCGACAACATCATGGTCTATGGCGGCGTCACCCGCGGCACCAAGAGCGGCGGCTTCAATTCGGGGGGCGCCGAATTCTATCCCGCATCGGCCGTGGAGTTTAAGCCCGAAACGCTGATCAACTACGAAGTCGGGGCGAAGGCCACGACCGACGACCACGTGCTGACCGCCGATACCTCGTTCTTCTATTATGACTACCAGGACTATCAATCCTTCGCCGCCAGCACGGATGGCGGCCTGCGCGTGCTCAACGTCAATGCCCGCGTCCGGGGCGCCGAACTCGCGTTGACCTTGCGGCCGTTGTCGGATCTGACGCTGACCGCCGGCGGGACCTATCTCGACACGCTGCAATACGACGTTCCCCTGCCGGGCGGCGGCGGCGGAAACTTCCAGATGCCCGACGCGCCCAAATGGAGCTTCAACGGCGAGGTGCGCTACGGCTTCCAGGTGCAGGGCGACGACGAACTCTCGTTCCAGCTCAACGGCGTCTATGTCGACACGCGGTCGATCAGCGCCATCGACTATCCCGACGAGCGCATCCCCGCCTATCACCGGTTCGACGCGCGCATCAGCTATGACCTGCCCGGCGGCAAATGGACGGCTGCCGCCTTCGTCAACAATTTCACCGACGAAACAATCATCGCGACGCGCGTGGACTTCGTCGGCCAGGTCGGCGCCGCCGTCGACACGCTCGACCGGCCCCGCTGGTTCGGCGGATCGCTGACCTATCGTTACTGAGGGCTCCGGCTGCCAGCCGGTCGTTGCAAAACCCTGGCGACCGCTTCGGTCAGGACACCCAGGTCCGCCTCGCCGATCGTCAGCGCCGGCGTCAGGTAGACGATGTTGCGGAACGGCCGGACCCAGACGCCTTCGGCCGCCAGCCGCGCCTTGAGGTCGTTGAGGTCGGCGATGCGGTCCAGCTCGACCACGCCGATCGCGCCGCGCACCCGCACGTCGCGCACGCCGGGCAGCGCGAGGCAGGGGCCGAGGCCCAGCGCCAGTTTCTTGGCGATCTCGGCGGCGGCAAGCAGGCGGTTCTCGCGCTCGAACAGGTCCAGCGAGGCGTTCGCCGCGGCGCAGGCGAGCGCGTTGCCCATATAGGTCGGCCCGTGCATCAGCGCGTGCGCCGGATCGTCCGACCAGAACGCATCGAACACTCTGGCGGAGGCCAGGGTGGCGGCGAGCGGCAGCGTGCCGCCGGTCAGCGCCTTGCCGACCGTCAGGATGTCGGGCGCGACGCCGGCCGCCTCGCAGGCGAACATCGCGCCGGTGCGGCCGAAGCCGGTGAAGATCTCGTCGAAGATCAGCAGCAGGTCGTATTTGTCGGCCGCCCGGCGCAGCCGGCGCAGCACGGTCTCGTCGTGGAACAGCATGCCGCCGGCGCCCTGCACCAGCGGCTCGACCAGGATGCCTGCGACGTCGTCGGCGTGCCGTTCGAGCAGGGCCTCGAAGGCGGCGATGTCGGCCTCGTCGCGGGGCAGCGCGACGACGAAATGCTCCGGCAGCGCGCCCGTGAACAGGCTGTGCATGCCCTCCTCGGGATCGCACACCGCCATCGTGCCGATGGTGTCGCCGTGATAGCCGCCGCGGAAGGCGACGAATTTGCTGCGGCCGCGGACGCCGCGGTTCAGCCAGTATTGCATCGCCATCTTCATGGCGACCTCGACCGCCACCGAGCCGGAATCGGAGAAGAAGACGCGCTGCAGGTCGCCCGGCGCGATGGCGCAGAGCCGCCGCGCCAGCGTCAGCACCTGCTCGTGCACCAGGCCGCCCAGCATGACATGCGGCAGGATCGCGGCCTGCGCCTGGATGGCGCCGACGATGTGCGGATGGTTGTAGCCATGCGCCGCCGTCCACCAGCTCGCCACACCGTCGACCAGTTCGCGGCCGTCGGCGAGCACGATGCGGGTGCCATGCGTACGCGCGGCGGCCAGCGGCGGGTTCGCCGTCTTCATCTGGGTGTAGGGCAGCCAGATATGGGCCAAGCCCGCGCCGTACCAGTCGGGCGTCCGGTTCATCCGTTCGCGGCCATGGGCGTGACGCCCAGCTTCTCGAACAGCCGGTGGTCGTGGCTTTCCTTCGGATTGGGTGTGGTCAGCAGCTTGGTGCCGTAGAAGATGGAATTGGCGCCGGCCAGGAAGCACAGCGCCTGGGCCTCGTCGCTCAGCGCGCCGCGGCCGGCCGACAGGCGGACCATCGATTCCGGCATCGTGATGCGCGCGACCGCGATGGTCCGCACGAATTCGATGGGATCGAGCGGCGCGCTGTCGCCGAGCCGTGTGCCCTTCACGGGGACGAGGCCGTTGATCGGCACGCTCTCGGGATGTTTGGGCAAGGTCGCCAGCGCATGGATCAGGCCGACGCGGTCCGCCTCTTCCTCGCCCATGCCGACGATGCCGCCGCAGCACACCGCGATGCCGGCATCGCGGACATGCGCCAGCGTTTCGAGGCGGTCCTGGTAGGTCCGCGTCGTGATGATCTCGCGGTAATATTCGGGCGAGGTGTCGAGGTTGTGGTTGTAGTAGTCGAGGCCCGCATCCTTCAGGCGCCCGGCCTGCGGCGCGGTGAGCATGCCCAGCGTGACGCAGGTCTCCAGGCCCAGCGCCTTCACGCCTTCGACCATGTGGCAGACCGCATCGAGGTCCTTGTCCTTGGGCGACCGCCAGGCCGCCCCCATGCAGAAGCGCGTCGCGCCCGCGTCCCGCGCCATGCGGGCATCGGCCAGCACGGCCTCGATGTCCATGAGCTTGGAGGCTTTGAGGCCGGTCTCGTGACTGGCGCTCTGGGAGCAATAGCCGCAATCCTCGGGGCATCCGCCGGTCTTGATCGAAAGCAGCTGGGAGATCTGCACTTCGTTGGCGGAAAAATGCCGGCGGTGGACGGTCTGGGCGCGGAAGATCAGGTCGGCGAAAGGTAGCGCAAACAGCGCGCCGATCTCGTCGCGCGTCCAATCGTGGCGGAGGGCGCCGTCGCGCAGTTCAGGGGCCGGAGCGTTCATGGTCACCAAGTTTGTGGGTGGAAGGTCCAGCCAGTATATGCACAGGGCACAAAACACGATACGGGACGGATGCCCTCGCTCGACCAATTCGCCCAGGCCAAGCTCGCCGAACTCGACGCTGCGCATCTTCGCCGCACGCTGGTCGAGACCGCCCGGACGGACGGCATCTGGGTGATGCGGGACGGACGGCGGCTGCTGTCCTTTTCCTGCAACGACTATCTCAATCTTACACAGCATCCGGCGGTGAAATCCGCCGCCATCGCGGCGATCGAGGAATATGGCGCGGGCGCGGGCGCGTCGCGCCTCATCACCGGCAACCATCCGCTTTTCGCCGCCCTGGAAGAGCGGCTGGCGCGGCGCAAGGGAACCGAGGCGGCCTGCGTGTTCGGCTCGGGCTATCTGGCCAATGCCGGCATCATCCCGGTGGTCGCGGGGCCGGACGACCTGCTGCTGGTCGACGCGCTGTCGCATGCCTGCCTGTGGGCGGGGGCGCAGCTTTCGCGGGCGGCGGTGACGACCTTCCGCCACAACGATGTGGCGCATGCGGCCGCGCTGCTGGCGGCGCATCGCGCGCAGCACCGTCATGCGCTGATCGTGACCGACAGCGTGTTCTCCATGGACGGCGACGTCGCGCCGCTGGATGCGCTTTCGGCGCTGGCGCACGCGCACGACGCCTGGCTGATGTCGGACGACGCGCACGGACTGGGCGTGGTCGCGTCCGGCACCGCGAAGGCCGAGCTGCAGATGGGGACGCTGTCGAAGGCGCTGGGATCCTATGGCGGATATCTGTGCGCCTCGCGGCCCGTGATCGACCTCGTCAAGACGCGGGCGCGTACCTTCGTCTATTCGACCGGCCTGCCGCCGGCCAGCGTCGCCGCCGCGATCGCTGCGCTCGATGTGATCGACCAGGATGCGGCGCTGACGGCACGGCCGCTGCGGAAGGCCCAGGATTTCTCGCGTGCCCTGAACCTGCTGCCGCCGCAGAGCCCCATCGTGCCGATCGTGCTCGGCAGCGCGGTTGCCGCGCTGCAGGCGTCGCAGGAATTGGAGCGCGAAGGGTTCCTGGTGGCGGCCATCCGTCCGCCCACCGTGCCGGACGGAACGGCCCGGCTGCGCTTTGCCTTCACCGCGGCGCATCCCGACGCGCAGATCGCCCGGATGGCGGACATTGTGCGCGAGCGCATTCTGGTATGAGCGCCTATTTCGTCACCGCGACCGGCACCGATATCGGCAAGACCTTCGTCACGGCCGGGCTGGTCCGCGCCTTGCGGGCGCAGGGCCGGGCCGCCGGCGCAGTGAAGCCCATCGTCAGCGGCTTCGATATGATGAATCCGGCGGGCAGCGATCCGGCCGTGCTGCTGGCAGCGATGGGCGAGCCGGTGACGCAGGAGGCGCTGGCGGGGGTGGCGCCCTGGCGGTTCGCGGCGCCGCTGTCGCCGGACATGGCGGCGGCAAGGGAAGGCCGCGCGATCGGCTTCGACGAACTCCTGGCCTTCTGCCGGAATGCGATCGCCGCCCGGGAGGGCACGCTGTTCGTCGAAGGAGTCGGCGGCATCATGGTGCCGCTCGACGGCGGGCATACGGTGCTGGATTGGGCAGGCGCGCTGGGCCTACCGCTGATCGTCGTGGCAGGTTCTTATCTCGGTACGCTCAGCCACACGCTGACCGCGCTGGCGGTCATCGCCCGCGCGAAGCTGACGGTCGCGGCCCTGGTGGTCAACGAAACGGGCGATAGTGCGGTACCGCTGGCGGAAACCGTGGCCACGCTGCGCCGCTTTTCGCGCCTGCCGGTCATCTCGCTGCCGAGGATCAAGGACAGCGTCGCCCCTCCCGACATGTTCGCGGAGCTGGCCGCGCTGATTTAGGCCCGCGTGTCGCCTACGCCAGCAGCCAGTGCCGCATCGCGGCCGACACCGCGTCCGGATTTTCCATCGCGACCATGTGGCCGCAGTGCGGGAGCACGGTGAGGCTGTTCCTGGGAATCAGCTCCGCCATCTCGCGATGCACGGACACCGGGCGCAACGTGTCCTCGTCGCCGGCGACGAGCAGGGTCGGGCAGGCGATGCGGGGCAGCAAGTCGGCGAAATCCGGCCGCGTCAGGCCCGCCAGGGTCTGCGCCGCGAGCTGCGCCGGCGTGTGCCGCGCCATCATGTCGGCCACTGCGGCGAGGAGCGGCGCATCGTCCAGCCGGCTCGGCGACACGACCTGGCGCGCCCAGAAGCGGGCGAATTCGGCAAGGCCTACGGCGGCGACGCGAGCGAGCATGCCATCGCGCCGCGCCGCTTCCGCTGCGCGCGCCGCCGCGTCGGCATGGCCGCGGAAATCCGTCGCCAGCAGCGCGAGCTTCGTCACGCGCTGCGGCGCCCGGCGATAGACGGCCTGCGCGACGCGGCCGCCCATCGAATGGCCGGCGAGCGCGAAGCTGTCGGGCGCATCGGCGAGCGCCGCGTCCGCCATCGCCGCGATGCTATCGGCATCGCCGAAGGCAGCGACGCGCGGCTCGCAGATGTCGGCGAGCGCCGCGACCTGCGCCGCCCACGACGCCGCGTCGCACAGCATGCCGGGCAGCAGCAGAAGGACGGGCTTTGCCATGGTCCCGGTCCTCAAGCCGCGAGCTTCCGGCGCACCAGCCTGGCGCCGTCGGCCATCGCCTTCATCTTCCCGAACGCCACCGCGCGCGGGAGGTATTTGAGGCCGCAATCCGGCGCCACGACGATGCGCCTGGGGTCGACATAGGGCAGGGCGCGTTCGATGCGCGCCGCGACGATCTCCGGCGTTTCGATTTCATGGGTCGAAAGATCGAGCACGCCCAGGATAATGGTCTTGTCGGGCAGGGTCTTGAGGATCGATGTGTCGAGATTGGACTGCGCGGTTTCGATCGACACCTGCTTGACCGTCGTGCCGGCGAATTCGGGCAGGAAGGAATAGCCTTCCGGCCGTTCGTGGATGATCGCGGCATAGCCGAAGCAGATGTGCACCGCGGTCGTGCCGCCGACGCCTTCGAGCGCGCGGTTGAGCGCCGCGACGCCGAATTTGCGCGCCCTTGTCCGCACGCGCCTGCATGTAGGGCTCGTCGATCTGCACGATGTCGGCGCCGGCGGCGAACAGGTCCTTGATCTCCTCATTGACCGCGGCGGCATAGTCGAGCGCCATCTGCGCCTCGTCCTCGTAGAAATCGTTCTGCGCCTGCTGCGACATGGTGAAGGGGCCGGGCCACCGTCATCTTCACCGGCTTGTCGGTCTGGGCTTTGAGGAATTTGAGGTCGCGCACCTCAACCGGGCCGCGGCGGTGGATCTTGCCCACCACGCGCGGCACCGGATTGGGATGGCCGCTGCGGTCGAGCGCGGTGCCGGGATTGTCGAGGTCGACGCCGTCGAGTTCGGTGGCGAAGCGGTTGGAATAGCTCTCGCGGCGAAATCTCGCCGTCGGTGATGATGTCGAGGCCGGCCCGCTCCTGGTCCAGGATCGCAAGACGTGTCGCGTCGTCCTGCGCCTCTTCCAGCCACTGCTCGTCCACCCGCCACAACTCGCCGGCGCGCACCCGCGGCGGAAACCGCTTGGCGAGCTTGGAGCGGTCGAGCAGCCAATCGGGCTGGGCATAGGAACCGACGAGACTGGTGGGAAGGAGCGGCAGCGGCATGGTGCGGTGTCCCTGGGTGTTGCTTGCCTCTATGGCGGGTCGAGCTTAGTGTTTTTCGTTATACGGAAGAAACTTCGATTTTCGAAGAAAATCGACCGGCGGGCCGGCCATAATGGACAAACACAACGCCCCCGGCTTCTAGTGCGACCTGCCCCACCGGATGCCGCCCGAGTCGATGACGGATTCAGACACCGACAGCCACAGCGACGGCGAATATCTCTCGACGCTCGAGCGTGGCCTTTCGGTCCTGCGCGCCTTCGGCCGCGACAATCCGCAGATGACGCTCAGCGAGGTGGCGGGCTCACCGGCCTGTCGCCCGCCGCGGCGCGGCGCTGCCTCAACACGCTGGTCAAGCTCGGCTACGTCGCCAAGCACCATCGCCATTTCCTGCTGCGGCCCGAGGTGATGAGCTTCGCCTCCGCCTATCTCGATTCCATGAGCCTGGGCGAGCTGGTGCGGCCGCATCTGCAGTCGGTGCGCGACGAGACCGGCGACAGCTCCTCGCTGGCCGTGCTCACCGGCTCCGACATCCTCTATCTGGTGCATGTCTCGACCAACCGCATGGTGCGCCTCGCCGCGGGCGTCGGCACGCGCTATCCCGCCCTATGCGACCTCGCTGGGCCGCGCCCTGCTGGCGTTCGAGCACGAGGACGTCCGCAACCACTATCTCGACACCGGCAGCTTCACGCCGTTCACCGAGCACACCGTCACCGGCCGCGCCGAGCTGCGCAAGCTGTTCCACGAGGTCCGCCGGAGCGGCTATGCCGCGACGCAGGACGAGCTCGACTACGGCTTGATCTCCATCGCGGTGCCGATCCTGGACGACAGCGGGCGCTCGCTGGCGGCGATCAACTGCTCGACCTCGACCTCGCGCGTGAGCAAGGACGAGCTGATCCGCACCCGCCTGCCGATCCTTGCAGCCGCCGCCCGCACGATCGAGACCGCGCTGCGGCGCCAACCTTACTGCTGCGCTCGGTCCACCCCGACTGAGTGGCCTCAGAAACCGCTTGGTCAGGTCGATGCCCCAGCTCACCGGCTCGCCCTTGAAGATGAAGCCGCCGGTCGAGTATTCGGTGTTGTAGCGCTTGTCGAACAGGTTCTTCGACCACGCGGTGGCCTGCCAGGCGTTGTCGTCCGATTCCAGGCCGATGCGCAGGTTCACGAGATTGACCGATCGCGCGCGACCGGAACCGCCTCGCCGGCCGCCGGCACGGGGATCACGAAGATCGTCGGTCCGATCAGGTTGTCGTCGAAGCGGATCATGCCCTTCACGCCGTCCCATAGCGGGCGCTCGTATTGCAGGCCGACATTCAGCGTGTAGTCGGAGACCAGCGGCGCCTTCGATCCGACCACCAGGGGGCCGGAGGCGCCCGGGAATTTGGTGATTTTGCTGTCGGTATAGCCGAAGCCGAGATTGGCGCTCAGCCCGTCGGTGATCTGGGCGGTGGCGTCGAGATCGACGCCGGTGAACCGGACGCCCTGGATGTTGCCGAGATTCTGGGTCGAGTTCGAGGCGAGGAACACGAAATAATAGTCGTTGTGGTCCTGGGTCGTGAACACGCTGCCATCGACCGTCAGGCGGTTGTCGAACCAGCGGGTCTTGGCGCCGATCTCGTAGGTGGTGGCGGTCTCGGCGTTGAACTGGTCGCCGACATTGTCGAAGCCGGCCGCCGTGGCGGCGGCGGCGACGCCGGTCTGGTTGAAGCCGCCGCTGCGGAAGCCGCGGCTGTAGCTCGCATAGACGTTGATGTTCGGGTCGACCGCGTAGCGCAGGATCGCCTGGGGCTGGAACGCGTCCCAGGTATGGGCGCGCTTCTGGCCGTCGTCGCCGGGATCGCGGCGCGGCCGGTGATCGGGTTGGCGTCGAGGAACTCCTGCGGCGTCAGCGTCGTGTTGTTCCGGTGATCGCTGTCGTAGCGGGCGTTGAGCGACAATTCGAGGTCGTCGGTGATCTCCGTCGAGGTGTCGAAATAGAACGCCCAGGCGAACTGGTGCTGGCTGTCGGCGAGGAAGCTGATCTGCGACTGCGGCGCGAAGGACACCAGGCCGAACTGCGGATTGGGGACACGGTAGATCGGCTGCACCCCCGAATCGGTCGCGCCGTCATAGGTATTTCCGGTCGAGATGTAGCGGTCGGTCGAGAAGATCTGCGCGCCACCGATGTAGCGGAAGCGCCCCGTCGACGGCGAGGTGAAGCGCAATTCCTGGGTGAAGGTCTTCACGTCCAGGAACTGGGACTGGCCGTAGTCGAAGCCGACATCGGACATGCCGAAGGGGTCGAAGCCATAGCCGTCGCCGGTCAGGATTTCGCGCACCGTGCTGTAGCCGGTGATCGAGGAAATCTCGCCCGCGCCGGTGTCGTAGCTCACCTTCAGCGACGCGTCGTAGATCTGGCGGTCGTCGAAGCCCGAATTGTTTCAGATTGATCTTTTGCGCGGTGAAGTTCGGATTGTTGAAGTTCGGCGAGCCGAAGGGCGGCACGATGTAGTAGAGGCCGCGGGTATTGAGGATGTCGGTCGACAGGCGCAGATCGACGGTCAGGTCGGAGGTCGGCGTGTAGAGGAAGGTCACGCGCGCGTTAAGGTCCTTGACCGGGTCGGCATCGCGCCTGGCCGAAGGGTCGACGGTGTCGACGTTGCGCAGATGGCCGTCGGTGTTGAAGTAGGAGACCGCGGCGCGCATCTTGAGATCGTCCGTCAGCGGACCGCTGACGACGCCCTGGATCTTGCCGCCCGGGCCGCTCTCATAGCCGGCGGTGACGCGCGACTGCCATTCGTCGGTCGGCTGCTCGGTCGTGATCAGGATCGCGCCGCCGATCGCGTTGCGGCCGTAGACGCGCCCTGCGGGCCTTTCAGCACTTCGATCTGCGATATGTCGAACAGTTCCTGGTTGAACTCCGCCGGCTGGGTCATCGGCACGCCGTCGACCACGATCGCCGCCGACGGCTCGCTGTTGCGCGCCTGGCTGATGCCGCGCATGACGATGAAGCTGGTGCCGGCGTTCTGCGTTGTGACGAAGGT
Organism: Rhizomicrobium sp.; assembly: GCA_037355265.1. GTDB lineage: Bacteria > Pseudomonadota > Alphaproteobacteria > Micropepsales > Micropepsaceae > Rhizomicrobium. Next base: position 2,392,063 of record JBBCIB010000001.1, on the reverse strand, counting down.
GACGTTCGGCACCGCGTTCAGGAAGTCGGCCGGGCTCTCGATTCCCTTGGCCGCGATCTGGTCGGCGGTGAAGGGCCGTGTCCTGGGCCGGAACCTCGTGGATGTCCTCCGAACGCTGGCGCGCGGTGACGACCACGGGTTTCGATGGCCTCCTGCGCAAAGGCGGGCGCCACGCAGACGAAGACGCTCGCAAGCGCCGTGCTTGAGACCAACAGACGGCCGATCCGGCTCATGATTCCTCCCCTTCGGCGGCAGCGGGCGCTGCCGGCCATGCTCATCCACGCGTCGGAAGCGTTGGGCGGTCCTGTTGGACTCGCCGCGGCACCGTCGGATGCGGTGCGCCGCCAGCGCGTGATTCCTCCTGCCCGGAAGCTAGGTATTTCGTATTTCGAAGTCAATTTCGCTATACGAATTCGGCGCGATTGTCGGCGGGGTGATGCTATTCGGCAGCAGGCCGCCGGCGCCATGTCGCGTCGCGGTCGGCGCGGATGGCGGCGTCGTGCTCGCCCAGCGTCGGCGGCGGCACGACGGTGGTGGCATGGGTGCCGTCGAAATTCACCGGAAAACGCACGGTGCGGAATCGGCCCATGGTCGGATGGCGGCCTTCGACCGCGATGCCCAGATGCCTGGCCTGGCGGTCCTCGAGCGCTTCGCTGGAATCGTAGACCGGCGAGAACGGCACGCCCTGGCCGTCGAGCCGCGCGCACCATTCGCCCCGGCTCCTGGTCTTGAAGATCGGCGTCATCAGCGCGATCAGATCATCCTGGTGCCTGATGCGGGCGGGGCGGTCGGCGAAGCGCGGATCCGCGAACAGGTCCGGCCGCTCGATCGCCGCCGCCAGACCTTCCCAGAACTTCTCGGGCGAGGACATGTGCAGCGCCACCCATTTGCCGTCGCTGCATTCGAACACATAGGACTGCGACACGCTGGGCCGGCTGAACGGCCCCATGATCTCGTTCTGCGAGAAGTAATGGGTGAAGTCGTCGAGATTGAAATGGCACATCGCTTCGAGCATCGAGATGTCGATTCGCCTGCCATGCCTGGTTTTCCCGCGCTCGTGCAGCGCGCCCAGGATGCCGAAGGCGGCATAGAAGCCGGTCACCGCATCGGCGATGGCGGGCCCGACCACGCGCGGGTTCTTCGGATTGATCAGCAGGCGCAGCCAGCCGCTCGCCGCCTGCGCCACGGTGTCGTAGGCCGGCCGCTCCGCATCCGGGCCGTCATGGCCGAAGCCCGAGATGCCGCAATAAATCAGGCCGGGATTGATCGCCTGCAGCCGCTCGCAGCCGACATTGAGGTCTTCCGCGATGCCGGGACGGAAATTCTGGATGAAGACGTCGGCGCCGGCGACCAGCTCGTCGAGCAGTTTGAGGTCGGCGGCGTTGCGGGTGTCGACCGTCAGGCTGCGCTTGTTGCGGTTGTAGGTCTGGAAGTGCGGACTATAAAGCCCACCATTGAAGGCGCGGAAGGGATCGCCGGTCTTGGGCCGCTCCAGCTTGATCACATCGGCGCCCATGTCGGCCAGGATCATGCCGGCGGCGGGGCCGGTAATGAACGTGCCCATTTCCAGGACCCGGACATCGTCGAGAACGTTGGTCATTCCTGCTCCGGCCGCCGGCAGCGGCGGCTTCCCAAACCGGTCTCGGCAGACTAAGAATTTCCGCATATCGAAGTCAATTTCGATATTCGGCGAAACGCGGGGATTGCAAGAGCGTCCGCCGTGGTCACCGATGGCGGGGCAGACAGGAGAGCATCATGCGCATCGGCAGGCAGGACAATCCCTATACCGCGATTTCGACCGCCGATGCGGCGTCCATCACCGTCCGCGGCCGCGATCTTTGCAGCGAGCTGATCGGCAAGATCGACTTCACCGACTATTTCTTCCTGCTGCTGATGGGCAAGGCGCCGACCGACGACCAGCGCTTCTTCGTCAACGCGCTCCTGGTCGCCATCGCCGAGCACGGCCTGGTGCCCAGCGTGCAGGCGGCGCGCATGACCTTCGCCGCGGCGCCCGAAGCGATCCAGGGCGCGGTCGCCGCCGGCCTGCTGGGTTCCGGCTCCGTCGTGCTCGGCAGCGCGGAGACCGCCGGCTATTTCCTGCACGATCTGGTCGAAGCCGCGAAGAATGGAAAACCCGCGGACATCGCGGCGGCGCGCATCCGCGAGATGCGCAAGGCCAGGACGGCGATTCCGGGCTTCGGCCACCCCCAGCATGCCGGCGGCGATCCGCGCGCCAATGTCCTGATCGCCCTCGCGAAGCAGCGTGGCCTGAACGGACCTTATCTCGCCATGCTGCAGACCGTTTCGGAGGTGCTGCCCGAAGCGCTCGGCCGGCCGCTGCCGATCAATATCAACGGCGTCATTCCCGCGATCCTGCTCGAAATCGGCTTCCCGCTCACCGCGCTCAAGAGCATTTCGATCCTCGCCCGCACCGCGGGCCTGCTCGCGCATCTGCAGGAAGAGGCGCAGCGGCCGATCGGCTTCATCCTGTCGAATGCGGCGGCGGACGCGATCGCCTATGACGGTCCCAAGGCGGGCTGAGCACTTTGCAATTTCGGCCTTGCCGCGATAGCCTCGGCGCCGAAAACAATTTCGATATGCGAAAAACGTGACGCTGCACAGCACCGAACGGTTCCTGACGACGCACACGGGCAGCCTGCCGCGCCCGGACGACCTGATCCGCATGATGGTGGCGCGGGAAGAGGGCGTGCCGGTCGATGCCGAGGCGCTCGACGCCCGGGTGCGCGATGCGATCTTCCAGATGGTGCGCCAGCAGGCCGAGGCGGGCGTCGACGTCATCAATGATGGCGAGATGTCGAAGCCGAGCTATGCGACCTATGTGAAGGACCGCCTGAATGGCTTCGGCGGCACCTCGAACAGCTTCGTCTTCCAGGACCTCGTCGGCTTTCCCAGAAGCCAGCAACGCGTGTTCGGCGATCCCGGCCGCAAGACCCGCAAGACGCCGGGCTGCAACGGCCCGATCACGGTGCGCGACCGCAAATCGCCCCAGGACGACGTCGAGGCCATGGCGGCCGCGACGGCGGGCGTCGAAACCGCCGGCCAGTTCTCCAGCGCGGCGTCGCCGGGCGTCATCTCGCTGTTCTTCCGCAACGACTACTACAAGAGCCATGAGGAATACCTCTACGCCATCGCCGATGCGATGCAGTACGAGTACGAGACCATCGCCAAGGCCGGCATGATCCTGCAGCTCGATTGTCCCGATCTCGCCATGGGCCGGCACGTGCAATACGCCGATCTGAGCCTCGAGGAATTCCGCGGCCGCATGCGCCTGCATATCGAGGCGCTGAACCACGCGGTGCGCAACATCCCGGCCGAAAAGCTGCGCATGCACATGTGCTGGGGCAACTATCCCGGCCCGCACCATTGCGATGTGCCGTTCCGCGATATCATCGACGTGCTGGACCACGCCAAGCCGGGCGCGATCCTGTTCGAGGCCGCCAATCCGCGCCACGCCCATGAGTGGCGGATGTTCGAGGAGGTCAAGCCGCCCAAGGACAAGGTGCTGATCCCCGGCGTGATCGAGTGCCAGTCCAACTATATCGAGCATCCCGAACTGGTCGCCCAGCGGATCGAGCGCTACGCCAATCTCGTTGGTCCCGAGAACGTGATGGCCGGCGTCGATTGCGGCTTCTCCATCCACGTCGGGCAGGGCGGCGTCGATCCCGACGTCGTCTGGAAGAAGCTCGCGGCGCTGGCCGAAGGCGCGCGCATCGCGTCCAAGACGTTCTGGAAATAGACGGCAATCGAGGAGGAAACATGACCGAGCAAGCGACGCTTCCCAGCCGGCTGCACCACACCGCCTATGTCACCCGCGACATGGAGGCCACGCGCAAATTCTACGAGGAGGTGATCGGCCTGCCGCTGATCGCGACCTGGAGCGAATCCGACGAGCTGTTCGGCGCCATGCGCACCTATTGCCACTGCTTCTTCGGCCTCGGCGACGGCGGCGCGCTCGCCTTCTTCCAGTTCGACAAGCCGGAGGACCAGGAGCTGTTCGGGCCCAAGATGCCGTTCTCGCCGTTCCACCACATCGCGCTGAACGTCGACGCCCAGACGCAGAAGGCGATCGAGGGCCGCATCCAGGCCGCCGGCTACAAGGAGCCGGAGACCTATGTGCTGGAGCACGGCTATTGCCGCTCGGTCTACGTCACCGATCCCAACGGCATGATCCTCGAATTCACCCTCGATGCGCCCAACGCCGCGCTGATCAACGAGGTCCGGCGCAAGAAGGCGCACGAGGAATTGTGGAAATGGCTCAAGGGCGACCACACCTCCAACAACACCTACCGCTAGGCGCACGCCTGAACCGCGCCCGCCGACGTTGCGGCAGTTGAAACCGGGACCAAGGCCGTCCACTTTGGCCGGTAACGGATATCGCTGCGAGGACGGATGCATTACGCGGAGCTGAAACAGGCCTGGAGCGAACTCACCGCGCCGGGCGCGCCGTTCGAGGTCGTCGAAATCCCCGTGCGCGGACAGAAGCTGCGCGGCTACAAGAACGTGCCGCCCAGCATCCGGGAGTTCTGGCTCTCCACCGCGCCGTTCGCGGCGCGCGAATATCTCGTCTACCGGGACGAGCGCATCACCTATGCCGAGGCCCACAGCCAGGTCGCCGCCATCGCGGCCTGGCTGTTCCGCCAGGGCGTGAAGCCGGGCGACCGGGTGGCGATCGCCATGCGCAACTATCCCGAATGGCTGCTGATCTATTGGGCCTGCGCCTGTATCGGCGTGGCTGTCGTCGGCATGAATGCCTGGTGGGTCACCGAGGAGATGGACTTCGCGCTGAAGGACTCGGCGCCGAAGATCGTCTTCTGCGACCGCGAGCGGCTCGGGCGCATCCTGGAGCGGCCCGCGATGGCCGCGGATATCCGGATCGTCGCGACCCGGGTCGATGCATTGCCGCCGGACGTGACCGCTTGGCAGGAGGTCATCGCCGAGCGCGCGAAGCTGCCCGACGTCGCCGTCGACCCGGACGCGGATGCCTGCATCTTCTACACCTCCGGCACCACCGGCTTTCCCAAGGGGGCGCAGCTCACCCATCGCGGCTGCGTCACCAACATGTTCAACATGGTGTTCGCCGGCCAGGTCCAGGCGCTGGCGACCCAGCGCGCCACCGGCGTCGCGCCCGATCCGGCCGCGCCCGCGCCGGTGCCCGTGGCGCTGCTGACCACGCCGCTGTTCCACGTCACCGCCAACAATTGCGGCGCCTATGCCGTGACCGCGGGCGGCGGCAAGCTGGTGCTGATGTATCGCTGGGATGCCGGCGAGGCGCTGCGGCTCATCGCGCGCGAGCGCGTCACCGCGATGAGCGGCGTCCCCGTCATGTCGCGCGAGATCATCGGCCATCCCGACTTCGAGCGCACCGACCTGTCCAGCCTCGTCTCGCTCGGCGGCGGCGGGGCGCCGCTGCAGCCTGACCTCGTGGCCAAGATCGATTCCCAGGTCAAGACGGCGCGGCCCGTCACCGGCTACGGCATGACCGAGACCTGCGGCATCATCACCTCGGTCTCGGCCGACTTCTTCGTCGACAAGCCCGCCAGCGTCGGCCCGGCGATGCCGACCTACGAGGTGCGATGCGTCGACGACGACGGCGGGACGCTGCCGCCGGGCGCGGTCGGCGAACTCTGGGTCAAGGGCGCGACGGTCATCAAGGGCTATATCAACCGCCCCGACGCCACCGCGGAATCGATCACCGAGGGCTGGCTGCACACCGGCGACGTCGCGCGCATCGACGCGGATAATTTCATCTATATCGTCGACCGCAAGAAGGACATGGTCCTGCGCGGCGGCGAGAACGTCTATTGCGCCGAGGTCGAGGCCTGCATCCATCACCACCCGGCGGTGGCCGAATGCTGTGTGTTCGGCGTGCCCGACCCGCGGCTGGGCGAGGAGGTGGCGGCGGCGGTCGTGCTGCGGCCGGGCCAGCACCTCGACGGCGACGGCCTCAGGGCGCATTGCGCGGCGCATCTGTCCAAGCACAAGATCCCGCGCTATGTGTGGTTTCTCGCCCAGCCGATCCCGCGCAACGCCAACGGGAAATTCCTCAAGCGGCAGCTGCGCGACACGCTGAAGCTTTCCGAGGCCGTGTGAGGCCGGGATAAACCCCTGATATCGCTGCGATGTCGCCGGCCGTCGGCAGCCTGTCACGGCTTCGCCAACATTGCGGTTCACGGTTCGGCATCGAGTCCCTAGACTTTCCTCATGGATGATTCCCAGTTGAGCGCGGCGGACGACCATGCGTTCGCCCAGGCGCATGGCGAGTTGCTGCGCCATTCGGACATCCAGTTCGCGTTTCCGCCGATGCAGCGCGTGCTCGATCCGGCCTGGATGCGGTGGCTGACCGAGCTTTTCAAGACGCACGGTACGCAGATCAAATGGGGACTCTATGCCGTCGCCGCCGCGGTCGTGCTCTATGTCGCCTATTCGCTGGTGAAGCAGTATTGGCGGCCGTTCTGGCGCAAGGACAAGGCCGAGCCGCGCCGGGAATGGCCGCGCGAGGAGCCCTGGCGGCCGACCGCGGCGCAGGCGCGGCAATTGCTGGCCGAGTGCGACGCGCTGGCGGCGCAGGGCGATTATTCCGCGGCGGTGCACCTGCTCCTGCTGCGCAGCATCGAGGAGATCGAGGCGCGGCGGCCGCGGCTGCTGCGCCGGGCGCTGACCAGCCGGGAGATCGGCGCGCTCGGCGCCCTGCCGGAAAGCGCGCGGCCCGCCTTCGCCGGCATCGTGCGCGCGGTGGAGCGCTCGCGGTTCGCCGGCCGGCCCATCACCGCGGACGCGTTCGCGCGCTGCCGCAAGGACTACGAAACCTTCGCCTTTCCGCCCGCCTGGCAGCTCGCGGCATGAGCATGTCCGCGACATCGCCGGGTGCGCCGCTCGTCTCGCCGCGGGTTGCGGTGGCGCTGGTGCTGGTGAGCGCGCTGTCGGCGCTGGCCTTCCTGGCGCTGAACGCCTACGCGCCGGACCTGCGCTCCGACAAGTCGGGCGGCGCGACGGTGATCTCCAAATCCGCCATCGGCTTCGCGGGCCTGCGGACGCTGCTGGAAAACATGCAGGTCGACGTCGATGTCGGGCGCGAGACGCCCGGCAACGGGCAGTTCAGCCTCGTGATCCTGACGCCGGAGCCGTTCGGCGATGCGAAGGCGCTGACCGCGCTCGCCCGCCTGGGGCCGCGGCTGATCGTGCTGCCCAAATGGAACGTGGCCGAGGACCCCGACCACGCGGGCTGGGTGACGAAGTTCGACGCCCTTTCGCCCGAGGCCGGCGGCGCAGTGCTGGCCGATTTCGCCAAGACCGCCAAGCTGGCGCAGCGCAAGGGCGTCTACCGCACCAGGCTGGTCGGGTTCGAAGGCTTCCGGCTGAAGGCGCCGTCGGTGCCGGTATCGGTCGAGCAGCTCCAGACCGTCGCTGGCCCCAATCTCGAAAACACCGTCGTCGACGACGAGGGCAAGGCGGTGGTGGCGCATCTGCGCGGCACGCAGACCTATATCCTCGCCGACCCCGATGTGATGGACAATCACGGTATCGCCGACCCCGCCATGGCGCGCATCGCCTATGCGCTGGTGCAGGCGCTGCGGGTGCGCGATTCGGCGGTGTCGTTCGACGTGACGCTGGACGGCTTCCGCCGCTCGCCCGACCTGCTCAAGACGGTGTTCAGCCCGCCCTTCCTGGGCGCGACGCTCTGCGTGCTGCTGGCGGCCGGCTTCCTCGGCTTCCATGCGATGAGCCGGTTCGGCGCGCCGCGCCGGGTGGGCCGCGTCTTCGCCTTCGGCAAGCGCGCCCTGGCGGACAACACCGCAGCCGTGATCCGCATGATGAAGCGCGAGCCCGCGATGGCGCCGCGCTATGCCCAGGCGGTGCTGCACCAGACCGCTGCCTTCTTCGGCATCGGCCGCGACAAGGCGGCGGACCCGGCGGTGATCCGCATGCTGGAGCAGCGCGGCGCCCTGCCGTACCGCTTCGCCGACCTGAACGCGGAAGCGGTCGCGGCGCACGACACCCTGGGGCTGATGCAGGCCGCGAGAAAACTCTATCGCTGGAGGCGCACGATCACGCATGGACATCTCTGACCTCAAGCCCGTGGCCGACGCCATCCGCGCCCAGATCGCCAAGGTCGTCATCGGCCAGGCCGACACGGTCGACCTGATGCTGGTCGCGCTGTTCTGCGGCGGCCATGTGCTGCTCGAAGGCCCGCCGGGCACGGCCAAGACGCTGCTGGCGCAGAGCTTCGCCGCCAGCCTCGGCCTGCAATTCGGCCGCATCCAGTTCACCCCGGACCTGCTGCCGGGCGACATCGTCGGCACCAACCAGTTCAACTTCCAGAGCTCCAGCTTCGTGACCAATCGCGGCCCGATCTTCTGCGAGATGCTGCTGGCGGACGAGATCAACCGCACGCCGCCCAAGACCCAGGCGGCGCTGCTGGAGGCGATGCAGGAGCGGCGCGTCACGCTGGACGGCAAGTCGCACGAACTCAGCGACTGCTTCATGGTGATCGCGACCGAGAACCCGATCGAGCAGCAGGGCACCTATCCCCTGCCGGAGGCGCAGCTCGACCGTTTCCTGTTCAAGCACACGCTGTCCTATCCCGCGCCGGCGGAGGAGCTGGCGCTGGTCCAGGCGCAGGGCACGAGCGTGCGCATGCCCGATCCCGCGGCGCTGGGCGTGGCGCCGGTCCTCGACCGGGCGCAGCTCACCGCCTGCGTCGCGGCGGTGGCGCAGGCCAGGCTGAGCGAGCCGGTCGCCGCCTATATCGTCGGCATCGTGCGCGCCTCGCGCGTCTCGCCCGACCTGTCCTACGGCGCCAGCCCGCGCAGCGGCGCGATGGTGGCGGCGGCGGCGCGCGCCCATGCGGCGCTGGACGGCCGCGATTACGTGATCCCGGACGACGTGAAGGCGCTGGCGCTGCCCGCCTTCCGCCACCGCGTGGTGCTGTCGCCGGCGGCCGAGATCGACGGGCGCAAGGCCGACGACATCATCAAGCAGATCGTCGAATCGGTCGAGGCGCCGCGCTGAATGTATCCCACGGCGCGCATGATCTTCGTGGCCCTGGCCGGCGTGCCGCTGGCGCTGGTCGCCGCGCTGTTCGCGCCGGGGCTGTGGCTGGTCGGCGGCGCCTGGATGGCGATAGCGGTCGGGCTGTTCCTGCTCGATGCGACGATCGCCGCCGATCCCTCCGGGCTCAGCTTCGCGGCGCGCGTGCCCGGCACGATCGGCGTGGCGAAGGAAGAAGCCGCGTCGGTGCGGCTGCGCTTCGCAGGCCCGGCGCCCGCGTCGCTCGAATTCGCCGTCGACACCGGCAGCCTGCTGGAGCCGTCGCCCGGCCGGCAGACCAAAGCCGTCGCGGACGGCGTGGCGACGGCCGATTTCGCGCTCAAGCCGCTGCGGCGCGGGGAGAGCTTCGTCGAGACGCTGTGGACGCGCTGGCAGGGGCCGCTCGGCCTCGTCTGGAAGCAGCGTGTGCTTGCGCTGCACGAGAAGGTGCGGATCGTTCCCAACATCGCGACGGTGAAGGAGGAGGCGCGTCGGCTGTTCGAGCGCGAGAGCGGGCAGCGCGGCGTGCGGGCGCAATTGCGCAGCGGCGAAGGCGCGGAGTTCAATGCGCTCAAGGATTTCGAGCCGGGCATGGACCGGCGGATGATCGACTGGAAGCAGACCGCCAAGCACGGACGGCTGGTGGCGCGCGAGTTCAACGTCGAGGAGAACCTGCACATCGTCTTCGCGCTGGATACCGGCCGGCAGATGTGCGAGCCGCTGCTGGGCCTGCCGCGGATCGACCGCGCCATCCAGGCGATGCTGCTGCTGGCCTATGTGGCGCTCCGGCTCGGCGACCGCGTCGGCATCTTCGCCTTCGACGAGAAGCCGCGGATCGCCAGCCGCACGGTCGCCGGGCCGAACGCCTTCGCGGCCCTGCAACATGTGGCGGCGCAGATCGACTATTCGACCGCGGAGACCAATTTCACGCTCGGGCTGACGCAGCTGTCGGGCGCGCTGGAGCGGCGCGCGGTGGTCGTGGTGTTCACCGATTTCTCCGACACGATCAGCGCCGAGCTGATGGTGGAGAACGTCAAGCGGCTCTTGGCGCGCCACCTGGTGCTGTTCGTGGCGTTCCGCGACGAGGAGCTGGAGGCGATGGCGCTGCACGAGCCGGCCGAGCCCGCCGACGTGTCGCGCGCGGTGCTGGCCGACGCCATGCTGCGCGACCGCTCGATCGTGACGGCGAAGCTCAAGCGCCTGGGTGTCGACGTCATCGACGTGCCGGTGGACCGGATCGGCACCGGGCTGCTGGACGCCTATATGGCGGTCAAGCGGGGGCGGGGCTGATGGACGCGCCGACGCTCAAGAGCCATCGCTTCCGCGGCGCGCGCGAGGCCGATTGGCGCCGGCTGGAGCGGCTGCTGGACCGCTTCGAGAAAGGCCGCAGCGCCGACCTGAGCGACGACGACGTCGTGGCGATCCCGGTGCTGTACCGCTCGGCGCTGTCGTCGCTGTCGGCGGCGCGCGCCGTGTCGCTGGATCAGGACCTCATCGCCTATCTCGAGAGCCTGTGCACGCGGGCCTATTTCTGCGTCTATGGCACCCGCAGCACCGTTCCCGACCGCATCGTGGCGTTCCTCACCAAAGACTGGAGCGCTGCGGTGCGGGCGCTGTGGCGCGAGACCATCGTCTCGGCCGTGCTGGGTGTGCTGGGCGCGGCCGCCGCCTATCTGCTGGTGCGCGCGGATTCGGCCTGGTTCTACGCCTTCATGCCGGCGGGGCTGGCCGGTGGGCGCGATCCCGGCGCCTCGACCCAGGCGCTGCGCGACAGCATCTTCCATCCGCACGGCACGGAGGGATTGGCGTTCTTTTCGAGCTTCCTGTTCACCCACAATTCGGAAGTGTCGCTGCTGGCTTTCGCGCTGGGCTTTGCGGTGTGCCTGCCGACCGCATTCCTGCTGTTCTACAACGGGCTGACGCTGGGCGCGCTGCTGGCGGTCTATGCGGCGCACGGGCTGGGCGTCGACTTCATGGGCTGGATCCTGATCCACGGCGTGACCGAGCTGTTCGCCATCACGCTGGCGGGCGCGGCGGGCTTGCGCATCGGCTGGTCGCTGGCCTTTCCCGGCGAGGACACGCGGATCGAGGCGCTGAAGAAGGCCGGGCGCATCGCCGCCACCGCAATGGTCGGCGTGGTGGTGATGCTGCTCTGCGCCGGCCTGCTGGAAGGCTTCGCGCGCCAGCTCATCACCAGCACGCTCGTGCGCTATGCGGTGGCGGCGGCGAGCGGGGTGTTCTGGCTCGGCTATTTCTATCGTCCGGTGCGGCGGCCATGAGCGCCGCCGGCTCCCGGCGTTTCGCGCGCGCGCTGGTGACGCCCGAGGGTGTCGACCTGCGCATCGTGCTGGCCGATGCGGGCGAGCGGCTGTCGGCCTTCCTGCTCGACGTGTTCTTCATCGTGCTGGGGCTGGTGGCGCTCACCCTGGTGGCGGTGGCGGGCGCCTTCGCCACCGGCTTCAAGGCGATCGAGTATATGGGCATCATCTGGGTGCTGGGGTTCTTCTTCCTGCGGGTGTTCTATTTCACCGCGTTCGAGGTCACGCCGCGGGCGGCGACCTGGGGCAAGCGCATCGTCGGCATCCGTGTTGCGGCGCGCGACGGCGGGGCGCTGACGGCGGATGCGATCTTCGCGCGCAACGCGATGCGCGAGCTGGAGCTGTTCCTGCCGCTGTCCTTCCTGGCGGTGCAGCGCGAGGCGGTCGACGCCTGGATCTATCTTCTGGGCGCGGTGTGGTGCGCCGTGTTCGTGCTGTTCCCGCTGTTCAATCGGGACCGGCTGCGGATCGGCGACATCGTCGCCGGCACCTGGGTGGTGCGGGCGCCGCAGCGCCTGCTGGGCGCCGACCTGCTGGCGCGGCCGGCGCAGGCGGAGCTCGCCTTCAGCACCGAACAGGTCGACGCCTATGGCATCAAGGAGTTGGCGGTGCTCGAAGACGTGCTGCGCCGTGCCCATCCGGAGACCATGCAGGCGGTGGCGGCGCGCATCCGCGCCAAGATCGGCCTGACCGGCGACAAGACGCCCGACGTCGCGTTCCTGGCGGCGTATTACAAGGCGCTGCGGGCGCGGCTGGAGACGCGGCTGCTGTTCGGCCGGCGCAAGCGCGACAAGTTCGACAAAAACTAGTCGAACACCGCCGCGATCTGCTCGGGGCCGACGCCTTCCTTGACCAGGCGCAGCTCGTAATAGACGCAGGCGATCAGCGTGGCCGAGACCACGGCAATGATCGCCGAGACCAGCAGATTGATCGCGCCCAATACGTAGAATTGCGGCGAGGCCAGGCTGTTGCCGACGCTGCCGGCCATCCTCGTGGCGACGCCCAGCGCAAGGACCGGGCGTGTCGTCGTCTGCGCGATGCCGGCGCCGAGATAGAAGACGACAAGCGTGCCGAACACCGGCCAGCGATGGCCGCGCGTCAGCTCCCGGCTGCGGCCGAAGGCGGCGAAAATGCCCGTGTGCTCGGCGATGCGGATCGGCACCACCACCGACCACATCACGTAGAGCATGATCCCCGGCACGATGAGCAGCACGAAGCCGAGGCCGACGCCCAGGCCCTCCAGCAGCGCGATGGCGAATAGCGGCAGGATCTCGCGCAGCCCGATCATCAGGGCGCGACCCAAAACCACCGGCTGGTTGCTGAGATAGCCGATCGTGCCGTAGGTGACCGCGGCTTGCAGGATGAAGGCGAACAGGAAGCCGACAAAGGCCGAGACGCCGACGCCGATCAGCCATGCCAGGGCCGAACCGCCCTTGGCGATGGCGGCTGCGGCGCCGGGAACGATATTCGCGGTCGCCGCGATGGCGTAGATCGTCGTCGGCAGGGTCGCGATCAGCCCGAGCACGAAAAAGGCGAAGAAATTGGCGCGCACCACGGTGAAGGTGCGGGTGGCGACCCGGCCGATCTCGAACTTCGCCGTTGCCGCACTGTCCGCGATCGCCATCGTGATTCCCCTGCCCGCCGCGGTCGACGCTAGCGGAGTTCGGGCCGGCGAAAAAGACGATCTTCCGGCTGTCGCGATACTGCTACACTGGGGCATGGAAGATCTGGCACCCGCGGCCGCGCCGCCCATCGCCTTCGACAATTCCTATGCCCGGCTGCCTGCGCGGTTCCATGCGCGGCTGGCGCCGACGCCGGTCCGGGCGCCGAAGCTGATCGGCGTGAACGCCGGACTGGCGCGCCGCCTGGGCATCGATCCGGCGGCGCTCACCGCCGAGGTGCTGGCCGGCAACCGCGTGCCGGACGGCGCGGAGCCGCTGGCGATGGCCTATGCCGGACACCAGTTCGGCAATTGGGTGCCGCAGCTCGGCGACGGCCGCGCGATCCTGCTGGGCGAGGTCGTCGGCACCGACGGCGTGCGCTACGACATCCAGCTGAAGGGCTCCGGCCCGACGCCGTTCTCGCGCGGCGGCGACGGCCGCGCCGCGCTGGGGCCGGTGCTGCGCGAGTTTCTCGTCAGCGAGGCGATGGCGGCGCTGGGCGTGCCGACGACGCGGACGCTGGGCGCGGCCACCACCGGCGAGATCGTGCTGCGCCAGGAAGGTCCTCTGCCGGGCGCGATCCTGGCGCGGGTGTCGCGGAGCCATGTGCGGGTCGGCACCTTCGAATATTTCGGCAATCGCGGCGATGTGGAGGCGGTGCGGACGCTGGCCGACTACGTCATCGCGCGGCTTTATCCGGCGGTGGACGGCTATCGCGGCCTGCTGGAGGCGGTGATCGCGCGCACCGCGGCGCTGGTCGCGCGCTGGCAGCTCCTCGGTTTCATCCATGGGGTCATGAACACGGACAACACCTCCATCGCGGGCGAGACCATCGATTACGGTCCCTGCGCCTTCCTGGACGCCTATGATTTCGCCGCGGTGTTCAGCTCCATCGACCAGGGCGGGCGCTACGCCTATGGCAACCAGCCGCGCATCGCGCAGTGGAACCTGGCGCGCCTCGCCCAGGCGCTGCTGCCGCTGCTGGACGCCGACCAGGATGCGGCGGTGAAAATCGCGCAGGCGGCGATCGACGCCTATCCGGCGCAGTTCGAGGCGGCCTATTTCGCCGGGCTGCGCGCCAAGCTCGGCTTTGCCGCGGCGCGCGACGGCGATCTGGACCTGATCGGCGCCTTTCTGCGCCACATGGCGGATGGCCATGCGGATTTCACGCTGACCTTCCGGCGGCTGTGCGACAGCGCCGAGGATGCGGTGGCGGACGGCGCGCTGGGGGCGTTGTTCGACAACGACGCCGCGGTGCAGGCCTGGCTGCCCGCCTGGCGCGCGCGGCTGGCGGAAGAGACGATTTCTCCGGCCGAACGCGCGGACGCGATGCGCGCGGTCAATCCGGCCTTCATCCCGCGCAACCATCGGATCGAAGCGGCGATCGCGGCGGCGCAGCAGAACGGCGACTACGCCCCGTTCGACGAACTGCGCAAGGTGCTGTCGGCGCCCTATGCGGACCAGCCCGCCTTCGCGCGCTACAGCGACCCGCCCAAACCGGAAGAGCGCGTGCTGCAAACCTTCTGCGGGACGTAAGTCAGTGCGCCGGCGCGGCGCCGAAGACGCTCTGGCCTTGCGCCTGCGCGCGCTTCATGGCGCGGAGCCAGCCGTGCAGCGCCTCGACGTCGAGCCCGTGCATCATCAGGCGGTAGCCCGCCTGCAGGGTCGAAAGCTGCACCATCGGATGATGGTTCTCGACGAAGGCGAGGTGATAGTCGGTGGCGAGGATCTTGGCGAGATAGATCGCGATGGTCTCGTCGAGCTGCAGCGAGTTCGCGGCGCGGATGAAATCGGCGCGCGGCAGGAACAGCGCGTAGAGCGGCGTATAGGCCTCGATCGCGGTCTGCACGTCGGCGAAGTTCAGCCAGGTGCCGTTGTCGAGCTCGATCGGGAACGGCCCATCGGTGATCATCGAGAAGTCCGGCCGTGCCACCGGCGCGAGGTCGCGGTTCTGCGCCCTGAGCCCGACATTCAACTGGATGATGAAATTGTAGACGTTGAGATCGTGCTGGAGGAACACGTTGTCTTCGAGGTCCTTGAGCACGCGCGGGCGCAGCGGCACGGTCTCGATCCCGGCCACGCCCGAATTGGCCTTGATGAAGGCCAGGATCTCGGTGCCGATATGGAAGTGGCGCAGGATGAGGAAATTGGCGTCGCGCGACGCGAAATTCCTTAAGCCCCAATGGATCAGCCTGTGCAGCATGCGGTTCATGTTGGGCCGGTGCGGCGACAGCGCGCGCAGGAACTTCACCACCAGGAAGAACAGGAAGATCGGCACCCGCACGATGTTGAACATCCAGTCGCGCGACCACGAGGCGTTGCCGCGCAGCAGCGCCGCCTTGGCCTCGGGATCGATCGGCAGCGACTGGTCGAGCGACAGCGCCAGCCACGGGTCGGGGTTGCGCGGATCGAATGTGGCGGGGTCGAACACGCGCACGCTCACGGCGCGATCTCCTCGATCTGCAGCGTATAGAGCCGGGCGGTGACCTCGGCGGTGCGCACGATGCGCCTGGCGACGGCTTCGTTGGGCAGGACGAGGCCGAGCATCTGCTGGAATTCGCCGACATGCTCCGCATCGTTTTCGCCATGGTACAGCAGGAAGCGCACCGCGCTGTCGGGCAGCGCGAGCCGCTTCTGCACCAGCCGGCCCCATTCGGCGGCCTTGATCGCGCCCAGCCCCTCGACGATCCACATCGCGCCGAGCAGGCCGAACGGGTCGGGCTTGGACGCTTCGTGGAACATCCAGGCGGACAGCGCCTCGGAGCCGATGTTCTTCTCCGCGCCGGTGATCGCGGCGGGTTCGCCGCCGGCGGCGACGAAATCGGCCTCCAGCAGGCGGAAATCGCGATGCTCGGTCACGGCATGGCGCATCAGCTTCGAACGCAGTTCGAGATGGTCCTCGCCGATGTTGGAAGCGGCGCGCGACATCCACAAGGCGCCGTCCTTCACCTGCTGGCGCAGGCCGATCAGGAAGGCGCGGTAGTCTTCGATCTCGAAGCGGCCACGGGCGAGCTTGCGGATCAGCGGCGTCTGCTCGAGCCGTCCCTCGAATGCCGTGAAGACGACGGTGAGCTTGCGCAACACGTCGGCGACGTCATGCATCAGACCGCTTCCAGCAGCATAAAGCCGACCAGGGCGCGGCCGCTTTCGGGCACGACGCACAGCACCTTCTGGCCGCGCTGCAAGCGTCCGCTGCGCAGGAATTCGTCGAGCATCACCCAGATCGAGGCGGAACCGATATTGCCGACGCGGGAAAGGTTGGAGAACCATCTCTGCTGCGGAATCATGGCATCGGTCTTTTCGAGCAGCGCGACGATCTCCTCGCGCAGCGACCGCGCCGAGTAATGGCAGAGCAGCCAGTCGACGCCGTCGGGCACGATGCGGCCGATGTCGACCTTTTCGAGATAGACGCCGACCCAGGCGCGGATGACGCGCTTGAGAAGGTCGAAATCCTGCAGCAGCGCGATGGCGCCGGCGGCGTGCGCCGCGACAGGGCCTTGCGTTGCCCAGCCCTGCTGGAGCTCGGTGCGGTGCTCGATGCCGGCGCCGGCCCACATGCACGGATCGAAGCGGTCGGCGAGCGAGACGATGTCGATGAAGTCGACCTTCAGGCTGGCGCCGTCCTTTTTCGGCGCGTCCTCCATCACGATGGCGCCGGCGCCGTCCGATAGCGTGAAGCGCAGGAAGTCGGCCTCGGCGCGGGCGCGGCCCTTGGCGTCGACCAGCGCGGTGCCTTCGTAGAAGGACGGACGGAACCAGCGCGAGGAGAACTCGCCGGCGCAGGCGGCCGCTATCCTGTGCTGCCCGGTCATGACGTTGAGCCACGCCGCTTTCGCCGCCATCAGCGAGGAGCCGCACACCGACTGGAAGCTGGCGATCTCCATGCTGCGGCGGCCCAGGGCGCCATGCACGGCGGTGGCGTGGCCGGGCACGAGATAGTCGCCCTGCGTCGTCGCGGCGGCGAGAAAGCTCAGTGCGCCGGTGTCGAGACCGGCGTCTTCGAGCGCGGCTTCGGTGGCCTTGGCGCTCATCCCGGCATTGCTGTCGAACGGCGCGCCGCTCGAATCGAGCGCGTAGTGCCGCGTCTCGATGCCGTTCCAGCGCAGGGCGCGGCGGCCGAGCAGGCTGGGGCGTCCGTGGATGCGGCCGAGATGGTCTTCCATGGCGTCGCAGGCCACGGCCGCGCCCGGCAGATGGCTGCCGCAGCCGGTGATGAAGACATCTCTCAACGTATTCAGGACACTAGCCCCTGGCGGTGGCGCCGGCCCGACACTGCCGGCCATGCCCCCTTGCATGTGGGGGCATCCATACTCACTTTTCGTACGCGGACGCGAATCTGTCGTCCCGGCTTGTCATAATTGTGTCGCTGCCGGGCCTGAACAAAGGTCTTTCAAAGGGGTCTTTCGGACAATGAGCGAAGCGCATTCGGTGGCGAGCAGCCTGCCGGTGGTCATGGCCGATCCGGCCAGGATCGCCGGCATCAAATCGTCGATCAACATCGCCGATACGGCGCAGATCACCGCCTTCGGCGAACGCGCCCAGCGCGACGTCGCCGGCTTCGCCGACAAGATCCTGTCGCAGACCCGCAACCGCGAGATGGGCGACACCGGTGCGCTGCTCTCCGACATCATCTCCAAGGCGCAGGGCCTCGATCCCGCTTCGCTGCAGAAGCAGGATTTCTTCACCCGTCTGTTCGGCGGCCTGCGCCGCCAGATCTTCCGCTTCCAGTCCCGGTTCGAGACGGTGGCGGCGCAGATCGACCGCATCACGGTGGAGCTGGAGAAGCGCATCGACATCCTGCGCCGCGACGTGACCATGCTGGACGGGCTGCACGACCAGACCAAGGATTCGATCGCGGGGCTCGACGCCTATATCGCCGCCGGCAAGGCGTTCGCCGACGAGTTCCAGAAGGGACCGCTGGCCGAGCTTGAGGCCGCGGCCAAGGCGAACAGCGGCGATCCGTCGAAGGACGTGATGGCGGCGCAGCAATACCAGGACGCGGTGCAGTCGCTCGACCGGCTGCAGAAGCGCATCCTCTACCTGCAGCAGGCGCGGCAGATCGCGATCCAGCAGATGCCGCAGATCCGCATCGTGCAGAGCGGCGACACCACCCTGATCGAGAGCCTCCAGGCCTCGGTGACGCTGACCGTGCCGGCCTGGAAGCAGAAGATGGTGCTGATCCTGGGCCTGACGCGCCAGCAGGAGGCGCTGGAGATGCAGAAGACGGTGACGGACGCGACCAACACCATGATCCGTCAGGCGTCGGAGATGATGAAGACCCAGGCCATCGATATCGAGACCCAGAGCCAGCGCGGCATCATCGACATCGACACGCTGGCCAAGACCAACCAGGACCTGATCGACACCATCCAGGGCGTGCTCCGGGTGCAGTCCGAAGGCCGCCGCAAGCGCACCGAGATCGAGGCGGAGATGGACCGCCAGACCGCGGCGCTGAAGGCCGCGCTCGCGCAGGCGCCCGCGCCATGATGCGCCGCTGGGCGGTGCTGGCCGCGGCGGCGCTGCTGCTGGCGGGCTGCGGCGGATCGAACAAGACGTTCCACATCGTCGCCGGATCGGAGGAAAAGACCTTCGAGCCGATCGTGCAGGAATTCTGCTCCGACCAGGGCGTGACCTGCACCATCGACTACAAGGGCTCGCTCGACATCGGCCTGATGCTGGAAGGCGCCGACGCGCCCGACGTCGACGCGGTGTGGCCGGCGTCGAGCCTGTGGCTCGACATCTATGACAGCCACCGCCGGGTCAAGGACCTCAAATCGATCGCCTCGTCGCCGGTGATCCTGGGCGTGCGGATGTCCAAGGCGCGCGAACTGGGCTGGATCGGCAAGCCGGTCCATATGAGCGACATCCTGGCGGCGGTGACGGCGGGCAAGCTCAGCTTCCTGATGACCTCGGCGACACAGTCCAATTCGGGCGCCGCGGCCTATCTCGCCATGCTGGCCGCGTCGTTCGGCACGCCCGACCGTCTCGATCCGCGCGCGCTGGACGATCCCGATGCGCGGGCCAAGGTCAAGGCGCTGCTGCGCGGCGTGGCCCGCTCCTCGGGCTCGTCGGGCTGGCTCGAAGACCTCTACCTGGCGACCGCCAAGGACGGCCATCCGTTCGGCGCGATGTGGAACTACGAGGCGGTGCTGAAGGAGACCAACGACGCGTTGCGGGCGCAGGGCGGCGAGCTGCTCTACGCGGTCTATCCGGCCGACGGCACCACCTATGCCGACGCGCCGCTCGGCTATGTCGAGCACGGCCAGGACAGCGATACGAAAGCGTTCTTCGACAAGCTGCAGGCGCATCTGCTGAGCCCCGACATCCAGGCCAAGATCGCCGGTTTCGGGCGGCGCACGGCGCTGGGCATGGCCAAGCCGGCGCCGCCGGAGCCGGAATGGAATTTCGACACCTCGCGGCTGGTGCCGTCGATCGCGCTGCCCGAGCCCAAGGTGATCGCGCGGGCGCTCACGGTCTACCAGGAAGTGCTGCGGCGGCCGTCGCTGACGGCGCTGTGCCTGGATTTCTCGGGCTCGATGTCCGGCGCCGGCGAGACGCAGCTCAAGGCGGCGGTGAACACCCTGTTCGATCCGGCGCAGGCGTCGCACAGCCTGATCCAGTGGACGCCGCAGGACCATATCCTGATCCTGCCCTTCGATTCGCGGGTGCGCGCCGTGGTGCAGGGCGACGGCAGCGTCGCTTCGCAGGCACAACTCGACGCGGCGGTGGCGAGCCAGTCGGCCGACGGCGGCACCGACATGTATGCCTGCGCCGAGCGGGCGCTGGCCGAGATGAAGCCCTATCTCGACAGCAACCAGTATCTCGCCGCCATCGTGATCATGACCGACGGCAAGTCGGACGCGCATGCGGGCTTCGACGATGCCTGGCGGGCCGAAGGGCACAGCGTGCCGATCTTCGGCGTGACCTTCGGCGACGCCGACAAGACCGATCTCGACGCCCTGGCCGAGCTGACGCGCTCGCGGGTGTTCGACGGGCGCTCGGATTTGACCGAAGCTTTCCGCTCGGTGCGGGGCTACAACTGACGGTCATGGAACGCGGCACCTCCACGCTGATCGCAGGGTTCGCCGGCGCGCTGGCCTTTCCCGTGCTGGTGCTGCTGTTGAGCCTGCCGCTATGGCTGAGCCTCGTCGTGTCGCTGGGCGTTTTCGGCGGGTTGATGCTGGCGCTGCGGCCGAGCGGCTTCGGGCTCAACGTCGACGCGATGCTGGAAGCGCAGTCCGACACGATGCGCGGCCTGATCGGCGACGGCAGCGCCGCGCTGGCGCGCATCAAGCGCATCGCGCCGCGCATCGCCGACCCGGCGATGAAGAGCGAGGTGCAGGCGCTGGCCGCGACCTCCGACCAGATCCTCAGCCATGTCGGCACCGACTCGTCGCGGGCGATGGCGGTACGGCGCTACCTGACCTTCTACCTGCCCAACGCGGCCAGCATCGCGGAAGGCTGGCAGACGCTCGAAGCCAACGCCGCCTCGCCGCCGGAGCGCAAGGCACAGGCGCGCGAAGTGATGAAGGCGCTGAACGACGCCGCGGCGAAATATGCCAGCGAGGCCGACGCGCCGGAATTGAACGAGCTCGACCTCAGCCTGAAGGTCGTGAAAGACGCGCTGAAATCCGACCTGGAGAAGACCGCATGAGCATGAGCCGGCGCGCCGTGGTGGGTCTGGGCGTGCTCGGCGCCAGCGTCGCGGTCACCGGCGGCGCGGTGCTGTTCCGCGACAGCCCGGCGCTGCGCGGCATCCTGGGCGACGTCACCACGCTGCGCGGCTATGCCGGCGGCGAGAAGATGGCGTTCATCCAGAACCCCAAGACGGTGGCCGCGCTGCGCGGCTTCGGCCTGGCGCTCAATGCCGAGCGCGCCGGCTCGGTCGAGATGGCGCGCGACCCGCAACTGCTCGGCACCAGGCCGCAATTCCTGTGGCCGAGTTCGAGTCCGCTGGTCGAGCTGGCGCGGCGCTATTCCAAGATCCTGCGCGACCAGGTGATCTTCAACTCGCCGATCGTGATCTATTCCTGGACGCCCTATGCCGACGCGCTGGTGCGCGCGGGCCTCGCGAAGAAGAGCGGCGCGCATTACTTCATCATCGACGCCAAGGGGCTGGTCGAGGCGGTGCTGGCGCGCAAGAGCTGGCGCGCGCTCAGCCAGCAGGACCTCTATGGCACGCTGCGGCTGATCTCGACCGATCCCAACAAGTCCAATTCGGGCTTCATGTTCGCGGGCCTCGCCGCCAACCTGCTGGCCGGCGATGTGGTGACGGCGCAGAGCCTGCCCGGCGTGCTGCCGCAGCTCGTCGAGCTGTTCCGCGGCATGGGCTACAAGCCGGATTCGTCCGGCAAGGTGTTCGACGATTACATCGCGGGCGGACCGGGTGCCGAGCCGCTGGTGGTGGGCTACGAGAACCAGCTCATCGAATGGATCCTGGCCGACACCGACCGCTGGGCGCGCGTCGAGGCGGCGGCGGGCCCGGCCAAGCCGGTGGCGCTCTATCCGGTGCCCACGGTCTATTCGGCGCATCCGCTGCTGGCGCTCGCCCCCGACGCGAACCGGCTGATCGACGCGCTGACGAGCCAGGAGCTGCAGACCATCGGCTGGCGCGATCACGGCTTCCGCGGGCCCTTGGGATCGGTCGGCGCCGACACCGATCCTTTGATCGCCGGCCGCATGCCGGCCCAGGTCACCGCCGTGCTGCCGATGCCCGACATCGACACGATGCTGAAAATCCTGCAGGCGCTGGCTTAGAGTCGGTTGTGTTAAGGGCGGAGTCATCAAAACATGTCATGGCCCGCGAAAGCGGGCCACCCAGGTGACGCCTGCCCATGCTTTGTGAAGAGAAGAAACCGTTCATCTTCTCGGTGTCGTACAGAACCCAACTGGGTGGCCCGCTTTCGCGGGCCATGACATCGGGTTGTGGTTGCCTCGACTTGAAAGCAACCGGCTCTAAGCGGCGGCGACCGCGCGGGGCCGCGTGGCGGCGGAGGCGGCGTAGAAGATCATGATCCCGACCACGCCGGTGATCGCATCGGCGGCGAGGAACCCGTTGGAGTGCCAGCGCTCATACGCCCAGCCGTCGAGCAGCGCGACATACTGGATCGGGAAGTTCGAGAGCGAGGCGAAGATGTTGTACTTCGTCGCCGCGGCGCCGCGGCCGATGGATTCGAGCACGACGGCGCTGAACGAGGCGTAGTTGAACCCCTGGATGAAGGCGTAGATCAGGGTGAAGACGATGAACATCGCCTCCGTGCGCGCCGCCGCCGCCATGGCGAGCGTGCCGACGGCAAGCGCGACGCCGAACAGGATATAGGCGGCCTTGCGGTCCATGCGGTCGCAGAAATAGCCGCCGACGACGCAGCCGACCGCGGAGACCATGCCGCCCAGCACGCCGTTGACCAGCGCCACGGTGTCGGCGCCGGCGTGCCAGTCGCCCGCCACCGCCGGCCACAGATTGGCGGCGGCGCCCGAGCCGATCGGCAGGAAGCAGATCAGCAGCGCCAGATAGCCGGCGCGCGACTTGGCCGTGTTCCAGACATCGACCGCCACGTTCCACAGGCTGTGGGCATAGGAGTCGTGGCGGTGATCGGCCGGCGGCTCGGCGATGAACAGCAGCGCGCCGCAGCAGGCCGCGAACAGCAGCGCCATCGCCGCGCCGGGCAGCCAGGAGACCGCCGTATGCTGCGCGATCCACAGCGCGGCGCCGCCGCCGATGCCCTGGCCGCCGAGATTGCCCGCCTGGTACCAGCCGCCGGCGCGCCCCTTCTCCGCGTCGCTCGTGGCGTGCGCCATGAGGTTCTCGGCGGCCATCGCAAGGAATGTCGTGGCGAGGCTGTTGAGGAAGATGAGGATGGTGATGATGCCCATCGTCGCCGGGCCGGGATGGAACAGGCCGATGACGACCAGTGAGCCGCCGTTGAACAGGGCGGCGATCAGATACCAGCTCTTGCTGCTCAGCGTGGTGTCGACGACCGGCGCCCAAAGCACTTTCCAGGTCTGCGGGATCAGGCTGATGGCCACCAGGCCTGCGATGGCGCCGACGCTGACGCCGGCCTGGTGCAGCAGATAGCCGAGGGTGACGACCAGGTAGCCGTTGGCGGCACCGAACGGCGTGCAGAGCAGCAGGTAGACGACGGGATGGGGGCCGGGGCCGGATTTGGCGTCGCTCAACGGCTCGTCTTATCGGAAATGTGACAGCGGACCTTAGCGGGACTGTGTCGGGGCGCAACGCTCGGGCGCGCTTTTTCCGAATGTTTCCAGTTGCGCCGGCCCTGCAAAGCCACCCACACTTGCCGAACGGCGCCCGCCAGAGGCGACTTCGGGAGAGATGCGATGGAAGCCAGGGACGGGCGGATTCCGCCGCTCCAGATCGCCACCTTTTCGGCCGCGGCGCTGCCGGTGGGCGCGCTGGTCACCACGCTGGGCGTGTACCTGACCAACTACTACGCTGCCCATGTCGGCATTCGGCTGGCGATGGTCGGCCTCGCCTTCATGGCGGTGCGATTCCTCGACATCCTGTCCGATCCGCTCTTCGGCATCGCGATGGATCACACCCGCACCAGGTTCGGGAAGTTCCGCCCCTGGCTGGCCGCGTCGACGCCGGTGCTGATCGTGGCCTCGGTCGCGGTGTATTTTCCGCCCGCGGGCGCGGGCACGGCCTATCTCATCGGCTGGCTGGTGGTGCTCTATGCCGGCTATTCGATGCTGACGCTGAGCCAGGCCGGCTGGGGCGCGGCGCTGGTCGCCGAGTACCACCAGCGCAGCCGGGTCTATGGCTGGATCCAGGCGGTGGCCGTGGTCGGCGCGCTGGGCGTTCTCGTGGCGCCGCTGGCCGTGCCGGCGCTGTGGCCCGGCGTGCCGTTCAACGGCGTGCCGCTGATGGGCGCTTTCGTGTT
Organism: Rhizomicrobium sp.; assembly: GCA_037355265.1. Taxonomy (GTDB): domain Bacteria; phylum Pseudomonadota; class Alphaproteobacteria; order Micropepsales; family Micropepsaceae; genus Rhizomicrobium. The sequence continues at coordinate 2,368,135 of JBBCIB010000001.1, read as the reverse complement.
GCTCTCCATCGCGGTGGGCGCGGTCGTCACCGTCTTCCTGGCGCCCGAGCCGCCGAACGAGATCCGCCATGCGCGGTTCGGGCTGAAAGACTACCTGCCGCTCCTGAAGCGGCCCGAGATGCTGCGGCTGATGACCGCCGACCTGTTCTGCACCCTGGGGCCGGCGATCACCGCGCCGCTCTACCTGTTCTTCTTCCATGAGGCGCGCGGCTACACCGGGCCGCAGATGACGGTGCTGCTGTTCATCTACGTGCTGGCCGGGCTGGTGGCGCCGGCGGCGTGGTCGCGCGTGGCGCGCCGTTTCGGCAAGCACCACACGATCCGCATCGCCAGCCTCTGCTATGTCGCGGCCCAGTCGATCCTGCTGGCGCTGCCCCGGGCGCACCTGCTCGAAATGTCGCTCGCGATGTTCGCCGTCGGCTTCGTGGCCAGCGCCTTCGCCTTCCTGGTGCGCGCGATGATCGCCGATGTGAGCGACGAGGTGCGGCTGGAGACGGCCAAGGACAGCACCGCGATGCTCTATGCGCTGGTGACGAGCACCAACAAGATCGGCGCGACCCTGTCGGTCGGCGTCGCCTATCTGATCCTGCCGCTGTTCGGTTTCGTGGCGCAGGAAGGTGCGCACAACACGGCGGACGCGCTCTGGGGCTTGCAGGCCTGCTATCTGGCGCCGCCGGTGATCTGCGTGCTGATCGGCGGCCTCGCCATGTGGGGCTATCGGCTGGACGAGACCCGTCATGCGCAAATCCGCGAAGCCCTTGGTGCCAACGCGGCGATTGCCGGCGCCAAAGATGCCCTGCAGAGCCTTGCCGCCGATCCGCCCGCGCCCGAACGGGGCGTGCTCGCGCCGGGCGAATAAGGACGTTTGCCTCGTTGTAAGGCAGGCCCATGCGTGCGAATTGACGCTCTCGCGGATTTCGGTTGCGCGGGCACGCCCTTACCGTGTGAACTCTTTGTCATGCGGGCCCTCTAGAAGGCTGTCAGGGAGATTCCTATGGACGCGCGTGTGCCGGCTCCGCCGGCGGTGAAAAAGCTTCCCGCGAGCCTGCTCGCGCCCTTCGCCAGCGCCTCGATGCCCGTGTCGGCGCTGGGCATTCCGCTCACCGTCTATCTGCCGAACTACTTCGCCAGCCATATCGGGCTGACGCTGGCCTCGGTCGGCGCGGCGTTCAGCATCGTGCGCCTGATCGATATCTTCTTCGATCCGCTGATCGGCGTGGCGATCAACGCGACCGGCACCCCGTTCGGCCGCTTCCGGCCGTGGATGGTGGCGAGCGCGCCGCTGCTGATGCTGGCCTCCTACATGATCTTCATGGCGCAGCCCGGCGCGGGCCTGGGCTATCTCGTGACCTGGCTCCTCGTGCTTTATATCGGCTATTCGATGCTGACCCTGGGCCACGCGTCCTGGGCGGTCGCGCTGGTGCCCGAATATCACCAGCGCAGCATCGTCTATGGCTGGATGCAGGCGGTCGGCGTGATCGCCATCGTGGTCGTGCTGGCCTTGCCGGTAGTCCTGGCCACGGGCTGGCACAAGACGGTGGAGCAGGGCGTGCAGGCGATGGGCTGGTTCATCATCGCCATCACGCCGCTGACGGTGCTGCTGTGCACGGCGGTGGTGCGCGAGCCCAAGCTGGCGGAGACCGCCAAGGCGATCACCCTGCGCGACTATTGGATCATGCTGGCGCGGCCGTCGCTGCTGCGCGTCCTGGCGTCGGACCTGTTCCTGGCGCTGGGGCCGGCGATCACGGCGGTGCTCTACATCTTCTTCTTCACCCAGGCGCTCGGCTTCACCCGGACGCAGACCAACTGGCTGCTGCTGATCTATATCGCGGCGGGGCTGGTGGGGGCGCCGTGCTGGGCGCTGGTGGCGCGGCGGCTGGGCAAGCATCAGACGGTGATCCTCGGCTGCGTGCTCTACGGCCTCGCCCAGGCGCTGGTGTTCGTGCTGCCGCACGGCGACCTGCGCTTTATGATACCCGGCATGTTCTTCGCCGGCTTCGTGGTGAGCTGCTTCACCTTCCTGATCCGGGCCATGGTGGCGGATGTCTCGGACGAGGTGCGGCTGGACATCGGCAAGGACCGCGCGGCGCTGCTCTACGGCCTGATCACGGCGACGTCGAAGGTCGGCTCGGCGCTCGCGGTGATCGTCACCTTCCCGATCCTGGAGGCGTTCGGCTTCAACCCGAAGGAGGGCGTGGCCAATGCCGGCGTGCCGCTGGACGCGCTGATGGCCTGTTACGTCGTCGTGCCGGTCCTGACGATGTTCGTCGGCGCCTGGGCGCTGTGGGGTTACAAGCTCGACGCCGCGCGGCATGACGACATCCGCGCCGAACTGGCCGAGCGCGACGACGCGATCACCGGCACGGTGGGCGGGTAGGGCCTATTTCTTGCGATAGCCTTCGAACAGCAGGCGAAAAGCTTCGCCGCTGACGCGGTCGAAATCGTAGGCGTCGCCGCCGAGCTTGCCGGCCAGCTTGAGCACCACGGCGCCGTGCAGCGAGGCCCAGAAGACGCGGCCGATCAGCTCGGGGTCGCCTTCGAGGATCGATGCCTTGACCAGTTCGCGGACATAGTCGGTCATCGTCGCACGGGCGCGTTCGCCGGCCGCGACGAGTTCGGGATACTGGCTCTCGTCGGGCTGGGAGAGGTCGAACATCAGCCGGTAGGCCGCCGGCTCGCCGAACGCGAAGCGGATATAGGCCTGGTAGACCGCGGCGGACTTCTCCGGCGCCGATTTGGCGCCCGCGAAGGCGGCTTCCAGGCTGTCGGCCCAGCGGTTGAAGGCGCGGGCGCGGACGGCGGCGAGGATATCGTCCTTGTCCTTGAAATAGCGATACGGCGTCATCGCGCTGACGCCGAGTTCCGAGGCGAGTTCCCGCATGGTGAACCCCTCGCGGCCGCGGGCATCGAACATCTTCGTTGCGGTCTCGCAAAGCCGCTCGCGGAAGTCGGCAACGTCGGTCTGGGTCAGTACGCGGGGCATTGAGACTCCTCTGCGATGCAACTCTTGCAGGCCGACCTATTTTATGCGATAAATTTACAGAGTAAATGACATCACGTATTCCGGAGGCCTTCGATGAACGCGCCCGCCCACATCAATCCGTACCTCGCCGGCAATTTCGCGCCCCTCGCGAGCGAGGACGACTACGCCGACCTCGCGATCCGGGGGGAAATCCCCAAGGCGCTGCGCGGCGCGTTCTATCGCAACGGACCCAACCCGCAATTTCCGCCGCGCGACCCCAACCATCACTGGTTCGTCGGCGACGGCATGCTGCACGCGTTTTTCGTGGAGGACGGCAAGGTCTCCTACAAGAACCGCTACCTGCACACGCCGAAATACGAATTGGAGCACGCGGCGGGACGTTCGCTGTTCGGTGCCTTCGGCAATCCGCTGACCTCGGACCCGTCGGTGATCGGCAAGGATTCCGGCGTCGCCAACACCAATGTGGTGTGGCACGCGGGCAAGCTGCTGGCGCTCGAAGAGGCGCACCAGCCGCTGGAGGTCGACCCGCTATCCTTGGCGACGCGCGGCTATCTCGACTATGCGGGCGCCGCCGCCCGCTTCACGGCGCATCCCAAGATCGATCCCAAGACCGGCGAGATGGTGTTCTTCGGCTACGGCGTCGGCGCGATGCCGCTCGGCGCCGGCATGGTCTATGGCGTGGCCGACAAGTCCGGCACGGTCGCGCGGCTCGACACCTTCGAGGCGCCCTATGCCAGCATGGTGCACGATTTCTGCGTCACCGAGCGCCATGTGCTGTTCCCGATCCTGCCGCTGTCGGCCAGCCTGCCGCGCGCGATGAGCGGCAAGCCGGCCTTCGGCTGGGAGCCCGAACTCGGCGGCCGCATCGGCCTGATGGCGCGCGACAAAGGGGTCGAGACGATCCGCTGGCTGAACACCGATCCCTGCTACGTGTTCCATCCGATGAACGCCTGGGAAGAGGGCGACACGCTCTATGCCGACGTGATGCAATATGCGCAGGCGCCGCTCTTTCCCAATGCCGACGGCTCGCCCGGCAAGCCCTGTTCGGCCTATCTGGTGCGCTGGGAGGTCGATCTGACGGGCAAGACCGACACGGTGAGGCAGACCAAGATCGACGATCTCGCCGGCGAATTCCCGCGCCTGGACGAACGCCGCGCGGGCCTGTCCTACCGCCACGGCTATTTTGCCGCCGATACCGAGCACAGCGGCAAGATCATGTTCGACGCCATCGCGCATATCGATTTCAAGACCGGCAAGCGCCTGGTGCACGAATTGCCCAGGGGCGACGTGCCGGGCGAGCCGATCTTTATTCCGAGCAGCGAAGGCGCGGCCGAAGGCGAAGGTTGGCTGGTGGCGCTGATCTATCGCGGCGCGGAGGACCGTACGGATTTTGCGGTCTATGACGCGACCGACGTGGCGAAAGGCCCGATCGGCCTCGCCGCGCTGCCGCGCCGCGTGCCGTTCGGCTTCCACGGCAATTGGCGGCCGGCCTAGAGCAATTCCAGGAAAAGTGCGAAGCGTTGGTACGCTGTCGCTACCAACTCCGTCCGGAATTGCGACCGCTCTAGCGCAGCGCACTGCGGCCCGATGCCCAGAGCGACAGCGCCGCCGCGAGCAGCAACGCGACGGCGGTGACGACGCCGACGGCCGAGTTGAAGAAACCGCCGACGCCGCCGGCGAGCAGCGCGATGCCGGACACCGACTCGGCGATGACGTCCCGGCTCGCCGGCCAGCTTGCCCAGACCGCCAGCAGCAGCGCCGCGATGACGGCGGAAGGCGCGGCCACGGCCAGCCGCCGGCGCCGCGCGAGGCGCGCCGTCACGCCGGCGACGAAGGCGTCGTCGGCGGGAAGGTCGGGCTGCGCCGCGAACAGGCGGATGAGGTCGCTGTCGTCGCTCATGGGCCAAGCCATTCTCGCAGCCGCGCGCCGCCCCGCGCAACATGGGATTTGACGGTGCCGAGCGGCCAGCCGGTGGCGTCCGCGATCTCGCCATGGCTGAGACCCTCGCCGTAGGACAGCGTCACGCAGAGCCGTTGCGCCGGGCTGAGCCTGGCGAGGGCGCGGTCGAGGTCGATGCGTTCGGTCGCGGGCGGCGCGGCCTGGTCCGCGTCATCGACGTCTTCCAGCGGTTCGAGCGCGAGCCTGGCGCGGCGGGCGTGCTGCAGCCAGACGCGCACCGCGACCTGCTTGAGCCAGCCGCCGAACGCCGCCGCGTTGCGCAGCTGGGACAGCGCGCGCCACGCCTGGACGAAGGCCTCCTGCGCCAGGTCGTCGGCCAGCGCCGCATCGCCGCTGAGCCGGCGCAGCAGGCCGCGCACGGTCCCTTGGCGCCGCTCCACCAGCTCGGCGAAGGCGCGCGCGTCGCCCAGCGCGGCCAGCGTCACCACTTTTGCCTCCGCAAGATCGCCATAGAGTCCGCTCACATCCTGCGCCCCCTCGGGACGCGATTATGGCGTGCGCGGCGCAGGCGCAAAGCGCGATGCGACGAACAGGCCGAGGCTGATGCACCACAGCAGGGCGCCGACGCCGAGCAACGGGTGCAGCGTGGTCGCGGTCGTCTCGTCCATGCCGATGAAATAGCCCAGCAGCATCAGACCGCCGCCGACCGCGAAGGTCATGATCGAGCCTACCAGCAGGCCCGAAACGGGGATTGGGCGCCGCCGCCGCCGCCGCGTTGCGCAGGGCATCGAGCGTGGCGGGATCGAGCGCCACGCCTTTGTCGATCGCGGCGCGGATCGTTCTTTCGCGGTTGTGGGATCGTATGACGCCCGAAGCAATGGCGGCGACGCTGACGCCCAGGACGAAAAGCCAGAACCAGTCGATGTGAAACATGCCGCAGCTCCGCAAGGTTGGGTTTCACGGACGAGATGCGTGGCCCGGCCGGTTTGGATGCAGGGGGAATTGCTGCATAGTCGGCCGATGAAGCGATTTGTCCTTCTCGCACTTGCAGCATTGCTCGCCGGCTGCGTGCGGTCGGTGAACACCGAGCCACCGCCTGTTCTCGCTTCGGCGCCTGCGCCGGCGATCGGAGCCGCGGCGACCGCCTGGGTCCAGTACGCGCCGGGCGGCGGTGCGGAGGTGCGGGCGCTCGATCTGGGCGGCAAGGGCTGTCCGGCGGCGACCGTCGACGGGCATGCGCTGGCGCTCGCATTGCGCGCGGCGGCGAGCGCGGACTTCCCGGCGATTTGCGCGGCGATGCTGCCGGCGCAGGCGCGGTCGCTTTCGGTCGGCGGGCAGGCCCTGGGCGTACCGGTCGACGATCCGCAGCGCATCCTGGTGCTGGGCGACACCGGTTGCCGCATCAAGGGCACGGCTTTGCAGCCTGCAACGATCCCAGGGCGTGGCCCTTTGCCGGGCTGTCGCGTGCCGCGGCGGCGCTGAAGCCCGATCTGGTTCTGCATCTGGGCGATTACCTCTATCGCGAATCGCCGTGCCCGCCGGGCAATGCGGGCTGCGCCGGCTCGCCGTTCGGCGACAATTGGGCGAGCTGGTCGGCCGATGTCTTCACGCCCGCCGCGCCGCTGCTGCAGGCGGCGCCCTGGATCGTCGTGCGCGGCAACCACGAGGATTGCTTCCGCGCCGGACCGGGCTTCCTGCGCCTGCTGGGCCCGACGGCCTACGACCCGGCGGCACCCTGCACCGCCCACCTGGCGCCTTATGCGCTCAGTGTCGGCAGCCAGACCGTCGCGATCCTGGACAGCGCCGCTGCCGCCGACACGCCGCTCGATGAAGCGGCCGTGCCCGCCTATGCGAAGGATTTCGAAGCGCTCAAGGCGATCGCGAATGTCGGCGCCGGGCGCGAGATCTGGCTGGCGACGCACCGCCCGCTCTGGGGCGTGCTGACCTATAAGGGCCTGCCGGCGGGTGGCAACGCGACCATGATCGCGGCGGCGGGCGACCTGTCGGCGTTCCACGCCATCTCGCTGATGCTGTCGGGTCATATCCATACCTTCGAAGCGATCAACTATGCCGGTCACAAAGTGCCGCCGCAGATCGTGGCCGGGCATGGCGGCGACAATCTCGACGTCACGCCGGTCGATTTGCGCGGCACGATCTTCCAGGGCGATTCGGGCGTGCATGTGGATACCGGCCTGTCGGTCGGCGGCTTCGGCTTCCTTTTGATGACGCATGCGGCGGGAAGCCAGGGCTGGACCATCGAACTTTACGATTCGGACGGCACGCCGAAGCAGCAATGCCAGTTCGACGGCACGCGCGTATACTGCCTGAAGCCGCGATAGGACTCGCGACCAACATTTTTTGCGCTCGCGCCGATTTCTTCGCGAGTTCGACAACATCCCGCCGCTTTCGACGCCGAATGTCCCGGCGCTTGATTGCTGCGCGATGGGCGCATCGTTAAGGTCTTTGGACGTCACGGCGGGGGTTACGGTGGGGAATAATCGGCGCTTTTTGATGATCGGCGGCGGCGTGCTGGCGGTCATCGCGGTCGTGGTCGGCGCGCTCTATTTCGCCGGCGGCGGCGGCGAGAATGGCGGCCTCGGCGGCGGCTTCTTCGGCCGGATCGCCGGCGGGCTATCCTCCATCACCGGCAGCCTGACGCCGTCGCAGATGGCGGCTGCGCCCGACTTCGCCTTCCGCCGGCTCGAGGTCGACACCTCCAAGGCGCAGGCCGAAGCCTGCCTGGTCTTCACCCGCAGCCTCGATGCCTCCGGCAAGACGCATTACGAGGATTACTTCTCCATCGATCCGGCGACCCGCGTCGCGGCGCATGTGGTGGACGACCGGCTCTGCCTCGCGGGACTGAACTTCAACTCGACCTACAGCGTGACCTTGAAGTCGGGCCTGCCGGCCGCGACGGGCGAGAAGCTGGCGTCGGACGAGACCGTGCCGGTCGAGCTGCGCGACAAGCCTTCGCTGGTGCGCTTCGCGGGCGGCATCATCCTGCCGCGCAACAATTCCGAGGGCGTGCCGGTCACCACCGTCAATATCGCCAAGCTGCGGCTGAAGATCATCCGCGTCGGCGACCGCCTGCTGTCGCAGATCGAAAGCGGCACGGTGGACGAGACCACGCTCTATACCTGGAACGACACCGACCTCGAGAACGCGCAGGGCGTGCTCGTCTGGAAGGGCACGATGGACGTCGCCAACGTCAAGAACGATTCCGTCGTCACGCTGGTGCCGATCCACGACATCCTGAAGGGCAAGCCGCCCGGCGCCTATGTGCTGATCGCGATGGATGGGGCGCAGGACGACACCAAGGACTATTACGACGAAGGCACCATCGCGTCGCAATGGATCGTCGACAGCGACATTGCGCTCACGACGTTCCAGGGCACCAGCGGGCTGACCGTGTTCGCGCGCTCCTATGCCAGCGCCGGCCCGATGAGCGGCGTGAAGCTGACCCTGGTCGCCAAGGACAACAACGTGCTGGCGACGGTGAACACCGACGGCAATGGCCGCGCCGATTTCGCGGCCGGCCTCGTCCGCGGCAAGGGCGGCGACGCGCCCGTCGTGGTGATGGCCTATGGCGCCAATGGCGATTTCAGCTTCCTCGACCTGCGCCGCTCGGCCTTCGACCTGACCGACCGCGGCGTCGGCGGCCGCGAGACGCCAGCCACGAGCACCGATGCGTTCCTCTACACCGAGCGCGGCGTCTATCGCGGCGGCGAGACGGTGCAGCTCACCGCGATGATCCGCGACCGCGACAACCTCAACGCGCTGACCGCGCCGCTGACGCTGGTGGCGACGCGTCCCGACGGCCTCGAAGTCTCGCGCACGACGATTCCCGGCACCGCGCTGGCCGCCGGCACGACGACATGGCCGCTCAAGCTCAACGCCCGCGCGCCGCATGGCCGCTGGCAGATCGCCGCCTATATCGATCCCAAGGCCGATCCGGTCGGCCGGGTGCAGTTCGACGTCGCCGATTTCGTGCCGCAGCGGCTCAAAGTGACGCTGACGCCCGAGACCAGGGTCGTGCACGCCGGCGAGGACATCAAGATCAAGGTCGAGAGCCGCTTCCTCTACGGCGCACCGGCCTCCGGCCTGTCGGGCGAAGGCACCGCGAAGATCACCCGCGACGTCAACCCCTATCCCGCGTTCACCGAATACACGTTCGGCCGCGTCGACGACACCTTCTCCGACGTCGACGTGCAGATGACGGTGCCCGAAACCGATGCCACCGGCGTCAGCGAGGCGACCGGTTCGATCGGCGAGCTGGCCGAGACGACGCTGCCGCTCAAGGCCGCGGTGACGATTTCGATCCACGAGCCCGGCGGCCGCACCACCGACAAGAATGTCGACATACCGGTGCGCACGCATGACGTGCTGATCGGCCTGCGCCCCGCCTTCGACTACGGCTCCGTCGCCGAGAACGCCAGCGCCGGCTTCGAGGCCATCGCGATCAATGCCGACGGCAAGCGCATCGCGCTGGGCGGCCTGACCTATTCCTGGGTGCGCGAGGACACGACCTATCAGTGGTACCAGAAGGACGGCTCCTGGAAGTACCAGGCGGTGACCCGCGACCGGCTGATGACCAGCGGCAAGATCGACATCGGCGCCGGCGCGCCGGCCAAGCTGGCGCAGACCTTCGCCTACGGCACCTATCGGCTGACCATCACCGATCCGGTCTCGGGTGCGTCGTCGTCCTACCGCTTCTATTCGGGTTGGGCCGCGAGTTCTGAAGGCGACCGTCCCGACCGCATCCCGGTCGCGGCGGACAAGCCCAGCTACCGCGCCGGCGAGACCGCGCATGTGAACATCAAGCCGACCGCGAACGGCAAGGCGCTGGTGGTGGTGGCGGGCAGCCGCATCTTCTCCTCGCAGATGATCGACGCGCCCGCCAGCGGCACCAGCGTGGACGTGCCGGTGTCGGCCGATTGGGGCCCCGGCGCCTATGTGCTGGTGACCGACTACCGGCCGCTCAACGAGTCGAGCGGCCATGAGCCGGTGCGCGCCATCGGCGTGGCCTGGCTGCAGGTCGACAACGCCCAGCGCACCCTGACCACCACGATCGGCGGGCCGAAGGTGATCCTGCCGCGCCAGCGCGTCGTCATCCCGGTCTCGATCAAGGGCTTGGGCGACGGCGAGCAGGCCTATCTGACCCTGGCGGCGGTGGACGAGGGCATCGAGCAGCTCACCAATTTCGAATCGCCCGATCCCAACGGCTTCTATTTCGGCAAGCGCACGCTCGGCGTGGCGATGCACGACGATTACGGGCGGCTGATCAAGCCGGAGAAGGGCGACCTCGGCGCGATGCGCGAAGGCGGCGACAGCTTCGGCGGCCGCCCGCTGGCGGTGGTGCCGACAAGGACGGTGGCGCTGTTCTCGGGCCTGGTGAAAGTCGGCCCCGGCGGGCTCGCCAACATCGCGCTCGACATTCCGGACTTCAACGGCGAACTGCGGCTGATGGCGGTCGCGGTGACGGCGGACAAGCTCGGCCATGCCGACCGGCCGCTGACCGTGCGCGATCCGGTGGTCGCCGACATGGTGTTCCCGCGCTTCCTGGCGCCGGGCGACCATGCCGCGGCCGCGCTCAACCTCAACAATGTCGAAGGCAGGCCCGGCACCTATGTCGCCACGATGACGACCAGCGGCCCGGTGGCGCTGCCCGGCGGCGCGCGGACGGTGGTCAACCAGGCGCTGCGCGTCGGCCAGCGCGTGCTGCTGCCGATGCGGATCGACGGCACCGGCATCGGCATCGCGACCATCACCCTGAACGTGCGCGGCCCCGGCGGCTTCAATGTCACCCGCTCCTGGCAGATCGAGAGCCGCGCGCCGCAGCTCGACATCGCGCGCGACGAGACGGTGCCGTTCGCGCCCCAGGCGACCTACACGGCCAACGGCCAGCTCGTGAAGGACCTGATCCGCGGCACTTCGACGGTCGGTCTCACCGTCTCGGCGGCGCATGGCTATGCGGACGTGCCGGGCCTGCTCAAATGGCTCGACAAATATCCCTATGGCTGCATCGAGCAGACCACCAGCCGCGCCATGCCGCTCCTGGTGTTCAACGACCTGTCCGATCTCGCCGGCCTGCCGCGCGATCAGGCGCTGCGCCCCCGCGTGCAGGACGCGATCGACGCGGTGCTCGACATGCAGAACTATGCCGGCAATTTCGGCATGTGGTCCGCCGGCTCCGACGCCGATCCGTGGATCAGCGTGTTCGCGCTCGACTTCCTCTACCAGGCCAAGGACAAGGGCTATGTCGTGCCGAACGATGCCTTGAAGCGCGGCTCGTCCTGGCTGCGCAGCGCGGCGGCGACCGATTCCAATTCGGACAACACCCGCGCCTATGCCTTCTACCTGCTGGCGCGGACCGGGCAGGTGAACCTCTCCGATCTGCGCTACTTCGCCGATACGCGCGGGCCCGAGATGAACACCGCCATCGCCGAGGCGCTGACCGCGGCGGCGGCGGCGCAGTCCGGCGACCGGGCGCGCGCGGCCTATGGCTTCGGCAAGGCGCGCGAGATCGCCGCCAATGCCAACGCCTTCACTTATCCGGTGGGCGATTACGGCTCGCTGATCCGCGACGTGTCGGGCACGACGGCGCTGGCGGCGGAGAACGGCCAGAACGACCTGATCCCGGCGCTGCTGAAGAAGAGCGGCGAGCTCGACATGAGCCTGAACGCGACCACGACGCAGGACAAGGCATGGATGCTGCGCGCCGCCTATGAGCTGACGCGCCAGAAGGTGCCGCTGACCATCGCGGTCAACGGCCAGCCCGGCGTGGCGCGCGACGGCGCCATCCGCCTGGCGCCTTCGACGGCGCAGCTCGATGCCGGCATTACCCTGCTCAACCGCGGCGACGCGCCGGTGTGGCGCACGACCTCGGTCCAGGGCACGCCGGCAGCGCCGCTGCCGGCTGAGGCCAACGGCCTGACGCTGACCAAGACCTACTGGACGATCGGCGGCACGCCGGCCGATCTGTCCAGCCTGCACCAGAACGACCGCATCATCGTCGAGCTGACCGGCCAGATGGCGCACAACACCTATCGCCAGATGGGCGTGATCGACCTGCTGCCGGCGGGGCTGGAAATCGAGATGCCGCTGTCGGGCGACGACGGCAAGCCCTACGGGTTCCTCAATACGCTGTCGGACACGACGATGACCGATGTGCGCGACGACCGCTTCGTGGCGTCGTTCACCATCGGCGCCTCCTATGTCAGCGACGAGGACAAGAAGAAGCCCGAGCCGCAGCCCGTCTTCCGCATCGCCTATATCGTGCGCGCGGTGACGACCGGCACCTTCGTGCTGCCCGCGGGCGTGGTGGAGGACATGTACGCGCCGTCGATCCACGCCCGTACCGCGATGGGCACGGTGACGGTGGCGCCGTAGAAGTTTTTGTCCTCCCCCTGAAAGGGGGAGGTGGCTCGCCGCGCAGCGGCGGGCCGGTGGGGGTTCGTGTGCCACCGACTTTCCCCCACCGCCTCGCTGCGCTCGGCACCTCCCCCTTGCAGGGGGAGGATTAGGAAGCTTGCGTGCGACGACACTTTCTCATCACCGCCGCCTTCGCGCTGTTCGGCGTCGCCGGCGCCGTCGCCACGGCGGATACCGCCAACCCGCCCGACATGACGCGCGCGATCCATGTCACGCCGGAGGTGGTGGACCGGCACGGCAAGCTGCTGCGGGCGTTCCTGACCAGGGACGGCTATTGGCGGATGAAGACGACGGCGCATGACGTCGCGCCGCGCTATCTCGCCATGCTGATGGCCTATGAGGACAAGCGCTTCTACGATCATGGCGGCGTCGACCCCTACGCCCTCCTGCGCGCCGGGCTGCAATTCGCCGGCGCCGGCGGCCACATCGTGTCGGGCGGCTCGACCCTGACCATGCAGGTGGCGCGCATCCTGGAGCCGCCGAAATCGCGCGGGCTGGGTCCCAAGCTGTTCCAGATGCTGCGCGCGTTCCAATTGGAGGAGCGCTATTCCAAGGACGAGATTCTGTCGCTCTACCTCACGCTGGCGCCGTTCGGCGGCAACCTCGAAGGCGTGCGCGCCGCGTCGCTGTCCTATTTCGGCAAGGACCCGGCGCAGGTCGATCTGTCGGAAGCGGCGCTGCTGGTGGCGCTGCCGCAATCGCCGGTCAAGCAGCGGCCCGACCGCCACGCCATCCGCGCCGCCAGGGGCCGCGACAAGGTGCTGGCCCGCATGGTGAGCGAGGGCGTGATCACGGGCGGCGACGCGGCGGTGGCGCGGCGCGAGGGCGTGCCCTTCGCGCGCCAGGCGATGCCGCTGACCGCGCCGCATCTGGCGACGCGGCTGAAGCTGCGCGACCCCGGCGCGACGCGCATCGTCACCACGCTCGACGCCGGCCTGCAGGGCGCGGTGGAGCGGCTGGCGATGCAGGAGCAGCCCTATTTCGGCGACGGCACCTCGCTCGCCATCGTCGTGGTGGAGAACCGCACCCGCAACGTGCTCGCCTATCTGGGCGGCGTGAACTATTGGGGCGCGAACGGCCAGGTGGATTTGGCGCAGCGGGCGCGCTCGCCGGGCTCGGCGCTCAAGCCGTTCATCTACGGCATGGCGTTCGACGAACTGATCCTGCATCCGGCCTCGATCGTCAGCGATGCGCCGACCATGTTCGGCGACTATGCGCCCAAGGATTTCGAAGGCGCGTTCCAGGGCGCGGTCAGCGCCCGCGACGCGCTGCGCATGTCGCTGAACGTGCCGGCGGTGATGGTGCTGGACCGGGTCGGGCCGCTGGCCTTCACCACCAATCTCGAAAGCGCGGGCGCGCATCTCGCCTTCCCGGCCGGCGACGCGGCGCCGACGCTTCCTGTTGCTTTGGGAGGGCTTGGCATCAGCCTCTCCGACATCACCATGCTCTATGCGGGCATCGCCGATGGCGGCACCGTGCGCGCGCTGCGCTTCGTCGACGGCGCGCCGGCGGGTGCCGATCACCGCCTGTTCGGCCCGGTGGCGGCGTTCTATCTCAAGCAGGTGCTGCGCGGCGTGGCGCTGCCGGACGGCTGGGCGATGGGCCAGGGGCTGGCGCGGGCACGGCAGGTGGCGTTCAAGACCGGCACCTCCTACGGCTATCGCGACGCGTGGTCGGTCGGGTTTTCCAACGACTACACGGTGGGCGTCTGGGTCGGGCGCGCCGACGGCAGCCCGCGCGCCGGCCATGTCGGCCGCGAATCCGCCGCCCCGATCCTGCTCAAGGCGTTCGAGGCGCTGCCGCCGGATATCCATGCCGACGATCCGCCGCCCGCGGGCGCGGTGCTGACCGCGTCCAACGACCAGCTGCCGCCCTCGATGCGCGTCTTCCGCCGCGAGACCGCGCCGGCGCCGCCCAAGGAGACGACGGTGCCGCCGCCCACCATCGCCTTTCCGCCCAACGGCACGGTGGTGCCTTTGCCGCCCGACACCGCCAGGGACCGCACCATCGTGCTGAAGGCCGACGGCGGCAAAGGGCCGCTGACCTGGCTGGTGAACGGCCAGCTCCTGGGCAATTTCGACCGCTTCCAGCCGGTGCTCTACACGCCCGACGGCGAAGGCTTGGCCCGCATCACCGTGGTCGATACCGCCGGCCGCAGCGACACCTCGCAGGTGCGCTTCAAGAAGGCGAAGGGGTGAGGTGGCATTAACCTCTCCCGCTTGCGGGAGAGGTCGAAATTCGCGCGGCGAATTTCGGGTGAGGGGGAGTCTGCGGCCGTTCCCCTCACCTAGCAAAATCTAACGCTTAGCTTCGCTAAACGTAAGATTTTGCGTCCTCTCCCGCGCGGGGGAGAGGACAGAGGCAAGTGCCTTGACGTTCCTTCGGGTTTGCTGTGCTTAGCCGCCATGCCTGACAAATTCTCAGATCACATCGCGGAACCGTCCGTCGTCCATGTCACGACGCGGGCGGAGCGGCGGCGGGCCTTCGGCATCCTGTTCGTGAGCCTGCTGTGCATGGGCGCCGGGCAGACGGTGCTGTTCAACATCCTGCCGCCGCTGTCGCGCCAGCTTCACTTAAGCGCGGTGCAGACCACCAGCGTGTTCGCGGTCTCGGCCGCGATCTGGGTCGTCACCGCGACCTATTGGGGCAAGAAGAGCGATCATTGGGGCCGCAAGCCGGTGATGCTGCTGGGCCTGCTCTCCTTCGCCGCGTCCTTCGCGCTGTTCGCGAGCGTGATGCTGGCGGGGTTGCACAATTGGCTGCCGGCGGTGGCGATCTTCCCGCTGATGATCGTCACGCGCTCCCTCTACGGCGCGCTGGGCTCGGGCACCCAGCCCGCGAGCCAGGCCTATGTCGCCGACCGCACCACGCCGCAGGAGCGGCTGCAGGGCGTCGCCACCATCGGCTCGGCGTTCGGCCTGGGCACCGTCGCGGGACCGGCGATCGCCAGCCTGTTCACGCCGTTCGGCCTGCTGGCGCCGTTCTATTTCATTTCCGGCCTGGCGCTGGCCAGCGCGGCGACGATCTGGTTCCTCCTGCCGGAGCGCACGCCGCCCAGGGCGCGGGCGCCGGCGAGCGTGTCGCTCAAATGGCACGACCGCCGCGTGCTGCCCTTCGCGCTGTTCGCCGTCGGCCTGTCGACCGCCAGCACGGTGCCGATCCAGACCATGGGCTTCTTCTTCATGGATGTGCTCCATGTGCGGCCGGAGCACGCGGCGCAGTACAACATGATCGGCCAGCTCGCGACCTCGCTGGCGGCGCTGTTCGCGCAATTGGTCGTGGTGCAGTACGCGCGGCTGTCGTCGCGGACGATGACCAATCTGGGACTCGGCACCGCGTTCCTGTCCTGCGCCGCGTTCCTGCTGTTCGGCAATTTCCTCGTGCTGGTCGTCGGGCTGGCGCTGTCGGGCCTCGGCTTCGGCCTGGCGCGGCCCGGCTTCACCACCGGCGCCTCGCTGTCGGTGGCGCCGCACGAGCAGGGCGCGGTCGCCGGCGTGATCGGCGGCGCCAGCGCGATGGGCTTCATCGCCGGACCGCTGATCGGCTGGATGTACGAGTGGTCGCCCTACGTGCCCTATGGGTTCGCGGCGGTGCTGCTGGCCGGGCTGTTCGTCTTCCAATGGTTGTCGCCGGCGCTGCGCAATGCCGGCATCATCCCGCCCGATATCGAGATCGTCGAGGAAGACCTCGAGACGCCGGTGGCGAACGCCTGAAATGGGTTGTGATCAGCCGAGGCATCAAAAACATGTCATGGCCCGCGAAAGCGGGCCACCCAGTTGGGTTCTGCATGACATCGGCAGATGAATGGTCCGTATTCTTTCGAAGCAAATGCAGGTGTCACCTGGGTGGCCCGCTTTCACGGGCCACGACACCGTTGAGGTTGCGTCACTTGAAGACAACCGGCTCTAAAGCCCCTTCTGCTTCGCTTCGATCAGGATCGTCGCCAGCAGTGCTTCGGTGGGAAAGCCGTCGGCGGGAAGGCCGCGTGCCTTCTGGTAAAGCCGCAATTGCGCGCGGGTGTCGTGGCCCAGCACGCCGTCGATCTTCGGCAGCGTGTAGCCCAGCTTTACCAGGCCGTTCTGCAAGGCGATGCGCTCGTCATGGCTGAGCGGCTGCAGGTCGCGCGGCCAGGCGGCCTGGAGGCCCGGCCGCCCCGCAATCTGGTCGGCCAGCGTGCACACGGCCAGCGCATAGGAGACCGCGTTGTTGTATTTGAGGATGACCTTGAAATTTCCGAAGGCGAGGAAGGCGGGGCCACGCATCCCGGCGGGGAGGTAGAGCACGGCCTTCTCCGCATCCGGCGGCAGCGCGCGGTCATCGACCGTACGCACGCCCAGCCGGCTCCAATCGGCCACGGGTTTCAGCGTGTCGCCGTCGGCCTGTTCATAAGCGAAGCCGGCGGGCAGGCGGACCTCGTAGCCCCAGCCATGACCGCGCACCCAGCCGTCGCTGGCGACTTCCGACGCGGCGGAAGCCAGCGCATCGGGCGCCGAGCGCCACAGGTCGCGCTTGCCGTCGCCGTCGCCGTCCACCGCGCTCTTGAGAAAGGTCGAGGGCAGCATCTGAAGCTGGCCGAAGGCGCCGGCCCAGGACGACAGCATGGCTTTGGGATCGAGATTCTCCTGCTGCGCCATCCGGAGCGCCGCCAGCAGCTCGCTGCGGCCGAAATCGGTGCGCGTCCCGTCATAGGCCAGCGTCGCCAGCGCCGCGAAGAGATTGAATTCGCCGCCGCCGCGGCCGTAATCGCTCTCATTGCCCCAGATCGAGACCAGGATCTCGCGCGGCACGCCGAACTTGGCCTCGATCCCCGCCAGCACGGAGGCCTGCGCCGCCATGGCGCGCTGGCCGTCCGCGACCCGGGTGGCGGAGGCGGCGCTGTCGAGATAGGACCAGATCGGCTTGACGAATTCCGGCTGGGATTGCGCCAGCGCCTCGACCGCGGCGCTGCGATGCAGGCCGCGCATCGCGGCATCGTAGGTCGCGGGCGCGATGCCGGCGGCCAGCGCGGTGGCGCGGAAATCCTGCACGAACCGGTCGAACTTGATATCCTGCGGCGAGGGGGCGGGGTCTGCGCGATGGTGGCGATGGGGACGTGCCTGTGCCGGAAGTGCCGCGACGGCGACGGCGAGCAGGACGGCAAAGGCTCTAAAAATCATGTGGAATCGCCCGCGGCCCGGTCCGCCCACCCTTATCATGCGCCGATGGGGCCGCAACATGGCGGAAACGCTGGATTTTTCCGGCGGTTGACACCCAGGGACCGCCCGCATAGTTTCCGCGCCTCTTTTGAGGGCCTGAAGGCCCAGAGCCAAGGCCGCCTGACCCATGAAAGTT
The DNA here is from genome assembly GCA_037355265.1 of Rhizomicrobium sp. Classification (GTDB taxonomy): domain Bacteria; phylum Pseudomonadota; class Alphaproteobacteria; order Micropepsales; family Micropepsaceae; genus Rhizomicrobium. The sequence continues at coordinate 2,350,490 of JBBCIB010000001.1, read as the reverse complement.
CGCAATTCGCTCCGTTCGCTCAAGAAGCGCGACAAGGACTGCCGCGTCGTCCGCCGCAAGGGCCGCGTCTACGTCATCAACAAGAAGAACCCCCGCTTCAAGGCGCGCCAGGGCTGATGCGTGCCGTCGCCTGCGGCACCGTTTTGTGCTATGGCTAGGGCATGAACCAGACCGTCTCAGAGCTCTACGCCAAGGCGAACAAGTCCGGTCCCAGCCTTGCAGCTTGGGGATTGATCCTTGCGGCTTGCGGCGCCGTTGCGGTGCTCTACACGCTATTGGCGTGACAAGTACGTTGTGATCGCGCCGGTGAAGACGCCGAAGGCCAGCAGGCCGTTCACGGCTTCCAGTCCCGCCGTCAGCTGCGAAATCGTCGATATCGGTGCGATGTCGCCGTAGCCCAGCGTCGTGATGGTCACGGCGGAGTAATATGCCCAATGCGCCGTTTCCGTCATCGCGCGCACGCTGTCGCCGGCATGCGCACAACACGGATAGCGCCAGCCCATCTGGGCATAGAACAACGCGCCGTAGAAGTTGATGATCGCGAAGAACAGCGCGCCGCACTGGAAAATCGCCGCCGGAATATGCTCGTCGTGGTCGCCTTCCGGCCGCCTGCCGGCGATGGTGATCAGGTAATTCGGCAAGTACCGGTTGGCGATCAGGATGAAGGCGAACATCCCCAGCGCCAGCATCAGTGCGACGAAGCGTGCCGCGCGGGTGCCATCGTCATCGAGCGCGGTAAGAACCGATACCTGCAGCAGAGACAAGAACGCCGCAAGCATGGGAAATGGATTGTCCTTCCAGGCCCTTCCGGGAATATGCTGCCAGCTCATCGCCGCCCCTCGACCGATGAGTTTAGGGGCGGCCGCATAGGCGCACAATGCAGCTGTCTCCTCCCGATCCTTCGATCGTCGCCCATGGCGCCGACATCGCCGCGGCGCTCGGCGCCATCGTACCGGATGGCGTGGTGGCGGACCCGGCGGGGCTGGCGGCGTTCGACGGCGATGCGCTGACCGCCTATCGCCAGTCGCCGCTGGTGACCGTGCTGCCGCGCACCGCCGAACAGGTCGCGGCGGTGCTGTCCTATGCCGGCGCCCATGGCGTGCCGATCGTCCCGCGCGGGGCGGGAACGTCGCTGTCGGGCGGCGCGCTGCCGCGGGCGGACGGCATCCTGCTCAGCCTGACGCGGATGAACCGGATCAAGGAAATCGACCTCGAGAACCGCTGCGTCGTGACCGAGCCGGGCGTGACCAATCTTGGCATCACGCGCGCGGTCGAACGCCACGGCTTCTACTACGCGCCCGATCCGTCGAGCCAGATCGCCTGCACCATCGGCGGCAATGTGGCGGAGAATTCCGGCGGGCTGCATTGCCTCAAATACGGTCTGACGACCAACAACCTGCTGGGCGTCGAGATGGTGCTGATGTCCGGCGCGACTTTGCGCCTGGGCGGCAAGGCGCCCGGCGCGGGCGGCCTGGACCTGCTCGGCATCGTGGCGGGATCTGAGGGCCTCTTGGGCGTCGTGGTCGAGGCGACATTGCGGATCCTGCCCAGACCGCCCGCGACGCGGACCCTGCTCGCGGCGTTCGCATCGGTGCCGGCGGCGGGGCAATGCGTCGCCGACATCATCGCCGCCGGGATCGTGCCCGCGGCGATGGAGTTCATGGACCGCGGCTGCATCGCGGCGGTGGAGGCGCATTGCGCCTCCGGCTATCCGCATGACGCCGAGGGCGCGCTGCTCATCGACGCCGATGGCATCGCCGCCGAAGTCGACCACGCCATCGCCCGCATCGGCGCGATCGCGCGCGCCGCCGGCGCGTCCGTGCGCGAGGCCTGCGGCGAGGCGGAGCGGACGCGGCTATGGGCGGGGCGCAAGGCGGCATTTCCCGCGATGGGGCGGCTGGCGCCCGACATGCTGTGCATGGACGGCACCATCCCGCGCGGCAAGCTGCCGCAAGTCCTGACGCGCATGGCGGCGATGGCGAAGGATTACCGGCTCGGCTTCTGCAACGTGTTCCATGCCGGCGACGGCAATTTGCATCCGCTGATCGTCTTCGACGCGATGGTCCCGGGCGAACTCGACCGCGCCGAGGCGTTCGGCGCCGACATCCTGCGGCTCTGCGTCGAGGTCGGCGGCGTGCTGACCGGCGAGCACGGCGTCGGCGTCGAGAAGCGCGACCTGATGCCGGCGATGTTCACGGACGCCGATCTGGAGCAGCAGCAGCGGCTCAAATGCGCCTTCGATAGCGGCGGGCTGCTCAATCCCGGCAAGGTGTTCCCGATCTTGTCGGCCTGTATCGAGCAGGGGCATATGCATGTGAAGGACGGCCGCGTGCCCTATCCCAACCTGCCGCGCTTCTGAGCCCATGCCGACCCATGTCGCGTCCTCGGAGAACGATGTCATCGAAGCCGTGCAGCAGGCGCGTGAATGGCGCTCGCCGCTCGAGATCGTGGGCGCTGGCACCAAGCAGGCCTTCGGCCGCGCCGTGGTGACGATGGGCTCGGTGCTCGACGTGTCGGGTCTGACGGGCATCGTCTCCTATCAGCCGGAAGAACTCATCCTCACCGCCGCGCCCGGCACACCGGTCGCCGAGATCGCGGCGGCGCTGGCGCAGAAGGGCCAGCGGCTCGGCTTCGATCCGCCCGATTGGGGTCCGCTGCTCGGGCGCGCGCCGGGGCTGGGTACGATCGGCGGCGCGATTTCGTGCGACCTCGCGGGACCGGCGCGGCTGCGCTGCGGCGCGGTGCGCGATCATCTGCTGGGCTTTCGCGGCGTGAATGGCCTGGGCGAGGCGTTCAAGGCCGGCGGCAAGGTGGTCAAGAACGTCACCGGCTTCGACCTGCCCAAGCTGGTCTGCGGCGCCTTCGGCACGCTGTGCGTGCTGACGGAAGTGACGTTGCGCGTCTTTCCGAAGCCGCCGCTGTCGGCGACGCTGACGGTGCGCGGGCTGTCGAACGCCGAAGGCTTCGCGCTGCTGCGCCGCGTCTGGTCGTCGCCGCTGGACGCGACGGGGCTGGCGTTCGGCAACGGCAATGCGCTGATCCGGCTGGAGGGCGAGAAGGAACCGCTGGCGGAAAAATGCGCGCTGCTGCGGACGCTGCTCGGCCGCGACGCGCAAGAGGTGCCCGAAGGCGAGATCGCGTTCCGTGCGCTCGCCGATGGCACGGTGTTCGACGACACGCCGTTCGACGTCTGGCGCGCCTATCTGCCGCCGGCGAGCGCCGCCGCGGTGGCGGACGCGATCGACTCGCCGCTGTGGCTGGCCGACTGGGCCGGCGGCCTGCTGTGGATCGCCACCTTGCCGGGCAGCGATGCCGTGCGCGCGGTCGTCGGGCGCGCGGGCGGCCATTGCGTGCTGCTGCGCGCCGCCGAGGAGACGCGCGAACGTCTCGCCGTGTTCGAGCCGCAGGACGACACGCGGCTGGCGATCACGCGCAGCGTGAAGGCGGCCTTCGACCCCTTGGGCCTGTTCAATCCCGGCCGGATGTGGGACGGGGTCTAGTGTCCTGAACCGGAAGTTCGTTCGATTCAAAAAAAGGTTGTCATGGCCCGCGAAAGCGGGCCACCCAGGTGACGTCTGCACCGTTTGTGCAGGATTTCACCTGGGTCCGCCGCATTCGCGGCGGATGACAAAATGGGATGAACTTCCGATTCACGACACTAGTGTCGGTTGTGATCGGACGGAATCATCGAAAAACATGTCACGGCCCGCTTTTGCGGGCCGTGACACCTTTTTGAGTCGAACGATCTTTTGATTCGGGACAGCAGATGCGCACTGCCTTCACGCCGACCCAGCTCACCGATCCGCACCTCGTGGACGCCGAGAAGAATCTGCGCGCCTGCGTCCATTGCGGCATCTGCACCGCGACCTGCCCCACCTATGTCCTGCTGGGCGACGAGCGCGACGGGCCGCGCGGCCGCATCGTGCTGATGCAGAACATGCTTCAGAAGGGCGGCGCGCCGGATGCGGAGACGGTCAAGCACGTCGACCGCTGCCTGTCGTGCCTGGCCTGCCGCACGGCGTGTCCGTCGAGCGTCGATTATGCAAGGCTGGTCGACGAGGCGCGCTCGCACATCCAGACGCATTACCGGCGGCCGCTGGGCGACAAGCTGCTGCGCTGGCTGCTCGCGACCGTGATGCCGCGGCCGTCGCTGACCCGCGCCGGACTGTTCCTGGCGCGGCTGGCGGGACCGCTGACCGCGCTGCTGCCCGGACGTCTGCGCGTCCTGGCGCAAATGGGCGCCGCGATGCCCTTGCACGGGCCGGCATCGCCGCCGCGCGCCATCCTCGCCAATGCAAGGCGCATCGCGCTGATGCCGGGCTGCGTGCAGGCGGCCATCGCCCCGGACATCGACGCGGCGGTGGCACGGGTGCTGGCGCGGCGCGGCATCGAGCTGGTGCCGCTGGAAGGCGCGGGCTGCTGCGGCGCGCTCCTGCATCACCTGGGCCGCAGCGAGGACGCCAAGAACTGGGCGCGCCGCGCGATCGAGGCGTTCGAGCACGCCGGCAGCGGCGTCGAAGGCGTTCTGATCACGGCGACGGGTTGCTCGTCGCATCTGAAGGACCTGTCGCATTTGTTTCTCGACGATCCGAACTGGCTGGGCCGGGCGCGGGCCTTCGCCGCGGCGTCGCGCGATTTCCTCGACCTGGCGGCGCCGGGTCCGGCGCTGGCGCCGCGGCACCTGCGCGTCGCCTGGCATGCCGCCTGCTCGCTGCAAAACGGACTCAAGCTGGCCGGCAAGGCGGAGGCGCTGCTGGACGCGGCCGGCTTCGAGGTCGCCGGCATTCCGGAGGGCCATCTGTGCTGCGGCTCGGCCGGCAGCTACGCGATCCTCCAGCCGCAGATCGCGGGCGCGTTGCGGTCCCGCAAGCTCGGCAACATCGCGGCGACCGAGGCGGACATCGTCGCGACCGGCAATATCGGCTGTCTGAGCCACCTGTCGGGCGCCGATGCGCCGCCGGTGGTGCATCTGGCGGAACTGATCGATTGGACCGAAGGCGGGCCGGTTCCGGTGGCGCTGGCCGCCCGGGTTGGCTAAAATCGGGCCATGCGTCTTTCCGCTTTCCTGCTTGCCCTGCTGCTGCCCGCAACGGCGCTGGCCGCACCGCCGCCGTCGCTGGACGTGCTGTTCGGCCAGCTCAAGCGCGCGGGCTCGGCGGACGAGGCCAAGCCGATCGAGGACAAGATCGGCGGCGTCTTCGTCCAGTCGGGCAGCGCCGGCGTCGACCTCCTGATGGCGCGCGCCAATGCGGCGCTGACGGCGGGCGACAAGGACACCGCCAGGCAACTGCTCGATGCGATCACCGGCGTGGCGCCGGACTATGCCGAGGGCTGGCATGCCCGCGCCGGACTCCAGCGCACGCTGGGCGACGATTCGGGCGCGATGAACTCGCTGGAGCGCGCGATCCTGCTCAATCCGCGCCAGTTCGCGGCGATGTACGAGCTCGGCACGATGCTGGAGGATTACGGCAACAAGGCCGGTGCGCTGAAGCTCTACCGCCGCGCGCTGGAGCTCGACCCCCAGCTCGACGGCGCGAAGAAACACGTCGACGCGCTCACCCGCGACGTGAACGGCCAGGATATCTGAGACCCGTCTCGTCGAAAAAGTTGTCGTGGCCCGCGCCCTTCGACGCCGCCTGCGGCGTCGCTCAGGATGACGTGCGGGCCATCCAGGTGACGGCCGCACCGTTAGCGCAGGATTTCCCCTGGGTCCGCCGCATTCGCGGCGGATGACAAAATGGGATGAATTTTTGAGTCATGACAGTGGAATCACGCGGAGCCGCGGAGCGCTTTACCTGTTTCCCGTTTAGAGTCGGTTGTGATCAGACAGGGTTATCAAAACCGTGTCATGGCCCGCGAAAGCGGGCCAACCAGGTGACGCCTGCACCTGCTTCGGAAAGAAAAACAGCCATTCATCTTGCCGATGTCGTACAGAAACCAACTGGGTGGCCCGCTTTCGCGGGCCATGACACCGAGTTGGGGTTGCATCAACTTGAAAACAACCGGCCCTAGGCTTTGCGATCCTCCGCGTTCTCCGCGTGCCATCCGAACCAAGACACTCCGATTCAGGGCACCGAAAAATAAATTTCCGCGAAATAAAATATCGTCGGCGCCGCCATACCGGTTTTTCTATCCACCACCGCGCGAAAAAATCTGCGGCCGCGCCAAAGTGTTAGCGACGCGGGGTGGTGGATAGACGGGAACCGTTTTTATTTCCGAACGCCTCTTGAACCGAGTCGGTCGAAACGCCATTTCCCGTAAATCCCCACAGGTGCGAGCCGGCGCCGGCGCGTTCCTCGACGAACGCGTTCGTGATGATCGCTACTTCGGCCCCACCAGCGCGACGCGGAGCATGTTGGTCGCGCCGGGCGTGCCCAGCGGCACGCCGGCGGTGACGACCACCCGCTCGCCCGCGCGGGCGAAGCCTTCGGTGGCGGCGATGCGGGCGGCGCGGTCGACGACGTCGTCCAGGTCGTGCGCATCCTCGGTGGTCACGCAGTGCAGGCCCCAGCCCAGCGCCAGGCGGCGCGCGGTCTCGACCAGCGGCGTCAGCACGATGATCGGCGCCTCGGGCCGCTCGCGCGCGGCACGCAGGCCGGTCGAGCCGGACTTGGTCCAGCACACGATGGCCTTGGCATGGATGGTGTGGGTGACCTGGTGCACGGCGGCCATGATCGCGTCGGCCGTCGTTTCCTCGGGCGCATAATGCGCCGCCTCCAGGATCGAGCCGTAGAGCGGGTCGTTCTCCACCGATTGCGCGATGCGGTCCATCACCTGCACCGCCTCTATCGGATGGGCGCCGGACGCGGTCTCGGCGGAGAGCATCACCGCGTCGGCGCCGTCGAACACGGCGGTGGCGACGTCGCTGACCTCGGCACGGGTGGGCACCGAGGCGGTGATCATGGATTCGAGCATCTGGGTCGCGACGACCACCGGCTTGCCCGCCTTGCGCGCGGCGCGGATGATCTGCTTCTGGCGGCCGGGCACCGCTTCCAGCGGCAGCTCCACCCCGAGGTCGCCGCGCGCCACCATCAGCGCGTCCGCCATCTCCAGGATGTCGTCGAGGCCTTCGAGCGCCTTGGGCTTCTCGATCTTGGCCAGCACGGCGGCGCGGCCGGCGACCGCCTTCTTGAGCTCGGCGACGTCTTCGGCGCGCTGCACGAAGGACAGCGCGATCCAGTCGACGCCCAGGTGCAGCGCGGCGTCGAGGTCGGTGCGGTCCTTCGCCGTCATCGCGGAGACGGGCAGCAGCGTGTCGGGCAGGTTGACGCCCTTGCGGTCCTTGATCTCGCCGCCGACCACGACCATGGCGTCGGCATAGTAGTCCTTCACCGTCAGCAGGCGCAGGCGCACCCGGCCGTCGTCGATCAGCAGCGTATGGCGCATCTTCATCGCGGCGAAGACTTCGGGATGCGGAATCGGGATGTCATTGGGATCGTCCGCCTCGACCTTGCGCACGAAGCGCACCTGCTCGCCCTCCTTCAGGATGCGCGAGCCGCCGGGCAGGACGCCGAGGCGGATCTTGGGCCCTTGCAGGTCCACCAGAATGCCGATCGGGCGGCCTTCCGCGGCTTCCAGCGCGCGGACATGGCCGTGCAGTTCGCCAAGAGTCGCGTGCGAGGTGTGGCTCATATTGATGCGGAAGACATCGACGCCGGCCTGGAACAGGGCGCGGATGCGCTCGGGCGTTCCGGTGGACGGGCCCAGCGTGGCGAGGATCTTGGTCTTGCGCTTGCGTCTCATGCATCAGTCCGAGAGCGATTGAGTCCAGTCGAGCCGATTGCCCGTATCGATTTCGAAGAAGCCGCGCCGGTCGTAGCCCCTGGCCACGCAGCCGCCGCGCCCCACGATGGAGAAGCGCCCGCTGGCGGTGCCGGTGCAGAACGTCTTGCTGCCGTCCCAGGTGCCTTGGGCGCCGTCCGTGGCGTAGAGATAGTAATAGCGTGCGTCGAGCTTTCCGGCGATGAGTTCCGCGCATTTTTTGCCCGGGACCTGCCACCAGCCCTCGCTGATCCAGCGGGTGCCGTTGAAGCGGCCGAGCGCGACCTTGGCCTCGCGCACGCCCTTGTTGCAGACGGCGAGTTTCGCCTCGGCGGGACCGACGGCGGCAAAAAGCAGGGCGAAGGCAAGGACAAACCGCATATGTTCTTCAGGGCCTTCGCACCGGGCAGTGACCCGGTGTCGCGCATGGCCGACGCGCTGTCAACGCGCTTGCCGGGGGCCAGTGGGACGCAGGATTATCGCATTTCCATGACCGAGCATCCTTACGAGCTTGTGACCGGCGCCGGATCGGCGCTTTTGTTCCTGTGCGACCACGCCTCCAACGCGCTGCCGCGGGTCTATGGCACGCTGGGACTGGACCCGGCGCTGTTCGACACCCACATCGCCGCCGACATCGGGGCCGCGGCAGTAACGCGGACCCTGGCTGCGGCGTTCGGCGCGGCGGCAGTGCTGGGCCGCTGGTCGCGGCTGCTGATCGACCTCAACCGCGGCGAAGACGATCCCACGCTGGTGATGACGCTGTCGGACGGCAGCCTCATCCCCGGCAATGCGCGCATCGGCGGCGCGGAGATTCGAAACCGGACCGAAAATTTCCATGCCCCCTATCATGCGGCGATCGCGGCGCAGCTCGCAGCGATGCAGGCGGACGGCATCGTGCCGGTGATCGTGTCGATGCACAGCTTCACGCCGGTATGGAAGGGCGCAAAGCGGCCGTGGGAGATCGGCATCCTGTGGGACAAGGACGGCCGGCTGGCGAAGCCGCTGATCGCGCAATTCGCCGAGGCGGGCTTCGTCGTCGGCGACAACGAACCCTACGATGGCGAATTGGAAGGCGATTGTCTTTATCGCCACGGCACGATGCTGGGGCTGCCGCATGTGCTGATCGAGATGCGGCAGGACCTGATCGGCGATGCGGCGGCGGCGCGCGCTTTCGCGGCGCGGATCAAGCCGGTGCTGGAGCGCGCGCTGGCCGGCATGGGTGCGCCCAAGGTACACTTCACGCGCCCCTTGCCGGCAAGAGGAACGACGATGGACGAACGCATGCGCGAACAGTTGGAAGCGGCCGTTTTCCGCCGCCTGGTGGCGCATCTGCGCACCCGCACCGACGTGCAGAACATCGACCTGATGAACCTGGCCGGGTTCTGCCGCAACTGCCTGGGCGACTGGTATCGCGAGGCGGCGGCGGAAAAGGGCGCCACGCTCGACAAGGATGCGGCGCGCGAGATCGTCTACGGCATGCCGCCGACCGAATGGAAAGCGCGCTACCAGGCCGCGGCGACGCCCGAGCAGCAGGCGGCGTTCGCGCGGAAGACTCACAGCTAAAGCGGCCGGCGCGGTTGCGCCCCCTGCGAGGCTTGCCTAATTGTCATGCCCCGCTTTCGCGGGCCGTGACTTTTGGGAGATGACGGTGGCCAAATCGGGCTTCGCGAAGGAACATCTGCGCTCGTTCATCGAGCGCATCGAGCGGCTGGAAGAAGAGAAGAAGGCGCTCGCCGACGACATCCGCGAGGTCTATTCCGAGGCCAAGGGCACCGGCTTCGACACCAAGGTGATGCGGCAGGTGATCCGCCTGCGCAAGATGGAAAGCGCCGACCGCCAGGAGCAGGAAGCGATGCTGGACCTGTATCTGAGCGCGCTGGGGATGAAGCGGGACTGATACCCGACGCGCGCTAACCCGCGACGTGCTGCGCCGGGTCGGCGATGTCGGCCACCGGCAGGCCGCCGTCCGGTTCGAGGCCGAGCTCCTTCAGCTTGCGGTAGAGCGTCGAGCGGCCGATGCCGAGACGGCGGGCGACTTCCGACATGTGGCCGTCATAGCGGCTGATCGCCATGCGGATGACCTCGGCTTCGATGTCTTCCAGGCGGCGCATATGTCCGGCGCCGTCGGTGCCCGACAGCGCGTAAGGCGAGGCGTGCGCCGGCGCCACCACGGTGGGGACATAGCCGGGTGCAGCGATGTGGCCGGTCGGCAGCACGCCGGGCGCGGCGGGCGGGCGCGGCAGCTTGGCGTCGACGCCGAGCGCCGCGGCGATCTGCGGAAAGTCGCAGACGTCCAGCATCGTGCCGTCGCACAGCACGACGGCGCGGAAGATGGTGTTCTCGAGCTGGCGCACATTGCCGGGCCAGTTGAACGTCTCAAGCAGCTCGGAGGCTTCCGGCGTCAATCCCGCGACGGGCTTGTTCTCCTCCGCGGCGAAGCGGGCGATGAAGTGCCGCGCCAGCGCGTCGACGTCCTCGCGCCTGTCGCGCAGGCTCGGCACGTAGATCGGAAAGACGTTGAGGCGGTAGAACAGGTCCTCGCGGAAATTGCCGTCGCGGGCCAGCGCCGCCAGATCGCGGTTGGTGGCGGAGATGATGCGCACATCCACCTTGACCGGGCGCTTGGCGCCGACCGGATCGACCTCGCCCTCCTGCAGCGCGCGCAGCAGCTTGACCTGCATGTCGAGGCGCAGCTCGCCGATCTCGTCGAGGAACAGGGTGCCGCCATCGGCTTCCTGGAACTTGCCTAGGTGCTTGTCGCTGGCGCCGGTGAACGAGCCCTTCTCGTGGCCGAACAGGATCGATTCGATCAGGTTCTCCGGGATGGCGCCGCAGTTCACCGTGATGAACGGCTTGCCGGCGCGGTCCGACGAGCCCTGGATGGCGCGGGCGATCAGCTCCTTGCCGGCGCCGCTCTCGCCTTCGATCAGGATCGGGATGGTGGATTGCGCGGCGCGGGCGCCCAGGCGGAAGACCTGGCGCATCTCGCCGGATTTGGCGATCAGGTCGTCGAAGGTGAGGCGGTTCTCGCTCTTCTTCTTGAGCTGCTTGACCTCGCCCGACAGGGTGCCGATCTTGAGCTGGTTGCGGATCGAGATCGCGATGCGCTCGGGCGAGGCCGGCTTGACCAGGAAGTCGTTGGCGCCGGCGCGCATGGCCTCGACGGCGGAATCGATGCCGCCCTTGGCGGTCAGCATGATGACGGGAAGGTCGGGATGGCCGGGGCGCAGCTTGGCGAGCACTTCGAGGCCGCCCATGTCGGGCATGACGAGATCGAGGAGGACGAGCGAGATCTGCTCGCCCTTGGGCCCGCCGATCAGGTCGAGGGCGGGGCTGCCGCCGGGCGCGGTGACGACATGCATGCCGGAACGCGTGATCGCGGCTTCCAGCAGCCGGCGCTGGACCGGATCGTCGTCGACAACAAGAATCGTCTGCGCCATGTCGGTGCCTCAAAACAGAACAGCGCATCATCGCAGCCGACCGGTAAATGCCGCGTTTAATCCTGTCCTTGCACGGGACAATTCGACTACGCTTAACGAGTGGTGAACGGATGGGCATAGCGCGGTTTTTTTTCGCCGGTCTCCTGGCGGCCTGCGGGCTGATCGCGGCGCCGGCCCGCGCTGCGCCGGTCGACATCCCGTTTACGCTGGTCGACAACCGCGTCTTCGTGCCGGCGATGCTGAACGGCACCGGTCCGTTCCAGCTCCTGCTCGACACCGGCGCCGACACGGGCGGCCTCTCGCTCGGGACGCTGCGCGCGATCGGCGCACGGCCGGAAGGCCGCCGGCGGATCGGCGGTGCGGGCGAGGGCACCGATGCGGCGGTGAAGACGCACGTTGCGTCGCTGCGCATCGGGCCGGCGGAGTTCCGCAACCTGCCGATGATCGGCGAGAATTTCGGGGCGCTCAACGACGTGATCGGCTTCACGCGGTTCGACGGCATCGCGGGCCAGGCGGTGTTCCGCCGCTATGTCGTCGGCCTCGACTTCGCGGCGTCGCGGTTGACCTTGATCGAGCCGAAGGCGTTTCGGGCTCCGCCAGGCGCGATCGCCGTGCCGTTCGTCTTCTACCAGGACTTCATGCCGCTGGTGCGCGGCACGGTGGCGGGCATTCGCGGTCGATTCATCGTCGACTTGGGCGACCGCTCCTCGCTGACGCTGTTCGGCCCGTTCTGGCGGACACACCATCTGGACAACAGCCTGCAGCCGGGGCTCGAGGCGCTGACCGGCTACGGCGTCGGCGGACCGATCCGCGGCATCGTGGTGCGCGTGCCGGCCTTCGCCTTCGGCGCCGCTACCGCCAAGGGCATCGTCGCGCGGCTGTCGCTGCAGGCGTCGGGCGGCTTCGCCGATCCGCACATCGCCGGCAGCATCGGCACGGGCGTGCTCAGGCATTTCCGCGTCTTCATCGACTACGCGCATGCGAAGCTGTGGCTGCTGCCGCGGCCGCAGATGCCGGACCGCTTCGACCGTGCCGGGCTGTGGCTGGGGCGCCATGGCGCGCAATTCGAGGTGTTCGACGTGATCGCGGGCGGCCCGGCTGAGATCGCGGGCCTGCGCACCGGCGACATCGTCACCGCGATCGACCGGCGCCGGGTCGAGACGCTCGATCTCTTCAAGGTGCGCGAGCATCTGCGCGATCCGGCGGTCGACGATCCGCTGCTGTTCGACTACGTCCGGCACGGAAAGCCGGGGCAGGCGACGATCAGCCTGCGCGACCTGTTGCCGGGAGGATGACGCCATGGCCGGCGAGACCGACTATTGGGAGTTCTTCGCGCAGGACGCGCGGCGGACGGGCGGCGTGCTCTATTCGCGGCTGGCGGCCAGGATCGGGCAGGACGCCGACATGCGGGCATTGGCGGCGCGGGCGCGCACCGGCCAGCCGCATGCCAACCTGCTGCTCGGCGCCGTGCATTTCCTTCTGTTGCGCGGCGCGGACGATCCGCTGAAGCGGTTCTATCCCAGCGTCGGCGGAACGGTGTCGGCGGAAGCGCAGGACCCCTATCCGGACTTCAAGGCCTTCGTCGGTAAGCATCTCGCGCAGGTCGAACCGTTGATCGCCACCCGCGTCACCAACACCAACGAGGTCGGGCGCAGCGCCCTCCTGCATCCGGGCTTTCGCAGCATCGGCGGCGAAGCGCCGCTGTCGCTGATCGAGATCGGACCCAGCGCCGGCTTGAACCTGATCTGGGACCGGTATGGCGTGCGCTATGCCCGCGGCGGCCACATCGTCGCGGCGGTCAACGACGGCGCGGCGCTGGTGATCGACTGCGAGGCGCGGGGCGGGCCGCTACCGCCCACGGGACCGGCGCCGCGGATCGCCGGCCGCGTCGGGCTGGAGCTCAACCCGGTGGATCTGTCGAACGCCGACGACCGCGACTGGCTGCGGGCGCTGATCTGGCCCGATCAGGTGCCGCGGTTCGAACGGCTCGACCGCGCCATCGCCCTGTTCGCGCAGGAAAAGCCGCCGATCCGGGCCGGCGATGCGCTGGCGCTGTTGCCGGACGCGCTGGCGGCGGTGCCGTATGACGCCGTCCCGGTGGTCTATCACACCATCGCGGTCTACCAGTTCAGCCGCGAGATGCGCGAGGCGCTCGAGAGCATCTTGGCCGTTGCCGGCTTGCGGCGGCCGGTGCTGCGCCTTTCCTTCGAGTATGACGGCCGGCTCTATCTGCTGTCGCTGATCCGCTATGCCGACGGGGTGCGCGAAGAGACCAGGCTGGCGAACTGCCATCCGCACGGCACCTGGCTTGAGTGGCTGACCTGATCGGGCACAATGGGGCGATGAGCGACACCAGCCTACAATCGACGCAGGGGCCGCTGGCCCCGTTCGACGGCGCGCGGCCACCGGCACCCAAATGGTTCGAGGATGCGGTCGCCATCCTTCCCGAACGCAATTTCGTCACGGTCGACGGGGCGAAGATTCACTATTCGCGCTGGGGCGACCGCAGCCGGCCGGGGCTGCTGCTGGTCCATGGCAATGCGGCGCATGCCCATTGGTGGGACTTCATCGCGCCGTTCCTGGCGCGCGACTACCATGTCGCGGCGATGGACCTGTCGGGCATGGGCGACAGCGACTGGCGGCCGGAAGGTTATGCGATGGAGACCTTCGCGCGCGAACAGATCGCGGTGTGCGAAGACGCCGGCATGTTCCGGCTGGACGAGCCGCCGGTGATCGTGGCGCACAGCTTCGGCGGCTTCGTGACCATGTTGACGGGCGGCCTCTATGGCGACCGGCTGGCCGGCGTGGTGATCGTGGATTCGCCGGTCAATCCGCCGGACCGGCCGGGCGGGCCGCCCAACCGGCCGATCAAGCCGCACAATGTCTATCCCTCGCTGGCGGCCGCGCTGGCGCGGTTCCGCCTGATGCCGCCGCAGACTGCCGAGAACCTCTATGCCGTCGACTGGGTCGGCCGTCACTCGGTGAAGGCGGTGCAGCAGGCGGACGGCGCGCCGGGCTTCACCTGGAAGTTCGACCCGGCGATCTGGCAGCGCTTCTCGATCGGCGACATGGCGGCGCGGCTGAGGGCGACGCGCTGCCGCATCGCCGTGTTCCGCGGCGAGCATTCGGTGCTGCTGCCGCCGTCGATCGGGGAGTACATGTTCAACCTGCTGGGACGCGCCGCGCCGGTGGTCGAGATACCCCAGGCCCAGCACCACATCATGCTGGACCAGCCGCTGGCGCTGGTCGCTGCCCTGCGCGCGCTGCTGGCCGATTGGGAGCACTCCACGGCGAACCGCAAACCCCCAAAATCGGTGTGAAAAGCGGCGATTTGAGCCGTTGTACCGCAGGCGGCGATTGCTATAGTCCGCCCGCTTTTTACTCTTTGCTCGGCGCGATCCGCGGATTGCGCTTGATGGGGACGGACATGGCCGCGCAAGGCGATTCTCACGGCGACTACACGCCGGGCTCGATGGACATCAGCCAGCATGTGAAGGCGTGGACCGGATTCACCGGCTTCGTGAAATGGTCGGCCATCGGGATCGGCATCATCATGATCGGGCTGGCCATTTTCCGTACGCACGGCTGACGCCGGCGCGCCCATGAAACTGGCCATCCTCAAGGAACGTCGCGACGGCGAGAGCCGCGTTGCGGCGTCGCCCGACACCGTCAAGAAGTTCAAGGGCCTCGGCCTGGACGTGGCGGTGGAGGCCGGTGCGGGGGCTGCGGCGCGGGTGTCGGATGCGGATTTTGCCGCCGCCGGGGCCACCATCGTTGCCGATGCGGGTGCGGCGCTGGCGGATGCGGGCATCGTGCTGTGCGTGCGGGCGCCCGATGCGGACGAGATCGCGCAGATGAAGAAGGGCGCGGTGCTGGCCGCACTTCTTGCACCCTATACCGACAAGGATACGCCGGCGCGGCTGGCGGCGCAGGGCGTCGACGGCTTTGCGATGGAGATGCTGCCGCGCATCTCCCGCGCCCAGTCGATGGACGTGCTGTCGAGCCAGGCGAACCTCGCCGGCTACAAGGCGGTGATCGATGCGGCGGCGACGTTCGGGCGCGCCATGCCGATGATGATGACGGCGGCGGGCACCATCGCGCCGGCGCGCGTGCTGGTGATGGGTGTCGGCGTGGCGGGCTTGCAGGCCATCGCCACGGCGCGGCGCCTGGGCGCCATCGTCTCGGCCACCGATGTGCGGCCGGCCACCCAGGAGCAGGTGCAGTCGCTGGGCGCCACCTTCGTCGCGGTGATCGACGAGGAGTTCAAGAACGCCCAGACCGCGGCCGGCTACGCCAAGCCGATGTCGGCCGAATACCAGGCCAAGCAGGCGGCGCTGATCGCCGAGACGATCCGCAAGCAGGACATCGTCATCACCACCGCGCTGATCCCGGGCCGCAAGGCGCCGGTGCTGGTGACCGAGGCAATGATCGAGACGATGAAGCCGGGCTCGGTGATCGTCGACCTGGCGGCCGAGCAGGGCGGCAACACGCCGCTCACCAAGGCGAACGAAGTCTACGAGATCCACGGCGTCACCATCATGGGCTACACCAACCTGCCGGGGCGGCTGGCGGTGGACGCCTCGTCGCTCTATGCCCGCAACCTGTTCAATTTCGTCTCGCTGCTCGTGGACAAGAAGACCGGTGCGCTGGCCGTCAACTGGGACGACGAGATCGTGAAGGGCGCCGGCCTGACGCGCGCCGGCCAAATCGTGCATCCGGCGTTGAAAGGCTAGAGCCATGGACACCGTCGATCCCATCGTCTTCCGGCTGACCATCTTCGTGCTGGCGATCTTCGTCGGCTATTTCGTGGTATGGGGCGTGACGCCGGCGCTGCACACGCCGCTGATGGCGGTGACCAACGCGATCTCCTCGGTGATCGTGGTCGGCGCGCTGATCGCGGTCGCGGTGCCGGTGCTGTCGAGCGCGTCCTGGATCTCCAAGGGACTGGGCTTCGGCGCGCTGGTGCTCGCCTCGGTGAACATCTTCGGCGGCTTCCTGGTCACGGCGCGCATGCTCGCCATGTACAAGAAGAAGGAAAAGCCGGCGGCAGGGCAGGCGAAATGAGCCCCGCTTTGCAAGCCGATCTCGCCGCCATCTCCTATCTGGTCTCCGGCGTCCTGTTCATCCTGGCGCTGAAGGGGCTGTCCTCGCCGGCGACGTCGCGCGCCGGCAACCGCAACGGCATGGTCGGCATGGCGCTCGCCATCGTCACGACGCTGTGGGTCGCGGGCGTCACCGATCCCCTGACCTGGGTGCTGGTGGTCGGCGGCCTTGCCATCGGCGGCGGCATCGGCGCGGTGACGGCGCGGCGCATCGCCATGACGGACATGCCGCAGCTCGTGGCGGCGTTCCACAGCCTGGTCGGCCTGGCGGCGGTGCTGACCGCCGGGGCGGCGCTCTATTCGCCGGAAGCTTTCGGCATCGGGACCGAGGGCGCGATCCGCACCCAGAGCCTGATCGAGATGAGCCTGGGCGTCGCCATCGGCGCCATCACCTTCGCAGGCTCGATCATCGCCTTCGCCAAGCTCAACGGCAACATGTCGGGCGCCCCGATCATCCTGCCGATGCGCCATGCGCTCAACCTCCTGATCTTCGCGGCCATCGTCGGGCTGATGGTCTATTTCGCGATCGACCAGCCGATCTGGGCGTTCTGGGCCATTGCGGGTCTCGCCTTCGTGTTCGGCATCACGCTGATCATCCCCATCGGCGGCGCCGACATGCCGGTGGTGGTCTCGATGCTGAATTCCTATTCGGGCTGGGCGGCGGCGGGCATCGGCTTCACGCTGGAGAATTCGGCGCTGATCATCACCGGCGCCCTGGTCGGCTCGTCGGGTGCGATCCTCTCCTACATCATGTGCAAGGGGATGAACCGCAGCTTCGTCTCGGTGATCCTGGGCGGCTTCGGCGGCGAGACCGCGGGCGCCGCGGCGCATGTCGAGACGCGGCCGGTGAAGCAGGGCTCGGCCGACGATGCGGCCTTCATCATGAAGAATGCGGGCAGCGTGATCATCGTGCCGGGCTATGGCATGGCGGTGGCGCAGGCGCAGCACGCGGTGCGCGAGATGGCCGACATCCTGAAGAAGGAAGGCGTCAAGGTCTCCTACGCCATCCATCCCGTCGCGGGCCGCATGCCGGGCCACATGAACGTGCTTCTGGCCGAAGCCAACGTGCCCTATGACGAGGTGTTCGAGCTCGACGACATCAATTCGCAGTTCGCCAACACCGACGTCGCCTATGTCATCGGCGCCAACGACGTGACCAACCCGGCGGCCAAGACCGACCCGAAATCGCCGATCTTCGGCATGCCGATCCTGGACGTGGAAAAGGCCAGGACCGTGCTGTTCGTCAAGCGCGGCATGGGCAGCGGCTATGCCGGCGTCGAGAACGAGCTGTTCTTCCGCGACAACACGATGATGCTGTTCGGCGACGCCAAGAAGATGACCGAAGAGATCGTCAAGGCGCTGGGATGAGCGGCGCGGTCCGCATCCGCGACGCCGATCTGTCGCGCGACCGGCCTTCCTTCGTCGGCTTCATCATGGGTTCGCAGCTTTTCGAGCACGCGTTCGAGCCGAACCGGCGGCTCGACCCGCCGGTGGCCGAAGAGCATCTCGTCAAGATGCTGGACGCGGTCGCGACGCGGCCGGGACGGATCTTCGTCGCCGAGGACGACGAGGCGACGCTTGGCTGGGGCATCGTCTTCGAGATGCAGGACGACGTCTACGTCGTCGCGGCGGAGCGGCGTGCCGCCTTCATCGCCGAGCTGTTCGTCGCGGAGGCGGCGCGCGGCAGGGGCGTCGGCCGCGCCCTGATCGCGGCCTGCGAGGCGTGGGCGCTGGGCCGTGGCATCGGCGTGATGCATATGGGCGTGCTGCCGGGAAACACGCGGGCCCGCGCGATCTACGACACGGCCGGCTATGCGGCCTATTCGCTGCAGCTGCGCAAATATCTGTGACGGCGCGCCTCGTCTGATCGGCGGCGGGCGCCCACGAAAAAGGGCCGCGGATCGCTCCGCGGCCCTTCTTTCCGGTCTGCGTCGATCGCTTAGAACTTGATCGACAGCCGGCCCGTCCACGCGCCGTAAGAGACGTCCGAACGGGTCTGCGCATCGTAGCGTGCCGACAGCGTCGCATCGGTTCCCAGCATGTCGCCGAGATCGAAGTCGAGACCGCCGCCGAGCTCGGCATAGGAGTGCTGGCGCGCGGGCATCTCGAAGGTCATGATCGACGACGGTGCCGCCGCGAAGGCTGCGTCGATCACATTGGCATGGCCGAAATTGTTCACCCAGAAGGCATGGACGTTCGGCGTGACATGCACCGAATCCAGGTCGAACGTGGTCTGCGAGTCGAAGCCCAGCCGGCTCAGTATCGTCCGCTCGCCATAGGCGGCGAAGGTGAAGGCCGCTGCGCCGCCCGTTTCGCTGAACGCGTCGACGTTCGCCTCGGCATATTGCAGGCTGAACGACGGCACGATCTTGAACGCCGCGTCGGACAGATCGAACCGGAACGCCCGGCCGAGATAGCCGCCGACCGACGGCAGGTCGCCGCCGGTATGACCGGACAGGTCATAGGTCGTCGCGCCGACGATCGCGAGGCGCCGCGACTGGATGGTCTGATGACCGTAGGCGCCGAAGCCTTCGAGGATGTAGTTGTTGCCGAAATCGTAACGGCCGTAGATCGCGCCCTGGATGGTCTCGGTCTGCAACGTCGCCGGACGAGACAACAGGCTGGCCGATGCGTCCGAATAGCCGACCGAGACGCCGACGGTCAGACCGTCACCTGCCGCGATGTCGAGACCGCCGCCGATCACCATTCCGTTCACCTTCGCCCGGCCGCCGCCGCCGCCGATTTCGACGCTGCCGTTCAGCGCGCTTCCAGAGAGGAAGCCGCCGAGACCGGCCGGCAGCTCCATCCAGCTGCCCTCTGCCGCGCTCGGCGAGACCGCCGCGCCCGGCATGGGGTTGCCGGCGCCCGGGTTGGTTGCGATGCCCATACCCATGGCGACAAGTTGCTGGGAGCCCGGCGTCGTGCCGCCGGCCGAGACCAGCGCCATCTTGAGGCCTTCCGAGTCGATGCTGAGACCGGCGCTACGGCTCCCGTCCGGGGTGCCGCCGACGGCGTACAGACGCTGCCAGACCATGTTGTCGAAGTTGGACTGGATCATGTCCTCCACCAGCGGAGCGGCGCGTTCCGTGTCCGGTGCCAGTGTCTCGAAGTTTCCGATCGCCTGGGTCAGCTGGGCGTCCGACAGCGTGTCCAGCGCCTGATAGATCGGCGCCAGGTCGGCGTAATGCGTGCCCCGCAGCGCGTCGAGTGCGCCGGCGATCGTCTTCTGATCGGTGGTGCCGCCGCCGGCCATGAACTGCGCGAACGTCTCGGCCTGGACCGTCACGACTTCCCGCGTCACGCCGCCGACGACTTGCTGCGTCACCGTCGGATAGAGAAGGCCGACGAACGTGTCGGGGACTGCATTATAGCCGCCGGTTACCGTGCCGGTCGCCGTCAGGAAGACATGCGAGTCGTGCCAGTGTGGCGCAACCAGCGGTTCCACCATGAGGGTGCCGCCGAGGGTGACATTGCCGGTAACCGCCAGCAGGTCCGTCGCCGTGTTCGTGACGTCGATCAGCGTCGTCGAGCCCGCGCCAAAGACAACCGGGCCGTTGATCGTCAGCGTGCCGATCGTCCCGTTGGTGCCGGGCGCGACCGCGCCGAGCATGAACGAGACGCCGCCGACCGCCGCATTCACGGTGCCGGTTCCCTGCAGCAGGCCGCCGAACATCTGGACGCCGTTCGGGCTGCTCAGCGTGCCGTTGACCGTCGTCGTGCCGGCGAAGGAGTTGGTGACGATCAGGGTGGTCAGGCCGGCGCCCGCCGCGATGGTGAGGCCGGTGGAAGCGCCGTTTATCGTCAGCTTGTCGACCGTGACGTTCGCGCCCGACAGCGTGGTGACGCCGTTGGCCGCCAGGGTCACGTCATAGTAGCGGGCCGGCGCGCCGGTGGTCGGGTTGCCGTCGAAGTCCTGCGGCGACTGGGTCAGCGTCGTGCCGGGCAGGCCGATGATGGGCTGGTTGCCGACCGTTCCGCTGTTCTCCGGATTGGTCCAGTTCGACAGCGCATTGGAATCCGGCGACAGGATCGAGCCATCGGCGCCGGAGGCGACGACCGCGGGGTCGCTGCTCGGATTGGTGCCGTCGATCGTCGAGGCGCTGACGACCTCCGGGCCGCCGGACGCCCCGCTGTTGGCCGCGACATAGGAATCGACCAGCGCGTCGAAGCCGGCTTGGCCGAGCAGGCCGCCGAACGGGCCGGTTCCCACGCGCGCGGGGCTGGACGAAAGCGTGCTGCCCGTCGGCGCGGTGCCGTCGGTCGGGCCTGGCGTCGCCGGCGGCGTCGGGTTGGTGTGCGCGCCGGTCTTGATGTTGACGCAGTCGTCGAAATAGCAGACCTCGCCGAAGCCGGGCGGGATGTTGGCCTGGCCCTGGGCCGGCGTCGTCGGCAGCGCATTCACGAGCTGGCCGTTGGCGCCGATCGTCATGTAGGCCGGGTCGAGATTCATGACCCAGTGCGTGGGATCGGTCCACGAACCGCCGCCGGCCTTGTCCCCGACATACTTGTAGGGGTTGTTGGCGACGATCCAGTCCCAGTAGAGGTAGAGCGGCTGGTAGAACGACGTCGTTCCGTAAGACGCGCCCGGCTGGGCATTGAAGAAGCGGTCGCCGCCCGACAGCACGGCCGCAATGGTCGGTGCCGCGAACTGGTGGTCGATCACCAGCGGACCGCCCGAATCGCCCGGCGCGGTGATGCCTTCATGCGGCAGCGCGACGTCGTGGAAGATGTTGAAATCGAACTGGTTGGCCTGGGCCGTGTTGAACTTCGGGTCGTTGAAATCGGCCATGTAGAGGTTGGCCGGCAGGCCGTCCGGCGCGCCGAACAGGACCGTGTCCTGGTCGTCCAGCGAGCCCAGCACGCTGACGATGTTCTCCGCGATGCGGCGCTTGTAGTCGATCGTGCCCTGGCCCGAAGTGCCGGTGCCGTTGTCGCCATAGCCTTCGATCGTGGCGTGGGCCGGCGCGGAAAGCGGCGAGAACAGCAGGGTCCAGGTCGGGATGCCGATGGCCGGCGTGTCGAGCGCGGCCATGGCCACGTCGCTCTGCAGGAAGTTGTTGGCCACGCCGATGGTGCAGCAATTGGTGTTGTAGGTGACGAAATTCGAGTTGTAGGCGTGGTCCGCCACGTTGGTCTGGTACTGGGCCTGACCGGTCGCCGGGTTGCCGTTCAGCCAATGGCCGATGGCGGAATTGCCCGCCACGTTGTTGTTGGTGTTGAAGAAGAAGGCGATCGGCGAGCCGCCGAACTTCGCGCCGTAGGTCGTGGCGTTCTTGAACGCGGTCTCGCTGGAGTTCTCGTTCACGCAGTGCGAGGCGAAGATCACCGTGCGGGGGTTGATCAGCGACACCGTGCAAAGGCCGATGAAGCCGTTTTGCTGGTCGATCACCATCTGGCCGACGCCGGTGATGAGGTTGGCATTGGCTACGCCGCCGTCGTCGATCACCGTGGGATCGTTCGGCGAAAGGCCGTCATTGATTGTGATGGCCGAGGCCGGCGTGGAAAGCGCGGCGATGCCGGCAAGAGCCGTGGCGCCTAGGAAGGCATTGCGAACGCGCGCCATTTGGCGGCGATTGGTAGCTGTCATGATTATCCCCTGCAGGTGGCGGCCCCAAGCCGCCTCTGGAAAAAACCTATCAAGGTTCACTGTTGCGTGAGTACCGCACTCGCAAAATATTCACGGGAAAGACGCAAATGAGACAAGCAGATAGAGCAGGACGGAACTCGCTTGAAATATTATGTCAGTTTCGACAGGCATGCTTCAACGATATGTCGCGCCCTCGGCTTCGGGCCTTTGAGCGAAGCGTGCGATGCCGGACGAACCGCCGGCCGGCGGCTATTGTCGGACTCGGCGCGAGGAACAAGAACAGAATCGCATGAAGATCGAACACGATCCCGATGTACCGGCATTGCAGCGCGAATGGCTGGTGGCGCGCCTGGTCGCGGCGCTCGGCCTTGTGCTGCTTCTTTCCGCTGCGGCCGTCATGGGCGCGGCGCACTGGTCGCGCATGCCGCCGGCACCGGCACCGGCACCGGCGGCAGCGCCGCCGCCCGTCGTCGCCGGCGGAGAGACCGCCGTGGTGCCGGTCGCGCCTTCGGCCGATGCGCGCAGGCAGGAGAACATCGCGCTCTGCACCGCCGCCCTCGCCGCGGCGCAGCGGCTGGGTTACGTGCCGGCCTTCGCGACCGTGGCGAGCGACGAGACGTGGAACACCGAGGTCCGGGGCCGCTATATCTGTCTCGCCCGAACGGACGCGGCGAAATATTCGCTGGATTTCGACCTGACCTGCACCAATCTCGGCGCGGGCGATTGCATATCCCTGTACAGCGTGAGCCAGGCCGGCGGCGGGGTTCTGTACCAGAGGAAATAGCGGGACCGGCGTTTCATGGCGCATGACGTCTTCATCAGCTATTCGTCGAAGGACCGTCCCGTTGCGGACGCGGCCTGCGCCGCGCTTGAGGCCAGGGGCATACGGTGCTGGATCGCGCCGCGCGACATCGCGCCGGGCGCCAACTGGGCGGCGTCGATACCGGCGGCGATCGCCGCCGCGAAAGTGTTGCTGCTGATCTTCTCGGCCAGTGCCAACGGCTCGGACCAGGTGCAGCGCGAGGTCGACATCGCGGCGACGCGCCGCCTGACCATTATTCCGCTCCGGGTCGAGAACGTCCTGCCGCAGGCCTCGCTCGAATACTATATCAACCAGCGCCACTGGCTGGACGCCTTCACGCCGCCGTTGGAACACCATCTGGCGCGCCTCGTCGAAGCCATCGGCCTGATCGTGAGCGGCGAGGCGCCGGCAGCGGCGGAGGCCGCGGTCGTCGTGCCGCCCAGGCCGCCCCGCGGCGAATTCGGCCGTTATGGCCTTGCCGCCGTCGCGGCGATGGCGGCGGTCAGCCTGGCACTTGGCCTCTGGCTCGTCTTTCGCGAGCGGCCGCCGCCGCGCTTCGCCCCGGTTCCCGTCCTTGCGCATTCCGATCCGTCCTACGACCGTGACGGGCCGGTCCCGGACCGGCGCTTGCCGCCGGCGGAAGACAAAGGTTCGGTCGTCTTCGCGCGCGAACATTGCGCCACGCGCGCCCTGAGCGGCGGGGTGGCGGCGAGGTTCTGCGCCAGCTCGGTGCTGGGCACGCAGAGCGATGCCGCGGGACGGACGAACACTTACGGCCCGCAGAATCTGTTCGACAACGATCCCGCCACCGCCTGGTGCGAAGGCGTGCCGGGCCCGGGCAACGGCCAGGCGATCACGGTCAGCTTCTCGCGGCCGCAGATCGTCAAGGAGATCAGCTTCATCAACGGCTATGCCAAGTCCGCCGAGACCTTCGCGAAGAACAATTCGGTCCGCACCCTCACCGTGACCTGGCCGGATGGAACGACCTCGTCGCTCGGCCTCGCCGACCGGCGCGAGCCCTATTCGCTGCCGTCCGGCCATGCCGAGCCGGTGCGCGGCCTCAGCCTGCGCATCGATACCGTGAACGGCGGCAGCAAATGGCCCGACACCTGCCTCAGCGAGATCGTGTTCTCGCTGCGCGATCCGTGAGCCTATTTCACGCCGCCGAGTTTGCAGATGTATTTCCACGCCGCCGGCGTCACCGGCTGGACCGAAAGCCGGGCGTTCTTCACCAGCACCATGTCCTTCAGCGCCGGGTCGGCCTTGATGGCGGCGAGCGTCACCGGGCGGGGCACGTCCTTCACCGCTTTCACGTCGACCAGGCCGAATTTGTGCGCCTCGTCGGTGGGGTCGGGGCGGTATTCGCCGATGACTTCGACGATGCCGACGATCTGCTTCTCGTCGCCGGTGTGATAGAAGAAGCCCAGATCGCCCGTCTTCATCGCCTTCATATGCGCGGCCGCCTGGTAGTTGCGCACGCCGCTCCACGGCTCGCCCTTGGCGCCGCGCGATTTCTGCATGTTCCAGGAAAAAGTCTCGGCCTCGGTCTTGAACAGCCAGTAATTCATCGCCGTCCCCATCAGAATTTCGCGTCGATCGGGTTGAGGGTCGGCTTCCAGGCGCGGACCTCCGAATGCGCGAACAGCCCCGCTTTCACATAAGGGTCGCCGGCATGCCAGGCCGTGGCGGCTTCGAGGTCGGCGGCTTCGAAGATGAGGAGGCTGCCCACCATTGCGTCCTTCGCGTCGAAAAACGGCCCGGCGATGCGGACGACGCCGGTCTCGTTCGCATAGGCCAGGTGCGCCGCGCGCGTCGCCAGGCGCAGGGGCAGCGAATTCTCCTTGTCTATGGCGGTGACGACGAACAGCATCGCGGTTCCCTGGATGGTCGATGCCGTCAGCTTAGCGGGTCGGCGCGGCGCCAACTACTCCGGCCGCAAGGGCCGGCGCATCAGCCGCTCGACCGCCGCGGCGGCGGGAAGGCTGCCGTCGAGAACGGCGGCGACGGTTTCGGCGATGGGCAGTTCGACGCCGTGGCGGCGCGCCCGGGCGACCAGTGCCGGCGCGGTCTCCGTCCCTTCGGCGAGCGGCGCGCCGGGTGCGTGCAAGGTCTCAAGCGGTATGCCCTGTCCGAGCCCGAGGCCGAAGGCGAAATTGCGCGACGACGCGCTGGTGGCGGTAAGGACCAGGTCGCCGAGGCCCGACAAGCCCATCAGCGTCTCGGCGCGGGCGCCCAACGCTTCGCCCAGCCGTGTCAGCTCCGCGAAGCTGCGGGCCAGGAGCGCCGCGCGGGCGCTCTCGCCCAGCCCCAGCCCGTCCACCACGCCGCAGCCGATGGCGTAGACGTTCTTCGCCGCGCCGCCCAGCGCCACGCCGACGATGTCGTCGCTCGCATAGGGACGAAATTGCGCATGCGCCAGGCTCGCCTGCAGCGCCTGCGCCACATCCAGGCGCGCCGCGACGGTGACGGCGGTCGGCAGCCCCAGGGCGACGTCGCGGGCAAAAGAGGGACCGGACAGGATCGCGGGCTGCGCCTTCGGAACGATGTCGGCCAGGATCTCGGTCGGCAGCGCGCCGGTGCCGCGCTCGATGCCCTTGGCGCAGAGCATCAGCGGCGTCTCGGGCCCGACCAGCGGCGCCAGCACCGTCAGCGTCGCGCGCAGGTGCTGTGCCGGGACGACGATCAGCAAGGCCTCGGCGCTTGCCGCCTCGCCAAGATCGCCTGTGGCGCGGATGGAATCCGAGAGGGCGACGCCCCGCAAAAACCGGGTGTTTTCGTGGCTCCGGTTGATCGAATCGACCACCTCGGATTCCCGTGCCCAGAGCAGGGTTTTGCGTCCGGCGCCGGCCGCCACCAGCGCCAGAGCCGTCCCCCAGGCGCCACCACCCACGACCGCGATGCTCTCGTAAACATTTGTTCTGGAAGGGTTATCGGTCATCTTTGTAGCGGCATCTCGGGGACGGAAGACTGAATGATCTGTTGATTATTCAGGATTCGTCATTATGTTGAGGGCTACAACAAGAAACCACGCTTGGGTAGGAACTGCCTATGGCCGAAAAAAGCTCGATCCGCGACTGCATCGTCGACGCCGCCAAAAAGCGGTTCTCGCATTTCGGCTATGCCAAGACCACCATGGCCGAGGTCGCCGGCGACTGCGAGATGTCGCCGGGCAATCTCTACCGCTTCTTCCCCGGCAAGCTCGACATCGCCGAGGCGATCGCGACCGAGGATTATTCCAAGCATCTGGAACATTTGCGCAAGCTGGCGATGCAGCCGGGCAAGGATGCGCGCGAGCGTCTGCACGACCTTCTGTTCGAGGAATTGCGCCGCACCTATCACAAGCTGGAGAAGGACCCGCGCGCCTTCGAGATGGCGCGCGTGATCAGCCAGGAACGGCCGAGCTTCGCCAATTGGATGCTGGAGAACGAGCGCAAGATCCTCATCGAATTGCTGGACGAGGCCGAGCGCCGCGGCGAGTTCAAGACCGACGACAAGGAGTTCGCCGCCGAGATGGTACAGGCGGCGACGATGAAATTCCGCTATCCGCAGCTGTGGTCCAAGCTGACGCTTCCCAAGCTCGAACGCGAGCTGGAAGGCGTGATGAACCTGCTGATCTTCGGTTTGTGTCCGCACCTGCAGGAGTACCGCCGCTCGGCCACGCAGGCCGCGGAATAGCGCCGCCGCGGCGCGCCTAGCTACCGCCACAAAGGACGGCTAAGAAACGGCATGCGCCGCTTCGCTCTTGTCCTTGCCGTCGCCTTCGCGACGCCGCTGTTCCTCGGCGCGGGCCAGCCGGCGCCGGCGCGTCATCTCGACCTCGGCGACGCCGACCGGAAGGAGCTGGACGACATCAGCGCCTATCTCAACGGCATCACGACGCTGAAGGGCATTTTCGTGCAGATCGCGGCGAGCGGCGACCTCGTCGAGGGCACGTTCTATATCTCCAAGCCCGGCAAGATGCGGTTCCAGTACAACCCGCCGTCGCCCAATCTGATCGTCGCGGACGGCCACACCGTCGCCGTCGCCAATTCGCGTCTGAACACGGTGGACCGCTATCCGCTGTCGGAGACGCCGCTCGGGCTGATCCTCAACAGCAAGGTCGACATCCGGCACAATCCGCAGCTGGTCAGCGTCGCCCATCAGCAGGGCTCGGTCGTGATCGCCTTGCGCACCAGCACCAACCGCACCACGGCAAACCTGTCGCTGGTCTTCGCGGAGCCGGAATACGAGCTGCGGCAATGGACGGTGGTCGACGACCAGGGGTCCACCACCACGGTGGCGCTGCGCTCGCTGGAGCCCGGCGCCGTGCTGCCGCCCTCGCTGTTCGTCCTGCCCGACAGGAACCCGTTCGGGCGGAGCCGGCGGAACTGACATGGGCCGGCGCGTCCCCATCGTCGGCTTCGCCTGCGACCGCCGCATGGTCGGCAAGCATCCGTTCCATGTCGTGGGCGAGAAATATATCGAGGCGGTGCGCGGCGGCGCGAACGCGCTGCCGCTGCTGATCCCCGTGCTGGAGCCGCCGCTCGCGGCCGAAGACGTCCTGGCGGCGGTGGACGGCCTGCTGTTCACCGGCTCGCCCTCGAACGTGTCGCCCAAGTTCTATGGCGGGCCGCCGCCGCGCGACGGCGTGCTGCAGGACGAGCATCGCGACGCCACCGCGCTGCCGCTGCTGCAGGCCGCGATCGCGGCGGGCAAGCCGGTGCTGTGCATCTGCCGCGGCTTCCAGGAGCTGAACGTCGCACTGGGCGGCACGCTGCACCAGCACGTGCACGAAGTGCCGGGCCGCAACGACCACCGCGAGGATTCGAGCGCGGCGCTGGACGTGCAATACGGCCCGGCGCACGAGGTCCATGTGCAGCCCGGCGGGCTGCTCGCGCGGCTGATCCGTGAACGGACGTTTCGCGTGAACTCGCTCCATTCCCAGGGCATCGACCGCCTGGCGCCGTCGCTGCGGGCCGAGGCGGTCGCGCCGGACGGGCAGGTCGAGGCGGTCTCGATGCCCGATGCCAAGGGTTTTGTGTTCGGGACACAGTGGCATCCCGAATGGAAATGGTCGGAAAATCCCGTCTCGCGTGCGCTCTATGCCGCGTTCGGCGACGCGCTGCGCGGCTGATCGCGCTGTCTCTCGTCCTTCGAGCTCGCTTGACAGGGCGATGCCGACAAGCGAGGGACGGTGAGCACGACGAAAGGGGAGTCGCTCGTCATGTCACGCCTGTTCCACGCCGTCATCGGGTTCCTGGTCGCCAGTGTCCTGGCATGTCCGGCCTGTGCCGCCGTCGCGGATTCCGCAGCCAACGGATTCTCGGTGACGGAGAGCGTTCACATTGCGGCGCCGCCGGACAAGGTCTATGGCGAACTGGTCCATCCGTCGCAGTGGTGGAGCCCGGCGCACACCTTTTCGAAGAGCGCGGCGAACCTGTCGCTCGACGCCCGCGCCGGCGGCTGCTGGTGCGAGACGCTGCCGGACGGCGGCAGCGCCCAGCACCTGATCGTCTACGCCGCCGTTCCGGGCAAGACCCTGGTGCTGCGCGGCGCGCTGGGGCCGCTGCAGGGCCTGGGCGTCGACGGCGCGCTGCGGATCGATCTGAGGCCGGGCGGCGACGGCACCGACGTCGCCGTCACCTACAATGTCGGCGGCTACCTGAAGGACGGCCTGGCGAGCTGGGCCGCGCCGGTTGACGAGGTTCTGGGCGTCCAGTTCGACCGCCTCAAGGCGCAGATCGAGACCGGCTCGCCGGACGAGACGCTCAAGGGCGCGCAGCCGTGACGTGACGCGCCCGGCGGCGGCTGCTACGCTCGCCGCCATGAACGCAAAGCGCGCTCTTCTCGTTCTCTGCGCGCGGATCGGGTTCAACCCTTGAGGTCCGCCGGGCGCGGGCGCGCGTCCGGACCGGCTTTTTTCCGGTCCTCAGATATTTTTGATCCTCACAGGAGTGCGCGCACCATGACCGCACATGGCGGCAACCAGACCAGGCACTGGCAGGCGCTGGACGCGGCGCATCACGTCCATCCGTTCTCCGACACCGCGGCGCTGAAAAAGGAAGGCGTGCGCGTGATCACGCGCGCCGACGGCGTCTATCTATGGGACAGCGACGGCAACAGGATCATCGACGGCATGTCGGGCCTGTGGTGCGTGCAGGTCGGTTACGGCAATGCCGAGCTGGCGGAGGCGGGCTACGAGGCGCTGAAGACGCTTCCCTACTACAACCACTTCTTCAAGACCTCGAACCCCTGGACCATCGCGCTGGCGACCAGGCTGGCCTCGCTGCTGCCGGCCGGGCACGCGCGCGTGCTGTTCGCCAATTCGGGGTCGGAGGCGAACGACACGGCGCTCAAGCTGATCCGCTATTACTGGAACCTGATGGGGGAGCCGCAGAAGAAGATCCATCTGTCGCGCGACTATGCCTATCACGGCGTGACCTTCGCGGCGGCGTCGCTGTCCGGGCTGACGCCGATGCATCCGCAATGGGACCTGCCGCTGCCGGGCTTCGACAAGGTGCCGGCGCCCTATTGGTACGGCGCGAAGGAAGCGGGCCATGGCGACATCGATGCCGACGCGTTCGGCCTGCTGATCGCGCGCAAGCTGGAAGAGAAGATCCTGGAGCTGGGGCCGCAGAACGTCGCCTCGTTCTCGGCCGAGCCGGTGCAGGGCGCCGGCGGGCTGATCTTCCCGCCGGCGACCTATTGGCCCGAGGTGCAGCGCATCTGCGCGCGCTACGACGTGCTGCTGCACCTGGACGAGGTGATCACCGGCTTCGGCCGCACCGGCGAATGGTTCGGGGCCCAGACCTATGACATCGCGCCCGACATCATGACGATGGCCAAGGGCCTGTCCTCCGGATACCAGCCGATCTCCGCGATCTCGCTGGGCGCGAAGATGAGCGACGTCATCCTGAGCGCCAACGAGGAGCTGGTGCACGGCTTCACCTATTCCGGCCATCCGGTGGCCTGCGCCGTGGCGCTGAAGAATCTCGAAGTGATCGAACGGCTGGCGCTGGTGCCGCGGGTGCGCGACGGGATCGGTCCCTATCTGCTGCGGCGGCTGCACGAGACCTTCGACGATCACCCGATCGTGGGCGAGGTGCGCGGCGTCGGCCTGCTGGCGGCGGTGGAACTGGTGCGCGACCGCAAGGAGCGCCGGTTCTTTCCCGATCCCGGCCATATCGGCACGCATTGCCGCAATTACTGCTTCCAGGACGGCCTCGTCTGCCGCGCGATCCGCGACACGATGGTGCTGGCGCCGCCGCTGGTCGTCTCGGAAAGCGAGGTCGAGGAGATCGTCGCCAAGCTGAAAGCCGCTATCGACCGCACGGCGCAGGACGTAAAGAAGGCATGAGGCACCGGCCGCTTCACACATTCGTGTTCGCGCCGCCGCCGGGCCTCGGAAACGGACGATCCGCAGAAAATCCCGCTGTTTCCGGGCTCTGTCGGTGCTGTGGCTGATTTGCCGCTGTCATTAAAAATAATCTAAAAGCCGCGATCTCCGAGAAAATTCTTGCAATGTGTGGCTTTCGTGCATAGCTTCATATTCGAAGGATGAAACATCGCCTGGCAAGCACTGCCCCCCCGCTCGCAAGCCGGGCAACATCCTTCGACGGTGTCGGTCATCCCCTCCCGACACCACGCGCGTAACGGCGCATCCGGCGCCCGGTTGGCCCCCCAACCGGGCGTCTTTTATTTTGGCCGCACGCGGCGCAGCGTGAGGTTGAGGCGGCCGCCGCCGGGGACAATCTGCGAGCTTCCCGCCACGATGCGGTCGATGCCGTGGAACATGCGCCGCGCCGGCCCGCCGAAGCTGAGTACGTCACCCGAAGACAGCGTGACGCTGCGCGTCGAGCCCTTGCGCGCCGTGCCGCCGAAGCGGAACAGCGCGTCGTCGCCCAGCGAGACCGAGACCACCGGCGCCTCCGCGGTCTCGTCGCGATCCTGGTGCAACCCCATCTTGGCGCCGGCGCGGTAGAGATTGACGAGGCAGCATTCCGGCGGCGCGGAGTAATCGGCGATATCGCGCCACAAATCCATCAGCGCGTCCGGAATAGATGGCCAGGGTTTCTGCGTCGACGGATGCGTCGCGCCGTAGCGATAGCCCGCCTTGTCGGAGATCCAGCCGAGCGGGCCGAAATTGGTCTCCTCGACCGAAAAGGGCGTGCTGGTTTTCGGCATCACGGGGCGATAGAACGGCGCCACCTGCGCCAGCGCGAAAATCTCGTCCGTCAGCCGCCGCTTCTCTTCGCGCGCGAAATATTCGCGCCACAGGCTCACCCCGGGCGCGAGCGCGATGGGCCTTACCACTGCCATCGGTGGGCGGGGGACGGTTTTTCGAACACGCCCTTGAACGTGCCGGCATGGCCGTTGGCGTCGAGCCAGGCGCGCAGTTTTTCCGGCTCGTAACCGGTGCCGATCCAGTCGGCGAGCGTCAGCCCGCCGGCATCCTGCTCGGCGAAGCGCAGGAAGTACTGCAGCCAGCGCTGCTCCGCCTTGGGGAAATGCAGGAACGGGAAGCGCGCGAATTGCCGCTCCGCCTTCGCCCGCGCGCCCCAGCCGTCGCGGTGGACGATATAGAGCGCGGCGGCGAGGCTGGTGCGGTCCTGGCCGCCCGAGCACTTGACCAGGAACGGCCGGGGTGCCTTGTCGAAGGCCGCGAGCAGCTGCACCAGTTGCGCGCGCCGCGGCAGGTGGCGCGAATCCAGCATCACGTCGACATGCAGCACGCCGCGCGCGGCGCTGACGCGGTTCTCGTAGCGCCACCAGCCGTAATTCGGATTGCGGCCGCGCAGATTGATCAGCGTCCGGATGCGATGGCGGGCGAGGAAGCCGCCGAGAAAGCCGGCATAGGCCTGCGCCGCGCGGGCCGCTTCGCCCGGCACGATCCAGTGGAAATTGTAGAGGACGTCGCCGGGGCCGCGCATGGCGGATGTGTAGCGGCGCAGGCTATCCTCCGCAAATGACGGGGAGTTGCGCATGCGGCTGAGCACGCTGATACGGCTTTGGATATGGGTCACGCTGATGGCAGTCGCGGCGTTCGTCGTGCTCGCCGTGCTGGACCGCGGACTGAAGGCCGCCACCGGCTTCGGCACCATCGACCTGCAAGGGTTCGGCGATGCCATGGGCTACAAGCGCGCGCTGGCGGCATGGATCGCGCGCGAGCACGCGGTGACGGCGGGGTTCTGCCTGGGCTTCGACTACCTGTTCATGCCGCTCTACGCGATATCGTTCTATTTCTCCGCCATGCTGGCGCGCGAGGCGTTCACGCCGAAGAAGGGCACCTGGCGCCGCGTGATGGACTATCTCGGCTTCGTGCCGTTGGCCGGCGCGATCGCGGATGCGGCGGAGAACGCGCTGGAATTGTCGATGCTGACCGGCAGCGGGAACGACGGCACGGCCCAGGCGGCGTTCCTGGCGACGAACATCAAATGGACCTGCGTCGCGGTCGGCCTCGGCCTGCTGGCGGCCGCGATCGCCGGCGTGATCAAACTGTCGCTGCCGAAGACGGATGCGGCCGCCTAGAGCCGGAACGTCAGGTTCACGGCGCCGAACTGGTCGGCGGAAGGCTGGGTGTTGAACTCCTTGCTGCGGAAGACATGGGTGAAGGCGAGCCGCGTGCCGCCGAGCTGCAGCGCGGCGCCGATCTGCACGTCGCCGACCAGGATCCTCTTGCCGACGCTGGCGCTCGTCTCGAAGCTGTTGCCGTCCAGGAAGATGTTGCGGCCCACGGCGCGGCCGTCGGCGCCGGCAAAGATATAGGCGCTGACACCGCCTTTCGGCTCGAAGAAGCTGCTGCCCGGCAGGCTGGGCTCCAGCCGCGGCGGCCCGAAATCGTCGGGCAGGTTGAAGCCGATGCGGGCCATGGCGCCGGCATTGACGTAGTCATAGGCGTTGCCGACGGCGATGCCGGCATGCGGCTCGAAATCGACGAACACGCCGAACACCGAGCGCGGCGGAATCAGCTTCCAGCTCCGCTCGTAGAAGATGTTGGCGATCGGCTCGTCGCGGAGCTGGTAGTGCCAGCCCAGCGCCTTGTGGTCGCCGATGACGGTGTGGACCCAGTTCTGCGCGTCCTGCGCCAGCGACGCGGGGCCGGTGGTGCCGAGCTGGAGCTGCGCCTGGTCGAGATGGGTGTCGGAGTTCGAAAGCAGGCCGAGGCCGAGATAGAGATATCCCGCATAGGGCCGGTCGGTCGGGTCGGGAACCACCCGGCGCGTGTTCGACGGCGTGAAGATGTCCTGGCCGAGCTGGAAATCGGTGCGGACGTCGCCGCTGCTGCCGAAGAAGGGCAGGTGATGGGCGAAATTCTCCAGCCAGCGCGGAGTGTCCTGCGGCGCCGTGGTGTAGTCCAGCGCCACGCCATTGGTGTAGTGCCGGTCGGTGTCGAAGAAGATGTCGTTCTCGAACAGGATCGACAGCGCGCCCGAACGGGTGTCGGTTGGGGATGCCATGGCCGGCGCGACGCAGACGGCGGTGGCGAAGCTCCCGGCGAGCAGAATCGTGCGCAACATTTTGAGTTCCCCTTCCAAGCAGCTAATGCGGATGGCCGGGCGCCAGTTTCGCACCGGGAGATGCCAATTTGGTTATTTCCGCGCGGTGCTTGACCCGCAAACCTCTCTCAGTATATTGCGCGGCTCCCGAAGGACGCGTTTGTGCGCGCGTCCGGCGGGAAAGCACGCAAATTCAAGGACTTAATGTCATGTTCGCGGTTATCCGCACCGGCGGCAAGCAGTACAAGGTGGTCAAGGACGACGTCCTGAAGGTCGAGAAGCTGGCCGGCGACGCCGGCGGCACGATCACCTTCGGCGAGGTCCTGATGCTGGGCGGCGATACCCCCAAGCACGGCGCGCCGCTGATCTCCGGCGCCTCGGTCGCGGCCGAAATCGTCGAGCACGGCAAGGGCGAGAAGGTCATCGCCTTCAAGAAGAAGCGCCGCAAG
This sequence comes from Rhizomicrobium sp., assembly GCA_037355265.1. Taxonomy (GTDB): domain Bacteria; phylum Pseudomonadota; class Alphaproteobacteria; order Micropepsales; family Micropepsaceae; genus Rhizomicrobium. The sequence goes on along the minus strand of JBBCIB010000001.1, from coordinate 2,316,874 downwards.
AACACCCATCGCAAGCGCGGTCACCGCCAGCACTTCACCACGGTGAAGATCACCGGCATAACCGCCGCCTAAAGCAAGGTTCGAAGGACTACTCCCATGGCACACAAGAAAGCAGGCGGTTCCTCGCGCAACGGCCGCGACTCGAACCCCAAGATGCTCGGCGTGAAGCTGTTCGGCGGCGAGAAGGTCGCCGGCGGCAACATCATCGTGCGCCAGCGCGGCACCAAGTTCTGGGCCGGCGAAGGCGTCGGCATGGGCAAGGACCATTCGCTCTTCGCGCTTACCGACGGCCAAGTCGCGTTCCGCCAGGGCTTCAAGCGTCGCACCTATGTATCCGTGATTACCGCGACCAACCCGGCGACGAAGATCGCAGCGGAATAGGCGGCTGAAGACATAGGCCGCCCGAGAAATCGGCGGCCCATTATCAGGAGGGAGATGGTCCGCCATCTCCCTTTTTTCGTCTCTCCCCGGAGGGACGTGTCATGTCGTGCATACTGGAAACCGAGAGACTGCTGTTGCGACCGCCCGGACGGCACGACGTGCCCGCGATCGTGCCGCTGGCGAACGACTACGACGTCGCCAAGAACCTCTCCCGTCTTCCGCATCCCTATACCGAACGGGATGCCGAGGCGTTCGTCGCACTGGCGGTGGAGAAGCGGGCGGCGGGCACGGATTTCAATTTCGCGATCACGCGAAAACCGGATTCCGTCTACATGGGCGGCATCGGCCTGCACCTGACGGACGACAGCTTCGAGTTCGGCTACTGGCTCGGCAAGCCCTATTGGCGCCAGGGCTACGCGACCGAGGCGGCGCGCCGTCTCGTTGCCTTCGCGTTCGACGATCTGAAGGCCGAATATGTCTGGGCCGGCTGGTTTCACGACAATCCGCGCTCGGGCAACGTGCTCGAAAAGCTCGGCTGCGTCCCCAAGGGGTTCGAGAAGCGAGCCTGTCTGGCGCGCGGCATGGAGATCGGCTGCAACATCGTGACGCTCAGCCGCGCCGCCTTCTTGGGCGGGAGGGCGGCATGAGCTTCCACCCGACGACGCCGCGCCTGGTCCTGCGCGCGCTGACGATGACCGACATGCCGGCCTGCGTGGCGATTCTGAACGACTACGATGTGGCGAAAAACCTGCGTCTGGTGCCGCATCCTTTCACCGAGACGCTGTTCCGCGAAGCTCTCGTCCGGACCGACCAGGAGCGGCGCGACGGCCGCGGCTTCTTCTTTGCCGTCACGCGGGCGATGGATGGTGCCCTGATCGGCGCGTGCGCCGTCGATCGCGTCGCCGGCGGCACCTGGGAGTTCGGCTACTGGTACGGCAAGCCCTATTGGGGGCTGGGCTACGCCACGGAGGCGGCGCGGCCGGTGATGCGCTTCGCCTTCGAGGACATGGGGGCGGCGCGCCTGGCGGCCGGCTGGTACGACGACAACCCGGCCTCCGGCGCCGTGCTGCGCAAGCTGGGCTTCACCGTCGCGGGCGTCGAGCGGGTCCATTGTGTCGCCCGGGGCTGTGAGGTGCTCTCCAACCGGGTGCAGTTGACGCGCGACCAATTTGCGCGAAAGAAGGCGGCATGAAACACCACTTCACGCGCCGGAACGGGCTCACGTCATGAAATTCCTCGACGTGGCGAAGGTCTATATCCAATCGGGCCATGGCGGGAACGGCTGTGTCGCGTTCCGGCGCGAGAAGTTCATCGAATATGGCGGGCCGTGGGGCGGCAATGGCGGCCGCGGCGGCGACGTGGTCGTCGAGGCGTTCGAGAACCGCAACACGCTGCTGTCCTTCCGCTACCAGCAGCATGTCCGCGCCCAGAACGGCGAGCCCGGCATGGGCAAGGAAATGACCGGGGGCAATGGCGACGACGCGCTGATGAAGGTGCCGGTCGGCACGCAGATCTTCGAAGAGGACGGCGAGACGCTGATCGCCGACCTCGCCGAGCCCGGCGCGCGGGTGCGGCTGCTGCGCGGCGGCAATGGCGGCTTCGGCAACGCTCATTTCAAGAGCTCGACCAACCAGGCGCCGAAATTCGCCAATCCCGGTCAGCCCGGCGAAGAGAAGATCGTCATCCTCAAGCTGAAGCTGATCGCCGATGCCGGGCTGATCGGCAAGCCGAACGCCGGCAAGTCGACCTTCCTGTCGCGGGTGTCGGCGGCGCGGCCCAAGATCGCGGACTATCCGTTCACCACGCTGGAGCCGCAGCTCGGCGTCGTGAAGGTCGACGAGACCGAATTCGTGCTGGCCGACCTGCCCGGACTGATCGAGGGCGCGCATGAAGGCGTCGGCCTGGGCGACAAGTTCCTCGGCCACGCCGAGCGCACCAACGTCATCCTGCACCTGATCGACGGCACCGAGAGCGAGATCGCGAGGACCTACAAGACCATCCGCACCGAGGTCGAGGCTTATGGCAACGGGCTCGAGAACAAGCCGGAGATCGTGGCGCTGAACAAGGCCGATGCGATCCCGAAAGCGGCGCTGGCCAAGAAGCGCGCGGCGCTGGAGAAGGCGTGCGGCCACAAAGTGTTCGTGATTTCCGGCGTGACCGGCGAAGGCGTGCCGGACGTGCTGCGGGCGCTGGCGAAGGAGATCGTCAAGAAGCGCGGCAAGACCGCGGCGCCGAAAGCCAGGCCCGAACCCAAGAAGGCGTGGTCGCCGTGACCGATCCGTTCGCTTCCGCCCGGCTGGTGGTGATCAAGGTCGGCTCGGCGCTGCTGGTCGATGCGCAGAGCGGCACGCTGTGCCGCGACTGGCTGCAATCGCTGTGTGCCGATGTCGCCGCGCTGAAGCGCGAGGGCCGCGGCGTGCTGCTCGTCTCGTCCGGCGCCATTGCGCTGGGGCGGCGGGCGCTGAAATTGAAGGCCGGCGCGCTCAAGCTCGAAGAGAGCCAGGCGGCGGCGGCGGCGGGACAGGTCCGGCTGGCGGAGGCCTATGCCGATATCCTCGCGGGCGAGGGCATCGTCGCGGCGCAAATTCTTCTCACCTTCGGCGATACCGAGCAGCGCAACCGCTACCTCAACGCGCGCGCCACGATCAAGACCTTGCTCGATCTCGGCAGCGTGCCGGTGATCAACGAGAACGACACCGTCGCCACCGCCGAGATCCGCTATGGCGACAACGACCGGCTGGCGGCGCGGGTCGCCAGCATGATGGCGGCGGACCGGCTGGTCCTGCTGTCCGATGTCGACGGGCTCTACAGCGCCGATCCGACGCGCATGCCGGAGGCGCGGCACCTCCCGCTGGTCCCGGCCATCACGCGCGAGATCGAGGCGATGGCCGGCGAGTCCGTGTCGGGCTTGGGGCGCGGCGGCATGGCGTCCAAGATCGCCGCGGCGAAGATTGCGACGGCGGCGGGCTGCGACGTGATCATCGCCCAGGGCAAGTCCGCGCATCCCGTCGCCGCGATCCGCGCCGGTGCGCGCTGCACCCGCTTTGCGGCCAGCGGCACGCCCGCGGCGGCGCGCAAGCGCTGGATCGCCGGCGTGCTCAAGCCCGAGGGCGTGCTCATCATCGATGCCGGCGCGGCGCGCGCGCTTAGCGACGGCAAGAGCCTGCTGCCGGCCGGCATCCGCCAGATTGACGGCCGCTTCGAGCGCGGCGACGCGGTGCTGGTGAAGGACGGCCAAGGCCATGAGATCGCGCGCGGCCTCGTCGCTTACGGCGCCGGCGACGCCGAGCGCATCGCGGGCAAGCGCACCGCGGAGATCGAAGCGATCCTCGGCTATCGCGGCCGCGACGAGATGATCCATCGCGACGACCTCGCGATGACGGAGACGGCGTCGTGAACGCGCCGGACCGTTCCGCGCTCGCGGCGCCGATGCAGGCGATGGGCGATGATGCCCGCAAGGCCGCGTCGGTGCTGCGCCAAAGCCCCGACGAACGGCGCAACGCCGCACTGCGGGCGGCGGCGGCGCGCTTGCGCGAGGATGCGCTGGACATCGTCGCTGCGAATGCCGGCGACATGCAGGCCGCCATCGCGTCCGGCGCCGCGCCCGCCATGCTCGACCGGCTGACGGTGACGGCCAAAAGCCTCGCAGCGACCGCCAGGGGGCTGGAGGAGATCGCGGCCTTCCCCGATCCCATCGGCCGCGAACTGGCGCGCTGGCGGCGGCCGAACGGCCTCGACATCGCGCGTGTCGCCACGCCGATCGGCGTCATCGGCATCGTCTATGAGAGCCGGCCCAATGTGACGGCGGATGCGGGCGCGCTGTGCCTCAAATCCGGCAATGCGGTGATCCTGCGCGGCGGCTCGGATTCGACTGCCACGTCGGCCGCCATTCATCGTGCCATGGTCCACGGTTTGCGCGCCGCCGGGCTGCCCGACACCGCGATCCAGCTTGTGCCGACCACGGATCGCGCGGCGGTCGGCCTGATGCTCGGCGGCCTCGACAAGGCCATCGATCTCATCATCCCGCGGGGCGGCAAGAGCCTGGTCGCGCGCGTGCAGGACGAGGCGCGGGTGCCGGTGCTGGCGCATCTCGAAGGCATCTGCCACCTCTACGTCCATGCGGGCGCCGACCTCGCCAAGGCGCGCGCCCTGGCCGTCAATTCCAAGCTGCGCCGCACCGGCGTCTGCGGCGCGGCGGAGACGCTGCTGATCGACCGCGCGGTGCTGGCATCGCACGGCCTGCCCGTCCTGGAAGACCTGGCGGCCGCCGGCTGCGAGATCCGCGGCGACGCCGCGGTGCGCGCCGTCTTCCCCGCGGCGAAGGCGGCGACCGAAGCCGACTGGTCCACCGAATATCTCGATGCCATCATCGCGGTGAAGACCGTCGACGGCGTCGCGGATGCCATCGCGCATATCGAGCGCTACGGCTCGCACCATACCGAATCCATCGTCACCGAGGATGCCGCCGCGGCCGAGCGCTTCCTGGCGGCGCTCGATTCCGCCATCGTGCTGTGGAACGCGTCGACCCAGTTCGCCGACGGCGCCGAGTTCGGCATGGGCGCCGAGATCGGCATCGGCACCGGCAAGCTGCATGCGCGCGGGCCCGTCGGCGTCGAGCAGCTCACCACCTTCAAATACGTCGTGCGCGGCACGGGACAGATCCGGCCGTGAAGCGGACCAGGCTCGAACGCCCGCCCGCCCATTGGGTGCCGCCGCCGGGACCCATCGCGCCCGGCCTGCGCATCGGCCTGCTGGGCGGCTCGTTCAATCCCGCGCATGACGGCCACCTCTATGTCAGCGAAGTCGCGCTGAAGCGGCTCGGCCTAGACTACGTCTGGTGGCTGGTGACGCCGCAGAACCCGCTCAAGGACGCCGAAGGCATGGGCGCGCTGGCGCAGCGGGTGCGCGACGCGAAGAGGGTGGCGCGCCACCCGCGCATCATCGTGATGGACATCGAACGCGATTTCCGCACCCATTACTCCATCGATACGCTGCGGGCGCTGCAGAAGCGGTTCCCGCTGGTGAAATTCGTCTGGCTGATGGGCTCGGACAACCTCGCCATTTTCCGCCGCTGGCGGCGCTGGGCCGACTTCGCAAAGCGCGTTCCCATCGCCGTGATCCAGCGCCCGGGAACGGTGCTGGCGGCGCTGAATTCCAAGCCGATCCAGCGCTTTGGCCGGTCCCCGCTGCGCCGCGGGATCGTCGGCGCAAGGCCGCCCGCGATCCTGATCCTGGACGGCCATCGCAATGCGCAGAGCGCAACCGCGATCCGCGCCTCGCTGCGCTTCGCCGAAGGCTTTGTGGGGGCGCTGCCGTGATGGTAGATTGCGGCTTGCGTGCCGGCTTTGGCGCGATGGAGGAACTGCTCTGACCGTCAAGACCGCCAAGAAGGCGCCAGCGAAATCCAAACCCGCCGCCGCGGCGAAGACGCCCGCGAAAAAACCGGTTTCCAGGAAAGTCTCCATGAAGAAGGCGGCCAACCAGCCGCTCTATGAGATGGACGACGCGCTGCTGGAACGCATCCGCGGCGCGCTCGACGACGACAAGGCGGAAGACATCGTGACCATCAAGCTGGAGGGGCGCTCCTCGCTGGCCGATGCGATCGTGATCGCCACCGGCCGCTCGTCGCGCCATGTCGCCTCCATCGCCGAGCACCTGGCGCGCAAGCTGAAGGATGCCGGCTACGGCACGCGGCCGGTGAACGGCGCCGCCCAGGGCGACTGGGTGCTGGTCGACGCCGGCGACGTGATCGTCCATATCTTCCGCGGCGAGGTGCGCGACTATTACGACCTCGAAGGCATGTGGTCGGTGCCAGAGCCCAAGCGCTCGCGGGCCTGAACGCCGATGCGGCTGCATATCCTCGCCGTCGGGTTCGCGCGCGGCACGCAGGAAGGCGCGCTGGCCGAGGATTTCGTCGGCCGCGCCGTTGCGATGGGCCGGCGCATGGGCTTTCCCGCCGTGCTGTGCGAGGAAATCCCGGTCTCCAAGGACCGCGACGTCAAGAAGCGCATGGCCGACGAGGCCGAGCGGCTGTCGCGCCGCGTGCCGGACGGCGCGCATGTCATCCTGCTCGACGCCAAGGGCAAGGGCATGACATCCGAGGACTTCGCCGAGATGCTGGGCGCGCTGCGCGATGCCGGCACCAAGGACCCTCGCCTTCGTCATCGGCGGGCCGGACGGGCTGTCGCCGCTGCCGGGCAAGAAGGCCGGCCGCAGCCTCGCCTTCGGGCCGCAGACCTGGCCGCACCTGATGGCCCGCGCGATGCTGGCGGAGCAGGTCTACCGCGCCCTGACGATCCTGGCGGGGCACCCATATCACCGGGCGTAGACGCGCCTAACGGTTTCTTAACCACGCTCTGCGATTGTGATGTGTCGCGGTGGGACAGGGGCCCCATGGAGATCAACGGACCCAGACGGATCGATAGCAGCGCCGTGCGTCGCACGGCCAAAGCCGCGGGCGGCGCCTCGTCGTCGTTCGCGCTGTCCGATCCGGGCGAGGTGCGCGGCCAGGTGGTCAGCGGGCCGGGGCCGATCGGCGCGCTCGATTCCATCCTCATGCTCCAGGGCCTCGACGATTCCACCGACGGCAAGTCCAAGGCCGCGGCGCATGGCGAGAAGCTGCTCGACATGCTGGACGAGATCCGCGACGGGCTGCTGGCCGGCGGCGTGCCGCGCACGACGCTCAATCGCCTCGCCAACGCGGTGACCCGCCGCCACGACCAGTTCAACGACCCCAAGCTGCAAGGCGTGCTCGACGAGATCGAGCTGCGCGCCCATGTCGAGCTCGCCAAGCTCGAAATGATGGACAAGCGGGTGGCGTAGAGCGCGTTGCGTTCAAGTTGTATCGCAAAACAGACCGTCATCGCCGGCCTGTGCCGGCGATCCATGAACACCCAAGCTCAATCATCGTTATCATGGATGGCCGCCACGAGGACGGCCATGACGGGTCGGGTAAATATGACAACCGGCTTTAGCCGACCGGCTGCGGCCGGTTGGCGGGGTGCGAACTCTCCGACGCCGGCGGATACCACAGATACCTGTGCAGGATGTATTTCGGCGCGTCGCGCGGCGGCAGGCCCGCGTGCTGGAAGAGCCACAGCGGCGGGAAGATCAGCAGCCGCCCCGGCGCCGGCGCCACGCTCACCTCAAGCCCGGGAAACACCGTCTCGCCGCCGCCGGGCGCGTTGAGATAGAGGATCGCGGTCAGGAAGCGGCGGCTCTGCGCGTCGTTCATCACGTCGACATGCGGCGCGAAGCTTTCGGCCCCGCCCGGCAGGTAGCGCTTCATGCGCACCTTCTCGGCCCACACCTTGGTCGGCCAGGCGGTGCCGACGTCGAGCTCCTCCCAATAGCGGCGGACGGCGCGCATCATGACGTCCAGCACCTGCGCCTCGACGTCCGGCCAGTGCCGGCTGACATTGAGCTCGACGAAATTGTAGGAGCGCTCGGCCGCCATCCGCTCGTGCAGCGGCGCGGCGGCCTCGAACTGCGCGATCAGCGCGTCGCAGCGCGCCGGCGCCAGCATGCCGTCATAGACCTTCACATAGTCGGACAGCAGCCTGGGCACGGTCCGCGCCGTCAGATGTCCAGCAGCAGGCGTTGCGGGTCTTCGAGGTTTTCTTTCACCCGCACCAGGAAGGTCACCGCTTCGCGGCCGTCGACCAGGCGGTGGTCGTAGGAGAGGGCGAGATACATCATCGGCTTGATGACGACCTTGTCGTCCTCCGCCACCGGGCGCGGCTGGATCTTGTGCATGCCCAGGATGCCGGACTGCGGCGTGTTGAGGATGGGGGTCGACATCAGCGAGCCGAACACGCCGCCATTGGTGATCGAGAAGGTGCCGCCCTGCAGCTCCTCCAGCTTCAATTTGTTGTCGCGGGCGCGCAGGCCGAAATCGTGGATCTTGGCCTCGATGCCGGCGAGCGAGAGCAGATCGGCGTCGCGCAGCACCGGCACGATCAGGCCACGCTCGGTCGAGACCGCGATGCCGATGTCGTAATAGTTCTTGTAGACGATGTCGTCGCCTTCCAGCTCGGCATTGACGTTGGGCAGCTCCTTCAGCGCCGCGATGCAGGCCTTGACGAAGAAGCCCATGAAGCCCAGGCGCACGCGGTGCTTCTTCTCGAAGCTCTCCTTGTATTCGGTGCGCAGCGCCATGACGTGGCTCATGTCGACCTCGTTGAAGGTCGTGAGCTGGGCGGCGGTGTTCTGGGATTCCTTCAGCCGCAGCGCGATGGTCTTGCGCAGGCGGGACATGGTCACGCGCTCTTCGCGGTCGGCGCGCGGGCGCGGGCCGGCATGGACCGGGGCGGGCGCGGCACGCATCGCGCTGCGCTCGGCGGCGCGGGCTTCCAGCGCTTCGAGCACGTCGCCCTTCATCACCCTTCCGTCGCGGCCGCTGCCGGCGATGGAGGCTGGATCGACGCCGGCATCTTCCGCGACGCGGCGGGCCGCAGGCATGACGAAGGGCGCCGCCGGAGCAGGCTTCGGCGCGGGCGCGGCGGGCTTGGGGGCAGGCGCCGGCTTGGGTGCCGGTGCAGCAGCAGCCGCTTTCGGCGCGGCGGCCTGCGGATTCTTGGGCGTGACGGCGGACGGCGTTCCGGCGGCGCCTTCCTTGATCGAACCCAAGAGGGCGCCGACCTGGACGGTGTCGCCTTCCTTGACCGTGATGGATTCCAGTGCGCCGTCGGCGGGGGCGGGCACCTCCACCGTCACCTTGTCGGTCTCCAGTTCGAGCAGCGGCTCGTCGCGCGCCACCGAATCGCCTTCTTTCTTGAACCATTTGGAGACCGTGGCCTCGGTGACGGACTCGCCCATGGCGGGCACTTTGATTTCAATGGTCATCTTGCTCGGTCCTATCGTCCGCTTCCCCGGAAGGGGATAGGGAATTTTTATGACAGTGTCAGCGCGTCCGCGAGGAAGGCCTTCAGTTCGGCGTTGTGCTGGCTCATCAGGCCGGCGGCGGTGGAGGCGTATTCGGGGCGGCCGACATAGCGCGGGCGGCTGGTGCCGCCGAGCTGGCCGATCGTGTCCGCGATGCGCGATTCGACGAAGGTCCAGGCACCCTGGTTCTTGGGCTCCTCCTGGCACCACACGATGTCCGCCTTGGGGAAGCGGTTGAGCTCCAGCGCCAGCACGTTCTCCGGGAAGGGATAGAGCTGCTCGATGCGGATGATCTGGACGCGGTTCTCGCCCGCCTTGTCGCGCGCCTCCATCAGGTCGTAATAGACCTTGCCCGAGCACAGCACGACGCGGCGGATGTCCTTGTCCTCGGCCAGCTTGATGGTCCAGGCCCCGGGCACGCATTCGGCCTGGTCGCGCAGCACGCGGTGGAAGGACGAGCCGGGGCCGAAATCGGCCAGGAACGACGTGCACTTCTTGTGGCGCAGCAGCGATTTGGGCGTCATCAGCACCAAGGGCTTGCGGAACGGGCGGTGCAGCTGGCGCCGCAGCACATGGAAATAGTTCGCCGGCGTGGTCGGATAGGCGACCTGGATGTTGTCCTGGGCGCAGAGCTGCAGGTAGCGCTCCAGCCGCGCCGAGGAATGCTCCGGCCCCTGGCCCTCATAGCCGTGCGGCAGCAGCAGGGTCAGGCCGCACATGCGCAGCCATTTGGTCTCGCCCGAGGCGATGAACTGGTCGATGATGACCTGCGCGCCGTTGGCGAAGTCGCCGAACTGCGCCTCCCACAAGGTCAGCGCCCGCGGCTCGGCGGAGGAATAGCCGTATTCGAAGCCGAGCACGGCCTCTTCCGACAGCAGCGAGTCGATGATCTCGAAATTCGCCTGGTCGGGCCGGATGTTCTGCAGCGGATACCAGCGCGCCTCGGTCTCCTGGTCGATCAGCGCGGCGTGGCGCTGCGAGAAGGTGCCCTCGGTCGAATCCTGGCCGGAGAAGCGCACCGGCATGCCTTCGAGCATCAGCGTGCCGAAGGCGAGCGCCTCGGCGGTGGCCCAGTCGAAGCCCTCGCCGCTCTTGAACATCGCGTCCTTGGCTTCCAGCGCGCGGGCGACGGTCTTGTGGACGTTGAAGCCTTGCGGCACGCGGGTCAGGGCGGCGCCGACCTCGCGCACGACGTCGAGCGGCACGGCGGTGTCGCCGCGGCGGTCGCCCTTGGGCGCGATGGAAAGGCCCGACCAGCGCCCGTCCAGCCAGTCGGCGTGCTCGGGCTTGTGGGTCTTGGAGGCGGCGAGCTCCTCGTCGAGGCGGGCGGCGAACGCCTTGCTCATCGCGTCGGCCTCGCCTTGGCTGAGCGTGCCTTCCTCGACCAGCTTCCGGGTGTAGAGCTGCAGCGTGGTCGGATGGTCCTTGATCGCCTTGTACATCAGAGGCTGGCTGAAGGTCGGCTCCAGCGTCTCGTTGTGGCCGAATCGGCGGTAGCACACCATGTCGATCACGACATCCTTGTGGAACAGCTGGCGGAACACGGTCGCGATGCGGGCGCAATGCACCACCGCTTCGGGATCGTCGCCGTTCACGTGGAAGATCGGCGCCTGCACCATCAGCGCGATGTCGGTGCAATAGGGCGAGGAGCGCGAATAGGCCGGCGACGTGGTGAAGCCGATCTGGTTGTTGATGATGAAATGGATTCGTGCCGCCGGTCATGAAGCCCTTGGTGCCGGACATCGAGAAGGCACTCGGCGACCACGCCCTGGCCCGCGAAGGCCGCATCGCCGTGCAGCAGCAGCGGCATCACGCTGGAGCGTTCCTCGGTGTCTTCGAGCTGCTGCTGCTTGGCCCGCGCCTTGCCGAGCACGACCGGGTCGGAGGCTTCCAGATGCGACGGGTTTGCGGTCAGCGACAGGTGGACATTGTGGTTGTCGAAGGAGCGGTCGCTGGATGCGCCGAGGTGATATTTCACGTCGCCCGAGCCCTGCACTTCGCTGGGGTTGGCGCTGCCCGCCCCGGAGAATTCGTGGAACAGCTGGCGATAGGGCTTGCTCATGACGTTGGCGAGCACGTTGAGGCGGCCGCGATGGGCCATGCCCAGCACGATCTCGCGCACGCCGAGCTGGCCGCCGCGCTTGATGATCTGCTCCAGCGCCGGGATCATCGCCTCGCCGCCGTCCAGGCCGAAGCGCTTGGTGCCGAGGAAGCGCAGCGAGGCGAATTTCTCGAAGCCCTCGGCCTCGACCAGCTTGTTGAGGATCGCCTTCTTGCCCTCGGGCGAGAACACGATCTCCTTGTCGGGGCCTTCGATTGCGGCGCTGCAGCCAGTCCTTCTGCTCGGCATCGTTGATGTGCATGAACTCGTAGCCGATGCGGCCGCTATAGGTGCGCTTGAGGATGTCGGCGACGCGGCGCGGCGTGGCGGTCTCCAGGCCCATGACGCCGTCCATGTAGATCGGCGGTCGAGATCCTCGGCGTGGAAGCCGTAGAAAGTTGGTTCGAGCTGCGGATGCGGCTGCTTGGGCGTTATGTTCAGCGGATCGAGGTCGCCTCGAGATGGCCGATGACGCGATAGGCGCGCACCAGCTGGATCACGCGGATGGAATCCTGTGCCGCCTTGTGCAGGTCGGCGACGCTGACCTCGCCCTTGCGCGCCGGCCATTGGCCGGTCAGGGCGCTGACGAGATCGCCATTGGCGTAATCCGGTTTCTTGTCGCGGCGCCATTCCGGGCCGCGCCCGAGCTGGGCCGGCGCCAGCCCCGTCTGGCCGAGGCCTGAAAATAGGCACGCCAGCTTTCGTCCACCGCGTCGGGGTTTTCGAGATATTGCGCGTAGAGCGATTCCACGAAGGCGGCATTGGTGCCGGACAGGAAGGAGGTCGCCTCCAGAATCTCGTTGGAACTCCGGGCGATCCGGTCGGAAGGGGATTGTGTTGTCATTTCAAACCGATTAGGGGGAGGCTTGTTGGGCCTGGCCCGGTCCTTGGGCGATAGGGGCGCCGTGGCGGGGTGGTAGCGCCGAACGCGCGCGGATTCAACGCTCGGCACGGTTAAATATAGGTGCAGTTGGACCCAATTGCGACGACGCGATCGAATCGGCGTGCGATCGCGACCACACACCCGTCAGGGGAATGTGCGTTACGGGCCGCCCGTCAGGCGGTGCTCACGAACTCTTGAGCAGCTCCACCATCGTGGTGCCGAGCGCGGCGGGGTTGGGCGAGACGCGGATGCCGGCGCTCTTCATCGCCTCGATCTTGCTGTCGGCGCCGCCCTTGCCGCCCGAGATGATCGCGCCGGCATGGCCCATGCGGCGGCCGGGCGGCGCGGTGACGCCCGCGATGAAGCCGACCATCGGCTTCTTCACCTTGTTGTGCTTGACGAAGTCGGCGGCGTCTTCCTCGGCGGTCCCGCCGATCTCGCCGATCATGATGATGCTCTCGGTCTCGGGATCCTTGAGGAACATCTCGAGCACTTCGATATGCTCGGTGCCCTTGACGGGGTCGCCGCCGATGCCGACGCAGGAGGACTGGCCCAGCCCGACCGCCGTGGTCTGCCACACCGCTTCGTAGGTCAGCGTGCCGGAGCGCGAGACGATGCCGACCGAGCCGCGGCGGTGGATGTGGCCGGGCATGATGCCGATCTTGCACTCGCCGGGTGTGATCACGCCGGGACAGTTGGGGCCGACCAGGCGGGTCTTGGAGCCCGAGAGGGCGCGCTTGACCTTGACCAATGTCGAGCACCGGGATGCCTTCGGTGATGCAGACCGCGAGCGGGATGCCGGCGTCGATGGCTTCGAGGATCGCGTCGGCGGCGAAGGGCGGCGGCACATAGATCACCGTCGCGGTGGCGCCGGTCTGCTCGACCGCGTCGCGCACCGTGTCGAACACCGGCAGGCCCAGATGGGTCGAGCCGCCTTTGCCGGGCGAGGTGCCGCCGACCATCTTGGTGCCGTAGGCGATCGCCTGCTCGGAGTGAAAGGTGCCCTGGTTGCCGGTGAAACCCTGGCAGATCACTTTGGTGTTCTTGTCGACGAGGATGGACATCGGGGCTTTCCGCTATTTGAAGACGAGATGGGAGATGGGGTTTTCGAGATTAAGATAGAGCGGCACCCCGGCCGTGAGGTCGAAGGCGGCGTGCATCACGACGGGCGCGAAAAGATTGCGGCCGGCGGCAAGGAAGAGAAGGGCGGCGACCAGGCCGGCGATGGTGGCGTTGGCCACGCCGGCGATGCCCTGCTGCCAATGCGCCGCGCCGAACAGCGCAGTGACGGCGAGCGCGGTGGCGACGGTCGCGGTGCGGCCGGTGCCGAACAATCGCGCAGCGCGCTCGAACAGATAGCCGCGGAACACCAATTCTTCCGCAAAGCCGGCGCCGAGGATGGCGTAGACGGCGAATTTCAACACCGCCGGCGTGTTGCCGACAAGGTCATGATAGAGCGCGGTGGCCGGCGGCGCGCCGAACAGCGGCATGACCAGCGCCTTGAGGACCAGCTTGAGCGCCACGCCCAGCGCGATGCCGAGGGCGAGCCCGCCGACCCAGCTCCGCGGCCGCGCCAGGCCCAGATCGCGCCACGGCGTCTTCGACGCCCAGGCCCAGAGCAGGATGAGCACCGCCGCGATCGGCATGAACACCAGCGCCGCGGCGACGATCGCGCCCAGCGCCGCCACCCCGAACGGCCCGAACCCGCGCAGCGAGTCGCGGAAGGACGCGGGCACGTCGGGCGTAAGGGCGACGGTATTCATATCCCTCCCCCTGCAAGGGGGAGGGTGCCCGGCGTAGCCGGGCGGGAGGGGGACGTCGGCAAAGCGTGCCGGATGCCCTCAAGCACGCCGTCGACGTTGACGGTCAGTTCGTGATTCCAGAAGCGCAATTCGCGGGCGCGGGCGGTCTTCTCGCGTGTGCGGCTGAAGCGGGCGGAACCCCCACCCGATCCGCTTGCGCGGATCGACCTCCCCCTTGCAGGGGGAGGACAAAGGATGCGCCTGTCGGCCCTCACCCCTTCACCGCCTTGACGATCTTCTGCGCCGCGTCGGCGAGGTCGTTGGCGGGGAGGATGGGCAGGCCGCTGTCGGCGAGGATTTTCTTGCCGAGCTCGACATTGGTGCCTTCCAGGCGCACCACCAGCGGCACGCCGAGCGAGACTTCCTTGGCGGCGGCGACGATGCCTTCGGCGATGATGTCGCACTTCATGATGCCGCCGAAGATGTTGACCAGGATGCCCTTCACGTTCGGGTCGGAGACGATGATCTTGAACGCCGCCGTCACCTTCTCCTTGCTCGCGCCGCCACCGACGTCGAGGAAGTTGGCCGGCTCGGAGCCGTAGAGCTTGATGATGTCCATCGTCGCCATCGCCAGGCCCGCGCCGTTGACCATGCAGCCGATCTCGCCGTCGAGCTTGATGTAGGAGAGGTCGTATTTGCTTGCCTCGACCTCCATCGGATCTTCCTCGTCGAGGTCGCGCAAGCCCTGGATGTCCTTGTGGCGGTAGAGCGCGTTGTCGTCGAAATTGATCTTGGCGTCGAGGCAGATCACCTTGCCGTCCTTGGTCACGACCAGCGGGTTGATCTCCAGCAGGCTCATGTCCTTGGCGATCACCGCATCGTAGAGCGACTTGACGACGGCGCCGAGCTGCTTGACCTGGTCGCCCTTGAGCTTCAGCGCGGACGCGATGTCGAGCCCGACATAGGGGCTGTAGCCGACGGCAGGCTCGATCTGGAAGGTCTTGATCTTCTCGGGCGTCTTGTGCGCGACCTCCTCGATGTCCATGCCGCCTTCGGTCGAGGCGATGAAGGCGACGCGCGAGGTGGCGCGGTCGACCAGGGCGGAGAGATAAAGCTCGCGCTCGATCGCCGAACCGTCCTCGATATAGAGGCGCTTGACGAGGCGGCCATGCGGCCCGGTCTGGTGCGTGACCAGCGTCATGCCGAGCATGCGCCTGGCTTCCGTCTCGACGTCCGCGATGGACTTGACCACCTTGACGCCGCCGCCCTTGCCGCGGCCGCCGGCATGGATCTGTGCCTTCACCACCCAGACGGGGCCGGGCAATTCCCTGGCGGCGGCGACCGCCTCCTCGACCGTGAAAGCGGCCTGGCCGCGCGGCACGGGAGTGCCGAAGCCGCGGAGAACCTCCTTGGCCTGATATTCGTGGATGTTCATGGGAATTCCCTGGGCGTTTGCGATGGCGGATCGGGCGGCACAATAGCAGCCGACTAAGGGCGTGCAAGGCGGCGCGGGAGCCGCTCTCAGCCTTCGTTAAGTGTTGGCCGCTACTGTCTTTTTCCGTGTCCAGCCCCGCCGCCGCCCCACCCCCTGTCACGCCGCGCGAGACCTTTTTCGTGCTGGCGGCGATGCTTGCGCTGATGGTGCTGGCAGCCTGCGCCTCGGGGGTGCGCAAGGACGTGACCCAGGGCTTCGACGAAGTCGCGCATGTTTCCTATGTCGCACAGGTGCAGCGGGACGGATCCTGGTGGCCCGATCTCGCGCGGCTGCGGCTGCTCGATCCCAAGACCTTCGCGCCGACGGCCAAGGCCAATTACCTGAACCATCCGCCGCTCTATTACGACGCGCTGGCAGCGCTGGGGCCGCGGCTCGCGGGCGCGCCGGGCGCGGTGATCGTCTACCGGCTGATCAATGTCGTCCTCGCGGCACTGGCGGTCGGGTTGCTGATGGCGTTGGGATTGGCGGCGCGGCTGGAGCTCTATGCCTATTGCCTGCCGCTGCTGTGCATTCCGGTGCTGGTGCCGCTGGCGGGCGCGGTGAACAACGACAATGCGGCGTTCCTGGGTGGCGCGATGCTGCTGTTTGGCGTCTTCCGCTTCGTCGAGGGCGGCCGCGCCTGGCTCGCGCTGGCGCTGGCCGGCGTGATCGTCGCAGGCTGGGCGAAATTGACGGGACTGCTGCTGGCCGGCGGTGCGCTGGCGATGCTCGCGGCGTATCTGCTGTGGCGCGGTCGGCTGTCATGGCGCGAGGCTGCGGGCATTGCGGTGGCGCTGGCAGTCGCGGCGCTGCCCTATGCCGTGTTCGCGATCCAGTATGGCAGCCCGGCGCCGGACACGGCGGCGCAGCACGCGCTGCTGCGCGACGGAGCGCATATGGCGGGCTGGGCGGATCGCCCGCGGCTGTCGCTGGCGGCCTATGCGGTGGCGTTCTCGGGCTCGTTCCTGGCCAACTGGATGCCGGCGCTGAGCGGGCGCAGCGCATTGCAATACGCGATGCTGATCGTGCCGCTGCTGTCGGTTCTGGCGGCGCTGTTCGGCATCGGCGTTTCGCTGCGGCGCATCGGCCGGCGGCGGGAAACGGCGCTGGATGCCGTGACGGTGGCGGGTGCCGCGGCGATCGCCGCGACCTTCGTTCTCCACCTGCTGTTCAGCTATCGCCGCCATGTCGAGACGGGATGGATGATGGACGCCTATCCCCGCTACTACCTGCCGCTGATCGTCATCGTGCCGCTGGGCTGCCTGGCGGCGGTGTCGGAAGTGCAGCGCGCGCGGCTGCGCCGGGCGCTCACCGTGGCGCTCATCTTCGGCCCGATGGTCTTCCGGCTGCTGGGTGGGCCGCTGGGATGAGGGCGCGCAACGGCTCTGCTGTCAGCAGGACGAACAGCGCGAGCATCGCGGGGACGGCGAGGACGACGCCGGTGGTGCCGGCGATCTGGCGTACCGCGATCGGCATCAGCCACAGCGCCGTCAGCAGGATCTTCTCGTAAGGCCGGAAGCCCGTCGCGACGCCGTCGGCGACGAGCAGCGCGATGGCGGGCGCCAGGATCATCAGGTCGTAATCCAGGCTGTAAGGCGTGGCGAGGATCGCGGCGAGGCACAGCGCGGCGCCCTTGCGCGCCGGGCTGGCATCGCTGCGCCAGAGCAGAACGAGCGCGCCCGCGACGGCGAGCGCGACGGCGCCCTGCACCGCATAGGCCAGCGGCACCGGACCGCCCCACAGCCGCACCCAGGCGAAGACGCTCTGGATCTTGTTGAAGCCGGTGGCGCCCTGTTCGAGCACCACGACGCGGGTGAAATGCGACGAGGCGAGGAAGGCCGGCCAAATCGCCGGTCCGAACAGCATCGTCACCAGCACGGTGAGCGCCGCGACGGTCGCAGCAGCGGCGGCCAGGGTGCGCCAGCGTGCGGTGGCGACGAGCACCAGCGGGATCATCACCGCGAATTGCGGCTTGTAGGCAAGAAGGCCGAACAGGATTCCGGCGGCCACCGGCCTGCGGTCGAGCAGGGCGAGCCCCGCGGCCAGCAATGCGGTGGTCAGAAAGCCGTTATGGCCATGGGTGAGGTTGACGAACACCGCGGTGAAACCGAGCGCCAGCAGCGGCCATAGAAGGTCGCGCGCAAGGGCGGGCGCGGGGCCATGGTGGAGCAACAGCCACATGGCGCCGAGATAGAGCAGCAGCGTCGTGCCCTGCCACAGCGCCAGCGCCGCGAGATAGGGCAGCGCGGCGAGCGGGGCCGCGATCAGCAGGAAATAGGGCGGATAGTGCCAGCCGTAGAACGGCGTCGCCGTGCCGAACAGCGCCCGCTCGGCATGCATCTGGGTCAGCGGATCGAACGGGTCGGCGGCGCGGCCGTGCAAGGCGCTGAGGCCGGCGACATAGACGTTGGAGAAATCGGTGCCGAGCGGGCGGCCCGCATAGTCGATGCCGCCATGCGCGGTCGCGATCAGCGTGCCGAGTCCGGCCGCAAAGCCGATCAGCATGGCGATGGCCCACAGCCGCACGCGGCCGCGGTTCAGGAACGGTGCCTCGCGCAGCAGGGTGAGAAGGGTGGACAACCAGAGACCATGGCCGGGGTGACCCGCCATGGTCCGCTGGTTTGCTTAAAAAATTACCCTCTCTCTGAGGGCGGGCGCGGGTCTAGTTCCCCGAGCTGTCGCCGACGCCGCCGTCGAGAGTCATGGTGGTGACCTCGGTGGCGCTGTTGGTCTCCGCGACGTGACTTTCGGTGACGCAGACCTGGGTGCGGTAGGAGAAGAAGAAGTCGCCCGTGCCCCAGCGGCGCAGATTGGTACGCTCGGTGCAGTCCGGCACCGGGATCGCCGGCGCGCATTTGACCATGCCGTCCTTGAAGTGGCGCAGCGCCTCGTGGTCGGCGCACATCAGCACCTGGCCGTGGTCGTAGGTGCCGGCCATGCCCTGGTCGGACTGCAGCACGTCGCCGATCACGATCTTGAGGTGCGAGCCGGGGATGCAGCGCGCGACCTCGCCTTCGTAGCCGCTGTCGATCCAGGTGTCGCCGATCATGTGCGAGGCGGGGAATTCGCGCCCGTCATAGGACACGCACACCGCATGGATCGACTTGACCACGGTGGCTTCCTGCATGTGGCAGGCGCCGCCGGCCTGCGTCGCGGCGATCGCGACGGCGCCGCCGCCGCCGCGGTTGTTGTAGTTCACGATCTGGTAGCTGCCCGAATAGACGATGGTCTGCGCGCCCGCCGAAGCCGACGCGGCGGCGCTGGCGAAGGCGGACGCCTGGGCCGATACGTCGACGTTCACCTTGTTGATGACGATGTTCTTGTTGATGTTGATGTTCTTATTGATGTTGATGTTCTTGTTGATGTTCACCGGCTTGTAGATGTTGATGGTCGAGCCGTGATTGTAGTTGTTGTGGCCGCCGCCCATGTTGGGGCAGTTCGGCGTGCTGCCGCCATGGCCGCCGCCGCCCATATTGCCGGCGAGCGCGGGGGTGAAGGGCGCGAGCGTCAGGGCGGCGCTGGTCAGCGCGGCGATGAGGCTGTTGGTCTGGCGCGACATGGTGTGCTCCTTTGATTCCATCACGGCGTCCCGCGGCGTCCCGGATCGGACGGGAAATGGGCAAAGCCGCGATGACGCTGTCCTTGCTTCACGATCCGTGCCACGGCGCAGCGGCGTGAGGGCGCGGCAGGCTGATCCGATTTGGCACAGACCGCCCTCGGAATCGGCTAGGCTGCCGCCATGATCCCGATCTCGGACGACAATCCGGCGCGGCTGGCGCCGGTCGTCACCCTCATCCTGATCGCCCTGTGCATCGCGGTCTTCCTCTGGGAGCTGTCGCTGGGCGCCGATTTCGACACCGCGGTCGCCGTCCTGGGGCTGACGCCCAACGCGTTCACCCATCCGGACGGCGTCCAGATGGGGGATTTCGGCGTGCCGGTCTGGGCCACGATCCTGACCACCATGTTCCTGCACGCCGGCATTCTGCATATCGCGGGCAACATGCTCTATCTGTGGATCTTCGGGAACAACATCGAAGACGCGATGGGGCATGCCAGGTTCGTCCTGTTCTACTTCGCGTGCGGCATCGCCGCGGGGTTGACGATGGTGTTCGTCGATCCGGTTTCGCACACGCCGGTGGTCGGCGCGTCGGGCGCGATCTCCGGCGTGCTGGCGGCGTACATGCTTCTGTACCCGCGCGCGCGGGTGCGGGTGTGGGTGTTCGTCTATCCGGTGTGGATCCGCGCGGTGTGGGTGGTAAGCGTGTGGTTCGTGCTGCAGCTCGTCAACGCCGCGCTGGCGCCGGCGGCCGAGCCGGGCACCGCGTGGTGGGCGCATGTCGGCGGCTTCGCGGCCGGTCTTGTGCTCACGCCGCTGCTCAAATCACGCTTCGTGCCCTATTTCGGACCGGTCGATCCGCGTGGTCCCTGGGCGGACGGATAGGCGTCAAGTTTCCGCTGGCACGCGTTTCGCTCACCTCCTCGTCCGAGAGCCAATCGGCGTTCCGAAACGGGAAACGCCGCAAGCAACGGGACGATGGGGCCATGAAGCACAGAAACAGCCACCTGCTGGTGGGGTATTGGAGCCGTTTGCGCAAGGGGCGCGCCGTTCCGGACCAGACCGACATCGATCCGCGCGCCATCAAGCGCATGCTGTCTTCCGTCTTCATCCTCGACGTCGAGAATCCGTCCCGCCCGATCTACCGCCTCGCCGGCACCGGCCTGTGCGAACGTTTCGGCTTCGAGCTCAAGGGCACCGGCTTCCTCGCCCATTGGGAGGCGCAGTCCTCTCTCGCGCTCGCCGCGCTGCTGCGCCAGGCGCTGACGCTGAACCAGCCCGTATGCCTGTCGTCGATCGGCGCCACCGCCGATTGCGGCATGGTGGAGCTGGAGACGACGCTCTGCCCGGTGAGCTTCAACGGCGGCGCGCCGACGCGCTTCATCGGCATGATCCAGATCCTGAGCGACCAGGCTTCGCTCGCCGGCAAGCCGATCGCCTTCCAGCGCCTCGCCGGCTCCCAGCTGATCCGCGAAGACGATCCGCTGCCGACCTATGACAGCCTTCCGCCGCCGCCGCCGCCGCCGGGCGGCCTGCGCGGGCGGGCGCCGCATCTGCGCCTCGTCGTCTCGCAGCACCGCCCCGCCACCGTGCATTTCGTCGACGAGTCCGCCCGCGTGCTGATGCAGACGCTCGGCAAGGGCATCGCGACGCTGACGGTGGTCTAGGCGGCCGCCGCCGCTGCTTCCTCCGCCATGCGGCGGCGGATGATGCGCGTCACATGCACCCGGATCGTCGCGTACTGGATGGCGAACAGCGCCCAGGGCGCCGCCGGCGAGACGACGCCGAGGAAGAAGGCCCACGCCGCCTGGCTCATGGTGAAGCCGACATAGAGGTTGCCCACGGCGAGCGCCGCCATCATCACCGGCCACATCGCGCCGTAGAAGGTCAGCTCGCGCACCGAAAGCGTGTCGGTGACGATCTTGGGCAGGTAGCGGCTCATCCAGTTGGGCCTCAGCATCGCCGCGCCGATGGCCAGATGGGCGATGGTGAACTTGACCATCACGAAGCGCGCATCGTGGAAATAGAGCGTCAGCGAGCCGAACACGACGACGAGGGCCAGGCTCGTCCACTGCATCAGGGCGATCGGCTGACCGCGGAATTTCTGCACGACGAGCTGGCCGATGCCGACGGCGATGCCGATGCCCGTGGCGAGATAGACATTGCCGGTGACCGCGATCAGGGCGGCGAAGAAGAGCGACGACGCAAGGTCGGCGATCAGCGGCTTCAGGGCATTGATCAAATTGCTCATGGCGCGTCCTTGGCGGTGTCGAGGATGGAACGGAGATAGGCGACGTGCTCGGCGAAGGCCTTGCGGCCGGCGGGTGTGGCGCGGACGCGGGTCTGCGGCCGCTTGCCCTCGAAGCGCTTGTCGATCGCGATGTAGCCGGCCTTCGCCAGCGTCTCGAGATGGGCCCCGAGATTGCCGTCGGTGGTGTCGAGCAGCGATCTGAGGCGCGTGAAGTCGAGCCAGTCGCTCCGCGTCAGCGTGTTCAGCGACGACATGATCTTCAGCCGCATCGACTGGTGGATGATCTCGTCCGCCATCATCGCCTCAGCCAGAAGCCGCCCGCGATCATCGACCCGCCGGTGGCGAACGCCATCCACAGATTGAGGTACGGACCGGCGACGTAGTAACCCGCCACCGACACCGCGAAGATTCCGAGCGCGGCGAGCGCCAGGGCGCGCCCGATCCACAGGCTGACCAGGAACAGCAGGAAGCTGAGCAGGGTGGGCCAGAAGGTCACCTGCTCGCGCCAGCCCATATGGGTCAGCGCGACCCATAGCGAGCCGAAGCCGAGGATCGCCGCGACCGTGATGCCGGCGCGCACATGCACGAAACTGCTCCTCCGCTCCGCATCGCGGTGATGCAGGAAGGCGATGACGACGGTGCCGATCAGGCCCGCGGCCTCCAGCCCCCACCACATCGCGTCGGCCCAGGGCCGCAGGAAATAGTTGCCGGCGAAGCCGCCGGCCCAGATGACGCCCCAGAGGAACAGGAAGTCGCTGATGCTGGCATAGATCAGGATGCGCCGGACGCGGCCCTCGATGCCCTCGACGTCGGCGAGCAGGGCGCTGGCCTCGTCCCGTTCCGTGCCCATGCTCGCCCTCGCCGAGAACTCTGTGTCGCAGAGCATATATGCTCTGTGCGGCAGAGTTCAAGGGCCGGTTCGCCGGCGATGGCGCGAAAGCCGATGCGAGGAATGGCGGTCGTGCATCCGGCCTGGAAAGGGCAAATTCAATTGCCTTTGCGGATTCATAATAGAATTCATGAATAGATGAATGGGCATAATATCCACATCGAATGTATTCATCTTCGATATCGACAAAAGTCAGATGTTTACATTGAGTATATTTTGGCGGAAAGTTTCTACACAACGAGGGAGGATATAAGAATGAGCGTAGCAACCAGGAAAATCACGATTCACGAACTTCTTGCCGACAAGCTGAAAGATCACGATGTCGAAAAGATCGTAAGCAAACTGAACTTCGGGACATTCGGCGAATGTCACACCGCCATCTTCAAAGAGACCGGAATCTGGGTGCCGGAACTCGTCCCCGTCTTCCAGAGACTCGACGCCCTGTTGGCGTTCCGGGACGCGCCCAGTCGCTGAAGCCCATCCGATGGGAGCGGTCGCGTTCGTCATCCCATGGGACGCAACGATGATCGCTTCATGGGACGAACTTGCCTGCGAATGCGCGGCCGGCGTGGCGGCCTTTGTCGGCCTGGCGAAATTGCTGGCGCGTTCCTGTGGCCACGACGATGGTTTCGGCCGCGCATTCGACGGCGCGCTCTACCAGGAGCCGCTTCTCCTGGCGGAGATCGTGCGGGGACGCGGCGGTGCGTATCTACGCCAGATCACGCTCGGATATGAGAGCGGGGCCCGCGGCGAAGACTGTTTTCCGGTCCTGACGAATGCCGGCGGCGCGGTGTTCGCACCGCGGATCGGATACTTCCTGACGGGATGCCCCGCACAGGACGTGTCGCTCGCATGGCACACGGCCACGCGGTCCTGGGACGTCCTCAGAGAGGGACGGCCGATCGGCTTCGAGCATGTGCTGCCGGAAGAGCTGCTGGACGGGCTGATAAGAACGACCCTCCATCCCCACAGGGTCACCGAGTCGTTCTACACGGACGAGGCCGGGTCCGGTGGCGCGTGATCCGGCGGCGCGCAGCGGGCGGCACCGCTCGTGGCCGCGGCGGTCGGAGCGATCCGGTGCGTCGTGCCGGCCTATTGGAACGCCGTCCTGTCGTGCACAAGGGAATTCGTCCCGTTCCACAATCCCCGGATGAACTCCTTCGTCGACGAGGCATGTTACGGAACCTGCTTCCTGAACGTCCTCGAGGACGAGCCGTCGAGCGTTTCGTTCGTCGAAGACATCGTCCATCAGGCCGGCCATCTGGTCCTGAGCGCTGCCGCCGTCCAGCCGGGCAGGCTCCTGGCCGTGGACCCGGCGTCCGGCCTGCGGGAGATCACATTGCAGCCGACCGAGCACCGCACGGTGCTGGCCGCTCTCCACGGCTTTTTCACGGAAGTCATGATTGCGCAGGCCCTCGACGCGTGCCTGCGCGAAGGGACCCACGGCGGCCCGGACGCGTTCGAGTGCTCGGGCAGGCTCGCGTTCACGCTTCACAAGCTGCTGCGCGACAGCCGCGTCCTGAACGTCCGCCGTCTCTTCACGCCCGAGGGCGCGCGGTTTTTCGCGTGGCTGACCAACATCTTCGTCGACATCTTCGCCCGGCGGGAGGACAGCGTGCGGTCGCTGGACATGTCGGGTCAGACCTACAATTTCTCCCGCCGGATTTTCTTCGAGCGGAATCGCCGCCGGTCGAACACCGCATGCTGACGCTCGGCGGGCTCTCGGCGGTGGGATTCGGCGGATACCGGATCTCTGCGGCGTCCCGCATCCATTCCGCCGCGTTGCGCAGCGCGATTTGCGCGGGCTGCAATCTCGTCGACACGGCGCCGAACTACACGAATGGGGAATCGGAGGCGCTGATCGGCGCGGTGTTGTCGGAGGCAAGGCGGGAAACGATCTTCGTGACCACCAAGGTCGGGTATGTGACCGACGACGATGCCGGCTTCTTTCGCGATTGCCCCGCGGCGCGGGCACAGATCGTCCGCCGGAACGACGCGCTGCACTGCATCCATCCCGCCTATGTGCGGCACCGGGCCTTGCGGTCGCTGGAGAGGATGGGCCTGGACTATGTCGACGGCATTTTCCTGCACAATCCCGAGTATCACGCCGCATCCGGCGAAGACTATGGGACGAAGATAGCCGCCGCACTCGAAGCGCTGGAACAGCTCGTTGCGCAGAAGGTCATTCGCTATTTCGGAGTCAGCTCCAATGCGCTGCCGGGCTCGCATGCCGGCGGCGAATGCACGGTCGACTTCTATTACGGCAGGACGGCGGCCCGTCCGCCGGAGACCGCCTTTCGGCTGGTCCAGTTTCCGTTCAACGTCTTCGAGGCCGCCGCCGCGGACGCCGGCGCCGGGCCGTCGCTGCTCCAGCGCTCCCGGCAACTCGGCCTGGTGACCCTCGCCAACAGGCCGCTCAACGCGATGCATGGCGGGACGCGGCTGCGGCTTGCCGCTCCGGCCGCCGGGCCGCGCGCCGCCATTCGGCCCGCCCTGAGGGAGGTGGTTCGCCTGCTGGACGGGCAGGTCGGGCGCGCCGGCGCGAGCGGCAGCGTCGGCGACCTGGAAGCGATCGAGACGCTCGCAAGAGCGCTGCCGCAATTGTCCGACACGGAGGCCGTCGCTGCGCTGATGCGCACATGTCTGGTGCCGGTTGTCCAGGCGTTGTACGCGGAGCGGCTGCCGCCGGACCTTGCCGCCGCATTGGCCGTTCTGGAGCAAGGCGCGCTGGCGCAGGCCCGCGCCAACATGAGCAAGCTGGTCGGCGCCGCGATCGATCGGGAGCGCCTCCGGCCGGAGCTGGCGTCGGCCGACTATCCGCTGCTGCAGCAACAGGCCTGCCATGCGGTTCTGGCGGCCGGCGCGGGGCATGTCCTGGTCGGGATGCGTCGTCCGGAATATGTCGGCGATTTCGCGCCGTTCTTCCGGATTCGCGGCCGGGCGTGCTAGCTACGGCTTCGGCGGCGCGCCGGGGGAGATCGCCTGCTGCTGGGCGGCGGAGGGGTCCTGGGTGACCGGGTGGTCGACCGGATCGCTGTGCAGGATGGTGCGGTCGAGCTGGGCGCCGGTCTCCTGGCCCTTCAGGAACGGGACCTCGTATTTCTCGACCTTGGCGCGGTAGTCCTCGAACGCCGCTTCGTCGGGCGGCAGGCGCTTGTCGCAGCGGTCGGGCGGCAGTTTCTGCGTTTCCTGGCACCACATGTCGAAATTGATCGTCTGGACGTCGAGGCGTTCGGCCTGCGCGCCGGCGGGAAGGGCCAAGGGCAGCAAAACCGCCGCCGCGATCAAAATACGCTTCATCGCAATCATCTTTCGAGCCTACTCTCCATGGTAACGTCGGGAAAGCACGCTCCGCCTCACGGTCCGCAACATAGAGACAAAGTGTGTCGGATTTGTCTGGCCGCAAGGGCTGCAGCCATGTTTGGGACACATGGCCTGCTTGTCGCGAGGGGGGTCACGGCGGATCGCAGGCGTCGAAGCTCATTCCCGCCGGGCAATCGGCCAGCGTGTGGGCATCGGCGGTCACGTCCAAGGCCGAAAGCGGAAGCTTTGCCGACTTTCCGTCGCGCTCGACGACGATCGAAACCTCGCGACCGGCCGTCGCCAGTGCCTCGGCACTGGCGGCCGTCACCGAAATCCCGCCGTCCGGCACGATTCCCGGCCAGACGACCGCGTATCGGCATTCGATGCCGGCGGGATGGGCGGGCTGGCACGATTTGACATAGCGGACGCAGACGCCGTCGGCGCAGGCTTTCGGCGCCTTGCGGAAGTCGTGCATCTGCACGACGTCGGTGCCGCCGGTGCGGACGACATACTGCTCGCCCGTGACCTCGGCGCTGTAGCCGAGGCCGAAATTCGCCACCTCCGCCTTGACGGTGTGCCCCTCGAAGCAGAGGCCGGCGATCAGGACGAGGCAGGCGACGGTCACGGCGCCTACTCCGCGGCGACGGCGCGGTCTTCGGCGACCTTCACAGGCTCGGGCGGCAGCGGGGCGCGGCCCAGGATCATGTCGGCGGCCTTCTCGGCGATCATGATGGTCGGCGCATTGGTGTTGCCGCTGACCAGGGTCGGCATCACCGAGGCGTCGACCACGCGCAGGCCCTCGATGCCGTAGACCTTGAGCTGCGCATCCACCACGCTTTCGGCGTCCTTGCCCATCTTGGCGCTGCCCACCGGGTGATAGATGGTCTCGGCGGTCTTGCGGATCCAGGCGTCGATCTGGTCGTCGGTGCGCACATGGGCGCCGGGCCACAATTCCGGCCCGCGATAGGGATCGAACGCCTCCTGGGCGAAGATGTCGCGCGCGATCTTGGTACCCTCGCGCAGGGCGCGGCGGTCCTCCTCGGCCTCCAGGTAATTGGGCTGGATGATCGGCGCCGCCAAGGGATCGTTCGACTTGATCGAGATGTAGCCGCGGCTCTGCGGCCGCAGCTGGCAGACATGCGCCATGAAGCCGTGGCGGTCGGACTTCTTGCGCGTGTGGTCGGTCATGATCGCGGCGATGAAGTGGAATTGCAGGTCGGGATTTTCGAGGTCCGGACGGCTCTTGAGGAAGGCGCCGGATTCCAGCCCCTGGCCGGTGGCGAGGCCCTTCTTGAACAGGATGTAGGACAGCCCGGTCTTCAGCGCGCTCAGCGGATTGGCCTGGCTGTAGAGCGTGATCGGCTGGCTCGATTCGTACTGGATCGAGGCGTCGAGATGATCCTGCAGGTTCTTGCCGACGCCTTTGAGGTCCGCGACCACGGGAATGTCGAAGCGCTTGAGCAGCTCGGCATCGCCGATGCCGGAGAGCAGCAGCGTCTGCGGCGAGTTCACCGCGCCGCCGCTGAGCAGTACCTCGCGGGTCGCGGTGACGCGCACCGTCTGCTTGTCCTGGACGAATTCGACGCCGGTGGTGCGCTTGCCCTCGAACAGGATGCGGCCGACATGGGCGTTGGATTCGATGGTGAGGTTCTTGCGCGTCAGCGCCGGCGTCAGATAGGCCTTGGCCGCGCTCCAGCGCGCGCCCTCATGGATGGTGAGCTGGTAGGGGCCGAAGCCCTCCTGCTGGAAGCCGTTGAAATCCGGCGTCTGCTTGAACCCCGCCTCGACGCCGGCCTGGACGAAGGCGCGGAACAGCGGATTGGTGGAACGGCCGTCGGACACCCGCAGCGGCCCTTCGCCGCCGTGGAAATCGTCGCCGCCCTTCTCATTGTGCTCGGAGCGCTTGAAATAGGGCAGCACGTCGGCGAACGACCAGCCTTCGAGGCCGAGCTGGCGCCAGCCGTCGTAATCGCGGGCATGGCCGCGGATATAGATCATGCCGTTGATCGAGGACGAGCCGCCCCAGCCGCGGCCGCGCGGCCAATACAGGCTGCGGCCGTTCAGATGCTGCTGCCCTTCCGTGTTGTAGTACCAGTTGTGCGGATTGGGCTTGCCGATCAGCGCCGGGATGCCGGCCGGCATGTGGATCATCATCGACTTGTCGCGCGGGCCCGCCTCGATCAGCAGGACCTCGATATTGGGATCGGCCGACAGCCGGTTGGCGAGCACGCAGCCCGCGCTGCCCGCGCCGATGATGACGTAGTCGTAGGCTTTCATATGTGTGTGACCCGAGAGCTTTGCCGGCGGACAGTGTAGCCAAAGATGACGCCGGTGTCGCCTTTGACCGCGGCGTTACGTCCCGTCAGGTTGCGGCGCATGGCACGCATCGTTCTCCTGGGCTGCGGCGGCAGCGGCAAGACCACGCTGGCGCGGCGGCTGAGCGCGCGCACCGGCGCGCCCGCGATCCTGCTCGACGCGATCTGGCAGGACGGCTGGGGCGAAGCCGAGGTGCCGGCCTTCCGCGAAACGCTGCGGGCGCTGCATGCGGGCGAGGCCTGGATCAGCGACGGCAATTTCGCCGCCGTCACGTTCGACCTGCGTCTGCCGCGCGCGACGCTGGTCGTGTGGCTGGACACGCCGCGCTGGCGCTGCGCCCTGCGGGCGATGGCGCGCGTGCTGCACCGCGGCAGCGATCACCGCCTCGCGGGCCTGCGCAAGGTGCTCGCCTTCATCCGGAATTTCGAGCGCGTGAACCGCCCGCGCATCGAGCGGCTGCGCAAGGAGCACGGCCCCGACGTGCCGGCGGTGCATCTGAAGACCGCTGCCGAGGTCGAATCGTTCCTCGCCGCGGCGCGACCGGAATTGCCAAGAAGCTGACAATTCGTCAGGATCGGGCCAACAAAATCAAAACACTGCCGGGAGGACGCTCATGAAATTCACCTGGTTCAACCTGATGCCGTGGCCCTATCTGCCGGACGATTTCCGGGAGAAGAACCGCTCGGTCTGGGTCGACATCGACCAGAAGCTGTTCGATCCGGTGAAGAGCCACGAGGTCTACAACACCTATCTCGACCTGCTCGAATACGCCGCCGATGTCGGCTTCGACGCGATCGGCGTCAACGAGCATCACCAGAACGGCTACGGCATCATGCCCAGCCCCAACATCATCGCCGCGGCGCTGTCGCGGCGCACCAAGGATGTCGGCCTGGTCGTGCTGGGCAATTCCATCGCGCTCTACAATCCGCCGATCCGCGTCGCGGAGGAGTTCGCGATGCTGGACTGCATCTCGGGCGGCCGTCTGATCGCGGGCTTTCCGGTCGGCACCTCGATGGACACCAATTTCTGCTACGGCCAGATCCCGGCGCTGACCCGCGAGAAGTACCAGGAGGCGCACGACCTGATCATCAAGGCGTGGACGACGCGCGAGCCCTTCGCCTTCAACGGCCGCTACACCAAGCTGCGCCATGTGAATCTCTGGCCGCGCCCGATCCAGCAGCCGCATCCGCCGATCCACATCCCGGCGGCGGCAGCGTCGAGACCTACGATTTCTGCATCGACAACACCTATTCCTATTCCTACCTGTCGTTCAGCGGTTACATCCGCGCCAAGGCGCTGATGGACGGCTATTGGAAGCGCGTCGCCGAGCGGGGCGCGCCCGACACCTCGCCCTATCGCGCCGGCTTCGCGCAGACCATCTGCGTCGCCGACACCGATGCCGAGGCCGAACGTCTGTACAAGGAGCATATCGACTATTTCTACAACCGCTGCCTGCACGTCTATCCCGGCTTCGCGGATGCGCCGGGCTACCGCACCATCAAGACCATCCAGACCGGTGCGCTCAACCAGTACGCCCCGCCGCGCGGCGGCTTCGCCTCGCTCACCTGGAAGGAGCTGACCGAACAGGGCCATGTCATCGCCGGCTCGCCCGAGACGGTGCGCCAGCGGCTCGAAGAGCTCGCCAGGACGCTGCATGTCGGCAATCTGTTCTGCCTCATGCATGTCGGCAATATGCCGCGCGAGAAGTGCATGTACTCGACCAAGCTGTTCGCCGAGAAGGTGATGCCCAAGCTGCGCAACGTCTTCCCCGACTACGCCGACGACGAGCGCTTCTGGTGCCACCCGATCAAGCAGGTGAGGCCGGGCAGCCTGCCGACCGAAGCCAAGGCGATGGAAACGGTCGGCGCGGGGCGGTGACACCACCCTTCGAGGCTCGCGCGTCATGCTGAGGTGCGAGCGAAGCGAGCCTCGAAGCACGCGCGAGCACCTCAGGGTGACGATTCAACAGGAAACGATACGATGTCTCTCGAACTCAAGACCGTCAAAACCCATCACGTTCCCGTCCGCTACATCGAGGGCGGCTCCGGTGCGCCGCTCATGTTCCTGCACGGCGCAGGCGGGGTGCAGCTGTCCGATCCGTTCCTCGCCAGGCTGGCCGCCAAATATCACGTCTACGCCCCGCTGCTGCCCGGCTATGGCGACAGCGAGGAATGCGGCGAGCTCCGCGACATGCTCGATTTCACGCTCCACAGCTGGGACGTGGTCGAGGCGCTGGGCCTCAAGGACCCGATCCTGGTCGGCCATTCGATGGGCGGCATGATCGCGGCGGAGATGGCGGCGATCGCGCCCAACGACGTCACGCGGCTGGGCCTGATCTGCCCCGCCGGGCTGTGGCTGGACGACCATCCGATCCCCGACCTGTTCGCGACCCTGCCGTTCGAGATGCCCAAGCTGCTGTTCCACGACGTGGAGGCGGGCACCGCGCTGCTCACCGCCGGCCTGACGCTCAGCGATCCCAAATTCCTCCAGGCTTATCTGGTGACCAATGCGCGCCAGCTCGGCATGGCGGGCAAGATCCTGTTCCCGGTGCCCGAGCGCGGCCTCAGCCAGCGGCTCTACCGCATCAAGGCGAAGACGGTGCTGATCTGGGGCGACAGCGACAAGCTGATCCCGCCCGCCTATGCCCATGGCTTCAAGAAGGGCATCGCGGGCAGCGAGCTGGTCTCGATCCCCGAAGCGGGTCACATGGTCACGCTCGAAAAAGGCGATCAGGTGATCCAGGCGCTCGCGCGGCTGGGCTGACGCCCCGGCGGACATGAGAAGCCCGTCACAGTTCGCGGCGATACTTGTCCCGGCCGCCGCTCTGGTTGATGTTGCGACCGCTTAAGCCGCTGATCTGTTTTCCCAGGCCGTCGCCATGCGCTTCTCGATGCTCATACCGCCCGTCTCGGTCGGGGCCGGTCGCTTCCTGCCGAGCGCGTGGGACGTGCTGGCGGCGTTGCTCGTCCTCGGCTTCATCGTCCTGTTCGCCAGCGCCAGCCAGCTTCTGCTGGAGCCCCTGGCCCAGCTCGCCAGCACCCCGATCTCGCTCGATCCGTCCTACCTGCCGGAATACGCGTTGCGCACCTCGCTGCGCAGGCTCATCGCGCTCGGGGCATCGCTGGTCTTCACCTTCACCTATGCCACCTGGGCGGCCAAGAGCGCGCGCGCCGGCGCGATCCTGATCCCGTTCCTGGACATCCTCCAGTCGGTGCCGATCCTCGGCTTCATCTCCATCACCGTCGTCTTCTTCATGTCGCTGGCGCCCGGACGGGTGTTCGGGGCCGAGCTGGCGGCGGTGTTCGCCATCTTCACCAGTCAGGCCTGGAACATGGCCTTCAGCTTCTATCAGTCGCTGCGCACCGTCCCGGGCGACCTGACCGAAGCCGGGCGGCTGTTCGGCCTCACCGCCTGGGCGCGGTTCTGGCGGATCGACGCGCCCTTCGCCATGCCGTCGCTGGTGTGGAACATGATGATGTCGATGTCCGGCGGCTGGTTCTTCGTGGTGGCGTCCGAGGGCGATCAGCGTCGGCCACACCACCGTCACCCTGCCGGGGATCGGCTCTATATCGCGGTCGCCATCGCCCAGCGCGACCTGCACGCCATCTTCTGGGCGATCGGCACCATGCTGATCGTGATCCTGATCTACGACCAGCTCCTGTTCCGCCCGCTGGTCGCCTGGGGCCGACCGCTTCCGCTTCGACCAGGAGCAGGGCGACGACAAGCCGCAATCCTGGGCGCTGGCGGTGGTGCGCCGCTCGCGGCTGATCGGGGCGGCGACCGCGCCGTTCACCGCGCTGATGGGCTGGACCTATCGCCTGCCGTCGCCGCGTGCCCTGCTGAAGGCGGCGGCCCGCCCGGTGGCGGTGCCGCGCGCCGCGGGCGATTACGTCTGGTACGGCATCCTCGCCGTGCTGGGCGCGCTGGCGCTGTGGAAGACGGTGCAATTCGCCGGCCCGGTCACGCTCGGCGACCTCGCCGGCGTCGTCGGACTCGGCCTGATCACCATGGTGCGCGTGCTGCTGCTGATCGCACTGGCGAGCGCGATCTGGACGCCGATCGGCGTCTATATCGGCATGCGTCCGGCGCTGGCGCGGGTGGTGCAGCCGGTGGCGCAGTTCCTCGCGGCTTTTCCCGCCAACCTGCTGTTTCCCGTCGCGGTCTGGGGCATCGTCACCTTCCAGCTCAATCCCGATGTGTGGCTGTCGCCGCTGATGGTGCTGGGCACGCAATGGTACATCCTGTTCAACGTCATCGCGGGCGCCTCGCTGCTGCCGCGCGAGCTGCGCGACGTCAGCGCCAACCTCCAGGTGCGCGGCTGGCTGTGGTGGCGCAAGGTGGCGCTGCCCGGCGTGTTCCCGTTCTACGTCACCGGCGCGATCACCCGCCTCGGGCGGCTCGTGGAACGCCGCCATCGTCGCCGAGGTCGCGACCTGGGGCAGCCACACGCTGCGCGCCCACGGCCTGGGCGCCTATATCGCCGATGCCACCGCGGCGGGCGATTTCCACCGCATCGTGCTCGGCATCGCGGTGATGAGTTTTCTGGTCACGGTCGTCAACCGCCTGTTCTGGCGGCCGCTCTATTGGTACGCCGAGCGCAAATTCCGGCTCGGTTAGGGAGTGCGGCAATGGAAGAAGAAACGCTTCTCGACGTCCAGGCCGTCGGCCGCTCGTTCCAGCGGCCCGGCGGCAGCGAATTGCTGGTGCTCGACGGGGTGGACCTCACCTTGCGCTATTGCGAGATCGTCGGCCTGCTCGGCCGCTCGGGCTCGGGCAAGTCCACGCTGCTGCGCATCATCTCGGCCTGTCGCCGCCGACGCGCGGCACGGTGCGCTATATGGGCCATGCCGTCGACGGCCCGGCGACCGGCATCGCCATGGTGTTCCAGGGCTTCGCGCTGTTCCCCTGGCTTACCGTGCTGGAGAACGTGCAGCTCGGCCTCGAAGCGCTCGGCCTGCCGGCCAAGGAGATCGCGCCCGCGCGCTCTCGGCGATCGACCTCATCGGCCTGGACGGCTACGAATCGGCCTATCCGCGCGAGCTGTCCGGCGGCATGCGCCAGCGCGTCGGCTTCGCCCGCGCGCTGGTCGTGCATCCGAACATTCTTCTGATGGACGAGCCGTCTCGGCGCTGGACGTGCTGACGGCGGAGAACCTGCGCACCGATTTCCTCGACCTGTGGAACGACGGCCACCTGCCCATCAAGGGCGTGATCCTGGTGACGCTCAACATCGAGGAGCGGTGCTGATGTGCGACCGCGTGCTGCTGTCTCGACCAATCCGGCCGCATCGTCACCGAGATCAAGATCGATCTGCGCCAGCCGCGCGACCGCCAGGACCCCGCCTTCATCTCCGTGGTCGAGCGCATCTATGCCGAGATGACGGCGCGCCGCGCCGAGCACGCCAGCCAGCGCAAGGAGCGCTTCCCGGGCACCGGCATCGGCACCCACCTGCCGCGCGTCTCCGCCAACCTGATCGCCGGCCTGATCGAGGCCATCGCCGCGCCGCCCTATGAGGCAAGGCCGACCTGCCCGATCTCACCGCGATTTGCAATTGGAGATCGACGAACTGTTCCCGGTCGCCGAGGACGCTGCAGATGCTGCGCCTGGCCGAGGTCGAAGGCGGCGCCATCAAGCTGACCCATATGGGCAAGCTGTTCGCCGAGATGGACCTCAACGGCCGCAAGGAGATCTCTCGCGCGCCCTGATGAGCTATGTCGCGCTCGCCGCCCATATCCGCCGCATCCTGGACGAGCGCGGCAGCCACACCGCGCCCAAGAGCCGCTTCCTCGACGAGGTGGAGGACTACATGACGCCCGATGCGGCCGAGGAAACCCTGCGCGCCGTGATCGGCTGGGGCCGCTTCGCCGAACTCTTCGCCTATGACGACGAGACCGCGATGTTCAGCCTGGACAATCCGAAATAGGGCAGCGAACGGGACGGACCAACCCGTTGTCATGGCCCGCGAAAGCGGGCCACCCAGGTGGGCTCTGTGTTTGCGAGCAAGGTTCGCGATGGCCTATCGCGTCACCTGCGATGTCAGTGCTTTACGATCACCTGGATGGCCCGCTGGTCGCGGGCCATGACAGGTATAGTTGAACGTCGAAACGCCTCACTCCACTTCCAGCGTCTTCACCCGCGGCATGTCGGGCAGCGTGAACGCGATGCGGCATTCATAGCCGTCCGGCGGATAATCCTGCGTCACGCTCCCGCTCCGTTCCCGCGAGGGGATGAAGCCGATCACGCGGTTGCCGAAGCCGCCCTTCGTCGGCGGACTCGGCGGCGGCCCGCCGGTTTCCTTCCACCGCATCTCGACGCGCTTGCCGTCGTCGATCTGCGTTACCGTCCAGGCGAAAGACGCGCGGCCCTCCGGCACCGACAGCGCGCCGTGCTTGATCGCATTGGTGGCCAGTTCGTGGATGCCCAGCGCCAGGCTGCCGCCGGTGCCCTGGTTGAGCATCAGCCGCGGCCCGCCTCGAAGCTCAGCCGCGCCGAATCCGTCTCCAGGGAACGGCGCCAGCGTCGCCGCCACCACCTCGCTCGTCTCCATCGGTCGTGTAATTGCCGGCCAGCGCCAGGTCCGACGCGGCGCTCAGCGCATGCAGGCGGCCGAGGAAGCGCTTCTGGAACGCCTCGACGCCCGGATCGGGTTCGCGCGGGCGCGAGCTCTTCGCCAGCGATTCCGATGATGGTGACGAGGTTCTTCAGGCGATGCCGCGCCTCGCCGATCACCATCGCCTGCTGCTCGCCCGCCAGCTTGCGGTCGTGGATATCGGTGAGGATGGAGATCCATTCGTCGACCTCGCCGTCGGCGCCGGTCAGCGGCACGGCGCGCATCAGGTGCCAGCGCCAGTCGCCGTTGCGCGGATCCTTCAGCCGGATTTCGGCGCGCTGCAACACCACGTCCTCGGACGGCCCGTCCGGCAGCAGCGCCTTCTGGTCGTCGGGATGCACCGCCGCCAGCCAGCGCCTGCCGGCATAGCTCGGCCACTTCATGCCGATCAGCTTTTCGAGTTCGGGATGCGGCCGGCCGATGCGGCCGTGCTCGTCCGATACCGTCACCGCCGACGACATCGCGTTCAGCAGCCGGCGGTAGCGCACGCCCCAGCGCCGGCTCTCGCGGAACATCTCGCGTCCCGCCAGCGCCAGAAGGGTCAGCACCGCCGCGGCGCCGCCGAACAGCCAGAGGTCGACTCCCGCAAAGCGGTACCGGCAGACGAGCAGCGTCAGCAGCAGCGCCGGCAGCGCCAGCTCGGCACCGCCGAACACGCCCGCCACCATCAGCGCCGGAAAGAAGAACAGCGTGCCCCACGGGCTGGCGGCCAGCAGCGCCGCCGCCAACGCCAGCGCCCAGCAGCCCGCCGCGACCGCCAGCCGGTAGGGACGCGACAACCCGCCGCCAAGGCCCGGAACGGATGGCGACGTGGTGCCGAGCACGCTCGATGAGAAGCGGTCCCGCAGCCCTGTCCAGGCGTGCTCAAACATCGTTCGCACTTGCAAAAAAGTCCCGGCCCAATTCAGAACGTTTGGAGCGGGCGACACGCCCCGAATCCCGAAGACGCCCAACGCCGCCTCCTCATGTGGGATGATAGCGTAATCTCGCGGCGATTAAGCAATGCTTGGGAAAATCCCTGCAATTGGGTTCCGCCGGGTTCCCAACTTGACTTTGTGTCATCGGGGGCAAACCGTTCGCAAAACAAATCCAACGAAATTCGCAGGGAAACGCCATGGCCGTCGCATACGATCTGGTCGTCCGCAACGGTTCGGTGGCCGACGGCACCGGCACGCCGCCGGCCCAAGTCGATGTCGGTGTTCGAAATGGTACCATCATTTCCGTCGGCCGGAATCTGGGGCCGGGCCGCGCGGAGATCGACGCGACGGCCAGACTCGTCACGCCCGGCTTCGTCGACATCCACACCCATTATGACGGCCAGGCGACCTGGGACAGAAGGCTCAACCCGTCGAGCTGGCATGGCGTGACCACCGTGGTGATGGGCAATTGCGGCGTCGGCTTCGCGCCGGTGCGCCGCCAGGACCGCGGTCGCCTCATCGCGCTGATGGAGGGCGTCGAGGACATCCCCGGCGCCGCGCTGCACGAAGGCCTCAAATGGAACTGGGAGAGCTTCGGCGAGTATCTCGACGCGGTCGAAGAGACGCCGCACGACATCGACATCGCCGCCCAGCTGCCGCACGGTGCGCTGCGCGTCTATGTGATGGGCGAGCGCGGCGCCAGGCTGGAAGCCGCCACCGCCGACGACATCGCACAGATGCGGACACTGACCGCGCAGGCGATGCGCGCCGGCGCGCTCGGCTTCTCCACCTCGCGCACCCTCAACCACAAGACCGCGACCGGCGATCCGACGCCCAGCCTGCGCGCCACCGAAGCGGAGCTCGCGGGCATCGCACAGGGCATGAAGGATGCCGGCAGCGGCGTCTTCGAGATGATCTCCGACTTCAACCAGCCCGACGTCGACACCGAATTCGGCATGATCCGCCGCCTCGTCGAAGGCTCCGGCCGCCCGCTCACCCTGTCGCTGGCGCAGGGCCTCACCTCGGCCAATGGCTGGCGCCGGATTCTGGAGCACATCGAGAAGGCGTCCGACGCCGGCCTGCCGATCAAGGCCCAGGTGGCGCCGCGCCCGATCGGCGTGCTGCTCGGGCTCCAGGGCACCATCAATCCCTTCATCACCCACGCCGCCTTCCAGGCGATCAAGGACAAGACGCTGGCGCAGAAGGTCGCGGCGATGCGCGATCCCGGCTTCCGCGCCCGCATCCTCGAAGAGAGCGCGGCGCGCGGGACGGCCCATCCGCTGGCGCGCGGCATCATGGCGTTCGAGCGCATGTTCCCGCTCGGCAATCCGCCGGACTACGAGCCGCCCAGGGAAAGTTCGATCGCCGCGGTCGCGTCCCGTACCGGCCGCAGCGCCGCCGCGGTCGCCTACGACCTGCTGCTGGAAGACGAAGGCCGCGCCTTCCTGTTCGCGCCCTTCGCCAACTATGCCGACTACACGCTCGATCCGTGCGGCGAGATGATCGCGCACAAGGACTGCGTGATGGGGCTTGGCGACGGCGGCGCCCATGTCGGCATCATCTCCGACGCCAGCTTCGCGACCTATCTGCTCCAGCATTGGGGCCGCGACCGCGCCCATGGCCGCTTCGATCTCGGCTTCCTGGTGAAGCGCCAGACCTCGGACACGGCGCGCGCCGTCGGGCTGCTGGATCGCGGCGTCATCGCGCCCGGCATGAAGGCCGACCTCAACGTCATCGACATGGCGGCGCTCGCGATCCAGGCGCCGGACATGGCCTACGACCTGCCCGCCGGCGGCAAGCGCCTGCTGCAGGGCGCCCGCGGCTACGACGCGACGATCGTGTCGGGCCAGGTGATCTACCGCAACGGCCAGCCCACCGGCGCGCTCCCCGGCAGACTGATCCGCGGCCCGCAAGCCGCGCCGGTCTGACATGGCGAGATTCTCAATCGTCATGGCCGGGCTTGACCCGGCCACCCATCGCGCCCGCGCCTGCGGGCGCAGAGATTCATCCTCACGCGCGCGCGGACTCGCGCCGGATGGATGGGCGGCTCAAGGCCGCCCATGACGAATGGAGCTGATTTGTACCGCTGTTGCGGCTCGCGAAAATCCGGGGGATGCTGAGGTCAAGTCGCGCTCGACGACACGGGAGTGAATATGCCTGACCTTTCTGAAAATCCGCCGCCTTTGCCGCAGGCGTTCAATTTCGGCGACATCGTCGAGGCGGTGGCGGCCATCGTGCCGCCGGATTCGCCCGCCTTCGTGCATGGCGACCGCGTCATCGACTGGGGCACCGCGACCCGGCGCATGAACAACATCGCGCGCAATCTGCACGCGCGCGGCGTCAAGCCCGGCGACAAGGTCGCGTTCTACCTGCGCAACGGCCTCGAATATGGCGAGCTGACCGGCGCCTGCTTCCTCGGCCGCCTGACCCATGTGAACGTCAATTACCGCTACAAGCCCGAGGAAGTGCGCTACATCGTCGACAATTCCGACGCCTCGGTGGTCTGCTACGCGCGCGAATTCCGCGATTCCGTCGCGCAAATCCACAACCGGCTCGGGAAGGTGAAAGTGTTCGTCGAGGTCGGCCCCTCCGACGTCGCCGCCTTTGCGACGCCGTATGAGGCGCTCGCCACCACCGGCGACGGCGCGCCGCTCGGCATCGAACGCTCGCCGCACGACCAGGTGATGGTCTACACCGGCGGCACCACCGGCATGCCCAAGGGCGTGATGTACGCCCAGGGCGAGCTGTCGGCCACGCTGCTGGCCCGCTTCCTCGTCTCCGCCGGCAAGCTGCCCGAGACCATGGACGAGCTGCTGTCTTTCGTGCGCGCCGCCGGCACCGTCCGCTACCTGCCGGCCTGTCCGCAGATGCACGGCACCGGCTTCTTCGGCACCATGTCGACGCTGCTGACGGGCGGCTGCGTCGTCACCGTCGACAACGCCTCGCTCGACCCGCACGCGATCTGGACGGCGGTGGCGGCGCACCGCGTCACCAACATGGCGATCGTCGGCGATCCGTTCGGCAAGCCGCTGCTGCGCGTGCTGGACGACAATCCCGGCAAGTACGACCTGTCCTCGATCGTCGGCATCGGATCCTCCGGCGCGATGTGGAGCGCCGAGGTCAAGCACGGCCTGCTCGCGCATCTGGCGCCCGGCGCGGCGCTGACCGACGCGTTCTCCTCGACCGAGGCGCTGGGCATGGGCGTGTCGGTGACCCAGCGCGGCATGGACGTCCCCACCGCCGCCTTCACCATCGGCCCCAACGCCATCGTGATCGACGAAGAGGATCGGCCGATCGCGGCAGGCAGCGGCCGCACCGGGCGCCTGGCGGTCGGCGGCGTGCTGCCGGTCGGCTATTACAAGGACGAAGAGAAGACCGACCGGCTGTTCAAGATCATAAACGGCAAGCGCTTCTCCATCCCCGGCGACTACGCCGTCGTGGAGGCGGACGGCCGCATCGTCCTGCTCGGCCGCGGCAGCAACTGCATCAACACCGCCGGCGAGAAAGTCTTCCCCGAAGAGGTGGAGGAGACGCTGAAGACGCACCCGGCGGTCGAGGACGCGCTGGTGCTGGGCGTGCCGGACGATACCTGGGGCCAGGCGATCACCGGCGTGGTCAAGCTCGCGCCCGGCGCCGATTTCGACGAGGCCGCGTTGCGCGCCCATGTCCGCGCCCATCTGGCCGGCTACAAGACGCCCAAGCGCGTGATCGTCGCCGGCGTGAACCTGCGCGCTCCCAACGGCAAGGCCGACTACAAATCGGCAAGCGAATTCGCGCGTCGCGAACTCGGCGTCTAACCTCTCCCGCGCGCGGGCGAGGTTACGTCAGCCCTCGAAAATTTATTTCGCTGAAAGAATATATCGCCGCGTCGCGCCATACCGGTTCTTCTATCCACCACCGCGCGGAAAAATCCCCGTACGGATCAACGCGTTGGCGCGCGGGGGTGGTGGATAGACGGGAACTTTTTCGCGCCGAAATTATTTTCACGCCCCCCTTGAACCGAGTCTCTCGAAATCCCAATTCCCGTACATCCCGACAAGTGCATCCGGACCCGACCTCTCGCGCAGGCGGGCGAGAGATCAGCGATGCCGCTCCAGCATCACGACCGGATCGCCGTGATAGAGGCTGCGGGCGAATTCGCGGAAGCCGGTCTTCGCCGCGACGCCCAGCGACGCGGTGTTCTCCGGCGCGATGAGGCAGGTGACGCGCGCATGGCCGAGATGGGCGTCGCCCCAGGCCAGCGCCGCACGCACCGCCTCGGTCGCATAGCCCTTGCCGTGTACGGAGGGATGCAGGATCCAGCCGATTTCGGGCACGCCTTCGATGCGCGGTTCGATATCGCGCTTGAGCCACAGAAAGCCGATCTCGCCGACGAAGGTGTCGTCTTTGGTTTCCGTGAGCCACGAGCCCATGCCGGTGAACGCCCAGAACCCCGCATGTCGCAGCATCCGGTTCCAGCATTCCTCGCGCGTGTTGGGCTTGCCGCCGAGGAAGCGCACCACTGCCGGCTCCGCCCACAGTGCGGCGCAGGCGTCGAAATCCGCGGGCCGGTGCGCGCGCAGCCGCAGCCGTTCGGTCTCGATCACGGGAGCAGTCGTCATGCCTTCACCACCAGGACCGCCAGCGCCTTGGGCCCATGCGCGCCGAGCTCCATCGTCTGCTCGATGTCGCCGGTGCGCGACGGGCCGCTGACGAGGTTGAGGGTCGACGGAAACGGCGCCAGCCGCGCCAGCACGTCTTCCAGCTCGGGCAGGATGTCGCTCTCGCGCAGGAGGGCGATCTCCAGCACGGGGCGGAAATGCCACGATGCCGGCCGCCCCGGCGCGGACGGATAGGCCAGCGTGCCGGTCTCCGCGATGGCGAACGGCGCCGCCGTCACCGCCGCCGCGTTCTGCCCCGGCGGCGTGTTCAGCACGTCGATGCCCGGCAGGTCGAGCGCAAGCGCGCTGTCCGGCGCAATGTGAACTTCCAGCGCCATGTTCTTGCCGCGCAAGATGTCGGCGATCGCCGCCGGCACGTCCGCCATGCTCGCGAGCCGCCGCACATCGGCATAGTGCGCCGACAATTTCTTGGCGAAGCTCTCCGCGAGGTCGCCTTCGGTCTTCGGCGCGCGATAGATCGCCGGCTTCGGCGCCTGCACCAGCCGCCGGCTGCGTATCGACGCCAGAATGTCATCGCGCCCGCTCATTTGCGCGCGCGCCATTGCGCCTGAAACGTCTTGCCTTGCGGCACGGGAAAGTCCCGCACCGCGAACCAGCCCTGCATCAGCGGCAGCGCCTGCACCGTGCCGCCGCGCCCTATCGACCGAAGGAACCACGCCATGAACGATGCCCCCAGCCGATACAGCGCCGGCCGCTTGGCCGCGAACGCCCACACGTCCAGCCCCGCCGTGATCGCCTTCGGCGCCAGGCCCTTGGCGTGCTCCACCGCGCGCCAGTGGCGCATGATCTTGGGCAGCGGGATCATCACCGGGCACACTTCGGCGCAGCGGCCGCAGAAGGTGGAGGCGTTGGCATGATGCGCCGCGGCTTCGACGCCCATCGTGCCGGGATTCAGCGCCGCGCCGATCGGCCCCATATAGGTCGCGCCGTAAGCGTGGCCGCCGACCGCGCCATAGATCGGGCAGTGATTGATACAGGCGCTGCAGCGGATGCAGCGCAACACGTCCTGCGCCTCCGTCCCGATCAGCTGGGAGCGGCCATTGTCGACCAGCACGACATGGAAGTCCGACGGCCCCTCGCCCTCTTCGGCAGCCCCCGCCATCGCCGTGACATAGGTCGTGATCGGCTGCCCGGTGGCGGAGCGCGGCAGCAGGCGCAGCAGCACCGCCACCTCGTTCATGTCGGCCACCACCTTCTCGATGCCGGTGACCACGATGTGCGTCCTGGGCAGCAGCCGCGTCAGGTCGCCATTGCCTTCATTGGTGACGATGACCGCCGCGCCTTCCTTCGCGCTGAGGAAGTTTGCGCCCGTGATGCCGGCGTCGGCGCTTTCGAACGAGCGGCGCAGCACCGCGCGCGCTTCCTGCACCAGCGCGTTGCGCTCGACCAGCGAGCGCTGCGGATCGAGCGCGGTGTGTGCTGCGAAGAAGGTCTGCGCCACCTGCTCCTTCGACAGGTGAAACGCCGGTGCGATGATGTGGCTCGGCGGCTCGTGGCGAAGCTGCACGATATATTCGCCCAGATCGGTCTCCACCGGCACGATCCCGTTGGCTTCCAGGAACGGGTTGAGCGCGATCTCCTCGGTGACCATCGACTTGCCCTTGGTCGCGGTCCTGGCGCCCGCGTCCTGCAGGATGGAAAGGATCAGCCGCCGCGCTTCGTTCGCATCGCGCGCCCAATGCACGGTGCCGCCGCGCGCGTTCACCGACGCTTCGAACGTCACCAGCAGCTCGTCCAGATGCGTCACCGCGTAATCGCGGATCGCCTTGCCCGCTTCGCGCAGCGATTCGAAATCGCCATAGCGCGCCACCGCCATGGCGCGGCCGGCGCCGAAATGCGTCTTCAGCCGCCCCAGCGCCGGGCGCAGCAGCGGATCGGTGAGCGCGTCGCGCGCCGCCTGCGGAAAATTCCGGGGATCGAGGTTCACGGTTCGCCCAGTGCCGGTTCGCCGCCCATATCCGCCAGGATCTCGGCGGCGTGGCGCACCGCCATCGCCTTGCCCTGACGCGCCATCCGGCCCTTGAGGTGCAGCAGGCAGCCAAGGTCGCCGCCGGTCAGCGTGTCGGCGCCGGTGGCGATCGCATCGGCGATCTTGTCGTCCGCCATGCGCTCGGAGATCTCCGGATATTTGACGCTGAACAGCCCGCCGAAGCCGCAGCAGGTCTGCGGATCGGAAAGCTCGCCGATTGACAATCCGTCCACGGACGAAAGCAGCGTCCGCGGCTCCGCCTTCACGCCCATCTCCCTTAACGAGGAACAGGAATCATGGATGCAGACCTTCTTCGCGAACGTCGCGGCGACGCCGCCGAGCCCGCGCACCTTGACCAGGAACGACATCAGCTCGTGCGTCCTGGCCGCCAGCGCCCGCGCCCGCGGCAGCCACGCCGCGTCCTTCTCGAACACTTCCGGGTAATGCCGGCGGATCATGCCCGCGCACGACCCAGACGGCGCCACGACATAGTCGAAGCCCTCGAACGCCGTGATCACGTTGCGCGCGATCGCCACGGCATGCGCGTCGGCGCCCGCGTTCCACGCCGGCTGGCCGCAGCAGGTCTGCGCCGCCGGCACCTCGACCGCGCATCCTGCCTGCTCGAGCAGTTTCACCGCCGCGAATCCCACCTGCGGCCGCACCAGGTCGACAAGGCAGGTCACGAACAATGCAACGCGCGGCTTGGCGCTCATGGGTAGGCCTTGTCGCGCGGCGCGCGGCGCGGCCGCTTCGCCGTCTTGCGCCCCTTCGCGGGCACGCCGTCGCCGAGCGAATAGGTGATCTCCTTGAGCCTGTCCATCACCGACTGCCGGTCGTTGATGCCGGCAATGCGGTCATAGGGGATCAGCTCGCCGATCCGGATATGCACGTCGCTGCCGATGCGGTCGTGCACCTCCTTGAAGATCAGAGACAAACGCAAGGTCATCGAGATATGGCTCGCAATCTGGAACAGCCGGCTGTTCTGCCCGGCGAAATAGACCGGCGCCACCGGCGCCTTGGCCTGCGCGATCAGCCGCGCGGTGAGGTTCTTCCACTCCGTGTCGATGGCGCGCTTGTGCCAGATCGTCGGCGTGGTGGAGACGCCGCCGGCGGGAAACACCACCAGGCAGCCGCCCTTCATCAGGTGGCTCTTGGCCTCCGCCCGCGTGCGCAGATTGGTCTTCAGCGCCTCCTCGGTCTCGGCGAAATCGACCGGCAGGAGGAATTCCTTGACCTCCTCGGCGCGCAGCAGCACCGCATTGGTCAGCACACGGAAATCCTTGCGCACCTTCGCCACCAGGTGGCAGATCAGAAGGCCGTCCAGCACGCCGAACGGGTGGTTGGCGACCACCACCAG
Organism: Rhizomicrobium sp.; assembly: GCA_037355265.1. Lineage (GTDB taxonomy): Bacteria > Pseudomonadota > Alphaproteobacteria > Micropepsales > Micropepsaceae > Rhizomicrobium. Next base: position 2,273,582 of record JBBCIB010000001.1, on the reverse strand, counting down.
CGGCCCGGTCTTCGGCCACTTCCCCAGCGCCTCCTCGTTGTATTTGAGGTGCAGCTCCAGCTTGCGGACCGCCGCGTCCCAGAAATCCTCGCCCGGCACCGGGTTGGCGCGGTTGTCCTCGTAGAGCCATTTCAGATAGGGCTGGCCGGTGACGCGCTCGACGATGCGGATGAACAGCCGCTTCAGGCGCGGATCGGCCGGATCGGCATAGGAGAAGGTGTCGATGTCCGCGGTGGATTCGGCCATGACGCCATTTTGTCATGCCTTGGCCGCCCGCTTCTAGTCCTTCCCCTCGCAAGGGAGGACAAAAGGTCAGATGAACCGCCGCTTCAGCCAGTCGATCATGATGGTGTTGACCTGGTCCGGATGTTCCTGCTGGGTCCAGTGGCCGCAGTCGCGGATCAGGGCCTTCTCCAGGTCGGGGACATAGGCCTCCATGCCGTCGGCCATGGCGGGGGAGAGCACCACGTCGTCCTCGGCCATGATCATCAGGCCCGGCACGTTCACCTTCTGCGCGATGCCTTCGCTCTTCTCCCAGTTGCGGGTGAAGTTGCGGTACCAGTTGATGCCGCCGGTGAAGCCGGTCCTGGTGAAGGTGTCGACGAAGTATTTCATCTCTTCGTCGTTCAGCAGCGGCGCGCCGGCGCCGCCCCAGCTCGTCTCGTCGGCCTCCAGCGCCTTGACCAGCGCGAGGCTGCGCTGCTCCTTCGGCAGCTTGGCGTAGTCTTCGGCTTTCATGCCGGATTTGCGCATGAAGAAGCGGAACGACTTGCCGACGTCCTTGGCCAGCGCCGCGTCGGCGAGGCCCGGCGTCTGGAAGAAGACGATGTACATGTCCTCGCCGAACACCATGCGCATCATGGCGATGGGATCCATCGGGCCGCGGGCCAAGAACGGCGTGTTGACGCCGATGACGCCGCGCACCCGCGCGGCATGGAACAGCGGCATCTGCCACACGACGAGCCCGCCCCAGTCATGGCCGCAGAAGATTGCGTCCTTGAGGTCGTAGGCGTCGAGCAGCCCGACCAGGTCGCCGGTCAGGTGCGCCATGTCGTAATCGGTGACCGCCTCCGGCCGCGTGGTGCGGCCATAGCCGCGCTGGTCCGGTGCGAGCACGTGGTAGCCGGCCGCCGCCAGCGCCGGAAGCTGGTGCCGCCAGGAATAGGCGAGTTCGGGAAAGCCGTGGCACAGCACGACCGGGATGCCGTCCTTCGGGCCGGCCTCATATACCGCCATGTCGATGCCGTTGGTCTTGATCATCGTCGGCTCGGGAAAGGACGTCATGGCGCTCTCCAATCAGGCAGCAATGTTCAGCAGGCGGAGCATCTCGGCGCGGTCGGGACCGGCCTTGGGCGCATAGAGGCCGCGCCGCCTCTTGTCCGCGGTCGGCGTCGCCCACACCGCCAGGATGCGCGCCACGATTGCGGGGCGCCGCAGGGCCTTGGCCGGCTCTTCCAGCATGTGGAAGACGCGCGACATGGCGCGGCTCACCTCGACGTCGGCGCGCTGCGCCGGCATCAGGCCGTCCTCGGCGAAGCTGCGCGCCAGCCGCGCCCGCAAGCCGGGCTTGTAGTGCGGATCGCGCTCATGCCCGGCGCGGCGGATCGCCTGGAGGTCGAGCGACACCATCGAGTCGAAATAGGGCCGGATCGCCTTGGCCACTTCGCGGTCATAGGCCTTGGCACGCTCGACCGGATCGTCCGACGCGTCCAGCGCACCGCGCAGCAGATGCGCCTCGACCACGCCCGACGAACAGCCGCGGCCGTAAAGCGGGTTGGTACGCACCGCGGCGTCGCCGAGCGGGAAGAAATTGAGCACCTGCGGCTCGCCGTCCTTCAGGAAATGCCGCCAGACATTCTGCAGATTGCCCATCGAGAACACCTGGCTCACCGGCTCGGCGCGGGTCGGATCGATCCAGCGCGCCGCGCCGGGCATCGCGCGGCAGATCGCGTCGAAATTCTCCGGCCGCACCACCGCCAGGCGCAGCTCGGTCTCGATCTCCGGCGTCGCCAGCGTGACCGAGAAGTGACGGTTGTCGGCGATGAACACGCCGAACTTGATGTAGCCCAGATCGGCGCCGCCCGGCGTGCCGTCGCGCGGCGGCTCGTCCTGCCCGTCCTTCAGCTTGTAGTGTCGGGTGAAATAGAGGATGCCGCACGGGCTCGATTCCTCGCGCACCGTCGCGCCTTCGGCGCGCAGCCATTCGGGGAACAGCGTGTTGCGCCCGGTGGCGTCGACCACCACGTCGGCCGGCATGTCTTCGACGACGTCGCCGCGCTCGACCTTGAGGCCGGTCATGACCAGCCTGCCGCCCTCGCGCCGCACGATCGGCCCGCGGACGCCGGCGTCGTTGACGAAGGTCACGCCGGGCAGCCGCGAGGCATGGCGGCGCAGGATCAGCTCCAGCGTGGTGCGCCGGCTGAACAGCAGCTTGAGGTCCTCGTCGCCGCGCGCCGGCACATAGGCGTGCGCCAGGGCCGGCGTCAGGCCGTCCTCGAAGCCGAACAGCCGCGTGCCTTCCTTCAGGAGCTCGGCCATCAGGTCCGGATAGCGTTCGCGGATCAGCGTCGTCAGGCGGCCGAGGAAGGCGTGGCTGTGGCGAAGCTGCGTCGCGCCGCGCCGCTCCCAGGCGTAGAACGCTTCCTCCGCCGAGCCTTCGGGCGGCGGCGGATCCCGGTCCAGGATGGTGATGCGGCGCGCGCCGCCGCCGAACGCCAGCGCCGCGCCGAGGCCGGCGATGCCGCCGCCGGCCACCAGGATGTGCTCATTGCTCCGCATCAGACCTTCAATCGCAGCGCGGCCAGGGCGAGGGCGGCCCAGCCGATCAGGAAACAGACGCCGCCCACCGGCGTGACGAACGCAAAGACTTTGTTGCCCGTCAGCGCCAGAAGATAAAGCGAACCGGAGAACAGAAGAATGCCTGCCAGAAAAAATGACGACGCTACAGTTGCGGCACCTGCCGCAGCGTCACGTATCGCGAAGCTCGCCACGGCAATGGCCAGCGCATGATACATGTGATAGCGCGCGCCGGTCTCGAACACGCCCAGCGCGTGCGGATCGAGCCGGCCCTGCAGGCCATGCGCCGCGAACGCGCCCGACGCGACGGCGGCGAAGCCGTTGAGCGCGGCGATCAGCAGCCACACCCTCATGCGCAGCCGCAGCCGCCATGGGCATGATGGCCGTGCTTCATCGGCTCGCGCGACCTGGCGATGGCGGCATGCGACAGCTCCGCGGTCGCCTGGAAGTCGGCGCGCACCGCTTCCATCTTGTGCGCGTCGGCCATCAGGTCCAGCGCCGTCATCGCCATCGACTTGGCGCCGTCGAGCACCGCCGCGTCGCCCTTTTCGGATGCCGCGTAGCGGGTGAATTCGGCGTTGTGGATGATCACGCCCGGCGGCGCGACACCCAGCATCGGATGGATCGAGGGCAGCCGATGGCTGACATTGCCCATGTCGGTCGAGCCGGCATAGCCGGGCGGCAGGTTGGCCACCGGGAAGAACTCGCGGCCCAGGCGCACGGCGTTGCTCTCATACATGTCCGCCATCGGCCAGTTGGTCTTGAGGTCGAGATAATCGGTGTCGCCCCAATGCACCTCCAGACGGCAGCCCGTCGCCAGCGCCCCCGCCTCGAAGCAGGCCTGCACGCGCAGCTTGAGCGGCGCCAGCTCGTGCGCGTCCACCGCGCGGACGTAAAAGCGGCAGGCGGCACGCTCCGGCACGATGTTGGGCGCCAGGCCGCCCTCGGTGACGATGCCGTGGATGCGGTCGGTGTTGCGGATGTGCTGGCGCAATTGCGCGATGCTCTGATAGGCGGTCACCACCGCGTCCAGCGCGTTCAGCCCGCGATAGGGCATCGCCGAGGCGTGCGCCGAGCGGCCGTGATAGATCGCCTCGACCTCCGCGATCGCGATGCAGGGCATGGTGACGAGGTTCTCGTTCGACGGATGGATCATCATCGCGGCGTCGCAGCCTTCGAATGCGCCAGCGCGCGCCATGATCTCCTTGCCGCCGTAGCGCTCCTCCGCCGGCGTGCCGAGATAGCGCACGCGACCCGGCAATCGCCCGTTCAGCTTCGACAGCGCGATGGCCGCGCCATAGCCGGAGGTCGCGATGATGTTGTGGCCGCAGGCATGGCCGATGCCGGGCAGGGCGTCGTACTCCGACAGGATCGCTATGGCGGGTCCGCCGTCCTTGCCGAATTCCGCGGCATAGCCGGTCTTCAGGCCGAACGCCTCGCGCTGGACCTTGACGCCGTGGCTTTCGACGGCGTTGGTGAGCCGCTCGGCGGCCTTGTATTCCTCGAGCGCCAGCTCCGGTTCGCCATGGATGGCGTGGCTCAGCGCCAGCAGCTCCGCGGCCATGGCGTCGACCGCCGAACACACGTCTTTCTTCAACTGTTCCAAGGGCATAAGCGATGTCTTTCCATGCGCCGCGGTCATCATAGACAGTCCTGCCAAGCTTTGCGAAGGTCCGCCCGATGACGCGTTTTGCCACCGCCGCCGATGGTGTCCGTCTCGCCTACGAGATCGTCGGCGCGGGTGCGGATATCGTGCTGGTGCACGGTTTCGGTTCGTCGCGGGCGCAGAACTGGCGCGATACCTCGTGGTACAAGACACTGACCGACGCCGGTTTCCGCGTCATAGCGATGGACTGCCGCGGCCATGGCGAGAGCGACAAGCCGCACACCACGCCGGGTTACGGCCATGACGAGATGGCGAACGACGTCCTCGCAGTGATGGACGATGCGGGGATCGGTACGGCCGACATCATGGGCTATTCGATGGGCGGCTTCATCGCGATCCATCTGCTGATGGGTCATCCCGAACGCATCCGCAAACTCGTCATCGGCGGCGTCGGGGCGAGCTATCTGGAATCGGCGGAGACGTCGCGCGACCGCGTCGCCGATCCGAAGATCCGCGCCCTGATCGCCGACGCCATGCTGGCCGACGATCCGTCCACGATCACCAACCCGACGGCACGCGGCTTTCGCGCCTTCGCCGACCAGCCGGGCAAGGACCGCCTGGCACTGGCCGCCTGCATGCGCGCAGTGCCGAAGAACCTGCCGCGCGAAGTCCTGGCCGGATCGACCCGCCCGGTCCTCGTCGTCTGCGGCGAGAAGGACGAGATGACCGGCAGCCCGGTTCCGCTGGCGGAAGCTTTCGCCGACGGGCGCGCGGTCGTCGTCCCGCGCCGCGACCACATGACGGCCACGGGCGACAAAATCTACAAGAGTGCCGTTCTGGACTTTTTCGCCGGCAGCTGATTAAGAAAAGATGGGCAAGGTTCCTTGGGGGAAATCATGAGACCGCCTGTATTCTTGGGGGCGATGGCCTTTGCTTGTGCAGGGCTGATCAATTCCGGCTCCGTCCTGGCGCAGGATTGCCGTCTGAAGCTGAAAACCTCGGTGTCGCTCATCATGAGCGGGGATTCGCGCCGTGCTTTCGTGCCCGTCTCAATTCAAGGGGTGCCGAAAGTCTTGCTTCTGGATACCGGGGGCGCCGTAGAGGAAATCACGCCCAAAGTCGCTGACGAGCTGCACCTGCCCCGGATGATGAGCAACATCACCCTGTACGACGTCGCCGCCCAGACTTCGAGCGATATGGTTCATGTCGAGATGCTGTTGGGCTCATTGAAAGCGCCGGCCGTTGCCATGGTCGTCGGGAACGGACTCGACGGCTTTTCCAACAGGCCCGACTTCGCCGGAATTCTCGCGCCGGACATTCTGCAGGCCTACGACGTCGACCTCGACTTCGGGACCGGGAAGCTCTCTCTTTTTTCCCAGGATCATTGTCCGGGCGGTGTCATATACTGGCCGACCACCGCCGTTGCCGTCGTGCCGATGAAGAGCCTGAGCGACGGACATATCGTCGTCTCGGTCACGCTGGACGGTCATCCGGTAGATGCGTTGCTGGACACGGGTGCTTGGGGAACGACCCTCGCCGATCGCGACGCGACGCAGACATTCGGTCTCACATTGGGATCCGCCGACACGCCGGCTGCGGGCTCGTTCCAGGACGGGTCGGGGCGGCCCCTCTATCGTCACACTTTCGCATCGCTGGCGTTCGAAGGCATTGCCGTCGCACACCCGCAGGTGGAGATCATTCCCGATTCGATGCGCAAGCGATTCGAAACCAAAAGCGAGGTCGTCACGGGCAGCAATCTCACCGGCAAGCCGGACGCGGGCATGGCCACGAGCATGCTGGTCGGCATGAACATCTTGCGGCACTTTCACATCTATATCGCGTACAAGGAGCGGAAGGTCTATATCACGCCGGTCAGCGCGCCGGCCGCCGCCATAGCTCCGGAAGCCGCCGCGCCGCATTAGTGCTGCCGCCCCGGCGGCGCGTCCATCATGGGTCGAGTCATGAGTGCTGCCGAAGAACATCCCGCCAAACCGTCCGCGAAGCTGGACCGCAACGCCTTCGACTGGGCCGATCCGCTGTTGCTCGAAGGCGAACTCTCCGCCGAAGAGCGCATGGTGCGCGACAGTGCGCGCGCCTATTGCCGGGACCGGCTGATGCCGCGCGTCAAGCTGGGCTTCCGGAACGAGACGTTCGATCGCGATATCATGACCGAGATGGGTGCCCTGGGCCTGCTGGGCAGCACGCTGCCCGAAGAGTATGGCGGTGCCGGCCTCAACTATGTCTGCTACGGCCTGGTGGCGCGCGAGGTGGAGCGGGTCGACAGCGGCTATCGCTCGGCGATGAGCGTGCAATCCTCGCTGGTGATGCATCCGATCTACGCCTACGGCTCGGAGGAGACGCGGCGCAAATATCTGCCCAAGCTCGCCTCGGGCGAATTCGTCGGCTGCTTCGGCCTCACCGAGCCCGATCATGGCTCCGACCCGGGCGGCATGGTCACGCGCGCGGTGAAGGAAGCCGGCGGCTATCGCCTCAACGGCGCCAAGATGTGGATCACCAATGCGCCGATCGCCGACGTTGCGGTGGTGTGGGCCAAGCTCGACGATGTGATCCGCGGCTTCGTGGTCGAGCGCGGCATGAAGGGTTTCTCGACTCCGAAGATCGAGGGCAAGTTCTCGCTGCGGGCCTCCGTCACCGGCGAGATCGTGCTGGACGACGTCCTGGTGCCGGAAGAGAACCTGCTGCCGCATGCCCGTGGGCTGGGCGGGCCGTTCGGCTGCCTCAACCGCGCCCGCTACGGCATCGCCTGGGGCGCCATGGGCGCGGCGGAATTCTGCTGGCATGCCGCGCGGCAATACACGCTCGACCGCAAGCAGTTCGGCCGTCCGCTCGCCGCCACCCAACTCGTGCAGAAGAAGCTCGCCGACATGCAGACCGAGATCACGCTGGGCCTGCTGGGCGCGCTGCGGCTGGGCCGGCTGATCGATTCCGGCGAGGCGGCGGCGCCGGCCATCTCGCTGATGAAGCGCAACAATTGCGGCAAGGCGCTCGCCATCGCCCGCGAGGCGCGCGACATGCACGGCGGCAATGGCGTCTCCGACGAATACGGCGTCATCCGCCACGTCCTGAACCTGGAGGCCGTCAACACCTACGAGGGCACGCACGACGTCCACGCCCTGATCCTCGGCCGCGCCCAGACCGGCATTCAGGCCTTCAGCTAGGTAGTGCGCTGGGATGCCTCCGGTTTCGCCGCAAGCTTGTCTTGGTGCCTTCGAAGGAGCGTTGCAGAAGGGCGATCTCGACGCCGCGCTGGCGGTCCTGGCCGACGACGTCGTGTTCTTCTACTCGAACGGCGCGGCGCATTGGGGCAAGGCGGCGATCCGCGCCGCGATCCAGGCGAACTGGGATTCGCTGGACGGCGACAACTACGCGACGCGCGACCACATCTGGGTGGAAGGCGACGCGGCGGCAGCCTGCCTCTACAGCTTCTCGTGGACGGCGAACATGGATGGCAAGGATGTCGGCGGCAAAGGCCGCGGCACCACCGTCTTCCGCCGCGAACCTGCCGGCTGGCGCATCGCCAGCGAGCATCTGAGCAACGGCCGCTGGAGGCCGAAATCGCCATGAAGCTCTCCGGCATCCGTGTTTTGGACCTGTCGCAGTTCCTGCCCGGTCCGCATCTGACGATGACCATGGCCGATCACGGCGCCGACGTGATCATGGTCGAACCGAAGAACGGCGTCGGCGAGCCGACGCGGCGCATGGGCACGGCCGCGCCGGACGGCGCGCGCGTCTGGTTCCGCAACATCGCGCGCGGCAAGCGCAGTATCGTGCTCGATCTGAAGAACGCGGACGACCGCAACGTGCTTCTGGCGCTGACCGATGCGGCCGATGTGGTCGTGGAGGCCTTCCGTCCCGGCGTCGCCAAGCGGCTGGGCATCGGCTACGACGCCGTCGCGGCACGCAATCCGCGCATCGTCTATTGCTCGATCAGCGCCTTCGGCCAGGACGGACCCTATCGCGACAAGCCGAGCCACGATCTGGGCGTGCAGGCGCTGGCCGGCACGCTCGACCTGTCGCGCGGCTTGGCCGACGACAAGCCCAACATGCCCAACCTGGTGGCCGCCGACATGGCATCGTCGTTGACGGCGCTGTCCGCCATCCTGATGGCGCTGCTGGCGCGCGAGAAGACTGGCCAGGGCGATCGGATCGATATCGCGATGTACGACGCGCTGCTGGCCTGGACGCCCAACGTCACGGGCGCCGTGCTCGGCGAGGACAAGGTGCCGGTGCCACGGCGGATGCGCAATTATGGCGGCCAGGCGATGAACCGCCTCTATGAAACGGCCGACGGCCAGTATGTCGTGCTCGCCGGCAATGAACGCAAATTCTGCGAGAACCTGCTCGCCGCGCTCGGCCGCGCCGACCTCGTCGACCTGGCCGCCGGCGAGCCGGGCGACAGCCAGGCGCCGCTGGTTGAATTCTTCGAACGGACGTTCCGGGCAAGGACGCGCGCCGAATGGGAATCGTTCCTCGAACCGGTCGACCTGTGCTGGGCACCGGTGCGCTCGCTCAAGGAGAGCTTTGCAGACAGCCACAGCGCCGCGCGCGGCATGCTGCTCAAGGACGACGCTGGCAACAAACATATCGGTCCGGCCATCAAGTTCGCACAGGATCCGGCGGCGCCGCGGTTCGAACTGCCGGCTTACGAAGTCTCGGTTCGTCTCGACTGGATGCCGCGATAGGCATTGAGAGATAGCCACGAAAAACCCCGCCGAGATTGCTCGGCGGGGTTTCTGCAACGCTCATTGCGCGGTGGGAAGCTCTGCCTCCCGATTGCCCTTAAGAAAGGACTTTTCAATGCGAGCAACGCTCGCTTTCGCAGTTTCGATTGTGGGTGGCGACCGGCTTTTCGCCTCAGCCGATCGTGGCTCCGCGCGCGTGGCGGAGCCCCGGTCTTATACCCGGTGGAGTGTCTTCCATGCGGAGCCTCCTGTTGACGGTTTCCGTTCTCAGCCGTTCTGCGGTTGTCTCGCCGTATCGTTGGGCCCGATGGCCTGCGCCGCGTCCGCATCAGCGACTGGAGGAATGCTCCGCCCGCAGGACGCATGAGTCAATACGCAACGGCGTGCAACTCTGGTTCCGTCAAACGCTGCGCTGCGCCTTGTCCTTGTCGTTGGCGGAGCGGATCTGGCCGCGGATGGCGTCCCATTCCGCATCGCCCAGCGCCGCAAGTCTCGCGAAATTTCCGCCTGATGCCAGGTGCATGGCGCCGTCGATCGCGATGGTCTGCCCAGTGAGATAGTCGCAGCCGTCCGCCATCAGGAAGGTCGCGAGATTGCACAACTCGTACATCTCGCCGTTGCGCGCCATGCCGGCGGTCTGCGGCGCCGAGGATTCGGTGTTGCCGGACGCGGCCGGATTGAGACGTTCCCATGCGCCCTTGGTCGGAAAAGGACCCGGCGCGATGGCGTTGAGACGGATGCTGTTCGGGCCCCATTCCTGCGCCAGCGACTTGGTCATGATGTTGAGCCCGGCCTTCGACATCGCGCTCGGCACCGTGAACGGTCCGCCATTCCAGATCCAGGTGGTGAGGATGGAGATCACGCTCGCCTTGTCGCCGGCCTCGATCCAGCGCTTGCCGCAGGCCAAGGTGACGTAGAACGAGCCGCGGAACACGATGTCGGCGATCGCATTGAATCCGCGCGGGCTGAGGTCCTTGGTGCGCGAGATGAAATTGCCCGCGGCGTTGTTGACCAGGCCGGTCAGTGCGCCGCCATCGGCCCAGATCTGTGCGATCATGTCGTCCACCGCTTCCGCAACGCGGATGTCGCAGGGGATGCCTTTTACCGTGCCTTTGGTCTTGTCGGAGAGCGCTTTGGCGGTCTCGTCCAGCACCGCCTTGCGCCGGCCGCAGATGTAAACGGCCGCGCCGAGTTGGGCGTAGGCCTCGCTCATCACCTCGCCCAGGCCGGTGCCGCCGCCGGTCACCAGGATGCGCTTGCCCTTCAGAATGCCGTCGCGAAACATCAGGTTTTCCATGGCGTCCTCCGTTTTTCTTAGGCCGCAGTAGCGCATGTCCGCGGCCGCGAAAAAAGAGGGGTTGCCGGTTTGTTCCAACATGGTCTACTTGCCCCGTGAACATCGTGCCCAATATCGGAATATTGCCGCAGCGTTTCGCGGACTGGTTCGCCGCACGCGGCTGGCAGATCCGCGCGCATCAGTCGGCGCTGATCGCGCATGCGGCGCGGGGTGAGTCCGTCCTGCTGGTGGCGCCGACCGGCGGCGGCAAGACCCTGGCGGGGTTCCTGCCGACGCTGATCGATCTGGCGGACCTGCCGCCGCGCCGCCGCAGCGTCCTGCACACGCTCTATATTTCGCCGCTGAAGGCGCTGGCGGTGGATGTTGCGCGCAATCTCGAAGCGCCGATCTCGGATATGGGTCTGGCCATCAAGGCCGAGACGCGTACCGGCGACACGTCGGTCTCCAAGCGCCAGCGCCAGCGCCATGCGCCGCCGGACATCCTGCTGACCACGCCCGAACAGCTCGCGCTGCTGCTGTCCAATCCGGCAGCCGGCCTGATGTTCGCGAGCCTCAAGACCGTGGTGCTGGACGAACTGCACGCCATGCACAATTCCAAGCGCGGCGATCTGCTGGCGCTCGGCCTTGCGCGTCTGCAGTCGCTGGCGCCGGCGCATCGCCGCGTCGGCCTGTCGGCGACAGTCGCCGATCCCGCGCCGCTGCAGCGCTATCTGATGCCGCAGCCGATGCAGGGCGAGGCGAGATCGGCGCTGGTGCTGGGCCAGGCCGGCGCCAGGCCGCATATTGAGATCAGCACGTCGGATTCCTATGTGCCTTGGGCCGGCCATCTCGCACGTCACGCCATGGGCGACATCCTGGAGGCGATCAGGACCGCGAAGACTGCGCTGGTCTTCGTCAATACGCGCAGCCAGGCGGAGCGGACTTTCCAGGAACTCTGGCGTATCAATACGGACAATCTCGCGATCGCATTGCATCATGGCAGCCTGGCGCCGGCGCAGCGCCGCAAGGTCGAGGCCGCCATGACGCGCGGCGACCTGCGCGCGGTGGTCTGCACCTCGACGCTCGATCTGGGCATCGACTGGGGTGCGGTGGACAAGGTGATCTGCGTCGGCGCGCCCAAGGGTGCGGCCCGGCTGGTGCAGCGTATCGGCCGCGCCAACCACCGGCTCGACGAGCCGTCGCTGGCGCTGCTCGTCCCGTCCAACCGCTTCGAAGTGCTCGAATGCAATGCGGCGCGCGACGCGGTGATGGCCGGCGAGCTCGACGGGGAACGGCTCAAGCGCGGCGGGCTCGACGTCTTGGCGCAGCATGTGCTCGGCATGGCGTGCAGCAAGCCGTTCGCCGCCGATGCGCTCTACGCCGAGGTGCGGTCCGCGTCGCCCTACGGCCATCTGACGCGCGAGGATTTCGACAAAGTGGTCGATTTCGTCGCCACCGGCGGTTACGCGCTCAAGCGCTATGACCGCTATGCCCGTCTGCGCCGGACGCCGGAAGGCCTGTGGCGTCTTGCCCATCCGCGGCTGGCGCAGCAATACCGCATGAATGTCGGCGTTATCGTCGAAGATCCGATGGTCGACATCCGGCTGCAGGCAAGGGGAAAGCCGACCGGTGCCGGCGGCCGCGTGCTCGGCCAGCTCGAGGAATATTTCGTCGAGCAGCTCGTGCCCGATGACACCTTCGTATTCTCCGGTCACATTCTGCGCTTCGAGGGCATGCGCGAGGACGGCGCCTATGTTTCCAAGACCCACGAAGCAGAAGCACAGATCCCGTCGTACAATGGCGGTAAGTTCCCGCTCTCGACCTTCCTGGCCGAACGGGTGCGCCAGATGGTGTCGAATCCCGAAAGCTGGGCGCAGCTGCCCGATCCGGTGAACGAGTGGTTGCGCATCCAGGAACTCCGGTCGGTGATCCCCCGGCCCGGCGAGTTGCTGGTTGAGACCTTTCCGCGCGGATCGAAGGAATATCTGGTGTGCTATCCGTTCGAGGGCCGCCTGGCACACCAGACGCTCGGCATGCTGCTGACCCGCCGGCTCGAACGCCTGCGGCTGCGGCCGCTCGGCTTCGTCGCCAACGAATATGCGCTGGCGGTGTGGGCGCTGCGCGACATGGGCGGCGTCGACATGACGGTTGTTTGCCGAGGACATGCTGGGCGACGATCTCGATGCCTGGCTGGCGGATTCCAGCCTCTACAGCGTACTTTCCGCAACTGCGCCATCATCTCCGGCTGATCGAGCGGCGCCACCCGCGCGGCGAGAAGACCGGCCGGCAGGTCACGTTCTCGTCCGACCTGATCTACGACGTGCTGCGGGAACACGAGCCGGACCATATTCTGCTGCGGGCAACCTATGAGGATGCCGGAACGGGCTTGCTCGACATCGCCCGGCTGAGCGATATGCTGAAGCGAATCCGGAATCGAATCGTGACGCGGCGGCTGGCGCGCGTCTCGCCGCTGGCCGTGCCCGCCCTGCTGGAGATCAGCAGGGAGATGGTGGCCGGCGAGGCGCATGAGGACATTCTGCATGAGGCGGAAGCCGCCCTGATCGAGGATGCGATGCGTGTGGACTGAGCATGACGAGATGCATGCGGAGGTGAACGGCGAGCGGTTGATGCTCGATTGCGCTGGCGCGCTATGGTGGCCGGCCGAAGGCACCCTTGTCTTCTCCGATATCCATTTCGAGAAGGGATCGTCGCTGGCGCGCTTCGGCGCGTTGCTGCCGCCCTATGACACGCGCACGACCCTGCGGCGGATGGCGGCGCTGATCGCGCGCTATGCGCCGGCGCGAGTGATCGCGCTGGGCGATTCCTTCCACGACCGCGAAGCGGCGGACCGGCTCGACGCTGAGGAACGCGGCATGCTCGCGTCTTTCGTCACCGCGACGGACTGGATCTGGATCGAAGGCAACCACGATCCGCAGCCGCCGCAATGGCTGGGCGGCACGATCACGGAGGAGATCGCCATCGGCGGCCTGGTCTTCCGTCATGAGCCGTCGCCGGTGCCGCAGCCCGGTGAGATCGCCGGTCATCTGCATCCCTGCGCTACGGTCACGTTGCGTGGCCGCAGCCTGCGACGGCGCTGCTTCGCCTCCGACGGGCTGCGCTTGGTGATGCCGGCCTTCGGTGCCTATGCCGGTGGTCTCGATGTCGCCGATGGCGCGATCTCTTCGCTGTTCGCGGGCGCTTTTGCAGCCTACATGCTCGGCGGGCGACGAGTCTACGCGGTGGCGGCGCGAGGCACGCCGCGGATCGCGCTGCGGGCCTAATCGTTCCGCCGGAACACCAGCGACGAGATCCAGCCCAGCAGTACCGCCATCAGCACGGTCGAAAGTCCGTAGGACAGCGGCGAGACATGGGCGAAGTTGTAGAGGCGGCGTTCGAGGCCCGTCTGGTCGATGAAGAGCGGCGTCGACTGTGCGCTGATCACCGTACCGTCGCGAAAGAGATAGACCTCGACATTATATTGTCCGCGCGGCACGACTGCCGGCACGGGGACGCGGGCGATGAACAGCGTCGGAAACTGGAACTGCACCCCGCCCGGCTGTTCGCCGTAGAGGCTGTCGTGCTGCAGATGGCGGATCAGAGCCTTGCGGAACGGCTCGGCATCGTGGTGACTGACGATCCGTTCCGGCACGATGTTGTCGAGGCCGATGGCATAGCGCTGCAACGTATAGCTGGCGGCGATCTTGTCGACCGGCCGCGTGCTGGCGACGAAATAGTAGGCGGGCATGGCATAGAACTTCGCCTGGTCGCGGTTGAGCCAGATGCCGACGACGCGGGACTTCTCGCGCACCGTCATATCGGTGTCGGGACCGCGGACCACCACGACGACGTCGTTGGTGCCGGTGTCCTCCGGATTCTCGATCGCGCCGTAGACGATGACATCGGTGCCGGTGTAGCTCGACGTGATCTCGATCGTATCCTGCGACACGCCGGCGACGAGGTCTTCGGTCGCCCGTGCCGGCATAGCGCTGAACACCAGAACCGCAACCAGCGCCGTCCAGCGTCTCATTGGGCCACCGAGACGGAGAACGGATCGTCCGGGCGCAAGATGAGGCCGAACAGCAGCCGCGCGCCGACGGCCAGCACCAGCAAGGCCAGGAGCAGCCGCAATTGCTCGCCGCGCAGCCGCGCGCCGACGCGCACGCCAAACTGCGCGCCGACCACGCCGCCCACGATCAGGAACGCCGCCAGCATGATATCGACCGAATAGTTCGTCGTCGCCTGGAGCACCGTGGTCGCCGCGGTCACGATGATGATCTGGAACAGCGAGGTCCCCATCACGACATTGGTCGGCATGCGCAGCAGGTAGATCATCGCCGGCACGATGACGAAGCCGCCGCCGACGCCCATGATCGCCGACAGCACGCCGACGAAAAAACCGATTACCAGAGGCGGAATTACGCTGATATAAAGCCGCGATTCGCGGAATCGGACCTTGAACGGCAGGCCGTGCATCCAGGTATGCTGCACCCGCCGCGCCGCCGGCGCACCGCTGCGCGCGGCCCGCAGCGCGCCGAGACTCTCGTTCAGCATCAACGCGCCGACGGTGCCGAGCAGCAGCACGTAGCTGGTCGAGACCAGCAGGTCCATCTGTCCCTGTTTGCGCATGAAGGTGAAGAGCCACACGCCGAAGCCGGTGCCGGCGAGACCGCCTGCCGCCATCACCGCTCCCATCTTCAGATCCACCGCGCGCTTGCGCCATTGCGCGATCGCGCCGGACATCGACGACGCGGTGATGTGGCTCGACGTCGTCGCGACTGCGACGGCCGAGGGTACGCCGTAGAAGATGAGCAGCGGCGTCAGCAGAAAGCCGCCGCCGACGCCGAACAGGCCGGAGAGGAATCCGATCGCGCCGCCCATGCCGAGCACGATCAGCCAATGGACCGACATCTCGGCGATGGGCAGATAGATTTCCATCCGCGAGTTCAGACTGCCAAGGAATTGAAAGGACTATCGAATCTGGTAGCCCTGTCTCTTGTGCGACTGTGCGCGTATGGGCCTAGCCGGTCAACCTTCGGCGGCGACTTAGCCGGCGAGATCGGCCATCTGCGGCGCGACGTTGGCGCGCGGATCGAGCGCGCCGGGATGGAAGCCGTCGGCGGCATGCTGGGCTGCAGCGCGATCGTCGGCGGAAATCTGCGTCGTGAGGCGCGTCGATGCGCGCTTTCGATTCCGTGTCGCCGCCGGCAGCGGCGATCGCGTACCATTTGTAGGCGTCGAGCAGGCTCTGCGGCACGCCCAGGCCTCGCTCGTAGAGCACCGCCAGGTTGAATTGGAATCGGCCAAGCCGAGCGCCGCCGCCTTGGAGAACCAGCGCGCCGCTTCCGGCATGTTCTTGGCCGTCCCGGTGCCGGAGGCATACGCCACGGCGAGATTGTGCATCGCCTTGCGATTGCCGGCCTGCGCCGCCAGCTGGTACCAGTGCACGGCCTTGGCAGCATCGGCGGAACGCCGCGGCCGCGCTCGTACATGGTGCCGAGGCGGTATTGCGCGACGGCCATGCCTTGTTCGGCGGCACGCTCCAGCCACTTGGCGGCATCGGCTTCGTTCACCGTGACGCCGTCGCCGTCCAGATATTTAAGGCCGACGACGAGTTCGGCTTGGCGTTGCCGGCATTGGCCATCTGGGTGAGCTTGTCGAGCGGCGTGACCGCAGCGGTCTGCTGCGGCGGCGCTGCGGCGGTCGGCGCCGCGGCCGGGACCGTGTGCACCGGCGCGGGCTTTACGTCATGCGGCATCAGAGGCTTGACGGCGCGCGAATTGTTGGCGGGCTGCGTCTGCACCGGGATGGTGACGCTGGCGCCGTCGCTGGGCAGAAGATCGGCCGCCGGGCGTGTCGGCACGGGCGCGGTGACGCTGGCCTGCGGCTTGTTGAACAGCCCGCCGACGCCCTTGTCGATCGTGTGGGTCGAGGTGGATGTCAGCTTCTGGCTGAGGATGGCGCCGGCCGCGATCGCGAAGATCGACAGCGCGACGATGACGCCGATCCAGATATAGGTCTTCTTGATGCCGGCCTTGGGCGGCGCGGCATCCGTGGCAGCGGCAGCACCCCAGGAGAAACCGCCCATGCGCGTGCCGCGCTCGGCTTCGGCTTGGGCGGCGGCGGTGCGCGCCGAGCGGCGCGCCGCAGAGAGATAGGAGTCGCTCGCCGGCGGCGGCGCGGCAGCAAAGGGATCGGCGCCGAACCCGGCACCGGCAAGGCCGGATCGGCAGCGAAGGGCGAGGCGGCCACATCATAGGCGGGCGCGGCGGCGAACGGATCGGCGGTCTGGAAGCCATGCGCGTCCGGCGGCGCCATGTCGGGGAAGGGCGGCGCGTCGAAGCTAGGCGCCGGCGCGAAAGGCGGTGCGTGACCGGCCAGGGGATGCGACAACGGAGCGGCCGCCGCCATGCGGCTCGCCGTGTCGCTCATGGCGGCACGCAGTTCGGCGACCTGTTCGCGCTGGCGCGTTTCCGCCGCCTCGATTCGCTGGGCGAGGCGCTTGATGTTGTCCTCTATGGCGTCGTTGTGCGCTGGCGGTGCTTCGAAGCGGCCGACGATGTCGGTCAGGCTGCGCTCGATGCCCAGGAGGCGGCGGTCGATGGCGGGATCGGTACCGCGCATCTCGAGCTTGGAGACGTTGTCTTCCAGTCGCGCGATGGTGCCGGCGGTCTCGGCATCGCGGCGAAGGGCGGCCGCCTCTTCGTCCTTGCGCGACTCGATGCTGTGCAGCGCGTGATTGACGGCGTCGTTGGTCGACTGCGCGGTGCGTTCGACGGAGCGCAGGCGATCGTCGATGGCGCCGACACTCGCCAGTCGCTGGTCGACCTGGGCGAATTTGTAGTCGATCTGACCGACCGCGCCGAGCTGGTTGTCGATCTGCGCCATGCGCTGATCGACCTGGGCGACATGCTGGTCGATCTGCGAGACGCGCTGGTCGATCTGGCGCATCGCGGTCTCGGCTTCGGTACGGGCCTGCGCCAGGCGCCCGGCCAGCGCTTCGAGGTTGCTGGCGAGCAGGGAAATCTGCGAGCCGGACTGGTTGGCGGTCGTCGTGATCTGGTCGGCCAGGCGCGACAGGCCCTGATGCAGACCCTTGATCGCGTCCTTCGTGCCATCCGAGGCGGTGGCGCGTTCGACGCGCTCCAGCCGGTCGGCCAAGCTCATGACGCTGCCGCCGAGCTGGTCGAAGGACTGTGCCTGCTCGCGGGCGGCGACGTTGATCTCAGCCGCGGCCTTGCTCATGGCACGGTTGTTCTCGGACTGGTTGCGTTCGGTGGATTCCAGGCGCCGCGCGACGCTGCGCAATTGTTCCTCGATGCGCCGGTAGATGTCGCCGCTTTCGCTCTCGCTGCGGGCGACATGAGCCAGCATGTCTTCCGTATCGCGGCGCGATGGCGCACGCGGTTCGGGTTGCGGAGCGTAGCCGCTGTTGGAAGGCCATTGTTCGCGGGCTGGGGTCATATCGTCCGGGGTCTCGGAAAAACTGCGGAGGATTTTCCGCGTCATCCATTCTCCGACCGACAGTCCCTCGCGGCGCGCCGCCGCTCTCGCAGCTTCGCGCGCCTCGGGCGGTATACCCGCCACGTTCCAGGGAATGTCAGGCCGCATCTCGACTCACTTAGCACCGCACCCGCTACAATAGGTACCGGTGTCAAGATATAGTGTAAAGAATGGTTAAACACCGATTCGCTGAAGTCCCTCCGTGGGACCCTCGCTTGTGCTCAACTTCTCCTATCAGCGTTAATGTCGGGTTAGCGGTCGACGCCGGCCTTGATAAGGGCTTTGCCTAGGGTACCGGTCGCCCAGGCGAACGCCATGCGGAAGTCCGAGATCAGTGACCAGAACGGGTAAGTGAAGGTCGCCGGCCGGTTCTTCTCGACCAAGAAATGCGCCACCCAGGCCGGCCCATAGCCTGCAAGCAAGGCGGCCGGCACGAACCACAGATCGCCTGTCACCGCGACCGCGAGCGCACATGACAGCGCGGCGCCGGTCCCGAAATAATGCAGTGCGCGTGTCGCCGGCCTGGCGTGTTCCTGCAGGTAATAGGGCCAGAAATCGCGATAGGTCTCGATCGGGCGGTTGGTGCGCGCGTCGGTCATCCGTGCACGCCCTGACTGCCGCGCAAGGGCGCCGGGGGCTTTGGCACCGACGACTCACCTTGCCTCGCACTCGGCACCGGCGTGACCACCGCAGGCGGCGCGTCGTCGCGGTGCGGCCCCATGCCGAGGTCGGTCGAGAACAGCTGCGTGACATAGACCGTGTCGCCGTTCACCGCGGCGCCGACGCCGGTGCGATTGTAGTCGGCAAAGGACAGGTTCTCCTTGTGCGGCGCGCTGTTCAGCCAGGTCTGCACGAAGTTGCGGGCGAAGCTCTCGACGTCGACGCCGAGTGCGGGCGTGTAGTGCTCGGCCGCCATGTTCTCGCCCAGCAGGCCCTGGAAATGCGCGTCCTCCGCCATCAGCAGGCTGGCGGAGGTGTCGCCATTGGGCGCGGCGTGCGCGAAATAGTTCCTGGTCGCCATGTCGGTCGCGCGTTTGCGGGCGATGTCGCAGAGTTCCGGGTCGATCATCAGTGGACTGGCTTTCGGATCGAGGCGCAAACGCTCGTCGGCGACGAGGACTGCGATGCGCTGCTCCAGCGCCGGCATCAACGTCCTGGGATCGGGCGGCGGACGCACCGCAACGGCAACCTGATCTGTCGAGCAGCCGGCGAGCAGCAAAAGCAGGAAGGCCGTGACGGTTGCGCGCATGCTGATATCACATCTCGAATGGAAGGACGCGGAACCTAGCCTGGCCGGCGACGCGGGGCAAAGCGCCGCTCAGCCGGGCGCGCCGCCGATATGCCGATCCGGATCGCGCGACCAGTAGACGTAGGACATCACAACGGCCGCGACCGCGGTGGCGCAGATCGAGCCGAGCAGGAAGAAGAGTGCGGTCTTCGGCGACCATAGGAGCAAGCCGGCCAAAGTCGCCAAGCCGCTTGCGACGAAGAGCTTCCCGGCTAGGCGGTGCGTGTGCTCCCAGGAATATTCGCTCGACAGCGTCCAGGGCGTCCGCACGCCGGCGAAGAAGTTCGGCCGGCTCTTGCCGAGATAATTTCCGATAACGATGAAGAGCACCGACAAAGAGCCTGCGACGACGGCGCCGACATCGACGGCGACGTGCAGCGCCGTAACCACGATCAGGCCGTGCGCGACGGCCAGTACGGCAATGGTGCCGATCCAGGCGGCGCCGTAGAATTTCGCGCTGGCCGCGAGATTGAATTTGCGCGGCTCGATGCGCGGGATGACGGCGAACACTGCGCCCAGGGCTGCGGCCAGGGCGGGACCGAAGATCAGGGCGAACGGCTTGTGCGCGAACCCGTTGACCCGACCGGCGGCGTCCCAGTGCACGGCGATCCGCGCGTCGGGCGGCAACAGGACCCAGGCATACGCACCGGCCGCCAGCATGGCCAGGATCAGCACTGCCGAGACGATCGCAGGGATTCGAATGTTCATGGTCAGATCTCCTTCGTCTTGCCCGCCAGTTCCATCAGCGCGGCTGCAGTCTCTTCCAGCACGCTCATGTTGAGGCGGTAGATAATGGTCGTGCCTCGGCGCTCCGTGGTCACAAGATTGGCCGCTTTGAGCACCGCGAAATGTCCTGACAGCGTCGGTTTGGCGAGATCGAACCGATCGGCCAGTTCGCCGGCGCTCATCGCGCGCTTGCGCAGCAGCTTGAGGATCTTGCGCCGGGCGGGGTGCGCCAGGGCATCGAACACATCGCTCATATCCACTATTTAGGAAAATACCGAAATAACGTCAAGCGCGGAACGCCTGCGGCAGTCTAATCGGCCCGGCCACCATTGCGCGCGCGCAGATAGCCGGGTAGCGCAGGCTGAAGGTCAGGGCGACGGCCAGGGCGACGAGCCCGGCGGCCGTCGCGGCGGTGACGGAAATCGCCGACGCCAAAGTCGCCGCGGCATCGGCCCCTGTCATCAACGCCAGCGCGGCGACCCAGATGCCGGTCACGACATAGTTGGTGCGCAGGAAAAGCGGCGTCTGCCACTGCTCGGGAGACACCTGCTCGCGGGCATATTGCAGCGTGAAAGGTTCATGCAGCAGCAGCGAGGCGATGACGATGGCCAGGAGCCCTCCATCCACTGCCAGCATCACCGTGCCGAGCGACAGGCTGGGCTGGATGAAACCCTTGTAGAGCGCGAGCAGTCCGAACAGGCCGGTGTTGCCGCGTCCAGCGTCTTGAGCACACGCGTATCCAGAAAAGAGCGCATGCCCAGGGTGAACGCCGCCGCGAAGGCGATCCACAGCGCCAGATCGGTGGACAGCCGCATCAGCACGGCAAACAGGATGAACGGCACGAAGCCGAGCACCAGGTTCATGGCCGATCCTCGGCGAAGCAGGCCCCGGAGCAGGGTATCGCCTGCCCCGGGGTTGATGTTCAGTGCGCTGCCGGAGCCGCTGCGGCCGTTGCGGTCTTGCGGTTGGCGTAGAGCAGCCAGAGATGCTGCGCCTTGGCCATGCCGGGCGACGGGTTCTTGACCGCGTTGAACGCCGCATCGGCGCCCGCCGTATCGCCCTGCATCACCAGGGCCTCGCCCAGCACCATGTTGGCCTCGTTCGGATCGGCTTTCGCCCCGCCCTTCTGCAGCGCACGGCGCGCGGCGTCCGCGGCGTCCGCATAGCGGCTATAGCCGATATAGGTCTCCGCCAGCTTCAGATCGAATTCGCCGGCGGGCGACTTGCGCGCCGTGGCGTCGAAGGACGCGATCGTCTTGCGGTCGATGGCGGCGCGGTTGCTGACCTCGGCGAACTGCTGGGCGACCTTGCCGCTCTTGGTGATCTTGCCCGAGTCGAGGCCCGCCTGGAGGATGGCTTCGGCCTCCACCGGATAGCCCACCGACAAGGCCAGCGCGGCCGCCACCGTATAATCGTCCGGCTGGCCGGTCGCCTTCGTCGCCATGCGCAGGCGATAGACGTGCACCGCCTCGATGTCCTTGATGCCCTTCACGCCGAGCGAGAAATCGATGACCTGGCCCCATTCGTCGGGATCGTCGTAATAGGTGACGATCTTCTCCAGCGTCGCCGCCGCCTGGTCCTGCTGCTTGGCCTTGATCTGGGCGCCCATCATGATTTCGAGCGCACCGCGGTTCGGCGGCTGTCCGGCCGGCGTCGCGTCGATCGCCTTCTGCGCCATGGCCTCGGCGTTCGCGAAGTCGTTGGTGAAGTAATAGGACTGGGCCATCGCGGCGATGATGTTCGGATCCGCCGGGCCGCCCAGCGCGTTGAACGCCGTGCCGTATTTGATCACCTTGTCGTAGTGCTTGGCCTGTCCCGCCAGCAGCGTGGCGTTGTGAAGCGTCGGCCCCTTCTCCGCGTCCGGAAGCGCAGGCGAGTCGGCCATCGCCTCATACGCCGCATCGGCCGTATCGTAATCCTTCAGCGCAATCGATGCGTTGGCGAGGAAATTGTTGATCGTATAGGTGTCGAACGGCGTCTGGTCGGGCAGCGCCTGCGCCTGCTTGATCAGCGCCAGGGCGCCCGCGAAATCATTGGCCTGCATCGCGGCTTGCGCCGGCTGCAGGAGTTTGCCGACCGCGGGGCTCACCGTCGGTCCGCTGGCCTTGGCGGCAATCGCCGGCGAAAGCGGCGCGATGACCGCGATCGTCGCGGCAGTCCCCATCAGGCAGGCCACGAAGGCGGCCCGGACGAAACGCATGGTCATGAAGGTCCTCATTTGGCTGGATCGGTGCGCTTGAGCGACCCCTCGCATGGCGCATCTTGTTTGGGTTTGCAACTTTAGTATGGCCCGCGGCCGTTTCCAATCGCGTTCCGACGATATTGCAGCGCAGCGAGAAAGCTTCTATCGAGAATCGCCATGAGCGACGTCCCCGACGGCCTTCCATCTGACGCCGAAAACATTTCGCTCGGCGGGTTCAACCGTCACGCCGGACCGATCTGGCGCCTGGCCGCGGACGGCGAGATGCGCCGCTTCGCGCTGCCCGTTCATGACAAGCATATGAACGGTTCGGGCAGCGTGCATGGCGGCCTGCTGATGACCTTCGCCGACATCGCGATGAGCCAGACCTCGCGCGCGGCGTCGGGGGCCAAAAGCTGCAGCACGGTGGCGCTGACCTGCGACTTCGTCGGGCCGGCCAAGCTGGGCGAAATCCTCGAATGCCGCGTGCGGGTGACGCGCAAGACGCGGACCATGGTGTTCCTGTCCGCCGACATTGCCGTCGGCGCGCGTCCGGTCGCGGTCGCGACCGGATTGTGGAAGATCGTCTAGCCGATGAGCGCTGCACCGCCCGGCTTCACCGAGACCAAGCTGGCCGATCCGTTCGAAATCCATGTCGGTCCCGTCTGGGAGCAGGGGCGAGAAGGGCGCGCGCCGCTTCGGCCTTCGCGTCGACAAGCGGCACGTGAACATGCGCGGCGTCATCCATGGCGGCATGCTGATGACCTTCGCCGACGCCGCCTTCGGCCAGGCGGCCTGGGACGCCTGCGACCATGCTCCTGTCGTGACGCTCAACATGCAGAGCCAGTTCCTGGCGCCGGCGCGGGAAGGCGACTGGATCGAATTTGCGCCGGTGCTGACGCGGCGGACCAGATCGCTCCTCTTCCTGCGCGGCGACTTCACCGTTGACGGCCAGCCGATCTATTCGGTGTCGAGCGTCTGGAAGATCCTGGCCAGGATTAGGACCGGGCAGCCGGCAGGGGCGCGCCATCGGTCCTGGCCTCGACCGCGCGGATGACTGCGATCATGTCGAGCTGGCCGTGGCCCAGTGCCAGAGCTTCGCCATAGAGCGCGTGGCAGATATCCAGCAGGGGGGACGCCAGCTTCGCCGCTCTGGCCGTCTCGGCGACCAGCCGGCTGTTCTTGAGGACGTCGCGGACGGCGGCCTGGGCGGCGAAGTCGTGGGCGACCAGTTTGGCCGCCTTTATCCGCGACACGCTGCTGGCCATCGGGCCGGCATCGAGCGCGGCCTGAAATTTCCGCAGGTCCAGGCCGAGCCGGTCGGCCAAGTGGAACGCCTCGGCGAGGCCGCTGACCATGGTGATCAGGAACAGGTTGACGGCGAGCTTCATCAGCAGCGCGTTCGGGACCGGGCCGCAGACGATCGTCTCATGGCACATCGGGGCGAGCAGGGGACGGACGGTCTGCACCGCCGCATCGTCGCCCGCCAGCATCGCCACGAGTTGCCCGGCCTCGGCCGGCTTGCGCGAGCCGGAGACCGGCGCTTCGACATAGCGGCCGCCGGCGGCGCGGATGTCGATCTCGAGCGCCCGCGAATAGTCCGGCGACGTCGTTCCCATGTGGACGACGATGTGCCCGGCGACGGTCGTGCCGAAGTCCGGCGTGGAGCGGCCGAGCACGGCGTCGACCGCGTCCTCGCCCTCCAGCATGAGGATCACGATATCGGTCTGCCGGAACAGGTCGGCCGCATCCGCCGCCACGCGCGCGCCGGCCGCGCGCAGGATTTCGCTCTTGGCGGCGGAGCGGTTCCAGACCGTCAGCGGCGTGCCGGCCCGGACAAGGTTGAGCGCCATGGCCTCCCCCATGATGCCCAAGCCGATGAATCCTATGTCCATGGGCGCCTCCCAAGCGCTTTCTCTCGATTAACGGATCGTTCAGGCTAACGCGATGTTTACCCCCCTATGCGTATTTTGCAGGCAGGGAGGCTTTCCGACATGTTTCGCCTCGACGGGCGCATCGCATTCGTATCGGCCGCGCCGGGACATCTGGGCAGCGCCATGACGCGCGTGCTGTGCGCCGCCGGGGCGCATGTGATCGTCAATGCGCGAGACGACGCCAGGCTCGCCGAGTTCGAAGCCACGCTGCGCGGCGATGGCCATTCCGTGGAGCGTGCCGCGTTCGACGTCGCGGACGTGGAGAACGTCCGCGCCTTCTTTGCCGCGCTGCCGCGGCTCGACATCCTGGTCAACAATGCGATCAGCATGACGCCCAGGCCATTCGCGGCGCTGGAGCCGTCGGACTTCGCGCAGACCTATGCCAGCAGCGTCACCGCCGCCTTCGAGGCGGTGCGCGCCGCACGCCCCGCCCTGCGCGCCGCGGCCGGCGGGGGCGAGCGTCATCAACATTTCGTCCATGTACGGACAAGTTTCGCCCGACCGCCGGCTCTACGCCGAGCCCGGCCAGGCCAGTCCCTTCCACTACGGCCCCGCCAAGGCGGCGCTGCTGCAACTGACGCGGCACCTGGCGGCCGAGCTGGGGCCCGAAAGCATTCGCGTGAACGCGCTGGTTCCGGGGCCTTTTCCGCGCCCGGAGGTGCAGGCCAAGGACCCGGATTTCGCCGCCCGGCTGGCCGCCAGGACCATGCTGGGCCGGCTTGGTGCGGCGGAAGAGATCGCCGGGCCGCTGCTGTTCCTGGCATCGCGGGCGTCGTCCTTCATGACCGGCCAGGCGCTGACCATCGATGGCGGTTGGACCGCCTGGTGAGCTAGACTCCATGAACATGGCGTTCCTCTCCTCCTTCAAGATCGGGCCGGACACGGTCTATCCGGAGACGCTCCGGCAGCGGCTGCGCAGCTTTCCGCTGCTCGAGGAGGTCAGCGACGCGGCGCTCAAGAAGCTGCTGTCGGAGGCGAACTGGTTCGGCCTTCCGGGCGGCATGCTGCTCAAGCGCGACGGCGAGAACGACCAGGCGGTGTTCCTCGTCATCACCGGCAGCCTCGGCGTGTTCGCGCAGGACGAGCACGGCAAGCGCCGGCTGGTGGCGCACATCCCGGCCGGCGAGACGGTCGGCGAGATGTCGCTGATCTCCGGCAGCACCGAGCATTCCGCGCAGATCGTGGCGATGCGCGACAGCGAGCTGCTGCGCGTGCCGCCGGCGGCGTTCGATTCGCTGATCGGCCGCCATCCGCGCGTCATGCTCAACATGATGCGCATCCTGGTGAAGCGGCTGCAGGACACGACCAAAAGTGCAGTCGACACCGGCCGGCCCAAGACCTTCGCCATCGTGCCGCTGCAGCCCGGCCTCGACCAGTCGCCGATCGCCAACCGGCTGGCCGGCGCGCTGGTGAACATGGGCTCGAAGGCGGCGGTTCTGGATTCCAGCGTCGCCGACCAGTCGGCCGAATGGTTCAACAGCTTCGAGGCGGCGCACGACGTCGTGTTCTATCGCGGCGACACGCCGGACAGCGCCTGGACGCATCAGTGCCTGCGCCAGGCCGACCGCATCTTCATGCTGGCGCGGGTCGACCTGCCGCTGCCGGCGGAGGCGCTGGAGATGCCGGCGCTCAAAGAACGTGCCAGCGGGTTGCCGCAGCTCCTGCTGCTGCATCCCACCGACAAGAGCCAGAACATCCCCGAGCATTTCGCGGTGCGCAGCGGCCTGTTCGAGTCGCATCACCATGTCCGCGCCGGCCGGCCCGACGACATCAAGCGCCTGTCGCGCTTCATCGCCGGCCGCGCCGTCGGGCTGGTGCTGGCGGGCGGCGGGGCGCGCGGCTTCGCCCATATCGGCGTCGTCAAGGCGCTGGTCGAGGCGGGTGTGCCGTTCGACAATATCGGCGGCGCCTCGATGGGCGCATTGATCGCGGCGGGGCTGGCCTGCGAATGGAGCATCGACGAACTCACCGAGCGCATGCGCGAGGCCTTCGTCGACGGCAATCCGCTCAACGACTACACGCTGCCGCTGATCGCGATGGTGCGCGGCAAGAAGGTCTCGGGCCTGCTGCAGCACAATTACGGCGACATGCGGATCGAGGAGCTGCCCAAGCCGTTCTTCTGCGTGTCGTCCGACCTGACGACCGGCAAGGTGCATGTCCACCGCGCGGGCGTGCTGTGGCGGGCGCTGCGCGCCTCGGTGGCGCTGCCGGGCATTCTTCCTCCGGTGACCTATCATGGGCATCTCCTGGTGGATGGCGGGGTGATGAACAATCTTCCGGTCGACGTGATGGCGGAGCGCGCCAGCGGTCCGATCATCGCCTCCGACGTGACCGGCGAGATCGACCTCAAGGCGCGCGACGACCGCTATGGCGAGCGGCCGTGGTGGTGGCTGATCGGCCAGCGCATGGCGGGCACGCCGTCGATCGTCTCGATCCTGATGCGCTCGGGCACGGTGGGCTCGGAAGCCCAGCGCCGCCTGGCGCGCGAGCAGGCCGATTACATGTTCGAGCCGCCGCTGCTCGGCGTGGGCTTACGCGACTGGCGCGCCTTCGACCGCTGCATCGCGGAAGGCTACGAACATGCCTTGCGGATGATCGAGCAGCACGGCCTGCCGCTGACCGATGTGTGGAGCGAAGGCCCCGCCGTGTCGATCGGACGCCATGTCACCGCCGTGGCGCAATGACGCGGCGTGGGGCACGGATGCAGTGATGGGGACATAGCGGAATTGGGGTTTGGACCGACTCGGTTCAAGGGGCGCCCAAAAATAATTCCGCGGCGGAAAAGTTCCCGTCTATCCACCACCTGCGCGCGCTAATGCATTGATCCGTGGGCGGAAAATTTTCGCGGGTGGTGGATAGAAGATCGGGTATGCGACGCGGCGACGATATTTTGTTTCGCGGAAAAATATTTTTCGCGACGATGTGAGAGTTGAATCGCAAATCGGAGTCGCTTGGATTCAAATGTCCCGTCCAATTGTCATGGCCCGCGACTGCGGGCCATCCAGATGATCGTGAAACACCGCTCGTACGCGTTACGCGATAACATCCCGCGAACCTGTTTCGTACGTATAGAATCCACCTGGGTGTCCCGCTTTCGCGGGCCATGACACCGGGTCCCGTCACCCGCCGCGCTTGCGCACCGGGAGCAATTCTTCGAACGTGCCGGGGCGCTTTTCGGCCTTGGCCTTGAAGGCTTCCATCATGTCGGCTTCGGGGTGGTACATGCCGGCCTGCCAGGTCGCGATATAGTCGAGGCCGTCGGCCACCGTGTGGTCGCGGGCGTAATTGATCATCACCTTGGAGCCGTAGACGGCGAGCGGCGATTTCGCCGCGATGTCCTTGGCGAGACCCATGACGTGCTCCAGCATCGCTTCCTGGGTCGGGAACACCGCGTTGACGAGGCCGAGCTGCAGCGCCTTCTGCGCCGGCAGGCGGCGGCCGGCATAGGCGAGCTCGCGCACCATGCCGGTCGGCATCAGGTTGCACAGGCGCGGGAAGGTGCCGACATCGGCGGTCATGCCGATGTTGATCTCCTGGATCACGAAGAACGCGTCCTCGGTGGCGTAGCGGCAGTCGCAGGCGCTGGCCATGTCGACCGCGCCGCCGACGCAGCCGCCCTGGATCGCGACCAGCACCGGCATGCGCGCCCGTTCGAGCACGTTGAAGGAGTCCTGGATGTCGAGCACGCTGAGCCGCAGGTTGGCGCGCACCCGGCCGCGTTCGTGGCTTGCGCGCGCGGCGGAGGTGCCGGCCGAGCTGCCGCCGGTGAACACCGCCAAGTCCATGCCGCCGGAAAAGTGCTTGCCGGTGGAGGAGATCACGATGACGCGCGCCTTCGCGTTGTCGTCGATGTCCTTCACGATGGCCGGCAGCTCGGTCCAGAACTCCGGCACCATCGTGTTGAGCTCGTCGCCGCGCTTGAGCCGGACATGGGCGATGGCATCGGCGATCTCGACATCGAAGCAGCGATAGGTCATGGGCGTTTCCTTTTTATGTGACCAACAAGGGTATCAGATCGCGCCGGGCGGGTTGCCCGGCAGGTGCAGCAGGTCGTAGGTCTGGCCGCCCGCGGTCAGGCTGAGCTTGTCGAAATGCAGCGCGCCGCCGCGCGGCGTCTCGGCCTCGATGGCGAGATCGCCTTCGCCCTTGGTGCCCTTCACATGCACGACATAGGACTCCCTGGAGCCGGAGGCGAGGTCGGATGTGGCGTTGAAGCTGCTGGCGCCGGTGACTTCGATCCCGTCGCCCAGCACGGAACGGGCGACCTGGTCGGCGTCGACCTGCGCGATCGCGGCCTTCACCGTGGCGCTGTCCTTCACGCCATGGCCGAGATACCAGAACAGGTAGGCGCCGCCGCCGATGATCAGCAGCGCCACGATGGCGCCGGCGATCAGGCAGCCGTAAAGGCAGCCATGGCGGCGCGGCGGTGGCGGCGGGAGCGGTCCGGGTGTCGCTGGCGCGGTGTCTGTCATGGTGCCCCCAAGGCAAGCCGGTGTCGCGGCAAAGCAAACCACAGGTCCCACTTGGCGCAAAGCGGCGGGCTCACCTAAGCTGGCGGCAGCGACAACGAGAGAGAGGGAAACGCCATGGCGATCGACTACGAACGGATGATGCAGGCGAAGTCCGAGGGGCTCGAAGCCAGCTATGGCGACCGCGAGGTGATGCTCTACGCGCTGGGCATCGGCTTCCAGCGCGATCCGATGGACGAGCGCGAGCTGCCGTTCACCTATGAGAACGACCTGCAGGTGGTGCCGACCTTCGCGACCGTGATCCCGACCGGCCGGCCGCGCCCCGGCGCCGCCGACACCGGCGCGAACGCGCTGGCCGGCATCAACTACCTGATGGTGGTGCATGGCGAGCAGCGGGTGCAGATCCACAAGCCGCTGCCGCCCGCCTGCGAGGTGCTGTCGGACACGCGCGTGCTGGGCGTGTGGGACAAGGGCAAGGACAAGGGCGCGATCATCGTCAACGAGCGCGTCATCCGCGAGAAGGCGACCGGCGACAAGCTGGCGACGCTGGTCGGCACCATCTTCGCGCGCGGCGACGGCGGCTTCGGCGGGCCGAAGGACGGCGCGCCCGAGCCGCACACGCTACCGACCCGCGCGCCGGATGTGGTGCATGAATGCGATACGCGGCCGGACCAGGCGTTCCTCTATGCGCTGTCGGGCGACCGCAACCCGCTGCACCGCGATCCGCGCGTCGCCAAGATGGCGGGCTTCCCGCGGCCGATCCTGCATGGGCTGTGCACCTATGGCACGGCGTGCCGGGCGGTGGTCTCGACGCTGGCGAAATACGATCCCAAGACGATCACCGGCTTCGACGTGCGCTTCTCCGCACCGGTGTTCCCGGGCGAGACCATCGTCACCGAGATGTGGGTGGACGGCGATGTGGTGTCCTACCGCGCCAAGGTGAAGGCGCGCGACGTGGTGGTGCTCAACAACGGCAAGTGCACGCTTGGCCGATGACGGCGATCCGCTGGAGCATGCCGAGCGGCTGATCGCGGCGGGGCGGGCCGCCGAGGCCGCCCGCTTCCTCGGCGAGCGGATCGCGGCCGGGCGCGGCGGCGCGCTGGCGCGGTCGCTGCAGATTCGGGCGCTGCTGGCGGCCGGCGACGGAGCGGGGGCGCTGGCGGCGGCGCGCGAGAATGCGCTGCTCAATCCCCAAATGGTGCAGGCCGTGCTGGCGCTGGGCGAGGCGCTGCTGGCGGCGGGACACCTGCCGACCGCCATCGCCGAGTTCCAGCGCGCCCTGCGGCTCGATCCGCACGCGGCCGCGGCGCGGCTGCTGCTGGGCCGCGCCTGGGCGGAGGCGGGCGAGGCGGAGCGGGCGCTGGAGCAGTTCCGCGCCGTCGACACGGCGGAGTTTCCGGAGGTCGAAGCGCAGATTGCGCGCGCCGAGGCGATGCGGCTGCAGGCGCGCTCCGACGCGGGCTATGTCCGCCACCTGTTCGACCAGTTTTCCACCGATTACGACGCGCGGATGCGGCTGACCCTGTCCTATCGCGCGCCGGAGATCCTGCGCGAACTGGCCGGGCTGGTGATGATGGGAGCACACGGCCTGGTCGCGCTCGACCTGGGCTGCGGCACCGGGCTGGCGGCGACGGCGTTCGCCGACCTGACCGCCGCGATCGACGGCGTCGACCTCAGTCCCGCGATGATCGAGAAGGCGCGCGCCCGCGGCCTCTATCGGAACTTGCGGGTGGCGGACATCGAGAGCGGGCTTGGCGACGGCGCGTATGACCTGATCCTGGCGGCGGACACGCTGGTCTATCTCGGCGATCTGCGCGCGACCTTCGCGGGCGCGTCGTGCCGCCTGAAGCGCCGGGGTTACTTCCTCTTCACGGTCGAGCGCAGCGACGCGGCGCCGTTCGAGCTCGGGCCCAAGCGGCGCTGGCGGCATTCGGAAGCCTATATCCGCGGCCTTGCCGAGATTTCCGGACTCGACGTCGTCGGCCTTGTGGCCTGTGCGCCACGCACCGAGGCAAATGCACCGGTCGACGGATTCGCCGTCGCCTTGTTCAAGCCGCGCTAGGCACCAAAGCGGCGATGCCGCGTTGTTCTCGCACACAGCCTTGCGAGACATCCCCATGGTCGCCGTCGACACCTCCTATGCCGCGCCCAACGAAATCTCCGCGCAAACCGGGCACACCGGCTGGATCGTCCTGTTCGCGTTCCTGGTCGCGGCGGTGCTGGCGGCGGGCTCGCTGGTGCTCGGCGCGCCGTCCGGCTGGCGCGCCGCCGCCGAAATGACCGCGCGCTTCGCCGTGCTGCTGTTCGCCGCCGCGATGATCGCCGAACCGGTAGGCCGTCTCGTCCCGGTACGGCCGATGCAGGCCTTGGCGTGCGAGCGCGGCAGCCTGATGCTCGCCTTCGTGCTGGCGATGACGGCGTCGCTGGCCTGCGTCGCGGCGCCCGCGCTGCTGGGCGGCGACAAGCTGACGGCACAGGCGCTGGCCTATTGCATGCTGACCGGTGCGATCCTGGTGGTGATGCTGTTCAGCGCCCATCCGGCGACCAAGCGCGTCCTGGGCGGCCCCGCCTGGCGCACCCTGCAGCGTATTGGCACCAGCTACTTCTGGCTGGCCTTCGCCCTGATCGGGATCGATCACATGGTCGGGCCGCATCGTCCCGACGGCTGGTATGGCCTTTCCCTGCTGCTGCTGACGGTGGCCCTGCTGATCCGCTTCACCGATTCCTTCGTCGCCAAGCTGCGCCGCACCGCTCCTTTGGCGGGGTAAACGGACGCACTTTCGTCCGCCCCCGCGGTTGTGCTTGTATCCCGGCAGCTTTGCGAGGGGTCGCAAGGATCCAAGGGAGTTAAAGCCGATGCGTTTGAAGACATGGAGGCTGGTGGGGAGGCTGATGGGGGGGCTGGTTGCCGTTCTGGTGCTGGGCTCGGCGGTTCCCGCCGCGGCCGACAGCCTGTGCGCCGAGCCGATCGCGCCGGCCTCGGTCGACGGCAGCACCGCCACCGCCGACCAGCTCAAGGCCAACCTGGCCGACGTGAAGACCTTCATCAAGCAGTCCGACGACTTCCAGGACTGCTTGAACCGCGAATATGTCGCCGCGCTGGACGACGCCAAGAAGAACAAGAAGGACCCCGACCCGGCCTGGGACACCACGCGCAAGAACAAGATCGAGGCGAATCAGGCGCTCAAGGAAAAGGTCGGCGCGGAATACAATGCCGCGGCGCACGCCTACATGGCCAAGCACCCGGGCTGATCGTCCGGCCGTCCGACCGAAGGGCCGCGGCGGACGCGGCCCTTTGTTTTTCGGTGGGGTTTTTCGGTGGGGTTTTTCGGCTTGAGGGCCGCGCGAATCACCTATCATCGCGGCATGAGCAGATCCGCCGAACAGCGCACGGCCCGGCGCGCCCAGGCGCATGCCGTCACGCGCAGCGCGATCCTGGACGCGGCGCGGCGGGTGGCGGCGCGCGACGATGGGCGGGAGTTCTCGCTGCGCGGCGTCGCGGCCGAGGCCGGTTTCGTGCCGGCGGCGCTCTATGGCTATTTCGGCGGCAAGGACGACCTTCTGCTGGCGCTGGCGGCCGACGACCTGTCGCATCTGGCGCGCGCCATGCGCGAGGCGTCGCGCGGCGACGACAAGGGAAAGCTGGCGGCGGCCTCCGCCGCGGCGCTTTCGATGCTGCACGGCGCGCAGAGCATCTCCGGCGCGCTGGGCGCCTTGCCCGGTGCCGGCACCAGCGAGGCGGAGCGGCTGTTCAACGGCCGCATGATCGCGGCGCTCAAAGTGCTGTCCGAGGCGTCGGGCAGCGACGCCGCCACGCGCGACGGCCAGTGCGACGTGGTGCTGACGGCGGCCGCCGTGATGGGCCTGGCCATGCTGGCGCGGTCGGGGCGGCTCGCAGCGCTGGGCTTTCGCACCGACGAGATCCTGGCCCGGCTGGACGCGCGGTTTTCGAACTGAAGACCGGCCTTTATGCCGTCGCCGTGACGACCCAGACGGCGGCGTTCAGCGCGACCTGGCCTTGCACGATCCTTGGCGCCAAAGCGGCGCGCAGGCGGTGCTCGGCCCCTTCGCGCAATTCCGGATTCTCGCGAACGATTTTTCCGACGGCGCCAACCTTCAGCAGGACCGTCACCATGGCGTCCAAGCTCCCGCTCGACACGGAATGGTCATAGGGTCGGACGACGACTTGCGCGAAACCGGCCGCGGTGAGGACGGTGCGGATGACCTTTGGGTCCTCGAAGCTGAAGGGCGTGTGGTCCACGCGGTCTTCCAGTTCGGCGGCGCGAAGCGGCAGGATATCCAGCTCGTTCTCTTCCAGCGCCCGCCAGCAGACGAAGGCCAGCCGGCCGGACTGCTTCATCGGGCGGCGGAAGCTGGAGAAGGCGGCGACGGGGTCGGAAAACGCCATCACCCCGAAACGCGAGAAGAGGCCGTCGACGCTTGCCTCGGCAAGACGCAGCTGCGCCGCATCGCAGGCGATGAAACGGGCCTGCCGCAGCCCGGCGGCGCGGGATCGCGCGCGGTCCAACAGGAGCGGCGCGATATCGACGCCGACGACCTGTCCCTCCGGTCCGACCCGCTCCGCGAGTTGCAGCACGGTCTGGCCGGCGCCGCAGCCGACATCGACGATCACCTCCGATCGCCGGGGCGCGAGCGCGTCGATCGCGGCTTGGCCCAGCGGAGAAAGCTGCAGATCCAGCAGATCGCAGACGTCGAGCCAGGCCGCTGCCGCGAGCGCTTGCGACCGGACGGCGGGCCGATCCGACGCAGCCACTCAGGCCGTGACCTTCAGCATCCGCGCGATCTCGTCCTGGACGATGTCGGGGCGTTCCATCGGCAGGAAGTGCGTCGTGCCGGGCACCTTCACCAGCCGCACATCGCCATGCAGGCGCGCCACAAGCTTCACCTCGCGCTCCTTGGCCGTGCCGTCGCCGCAATAGATCAGCGTCAGCGGGCACTTCACCCGCCGTGCCAGCGAAGCGTCGCCGGGCGGCGCGTTGCGGAAGATCGCCGACTCCCAGGCGGGCGCGCAGGCCAGCCGCATCTCGGTGCCGTTGCCGGTGGAGATGAGGCCGCCGCGCAGATAGTCGGCCACCGTCTCCTCCGGCCAGGTCTTGAAGGCGCCGCGCCCGCGATAGGTGGCGAGCGCCGCTTCGAAGGACGGAAAGATCGCGCGCCGTTTCGCCGCCATGCTGACGAGATCGGTGCCCGGCGGCGGGGCCCATCCCAGCAGCCGGCGCAGCGCCGCGAACGGGCGCGCGAAGCGCGGCACCAGCACCGGCTCGACCAGCACCAGGCCGCGCACCCGCTCCGGCCGGGCGGCGGCGACCATCAGGCCGGTGATCGCGCCCATGGAATGGCCGGCGAGGATGGCGGGGGCCGGATCGAGCCTGTCGAGAATGGCGGCCAGGATGGCGGGGGCCGGATCGAGCCTGTCGAGAATGGCGGCCAGGTCGTCGCCGAAATTGTTCCATGCCGCCTGCGGACCCGGCACGGCGGGCAATGTCGTGAAGCCATGGCCGCGCAGGTCGGCGGCGGCGACGCGAAACCGGCCCTGCAGCGGCGTCAGCAAGCCGCGATAGGTCTGCGCATTGAACCCGGTGGCATGTGCGAAGTGGAGCAGCGGCGCCTGGGCCGCCCATTCGAGATACGAAACCTCGCCACCGGCGAGCGTCATTTGCTGGCGCGTGAAAGTCCCCATCCCCCGGATGTGACGGGCGCGGACGGGCCTGTCAACCGGACCGCTTGTCGTGTCCGGATCGGATTTCGGATAGACCGAGACGCCGCGACGCCCCGGCAGGCTCGCATTGGCTGGAGACGCATGACACCGTTCGCGCGGTCGAAACTATATGACATCGCGGCCGCTTCGCCGCTGCTCCTGCTGTACGGCTTCGGCGTCGCGGGATTGTTGCCGAAGATCGGCGGCGAGATCGCGGCCGTGGCGCGGGCACCCAGCCTGGCGGGGTGGCTCGGCATTCTTTCGGCCGCCGCCTCGCTGGTGTTCCTCGCCCTGCAATTTGTGCTGTTCCTGCTGCGCCGCCTGCCGACGGCCAAATCGCAAGGCCTGCTGCCGAGAGCCGCCGCGGTGCTGGGCTCCAATTTTTCTTCCGTGCTGATCCTGCTGCCGCGCGTGCAGCAGGGCCCTGCGCTCCTCGTCGCCGCGACCGCGCTGACCTTTATGGGCCTGGCGGGTTCGATCTATGTCGCTGCGACGCTGGGGCGGTCCTTCAGCATCCTGCCGCAGGTGCGCGGCCTGGTCGCGACCGGACCCTACCGGCGGATCCGCCATCCGCTCTATCTGTGCGAGCAGGTCGCCAATCTCGGGATCATGTGGCAGTTCGCCCAGCCATGGTCGGGCCTGGTCGTGGCCGCGGCCGCGGCCCTGCAATTTCCCCGCATGTATTTCGAGGAGCGGATTCTGTCGCAGAACCTGCCGGCCTATGCGGCCTATGCGGCACGCACGGCGCGGCTGATACCGGGCGTCTACTGAGCGGAGTTGACGTTACGGGCTCCTTTACGTGCCGCCCCCGCACGCCGTACAAATTCCGCCAAAGACATTCAAGAACACCGGGAAACGCCATGCATCCCTCCGTCATCGCGCAGCAGACGCCGGACAAGCCCGCCATCGTCATGGCGGCGACCGGCGAGAGCATCACCTTCCGGGAGCTCGACGAACGCTCCAACCAGGGGGCGCAGCTTTTCCGCTCGCTGGGCCTGAAGGCCGGCGACGGCATCGCGATCTTCCTGGAGAACAATATCCGCTTCCTGGAGATCTGCTGGGCGGCGCAGCGTTCGGGGCTGTATTTCACCGCGGTGTCGTCGCGGCTGACCGCGGGCGAGGTCGCGTACATCGTCGAGGATTCGGGCGCCAAGGTGCTGGTCGCCGGACATACGCTGGCCAAGGTCGCCGCCGACGTCGCACCGCTGGTCACCGGCGTGCGGCTTTTGATGGTCGGCGGCACCATCCCCGGCTACGCGTCGTATGAAGGCGAGACCGCGAAGATGCCGGCCGGGCCGGTCGCCGACCAAACCGCCGGCGCGGCGATGCTCTATTCGTCGGGCACGACGGGGCGGCCCAAGGGCGTGCGCCAGCCGCTGCCCGGCACGCCGATCGACGCGCCGTCGCCGCTCTTGGGGCTGGTCACCATGCTCTATGGCATCACGCCGGACTCGGTCTATCTGTCGCCGGCGCCGCTCTACCACGCCGCGCCGCTGCATTACTCGATGACGGTCCAGCGCCTCGGCGCCACCGTCGTGGTGATGGAGCATTTCGACGCCGAGGCGGCGCTGGCGGCGATCGAGACCTACAAGGCCTCCGCCAGCCAGTGGGTGCCGACCATGTTCGTCCGTATGCTGAAGATGCCGGAGGAGACGCGGCGCAGATACGACGTGTCTTCGATGAAGTCGGCGATCCATGCCGCCGCGCCGATCCCGGTCGACGTCAAGCGCAAGATGATCGAATGGTGGGGGCCGGTGCTGCACGAATACTATGCCGGCACCGAGGGCAACGGCATGTGCTACGTCAATTCCGCCGACTGGCTGGCGCATCCGGGCACGGTCGGAAAATCCCTGCTGTCGCCGGTGCATATCTGCGACGAGGACGGCAACGAGATGGCGGCGGGCGAGGAGGGCACGATCTATTTCGCCTCCGCGGCGCAGTTCGCCTATCACAACGATCCCAAAAAGACCGCCGAGTCGCGCCACCCGCAGCATCCGGACTGGTCGACCCTGGGCGATGTCGGCAAGCTCGACGCGGACGGCTATCTGTATCTCACCGACCGCAAGGCGTTCATGATCATCTCGGGCGGGGTCAATATCTATCCGCAGGAGGCGGAGAACCTGCTGATCGGCCATCCCAAGGTGGCGGACGTGGCGGTGATCGGCGTGCCCAACGAGGATTTCGGCGAAGAGGTGAAGGCGGTGGTCCAGCCGGTCGACTGGGCCGACGCGACGCCGGAATTCGCCGCCGAGCTGATTGCCTATTGCCGCGCGCAGCTTTCCCCCATCAAATGTCCGCGTACGATCGATTTCGATCCCGAGCTGCCGCGCCATCCGACCGGAAAGCTCTACAAGCGGCTGATCCGGGATCGCTATTGGGCCAAACGCGAGTCGCGGATTGTCTGACATTGTCTGACGAGCAACACAGACCGGAAGACCTGCCGCCCTATCTGCCGCTGGGGCGCGAGCCGCGGCGCGAGGATTTCACGCCCGAGCGCATCCGCCGGCTGGCCGATGCGGCGCTGGCGCGGGGCGCCACGCCGCTGATGTCGGAGGAGGCACGGCGCGCCTCGCTCAAGACGATCCGGCAGAGCGTGGCGGAAGGCAGCGACGCCTGGGTGTTCGGCTATGGCGCGCTGATGTGGAATCCGGCGATCCATGTGGCGCAGAGCGCCAAGGCGCATGTCCGCGGCTATCACCGGATGTTCTGCCTGACCTTGCAGGTCGGGCGGGCGCGGCCGGATCGGCCGGGACTGATGCTGGGCATCGACCGCGGCGGCTCCTGCACCGGCGTGGCGCACCGCATCGCCGCCGAGGAGGTCGAGAGCGAGCTGTCCGTATTGTGGATGCGCGAGATGGTGTCCGGCGTCTACGAGCCGCGCTGGGTGAACGCCGATATCGAGGGCGAGGGCCGCACCCGCGTGCTGACCTTCGTCGTCAACCGCCATCATCCGCGCTACGAGCGCGCGCTGGCGGAGGAAGAGGCGGCGCGCCGCATCGCGCAGGCGCAGGGTCCGCTCGGCACCAACCGCGATATTCTCTACCGCACCGTCCGGCACCTGGCCGCGATGGGCGCCCTCGACGGCCCGATGCACAGCCTGGAACGGCATGTGCGCCGGCTTGCCAACGAATTGAACCCGACAGGAGAGTGACATGCAGAGTGCAACTTTCGAGACCGTCGCCGCGCTGGCCGGCCAGGAGATCGGCGTATCGGACTGGGTGGAGATCACCCAGGACCGCATCAATGCCTTCGCCGACGCCACCGGCGACCATCAGTGGATCCATGTCGACGTCGAGCGCGCCAAGGCGCTGATGCCGGGCGGCAAGACGATCGCGCACGGCTATCTGACGCTGTCGCTGATCCCGTGGCTGACCGGCGGCATGCTGAAGGTCGAGGGCGTGACGCGCGGCATCAATTACGGCTCGAACAAGGTGCGCTTCACCAACATGGTGCCGGTCGGCTCCAAGGTGCGGGCGCGCCAGAAGCTGCTCGGCGCCGAGCCCAAGGCCGGCGGCCTGCAGCTCACCAACGAGGTGACGATCGAGATCGAAGGCCAGCAGCGCCCGGCCTGCATCGCCGAGACGATCAGCCTGATCTACAAGTGAGTGCCGCTCGCTTCAGCCGCCGCGGAAATGGGCCGCGACCGTCCAGACGCCGATGGCGATGAAGCCGAGGCCGGCGATCAGCTTCAGCGGGATGAAGGTCAGGTAGCGCTCGGCCATGGTGCCGAGCAGGACCGCGATGGCGGTCGACAGCACCAGCGCGCCCGCCGCGGCGAAGAAGACCGGCCAGGCCGAATTCTTCTCGTCGCTGGCGAAGAGCAGGGTGGCAAGCTGGGTCTTGTCGCCGAGCTCGGCGAGGAAGACGGTCGAGAAGATCACGAACAATTCACGCATGGGAAATCCTCTGGGGAATCCTCTGGGCCGGCGGGCGGATGCTCTATAGCGCAGCCGCCGCCTGAAATATCAATCGCGGAACATTGGGCGTAAGGTGGCGTTTCCTGCGGACAGCCCTTCCCACCGACGAGGACAGCATGCGCGTGCTCAAATGGATTGCGATCCTGGCAATCGTCGGTCTGGCCGCGGCGGCGATCCTGTGGTTCACCCGCGGCGACACCGCCAGGCTGCCGGCCTCGGCCGGCTACGGGCCGCACCCGACCCTGCCGGCGCCCAACCCGACCCTGCTCCCGACGATCAACCAGGCGGACGGGGTCGGCTGGCCGGCGGGCGCCAGACCGGCGCCGGCGCCCGGGCTGGCGGTCGCCGCCTTCGCCGACAAGCTCGACCATCCGCGCTGGCTCTATGTGCTGCCCAATGGCGACGTGCTGGTGGCCGAGACCAATTCGCCGCCCAAGCCGGACGACATGAAGGGCGTGCGCGGCTTCGTTGCCGGCATCATCATGGGCGGCGCCGGCGCGGCGACGCACAGCCCCAACAAGATCGTCCTGCTGCGCGACACGGACGGCGACGGCGTCGCCGACAAGCGCTTCACCTTCCTGGCGGGCCTGAACTCGCCGTTCGGCATGGCGCTGATCGGCAACGACTTCTATGTCGCCAACACCGATTCGGTGATGCGCTTTGCCTATCGCTGGGGCGAGACCGCGATCGAGGGGCCGGGGACCAAGGTCGTCGACCTGCCGGCCGGCACGATCAACCATCACTGGACCAAGAACATCCTCGCCAGCCGCGACGGCAACCGGCTTTATGTGACCGTCGGCTCGAACTCCAATGTCGGCGAGAACGGCATCGCGGCGGAGGCGGGCCGGGCGGCAATCTGGGAGGTCGACCTCAAGACCGGCGTGCACCGCGTCTTCGCATCGGGCATCCGCAATCCCAACGGCATGGACTGGCTGCCGGGCAGCGATACGCTGTGGACCACGGTCAACGAGCGCGACGAGATCGGCAGCGACCTGGTGCCGGACTACATGACGAGCGTGAAGGAGGACGGGTTCTATGGCTGGCCCTATTCGTATTACGGGCAGCATGTGGACACGCGCATGCAGCCGCAGCGGCCCGACCTGGTCGCCCGGGCGATTCCGCCGGATTATGCGCTGGGCGCGCACACCGCCTCGCTGGGGCTGGTCTTCTCGGACAATGCCAGGCTCGGCGGCGCCTTCGCGCACGGCATCTTCATCGGCCAGCACGGCTCGTGGAACCGCAATCCGCGCGCCGGCTATCGCGTGATCTTCGTGCCGTTCGCCGGGCCCAAGCCGGGCGGCGCGCCGGTCGAGGTGCTGGGCGGCTTCCTCAATGGCGACGGCAAGGCGCAGGGCCGTCCCGTCGGTGTTGTCATCGATAAGTCCGGCGCGCTGCTGGTGGCCGACGACGTCGGCAATGTGGTGTGGCGGGTGACGGCGGCGAAGTAGCGAGGTTTTCTAAGCTCGCTTCGCTCGCTAAGAAAATCTCGGTGGCTGGGGCGGAAGGGATCGAACCTTCGAATGCCGGAATCAAAATCCGGTGCCTTACCGCTTGGCGACGCCCCAATAGTCCGAAAGGCGGCGGACCATAGGGCCTGTCCGGCAGCGATTCAACGCGCGGGCATGGGCCGCCGCCGGGCGGCGTTCCGTCCCGTCCGTCTGCCGCAAATCGCCGTTTTGGGCGCAAAAGGGCCGGTTGCAGGCCCAAATGCCGCTCTATATAAGGGCGCCTCCCGAACGGATCGGAGAGTAGCTCAGCCTGGTAGAGCACTAGCTTCGGGAGCTAGGGGCCGGAGGTTCGAATCCTCTCTCTCCGACCAGCCTTTGCGCGCGCGCAACGGCGCGGCGGCCCGGCGTCGGCGGTTCAGGCTTCGCGGCCACGGGCCGCTTCGCAGCGGCATGAATTTGATGTCTTATGATCGTCCTTGCCGACGGAACGATTTCGCACGTTCCCCGTTTGGCTAGTCGGCGGAGTGGGCGTGGGGAACGTATTGCAGGCCAACCGTTGGATTTTGCTGGCCGCTGTGCCGGTGTTTCTGGTGCTTGCCGGGGTGCTGTACGTCACCATCGGCTTTGCCCAGGGCGAGCGCGAGCAGCAGAGCTGGGTCGTCCACACCTATCAGGTGATGGATTCGCTCCGCGCGGTGCTTGCCGATGCGGCGGATTCCGAAACCGGCGAGCGCGGCTACCTCCTCACCCATAAGCCGGGCTATCTGCAGCCCTTCAGGGCGGCGAAGCTGCGGACTACGCGCGATCTGGACGCCTTCGAGCAGCTGTCGCGCGACAACCCCGACCAGCAACGGCGCGCCAGGACGCTGCGCGCCCTGGTCGAAGGCCGCCTGCTTCTGCTCGACCGCGCCATCGCCGGCAGCGCCGGCACCGCAACGGTTCCCGCCAGTCTTGTGGCGCTGATGGACCGCGGCAAGGCCGATATGGACATGGTGCGGACGATCGTCGCGGCAGGGCTCGGCGAGGAGCAGCGTCTGCTGGAGGAGCGCGTTCAGGCGCGCCGCGCCGTCGAGCGGGCGGAGATCATCGCCGCCAGCGTGGCCGTCGTGCTGGCGTTGGTCGTGCTCCTGATCGCCGCCGGCATGCTGGTGCGCAACAACACAAGGCTGGTCGTCAGCGAGGCGATAAGGCGGCGCCAGGCCGCGATCCTGCAGGCGACGCTGGACAACATCCGCGACGGCATCCTGGTGTTCGACGAGAGCGACCGCGTCGCGGCGTTCAACAATGTCTTCCTGCGGATGATGGATTTCCCCGAGCGGCTGGCTGCGATCGGTGCGACGCTGGACGCGTTCCGCAAGGTCGACGACGGGCTGGCGCGGCGGATGTTCGACGAGCTGCCGATCTCGGCGCCCGGCGAGGAGACGCGCTACGAGCGCTTCAGGCGCAAGGAGCGCGAGATCGACGTCTACCGCGCCTCGGTCCCCGGCACCGGCTTCCTGGTCGCGGCGGCGGACGTGACGGCGCGGGTGCGGGCCGAGACGACGCTGCGCCAGGCGCAGAAGATGGAGGCAGTCGGCCACCTGACCGGCGGCGTGGCGCACGATTTCAACAACCTGCTGCAGATCATCAGCGCCAATCTCGACCTCGCCGCGGCCGATGCGCGCTCCGACCCCAAGACGGCGGAGCGGCTGCAGAACGCGATCTCCGCGGTCGAGCGCGGCTCGCGCCTGACGGGACAGCTTCTCGCCTTCGCGCGGCGCCAGGCGCTCGATCCGCGCTCGACCAATCTGGGGCGGCTGCTGCGCGACATGACCGACCTGCTGCGCCGTACGCTGGGCGAGCGGATCGAGGTGGAATCGATCGTCTCGGGCGGGCTGTGGAACACGCTGGTCGATCCCAGCCAGGTCGAGAACGCGATCCTCAACCTCGCCATCAATGCGCGCGACGCGATGGCGGACGGCGGCAAGCTGACGATCGAGATCGCCAACGCCTTTCTCGACGAGACCTATGCCGCGCAGCATACGGAGGTCACGGCCGGGCAGTATGTGATGCTGGCGGTGAGCGACACCGGCGCGGGCATGTCGCCGGAGATCATGGCGCGGGTGTTCGATCCGTTCTTCACCACCAAGCCGGAAGGCAAGGGCACGGGGGCTTGGCCTCAGCCAGGTCTACGGCTTCGTCAAGCAGTCCGGCGGCCATGTGAAGCTCTACAGCGAGCCGGGCCAGGGCACGACGGTGAAGATCTACCTGCCGCGTACGCGCCAGCCGCAGGAGGGCATCGATCCCGTCGCCACGACGGAAACCATCGGCGGCCACGAGACGATCCTGGTGGTGGAGGACGACGCGGGCGTACGCGCCGCGGTGGTCGATATCCTGAACGACCTCGGCTACGCCGTGCTGAAGGCGGAAAGCGCCGAGCAGGGGCTCACCGTGCTCGCCAGCGGCGCCAAGATCGACCTGCTGTTCACCGACGTGGTGATGCCCGGATCGATCAACACGCGCGACTTCGCGCGGCGGGCACAGGCGATGCGCCCCCGGCCTCAAAGTGCTCTTCACCTCGGGCTATACGCAGAACGCGATCGTGCACAATGGCCGGCTGGACGACGACGCGTACCTGCTCAGCAAGCCCTATCGCAAGGACGAGCTGGCGCGCAAGCTGCGCAGCCTGCTCGACGGCGCGCCGCAAGCGGCGCCCGCCGCGCCGATCGTCACCGTCGGCGGCGGCACGGAGCCGGC
Source organism: Rhizomicrobium sp. (assembly GCA_037355265.1). GTDB lineage: Bacteria > Pseudomonadota > Alphaproteobacteria > Micropepsales > Micropepsaceae > Rhizomicrobium. The sequence goes on along the minus strand of JBBCIB010000001.1, from coordinate 2,231,285 downwards.
GCGGCGGCGCAAGGTGCTGGTGGTCGAGGACGTGCCGCTGATCCGCATGACCACGGTCGACATGGTGCAGGAGACCGGCTTCGACACCGTCGAGGCCGGCGACGGCGCCGAGGCGCTGGCGCTGCTGCAGAACGACCTCGAGATCGACATCCTGCTGACCGATCTGGGCCTTCCGGGCATGAACGGCCGGCAGCTGATGGAAGAGGCGCTGCGCCTGCGGCCCGAGATCAAGATCATCGTCGCCAGCGGCTATTCCACCGAGAGCGAGGCGGGCGGCGCGCCCGACGTGATCACGCTGACCAAGCCGTTCGACCTGGCCGCGCTGCGCCGGGCGCTGACGGCGGTTTAAGCCTGGGCCGAAGCGGCGTTTGGCGTAAGGTGGCGCGCGGGGCACGCGAAAGGCCGGACCATGACCAAGGACGAACTGAGCGCCTGGGCGCTCGCCAATGGCTGGCAGACGATCGCCGGCGATCTGTGCCTGACCAAGCCGTCGCGGCCGGCGGAAGCCATCGTCCGCCTGGTGCGCAAGGGCACGGTGGTCCAGCTCGAAATCAAGAAGCCGGCCGGCAAGTGGGAGAAGATCGCCAGCGTCGCCTACACGGCGATCCAGGCCGATCCGGAGACCGGGTTTCCCCGCGGGCTCGGCCTCGACACCATCTCCGGATTCTCGTCGCTGATGCAGGACAACAAGCTGCGCGCCGTGTTCGCCAAGAAGCCGGCGGCGGAGGGTTAGGGTCCTTATACAATTGGAGCCTTTCCAATGCCGTCATGGGCGCCCCCCGGGACCGCGCCGATGGCGCGGCCCGAGGGCAGGCTCTTGAGGCGCCCATCCATCGTGCCCGCGTCTGCGGGCGCAGGAGAGCGGTTTCGGCGCGCCGACGCGCGCTGGATGGATGGGCGGGTTAAACCCGCCCATGACGATTTTTTTTTGAAATGCAATCGAATACGGACTCAACGCCGCGGCCGGCAAAAAAGCCCGCGGAACGGGGTTCCGCGGGCTCTTCGCCTAACGATGGGCCGTCCCCGCTTTACGGCGAGAGGATGTCGGCGATGTTGTAGGTGAGCGTCGCCACCACGCCGGTGGTGCAGGCATTCTTGGTGATCATGTAGAAGCCGCAGGCCGAGCTGCCCATGTCGGTGCCGTTGGCGCGCACGTCCAGCACGAAGTGCCGCCACGTCGCGCTGACGCCGAGGTCGAAATGGGTGTAATCGTCGCCGGACGGCGCATTCTCGACCCATTGATGGCCGACATTGCCGCTGATCGACAGCCAGTCGTTGATCGGATAGGAGGCCGTGCCTTCGACATAGCCGCCGGTGCCGCCGCCGAGCGAGAACTCCGGCGAGACCGCGCCGGTCGCGGTCAGCGCGAGGTCGCCGAAGCTGTGCGAGAGCTGGAAGATGCCCTCGAAATAGCTGGCGTCCGGATTGGTGCCGACGCCGATCACCGCGCCGCCGAGCGTGTGGTTGTAGTCCGGATAGGAGTAGTAATAAGCCTCGACGTTGAGGTCGTAGCCGCCCAGGTCGAAGTGCTTGCCGCCGTAGATGTCCAGCTCATAGGACGGCGTGCCCGGGAAGTTCACGCCCGGTGCGGCGGGAACCGCGGTCCAGTCGGTCTTCGAGGACCAGACGCCGACATAGAATCCGTCCGGGCCCGACCAGTTGATCGTGGCCTGCGGCGCGAATTCTCGGCTGTTCTGGCTGATGCCGCGGAAACGGTAGTCGCTCTGGATCGTGACGGCGGCGGAGATCGTGCCCCAGTCCGAATCGGCATAGGCCGCTCCGGTGGAGGCCAGGAGGCCGGCGACGCTCGCGGCGCCCAGCACCGCCTTCAGTCCGATGGATTTCATTCTATTGCCCTTCCTTGAATTTCGCAGCCGCGATACGGCCCCGGTTTCGCGCTCGGCGGACTGTCGAAAAAGGAGCATATAAATTCAATACAAACCGGGGCTTCCTCCGCACGATTCGTGCGTATGGCTGGCGGATTCGGGGCGGCGTTGTTGCATTGCAACACCGACTGCACGTCCGATAGGCAGATCGCCGCCCAAATGGGCGGTTTTTCGGAGCTGCCCTTGCGGCGCCGGATTTGCGTCGCCCACGGACGATTCGCATCGGGAACCTAGCGCCGGGCGCCGGCCATGGAGAGATGCAGGCCGCCGTCGCTGAGCAGGGTCTCGCCGGTGATGTTGCCGGATTCCGGTCCGGCGAGGAACAGCACCGACTTGGCGATCTCCGCGCCGTCCGCAATCTTGTGCAGGAGGCTGCGCTTGCCTTCGGCTTCGCTGATGCGCCCGGCGGTTTCCTTGCCGAACTGCTTCACGAACCAGTTGGTGTCGACATAGCCGGGGCATACCGCGTTGACGCGCACGTCGGGCGCCAGCGCGCGCGCCAGCGAATAGGTCATCGTGTTGAGCGCGCCCTTCGACGCGGCATAGGCGACCGACGATCCGATGCCGGCGACGCCCGCGATGGAGGAGACGTTGACCACCGCGCCGGTCTTCGCGGCGCGCAGGCCTTCGATGCCGGCGCGGATCATCTGGAACGGACCGATGACGTTGACGGCATAGATGCGCGCGAAGTCCTCCGCCGTGAGGCCGTCGAGGTCGGCATGATCGGTGACGAATTTGGTGGTGCCGGCATTGTTGACGAGGATGTCGATGCGGCCCCAGGCCTCCTGCGCCGCAGCTGCGATGCGGCGGCAATCGGCGTCGACCGCCACGTCGCCCTGCACGATGCGGACATCGGCGCCGGCGGCCTTCACGGCGGCGGCGGTCTCCTCGGCCTCGGCCTGGCTCCTGGTGTAGTTGACCACGATGTTGGCGCCCCGGCGGGCCAGGCCCTGCGCGACGGCGGCGCCGATGCCGGTGGCGGAGCCTGTGACAATTGCAACCCTGCCGGACAAATCGCCTTGTTCCATCTGCCTTTTCCCCGTCATGTTGTGATGCTTGAGTAGGGATCGTATAGCCCCGGGGCCGAACCCCGCCAAGGAGCCGCCATTACCAGCTCGGCCGACGTGATCCCCGACACCGCACCACGCCCGCATCGCCGCGTGCATGTGGGCGCGCCGATGCGCATCGTGCTGATCCGCCATGGACGGCCGGCGATTCCGACCGATTCGCGCACCTCGCACAGCGAATTCCGCACTTATATCGACGCGTACGAGGCCGCCGGCCTCGATCCCGCAAGCGCGCCGCCAGAGGAGTTGCAGGATCTCGTCAAGGAGCTGACCGCGATCTATACCAGCGGGCGGCCACGCTCGACCGACAGCGCCAAGGCGCTGGCGCCCAATGCGGAGCTGATCGCCGATCCGCTGTTCGTCGAGGCGCCGCTGGCCTCGCCCCGCATCCCGCTGCTGCGCATGACGGTGCCCAAATGGGCGGTGATGGCGCGCATCCTGTGGCATGCCGGCTATCATCCCGAGATCGAGAACTACCGCCGCGCCAAGCACCGCGCCGCCGAGGCCGCCGACATCCTGACGCGCCGGGCGCACAAGGAAGGCCGCACCGCGCTGGTGGCGCATGGCTATTTCAACGCGATGATCGGCCGCGAGCTGCGCCGCCGCGGCTTCCGCAAGACCGGCAACCACCGGGTGCGCTACTGGAACGCGGTGATCTACGAATTGCCGTGACGGCTGGATGGTCGCTTGAAGAGCGAAGGCGGGCGGAACCCGCGGAGTTGCTGGACGCGGGGTGCAATGGCGCGCGCCGACGGCGCGCGGTATGCGCATCGCCCGCAGCCTGTCCCATGTGCTCCAGCCGAGACCCAAAAAATACCGGCGAGAGTGCAGCCATGGCAATCAGCAGCCCCGCAATACGCATGGCGTCCATCGGGAGTTGTCCGTCCGGCAACAACCTTCGCGCATAAAATGTATTGAGACAATACGTTTTATGCAGATCAAATAGCAAAACGAGGGTTATAGGAGCCGACGACCTCTCCGATTTTGGCGGCGGAGGTTCGTCGTGCAGCTCGCGCAGATATTCGCCGCAAATTTGCGCCAGTACCGCAGGGCGAAGAAGCTCAAGCAATGGCAATTGGCAGAACTCGTCGACTTGGGCACCAAAGCCATCAGCGACTACGAAGTCGGACGGACCGAGCCATCGTTCGAAATCATTGCCAGGCTGGCGCAAGCCTTGGACATTGCTCCGGCGGCGCTGTTCGGCGTCGGAATCGGCATGACGCTGTCAAATCAGCGCGGGAAATTCATGAACCGGATCAACAGCGCGCTCTCGCGCTTGAACGAAGACGAACTGACTCGCGCGGCGAAAATGCTGGAAGCGTTTGCCGGAAAATAGCCGGCCGCCTGCAGCATCGCCGGGATCACGCGGTCCGGCGGCTTGCGGTCGTCGGCGAAGGTCTTGATGTTGATGATGACCTTCTCGCCCATGTCGATGCGGCCTTCCATCGTGGCCGAGCCCATATGCGGCAGCAGCAGGCCGGCGCTTCCACAGCCGATGCGGGCTGGACACGCCGCAACTCAGGGTTTGGCAATGGCGTCTTGGAGGGTCTTGTCCAGGGTGACCAATTCCACGCCCAGGCTTCGCGACAGCCAGAGGAAGCTGGCATCGTATAATGTCAGCCGCAAGCGTTCCGCGACTTCGATAACCTCCCGCAGCACGACGGCGAGCTTCACCACGGCGAACTGCTCGTAGTTCGAATGACTGGCGAAAAGGGCGGCACGATCGCTCGGCCGCTCGCGAACCTTCTTCAGGCACACGCTGGCCATTTCGAAGTCGATCAGCACGGGCGCATAAAGCGCGGCACCCGAAAGGCGCATCTCGACAGCGGCCCGCATTGGCTCATTGAAAACGACCTGCCAGCGCGGAGGTATCGACGACCTTAGCGAGCGTCACGATCTTCGCGTATCCATCGCGTCGCTTCGTCGGAGGGTTCGAGGCCCAATGCGCGCGCCCGCGCGCCCAGTTCTTCGATCGTCATCGACTTGTCCTGGGCCGGTACCATCAGATCGATGATCGACCGCAACTCAGCTTCCAGTGAGCGACCGTTGCGTGTCGCGCGCTCGCGCAGCCGCGCAATCTGTTCGTCGGAAATCTTGATCGAAAGCTCGCCCATGTCTGGCTCCGTCCGGCACCATCAGAACAGAGGTAGAACCGATATGCAACTTACAGCATCGCCGGGATGACCCGGTCCGGCGGCTTGTGGCCGTCGGCGAAGGTCTTGATGTTGATGATGACCTTCTCGCCCATGTCGATGCGGCCTTCCATCGTGGCCGAGCCCATATGCGGCAGCAGCACGACGTTCTTGAGCTTCATCAGCTTGGGGTTCACCGCCGGCTCGTGCTCGAACACGTCGAGGCCGGCGCCGGAGAGCTGGCCCGCTTCGAGCATGCGGGCCAGCGTGTTCTCGTCGATCACCTCGCCGCGCGCGGTGTTGACGATATAGGCGCTCGGCTTCATCAGCTTGAGGCGGCGGGCGCTCAGGAGGTGATAGGTCGCCGGCGTGTGCGGGCAGTTCACCGACAAGATGTCCATCCGCGCCAGCATCTGGTCGAGGCTTTCCCAATAGGTCGCCTCCAGCTCGTGCTCGATGTCGGCGTGGACGGGCTTGCGGTTGTGGTAGTGGATCTGCAGGCCGAACGCCTTGGCTCTACGCGCCACCGCCTGGCCGATGCGGCCCATGCCGACGATGCCCAGGCGCTTGCCGTAGATGCGGTGGCCGAGCATCCAGTTGGGCGACCAGCCCTTGAAGTGGTCGTCCTCCAGCTCCTTGACGCCTTCGACCAGCCGGCGCGGCACCGCCAGGATCAGCGCCATGGTCATGTCGGCGGTGTCCTCGGTCAGCACGCCGGGCGTGTTGGTGACGACGATGCCCTTGTCGAGCGCGGTCTTGACGTCGATGTTGTCGACGCCGGTGCCGAAATTGGCGATCAGCTTGAGGTTGGGGCCGGCGCGGACGATGACCTTGGAATCGATCTTGTCGGTGACGGTGGGCACCAGCACGTCGGCCTTCTGCACCGCCTCGACCAGCTCGGCCTGGCCCATCGGCCGGTCCTCGACATTCAGCCGCGTGTCGAACAGCTCGCGCATGCGCGTCTCGATCGCATCGGGAAGCTTGCGCGTGACGATGACAAGCGGCTTTTTCGCGGGCATTGCGGACGAAAATCCCTCAGACGGGCGCCGGTCCGTGGCGCCCGTCCGGTCTTAACAGATGGCGGGGTCGGGTCAAGGATTCGAGAGATTGCTTTCCGTCATCGCCGAATAGACCAGCGTTCTGAGGTCGCGTCGCAGGGTCAGGCGGGCGTCGGTGCCCATCACCTGGGTCATGAACACGACGGCGAGGTCCTCCCTGGGATCGATCCAGAACGCGGTCGAGGCGGCGCCGCCCCAGAAATATTCGCCCGGCGTTCCCGGCAGGCGGCTCAGCGTCTGGTCCAGCGTCACGCCGCAGCCGATGGAGAAGCCGACGCCGCCATAGCCGGCCTCGCTGAACGTCACCGCCGCGGACATGTCGCTCATCATCTTGCCGCCCGGCAGCAGGTTGAGGCTGAACATCTGCACCGTCTTGGGCGAGAGGATCTGCACCCCGTCCAGCGTGCCGCCGGCCAGCATCATGCGGCAGAAGCGCATGTAGTCGTGCATGGTGGAGACCAGGCCGCCGCCGCCGGATTCGAGCTTGGGCGGCTCGGCATAGGTCGACTTGCCGGCGTCGTCCTGCAGCCGCAGCCCGCCGCCCGGCTTGGGCATGTAGCAGGAGGCGAAGCGGTCCAGCTTGCCCGCCGGCACGCTGAACGCGGTGTCGGTCATGCCCAGCGGCGCGAAAATGCGTGTACGGAGGAATTCGCCGAACGTTTGTCCCGACAGCTTCTGGACCAGATAGCCCATCACGTCGATCGAGACCGAATAGCTCCACTGCGTGCCCGGCGAGAAATCGAGCGGGATCTTGGCGAGCTGCTCGACGAAGGCGTCGAGGCCGCCCGGGGTCTGGAAATCGCCGACCTTCTGGCGGCGGTATTCGGCGTCGACCGCGGTGCGCGACATGAAGCCGTAGGTCAGGCCGGCGGTGTGGGTGACGAGATCGACCACCTTCATCGGCCGCTCGCAGGGCACGGTGATGAACTGGCCGGAGGTGTCGGCGACCAGGCTGGGCATGCCGCTGGCATAGACGCGCAGATTCTTCCACGACGGGATGTAGGTCGCGACCGCGTCGTCGAGGCCGAGCTTGCCTTCCTCGACCAGCATCATCAGCGCCACCGCGGTGATCGGCTTGGTCATGGAATAGATGCGCACGATGGCGTCCTCGCGCCACGGCTTGCCCCGCTCGATGTCCATCAGCCCGGCCATGCCGTTGTGGACGAGCGCGCCGCGGCGGAAGATCTGCGTGTGGATGCCGTTCAGCAATCCGCCGCCGACATAACGCTCCGTCATCACCTTATCGAGCGTCTCGAGACGCTGCTTCGAAAAACCCGCGCTTTCCACTTTGCCCATGACCGTATTCCTTCCGTTGCCCCGGTTGTCGTGGCCCGCAAAAGCGGGCCATCCAAGTGATTGCAGCGCTAGGTTTTGCCGAACCGGCGCGGACGTCAACTGGGCGGCCCGCTTTTGCGGGCCGTGACAATTTGGATTCATGGGAAGACTTAGAAAAACCGGTATCTTTTTCCGTTGCCGCAGGCGCGGGGCGGCGGGATACTTCCCGCAAAAGCGACAACGGGAGACGCGCCATGGCCTGGGACTTCGAGACCGATCCGGACTACCAGAAGAAGCTCGACTGGGTGTCGGAATTCATCGAGACGCAGGTCGAGCCGCTGACCCATATCGGCGTCGGCTTAAGCGGCGTGAAGTCCAAGACCTATCAGAAGGCGATCCGGCCGTTGCAGGCCAAGGTCAAGGAGATGGGGCTGTGGGCCTGCCACCTGACGCCCGATCTCGGCGGCCAGGGCTATGGCCAGGTCAAGCTGGCGCTGCTGAACGAGCGGCTGGGCCGCGTCGGCCTGGCGCCGGTGGTGTTCGGCTGCCAGGCGCCGGACACCGGCAATGCGGAGATCATCGCCCATTACGGCACGCAGGCGCAGAAGGACAGATATCTGTGGCCGCTGCTCAACAACGAGATCACCTCGGCGTTCTCGATGAGCGAGCCGACCGGCGGCTCCGATCCGCTGTTCTTCAAGACCCGCGCCGAGCTGCACGGCGACGAATGGGTGATCAACGGCGAGAAATGGTTCTCGACCGGCGCACGCCATGCCGAAGTGCTGGTGGTCTATGCCGTGACCGATCCGGAGCACGAAGATCCCTACAAGCGCATGTCGATGTTCCTGGTGCCGAAGAACACGCCGGGCGTGAAGATCCTGCGCAATGTCGGCGTCGGCGACCAGCGGCACGGCAACGAGGGCTATGTCCAGTACAAGGACGTGCATGTGCCTTACGACGCGCTGCTGGGACCGCGTGGGAGCGCGTTCGAACTCGGCCAGGTGCGGCTCGGCGGCGGACGGGTGCATCACGCGATGCGCACGGTGGGGCAGTGCCAGAAGGCGCTCGACCTGATGTGCCAGCGCGCGGTGTCGCGGCAGACCCGCGACGGGCGGCTCGGCGACTACCAGATGGTGCAGGAGCAGATCGCGGACAGCTACATCCAGCTGCAGCAGTTCCGCCTGATGGTGCTGCATGTCGCCTGGCTGATCGACAAGCACAAGGACTACAAGAAGGTGCGCAAGGACATCGCGGCGGTGAAGGTGGCGATGCCGAAGGTCTATCACGACATCGCCGCCAACGCGCTGCATCTCCACGGCGCGCTGGGCGTGTCGAACGAGATGCCGTTCATGGGCATGGTGACCTCGTCGTTCGTGATGGGCATCGCCGACGGCCCGACCGAAGTCCACAAGATCACGGTGGCCAGGCAGCTGCTGAAGGATTTCAGCCCGGACAACGACCTGTTCCCGTCCTATCACCTGCCCAAGGTGCGCGAACGGGCGCGCGAGCAGCACGCCGACCTGGTCAAGGAGCTGCGCGAGGAATGGCGCGCGCGCGCCGAAGGCATCGACGCGCTGTAGGCAATTGCTTGGAATGCTTGGCGCGTGCCAATAATCAGGCAATCGCTATCCGAAAACCACAGGAAACGCCATGACCCTTCCCGCCGGCTGGCCCGCGATGTCCCTGGCCAAGGCCCATGAACTGCTCACCGCGCCCGGCTCGCGCTTTGAGACCGAGATCGTCACCATCCGCGGCCTTCCCACCAAGGTGTGGAAGAACGCGCCGCCGACCAACCGCGAAGTGTTCCTGGCGGGCCGGATGTATGGCGCCCGCGAATTCCTGGTCTATGAGGACGACCGCTGCAGCTATGAAGGCTTTGCGCGCGCGACGCTGCGACTGGCGGCGCAGCTCCAGAAAGACGGCGTGAAGAAGGGCGACCGCATCGCCATCATCATGCGCAACCTGCCCGAATGGGTGGTGTGCTTCTACGCCGCCGAGCTGGTCGGCGCCATCGTCACGCCGCTGAACGCGTGGTGGACGGGACCGGAGCTGGAATACGGCCTGGTCGATTCCGGCACCAGGATCGCCTTCGTCGATGCCGAGCGGCTCGAGCGCATCAACGAGCACCTGGTCAACTGCCCCGCGCTGACCAAGATCTATGTCAGCCGCTATGCCGACGACCTGCCGCACACCATCGTGGTGCGGCTGGAGGACGTCATCGGCAAGGTCAACGATTGGGGCAGCCTGCCGCCGGGCGAGCTGCCGGCGGTGGCGCTCAGCCCCGACGACGACGCGACCATCCTCTACACCTCGGGCACGACAGGGCGGCCCAAGGGCGCGCTCGGCACCCATCGCAACATGACGTCGAACATTGCGGCGGCTGGCTTCGCGGCGGCGCGCAACTTCCTGCGCCGCGGCGAGCCGGTCCCGGTGGTGGCCAATCCGCTCGACGCGCCGCAGCGCGCGACGCTGCTGTCGGTGCCGTTCTTCCACGCCACCGGCTGTTTCGCGGTGCTGGGGCCGACCGTGGTCAGCGGCGGCAAGATCGTGCTGATGCGCCGCTTCGAGGCGGAGAAGGCGATGGCGCTGATCGAGAAGGAGAAGATCAACAGCGCCGGCGGCGTGCCGACCATCGCCTGGCAGATCCTCGAACATCCCAACCGCCACAAATACGACCTGTCGTCGCTCGAGGCGATGGCCTATGGCGGCGCGCCGTCGGCGCCCGAGCTGGTCAAGCAGATCAAGCAGGCCTGGCCCGCATCGGCCGCCGGCAATGGCTGGGGCATGACCGAGACCTCGGCGACCTGCACCACCCATTCGGGCGAGGATTACGAGAACCGCCCATCCTCCTGCGGCCCGGCGGTCGGCGCCTGCGAGATCAAGATCATGGACCTCGACGGCAAGCGCGAGCTGCCGCGCGGCGAGGTCGGCGAGTTGTGGGCCACCGGCCCCAACATCGTGAAGGGCTACTGGAACAAGCCCGAGGCGACGGCGCAGACCTTCGTCGACGGCTGGGTGCGCACCGGCGACCTGGCACGGATCGACGAGGAGGGCTTCTGCTTCATCATCGACCGCGCCAAGGACATGCTGATCCGCGGCGGCGAGAACATCTACTGCATCGAGGTCGAGAACGTGCTCTACGACCATCCGGCGGTGATGGACGCGGCGCTGGTGGCGGTGCCGCACAAGACGCTGGGCGAGGAGCCGGGCGCGGTGGTGCATCTGAAGCCCGGCATGCACACGACCGAGGAGGAGCTGCGCCAGTTCGTGGCCGGCAGGCTCGCCGCGTTCAAGGTGCCGGTGAAGGTGGTGTTCTGGCCCGAAACCCTGCCGCGCAACGCCAACGGCAAGATATTGAAGACCGAGCTGAAGAAGATCTTCGCCGAGCCGCAATAGGGTTCTCACGCGGAGACGCGGAGGACGCGGAGTCTGCCATCCTTCTTCAGGTGTCGTGGCCCGCGAAAGCGGGTGACCCAGGTGAAGCCGGTACGGCGGCACGATATGCCGTCGCGAACTTGATTTAAGTGTGCAGAACCCACCTGGGTGGCCCGCTTTCGCGGGCCATGACATTCTGCGTCGGTGATTTTGACAAAACTCCGCGTCCTCCGCGACTCCGCGTGAAATCCATGGCCGATAATCTCAAGGTAACGACCCATATCGCGATCCCGGAAAGCGAGCTGTCGGAGACCTTTATTCTCTCCTCCGGCGCGGGCGGCCAGAACGTGAACAAGGTGGCGAGCGCAGTGCAGTTGCGGTTCGACGCGCTGCATTCGCCGAGCCTGCCGGACGCGGTGCGGGTGCGGCTGCTGCAGATCGCCGGCCACCGCCTGACCAAGGACGGCACGATCATCGTCACCGCGCGCGACTCGCGCGACCAGGTGCGCAACCGGCAGATCGCGCGCGAGCGCCTGGCCGAACTGATCCGCCGCGCCGCCTTCGTGCCCAAGAAGCGCAAGCCGACACGGCCGACCAAGGCCAGCAAGGAACGCCGCATCGACTCCAAGAAGCGCGACGCGCGGACCAAGCAGCAGCGGGCGAAGAGGTTCGAGGATTGACCAACCCTCTCCCGCGAGCGGGAGAGGGTTGAGAGCGCGCTACTTCTCGGCCGCTTCGACCTTGCGCTGGGCTTCGGCCCAGTCGGCGACGCCGCGGCGTTGTGGCGCCGGCGGCGCCTGGCCCGCCGCACGCGCGCGTTCGGCGATCTGGCGGCCCAGCGCCACGACCTTGGGAATCTCGCCGTCGGCGAGCGGTTTCATGTACTGCTTGCGCGCCATCGCCTTCTCGACATAGGGCGCGAGGTCTTCCGCCTTCTTCCGGACCCGCTCGGCCTCGTGCTCCTTGAACTCCGGCATCACTTCGGCGGCGAAGAGTTCGAGCGCCTCGCAGATGTGCTCGTGCTTGTTGCGGCCGCCCTGCTGGATGAAGGCGACCTGGTCGACACCGGCTTCCACGAAGCCGCGCAGGTGGCGGCGGAGCTGGTCGGGCGTCCCGATGCCGCCTTCGCCGCCGACGCCGCCGGCGTCCGGTCCTGCCGCTTCCTGCGCCTTCCTGAAATTCGCCCAGATGTCGGTACGGCCGGGCGTGTGCTCGCCGAAGCCGTAATGATGGCCGAGCGCATAGCCGAAGAAGCGGAAGCCTTCGAGGCCGCGGCGGCGCGCCTCCGCCTCGTCGCGATGGACCGAGAAGCTCGACACCATGCAGATGTTCGGGTTCACCGCATGGCCGATCGGCACGCATTCCTCCTTGAAGATGCGGTAATAGTCGTCGACCCATTGCTTGGCTTCGCTGGGATCGACGAACGCGAAGGTGAGCGCGCCGATGCCCAGCCGCGCCGCCAGCTTGATGGTCTCGCGGTTGGAGCAGGCGACCCAGAGCGGCGGGTGCGGCCGCTGCACCGGCTTGGGCACCACGTTGCGGCAGGGCATCTCGAAATACGCGCCCTGGAAGCCGGGATAGGGGTCCATCGCCATCATGTTGGCGCACTGCTCGACCGCTTCGAGCCATTGATTGCGCTTCTGCTCCACCGGGACGCGGTAGCCGCCGAGTTCGAGCAGCGCCGAGCTTTCGCCGGTGCCCCATTCGACGCGGCCGTTGGAGACGAGGTCGAGCGTCGCGATGCGCTCGGCGACGCGGGCCGGATGGTTGTAGTTGGGCGGCATCAGCGTGATGCCGTGGCCGAGGCGGATATTCCTGGTGCGCTGCGAGCAGGCGGCGAGGAACACCTCCGGCGCCGAGGAATGCGAATATTCCTCCAGGAAATGGTGCTCGACCTCCCAGGCATTGTCGATGCCGAGCCGGTCGGCCAGCTCGACCTGGTCGAGCGCGTTCTGGAACAGGCGAAGCTCGTCGCCATCGTGCCACGGGCGCGGCAGCTGGTGCTCGTAGAAGATTCCAAAGCGCATGGCGGTCTCCCGTTCGGCGATGTCGTTTCCGGCCGTCTCTCGCGGCCTTATGACAGATTGTCAGTTTAGCCGGTGGCGGCGCCAAGACAAACCACGTCCGGCCGATTTCGCGGAAAATGCCGTCGCGCAGGAATGTCGCGGGTCAGCGCGAGAACACGCCCATGAGCATGGGTTTGGCATAGAGCGCCGGCGCTTCGGCGGCGGCGACGTCGGGGATGGTGAAGGGCAGGTCGGAGGCCGCGTTCAGCGTTGCGTTCAGCATCTGCGCTGCGATGTAGGGATCGACGGCGCGGATCGAGCCCTGCGCCACGCCGTCGGAGATCATGGCGGCGAAGCGCTCGGAGACGCGGTTGGCGCGCTCCACCATGGCGCGCCGCATCGGCTCGGGCAGGGCGGCCAGCGCCGAGGAGCGCAACAAGGGCCCGCGCTCGGAGAGCTGGAATTCCACCAGCGTCGCGGCAGCGGACGAAATCTTGTGCCAGTAGTCGCCGGGCTCGACCAGCGCGGCGGACTGCACGCGGCGCATCGCGGCAAAGCTGCGCTCGAAGCATTGCACCACCAGATCGTCCTTGCCGTCATTGTGGTGGTAGAACGAGCCCTTGGTGACGTTGAGCTGCTCGGAGATCCTCTCCACCGAGGCGCCGCGATAACCGCGCTGGTTGATCAGGCGGGTGGCGGCGGTCAGGAAGGTCTCGCGCGGACTGTCCTGCGGATCGGGCGTCGTCTCCGGCAGCCGCGCCGGCGTCCAGGCCGCGCCTGCCGGCGCCACGCCATGCGCCATGATGTCGAACATGCGGTCGCGCACGCGGCCGTAATCGTCCGGGTCGTAGCGCGGCAGCCAGGCGACGGCCCAGTACATCTGCTCCATCAGCATGTGCGTGCGCGCCGTGGCCATGCGGCGATCGAGCCATTCGTGGCCGGGGCTGCGGAACAGCGAGCGAACCTTGCGGAAGAACTGGGCATAGGCCTTGGCCACGATGGGAAGATGCGGCTCCTTCAGGGCGCGGATGTCGCTGAACACGGCGATCGGCGCCTCCTCGCCCAGGCGGATGCGCCGGTGCAGGGCAAGGTAGAGGTCGAGGAATTTCAGCAGCCGCGCCGGCGAGGTTTCCTCCTGCAGCGCCGCGGCTATCAGCGCGTCGAAGCGCGCGATGCCGCGCAGATAGCAGGCGACGGCGAGGTCTTCCTTCTTCTTGAAGTAATAGGTGACCGAGGTGGTGATCAGGTCGACGCTCGCCGCGACGTCGGCCAGCGTCATGCCGCGCACGCCGCGCCGGTTCAGAATGCCGGCGGCGGCCGCGAGGATCGCTTCCTTCTTCCTGTTGTAGCGGTCGGTGGAGGCGCCGCTCGCCTGGCGGGAATCCATGGGTTGCATGCGCAAAAAAGCCCTGCGGTCTTAGCAGACGGCGCGTCAGGGCGCGATGTCTTCGGCGGCATCGTCGTGCTCCGGCGTGCGCATGCCTTCGAGTCCGACGGCGACGGGCGCCAGCAGCGCCGCCTCGGCGAGACGGCGGACATTCTCCTCATGCGTGGCGCGGTCGATGCGGTAGAAGCTCAGGCAGCCGAGCGCCACGACGTACAGAACGAACGTCACCGGGAAATAGACCAGGGCGAGATTGCGCGGGATCTGCGGATCGAGCGTCGCGGGGTTGGCGTGCTCGGGAAAGCTCACCAAGGTGAGCAGCAGGCCGGCCATCAGCGGTCCGGTGCCCGACACGGCCTTGGCGACGAAGCTGTTGGCGGCGAAGAACAGGCCTTCCGAGCGGCGGCCGGTGATCCGCGCGCTGTCCTCGACCACGTCGGCCAGCATCGAGGAGATCGTGATCGAGCAGGCGATGCTGAGCGCGGTGCCGGTGGTCTGGAAGAATCCCAGCAGCGCCAGCATCGGAGCCGTGCCGTTGGCGGGGAAGACGCCGAGCAGGCGCGCCGCCATCGGCAGCCAGTAGAAGGCGGTGGACAGGACCCAGAACGTCATCGCCGCCCGCTTCTTGCCCAGCCGTGCGCCGACCGGCGTCGCCACCGCCATGGCCGCGATCGGCGCGAGGATGACCAGCAGGCTCAACCAGAAGATCTGGCCGGCGCGGAGACCCCAGAAGAACGTGTTGAAATAGGTGTTCAGCGCGGTGAGCGTGCCGGCGGCGACGGCCGAGAAGACCGCCGAGACGATCAGCACGATGAAGGAACGATGCTTCAGCGTCTGCGCCATCTCGCGCAGCAGCCGGCCCAGCGTGATGCTGCGCCGGGCCGGAACGGTGAAATAGCGCACGAATTTCTGCGTGCCGGCGGCCGACACGACGATCGCGATCACCATCAGGACGCAGGCGGTGATCGAATACTTCACATAGCCTTCGGGATTGAGCTGGCCGACCGGATGCTGCCTGGTCGCGACGAAATAGACGCCGAACGCCAGCAAGGTCATCGCCAGGCCGCCGATCCAGCCGAACAGGTAGCGGTAGCCGAGGAAGGAGGTCCGCTGGTCGTAATCGGGCGTCAGCTCGGCGACCAGCGCCGAACTCGGGATCTCGTAGAGCGTGATGAAGGTCCGCACCACGATGGCGAGGCCGATCAGGTAGTAGAACAGGTCGGCACTCGACAACGCCGGCGGATTCCACAGGAAATAATAGGCGACGGCGACCGGAATGGCGGCGGCGTACATCAGCGGGTGCCGGCGCCCCAGCGGCGTGCGCAGATTGTCGGAGATCTGCCCGACCACCGGATCGATGAAGGCGTCGGCCGCCAGCGCGATGGAGATCGCAAGCCCGACCTTCAGGGCGGGCACGCCGAGCACCTGGCTGTAGAAGAACAGCAGGAAATACTGAAAGCCCTGGTCCTTCACCCCGAACGCGATCGAGCCGAAGCCGTAGAGCAGCTTGGTCCTGAGGCTGCCCAGTTCGCGCCGGACCGCCGGATCGAGCGCGGCCGCCGGTATCGTTTCGCTCATTGGCCGGCCACGGGATCGGGAAGACCGCCGGTCAGCCCGGCCTCGACCGCGACGGGCGCGTGCGACAGCTCGGCCGCCGTCTCCAGCCGGCGCAGATTGTCCAGGTGCGAGTGCCGGGTGATGCGGTAGCGCGACATCAGGATCATGCCGGCGGTGAACATCAGGACGATCACCGGCATGTAGACATAGGCGAGGTCGCGCACGATGTGCGGATCGAGCGTCGCCGGATCGGCTTTTTCCGGAAAGCGCACGAAGGCGAGCATCTGGCCCGCGACGAAGGCGCCGGCGCCGGAGATCGCCTTGGAGACGAAGCTCGACGCGGCGAGGAACAGGCCTTCCGAGCGGCGCCCGGTCTTGATCTCGTTGTCCTCCACCACGTCGATCAGCATCGACGAGAACATGATCAGGACGATGATCGCCAGCGTGTCGGCGACCAGCCGGTCCAGCAGCAGGAGCGGCACCAGCCAAGGCGAGCCGTTGACCGGGAACAAGGCGACCAGGCGCAGCGCAATGGGCAGCGACGAGGTGACGATGAAGCTGACGAACAGCGCGATGCCGAGCTCGCGCTTGCCGAAGCGGCGCGACAGCGGCGTGGCGGCCAGCACGCCGACGACGGCCGAGACCAGTCCGGAGATCTGAAAATAGGAGATCTGCTGCGCCGAGAGGCTCCAGAAATAGGTCGCGAAATACAGCGTCAGCGTCGCCGATACGCCGATCGCCACCGTGCCGCACAGCGCCGCGCCCATGAGCACGACGAAGGACGGATTCGACAGGCTCGCCGCCATCTCGCGCAGGGTCCGCGCCAGGCCGATGCGGCGCGGCGGCGGCACGCGGAAATGCCGGATGTTGCGGTGGGTGCCGAGCGACGAGATCAGGATCGTCACTGCCATGACCACCGCGGCGGCGGCGCCGTAGCGGACATAGCCGGCGGGATTGAGCTGGCCCACCGGATGGGCGGCGTCGGGCACGAGGATGTAGCGCAGCGTGACCCATCCCATCGCCGCCCCGCCCAGCACGCCGAAGAAATAGCGGTAGGAGAGGAAGCTGGTGCGCTGGTCGTAATCGGTCGTCAGCTCCGCGATCATCGCGGAGTTCGGGATCTCGAACATCGTGATGAAGGTGCGCACGACGATGGCGATCGCGATCAGGTAGAGGAACATGCCGTCCTGGCCCAGCGCCGGCGGGCACCACAGGAAGAAGAAGGACACCGCGACGGGAACGGCCGAGGCGTACATGAAAGGATGGCGGCGGCCCCACCGGCTGCGCAGATTGTCGGAAACCTGCCCGACGATCGGGTCGGCAAAGGCGTCGAACACCAGCGCGATCATGATCGCGGTGCCGACCCGCTGGGCCGACAGGCCGACGATCTGGTTGTAATAGAGCATCAGCATGCTGCCGAAGCCGGCATTCTTCACGCCATAGGCGACCGACCCGAAACCGTAGAACAGCTTGGTCTGCAGCCCGCCGAGCTGACGGCGTCCGGCGTCTTCGTCGCTACCCAACATGCCACCTCTGATCGCCCGGCCGCCTATTCGCCGGGCGCAACCTTGACCGCGTCCGGCGCCGGCGGCAACTGCGCGCCGGCGAACTCTGCCGCGACGCCGACCCCGGTCATCGCATATTCCTCGGCCAGCCGCTTCACGTTTTCGGCATGCTGCGCCCGCGTGATCCGGTAGGTGCTGAAGAAATAGATCGCCAGCGCATGCATGACCGCCAGCGCCGGGAGATAGACCATGAACAGGTGGCGCATGATTGCGGGATCGATCGTTTCGGGATCGGCATGGACCGGGAAATGCGCGACCGAGATCACGATGCCGGAAAAGAAGATGCCGACCCCGGAGACCGACTTGGCCATCAGGCTGAGCGCGGCGAAGTAGGTTCCTTCGCTGCGCCGTCCGGTCTGCAGCGCGCCGTACTCGACAACGTCGGTGATCATCGATCCGGTCAGCACCAGGCCCGCGATGCCGACGGCGGACAGGACCGTGTAGAGCGCCAGCAGGAACGGCAGCAGCCATTTGGCGCTGTAGTCCGGCGTCCAGCCGAACAGCGCGATGATGTAGGGTCCGGTGCCGAAGACGATGCCGAGCAGCGAGGCGCCGATGGCGGCGTATTTCTTCTCGAACCGCATGGTCAGCGGGACCACGATGATGAAGGCGAGCAGCGCCGCGATCACGCCGACGAAGGCGAACAGCGCGATCTCGTCGCTGCTCAGCTTCCAGAAGAAGGTCAGGATGTAATTGCCCATGCCGCCGCTGAGGCCCGCGGCCATGCCGGCGAACAGCCCCGACACCAGCAGCACGAAGAAGGGCTTGACCGTCAGTGTCTCCCACAGCTCCAGGAAGAACTCGCGGGTGCTGCGGCGGCGCACTTGCGGAACGATGAAGTGCGGGATGTAGCGGTGCAGGCCGGCGCAGGAGATCAGGATCGACGCCGTCATGACGATCGCGGCGATCAGGGCATATCGCGGATAGCCGGCCGGGTTGAGCTGGCCGAATTTGTGCGTCTTGTCCGGCACCAGCAGGAAGGCGAAGGCATAGAAGGAGATCGCCGCGGCGCCGATCACGCCGAACAGGTAGCGCCAGCTCAGGAACTCGGTGCGCTTGTTGTAATCGGTCGTCAGCTCGGCGAGCAGCGCGGTGCTGGGAATCTCGAACGCGGCGATCGCGATGCGCGCCAGGATCGCCGTCGCCAGCAGATAGACGAACATCGCGGTATGCGACCAGGCATGGCCGGGATTCCAGATCATCCAGTACAGGATGCCGACCGGTATGGCGGAGGCGTACATGAAAGGGTGGCGGCGGCCGAGCCGGGAGCGCCAATTGTCCGAGGCGATGCCGATGATGGGGTCGGCGAAGGCATCGACGACCAGCGCGGTGCCGATCGCGAAGCTGACGAGATAGGCGGGAGCGCCGAGAACCTGGTTGTAGAAGAGGAGCAGAAGGCCCGTGATGCCGGCGTCCTTGACGCCCCAGCCGATGGAGCCGAAGGCGAGGAAAAACTTCGCCCGCAAACCGCCGAGCTCGCGCTCGACCGCCACATCCGCCATCGTTTCGCTCCAACACCCTGCCGCTTGCGGGCCGGTTCATTCTTGTGCGCCGCCGTCTATGCGGCCGGCCGGCGCTTTCGAAGCGTGGGATACGCCCCAGAGCGTGTCAACGGCGGGCATGACGGAGCGGCAGGATCGGAGCGGCGCGCCAATGGCGTCCGAAAATGGCCACACGCCGCGGCGCATCCGGGCCATAATCGCGCCATGGACATGATCTCGGACGATATCTGCTACCGCGCGCTTGCGACGCGCGACCCGCGCTTCGACGGGCGGCTGTTCTTCGGCGTCCGGACCACGGGCATCTATTGCCGGCCGATCTGTCCCGCGCGCACGCCCAAGCGGCAGAACGTGACGTTCTGGCCGAGCGCCGCGGCGGCGCAGGCGGCGGGCTTCCGGCCCTGCCTGCGCTGCCGGCCGGAGATCTCGCCAGATGCCGCGGCGTGGCGGGGCACGTCCAACACCGTGTCGCGCGCGCTGGCGCTGATCGCGGAAGGCGCGCTGGACGGCGATGCGGCGTCGCTGGGCTCGCTGTGCGAGCGGCTCGGCGTCGGCGAGCGGCAATTGCGGCGGCTGTTCGACAAGCACCTGGGCGCGCCGCCCATCGCGGTGGCACAGACGCGGCGCGTGCTGTTCGCCAAGCAACTCATCCAGGAAACGCGGCTGCCGATGGGCGCGGTCGCCGATGCGGCAGGGTTCGGCAGCGTCCGCCGCTTCAACGACGCCTTCGCCAAGCTCTATCGCCGCTCGCCATCGGCGCTGCGCGGGGCGCGCGGCACGCCGGCCGCGCTTACGACGGTAACGCTGCGGCTGGGCTATCGGCCGCCCTATGATTGGGACGCCATCCTGGCCTTTCTCGCGGCGCGATCGATCGAAGGCGTCGAGCTGGTGGAGAAGAACCGCTACCAGCGCGCCATCGAGATCGACGGCGTTTTCGGCAGCGTCGCGGTCACGAAGCAGGAGAACCATCTCGAAGCGACGATCCGCTTCCCGCGCGTCACGGCTTTGCTCGCCATCGTCGCCCGCCTGCGCCGGCTGTTCGATCTCGACGCCGACATCGAGACCATTGGCGCGCATCTGTCCGGCGACAGCGCGCTGGCGCCGCTGATCGCGCGGCGGCCGGGCCTGCGCACGCCGGGCGCCTGGGACGGGTTCGAGCTGGCGGTGCGCGCCATCCTCGGCCAGCAGATCACGGTCGGCGGGGCGCGGCAGCTTGCGGTGAAGGTCGCGCGGCTGGCTGGCACCGCCGTCGCACCCGATGTGAGCGGCGATGAAAGACTCGCGCGCGCCTTTCCCGCGGCGGCGCGCTTGGCGAAGGCCGATCTTTCGTCGCTGGGGATGCCGAAGGCGCGCATCGCGGCGCTGAAGGCGCTGGCCGAAGCGGTCGCGGCCGATCCCAGGCTGATCGAGCCGGCGGGATCGTATGACGCGACCATTGCCAAGCTGCTCGCCCTGCCGGGCTTCGGGCCGTGGACGGCGCAATACTGGGCGCTCCGGGTGCTGCGCGACAGCGACGCGTTTCCGGCCGCCGACGTCGCGCTGCTGCGCAGCCCGCTGGTGGCGGCGGACGGCAAGCGGCCGTCGCCCAAGGCGCTGCTGGCGCGCGCCGAAGGCTGGCGGCCATGGCGGGCCTATGCGGCGCAGCATCTGTGGACCGCCGATGCCGAAGCCGTCTGAGACGCTTTTCCGCGACCGCGTGGCGACGCCGATCGGCGAGCTTCTGCTGGTCGCGGATGGGCAGGCAAGGCTGCGCCTGCTCGAATTCAGCGACCAGCCGGAGCGCTGGCGCTGGCAGTTCGAGCGCCGCTTCGCCGGCGCCCTATTCGAGGATGCATGCGATCCGTTCGGATTGTCGGCCGTGCTCGCGCGCTATTTCGACGGCGATATCGCGGCGCTGGATGCGGTGATGGCCGAGGGTGAGGGCACGGAATTCCAGCGGACCTGCTGGTCGGCCTTGCGAAGAATTCCGGCAGGCATGACAACGACTTACGGCGCGATGGCACGGATGCTCGGGCGGCCTGCCGCCATGCGCGCGGTCGGCCTTGCGAACGCCGCAAACCCGATCGCCGTCGTCGTGCCTTGCCATCGCCTGATCGGCAGCGGCGGCTCGCTGACCGGGTATGGCGGCGGACTGGCGCGCAAGCGTTGGCTGCTCGACCATGAGGCCCGCAACGCCGGGCGGTGCCGCTCGAGGCTCGCTTGACCATTGCAGAACATGCCAAGACGTTGAAGGGAACGAAGCGCAAGAGTTAAACCGTCATGAAACCGGCTATGATGGGTCATGGCTGAAGGTCAAAGAGTCTGGAACACGCTGCGCCGCGCGCTGACGCCGATCCGCGGAGCGAGTGCATCGCCGCAGGACGCAAGCGCCGCGGAACTCGCGGGGCTGCCGCAACTGTCGCGGGAGATCCTGGAAGACCTGCCCGATCCGCTGATGCTGGTGGGCAAGGACGGCCGCGTTCTGTTCGCCAATACCGCGATGCGCACGGTGGTCGGCGTGGACGCTGCGAACAAACGCGTGTCCTCGCTGCTGCGCACGCCCGCGGTACTGGAGGCGATCGAGAGCACCGCGGCCAGCGGCGAGGCGTCGTCGGTCGAGTTCACCATTCCGGTGCCGGTCGAGCGCCATTACGAGGCCTATGTCACCCGCACGGCCTCGCAACCCGCCGTCACCACGGTCCTGCTGCACGACCTGACCGCGATCAAGCGCACCGAGCAGATGCGTGCCGACTTCGTCGCCAATGCGAGCCACGAGCTGCGCACGCCGCTGGCCGCCGTCTCCGGCTTCATCGACACGCTGAAGGGCCATGCCCGCGACGATGCCCAGGCGCGCGACCGCTTCCTGGACATCATGAGCGTCGAGGCCGGCCGCATGCGGCGGCTGATCGAGGACCTGCTGTCGCTGACGCGCATCGAGCTGAACGAGCATGTGCGTCCTTCCGGAATCGTACGGATCGACCAGATCGTGCGCGAAGCCTTCGCGGCGCTGAGCCCGCTGGCGCAGATCGACGAAATCGCGCTGGAGCTGAACGCGCCGCCAGGCCTGCCGCCGGTGATCGGCGACCGGGACGAGCTGATCCAGCTGTTCCAGAACCTGATCCATAACGCGATCAAGTACGGCCGCGCCGGCGGCCATGTCTGGGTCACGCTCAGCCTGGTTCCCGGCTCCGGCGGGCGAGGTTCGGCGTCGATGCTGGCGATCAGCCTGCGCGACGACGGCGAAGGCATCGCGACCGACGCCATCCCCCGACTGACCGAGCGATTCTACCGCGTCGACGTCAAGCGCAGCCGGGAAAAGGGCGGCACAGGGCTCGGCCTGGCCATCGTCAAGCATATCGTCAACCGCCATCAGGGCCGCCTGACCATCGAAAGCCGGCCCGGCGAGGGCAGCACTTTCACGGTTTTGCTGCCTTTGGCGGTGCGCGACCTGCAGGCGAGCATCGGTGTCACAGAACTGTCATGATTCTGTCGCATAGCCATGCGGCTCCCACGCTAAGCACGGCATCGCGCGGCCCGCGCACAGTCGGACGGAAAGTATGAACGATCACACAGTGAAGGCCTTCAGCGAGCAACTCGAAGGATTGTCCGCCTCCATCGCGCAGATGGGCGGCCTGGCCGAAGCCCAGTTCGCCGCCGCCGTCGACGCCATCGCGCGCCGCGACACGGTGCTGGCGGAGAACGCGGTGGGCGGCGACAAGCGTATCGACGCGCTGCAGCTGGACATCGAGGACCGCGCCATGAAGCTGCTGGCGCTGCGCCAGCCGATGGCGGTCGACCTGCGCGAGACGCTGGCGGCGATCAAGATCGCCTCGGAGCTGGAGCGCATCGGCGACCTGGCCAAGAACATCGCCAAGCGCGCCATCGTGCTGAACCGCGAGCCGCCGATCCGGCTGACCACCTCGCTGGCGCGCATGGGCAAGCAGGCGCTGGCGCAGCTCAAGCAGGTGCTCGATGCCTATTCCGACCGCAACGCGGAAGCCGCCGAAGCGGTGTGGAAACAGGACGGCGAGATCGACGAGACCTATAACAGCCTGTTCCGCGAACTGCTGACTTACATGATGGAAGACCCGCGGACGATCGGCTCCTCCACCCATCTTCTGTTCATCGCCAAGAACATCGAGCGCAGCGGCGACCACGCCACGAACATCGCCGAGGTGGTCTATCACATGGTGCGGGCCGACCATCTGGCGGCGGACCGGCCCAAGGCCGACATCACCAGCGAGACGTCGGTTTCCTTCGAGAGGAAGGCATGAGCGTGAAGCCATCTGTCCTGGTCGCCGAAGACGAGGGCGCGCTCATCACGCTGCTGCGCTACAACCTGGAGCGCGAGGGCTACCGCGTGTTCGAGGCGCAGGACGGCGAGGAAGCGCTGCTGGTCGCGACCGAGGAGAAGCCCG
Organism: Rhizomicrobium sp.; assembly: GCA_037355265.1. Lineage (GTDB taxonomy): Bacteria > Pseudomonadota > Alphaproteobacteria > Micropepsales > Micropepsaceae > Rhizomicrobium. The sequence goes on along the minus strand of JBBCIB010000001.1, from coordinate 2,208,084 downwards.
ACCTCGTCCTGCTCGACTGGATGCTGCCGCAGCTGTCCGGCATCGAGGTCTGCCGCCGCCTGCGCAGCCGCCAGGAGACGCGCAATGTCCCGATCATCATGCTGACGGCGCGCGGCGAAGAATCGGACCGCATCCGCGGCCTCGACACCGGCGCCGACGACTACCTGACCAAGCCGTTCTCGATGACCGAGCTGCTGGCAAGGCTGCGCGCCGTGATGCGCCGCATCCGCCCCAGCCTGGCGCCCGACACGATCGCCATCGGCGACATCGAGATGGACCGCGCCGCCCATCGCGTGCGCCGCGCCGGCAAGGAGGTCCATCTGGGCCCGACCGAGTACAAGCTGCTCGATCATCTCATCCAGCATCCCGGCCGGGTGTTCTCCCGCGAGCAATTGCTCGACGCGGTATGGGGCTCGGACGTCTATGTCGAGGCCCGCACGGTCGACGTGCATGTCGGGCGCCTGCGCAAGGCGCTCAACATCGAAGGCGTCAAGGATCCGATCCGCACCGTCCGCTCGGCCGGCTATTCGCTCGACGACGCGATGGCGAACTGAAGCGCGGCGGCCCGCATTTCGCAGTCAACTGCCGGCTCTGCCGCGCGGCGTGATCGTCCGGCGCAGGATCTGCCGCGCATCTTCGATCAGCGCATCGCTCGCCGCCGGCCGGGAGAGCAGGTCCGCCCAGGCCGACAGGTCGGCGATGCGGACGAGTTCGCGCCAATCCGCCGGCAAGACGCCGCCGCCGTCGCGATAGCCGGCTTCGAGACCCTCGACGAACGCCTCGCTCTGCCCGAGCGGTGGGCGCAGCAGGTTGCCGAAATCGGGCGGCGGCGAGGCGCTGGCGGCGAATTCCCAATCGATGATGCCAGCCAGCGAGAAGTCGTCGCGCACCAGGATATTGCTGCTGCCGAAATCGAAATGCGTCAGCCGCGGCGGCTGCGTCCAGGCCGCCAGGCGGGGGGCGTTGGCCTTGGCGAACGCGATCACGTCAGCGGCCAATGCCCGTCCCAGCCTTTCGCCGGCAATGCCGGCCAGCGTTGCTTCCAGGAAGTCCGAAGAAAACCCGCCGCCGGGAAAGGGCGTGACGGTCAGGTCGCCGTCGAGAAACCCGGCCTTCTCGAACGTGAAGCCGTGGATCGCGGCAAGCGCCCGGCCGATCTCGCGGCCGGCGAAGTTCAGTTCGGCCGCGCTCGCGCCGCCTACCCGCTGCTGCAGCGGTGCGCCGTCGATCCATTCGACCACCGCATAGACTTGGCCGTCCGCGCGGACGCCGCAGTGCAGATAGGCCGGCGCCGGCACGCACCCGGCGACGAGCCGCGCAATGGCGGCCTCCTTGCGCGGCTGCGCGGGATCGCGCTGGTAGAGCCTGAGCACCACCGAGCCTGTGCCCAGCCGGACGCGGATATTGGTGTTGGCATGACCGCCGTTCAGCGTTTCAAACGCCAGGACGGACACGTCACCGAGCGCGGGACGCAGCATCTCGTGCGCTTCGTCCGCGCCGAGCTCGAGGACCGGCGCGGTGCGCGTCCAATCCTCGCGCGCCACGTCAGAGCACCTTGGCGATTTCCGGCTCGATGTCCTGCGGCTTGGTCGTGGGTGCGAAGCGGCCGACCACCATGCCGGCGCGGTCGACGAGGAATTTGGTGAAATTCCATTTGATATTCCTGGTGCCCAGCAGGCCCGCCTTCTGGCCTTTGAGGAAGGCGTAGAGCGGATGAGTGTCGGCGCCGTTGACGTCGATCTTGGTGAACATCGGGAACGACACGCCGTAATTGGCCTGGCAGAACGTGCCGATCTCCTCTTCGCTGCCGGGCTCCTGGCCGCCGAACTGGTTGCAGGGAAAGCCCAGCACCACGAGGCCCTGGGCCTGGTGCGCCTGGTAGAGCTTCTCCAGCCCCTCATATTGCGGCGTGAACCCGCATTTGCTGGCGGTGTTGACGATCAGCATCGGCCGCCCGCGATACGCCGCCAACGGGACATCCTTGCCTTGAAGGGATTTGGCGGTGAAATCGTAGATGCTGGTCATGGCTGTCTGTCCCCGAATGGTCGTATCACTAGGTTCCGCAAATCACGCGCGCCGTGCAACACACGCCAGACGCCGATTCCGTCGCCGTGTTCGAGCGGCTCGTAGAAGATCACATGCGGCCGAACGGCGAAGCTTCGCGGCTTGTCGGGAAATTCCGACCGGACTCGGCCGATACGCGGCGCGTGGGCGAGAACATCCATGGCGCCGTACAGGCGGGCGATGACGGCGTCCGCGACCGGCGGTGATCGCTCACGGCTGATGTAGGTGAATATCTCGTCCAGATCGGATTGCGCCGGGATCGAAAGGACGAGACGCGCCAAGGCATCGCTCTATCGTGCGCGCTGTGTGCGTTTGTGGATGCCCGCAAGCAAATGTTCCAACGATTTCACCTCGACGGCGTCGCCGCGATCCAGCGCCGCCTTGCCGTCGCGCAGCCTTTCGGCGACTTCGTCGTGATGTTCGCGCAGATAGGCATCCATCTGCGCCTCCGACAGATTGCCGTCCGGGATCAGCGGCAGCTTGGGCTTGGCGACACGCTTGTTCATGGCGTCGAGCCTAGCACGATCCCGGCCGCCGATCAGCCCGCCATCCGGCCCTTGTCGCTGCGGCGCGCCTGCTGCGGCTGATAGGCCTTGCGGGCGTGCGCTTCGCAATAGGGCGAGCCGGATTTCGGGTTGCGGCCGCAGAAGTGGAATTCGTCGGCCGACGGATCGCCGATCGGCCAGCGGCACATGCGGTCGTTGATCGTCAGCACCGTGGCATGGCGGCCGTCGGCGAGGGTGACGGGATCCTCCTCCACCACCGGCGCCGGCACGACATGCTGGCGGAGCGAGATCTTCGGCGCCATCGGCAGGCGCGGCCGCTCGCTCCGCGACGGGCTGGCGCGGCCGGCGAGGCCGAGGCGGTGGACCTTGCCGATCACCGCGTTGCGCGTGACGCCGCCCAAAGCGCGGGCGATCTGGCTCGCCGAGAGCCCTTCGGTCCAGAGATTCTTGAGCTGTTCGACCCTGTCGTCGGTCCAGTTGAGCAATTGAGTCATATGCCGGGCTCCTCATGGCTCAGGCCACAAGATATCGTATCGCCACTGTCACAACGCACAAGCGTTGCACGGGTGCCGCTACACCTTGTCCACAACAAGGTGAGTCGCACGCATGGGAGCCATTCGCTTGTGACCCGCCTGGTTTAAGGTGATAAGACCGGCCGGCCGGATGGTTTTGTCCACAGGCCCCAAGCCATGGAGAGTCCAGTGTTTCCCACGGTGCTGCCAACCTATAACCGGGCGGATGTCGCATTCGTCCGCGGCGAAGGACCCTATCTTTTCGCCGAGGATGGCAGGCGATACCTGGATTTCGGCGCCGGCATCGCGGTCAACGCGTTCGGCCACGCCAATCCCCGGCTGGTGGCGGCGCTGACGGCGCAGGCCAATCGGCTGTGGCACACCTCCAACCTCTATCGCGTGCCGGGGCAGGAGCATCTGAGCCGGAAACTGGTCGAGTCGACCTTCGCCGACACGGTGTTCTTCACCAATTCCGGCGCCGAGGCCTGCGAGTGCGCCTTCAAGATGGCGCGGCGCTATCATTTCGTCAGCGGCCATCCGGAGAAGTTCCGCATCATCACCTTCACCGGCGCCTTCCACGGCCGCACCCTGGCCGGGATCGCGGCGGGCGGGCAGGAGAAATACCTCGAAGGCTTCGGCCCCAAGGTCGAGGGCTTCGACCAGGTGCCGCCCAACGACCTCAAAGCGCTGGAAGCCGCGATCACGCCGGCCACCGCGGCCTTGATGATCGAGCCGATCCAGGGCGAGGGCGGGCTGCATCCCATGCCGCCGGAATTCCTCCGCGCCCTGCGCAAGCTCTGCGACAGCCACGGCCTGCTGCTGATCTTCGACGAGATCCAGTGCGGCGTCGGGCGCACCGGCAGGTTCTTCGCCCATGAATGGGTCGGCATCACGCCCGACATCATGTGCGTCGCCAAGGGTATCGGCGGCGGCTTTCCGCTCGGCGCGTGCCTGGCCACCGCGGAAGCGGCCAAGGGCATGACGGCGGGCACGCACGGCTCGACCTATGGCGGCAACCCGCTGGGCATGGCGGTGGGCAGCGAGGCGATCGCCATGGTGCTGGAGCCGGGCTTCCTGGAGCATGTGCAGAGCGTCGGCTCCTATATGCGCCAGCAGCTCTCCGGCCTGATCGCCGAACATCCCGGCGTGTTCGAGGAACTGCGCGGCCAGGGCCTGATGCTCGGCCTCAAGCTGCGCGTGCCCAACACCGACTTCGTCGCCGCCGCGCGCCATCACGGCCTGCTCATCGTCGGTGCCGGCGAGAACGTGGTGCGCCTGCTGCCGCCGCTGATCGTGACCGAAGAACAGGTGCGCGAGGCGGTGGGCCTGCTCTCCGCCGCGGCCGCGCAGTTCGACGCGACCAAGACGACGGTGGCGGCGTGAACGCGAGCGCGGGGCGGGTCGGCACCGTCAAGCACTTCCTCGACCTCGCCGACTTCGACGCCGGCACGCTGAACGGGTTGATCGCATCGGCGCGCCGGCGCAAGGACGCGCGTGCCGGGCTGGCGAAGGGCGAAGCGGATGCCGACAAGCCGCTGGCCGGCCGGATGCTGGCGCTGATCTTCGACAAGCCCTCGACCCGCACGCGCATCTCGTTCGATGTCGGCATGCAGCAGCTCGGCGGCAGCACCATCATGCTGACCGGCACGGAGATGCAGCTCGGCCGCGGCGAGACCATGGCCGACACCGCCCGGGTGCTGTCGCGCTATGTCGACGCCATCATGATCCGCACCCTGGACCAGGACATGCTGCACGAGCTGGCCGACAACGCCACCGTGCCGGTGATCAACGGCATGACCAAGCTCAGCCATCCCTGCCAGGTGCTGGCCGACGTGATGACGTTCGAGGAGAAGCGCGGGCCGATCAAGGGCCGCACCGTGGCGTGGACCGGCGATTCCAACAACGTGCAGGCGAGCTGGGTGCATGCCGCGGCGCGGCTCGGCTTCGCGCTGCGCATCGCCACGCCGAAAGAGCTGGCGCCGCGCGAATCCCTGCGCGCATGGGCCGAGCAGGAAGGCGCCCAGGTCGCCTTCACCGAGGACGCTGAGGCAGCGGTGGCCGGCGCCGACTGCGTCGTCACCGACACCTGGGTCTCGATGGGCGACGAGGACACCACCAAGCAGCGCCACAATCTGCTCAAGCCCTACCAGGTCGACGCAAGGCTGATCGGCCGCGCCGCGCCGGGCGCCATCTTCATGCACTGCCTGCCCGCCCATCGCGGCGAGGAAGTGACCGACGAGGTGATGGACGGCCCCCACAGCGTGGTCTTCGACGAAGCGGAGAGACCGCCTGCACGCGCAGAAGGCCGTGCTGGTGTGGGCGTTGGGGTGACTTTTTGACCTTTTTGGCTACCGCGCCGAGGGGATGAAATGTCTATCGGAAGAACGATACGGCTATTTCTGGCGGACGGTTCGCCCAATGGCGTCATCACGGCCGAAATAATGAACTGGACCGGTCATGTGCTGAGCGCGCCGCGCGCTAGTCTGGTCGAAGTTCTGCGTCGACCTGAAGCCAATAGGACGGGTGTCTATTTTCTGGTTGGCTCTGATCCGGAGCATCTTGGCCAATCCATAGTTTATATCGGCGAAAGCGATAACGTCGGTGAACGGCTTACCCAACATAACCGAGATGAGAATAAAGGTTTTTGGGAAACGACCTGCATCGTCACGAACAAAGACGCCAATCTGACCAAAGCGCATGTGAGATACCTGGAGAGCCGGCTTATCGGTTTGTCCAATCGGGCGGCGCGGGCGCGCCTAACAAACGGGACGGCTCCCGATTTCGGCTTTTTGCCTGAGTCCGATATCTCTGACATGGAATACTTTATTGAGCAGCTTCAAACGCTACTTCCAGTTTTAGGTTTTGACTTCTTCGATTGACGCCTCAGTTGTCCAGTTCGGTCTCCCGAAGCGAAGCCGAGGCCGATGCAAACGACTTCATCAACAATGCATCCAATACAGCCGAGCGGCATATTTTTTGGGCGCGACCGGCCAAACATCCGATGGCGGGAGAAGTCCTGTATTTCAGCTTTCCGACTACTACGAGAATGTCTCGGCGAAAGCGATAGAAGTCGATGGGCAAATGGGTAATTTTGCACGGCTCAGAAGCGCGAGAACAGGAACTTCCGTCTTTAGCTTCGAACGTAAAGCTTATCCGCCAGCAGCTCCGGCAAGCTGGAAAACTTGTGCCAACCGAAAAGCACGAGCGTATTGAGATTTGTAGAAGATGTTGCCTTTTCAAGTCCGAGCGCGGCGGCTCAAGCCGTGATGGGTACCAGTCGGATGGAAGAACCGACTGGAAGGACAGAAGAAACCGATCATACGTATGCTGCTTGGCAGGAAGCGCAAATCGCAAATATCCAAGTGAGCTAACGACTAAGCCGCATCCTTCAGCGTTATCGAAAGCTCCTTCCCCAGCACCGCCGCTGCGCGTCCATCGTCGCAATGTCACGGACGTATTGTCCGCATCCAGCAGCCGGTCCAGCGCGGCCCGGCTTGGTGCGCATACGCTTGGCCATCGTCACCTTGCTCACGCGCTGCTTCTTCATCAGTTCGGAAATCGCCAGGCGAGCACGCGCTTGGTCGCCGTCATCCTTGCCTGCTCGAGAATGCCTGCCTCCTCGAGGAACGACTCGAGGCTGGACCCAATGTGCGGGTTCTTCCTGCTCTTCTTCATCCTTGCCTCCTCTTGCTTGCCTCTTGACCGCCTTCATTCTGTTTCGCGCCAACGTCAATTCCTTCTGCGGGGTGGATTGCGACTTCTTGATGAAACCATGCAGCAAAACCATTTTGTCGCCTCTAATACAAAACAGCACGCGTGCGATCCTGTCCTTCAGCGTCGATCGGGCAGGCTCGGAACCGGATGGCAATGCGAAGGAAAGCCACCGTGATTTTCTTCGCGGCCATGCGGCGGACGCACCAGAAATGGTACGGCGGCGCAACCATTGAAATAGCGAGGCGACCGGCCCATATATCTCTTCATGCCCCCGAAAACCTACACCTACGCGCCCGCCGCCGATTTCGTTTTGCCGTTCGATCTGGTGGAGGTGGGGCTGCGCGGGCGGCTGGTGCGGCTGGAGGCGACGTCGACGCGGGCGCTGTCGGCGCATGCGCTGCCCGAGGCCGCGTCGCGGGTCGCGGGCGAGACCCTGGCGCTGGCGGCGATCCTGGGAACCTCGCTCAAGCTCGATGGGCGGCTGACGGTCCAGAGCAAGAGCGACGGGCCGCTCGATCTGGTGACCGCCGATTATTACGGCGCGGCGGAGGGGGCGGCCGATCGGCCTGCGCGGCTACGGCCAGATCGACAAGGAACGCTTCGCGGCGCTGGACCCCAAGGCCGGCTTCGACGTGCTGGTGGGCGACGGCATGCTGGGCGATCACCATCGAGCCGCAGCGCGGCGGCCAGACCTATCAGGGCGTGGTCGAGCTCAACCCGACCGGCATCGGCGCCTCGGCGGAGCATTACTTCGCGCAGTCCGAGCAGCTTCCCACCGTGGCTCAAGCTGGCGGCGGCGCCGCTCTACCTGCCCGGGCGCAAGGAGCCGACCTGGCGCGCCGGCGGCATCATGCTGCAGGCGACGCCCGACGGCGCCACCGAGGGCGGCGACGATTGGGAGCGGCTGTCCGGCTTCCTCGCAACGGTGAAGACCTCGAACTGCTCGACACCGAATTGCCGGCCGAGAAATTGCTGTGGCGCCTGTTCCACGAGGACGAGACGCGCGTGCTGCCCTACCGGGCGGTGGAGTTCCGCTGCGGCTGCGACCGCGAGCGGATCGCCACCGTGCTGCAATCCTATTCGCTGAAGGACCGCCAGGGCCTGGCCGATCCCGACGGCATCATCCGCGCCCGCTGCGAATTCTGCGGCACGGTGCACGCGATCGATCCGAGCGCGCTGCCGCCGCCGGTGTGACGGTCAGCGCGGCGCATCCAGGAATTTGAGCACCAGCGCGTTGTAGGTGTCGGGCTGCTCCAGCGGGCCGAAATGGCTGGCGCCGGGCACGATGATCTCCTGCGTGCCGGGGATGGCGTGGGCGAGCGCGTCGGTGTGGGCGCGCCGGATCAGGTCGTGTTCGCCGGCGACGATCAGCACCTTGGCGCGGATGCGGCCGAGTTGCGCGACGGTGTAGTGCGGCTGGGTCGCGATCATGGTCTCGATCTTGCGCACCATCACCGGGAAATGCGCCGGGTCGGGCGCCACGGCGTCGTAGAACGGCTTGACCTCGCTTGTCGCCTGGGCGATGGCCGCAGGCGCGCGGGCCTTGGGGTCGACGCCGGCCGCGTCGTAGTTTCGCGCCGATGGCGACGAGGCGGCGCACCCGGCCGGGATGCTTGATCGCCATGTCGAGGCCGACGATGCCGCCGTCGCTCCAGCCGACCACGTCGGCGCGGGCGATATGGAGGCTGTCGAGCAGCTTGATCATGTCGTCGCCCATCTGGGCGTAGGTGAGCGGTCCGGCGGCGTCGGTGGAGCGGCCCTGGGCGCGGCTGTCCACCGCGATCACGGTGTGGCCCGGCGCCAGCGCGGTGATGAAATAGTGCATGGTCTCGAGGAAACCGCCGGCGCCGTGCAGCACCAGCACGGGCGGGCCCTGGCCGTAGATCTCGTAGTAGAGGCTGACGCCGTTGACCGGGGCGCGGTGGCTGCCGTGGAACTGGCCGCTCAGCGTGCGCCAGACGTAGAAGCGCGGCAGGCCGAAATTGCTGCGATCGATTTCCGTGAATCCCACCACCGCGCCGGCGAGGGCGACCACGACGATTGACAGCACCAGCAGGACTCTGCGCGACATGGCGGGCAGTTTAGGCGCGGCGCGCGGCGATGGCGATATGACGGTCCTGGTGCTGGATTGCGACGGCGTGGTGATCAGCGGCCACGCAGAAGGCGGGCGCTGGGACAGGCATGTCCTGCGCGATCTCGGACTCAAGCCGGAACTGTTGCAGGCGCGCTTCTTCCAGCCGCATTGGCGCCACATCGAGATCGGCCGCGCCGACCTGTTCGAGGTGCTGGAGCGCATCTGGCCGGAGCTCGAATGCGCCGCCGCGCCGCGCGACGTCGTCCGCTACTGGTTCGACAATGACGCGACGAAGAACGCCGACGTGCTGGCCGCGGTCGATGCCTGGCGCGCGGCCGGCCGGCCGGCGTTCCTCGGCACGACGCAGGAGCATCACCGCGCGCGGCATCTGTGGGAGGTGCTGGGCCTCAAGAACCATTTCGACGGCATGCTCTATTCCGCACAGCTCGGCGCCCGCAAGCCGGACGCGGACTATTTCGCGCGCGCCCAGGCGCGTCTGCCGGTCGCGGCGCCGGGCGAGGTCGTGTTCCTCGACGACACCGCCGCCAATGTCGAAGCGGCCCGCGCCCATGGCTGGCGCGCGTTTCACTTCAAGGCGGCGGCGGATCTGCGCGCGGCGCTCAGGGCTTCAGGGTCTGGAACGGATTGAGCCAGGTCGTCAGTTCGCTCCAGCGCGCGGCGGTGAGCTTGCGGCGGGCGCGGCGGGCGACGACCTCCAGCCGCAATCCGTCGGGGTCGGTGAGGAAGCTCGCGTAATAGTCGTCGGCATATTGCAGGTAGAAGGCCGGCGGGGTGGCCGCGATGCCGTGCGCGGCGGCGAGGCGGTGGAAGCTGTCGACCGCGGCATTGTCTGCGACCTGGAGGCAGAGATGATGCAGGCCCGGCGCGTAGGGATCGTGCGGCGCGGCGCTCTTCGACGGGCGGATGCTGACCTGCATCGCGCGGTTGAAATAGTGGCGGTGCGGGTCGCCGCCGACGGCGCTGTCGGCCTTGCGGAAATCGAGCAGCCCGAACACCGCGTCGTAGAACGGCTCCGACCGCGCCACGTCCGCGACGGTGAGATAGAGGTGATCGAGGCCGACGACCTCGACGCGTTCGGGCAGAAGATCGCTCACGCCGTCTTTCCTTTGCCGCCCGCGGGCAAAACGAGGTTCAGCCGGCGCGACGACACCGATACCTGCACGGTCCGCCCCCAGTCGAAATTCAGATGATCCTGCTCGATGCCGTCCGCGAAGACAACGCCGCCTTCGTTCATGCGCGAGGTGACGCGCAGCGGATTCTGTGCGTCGAACTTTCCGGCACGCACCGAAGTGCCGGAAGAAACCGAGGGAAACGGCTCGCGCACGAAGAACGCCAGCGCCGCTTCCTCGGCGCCCAGCGCAATCTGCTTATGCGTGCTCTGCATGATCGAACGCGCCCAGCCCGTCGCGCCGGTGCCGCTGGCGACGATCAGGCCGGACGAGGATTGGAGCTCGTGCTTTTCGCCGGCGTCGATGTCGTAGCGCGCCGACTGGTGGCTGCGATGGCCGATGAAGATTTCATTGAGCGCCAGCAGGCGCTGGCCGTCGTCGAGCTGCGACTCCACCATGGTGCGGCGTTGCAGCGGCACGTCGCCCTGTGCGGTGGGCCGCAACAGGCGGGCCAGGCCTTCCGGCGCGACCGGCACGAGGATGCCGTCATAGAGGTCCGGGTCGGGATTGACGCCGATCACCGGCTGGCCGTCGAGATATTTCGCGACGTTGGCGACGAGACCGTCCTGCCCGATCGCCACGACAAGATCGTCCGAGCCGAATAGGAAACGATCGAGGTCGCGGCGCTGGATCAGCGTGGCGCGCCACTCCGGCGGGACCGCCGCGCGCGCCTGCTGCAGCACCGCGTGGAACCGGTTGTGCCGCCGCTCGATCGCGTCGAGGTTCTGGCCGCGGCTCTTCAGAAAGAACCGCGCCTGGTCGCGCGTCGCATGACGGGCGAGCAGCAGTTCGTAGTCCGTCTCGCGGACGACGAATACGGCGCGCGGTGCGATCGAGGACATTTGCGTCGTCTCCGTCAGGCCGCTCTGCCGCCGTTCTTGAATCCGTCAAGCACGGCCGCCAGCAGGTCGGGCGTGACGTTCAGGTGTTCGATCTTGTCGAGCTTGCCGGCCAGTTCGCGGGCCGCCAGTCCCAGCAGGACCTGCGGCGGCAGATCGCGCACGATCGCCATGCGTTCGCGCTCCATTTCCAAACGTGCTTGATCGATGGTGCGGATGCGGCCCGCCTCGCCATCGGCCTCGATCTGCTGCGCCTCGCGCACGCCGCCGGCGCGGTTGCGGGCGTTCGTCGCCTCCTGCTCGATCAATTGGGTTTCCCGCCGCGCTAGCTCGGTCTTGTTGTTGAGTTCGTTCTCCGCAATGGCACGCTCCTTCTCGACCGCAAGGGCGCGACGCTCGAAGGTCGCCTGATCGGCCTTTTGTTGCAGCATCTCGAAAGTGGGGGTCTGCAGCGCGCGCTCCAGCTCGGCGCTCGGCGCAATGGCGGCGAGCCGGATCGCCGCGACCTCGAGCCCCATCGCCTTCAGCCGCTCGGCATCGGCGAGACCTCTCTCCAGCCGGACGCGCAACGGTTCGATGCCGGCATCCAGCAGCTCGTGCACGTTGCCTTCGGCCAGATATTGCGTCGCGATCTGCTGCGCCATGCCGGTCAGCAGGCTCTCGATCTGCTCGACCGGCTTGGCGGTGTGCCGCCCGCCGATCAGGTCGATGCTGAAATCGATGCGGTTGCCCAGCACCGCCGGATCGACGACATGCCAGGTCAGGTTGCCTTGCACCGCGACGGTCTGGAAGTCCTTGGAGCGGCCCTTGAAGAACAGCACCATGTTGCGGTCGTCCATCGGCAGTTCGGCGACGCTGGTGCTGCGCGGCCAGAACCAGAAGGCGAGGCCCCGGCCGGCGTGCACGATCTTCCCGTTGCGAAAGCGCGTGACGTGGACATTGGCGTCGCTGCGCAGATGGCGCAGGACGCCATATTTGCGGATGTCGGCCATGGTCTTCTCCTTTCAGGATTTCGTCTTGATGTGGCGGTACAGTTCTGCGGGGCGATAGGTGACGCCGGCCTCGCGTGCACCGGTCGGGCGCAGCCCGCCCTTGTCGAGCATGCGGCGGCGGAAAGCAGGTTTGCTGAATTGGACGCCGAGGATCGCCTCGTGCACGTCCTGGAGCTGGCGCAGCGTGAAGCGGTGCGGCAACAGTTCGAATGCGAGATCGGAGTAGTCGAGCTTGCCGCGCAGCCGCTGCACCGCAAGCGCCAGGATGTCGCGATGGTCGAAGGCGAGCTCGAGTCGGCCATGGCCGCTCAGCACGGCCTCCAGCGGTCCGCTGCCCGGCATGTGCAACTCGGCCAGCGTCAGCGCGGGGGCGAAGCGCTCGCGCGGCAGCAGCGCGAAATAGGCGACCGTGATGATCCGCATGCGCGGGTCGCGTCGGACCGCGCCGAACGTGTAGAGCTGTTCGAGATAGCAGTCCGCGATCCGCGCCTTGTCCCGCGCGATGCGCCGCGCCGCGTCGTCCAGGGTCTCATTCATCCGCACGAAGCCGCCGGGCAGGGCCCATTTGCCCTTGGCCGGTGCCGCTTCGCGCCGCAGCAGCAGCGCCTGGATGGCCTGCTCCGCGACCGACATCAGGACGAGGTCCACCGTGACGGAGGGCCGGTCGTAGTCCGTCGGGTCGTACCCCGCGGTAGAATCGTCGCCGTCGTCCATCGCGCCCCCTTATGATCGCAAGAGATATATCTGTCATGGTTATAAGTCAAGGCGGTTGCTTCCGCCGCCCCGGGGCGCAGACGAAAAGTCGAATCCGAGGGGACGGGCGCTACGCCGCCGCTTTCGCCACGACCTTGCGCAGGAAGTCCCCGCATTTGACGAGTTCGCCGAGCGCGACGAATTCGTCGGCCTTGTGGGCCTGGTCGATCGAGCCGGGGCCGCAGATCACGGCGGGAATGCCGGCGCGCTGGAAGTGGCCCGCCTCCGTGCCGTAGGCGACGGCGTCGACGCGGTTGGTGCCGGTGACGTCGCGGGCCAGCGCGACGGCGGGCGAGGCCTCGTCCATGACCAGGCCCGGATAGGCCGCGAGCACCGTCGTCTCGAAGCGCGCTTCGGCGGCGCGGGCGCGGTATTTGGGCAGGATGGTCGCGTCGGCGCGGGCGCGGACGGTGTCGACGATCCGGCCCACGTCGCGGTCGGGCAGGGCACGGTATTCCCAGGTGACCAGCGCGTCTCTCCCCAAGATGTTCACCGCGGAGCCGCCCGCGATCATGTTGGCCTGCAGCGTGGTGTGCGGCGGATCGAAGTGCGGGTCGGCATCGGAGCGCAGCTCGTTCCACACGTCGTCGAGCAGCTTGACGAACTCGCCGGCCATCATCACGGCATTGGCGCCTTTCTCCGGCGCGCTGGAATGGCCTTCGCGGCCGTGGCAATGGGTGTGCAGCACGGCGCCCGCCTTGTGGGCGCCGACGACATGCATCAGGGTCGGCTCGCCGATGATCGCGAGCGCCGGCTTGATGCCGGCGGCGTTCAGGTCCGCGAGCAGGTCCTGCACGCCGGCGCAACCGACCTCCTCGTCATAGGACAGCGCGAAGTGCAGCGGGCGCGCCAGCCGCGTCTGCGCGATCTGCGGCAGCAGCGAGAGCGCCGCGCCGATGAAGCCCTTCATGTCGCAGGCGCCGCGGCCGTACAGCCTGTCGCCGCGCACTTGCGCGTCGAACGGATCGGACGACCAGTCCTGGCCGTCGACCGGCACCACGTCGGTGTGGCCGGAGAGGACGTAGCCGCCGTCGCCCTGCGGCCCGAAACTGGCGAACAGATTGGCCTTCTGTCCCGTCGGATCGACGGTGCGGCGGCAGCGCGCGCCGGCATCCTCCAGCATCGCCTGTGCGAAATCGATCAGCTTGAGGTTGGAGCCGCGGCTGGTGGTGTCGAAGCCGATGAGATGCCTTGTGAGATCCAGTGCGCTGGGTTGGGCGGTCATGAGCCTCAGCCCATCTGCGGGGTGGGATTGCCGATCACGGCCAGGAATTCGCGGCGGGTGATCTCGTTGCTGCGGAAATCGCCCAGCATGGTGGACGTCACCATGCTGACGCCGGTCTTGTGCACGCCGCGCGTCGTCATGCACTGGTGCGCCGCCTCGATCACCACCGCGACGCCCTTGGGCTCCAGCACGCGCTGGATGGTGTTGGCGATCTGGGCGTTGAGCTTCTCCTGCACCTGCAGGCGGCGGGCATAGGCCTCGACCACGCGCGCCAGCTTGGAGATGCCCACCACCTTGTTGTTGGGCAGGTAGCCGACATGGGCGCGGCCGATGATCGGCGCCAGGTGGTGCTCGCAATGCGATTCGAAGCGGATGTCCTTGAGCACGACCATGTTGTCGTAGCCTTCGACCTCCTCGAAGGTGCGGCGCATGTATTCCTCGGGGTCCTGGGCATAGCCTGAGAACCAGTCTTCGAAGGCGCGCGCGACGCGGGCGGGCGTGTCCTTCAAGCCCTCGCGGTCCGGATCGTCGCCAGTCCATTGCAGCAGCGTGCGCACGGCCCGCTCGGCCTCCTCGCGCGAAGGGCGGACGCGAACTTCTACTTTGGACTCGGACATGGCGATCTCGTGAGGGGGCCGCTAGCGGCAGCGTGGCGGCGGATTACGCCCCGTTCACGGTCGCAGATCAACCCGTGCGGCGGTGGGGGCTTCCCCGCGCCGCGCGCCGGGCTTTTTGAATTGCTCTAATGGATCTGCCGCTGCTCGTGCGGGCTTTCCAGCAGGAAGGCGGGGATTTCGGCCTCGAACGCCTCGCCGCTGGAGGAGCGCATCTTGTAGCGGCCGACCATGTAGCCCGATGCGGTCGAGAGCGGGCAGCCGCTGGTGTATTCGAATTTCTGGCCCGGCGGGATCACCGGTTGCGCCCCGACCACGCCCTCGGCGGCCACTTCCTTCACCAGGCCGCGGCCGTCGGTGATGTGCCAGTAGCGCGAGAGAAGCTGCACCGTCTCGGCGCCCTTGTTCTCGATCGTCACCGTATAAGCCCACATGTAGCGGTGGTCCTCGGGATCGGACTGGTCGTCGAGAAAGGCCGGACGGACGGCGACGCGGATATTGCGGGTGGAGCGTTCGTACATGGTGAAAGTATCGGTAGCCATTTCGTCCGGATCAAGGCCGCCGCGCCGCCATCGTTAACGTGGTTCAGGACTGTGGCTCTACGGTCACGTCGGTCTTCACCGAGTTGGCGATGAAGCATTCGCCGTGCGAAAGGTGGTGAATCTCCGCGATGAGCGCGGCATCGGGCGAAGTTCCTTGTGCGAACTTTATGCGCGGGCGCAAGATGACGCGCGATACCCACAGTTTTCCGCCATCGCCCTTCTCCAGGAACCCGACCGCGTCGTCGTCGTAGGAATCCACCGTCAGCCGCTTGCGGGCGCAGATCGCCAGGAAGCTGAGCATGTGACAGGCCGACAGCGCGGCGACGAACTGCTCCTCCGGGTCGATGCGCGCTGCATCGCCGCGGAACGCCGGCGCGGCGGAACCCGGAACCACGACCGCACCGTCCTTGTACAGAACATCGTGGGCGCGGTTGTAGCTGTCATAGGCGAAGTCGGACGCGGTGCGCGTCCAGCGGACGGCGGCATGGTGTTCGGACATCGCGGATCTCCTTGCCGTGAAGCGCTACCGCAGCCAGCGCAGCATGTGCGGGAAGGCCTTCTGGCCTTCGGGCGGAGGCCGCTGGCCGCTATGGGTCATGCCGAAATACTCCAGCAGCGGCTGGCCGAAGAGGGCGCCGGTGCGGAAATTCTCCGCCAGCACATGGCCGCCGCCATGATAGCCGGCGTCGTGCAGCACGAGCTTGGGGTCGATACCCAGATGCACCGCCGCGGCGTAGGACCAGGCGATGGCCGCGATCTCCTCGCCGTCATCCTTGCCCACCGCGTGATGACAGGCGGCGCGGCGCTCGGGCGGCGTCACCGCCAGGTGGCCGGCCTCGTGCAGCAGATCGCCGGGATAGGCGAGGCGCGCCTCGTCGACCACCAGGACGCCATGTTCGATCTCGATGCCGGGGAGGAACGCTGCCTCGACGGCGCCGGCGCGCACGTCGAGCCCGATGTCGCGCAGGAAGACCGCGATCGTCTGCGTCAGCGGATCGGCGAAGACGGTGCTCACGCCACTTTCAGCGCCTGCGCCAGGTCCTCGCACAGATCGGCGGGGTCTTCGAGGCCGACGGAGAGGCGCATCAGGCCGGCGGTGACGCCGAGCTCGGCGCGCGCGGCGGGCGTGAGCTTCTGGTGCGTCGTCGTCTCCGGATGGGTGATCAGGCTCTTGGCGTCGCCCAGATTGTTGGAGATGTCGATCACCTGAAGGGCGCGCGCCATGTCGAACGCCGCCTTCTTGCCGCCTTCGACCTCGAACGCGACGACCCCGCCGCCTGCTTCCATCTGGGCGCGGGCGAGGTTGTGCTGCGGATGGTCGGGGCGGAAGGGATAGAGCACGCGGGTGACGTTCTTCTGCTTGCCGAGGAAGTCGGCGACCGTTGCCGCCGCCTCGCAATGGGCGCGCATGCGCAGGTCCAGCGTCTCCAGGCTCTTGAGATGCACCCAGGCGTTGAACGGGCTGATCGACGGGCCGGTGTTGCGGATGAAGGACTGCAGATGGTCTTTGAGGAAATCCTCCTTGCAGAGGATGACGCCGCCCAGCGCGCGGCCCTGGCCGTCGATATATTTGGTCGAGGAATGCACGACGATGTCGGCGCCGAACTCGAACGGCCGCTGCAGGCAGGGCGTGGCGAAGGCGTTGTCGACGATCAGCCGCGCGCCGCCGTCATGGGCGATCTGCGCCACCGCCTTGAGGTCGACGATGGCGAGCGTCGGGTTGGACGGCGTCTCGAGGAACAGCATCTTCGTTTCGGGCCGCATCGCCGCGCGCCATCGATCGATATCGCCGCCGTCGACCAGCGTGCTGGCGATGCCGAAGCGCGGCAGAATCTCCTCGATCACATGGCGGCAGGAGCCGAACATCGCCTTGGCGGCGACGACGTGCTCGCCGGCGCGCAGGCCGCTCAGCAGCGTCGCGGTGACCGCGGCCATGCCGCTGGCCGTGGCGCGTGCGACGGGGGCGCCTTCCAGTGCCGCCATGCGCGTCTCGAACATGGTGACCGTCGGGTTGCCGAAGCGGCTGTACTGGTAGCCGTCGATCTCGCCCTTGAAACGGGCTTCGGCCTCTTCCGGCGCCTCATAGGCGTAGCCGGAGGTCAGGAACAGCGCCTCCGACGTCTCCTGGAACTGCGAGCGCAGCGTGCCGGCGCGCACCGCCAGCGTGCGGGGACGCCACTTTCCGGGTTTTTTGTTGGTAGCCATGCACTTTTCTTGCGCGCTTGGCAGGATGGGTCAAGTTTCATATGGTCGCGCCGCCGCCGGAGCAGCCATGAAAAATATGAACACCATCAGCCACCACACCGCACTCATATATACGATGGTGATCGTTTCCGCCTCCGACGGCTCGATGAGCGAGAAGGAGTTGAAGGTCATCGGCGAGCTGACCAAGGATCTGCCGGCGTTCCAGGGCTTCGATCACAGCCGGCTGCTCGCGGTGTGCCAGGAATGCGCCCAGATCCTGCACGAGCCGGACGGCGCCGAGGCGGTGATGGGCCTGATCGACGACGGCCTGCCCGACGTGCTGCACGAGACCGCCTATTGGGTGGCGCTCGAAGTCGCGCTGGCCGACCGGCGCATCGCGCTGGAGGAGGTGCGGATGCTGGACGCGCTGCGCCGCCGCCTGGAGATCGACAAGCTGGTCGCCGCCGCCATCGAGCGCGGGGCGCGCGCGAAGTATCAGGTCGCGTGAAGCGGCTGCTGCTGCTGCGGCACGCCAAGACGGAGCCCGGCGGCGCCGCCGATCACGAGCGCGAGCTGATCCCGCGCGGGCGCGAGGATGCGCCGCGGATCGGGCGCTATATCCGCGATCACGGCTACGCGCCGGAGCTGATCCTGTCCTCCACGGCGCGGCGCACGGTCGAGACGGTCGAGCTGGCGACCGAGGAGGTCACGACCGCCGCGCGGGTGGATTATCTCGAAGCGCTCTATCTCGCCGAGCCGGACGTGATCCTGTCGATCGTGCGGCTGGCGCCCGACAAGATGAAAAGCGTGATGGTGGTCGGCCACAATCCCGGGCTGGAGCAGCTGGCCGGCTTCCTGGCGCGCGAGCCGGTCAAGCGCCGGGAACGCGACCGCTTCGATCTGCTGGAGGAGAAATTCCCCACCGCGGCGCTGGCGGTGCTGGATTTCGACGTGCCGCGCTGGCGCGACATCGGCCCCGGCGGCGGCGTGCTGACGGACTTCGTGCGGCCGCGGGATGTGTAGCGCGGTATTGCTCAGGCCAACCCCAGCCGCGCGAATTGCTCTTCCGGCGCGTCGACGGATTTGAGCGCTTCGCGCAGCATGGCGGCGAGGTCTTTTTCCAGACCGCCGCCCGCGAGGTTGTTCTCTTCGCCGGGATCGTTCGACAGATCGTAGAGATGGTTGCCGCTGAAGCGCGTCGCCGCCCAGAACGGCACCGCGTCGCTTTCGTCCCAGGTCTGGCGGATCACCGGCACCTTGCTGCCCGGCATGCGGTCGAGGCGGGCGCGCGCGTCGGGCAGCGGCATCTCCTGCTCGCGGCCGAGGATATGCGTCGGCATGGTCGACCAGCGGTTGGACCAGGTGCCGAGCGGCCGGTTCGCGCCGGCCGGGGCGCGGGCGTATTTCAGCCTGCCGTCGACGTAGTGGACCTCGCGGCCCCAGACCCCGGCCAGCAGCCAGTCGCGCACCGCTTTGGTCTCGCCCGACAGCAGCGGCAGCAGGGAACGGCCATGAATGCGCTGGCGCACCTTGTCCTCGATGCCGAACAGCGCGGCCAGGGTGGCGAAGATGTCGACACTGGTGGTCAGCGCGTCGTTGCTGCCGGGGGCTGTGCCGGGCACCGCGACCAGCAGCGGAATGTGACCCAGCGTCTCGTAGATCGGCACGCCGGGCTTGCCCCACACGTCCTTCTCGCCGAGATAGTGGCCGTGGTCGGTGCACAGGATGACGAGCGTGTCGTCCCACAGATCATGCGCGTCGATGCGGTCCAGCACCTTGCCGAGCCAGTGGTCGATCATGGTGAGCTTGGCGCCGTAGCGGGCGCGGATCTGCCGGCCTTCGCGTTCCGTCATCACGCCGCGCTTGACGAGGCCGACGCCATAGGGCGGCCAGATCAGCGGCGGGCCTTCGCGCTCGGGCATGTAGCGGTCGATATAGGAGTCGGGCGTGTCGAACGGCTCGTGCGGATCGAACTCGTCGACGAAGAGGAAGAAGCGGTCGTGCACGGCGGCGTTGACGTCGAGCCAGTCCGCCGCCGCCTGCATGGTGCGGGCCCCGGGGAAGTCCGCCTCGCCTTCGAACCAGCCGCGCGATCTGTCGTAGGGCATGTCGCGCTGCAGGCCGATATGCGGCGAGCCCGCCCAGCTCGGATCGCCGCGCGTCTTCCACGCGTCGCCCTCGTGCCCGCGCTGGTAGTCCCAGGCGGTGAAGTCGACGTGATAGTTCTCGCCGCCGGTCTCGAACAGGTGCGGATGGTCGCTGATCAGCTGGCTGACGACGCCGGCCCGGCGCAGCGGATAGGTGATGGCGTCTTCCCATAGCTCGACCGAGCCCCAGGGCCGCCACAGGAAATCCCACGCGCCGCACAATATGTCGTGCCGCGCCGGCATGCAGGGCAGCGATGCCGCGTAATGTTTGGTGAATCGCACCGACCGCGCCGCCAGCCGATCCAGATTGGGCGTGGCGAATTCGCGCCCGCCATAGGCGCCGACCATGTGGCGGTTGAGGCTGTCGAGGAGAAGGACGATCGCGTTCTTCGCGATCATCGCGCGGTGCTGCGCTCGACCAGCGCCAAAGTCTTCCAGCCGAACGCCACTTCGGGCACGGCATCGCCCATCATGCGCGCGGTGCGCTCGGCAACGACGCGCCCGCCCATCGTCTCGTAGAAGAAGCGCGCATTGTTCCTGGCATGGGCCCAGATCGCGCAGGAGGAGAGGCCGCGCGCCCGCAGCACCGCAAAGCCGCCTTTCAGCAGCGCGCGGCCCACGCCGCGCCCGAAATAGGCCGGATCGACATAGAGTGTGTAGACCTCGCCGTCATAGCCGAAGGCGCGGTCGCGCGCCGGGCCCATGCTGGCCATGCCGACAAGGCCGGCCTTCGCATCCTCCGCCACCAGCACGGTCTCGCGCTTCTGGGCGCGGATCTGGGCGTGCCAGCGCGCCGTCTGGCCCTTGGGCGTCATGGCGCAGAGCAGCGCGCTCGACAGAACGGCGGGATAGGTGTCGTGCCAGGATTCGATGTAGATGCGCGCGACCTCCGCGGCGTCTTTCGGCCGCGCCACTCTGATCGACAGCGCGAGGTCTTCCATGCGGCAAGCTTCGCGCAACAGGCAAAGTCCGGCAAGTGGAATTACGCGCCGCGCGTTTTGCGCTTTCGCCATGCGCGCGTTCAGCCGCCGTTCATCTTTGTGGCAAAGCGGAGGGGCTGTGTTGCGAATGTCGCGGGCGTCACAAAAACTGCGCGCCGCATTGCGAAACGCGCGAAGCGGCGTAAACTCGAATCAAATCAGCTAGCGCGTCAACGTCGCGAATGGGCTGCGAAAAATTGATCGGAGAGGACACGCAAGGGAAGGCGGTCGCACAGGCGGTGCGGACGGACATTGTCGCTTGCGCAGGGAACTTCGAGCACCGGATTGGCATTGGCTTAAGAGAACGGGCGCAGGATACGGGGGATACGATCTAAGGATGGGGCAGATTTAACACTTGGCAGGGCCACGCGTCGTCCCGACGCAAGAAGGCGGGAGGCGCGAAAAAGGAGTCAGAGTCATGAGTTCGCTCGACGTCTTTGACATCTTCTCCCGCGACTACGCGCGGGAACGGTTCGAAACCATGTCCTTGCGCGACTGGCTGCTGGCGGCGCGTGACGACAAGATGATGTACGCGACCCCGCCCGAGCGGATGGTCGCCGCGATCGGCGAGCCCGAGCTGGTCGATACCGCGCAGGACAGCCGCCTCGCCCGCCTGTTCTCCAACCGCACCATCAAGACCTACAAGGCGTTCGACGGCTTCTTCGGCATGGAAGACACGATCGAGCGGATCGTGGGCTACTTCAAGCACGCCGCCCAGGGCCTCGAGGAGAAGCGGCAGATACTCTATCTCCTGGGCCCGGTCGGCGGCGGCAAGTCCTCGCTGGCCGAACGGCTGAAGGATCTGATGGAGAAGCACCCCATCTATGTCCTCAAGGCCGGCGAGGCGATCAGCCCGGTGTTCGAGAGCCCGCTGGGCCTGTTCCGCTCCGCCGAGCTGACCAATCTGCTGGCCGAGCGCTACGGCATCGAGCGCCACCGCCTGGGCGGCCTGATGAGCCCGTGGGCGGTCAAGCGGCTGGACGAGTTCGGCGGCGACATCTCGAAGTTCGAAGTCGTCAAGCTCTACCCCTCCAAGCTGCGCCAGCTTGCCATCGCCAAGACGGAGCCGGGCGACGAGAACAACCAGGACATCTCCTCGCTGGTCGGCAAGGTCGACATCCGCAAGCTGGAGCATTTCAGCCAGAACGATCCCGACGCCTATTCCTTCTCGGGCGGACTGTGCCACGCCAATCAGGGCCTGTTGGAATTCGTCGAGATGTTCAAGGCGCCGATCAAGGTGCTGCACCCGCTGCTGACGGCGACGCAGGAAGGCAATTACACCGGCACCGAGACGCTGGGGCCGATCCCGTTCAACGGCACCATCCTGGCGCATTCGAACGAGGCGGAATGGACGGTGTTCCGCAACAACCGCAACAACGAGGCCTTCCTCGACCGCATCTGCGTCGTCACCGTGCCCTATTGCCTGCGGGTGACGGAGGAGACCGCGATCTACCGCAAGCTGCTGGACGGCTCCAATCTCGGCGCGGCCAAGACGGCGCCGGAGACGCTGGAGATGCTGGCCAAGTTCTGCGTCGCGACGCGGCTGAAGGAGCACGAGAACTCCAACATCGTCTCCAAGATGCGCGTCTATGACGGCGAGAAGCTGAAGGACACCGACCCGAAGGCCAAGACGCTGCAGGAATACAAGGACATGGCCGGCGTCGACGAAGGCATGACGGGCATCTCCACCCGCTTCGCCTACAAGACGCTGTCGGAGACGTTCAACTACGACGTGACCGAGATCGCCGCCGATCCGGTGCATATGATGTATGTGCTGGAGCAGGCCATCAAGCGCGAGCAGATGCCCGACGACACCGAGAAGAAATATCTCGAATTCATCAAGGCCGAGCTGGCGCCGCGCTATGCCGAGTTCATCGGCAAGGAGATCCAGAAGGCCTATCTCGAAAGCTACGGCGAATACGGCCAGAACCTGTTCGACCGCTACATCTCCTATGCCGACGCCTGGATTGAGGACCAGGACTACAAGGACGCCGACACCGGCCAGCTGCTGGACCGCTCGGCGCTCGACAACGAGCTCTCCAAGATCGAGAAGCCGGCCGGCATCGCCAATCCGAAGGATTTCCGCAACGAGGTGGTGAAGTTCGCGCTGCGCTACCGCGCCCAGCACGACGGCAAGAACCCGTCCTGGACGGCATATGAGAAGATCCGCTCGGTGATCGAGAAGCGCATGTTCACCCAGGTCGAGGACCTGCTGCCGGTGATCAGCTTCGAATCCAAGAAGGACAACGAGACCGCGAACAAGCACAACGAGTTCATCAAGCGCATGCTCGCCCGCGGATATACGCCGCGCCAGGTGCGGCGTCTGGTGGAATGGTATATGCGCGTTAACAAGGCGGGTTGAGCGCTGCCATGGTTCGAGGCTCGCTATGCTCGCACCTCACCATGACGCCCATAAGGAGCGTCACCCTGAGGTGCGCGCGCAGCGCGCCTCGAAGGGCGCCGCGGGCGCGATGACCCATTTCGTCGACCGCCGCCTGAACCCGAAGGGCAAGTCGCTGGCCAACCGGCAGCGCTTTCTACGCCGGGCGCGGACGCAGATCCGCGAGGCGGTGCAGAAATCGCTGAAGGACGCCGCCGTCGCCGACATCGGCAAGGAACGCAAGATCAAGATCTCGGCCAAGGGCACCAAGGAGCCGCGTTTCAGGCTCGATCCGCGCGCCTCGGGCGAGCGCGATTTCGTGCTGCCGGGCAACAAGGAGTTCATGCCGGGCGATGCCATCGACAAGCCGAAGGGCGGCGCCGGTCAGGGCGGCAAGGACGCGGCGGATTCGGGCGACGGTGAGGACGATTTCGAATTCACCATGACCCAGGACGAGGTGCTCGACATCTTCTTCGAGGACCTGGAGTTGCCCAACCTGGTCCGCACCACGCTGAAGGAGACGCCGAACAAGACCTGGAAGCGCGCCGGCATCTCCACCGCGGGCTCGCCGACGCAGATCAACCTCATCCGCACCATGCGCAATTCCTACGGAAGGCGGCTGGCGCTCAAGCGGCCGACCATGGCGGATGTCGAGCAACTCGAAACCGCGCTGGCCGCCGCCGAGCAGGACGATCCGGTCGATTCCGCGAAGATCTCGACGCTGAAGGAGACGCTGGCGCGCGCCAACGCCAAGCGCAAATGGGTCGGCTTCATCGATCCGATCGACGTACGGTTCAATTCCTTCGCCGAGCAGCCGGTGCCGACGTCGCAAGCGGTGATGTTCTGCCTGATGGACGTGTCGGGCTCGATGGGCGAGCGCGAGAAGGACCTCGCCAAGCGCTTCTACATGCTGCTGCACCTGTTCCTGAAGCGGCGCTACAAGAAGGTGGACGTGGTCTTCATCCGCCACACCCACGACGCGCAGGAGGTGAACGAGCAGGAATTCTTCTACTCGCGCCAGTCCGGCGGCACCATCGTCTCGACCGCGCTGGACAAGATGCTGGAGATACAGAAGGAGCGCTACGCCTCGTCCGACTGGAACATCTACGCGGCGCAGGCCTCGGACGGCTACACCCAGTCGGGCGATGCGCGGCACTGCGTGGAGATGCTCAACGAGCTGGTGATGCCGCTGTGCCAGTACTACGCCTATATCGAGATCCTGGACGAGCGCGAGATGGAGGTGTTCGCCTCCGAGGACAGCGGCGCGGAGCTGTGGCGCGCCTATCGCACCGTCGCCGAGGAATGGAAGAACTTCGCCACCAAGCGCATCGCCAAGCCGGCGGATATCTTCCCGGTGTTCCGCGAGCTGTTCAAGAAGACGGAGAACGCGTGACGGTGCTGCACCCTTCGAGGCTCGCTCCGCTCGCACCTCAGGGTGACGCTAATTTTTGCGTGACCGAGAAAAACTCTCGTCATGCTGAGGTGCTCCGCGTAGCGGAGCCTCGAAGCATGCGGCCCTGCTGATGGGCGGCTGGTGCTACATGCTGCGTTGTTCGGATGATAGCTACTATGTCGGCTCGACCTCCTATGACGGTATTGCCGTGCGGGTCGGCGAGCACAATGACGGCCGGTTCGAGGGCTATACGTCCAGGCGGCGGCCGGCGGAGCTTGTGTGGTCCGAGCAATGCCTCGATTTGCGCGATGCACAGGTTCTGGAGAGACGCATCAAGGGCTGGCGGCGCGAGAAGAAAGAGGCGCTGATCCGGCGGGAGTGGGGCGCTCTGCCTAACCTGGCCAGGCGGCCAAGCGCGCGTCGCCCTTCGAGGCTCGCTCCGCTCGCGCCTCAGGGTGACGCGCTACTTATAGATCGGGAACATCGTCGTCCTGAGGTGCGAACGGAGCGAGCCTCGAAGGATGACGGCGGGAGCCGAGCATGAGTGGAAACCACCTCTTCACCGATTCCGAATGGGACTTCGCCACCGTCGAGCGCACGTATAAGGCGATCGAGGACATCGCGCTGAATGAGCTGAAGCTCGACGTCTATCCCAACCAGATCGAGATCATCTCGTCGGAGCAGATGCTCGACGCCTATTCGTCCATCGGCATGCCGCTGATGTACAATCACTGGTCGTTCGGCAAGCTGTTCGCGCGGGAGGAGACGCTGTACCGCGCCGGCTATTCGGCGCTGGCCTACGAGATCGTAATCAATTCCAGCCCGTGCATCTCCTACCTGCTGGAGGAGAACACGATGACGATGCAGGCGCTGGTGATGGCGCATGCCGCGTTCGGCCACAACCATTTCTTCAAGAACAATTACCTGTTCCGGCAATGGACCAACGCCGAAGGCATCATGGACTATCTCGCCTTCGCCAAGAAATACATCGCCGCCTGCGAGGAACGCTATGGCCGCGACGAGGTCGAGGCGGTGCTGGATTCGGCGCATGCGCTGATGGACCAGGGCGTGTTCCGCTACCGCCGGCCGCCGCGGCCGTCCAAGGAGCGCGTGCTCGACAAGCGCCGCCGCCGCGCCGAATACGAGGAAGGCGCCTATAACGAGCTGTGGCGCACGCTGCCCGCCGGGATCGAGCCGCCGGCGGCGGCGCCCACCCCCGATCCGGACGACGAGTTCGGCGGCGAGACCAGGCTGCCGGAAGAGAACCTGCTCTACTTCCTCGAAAAGAATTCGCCGACGCTGAAGGCCTGGCAGCGCGAGACGCTGCGCATCGTGCGCAACATGGCGCAGTATTTCTATCCGCAGCGCCAGCTCAAGGTGATGAACGAGGGCTGCGCCACCTTCGTCCATTACACCATCATGAACACGCTGTACGACCGCGGCCTGATCACCGAGGGATCGTGGATGGAGTTCATGCACTCCCACACCTCGGTGGTGTTCCAGCCCGAATTCCACCAGCGCTTCTACAGCGGCTTCAATCCCTACGCACTCGGCTACGGCATGATGGCGGACATCCGCCGCATCTGCGAGGCGCCGACGCCGGAGGACCGCGACTGGTTTCCGGCCTTCGCCGGCAAAGGCGACTGGATGGGGACGTTGAAGGATGCCTGGGCGAATTACCGCGACGAGAGCTTCATCGAGCAGTTCCTGTCGCCCAAGCTGATGCGCGATTTCCGCCTGTTCGCGCTTTACGACAAGGCGGATACCGGCGCCTACAAGGTGTCAGCGATCCACAACGAGGCCGGCTACCGCGCCGTGCGCACCGCCTTGGCGCGTCAATACGATGTCGGCGCCGCCGACCCGTCCATTCAGGTCGCCGGCGCCGACCTCAAAGGCAACCGTACGCTGTTCCTGTCGCACGACATGCATCGTGGCGTTCCCCTGCACAATCAGACCAAGGAGCTTGTCCTCGCCCACGTCGAACGCCTCTGGGGCCACGACGTGAAGCTGGAGGAGCGCGCGCCTTAGCTGCGCGTGGGGGCCTGGTACTGCGCCGCGACCGTCACGGTCTGCACCGATGCCTGCTGGGGCGCCGGCTGCACCGTGGGCGACCAGGTCACCTGCAGGAACAGGAACGCCGCTGCCGCGATCGCGACCCAGGGCAGGGCCCGCGCCACCGGATTTTCGTTTTCGTCGTGATCGTAAGCCATAGCCCACTCCATTTTCAGGTTTCGGGCCGGTTTTCCGAGTTTGGACCGCCAGCCACACAGCGCAGATGGGGAGAGTTGGGCAGTTCACAATAGTGGAGTGTGCGATTGCGAAGAATTCGAGGCATGCGCTTTTCGCATGCATCTGCACCTTGTGCCGGGCGCATCGCATGGCCTGCGCCCTTCCACGGGGCGGGGCGGCCGCGCTACCCTCCGTTAACGGGGGGAATCATGAAAGCGATTTTAGGTATCGTCGCGGGCGTCGTCGCCTGGTTCGCCGTCGTCATCGGCGCGAGCCTGCTGCTGCGCGCGGCGGCGCCGGCATTGTCCGCGGCACTGGCTGTGCATGCGACGCCGGTCGCGCTGGGCGGGCGGCTTGCCATCAGCTTTGCCGGTTCGCTGGCCGGCGGGGCGCTGGCGGCGTGGATCGGCGGCCGTCGCGCCGCGCTCATCGCCGGCGTGCTGCTGCTGGCGTACTGGGCCACCTATCACATCGCGGTGATCTGGCATCAATTCCCAATCTGGTATCACCTGACCTTCTTCGTTTCGCTGCCGCTGCTGAGCTGGCTCGGCGGACGGACGACGGGTCGGCGGACATAGAGCATTTGGAAGACGCGCTTGCCCGCGAGGCGTTGACGCGCTGGTCATGGGACCGCGACACGGCCGTGGCGCCGCAGGACAGCCTTGCGAACGCCGTCTTCGCGGTCGCGTGCGGGGGCGAGACCTGTTTCCTGCGCCTGACCGATCCGTCTTGGCGCAGCCTGGCGGATACGGAGGTCGAACTTGCCTTCGTGGCGCACCTGTCGTCCCGCGGCGTGCGGGTCGCCCTGCCGATCGCGTCGCTGGCCGGACGCATGGTCGAGAACGTCCGCGGCTCGGCCGCGGTGCTGTTCCGATGCGCGCCTGGGCTTCATGTCGAGCCGTCGGACCCGGACTGGTGCGAGGACCTGTTCCGCGAATGGGGACGGACGATGGCCCGCCAGCACGAGGCCGCACGGGCGTTCTCCGCCCCTTCTGTGAGCTGGCGAGACGATTGGCGCCTGGAGCCTGCGATGCGGGACGGACTCGCGGCAATCGAGGCGCGGGACGCCGAACTGTCGCGCGCGTCGGCCCATCTGCTGTCGGAACTGGAACGGTACGGGTCCGCGCTCGGTGAGACGGGAATGATCCATGCCGACCTCGCGCCGCAGAACTTCCGCTATGACCGGACGACCGGCATTACGACGTTCGATTTCGCGAATTGCTGCCGCCACTGGTTCCTGTACGACTTCGCCGTGTCCTGCTACGCGCTGCGCCGGGTGCCGGAACGCGACCGCCTCGCCGCTTGGCTGGCGGACGGCTACCGGGAGCAGCGCCCGTTGCCTGGCGACCCGGATTTGATGGGCCTGTTGCTCAGACTGAGGACTCTCTACGTCTATTGCGACCGGCTGAAGCAGTTCGGCGCGACTCCCGGCGCCGACGGGCTTGCAACGTTGCGGGAAATCCGCGGGCGTTTCCTGAGAGACCCACTCTAGGTCGTCATTTGGTCGCAATTCCGGACGGAGCTGGCAGCGCAGCGTACCAACGCTTCGCACTTTCCTGGAATTGCTCTAAGCCGCCTGCGCCGCGACGCGCGAAGCGGGGAAGGTCGCGGTCATCGTCGTGCCGCGGCCGGGGGTGCTGCTGACGGTCAGCGTGCCGCCATGGGCCTCGATCAGGGACCTGGAGATCGGCAGGCCGAGGCCGGTGCCGCGGTGCTGGCGCGAGACCTTGGAATCGACCTGGCCGAACGCCGAGAGTGCGACCTCGATGTCGGCGGGGTTCATGCCGATGCCGGTATCGGCGACCGACAGCGCGATGCCGCCGGCGGCGCGGGCGACTGCGGTGGTGACCGTCCCGCCGGCGGGCGTGAACTTGATCGCGTTGGAGAGCAGGTTGAGCAGCACCTGCTTCAGCGCGCGCGCGTCGCAGCGCAGCAGCGGCAGGCCGGGCTCGATCCGCGTCTCGAGCCGCACCTTCAGCCCATCGGCGCGCTCGCGCAGCAGGGTGACGCATTCGTCGGCCATCGCGCCCGCCGCGACGTCCTCCTCGCGCAGCTCCAGCTTGCCGGATTCCAGCTTCGACAGGTCGAGGATGTCGTTGATCAGGTCGAGCAGGTGGCGGCCGCTGGTATAGATGTCCCTGGCGTATTCGGCGTATTTCCTGAGTCCGACGGGGCCGAACAGCTCGTCCTTGATCACTTCGGCGAAGCCGATGATGGCGTTCAGCGGCGTGCGCAGCTCGTGGCTGGTGTTCGCCAGGAATTCGGTCTTGGTGCGACTGGCGCGCTCCGCCGCCTCCTTGCTGCGCACCAGCTCCAGCTCCATCGCCTTGCGGTGGCTGATATCGTTCATCCAGGCCAGCGAGGCGGGCTGGCCGTCCCAGTTCACCAGTGCCGCCTGGACCTCGACCCACACCACCGAGGCGTCGCGCCGGTTCAGGCGAAACTCGTAGCTCGAGACGGTCTCCTCGCCGGCGATGCGGCGGCGCATGTGCTCGTCGATCAGCGGGCGGTCATCGACATAGATCAGGCTGACCAGATGGGGATCGCGGCCTTCCGCCCGCGCGGCCTCGGCTTCCGCCGCCATCTCGCGCACCGAATCATAGCCCAGCAGGTGCGCGAACGAGTCGTTGGCGTAGAGCACTTCGGTCACGGTACGCACGACGATGCCCTGGGCCGAGCCTTCGACCACGCGGCGCAGCTGCGCCACGGCACGGCGGGCGTGCTCGATCTCGTCGGGCCGGAACTCGACCGTGACCATATCGTCGCCCGCGCAGCGCAGCATCGCGTTGATCTTGGACCAGCGGCCGGCGGCGCGCGCCCAGCGCAGCTGGATCGTCTGCTGGCGGCGATTGCCGTCCAGGACCCGCTGCGCCGACCACAGGAAGAAATCGTAATCGTCGGGATGAATGTGGGGCTGGAGCGACTCGCCTTCCGCGACGTCGGCGATGAGGCGCCGCGATTTCTCCGGCGCGCAGATGCTGAGCACAAGGCCGCCGGTATCGAGGACGATCTCGACGGCTTCGCCCTGGTTGTGATGGTAGGCGGACTCGGACACGACGTTCCCCGGCGCGGGATCCAGGCCCGCTTGCGGGGAGGATAGGGACGCGCGGTTAAGAGCGGATTACGCCGTGTGGTAACGGCTTGTTAGCCCTCTCGCACCCGTGAACGGCCGCCGCCAAACGGCCCCAATCGCGCCGCGCGACCGGCGCAGTTCAAGCCGAGGCTTGCTCCGTCAGTCAGGTAGGGGACAGCTATGACAATCCATCGCAGAAACATCGCCCGGCTCGGCGCGCTCGGCGCCGCGCTTGCGTTCATCCTGGCCGCCTGCGGCACGGACACCGTGCCCAAACCGGGACAGGCCGCCGCAAACGAGACGGTGGTCGTCACGGGGGCCAAACAGGCGCCGGAGAACGTTCTGGACGCGCTTCCTCCCCCTTCGCCGCCGCCGCCCTCCATGGCCATCGCCGGTCCGGCGCGGGCGCCGGGTTACTGGCAGCCCGCGAACACGTCCAGATTCCCGGACGCCAAGCCCAATGCGGTGGTCGTGGCGGCGGAGCAGCCGGTTTCGACCTTCTCCATCGACGTCGACACCGCTTCCTATGGCGTGGTGCGCAATGCGCTGAACGGCGGCGCGCTGCCGCCGGCCGATGCGGTGCGGATCGAGGAGATGGTGAATTATTTCGACTACGCCTATCCACTGCCGGAGAGCCGCGCGACGCCGTTCCGCGCCTCGGTCCGCGTCTATCCGACGCCGTGGAACAAGGACACGCAGATCCTGCATATCGGCATCAAGGGCTTCGACATCCCGAAAAAGGAGCGGCCGCCGGCCAACCTCGTCTTCCTGATCGACACATCCGGCTCGATGGACGAGCCGAACAAGCTGCCGCTGCTGATCCGCTCCTTCCACCTGCTGGTCGACCAGCTCGGGCCGAAGGACCATGTCGCCATCGTCGCCTATGCCGGAGCGGCGGGCGTGGTGCTGCCGCCGACGCCCGGTTCGGACAAGGCGAAGATCCTGGCGGCGCTCGACCAGCTTTCGGCCGGCGGCTCGACGGCGGGCGGCGAGGGCATCCGCATGGCCTATCAGCTCGCGGAAGCCAATTTCCAGAAGGGCGGCGTCAACCGCGTGCTGCTGGCGACCGACGGCGACTTCAATGTCGGCATCACCGATCCGAAGGCGCTGGAGGATTTCGTGGTGCGCGAGCGCGGCCAGGGCGTGTACCTGACCTGCCTCGGCTTCGGCGACGACAACTACCAGGACGCGACGATGCAGAAGCTGGCGCAGGCCGGCAACGGCAATGCCGCCTTCATCGACACGCTGAACGAGGCGCACAAGGTGTTCGTCGACCAGATCTCCGGCACGCTGTTCACCATCGCCAACGACGTGAAGATCCAGGTCGAGTTCAATCCCGCCCGCGTCGCCGAATATCGCCTGATCGGCTACGAGACGCGGCTGCTGAACCGCACCGACTTCAACAACGACCATGTCGATGCCGGCGATATCGGCTCCGGGACCACGGTGACGGCGCTGTACGAGATCACGCCGGTGGGGTCGAAAGGAGCGATGGGCGATCCGTTGCGCTACGCGATGCCGGCCAGGGGCGATCCGAACGGCGAGATCGCCTTCCTCAAGATCCGCTACAAGCTGCCGGGGCAGACCGTGTCGAAGCTGATCGCGCGGCCGATCACATCGGCCGACGTGACGAGCGACTTCGCCGCGGTGTCGCCCGACATGCGCTTTGCGGCTTCGGTGGCCGGCGCGGCGCAGCTCATGCGCCACGATCCCTACATCAAGGACTTCTCCTACGACCGCGCCAGGAGCATCGCCACGGCGGCGCGGGGCGACGACCCGTTCGGCTACCGCGCCGAGTTCATCCGCATGCTCGACCTCGCCAAAAGCGCGGCGCCGCAGCAGGCACTGAACACGCATAACGGACAGGAATGAAGAACCACCCTCCCGTAGGGGAGGATGGCTTCTCTCTTATTCGTTACCCGACAGCATCAGCGTCGGCGCGCCGCCGGTTGCGTTGCGCACGGTGAACACCGCGGTGCCGGGCTTGCGGCCTTGGCGCAGCGCCGAGACGTCGATCCCGGCCGCCGCGATGCGCGCCCGCGCAGCCGCTGCGTCCTTCACGCGCCAGGCGAGGCCGCCGAAATCGTCCTTGGCGTCGCTCACGGGCGCCGTCAGGCCGGTGCCGATCTCCACCACCGCGCCGCCGACGCGGAAGAAAAGCTGCCGCGCGCCCCATTTCTCGTTTGTGCGGTCGAGCCGCAGGTCGAGGCCGAGGCGTCCGCCATAGAGCGCCACGGCGCGCTCGGCATCCGGCGTCCGGACGACGATGTGATCGAGATCGCCGACCGAGGCGTCGCCGAAGCGCGGCGCCGGCACCGGCCAGCGCTCCGCCGCCTGCTGCACCAGAAACAGCGACACGCCGTGGCCGCTGCTGCGCTTCAGCATGGCGATGCGCCAGGCGCGCTGGGCGCCGGCGGCATTTTCCGTCATCGTGGTGTGCGGCGGCAGCACGTCGAGGCCGCGCCGCGTGAACAGCGTAACCGCTGTGTCGATGTCCGGCACGGTGAAGCCGAGGCCCCGGATGCCCTCGCCGAATTTCTCGATGTCGTCGCGGATGCGTGCGCCGCCGTCGCCGTCCGCCGCGACGATGTCGAGCGCGGCATTGCCGAACTGGAACCAGGCATGGCGCCAGCCGGTCGCGCCGCCGCGCCAGCTCGCCTCGCGGCCGAAGACGACCTCGTAAGCGGCGACGGTGCGTTCGAGGTCGCGCACCTGCAATCCGATGTGGTCGATGCCGGCGATCATGGCGGAACCCTATGTCCGGCCGGCGCGATTGCCAATCGCGGGCTGGCGCTGCGGCAGGCGGTGTCCTATCTCACATGCATGCATGCCATCGAGACCGCCAATACGGTTCTGCTGCTGGGTTCGGCGCTGATCATCGCCGGCATCCTGTCCAGCCTGATCGCCACCCGCTTCGGCGCGCCGATGCTGCTGGTGTTCCTGGGCATCGGCATGCTGGCGGGGGAAGACGGGCCGGGCGGCCTGCATTTCTCCGACTATCACCTCGCCAATCTGATCGGCTCGCTGGCACTGAGCGTGATCCTGTTCGACGGCGGGCTGCGGACGCGACTGGCGGCGTTCCGCGGCCTGTTCGCGCCATCCCTGGTGATGGCGACGGTGGGGGTGGTGATCACCGCGGTCCTGACCGGCATTCCGGCCTATTATCTGCTGCACCTGAACGCGGCCGAGAGCTTCCTGCTGGGCGCCGTCGTCGCCTCGACCGACGCGGCGGCGGTCTTCTTCCTGCTGCGCACCGGCGGGGTGCAGTTGCGCCGCCGCTCCGGCGCGATCCTGGAGCTCGAATCGGGCACCAACGATCCCGTCGCCGTGTTCCTGACCGTCGCCACCATCGCGTTCATGACGGCGAAGGGCGCCCTGGGGCCGGCCGAGATCGCGGGCATGCTGCTCCGGGAGGGTGTCATCGGCGCGCTCGTCGGACTCGCCGGCGGCTACGGACTGGTCTGGCTGCTGAACCATGTGCAGTTGCCGAGCGGCCTGCATCCCTTGCTGGCCATCGCGGGCGCGGTGGCGATCTTCGCGCTGGCCGGCGTCGCCGGCGGCTCGGGCTTCTTCGCCGCCTATATCGCGGGCCTGGTCGTCGGCAACCTGCCGGTGCGCGCCTATGCCGGCATCCTGTCGCTCAACGACGCGGTGACCTGGCTGGCGCAGATCGTGATGTTCCTGGTGCTGGGCCTGCTGTCGGCACCGCACCGCCTGATCGGCATCGCTGTCCCGGCGCTGGGCATTTCGCTGTTCCTGATCTTCGTCGCGCGGCCGGTCGCGACCTGGGCATCGCTGCAATTCTTCGGCTTCGACTGGCGGGAGAAGACGTTCGTGAGCTGGGTGGGCCTGCGCGGCGCGGTCAGCATCTTCCTCGCCGCCATCCCGACGCTGGCGGGCCTGCGCCATGCGGCGCTCTATTTCGACGTCGCGTTCTTCGTCGTGCTGGTGTCGCTGCTGCTGCAGGGCTGGACGACCAAATGGGTGGCGGGACGCCTGCGTCAGATCGTGCCGCGCCGTACCGTGCCGGTGCAGCGGATCGAGATCGACCTGCCGGGCCAGACCGACCTCGAGATGATCGGCTATCCCGTGCTACCCGACAGCCGGGTGCTGAACGTCTCGGCGATGCCCTATTGGAGCCGCGCGGCGCTGATCGTGCGCAACCGCGAGATTCTCGAACCCTCGAAAGCGGGCAAGCTGAAGGTCGGCGACTACGCCTATTTCCTGGCGCCGGCGCTGCGTGTGGCGCGGCTGGACAATCTGTTTGCGCCGCTGGCCGAGGCGTCGGGCGTCGGCGACAGCGATGCGGAGTTCGAGATCCACGGCAGCGCGGCGCTCGCGGCGCTGGCCGCGATGTATGACCTGCACCTCACCGGCGTAGACGGCGCCAGGACCATCGCCCAGCTCTTCGCCGAACGCTTCGACCAGGCGCCGGAGATCGGCGACCAGATCCCGCTCGGCAATTGCGTGCTGACGGTGCGCAAGCTCGACGGCGACACGGTGCTGGAGGCGGGCCTGCGCTTCGACGAAGAGACGAAGGCGCGGACCGATTCGGCGGTCCGCGCCTTCGCCAGACGTCTGATCGGAAAAGCAAGCTAGTGTCGTGAATCGGAAGTTCATCCCATTTTGTCATCCGCCGCGAATGCGGCGGACCCAGGTGAAATCCTGCACAAACGGTGCAGACGTCACCTGGGTGGCCCGCTTTCGCGGGCCATGACAACCTTTTTTTGAATCGAACGAACTTCCGGTTCAGGACACTAGCCGACGAGCGGCTTGTCCTGGACGCGGGCGAAGAACTTGGCGCTCTGCTCGCCGCCCTGGTTGTAATGCTTGGCGGTCGACCAGTCGGCGATCTTGCCGATCTGCGCGGCGACGTCGTCCGCGGTCGCGGCATGGCCGAGATTGACGCCGTCGGTCTCCACGATCTGGGCGGCGGCAAACACGCCGGCGCCCGCGGTGAGGATCATTCCGGTCGGGGCGTCCTCGCTCGCGAGATAGACCACGGCGGGCGTCACATATTCCGGCTGCAGCATGGCCAGGATGTTCGGCGGCATCAGGTTCTCCGTCATCCGCGTCGCCGCGATCGGGCCGATGGCGTTGACCTTGATGTTGTCCTTGGCGCCTTCCAGCTTCAGCGTGTTCATGAAGCCGACAAGGCTGAGCTTGGCGGCGCCGTAATTGGTCTGGCCGAAATTGCCGTAGAGGCCGGTCGACGACGTCGTCACGACGATGCGGCCATATTGCTGCTTCTTGAAGATCTCCCACAGCGCCTTGGTCGGCTTGACGGTGCCCATCAGGTGGACCTGCATGACGGCGTCGAAATCGCGCAGCTCCATCTTGGTGAAGCTCTTGTCGCGCAGGATGCCGGCATTGGCGATCAGGATGTCGACCCGGCCCCACTTGTCCATGGTCTGCTGGACGAGGTGCGCCACGCCCGCATCGTCGCTGACCGAGGCGCCGTTGGCGATCGCCTCGCCGCCCGCGCCCGTGATCTGCTGGACCACCGCTTCGGCGGCGGCGGAGTTGCCGCCGGTGCCGTCGACGCTGCCGCCCAGGTCGTTGACCACGACCTTGGCGCCGCGCTTGGCGAGCTCCAGCGCGTGGGCGCGGCCGAGGCCTCCGCCGGCGCCGGTGACGATGGCGACCTTGCCGTTGAACTCGATGGTCATGGCGAAACTCCCGTTGGAAATGGCAGGGCAGGAGTGATGGCGCAGGGCTCCGGAGCGGTCAAGCCGGGACGGGGCGGGCCGGCTTTTGCGCGAAAAACTGCCGCAGCGCGCGGTTGGCCGGGATTTCGATATAGGTGCACAGCAGCCAGCCCCAGGCGATGCAGACGGCGAGCAGCGCGAAGGGCTCCGGCCACCAGATCCAGTCGCCGAAGCGGACGCCGAAGATCAGCGTGTCGTCGGGCGGATAGGCGCTTTCGAAGAAGCGGATGAGCTGCAGCCAGGCGGTCTGGCCGATATAGATCGCGTAGGACCATTCGCCCAGCTTCAGCAACGGGCGCGTCTGCAGGAACCGCGCCGCGAAGCCGCGGTCGAAGCTCAGCGCATAGACCAGTGCCAGCATCGGCATCACGGTGTAGATGTCGCGCGGCGTGTGCGACCAGCCATTGTCGAACGTGCCGTAGCCCAGCCACAGCAGCACCGCGGCCTGCATTGCGGAGATCGCGATCTCCGGCAGCGCGTCGGCCAGGGCTTTCGTTTTGCCATAGAGCACGCAGATCCCTACCCCTACGGCAAAAGCGCTCATGCCGCGGAAGATGCCGTTGTGGAAGGTGATGTCGAGGCCGTGCTTGCCCGTCGCCGAGAGATACCACAGCCCCGCCACGCCGGCGGCGATCAGGCCGACGGCGCTGAACCAGCCGCCGCGCGACAGCACAAGATAGATCGGAAAAAGCAGGCAGAGCAGGAACTCCACGCTGACGAACCAGCTTGCGCCGTTCCACGACAGATAGGGAAAGATGTTCCACGCCTGCACCAGGAACAGGTTGGCGACGAAGCTCTGCCAGGTGACGATGGGATGGTATTGCGCCTCGTAGATCGACTGGCCGCCGGCCGCATGCGCGATGGCGTTCAGGATCAGCATGATGAGAAGAATGTAAAGCAGCATCGCCAGATGCAGCGGATAGAGCCGCGACAGCCGCGCGATCAGGAAGTCGCGATAGGCGCGGCCGCGGAAGAATTCGAGCACAAGCGCGCCATAGACATAGGTCAGGATGAAGCCCGACAGCGCGAAGAAGAACTCGACCCACATGTAGCCGTGTCCGACCAGCAGATCGAACGGCTTGAAATTGCGGTAATGATGGCCCTCGCAATAATGGTAGAGCACCAGGATCAGCGGCGGAATCGCGCGCGCCCCGGCCAGCGCCCTGATCTCGCCCGGACGGGACGGCGGCAGGGTCATGGCGCGGCCAGCTCCGGGAATCTTGCCGTGATCGCGTCGACGGCGGTCTTGAGCCGCTCGTAGCGCGAGCCGGTGACGGTGACGAAGGGCAGGCCGCGCCGCTCCAGCTCGCGCCTGGTCTGGGCGAACATCTTCGCCCGCGTCGCCTGGTCGGGGAAGTAGCGCACGCCGTCGGCGACGAAAGGAACGTCGATGTCGCAGAGCAGGTAGAGGTCGGCCGGATCGTCGATGCGGTCCAGATCGTCGGGGCGCATTCCCAGCAGGACGTCCGACCACACGGCGGTCATCACCGCGTCGGTGTCGAGGATCAGCAGGTTCCTGGCCTTGCGCCGCGCCGCCGCGACCAGAAGCTCCTCGCCGCGCCGGATTGCGCGCAGGTCTTCGAGGTCGCATTCATTGCCGAAGATCTCGCAATAGAGCCGGCCGTATTCCGGCACCGCGACGGTGTGGAAATGCTCGGCGAGCTGTGCCGCCAGCGTGGTCTTGCCGGTCGATTCCGGGCCGTGCAGGCAGACGATTCTCACGCCGGCGCGCCCTGCGCGGCGGCGGGCGCGAGCTGCCGGCGCCATTCCCATAACCCCGCGGCCGAGAGCACGAGAAACAGCACGTACAGCATCGTGGTCGGATAGAGGCCCTTCCACGCATAGAGCCCGATCTGCACGACGTCGGTGGCGATCCAGAGAATCCAGTTCTCGATCTTGCGCACCGACAGAAGATATTGCGCCACGACGCTCATGGCCGTGGTGTTCGCGTCCATCCAGGGCGCGGCGTCGGCCGTGTGGTGCGCCAGATACCAGCCTTCGCCGATCGTGGCGACGACGATGACGGCGCACCATGCGGCGCGCGCCGCATTGCCCAGCGCCCCGACCCGCACCGCGCCGTCGCCGCCACGCGCCCGAAGCCAGTTCCACCAGCCATAGATCTGGATCGCGAAGAAGAACACCTGCAGCGCCGCGTCGGAGTAGAGCCGGGCGTCCAGGAACACCCAGCCATACAGCGCCACCATCGCCAGCCCGAAGGGATAGTTCCAGATGCTGCGCCGGACGAGCAGGACGATGTTCGCCACGCCCAATATCGCCGCAATGATCTCCGTCGCCGACATTCCTGCCCCATGGCGGGTTCGACGCCCGCGCGGCGGTTTCTAGCACACAGACCGGCGCAAAGCGCAGCCCCCGCTTCCCAGGGTGCCGAATTGCCGTAAGCTGATCACATCGCATCGGGGGGCTTCATGGCATTGCTGCCGCATCTTCAATCCGCGCTGGGGATCGTCGTGATCGTCGCGCTGGCCTGGCTGTTCTCCGAGAACCGCCGCGCCTTCCCCTGGCGGATCGTGCTGGTCGGCATCGCGCTGCAGGCGGCCATCGCGCTGCTGCTGCTCAAAGTGCCGCTGGCGCGCGACGCCCTGTTCGGCCTCAACGGCGTGGTGACGGTGCTGACGGAGGCGACGCGGGCAGGTACCGGCTTCGTCTACGGATTTATCGGCG
Source organism: Rhizomicrobium sp. (assembly GCA_037355265.1). Lineage (GTDB taxonomy): Bacteria > Pseudomonadota > Alphaproteobacteria > Micropepsales > Micropepsaceae > Rhizomicrobium. The sequence goes on along the minus strand of JBBCIB010000001.1, from coordinate 2,170,283 downwards.
GCGGCCCCTCGCCCTTCCCGCCCAGCGTCGCCGACCCGGCGCGGCTGACCAATTTCGCCTTCGCCATCCTGCCCCTGGTGATCATCATCTCGGCGCTGTCGGCGATCCTGTGGTACTGGCGCATCCTGCCCGTGATCGTGGGCGCGATGGCGTTCGTGCTCAAGCACACGCTGGGCATCGGCGGCGCGGTGGGGCTGGGCGCGGCGGCCACCGTGTTCCTCGGCAATATCGAGGGCTCGCTGGTGGTGCGGCCCTATCTGCCGCGCATCACGCGGACCGAGCTGTTCATCCTGATGACGACCGGCCTGTCGGTCGTCGCCGGCACGGTGTTCGTGGTCTACGCCAACATGCTGGCGCATGTCCTGCCCGGCGCGCTCGGCCACATCCTGGTCGCCTCGATGATGTCGCTGCCGGCGGCCATCGTCGTCGCCTGCATCATGGTGCCGGGCGACGCGGTGACCGACACCTCGCAGATCGACGAGGCCCACAGATACCATTCGACCATGGACGCGATGGCGCGCGGCACCCAGGACGGCTTGAACATCTACATGCAGATCGTCGCCATGCTGATCGTGACCACGGCGCTGGTGGCGATCATCAACGCGATCCTCGGCCATGTGCCCGACGTCTATGGCGCGCCGCTGACCTTGCAGCGCGTGCTGGGCTGGATCTTCGCGCCGGTGGTGTGGCTCTACGGCGTGCCGTGGAACGAGGCGGTGCAGGCCGGCAGCCTGCTGGGCGTCAAGACCATCCTCAACGAGTTCATCGCCTATTCGCAGCTCGCGGCGCTGCCGCCGGGCGCGCTCGATCCGCGGGCGACGCAGATCATGGTCTATGCGATGTGCGGCTTTGCCAATTTCGCCAGCGTCGGCATCCTGATCGCGGGCTTCGGCACGCTGATCCCGAACCGCCGCGACGAGATCGTGCCCTTGGCGATGCGCGCCATCGTCTCGGGCACGATGGCGAGCGGCCTGACCGGCTCGATGATCGGCTTGCTGACGTTCTGACGCGGCGTTCACGCTCTGGCGACCAGCCCGAACGCGTCGGCCAGCAGTTCGTAGGATTTGAGCCGCGACGCGAAATCGTAGGTTATCGTCACCACGACAAGCTCCTCGGCGGAATGGGCGTCCGCCAGTGCCGTCAGGCGTTCGCGCACCTGGTCCTTGGTGCCGACGACGGAGCGCTTGGCGACGCTGTCGAGCAGCGTCTCCTCCTGCGGCGTCAGGGGCTGCGCCAGCGCCTCCTCCGGCGACGGGAACGGGATCGGCCGGCCGCTCAGCAGCCGCACCACCCACAGATTGCGCGATGCCGCCAGCCGATGGGCTTCCTCCTCCGTTTCGGCCACCACCGCGGCGACACCGAGCGAGACGCGCGGCTTTAGGCAGGCGGCGCTGGCCCGGAAGCGGCTGCGATATTCCTTGACCGCGTCCTCGCTGCCTTCGGCTGAGATGAAATAGGCATGGCTGAAGGGCAGGCCGAGTTCCGCTGCGTAGACCGCGCCATGGATGCCCGATCCCAGCATCCACAGCTCCGGCCCCGGCGTGGCGGCGCGCGGCATGGCATGGATGCCGCGATAGGGATGGTCGGCCGGCAAGGGCTCGCGCCCGGCGGCATCGTCGAGGAACTGGCGCAGCAGCACGACCTGGCTCGGGAAGGCGTCGATCGGCCAGGCCTGCGGACCCGATTGCAGGGCGCGGGCCGTCATCTGGTCCGTGCCCGGGGCGCGGCCCAGGCCCAGGTCGATGCGGCCGGGGGTGAGCACGTCCAGCATGCGGAACTGCTCGGCGACCTTGAGCGGGCTGTAATGGGTCAGCATGACGCCGCCCGACCCAACGCGCAGATGGGCGGTCTCCTGCGCGACGCGGGCGATCAGGATCTCCGGGCAGGAGCCGGCGAAGGAGTTGCTGTTGTGGTGTTCCGCCAGCCAGTAGCGGTGATAGCCCAGAAAGTCGCAGGCCTTGGCCAGCGCGATCGTGTCGGCCACCGCGTCGGCGGCGGTTCCGTCCTTGCGGATCGGCGACTGGTCGAGGACCGAAAGAAGCATGGCACGCAACCCATTCTCCGGCCGTTTTCCGGTCGTCCGTTGGCAGTCCATTAACCGGATGGGCGCAGCCTAGACCAGACTATTCCAGAAGTCCGCCGTGTCGAGCGCCGCCAACGTCCTTTCGCTGTCCAGGAGCGTGCCGCAGAGCGCGTCCGGCGTCATTCCGCTGGACGCGATCGAGAGCCCGATCGTGCGCCAGGGCGTCGCCTATTGGCGGCGGCTGAAGGGCGAGCGTCCCTATCCGTCGCGCCAGGAGCTGATGCCGCGCGATCTGTCCCCGCTGCTGCGCCATGTCGTGCTGCTGCGCCTCGTCGACGGCGGCGCGGACTACGAATACCGCATCGTCGGCGACGCCCATGTCATCAGCCACGGATTCTCGATGCAGGGCCTGCGCGTCGGCGACGTCGATACGTTTTCGCCCGGCTACGGCCCGGTGCTGAAGAGCCTCTACGACCGCGCCGTGCGCCGCCGTGACGTCTATGCCTTCCGCGGCTGGATGGAGCGCGGCGACAAGCACAAGCAATACATCTACAGCGAGAGCGTGTTCATGCCGATGGGGCCGGACGCCGACACCATCGACCACGTGCTGAACTTCTCGGTCTATGTTCCGCGCGACAGCTTCGACGGCTGACGAAGCGGCGGGGAGGGGACATGAGCACGCAGCGACTGAACGCGTTTTCCGCACACGCGATCGCGGCGCAGCCGGCGCCCGACAGGTCCTCGTCGCGCCCGATCGCGCTCGAGGCGCTGGAGAACGCCGTCACCCGGACGGCGACGAACTACTGGCGCATGCTGCGCGGCGCGCGCAACCTGCCGCCCCGGGCCGCCCTGTCGCCGCGCGACATGCGCGCGATCCTGCGCAATGTGGTGCTGCTGCGCCTGATCGACGGCGGCCGGGACTACGAATACCGCATCGTCGGCGACATGTTCGCCTGGGCTTATGACAAGCAGTTCCGCGGCCTGTGCCTGAGCCAGGTGGAGAAGGCGGCGCCGGAGCACGGGGCGCGGATGCGCGGGCTTTACGAGCATGTGCGCGCCACCGCGGTGCCGCTGGCGATCCAGGGCTGGGTCGGCCGCGACGTGCCGGATTCCAACTTCGTCTATTACGAGACCGTGCTGCTGCCGCTCGGCGACGACGGCCAGACCGTCGACCATATCCTCGTGACCAGCTTCTACGTGCCGAAGGCGCCGGACGCCTTCAACCCCGGCGTGTAACGGTGTCCGCCGGCGTACGATCCGCGTCCACGAAGTCTTAGAAGTTCGCCGTGCATCGTTCAGGCAAGGGAGAAACCATGCCAATCGCCGCCGCACGCTCGCTGGAGCCGCAACACGCGCCGGACCGTTCGTCCTTGTACGCCATATCGCTCGACGAACTGGACAATGCGGCGGTGCGCGCCGGCGCGGATTACTGGCGCATGCTCCGGGCGGGCCGCAATCTGCCGAGCCGGGCCGAGCTGTCGCCGCGCGCGCTGCGCGCGATCCTGCGCCATGTGGTGCTGCTCAAGGTGATCGACGCCGGCGCGGACTACGAGTACCGCATCGCCGGCGACGCGCATGTCGAGGCCTATGGCATGGCCTTCCGCAACATGCGGTTGAGCCAGATCGAGGCGACGCTGCCGGACTATGGCGGGATGATGCGCGGCTTCTACGAGCATGTGCGCGCCACCGCCGAGCCCCTGGCGACGCGCGGCTGGGTCGGGCGCAGGATAGCCGATGCGCGCTTCGTCTATTTCGAAACCGTCTTCCTGCCGCTGGGCGACGACGGGCAGACCGTCGATCACATCGCCTGCGTCAGCGTCTATGTGCCCCGGGCGCCGGACTGACGCGCCCGGGCGGATCGGCTAGTCTCCCCGCCCAGGGAGACACGCCATGCCGCTCGACATCGAGACCCGCGACCATCTGCTCGAAACCGTGCGCCGCTTCGTGCGCGAGACCTGCGTTCCGCTGGAAGCCAGGGTCGGCGAGGAGGACCGCGTGCCGGACAGCGTGATCGCGCAGATGCGCGAGCTCGGCCTGTTCGGCCTGTCGATCCCGGTGGAGTATGGCGGGCTGGGCCTGACGATGGAGGAAGAGGTGCTCGTCGCCATGGAACTCGGCCACACCTCGCCGGCCTTCCGTTCCGTCATCGGCACCAATGTCGGCATCGGCAGCCAGGGCGTGGTGATGTTCGGCAACGCGGCGCAGAAGACCGAATGGCTGCCCAAGCTGGCCAGCGGCGAGGTGGTGGCGAGCTTCGCGCTGACCGAGCCGGGCGCGGGGTCCGACGCGGCCTCGGTGCGGACCACGGCGATCCGCGACGGCGACGACTATGTCGTCAACGGCACCAAGCGCTTCATCACCAACGCCAACCGCGCCGGCATGTTCACCCTGATGGCGCGCAGCAATCCTGCCGCCAAGGGCGCCGGCGGCATCTCCGCCTTCATCGTGCCGGCCAAGACGCCGGGCGTCAGCGTCGGCAAGCCGGAGAAGAAGATGGGCCAGCAGGGCGCCCATATCTGCGACGTGAATTTCGACAATGCCCGCGTTCCGGCCTCGCTGCGTCTCGGTGCGGAAGGCGAGGGCTTCAAGGTGGCGATGCAGGTGCTCGACCGCGGGCGGCTGCACATCTCGGGCGTCTGCGTCGGCGTCGCCGACCGGCTGATCGGCGAGAGCGTGAACTACGCCCGCGAGCGCGAGCAGTTCGGCCAGAAGATCGCCGAGTTCCAGCTCATCCAGGGCATGCTCGCGGACTGCAAGACCGAGGCTTATGCCGCCAGATGCATGGTGCTGGACGCCGCCCGCAAGCGCGACCGCGGCGAAGGCATCACGATGGAGGCGGCCTGCACGAAGTACTTCGCCTCCGAGATGGTCGGCCGCGTCGCCGACAAGGCGGTGCAGATTTTCGGCGGCGCCGGCTATGTCGCCGATTACGGCATCGAGCGGTTCTATCGCGACGTGCGTATCTTCCGCCTTTACGAGGGCACCAGCCAGATCCAGCAGATCGTCATCGCACGGAATTTGCTGAAGGGGGACTGAGTGCCAGCATTGACAGCAATGCTAGCAAAGTGCTAGCAGTTTGCTATGGCGACGCTGACGGTTCGAAACCTTCCTGACGACCTGCGCGACCGTATCCGACGTGAAGCGGCAGAGAACGGCCGCTCCATGGAAGAAGAAGTTCGGCGTGCGCTCGCCGAGCGTTTTCGACCCAAGCGATCGTTCGAAGAGATCAGGCAGATGCTCGATGAGCTTCACGCCAAAATTCCGCCTCTTCCGCCCGACGCGAAGATGGATACGACCGAGTCCTTTATCGCCGGCAAACGCATTGATCTTCTCTTCGAAGAGGGCCTGATCCCACTTTCCGAAAAGCGCGCGTGGGAGGACAAGATCGACCGCTATGCGGTGTCGCTGCCGGAGGTGCAGGCCTTCTTCGAAAAGACATGGCCTTGGCGGAAATCGTAATCGACGCGTCGTCGGCTGTTTGCTTCCTGCGGTGCGAACGCGGTTGGGAAAACTTTTTTGAGTACCTACCGGGCAGCATCATGTCCGTCGTCAACTATGCGGAAGTCGTCCAACGCTTGTTGCGTGATGACCCGGTGGCGGAGCTGCGCGCGAGCGGATTGGTCGGCTCCGGCCTGAAATTGGTAGATCTCGATCTCGATACGGCACTTGCCGCAGCTCGCTTGGAAGGCTCCACGCGCTCGCAAGGTGTTTCTTTGGCCGATCGGGTTTGCCTGGCGTTGGCTATGGGCAGGAAACTTCCGGTCCTTACAGCCGACAAGCCGTGGACGGAATTGAGTCTGCCCGTCGACATCAAGCTTCTCCGATGACCGCCTCCCCGCGCGAACTGGTGCGCCTGGTCAAGGACATCCGCGCCTGCCGCATCTGTGCCGATATCCTGGAGCCGCATCCGGTGCTGCAGGTCAGCCACACCGCGCGCCTGATGATCGCCAGCCAGGCGCCGGGGATGCGGGTACATCTGACCGGGCTGCCGTTCAACGATCCCTCGGGCGACCGGTTGCGCGACTGGATGGGCGTCGACCGCGATACGTTCTACGACGGCAAGCGCATCGCGGTCACGGGAATGGCGTTCTGCTTTCCGGGCTATGACGAGGCCGGCAGCGACCTGCCGCCGCCCAAAATCTGTGCCCAGCACTGGCGGGCCCGGCTGATGGCGGCGCTGCCGCCGATGAAGCTCGTCCTGCTGGTCGGTTCCTACGCCCAGACCTGGCATTTGGGCGAAGCGGCGAAATCCAATATGACGGAGACGGTGAAGGCGTGGCGGGGCTATGGGCCGCGTTATATCCCGCTGCCGCATCCGTCGTGGCGCAACAATGCCTGGCTGAAGAAGAACCCATGGTTCGAGCGCGAGCTGCTTCCCGAGTTGCGCGTGGCTGTGCGGCGGGCGCTGTCTGGCTGATCGCGGCCTGTGCGCCGGTGACGCTGCCGGAGGGCACGCAGGCGGTGACGCCGGCCTTCACCGCCGACACCCTGGTCGCGCGCGACGGCTTCACGCTGCCGCTTCGCGCCTGGCCGGCCGACAAGGCCAAGGCGGTGATCGTGGCGCTGCACGGCATGGGCGACTATTCCAACGCCTTCGCGATGCCGGCGCCGTTCTGGGCGCGCCGGGGCATCACCACGCTGGCGATCGACCAGCGCGGCTTCGGCCGCTCCGCCGATTACGGCCTGTGGGCCGGCGGCGACGTCATGCGCCGCGACCTCGCCGACGCGCTCGCCGCGGCGCGGACGAAATATCCGGGCCTGCCGGTCTATGTGCTGGGCGAGAGCATGGGCGGCGCGGTGGTGCTGTCGGCGCTCGCCGATCCCGCCCTGCCCAGGCCGGACGGAGTCATCCTGGTCGCGCCCGCCGTGTGGTCGCGTTCGGACATGCCCGCTTCCTACCGCGTCGCGCTGTGGCTGGGGGCGCATACCTTTCCGGCGATGACGCTGTCGGGCCGCGGCGTGGTGCAGATCTGGCCGTCGGACAACATCCCCATGCTGCGCGCCTATTCGCGCGATCCGCTGGTGCAGAAGCAGACGCGCGCCGACGCGGTCTATGGCCTCGTCAACCTGATGGACGAGGCGCGCCACGCGCTGGAGCACATCGCCGACCCGCCGCCCATCCTTTTTCTCTACGGCAAGAACGACCAGGTGATCCCCGCGGCTCCGACGGAAGCGGTCGTGGCGGCGTTGGGCGCAAAGGCCGAGGTCCATCGCTACGATCACGGCTATCACATGCTGCTGCGCGATCTCGACGGGCCGGCCGTCTGGCAGGACGTCGCCACATGGATCGGGAAACCGCACCCGCCGACGAAGGCTGCAACGAACGACATCGCAGGCCGTTATCTCTCCGCAACTCAGGGCGATCAGCCATGGCCGAGAAACAGAAGAAGCACGACCTGCGCGACGACACCTATGCACCGCGCACCACCGTCACCAACACCGACGAACGCCTCGCCGGCGCCGAGCCCGCCACCGTCGATCCCGACAAGGGCAACCTGCAGCTGGTGAATCCGGAGCCGGGCAAAGGCGTGCCGGAAGGGTCCGCAACGAAGGGCTGACGTGGCCAGTTCGAACATGGCCACCCGGCAGTTCGAGGCGTGGATTACAACCAATAATATTATCTGAGTATAATAACTACTTCTGGTATATTAGTCCGATCAGATCCGTGCGACAGTTGAAACGGTAGTCCGCTTGGTACCGCACACACGGAAGATAAGCGTTTGGGATATTCCTCACCGCAGGCCGGCGATGCCGTCCTGGCACGGATCGTATGCTCCTCGGACGACGCGACGGTGTTGGGGCCGGCGCACGCGCCGGACCGGCCGCCGCCGGCGATCCTGAGCTGCATGAGGGCGGCGCGCCGCCACTTGGGCAAGCCCTACGGGGCGGGCCGGACGAGGCGGGCGTGCAAGGCGTGATCGACCGCATCGACAAGGCCGGGGCGCAGGTGCTGCGCGCCGGGGCGATCATTCGGAACTTTCGCGCGTTCACCGGGAGGCACGAGGCCAACCGCTCCGCCGAAAGCATGAACGCCGTCGTCGGCGACGCCATCGAACTGGGATTCGCCGGGGCCGCCCATCTCGATGCGCGCCTCATGCCGGACCTGGATGTGGTGCCGCCGCGCGTCGAAACGGGAACCGCCATCCGATTTTGCGTTCCGTTGGCCGGGCGGGCGGTGGTCGCGGCATGACGGGCGGTGCATCCATTTTTGTCGTCGACGACGACGCCGACGTGCGGGATTCGATCTGCAGCCTCCTCGAATCCGCGGACTATCGCGTCGAGAGTTTCAGCTCGGCCAAAATGTTCTTGTCCATCGACATCGCCCGGGGCGCCTGCCTGATCACCGATGTTCGCATGCCGGGCATGGACGGCATCGCATTGCAGGCGGAAATCGCCAGGCGAAATATCGGCCTGCCCGTCGTGGTCATCACCGGCCATGGCGAAGTGCCGCTGGCCGTGCGGGCGATGAGGGCTGGGGCCATCGATTTCCTGGAAAAGCCGTTCGACGGCGAAACGCTGCTCTCCAGCGTGCGCCGTGCGCTGGAGGCCGGTACCACGACCCGCAGCCATGCGGCGGAAGCGGCGGCCGCCGAGAGGCTGCTCGCGCTTCTCACGCGCAGGCAACGCACCGTGTTCGACCAGCTGGTCGCCGGCCATGCCAACAAGGTTGCAGCCTACCAGCTCGGCATCTCGCCGCGCACGGTGGAGATCCACCGGGCCCACATAATGGGTAAGATGAAAGCGCGCAGTCTCTCCGATCTCATCCGGGTTTCCCAGGCGGCCTCGCATTCTTCCTCCGGCCAAGCCTAGTCTAGGCAATTCCGCGTATATCGTTCCGATAGGGCCGCGATTAGCGTGGCCGTACTCCTGCAGGACACTGATGTGAGTGGTGAGAGTGAGCGCATCGTATATGTCGTCGACGACGACGAAGCCGTGCGCGATTCGACTCTCGCCCTGCTGGAATCCGAGGACATCGTCGGCCGGGCCTACGCCCTGGCGCGGGATTTCCTCGCGGAGTTCGACGCCGCGCGGGCCGGATGCCTGATCTTCGACGTCCACATGCCTGAAATGAGCGGCATCGAACTGCTGATGCTGCTGCGGGCGCGGGGCGTCGCGACGCCGGCTATCATCCTGACGGGACGGGGCGACGCGGCGCTGGACGTCGCCGCCAGGCAAGGCAACGCCGCGATGCTTCCCAAGCCGCCCGACGACGACAAGTTCATGGAGCTGGTCAAGGCCGCGCTGCGCAAGCCGCGGCTCGCCTAGCGGCCTTGCGGATGCTTCGCTGCCTCCGCATCGGGATCTATGCCGAGGTGGCGCGCTTGCGCGGTACGCCCGGCGCATGAGAGGCCAGCCACGCCTCGATCGCGGCGCAACTTGCCAGCACCGTCGTCTGCAATTCGGCGACGCGTGCGTCGCGGTCCGCCGTCCGTCCGGTGCGGCAGGCTTGTTCGAGCGTACGGGCCTGGGCGCTCAGGCGCATGGCGCCGATATTGCCCGCGATGCCGACCAGGGTGTGGGCCGTCCGGCCGATGCGGGCGCCGTCGTCGGCGTCCTGTGCCCCGGCCAGATCGGCGCTGGTCTTGTGGATTTCCGCGACGGTGGCGAGAACCAGATCGCGGGCGCGGTCGAGCCCTATCGCGTCGGCAAGTTCGTCGATGGTTTCGACCGCGAACAATGCCGGCGCGCCGGCAGGCAGCTCGCCGTCGCGGACCGCCGGCGCCAGCGTCGGGCCGAGGAGCGCCAGCTTTTCGAGCAGCAGGGCCGTCTTCACGGGCTTGGAGATATAGTCGTTCATGCCCGCCGCGAGATATTCCTCCCGCGCGCCGGCCATGGCGTGCGCGGTCATCGCGATGATCGGAATGCGCGCCTTCGCTGGAGGCAGCCGCCTGATCTGCCGGGTCGCCTCCAGGCCGTCCAGTTCCGGCATCTGGATGTCCATGAGCACGACGTCGAAGTCGCCGGCGCGGACCGCGTCGACCGCCTGATGGCCGTTCTCCACGATGATGACGTCGTGGCCGGCCTTGCCGAGAAGATGCATGGCGAATTGCTGGTTGATCTTGTTGTCCTCGGCCACGAGGATGCGCAGGCGGCGGCGGCCGGCCGAAGCGTCGGGCGCATCCTGCGCGGCCAGCATCGTCTCGGCGGCGGCGCCCAGCTTGCGGCCATAGATGTTGATCAGCGCGTCGAACAGGTCGTGCTGGCGTACGGGCTTTTCGAGGATCGCGTCGAAATAGGTGCGCGACGGGCCGAGCCCGTGGCGTCCCGCCGACGACACGAGCACGAGGCGGGTTTCCGCCAACGAGGGCGCCCCGCGGATGCGCCGCGCCAGCGTCTCGCCGGACATCCCCGGCATCATCTGGTCGAGGAAGACGATGTCGAACGGCTTGCCGCGATGCCAGGCGCGTTCCATCTCGGCCATGGCGCTGAATCCGTCCTCGGCGCATTTGACGGTCATGCCGATGTTCGACAATTGCCGGCTGATGATCTCCAGGTTCAGCGCGGTGTCGTCCACCACCAGCGCCAGCAGCGATTTGAGCTGGCTCGGCAGCAGGTCGCGGCCGACGACCGCCGCGGCGGAGCGCGATAGGACCAGGTCGAACGCGAAGGTCGAGCCGATGCCGATGCGGCTTTCGACCTCGATCGTGCCGCCCATCAGCTCGACGAGTTGCTTGCAGATCGCCAGCCCAAGACCCGTGCCGCCATAGCGGCGCGTCACCGATGTGTCCGCCTGGGTGAATTTCTGAAACAGCTTGCCGCGCACGCTTTCGGGCATGCCGATGCCGGTGTCCTGGACTTCGAAGCGCAGCGGCACCTGTCCCGCGGCAAGACCCGGGACGAAAGCGCGCCGGACATTGATCCGGATGCCGACGCCGCCCCGCTCGGTGAACTTGATGGCGTTGCCCAGGAGATTGAGAAGGATCTGCCTGAGGCGTGTGGGATCGCCGCGATAGACGCCCTGGGCATCCGGCTCGACATGGACGCCGAGGTCGATGCCCTTTTCGCGCGACCGCGGCGCCATCAGCGCGGCGGCGCTCTCGACCGTGTTCAGGAGATCGAAGTCGATGGTCTCGAGTTCGATCTTGCCGGCTTCGAGCTTGGAGATGTCGAGGATGTCGTTGACCACGGTGAGCAGCGCCTCGCCCGATTCCTGCACCACCGTGGCGAGGCGGCGCTGCTCGTCGTCCAGCGGCGTGTCGAGCAGCAGGCCGGCCATGCCGAGGATGCCGTTCATCGGCGTGCGGATCTCGTGGCTCATATTGGCGAGGAAGTCCGACTTGGCGCGATTGCCCGCCTCGGCTTCCTCCTTCGCCCGGTTGAGCGCCTCGGCGGTCTGCTGGCGGTTGCGGAACTGGATCGCGACGACGGCGCCGAAGCCGCACAAGATCAGCGAGAGCAGCGCCAGCGCCGCTCCCTCCGCCAGGGCGCCGCGGCGCCACTGCGCCATCGCGTCCTCGGCGGACAGCGTCTCGGTCGCTTCGATCCGGCCGTGATAGCCGCGGCCGACGAGATCCCGTCCGTCATCGATCGTTTCGGACGACGCGGCGACATCCGTTCTCGCCGCGGTCACGGGGCGAAGCGTGACGCGCTCGCCGGCATAGTCGGAGACCGACGCCTGCAATCTGGCGAGCGCCATCCGCGTCTTGAACGCGTTCGGATCGGCCGGCCCGGCGTCGAACACGTTGAGTCCCTTCGCCGAGAGCGCGTCGGCGAACGCCGCATAGGCCGCCGCATCGGAGGCGAGATCGTGCAGCGCCGTCCGCTTCGCCTCGAACTGCTCGCTGGCCGTCAGCCAGACATAGGCCGACCAGAGAATGCCGAGAACGACGACCAGGAAGACTCCGACCAGCAGGTTTCCGCTGATCTGTTTCAGGCGCAGTGCGCCCAGTCGCGAGCGGATCACGTTCATCGGCACCTCCTGCGGGATTTCGTGTCGGAGCCTCGCCGTTTGCCATTAACGCCGGCTTTCCCGATCCCTGAAGATGGCGCCCAAACGCATACGCGTCATTGCGTAGACGCGCGGCGTTCCCGCTCGCGGGCCCGCCCCAGATCGGGACTCGTCCGCGCGATTGCCGGGAATCCTAGGCGAACCGGTACAGCCTGTTCGGATTGTCGACCAGAATCTGGCGCAGACGCGCCGTGTCCGCAGCGGCAAGCCGCAGGAGTGCGAGCAAATCCTCCTCGTGCGGCATCGGGCCCTTGATATTGGGATGCGGCCAGTCGGTTCCCCACAGCACGCGGTCCGGCGCACGCCCGATCAGAGCCTGCAGGAAGGGCAGCGCGTCGGCATAGGGCGCACCGGCCGCGGAGCTGCGGTCGGCGCCCGACAGCTTCACCCAGATGCGCGGATCTTGCGACAATGCGAGCAGCCTCCGGAACGCAGGCTGTGAGATATCCGCGTCGGCCGCGATCCGCGCCATGTGATCGATGACGAGCGGAAGCGCCAGGCCGTCCAGATACGTCTCCAGCAGCGGCAGGCCGGCGGCGGCGACGTGCACGACGACATGCCAGCCAAGCGGCGCGATCAGCGCGGCGATGCGGCGGAAGCCGGCCGATGTCGGCGGCGCGCCCAGATGCGGCACGAAGTTGAACCGCACGCCGCGCATGCCGCCTGCATGGAGGCTTTGCAGCGTCCCGGCTGCGACGTCCTCCGGCACCAGCGCGATTCCGCGCCGCCGCGCCGGCGCCGCCGCGATCGCATCCAGCGTGGCGCTGTTGTCGAAGCCGTGGGCGGCGGCCTGCACGATCACCGCCCGGTCGATGCCGAGCCGGGCGTGCAGCGCGGCCAGCGCTTCCTTCGGCGCGTCGGCGGGCGTGTAGCTGCGGCCGGGCGCGAAGGCAAAGCGCGGCTGCGGGCCGAACACATGGCAATGCGCATCGCAGGCGCCTTCCGGCAGGACGCCGCTCAAGATCCGCTCTCTTCGTCTGCCGCGACCAGGCGGCGGGAGACGATCCGGCGCGTGTGGCGGAACATCGGCCGCACCCGGCCGCTCCAGTCGGTTTCGCGCACCGCAAGCCATTCGGGGGTCTGACGCACCGCCGGCGAGGTCAGATCGTAATAGGCGTAATAGCGCGGCGGGGCGTCGAGGCTGACGAGGCGTTCGGCCCGGATCACGCCGGGCACGGCGGCCAGCGCCGGCATGTGCTCTTCGTCGTACCAGCGCTCCAGCTCGTCCTCGCCGCCCGGCTCGATGTCGGTGCGCACGACATAGTGAAAGCGCGACGGTGCATCGCGCGACGCGCCGACAAAGGCGCGCAGGGCGGCGAGCCGGCTGACCTCGATGTCGCCTGCCGCAAGCGGCGCCAACCGCGCGCGGATCTCCGCCATGTGCCCCGGCGCAAAATCCTCCGGAAGGTCGCGCAAGTAGATCGTGACGCGCGGTTCGTCCAGCGCCCGGAAGATCAGGCTGTTGCCGCCGAACTCCGCCAAGGCGGCCCGCGCCAGCGCGGCGGACGATGCCTGCGCCGGCATGAACTCGATCAGGGTCGCGTCGCGCGGCTTCGGCTGCGCCGGTTCAATGGACATCGAGCGCCGCCAGGAAGCGGGAGACCATGTTGTAGGCCGCGATGGTCGCGGTGAGATCGACCAGCCCGGTCGCATCGAAAGACGCCTTGACGCGCGCGAACAGCTCGTCGGGGACCTGGACGTCCCGGGTCATGGCGTCGGTGTAGGCGAGGACGACCCGGTCGAGTTCGGTCAGCACCGAAAGGTCGTCGTCCCGCAGGACGCTCATCTCCGCATCCGTGAGTCCCGCTTCGCGGCCGAACGGGACATGGGCCGAGAATTCGTAGTCCGCGCGGTTCAGGACGGCGACGCGCAGGATGACGAGTTCGCGCAGGCGCGGCGACAGGCTGGTCCTCTGGCGGATGGCGGTCAGCAGCTGCTCCCAGCCGTCGCACACGGCCGGACTGTTCATCAGGATGCGATACAGCCCGGTGATCCTGCCGCGCGCCTGCAGGATGCGCGCCTCGAGCGCGCGCGCCTCCTCGCTCGCGCCGGGCGGCGCCGGTTCTATGCGGTTGCCGCTCATGCGCTTGCCTCCCGGGGGTCGCCCTTGACGCTGCTTCGCTCTTGTCTTTGATGGGGAAAGGACCGCCGGCGTTTGCGGCGGCCGGAAACGGCGCCATGGACATCCGCGAACTTCGTTACTTCATCCAGGTCGCCCGCGTCGGCAGTTTCAACCGCGCCGCGGCACAGCTCAACATCGCGCAGCCCGCGCTCAGCCGCCAGCTCAAGAAGCTGGAAGACGAGCTCGACGTGAAGCTCCTGATCCGCAACGGCCGCGGCGTCGAGCTCACCGAGGCCGGCTCCATCCTGCTGGCCCAGGCCGAAAGCCTGGTGTCGCAGTTCGAGGACACCGCCAAGCTGGTCGCCGGCCGCGAGGAGAAGTTCGGCGGCCATATCGTGGTCGGGCTGCCGCCGACCTGCGGGCTGCTGATCGGGCCCGAGCTGTTCGAGATGTTCCGCACCCGCTGGCCGCACGCGACGCTGGTGCTGCGCGAGGGCATCAGCTCCTCGCTCGAAGAATGGCTGCTCGACCGCCGCATCGACGTCGCGGTGATGCACAATCCCCTGCCGCTGGAAGGCATCGACATCGTGCCGCTGCTGCACGAGCGCATGGTGGTCGTGCACAACGCCCAGGAAGACCGCGATCCGAAGACCGCGCGCGGCGTACGCATCCGCGACCTCGGCGAGATGCCGCTGATCCTGCCGGCCCTGCCGCACAGCAACCGGCGCCTGGTCGAGCGCGCCGCGCACCAGCACGGCGCGCGGCTCAACATCGTGGCGGAGGTCGACAGCGTGCGCTTCACCATGGCGCTGGTGAAGCGCGGCGTGGGACAGACGATCCAGACCTATGCCGGCGCGATGCGCGACCTGGCCGCAGGCGATCTCGGCGCCCGCTTCCTCGACCGGCCGCTGCTGATGTCGACCCTGGCGATGGGCGTGCCGCGCGAGGCCAAGTCGGTGTGGCTGACCATGGAGACGGTGCGCCTGCTGCGCAACGTCGTCGCGATGCTGGTGGAGCGCGGCGACTGGGTCGGGGCGCGGCTGGTGGAGCATGACGATCAGCCGTGACCCGACGGCGCCACCGTCTCCAGGCCCGAGGATTCGATCAGGCCGGCGGCCTGCTGCGCGAGGTAGTCGTCGAAGCGCGCCGGATCGTACAGGCCTTCCCATTTGGCGATCACGAACACCGCCAGCGTGTTGCCGATCACGTTGATCAGCGCGATGCAGGGCGCCAGCAGGCGGTCGACGCCGAACAGCAGCGACAATCCGCCGAGCGGCAGGGCGCGCACCGTCTGCAGCGTCGCGGCGAGCTTGATGAAGGCGCCGCCGGCGACCGTTGTGCCGCCCTTGGAGGTCAGCAGCAGCACGCCGAGCACGGCGATCTGCTGCTGCCAGGAGAACGGCGTGTCGGTGGCCTGGGCGATGAAGGCGACCGCGATCGCCATGTAGATCGAGGTGCCGGCGAGGTTGAAGCTGTAGCCGGCGGGCAGCACGAAGCCGACCACGGCCTTGTCGGCACCGGCCTGCTCCAGCTTCGCCATCAGCCGCGGCAGCACCACTTCGCCGGACGCGGTGCCGAAGGTCAGCACGATCTCGTCGCGGATCAGGCGGCAGATCCGGAGCAGGGAGAGCCCGGCGAGCGCCGCGGCGGCGCCGAGGATGACGACGGTGAAGAACAGGCAGGTCAGCCAGTACAGCGCGACCAGCTTGGCGAGATAGAGCAGCGTGGCGACGCCGAACGAGCCGACCGCCGCCGCCATCGCGCCGAACGCGCCGAGCGGCGCCAGGCGCATGATGAAGCCGAGGATGCGGAACAGGATGTCCTGGCCTTCGGTGATGCCGCGCAGGACGAGCGAATCGCGCCCGACCAGGCTGATAGCGGCGCCGACCAGGACGGAGATGAACAGCACCTGCAGGATCTGGCCTTCGGAAAAGGCCGACACCAGCGTGTTGGGGATGATGGAGAGGAAGAAATGGACCGCGGTGAAATCGCTTGCGGTGGTGGCGATGGTGGCGACCTTGCCGGACAGCGTCAGGCTCTTGGCATGCAGGCCGAGGCCCGGCTGCACGAGGTTGACCACGACGAAACCCAGCGCCATGCCGATGGTGGTGAGCACCTCGAAATAGAACAGCGCCTTCAGCGCCAGCCGCCCGAGCTGGCGCATGTCGGCGACATGGGCGAGGCCGGTGACGACCGAGCAGAAGATGATCGGGGCCAGCATCATGCGCAGCAGCGCGATGAACGCATCGCCCAGCGGCTTCATCGCCACCGCGGCGTCCGGCGCGGCAAGGCCGAGCGCGATCGCGAGCACGATGGCGATCAGGACCTGGATGTAGAGCTGTTTGAGCAGCGCCATCGGGGCATTTCCTCTGCGGTTTTGTTGTTCTGTCCCGCCGCTACACAGACCAAGAAAGCCGGCGGACGCCTAATACTTTATCGTCATATCGATCCATGCCGCCGCGGCATAGGTCGCCCGTCATGCAACCGTGACCAAAAGGACGCATGCGCATGAAAAGGTTCGGCGTGCGCGAATTGGCAGCGATGTGAGCGGCGGCGCGCGAAACGCTTTCGTTGGGAAAGACGGGCTTCGCCGCGCGCTATGCCAATTCAGCATAGGGTCGCATTACCCCAAAGCATTAGACGGGCCGGGCGTTTGTTGCTCTTTTGCCCGCGCCGCCAGCACTGATTTGCGCCTTTCGGCGCATGCGCTCGCGGCAAAGCGCCGGCATACACACGATCGGCGTCTGACGGGAGGGAAACATGAGTTCGGGCGTCAAAATCCAATCGCTTCTGTTGTGCGCGGCGAGCGTCGCGGTGCTGGCATTTTCCGGCTTCGGCGCCTACGCCGACGATGCGCCGCCGCCGGATGTCGAAACCGTCACCGTGACGGGCAGCCGCCTGAGCGGCAGCGGCTTCGAGACGCCGACCCCGGTGACGATCGTATCGGCCGATGCCTTGAAAAACGCGGCGCCCGCCAACCTGGCCGACGCGCTGAACCAGTTGCCGCAATTCAGCGGCTCGACCTTCGCCACCACCGGCGGCGGCGGCAATGCCAGTGCCCAGGCGAACGGCCAGAACCTTCTGTCGCTGCGCGGCCTCGGGCCGACGCGGACGCTGGTGCTGTTCGACGGCCGCCGGCTGCCGGCGACCAACCAGAACGGCTCGACCGACATCGACGTGATCCCGCAGAATCTCGTCAGCCATGTCGACGTCGTGACCGGCGGCGCCTCGGCGGCCTACGGCTCCGACGCGGTCGCCGGCGTGGTGAACTTCGCGCTGGACACCAAATTCGTGGGCCTGAAAGCCGACGTCCACAGCGGCGTGTCGACCTATGGCGATTCGCCATTGGGCGAGATCTCGGCGGCGTATGGCGTGTCCCTGCTCGGCGATCGCCTGCGCGTGGTCGCCTCCGCCGACTACTTCCTGGAAGGCGGCATCGGCATCCTGGATTCGGACGACCGTCCGTGGTTCCAGTTCAACTCCGGCCAGATTCCCAATCCGGTCGCGGGCGCCAAGCCGTCCGTCATCCGCATCCCCAATATCCGCTCCTCGGTCGGCTCCAATGGCGGCCTCATCACATCGGGCCCGCTCAAGGGCACGCAGTTCCTCGACGGCGGCGTCAGCGCGCCATTCAATTACGGCACCGTCACCGGCACGAGCTTCCAGAGCGGCGGCGACGGCGGCGATCCGCGCAACGGCATCAGCCCCGACCAGCGCCATTCCAACGCCTTTCTCCACAGCGAATACGATCTCAACGACTGGCTGACCTTCTATGCCGAGGGCATGTACTCGCATGAGCGCACGCGGATCGACGCCTCGATCATTCCCGAGGTCGGCGCCGGCGGACAGTTCACGATCTTCAGCGGCAACCCGTTCATCCCGGCCGATATCCAGGCGGCGATGACGACCGACAAGCTGGCGTCGATCTCGGTCGGCCGCTATCTCGCCGAGGCGCCGCCCGACGTGATCGATTTCCAGACCGAGGTGAAGCGCATCCTGGTCGGCGCCAAGGGCGATTTCGGCATGCTCGCCGGCAACTGGCACTACGACGTCTATTACGAGCAGGGCGGCAGCGACCAGGCGGGCGGCCAGTTCAACCTGCCCAATCTGCGCAATCTCTACGCCGCCGCCGACGCGGTGGTGAACCCGGCCACCAACCAGATCGTCTGCCGTTCGAACTACTACAACGGCAACGTCTTCGTGCCCGGCGGCACCGGCATGGATCCGGGCTGCGTGCCGCTCAACATCTTCGGCAAGAATTCGGCCAGCCAGCAGGCGATCAACTACATCATCGGCAATTCGGTGAAGGACCTGCATCTGGAGCAGCAGGTGGTCTCGCTCAATCTCAGCGGCGATCTCGGCCCCGACTTCAACCTGGGGGCCGGCCCGATCGACGTGGCGACGGGCTTCGAGTACCGCCGCGAAACCGCCAACCAGACGGTGGACGCCGATTCGTCGACAGTCTTCAGCGCCGCCGGGCTGCGCGGCGTGCCGACCTCCCTGGCCGGCGCCAAGCGCCTCGGCCTGTGGCAGTTCAACAACCAGCAGCCCTTGTCCGGCAGCTACGACATCAAGGAAGTGTATGCCGAAATCGGCGTTCCGCTGCTGCACGACCTGCCCGCCGCCAAGAGCATCGATGCCAATGCCGCGGTGCGCTATACCGACTACAGCCAGTCCGGCGGCGTGACCACCTGGAAATACGGCGTCAACTGGCTGGTGGTCGACGATCTGCGCCTGCGCGGCACGGTCTCGCAGGACATTCGCGGACCCAATCTGCTCGATCTGTTCAACGCGCAGACCCAGACCAACCAGAACGCGATCTATCCGGTGTCCACCGCCGGCAAGACCACCCAAGTCACCGTGATCGCCTCGGGCAATCCCACGCTGGCGCCGGAGAAGGCGCTGACCCACACCGTGGGCGTGGTGCTGGCGCCGCGCTGGATCGACGGGTTCCAGGCGTCGATCGACTATTATCACATCGGCATTTCCGACGCGATCGGCACGCTGCCGTTCCAGAACGCGATCGATCAGTGCTTCCAGGGCAATGCGATGGTCTGCTCCCAGATCACGGTCAACCCCGACGGCACGCTGATCGTGCGCACGCCGGAGGAGAATCTGAGCACGCAGCAGACCGCGGGCTACGACATGGAGGCCGACTACACCACGCCGCTCGCGGACGGCGCGCTGACCTTGCGCGCGCTCGCCACGCATCTGCTCTCGGCCTACACCGTCGCGCCGGGCGCCACGATCCGCACGCCGACCCTGGCGTCGCCGACCGCGCCGCGCTGGAAGGGCACGCTCTCGGCGACCTATTCGGACGACACCTTCACCGTGTTCGCGCAGGAGCGCTGGATCTCCGCCTCGCTGATCGACCCGACCAAGAAGGAAGGCATCGACGTCAGCCTCAACCGCATTCCGACGATCTTCTACACCGATGTGACGCTCAAATACCGTTTGCCGATCGACGTCCTGGGCGACAAGCCGCAGGAGCTCTATCTCACGGTCAACAACCTGTTCAACCAGCAGCCGCCGGTTTCGGGCGGCAACCCGACGACCTATTCGGTGCCGGTCAACTTTGCCTATGACGTGATCGGACGCTACTTTACCGTCGGCATGCGGATCGCGATGTAGGCGGGCTCTTGATGAAACGCAGGATGGCCGCGCGCGCGATCACGGGACTGCTGGTGGCCGCCGTCGCGGGGCTGTGGAGCGCGGCGGCGCAGACGCCGCCCGCGCCGCCGCCTTCCGATGCTTGCGCTGCGCTCGCGGGCCTCGTCATCGACAAGGTCGCTGTCACCGCGGCCGCAACGGTGCCGGCGGGGGCTTTCACCGCGGAGGGCGTCCGCCGGCCGCTCACCGTGCCGGTGTTCTGCCGCGTCCAGGCCGTGGCGCGTCCGACCGCGGACTCCGAAATCCGGTTCGAAGTCTGGCTGCCGCCGAAGGAGAAATGGAACGGCAAGTTCCAGGGCACGGGTACTGGCGGCTATGATGGCTCGATCTCCTATGCGGCGATCGCAGCCGCCGTCGCGCATGGCTATGCCGCCACCAGCACCGACACCGGCCATGTCGGCGGCGACCTGAAATTCGGCGCCGGCCATCCCGAGAAGGTGCGGGACTGGGCCTATCGCGCGATGCACGTGACCGCGATCGCGGCCAAGCTGATGACGCGGGACTATTACGGCCGCTGGCCCGATCACTCTTATTACGTCGGCTGCGCCACCGGCGGGCACCAGGCACTGTCCGAGGCGCAGCGCTATCCCGAGGATTATGACGGCATCGTCGCGGGCGATCCCGGCAACGACCGGCTCAACGAGACCGCCGGCTATGTCTCGGCCTGGCTGGCGTTGCACGACGCCGACGGCAAGCCGCTGCTCACCCAGGCAGATCTGCAGCTCGTCACGGCCACGGCGGTTGCGACCTGCGACCGCGACGACGGCGTGGCGGACGGCGTGATCGACGATCCGCGCCGCTGCCGGTTCAACCCGGCGGTCCTGCTATGCAAGGCGGGCCAGAGCGAGCGCTGCCTGAGCGCGACGCAGGTCGACGCGGTGAAGAAGGTCTATGCCGGCACGCGCAATCCGCGCACCGGCGCACTGATCTTTCCCGGCTGGTCGATCGGATCGGAAGGCTATGGCCCGGCGCCGAATGACGGCTGGGGCGCCTGGCTGCTCGATCCGAAGATCCCGATGCGGTCGGAGGTCTACAACGATTTCGTGTTCGACAATCCCGGTTGGAATTTCCGCAGCTTCGACTTCGACAAGGACGTGTCCTATGCGCAGGACACGATCCCGTGGCTCGCCGCGGAGGACCGCGACCTCACCGCCTTCCAGGCCCGGCATGGCAAGCTGATCCTCTATGCCGGCTGGTCCGATCCGGTGGCGGCGTCGGAAGACATCGTCAAATACGGCACCGACGTGGTGAAGGTGATGGGCGTGAAGCGCGCGGCGGAGTTCTTCCGTTTCTACATGGTGCCCGGCATGGGCCATTGCAGCGGCGGTCCCGGCACCACCAGCTTCGACATGCTGGGCGCGCTGGAGCAATGGGTCGAGCACGGCCGCGCGCCGGACCGCATCGTCGCGGCGCGGCCCGACGGCACGCGGACGCGTCCGCTCTGCGTCTATCCCAAGGCGGCGCGCTGGACCGGCAAGGGTTCGAGCGACGACGCCGCCAATTTCGTCTGCAAGATCGTCGGATAGGAGGCCGCATGACGGCGCTGCGCACAGTCTGTATTGCCCTTGCAGCATTGGTGCTGTCGGCCGCGGCGGCAGCGCCGTCCACGGCGCCGGTCTTCACCGGCACGCCCTGCGACAAGCTCATCGCGCTCACCATCCCCGACGTGACGATCACCGCCGCGGCGCCGGTCGCGGCGGGCCCCTTCACCACCCAGGGCATGCGCCAATCGGCCGAGCTGCCGGCGTTCTGCCGCGTGCAGGGCGTCGCCGCGCCGACCGCGGATTCGCACATCCAGTTCGAGGTCTGGATTCCGCAGGCCGGCGGCTGGAACGGAAAATTCCAGGAGGTCGGTGTCGGCGGCTATGACGGATCGATCAGCTATGACGCCATGGCGGCGGGTCTCAAGCGCGGCTACGCCGTGGCCGGCAACGATGTCGGCCACACCGGCGGCGATTTGAAATTCGGACTGGGCCATCCGGAAAAAGTGATCGATTGGGCGTGGCGCGCCATGCATGTCTCGGCCGTGGCCGGCAAGCTGATCGTGCGCAACGCGACGGGGCGCCAGCCCGAGCATTCCTACTTCATCGGCTGCTCGACCGGCGGCCACCAAGCGCTGTCGGAGGCGCAGCGCTTTCCGGCGGATTTCGACGGCATCATCGCGGGCGATCCCGCCTATGACCGGCTGCACGAGACCGCCGCTTATCTGTGGTCATGGACCGCGACGCATGACGCGAGCGGGGCGCCGCTGCTGTCGTCGGCCGACCTCAAGCTCGTCACGCAGGCCGTCGTCGCCACCTGCGGCGACCGCGACGGCGTGATCGACGAGCCGCGCCTGTGCCGCTTCGCGCCGGCCACGCTGCTGTGCAAGCCGGGCCAGACCGGCCGTTGCCTCAACCAGGAGCAGGTCGACGCGGTCGACAAGGTCTATGCGGGCTTGCGCAATCCGCGCACCGGCGAGCAGATATTTCCGGGCTGGGAGCGCGGCTCGGAGAATTTCGGCGACGCGCCGCTGCAAGGCTGGAACGGCTTTCTGATCAATCCCAAGGCGCCGATGCGCAGCGAGGTCTATGCCTATTTCCTGTTCGGCGACCCGAACTGGGACTTCCGTACCTTCGATTTCGACCGCGACGTCGCCTATGCCGACAGCGCGATCGGCTACATGTCGGCGGTGGACACCGACCTCGGCGCATTCCGCGCCCGTGGCGGCAAGCTCCTGATGTATACCGGCTGGATCGACCCGGTCGCGCCGCCCGAGGACATCGCAAAATACTACGACGCGGTGGCCGGGAAGATGGGCGGCCTGCGCAAGGTGGCGGAGTTCTACCGCTTCTTCATGGTGCCCGGCATGGGCCATTGCCAGGGCGGGCCGGGCACCACCAATTTCGACATGCTGACGCAATTGGAGAACTGGGTGGAGCACGGCAGGGCTCCGGCGCGCGTGGTCGCCAGCCATGTCGAAAACGGCGTGACGACGCGGACAAGGCCGCTGTGCCCCTATCCGCAGGTCGCGCGCTGGAACGGCAAGGGCGACCGCAGCAAGGCCGAAAGCTTCCTCTGCACCGCCGCGAAGAAATCCTGACAGGGATATAGGATGAGCAAGGTTTACGCCGGTGCGCGCGCGGCGCTGGACGGCATTCCCTTCGACGGCATGACCGTGATGTCGGGCGGCTTCGGGCTTTCGGGCAATCCGGAGAACCTGATCGCGGCGCTCAAGGAGAACGGCGTCAAGGACCTCACGGTCATCTCGAACAATTGCGGCGCCGACAAGTTCGGGCTCTGGGTGCTGCTCAACAATGGGCAGATCCGCAAGATGATCTCGTCCTATGTCGGCGAGAACAAGCTGTTCGAGAGCCTGTACCTGTCGGGCAAGCTGGAACTCGAACTCAATCCGCAGGGCACGCTGGCCGAGCGCATCCGCGCGGGCGGAGCGGGCATTCCCGCTTTCTACACCAGGACCGGCGTCGGCACGGTGGTGGCCGAAGGCAAGCCGACCGAGGTCTTCGACGGCGAGACCTATCTGCGCGAGGCCTGGCTGCGCGCCGACCTGTCGCTGGTGAAGGCCTGGCGCGGCGACGGCGAAGGCAATCTCGTCTATCGCAAGACGGCGCGGAATTTCAATCCGCCGATGGCCACCGCCGGAAAGGTCACCATCGCGGAGGTCGAAGAGCTGGTCGAGACCGGCAGCCTCGATCCGGACCACATCCACACGCCCGGCATTTTCGTCACCCGCATCTTCCAGGGCGCCGGCTACGAAAAGCGCATCGAGCATCGCACGACGCGGCCCCGTCCCGCCGCGCGCGCGGAGGCCTGACATGCCCTGGACCCGCGAACAGATGGCCGCCCGCGCCGCACGCGAATTGAAGGACGGCTATTACGTCAATCTCGGCATCGGCATTCCGACCATGGTGGCGAACCACATCCCGGCCGGCATGAAGGTCACGCTGCAGAGCGAGAACGGCATGCTGGGCATCGGGCCGTTTCCCTATGAGGGCGACGAGGACGCCGACCTCATCAATGCCGGCAAGCAGACCGTGACCGCGCTGCCGTCGTCGAGCTTCTTCAGCTCCGATGCGAGCTTCGCGATGATCCGCGGCGGCCATATCGACATGGCGGTGCTGGGCGCGATGGAAGTGTCGCAGACGGGCGATATCGCCAACTGGACCGTCCCCGGCAAGATGCTGAAGGGCATGGGCGGCGCGATGGACCTGGTGGCGGGCGTGCGGCGCGTCGTCGTGGTGATGGAGCATGCCAACAGGGCGGGGCAGTCCAAGATCCTGCCCGCATGCACGCTGCCGCTGACCGGCAGCGCCTGTGTCGACATGGTGATCACCGACCTCTGCGTGTTCGGCGTCGACCGCCGCCGGGGCGGTCTCACGCTCGTCGAGCTTGCGCCCGGCGTGAGCTTTGCGGACGTCGAGGCCCGGACCGCCGCCGCCTTCGATCCGGGTGCGTTCTGACTTAAGCCGCCGGCGCGGCCCGCATTCCGGCGCCGCTGAGGCCGTACCATGCGACGAGCGCAAAGCCGGCCGCCGGCAGCAGGAACGCGGCCGGCATGCCATAAGCGTCGCCGATCAGGCCCATGGGATAGGGCAGGAAGGCGCCGCCGCCGATCGCCATCACCATGATGGACGAAGCGCGCTTGGTGGACTTGCCCAGATCGCGGATGCCGAGGGTGAAGATGGTCGGGAACATCGTGCCCATGAAGAAGAACACGCCGACCAGCGCCAGGGCCGAGACCTTCTCGATCCCCGCCGCGGCCACCAGGCACAGCGCGACATTGATGATGCCGTAGAGCGCAAGGATCGTCCGCGGCGAGACGCGCAGCAGCAGCGCGGTGGTGATGAAGCGGCCGAACAGATAGGCCAGGGTCGCGAGCGACAGCAGATAGGCCGCCGCCTGCGAGGTCGTGCCATGCCAGGTCTCCGTCGTCAGGTTGATGAAGAACGCCGCGACGCCGACCTGGGCGCCGATATAGAACGCCTGGGTGATCACGCCGAAGACGAAATGACGCTGACGGAGCAGCGGCTTGTCGGAGCTCTCCATTCCCGCAACCCGGTCGGTATCGGCGATTTCGGGCAGATGGGCGCGTGCCATGACCAGGGCGAACGCCAGCACGGCGACGCCGATGACCAGATAGGTGATCTGCACCGCATGCTGCGCTCCGCCCAGTACGCCGGTCACGCCGTCGTTGAAGAACACCGAGCCGCCGATGACGGGACCGATGAAGACGCCGAGCGCGTTGAAGGACTGCGCCAGGTTGAGCCGGCGCGAGGCGTTCTGCGCCTCGCCCAGGATGCTGACATAGGTGTCCGCGGCGGTCTCCAGGACGCACAGGCCGCTGGCCAGAACGAACATGGCGGCGACGAAGAAGGCAAAGCTTTCGACCTGGGCCGCGGGCACGAACAGGAAGGCGCCGGCCGCCGTCATCATCAGCCCCGAAACGAGGCTGAACTTGTAGCCGCGCGCATGCATCAGGCTGCCGGCCGGGATGCTCATCACCAGATAGGCGCCGAAATAGGCGATCTGAAGCCAGGAGGACTGCGCCTTGCCGACATGCAGGGTCTCCTGGAAATGCTTGTTCAGTACGTCGAGCAGCCCATAGGCCAGCCCCCAGATCAGGAAGCAGCCGATCGCGAGCGACAGCGGCCCGCGCAGCGAACCGGCCGTCAGCCCCCGATAGACACCGGCGTTGGATTGTATTGCCACGTCTTTCCCCTCTGCATTTTGCTACGCGCTCGAATTTCCTTCGATGCGCCCGTCTCGCGCCAGCGCGCCCCAGCGTCGTGCATAGTCCGCCACATCGGCGGCGAGCGGCGTCACCGGCGACAGCATCGTGTCCAGCTGCAAGCGGTCGTCCACCAGCCGCAATGCGCCCAGCGGGACGTTGTCCTGCATCGGCGACAGATACACCGTTTGCGACGGACGCAGCGCCGCCAGCGCGCGCGTGAACACCGCGTCGCCGGCGAAACGTCCCTCGATCACCAGCCGCTCCTTCGAGCCGATGAGGTCGAGCGAAGTGTCCGCCACGAGCGCGAGATAGAGGCCGGCGACGGCGCGGCGGCCGAGCAAATCGTCCGGCGTGACGCCGATCCAGCGGCCGGTCACGTCCGGAAAGGGCCCGACGCCTGGCTGGAAGGTCGGCAGCGCGAAGACGCCCGCGTCGATCAAGCGGCCGGCGCCGCGGACGAGGGCGTCGGCGTGCGCGGCGGGGTCGATCGGCGAATCCGCGGCGCCGGCGATCTGTTCGACCTCCCGACCGCCCATGAACCGCGCCGAGGGAACGGGCATGCCATCGGCATCGACATTGACCAGGCAGTCGCGCAGATGGGGCAGCGCGGCCGGATCGATCGCGCCGTCCGGTCCGGGCGACCGCATGGCGACGAACCATGTGCCGGTCGACAGCACGGTGAACTCGCGGCCCCGGACCTCCGGATACAGCCGCGCAGCCAGCAGCGCGGCATTGCTGTCGTGCAGCCCGCAAAGCACCATGCAATCGCGCGGCAGGCCGCAGCGCGTGCGCCATTCCGCGGTGACGGGGCCGAGGACGTCTCCGGCGCGGCGCAGCGGTGCCAGCCGATCCGCCCAGCCTTGCGCGACGGCGAGAGGCGACGGACATCCCTTCGCCGGATTCCACAAATCGGTATGACTGCCCAGACTCGTCGCCTCCGTCGTCGCGATACCGCTCAGCAGCCAGGCCCAGTATTGCGGCCAGGTGACGATGCGGCCGCTGCGGGCTTTGTCCGGCGCGATGGTGTCGAGCCACAGCAATTGTGCGCCGAGGTTGAGTCCGGCCGGCAGGCAGGGCGATCCCGTCACCGCGAACGGATCGCGCAGGGCGCGGTAGCGCGTGCCGATCTCGGCCGGCGGCTCGGCCTCGTAATCGACGGGCGGCAGGCGCAGGCCACCGCCGTCGACGATGCAGGCCGCGGCGCCATGGCCGACCGGAACGATGGCGGCGATGTCGCTCTGCCGCGCCAGCTCCTCGAGCGTCGCCGCCAGCCACGCCGTGATTCCTTCCACGTCCAGGCTGGGATAGCCGTCTGCGGCGCGGACGGCATTGGCATGCGTGCGTCGGGCGACGAGCCGCCGGTCCGACGACCACATCGTCAGCTTGGACAAAGACTTTCCGACGTCGATGATGACGACGCAGCCCCGGCGCATTCCCGTCCCATATCTATTTTGACGAATTTTGGTCGAATATGAGTATATCGGTCAAGCCACCGCCGGCTTCGGCCTCCCCATCGCAAAGGCGCAGCCACCGGCATCGAGCGCGCAAACCCGCCGATTCGCGCGATTGGCATCTGTGATCTTGTTTGAATGATTTTGGTCAAATATGATTGTTAAGGTTGGAAGGCGGCGGCCACGCGTTGCACGGGCGCCCGTGACGGTGGGAATTGAGGTCACTCTATATGGCGCAGGCAAGTCAGTTCGCGATTCCGGAATCGCGGTGGTCCGATGACGCCGCCGCGGCGCTCTCGCCCGAGCAAGCGTTGCTGTACCGCTCCAACCTGCTGGGGGGGGGCAGCGACCTGACGATCACCAATTTCGGCGGCGGCAACACGTCGGGCAAGATCGCGGCCAAGGACCCGCTGACTGGCGAGCGCGTCGGGGTCCTGTGGGTGAAGGGATCGGGCGGCGACATCGGCTCCATGAAGCTGGACGGCTTTGCGACCCTCTATCTCGACAAGCTGCTGGGGCTCGAGAAGCTCTATCGCGGGGTCGCGCATGAAGACGAGATGGTCGGGTATCTGGCGCACTGCACCTTCAACCTCAATCCGCGCGCCGCCAGCATCGATACGCCGCTGCATGCCTTCCTGCCTTTCGCCGATGTCGACCATGTCCACCCCGACGCCGTGATCGCGCTCGCCGCGTCCTCACAGGGTCGCGAGGCGACGAGGCGATCTATGGCAAGGATGTCGGCTGGCTGCCCTGGAAGCGGCCGGGTTTCGATCTGGGATTGCGCCTGCGCGATCACGTCGCCCGCCATCCCGGCCTGCGCGGCATCGTGCTGGAGAACCACGGTCTGATCTGCTGGGGCGACGATTCGAAGTCCTGCTATCTGAACACCATCGACCTGATCGCGCGCGCGGCGCGCTACCTGAACGACAAGTCGGCGGGCAAGCCGGCGTTCGGCGGCCAGGCCGTGGCGCCGCTGCCCTCCGGCGAACGCGCCACGGTGGCGGCGACGCTGATGCCGCGGCTGCGCGCCGCGATGGGCGGCAACCGGATCGGGCACTTCAACGACGACGACGAGACGCTGGAATTCGTCTGCTCGCGCGATTTCGCGCCCCTCGCCGCGCTGGGGACGTCCTGTCCCGACCACTTCCTGCGCACCAAGATCGAGCCCTTGGTGCTGGAGCCGTCGCGCCTGGACGACGATGCCTATCTGGCGCGGGCCGTCGTGGAGTATCGCGAGGCGCATGCCGCCTACCATGCGCGGAATGTGCGTCCGGGCGATGCGCCGATGCGCGATCCCAATCCGGTGGTCGTGCTGCTGGCCGGTGTCGGCCGCTTCACCTTCGCTACCGACAAGACGACGGCACGGCTGGCGAACGAGTTCTACGGCAATGCGGTCGCCGTGATGCGCGGCGCGACCGCGATCGGCGCCTATGTCGGCCTGCCGGAGCGCGAGGCGTTCGGCATCGAATACTGGGCGCTGGAGGAGGCCAAGCTGCGGCGTATGCCGCGGCCCAAACCGCTGGTCGGGCGCGTCGTGCTGGTCACCGGCGGCGCCGGCGGGATCGGCCATGCCGTCGCCGCGCGTCTGCTCGACGACGGCGCCTGCGTGATGCTGGCGGATTACGATCACGCCGCGCTGGAAAGCGCACGCGCCGAACTGACGGCGAAATACGGCCGCGACGTCGTGCGTGCGACGGCCTGCGACGTCCGCCAGGAGGACCAGGTCCAGGCGGCGTTCGACGCGGTGGCGCGCGAATTCGGCGGCGTGGACGTCGTCGTCGCCAATGCCGGGCTGGCGTCCGCCGCCGCGCTGGAGGAGACGACGCTGGAGATATGGAACCGCAATTACGACGTCCTGGCCAAGGGCTATTTCCTGACGTCGCAGGCGGCGTTCCCGCTGCTGAAGAAAAGCGGCGGATCGCTCGTCTTCATCGGCTCGAAGAACGCCATCGCGGCGACCACCAACGCGTCGGCCTATGCCTCCGCCAAGGCCGCCGCGCTGCACCTGGCGCGTTGCCTGGCCCTGGAGGGTGCCGCTTTCGGCGTGCGGGGTCAACGTGGTCAATCCGGACGCGGTGCTGCGCGGCTCGCGCATCTGGGACGGCAATTGGCGCGCCGAACGCGCCAAGGCTTACGGCGTCGACGCGGGGGTCGAACTCGAGGAACATTACCGCGCCCGCAGCCTTCTCAAGCGCGACGTCTTCCCGGAGGATGTGGCCGAGGCGGTCCATTTCTTTGCCAGCGACGCATCGTCGAAGTCGACGGGCAACATCATCAACGTGGACGCGGGGAACGTGCAGACCTTTACACGCTAGCGCACGCCGCCAGGCGCGGCGCAAGATAAAAGTCAGGTGGGGAAGAGGATGACGACAATCCAGCAGCCTCTGGCGCCGGAGGCGATCGCCGGCCACAACGCCCGGCATCTGGACGCGGTGCTGGAAGACTACGACGCGCTGGGCCGCAAGCTGGCGCGCCGCAACATTGACATCGATGCGGTCAAGCGGCGCGTCGCCGATTTCTCCGTCGCGGTGCCGAGCTGGGGCGTGGGCGTCGGCGGCACCCGCTTCGCCCGCTTTCCGCTGGCCGGCGAGCCGACCAATGTCCATGAGAAACTGATGGACTGCGCGCTGATCAACCAGCTCGGCCGGATGACGCCGCGCGTCTCGATGCATTTTCCCTGGGACCGGGTCGCCGATCCCGCCGGCCTGCGCGAGGAAGCGGCGGCGCTGGGCCTCAGCTTCGATGCGGTGAACTCGAACACGTTCGAGGACCAGGACGGCCAGACCCTGAGCTACCGCAATGGCAGCCTCAGCGCGACCGACCCGGCCGTGCGCGAGCAGGCGATCCGGCACAACATCGATTGCATCCGCATCGGCGAAACGCTGGGCTCCAAGGCGCTGACCGTGTGGGTCGGCGACGGCACGAACTTCCCCGGCCAGCAAAGTCTGCGTGAGTCCTTGGACCGCTATCTCGAAGGCGTGCACGCCATCTATGCGGCGCTGCCGGCCGACTGGCGTATGCTGATCGAGCATAAATTGTACGAGCCCGCCTTCTACTCGACCGTCGTTTCCGACTGGGGCACCAGCATCCTGGTGGCGAAGGAACTGGGCCCGAAGGCGCAATGCCTGGTCGACCTCGGCCATCACGCGCCGAGCGTCAATATCGAGCAGATCGTGGCGCGGCTCAGCCGCTTCGGAAAGCTCGGCGGTTTTCACTTCAACGACAGCAAATACGGCGACGACGATCTGGATTCCGGCTCGGTCAATCCGCACCAGCTCTATCTGGTGTTCAACGAGTTGGCGGAGGCGGAGGACGCGGCGCCCGCCGACTTCGATCCCGCCTACATGATCGACCAGTCGCACAACGTCACCGATCCGATCGAGAGCCTGCTGGCCAGCGCCGAGGCCATCGGCGGCGCCTTCGCGCGCGCCCGGAGCGTCGACCGCGACGCGCTGGCGGCCTATCGCGCGGGCAACGACGTGATGGAGGCTTTCCGCACCTTGCGGCAAGGTTACGTCACGGACGTCTCGCCCATCCTCGCCCTGGCGCGCATCGAAGCGGGCGGCGCCGCCGATCCGATCCTCGCCTATCGCGAATCGGGCTGGCGCGCGCGCAAGGCGCAGGAGCGCAAGCCGCCGAAAGCGGGCGCCGGGATCGTTTAGCCGCGGCCGCCCACCCCTGCTTGACAAGCGCAAAGCGATGACGTGTCTCTCGCGATCATGAGAGTGAAAATGCACGCGACTGAGCGGGATCGGGTCATTTTGGGGCTTTTGGACGAGAAGGGCTTCGTCTCGTTCCGCGAATTGGCGCGCCGCGTCACCGCCTCGCCGGCCACGCTGCGCCGCGACCTGGAGCGGCTGCAGACCGACGGAAGGCTGGTGCGGGTGCGGGGCGGGGTGCAGCCGACCGGCGGCGTCGACCATATGAGCGGCCATCACCTGCAGGGCGTGCCGTTCCACGAGAACATCAACCGCAACCGCGCCGCGAAGGAAGCCATCGGCAAGGCGGCGGCGGAACTATGCCGGCCGGGGGAGGCGATCATCATCGACGGCGGCAGCACGACGCTGCACATGTGCCCTCATCTCGAACCGCTCAAGCTGCAGGTTCTGACCAACTCGCTGCACATCGTCAGCGCTTTGCTGCAGCAGCCCAGCACCGGCATCTCGATCACCGGCGGCGTGGTGTTCCGCGAGCAGAACATCGTGCTCGATCCGTTCGAGGACGTCGAGACGCGCATCTTCCATGCCTCGCGCATGTTCGTCGGCGCCGCGGCAGTGTCGCGGCACGGCCTGATGCAGAGCGACATCATCCTGGTGCAGGCCGAGCGCAAGCTGCTCAGCCAGGCGGACGAGCTCGTCGTGCTGGTCGACAGCAGCAAATTCGCCGCCTCCGCCGGCCATCTGCTGTGCGAATTGGGGCGCGTGCACACGCTGGTGACGGACAGCGCGATCGACGACGCCTCCGCCAGGCTGGTCGAGGGCCGCGGCGTCAGGCTCATCGTGGTCGACGTCTAGGTGCGTTCAGATTTGCACGGGTTGCAGCACCTGGCCGGGGCCGGGCGTGGCCAGAAGTCCTTCGGTATTCAATCCCGTGACATCGCTGACCGCCGCCGGCGGGCGCGGGTCGGCCGCCATCGCGTGGAGTTCGATGTCGCGCAGCACCGCGCCGCGGACATGGCGCATATAGAGTCCCCAGGCCGGCATCGGGCCGAACATGTCGGGATCGGGATAGCCGTCGGCCGCTTCGGGCACCGCGCGCGCCGGATCGCCGGCCGCGCCGCCGCCCGGATAGAGCAGGCGGATGCCGCGCAGGGAGATATCCTCGACGATGCCGCCGGGCACGCCGGAGACGATGGCGCAGTAGCGACGGTCCAGGCTGACCGCGTCGATGTCGCTGATGCTGACGCGCCGGACGACGGCGATCGGCGTGCCGGGCGGCGCGCGCCGCCGGTCGCCGAGCCGGATGAAGATCGGCGCCGCGGTGGCGTCGCGCATCACCAGGTTGCTCACCGTCACGTCTTCCAGCACGCCGCCGTCGACGCTTTCCAGCGCCAGGCCGTTGCAGCAATCGAACACGCAATTGGAGATGGCGATGTTGCGGTAGCCGCCATTGGATTCGGTGCCGAGCTTGATGCGGCCGCTGGTGAGATGGGGCTCGATGTTTTGCAGCTGGGTCTTGCGGAACGTGCCGTCGAGCAGCGAGCCGAGGTCGTAGCCGCTGACCTGGCAGTTGGTGATCGTCACGTTCTCCGTCGGCCGCACGACGCCGAGCGCCAGCGAGCTCTTCAGCACGATGGCGTCGTCGGTCGGTGAATTGACGCTCAGATTCGACAGATGGGCGTTGCGCACGACGTCCAGATCGATGCCGTCGCGGTTGGTGTCGATGGTCAGGCCGTCGATCACGATGTTGTCGACGCCGGTCAGCAGGATCGCGAAATGCCCGCCGCGCAGGATGGAGAAATCGCGCAGCGTCACGTTGCGCGCGTTCTTCAGCGCGATGGCCTTGTTGCCTTGGCCGTCCATGGCTTTGACGCCGGCCTCGTGATCGGCGATGCGCGCATCCAGTTCGGCGCTGGGCGGCAGGTTTCGGCCGATGCCGACGGTCCAGCCGGCATTGGGGCTGATGCTGGTCAGCCCGGCGCCGTCGATCAGGCCGGGCCCGACGATGGCGATGTCCTGGACGCCGTCGCCCCATAGCAGGCTGTTGCGCCAATGGTTGTGGCCGAAATCCTGGTAGACGTCGGAGGCGTTGGGCTCCGGCGCCTCGTAGCGGCCGGCGTGCTTCTTTGGATCGGCGGCGACCAGCACGGCACCGGAAGCGAATTGCAGCGTGACGCGGCTGCGCAGCTGGACCGAAAAGCTCAGATAGCGGCCGGGCGGAAAATATACCGTGCCGCCGCCACCGGCCGAGGCGGCGTCGATCGTGCGCTGGATCGCGGCGGTGTCGAGCGCGGCGCCGTTGCCTGCCGCGCCGTGCTGGCGGACGTCATAGGCGTCGAGCGGCTTGGCGCCGGCGGCCCAGCGCGCCGCGGGAAGCAGTGCCAGCCCCGCGCCCAGCAGCATGCGGCGGTGAAGTCGGACCATCGTGTAGGTCTCCAGGATCGTTGTCGTTTTCGGCGTTATAACACACTTACGATTGAATTTGATTGAATTTGGTTGGGTCTTGGTTTTTACTGCACGACGTGGGGTTTATGAGTTTCAGCAGCGGTCCCACGACAGCACGGCTCCGTCCTCCCTGGAGCCGTGCTTTTTTTTATAAATGAGAAGCGGCGAGGAGCGGCGGATGCGGCCAGGTTATCTCTGCAGGGCAACCGCCTGGACGCTGGCTGCGTTGCTTGCTCTGACATCGCCGACCTTGACCGGAGCGACCGCTCCGGCGCCGCGCGATCCTCTTCTCGAAGGCTTCCGTTCGCCGCCGCCTGCCGCGCGGCCGCGGGTCTGGTGGCACTGGATGAACGGCAACGTCACCGAAGACGGCATCAGGCGCGACCTGGAATGGATGAAGCGCATCGGCATCGGCGGCGTGGATGCCATCGACGCCGCGATCGCCACGCCGCAGGTCGTGCCGCGCCGCCTGATCTACATGTCGCCGGCCTGGAAGCACGCCTTCCGCTATGCGACGCGTCTCGCCGACCGGTTCGGCCTGGAGCTGTCGATCGACTCCTCGCCCGGCTGGAGCGAGACCGGGGGCCCCTGGGTGCTGCCGCAGCAGGGTATGAAGAAACTGGTCTGGACCGCGACCGGGATCGATGGCGGCAAACCCTTTCACGGCGTCCTGCGCCGGCCGCCCGACACGATCGGGCCGTTCGGCAATGCGCCGATGGCAGGCGACATCGCGCCGTCGCCGGCGGCCGAACGCCTCCGCTTCTATCGCGACAGCATCGTGATCGCCTACCGCGCGCCGGTTCCGGCGCCGCGCGTAACGGAAGCGGTTTCGAGCGCGGGACCGCTCGATGCGGCGCTGTTATCCGACGGCGATCTCACGCGGAGCGTGAGCCTCGCGCCGCAAAGCGAAGACGGCGATGCGTGGATCCGCGTGCGCTTCGACAGGCCGGCGACGATCCAGGGCTTGAGCCTGGCGCTCGCGACGACCAGGGGGCTCGGCTTTGTCGCCGTGGTGGAGGCGAGCGATGACGGCCTCGCCTGGCGTCATGTCGCGGATATGCGCCAAGCCGCGCAATTGCAGCGGCTGGTTCTGGTGCAGCAGACGGTCTCTTTTGCGCCGGCCATGGGCCGCTTCTTTCGCGTGGTGGTCCGTCCCGCGCCGCCGCTGCCGACCAGCCTGCGGCCGCGCGATCCGGCGCCGGGACTGATCGAAGCCGCGCCGTCCGCCGACGCGCCGCATCGTGCCTATCGCTTGTACGAACTGGTTTTACACGCCGCCGCGACCGTGAACGCGTTCGAGCAGAAGGCGCAGTTCGCCGCGCCGCCGCGCGACTTCTATGCGCTGGCAACCGCCGCCCCGGCCGCGCCGGACAGCGCCATCGATCCCGGCACCGTCGTCGTCCTGACCGATCGCATGAAAGCGGATGGCACGCTCGATTGGATGCCGCCGCCGGGGCGCTGGACGGTGCTGCGCCTGGGATATTCCCTGACGGGCTCTGAGAACCATCCCGCCACCGCCGAAGCGACCGGCCTCGAAGTCGACAAGCTCGATCGCACCCATGTCCGGGCCTATCTGGAGCACTATCTCGACACGTATCGCGCTGCGACCGGCCCCGCTCTGTTCGGACGGCGTGGATTGCAGTCGCTGGTCGTGGACAGTGCCGAAACCGGCATGCAGAACTGGACCGCGGACATGCTCGCCGATTTCCGGCGGCTGCGCGGCTATGATCCGGTGCCGTGGCTGCCGGCGCTGACCGGCGCTGTCGTGCGCAGTCCGGCCGACAGCGACCGGTTCCTGTGGGATTTCCGCCGGACCGCCGCCGAACTGCTGTCGCGCAATCACTATGGCGAAATCGCCGCCGTCGCGCGCGAACGCGGCCTCGCGACCTATATGGAGGCGATCGAGGATCACCGGCCCACCTTCGGCGACGATCTCGACATGCGCCGTTACGCCGACGTCCCGATGGCCGCGATGTGGACCTATGGCGAGCGCTTTCCATCTGCCTTGACCTATGAGGCCGACATCCTGGGCGCGGCGTCGGTCGCTCATGTCTATGGTCGGAATCTGGTGGCCGCCGAGTCGCTGACCTCGGCAAACCGGCCCTGGGCGTTCGCGCCGCGCGAGTTGAAGCCGCTGATCGACATGGAATTCGTGCGCGGCGTCAACCGCGTCGTTATCCACGCCTCGGTGCATCAGCCGGTCGACCGGCCGCCCGGCCTTTCGCTGTCCGGCTACGGGCAGTTCTTCAACCGTCTCGAAAGCTGGAGCGGGCAGGCCGGCGCCTGGATGCGCTATATCGCGCGCTGTTCGTTCCTGCTGCAACAGGGCCGTGCCGTTGCCGACATCGCGTATTTCACCGGCCAGGAAGCGCCGGTCACCGGCCTGTTCGGCGACACGCCGGTCGACGTGCCGGCTGGCTATGGCTTCGACTTCGTCGATGCCGACGCGCTCGATGGGCAGTTGTCGGTGGATCGCGGCGATCTCGCGACCGGGTCCGGCATGCGCTACCACGTCCTGTATCTCGGCGGCAGCAGCCGGATGATGACGTTGCCCGTCCTGCGGCGGATTCGCGATCTCGTCGCGCAGGGCGCCGTGCTGGTCGGGCGCCGGCCGGTGGCGTCGCCGAGCCTGGCGGACGAGCCTGGGCAATTCGCGGCGGCGGCGAGCGATCTGTTCGGCAGCGCCGACGCGCCGCATCGCTATGGACGCGGCCAGGTCTTTCCCGCCGGTTCGCTGCCGGAGGCCCTCGCGACGCGGCATCTGCCGCCGGATTTCGCATTCGTCGGATCCGACGCGGACAGCCGGGTTCTCTACGCGCATCGCCGGCTGGCAGGCGGCGATCTTTATTTCGTCAGCAACCGGCTGGCGCGCGCCCAGACCGTCGCCGCCGCCTTCCGCACGGCGGACGGCGTCCCCGAGATATGGGATGCGGTGAGCGGCGCGGTGAGTCTCGTTGATTTCTCGCGTGCCGATGGCCTTACCAAGATGACGTTGTCGCTGCCGCCCAACGGTTCCGCCTTCGTTGTCTTTCGCAAGAACAGCGAGGCGCAGCGCGAGGTTGCGGCAACGGAACCGACGCTGCTGGCGCTGGACGGCCCCTGGAAGATCGCGTTTCAGCCCGGTCGCGGCGCGCCGCCCGTCCTCTTGCAACGCGCGCTGCAATCCTGGAGCGACAGCACCATTCCTGGCATAAAGTATTTTTCCGGCACGGCGGTCTACAGCACGACCTTCGATCTGCCGGCAAGCGCGTTCGCGCCGGGCACCCGGCTCGAACTCGATCTCGGCGAGGTGCGCGAGCTTGCCGACGTCACGCTCAACGGCCACGCCTTTGCCACGGTCTGGACGCCGCCCTTCCGCGTCGACACCACCAAGGCTGCCAGGCCGGGGCGCAACGTGCTGACGGTTACGGTCGCAAACCTATGGGTCAATCGCCTGATCGGCGATGCCCAGCCCGGCGTGACGCGGCCTGTCGCGTTCACCGCCATCCCGACCTATCGCGCCGACGCGCCGCTGCGGCCATCCGGCTTGCTCGGACCGGTCGTGATCCGGCAGTCCGCACGCTGATTGATGCTGCAGTGCAGCAGCGCGTCCGCGCAAAATCCTGTGTGCCTTTGGCGACACTCCGCGCCGATGTGATCGGTCACAATGTATTTTTTGTTCCCAGCTACGCCCGCTTATGATAGTTATCGATCTTCAATGATCACAAATGCACAATTGTGATCGAAAACGGGGGCAGGGAAATCCAGGACATCTGACGCCGGAAAACCGGCGCCAAGGCCAGCTTCTCAAGCGGCCCCAAATCAAAAAAGCGGGAGGGTTGATCATGCATGTGACCGGAAGAGTGGGACGCCGCACGCATTGGCTGTGCAGCACCCTGTTGGCCGTCGCGGGTTTGGCGTTTTGCGGCGCGCCGGCAGCGTATGCGGAAACGCCCGAGACGGTCCTCGTCACCGGTTCGCGTCTTGCACAGACCGGCTTCGAGGCGTCGACACCGGTGACCGTGATCGGCGCGGAGGAGATCAAGTTCACCGGCACGCTCGACATCGACACGCTGCTCAATTCGTCGCCGCAATTCGTCGGCGCGACCAATGGCGGCTCGACCGCCAACACCGTGCAGCCCAATGGCGGCAGCGGCGGCACTTTCGTCAACCTGCGCGGGCTGGGCCCGGTGCGCAATCTCGTGCTGGTCAACGGCCGCCGCTTCACGATCAACGGCACCAACCTCACCACCGACCTGAACACGATACCGACCGCCCTGATCGAGCGGACCGAAATCGTCACCGGCGGCTCGTCCGCGGTCTACGGCTCGGACGCGATCAGCGGCGTGATCAACTTCGTCATGAAGCAGAATTTCACCGGCGCCAGGGCCGATGCGCATGTCGATTTCGACAGCGACACGACCACGCCGACCTACAGCCTGGACCTGACGCTGGGATCGAATTTCGACCATGATCGGGGCAACGTCGCCGTCTCGATGAGCTATCTCAACCGCGAGCCGATCACCCGGGCCGAGCTTCCCTATGCGGCCGCCAACGTTTCCGACGGATGCGTGACCATGGCGAGTTTCAGCAAGACCTTCCCCGGCACGCCCAACGGCGCCAGCGCCGCGAACTGCGCCACGTCCGGCGGCATCATGGGCCTGGTCTCCGGCGGCAGCACCAGCGTCCCGAACAGCGACATGGTTCCGCTCATCCGTCCGGGCACGCCGCAATCGAACCCGGCGCTGAACGCGGCCTATGCGGCGGCGGGCCTTTCCGGCATCGGCAGCGACGGTTTCATCTGGGACGACGCCGGGACGACGCCGCGGCCGTTCGCAAGGCCCGGCGACCTCTACAATCTCACCCTGCTCAACTACATGCAGATCCCGCAAGAGCGCTGGATGGTGAACACCTTCGCGCATTACGACATCCTGCCCGAGGTCACCGCCTACG
This sequence comes from Rhizomicrobium sp., assembly GCA_037355265.1. Classification (GTDB taxonomy): domain Bacteria; phylum Pseudomonadota; class Alphaproteobacteria; order Micropepsales; family Micropepsaceae; genus Rhizomicrobium. The sequence goes on along the minus strand of JBBCIB010000001.1, from coordinate 2,132,361 downwards.
CCGAATTCCACTTCAGCGACAATCTCGTGACCATGCAGCTGACGCCGAGCAATATCGGCGGGGCGACCATATTGTTCAACACCAACAATCCCTATCTCAGCCCGGCGATGCAGGCGCTGTTCACCCAGCTCGATCTGGCGGAGCCGGCCGGCGGCATCACCAGCGTCGAGGGCGCGCAGACCTATCACACCACGCCCGGCGACGGCCTGGCCGCGATCAACACCTCGACGCGCTATACCGAGCTGGGCAATCGCATAAATACATCCGACCGCTCGGCGCTGCGCTTCGCCGGCGGATTCCGCGGCCAGCTCGGCAGCGTGTCGCAGGATTTCCTGAGCGACCTGGCCTACGACATCTACTACACCTATGCGCGCACCAACGAGACCGACCACAACATCGGCGGCGTCTCGCGAAGCCGGCTGCAGAACGCGGTCCTGAGCGTCGGCGGCGCTCCGCCGGTCTGCGACGTGTTCGGCCAGACCATGTCGGCCGCCTGCGTGGCCGCGGTGTCGATTTCCTCGATCTACCAGACCAAGGCGGAGCTCGCCGGGGCGCAGGCCAGCCTCACCGGCACGGCGTTCAAACTGCCGGCGGGTCCGGTGGAATTCGCGCTCGGCGGCGAATGGCGCTTCACCTCCGCCTCGTTCGACCCGGATTTCTTCCTCAACTCCGGCGACGTCGCCGGCTTTAACGGCAGCTCTCCCACCAAGGGCAACGAGACCGTGAAGGAAGCGTTCGGCGAATTGCGCGTGCCGGTGCTCGCCGATCTGCCGCTGGTGCGGAAATTCACCGTCAACGGGGCGTTCCGCTATTCCGACTACGATCTCTCGGGCGTGGGTGGAGTGTGGACCTATTCGGGCGGCGGCGACTGGAAGGTGGTCGACGACCTCGGCTTCCGCGGCCAGTACCAGCACGCCATCCGCGCCCCCAATGTCGGCGAGCTGTTCGGCGGCACGGTGCTGAACTTCAACACCGCGGTTGATCCCTGCAGTTCGGGCCAGCCGGTGGCGCAGCAGACCGCCGCGGTCCGCGCGATCTGCGTCGCACAGGGCGTGCCGGCGGCGAACGTGTTCACCGGCATCGTCCAGCCCAATCCGCTGATCGGCAACGTGACCGGTGGCAATCCGACCCTCGCGGCAGAAGCGTCGGACACAATCACCCTGGGCGCGGTCATCACCCCCACGATGTTTTCGGGCTTTGCCGCCAGCATCGACTACTACAGCATCGACGTGAAAGGCGCGATCGCACCGCTCAGCGGCGGTCTCGCCGGCGTCCTGAACCAGTGCTACACGGTCGTCCAGGACGCCTCCAGCGTCTACTGCCAGTCGATCCATCGCGATCCGACGACGGGCCAGATCAGCGCGCCGAACTACGTCACCGTCGGCAACGCCAATCTGGGCGCGATCAAGACCGAAGGCGTCGACATCGGCGCGCAATACGCCTTCGGGATCGACTGGGGCCTGCTGACTGCCGCCACCGACATGGCGATCAGCACCAACTGGACCTACCAGTTCGAGGCCGTGACGACGCCGGACGCCACCAAACCGAACGTCAAGAACGACTGCATCGGCGGCTTCGGCGCCACCTGCGGCGAGCCGGACCCGCGCCTCAAAGGCTCGACGCGGTTCACCTGGACCGACGGCCCGCTGGCGCTCAGCCTGCGCTACCGCTTCATCGGTTCGGTGACGGACGATCGCTATCTGCTGCCGCTGCGCAATGGCGGCGCGGTGCAGGCGCTGAATACGCTGACCCATCCGGTCATTTCGGACTATCACTACTTCGACCTGTCGGCCAGCTATGACGTGACCGACAATCTCGAACTGTCCGGCGGCATCAACAATCTGTTCGACATCGATCCGCCGGTGCTCGCCAACGGCGCGTCGACGGGTTACGGCAACACCTTCCCGTCTACCTATGACGCCTTCGGCCAGACCTTCTTCATCAACCTCACGGCCAAGACCGATTGATCGCTACGCTTCAGCGCCCCGGGCTTGCGCTCGGGGCGCGCGCGTTCGGGACCCCGGGGCTGGCCGCCGGCACCCGGTTCGTGTGAGATGTGAGCGCCGATGACCGAATGAAGTCTCGTCTGATGAACCGCCGCAGCTTCGTTCGTCTTGCGGGACTGTCCGGAATCGCCGCCGCCGTGCCGCCATCGCCGGGCCGGACCGGGCGCGACGCGCGGCCGGACGCGATTGCGGTTCCCGATACGGGCTGGCGGCTATGGCTCGACCGCGACGCGCCGTGGGCGGACGACGCGGTTCATCTGCCGGGTGATGTCGAGCCGGCAGCGCTGCCGGTCCGTCCGCCGAGCGGCGGATGGGACGTCCTGTCCGACACGGCCGGGATCGCGGTGACGCTGCCCGCAACGGTCGAGCAGCATTATTGGGGCGCGTTCGGCAGCCGGCCCTACACGATCGACGAATATATCTGGGCGCCGGGCGATCCGGTGCCGGCGAACGGTGCCTATCGCGGTGTTTCCTGGTGGTGGCGGGAGATCGACATTCCTGCGGAGTTCAAAGGCCGCCGCATCGTCCTCGCCGTGCGCGGCGCGCGGCTGCGAGCCGAAGTGTTCCTGAACCGGAAGCTGGCCGGCTATTTCATCCTTGAGGAGCTGCCGTTCGAATGCGACCTGACCGAAGCGGCGGAGCCGGGCGGCCGCAACCGGCTCGCCATCCGCATCACCAATCCGGGCGGACGCTATGACTGGATCGACGGTGACACGATCGCCTGGGGCGCGGTCAGGCTGCAGCGCTCGCACGGTTTCGGCGGCCTCGACCGCGGCCTGTCGCTGCGCGCCGATCCGATGGACGGGCGCATCACCGATCTGTGGGTGCTGAACACCGCCGCGGTGCGGATGGTGCATGCCTTCGTCAAGCTCGATCCGGCGGCCGATGCCGACGCGAAGAAATTGAAGATCGAGGTCGTCGACGAAGACACCGAACGGATCGTGCCGGCGCACGTCTCGTTCATCGGCCGCGACGCGGCGGGCGTTTGCAAATTCGCGATCGAGGCGAGGGCTGCAAAGCTCTGGAGCCTGCAAGAGCCGAATCTCTACCGGCTCCGCGCCACTTGGCGACGGCGCGGCGGCGTCAGCGTCCGCGCCGTCACGTTCGGCTTTCGCTGGTTCGCGCCCGATGGGGCCGGCAAGAACGCGGTCTTGCGTTTGAACGGGCGGCGCATCCGGCTCTACGCCGCGATCAGCTGGGGCTATTGGGGGCTCAACGGGCTGTGGCCGACGCCGGAACTGGCCGAGCGGGAAGTCGTCCAGGCGAAGGCACTGGGCCTGAACTGCCTCACCTTCCACCGGAATGTCGGCAAGGCGGAGGTGTTCCGCGCCCAGGACCGGCTCGGCCTGCTGCGCGGCATGGAGCCGGGCGGCGGCAAGCTCGCGCTCGGCGCCTTGCCCGAAGGCGCCAAGCGCGACGCGCACAGCGTGATCATGCAGCGCCCCGCCACCGCGGCCGATCGGTTCGCGCAACGCTATATGGCGGCGAAATGCATCGCCATGGTGCGGGCGTTCCGCAGCCATCCCTCGCTGATCCAGTACACGCTGCAGAACGAGAACGGCGCCGATCTTTCGAACCCCGACACCACGGCGATCCTGTCGGCGATGCGGGCGGAGGACGAAAGCCGCATCATTCTGCTCAACGACGGCATGGTGGCGCCGCCGACGCGCGCGGCCCAGGCCTGGTATGCGCCCTATGATCCGGCGCTGCATCGCTCCGACCGGGAAGCATGGGGCGGCTGGTGGGACGACCATCAGGGCGCGGGCGACCAGTGGTACGACGCGTTCTATCGCGATCCCGAACACTTTAATTATCGCCAGCCGCTGACGCAGCCGATCGTCGCGTTCGGCGAGATGGAGGGCTGTGGCGCGCCGGACGACCACGCGCTGGCGATCGCCGAGATTATGCAGCGCGGCGGCCGCAGCTACGATCTGGCGGATCGCAAGGCGATCCTTGCGGGCTATGACGACTTCCTCGACCGCTGGCGTTTCCGCGAAGCATTCCCCACGGCGTCGCATGTGTTCCAGGCGGTCGGGCGCCGTTGCTACGAAAGCTGGCAGCAATATATGGAGAACGCCCGGATCAACGATGCGACCGATATCGCGGCGATCAGCGGCTGGGAATCGACCGCCATCGACAACCATTCCGGCATTGTCGACAATCTGCGCAACTTCAAGGGCGATCCCGAACGCATCCGGTCGAGCCTGTCGCCGTTGCGCCCGGTCGCGAAGCAACACGCGCTCGCGGTCGCCGCCGGCGACAGCGCGGTGTTCGATCTCTACCTGCTGAACGACACTGGCGCACCGGCGGCCGGCGCGCTCGTCCTTGCGATGACCGATCCGCGCGGACGGACCAGCACGCTCGGCGAATTTCCGCTGCCGATGGCGCTGCCGGACCAGTTCAGCGTGCTGGTCGGGGACGGCGTCGCCAGCCCGGCGCTGCCGGACGAAGGCCTGTACCGCTTTGCCTGTTCGCTGCTGGGCACACCGACGCAGATCCGCGAAATCTGGGCGGCGCAGACCGGGCTGCCGCCGATGCGCGACCGTGTGCTTCGCGTCGCGGTCACCGGCATCTGGCCTGTGCTGCGGAACCAGTTGGCGGCGATCCCCGGCGTTGTCGTGGAGGAATTCGCCGCCGGGATCGACTATTCCGCCGTCATCGCGTCGGGGCTTACGGAACATTCGACGCCGGCGCAAAAGCTCGGCGGCGATGCCGGACTGACGCTGCAGCGCGCGGACGGCAGCACGCCCGTGCCGGGTGCGCTTGCCGCGGAAGTCCTGGCCGCGGTCAGGACGGGAACGCCGTTGCTGGTCATGGCGCAGGAAGACGGCCTCGCCGACGGGGTCGCGTCACAGCTCGCCGCCGAAGGCGCGTTTCGCTATGGCGGACAGGTCGGCAGGTTGCGCGCGCCATGGATGGGCAATTGGTACTTCCGGCGCGCGCATGGCGTGTACGAGGGTTTCCCACCCGAGCAGGCGATGGGGTTGCACTTTCAAACGCATGGACGGCAGGCGAACGGGCTGCTGGTGGACGGACCGGATGTCGACGTCTTCGTCGGCTATGGTCGCGACCACGACAGGCGGGTCGGCGCCGGCACCTTCACCGCCAGGCTGGGCGCCGGCAAGATCCTGTTCCAGCGCGTGCCCGATTTCAGTGCACCGCTGCAACAGCGTTTCCTGCGCAATGCCTTGTCCTGGCTCGCGGGCTGAACGCCTAGGCCAACTCGCTGTCGAACGACGCGCCGCGCGCGCCTTGCGACGGAACGACTTCAAGCACGATCTTGCCGCGCACATGTTCCGTTTCGAGCTTCGTCTGCGCCTTGGCGGCATCGTCGAGGCCGAAAACGGACTCGACCACCGGCCGGACCTTGCCGTCGTCGATCAGCGCGGCGATTTGCGCGAGCTGGGCCGCATTCGGTTCGGCCATGTAGTGCGCGACATGCAGGTCTTTCGCCCTGGCGCGCGCAGCATCGGGCGCCTTCAGCGTGGAGACCAGCGCGCCGCCGCGTTTCAACACGTCGAACGACCGGTCCTGGGTCTCGCCCGCGATCAGATCGTAGACGAGGTCGATGTCGCGGACTTCGTCCTCGAAGCGCTGGGCCTTGTAATCGACGACCAGGTCGGCGCCGAGTCCGCGTACGAACTCGACGTCCTGCTTGGAGACGGTCGTCGCCACCCAGGCGCCTTTCGCCTTGGCAAGCTGGATCGCGAAATGGCCGACGCCGCCCGCGCCGCCATGGATCAGGACCCGCTGCCCGCGGGCGAGCCGTCCGCGATCGAACAGCCCCTGCCATGCCGTGAGGGCGGCGAGCGGCACCGCTGCCGCGCGCGTATGATCGACCTTTGCCGGTTTGGCGGCGAACTCGTCCGGTCTTGCGACCACATATTCCGCGTAGCCGCCGCGGTCCCGTCCCAGCATGGCGAAGACCGCATCGCCCTTGCGCATGCCCTCCACGCCAGAACCCCAGCTCTCGATGGTGCCGGAGATGTCGCGGCCCATGGCGATCGGCAGCTTGTCGGGGCCGGTATTGCCGCCCTGGCGGATCTTGAAATCGACCGGATTGACGCTGGCGGCATGGACCTTGACCAGAATCTCGCCGTCCTGCGGCTGCGGCATCGGAAGGCGATCTTCGTGGAGAACTTCGGGTCCGCCGAAACTGTGGATACGAATGGATTTGATCGTCGCCGCCATCGGATTCTCCAAGACGTGTTTCTGCTCAAACGCGCGAAACGCCGCCCGGTTCGACCGGGGGCAGGCCGCTACGCGATCCGCAGGCGGCGGAACAGGGCGACCTTCGCCGTATCCAGGATCAGAGCCAGCACGATCGCGGCGCAGAACAGTCCGCCCAGGATTGCAACCGGAAGAGCCTTCATCAAGATGCCGTTCGCGGCCAGGAGGCTGACGATCGACAGGTCCACGACCGACGAGGCCAGCACCCAGCGCCCGGGCCGCGAACTCCAGATATGGTGCCGCTCGCGCGCGACGTAGAACACCGACTGGCCGCTATAGACCAGGATCACCACGGTCAGCGTCTGCAGGGATCCGGTGTCGAAGCCGAACAGGAATTTTCCCGCCGCGAAGCAGGCGACGCAGAACAGAAGGTCGACCGCACCCAGGATCACGCCGGCAATGGTCAGGTTGCCGATGCGCCAGACGCTCGGCGTCGGCGATGGCCGGACATTGTCGGTCGACGACGACATGGCGAGAAAATCGCCGGTCACCATCATGAACACCATCAGCAGCGGCGTCAGGATCGCCTGGCCCGTCAGGATCAGTCCGGCAGCCAGGAAGAGGACTTGCACCACCTTGTGCACGACCGAGCGCAGCGTGTAGGTCAGGATGCGCTGGAAGGTCGCGCGCCCTTCCTTGACCGCGGCGACGATGCCGCCGAGTCCTGGCTCGGTCAGGACCAGGCCGGCGGCCGATTTTGCGACGTCGGTCGCGGTGAACACGGCGATGCCCATCTGCGCCTGGCGCAGCGCCGGCGCGTCATTGGCGCCGTCGCCGCACATGCCGACGACATGGCCGTCCTTCTGCAGCGCCTTGACGAGGCGGTATTTGTCCTCCGGCAGGACGCTGGCGAAGATCGCATATTTCTCCGCCGGGAGGTTCTCCGGCAGCGGTGTCGTCGCCCAGGCCGCCCCGGCGATTCCGATGGCGTCCGCCACGACTTTCGCGGTGACCGGCGCGTCGCCCGTCACCATCACGGTCCGCACGCCCAGGCCGGCGAGTTCGCGGATCAGCGCGGCGGAATCCTCCCGCGGCGGATCGCTGAGCGCGATGAGGCCGGACAGGCGCAGGGCCGCCGGCGGCCCGGCCGCGACGGCGAGCACGCGATAGCCCTTGGCCTGCAGCGCGTCGACCATGGCGGCCGCTTCGGGCGCGGCTTGCGACAGGCCCTGGACGACGTCGAACGCGCCCTTGACGATGCGCGCGACGATGCCGTCCACCTGCCGCACGGTCGCCTCGGCGCGTTTCACCGCGGGATCGAAGGGCAGGAAGCTCACCAGCGCCGGAGCATCGGCGACGACCTGCTTGGCGGCGGCGGCGCGGATGGCGGCATCGACCGGATCCTGTCCGCCGTCGGAGCTTGCGAGCGCCGCCAGCGCCAGCACATGCGCTTCGTCGAAGCCCGGCATCGCACGGACGGACATCACCGCAAGCTCGTTGCGGGTGAGCGTTCCGGTCTTGTCCGAACAGAGAATGTCGATGCTGCCGGCTTCGTCGACCGCCGACAGGCTGGTCGGCAGGATCCCGTTGCGCGCCAGGCCACGCGCGCCGACCGCCGCCGCCAGCGTGAACATCGACGGCAGCGCGACCGGGATCGAGGCGAGCACCGCGACCAGGATGAGCGGGATGATGTCGCCCCGCGGCATCGGCAGCAGCAGGGCATAGACCGTCAGCAGCACCGTGACGGCGCCGTTGAACACCGCCAGATTGCGCACCACGCGCAGGATGGCCTTCTGCTCGGAGCTCTCCACCTTGGCGCTGCGCACCAGCTCCGCGGTGCGCCCGAATTTCGTGCGCGCGCCGGTGGCGGTCACTTCCGCGACCGCTTCGCCGCGCCGCACCAGCGCACCGGCATAGGTTTGCGCGCCCGCGCCGGCTTCGATGGGAAGCGACTCGCCGGTGAGCATCGACTGGTCGATGAGGATCGAGCCCTCGGTCAGCCGCACATCCGCGGCCACCACCGTGCCCAGCGACAGCTTGACCAGGTCGCCGGGTACCAGCGAGGCGGCGGGCACCGTCGTCCAGGTTCCGTCGCGCCGCACCGAGGCGACCAGCGCCAGCCGCGACTTGAGCGCGTCCAGCGTCGCCTGCGCCCGGCTCTCCTGGAAGAAGCCGATCGCGGCGTTGAAGAGCAGCAGGAACGCGACGACGCCGGCCTCGACATAGTCGCCGAGGAAAAGTTGCAGGAGGATCGCTGCTTCGAGCATCCATGGCACCGGCGCCCACAATTTCGCCAACGCGCGGCGCACCGGATGCTCGGCGACGTCGACGATGGCGTTGGGCCCGGTCTGGGCGAGGCGCTGCGCGGCCGCGGCGCTTGTCAATCCGGCCGGCGCGGCGGCGGGCGTCTGCGGCGCCGTTCCCGCGCTCACCGCGACAAGGCCGCGCCGGGAGAATGCGGGTCGTCGATACGACGGCGGGAAAGCGACCTCACATGCTGATCCCTTTGGAAAGCCATTTTCCACTCTACGCCCTCCCGCGCGCAATTGATGTGCCCAATCGCTCTGCGACGACAAACATTCCGCGCATGACGCCCGGTGAGCGGCCCGCGTGAAGGGTGGCAACATGTGACCGTTTCAAGAATCGTTCATCTCAAGCGCACCTTCTCGTTGCTGCGTCCGAACGCGGCCAATACCGACAGAATCGCTGCCGGTATCGCGAGAACCCACGTTCCCAGGCGCGGCGTCGCGATACCCGAGAAAAAGGCGCCGGCGAGAAAGGCAGCCCAGATGCCGAACAAAAGGACGGTCCGGCGCCAATGCGTGTCCCAGGCGCCCTGGCTGTCGGCGAGCGGCGCGCGCCGGACCGTCCATGCGAGTTGCTGTGCGAACCGGCTCAACGTCCCTGTCACGAAGGTCAGGCTCACCGATTGGGCGCCGACACGCGTCAGCACCGTGTTCATCAGGCCCATGGGGAAAGTGATCAACGCGATATGCGCATTCGCCGACAGCAGCCCGAGACCCGTGAGCCCGATCACCGAGACGAGCAAAGCCGCGGCAAGGACGAACACGAACCGGTGCATACGGAACGCGCCGAGCGGCGCGGTGAACGCGCCCGCAAAGGAGCCGCCGGCGAAGGACGCGATCGCGGTGAGCGCAGGCGCCGCCGCGGCAAAGTCGCCTTGTGCGGTTCGATAGCCGGCTTGCGTGGTGTTGCCGCTCATGAACGACAGGTAGGTGCCGTATGTGATGAAGCCGTAGGCGTCGACGATGCCGGCGACCATGGCGATGAGGGCGGCCAGCCGCTCCTCTTCGCGCGCGGCACGCCGAAGCGCGCCCTGCGGGGGCCGATCCGGTCGGATGTCGGCTGTTGGATGCGTCATGGCTGGTTCTCATCCCCTGCGCTGCCGGATTGCCGGTTTGCGGATCGGAGGGAACGATAGTCGGTGAGTCGCGGACCGTTTATCGTACGAGGGTCGCCGGACCTAGGGATTTGGTTTGGAGCCACCCATACCTTTGTTTGCGCGATGGCCGCGGGCAAGGCGCTGTCGCTGGAGAAGGTCGAGGCCGCCGCGCGGGGGAACGCGACGGCCTCGAGACGCTGTCGAACACGGGGGAGGGGACGTTCGATCAGCGATGCGGAATGCAGGCAGAGCTACGTCGAAGATGGACTTATGCCGGGCCTGGTCAACCCAAACGATCGTATGAATTCACGTTCGCGCCAGCGCCGCGTGGACGAACGCGACCAGGGTCTGCCCGTCGAACGGCTTCGCCAGGAAGGCGAGCGCGCCGGCGTCGAGCGCGCGCCGCCGCGTCGCATCGTCGGGAAACGCGGTCAGGAAAATGAACGGCAGATGGCGTCCGCGCTCTGCGAGGCACGCCTGCAGGTCGACACCGCTCATGCCGGACATCCTGACGTCGGTGACGACGCACGCGGTCGTCTCGCACTGGGGAGAGGCCAGGAACTCTTCCGCCGATGAAAACGACGCGACCGAAAAGCCGCGCAGGCGCAGCAGCCGCCGCGTTGCGGTCAGGACAGAAGGGTCGTCATCGACGATCGAAACGGTATGAACGCCGGTCAGCGGTGCCAATCCTTGTGAAGTGCGCCTGTCATGCATCGGCGCGCCCGCAACCTGCGCCGTGACGGATCTTCGGGCAATTCATACGAAGGTTTGGTTCAAGGCTTGGCGCGGGAGATCTGCAGCGTCTCGGCCATCTTCACGAGGTCGGCCAGCGATTTCGCGTCCATCTTCTTCATCAGGCTGCCCCGGTGGATCTTCACGGTGATCTCGCTGAGCCCGAGTTCGTGGGCGACCTGCTTGTTCATCAGGCCCGCCGTGACGAGCGTCAAGACTTCGCGCTCGCGCGGGGTCAGCGATTCGAACAGCGTGCGCAGGCCGACCAGTTGCTCATCATGCCGGCGTCTCGCGCGATCCTTTTCGATCGCGGCCGCCGCCGCATCCAGCATGTCCTGATCCCGGAACGGCTTGGCGAGGAAGTCGACGGCGCCCGCCTTCATGGCGCGCACCGACATCGGAATGTCGCCATGCCCCGTCATGAAGATGATCGGCAGGCGAATGTCGAGCCTTGCGAGATCGCCCTGAAGATCGAGGCCGCTGACGCCCGGCAGGCGCACGTCGAGGATGAGACAGCCCGGCGCATCGGGCAGCCTGGCCTCCAGAAGCTCCGCCGCCGATCCGAACGCTTCGGTCCGCAATCCGACGGTGCGGAAAAGCCGCCTGAGAGCGTCGCGCAGCGGCTGGTCGTCCTCGACGATGAAGACGATCGGCCCGTCGCCGTCGGCCTGGCTCGGCTTTGTCACGAATGAACCCCCCGGTATGGGGGCAGGGCAAACTGCAATGTCGCGCCCCGCCCCGCATTGTTGGTCGCCCACAATCTGCCGCCGTGTCTTTCGATGATCGAGCGGCAGATCGCCAGTCCCATGCCCATGCCGTTCGGCTTGGTCGTGAAGAAGGCATTGAACATCTGTCTGGTGTCCTCATCGCCGAGGCCGGCGCCGCCGTCGACGACCTCGACCAGCGCCTCGCCGGATTCGCCCTGGCGCGACCGGATCACCACCTCGCGGATCTCGCTCCGGACCGGCGCCATGGCCTCCATGCCGTTGACGATCAGGTTGATGAGCACCTGCTGCAGTTCGACGCGATCGCCCCAGATCGGCTGCGGGGCGGACGCCGGCTCCAGACGCAGCGAGAGGCGATGCTCGAGCGCATGGCCCCTCAGCAGCGGAATGACGTCTTCAACGACCTCGTTGAGATCGAGCGCGGCCTTCCTGGTTTGTCCCTTCTTGGACAGCGCACGCACGCGCGTGATGATCTCGCTGGCGCGGCGGCCATTGGCGATGATTTCGCGCGTCGTCTCCAGCAGTTCCTCCTTGTCGAGGGGCTCGATCTCCAGCAGGCGCAGGCCGACTTCGCCGTTCGTGACGATCGCGGCCAGCGGCTGATTGACTTCATGCGCGATCGACGCCGTGAACTCTCCCAGCGTCGTCACCCGGGTCACATGCGTCAGCTCGGCCTGCGTCTTGTGCAGGGCCGCCTCGGCGCGCTTGCGATCCTCGATGTCGCTTGCCGCGACATAGCGGGCTACGACGCGTCCCCGTTCGTCGCGAACGGCGACCGTGCGGCTTAGAAGCCAGCGATATTCGCCGTCGGCGCGCTGCATGCGCATCTCGGCTTCATAGGCCTCGCCGCTTGCGATCGACTCCGCGCGCTTCTCCGAAATCGCCGGAAGATCGTCCGGATGGACGAGGCCGAGCCAATCCGACGTCAGAGCCTGTTCGGAGAAACCTTGCGCCTTCCAGCGCGCATTCATGAAGTCGACCGCGCCGTCGGGCCGGGTGCGCATCACGAGCGCGGGAATCGTGTCGAGCGTGGCACGCAGCTCCCGTTCGGCTGCCCGCAGGCTCATTTGCGAGGTCTGGTTTCGAAAGACCAGAAATCCGGTGATCCCGATCGCGGCGAGCGACATCGCAAGCCTTGCGAACGGCGCATCCGGCGTCAGCGCGCCATGCTGCACGAGATAGCTGATGACGGCGAGCGCCGCGCAGCCGGCCGACGCATAGACCGTTCCGCCCCGCGACAGGACGTTTGCGGACAGCAGAATGACGAGGACGTAGAGAACGGCGACGGCGATATGCGTGGGCGTATAGGTGTCGACGGCAAATATCGCAATTGCGAGAAGGCCGGCGAATGCGGCCAGGAGCCATGCGCCGGGCGGGACCTCGGAAGACGACTGCGTAACCACCACTGCGTCCTGTTCTGCGATTGCGCGGCCCGACTATATAGCGCCCCGTGCGCGAAGGAACCGGGGAAGCAGCGGCGGGACGCGCACCGGGCACCCAAACCAAAGTATCATCCCGGCAAACCCAGGACGGTCCCGGGCGACCGGAGGTACGATACAAAGACGGATCGAGAGGCCTCATATTCCCTGCCGATACAGGGATGCACCGACAGCAAAACCAGGAGTGGCGGACATGGCGAATTTCAAAGCGTGCTTGGCCGTGATGGCCGCTCTTTCCGCGGCTTCGGTCCCGGCGAGCGCCGATCCCGTCAGGAACATCGTGCTGGTCCACGGCGCCTGGGTGGACGGATCGGGCTGGATGCCCGTCTATGACATCCTCACCCGGCAGGGCTTCCATGTCGCCATGGTGCAGGAGCCCGAATCCTCGTTCCCCGACGATGTCGCCGCGACAAGGCGGGTTCTCGACCTTCAGGATGGCCCCACGCTCCTCGTCGGCCACTCCTATGGCGGTTCGATCGTCACCGAGGCCGGCGTTCATCCGAATGTCGTCGGCCTGGTCTATGTCGCGGCGCATGCGCCCGATGTCGGCGAAGACGAGTCCGCGCTCGGGGCCAAGACGCCGAGCGTCCTGGGCAAGACCGCCGGCGCGATCAGGAAGACGGCGGACGATTACACCTATCTCGATCCCGCGAAATTCCTGACCCTGTTCGCGCCCGACCTGCCGCACGGCCAGGCGGAATTCATGGCGCGCTCGCAGGTGCTTGCCGCGGCGTCGGTCTTTGCGACGCCGCTGACCGCAGCCGCCTGGAAGACCAAGCCGAGCTGGGGGATCGTTGCCGGCAGCGACCAGATCATCAATCCCGCTCTCGAGCGCTGGTACTATGCGCGGGCCAAGAGCCACACCATCGAGATCAAGGACGCCAGCCATGCCGTGTTCGAATCGCATGCGGCAGAGGTCGCGGCGGTGATCGCAGGGGCGGCACGGAGCTTTTGACGGCCGGCAGCATCGGATCGAGAGGGTCGATAATGAAGACTTGGCAGCAAAATCGCGAAGCGCGCAAGGTCCGCGTCGAAGCCGGGACGAAATTCGCAAAGGGCAAGATCGTCGCGGCGCGCGATGCAACGAGCCTTCTCGAAGCGGTCCTGCGCCCCGGCGACCGGGTCTGCATCGAGGGCGACAACCAGAAACAGGCGGATCTGCTCAGCGCCGCGCTTCTGGCCGTCGATCTTGCCAAGGTGAACAACTTGCACATGGTGCAGTCCGGCGTCGTGCTGCCCGAACATCTCGACCTGTTCGAGCGCGGCGTGGCGAAGCGGCTCGACTTCGCCTATTCCGGCCCGCAATCGGCGCGCATCGCGGCGATGCTGTTCGGCGGCAAGATCGAGCTCGGCGCGGTCCACACCTATCTCGAACTGTTCGCCCGCTACTTCATCGACCTCACGCCGAACATTGCGCTGATCGCGGCGGTCAGCGCCGATCGCGACGGAAATCTCTATACCGGTCCGAACACCGAGGACACGCCGACCGTCGTGGAGGCCACCACCTTCAAGGACGGCGTCGTCATCGCCCAGGTGAGCGCGATCGTGGACAAGGTGCCCCGCGTCGACATCCCGGGCGACCGGGTGCATTTCGTCGTCAAGGCCGACAAGCCGTTCTTCGTCGAGCCGCTGTTCACGCGCGATCCCGCCGCCATCACCGAGACGCAGATCCTGACCGCGATGCTGGCGATCAAGGGTATCTACGCGCCCTATGGCGTCAAGCGCCTGAACCACGGCATCGGCTTCAGCACCGCGGCGATCGAACTTCTCCTGCCGACCTATGGCGAAAAACTGGGCTTGAGGGGCAAGGTGGCGAGCCACTTCGCCTTGAACCCGCACCCGGCGCTCATTCCGGCGATCGAGTCGGGGTGGGTCGCGCAGATCCATTCCTTCGGCTCGGAAGTCGGGATGGAGGATTACGTTCGTGCCCGGCCGGATGTTTATTTCACGGGGCCGGACGGTTCGCTGCGCTCGAACCGGGCCTTCTGCCAGACGGCCGGTCTCTATGCCTGCGACATGTTCATCGGCTCCACGCTGCAGATCGACCTGCAGGGACATTCCTCGACCGTCACCACCTCGCGCATCGCCGGTTTCGGCGGGGCGCCGAACATGGGTGCCGATGCGCGCGGGCGGCGCCATCCGAGCGCGCCCTGGCTGCAGGCCGGCCGCGAAGCCGATCCCGAGGGGTCCGCACTGCTGCGTCGCGGCCGCAAGCTGGTGGTGCAGATCGGCGAGACCTTCGGCGACAAGAACGCGCCGCTGTTCGTCGAGACGCTCGACGCCCTGGCGCTGGCCGAGAAACTGAAGCTCGACCTCGCACCGGTGATGATCTACGGCGACGACGTCACGCACATCGTCACGGAGGAGGGCATCGCCAACCTGCTGCTGTGCCGCGATGCGGACGAGCGCGAACAGGCGATCCGCGGCGTCGCGGGCTACACCGATGTCGGCCGCGGCCGCGACGCCAAGACGGTCCAGCGCCTGCGCGAACGCGGCGTGGTCCGCCGGCCGGAAGACCTCGGCATCGATCCGCTCGACGCCGACCGCAGCATGCTGGCGGCGCGCTCGATCAAGGACCTCGTCCATTGGTCGGGCGGGCTCTACGCGCCGCCGTCGCAATTCCGCAACTGGTGAGAAGGAGACAGCCGCCATGGAAGATCTGAGCTTTCGCCATGCCGCCAAGCAGCGCGCCGGCGGCACCAAAAGGATGGCGATCATCGGTGTGGTGGCGTCCGGCAATCTGGAAGTGCTCGCCGAACGCGTTCTGCCGGATGCCGAATGCCTGGTCGAGATCAAGACCGCCGCCGAAGGCTTCGGCAAGATATGGGACGCCGTGGTCGCCGACTTCGTCGAGCGCTATTCGCCCGGCGGACTCAAGTTTTCCATCAATGACGGCGGCGCGCGCCCGGACACCGTGATGCTGCGCCTGGCCCAGGCGGTCCGGCTGATGGCGAAGGACGGGCAATGAGCGCGGCAGGACGGACGGCAAGCTGGTACGAGGCCTCGGCGCGAACGCGCGTCGGGCTGCTGCTCGACGCCGGCAGCTTCCAGGAATTCATCGGGCCGGAGCAGCGCGAGGTCAGCCCGCATCTCAAAGTGTTCGACCTTCCCGAACAGTTCGACGACGGCATCGTCATCGGGCGCGGCACGCTCGACGGGTCGCCGGTGTTCGTCGCGGCGCAGGAAGGCCGCTTCATGGGCGGCGCCTTCGGCGAGGTTCACGGCGCCAAGCTGTCGGGCCTGCTGCGCGCCGCGCGGGACCGCAAGACGATCCCGGTGCTGATCCTGTTCGACACCGGTGGCGTGCGGCTGCAGGAGGCCAATGCCGGCGAGCTCGCCATCGCCGAGATCATGCGCGCGGTGATCGAAGCGCGGCTCGCGGGCGCGAAGGTGATCGGCCTGATCGGTGGCCGCGCCGGTTGCTACGGCGGCGGCGGACTGATCGCCGGCTGCTGCTCGGCGCTGGCGGTGTCGGAGCAAGGCCGCATCGCGGTCTCCGGTCCGGAGGTCATCGAGACCAATCGCGGCGTCGAGGAATTCGATTCCAAGGATCGCGCCCTGGTATGGCGCACCATGGGCGGCAAGCATCGCCGCCTGCTCGGCGCCGCCGACGCCTTCGCCGACGATACCGTGCAGGCCTTCCGCGGCGCCGCCCTGGCGCTGCTGGGTTCGTCCTCCGGCTTCGGCCTCGAAACGCTGAACGCCGAGCAGGCGCGGCTTGAAGACCGGTTGCAGCGTTTCGGCGCCTGCGCCGACGCCGTCGACATCTGGACGGCGGAGGGCGTTTCCGACGCCGCGTCGGTGCCGGCATTGCCGGCCGATCAATTCATCGCTCTCGCCGACAAGGTCCGGAGGGCCAGCCATGACGCTCGATGATATCCTCGCCTCGCTGTTTCCGGGCGGTCACGACGTAACGAACGACGGCGGCGTGCTGCTGGGGTCCGGCGCGCTGCGCGCGGGCGGCCGGGCGCTGGTCGTCGGCGTCGCGAACCGCACCGCGGTCGGCGTGGACGAGGCCGTCCGCCTGTCCCGCACCGTGCTGGCGTCCATCGCAAACGGCAGCGGCCCGATCCTCGTCATCGTGGACAGCGACAGCCAGCGCATGAGCAAGCGCGACGAGTTGCTGGGACTGAACGAGTTTCTCGCCCATCTCGCCAAGTCGCTCGTCTATGCCGACATCCAAGGCCGGCCGACCATCGGTCTGCTCTATGGCCACAGCGCCGCGGGTGCCTTCCTGGCGACGGCACTGGCGACCCGCGTGCTGGTGGGAATGCCCGGTGCCGATCCCGTGGTGATGGACCTGCCGTCGATGGCCAGGGTGACGAAGCTCTCGCTCGACGTCCTGAAGGAGAAGGCCAAGTCGACGCCGGTGTTCGCGCCGGGCCTGCCGAACCTCGTCCAGATGGGCGCGGTTCACCGGACCTGGGATGCGGCGGTCCCGCTGGTCGACCAGCTCGAGGCGCTTCTTGCCGACATGCCCGACGCGCGCGACCGGCGCGGCGATCTCGGCAAAGAACGTGGCGGCCGATTGAAGGCCCATGACATCGCGGAGCGCGTCCATGACCTCGCCGTCAGCGCGCAGTGACCGCCCGATAAGGCGACACGATCTGGTCTTCGTCCGTCCGGCGGGCTGGCGGTCGCTGCTCGCTACGCGCGCCGATCTGGCGACCGATCCACTTGTTGCGTCCTGGGTCGACAGGGGCTGGCCGCTGATCGGACGGCGCGCCATGCCGGGCGACGGGGAAGGCGTGCCGCTGGGCCTGCCGCTGCCGCCCTTCGCCGGCAAGCGGCGGCTGGCTTTCGTCATGTGCCCCGACGACATCGTCTCGATCACGCCGCCGCCGGCGCTGAGCGCCGTCATTTCCGTGGCGCCGCGCGCCTGGTGGTCGACGCTCTACGATCTGGACGAGTTCGCCGCGCGGCATGGCATGGATGCGCAGGTGTTCGGCAGCCTGGCCTGGCGCGCGCTCACGGGGCAGGACTACGTGACCGATCGTTCCGATCTCGATCTCCTGCTGTGCGTCTCGCGCGATACCGATCTGCCGCGCCTCGCCGCCGGAATGGCCGCGATCGAGGCCGCAGCACCCATGAGGCTGGACGGAGAGTTCATCCGCGACGACGGCGCCGCCGTGAACTGGCGGGAATTCCGGGCCGCCGGGCGCGAGGTCCTGGTCAAGACCATCGCCAGCGTCGCCGTGCTCGACACGAGCCTCTTTCTGCTCGGAGAGACACCATCATGACAGCCGTTCCGGCACAATCGCCTCGCACGCGGGCATCGTTCGCCCCCGATTGCAGCGCCATCGCGGCGAGCGCCGTCCGGAGCCTGCTGCTGGAACTGGAAACCTGGCCGAAGCCGGGCTTGGTGAGCCATGTCGATTCCGGCAGCCATGCCGACATGGATGCCGACGCGTTCCGCGCGAGCGCTGCGGCGATCGCGCCGCATTTCCGCGATCTGGCCGACGCCGGCGCGCGCGGCTGCGGAATGGGCCGTCTACGGATCATCGGCCTCGACGCCGAAGCTGCGATGTTCGAAGCGACGTCGGGGATCAACACCCATCGCGGTGCCATCTTTGGCCTTGGCCTGTTATGCGCCGCGGCCGGTGCCAGGGCCGGCGGGCGGACCGATCCCGCATCCTCGTTGGGCGATGTCGTCTCACGTCTTTGGGGCGAAGGCATCCTCGACGGTCCCGTTCTTCTCCACAGCCATGGCAGCGGCGCGCGTCGCCGCTTCGGCGCGGGCGGCGCCCGCTTGGAAGCGGCGCACGGATTTCCCAGCGTCTACAAAGTCGGCCTGCCCGCGCTGCGAAGAGGCGCCCGTTTCGCTCCCGAGGACGCAGAAGCCGCACGGGTCGAAGCCTGCTTCGCCCTGATCGCGGCGCTGGAGGATACCAACCTGCTGCATCGCGGCGGCCCGGCCGGGCTTCGCTTTGCACGCCGCGCGGCCCGGATATTCCTCGACACGGGTGGCGTCGGCAGGCCCGCTTGGCGGGAGCGTGCGGAGGTGGTGCACAAGAGCTTCGTCGCCCAAAGGCTCAGCCCCGGCGGCGCGGCCGACCTGCTCGCCATGACCTTGTTCGTCGCAGCCAATGAAGGGGCGCATCCGTGACCGCCGCGATCCTGCTGGCGCTAGCGCCGGTCTTCTTCGTGCTGCTGCTCGGTTATGCGGCCGGACGGTATCGTATCGTCGAAAACCATCACGTCGACGGCCTCAATGCCCTCGTCATGACCTTTGCCTTGCCGGCGGCGCTGTTCGTTGCGACGGCGTCGTCGCCGCGCAACGAGATGTTCGCGCAGGCCCCGCTCTTCGCCATTTTCGGCGGCATGATGCTGATCGTATATTTCGCATGGTATGTCCATGCGCGCACGGTTGCGAACGTCTCGAGGGCGGACGCCTCGCTGCAGGCCCTGACCATCGCGTTCCCGAACCTCGCCGGCGTCGGCCTGCCGATCGCGGCAACGCTGATCGGGCCGAGCGGCACGGTGCCGCTGGCGGTCGCGCTGGCCGCTGGTTCCATCATCATCAGCCCGCTCTCGCTGATCGTGGTCGAAATGAGCACGAAGGAGCCGGAGAGCACGGCCGCTTCGCCAGCCGGACGGATGCTCGGCGCCCTGCGGCGCGCGCTGACGAAGCCCATCGTCCTGGCGCCCGTACTCGGCATCCTGCTCTCATTGGTCGACGCGAAGCTCGGTCCTGTCGCCCAAGCCTGCCTTCTGCTGATCGGCTGTGCCGCGCCCGGCGTGGCGCTGTTCCTGACGGGCCTGATCCTGTCGTCGCAACCGTTCCGGCTGGACTGGAACGTGGCGGGCGCGACCGTGCTCGCCAACATCGTCCGGCCGCTGCTGACGGCCGCCATCGTCTTCGTCCTGCCGGTCCCGGGGGAGATCGCCAGGATCGCCATCCTGCTGGCCGCCGTGCCGTCGGGCTTCTTCGGCATCCTGTTCGCGGTGAACTATCGCCTCGACTCCGCGACGGCGGGTTCGATGGTCATCGCCAGCACCGGACTCAGCGTCGTGACGATGGCGGTCGCCATTGCCGTGCTTTATCCGTGAGGCGCCGGCGATGACCCTCGCGATCCTGTGCTCGGGGCAGGGGCGGCAGCATCCGGGCATGTTCGCCCTGACCGGCGATGCCCCGCAGGCCGCGGAGCTGTTCGCGCACGCGGCGAGCCTGCTCGGCGGCCGGGATCCCCGCGACATCGTGAGGACCGAAACCGGCGAGGCCCTGCATCGCAACCGCATCGGCCAGGTCCTCTGCACGCTGCAGGCGCTGGCCGCCGCCGCGGCGTTGCGGGACGTGCTACCGGATCGCCGCATCGTTGCCGGCTACAGCGTCGGCGAGGTGGCGGCCTGGGGCGTCGCGGGCTTTGTGCGCCCGGCCGACACGCTGGACCTCGTCGCGCGCCGGGTGGACGCGATGGACGCCGCGTCGCCGCGCGGCGACGGGCTGCTGTTCGTCCGCGGCCTGTCCCGCGACGCCGTCGACGGGCTGTGCGCGCGCCACGATGCCGCGATCGCCATCGTCAATCCCGGCGAAGCCTTCGTCCTTGGCGGAAGCCGCGCGGCGCTGGACGCGCTCGCGGCCGAGGCGAAGGCAATGAAGGCCCCGCGGGTCGTCGACATACGGGTCGAGGTCGCGTCCCATACCAAGCGCCTTGCCGCTGCCTCCACGGCGTTCCGCGCGAGCCTGAACCACCTGGCCGTGAGGCCGTGGCCGCCGGCCGGCATCCGGCTGCTGAGCGGAGTCGATGGCGCGCCCGTCCTCGATGTCGGAGTTGGCTTGGACAAGCTGGCGGCGCAGATATCGCAGACGGTGCAGTGGGCCGATTGCCTGCAAGCTTGCATCGAGGCGGGGACGACGGCCTTTCTGGAACTGGGTCCGGGGCCGGCGTTGAGCGAGATGGCGGCCGGCGCCTATCGCGATATCCCGGCACGATGCCTGGACGATTTCAGGACCCTCCAAGGCGTTCGCGCGTGGCTGGTCGGGAAGGGCACACCAGGCGCTTAGCCCGGACATGCCGGTCCGCAGGGGCGAAATCGGCCGGCCTTTTCCGATTGACGTCCGCTAAATTCATCGACTAGCTTGGATATTCCCCCCGCCAGTCTTGATTCGGAGAGGAATCGCGCCGTGGAGGAGGGGGGATTCCGCCGCCGCCGGTACATGACGCTGGTTCTCTCCGGCTGTTATGCGGTCGCATTTGTCGACCGGGCGCTTGTCGGGGTCGCCGGCGTCGCGATCAAGCACGACCTTCGGCTCAGCGATTTCGATTTCGGACTCCTGAACGGCACCGCTTTCGCGGCTCTATTCTGTATCGCCGGCATTCCCCTCGGCTGGCTGGCGGACCGCTGCGACCAGCGCGCGCTGATCGCGGTAGCGTTGCTGTTCTGGACGGCGATGACCGCCCTGTGCGGACTGGCGCCGTCGCCTGCGGTGTTTTTCCTGGCGCGGGTCGGCGTCGGACTGGGGGAGGCCGCGCTTGTTCCCGCCGCGATGTCTCTCATGGGCGGCAGCGTCCCACAGCGGCAACTCGCCCGCGCGGTGGCGGTCTTTCTGCTCGGCGCGACCTTCGGCAACGTCATCGCGCTGCTCGCGGGCGGCACGCTCCTCGGCTTGTTCACGGCGTCGCCGGCATTCGGTCTGGCGCCATGGCGGACGATCTTTCTGCTGGCCTGTCCGCCAGGCCTCGTCATGGCCGCGCTGGTTCTGACGATCTTGAGGCCGGCGAGCGCCCGCGTCGGGCAGGACCAGACGCTGCGAAGCGCCGTCAAGGCTCTTCGGGAGGAAGCGCCGGCCTATGGCTATCTGACGGCGGCGACGGCCTGCAACATCGTCCTGGCGCAGGCGCAGGCGGCGTGGCTTCCGATCTTCTATAGCCGCCATTTCGGCCTGGCTCCGGCGCAAGGCGCGACCGCGGTCGGCGTCCTGTTCCTGATGTCGGCGCCGCTTGGTCAAGGGCTGGGCGGGAGCATCATCGACGGCCTGCAACGGCGCGGCGTGGCGGCGCCGGCCAACACGATGATGATGGTCTGCGCTGCCCTGGCCCTGCCGCTCGCGATCCTCTTCACGACGGCGGACACGCTGTTCGTATCGGAGGCCTTCTATGTGCTGTTCAATCTCGTCGTCTGCGCGGCGACGCCGGCGGGGCTCACCGGCTGGCAGCTCCTGATCTCCGATCGCCGGCGCGGTGTGACCATCGCCCTGCTCATGGCGATCGTCACCTTCATCGGTGTCGGGATAGGGCCGGCGGCGGTCGGCCTTCTCACCGACCAGGTGTTCCGCGACGAGCGGGACATCGGCCTCTCGCTGGGCTTGCTCCTTTCATGCGCCGCGGTGCTGGGCTTTTGGGCCGCGCGACGGGGGCGTGCGCCTTTCGCCGCCGCGCTTGCGCGGAAGGCCGCAATACCAACCTGACGAAAATCCAAAGCTGCGAACGAAAGGACAAGACGATTCCCGCACCACGCTTCAATCCTCATGGCGGAGCGCTGAAGGGAAAGGCCCATGTCGATTGTCGCAAAGCCGGTGCCGGGCGCGCGTCTCCTGACGCCGGCCGATCACACCCTCATCATGATCGATTTCCAGTCGCAGATGGCGTTCGCGACGAAGTCCATCGACGCCGTGACCTTGCGCAACAACGCCGCGCTGGTGGGGCGCACCGCCGCCGGCTTCGGCGTCTCCACGATTCTCACGACAGTCGCCGAGAAGACTTTTTCCGGACCGATGTTCGACGAGATCGCGGAGGCCTTCCCGGGCCGGGCGATGATCGACCGCACCTCGATGAACACCTGGGAAGACGCCCATGTCATCGCCCAGGTGAACGCCCTGGGAAAATCCAGGATCGTGCTCGCCGGGCTTTGGACCTCCGTCTGCATCGTCGGTCCGGCGCTGTCCGCGCTGGATCAGGGCTTCGAGGTCTATGTCGTCGCCGACGCCTGCGGCGACGTCTCGAACGAGGCGCATGACCGGGCGCTGGACCGCATGGTCCAGGCCGGCGCGCAGCCCATGACGTCGCTGCAATATCTGCTCGAACTGCAGCGCGACTGGGCGCGGACCGATACCTATGAGCTGACCACCGGCATCGCCCGGAAGTTTGGTGGCGGCTATGGGCTCGGCATCATCTACGCCAGGACGATGTTCGGCGCACATGGCGGATAGGCGATGAAGATCTATCTGTTCTCGCTCGGCGCGGGCGTGCTGGTGGGCGTGGTGTACAGCCTCTTGCATGTCCGCTCGCCCGCACCGCCGCTCGTGGCGCTGGTGGGGCTGCTCGGCATCCTGATCGGCGAACAGGTGATCCCGGTCGGTCGCAACATCCTCGCGGGCGAACCGTGGCTGGTCGCCTGCGCCAAGGCACAGACCGTGGCGCATCTCTTCGGCCAGCTTCCCGGGCGTTACCGGCGGCAGGCGCCTTACGACGGGAGCAAGGCGGACTCATGAGCGAGGCACCCGATCTCGTCCTCCACCGTGGCGTCTTCACGACGCTCGACCGCGCCAATCCCGCCGCTTCGGCCGCGGCCATCAAGGACGGGATTTTCACGGCCGTGGGGCGTGAGGAAGAGGTCATGCCTCTGGCCGGCAGGGCGACGCGGCGGATCGACCTGCGCGGCCGCCGCGTGCTGCCCGGGCTGATCGACAACCATCTGCACATCATCCGCGCTGGGCTCAATTTCAATATGGAGCTGCGCTGGGATGGCGTGCGCAGCCTCGCCGACGCAATGGCCATGCTGAAGCAGCAGGTCGCGATCACGCCGCCGCCGCAATGGGTGCGCGTGGTGGGCGGATTCACCGAGCATCAATTCGCCGAAAAGCGCCTGCCGACGATCGCGGAACTGAACGCCGCCGCGCCCGACACGCCGGTGTTCCTGCTGCATCTCTACGACCGCGCCATCCTCAACGGCGCCGCACTGCGTGCCGTGGGCTACACAAAGGAGACGCCCGAGCCGCCGGGCGGCGAGATCGTCCGCGATGCGCACGGCAATCCTACGGGGCTTCTGCTGGCGCGTCCCAATGCCGGAATTCTCTATGCGACACTCGCCAAAGGCCCGAAACTGCCTTTCGACTATCAGCTCAATTCGACCCGGCATTTCATGCGCGAGCTCAACCGGCTGGGCGTCACCGGCGCCATCGATGCCGGCGGCGGATTCCAGAACTATCCGGAAGACTATGCCGTGATCCGGAAGCTGTCCGACGAGGGCCAGCTCACCATCCGCCTCGCCTACAACCTGTTCACGCAGAAGCCGAAGGGCGAGAAAGAGGATTTCCTCAACTGGACGAAAACCTCGAAATACAAACAGGGTGACGACTATTTCCGCCACAACGGCGCGGGCGAGATGCTGGTTTTCTCGGCCGCCGACTTCGAGGATTTCCGCGTGCCGCGGCCGGACATGCCGCCGCAGATGGAAGGCGAGCTCGAAGCGGTCGTACGCATCCTGGCCGAGAATCGGTGGCCTTGGCGGATGCACGCGACCTATGACGAGACCATCGGCCGCGCGCTTGACGTGTTCGAGCGCGTGAGCCGCGACGTCCCGTTCGACGGCCTGCACTGGTTCTTCGATCATGCCGAGACGATCTCGGAGCGGTCGATCGACCGCATCGCCGCGCTTGGCGGCGGCATCGCGGTGCAGCACCGCATGGCGTATCAGGGCGAGTATTTCGTCGCGCGCTACGGCGCCGCCGCCGCGGAGGCGACGCCGCCCTTCGCGCGCATGCTGGAGAAGGGCGTCAAGGTCTCCGCCGGCACCGATGCCACGCGGGTCGCGTCCTACAATCCGTGGGTGGCGCTGTCCTGGCTCGTCGCCGGGCGCACGGTCGGGGGCTTGCGGCTCTATCCGCAGAGGAACTGCCTCGACCGCGAAACGGCGCTGCGCATGTGGACGGAGAACGTCACCTGGTTCTCCAACGAGGAGGGCCGCAAGGGCCGCATCCAGGCGGGGCAGTTCGCCGATCTCACCGTGCCGAGCCGCGACTACTTTGCCTGTGCAGAGGATGATATTGCCGATCTGACCTCCGACCTCACCATCGTCGGCGGCAGGGTCGTGTATGGCGCGGGCGATTTCGCGCCGCTCGACGAGATGGCGATCCCGCCGGCGATGCCCGACTGGTCGCCGGTGCGGCACTATGGCGGCTACGGCGCCTGGGCCGATCCGGCGATCGCGCGCAACGTGGCGGCGCACTGCGCCTGCGCCCATGAATGCAACGTGCACGGTCATGATCATGCGCGCGCCTGGTCCTCGGGCCAGCCGGCCGGCGACCTTGCGGGCTTCTGGGGCGCGCTCGGCTGCGCCTGCTGGGTGTGACATGACCGATCCGCGCTGGGTCGATGCAGTCTTGGATTGGCGCTGGGCGTGGCTGCTCGCGCGGCTGGGCCTGACCAGCGCCTATATCCTGGGCGGCTTCACCAAGCTGTTCGATTTTTCCGCGGCCGTCGCCGAGCAGCAGCATTTCGGCCTGCACCCGCCGGTAATCTGGGCCGGCATCACGATTGCCGTGGAGATCGTGGCGCCCTTGCTCATCATCAGCGGCCGTCTGGTATGGCTGGCCGCCGGCGCGCTGGGCGTGTTGACCGCCGTCGCGAGTTTTGTCGCCAATGATTTCTGGAATCTCGAGGGCCAGGCGCGTTTCATGGCGCTGAATTCCTTCTTCGAGCATATCGGCCTGATCGCCGGCTTCGTCATGGCGGCGCTGATCGCCAAACAGGAGAAACGGGAACCGTGAAGGAGAACGTCTTGCGTTCCATCGCCACCGCCCTCTTCCTCGCCACGCTCGCAAGCGGGCCAGCCCTTGCCGCGCCGGACTATTCCGTCGGCCCGCAATACGACACGACGCATGTCTATATCGCGCCCGCCGATTTCGACCGCTTCACGGCGAGCTTTGTCGCCACCTTCGGCGGCACGCTGTCCAAGCAGGGCGTGTTCACCGTCACGCCCACGCCGAGCAAGACCATGTCGCAGCTCGCGCTGACGCCGGCCGGAACGATCTCGGTGTTCGGATTCCAGACGCCCGTACCCTATCCCTTCGGGGCAGAACGCACCGGCTATCTCGTCACGGATTTCGACGCCGCGATCAAGGCCGCGCGTGCCGCCGGAGCCGATGTCGTCGTCGCGCCGTTTCCCGATCCCATCGGGCGCGACGCGGTCGTGACGTGGCCGGGCGGCGTGAACATGCAGCTCTATTGGCACACGACGGCGCCGTCCTATCCGGCGCTCGTGACGGTTCCGGAGAACCGCATCTATGTCTCACCCGACCGTGCCAGAGCCTTCGTGCACGACTTCCTCGCCTTCGCGCACGGCAAGATCGTCTCGGACGTAGTCAACGCGCCGGGAGTCGAGATCGGCAAGCTCGGCGAAACCTATCGCCGCGTCCGCATCGCGTCAGGCTACGGCAAAATGGTGGTGATGGTGACCGACGGCCACCTGCCTTATCCCTATGGCCGCGAATTGACCGGCTATGAGGTGACGGACCTCGACGCGACGCTAGCGAAGGCGCAAGCAGCCGGCGCCGTCGTGCTGGTGCCGTCTTTTGTATCCGACCATCGCGCCGCAGCGATCGTCCAGTTCCCGGGCGGCTATATCGCGGAAATCCATGCGGCGTCGGGCGTCAAGCCCTGAACGGCGCGGCCGCAGTCATGGCCGTAGCGTTCCTGGCGGGTGTGGCGCCGGCGCTCGCCGACCGCGCACCGCAGCGTCCGGCGATCCTGTTCAACCGCTGGCAGGAGGACTGGTCGGTGCTCGCCGATCCCGCCGTGCCGCGCGAGCCGCTCGACGATCTCAAATATATCCCGCTCTCGGCGCGCGATCCCAAAACCTATCTGTCCTTCGGCGCCAATCTGCGTGAGCGGTTCGAGAGCAACGACACCGTATCTTTCGGTGTCGCGGTCGCCAAGCCGCAATCCTATGTCATCAGCCGCCTGGAAGCGCATGCCGATCTGCGCGTCGCCGATCAGCTCCAGGTCTTCGTCCAGCTTCAGAGCGATTTCGCGCCGGGCAAGACGATCATCACCCCGGTCGACCGCGACCGGCTCGATCTCGAACAGGCCTTCGTCACGCTCACCGAGCCGCTCGGCGGGGGGACGTTCCGCCTGCGCGTCGGGCGCCAGCAGATCGGCTTCGACCTGCAGCGGTTCATCTCGGTGCGGGACGGCCCCAATGTGCGCCAGTCCTACGACGCGGTCTGGGCAGATTACGAGACGGGGCCGTGGCGCTTCATCGGCTTCTGGAGCCAGCCGGTGCAGAACCGCGACCTGCGCGCCTTCGACGATTTCAGCAGCGGCCACCTGACCTATGGCGGCGTGCGGGCCGAGCGCAAGATCCTCGAAAACGCCGAACTGGTCGTCTACCTGTCGCAGTTCGAGCAGGACGGCGCGCGCTTCCTCTCCGCCCAGGGCGACGAGCGCCGGAATATCGCGGACCTGCGCTTCGCCGGGCAGGCGGGCGCATTCGATTGGGATGTCGAGGCGATGGGTCAGAAGGGCAACATCGGCGGTCAGCCCATCACGGCCTGGGCCGTCGGCAATCGCGCCGGGTACACATTCGCGGATACTGCGTGGAAGCCGCGCCTGGGCTTGCAGGTCGACGCCGCCTCGGGCGACCGCGATCCGCATGACGGCACGCTGGGCACCTTCAATCCGCTGTTTCCGAACGGCTACTACGTCACGCTGGCGGGCTATACCGGCTACACCAACTTCATCCACGTCAAGCCGTCGCTGACGCTCCGTCCGGCGCCGACGATGAGCCTCATGCTGGCGGCGGCGGCGCAATGGCGCGAGACGACCGGCGACGCGGTCTATACGCAGCCGGACGTTCCGGTCGCCGGCACCGCCGGCCATGGCAGCGCCTATACCGGCACCTATGTCCAGGCGCGGCTCGATTGGCAGGTCACGCCGCATCTGTCGAGCGCGGTCGAAGCCGTCCGCTTCAATGTCGCGGACGCCTTGCGCGCCGCCGGCGGCCGTGACGGCAATTATATCGGCGTGGAAGGAAAGATCGGATGGTGAGTTTGTCAGCGTCCCGCACCCAGGCGATCGAGATGCGCATCCCTATCCTGCTGAGCATCAATGGCGGCTATGTCGATACGACAAGCTTCTTGGCGCTGCATGGTTTGTTTGCGGCGCACGTCACCGGCAATTTCGTCACGCTCGGCGCCGCACTGGTGCTCGGCACGTCGGGCGCCGTCGCCAAGCTCCTGGCGCTGCCGATGTTTTGTGCCGTGATCGTGGCGGCGCATCTGCTGAGCTTCCCGCTCCGGCGCAACGGCATCGCGGTGCTGCGCACGATGCTGCTGCTGAAGCTGATCCTGCTCCTGGTCGCAGCCGTCCTCGCCGTCCGGCTCGGCCCGTTCGCGGACGGCGACAGCATGTCCGCGCTACTGACGGGAATGACGCTCGTGGCCGCCATGGCGATCCAGAATGCCGCGCATCGCATCCATCTTCCGCACGCGCCGCCCAGTACCTTGATGACCGGCACCACGACGCAGATCATGATCGACGTCGCCGACCTTCTGCACGGCGAAAACCCCGGGGATCGCGCCGTGGCCCGGACGCGCATGGGCCGCATGACCGCCAGCGTCGCCGCCTTCGCGTTCGGCTGCGGCGCGGCGGCGCTGGCCTTTGCCTTTCTGCGGGAATGGAGCTTCTTCGTTCCGACCGTCTTCGCGCTGCTGGCCTATCTTTTCGCCCCGCGCGCGGACTCGCCGGCGGGTTAGGTCTTGCGCGACCGGCGCCAGGCGGCCGGCGTCTGCCGCGTCGTCTTCGCGAAGACGCGCGTGAGATGGCTCTGATCGGCGAACCCGCAGGCGACGGCGATTTCGGCGATCGCGCGATCCGAGGCGAGAAGAAGGCGCTGCACGCGTTCCAGGCGGTAGCGCTGCAGCCATTGATGCGGTGCGGCGCCCGTCGTTCTTTTGAAACCCTGCGCGAAATGCCCGCGCGAAAGTCCGCAGGCCCCCGCCACATCCGCAAGCGTGATGCGGTCGGCATGACGCTCGCCCATGAAATCCAGCGCGCGGCGCAACTGGGCGGGAGAAAGTCCGCCGGACGAAGCGGGCCGCGACCCGCCGCCATAGGTTCTCGACAGATGGGCGAGCGCGCCGAGCGAGACATAGTCGACGAAAAGAGGATCGGCCTCCTCCGCCTGCTCGATCGAGGGGCGAAGCGCCGCAGCCAGGCTTTCAAGGACCGCGTCGCGCTCGCCCGGGGGGCAGCGGAGATCGTCGATCCTGCGCAAGCCGTGTTCGAAGGTGAACGCATCCAGGGCGGCGCGCGGGATGTAGAAATCGAGCGATTCATGCGGATGGCTGACAAGCGCGGAGAATTCGCGTTGGAGGTTCACGATGCGGATCGAATTGGCTTCGTAGCCCTGCGCGATCACGCGCCGTCCGCCGGCCCACAGTTCATGGCTGGGAACATCGGTGAGATACATCGCGAGCACGAAGCTGTCCTCGGCGGGTATGCGCGCCGACATGCCCATCTGCCGGGCGCCGATGGAAAGCCGGTTGAACGCGATCCGCGAGTTGGGAACCGGGCGCACGACGAGGCTCGGGGCGCCATTCAGCCCGAAACTGTTCGCGACCGCGTCGCCATAGTTGCGTCGGTTGTTCATGCTTCGCGCCCGGTTGGACACGATACTATTCGATGGGCGCGGCCAGTTGAACCCCCCGTCGAGCCCATCCGGGCCGTCGGACGCATAGTCGTCTTCGCGGGAGGAGGCGCCGTCAGGCGGCAAGCCTGCTGCACCTAGGGCGGCGGCGTGGCCATGGTACCGAGAAACGCCCGCGGGTTGACCGGCGCGACGCCCTTGCGAATCTCGAAGTGCAGCTGCGGACTCGCCACGTCGCCGGTCTGTCCGGCATAGCCGATGACTTGGCCCTGGATGACCCTGTCACCGCGATTGACCACGATACGGTCGGCATGTGCGTAGGCGGTGGTGTAGCTGTCGACATGCTTGATCAGTATCAGGTTGCCGTAGCCGCGCAGTTCGTTGCCGGCATAGCTGACCTGCCCGGCTGCCGCGGCATGGATCGGCATGCCGTATGGAACGGCGATGTTGATGCCGTCGTTACGGCCGTCATTGAGCGCGGTGCCGAAGTCGGAAATCACCGGACCGGCGACCGGCCAGATGAACGAGACGGAGCCTGACGCCTTCATGGCGGCGGGCAGGATGGCCGGTCCGAGCGCGAGCCGGTCGTCCGTGCCGGTGAAATCCAGGCGCGTGATGGCGCCGCCGGCGAATTTTCCGGCGATCACCGCGCCGCTGGTGTCGACCGCCGTCAGCGTGCCGCGCGCGGCATCGACTTGCAGGGAATGGATCGGCGTCTGGCCATGCGTGGTGATCGACCAGATGTAGTCCACGGTCGACGCCGTGACGACGCGCGCGCCGTCGGGCGAAAAGCTCGCATCCAATAGGTCGAGGTCCGGTGCCGATAGCGTGCGCAGGAGTTGACCGGTGTTTGCGTCCCAGATGCGCGCGGCGCCGTCGGACGCGGTGACGATGCGCCCGCCGTCCGCCGAATATCGGGCGCTATATACCGCTTCGCCGTGACCGGCGAGTTCCAGCAGGAGCTTGCCGGTCTTCGCATCCCACAACCGCACCTGCCCGTCGACGGAGGCGGTGACGATGCGGCTGCCGTCCGGCGCATAATCGGCGCTGAGCGATTTCGTCTTGGCGGCGGGCAGGGACAACAGCTGATGGCCGGTCTTGGCGTCCCACACGCGCGCGCTTCCGTCGTCGGATGCGGTGACGACGCGCGCGCCATCCGGCGAAAATGCCGCGCCGTCGACCGCGGAAGTATGCCCGGCAAGCACGAGCAGCGGCTTTCCGGTCGCTGCGTCCCATATCCGCGCGGTGTTGTCGTCCGACGCGGTGACGATGCGCGTGCCGTCCCGCGAATAGACGGCATCGTACACGGCCTTGGTGTGCCCCGCGAGCACCGTGAAGGTGCCGTTGGCCTTGTTCCAGATACGCGCCGTCTTGTCGTCGGAAGCGGTAACGACGTGCAGGCCATCCGGCGCATAATGTGCCGACCAGACTTTGCCGCGATGGCCGGTCAGCGTCTGCAGGAGATCGCCGTTGTGCGGGTCCCAGATTCTGGCGGTGTCGTCGGCCGCCGTGGTGAGAACTTGCGTGCCGTCCGGCGCAAACTCGGCCGTGGGAAAATTCTCTTCTCCCGCGATCGAGGACGCGAAAGACAGGGTGGGCGTGCTCTGCGGCATGCGGATCATGGGACCGGGCCGCAGCGCAATGCCGGCGCCCGACGGCGCCGAAAGGCCTATGCTGCCGTCGAGCGCGCCATAGACGTAGCGGCCCCGGCCGGCGTTCGCGAGCGCCGTCACCGGGCCGACGGACGGCAGCGTGGCGGTGCCGCCCGCGGTCACGATCTGGGCGGTGCCGGTCGCGTTCTCCACCGCCACGGCCCAGTCGCCGTTCGGGCCGAGCGCGATGAGCGGCGGCGAACCCGTGCTCGATAATTGTGTATCGGCGCGTACTGCTTTTCCGCCATTCAGCGCATAGAACAAGACATTGCCGCCGGCGACCGCCACCGCGACTCGAAGTCCGAGACCCGGCAACGGCGCGATCGCCAGCGCAACGATGCGGCCCCGCCCCACCTGCAGGCTGCGCCCAAGCGGCGGCGCGGTCAGTTCGACGAGCGTCGGCGAGACGGAGAACACATGCACAATGCCGTCGGCGCCGCCGGTCGCGATGTAGCGGCCGTCGGGCGTCGCCGCGATCAGCGCCGCGTCTGTGATGGCCATGCTCGCCGGCGTGATCGTTGCGTGGCTGCCGTCCAGATACGTGTCCAGAAGGATCGCCGGCGCGATCGGGACGAGGGCGAGCAGTGCGAACACCGCAATGGCGCCGCGCCCCAGAGCGGCGAAGAGCCGCCCGCGTGACGGCGGCAACTTCTCCGGCATGAACCGCGTCGCGACGAAACCCAGCGCGAACGCCAGCAAGCCGCATAGGCTGGCCGCCCCAAAAAAAATCGTGAGGTAAAGGCCGCGCGATGAAAATTCCTCCTCGATAATCACGGCGCCGATCACTGCCGCATCGAAGATCGCGATACGAACGCAGGCCATGAGGATGCGCCGCGCAACGCCGCGGCTGGTCGGGACCGCGATGCCGGCACGACCGGACAGCGTGCGCGCCGCGGGCAGCGGGAACAGGAGGGCGGCGGCAAACAGCACCAAAGGCAAAGTCCTCGTGACAATCTGGTCGGAGATCGGTTGCGGCAGCCCGGCGAATTTGGACCATGTGGCCCCGAAAGCCACCATCACGCCGAGCGTCAGATACAGCGCCGCGGCGACTGTGACCGCGAGACCGTACGGCGCCAGCCATATCGTTGCCCGGCGCGCCCGGACATAGGCCGCGCTGCCATTGGCATAGAGCCAGACGCCGAGCGCGGCCAAGCCGAGCGCGGCCAAGGGCATCCAGGCGCCGGTGACCAGCGCACCTTGCCAGGGTTTGGGTACGACGACGAATGCCGCCGCGGCATAGACCAGCGCGACGAAGCCCGCCGCCAGTTCGGGCCAGCCGAAGCGCCGAAGCCACGTATCCGGCAGGAACCGGGCGAGCAGATCGCGGTTGGGAAATTCGAAATCCTCGATCGCGCCCCTGGCCATGAAGTCGAGCAGGACTTCGTCGTCATAGAGCGCCGTGGGCTCGCCGGCGTCCCGGGCCGGCTCGCGGCCGATGCGGATGCGGATGGCTTCGTCGCGCACGTCGTCGCCGGTCGAGCGTGCCGCCTTGATCAGCGCTTGCAGGACTTGGCGCACTTCGCGTGCACGCGCGTCGCTCATCGCCGCGATCAGCGGGCGCCGCAGCCAGTCGGGCATGCGGCCTTCGCGCAGCCAGGGCAACTGCGTCAGCGCCGCCAGTTGGTCTTCGGTATAAAGCGGTGCGCGCGCGGCGATGCCGCCGGCCGTGGCGGGCAGCATCACGCCAAGATAGATCGTCAGGTCCCACTGCACGGCGGGATAGACCGCCAGGGCGCAAAGCCACTCGAAACCCGCTTGCGTCAGGTAGTTTCGCAAGTCCTGGACGATCTGCGGCACGCCGTGATCGGCAGGCGGCTCGTTGTAGAGATAGCGCTGCGGCCGCAGGCGCAGCACGTCGGGCAGGGGCTGCGCCAACCCGTCGCCCGACGGATCGAGCAGCTCGTCGTCCTCGATGCCCTCCAACCGCAGCAATTCGGCGAGCGCCATCAGCCCTTCGGGCGTGGCGCGTCCGATCGGCAGTGCCAATTCGTGCGCCAGGAGAAATTCCTCGCGGGCCCATTCGGCCAGCGGTACCGGCGTCAACAGAGCGCGGCGCGGCCAGTGCATGAGCATGGCGGCGCCTGCCAGGGGTTTGCGATGCGTCGGATCGAGGAAGCCGGCGCCGGAGCCGAGCACGAGAAGGCGGTGGTTCGGATAGGCCGCGGCGAGGCGCTCGATGGGCACGGCGCGGCCGCCACCCTCCGGCTCAAGCAGCGATGGCTCGCTTTGATAGGAATAGATATCGAGTGCGACGAGATCCTTCAGCTTCAGCACCAGCGACCGCAGATAGGCGTGGTTCTGGTCGCCTTCGCCGCGCTTTTCGATCAGCACCAGATATTCCGGTGCGGCGCGCACCGTGGCGAAACGCGGTACGATAAAGGCGCCGCCCTGCGCGATCGTCGCCCGCACGGTGGCGGCGATGTCGGGGCCGGTCCGACGCGGTGGCGATGCGCCTTTGCAGGCGGTTGCCGATCCGCTGGAACAACGCCGCGGCCGACTCCAGATGCGCCGCGGCCTCGGCGATGAGGTCCATGTGCAGCGGCGGGAACAGCGGCGTGCGCCGCCGCAGATAGGCCCTGCGCAGGAACAGGCCGTTGAACAGCCATGCCAGCGTCGCCAGCAAGGGCGTCAGCAGGGCGGCCCACGGCGTCCACGCCGGCGCATGCTCGGCGTCCGACGCCCGCCGCGCCTCCGCCCAGGGCGCGCCGGGAAAGTTTCGCCTTGCGGCGGGATATTCGACGGTGGCCAAGGCGCGCTCGATCGTGTCGTCGTTGTAGGCGCCGGGAAATTTCGACCGGACATAAGCGAGCGCCGCATCGCGCTCGACCGGCAATTGCGCAGCCCAGTCGATAAGCTCCCTTACGTCTTTCTGCATCGGCCGTCGCGTATTGTTCGCGCGGTGCGCTTCCGCGTCGTTCAAGGCGCTCATTAACGTGTTGAGGCCAGCCACGGTATTCGCGTCGATTCGATCCGATAGAGAGACGGCCGCAAAATTGCCGTCGAGCCAGACCCTGTTCTGCAACTCGGTTTGGCGCGTGGCGGCCGCCTCAAAATCCTTGAGGGTCGCTGCCGTGCCGGGCGTTTCGATACGAAGAAGCGCAAGACCGACGGAATCGACGACGCCGCCCTTGCTCGCGCCGGTCAGCCTCAACGGCAGGTAGCGCGGCAGGCCGGTGAGTTCCTGCAGGCGCTGCGCATAGGCGGCCGCGCTCCAGTGGATGGGCGAATGCAGCGCCAGATGTTGCGACAATTCGTCGAGCGACGGCGCGCCGTCGAAATTTCGCGCAGCGTCGACGATGCGCGCGACATAGTCCTGGGCCGATCCCGCAGCGGCAGGCAGCGTGTTCAGTCCGTCATTGCCGCCCGGCGCAGGCAGCGTTGCGGGCGGCGCCGCGGCGGCGGCTTTTTCCGCCTTGCCGTCTTGCGCGGGTCTTTGCGGCGTCCCGGTATCCAGGCGCCACAGCAAGGCGACGACCGCGATCAGCAGCAGCGCGAATGCGCCAAGCGCCAGACGCCGCCAGGACAGCGAACCGAGCCATCGCCGCATCCGCCCACGCCGCCGCGGCGCGTCCGGCGTGTCGACAGGCGGCGCCGGCGGCAGGGGCGCGAAGGTGTCGAAGATTCGGAAGAACTCGGCGCGCTCGGCCGGCGAGCGTGCCAGCAGCGGCGCGAGATGGGCGCGCAAGTCGCGCAGCTCGCGGATATGCGGCAGGCGCGTCGCGAGCTCGCCGGCGAGCGCCGCGACATGCACCCGGTCGCGCGCGCCGACCTTGAAACCCGCGCCACGCAGGACGTCGAGCAGCCCCGGCGCTATCTGGACCGCGCCCGTATCGTCGAAGCGGCCGAACAGCTGCTCGCCGATGTCGGATTGCGTCGTATCGGGCCCCCCGGCCGTCGCGGTCATGCGCGCGTCAGCCCTGCTTGCCCCAACGGTCGAGGACATAGGACCGCGCGACGCGCTGGTCGTCGGCGCTTTTGACCAGGGCGCACAGCGTTTCCGCCACGATCGTCCGGTGCTGCGCCAGCCGGTCGCCGGGCCGGACGCCGCGATGCACCAGCATCTGGAGCCAGTTCAGCAGCTCCGCCGTCGACGGTTTCTTCTTCAGCGAGATGGTGCGATCGCTGCCGCGCAGCTTCTGGAAGATGTCGAGCGCGTCCCGGGTCAGCGCACTGCCGCCGTCGAGGCCCGCGACGCGGCTGTCCACGATGTCTTTCAGCTCTTCCGCGGTGGGAAAGGGAATGTCGAAATAGACGCATCGCCGCAAGAATGCGTCCGGCAGGCCTTTTTCGGAATTGGACGTCATGACGACGATGGGCCGATACCGCGCCGGCACGCCGGCCGCGTCGCGCTCGCCGTCTTTCGCGTCGGCACCCGGCGAACCGGCGTTCTGAAGTTCGGGGACGCGGAAATAGAGACGGTCGATCTCGTTCAGCAGGTCGTTCGGGAAATCGCGCGGCGCCTTGTCGATTTCATCGATCAGTACGATCGAGCGGCGCGGTCCGGCGTGCGGCTGGCCGGGCGGCCACAGGGCCGCCACCTGTTCGTTGG
The DNA here is from genome assembly GCA_037355265.1 of Rhizomicrobium sp. Classification (GTDB taxonomy): domain Bacteria; phylum Pseudomonadota; class Alphaproteobacteria; order Micropepsales; family Micropepsaceae; genus Rhizomicrobium. Next base: position 2,097,098 of record JBBCIB010000001.1, on the reverse strand, counting down.
CCCCGTCGAACGCTTCCAGGATCGCCAGGCCCAGCGCCTGGTAGCGGATGAAGCTGCGCAGCTCGGTGCCCGCCGGCGCCTTGAAGGCGCTCAGCGCGTCGAACGTATAGAACAGATCCTTCGCCTGGCTGCTCGACTTGGTCTCGAACTTCAGCACCGTGCTGCGCAGTTCCGCTGCAATGGCATAGGCGAGCTGGGTCTTTCCGGTGCCGGGGTCGCCGGTGACGAGCAGCGGCATGCCGAGCACCAGGGCCACGTTCACCGCATGGCTGAGATCGGGATGCGGCCGATAGCCGGCCGGGTCTTCGGCCCGGCCGCGATCCAGCGTGTCGATCGTGTCGGCCGCGGCCGATTGCGAACCGAGACCTCTGGCGAAATAAGGGTAAGCCAATCGTCTCTCCCGGTGTTGCAGCGGAATGTCGGACTTAGGGCTCATCGAAGAGCGGCTGCAGCGCGTCGACGAACGTCTGATGGTTTACGCCGTATTTGCGCGGATCGCGCTTCAGAAATCCGCCCAGCAGGCCAGTGGCCGCGTACAGCGCACGCACTTTCTCTTCCAGCGCGCGCCGTGCCGGTCCTGCTTCGCGCTGCATGCGGTCGATCCAGCGATCGGCATCGCCGATCGGAATGGGGTGCAGAACCGGCGGCAGCAGGATGCCGAGCGCATGCCCGTCCGCCGCGAGCCGCCGCTGCAACGCCGTGACCGCGCGCCAGATGTCGGCATTGCCGACGATGCCGCCGGACGGGCCGCGGGGGCAATCCTCCCATCCCGGCTTCACCGGCGGCATCTTCACCTGGAGCCACGGGATCACCGGCAAATTCCGCGCCGCCGGCGCCAGCGCAAGCCAGAAATCCAGCCACGCCTGGATGCGCTGGCATTCGTCGATACGCCACTCGCGCGCCAGGATGCAATGGAACACCGCGACGGGGCGGCCCTTCTGTTCGAGCGCCGCGGCGATGACCTCGTCGTCGATCTCGCCGGCCTTGCCGAGCGCGCGCCACAGATTGCGCCGGTAGGCGTCGGTGAACAGGCGTAGCGGCACATCCTTGCCGGGCCAGTCGAATTCGAGCTGGAACCAGCTCTGCTCGTCCGGCAGCAGGCTGCTGCTCAGCCGGCCGATGCGTTCGCGAAACTCGTCCGGGCGCTCGTTTTCGGGAGCCGCGACGAATACCGGCCGCACGCCGCCCTTGCCTGCGACGCCGGCGATGGCGTCGTGCAGCATGTCCTCCTGTTTGGCGCGATCCGCCCAGTATGGCGCAAACTTGTCGCGAAAAAATCGAGGCTTCTCGATATTGCCGAGTCCGTTCTGGCGCATCTTGCCGGCGACGTCGTCGGTCAACATCTTCAGCGCCGCCTGCAGCCGGTCCGGTTCCTGCGCGGCGTCGATATTGGAAATCTGCTGGAAGACGTGCGTGCCGGGCAGCGTCCTGGGGTCGACGTCGTCGATCGTGCAGGCGACCAGCTTTTTCTGGATGCGGGCGTAGCCGGCCTCCTCCATCCAGCTCAGCCGGTTGCGGCCCTGGTGCACGCTTTCGTCGCTCGCATGGCGCGACCAGCAAACCAGCACGCAGGCCGATTTGCGCAGCGCCTCGTCCATTTCCGCCTCCCACGGGCCGCCCGCATGGATGCGCCAGAATTTGCCGACTTCGCCAGCGGTGAAGCCTGCGGCGGCGGGATTGTCGAGCCAGACCTTCAGGCCGCCCGCCCATAATGCCTCGATCAGCGGCCTCAGGCGCGGCTTGTCCGCGCCGGTATGACTGATGAATACGAAAGACATCGCAATATTCGCCCCGAACTCCCAAACCATAGCAAGTCCTGGAAAAAGCGGTAGGGTCGGGACCGCCGTCCGGGCCGCCGCATCTTGGCTCGACGGCTCGGCGCGCTATGATCGGCGCGCGGGGGGCCATGGCCGACATCTTCCTTTCCTTTGCGCATCCCGATGCCGAGCGGGTGGGACTGCTCGCCTCGCTGCTGAGGCGCCATGGCTATTCGGTCTCCGGGGATCGCAGCCCGTTGTCGGGCCCTGGCTTCGGAGCCGTGCTGGAATCCGAAATCAAGGCAGCGTCCGTCGTCATCGTCGTTTGGTCGCCGCATTCGGTCAAATCGGATTGGGTAAACGACGAAGCCTGGTATGCGAAGGACCTCGGCAAGCTGATCCCCCTGCGCATCGGCCCCGCCGTGACGCCGACGGGCTTCGAGATGCTTGCGGCACTGGACTTTTCCGATTGGAATGGCCGGCAAGCCGATCCCGTGTTCCTGCAATTGCTGCGATCCCTCTCGGCACGGATTCCCGTGCGCGACGTGGAAGGCGACGGCTTGTCACGGAAGACGCCGCCCCCGGCGGCGCCGGTGGCCGACCGCCTGCCGTCTGCCGCATTCGCCATTTCGGCCATATTTCGCACAGGGCTTGCGAACGCCGCTCCGGTTTTGCGCGGCGTGGCGCGAACCGCGGTGGCGGTCTGGCCGGCGGGGCGTTGGATCGCGCTGTCGCTGGTCGGGCTCGGCGGTCTTGGCGCCGGCCTGGCATTCGTCGGCCTCGCTGCCGAAAACACAAATGCGCCTGCGCGCGCCGCGGCGACGCCGGTCACCTCGGCGATGATCGAAAAGGACGGCGTCAGGCTCGTCGCGACCGCGGGCGCCGACGGGATCGCCCGCGTCTATCGCGGCGACACTCTGATCGGCAACATCCGCGGCCACGACGCCGCCATCAGCAGCATCGCCTTCGCACAGGGCGGCGATCTCGTGGTGACCGGCGACGCGATGGGCGCGACGCAGGTCACGCAGGTCGGGTCGCTCGCGGTGACCGGTCTGCTCGACGACGCCTCGCCGACCGGGGCGCTGCGCGGCTTCGCCTGGGACGCGCTGGAGCCGGCGTCGGCCTGGTGGCTGGCCGCGTTGCGGGCGGCGTTGCCGGGTATGCCGGGGCCGCGCGTGGTGCGGCTGGAGTTCGATGCCCTGGACCTGGGTCCGGTCGGCGGCGATGCGCTCGCGCGCAATCTGCCGTTCGCGATCGGGATCGGCGCATTGCAGCCGGCGAATTCGCGGTTGGCCGTGGTCGGCGGCGATGAGTTCGCATTCGTCCTTAAACCGGCGGCCTTCCTCATGCAGAGGAACACCCACAATGCCGTCGCCGCGTTCACGCTGAGATTTTCCGAGCCCGTCGCCGGGGTGGGTTTCCGCCTGTCCGACGTCGCCCCGGAGGAAACCGGCGGCCTGACATTTCCGGGCTGGAGCGTCAGCGCCTACGACGCCGCCGGCCGCGTGGTGGCGCAGCTGTCCGGCGGCCTGGCCAGGCGCTACGCCGATCCCGCTGCGCCCGGCTATGTGCTGCGGCCGGCCGCCGGGGTGCGCATCGTTGCCGTGCGGTTTCTGTCGGACCCTGCCGCGCGTGGCGGTCTCACGCCCGACCTGCCGGCCGTGCCGATCACACAGATTTCGGTGTGGCGCGCCTTTTGAGGCCGGGGAATGTCGTGGCCCGACGCCGAACGTGCGCCTGTTGACTATCCTAATGTCATTAGGTAACCAGCTAACACAATTAAAGGTGACGGGATGACGTCCGTTCAGACGCGTTTGGTGAAGGAAGCGGCTGCGCTGGTGAACCGGAACGGGTTCGACGGCTTGTCCATGAACGATCTGGCGCAGGCGCTGAACGTGCGGACGCCGTCGCTCTATTCCCATGTCGCGGGTCTGGACGAGGTGAAGCGCCTGCTCGCGCTGCACGGCCTGGCAGAACTGAACGCCGCCGCGATGCGCGTGACGATCGGCAAGTCCGGTCCGGATGCGGTGCGCGCGCTGCTGAACGGTTACCGCGATTTTGCCGAGAAGAACCCCGGCCTTTACGCCGCGACGGTTCCGACGCCGCCACGCGCGGACCGCGAATGGAGCGGCGCCGTCGATCTTCTGATGTCGACGTTCCTCGCCGTCCTCCAGTGCTACGGTCTGCGCGGAGCCGATGCGGTGCATGCGCTGCGCGGCCTGCGCAGCCTCGTGCACGGCTTCGTTTCGCTCGAAATCGCCGGCGCGCTGAAGCATCCGGTGGACCGCGACGAAAGCTTCGCATGGCTGGTCGAATCCTTCCTCGCCGCCCTCGGCAAGATGGCCGCCCTGTCCCGCGGCCGGGCAGGCTCCAGATGAAACCCACCGCAAGACTGCGCGAACTGCTGCGCAAGCCGGACATGATCGTGGCACCCGGAGCCTGGGACGGCATCACGGCGCGGCTGACCGAACAGGCCGGCTACGATGCGGTCTATATGACCGGCGCCGGCACCTCCATGGCGCGGGGCTTTCCCGATTTCGGCCTGCTGACCATGGACGAGATGGTCGACAACGCCGCCGTGATGGCGCGCACCGTCGCGATCCCGCTGATTGCCGATGCCGACACCGGCTATGGTAACGAGCTCAACGTCACGCGCATGGTGCGCGAATTCGAAGGGCGCGGCGTCGCCGGCATCCATATCGAGGACCAGGCCAGCCCCAAGCGCTGCGGCCACCTCGACGGCAAGGAGATCATCCCGGCGCCGCAATTCATCTCCAAGATACGGGCGGCGGTCGCGGCGCGCCGCGATCCGGATTTCCTCATCATCGCGCGCACCGATTCCCGCGCCGTCGCGGGGTTCGAGGAAGCCGTCGCGCGCGCCAACGCGGCGCTGGAAGCCGGCGCCGACATGGCCTTCGTCGAAGCGGTCCAGACACCGGAAGAACTCGCCGCGGTGCCGCAGCGCGTCAAAGGGCCGTGCCTCCTCAATGTCGTGCCGGGCGGAAAGACACCGCGCATTCCGCTGGCCGAGGCGCAGGCGCTGGGCTACCGCCTCGCCATCCTGCCGGGGCTTCTGCTCGGTGCGGTGATGATCGCCGCCGATCAGGCCCTGCGCGCCGTGAAGGAAAATGGCATCACGCCGGAAGTGCCGCGCACCGCCGGCGTCGCCGACACGTTCCGCCGCTTCGGCGCGGATGAGTGGAACGCACTGCGCCAGCGTTTCGCGGCGGATTCCTGATCGTGCCGCGCACGCTGTTCGAGAAGATCTGGGACTCGCATGTCGTGCGCGACCTTGGCGGCGGCTGGTCGCTGCTGCATATCGACCGGCATCTGCTGCACGACCTGTCCGGGCCGCCGGCCTTGACGGAGATCGACCGTCGCGACCTCAAGGTCCGCGACCCCGAGCTGACCTTCGCGGTCGCCGATCACGCCGTCTCCAGCGCGCCGGATCGCACGGCGGAAACCTTTCCGCTCGGCGGCCGGCTCTATGGTGCGCTGAAGCAGCTTGCGCAGAAGGACGGCATCCGGTTCTTCGATCTTGGCCATAAGGGGCAGGGCATCGTCCATGTCATGGGGCCGGAGCTCGGTCTCGTTCTGCCCGGCGTAACGCTGATCTGCGGCGACAGCCATACCTGCACCAATGGCGCGCTGGGCGCGCTCGCCTTCGGCGTCGGCAATTCGGAAAGCACGCATGCGCTCGCAACCGGGACGCTGCGCCAGCGCCGGCCCAAACTGATGCGTGTTCGTTTCGAGGGCGCGCTCGGGCAGGGCGTCACGCCCAAGGACATGATCCTGCATCTGATCGGAAAGCTCGGCGCCGCCGCCGGCACCGGCCACGCCATCGAATATGCCGGTTCGGCGATCCGCGCCTTGCCGCTCGAAGGCCGCCTGACGATCAGCAATCTGACCGTCGAACTCGGCGCCAAGTACGGGTTGATCGCGCCGGACGAGACGGCCTTCGCCTGGCTGCGCGGCAGGCCCTTCGCGCCGCAGGGCGCCGCCTTCGACAACGCCGCCCATCACTGGCGCGCTTTATATACGGACGACGACGCAGCGTTCGACCGCGAAGAGATCGTGGACGTCTCCGCCATCTCGCCGACCGTGACGTGGGGCACCAGTCCCGAGCATGCGGTCCCGATCGACGCAGCGATTCCTTCGCCGTCGTCGCAAACCGATCCGGAGAGCCGCAAAGCCTATGCCGCGGCGCTCGATTACATGGGCCTTGAAGCGGGCCGACCCATCGCGGGCACGAAGGTGGATTGGGTGTTCATCGGCTCCTGCGCCAATTCGCGGCTTTCCGATCTGCGCGCGGCGGCGGCGCTGGCGCGGGACCGCCATGTCGCCGCCGGCGTCACCGCCTGGGTCGTGCCCGGTTCGGAACAGGTCAAGCGCGACGCGGAGGCCGAGGGCCTTGACAAGATATTCCGCGACGCCGGTTTCGAATGGCGCGAGCCGGGTTGCAGCCTGTGCGTCGCCGCCAATGGCGAGCGCGTGCCGCCGGGCGCGCGCGCCGTCTCCACCTCCAACCGCAATTTCGTCGGCCGGCAGGGACCGGGCGCGCGCACGCATCTGGCCAGCCCCGCGATGGCGGTTGCGGCGGCCGTCACCGGCGCGCTCACCGATGTGAGGCGTCTGTGATGGCGCCCTTCACGACCGTGACCGGCCCGGTCGTGCCGTTGCTGCAGGCCAATATCGACACGGACGTCATCATCCGCATCGAGCGGCTGACGCAAAGCGTCGACCTCGGACACTATGCCTTCGAAGCGCTGCGCTATCGCTCCGACGGCTCCCCCGATCCCGCCAGCGTGTTCAACGAACCGCGTTTCGCGCGCGCGCCGATTCTGCTCGCCGGCCGCAATTTCGGCTGCGGCTCTTCGCGCGAGGGCGCGGTGACGGCGCTGATGGCGATGGGCTTTCGCTCGGTGATCGCGCCCAGCTTCGGCGACATCTTCTTCGCCAATTGCTTTCGCAACGGAATGCTGCCCGTCGTTCTGCCGGAAGAAACCGTCGCGTCGCTGGCGGCAGAAGCGCGCGCCGGCGATTTCGCCGTCGATCTTGCGGCGCAGACGATCCGTCCGCCGTCCGGCGAAGCGATCGCGTTCGTCACCGATCCCTTGCAGCGCGAAGGCTTGCTGGAAGGCCTCGACGAGATCGGCTTCACCCTCAAATGGGCCGATGACATCGCGGCCTGGCAGAACACGGACCGTGCGGCCCGGCCGTGGGTCTGGCAAATCGAAGGGATAAATGTGTAATGGCGGACGCATCGGATCCGAGCGGGGTGACCGGAACGCTGGCGACTTGGCTCGCAAGGCTTGTCCTCGACGATGTGCCGCAAGCGGTGCGCGAGCGGGCGAAATATCTGCTGCTCGACGGCGTCGGCTGCGCCCTCGTCGGCGCCAAGCTGCCCTGGTCGATCCGCGGCGCCGAGGCTGTGACGCGCTTCGAGGGTGCGGGCGACAAGACGATCATCGGCTGGGGACGCACCGCGGCGGGACCGGCGGCGGCCTTGCTCAACAGCAGCTTCATCCAGGGCTTCGAGCTGGACGATTTCCATCCCACCGCGCCGCTCCACAGCGTATCGCTGCTTCTGCCGGCGCTTATGGCGAGCGCGGAAGATGTCGGCGGCGTGAGCGGTGCCGATTTTCTGCTTGGCGCCATCAAGGGGTTCGAGACCGGTCCACGCGTCGGCCATGCGCTGCATGGCGCGCAAATGCTGTCGCGCGGCTGGCATTCGGGAACGGTGTTCGGAACGCACGCGTCCGCCGTCGCGACCGGTTCGCTGCTCGGCCTCGACGCTGCCGGCTACGAAGACGCGCTCGGCCTCGCCGCGACGCAATCGGGCGGGCTGATGGCGGCGCAGTTCGAATCCATGGGCAAGCGCATGCAGCACGGCTTTGCGACGCGCAACGGCCTCTATGCCGCGCATCTCGCGGCCGCGGGCTACACCGGCATCAAGCGCGTGTTCGAGCGCGAATATGGCGGCTTCCTCTCGGTGTTCGGCGAGGGCCACGCCCCGGACGCGAGCGCCGTCACCAAGGGCCTCGGCGAAAGCTGGGAAACGCCGCGCATCGTCGTGAAGCCTTATGCGGCGATGGGCGCGCTGCACGCGCCGCTCGACGCGCTGTTCGAGATCGCAAAGCGCCGGCCTTTGCGTGGCGACGAGATCGCCCATATCGACGTCTATATGCCGCACGCCGCCTATCATCACGGCTGGTGGAAGCTGGAGCGGCCGCTGGAGCCGGTCGGCGCGCAGATGAATGTAGCCTACACGCTGGCAGTCGCCGTTCTGGATGGTGCCGCGCTGATCGCGCAGTTCACGCCGCATCGCATCGCCTCGGACGACGTCTGGGCGCTGATCCCGAAGATAGAGGCGCATCACGATCCGGAATTCGACAAGGCGGGCGCCAATGGTCGCGGCGCGACGCGGCTCGCCGTCCGCTTCACGGACGGGACGACCGAAGAATGCCTCGTGCGGATATCGCATGGCATCCTTTCGCCGCTGTCGGCAGACCAGGTGGTGGCCAAATTCCGCACCCTCACGCGCGGCATCGTCGGGCCGGACCGCGGCGCGCGGATCGAAAGCGCCGTGCTCGACCTCGACGGAATGCACGATGTCCGAGACCTGATCGCCCTTCTCGCCTTGCCCGTCGAACCGGCTTTCCAGTGACGGAGACTCTCATGGACTATGTCGCGCTCTTTTTTGCCGGAGCGTTCCTCTGCAATTGCATTCCCCATCTCGTGGCGGGGCTGCAGGGCATGAAGTTTCCGACGCCTTTCGCGCGGCCGCGCGGAATCGGCAACTCATCGCCGCTGGTGAATTTCCTGTGGGGCGCGGTCAATCTTGCGATCGGCTTGTTTGTTCTTTCGCGCCAACCGGCCGGGGTCGGAGTCGATGCCGAGTGCCTTTCCCTGGCAGCGGGCGCATTGCTCCTGGGGCTTTACCTCGCGAGACATTTCGGAAAGGTGCGCAACCGGGCACCATCATGATCGGGAGGCCGGCCAACGGCGGCGGCGCGACCGTTCAACTCGCACGCTTTGCGGTCGAGTCCGCCCTGGGCGGATTCCTGACGACATCGTCGCGGCATTCAAGCCGCTCATCCTCGACACGGCGCGCGTCATGCTTGCGGGCGCGCGCCAACCGGCGCATCGCGTGGTTCATGAGGGCCTCGCGGTCGCACTGGGCGCCGGCGATGTCGGTGTTGATGCCATCGGCGGGCCGGAGTTTTCGCTCTCGGCGCCGTCCTGCTGGATGGGCTGGCTGCGGATTTCGAATTCGAGCACGTCATAGCGGTGACGGACGCCTCCTTGCCGTCGGGAGACCATGTGTGCGTCGCATAGGCGATCTCCACCGCGCTGCCCACGGCGCGCCGCACCGTCAGCACCAGGCCGGTGGGATCGTAGCTCCACAGCGTGACGGCGCCCAGCGGCGCGTCCCATTCGGTGATCTGGCGGTCGGCATCGTATTGCGCGGTGTGGACGGCGCCGCGCGGGTCGGTCAGCGTCGTCACATTGCCGGCGGCGTCATAGCCGAACGATGTCGTCAGGTTCAGCGCGCCGTTCGACGCGATGACCGAACTCAGATAGTTCGCGCCATTGTAGGTGTAGCGGGTCTGCAGCCCGGTGGGATCGGTCTGGGTCAGCGTCTGGCCGTAGCCGTTATAGGTCCAGGCGGTGACGGGATTGCCGCCGGCCACTGCCGGACCGGTGACCGCGGTCTGAAGGCAGGTGGCGTCGTCGATCGTGTGGGTGGTGACGGCGCCGCGCGCATCGGTCTCGGTCAGCGGCACGTTGCAGGTGCCGTGATAGGTCGCGGATGTCACGAGGTCGGCCAGCCCCGAGCCCGGCTTGGCGTGCCGCGTCGTGCCGATGCGGTTGCTGCGCGCGTCGTAGAGATAGGTCTCGGCGATGCCTTCGGGACCGGTGAGCGCGGTCAGCCGGTCGAGCCCGTCGAACGCCCGCGTGGTGGCGGCGCCCAGCGCGTCGAGGCTGAGGATCTCGCGCTCCAGCGGATCGTACACGCTGACGCTGTGGCCGCCCAGGGCATCGACCACCTCGGCGCGCGACCCGTTCGCCGTCCAGTACTGCGTGACGTTGCCCTCGGCATCCGCCGCCGTCTGCACCCGCCCCAGCAGGTCGTAGGTGAAGGCGAAGTCGGCCGCGACGCCGCTGCCCGGCAGGTGGATCGCCGCCAGCCCCGCCGGCACCGCCCAGGGCAGGTTGTCGCCCAGATACTCCGAGAACGCCGTCCCGAACGCGTCCGTCGACTGACCGCCCGGCCATTGGTAGATGCGCGCAAAGGAACGGCGCAAGTTGCGAGCCGGCCCGCGCCGGCGCGTCGATGCTCCGCGCCGTCGCGGATATGGTGGGTCAACGGGCCGGCGGGCCACATCGTATTGTTTTTGACTTGCGCGACAGGGGCGATACCCCCCCGGGAATTGCAGCTTCACGCTTATGTCGGAGTTGCGCGGGTATGTTCCGCTCCGCAAGCCTGTCAGGTTCGATTATACAGGACGATGAGCGGTATTCTTACACAAAACTTCTGACACTCCCGATCTCCACCGCGCTGCCCACCCCGCGCCAATCAGTGCACGCTTTTGTCGTCGCCGTCCGTATAAAACGTAAAACCTTTACGAGGGCGACCGGATAAGTATGCCACCAGCCCGATCTCCTTCACAGTGTTGACACTTAATCGAGGTCGGGTGCCGCTATTGCTTTCCTTTAGCGGAAGCCCCGCCCATTCCTTATCGACAAGCAATGAGGCCTTCTTCGCTGCTGCATTCTCGTCGGTCGCGCGTACGAAGCGCGTCGTAAAAAAGCCGATAATGGGGTTACGATTTTCCAAATCAGAAGCCATCCAACCCAGCTCCGAGACCGCATCGGAATCGCGTGGGATAACGATGCCGTCTCCCTCAAGAACGACTCGGAAGAAAGGCATCGCAGATTTCACCCGATCTCAGAGCGGCGGACCATATTCGACCAACCATTAGCGTGGTGCAATCAAAATGGGTGTGTAGCGTGCTACGCCGTAGTTAGTTTAACCCAACAACCACGTTCCCAGTTTAACCACAATCAGAAGTTAAAGCACGCTCTGGTCGTTTCTAGGTCCTGTTGACAAAGCGCAGCCAGATTTTGATTGAAGCGAGTTGGATGAAAGCCATGAAGCTGTCTGCGGTCTTATCGTATCGGGTTGCGACGCGGCGTGCGTTTTTGAGCTTGTTGAAGAAGCGCTCGATGCGATTGCGCAGAGCGTAGAGAACTGGATCGACTGGACGCTGCACCTTGCGGTTCGATTTGGTTGGAATGACGGGATCGGTCCCGTGGAACCAGGAATCTTCGCGAATGGCGTCGCTGTCATAACCTTTGTCGCCGAGCAACGCCTTGGGACGCGTCTGGTCCAAGTCCATCAGTTCGTCATAGACCGTCGCGTCGTGCGCTTCGCCTGGCGTGATGACGAAGCAGATCGGGAGACCTTCGCCATTGGTGCGGGCATGAATTTTGCTCGTAAAGCCGCCGCGCGAACGGCCAAGACCTTGGCCTTGAGCCCCCCTTTTGCCCCAGCGGCCTGATGGTGGGCGCGGATCACGGTGCTGTCGATCATTTGCACCGTCCTGGGCGCGGCTCCGCTGCCGGACAGCGCATCGAGCAGCACGTCCCACAGTCCCGACAAGCTCCAGCGCCGGAATTGCTGATAGACCGTGTTCCACTTGCCAAGTTCTTCCGGCAAATCGCGCCATGGCGCGCCGGTGCGCGTCACCCAGAAGATACCGTCCAGTGTGCGACGATGATCCGATGGCGGACGTCCGCTCAACGGGCCGCCGACAACAACGAAGGGTTCGAAAAACGACCATTCCACATCACTCATCAAGCCACGAATCAAAAACGCCTCCCTCAAGAGGCAGTCTTGAATCACATCAGAACTTCAATGAGAATCCCTTTGTCAACACGACCTAGAAGTGAGCCCGTACAGGTATGTGGTTTAGTATCCTCATTGAACAATCCGTTTTCACCACGGCCTTGACTTAGCGGGTCTTTACTTTTCAATCTTGAATTCAGCGGGCTCGTGGTCCGCTCAAGCAGTGGCGGATGCCCGGCACATCCATCAATGTCGCAGTTGCCACCCATTTCTTGTATATGCCATGGATCAAGCTGATCCAAAATGTCGAGCACCACAATTACTCCGGAGATTATTGTGCCTGCGTCGTAAAACGTGTGACCGCGTCGTCCCTCCGTTTGAAAGTGCGGGCTTCCTTTGGCGCCATCGCCAAGATCATGGCCGGCATGGCGCACAACGTCATTAGCGTCTTCTGCAGAACCTGTTTCGATCTGGCCGGCAGCCTGCCGTCCTTTTGCTGACAACACATTCTTTTCCGCTCTGCGTGCCGCTACCGCCGCAGATTTTTCAAACAGAGGCTCTATAAGAACCATCCCCTTTTCGGTTAGCTTGACGATCCAACCGATCGGTCCTGTACCCATTGCGTCCATCAGATTCGCCGGATCATTTCCGACGTAGGTGTACCAATCGAGATCGTCGCCATATCCGACGGGATCGGTCTGCAGGAAGCGTCCGATGGTGGGGTCGTAGTACCGGGCGCGGTAATAATAGAGCCCGGTCTCGGGATCGTATCTGCGTCCCGTGAAGCGGTAGGGGATGCCGGATGCCGCACACGGTGTGTTCGTCGCTCCCGCATAACATGCTCCGTAGGCGTCGTATGTCAGGGGGCCTTCGGCGAGGGCTCCGGTGTCGTCGCTGGTGGCGACGATGCTGCCCTGGTGGTTGGCGTGGAGGTATTCCCTGGCGCCGGTTGCGGCGGTGACCATGGCGATGGGCTCGTCGATGGCGGGGCCTGGCACATATCTGCGGGTTACGGTGCCGCTTGGGTCGAGCTCGGCGATCTCGTCGTCGCCGGAGTCGAGGAAGAAGGTGGTGCCGGGGCCGGCGAGGGCGGCGGTCCAGGGGAAGGCGCCCCAGATGGCGGTGCCCCAGCGCGGTCCGCCGACGGTGGGCGTGAGCTTTGCGGTGCGGCGGCCGCGCGGATCGTAGGCGTAGGTGGTCGTCGTGCCCGCGACGGTGGCGGTGAGGAGGCGGTTCTCGGCATCGTAGGCGAAGGTGCGGGCGCCGTCGGAGGTGAGGTTGCCCTGGGCGTCGTGGACGAAGCTGGCGCCGCCGACGGTGGTGTACTGGTTGAGGCCGTTGGGGACGTAAGCGACGGTGGCGGCGGTGGGCGGGCTGCGGTCCCAGGCGGGGTTGGAGACGCTCTCGCGGCCGAGCTGGTGCGCCGGCGTGTAGGTCAGCGTGGTGGTGGCGTCGTCGGCGGTGCCCAGCAGGTCGTGGACGAGCGAGGTGAGGTCGCCGGCGGCGCTGTAGGCCGCGGCGACAGTGGTGCCGTTGCCATAGGCGAGGCCGGTGCGGCGCGACAGCGGGTCGTAGCTGTAGGTGGCGAGCGTGGTGGCGCCGTTCTCGGCGGCGCTGCTCATCCGGTTGAGGGCGTCGAAGGTGTAGCCGACATAATAGCCGTCCGGCCAGGTCAGGCGCGTGCGGTTGGACGCGGCGTCGTATTGATAGGACACGGTCTTTGTTCCCGTGAGGCCCGGGATGGTCTGGGTCGTGCTCGCGCGCCGCCCGGCGGCGTCATAGGCCGAGGCGATGACATTGCCCAGCGTGTCGGAGACGGCGGTCTCGCGGCCGGCGAGGTCGTAGGCGGTGGTCGTGGTCACCGCCGCGGCCTGGCCGCCATAGGCCGGCACCGTCCTGCCCGTCATGCGGTTGAGGGCGTCGAACACCGAGGTGACGCTCCCGCCGCCGCGCAGCCGGTGCGAGACCGCGTTGCCGTTGGCGTCGTAGGCGAAGCTCTCGAAGTCCAGGACGTCGACCTGTCCGGGCAGGGTGACCGCCGGATAGGTGGTCTGCGCCAGCCGGTCGAAGCCGTCATAGGCATAGGCGGTCTTGTTGCCGTCGGCGTCGGTGACGGATGCCTCCTTGCCGTCCGGCGTCCAGGCATGGGTGGCATAGGCGATCTCCACCGCGCTGCCCACCCCGCGCCGCTCCACCAGCACCTGGCCGGCGGCGACACCCGCACGCGGGGCGGCGCTTCATCCCAAATTCGCCCTTGGATCAAAGTAATGGGCCTCTTCGAAATCCCAAATGCCTTTCTCTTCAATGCTAACTAGATAATCGTACGCTTTTTTTACGGCGTCATGTCGGGGAATATCTATGGAATAGAGGTATCGACCGCTGCTCGCTCCCTCGTATGTGCAACCCAGCAACGCGAGAGGAGGCCAATATTTTAAGAATTCTCTGTGCCCTGCGCCTCTTCTCATCTTTACGCGATATGTTGAATGGCCGCTTCGTTTAATAATACCAGAAAAAGTCAAGATTCCATTGTCTTCTGTCGCGCGAATGCTATCTTTGTAGCTTACGTCGAAAGCATAAAATGGCGAGTTGTCTAATACATAAGCACCATCGCTTTGTCGGCGCGCCCACAAGGTTTCAGTGATTTGATTTCCGCCAGATTCTACAACATGAAAAGCGATTTTGACGAGATCATTGTCTGGGTGTCCCGCGCTCATTCCAGGCTACTCCATCCATAGTAATATTCACTTCCGCCCGAAACCTTCCTCGGTATGTTGTTCTTGGCTTCAGCTCGTTACTGGCTCAAATTTGTCCACGCCGCCTAGACAGGCTCACCGCAGTGAGCGCACTTTCTCGGCAACACGAATATCAGCGGCGACCACAGCATCGTTTTGAACAGGGACCCGCGCCACACAAGGGGCCACCGACATCGTCGGCAAAGAAAAGTCGCTAGCACTAACGCGCATACCAAGAAAATAGCGAACGCCGCGATTATGCCTGGGCTCGGCGCTCCGTCCGACAAAGCGATGTAAATCCATGCTGAATAACCAGCGACTCCTAATATCAAGGCGATAATTCTTCGCATAATGGCCTCTCAAATGATGGCTAGAACAATATGCAGGCGTTTGTGGTCGCGATATTCGATCCCGTACATGTGTGCGACTTGCTGCCAACAGCGTTTGCTCCTCCCGCAGGACTACTTTGACGAGGCTGACTGACAGGTTGATTCGCACCAAATAAGTTCGCAACACCGCTAATGATGCTTGTGAGAAGTGGTTGATCCTGCTCGAAATCGCCCTCTGCGTTGATATAGGCACCGATCTCTAACTTGGGTTTCAACCTTGCCCTGATTTTGTCTCGGGTTTTGGTAATTTCTAATGGCGTGCCTCCCTCCTCCTCACCGCTCCGGCGAACCACGCCATGCTGACTTTCTACAGCCGTCCAACTGACAGTGGCGGGACCTATTGATCCATTGACATTCAGCGTCGCCTTATTGGTCGGAGGACCACTGCGCTCCGAGAACACCGAAATGCCTATACCAACGTCTAGCCCTCCTCCAGTGCCAAGACGTTCATAAGTGCCCACACGATGCGCATTGGTATCATAAAACAGCCCTCCGCCGTAGTTTATGCCGCCGACCAGGTAAAACGAGGCTTCAAGACCCAAGTAGAGTTTTTCCAATCCCCTCGGATCGTTCTCATTCGTCGGATCGTTCCCGACGTAGCTGTACCAATCTAGATCGTCGCCATACCCGACCGGATCGGTCTGTAGGAACCGTCCGATACCCGGGTCGTAATAGCGGGCGCGGTAGTAGTAGAGGCCGGTCTCGGGATCGTAGCGGCGGCCGGTGAAGCGGTAGGGGATGCCGGTAGCCGCACACGGTGTGTTCGTCGCTCCCGCATAACATGCTCCGTAGGCGTCGTATGTCAGGGGGCCTTCGGCGAGGGCTCCGGTGTCGTCGCTGGTGGCGACGATGCTGCCCTGGTGGTTGGCGTGGAGGTATTCTCTGGCGCCGGTCGATGCGGTGACCATGGCGATGGGCTCGTCTATCTCGGGGCCGGGGACGAAGCGGCGGGTTACGGTGCCGCTTGGGTCGAGCTCGGCGATCTCGTCGTCGCCGGAGTCGAGGAAGAAGGTGGTGCCGGGGCCGGCGAGGGCGGCGGTCCAGGGGAAGGCGCCCCAGGTGGCGGTGCCCCAGCGCGGCCCGCCGACGGTGGGCGTGAGCCTGGCGGTGCGGCGGCCGCGGGGATCGTAGGCATAGGTGGTGGTCGTGCCGGCGACGGTGGCGGTGAGGAGGCGGTTCTCGGCATCGTAGGCGAAGGTGCGGGCGCCGTCGGAGGTGAGGTTGCCCTGCGCGTCGTGGACGAAGCCGGCGCCGCCGACGGTGGCGTATTGGTTCAGGCCGTTGGGCGTGTAGGCGACGGTGGCCGTTGTGGGCGGGCTGCGGTCCCAGGCGGCGTTGGAGACGCTCTCGCGGCCGAGCTGGTGCGCCGGCGTGTAGGTCAGCGTGGTGGTGGCGTCATCGGCGGTGCCGAGCAGGTCGTGCACCAGGCTGGTGAGGTCGCCGGCGGCGCTGTAGGCCGACGCCACCGACGCGCCGTTGCCGTATGCCAGGCCGGTGCGGCGCGACAGCGGATCGTAGCTGTAGGTGGCCAGCGTGGTGGCGCCGTTCTCGGCCGCGGTGCTCATGCGGTTGAGGGCGTCGAAGCCGTATTGCACGTAATAGCCGTCGGGCCAGGTCAGCCGCGTGCGGTTGGAGGACGCGTCGTACTGATAGGACACGGTCTTGGTGCCGCTCAGGCCCGGGATGGTCTGGGTGGTGCTGCTCAGCCGCCCGGCGGCGTCATAGGCCGAGGCGATGACATTGCCCAGCGTGTCGGAGACGGCGGTCTCGCGGCCGGCGAGGTCGTAGGCGGTGGTCGTGGTCACCGCCGCGGCCTGGCCGCCATAGGCCGGCACCGTCCTGCCCGTCATGCGGTTCAACGCGTCGAACACGGAGGTGACGGTCCCGCCGCCGCGCAGCCGGTGCGCCGTGGCGTTGCCGTCGGGGTCGTAGGCGAAGCTCTCGAAGTCCAGGACGTCGACCTGTCCGGGCAGGGTGACCGCCGGATAGGTGGTCTGCGCCAGGCGGTCGAAGCCGTCATAGGCGTAGGCGGTCTTGTTGCCATTGGCGTCGGTGACGGACGCCTCCTTGCCGTCGGGCGTCCAGGCATGGGTGGCATAGGCGATCTCCACCGCGCTGCCCACGCCGCGCCGCTCCACCAGCACCTGGCCGGCGGCGTCGTAGCCGGTGGTGACGACCCGCATCATCGGATCGGTGGTCCGCGACGGGCGGCCCAGCGCGTCGTGCGCGCTCACCGTCACCGACCCGTCCGGATCGGTCGTGGTGTGGACCTTGCCGGTCGGCCAGTAGGTGAAGGCGGTGGTGGCGTAAGTGGGTGCGCCGCCGGTGGCGCGCCGCACCGTCAGCACCAGGCCGGTGGGGTCGTAGCTCCACAGCGTGACGGCGCCCAGCGGCGCGTCCCACTCCGTGATCTGGCGGTCGGCGTCGTATTGCGCGGTGTGGACGGCGCCGCGCGGATCGGTCAGCGTCGTCACATTGCCGGCCGCGTCGTAGCCGAACGCCGTCGTGAGGTTCAGCGCGCCGTTCGCGGCGATGACCGAACTCAGATAGTTCGCGCCATTGTAGGTGTAGCGGGTCTGCAGCCCGGTGGGATCGGTCTGGGTCAGCGTCTGGCCGTAGCCGTTATAGGTCCAGGCCGTGACGGGATTGCCGCCGGCCACCGCCGGGCCCGTGACCGCGGTCTCCAGGCAGGTGGCGTCGTCGATCGTGTGGGTGGTGACGGCGCCGCGCGCATCGGTCTCGGTCAGCGGCACGTTGCAGGTGCCGTGATAGGTCGCGGATGTCACGAGGTCGGCCAGCCCGGAGCCCGGCTTGGCGTGGCGGGTCGTGCCGATGCGGTTGCTGCGCGCGTCGTAGAGATAGGTCTCGGCGATGCCTTCGGGGCCGGTGAGCGCGGTCAGCCGGTCGAGCCCGTCGAACGCCCGCGTGGTGGCGGCGCCCAGCGCGTCGAGGCTGAGGATCTCGCGCTCGAGCGGATCGTACACGCTGACGCTGTGGCCGCCCAGGGGATCGACCACCTCGGCGCGCGACCCGTTCGCCGTCCAGTACTGCGTGACGTTGCCCTCGGCATCCGCCGCGGTCTGCACCCGCCCCAGCAGGTCGTAGGTGAAGGCGAAGTCGGCCGCGACGCCGCTGCCCGGCAGGTGGATCGCCGCCAGCCCCGCCGGCACCGCCCAGGGCAGGTTGTCGCCCAGATACTCCGAGAACGCCGTCCCGAACGCGTCCGTCGATTGCCCGCCCGGCCATTGGTAGAGGTAGTCGTAGCCGGTCGTGTTGCCGAGCGCGTCCTGCGCCGCGCCGAAGAGGCTGGCGCAGGGATATTCGATGAAGCGGCCGAACGGGAACGGCCGCGTCTGGCAGTCCACGCCGTCGAAGCGCACCGTCCGCGGATGGGCCGGATCGGCATTGTCCGCCACCGACAGCGCGCCCGTCATCGACGTATGGGAATAGCTGAAGTCGAGCCGGCGGCCGACGCTGTTGGTCACGCTGGTCAGCAGCGGATAGTAGGACGGGTCGGGGTCGGACCCCGTCACCGTCGTGTCGTCGGTGTAGTTGAGGTCGACGCCCAGGCCGGACGGATAGGCGATATGCGTCAGGTGCCAGCCCTGGCGCGCGATGCGGTGGCGCGGGTCCATCTCCTCGGGGATGTTGGAGACGTAGGAGGTGCAGTAATAGGCGAAGGTCAGCACGCTGCGGTCGGGCCGCGTCAGCGTGAAGGTGTATTGCGACAGGTCGCCCAGGATGTCGCTGCACACCGTGTCGAGGAGCGACTCCGACCGTCCGAGCGTGCCGGTCGGCCGCACCACCGGCGCCGCGGTGCCCGGCAGCGCGTACCAGCCCGGACCGAGCTGCCCGGTCGTATCGGTGCCGGTGCTGCCGAAGGCGCGGGTGACGGTGCCGGCGAGCCGGGAGGCGTCGCCGGGCGGCGCCAGGAAGCTGCCGTCGGCGAGGCGGGTGAAGCTCTTCTGGTCGGCGCCGGCGGTCAGCTCGACCGTGTCGACCGCGATGCGCTCGGCCCACCACATATTGGCCAGGGCGGCGGCGACGTGATGCTGCAGCGTGTCGAGGTCGCTCGCCTGGGTGGTCGGCGACAGGTCGTTGAGGGCGGTCAGCAGGACGAGGAATTCGGCCGCGGCCTGGGGCGAGGTGCCGCCCATCGCGGCCAGGCCGTCGCCGCTCACCGACGCGCCGCTGTCCCAATTGGTCGACCAGCCGCCGCTGATCCCGGCCCGGAAGGTGCGCTGCAGGGCGAGGCTGTACGGCGCCGCGCCGCTGCCGGCGACCAGGTCGGGCGGCAGGGTCAGGCTGAGCGTGCCGCTGCGCAGGTCGATGTCGGGCGCCAGCGCATGCACGCCGCCGTTCTTGTCGACGATGTTGGCCTCCGGCTTGAACAGCTCGTCGGGATTGGTCACGACCGTGCCGCCGCCGCCCTTGTCGGTCTGGTCGGACCGCACGATCACATAGGCGGCATGCGAATCGTCGGCGGTGTAGCCGATCAGCGATCCGCCCCGTTCGAGGTTCGGATAGAACGTATAATTGGGCGTCGAATACAGCGTCGCGAGGTCGCGGACATTGCCCGGCCCGAGGAACGAGCTGACCGGCAGGACCAGCGAATAGCCGGCCTGGATATAGGCGTCGGCCTGCGCGCCGACGAGCGCGGTGGCGCCGGTGCAGGCGAACGTGGTGTCGTCCCTCGGCGCGATCCATTGCGGGCAATAGTCGGCCAGGAGATTGGCCTTCGCGGCGGTCCAGTTGGCGGGCGTGGCATACTCGATCCAGTCGGCGCCCGACGCCGCCGTGACCCGGCTCAGCCAGTCGAATTTCGCCGCGACCGAATCGGGATAGGGCGTCTGGCCGACCTGTTCGGCGACGCTTCCCTCCAGCGTGCTCGCCACGCTCATCAGCGTCGCGATCGCGGCATGCCGCGCCGGATCGCTGTTCGTCAGGCTCTCGACGCTCACCGCGCTTTGGATGTTGAGCTTGTTCGACGCCGCGATGAGATGCTTGACGCCGTCGCCGCTGCCATATTCGTCGGGCAGCAGCGTCGCGATGGCCAGCGAATGATGGTGCAGGATCATCGTTCCGCCGACCCGGGCGGATAGCTGCGCCAGCCGCGAGAACTGCGCCAGCCACATCGCCCCCAGCCTCTGGCGCTGCGCCGGCGAGTAGTCGATCTGCGTGGCGCTGCAGGTGACGGGATCGCCGTTGACCGAGGCGCAGACCTCCGAGGTGATGATGCCCCTGGCGCCCTGCGAGCGGCCGATCATGCGCTGCTGGAAGTCGGACGACATGTCGCCCAGGCCCAGCGTGAAGACGGCCGGCGTGTCGCGCGTATAGAGGTTCTGCACGACCGAATCGTCCATATACGTCCCGCCGGACGCGGCATAGGGATGATCGATGTCGGCGGTGATCGTGTGCTTGCCGACGAATTCGTTCGAGACGGTCGTGCCGTGCGCCACGATCGTGCCGTCCAGCGCGACCTGCCAGCCCGTGTAAAAGGCATTGTTGAGGCTGTACTGGAACATCAGGGGCTTGGCGTAGATCTCGTCCGCGTAGAGCGTGAGGTCGATGTCGTCGGCGCGCAGACGCAGCGTGGTGCGCAGGCAATTGGGTATGTCGTTCGCAAACGTCGCATAGACCGAGGTTTGATAGGGCAGGGACGTCTGGCGCAGCGGCGTCTCCGCCGCCGTCACGATCGTGCTCGTCCCCACGATGCCGTCCATGTTCGCCGTGGGATAATTGGCCTTGAGATAGGCGAGCAGCGTCGTCGAATAGCCCTGGAGCGTGCTCCAGACATTGGCGGTGTCGAGATGGCGGACCTTGGCGACGCCGCCGGTTGTGTTCGATTGCGATCCGCTCAGCGCGCCCGACAGGACCGCACCGCCGCTGAAGCCCATCGCGGCGGCGAGATCGATGCCCGGCGTCACCGTGGAAGCCTTGAAGCTGGGATCGAACGCATAGCTGGTGCCGCCGATCGTCGTCGTGACCCAGACATGCATCAGGGTCACCGACGTGATCGTCGCGCCGCTCGCGGAAACCTGCGCCGGTATTCCGCCGTCCGCCAGAAGCTGCGACGCCGCCGTGGCGTCGCCGATGCCGAACCAGCCGGTGAACTGCGCCCCGGTCAGCGTGATCGTTCCGAACTTGTACTGCGCCGCGTAGCCGGCCGTGCGCAGCATCTCGACCATCAGATGGGCCTGATCGAACGCCGTGCCGGCATGGTCGATCGCCGCGCCGCGCGCCCCTTTCTGCAGGCCGAACATCGGGGTCAGCCGGACATTGTTCCTCACCCACCAGTAGATCTTGTCGGGATCGTTGCCGAGCGCGCGCGTAAGCGAAATTATCTCGGGATCCGTGCCGGCGCGGATCTGGCTCGTCAATCCAAGCCCTTGGTAATATGTGAGCGCGCTCGCCGGCGTCACGAGCGGCGCCTGGCCGACGCTGACGGACGGCAAGGATGGGATGGGATCCGCCGAAGACTGCGCGCCGCACAAAAGCAGCATCGCGACCGATAGGATGGTGCCCGAGAAAAACGAAACGCGGCGCGATCCAATATTCATCCCGGACATGCCCCGTGCCAAAGTAAGCAAGCCATGTTGTGGAGCGCGCCCGGCAATTGTCCAGCACAATTTCTCGAGATAAATTCCCATTCCGGATTTGGTCGAATGGCGCAGCGCACGCGAAGCGAGTAGCATTGAATCGCCATCCGGGGGCACGAGGCGATGAAAAGGATAACTGTTTTTGTCGCCGCGATGTCGATTCTGTATTTCGCCGGCGCTGGCCGGGCTGCCGACGCGATCTTCAGCTATGACGAGCTTGGCCGGCTCATCCAGGCGACATATCCGAACGGAACGGCGATCCACTACACATACGATGCCGCCGGCAATCGCGTCGCGGTTTTCACCTCGACTGCAAACGGCCCGCCGGTCGCCGTCATCGATTCGATTGCGACCAATGAAAACACGGCCAAGAATGTCGACCCCAGAATCAACGATTCGGATCCCGACGGCGATCCGCTGACGATTACCACCAGCACCGACGGCGGCCACGGGACGGTTGCGATCGTAGGCGGGACCTCACTGACCTACACGCCGGCTTTGGATTACAGCGGTCCCGACAGTTTTACCTACACGATCTCCGATGGCCACGCTCACACCGCGACGGCGAGCGTCTCGGTGACCGTCATGTTCGTCAACCAACCGCCGATCGCCAGGGACGACATGGTCACGACCAATCACGACACCGCTCACACCTTCGACCCGCGAAGCAATGACACGGATCCCGAGACCGATGCCCTCACCATCACGGACAGCACCAATGGCGGTCACGGCACCGTCACGATCAACGCCGGCATGTCGCTCACCTACACGCCCGCAGCCCATTACTCGGGATCCGACAGCTTCACCTACACGATCTCCGATGGCCACGGCGACGGCCACGCCGCGACTGCGTCGGTCGCCGTGACGATCACGAACGACAATGTTGCGCCGGTCGCAAACGACGACCACATCCAGGTGGCTTTCGGGCACCGAACCGTGACGTTCGACCCGCGCGCGAACGATACGGACAGCGACGGCGACACCTTGACGATCACCTCGACGACTCCACCGACGGTGGGAACGGTGACCGTCAATCCTGACATGTCGCTGAGCTTCAACGGCGGCCTTGGCTTCCCGATCGATGGAACCGGCACATCCCAGTTCAGTTACACGATTTCCGATGGACATTTGCATACGGCGACTGCGACGGTTTTTGTCACAAGTGCGCCTTGCACGGGACCGAGCTGCTGAGTGTCTGGGCCCAGACTATGAGAGTGTCTGGACCAGACTACGAGAACAATCACGCGGCCCCTTCGGTTGCGGCGGCCCGAAGAGAGTTCGACCGGTTTGGGATTGCTCTTGGAGAATCCCGCGCAGAAAGGTTTCGTACCGTTCGGGGGGCATCATGCGTCTCTTCGAGGCGCCGTTATCCCCAGGGTACCGACGGCGGCCACCGACAGCTTGGCCGCATGGCGTGCGGTCAGCGCCAGTGGTTGATCGCCGTAGCTGCGCGGCACGGATAGGGCACGCGGCAGAACATCATGCCTTGGCTGCGACGGCCGATGCTCTTATCTGGGAAATCGTCCGTCCGGGGGCGATGTCTTCCAGGGCAGTGCGCACATGGATGATGGCGGGCAGGCCCGCGGCCTGCGCCTTCCGAAAAGCATCGGGGAAATCCGCTGTCTTTTCGACGGTCGCGCCCCATCCTCCGAATGCCCGTGCATAGGCCGCGAAGTCGGGGTTGCGCAGCTCCGTCGCGACGACATGGCCGGGATATTCGCGCTCCTGGTGCATCCGGATAGTGCCGTAGGATCCGTTGTCGACGACGATGATGATGACGGATGCGCCATATTGAACCGCAGTCGCGAACTCCTGTCCCGCCATGAGGAAGCATCCGTCGCCCGCAAACGCGACGACCGTGCGGTCGGGATGCAGCAGCTTGGCCGCGATCGCCGCCGGAACGCCGAAGCCCATCGCGCCGCTGGTCGGGGCGAGCTGCGTGCCGAACGCCCGGTGGCGGAAAAAAACGGTGCAGCCACGCAGCATAGTTTCCCGCGCCGTTGCACAGGATGGCGTCGGGGGGCAGCGACGCACTGAGCTGCGCGACGATCTCGGAGAGGTTCACCTCGCCGCCGACGCTTATGGGACTTGAGAACTCAATATATTCGGCATGCCCTTGGGCGGGCCGGTCGCGGTCGCGCGCCGGGATGGCGAGCGTGGCGAGGGCATGCGCGGCTTCGGCCACATCGCAGACGGCCGACAGACTCGCCGGCCAGACGCGGCCGATCTCCTCCGCGCCGGGATGGATGTGGATCAGTTTGCGCGCCGTTTCGCGCGGCTCGAACAGCGTATAGCCCTGGCTGGGAATCTCGCCCAGTCGCGCGCCGAGCGCGAGGACCAGGTCGGCAGCACCGATCTCCGCCAGCAGCGCCGGCGCCGCACCGATGCCGAGATCGCCGACATAGCAGGGATGCTCGTTGTCGATGAGGTCCTTGCGACGGAAGGAGAGTGCTATGGGCAGGCTGATGGCCTGCGCCCAATGCGCGATCGCCGCAAGCGCTTCCGCCGTCCATCCCGTGCCGCCCAGAATCAGCAGGGGACGCTCGGCAGCTTCCATGCGCTGACCGATCTGGCGCAACGTTTGAGGGCCGAGGCCCGCTCTGGCGGGGACGACGGTTTCGGGCTTGTGCGGTCCGGCGTCTTCTTCGAGAACGTCCTCCGGCAAGGCAACGACCACCGGGCCGCGCCGGCCCTGTTGCGCGATTGCGAAAGCGCGGGAGGCGAGCTCCGTCACCCGCAGCGGATCGTCGAGTTCGACGGCAAGCTTGGCCAGGTTTCCGAAGGTTGCGGCATAGTCCACTTCCTGGAAGGCGTCGCGGCCTTTCATGCCGCGCGCGACCTGCCCGACGAACAGGATCATCGGCACGGAATCCTGCCTTGCCGTGTGGACGCCGATGCTCGCATGCGTGGCGCCCGGCCCCCGGGTGACCATGCAGATTCCGGGCTTGCCGGTCAGCTTGCCATAGGCCACCGCCATGTTCGCGGCGCCGGCCTCGTGGCGGCAGGTGACGATCCGTATGCGTCCGCCCAGCCGTCCAAGCGCGTCCAGAAGAGCGAGGTAGCTTTCGCCGGGAACGCAGAAGACATGGCTGACGCCGTTCGCGACCAGGCATTGGGCCAGCCGCTCGGCGACCGTGATCTTCCTCTGACTGTCTTTCATGCCGGCCTTCCGGAAAGTCGGCGGGGCGGGCCGACGTCAGTTTGCTGGGAAGAGTTTGCCCGGGTTGAGCAGGTTCAGCGGATCGAGTGCCTTCTTTATGCGGTGCATGACGTCAAGCTCGGCACCCACCCGCCAGGCGGCCAGCATAGAGGTTTTCAGCTGCCCGATCCCGTGCTCCGCCGAGAAACTGCCATCCAGTTCGCGAATGACCTCGTTGACGATTCCGGTGAAATCCGGCCCGCGCCGGCCGAACTCCTCGATGCTCATGTCGCCGGGTTTCATCAGGTTGTAGTGGATGTTGCCGTCGCCCATGTGGCCGAACGCGATGACGGCAACGCCGGGCATCGCGGCCTCGCACGCCGCCGTCGCCTGTCGGATGAACTCGGGAGTGGCCGAGACGGGAACCGAAACATCGTTCTTGATCGAGATGCCCTCCATGGCCTGGGCCTCCGTGATGTCTTCGCGCAATTTCCAGAGCGCGCGGCGCTGCGCTTCGGTTTCGGCAACGGCAACGTCGCCGATGATACCGTCGGTCATGGCAGCCTGCAGCCCCGTCTCCAGCCGCTGGCGCAGGTTGCTGTTCCCCTGGGGCGCCGCACACTCGATGAGAGCGTAGTAAGATGCCCGCTCCGGCAGGGGACGCACCACGCCCGGAATGTGCCTGAGCACGAGCTCCAGAGTGTTGCCGGAAATGATCTCGAAACTCTGCAGCGCCGCGGGGTCGCTTTTCTGGATGCGGTTGAACAGGGCGAGCGCCGCCTCGGGCGAGGGAACGGCGCAGAACACCGTCTCGACCAGATCCTGTCGCGGGTAAAGCTTGAGGGCGGCCGCGGTTATGACGCCCAACGTGCCTTCCGAGCCGACGAAAAGCTGCCGCAGGCAATAGCCGGTATTGTCCTTGCGCAGCCGGCGCAAGCCGTTCCAGACCTGCCCGTCGGCGAGGACGACTTCCAATCCGAGCACCAGGTCGCGGGCATTGCCATAGCGCACCGTATTGATGCCGCCGGCATTCGTCGCAAGAATGCCGCCGATCTGCGCGGTTCCTTCGGAGGCGATCGACAATGGGAACAGGCAGCCCGCCTCGTTCGCCGCATCGCGCGCCGCCCGCAGGGTCATGCCGGCTTCGATCACCATCGTCAGGTCGATTGCGTCGATGGCACGGGCGCGGTTCATCCGCGCCAGGCTCAGGACGATCTGGGATTTTCCGGCGACGGGCGTCGCGCCCCCCACCATGCCGGTGTTGCCGCCTTGCGGCACCACCGCAATGTTTCGCTCGGCACAGAAACGGACGGCTTCGGCAACTTCGGCGGTGGCGGACGGACGGATCACCGCCAGGACCTGGCCGCGATAGATCTTGCGCCAGTCCTCGCAATAGCTCGCCGTGTCTTCACCGGTGAGGATGCCGGCCTCGCCGACGATGGCGCGCAATGCGGAAACGGTCTCGGATTCGAAAGTGGCTTCTGTCATCGGGAATTTGGCAGGAACCCTTCCTCGCGCCGGTTCGATTCCGCCGCCGATTGCCGCGCGATGCCGGCGGCGACGAAATTGCGCGTGCCGGATCACGCTAGGAGCGCCGGCAACCGCGTTCAATTTTTTTCTTGTGCGCCGGATTGCCCTGCCGCAGCGACTCTATGCAGGGCGGCATGCCGCCCTGCTTTTTCTCAATCGGCGATTCCGGCTGGGGCGGGCATCGCGTCGGCGCCGCGCCGATAGTCCGTCGGCGACACGCCGAACCGGCGCCCGAAGGCCCGCGTGAAGCTGGCATTGTTGAGATAGCCGCTCTGATACGCGATCGTCGACACCGACGAATTCGTGCCGCGCAGCATGGCGGCCGCGTTCAGCAACCGTTCTTCGCCCAGCGCGTCGAACACGGTCGTATTGAACAGTTCGCGAAATCCCCGC
This sequence comes from Rhizomicrobium sp., assembly GCA_037355265.1. Taxonomy (GTDB): domain Bacteria; phylum Pseudomonadota; class Alphaproteobacteria; order Micropepsales; family Micropepsaceae; genus Rhizomicrobium. Next base: position 2,070,706 of record JBBCIB010000001.1, on the reverse strand, counting down.
GTCAGCTTCTCGCGGTTCAAGCCGCATTTGAGGCTGATGCTGCCCAGGGTGAGCGGTTCGGCAAAATGCTCCTCGATCAGCCGGCGGGCATCGACCACGCGCTGCGCGTCCGCCATCGAAAGCGTGGTGTTGGGCCGCAAGGTCACCAGCTCCTGCGCCTGCATGGCATGCAGCGTCTCGCACAGCAGCTCCAGTCCTTTTGCCGCGCGATAGGCCAGGCGCGGACTGCCGCTGATATGGTCCGACAAGGCGGCGAGCCCGATCGAGCGCAGGTTGTTGTTGAGATAGTAGTAGCGCTCCGGCGCGCCGGTTTCCCCGGTCAGGGAAGCCCCGAAACTTCGATCCCGGCCGATTTCGGAGGCGAAGTCCTTCAACCAGTCGTTGCGCATCAGAAGATTGATGACGTCCCACGCGACCGGTTCGGAATAGAGCTTGGGAAGCGTCCGGCTTTTGGCGATGCGCACGCAGCCCGGCGGCTGATCGACGGCGTCGGACGCGAAGCCGCGGGGCGGAATATTGGGAATGAAGGTGAAGACCGTCCAGCCGTCGGCGATGATCTGATGCGTATGCGGCGTGTCGATCTGCACCCGGCCGGCCCTGACGATGAACTGGTCGGACGCCCGGATGACGTCGAATTTTCCGTTCGAATGCGCATGCTTCCATTCGATCGACGCCGCCGCCATGCCGTTCGTGCTGGTGATGTCGATATGCCGGTCGGCCTCCTGCGGATGCGGACAACTGAACGAAAAGGAATCGTTCGGATTGACGGCGATCGTCGGCTGTTCGTTTTTCATGGCAACACGTTTCCCCTCGAAGCGGATCTTGTCGTTCAGCCGGCCGATCGAGGCTGCCGGTCCGTCAAGTTCTTCGCTGCGAACCGTTTTTTAGCACGGAAACGCAACCGGCGAGCGCCGCAATCGCCGCAAATCGCAGAATTCTGTGGCCGGGCTGACGAACGGCATAGCAATTCTGTGTGCCTGCAACGTCCGGTTCTTCGGCGCGGCGTCCCGCTGCGCTATCGTCGGCGCGTCCCTGCCGCTCGGAGTTTCCATGCAAGAATCGGCGATATCGTTGGTCGAAATGGCCGGCAGCAGCCTGGACGCCGCCGCGATCGCGTCCCTCAAAGGCGCCGTCGGCGAGGCGGAATGGAACCAGCGCGTCGATCTGGCTGCAACCTACAGGCTCGTTGCGCTGCACGGCTGGGACGACATGATTTTCACGCATATATCGGCGCGTGTGCCCGGCCCGGATCACAGCTTCCTCATCAATCCCTACGGATTGCTGTTCGAGGAGATCACGGCATCGAGCCTTGTGAAGGTCGACCTGCACGGCAACAAGCTCGCCGAATCGCCGTTTCCGGTTAATCCCGCGGGCTTCACCATTCACAGCGCGATCCACATGGCGCGGGAGGATGCGCAGTGTGTGCTGCATCTGCACACCACCGACGGCGTCGCGGTGTCGACCCAGGCCGACGGCCTGCTGCCGCTGGATCAGCATGCGATGCTGATCCGGGCACAGCTCGCCTATCACGAATATGAGGGCGTCGCGCTCGACCATGACGAGCGTGAGCGGCTGGTGGCCGACATGGCCGACAAGAATGCGATGATCCTGCGCAACCACGGAACGCTGGCGGTGGGCCGCAACTGCGCGGAAGCTTTCTTGCGGATGTACTACCTTGAGCGCGCCTGTGCGATGCAGACGCGCGCGCTCGCCGGCGCCGCCAAATCGAACTGGCCGCAGCAGGGCGTTTCGGAGAAGACCGCCGCGCAGGGCGAGGAGGCCTTCGGCGGCCGTCTTGCCGCGCTCGCCTGGCCGGCCCTGCGCCGCAAGCTCGATCGCATCGATCCAAGCTACAAGAACTAGCGATACCGCAACGCAGCATCGACACGGCGGCGTCGCGCGTCCTCGCGCGTGCAACCTGACGCGCGAATTCGCGGCGATAAGCGTTGCCGGCATAGTCATCCTGTCGATCTGCACGCTTGGCGCGCGCCAATGAAATTGCCTGCGCGCAGCGGGCTTCATAGATTGGTCACAACCGAAGCGGCGCAGAAGAACGCCGTACACGGAGGAGAGGGCCGGGGAAGCATGAAGCTCTGCGAAAGCACGGACGCCGGAATACGCCGTTCGCTTCGCGGCGGCTGCATTGCGGCCCGCAGCCCACGGCCCGCCGCGCTTCTGCGTATCTCTAGCGCGACGGAAACAACACAACGCCCGGGGAAAGTGTCGAACATGCGTAGAACATCTGTCAGGCGATCCCACATCCTTGCGGGGGTGGGCGTTGCAGCGCTCCTTTGCATGAGCCATGCAGCTTTGGCACAAGAGGCGACACCCGAAGGGGTGGAGACCGTCGTGGTCTCTTCGTCGCGCATTGCGCGCGGCGGCTTCGAGGCGCCGACGCCGACGACCGTCCTCAGCCGAGAGGACATCGACAAAAAGGCGCCCTCCAACCTCGCGGATTACGTCAACCAGATCCCGGCTCTGGCACCGACGACCTCGCCCCAGACCACGACGGTCGGAATCGGCGGCGGCACCGGCGGCGCGAACCTGCTCAATCTGCGCGATCTCGGCGTCACCCGCACGCTGACCTTGCTGGACGGGCGGCGGTTCGTGGCGTCCGTCATCACCGGCGCGGTCGACGTCAACCAGCTCCCGACCGGGCTGATCCAGCGCGTCGACGTCGTCACCGGCGGCGCCTCCGCCGCCTGGGGCTCGGACGCCGTCGCCGGCGTGGTCAACTTCGTGCTCGACAAGCACTTCACGGGCTTCAAGCTGGAGGGCCAGGGCGGCGAATCGACGCTCGGCGACGACCCCAACGGCAAGGTCGACGCGACCTACGGAACCGACTTCGCCGGCGGCAAGGGCCATTTTCTCGTCGATGCGCTCTATTCCAAGGACGACGGCGTCGGCCAGGTCTTTGCGCGCTCCGGCACCTGGTTCAAGGGCTACAAGATCATCGCCAATCCGGCGCATCTGACCGATCCGAGCGCGCCGCTGAACATCGTCGCGCCGAATGTCGGCGTCTCGGTCGCCACGCCCAACGGCCTGATCGTCGACGGCCCGTTGCGCGGCACGCAGTTCGGCGCCGGCGGCGCCACGTCGCAATTCACCTTCGGCGCGCCGCCGAACGGCATCATCTCCGGCATCCTGATGCTGGGCGGCACGCCCAACGACTTCGCCGGCTATGCCGGCCTGACGGGCTCGCTCGAGCAGCAGAACGTCTTCACGCGCACCAGCTACGACATCAACGACCATCTGACGGCCTATGCCGAGCTGTCCTATGCGCGCTCCACGGCCGACAACAATTCGGGCACCTATTTCGTGCAGGGCACCCAGCTCATCCAGCCCGACAACGCCTATGTCCTGGCGGCGGGCTTGGCGCCGACGGCAGCCTTCCACTTCGGCACCAACAATGCGCAGCTGCCGACCCCCGTCGGCCACAACACCCGCGCCACCTACCGGATCGTCACCGGGCTGGACGGTCTCATCGACAACAACTGGACCTGGCATGCCTATTACCAGTACGGCGTCAGCGACGTCCTGAACGCGGTCTATAACGACACGATCAAGTCGCGCTACAACCTCGCGGTCGACGCGGTCAATGTCGGCGGCAAGATCCAGTGCCGCTCGGTCGCGGTCAATCCGACCTGCGTGCCGCTGGACATATTCGGCTCGGGCGTCGCATCGGCGGCGGCGATCAACTACGTCAACGAGACCGCGACGCAGTTCATCACCATCCACGAGAACGTCGCGGCCGCGGACATGAGCGGCACGCTGTTCGACGACTGGGCCGGCCCGGTGTCGCTGGCGACCGGCGTCGAATACCGCGCCGAACAGATGGTGGAGAATGCCGACGCGTCGTCGATCGCGACCGATCTGTGGCTGGGCAACTACAAGCCGAGTCACGGCAAATATACGGTGGCCGAGGGCTTCATCGAGACCGACATCCCGCTGCTGAAGGACCTGCCGTTCGCCAAGTCCCTCGATCTCGACCTGGCCGGGCGCTTCACCGACTACAGCACCAGCGGCGACGTGGAGACCTACAAGGCCGGCCTCTCCTATCAGCTCGACGACGATCTGCGCTTCCGCGCGACGCAGTCCCGCGACATCCGCGCGCCCAATCTCAGCGACCTGTTCCTGGGCGGCCAGACCAACACGCAGACGGTCATGGACCCGTCGAAGAACAACGCCACCTCGACGGTGTTCCTGGTCACGACCGGCAATCCCGCGTTGACGCCCGAAATCGCCGAGACGCACTCGGCAGGCGTCGTCTACCGGCCGTCCTGGCTGCCCGGCTTCGACGCCTCCGTCGACTGGTACCGGATCGGCATCGCCTCCGCGATCACCACGCTGCCGATCCAGACCATCGTCAACGACTGCTTCCAGGGATTGACGCAATTCTGCCCGGCGATCGTGCGCGACGGAAGCGGCAACATCACGCAGATCAAGAACATTCCGTTCAACGCCCAGGCGCTGAAGACGTCGGGCCTCGACTTCGAAGCCGGCTACGAGACCGATCTTGCGGATATCGTCCACGACTGGTCCGGCACGCTGTCCTTGCGCCTGCTCGCAACAAGGGTGAACGAACTGAAATCGCAGCTCAGCGGCACGACGACCAACACGCTGGGCGAGGTGGTCCAGGGCGGCATACCGAAATGGCGCGCGACGCTGGATGCCGGCTATACGCTGGGGCCGAGCGCGACGACGCTGACGGCACGGTTCACCGGCGACGCGGTGCTGGACAACACCTATACGCCGGCCTTCATCAACAAGAACGCGGTTTCGAGCGTGACGTATTTCGATCTGTCCGAGACGTATTCCCTGACGGTGATGGGCGTGGACTCGCAGCTCTTCGTCGTGGTCGACAATATCTTCGACAAGGACCCGCCGGTCGCGCCCGCGGTCGGCACGCTGACTTTCTCGGCCTTTGGAACGACGGGCGCCTATTACGACGTGATCGGGCGGAGCTTCCGGGCAGGCTTCCGGCTCCGGTTCTGATCGCGAGTCACCGCGTTTGACTTAACTGGGAGGAACACATGAACACGTCACGCATCGCCGCCATCCTGCTTTCGGGCGCCGCCTTGCTCGCCATTCCGGCACTCGCCCAAACCGCCGGACAGGCCAACGGCCGGCCGCCGCCGGCGCCGTTCGTCCAGAACGAGGAGTCGCTTGCCGATACCGCCAGGGCCGACGCGCTGATGGCCAAGGACCACAAGGACCTCGACGACATCGGAATGCTCTGCAAGCCGCTGTCGGATATCTTCGTCAAGGGCGACACCTACGAGATTCCGCCGGCCAGCAAGGTCTTCGACAATCTCTACTATGTCGGCCTGGGCAAGGTCGGCGCCTGGGCGATCACGACGAGCGAGGGCATCATCCTGATCGATACGCTCGACAACACCGACGAGGCCAAGCAGTACATCGTCGGCGGCCTCCAATCGCTGGGCCTCGATCCCGCCCAGATCAAATACATCATCGTCAGTCACGGCCATTTCGACCATTTCGGCGGCGCGAAATATCTCCAGGACACCTATCATCCGCATATCCTGATGAGCCCGGCCGATTGGGACCTGATGGCCAAGACGCCCAAGGTGCGCAACGGCCTGCAGATGCCCGACGGCCCCGCGCACGACATGGATGTCGTGGACGGGCAGAAGCTCACCCTCGGCGACACCACGCTCACGCTCTACATCACGCCCGGCCACACCCCCGGCACGGTCTCGGCCGTGATCCCGGTCAAGGACCACGGCAAGACCTATCTGATGTCGTTCTGGGGCGGGACGGCGTTCTCCTCGAACCTCGACATGCTCAAGAAGTACCAGGCCTCGGTCGAGCGGTTCGGGCCGATGGTGAAGGGACAGGGCGTGCAGGGCGTCATCAGCAACCACCCGGTCTTCGACTATTCGGTGAAGAAGATCGGCGAGATGAAGGCGCATCCCGGCGGGAAGAACCCGTTCATCATCGGCGGGACGAATGTCGGGCTGTATTACGAAGTCCTCGACAACTGCCTGAAGGCGCAGATCGCCCGCATGACGCCGACCAGCGGCATGTAATCGACGTCCGCGAAAAGAGCCCGCCGCCCGGATCGCCCACCGGTCGGCGGGCGGCTACGGAACCGGCGGAGGAGCATCCATGAAGCCACAACAGATCGCGCGGCTGGCCGCCATCGGCGCTCTTGCTACCCTTGCCCTGCCGGCCGCCGGCCAGCCGCCGACCATGCCGTTCGTTCAGAACGCCGAATCGCTCGCCGATACCGCCAAGGCGGAGGCGTTGATGGCGAAGGACCACAAGGATCTCGATCCGGTGGGCATCCTCTGCAAGCCGATGGCGGATATCCGGACCAAGGCCAAAAGCTATGCCACGCCCGTACCCACCAAGGTGTTCGACAATCTCTACTATGTCGGTCTCGGCGAAGTCGGCGCCTGGGCCATCACGACCAGCGATGGGATCATCCTGATCGACACGCTCGACAACACGCAGGAAGCGCAGACCTATATCGTCGGCGGGCTGAAGACGCTCGGCCTCGATCCGGCGCAGATCAAATACGTCATCGTCAGCCACGGCCATGGCGATCACTATGGCGGCTCCAAATATCTCCAGGAGACCTTTCATGCCCATGTGCTGCTCAGCCCGGTGGATTGGGCGCTGATGGACAGCTACTATCCGCTGCGCAACGGACGCCCCACGGTCCCGCCGCCGGCGCACGACGTGGACGTCGTCGACGGGCAGAAGCTGACCTTGGGCGATACCACGCTGCAGCTCTACATCACGCCGGGCCATACCCCGGGGACCGTCTCGGCCATCATCCCCGTCAAGCTTCACGGCGCCACGCATCTGCTGTCGTTCTGGGGCGGAACGGCCTTCTACTCGCTCGCGACGGTGGCGGACGGCGAACGCTATGAAAATTCGCTGGCGCGGTTTTCCGCGATCGCACGGGCGGCCGGCGTCGAAGGCGTGATCAGCAACCATCCGGTGTTCGACGGAACCGTCCAGCGCATCGGCGAGATGGCGGCGTCGCCCGATGCGCCCAATCCCTTTCTCACGGGAAAAGAACGCACGGCGCAGTATTACGAGGTCCTGGGCGACTGCCTGAAGGCGGACGTCGCGCGCATCGCCGCCGCGACCAAGCCCTGACCTTCTTCGCACGAGAAAGATCATGACCAGGACCTTGGAACAACGCACCATCGCCAAGGTCTGGTGGCGGATCATGCCGTACCTGATGCTGCTGTATTTCGTCGGCTATCTGAACCGGGTCAGCGTGGGCATCGCGGCGCTCACCATGAACAAGGACCTCGGCCTCACCGCCACCGTCTTCGGCTGGGGGGCGGGCATCTTCTTCGTCGGCTATTTCTTCTTCGAGGTCCCGAGCAACATCATCCTGTCGCGCGTCGGGGCGCGGCGCTGGATTTCGCGCATCATGCTGACCTGGGGGCCGATCTCCGCGGCGCTGGCGCTGTCGCAAGGCCCCTGGAGCTTCTACGCCCTGCGCTTCCTGCTGGGCATGGCGGAGGCGGGTTTTTTTCCGGGTGTCATGCTGTACCTGACCTACTGGTTTCCCGCGGCGCAACGCAGCCGCATATCGGCAGGCATCCTGTCGGCCGTGCCGCTGTCGAACATCTTCGGCGCACCCTTGTCGAGCTGGTTCCTGACGCTGGAAGGTTTGTGGGGGCTGAAGGGCTGGCAGGTCCTCTTCGTCCTGGAGGGCATCCCGGCCGTGGTGCTCGGCGTCGTCACCTACTTCTACCTGACGGACAAGCCGGAAGACGCCGCATGGCTCGCGCCGGAGGAGCGCGACTGGCTCTCCGCCACGGTGCGCGCCGAGGACGCCGGCCGCTCGGCCCGCCACGGCTTCAGCCTGCGCGAGGCCCTGACCCATCCGCGCGTGCTGGCGTGCGCCTTCATCTATTTCGGCGTTCTCGTCGGCGCTTATGGCGTGAACTTCTGGCAGCCCCAGATCGTGCGCGGCCTCGGCCTGTCGCTGCTCCAGACGGGCTTCGTCACGGCGATCCCATCCGTCTTCGCGGTCGCCGGCATGTTCCTGTGGGCCCATGTCTCCGATCGCAGCGGCGCCCATGCCTTTCACGTCGCGGCCGCGGCCACCGTGGGATGTCTCGGCCTGGTGGGCGCCGCCTTCTTTTCCTCGCCGGTCCTGGTGATGGCCTCGCTGTCGGTCGCGGCGATCGGCATCAATGCCGCGGCGGCGATCTTCTGGTCGCTGCCGACCAGTTTCCTCAGCGGCGTCGCCGCCGCCGGCGGCCTCGCGCTCGTCAACGCCGTGGGCAATCTCAGCGGCTTCCTTGGCCCCTACATGATCGGTGCGCTGAAGGATGCAACGCACGGCTTTTTCTGGCCCATCCTCGCGCTGTCGCTCTTCCCGCTGCTTGCGGCGATCGTGTCTCTGCTGCTGGTGCGCGTCCCGGCCGGAACTATTTCCAAACCGGCGCCGGTGCGCTAAACGGAAAGTTGCTCGGTGGTGGGCGGGCCGGCCTTGCCGCCGGCGCTGCGTTCGGCGACATCGATATTTCCAGGTGCACCAGACCGCGGCCCAGCTTGCTCGGCATTCTTCGTTCCCTGGGCGAACCTTGCCGGCTTCATTGCGCATCGCCGCACGCGGCTTCGCAATGTCGGATTCCTCGAACAGTTTGCGACGGCCGGGTAGTAATGAGGAGTAACGCCTGACCTGCTCCTGTGAAGGTGCCGCAAGCGCCATCGGCAAGTGCTTGACCGGAGAACCCTGGTAGGCGGGATCACACTCTCGGACGAAGGCTCGCTTGCACGTCGAAGTACTTCTGGGCCGCGCCGCGGGTGTCGAATTTCTGACCCTCCGGGTTTCGCAGGCTCTGTACGATGTAGGTGACGCCTATGCGTATTCTGGGCGTGCCGCCGAAGACAGCCACCTCTGTGAGAGTGACGCCGTTTCGCGATTTGCGCACGCGCTTCCGTGACATCAGATTTCTCGTTACGTCGGTTCGGCAGATAGATTGCGAAGGGCATTTCGCCAACGCAATGCGTCATACGGACATACGTATTCTCGCGGGCGGATGGCAGCGAAGTGCCGCCAGGTCGGTCGGTTGACGTCGTCGGCTACGACCAATTGATCGCCAGGGGCCAAGCCGTCACACCCGCTCTAAGCCTCCGGCTTATCGTATCTCGCGCCAGCCGGTCAGCCGAGAAGCCAGAGGGCGGTATTCCGGGACAGCGGGACGCCGACGCCCCGAGCCGCTTGGCTGCCGACACGTTCGATCGGCCATAGGACCTGCGCAGCGAGGGGCCACGGGATTTGGCCATGGGTGAACGGATGTCCGCGCCGCCGGCCCTTGGCGAGCGCCCAAGCCTGCACTGTGTGCGGTCCCGGCTCTACGGGTCGTCGGCGCAGGCTGCGGCGATTGCGCTCGTGTATATGCGCGCAGCTTTTGCGGCGCCGCGATAGGGCGCAGATCGACAGACCCGAATCGTCGCGCCGGCATAAACGGCACGTAAGTGCCGTGCGGCGCGCCGGCTCGATCCACGTCGAGCTAGTCACGGTAGAGCCGCGCCGTGGTGCGCTCGCCAGGGGTCTTGCCCTGGATCACGTAACCGGCGTGCTCGAGGCGACCGCGGATGTCGACCGCATGCGCCGCATCACGGGCTTCGAAGCTGAGCACAAGCGTGGCCGACTTGGCGGAAAGTTCGGCCGACATCCGGTCATGATGGACATCGATGATGTTTCCGCCGGCTTCGCTGACGACAGCCGCAATCCTGGCGAGGAAGCCCGGGCGGTCTTCGATGGCGATCTGGATCGATTGGATGCGGCCTTCGCGGGTGAGTTCGCGCAGGATCACATTGGTAAGCAGGCGCATGTCGATATTGCCGCCGGTCAAAATCAATCCCACCTTTTTGCCGGCGAACGACTTGGGGTTGGCCAGAACGGCTGCCAATCCGGCCGCCGCAGCGCCCTCCACCACGACCTTTTCGACCTCGAGAATTTGGGCGAGGGCGGATTCGATCTGCGGCTCGCTCGCCAGAAGGATGTCTTTGACATGTGCTCTGATGATCGCGCGGGTGAGGAAGCCCGGATGTTTGACCGCGATTCCCTCAGCTATCGTCCGCTCGCCGTAAACCGTGGAAGTGCCGTGAAAGATATCGGACATTGACGGAAACATCTCCGTCTGAACACCGTAGATTTCGATCTCGGGCTTCAAGGCCTTGGCGGCGATCGCCACGCCGGAGATAAGGCCGCCGCCGCCGATCGGCACGACCAGCGCGTCCAGATGCGGCAAGTCGCCCAGAAACTCGAGTGCCAGCGTGCCCTGGCCGGCGATCACCAGCGGATCGTCATAGGGATGAACGAAGGTCATCCCGTCCCGCGCCGCGAAATGCTGCGCGACCTTCGCGGCTTCACTCAGCGTGGCGCCTTCGATGACGACATCGGCGCCGAAATCCTTGGTGTGCTTGATCTTGTTGAAGGGCGTACCCTGGGGCATGACGACGGTGGCCCGGATGCCCAGCCGGCCCGCGTGATAGGCCACGCCCTGGGCGTGATTGCCTGCGCTCATCGCCACGACGCCACGGGCGCGCTCGCGCAAGTTCAAGGACTGCAATTTGTTGAGGGCGCCGCGTTCCTTGAACGAGGCGGTGAATTGGAAATTCTCGAATTTCAGGTACAGATCCGCACCGGCGGTGTTGGATAGCGTCAGCGAATATTTGGCCGGGGTCCGCTCGACGGCGCCCTGGATGGCGGCGGCCGCGTAGCGGATGTCTTCGATCGTGACCGGCAGCCCGGCGCCGCCGTTTGAACCGCCCAACATCACCCCCAATTGTGCCGCGCGTCGCCGCAGCGACGTGTTCGCAACTCTCGGACCTCGCCCAACGGCCGCTGTCCAAGGGCGTAGTTCTGCGGGCCGCGTTTCAAGCAACCTGCCTCCTTAAGACGAACCAGAGGCGAAATTCCCTATGCGAACAAGCGCTGAGGAATTGTCAGGGACGCGCTGCAGTTCGAGTCTGCTCCAGCTTGGGTCGGTCCGGGTTCTCACGCTGCCGAGCCGAGCCCGCACCCCGGAGGTCTGCGGAAGCGGAACGAGCTTGCTCAGCCACAAGACGTCCGGCGGGCCGAAACCCTCCAAGGACCGCACGAAATTTCCCGCGCGAGGAAGACAGGGGGGTCATGTTAAATTGGCGGCCGGTCCAAAGTGCAAGCGATGTCGGCAAACGGTCAGACCCAGGATTCCAAGGCGCTTCTGGCGGAGCTGGATGCGCGATTTCGCGCGCCCTTGATGGCGTATTTCCTGCGGCGCGTCGGCAATCGCAGCGAAGCCGAGGACCTGACCCAGGAGACTTTCGTTCGGCTGATCGGCTCGCACTCCTTCGAGCAGGCCGAACAGGCCGACGCCTATGTCTTCCGGGTCGCGAGCAATCTGTTGCGCGACCGGGCGCGCACGGCGATTCGCTGGAAGAAGCATCCCCATTCCCCCATCGATCCGCAAATGATCGATCAATTCGCCCGCCAATTCGTGGAGGATCGCGGTCCCGAACGCGTCTTGATAGGCAGGGAAAGCCTGGTCGAGGTGCTCAAGAGCCTTGACGAGCTCGGCGAGCGCACCAAATCCATCTTCATCCTGTTCCGGCTCGAGGGCATGAAACAAAAGGACATTGCGATCTTGTACGGCATCGGCGTCTCGACCGTGGAGAAGCACGTCATGCAGGCGGTGTTGCACCTCGCGAAACGCTTCGGGCCGAGAGCGCCATGAGCGACGAGGGCGAGATTCCGGACATCGACAGCGTGCGGCTCGCGGAGGCCGCGGCCTGGCGGATGCATCTCGCGGAGATCGACGCGGAAACGACGGCCGATTTCGAGGCGTGGCTGACCGAACCGGGCTGCACCGAAGCCTGGGCTCGGGTCGCTCCTTGCTGGGACTATTTCGGCGAGCAGGCGAGTGCGCCGGAACTGGTCCGGGCGCGGCAAGCCGCGCTGGGCGATGCCCGGCGGGCAAGTGCGCAGCGCCGGTCGCCGCGCGAGTGGCGAAGTCTGATCGGCGGCATCGCTGCCGTGCTGGTTTTGGGAATGATCGCCTGGGGTGCCGTCCGCTGGCTGCAGAGCCCGGATGACTACGCCACGGCCTTCGGCGAGCGCCGCGTGCTTACGCTGGCCGACGGCTCGCGCGTATCCCTCGATTCCAATAGCGAAGTGACGGTGCGCTATTCGAAGAACGCCCGCGAGTTGCAATTGCTGCGCGGCCAGGCCCGCTTCGACGTCGCCCACGATGTGGAGCGGCCGTTCTCGGTGCTGGCGGGTGAGCAGAAGGTCATCGCCACCGGGACGGCGTTCAACATCGATGTCGGTGGGTCGAAGGTCGTTGTCACTCTCATCGAGGGTCATGTCGTCGTTCTCGACGAGAACAGGATGGCGGACCCGACGGTGGCGTCTGCGGCGCCCTCACCACGCCGGCGTTCCATCGAACTGAAGGCTGGCCAGCAATTGGCGGCTCTTCCCGAGAAACCGCCCGAGATCGCGCGGGCGAATATTCAGCGTGTCACCGCCTGGACCACCGGCCAGTTGATGTTCGATAACGAACCCTTGTCGGCCGTGGTTGCACGCATCAACCGGTATACCGGCACGCCGATCGTGATCGACGATCCCAAAGTGGCCGCTCTCAGGATAAGCGGCGTGTTCAATACCGGGGACATCAACGGCTTTGTGGACGTCGTGACGCATTATCTTCCGGTGCAGGCCGTGTCCGAGGACGGCGGCAAAATCGCACTCAAGACAAAGGAGTGATCGTTCGATGACGATTCCGCGGAGGGTTTGCAAAGCCTGAACGTCTTCCTCCCTGACGGGTCTTGCGCAGGGGCGCTGTTTGGCCCGTCCAAAGGGGGCTTTGAATGTCGAAAAATCGTTTGCGCGGATCGCTGCTGCGAAGCGGCGCACATGTAGGCACGCTTTGCGTCGCGTTGTGGACCGGGCAGGCTCTGGCGCAGGCGCAGACCTACGCGTTCGATATTCCGGCCGAGCCATTGTCGACGGCGCTGCGCGAATATGCCCGCGTGTCGGGCCAGCAGATCATCTTCACCGACGACCTTGTGGCCGGCAAGAGCGCGCCGGCGCTGCATGGCAGCTACGCGGCGGACGAAGCGCTCTCGCATCTGCTCGCCGGAACGGCGCTCGTCATCGAGCGCTCGCCCACAGGTGCGATCATGGTCCGACCAAAAAACGCCGAAGCCGCCTCAAATGACGGGGCGGCGAATGGTTCCGGCGTCGAAACCGTCGTCGTCACGGGCACCAACCTCCGCGGCGTCGTGAACCAAACGGATCCGGTCCTCGTTCTCGATCACGACCAGATCGTTCGAAGCGGCTACTCCTCGACGGAGCAACTCTTCGAAAGCCTTCCGCAGAACTTCTCCAGTGCGGGTTCGACGCAGGCCGGCTTTCTGACCGGCAGCAACAATTTCCAGTTTGCGTCCGGAATCAATCTGCGCGGGCTCGGTCCGAGTTCGACGCTCGTTCTTCTCGATGGTCACCGGGTCGCGCCGGCGGTGGAGGGATCGCAGGTCGACGTTTCGGCCATCCCGCTCGCCGCGATCGATCACGTGGAGATTTTGACGGATGGGGCATCGGCCATCTACGGCTCGGACGCCGTCGGAGGCGTCGTCAATATCATAACGAAGAGCGACTATGACGGCGCGGAGACGTTGCTGTCGGGGGGCGCCGTCACCCGGGGCTCGCGCCAGGAGGAAACGATTGCCCAGACAATCGGCGGGGTCTGGTCGGGCGGAAGTGCAACCGGCACGGTGCAGTATCAGAATAGAACCGTCTTGAACACGTCCGACCGAAGCTTTTCAAACGGGCTGCCTCCGCCCAGCGATCTTTTGCCCGAGGACCAGACCTATTCCGCGGTTGTGAATGCGCGTCAGGAGATAGGAGACAATCTTCAGCTCTATTCCGACGTTCTCTGGTCGCGACGGCGTTTCGCGGAGGTCTTCAGCAACACCGAAGCGCCGGGCGCCGAAGACACGGAACATAATGACGGGTTCTCGGAGAGCCTGAACCTGACGGGAGGCGCACGCTATGCCATCTCGCCGAAATGGTCTCTCGAGGCGAACGGATTGTACTCGGTCGAGAATTCGACGGATCTCGAATTGCAGACGGGCTTCTATTATCCGGTGCCCACCGCGTTTTCGCTGCAATCCAGATTTGTCGAGGAATCCGTCGACGGACTCCTGAACGGCAGCCTGGGAGAGACGGGCGCCGGCGATATCAGCGTCGCATTGGGCGCATCCTATCGACATGAGGGACCCCGTTACCGCATCTTCGAAAACGGGGCACAGGTTCTTTTGATCGAGCCGGACCGCGACGTGGGGGCCGTTTACGGCGAAATGTATCTGCCGATTTTCGGGCCGCAAAACGCCCGGCCGCTGCTCCAGGCGTTGAATATCTCGGCCGCCGTGCGGATGGACCATTATTCGGATTTCGGCTCCACGACAAATCCAAGAGTGGGCGTGCAATGGTCCCCTCTCGGCGGGCTGTCGTTTCGCGGCTCGTACGGCACGTCGTTTCGGGCACCCACGGAGGCCGAAGCGACGGAGAATCTCAATCCCGTCGCTTATATCTCGTCGTTTGGCGATCCCAACAGCGCCGGCACGGTGCCCGTGCTCGTGGGCAGTGTCGGAAGCGCGCTAACCGCGGAGCGCGCCCGCACCGTGGATGCCGGGGTCGATTTCCAGCCAAGCTTCGTCGATGGCTTGTCGTTCAGCTTCAACTACTACGACATCCAATACAAGGATCGCATCGTACAGGTCTCGCCGCCGTTCAACGCGCTGCAGACGCCGGCGATCTACGGCAATCTCGTCACAAGCCTTCCCGACGATGCGGCGGCCGCGGCCTATCTCGATACGCTGGTCGCTGCCGGAGCGAGTTACCTGGGAGACTTCACCGGCACGGGCATGGGGACCACCGGCGTGCGGTACGCCTTCAATGCGGGGGAGTTGAATGCCGCACTGGTCCACCAGTCCGGCCTCGATCTTGTAACGAACTACGCCAGAAACTTCGATGCGGGCGCGTTCTCCGCGCAGATCAACGCAACGTATATCGATGAGATCGAGACCGCGTACACACCGGGCGCATCGTCCGCCAACCTCGTCGATACTTTTGGCAATCCGCCGAAGTGGCGAGTGCGCGGAACGGCGACTTGGGACACCGCCGGGTGGTCCATCAATGGGGCGATCAACTTTGTGGGAGGTTACACCAACACCGCCGGCCTGGGCCTGCCGCCGGTCTCGTCATGGACAACGGCCGATTTCGGCGCGCGCGTCCACCTGGACCATTATTTTCCGGAAGACGAGGTGCATGGTCTCACCGCCGCGCTGAGCGTCATCAATGCCTTTGACGCGGCGCCGCCATTCGTTGCCGCCAGCACCCAACAGACGTTTTTCTATGATCCGGCAAATGCCAATCCGCTCGGACGGTTCGTCTCGCTCGAGATACGAAAGACATGGTAGGCGCGGCCCCCGCCTCTGCGGGCAAGGGTGACTGGCGGCGACGCCTGCGGACGACCGGCGCGCTTCTCGGCCTGTTCTCCGTGCTGGCGGCAAGTGCCCAGGCGAGCGACGTCCCTCGCGGCAAGGTCGCGCTCGGAATTTCCGCTGCGATAGAAACGTCGCGCTTCCAGACAGACCATCGGGGAGAGGCCGTCTTCTTCTCCCCCGATCGGTCGCGGTACGTCGTATTTGTCGTAACCGGCGATGCGAAGCGGAACGGCGTCTGGCTGACGGTGCTGTCGGGCGGCACGGCGTCGGCCGGTCAGGCCAGGCCGCACCGGATCGCGCATCTGTTCACCGACGGCAAACCAAAGACCATTGCCCCCGTCGATCGGTTCGGCCCCTATGAGCTTCTCACGCCCGATGCAAATAGTCCGTCCTGGCTCGACAACCGGCGAATCGTCTTCCTGTGGGAGGACGCGCTCGGCCGCAATCAGATATTTTCGCTGGACGTGAACAGCGGCGCATTGCGTCAAATTACACGGGAGAGCGCGAGCATCAGCGCCTTCGAGGTGGGCGCACACGGCGCGTTGGCCTACGACGTCGAGATACCCTATTCCCGCCGCAGATCCGAAGCGATGTATGCCCGGGGATTTTCTGTAAAGAGCCGTGACGCCTCCGCACTTCTGGCGGGCTTTTTCGACGACACAAGCATCTTCGATACGGTGATGTGCCGGCGCGGCATGGCGATCGAAACCGCCGGAAAATACGCCGCCAAATCGCTGGACGCGCGACAGGCCTGCGATCTCTCGCCCCTCTACTACGGAGGACGGATTATCGCGCCCGACGGGCGGCACATGATCGTCAACGCTCAGGTGTCCAGCTATCCGGATGGCTGGTCGATCTATGGTGCGGCGCTCGGTACGTATTTGCGCGACGCCCGGAGAGACCCGCGCGGGTCGACTGCGGAGGCGATCACAAAACTGCTGATCGTCGATCTCGCGACGGGCAAGAGCCGCGATCTTTGGGATGTGCCGGCAAGTGTGCAGCCCTGGTCGATGTTTGCCTGGTCGCCCGACTCCCGCGCGGTCGTGATCGCCCCGACCCTGTTGCCGATCAAAGGAGACGTGGCCGCACTTGGCGGACACGCCTTCGCAATCGTGAACGCGCAGACGGGCCGATATCTGCGCCTCGCAATCGCGACCGACATCGCGGACAACGTGATGAATGTGACGTGGCCAAAGGACGATCTCATCAGCTTGGGGCTCCGGGACGGCCGGTCCGTTTCGATCGTCAATCGAGATGGTGTCTGGACCGAAGCGGCCAGCGCCGCCGGTTTGCCGGCAGCACCCGGCGAAGGAAAAATCGGCGTTGATGAGGGTCTCAACCAACCGCCCGTTCTCGTCGGCCGTTTCGGCAAGGTCCGCACGGTGCTGTATGATCCAAACGCCGATCTGCGGAACCGCTTCTCCCTGGGGCCGGTCAAGATTGTCGCCTGGACGGACAGCCAGGGCTATCGTTGGCATGGCCGCCTCTATCTGCCGGCGAGCTATCATCCCGGCACGCGATATCCGATCGTGATCCAGACACATGGATATGCGGGATCGGATCGTTATTCGCTTTACGGCCAAGGCTACCCGGGGGGAGGCGTGGCGCTGGGACCGGGCTGGTCGGTCTATCTGGCGCAGCCCCTCGCAAGCCGCGATATCGCGGTCCTGCAATTGGGCGGAGCGGACAATGGCGCGATGGCGACGCTGACGGGGCTGGAATATACGAAGCGGTTTGGGATCGCGCTGACCGATGCCGCGCAAAACCTCGTCAACGAAGGCCTCGTCGACCGGACCAGAGTCGGCATCATGGGGCATAGCGCCATGGCGCGGAATGTCGAACAAGCCCTGGTGTTCTCGGACTTTCCCTTTGCGGCCGCGATCTCGGCGGACGGGTATGAATTCAATTACGCGCAGTCGATGTTGTTCGGCTGGGCGCACGAGGAAGGAATGCCCGCGCCCTTCGGCCGCGATCTTCAAAATTGGCTCGATCGCTCGCCCGCATGGAACGCCGAACGTATCCGCACGCCGCTGCAGCTCGAGCTTACGTCCGGCGGCGCGGGCAACCAGTCACTGCTTTGGAGCTGGGAAATGTTCAGCCGGCTTCGTTATCTGCAGAAGCCGGTGGAGTACTACGTGATGCCGGATGTGCTCCATGGAAGCCATCTCGTGCAAAATCCCGGCCAACTCCTTGCCTTGCAAACTCGAGCGCTGGATTGGTGGCTGTTTTGGCTCAAGGATGTCGTCGATCCCGCGCCTTCCAAGATCGAGCAATATCGGGATTGGGCTGCCCTGAAAGTCTTGCGCGATCGCGAAGCCCGGCTGCCGCGGCCACCGCTGCTGCATTGGTTCCCGCGGTAAGGCGGTCGCGCGTCCGCGGTTATACGGTGCGCAGCCTCGAATTTAGGGAAATCATCCTCGGTCATCTTCCGTTCTCATTAATTCCAATTGGCATCGAGTCACGGAAGCGTCACTTCGGTGCATCTTACCACGAAGGGAATTGGGAGCCGGAACGTATTGGCCGATCGCCGCGAGCTTGTCGTCTGGGTGGGCAAGAACATCCTGCCGCACGAAGCCGAAGTACGGGCTTGGCTCAGGCGCGCCTCGGTGGCGGCCCACGAGATCGACGATATCGTCCAGGAATCCTATGCGAGGCTCATCGCGCTCGATGATGTCGCCCACATCCTCAATCCCCGGGCGTATTTCTTCCAGACAGCGCGCAGCATTCTCTACCAGCAGGCCCGGCGCGCGCGGATTGTGCGCATCGACACCGTCGCGGAACTCGATGCCCTGAACATCCTGGATGAGGGCCCCAATCCGGAAGAGGCGGTGTCGAGCTTCCGCGAGTTGGAAAGGTTCAAGTCCATGATCGATGCGCTGCCCGAGAAATGTCGCCGGGTCTTCATCCTGCGCAAGATCGAGGGCGTACCGCAGAGGGAGATCGCCCGCCGCCTCGGCATCACCGAGAACACTGTGGAGGCCCATGTCGCGCGGGGGCTCCGCCTCCTTTTGAAGGCATGGGCGGAGCCCGTGCCGAACCAACCCGTCAACCGAACAAAGTCCCATGACGCAAGAACCCGCAAACGCGATTGACGCGAAGGCAATCGCCTTCCTCGCGCGGCTCGACAACGCGCCGCAGACCGAGATTGTGCGCGCCGAGCTTGAAACCTGGCTCGCGGAAGACCCACGCCATCGCGGCGCCTTTCTTCGGGCGGAAGCCGCGTTCGCGCATCTGGACCGCCTTGCCATCCTCCCCGTCGAACTGTCACGGCCGGCCTTCGTTTCGCGTCGCGGTCTTCTGATTGCGGGTGCCGGTGCATCGGCGCTCGCCGCAAGTGCCGTCGGTCTCGCTCTGTGGCTTCCGACCCGCAATCTGATCGCCACGCCCATCGGCGAAATCCGCAGGGTGCCGCTGAATGACGGCTCGGTGGTGGCCGTCAACACCAACTCGGAGCTCGGCGTCGATCTCAAGGACAACCTCCGTCAACTGACTCTGGACAAAGGCGAGGTCTGGTTCGACGTGGCCAAAGACGGAAAGCGTCCCTTCGTGGTTGCGGCGGGCCAGGTCCGGGTCATGGCGGTGGGTACGGCGTTCTCGGTCAGGCGGCGCGACGACGGCGCCGACGTCCTCGTCACGGAAGGCGTCGTCGCGGCCTGGGCGAACGGCGACGTCCTGAACAAGGTGCTGGTGGAGGCCGGCTCCAAGGTCTTTGTCTCGGACATCGCCGGCCCGTCGCGCGTGACGGCTGCCGCGCACCAGATCGACCGGACGCTCGCGTGGCGCAATGGCCAGATCGCGCTCGATGGAATGTCGCTGGGTGCGGCAGCCGCCGAGTTCAACCGGTACAACACGCGCCAACTGACCATCGACCCGGCATTGGCGGACAAAAGGCTTGTCGGCTGGTTTCACACCAACGAGCCGGAAACATTTGCCAAGGCGGCGGCTGCGACCCTCGGCGTCGCGCTGACCGAAAACCAAGACGAGATCCATCTCGCGCCGTGAGACGGATCGGTAAAGATTTTGCGGCGGTCGCGTCACGGAATCCGAAGTCCGGCGCATCTCCGATATGGGGCCGGCTGAACGGCCTGATTGCGGGGGCATCAATGAATTTGGGTGTAAAGATGCGTGCGGCAGTGCGCGTGTCGCTCATGACGGGGGCGGCCACTCTTTCGTTGCCGAGCGCGAGCCACGCACAGGACCAGGTCAGGACATTCGATGTCCCGGCACAGGCCGCCAGCACCGGTATTCCGGAATTTGCCCGCGAAGCCAACGTTCAGATACTCGTTTCGGAAGACGACGTGAGCGGCAAGACCACCAATCGTGTTCATGGCGATCTCTCCGTTCACGAGGCGCTGCGCCAGTTGCTGTCCGGTACCAAAATTCTGGTCACGTCAGACGATGGTCACACGATCATCCTGTCGCGAGGAAACAAGTTAAAAAACGAGGAAGCCGCTTCAGATAATGGGGCGGCCATCAACTCCGGCGTTGAAACGGTCGTCGTCACCGGGACAAACATCCGCGGCGTGATCAACGCCACGTCCCCGATCATGATCATCGACAGCAACGACATCGCCAGGACCGGCTACACGGATACGGCACAACTCGTCGCGAGCTTGCCGCAGAACTTCGGCGGCGGACAGTTCGGCGCCACCGCGGACGGACAATTGGGCGCCGGAAGCAGGGCCAATCTCAATGTGTCGGGCGCCACGGGATTCAATCTCAGAGGCTTGGGCGCAGACTCGACGCTTGTCCTGTTGGACGGCAACAGAATCGCCGGGAGCGCCCGAGGCGAAGCGGTCGATGTGTCGATCATCCCCTTGGCTGCGATCGACCGGGTCGAGATCGTTTCGGACGGCGCGTCCGCGATCTATGGTTCCGACGCGATCGGCGGCGTCGTCAATTTCAAGCTTCGGAAGGACTATGACGGCGCCGAGACGAGCGTGCGCTATGGAACCGTCACGGACGGATCGCTGAATGAAACGACCATCGATCAGACGGTGGGAAGATCATGGGATACCGGCGGCGTCCTGGTCGGCCTCGAATTTGAAAACCAGACCGCGCTGCCCTCGAGTGAAAGGGCCTTCACCGCGACCGCCTTTCGCCCGACCGACATTCTTCCGGCGTTCGGCCAATTTTCCGGCATCGTCAGCGCGCATCAGGACATCCTGGACAATGTCGATGTCTCGATCGATGCGCTTGTCACGCACAAGATCACGACGACGGCGATCAGCACAGCCACGGGCTTTCCGGGCTTGCCGGTGCAGGGCACCACGTCCAAAGACAATCACGATTCGCTCAATTTCGGCGGGACCATCGGATATCGGCCATTTGGCGATTGGCGGGTGGAGCTGTCGGGCTCCTTCAGTCAACTGCACGACGGGATTTCGTATTCGCGGTTTTCTCCGCTACCGGACGTTCCAACCCTGGCTGACACGGGTGAGATGGACACCGACGGAATAGGGCTGGCGACGATCAAGGCCGACGGAACACTTTTCAGCCTCCCCGGTGGCGACGTCAAGGCCGCGTTTGGCGCCACCTATAGTTCTGAAACCCTGCGATACGATTCGTTCGCCTCGGGACCCGGTGACATTCCGCGCGAAGTGGCCTCGGGTTTTGCCGAGTTTTACGTCCCCCTCATCGGCGAGGCGAACGCTCTTCCCTTCGTCAGGAAACTCGATCTGTCCGCGGCGGTCCGGTACGATCACTATTCCGATTTTGGAGGAACGACGAATCCGAAAATCGGACTGCTCTGGCAACCCGTGCAGGCCGTCAACATTCGCGGTTCTTACGGCACGTCCTTCCGCGCACCCAATCCGCAGGATCTGATCGAGAACAATTATTCGCTCGCCTTGTTCAACTACGACTTCGTGGCTCCCAATGGCGTCGGCACGGTGCCGGTGTTCGTGCTGCAAGGCGGCGACCCGAATTTGGGGCCGGAAAAGGCCGATACGCTGAATGTCGGCTTCGATGTCACGCCCGATTTTCTTCCGGGCGCCAAACTGTCGATGGACTATTACAACATCCACTTTGTCGATCGAATTATAACCCCGCCGTTCGATGTGACGGCACTGACGCGGCCCGGCGTGTATGGATCGCTCATCACGCAAATTCCCAGTGACGCGGCTGCGGCGGCCTTTTTGGCGAGCGAACAAGGCGCCGGCGTGCCCTATTTCGAAATACTGGGAACCGGGACAACGGGGGTGCGGTACTTCTACAATGCGATCACACAGAACGCCGCGTCGGTCTTCCAATCGGGCTTCGACATAAACGCGCAATATCAGTTCGCGCTGGGCGGCGGCGATATGGTCGCCCATGGCAATGCGGCGATCATCAATCAGATTTCGACGGCGTTCGCCAAGGGGTCGACGGCGTCGGACCTGGTGAACACCTACGCCAATCCGCTCCATGTCAGGGTGCGGGCGGACCTCAGCTGGGCAAATCGGAACTGGGCGCTGACGACGGCTCTCAACTATTCCGGCAGCTACGAGGACACATCCGCAATCCCGGAAGACGCCGTCGGCGCATGGACGACGGTCGATTTGAACGTCCAGTACAGCCTCAACGACCGTTCCGATTTTGCGAACGGTGTCGTGCTGGACGTGAGCGTTCAAAATCTCTTCGACACCCCGCCGCCGTTCGTACAGGGCGCCGGCCTGGTCGGCGGAATCCACTACGACGTCGGCAACGCAAATCCTCTCGGACGGCTCATCACCTTCGGGATCAAGAAGGCGTATTGACGACATGGCAAGCGGGCGGTTGAGGGCGATATTCGTATTTGCCGTTGGGATTTGGGCCGGATCCGGACAAGGGTACGGCATGGCGGCGTCGCCGCTGACGCCGGAGGCCGCCGTGGAGACGTCGCGGATCATCGAGGACGATACCGATCTGACGGCCGGGCCAAGCGCTGTCTCGGTGTCGCCGAACCGGCGGCGGATTCTCGTAAGACTGGCGCGCGGAGACCTGAAGACCAACAGCCTCATCATGACGATGTTCAGCGCCACAATCGGAGCGGACGGAACGCTTTCGCCGTTGCGCGCGGTTGCCGCGCTTCACTCGAGTGGGTTGGGGGCGAAGGACACGATCAGCGGGCCGCATCAGAATTCGCAATCCTATTATGCGAGGCTGAGCTGGCTTGGCGACGACAAGGTCGCGTTCATATGGTCCGATCCGGCCGGCATCAACCAGGTGCTGGCCGTCGATCTCCGGACCGGGCGGCAGCGGTTTCTCACGCACCATCCGAGCCAGGTCAAAAGTTTTTCGATCGGCGGCCGCGGCCAGATCCTCTATACGGCCCAGGCGCGGCAGGACGTGGCGTCCTCCCGGCACCTTCTTGCCAGCGGTTTTGCCGTCTCCCGCACGTCGGACATCTTTGGCCTTGTTCACGGCAGCCTGGCGGGCGCAAATGCCTTTGACTGGTTTTGGAACAGCAGTTGGTTCTTCCAGTGCTCCGCCACGTGCAAGCCGCGATCGCTGAACATCGACGGACGCGCCCAGGATGTTGCACCTGTCGGACTGGTCAAGCTGTCCCCCGACGGCCGGTACGCGATCGTGAGCGCTGCTGGAATCGACGCGCCGTCCTCCTGGTCGAAATATGGCGGCGAATATCAGCCATTCTTCCGGGACGCGATCGACAAACGACAGACGTCGGCGTCACGCGAGGTCGGCGTGTTCTATGTTCTGGACATGAACACGCTTGCGGCAAAGCCGCTGTGGAACGCGCCGCGCAGGCCGCCCCGCGACACGGATGAGGTGACGTGGGCGCCGGACAGCAAGCATGTCCTGGTCAGCGGCACCTACCTGCCCATCGAGGATGCCGACCCTGCCGGCCGTTCGGGCGAAGCCGCGGCTGTCGTCGACGTGATCGGCGGCACGTATCAAAAGCTTCCGATTGCGATTCCGGATGAAAATGTACAGGCGAAATGGCTGTCGGGGAGCCTCATCGAACTCGACACCCAGGATTACGCCAGAGGCCCTTTGAAAGTGAATTACTTTCAGAAGGATCTTGCGTGGAAGCGCGTCGGTGCTCCGCCGGGCGGACACGCCGTGCCCACGATCGGCTTTGACGTGCGCCAGTCCGTGGTTCGTCCGCCCGAAATCTATGCGCGCGACCGCCGCGGATCGGAAAGCTTGTTGCTGGCCACCAATCCCGACTTGGTCAGCCGGTTCAGATTGGGCAAGGTCCGCTACCTGACGGGTCAGACGACGGACAATGCATGGCAGGCCACGGTCTATTACCCGACAGACCATAAGGATGGACAGCGCTATCCGCTGGTCATCCAGAGCGACTATGGAACCTATCCGACAAATATATTCAGTCTCTATGGATTGCGCGATGCCGGAACGGGGCCTTCGCCCATCGCGCCCAGCGTGGCCCAGATGCTCGCCAATCTGCAGTTCGTCGTCGTCGAGGCGTCCGTTCACTCCAAAGACCATCAGATGCATCCCGAAAGGGAAGCCGCGCGAAACCAGGCGACTTGGGAGACGGTGATCGGGTTGCTCGACAAGAGCGGCCTGATCGACAAAACGCGCGTGGGCATCAGCGGCTTCAGCCGGAACGGCTACTACGTCGAATATGCCCTGACCCACTCGCGGTTTGCCTATGCCGCGGCGATTGCCGCCGACAATTACGACCCCAGCTATATCAATGACGGTTTTGTCGGCTGGGACAGCACCTATGGCGATTCGAACGGAGCGCAACCGTTCGGAGCCGGTCTGCAAACTTGGCTTAAATCGGCGCCCGGATTCAATATCGAGAAAATCCAATCGCCCTTGATGATCGAAGCGCAGACCGGCGGCACTCTGTCCCTCATGGGCTATTGGGAGATGTTCAGCAGGTTGAACTATCTGCGCCATCCGGTGGAGCTATGGGCAATCCCCGATTATGAGCACGCCATACACAACACACAGAACCCTCGGCAGATCGTGGCAGTCGAGCATCGCGTCATCGACTGGTTCCAGTTCTGGCTCAACGGATTCGAGGATCCCGATGCTGCGAAAAGGCCGCAATACGCGCAATGGGAGAGGCTCTGCGACGAGCAGCGCGATGCGCACCCCGCCTTGACGCGCCATTGTGTGCCCGCCAGGCAAAGATAGTTCGCAGTGGTCCGTGACGGTTCGCCGTTACGAGCGGGGGCGTCCGTCACGCCGCGGCCCGGCGACTGCGGAACCGATGTCCACGCCACAATACGAAAGCGATCCCAAAACCCCTATGGATCGCCATAAAATATCGGCTCTTCGTCTGTCCCGTCCCAGTGATACAAATCCCATGGAAGGGAAGGGCGAATGTCCGCGCAAGCCAGGCCGAACAAGGAACTGATTCAGGAGCTGGACGCCCGCTTTCGCGGCCCCCTGATGGCCTTCTTCATAAGGCGGGTGGGAAGCAGGAGCGATGCCGAGGATCTGACCCAGGAGACTTTCGAGCGTCTGGTCCGGTCGGAGAATTTCACCGCCTCCGGCAGGGTCTCCGGCTACGTCTTTCGCGTCGCCGTCAATCTTCTCAGGGACCGCAGGCGTAGTGCCGGCTACCGCAAGATGCGGACCTTTTCGGCGTTCGAACCGGAGCTTCTGGAAATGATTTCGAACGAGCTCCAGGAGGATCGCGAGCCCGAGCGCGTATTGATCGGCAGGGAGGGCCTGCTGGAAGTCCTCAAATGCCTCGACGAGCTCGGAGAGCGCACGAAGACCGTGTTCATTCTCTACCGCCTGGAGGGCATGAAGCAGCGCGAGATCGCGGAAGTTCTGGGCATGGGCCTCTCCACGGTCGAGAAGTATTGCATGCAGGCGATGACCCTTCTGGTCGCGCGGTTCGGGCGGAAGCCGCTATGAGCCAGACCCACGCGGACATCGCAGGGCAAGCCCAGCGGATCGCGGAAGCGGCGGCCTGGCAGATGCGCCTGAGGGAAGCAGATCTGCAATCGACGTCCGAATTCGAGGACTGGCTCAAAGACGCCGACAACGCGGCGGCCTGGGCGCAAGCCATGGCGATGTGGGATTTTCTGGGCGACCAGGCGCGCGAGCCCGAAATCGTCGCGGCGCGCGAGGGTGCTCTTGGTTCCGTTCGGCGCAGCATGATCCGGCGCCGGAGCAGGTTCGACTGGCACCGCCTTGCCGCGGCGGCGGCCGTGGCGGTTTTGACGCTTGCCGGGGGATGGGTCGGTTTGCGTTGGCTGGGCGCCCCGGATGACTATACGACCGCCTTCGGCGAACGCCGGGTCGTCACCCTTGCAGACGGATCGCATGTCTCGCTGGATTCGGACAGCGAGGTCACGGTGCGGTATTCGCGGACGGCACGCGAACTCAATCTCGTCAAAGGGCAGGCGCGGTTCGACGTGGCGCATGACGTGCAGCGGCCCTTTTCGGTGCTTGCCGGCAACCAGAAAGTCGTCGCGACCGGAACGGCCTTCAATATCGATTTGACCCAGCCGAAAGTGCTCGTGACCCTGATAGAGGGGCATGTCGTGATATTCGATGAAGACCGGAATGAGACCGCGGCGGGTTCGCTTGCCGTTTCACCGTCCCGCACGTCGGCCTCCGTCGAGTTGCACGCCGGTCAGCAATTGATCGCCGCCAGGGCGTATCCTCCAAGGATCGAATCCGCGAATGTCCAACGCGTCACGGCCTGGACCGCCGGGCAACTGATCTTCAGCGACGAGCCGCTCTCGGACGTGGTGGCCCGCGTCAGCCACTATAGCGCGACCCCGATCGTGGTTTCCGATCCCAGTCTCGGCAAGGAGCGCGTGACGGGTGTTTTCAACACGGGCGACGTCGCCGGGTTCCTGGATATCGTGACGCAGGCATTGCCGGTGCGGGCATCGACCGATGCACAAGGCGACATCGTCCTGAAAAGACGATCGTGAAGAAAATTCGACACTTTCGTAAGGGTTTTCTTGCGCGTCTCGTATGTACCTCCTGAGGGCCGCTCATGGGCGGGCAAGGGGGAATGCAATGAGGATCAAGTTGGTGCGCCGGCGGCTTCTGCGGACGTCGGCAATTGCGGTGGCGATGGCGGCCAGCATTGGCGCGTCGGTTGCACAGAGCGCGGGTTACAGCTTCGGCATTCCTTCCGAGTCGCTTTCGACGGCGCTCCAGGACGTCGCGCGCGTCTCGGGAAAGCAGATCATCTTCAGCGAGAGCCTCACGTCGGGAAAGTCTGCGCCCGACCTGCATGGCACGTTTACGGTCGAGCAGGCGATGGACCGGCTTTTGACCGGTTCGGGCCTCATAGCGATTCAAACCGCGTCGGACGGCATTGTGATCCGCTTAAAAAACGCCGAAGCCGCCTCCACTGAGGGGGCGGCGGTGGGATCCGAGACCGTAGTCGTTACCGGCACGGCCATTCGCGGCGTCAGCCCGGCGGCGCCTTTGATTGTGATCGATCGCAAGAGCATCGATGCGTCGGGCGCTTCGACCGTCGGCGCCGTCCTCCAGTCGCTGCCCGAAAACTTCGCCGGCGGACAGAACCCCGGTGTCGTGGGCGTAAGCGGCATCAACGGAGGGGCAAGCAATGTGTCCGAATCGTCATCGGCCAATCTGCGCGGTATCGGCAGCGACTCGACGCTGACATTGGTGGACGGACACCGCCTGGGGTTCGACGGCTATGACGAAAATGTCGATCTGTCCATCATTCCGTTGGTCGCCGTGGACCATATCGAAATCGTCACCGATGGCTCGTCTGCGATCTACGGCTCGGACGCCGTCGCCGGCGTCGTGAACGTCGTGCTGCGGAAGGATTACGACGGTGCCGACTCGGAGGTCACGGTCGGCGGCCCCACGAGAGGCGGTGCCTTTCAGCAGCAATATAGCCAGATCGTCGGGAAGAACTTCGACAACGCCAATCTGGTCGGAGCGTACGAGTATTCGAGCAACGATCCGCTGCTCGCCGGCCAGCGGTCCTTTTCGTCGGGAGCGGCGGCGCCGCTCGATCTCTTCCCCACGATTCGGCGAAACTCCGGCTTCCTGTCCGGAAATTACGAGCCGATCTCGAATCTGACGCTCAGCTTCGAAGGGCTGTATTCGAAAAAAACGACCGATGATGTGGAAAACCAATATGACGACATCATAGATGTCGCGTCGAACATCGAGCAATTCAGCACAAACGGCGAAATCGCCTATGCGTTTGGAATCGGCGGTCGCGTCGCGTTGAATCTCGGTGTTGCCGGCAACGACGAACACCATCTCGAGACCGACACCATTCTGGGTTCAAGCCCGACAACGATCGACGAAGATGTGAGGAACATCGAGCTGTCGGCCGACGCCGAAATCCAGCTTCCCGACATCGATATCCCGACCGGCGTTCTGCGCATCGTCGGCGGCCTGGGGTACCGGCACGAACATCTGGTCGAGGGTGCTCAGAGTCCCTTTTCAAGGGGTATCTTCGATGTGTTTGCCGAGGTGAATGCGCCGCTGGTGCGCAAATCGCTCGACCGGGACGGCTTGAACAGTCTCGATCTCGACATGTCCGTCCGCTATGAGCACTACGATCAAATCGGGGGCACCACCAATCCCAAGGTCGGCTTGGCCTACGCACCTGTGAGCGATCTGGTCCTCAAAGGGACATGGGGAACGTCCTTCAGAGCCCCTTCGCTGGATCAGCTTCATACGCCCGACGGTTATGGGCTCTACCCCGGCGCCATATTTCAAGCGCCGCCGGGATCGACGGTCTTGTTCGGGGTCGGGCCGAGCCCGACGCTGGCGTCGGAAACGTCGGAGTCCTGGACGACCACCGCGGAGTACCATCCCGGCGGCATCCCCGGCCTCTCCACCACGCTCACTTATTATTCGATCCAATATCGCGATCGCATCGCCAATCCGCTGGCGTCGCCGTTGACCGCCTTCGTCAATCCGCTGGCTGCGCCCTTTGTGGCGCTGCATCCGAGCGCCGCCCTCCAGCAAGCGTTGCTGGCAAATGCCATATTCGTCAACAATTCCGGCGGCTCCTACGATCCGGCGAACGTCTATGCGATCGTTCAGGACGGTCTTGCCAACGTCTCCGGTCAGAACATCGGCGGGATCGATGCCGCGGCGTCCTATGCCTGGTCCTCGGATTTCGGGGACTGGTCGGGTTCGGTCGACGCGTCGTGGCTGCATTTCCGCCAGACGGTCCTTCGGGGCGCGCCCAGCGAACAGATAGACGGCACGGCGTTCAATCCGCCGTCGTTCAAGATGCGGGCGTCGCTGGGCTGGAACATGGGATCGTGGGGCGCCACGCTGATGGTGAACCACAATTCCGGCGAGACCGACGACATTTCCAATCCGGCCGAGCACGTCAATTCGTGGACCACGCTTGATGCTCAGATAGCCTACCGTTTCGCGGATATGGCGGGGCCATTGCGAGGGATCGGCATACGCGTTTCGGCGCAGAACATCCTGGATCAGGATCCTCCGAGCCTGAACGCCGACTCGACCCTGCCGCCGGGGATGCGGTTCGACGCCGCGAACGCTTCGGCTCTTGGGCGCACGCTGGTGGTATCCCTTTCCAAATCGTGGTGACGGCGAGGCCGGTGTTCGCTCGCGGCGACGCGTGAAGGACATCGGCATCCTTCCTTGAATCCGATAATCGAGAACGCCGTGTGGCGCGGCAGGAGTTGCAATGACCTTTTTCATCCGTCTTGGTCTCAGCATCGTACCTGCGCTGTTCGCATGCTTCTGTGCACCGGTGCCCGCATGCGCGGCCGCGCCGGCGGAAATCTCGATGGCCGATATTATAAATGCGAAGTACGTCGCAAATCTGGCCATCTCTCCGGATCACCGTTATCTGGCCTTCGCGCTCTATTGCCCCGACACGGCGTCCAACACCGCAAGCATGCAATGGTGGGTCCTTCCATTAAAGGCGGGCGCGCACGCCGCGAAGATCGCGGACGGCGGAGAATCCTTTGGGCCGGATGGAGCCCATTCCGAAAAGCCGGTGTGGTCCGCGCTTTCCGACAGGATCTACTATCGCAAGCTCGATCATGGCGCGGTGCAGATCTGGGCGGCCGCGGTCGACGGGTCGAAGTCGCAGCAGGTCACGCATGACGACGCCGACATCAGCAGCTTCTCCGGCACCGGCACCGACCGCCAGTTCACGCTGGACGACGCGCACAATCGCTTGTTTTACAAGGTGGGGGCGACGCGAAAGCAGATCCTCGATGCCGAAGATGCCGAAGATCGCGATGCCGTCCACATCGACCCGTTGATGGAGCTGTATACGCCGCTCGTGCACAACGCCTGGTACAACGGACGTCTGGCGACGATACGCCGGGATTTTTCAAATCTGATGTACGGTCTTCGGTCCGATGTTCCGCTTGTCCTGAAGGTCTTGGATCTTCGGACGGGAGCGGTTCATCTGCCGAACACGCAGGAGGCCGCGGTCTATGCGCGCCTGACGGAACGGGAAACGCCATTCGGCAAGGACTCGCTGCAACGGATGTGCTATCGCCCGGCCAAGAAAGTCGTCTGTGGCGGAACGACCGATAGCACCCCCTGGGCCGCCTCGGCCGACGGCAAGCGCCTCGCGATACTCGCCACGACACAGCACAATCCCCTGGTAACCGTGAGAAACGTGCAGTGGCTGGAGGCCGGCGACCGGTCGCGGGTAACCGCCTGCACCGATCCTCGCTGCACGGGCACGCACCTGGCAGCCCTGTCCTGGTGGGATAACGACCGCCAGATTCTGTTTATCGGAACGGACTCCGACGGCTTCACCGACATCCTGTCCTGGAACGTCGCGTCGGGCCAGGTTCGCACATTGCTTCATACGACGGAGGCCGTCAGCGCGCCGGGCGTGCCGGGGCTCGCCGGCGCGTCCGCCTATTCCGGCGCATGCCCGATCCTTGGCGACGAGGCGTTTTGCACGGTCTCCGACGCGAACCAGCCGCCGCAGCTGATCGCATTGAATTTGCGCACGGGAGAACGAAAGCCTCTCTTCGATCCCAACGCCGTGCTGCGGACAAAAGCGAGCGCCGTTCATGTCGAGCATATGTATTGGGCAGACCGGTTCGGCAGAAGATTTCACGGCGTGCTCGCGCTGGCAAACGGCCTACATGGGCAGAGGGTGCCGCTTGTCATAACAAGCTATTCATGCGGGGGATTCTTGCAGGGCGCCTCCGGCGGCGAGATGCCGGAGCTGGTCTTGGCGGATCACGGGATCGCGGCGCTTTGCGTCCGCGCGGATGGCACCGTGATGAACCAACCCTATCCCGGCGGTCTGAGTCTTTCTCCCGTTCTGTCGTCGCTGCGGACTGCTCTGGATTCCTGGGAAGCAGCCGTCCAAAACCTGACCGCGAGAGGGCTGATAGATCCCAAGCGCGTCGGCGTCAGTGGACACAGCTTTGGCGCCAAGTTCGTGTGGTACGCGATCACGCATTCCAAGACGTTCAGCGCGGCGATCAGCAATTCCGGCTATGACGACGATCCGGTCTCCTACTATATGGGCGGCCCCAACACGATATCGCGCTGGTACTACGACGTCGGATCGAAACTGCCTTCGCCTTCGAACGACCCGACCCATCAGTGGGATCGCATATCGGCTGCCCTGAACGCCGCGAAGATCACGGCGCCGGTCTTGATCCAGGGCTCCGACGCGGAGTTTGCGGAAGTGCCGGACCTCTATGTCAGCATGCTGGACGCCAAGAAACCGGTCGATCTCTACGTGTTCTCTGGCGAAGGCCATCAATTTCGCCAGCCTTACCACCGGCTCATGCGCGCGCAACGCAACCTGGATTGGTTCAGGTTCTGGTTCGATCATTACAAAGACCCGAACATGGCCAAAGCCAACCAATACCGAGTCTGGGAACACCTATGCACGGTTCAAAACGGCGAGAATCCGAACGCCACGCTACCCTGCCCGGAGCATTAGACCGGGCGTACGCCCCGCGACGACGCAGTGGGCGTTGGTGGTCAGGCCATACTGATGTCGATCCAGAAAAGGATGGCGACGCCGGCTGCGGCGCAAAAAACCATTCTCCCGACTGGCTCTTCTTCCATCAACAATCCATCGCGCGCGTTGAGTTTATAGCTTCCGCCGGCATGGGTCGCCGTCATTTCTGCAAGAGCGATTACAACCGTCGTGGCTGAGCGATGCTGCGCCGTGTAGGCGCCTTCAAATGCGCGCCGGGTCATCTTCGAAGCGAAAGCGCCGCGCCGGGTCATGACATTGAGGTCGGTAACCGGCCCGCCAACGAGCGTTGCCTCGCACATGGCATCTCCGGGAAATTCCGCGGGTGCGGACGCGGGCGAAAGCTCGATGTTTTTGCGGCCCGGGATCGCAAGCGACATTCGTCCTTCAAGCACCGCCAATTTGCGATCGACGCCGGGAAATATCGAGAACGCTCCGCCTTGGCGAACTTCGGCGATGCTGATCCGCCAGCCGAAATCGTCGAACGCGGCGCCAGACGGAAACACCGCGACTTCCGTCGTCGTGCCGCCGCCGTTTTTCCAAGGCGTGCCGATACGCTCGCTGGCGCGAAGGAATCTCACCCGCCCAGTATACCCGGCAGGTCGAGCCCCTTGTCGCGCGCCGTTTGGATTGCGATGTCGTAACCGGCGTCGGCATGGCGCATCACGCCGGACGCCGGATCGTTCCACAGCACGCGCGCCAGGCGTCGCGCCGCCGCGTCCGTCCCATCGGCGACGATCACCATGCCGGCATGCTGCGAGAAGCCCATGCCGACGCCGCCGCCGTGATGCAGCGACACCCAGGTGGCACCCGAGGCCGTGTTCAGCAATGCATTCAGCAATGGCCAGTCCGACACGGCGTCGGAGCCGTCGCGCATCGCCTCGGTTTCCCGGTTGGGAGAGGCGACCGAACCGGAATCGAGATGGTCGCGGCCGATCACGATCGGCGCCTTCAACTCTCCGCTGGCGACCATCGCGTTGAACGCGAGACCAAGCCGGTCGCGGTCGCCCAGCCCGACCCAGCAGATGCGCGCAGGCAGTCCCTGGAATTTGATCCTCTTGCGCGCCATGTCCAGCCAGTGATGCAGTTGCGGATGGTCCGGCGTCAGTTCCTTCACCTTCGCATCGGTGCGATAGATGTCCTCGGGATCGCCCGACAGGGCCGCCCAGCGGAACGGTCCGATGCCCCGGCAGAACAGCGGCCGGATATAGGCCGGTACGAATCCCGGGAAGTCGAACGCATCGGCGACGCCTTCCTCGAACGCCATCTGGCGGATGTTGTTGCCGTAGTCGACCGTCGGCACGCCCGCCTTCTGGAAATCCAGCATGGCGCGCACATGGACCGCCATCGACGTCTTGGCCGGCTTGGCGACCGATTTCGGATCGCGTTCCTTCGCGCTTGCCCACTGCCCCAGTGTCCAGCCGAGCGGCAGATATCCGTTGTTGGGATCGTGCGCCGATGTCTGATCGGTCAGCAGATCGGGGCGCACGCCGCGCTTGAACAAGGCGGGCAGGATTTCCGCCGCGTTGCCCAGAAGGCCCACCGAAACGGGCGTCCTGGCCGCGCAGGACCGTTCGATGATCGCCAGCGCTTCGTCGATGCTTTCCGTTGCCCGATCGAGATAGCCGGTGCGGATGCGCATCTCGATGCGCGAGGGCTGGCATTCGACGGCCAGGCACGAGGCACCGGCCATGACGGCGGCCAGCGGCTGCGCGCCGCCCATGCCGCCGAGCCCGGCGGTCAGAAGCCAGCGCCCCGCGAGATCGCCCGCGTGGTGCTGACGCCCCATCTCCACGAAGGTTTCGTAAGTGCCCTGGACGATGCCCTGCGCGCCGATATAAATCCAGGAACCGGCCGTCATCTGGCCGTACATGGCCAGGCCCTTCTTATCGAGCTCGTTGAAGTGCTCCCAGGTGGCCCAGCGCGGCACCAGATTGGAATTGGCGATCAGCACCCGCGGCGCATCCGCATGCGTGCGAAACACGCCCACGGGCTTGCCGGATTGGACCAGAAGCGTCTGGTCGTCTTCCAGGCGCTTCAGCGTCGCGACGATGGCGTCGAAACTCTCCCAGTCGCGCGCGGCGCGGCCGATCCCGCCATAGACGACAAGTTCCTCCGGCCGTTCCGCGACGTTCGGATCGAGATTGTTCATGAGCATGCGCATCGGCGCCTCGGTCAGCCAGCTCTTGGCCGAAATCTCGGGACCGGTCGCGGCGCGGATGACGCGGGCGTTGTCGAGACGGGTCATGGCGATACTCCCGAAGTCAGGATTGGGCAAAGGCGATGCAGGCTTTCAGGATTTGAAAGAGGATGCTGCGTAAGGGCGCGGCGCGATCAGGGTCGTAGGATGATGGCCAGTTCGCGTCGTTCGCCGTGCCGGGTTCGTCCATATAGCCGCGACAGGCCAATTCCATCTGGATTGCGTGAATGCCTCTTGACGGCTGTCCGTAGTGCCGCGTGGTCCAGCCGCCCTTGAAGCGCCCATTCGTCACCTGGCTGAACTTGGACCGGGCACAAGCCGCTTCGACCGCGTCGGTGAGAGCGTGATCGCAGGTCGCGTCGTTGTTCGTGCCGATATTGAAGTGCGGCAGACGACCCTCGAACAGCCTTGGGATATCCGAGCGGATCGAGTGGGCGTCATAGAGCACGACCTTGTCATGGCGCTCGCGCAGCCTCGTGATTTCAAGCTGGAAGGCGGCGTGGTAGGGCGTGAAGAACGTCGCGCGGCGCCGTTCGATCTCGGTAGCATCCGGCTCGTGGCCGGGACGGTAGAGCGGTTCGCCGTCGAAGGTGGTCGTCGGACAAAGCTCCGTCGTCGCCTGACCGGGATAGAGCGATGCGCCGGAGGGATCGCGGTTCACGTCGATGATGCTGCGCGAGATCGCGGTGCGGATGGTCGTTGCACCGAGATCGCGGGCAAAGTCGTAGAGACGATCGACCCACCAATCCGCGTCCTTGCGCGCCAGCCAGGGCGAGGTCAGTCCGGCGCCGAAGGGCAGGGGAAGCTCGGTGCCCGTATGGGGGAAGCTGACGATCAGCGGCGCCTCGCCGCGATGGATTTCCAGAAACGTCATCCCGCCGCCTCGCAGACCGCGGGGAGCGCGATGCTGTCCACCGTGCGGCCAAGCACGCCGGATCTGACGAGCGCGATCGCCTCGTTCATGTCGCCATGCATATACCGGTCGTCGACCAGCGGCGGAACACGCGTTCGCAGAAGAGCGCGGACGCTTTCCAGCGCACCGCTCGAGGCCGTCGGCGCGTGGAAGTCGCAGCCCTGCGCCGCTGCCAGGAGTTCGATGCCGATGATGGCGCAGACATTCTCGCCCATGGGCAGAAGGCGGCGCGCCCCATGCGCCGCCATGGAGACGTGGTCTTCCTGATTGGCCGATGTCGGGATGGAATCGACGCTGGCGGGCATCGCACGCTGCTTGTTTTCCGAAACGAGTGCGGCTGCGGTGACTTGCGGCATCATGAAGCCGGAATTCAGCCCGGGCTTCGGCGTGAGGAAGGCGGGCAGGCCGGAGAGCGCGGGATCGACCAGCATGGCGACGCGCCGCTCGGCGAGCGAGCCGATCTCGCACAGCGCAATGGCGATCATGTCGGCGGCGAAGGCGACGGGTTCGGCGTGGAAATTTCCGCCGGACAGGGCTTCGTCCGTGTCGGGGAAGATCAGCGGATTGTCCGAGACGCCATTGGCTTCGATGACCAGCGTGCTCGCCGCCTGACGCAGCAGGTCGAGGACGGCGCCCATCACCTGCGGCTGGCAGCGCAGGCAATACGGATCCTGCACCCGCGGATCATTCGCCAGATGCGAGGCGCGGATGGCGGAGCCGGTCATCAAGGCGCGCAGGGCATCGGCGGTCTCGATCTGGCCGCGATGACGGCGCAGCGCGTGGATGCGCGGATCGAACGGCGTGTCCGAACCCTTCGCCGCCTCGGTCGACAGCGCCCCGGTCACCAGCGCGGCCTGGAACAACGTCTCCGCCTCGAACAATCCGGCGAGCGCAAACGCGGTCGAGAATTGCGTGCCGTTGAGCAGCGCCAGGCCTTCCTTTGGACCAAGCGTCACCGGCGAAAGCCCGGCGCGCTCCAGCGCAACGGTCGCGGGCCGGCGGGCGCCCTCGACGATGATCTCGCCGACCCCGATCAGCGCGGCCGCCATATGCGCCAGCGGTGCGAGATCGCCGGACGCGCCGACCGAACCCTGGCCGGGGATCGCGGGCGTCAGCCCGCGCGTGAGCATGGCACTGAGAAGCGAAACGGTCTGCGGCCGGACGCCGGATGCGCCCTGGGCCAGGCTTGCCAGCTTCAGCGCGATCATCAGCCGCGCGACGGCCACCGGCATCGCTTCGCCCACGCCGACGGCATGCGACAGCACGATGTTGCGCTGAAGAACGGCGAGATCGTCATGCGCGATGCGCACGCTCGCAAGCTTTCCGAAGCCGGTGTTGATCCCATAGACAGGCTCGCCGCGTGCGAGGATGCGGCCGATGGCGGCAGCACTTTGCGCAATGCGGTCTGTGCTGGCCGGGTCGAGCACGGCATCCACGCCGCGATAGATCGCCCGCCAGTCGGCAAGCGAGACGGCACCGGGCTTCATAACGATGCTGCTCACCGGCCCCTCCAGACGCGTGCCTGCAGCGGATTGAAACCCATGCGATAGACCAGCTCCGCCGGGCTTTCGACATTCCAGATCGCGAGATCGCAGAATTTGCCGGCCGTCAGCGTGCCGATGCTTGCGCTTCGCCCGAGCGCTGCTGCGGCCTGCCGCGTCACGCCGGCGAGGCATTCTTCCACCGTCATCCGGAACTGCGTCGCCGCCATGTTCATGGTCAGAAGCAGCGAGGTCAGCGGCGCGGTGCCCGGATTGCAGTCCGTCGCAAGCGCGATGCCGACACCGTGCCGGCGCAGCAGGTCGAGCGGCGGCAGCTTGGTCTCGCGCAGGAAGTAGAACGCTCCGGGCAGCAGGACCGCGGCGGTGCCTGCCTTCGCCATCGCGGAGATCCCCGCTTCGTCGACATGTTCCAGATGGTCTGCCGACAGCGCGCCGAATTCGGCCGCCAGCGCCGCGCCCTGCTGGTTGGACAGTTGCTCGGCATGGAGTTTGACCGGAAGGCCCGCCTTTTTCGCCGCCGCGAACACGCGCCGCGTCTGGGCCGGCGTGAAGCCGATGGTTTCGCAGAACGCGTCGACCGCGTCGCACAGGCTTTCCGCCGCCAGGGCCGGGATCATGGTTTCGCAGACATCGCGGATATAGCCGTCCGCATCGCCCGCGAATTCCGGGGGCAGGGCATGGGCGCCGAGGAAGGTCGTGGTGACGCTGACATCGCGGTGCCGTTCGAGGGCGCGCGCCCCCAGCAGCTGCTTGCGCTCCTGGTCCAGCGACAGGCCATAGCCCGATTTGATCTCGATCGTCGTCACGCCTTCGGCGATCAGCGCATCGAGCCGGGGCAGGGCGGTCGCGACCAGTGCGTCCGCGCTGGCGGCGCGGGTTGCCCGCACGGTCGAGACGATGCCGCCGCCGGCGCGCGCGATCTCTTCATACGATGCGCCCGCCAATCGCAATTCGAACTCCCGCGCACGGTCGCCGCCATGGACGAGGTGGGTATGGCAGTCGATCAGGCCGGGCGTGATCCAGCGGCCCTCGCAATCGACGATATCCGATGCATCGAGATCGGCGGGCGCGTCCTGCGCGGTGCCGGCAAAGGCGATGCGCCCGGCGGTGCAGGCGACGAGGCCGTCCTCGACGATGCCGAGTCCCGGTCCGTCCATGGTGGCCAGCCTGGCGTGGCGCCAGAGGCGGTCGCAACGCATTGACACTCCGACTTCAGACGCAAGAGCCGCCTTGGCGGCGGCCACAATTATGTCTAGACATATGACGGCAGTGCCGAGGACTTGTCCAGTGGACTCCTGTCTGCATTTCAAGGCCGCGCTCCTTCCCGATGGATGGGCGCGTGACGTGCGCGTCACTATCGCGTCGGGCCGAATCGCGGCGGTTGCGCGCGATGTGCCCGCGCGGACTGGCGACGCCCATCGCGGCATCGGGCTTGCCGGCATGCCCAATCTTCACAGCCATGCGTTTCAGCGCGGCATGGCCGGACTGGCGGAAACCCGCGGCGAGGGACCGGACAGTTTCTGGACTTGGCGCGAAACGATGTACCGCTTCGTGACGGCACTTACGTCCGACGATCTCGAAGCGATTGCGGCCCAGGCCTTCGTCGAAATGCTGGAGCGGGGGTTCACCCGCGTCGGCGAGTTCCACTATCTGCATCACGACAAGGATGGCCGTGCCTATGACGATCCCGCGGAAATGGCCGCGCGCATCGCGGCGGCCGCGCAGGCGACCGGCATCGGTTTGACTTTATTGCCCGTCTTCTATGCGCGTGGCGGTTTTGGCGGTGCGGCGCTGCAGCCAAAACAGGCCCGCTTCGCGAACACGCTCGAAACCTATGCCCGGTTGATCGAAGCGAGCCGCAAGGCCGTCGCTGGACTTGATGACGCCATCGTCGGAATCGCGCCCCATAGCCTGCGCGCCACGACGCGCGATGAACTGACGGCGCTTCCGCCGCTCGCAGGAGGCGGACCGATCCATATCCATATCGCCGAGCAGGAGCGCGAGGTCGAAGACTGTGTCGCGTGGTCCGGCGCCCGCCCCGTAGCGTGGCTGCTGGATCATGCGCCGGTCGATCGACGCTGGTGCCTCGTGCACGCCACGCACATGAATCCGAACGAGACGGCACGGCTCGCGGCAAGCGGGGCGGTTGCGGGCCTTTGTCCGATAACGGAAGCCAATCTCGGCGATGGGCTGTTCGCGATGCCGGCCTATCTCGCGGCGGGCGGATTGTTCGGGGTCGGCTCGGATTCGAATGTCCGCATCGACATGGCTGAGGAATTGCGGCTGCTGGAATACGGCCAGCGCCTGCGCGATCGCGCGCGCAATGTCGTCGCCTCGCCGGCCATGCCGTCGGTCGGCCGGTCGCTGTTCGAGGGCGCGCTGCGCGGCGGCGCGCAGGCGCTGGGCGTGTCGGCCGGTCTTGTCGTCGGTGCGTCGGCGGACATTCTGGCGCTCGACGCCGATCATCCCGCGTTCGCCGGACGCGAAGGCGATGCGCTGCTCGACGGCCTGATCTTCGCCAATGGCGCCATCGCCGACGTATGGCGTGCGGGCGTGCCGGTCGTGACGGGCGGCAGGCACAAGGCGCGCGACGCCGTCGCGGCGCGCTTCCGCGCCACGGTGGAGCGAGTGCTGTCGCGGTGAGCACTTCGACGCTCCATGATCGCATCCGGGCCAGGATCGAAACGCGGATCCTGTCCGGCGCGTGGCCGCCGGGGCATCGCATTCCCTTCGAGCACGAACTGATGGCGCGGTACGGTTGCGCGCGCATGACGGTCAGCAAGGCGCTTGCCAGCCTGGTCGACGCGGGGCTGATCGAGCGCCGGCGGCGCGCCGGCTCATTCGTCGCCCAGCCGCGCGTGCATTCGGTCGTTCTCGACATCCCGGATATCCAGGCCGACATCGCCGCACGGGGCGACACCTATGGCCTCAAGCTCCTGTCGCGCCAAAGACGACCCGCCAAAGCGACGATTCCAGAGGAAAAAATGCTGCGCGCCTCGGAGCTTCTTGCGTTGCGCTGCCTGCATTCGGCCAATGGCCGGCCTTTCGCGCTGGAGGAGCGCCTGATCAGTCTCGACGCGGTGCCCGCTGCGGCCGAGGTCGACTTCGCCGCCGTTCCGCCGGGCACATGGCTGCTTGGTCACGTCCCCTGGACCCAGGCGGAGCACAGGATCACGGCCGTCAATGCGGGCAATGCGATCGCGTCGGTCCTGGAGATCGCGCCAAAGACAGCCTGCCTCGTGCTGGAGCGGCAGACCTGGCGAGGGGCGCGGCACATCACACATGTGCGGCAGACTTTCCCGGGGTCCGAGTACGATCTTGTGGCGAAGTTCGGGCCACAGACACGGCATGGCCGCTGAATTCTGCGGACGGGCCAATCGGCAGCCGAGCCCCATATAACGCACCACGCGATAAGAGCCCTCATTGCAAAATCCGTTTCAGAAAAGCCACGGAAATCCTGGAAATAATGGTGGGCGCGACAGGGATTGAACCTGTGACCCCTCCCGTGTGAAGGGAGTGCTCTCCCGCTGAGCTACGCGCCCGCCTCGGTCGGCGGAAGGACCAGCCGTATAGGGTTTCGCGGCGCGCCCCGTCAAGGTTTCCGGGAAATCTGCTGCGCCAGCGCCGGGATGTCGCGGAAGTCCGCGGTCACGGCGTCGCCGCCCAGCGTATGGGCCGGTTCGGGCGTGTAGCCGTAGCTCACCAGGATCACCTGCGCGCCGGCGGCGCGCGCCGTCGCCACGTCGGTGACGCTGTCGCCGATCATGATCCCGTCCGCGGCCTTCAGGTCGCGCACCACGTCGTGGAAGATGCGCGCGTCCGGCTTGACATAGGACATCCGCCCCGCGCCATAGACCACCGGAAAGAACCGGTCGAGCCGCAGCTTCGCCAGCAGCAGGTCCGCCATCTCCTGCGGCTTGTTGGTCAGCACGCCCAGATGCCGCCCCTCCGCCGCCAGCGCCGCCAGCGTGTCCTCGACGCCGGGAAACGGCGCACTGCCGTCGGCGA
Source organism: Rhizomicrobium sp. (assembly GCA_037355265.1). Lineage (GTDB taxonomy): Bacteria > Pseudomonadota > Alphaproteobacteria > Micropepsales > Micropepsaceae > Rhizomicrobium. Next base: position 2,030,714 of record JBBCIB010000001.1, on the reverse strand, counting down.
TGTGAGCGCGGTAGTGGACGAGAAAGCGGTCGACCAGCGCCGGCAGGAATGCGTCGGGAACCGCGGCGCCGGTCGCCGCGAAGGATTGCTGGATCAGCGAGCGCGCCCCGAACCCCACCATGTGCCGCAGCGAGGCGGGGTCGATCTCGCGCCGCGCCTCCGAGCGCAGCACCGCATTGGCCGCGGCCAGGAGGTCGGGCGCCGTGTCCACCAGCGTGCCGTCGAGGTCGAAGATCAGGGCAGGTGCGGCCATTGGCGAATCGTGCTCTTGCGCGAGGCAATATAGCGTCGCAAATCGTCACTTTATCCTTTTTCTGCGGCGGGTTACGGGAGCGCATGGCAAGAGCGGCGGTCATTCTGGCAGCGGGGCAGGGCACGCGGATGAAGTCCGCCAGGCCCAAGGTCATGCACGCGATCGCCGGCCTGCCCATCCTCGGCCATGTCATCGCCGCGGCGCGGGGCGCGGGCGTGGACCGCATCGTGGTCGTCATCGCGCCGGGCGCCGGCGCGGTCGAGGCCTTCGCCGAAGCCAATGGCGCACAGACCGTGGTGCAGGACCGGCAGCTCGGTACCGGCCATGCCGCCGCGTGCGCGGCGCCCGCCCTGGCCGATTTCGACGGCGCCGTCGTCGTGACCTATGGCGATCATCCGCTGTTCACCGCCGCGACGTTCGCCGCCTCCTTCGCCGCGCAGGAGAAGAGCGGCATGGCGCTGGTCGCCTTCCGCCCGGCCGACCCGGCGGCTTACGGCCGCGTGGTGACCGATGCGGACGGGCTGCTCGACTATATCGTCGAGTTCAAGGATGCGACCGCGGCGGAGAAGGCGGTCACGCTGTGCAATGCCGGCATCGTCGCGGCAGACGCCAGGCGCTTCTTCGGCTGGGCTGCCGCACTTAGGAACGAGAACGCGCAGGGCGAGTACTATCTCACCGACGTGCCGACGCTGGCGAAGGCCGACGGCGTGCGCACGACGGTGGTACTGGCCGATCCGGCCGAGATGATGGGCGTGAACTCCCGCGCCGAGCTGGCCGCCGCCGAGGCCCAGATGCAGCGGCGCCTGCGCGCCCGGGCGCTCGACGCCGGCGCCGGCATGACCGCGCCGGAGACGGTGTTCCTCTCCCACGACACGGTGCTGGAGCCGGACGTGCAGATCGGTCCCTATGTCGTGTTCGGCCCCGGCGTCACGGTGTGCAGCGGCGCGGAGATCAAGTCCCACTCCCATCTCGAAGGCGATCCGGCCAAGGGGCTTCCCGTCCTGGTCTCGCGCGGCGCAATCGTCGGGCCTTTCGCGCGGCTGCGCCCCGGCGCCGTGCTCGAGGAGAACGTCCATATCGGCAATTTCGTCGAGGTGAAGAACGCCCGCGTCGAAAAGGGCGCCAAGGCCAACCATCTGACCTATCTGGGCGACGCGCGGGTCGGGGCGGGCGCCAATATCGGCGCCGGCACCATCACCTGCAACTATGACGGCTTCGACAAGCACCGCACCGACATCGGCGCCGGCGCCTTCATCGGCTCGAATTCGGCCTTGGTCGCGCCGGTCGCGGTGGCCGATGGCGCCTATGTCGGCGCCGGATCGGTGATCACGAAAGACGTGGCGAAGGATGGCCTCGCGGTCACCCGCGCGGCGCAGAGGGAAAAACCCGGCTGGGCGGAAACATTCCGCACCCGCAAGAAGGCAGAAAAAGCCGCCAAGGCGAAGGACAGTTAGCATGTGCGGAATCGTCGGCATCGCCGGCACGCGCGACGTCGCGCCGGTCATCCTGGACGCCCTGCGGCGCCTGGAATATCGCGGCTACGACTCGGCGGGCATCGCCACGCTGGTCGGCGGCCAAATCGAGCGCCGGCGCTCGCCCGGCAAGCTGGACCGGCTGGGCGAGGTCCTGCACGCGCATCCGCTGCACGGCCATACCGGCATCGGCCACACCCGCTGGGCGACGCATGGCGCGCCCAACGAGACCAATGCCCATCCCCATGCCAGCCGTCGCGTCGCCATGGTCCACAACGGCATCATCGAGAATTTCCGCGAGCTGCGCGACGAGCTGGTCGCCAAGGGCCATGTCTTCGAATCGCAGACCGACTCCGAAGTCGCCGTCCATCTCGTCACCGACTATCTCGACCTGGGCCTGACGCCTTCGGAGGCCGCCCAGGCCGCCGTTCGCCGCCTCACCGGCGCCTACTCGCTGGCGATGATCTTCTCGGCGCATGAAGGCCTGATGATCGGCGCGCGAAAGGGCGCGCCATTGGCCGTCGGCTACGGCGCGCACGAATCCTATCTCGGCTCCGACGCGTTCGCCCTGGCGCCCTTCACCAACCGCGTCGCCTATCTGGACGACGGCGACGTCGTGATCGTCGACGGCACCGACGTGTCGATCTTCGATGCCGAGGGGCGTCCCGCCAACCGCGAGGTCAAGACCACCTCCGCCTCGGCCGCGCTGGTCGACAAGGGCGGCAAGAAGCACTTCATGGCCAAGGAGATTCACGAGCAGCCCGAAGTGATCGGCCACACCCTGGCGCATTACCTGGATCCCGCCGGGCCGGTGGTGCGGCACCAGGGCGTCGGCCTGCGCGGCGCGCTGTCGAAGGCCTCGCGCCTGACGATCTCCGCCTGCGGCACCGCCTTCTATGCCGGCATGGTCGGCAAATACTGGTTCGAGAAGCTGGCGCGCCTGCCGGTCGACGCCGACGTCGCCTCCGAGCTGCGCTACCGCGATCCGGTCTATCCGAAGGACGGTGCGGCGCTGTTCGTCTCCCAGTCGGGCGAGACCGCCGACACGCTGGCCGCGCTGCGTGACGCCAAGGCGCACGGCCAGACCACCATCGCCATCGTCAACGTCGTGGAAAGCTCCATCGCGCGCGAGGCCGACATCGTGCTGCCGACCTTCGCGGGGCCGGAGATCGGCGTCGCCTCGACCAAGGCGTTCACCTGCCAGCTCGCGGCACTCGCCGCCTTCGCCATCGCCGCCGGCGTGGCGCGCGGCACGCTCGGCGAGGCGGACGAGAAGCGCCTGTGCGCCGCGCTGCTGGCGGCGCCGCGCCACATCGCCGAATTCCTCAAGCACGAGGCAAGGATCGAGGTGCTGGGCCAGGAGATCGCGAAGGCGACCGACGTGCTCTATATGGGCCGCGGCCCCAGCTTTCCGCTCGCGCTGGAAGGCGCACTGAAGCTGAAGGAGATTTCCTACATCCACGCCGAGGGCTATGCCGCCGGCGAGATGAAGCACGGCCCCATCGCGCTGATCGACGAGAAGGTGCCGGTGATCGTCATCGCGCCGCACGACGCGCTGTTCGAGAAGACCGTCTCCAACATGCAGGAAGTGATGGCGCGCGGCGGCAAGGTCCTGCTGATCTCGGACGCGGCCGGCATCGCCCGCGCCGGCGACGCGGTGTGGGCGACGATCCAGGTGCCCGACGCCGATCCGTTCCTGGCGCCGCTGCTCTATGCGATTCCGGTCCAACTCCTCGCCTACCACGCCGCCATCGCCAAAGGCACCGACGTCGACCAGCCCCGCAACCTGGCCAAGAGCGTGACGGTGGAATAGGGCGTTCTGGACATTCTGGCTGTCCTATGGCTATAATTTTCCCATGACGACCTACAGCGTCGCCGACGCCAAGAACAAATTATCCGAACTCATCGACCGCGCAGAAAAAGGCGAGGACGTCGTGATCACGCGTCATGGCCGCCCGGTCATAAAGTTCAGCGCGATTGCGGATTCGCCGCGGGCGATAACGGGTGCCGTTCTCGACCGGCTGAAGGCGCGCCGCGGGAAGAACGGGCGCCTTGGCGCCGAAGACGCCGGCGCTCTGGTTTCTCGCACGCGGGACGAAGACTGGCATTGAGTGTCTATCTCGACGCCAGCGTCCTCGTCGCACTCCTCACCGAGGATGCATTTTCTGCGAAGGCGGACGCCTATTTTCGTCGTGGAAACCTGCAGCTTCTTCTGAGCGATTTTGCAGCCGCCGAGTTTGCCTCCGTGATCGCGCGCAGCGTGCGCATGGGACAGTTCGCCAAGCAGAAGGCGCGCGCCCTTTTTGCCGATCTGGACGACTTTCGCCTGAGCGGTGTCACGAGCGTGGAGACGGTGCCGGCCGATATCCGCGGCGCGGAGGTACTGCTCAGGCGCCTCGATCTTCCGCTGCGGGCGCCGGACGCGCTTCACATCGCCATCGCGCAGCGCGTCGGTGCCGAGCTTGCGACCTTCGACGGGAAGATGGCAGCCTCCGCCCGCGCGCTCGGCATTCCGCTGGCGGCGCTCTGACGGTTATCTGCTACAGTCCCACCATGGCTTCCGAACAGGACGATCTCAAGCGTGCCGCCGCCGCCAAGGCGCTGGACTATATTTCCGACGGCATGAAGCTGGGGCTCGGCACCGGCACCACCGCGGAGGTGTTCCTCGAGCTGCTGGCGCCGCGGGTGCGCGGCGGGCTGAAGATCCTCGGTGTTCCGACCTCGGAGAAGACCGCGGCCAAGGCGCGCCAGCTCGGCCTGTCGCTGGCTTCGCTCGACGAGCTGGCGCCGCTCGACCTGGCGGTGGACGGCGCCGACGAGGCCGATCGCGAGCTGACGCTGATCAAGGGTGGCGGCGGCGCCCTGCTGCGCGAGAAGATCGTCGCCGCGGCGTCCAGGCGCCTGCTGGTGATCGCCGACGAAAGCAAGCTGGTGGCGCGTCTGGGCAGGTTCGCGCTGCCGGTGGAGGTGCTCGAATTCGGCCACCGCGCGACCGCGGCGCACCTGGCCGATGCCATCGCCGCCCAGGGCTACAGCGCCGTCGCGATCACCCTGCGCACGCAGGCTGGAGCGGTGTTCAAGAGCGATTCCGGCAATTTGATCTACGACTGCGCGCTCGGCGCCATCACGTCGGCGGCGAAATTGGCGGCCGCCATCTCCGCCCTTCCGGGGGTGGTCGAGCACGGCCTGTTCGTCGGCATGGCGACGACGCTCATCATCGCCCACCCCGGCGAGGTCGAAATCATTGCACGGGAATCACCAATGGAATGAGATGGCGCAGCAGCCGTGTGCCCAAGCTCGGCCGGCGATCCTCCGCCACGCGCAGCACATAGCGCGCCGCCGTCTTCACCGTCGGCTGCCCCGTCATGTCGGTACACGGCACCGCCACGTTGCCGCGGGGATCGAGCGTCGCCCGCGCCCCGGCCGAGCGCGCGGCCAGCGTCTCGCCGGCCAGCGTCCGCGTGATGTCGTCCATCATCTCGTAGGAATTGATGAAATAGCCGTGCCCCAGCCGGTCGCCCGGCGCCAGGCTGGCATCCACGATGTCGGCGTCCAGCGCCTCGCAGGCGGCGTATTGCAGGTTCTGCTCCGGCAGTCGCCCGGCGCGCGGGATGCCGCCATGGACGCCTTCCGAGGCGATCAGGATCATGTCGTTGTCCGAGGCATAGATCGTCACCCGCCCGACACAGGCGGCGGCGCGGCTGAGCAGGTGCAGCGCGTCGTCATTGTAGTGCTCGACGCCGATATCGGGCGCCGCCAGGATCAGCTCGCGCACGATCCTGGTGCCGCGCGCCTTGCAATAGGGCTCCAGCGCCGCCGCCGCCGCCAGCACGATGCGCGCGCCCATGCTGTGCGCCAGGATGTCCTCCTGCAGCCCCTTTTCGGATACCGCCCGCAGCAGCGAGATCAGCTCCGGCACGGAATAGGCGCTGCGCTCGATATCCGCGGCATAGCGGTCGAACTGCCCCTCGCTGCTCCAGCTGAACAGCGCCATGGCGCAGGGCCAGTGAACGTCGTTGGCGATCTGTCCCGAATGCAGCAGCGACGTGCGGAACATCGTGTTGTAGCCGTGGACATAGAGCAGCATGCCGTGGCACCCCCGCGCCGCCGCTTCCGCCGCCACGTCGTCGGCGAACAGCGACATCGGCGCCGCCCGTTCCTGCGCGGCGCCGGCCGCCGAGGCGGGCGGGCTCGTCGCGCCCGGCGCGGCGACGCAGGGGCGGAATACCGGCAGCGTGGCCGAGACCTGCGCGAACGCCGTGACCGACGCGACGCCGCAGGTGGTCACCGCCGCCCAGTGCCGCCCGACATGGTATTGCGCCGTGACGTCCAGGTCGTGGTCGGTGGCGAACAGCACGTTGCGCGCGCTGCCGCTTTTGCCCGGCCGCACCGACCAGATCTCGTCATGCTTCAGGGCGTCGGAAAAGGTGCAGCCGCCCAGCGCCAGCGCGGCGCATAGCAGCACTGCCCGCCCCGCGACCGTCCGCCCCTGTTGCATGCTAGTGTAAGCCCCACATAGAAGAGAAGTGATGCGCGCCGCCGCGCGTCCTGACAAGCACGGAACACGAGCCATGGCGCAATACGACTACGACCTTTTTGTGATCGGCGGCGGCTCGGGCGGGGTGCGCGCCGGCCGCATGGCGGCGCTGGCCGGCAAGCGCGTGGCCTTGGCCGAGGAATCGCGCATGGGCGGGACCTGCGTGATCCGCGGCTGCATCCCCAAGAAGCTGTTCGTCTATGCCAGCCGCTTCCGCGAGGATTTCGACGACTCCGCCGCCTATGGCTGGACGGTGGGCGACGCCCCGTTCGACTGGGCGACCCTGATCGCCAACAAGGACAAGGAGATTGCCCGCCTCGAGGCGCTCTACACCAGGAACGTCAAGGCCGCCGGTGTCACCATCTATTCCGACCGCGCGGTGTTCGAGGATGCGCACACCATCCGCCTGCTCAACGACGACCGCAAAGTCACCGCGCAGACCATCCTGATCGCCACCGGCAACCGGCCGACCCGCGAGCTCGGCACCAGCCATGTGATTGCGGGCGGCGAGCTGTGCATCACCTCGAACGAGGCGTTCCATCTCGACGCGTTGCCGAGGCGCATCCTGATCGCCGGCGGCGGCTATATCGCGATGGAATTCGCCCACATCTTCCACGGTCTCGGTTCGCAGGTCTCGGTGCTCTATCGCGGCCAGAAAGTGCTGCGCGGCTTCGACGAGGACATGCGCGACGCGCTGGAGGAGAACATGGTCAAGCGCGGCCTGCACGTCTCGCTCGGCTGCGAGTTCACCAAGATCGAGCAGCGCGGCGACTGCCTGCATGCCGAGACCAACAAGGGCGACGTGATCGAATGCGACCAGATCATGCTCGCCATCGGCCGTGCCCCCAACACCGACATGCTGCATGTCGAGAAGGCGGGCGTCGAGCTCGGCCGCCGCGGCGAGGTCCTGGTCGACCGCTACTCGCGCACCAGTGCGCAGAACATATACGCCATCGGTGACGTCACCGACCGTATCCAGCTCACCCCCGTCGCGATCCACGAAGCGATGTGCTTCGTCAAGACCGTGTTCCAGGGCGAGCCGACGCCGGCCGACCACGACCATATCCCGACCGCCGTCTTCACCACGCCGGAGATCGGCACCGTCGGCATGAGCGAGATGGTGGCGCTCGGCCGCGGCCACAGCATCGACGTCTACAAATCGACCTTCCATCCGCTGCGCCACACGCTCAGCGGCCGCGACGAGCGCAGCCGGTTCAAGCTGATCGTGGACGCCAAAACCGACCGCGTGCTGGGCTGCCACATCTTCGGCGACCACGCCGCCGAGATCATCCAGCTCGCCGGCGTGCTGCTGAAGCTGGGCGCCACCAAGGCCCAGTTCGACGCCACCGTCGCCGTCCACCCCACCGCCGCGGAGGAACTCGTGACCCTGCGCACGAAGAGCTATTCGAAGATGCCGTAGCCAATATTCCTGTCATCCCCGGCCGAGCGGTGCGCTAGCATCGCGAAGGCAAGGGGGCCCAGGCGGTGAAGTGCGAACGGAATCGCAAAAATTGGCTCGCTGTGTTCTGCCCGAGTGAAGGCGCTTCGCCGCCTGGGCCCCCTTCCCCTCGCTTCGCTTGGCCGGGGATGACAATCTTTTGGTTGGCGGTTCTTGCCCTTGTCCCGATGGCAAGAGAGGCCGTCGCTGCCGCTCCATCCCCTTGCGCCTATCTCGCCGCACAGGTCGACGCAGGGCCTGCCGGGCCCATCCTCCTCGCCTCCTATCCCGGCACCACGATCCGCGAGCTGAAAGGCGCCGCTTTTGTCTACGACAACGCCGCCGCCGCGATCGCGCTGGTCGGCTGCGGCGATGTCGCCCGCGCCCGCCGCATCGGCGATGCGCTGCTGTTCGCGCAGGTCCACGACCGCTTCTGGCGGGACGGCCGCCTGCGCAATGCCTATGCCGCGGGCGCGGTGGCGGCGCCGGTCAAGCTCGCGGGCTGGTGGGACGGCGCGCTGAACCGCTGGGTCGAAGATCGCTACCAGGTCGGCAGCGATACCGGCAACCAGGCCTGGGCGATGCTTGCGCTGCTGGTGCTCGACCGTGTCGCGGGCGACCGGCACTATCGTGCGGGTGCCGCGCGCCTCGGCGCCTGGCTGGAGCGCTGGCGGGACGACCGCCATGACGGCTTCGGCGGCGGCGCCTTCGGCCATGAACCATCGCCCGACACGCTCACCTGGAAATCGACCGAGCACAACACCGATCTCGCCGCTGCCTATCGCGCGCTGGCCGCCGCGACAGGCGATAGGCGCTGGCGGACCGACGCGCGTGCCGCCGAAGTGCTGGTGCGCCGGCTGTGGTTACCCGGCTGCGCCTGCTTCGCGGCCGGCACCGGGCTCGACGGCGTCACGCCCAACCGGTTGCTCGCGCTCGATGCGCAAATCTGGCCGCTGCTCGCGCTGGCGGACACGGCGCGCTACCGCGGCGTGCTGGCGACGCTGACAAGACGGCTCGCCACATCCGGTGGCTATGCCTATGGCGAAGGACGCGACGGGTTGTGGACCGAAGGCACCGCGCAGGCCGCGCTGCTGATGTCGCTGCTGGGCCGCAGCGGCGAGGCCGCCCCCTTGGCGCACACCATCGCGCGCATGCGCACCGCAGACGGGGGCTACTATGCGTCGGATCGCTCGGCGCCAACCGGCTTCATGCTCGAAACCGATCCCACCAAGCGCCGCGAATACTTCCACATTCCGGCCCTGGCTCCGGCCGCCTGGGCCACGCTGGCGACGCGCCGCTTCAATCCCTTCACCGGCACGAACGGCTTGCCGCGCTAGCTCCGCTTCGGGATCAGCGCCTCCGGCGGCACCACCCGCACCCGCACGAGCTGCGCCCCGTCGCGGTACAGCTTCAAGAGCCGGTGCACCCCGTCCAGGACCACCCAACGGTCGAGATGGAAGGCGATGTCGATCGGATGGCTCGTATCGGCGCGCGCCATGCGGACATATTCTGCCGCATGCACCTTGGGACCCTTGAGCACTTCCATCGGCGACAGCGAGTAGGGCCCGTTCGGCCCCGCCCATACCGGCAGTTCGAGCATCCAGGCCAGGTCGTCGATCAGGCGATCCTCGACCGGAAGGTCGAGCGCCCAGATCGCCTCGATGTCCCAATCGAAGGCATACAGATAGCGTTCGATGCGCGCGTCGCGTGAAACGGCCAAGAAAGACCTCCGCCTGACCTCTCCGTTTACGGGAGAAGCTCGGCAATGCAAAGCGTCATGGCTCCCAAAGACGGTCGTCCGGGACGGCGCCGTCTCGATAGACGCGGCCCGAGTCTGCGCCTTGCGCCCTTTCCGGAAGAGCTTGCGGCAGCTTGGGCTCCGCTTATTCGAAAGCCTTGCAGTCGGTCGCGAGGATGCGGCTCAGGTTCTTGAGCAGGTCGTCGGTGCCGCGCGAATCCTGGATGCGGATGTTGTTCACGCCCCAGCGGCGCGGCAGCGGCGCATCCTGGTACAGCGTCATGTCGTAGTGAATGACGACCGGTTTCGGTCCGCCCTGCGAGAACGCCGCGCGCACGGTCGCGTGTCCCTGTCTGGTGCCGCCCTCGTAGGTCACCGACAGGTTCTTGATCGTCGGGTCCTGGGAATCGCTCGGCCAGTCGTAGTCGATGACCTCGCCGTCGCCGGCGCGCTGGCACGTGTCGACGCGCCCGATCAGCCTCCCGGTGTCGATGTCCCAGGGCACCGTCTCGAAGAAACTCTTGCGTTCGTTCGCGCCGTTGTCGTAGCCGGCATAGAGGTACTCGATCAGCCCGACCATGCTCCGGACGTCCTGCGGACTGACGCCATTGGCCGCCGGTGCCGCGCCCGCCGGAGCAGCAAGCGAGAGGAAGGCCGCCGCCAAGCCGGCGACGATGAACCGCGATGCCATGAAGCTCCCCAAGGAATGTGCAAGCCGAGGCGACCATAGGGCCGTGACCGCCTTGTGGCGAGAACTATGCAATTAAGGCGGCGCCGCCTAGATCTGCACCTTGCGCCCTTCCCAGAACGGCTTGCGCACGTCGCCGCGCTTGATCTTGCCGGCGGCGCTGCGCGGCAGTTCGGCGGCGAAGTCGATCGAGCGCGGCGCCTTGAACCCCGCCAGCCGCGGCCGCACGAAGCCGATGATCTCCTTCTTGAGCGCCTCGCTCGGCGTCCATCCTGCCTTGAGCAGGACCACACTCTTGACCTCCTCGCCCCATTCCTTGTTGGGCACGCCGATGGTGCAGACGTCCTCGACGGCCGGATGCTTGATGATCTCGTTGTCGATCTCCTGCGGATAGATGTTCACGCCGCCGGAGATGATGATCTCCGCCGACCGTCCGGTGAGGAACAGGTACTCTTCCGCGTCGAAATAGCCGATGTCGCCCAACGTGAAGAAATCGCCGCGATGGGCGCCGGCCGTCTTCTTCTCGTCCTTGTAGTACCGGAACGGATTGAGCTTCTGCGCTTCGTGATAGATCAGGCCGGGCCGGCCGCTCGGCATCTCGTTGCCGTCTTCGTCCAGGATCTTCACCCGCATCAGCGCCGGCCGCTTGCCCACGCTGCCCGGTTTCTTCAGCCATTCGTCCGAGCGGATGAAGAATCCGGCGCCGCCCTCCGACCCCGCATAATATTCGAACAGGATCGGCCCCAGCCACGCGATCATCGCGCGCTTGACCTCGGGCGGGCAGGGCGCCGCGCCGTGGATGAGGAATTTCAGGCTCGACAGGTCGTATGTCTGCTTGAGGTCGTCCGGCGCCGCCAGCATGCGCTGCATCATGATCGGCACCAGATGGGCGTGTGTGACGCGCCGGTCCTGGATGGTGCGGAACACCTCCTCGGTGTCCCAGCGCTCCCCCAGGAAGGCGATCGGCACGCCCGAGGCCTGCGGGATCGCGATGTCGAAGGCGAGCGGGGCGGCGTGGTAGCCCGGACCGGCGCACATCTGCACATCGGTGTCCGGATCGTAATTCGCGTTCGAACCTGCGAATTGCGGCGGCGTCGCCACGCCATGCGGCCGGTACACGCCCTTGGGCCGCCCCGTGGTGCCGGACGTATAGAGCATCTGGCTGCCCATCATCGGATCGGGCAGGTCGCGGGCGTCGACGCCCTCCATCGCGCTTTCGTAGTCCTCGAACCCGTCCGCCAGCCCGCCGACCGACAGCTTCAGCGCAATCCCCGGCGCCTGGCGCACCGCCTCGCGGATGCTGTCGAACCGCGTCTCCGCCACCAGCGCCTTGGCTTCGCAATCGTTCAGGATGTAGGCGATCTCGTCCGCCGCCAGGTGCCAGTTCACCGGCGTGACGCGCAGGCCCGAACGGCGCGTCGCGTTCAGCGTCTCGACGAACTCGGCGCGGTTGGTGCAGAACAGCGCCACCGCGTCGCCGGGCTCCAGCGCCGCGCCGCGCAGCACCCGCGCCAGCCGGTTCGAATTGGCGTTGATCTTGGCATAGGAGTGCTCCCCGAAGCGGTCCCACACCGCGGTCCGGTCGCCCTTCACCTGCGCCCAGAACGCGCTGACCATACCGACGGACGCATAGGCCAGCAGCGCGTTCAGGAATTTGGGATCGCCGGTATTGATCGGTATCCTGTCCATCATGACTCCCACCGCGCGACCCTGTGCCGGCCGCTGCGGAATATCGCTTGCGCTCACGCTATCGCGGGCAGGGGGCGAAAACCACGGCCTTTCCCGCACGCCCACATTGTCGCGCCGCGGCGACACCTCGCCTGAGGGGCGGCGTTTGTGGGCCGCATGAAAGCCGCTAGGATCGGTGCATGCGCACGCTTGCCGGCATTGCCGTCGCGGTCCTTGCCCTAGCCTCCGCCCACGCCGCGCCGCTGGGCGATGCGGACAAGGCGCAGATCGACGCCGTCATCCTCGCCGATACGGACGACGCCTCGTTCGACGCCGCGTTCCAGTGCCCCGAGGCGCTGGAGAGCGCCGATGCCCGCACCGACGCGTTCGAGCGCTACCTGACCTGGGCGCATCTGCGCCATCCCGACTGGAATTTCAAAAAGCGGCTGGACGTGCGCACCGGCCTGCTCCGGCGCCATGGCTGCACCGCCACCCTGGCCAATGTCTCGGCCAGCGCGCAGCCCGCCTTCGCCCTCAAGCCCTGAGCCTGCGGCATTTACCGCCATGGCCGCACCCGCTGGCAAACCGGCGCCGCATCCCATATATCCGGTGCCCCATTTGGAGGTTTCCCGCGTGGCCCAGCCCTGGTCCCCGCAAAGCTGGCGTTCCCGGCCCATCCGGCAGGTCCCGGTCTATCCCGACCAGGCCGCACTGGAGGCCGTTGAAGGCCGCCTGAAGACCCATCCCCCGCTGGTGTTCGCCGGCGAGGCGCGCAATTTGATGTCCGGATTGGGCCAGGTCGCACAGGGCAAGGCCTTCCTGCTCCAGGGCGGCGACTGCGCCGAGAGCTTCGCGGAGTTCTCCGCCAACAACATCCGCGACACGTTCTGCGTCTTCCTCAGCATGGCGACGGTGCTGACCTTCGCGGCGGGCCTGCCGGTGGTGAAGGTCGGGCGCATCGCCGGCCAGTTCGCCAAGCCGCGCTCCGACGATTTCGAGACCCAGGACGGCGTCACGCTGCCGTCCTATCGCGGCGACAACATCAATGGCGGCGCGTTCACCGCCGCCGCCCGCATTCCCGATCCCGAGCGCATGATGCGCGCCTACTACCAGGCGGCGGCGACGGCCAATCTGGTGCGCGCCTTCGCGACCGGCGGCTATGCCGACCTGTCGCGCGCCCGCCACTGGAATCTCGACCATCACCATCCCGATCTGGGCGCGCGCTACGACGAGGTCGTGGACAAGATCTACGAAGGCGTCGACTTCATGCGCACCTTCTCGCTGGCCGATGCGGTGAAGCAGCAGACCAGCCGCGTCGATTTCTATTTCAGCCATGAGGCGCTGCTGCTGCCTTACGAGGAAGCGCTGACGCGGCAGGATTCGATCACCCGCGACTGGTACGCCACCTCCGGCCATATGATCTGGATCGGCGACCGCACCCGCCAGCCCGACGGCGCCCATGTCGAATATTGCCGCGGCATCAAGAACCCGATCGGCATCAAATGCGGCCCCAGCCTGGGCGAGGACGAGCTGCTGCGGCTGATCGCGCTGCTGAATCCGGAAAACGTCCCCGGCCGCATCACGCTGATCGCACGCTTCGGCGCCGACAAGGTCGCCGGCCATCTGCCGCGCATGATCCGGGCCGTGCGCCGCGAAGGCGCCTCCGTCGTATGGTCCTGCGATCCGATGCACGGCAACACGGTGAAGCTGCAATCGGGCTACAAGACGCGCCCGGTCGACCGCGTGCTGGACGAGCTGCGCAGCTTCTTCGCGATCCACCGCGCGGAAAAGACCTATGCCGGCGGCGTCCATCTGGAGATGACCGGCCAGGACGTCACCGAATGCCTCGGCGGCGCCCAGGCGATCCGGGAGATCGACATCGGCGACCGCTACCAGACCGCCTGCGACCCCCGCCTCAACGCCAGCCAGGCGCTGGAAATCGCTTTCCTCATCGCCGACACCATCCGGGCCGAACGCGACAAATCCGGTCGTGTCGCGGCTTCGGCCTAGCGCAGACCGCGCCGTCAACTCGGGAGTTTAACGATCCATGGGCGTGGCGCGGCTTCTCGCGAAGGGCTGGGTCGTGTTCTGCCTGTTCGCCGGCGCGCACGAGATCAACCTCGCGCTCGGCCGCGGCGCCGCGCCGCTCGAAGCGACGGTCTTCGTCGCGGTCTGCGTGCTCCTGTTCGGCGCCATGGGCCTTCTGTTCGTCGGCGGCTACGGCATGTCGTCCGGTGCCGGCGGCCGGACATTGCTGGCCCGGCTCGCGCCGCAGCGCTTTGTGCCGGGCTTCAACGAGAGCGTCTTCCTCGCCTTCGTCGTGCTCAGCTTCGTCAACCAGGTGTTCGTCGCGCCGGTGCTGCTGGGCAGCCCGCTGGCCGGCGCGGTGGAGGGCGCGCTGCGCTTCGTCGTGCCCGGCCAGCGCGCGCTGGAAGCGGCCGTCGGGCAATGCGGCCTCGACGGCGGCCGCCTGTTCGCCTCGGCCTTCGCCTGGCTGCTGGCGATCGTCTTCGTCGCCTCGTCGGTCAGCCGCGTCGGCCTCACCGCCGGCCTGCTGCGGCTGGAGCGCGTGCTGCGCCCATCCGCCTTCGGCCCGACGCTGCTCGCCGTGCTCTATGGCGTCGCCGCCATCGTCGGCTTTCAGCTCCTCTTCGTCGGCTCGGCCTATCCCTGGCTCGCCTGCAGCGCTTTCACCGACATCACCGGCGCCGTCCTCATCGGCCTCGCGCCGCTGATGCTCGCCTATCTCATCTTCGCCGCGCTGGCGACGCTGCGCGCCAGCGGGCCGGAGACGTGACGGCTATCCCTCGAACGGATTGACGATCACGACGCCGGTCTGATCGAAGTGCCGGACATTGCGGGTCACGATCTGCAGATCGTGTTCGAGTGCCGTTGCGGCGATGGGCAAATCGTTGTCGGCGCGAGCAAGTTGTGTCTGCAATCGGCCCCAGCGCCGCGCGATTTGCATGGTAATGGGCAGCACCCTGCTGTCGAAAATCGTCAGCGTGTCGCTGAGCCAGGCTTCGAGATCGGCCGCGAAGGGCGGATCTATTCGGCGCTGCTTTTCAACGCCGCGCTCGATCTCCATCACTGTCACCACGCTGATATACGTGGCTGCACTCCGCGACCTCAGCCAGACGACGACGGGATGATCGGGCGGAAGCTTGCGCGCCGCCGAAAGGACGTCGGTATCGATCAGATACATTCAAAGATCGATATCGCGGGATTGGTGCGGCGCGCGCTCGATCTCGAATCCCTCTTTTTGCGGCATCGCAAGGAGTTGATCGACAAAGGTCATCTCCTTTCCATCCCTGATAAGCGCCTTCTTTGCCGTTCCCGTCAGCCGATCGAACTCGCCGGCATCGACCACCACCACGGTCGGTTTTCCGTTGTCGGTCACGGTCTGGGGCGCATGCCGGGCCGCCGTCACCACGTCGCCGAAGTGATCCCGCGCATCCTGAAGCGACCATTTCGCCATGACGAAAACTTGTCCGAAACTTCCGCCCGATTATGCGTCCGCGCGCAGGAGGCCGTCAAACCGCGCGGTCGGGTCCGACGCACACGACCATCTTGCCGACATTGTCGCCCTTGAACAGGCCGATGAAGGCGTCGGGCGCGTTCTCCACGCCGTGCACCACCGTCTCGCGCCAGCGCATCTTGCCGTCCTTGGCCCATGCCGCCATGTCGCGGTGGAAGTCGGCCAGCATGTCGTAATGGCTCGACACGATGAAGCCCTTGATGGTGAGCTGCAGGCCGATCGCCATGGCCAGGTTGCGCGGCCCCGGCGGCAGTTCGGTCGCGTTGTACATATCGATCATGCCGCACAGCGGGATGCGCCCGAACGGCCGCATATTGGCGAGCGCCGCTTCCAGATGCGCGCCGCCGACATTCTCGAAATAGACGTCGATGCCTTCCGGGAACGCTTTGGCCACTGCCGCGGTAAGGTCGCCGCAGGTCTTGTAGTTGATCGTTTCGTCGACGCCGAGCGATTTCAGATAGGCCGCCTTCTCGTCCGAGCCGACCGAGCCCACGACATGGCACCCCTTGGCCTTGGCGATCTGGCAGACGATCGAGCCGACCGCGCCCGACGCCGCCGACACGAACACCCGCTCATGGTCCTTCAGCGCGCCCACGCGCAGCAGCCCGGCATAGGCCGTCATCCCCGGCATCCCCAGCGCGCCGAGATAGCATTGCAACGGCTCGGTCGGCGCGAATTTCTGCACCGCCGCGCCGTCCGCCACATACCATTCGCGCCAGCCGTTCATGCTCTGCACGAAGTCGCCGACCTTCACTGCGTCGCTGTTGGAGGCGACCACCTGGCCGACGGCGTGGCCCTGCAGCGTCTCGCCGATCTGGAACGGCGGCACATAGCTCTGCCGGTCCATCATGCGGCCGCGCATATAGGGATCGACCGAAATATACGCGTTGCGCACCAGGACTTGCCCGGGTCCCGGCGTGGGCACACTCGTCTCCGCCACCTCGAAGTTGTCAGTGACAGGCACGCCGACGGGCCGGCTCTTGAGGCGGATTTCGCGGTTCTTCTGATTGGCCATGAGGCTTTCCTCCGATGCTAAGCTGTTGGAATGGTTATGCCCGTAAACCCTAGCAGCGGGGTGCGGTGTAACAAGACGAAACATTTTATGAGTCGCCTGCCGCCCTCGGGGCTGACCTTATGCCACTGTAATTCCGTCGAGATTCCATTTGTCGCCGTTCCGGCTGCGTCCCAGAGGTCCGCTCAAGGCTGCCGTCATCGGCGCCGGCGCATTCGGTCGTCACCACGCCTCCAAGTACCGCCATATCGACGGCGTCGCGCTGGCCGCCATCGCCGATCCATCCGCCGAAGTGCGCAAGGCCTCGCTGGCCAATCACGGTGTGCCTGCGGTCGCCGACTGGCGCGAGCTGCTGGGCCAGGTCGACCTCGTCAGCGTCTGTACCCCGGCCCAGACCCATGCCGAGATCGTGCGCGCCTTCCTCAATGCCGGCGCCCATGTGCTGGTCGAGAAGCCCATCGCCACCTCGGTCGAGGAAGCCGACGCGCTGATCGCGCTCGCCGCCGACACCAGCCTGGTGCTGACCGTCGGCCATCAGGAACGCTTCGTGTTCGCCGGCACCGGCCTGCTCGGCCACAAGGCGGTGCCGCTGGAGGTATCCTGCTGGCGGATGGGGCCGTGGACCGGCCGCAGCGCCGACGTCTCCGTCGTGCTCGACCTGATGATCCACGACCTCGACCTGGTGCATCAGTTGGTTCCCGCCGAGGTGTTCGACGTCGAGGCGCGGTCGCGCGCCCTGCACAGCAGCCTCGCCGACGAGGTCTCGGCCTCGCTGACCTTCACCAACGGCACGGTCGCCAACCTGCAGACCAGCCGCATCTCCGACGCGCGCCGCCGCGGCATGCGCGCCGAATATGCCGACGGCGTGATCGAGATCGACTTCGTCACCCGCAAGATCTCCAACACCACGCCGCGCCCGCTCAAGGCGCTCGACCAGGGCGATCCCCTGGGCGAGTCCGTCGCTTCCTTCGTCCGCGCCGTCCGCCATGGCGATACCACGCTGGTCCGCCCGGAGGAGGCGCGCCTTGCGCTTGCCACCGCGCTCGCCATCGACGACGCCGCCGACCGTGCCACCGCTTCCGCGCAGGCCCCCTATGCCGCGGTCGCCGCGGCACGCTAAGTCGTAGTCACGCGCGCTCGTTTTGCGCTAAACACGGCCCATGACGGACCGTCTTCGCATCGCGCTGGCCCAGCTCAATCCCATCATGGGCGACATCCACGGCAACCTGACCAAGGGCCGCGCCGCGCGGGCCAAGGCCGCGGCTGAGGGGGCCGACGTGATCCTGTTCCCGGAGCTCTTCATCGTCGGCTATCCGCCCGAGGATCTGGTGCTCAAGCCGGCGCTGCAGAGCGACGCGATGGAGGCGGTGGAGAAATTCGCCCGCGACACCGCCGATGGCGGCCCCGCCGTGCTGGTCGGTTCGCCCTGGGTCGAGCACGACAAGCTCTACAATGCCTTCCTGCTGCTCGACCGCGGCACCATCCAGGCGAAGACGTTCAAGGTCGACCTGCCCAATTACGGCGTGTTCGACGAGAAGCGCGTCTTCGTGCCCGGCCCGCTGCCCGGCCCGCTCAACGTGCGCGGCGTGCGCATCGGCGTGCCGATCTGCGAGGACATCTGGACGCCCGAGATCGTCGAATGCCTGAGCGAGACCGGCGGCGAGATTCTGCTGGTGCCCAATGGCTCGCCCTTCGAGGCCGGCAAGGAAGACGTCCGCCTCGATCTCGTCGCCGCCCGTGTCACCGAAAGCGGCCTGCCGCTGATCTATCTCAACCAGGTCGGCGGCCAGGACGAGCTGGTGTTCGACGGCGCCTCCTTCGTCGTCAACGCCGACCGCTCGGTGCCGGTGACGCTGCCGGGCTGGGAAGAGGTAGTGGTCGTCACCGACTGGACGCGCCAGGGCGCCGGCGGCTGGGTCTGCGCCCCCGGCGAGCGCGCCGCCGGCGAGGACCGCTCGCATTCGGTCTATCACGCGATGATGCTGGGCCTGCGCGACTATGTGAACAAGAACCGCTTTCCCGGCGTGGTGCTGGGCATGTCGGGCGGCATCGACTCCGCGCTGTCGGCCGCCGTCGCGGTCGACGCGCTGGGGCCGGACCGCGTGCGCTGCGTGATGCTGCCCAGCAAATACACCTCGGCCGACAGCCTCTATGACGCCGCCGAATGCTCGGCGCTGCTCGGCGCGCCTTATGACACCGTCGCCATCGAGGGTGTGGTCGAGGCGTTCGGCGCGACGCTGGCGCCCGTCTTCGCCGGCAAGCGTGCCGACACCACGGAGGAGAACATCCAGTCCCGCGCCCGCGGCGTGATCCTGATGGCGATCTCCAACAAGTTCGGCCCGATGGTGCTCACCACCGGCAACAAGAGCGAGATGAGCGTCGGCTACGCCACGCTCTATGGCGACATGTGTGGCGGCTACAATGTGCTGAAGGACGTCTACAAGATGGAGGTCTTCCGTCTCGCCCAGTGGCGCAACCGGAACCATCCGCGCGGCGCGCTCGGGCCCGCGGGCCGTGTCATTCCCGAGCGCATCATCTCGAAACCGCCGAGCGCCGAGCTGCGCGACAACCAGAAGGACGAGGATTCGCTGCCGCCCTACGAGATCCTCGACGGCATCCTCGAATGCTTGGTGGAGAACGAGATGACGTTCGAGGACACCTGCGCCAAGGGCTATCATCCCGCCACCGTCAAGCGCATCGAACAGCTTCTCTATGTCAGCGAATACAAGCGCCGCCAGGCCCCGCCCGGCGTGAAGATCAGCGCCCGCAATTTCGGCCGCGACCGCCGCTATCCCATCACCAATGCCTTCCGCGATGCGCGGGATTGACGATCCGGTGACCGTCACCCGCTTCGCCCCGTCGCCCACCGGCTATCTCCAGGTCGGCAATGGCCGCGCCGCCGTGCTGAACGCGCTGTTCGCCCGCAAGACCGGCGGCCGGTTCATGCTGCGCATCGACGACACCGACGACACGCGCTCCACCGCCGAATTCGAAGCCGCGATCCTCGAAGACCTCGCCTGGCTCGGCCTCGCGCACGATATCTTCGCACGCCAGTCCGACCGCGCTGCACTGTACGGAGCGGCGGCGGAGACGCTGAAGGCCTCCGGCCGGCTCTATCCCGCCTACGAGACGCCCGACGAGCTGGAACGCCGCCGCCGCCGCCAGATGGCGGCGCACAAGCCGCCGGTCTATGACCGCGCCGCGCTTTCGCTCACCGCCGAAGACCGCGCGCGCCTCGAAGCCGAAGGCCGCAAGCCGCATTGGCGCTTCAGGCTCAGCCACGCCAAGGTCGCCTGGCAGGACGCGATCCGGGGACCCGTCGAGATCGACACCGCCACGCTGTCCGACCCGGTGCTGATCCGCGCCGACGGCCGCTTCCTCTACACGCTGCCCTCGGTGGTCGACGACATCGATTTCGGCATCACCCACATCATCCGCGGCGAGGACCACGTCACCAACACCGCACCGCAGATCGAGATTTTCGAAGCGTTGAGAGCGACAGCGAACAACGGCGCCGTGACGCCCGTCTTCGCGCACTATCCGCTGTTCGTCATGCCGGGCGGAGAGGTGCTGTCGAAGCGCAAGGGTTCGCTCTCGCTCCGGGTGATGCGCGAGGAGGGGATCGAGCCGCTGGCGCTCGCCGCCTATCTCGCCAAGATCGGCACCTCGGACCCGGTCGAGCCGCGACCATCGCTCGACGCGCTGGCCGCCGATTTCGCGCCGGAGAAGATCGCCCGCGCCCCCGCCCATTTCGACGCCGCCGAACTCGCCGCGCTGAACGGCAGGCTGCTGCACATGCTGCCCTACGAGGCGGTGGCCGGACGCATCCCGGGCGGCGCCGCGTTCTGGGATGCGGTCAAGCCGAACCTCGGCAGGCTCGCCGACGCCGAGACCTGGTGGCGGATCGTGACCGGTCCGGTCGCGCCGGTGATCGAGAATCCCGATCTCGCTGCGCAGGCCGCGGGTCTGCTGCCGCCCGAGCCGTGGGACGAAACCACCTGGGGCGCGCTGACCAAGGCGGTCTCGGCCGCCACCGGCGCCAAGGGAAGGGCGCTGTTCCATCCGCTGCGCGAGGCGCTGACCGGCCGCGGCGACGGGCCGGAGCTCAAGAAGCTGCTGCCCCTGATCGGTCGCGACAAGGCGCGCGCCCGCCTCTGCGGCGAGACCGCCTGATCACTGGAACACGTTGACGTCCGGCCCCAGCGGGTCCTCGCCATAGGCGTTGGGCCCGGTCGTGCCTTTGACCACCGACAGCACGAACAGATAGACCAGCCAGGCGAACAGGCCGAGGAACAGCACGATGCCGACGATCCCGATCGGGCCGGCGAAGCTCGGCGTGGCGCCGCCCAGGCTGTAGATATAGAAGCCGAGCATGGCGCCGGCGACGAGGATGTAGAGAAACAACCCGCCCAGCACCCAGCCCGAGCGGTTGACGTCGTGCAGCCGCCGCACCGCCACCGAGATCCGCGGCAGGAACAGCACCAGCGAGATCAGGCCCGAGACCGGCTGTCCGCCGTTCTGGCCGCTGCCGGCAATGACGGCGTCGGCGATCCCCGCCGGAATCTCGAGCAGCGCGCCGAACAGGACGAAGTACCAATATTCCGAACGCGCCGCCCGTCCCCGGAACACCGCATATTTGCGAAAACACGTGCTGATGGCTTGCCCGAAACCCATCTGCCCCCCGGCGCTGTTCGATGTGCGCGCCAGCATGGACCAGCCCGCGGAAAGCTGCTAGTCAGGTGGCGTCGAAAGAGGACGCTGGCGTGACCCCGTTCCGCCCCATCTGCACCATCCTTATTTGCGGCTGACGCCGCGACACCCTCCTTTGCCCGATCCTCACCGCTAAACTCAGTTGTCATGGCCCGCAACAGCGGGCCACCCAGGTGACGTCTTCGCCAGCCTTGTCAGGTTCGCGTTTTCCCATGGGCAGTCGCCGAGGCGCACCAACTGGGTGGCCCGCATTCGCGGGCCATGACACGGTGGTTGTCGGAGAGTGATCACCTCGAATTGCAAATCAGGCTATGAGTACCGCCATGACCATCCGCCTCTACAACACGCTCACCCGTTCGAAGGAGGACTTCGCGCCGCTCGATGCGAGCAATGTGCGGATGTATGTCTGCGGCCCGACCGTCTACGACTATGCCCATATCGGCAATGCGCGGCCGGCCATCGTGTTCGACGTGCTGTTCCGCCTGCTGCGCCATGCCTATGGCGCCGGGCATGTGACCTATGTGCGCAACATCACGGACATCGACGACAAGATCAACGCGCGCGCCGCCGAGCGCGCCGCGTCCGACCCGCGCAACCTGCCGATCCTCGACGTGCTGCGCGAGATCACCGAAGCCACCTATGGCGTCTATCGCGAGGACGTGGCCGCGCTGGGCTGCCTCGAGCCAACCTATATGCCGCGCGCCACCGCGCATGTGGCGCAGATGATCGCGATGACGCAGGTTCTGGTCGCCGCCGGCCACGCCTATGCTGCTGAGGGCCATGTGCTGTTCGCCGTCGACTCCAAGCCCGACTACGGCAAGCTGGCGCGCCGCAGCCTGGACGACATGATCGCGGGCGCCCGCATCGACGTCGCGCCCTACAAGAAGAACCCGATGGATTTCGTGCTGTGGAAGCCTTCGGACGCCGACCAGCCCGGCTGGGACAGTCCGTGGGGCCATGGCCGCCCGGGCTGGCACCTGGAATGCTCGGCGATGATCGAATCCTCTTTCAAATTCGAAGAGGGGGGCGAGACTATCGACATCCATGGCGGCGGCATCGACCTGGTGTTCCCGCACCACGAGAACGAGATCGCGCAGAGCGAGGGCGCCCATCGCGGCCATCCCCTGGCGCGCGTCTGGATGCACAACGGCTTCCTCAACGTCGAGGGCGAGAAGATGTCGAAGAGCCTCGGCAATTTCGTCACCATCAACGCACTGCTCAAGGACTGGCCCGGCGAGGTGCTGCGCTTCAACATGCTGCGCACGCATTACCGCCAGCCGATGGACTGGACCGTCGCGGGCATGAACGAGAGCTGGAAGACGCTGGAGAAATGGTATGCGGTGACCGAGCCGCTGGCCGATCCGCCGGTGGGCGCGGCGTTCCTCGAAGCGTTGAGCGACGACCTCAATACGCCCGCCGCGATCGCCGCGCTGCACCAGTCGGCCGATCACGAGCTCGCCGGCGGCCTCGGCCTGCTCGGCTTCTCCAACGTGCAGCTCAAGCTCGCCGCCAAGAAGGCGGTCGATGACGTCGCCATCGCCGACGCCATCGCCGCCCGCAAGGCTGCAAGGGCGCGCAAGGACTTCAAGGAGAGCGACCGCATCCGCGACGAGCTGCTCGCCCAGGGCATCGTGCTCAAAGACGGCCCGACCGGCACGACTTGGGAGGTCAAGCGATGAGCCCGGCGGTCCCCTCACCCGAAAAACGCTGCGCGTTTTTCGACCTCTCCCGTGAACGGGAGAGGTTATCGGCGCCCTTGACTCCCCCGCCCAAGCCTATATGTTCCCGTTATGTTCCAGATGATGACGACATCTTCAATCCTTTCCGCCGCCCGCTCCCGGCCGCTCCGCCGGGCGAGGGGGGGAGGGGGGTGCGTTTTTTTGTGGAACAATTTTGTTGCCGAAGGGCCCGCGATGGGCAACGCCAGGGGCGCCGGGGCCTGGCCGGGCAACCGCAATGCCTTGAAATCCGGCCGTTATTCGGCCAGGGCGCGCACGATGGAAGCCGCGACGCGGCAGGTGACGGACAAGCTTGCCGAACTGGGCCAGTTCGTCGCGGTGATGGCGGCGGCGGGCGTCGATCCGGACCGGCACCTCGCCCTGCTCGCCGCCGTGACCCCGGCGCCGGCCGACTGGGCCGCCTTGCGGGAGCCGGTCGATGAGCCGCGAGCGCCTGTTCCTGTTCGACACGACGCTGCGCGACGGGGCGCAGACCCAGGGGGTCGACTTCTCGGTCGAGGACAAGCGCCAGATCGCGCTGGCGCTCGACACGCTCGGCATCGACTACGTGGAGGGAGGCTGGCCGGGCGCCAACCCGACCGACACGGCGTTCTTTTCCGAGCGCCCGCCGCTCGCGCAGGCCCGCTTCACCGCCTTCGGCATGACCAAGCGCGCCGGCCGCAGCGCCGCGAACGACCCTTCGCTGTCGCAGGTCCTGGACGCCAGGGCGGATGCCTGCTGCCTGGTCGGCAAGACCTGGGACTTTCATGTCCGGGTCGCGCTCGATATTCCGTATACGGATAATGTCGACGGCATCGCGGAATCCGTCGCCGCGGTCGTGGCGCGCGGGCGCGAGGCCTTGTTCGACGCCGAGCATTTCTTCGACGGCTATCGCGCCAATCCGGACTATGCGCTGGACTGCATCCGCGCCGCGCATGCGGCCGGCGCGCGCTGGCTGGTGCTGTGCGACACCAATGGCGGCACGCTGCCCGAGGACGTCTATCGCATCGTGTCGGAGGTGAAGGCGAAACTGCCGGACGCCGCGCTCGGCATCCACGCCCACAACGACACCGAGCAGGCGGTGGCGGTGTCGCTCGCGGCGCTGCGCGGCGGCGTCCGCCAAATCCAGGGCACGCTCAACGGTCTCGGCGAGCGCTGCGGCAACGCCAATCTCTGCGCCCTGCTGCCGACGCTGCTGTTGAAAGAGCCTTATGCGTCGCAGTTCGAGACCGGCGTCGGCCTCGAACAGCTCGCGCGCCTCACGTCGGTGTCGCGCCTGCTGGACGAGATCCTGAACCGCGCCCCGAACCGCCACGCCGCTTACGTCGGCCCTTCGGCTTTCGCGCACAAGGGCGGCCTGCATTCCTCCGCCGTCGCGAAAGACCCGCGCACTTACGAACACGTGTCGCCCGAGAGCGTCGGCAACGCGCGCAAGATCCTGGTGTCGGACCAGGCCGGCCGCTCGAACCTGCTGGCGCGCCTGTCGGAAGTCGGCATCGATCTCGACGCCAAGGATCCGCGCATCGCGCGCCTGCTCGAAGAGATCAAGCAGCGCGAATTCCTCGGCTACGCCTATGACGGCGCCGAGGCGTCGTTCGAACTGCTCGCCCGCCGGGCGCTCGGCCAGGTGCCGGACTATTTCGAGGTCGAGTCCTTCCGCGTGCTGGTGGAGCGCCGCCACAATGCGCGCGGCGAGCTCGTCACGGTCTCCGAAGCGGTCGTGAAGCTGAAGGTGGGCGGCGAGGCGCTGCTCACCGCCGGCGAAGGCAACGGCCCGGTCAACGCGCTGGACGCCGCGTTGCGCAAGGACCTGGGCAAATATTCCACCTTCCTCTCCGACCTGCGGCTGGTGGACTACAAGGTGCGCATCCTCACGAGCGGCAGCGAAGGTGGTGGAACGGGGGCCGTGACCCGCGTGATGGTCGAAAGCGCCGACGGCAAGGGCGATCGCTGGTCCACGGTCGGCGTCTCGCCCAACTTGGTCGACGCCTCGTTCGAGGCGCTGACGGATTCGATCTGCTACAAACTCTTCCGCGACGGCGCCCGCGCATAGCCGCTCCGCGTCGTTTCGGGATGCAATTTCGCCGCGACTCCCCGAATGTCGTCGCCGTGACTACACCCGAACACCACGACGAGACCAGCGGCATCCTGCTCGCCGGCGGCGCCTATTTCGTCTGGGGATTGGTGCCCCTCTACTGGATGCTGCTGGGCGACGTCTCGCCATGGGAGATCACGGTGCACCGCATCCTGTGGTGCGCGCTGTTCGGCCTGGTCGTCACTTTTGGGCGCTGCCGGTTCTCGCATCTCGCAACCGTCCTGCGCACGCCCCGCCTGATGGGCGCGCTGGCGGCGAGCAGCGTGCTGATCACCGGCAACTGGACGCTTTACATGTATTGCGTCTCGACGCACCAGCTGGTGGACGCCGCGCTCGGCTATTACCTGACGCCGCTCGTCTCGGTCGGCCTGGGTGTCGTCCTGCTCGACGAGAAGATCTCGCGGCTGCGCCTCGTCGCCATTGCGCTGGCCGGCATCGCGGTCGCGGTCGAAGCGTCGGCGCTCGGCCACATCCCATGGGTCGCGCCCGGCCTGGCGCTGACGTTCGGATTCTACGGCTATGTCCGCAAGATGACGCCGGTGGATGCGCTCGAAGGCCTGACGGTCGAGACCTGCCTGCTGCTGCCCGTGGCGCTGATCCTCGTCGTGCTGTGGGCGCTGGACGGCCGCGGCGCCTTCCCGGCGCCCGGCTTCGCGAAGAACGCGCTGCTGGTCTTCACCGGGCCGCTGACCGCGCTGCCGCTGGCGATGTTCGCGGCCGGCGCGCGCCGCCTGCGCATGACCACGCTCGGTTTCCTGCAATATCTTTCGCCCAGCATCACGCTCGTGGTGGCGACGATGTTGCTGCACGAGCCCTTCACGCGCGCCAACGTCGTTGTCTTCGGCTGCATCTGGAGCGCGCTGCTGCTGGTCAGCCTCGAAGGCCGCGTTGCGCTGCTAACGCGCCGCGCTGCCGAGTAGCGACGCGATCAGGTCCAGCGCCTCCTCGGGCGTCTTCACCACGCGATAGAGGTTCTCGACATTGCGCATCGCGAAGCCCTCGCGCACCACCTTGGCCAGCAGCGGCCATAGCGGCTCGTAGAAATCGGCGGTGTCGACGATCACGACCGGCTTGTCGTGCTCGCGCAGTTGCGCGATGGAGATGACCTCGAACAATTCGTCCAGCGTGCCCAGCCCGCCGGGCAGGATGACGAAGGCGTCGGACTCGGCGATCATCCGCTGCTTGCGGATCTGCATGTCCGGCACGATGATGTCGTCGGCGCCCTCCAGCGCGGCTTCGCGCCGGCGCAGGAAGCCCGGGATCACGCCCAGCACAGGGGCGCCCGCCGCGCGCGCCGCCCGCGAGCACTCGCCCATCAGCCCGACATTGCCGCCGCCGAACACCATGGCGAAACCGCGTTCGCCGATCAGCGTTCCCAGCCGGATCGCGGCTTGTGCATAAGCCGGCTTGGCGCCGTGCGACGAGCCGCAGAATACGCAGATGGCAGCAATCTTCTTGTCCATGTGATCTCAAGGGTTGCACGGATAGGCTGCAGTTTCTAAACAGATTCGCCTGGGAAAGGTCAGCCGTGCGCACGTTCCTCATCATAGCCGCCATTGCCGCGATCGCGCTCGTCGCGGGGTTCCTGGCGTTCGGCGGCGGGAACATGGGGCACTGATGGCGCGACCGGTCGTCGAAGAGGGCGACGGCGCCCCGTCCTTCCGCCCCCTGTGGATGCTGATGCCGTATCTCTGGCCTAAGGGCCAGCCGGAACTTCGCCTGCGCGTCGCGGCCTCCGTGCTGTTCCTGATCGCCGCCACGGCCGCGACCAGCTTTTCGCCGCTCTATTACGGCTACGCCATCGACCGGCTGGCCAGGACGCCGGCCCAGATCGCCATCGGCGCCGTGCTGGCGCTGATCGCCGCCTATATCGTGTCGCGCGTCGTGATGGCCGCCTTCGCGCAATTGCGCGACGGCATCTTCGCCAAGGTGCAGTACCACGCGATGCGCGAAGTCGCGGTCTCGACCTTCGCCCATGTCCACACGCTGTCGCTGCGCTTCCACCTGGAGCGCAAGACCGGCGGCCTTTCCCGGGTGATCGAGCGCGGCACCAAGGGCATCGACACGATGCTCTCCTTCGCGCTGTTCAGCATCTTCCCGACCATCCTGCTGCTCGGCTTCTACAGCCTCATCCTGCTGCAGCGGAACGGCCTCTGGGTGGCGCTGTCGACGCTGGCGATGACGATCGCCTATGTCTGGTTCACCTTCGCGATCACGCGCTGGCGCATCCAGTTCCGCCGCGACATGAACCAGTCCGACACCGATGCCAACACCAAGGCGGTCGACAGCCTGCTCAACTACGAAACGGTCAAGTACTTCAACAATGAGGGCCACGAGACCCGCCGCTTCGACACGTCGATGGAGAAATATTCGCGGGCCTCGATCCAGGCGCAGATCTCGCTGTCGATCCTGAACACCGGCCAGGCGCTGATCATGGCGCTGGGCCTGGGTGTCGTGATGGTGCTCGCCGCCTATGACATCAAGGCCGGGCGCATCAGCGTCGGCACGCTGGTCGCCGCCAACGCCATCCTGATCCAGCTTTACCAGCCGCTGAACCTGTTGGGCACGGTGTATCGCGAGATCACCCAGGCGCTGGTCGATATGGAGGCGATGTTCCGCTTGCTGCACCAGCCCCAGGAAGTGACCGACAGGCCGGGCGCGAAAGACCTGGTGGTCACCGGCGGCGAGATCCGGTTCGATAATGTCGTCTTTTCCTACGAACCGGCGCGCATCGTTCTCAAGGGCATCAGCTTCGCCGTCCCGGCCGGCAAGACCGTCGCGGTCGTCGGCCCGTCCGGCGCCGGCAAGTCGACGATCTCGCGCATCCTCTACCGCTTCTACGACATCAAATCGGGCAGCGTGACCATCGACGGCCAGGACATCCGCGACGTCACGCAGGCGTCGCTGCGCCGGGTGATCG
Source organism: Rhizomicrobium sp. (assembly GCA_037355265.1). Lineage (GTDB taxonomy): Bacteria > Pseudomonadota > Alphaproteobacteria > Micropepsales > Micropepsaceae > Rhizomicrobium. The sequence goes on along the minus strand of JBBCIB010000001.1, from coordinate 2,002,927 downwards.
GCATCGTCCCGCAGGACACGGTGCTCTTCAACGACACGGTGAAGTACAACATCGCTTATGGCCGCATCGGCGCCACCGAAGCGCAGATCAAGGACGCCGCGCGCCACGCGCAGATCGACAAGTTCATCGTCGAACTGCCGCTCGGCTACGACGCCATGGTCGGCGAGCGCGGCCTCAAGCTGTCCGGTGGCGAGAAGCAGCGCGTCGCCATCGCCCGCACGATCCTCAAAAACCCGCCGATCCTGTTGCTGGACGAAGCGACATCGGCGCTCGACACCCACACCGAACGCGAAATCCAGGGCGCTCTGGCGGAGGTCTCCCAGGGCCGCACCTCGCTGGTGATCGCGCATCGCCTGTCCACCGTGATCGACGCCGATGAAATCCTGGTACTGGACCACGGCGAGATCGTGGAGCGCGGCCGCCATGCCGAACTCGTGACGCGCGAGGGCGGCCATTATGCTTCGATGTGGAACAAGCAGAAGCAGGCCGCCGAGGCGCTGGAAATCCTCAAGGCCGTCGAGAACGATCCGGACGTGGCGCCCGGCGTGGCTCGGGCCACGCCGGCTATCGCCGATTGATCACTCCGCCGGCTGGGCTTCCGGCTCGTTGCCGCGCCAGCGATGCGCCCGCAATGAGGCCGCGAGCCGCGCCTCCCGGCGCTCCTGGATGCGATAAGGCAGGGCCAGCATCGCCGGCACGAGACCAAGGGTGATCATCTTCGAGAACGCCAGGCCGAAGACGATCGCGGTGGAGAGCGCCACCCACATCAGCCCGTTCGGGCCGCCGATCGTCACCTCGCGTGTCGCGAAGTTGATCTCGACCGCGAACATCATCGGCAACAGACCGCCGATCGCGGTGATGGTGGTGAGGAATACCGGCCTGAGGCGCTGGGCGCTCGAGCGGATCACCGCCTCGACCGGATCCATGCCGCTGTCGCGCAGGCGGTGGAAGGTGTCAATCAGCACGATGTTGTGGTTCACCACGATGCCGGCAAGCGCCAGCATGCCGGTGCCGGTCATGATCACCGAGAAGGGCTGGCCCATGACCACCATGCCGAGCAGCGCGCCGATCATGGCAAGGATCACCGCGACCAGGATCAGCCCGGCATGGTAGAAGCTGTTGAACAGCGCCAGCAGCACCATCGCGATCAAGAACAGCGCCAGGAATGCGGCCTCGATCAGGAAGGCGCCGGATTCGTCCTGCTGCTCGCTGCCGCCTTTGAAGGACACGCGCACATCGTGCGGGAAGGGCTGCGTTCCGATCCATTTGCGAATCTCGGCGATCTCCGCATTCGCGTTGACGCCCGGCTTGACGTTGGCGCGCACGTGGTAGACGCGGTGGCCGTCGACGCGTTCGATCGAATTGACCTGCTGCGCCGGCCTGACCGTGACGAAATTGCTGATCGGTACCATGCTGCCGTCGGACGCCGTGACGCGCAGGTCGTCGAGCGCATGGATGCCGCGTGATTCGCTTGGATAGCGCACCCGGATGTCGACTTCGTCCTGACTGTCGTCCGGCCGGTACTTGCCGACCAGGATGCCGTTGGTGACGAGCTGCACGGCGGTGCCGATCGACTGCGCATTGGCGCCGAAACGGCTGGCGACCTCGCGGTTGATGTCGAGATCCCATTCGATGCCGGGCAGCGGACGGGTATCCTCGACGTCGCGCAGCACGGGCATCTTGTCCATGTGCGCGCGGATCGCGGCCGCAACCTGCGCCAGCTCGGGATAATTGTCCGAGCCGACGTCGATCATGATGTCCTTGCCGGTGGGCGGCCCGTTGCTCGGCTCGCGGACCTCGACATGGACGCCCGGGATGTTCGCCGTCTTCTGGCGGATCTGCTCCTCGATCCACTTGCCCGGCTTGCGCTCGCGATAGTCCTTCATCTCGATACCGAGCTGGCCGATATTGTCGACCGGCGTGCCGCCATTGCTGTTCAGGTTGTTGCTCTGGCCGCCCGACGAGGCGTAGATCGCGCGGATGCCCGGCACGGTCTGGGCGATCTTCGAGATGCCCATCACGATGTCGCGCTTCTCGTCGGCGGAAAGGTTGCCGCGCGCCGAGACGAAGACCTGGGCAAAGCCAGGATCGGCATCGGCGAAGAACACCGTGCCGTTGTTGAAGACGATGAAAAGCGTGATTACACCGACGACCACGCCCAGCGCACCTAGAATGACGCGGCCGGGATATCGGGTCAGCCGCTCGGAAAGATGGGCGTACCAGCCGGTAATGCCGGGGATGTCGTGCCAGTCGCCGGTTTCCGACGCCTCGATCGCGCGCTCGTGCTGCTCGTCATGCGCCGGCACCTTGCCGAAAATGCCGCCCAGGACGGGCAGGAAGATCAGCGCCACCACCATCGACGCCGACAGGATGACGATGAGGGTGATCGGAAAGAAGCTCATGAACTTGCCGGGAATGCCGGGCCACAGCAGCATCGGCAGGAAAGCACCGATCATGGTCGCGGTGGCGCTGACGACCGGCCAGAACATGCGCAGCGCCGCTTCGGCGAAGGCCTGTTTGGGCTTGTGCCCCTCGGTCATTTTCCGGTCGGCATACTCGACCACGATGATCGCGCCGTCGACCAGGATGCCGACCGCCAGCAGCATGCCGAACATGATCATCTCGTTGAGCGAGAAGCCCAGGGCGTTGAGCACCATGAACGCCATCAGGAACGAGGTCGGGATCGCGACGCCCACCAGAAGGCCGGCCCGCACGCCCAGTGCCGCGACGATGATGATCATCACCAGGACGATGGCGAGAATGATCGAATCCGACAGCGACCCGAGCATGTTGCGGATGTCGGTCGAGTTGTCGAACAGATAGGTGACATGAACGCCCGGCGGCCAAGTTTTCGATGCCCGGTCGACGATGTCGCGCACCGCCTGGTTGTTGGCGATGATATTGGACCCGATGCGCTTGGAAACGTCGAGCGAGATGGTCGGCTGCCCGTTCACCCGTGCATAGGTCGTGGGGTCGTAGAAGGTGCGCCGCACCTGGGCGACGTCCGAAAGCTTGACCGTCGAATTGCCGTTGGAGCGGATCGGCAGGTTGAGCAGGTCCGAGGCGTTCTCGATCACGCCCGGCACCTTGACCGCGAAACTGCCATGGCCGGTGTCGATCAGGCCGGCGGCGATGAGCTGGTTGTTGTTCGAGACGGCGGCGAACATCTCCTGCTGGGTGATGCCGTAGGATTCGAGCTTGGCCGGGTCGATGACGATCTCCAGCATCTCCTTGCGCTCGCCGTCGATGTCGACGTCCAGCACGCTGGGGACCTGGCGGATCTCGTCCTTCAGGTCGCGCGCCAGCTTGAGCAGCGTCCGGTCCGGCACACTGCCCGACAGCGCGACCGAGATCACCGGCTGGAGCGCGATGTTGAGCTCGGTGACGCTGGGCGGATCGGCCGCCTGCGGCAGCAGCGAGCGCGTCTCGTCGACCTGGGCGCGGACGTCTTCCAGCGCCTTCTGCTTGTTGAAGTTGACGTCGAACTCCAGGATCACCACCGCGACGCCCGAATAGGCGCGGGCGGTCATCGTCTTGATGCCTTCGACGGTGCGCAGGCTGGTCTCCAGCGGCTTGACGAGCAGGCGCTCGCTATCCTCCGGGCTGATGCCGGGATAGGTGACCTGCACGATCAGCACCGGGATCGGGATGTCGGGCTGGGCTTCCTTGGGGATGGCGATGAAGGCGACGACGCCCGCGATGATCACCACCGCGATGGTCGCGATGACGACGCGGGTGTTGTTGACCGCCCATTCGACGATTCTGGTCATGACGAACTTCCGCCCTTGTCGGTCACTGCGTCGACATGCTGGCCGTTGGTGACGAATTGCTGCCCGACGGTGATGACGTTCACGCGCCGCGGCAGGCCCGCGACCCACATGCCGTCGGGACCGTCCGACACCACCGAGACCGGAATGAACTGCACCGTGCTGTCGATCACGGCGCGCACGCCGACGCGGCCGGAATCGTCGAGCACCAGGATGCCCGGGGAAATATGCTGCGCCTCGACGCGCTTGACCGCGATGTGGATGTCGGCGCTGACGCCGTCACGCAGCTTGGCGTCCTTGTTGGGAAGCTCGATCTCGATACGGAAGGCACGCGTCATCTGGTCGGCGCGATCCGCGACGAAGCTGATCCTGCCCTGCACGGTCTCACCGGTCACGAGGTCGACTGTGGCGCTGTCACCCAGGTTGATCTGGCCGACCTCCTGCTCGGAGACGGTGCCGACGGCGAGGAGGGGTTCGGGCGCGATCACCATTTCGCATTTGTCGCCCAGGCGCATGTAATCCCCGACATTCACGTAACGGTCGTCCACGACGCCGTCGAACGGCGCCTTGATCCGCGTGTTGCCGAGCGCGACCTGCATGGTCGCGAGACCGGCCTGCGCCTGCGCATAGGCGGCCTCCGCCTGCGCCAGCTGCGTCTTGGAGCGGAAGCCCTGCTTGAAAAGGTCCTGCGCGACCTGAAGCTCTTTCAGCGTCTGTGCCACCATCGCGGCGGCCTGCTGCACCTTGGCGCCGCGGTCGTTGAGCTTGATCTCGCAGAGCGTCTGGCCCTGTTTGACGTGATCGCCCTTGTCGAAATAGATCGCCTGCACCACGCCTTCGACCTCGGCGCGGGTGTCGACCTCGTGCTTGGCCTGGGTGCGGCCGCGCACCGTTATGGTCGCGTCGCGCTGGGTGGCCACAAGCATCGCGATGCGGACTTGCGTCCGGTTCGCGGCCGGATCGGCCGCCGCCGTCTCATGCGGCGCGGCATTCCCGGTCAGCTGGCCGCTGGCGATCCACAGGACGGCGACGATGGCGATCGCGGCCGCCCACTGATAGGCCGGCTTCATGCGCAGCCAGAAGCCGGGCATGACCGCGTCGTAAAGTCGGCTCAGCGTTTCGAACATGAAAGCCGTCTCTCGCTACTCGGCCGCCTGGGCCGCTTGGTGTTTCTCGATCTCCGCCCGGTGGGTACGGAGGAAGTTCAGGATGGCGATATAGACGGCGCGTCCGAAGCCGCTGACGAACCGCTCGCCCTCGGATTTGGATGCGGCGGCGTGCTCGTCCAGATGCGCCAATTTCCCCTCGATCTGGGTGATATAGGCATCCAACATTCCGCTGACGCGGCTTTGCGGTAACAGGTCGGCGAAAAGCATCGCGAAGACGAAGGGCGAGCGGTGCCTGTCCTCCGGCAGCGGCTTGAGCAGCGACGCGATGAACCGGGCCTTGCCCTGCGGCGTGATGGAATAGACCTTGCGGTCGGGACGCTTCTCCTGCGTTTCCGAACGCACCGAGACGTAGCCTTCGTCGGTCAGCCGCTGCAGGGCCGGATAGATCGAGCCGAAGCTTGCCTCGACGAAGTGCTGGTAGCCGTCGTCTTCGAAAAGCTTCTTGATCTCATAGCCCGTGGCATCGCCGCGGGTCAGGATGCCCAGGCAAATCGTGCGAACGTCCATGATGCCCCGTCGATCTATATTGGTCCGATATAGATCGACGCTATATAGGTTCGCCGGTGCGAAGTTCAAGTTACCGCAGGCAATTTCCCGCGCGGCACGGGGTTGCACGGCGCGAAGTCGTGCAAACTAGAAAAAAATCGTTTATGAACAGTGACTTATAGGACTTCGATCCGATCGACTTCGACGCCCTTTTGGCCTTGGCGCGTGGAATAGCGAATCCGCTGTTCCGGCTCCAGGACCTGTACGCCGGAGCGCCGCAGGGCGCTGGCATGGACATAGACGTCGCCGGAACCCGAATCCGGCATGACGAAGCCGAAGCCCTTCTGGTCGTTGAAGAACTTCACCTTGCCTTCGACCATCGGGCCGCTGGGGCCGGAGTCGCGATCCCGATGTCCGCCGCCGCCGAAGCGGTCGCCGCCGCCCCCGAACCGGTCACCCCCGCCAAAGCGGTCGCCCCCACCACCGCCGAACCGGTCGCCACCGCCGCCAAAGCGGTCGCCGCCGCCACCGCCGAACCGGTCGCCACCGCCGCCGCCGAAGCGGCCGCCACCGCCACCGGCGCCGCGGCGTCCGCCGCTGTCGCCGAAGTCACGGCGCGGACCGCGCGGGCCGCCGCCACCTCCACCACCGGTGTCAGCCGTGCTGGTATCAACGCTGTGGACCGCGACGACTTGAAGTCCGCGCGGCGAGTCTTGCAGATCGCAGACGATCGTCGCGCCCTGGGGGAGTTCGGAATGACCCGCCGCCTGGATCGCCGATGCGTGACAGAATGCGTCGCCGCCATTCTCAAGAGTGATGAAACCGTAGCCCTTGGTCCCGTTGAACCACTTGACCGTGCCCTTAACCGAAGCCTGCGCGAGACCGCCGCGCGGACCGCTATCGTAGTTCGCCATGATGCCGAATGCCGCTGCCCAGCCGGAAACACCCAGTACACGCCCGTTCGTCCGGTACGGGCGGGCGCGTCCTGCCTATCATGCGCAAAAGTAGGGTGAATCCGCAACGGGGGGTTGGATTTGGGAAGGTACGTCAGCGCTCCGGCCTGGCGGGCGGAAAATGAGCGGCCCCAGACCGGGATCGGGCGCTATCGCTAGTCCGGCCAAGCGATTAGCACCTAGATGACGTGTCCGAGCGCAGGCGAGGCAGCTCGATTGATCGGACGATGAGCCAGTGAACCTATAAGACACATTGTATTTTTTTGCTCTCCCCGGGTGCCGATTTTCCAATATTCGGCCGCTTTCGCGGTGCGAACCAAGCCCAACTCCCGGCCTGATCAGGTCGCCGCGCCCGCCCGAGCGATGTTTCCGCGCCGCACTATTTGAGGAAGTCGAGCAGGATGGCGTTGACCTGCTCCGGCGCGTCTTGCGCCACCCAGTGTGTCGCCTCGGGCAGAAAGGTCAGGCGCGCATCGGCGCAGAGGGCCTTGCTCGCCTCGGCCAGCGCGGGCAGGGCGTAGCGGTCTTTCTCGCCCCAGATGATCTGGATCGGCAGGCGGAGGCTGCCGGGGACGATCGGCGCGAACTTGTGCCGCAGGATGGCGCGATACCAATTGAGCATGCCGGCCAGGGCGCCGGGCTGGCGCCAAGCCTCGCGATAGCGCTCCGCCTCCTCGTCGGAAAGCGGTGCCACGGACTCCTTCAGCGAGCAGACCAGCGCCCGGAAGTTGGCGGCACTGAGCATGACCTCGGGCAACCACGGGATCCGGAAGGCGCGAACGTACCAACTCGCCTTGCGCTGCACGGGATCGGTGTCCATCGCGTTCCGCCAGACCGCCGGGTGCGGACAATTGAGCACCGCCAGCTTGCGCAGCCTTTCCGGCGACCGCGTCGCAGTCCACCATGCCGCCACTGCGCCCCAATCGTGGCCGACCAGACAGAAAGGCTCGCCGGTATAGTGCGCTGCCAGCGCCACGACGTCGTCCGCCAGGCGGTCGATATCGTAGCTCGCAATACCCTTGGGCTTGTCCGAAAGATTGTAGCCGCGCTGGTCCGGCGCCACGACGCGGTAGCCGGCGGCCGCCAGCGCACCGATCTGGTGGCGCCAGCCGAACCAGAATTCGGGAAATCCATGCAGCAGCACGACCAGCGGACCATCCTGCGGCCCGGCTTCCACCACGTTGAGCGACACGCCAGTGTCCACAGCGCGCCGCGTGAATCTCACGCAAGACAAGTCGATCAAGGTCCCCTCCGTAACTTGACATTAGGACTTCACATCTAGATATACCCCTCATCGCCGGACGGTCGCACGCGGCGCGCATAGCTTTTGGTACGCGCGTTCCCACCGTTGGCATCATGAAACTCCCGTTCGCTCCAGATGTGCGTGGAAGACGGCAACAAGCCGTGAACCACGCGTGCATCCGCACGTCTGCGCGGTTAAGGAACATCGTTTGAATACCGGTACTTTTGCATCCCTCGGCCTTTCCGAGCCGCTCCTGCGCGCCCTCGAAGGCGAGAACTACACCCAGCCCACGCCGATCCAGCTGCGCGCCATCCCGGCGCTTCTCGCCGGCCGCGACCTGCTCGGCATCGCGCAGACCGGCACCGGCAAGACCGCTGCGTTCGGCCTGCCGCTGCTTCAGCGCCTGTCGGAGAACCGCGTCCGCCCTGCGCCGCGTTCGGCCCGTGCCCTGATCCTGGCGCCGACCCGCGAACTCGCGGTGCAGATCGACGCCAGCCTCAAGACCTATGGCCGCCATCTGGGCCTGAAGCAGGCCGTCATCCTCGGCGGCGTGAACCAGAACCCGCAGATCGGCGCCATGAAGAACGGCGTCGATATCCTGGTCGCGACGCCCGGGCGCCTGCTCGATCTCGTCAAGCAGCACCATGTCCGTCTCGATACGGCGAACGTCCTCATCGTGGACGAGGCCGACCGCATGCTCGACATGGGCTTCATCCGCGACGTGCGCCGCATCGTGGCGATGCTGCCGCGGCAGCGCCAGTCGATGCTGTTCTCCGCCACCATGCCGCGCGAGGTCGTGGAACTGATCGGCGACATGCTGCACCAGCCCGAGCGCATCGAGGTCTCGCCGCCGACCGTCACCGCCGACCGCATCGAGCAGCGCGTGATCGCGATCGAGCAGCGCAACAAGCGCGCGCTGCTGACACACCTGCTGGCCGATGCCGCGCTCAGCCGCGTCATCGTCTTCACCCGCACCAAGCATGTCGCCAACCGCGTCTCGGAGCACCTTGAGAAGGCCGGCATCTCGTCCGACGCCATCCACGGCAACAAGTCGCAGAACGCGCGCCAGCGTGCGCTGGACAGCTTCAAGGCCGGCAAGGTCCGCGTGCTGGTGGCGACCGACATCGCCGCGCGCGGCGTCGACGTGGACAACATCACGCATGTGATCAACTTCGAGCTGCCAAACGAGCCGGAAAGCTATGTGCACCGCATCGGCCGCACGGCGCGGGCCGGGTCGGAAGGCATCGCGATCTCGTTCTGCGATCCGTCCGAGAAGACGTTCCTGCGCGACATCGAGCGGCTGGTGAAGCGCCCGCTGACCGTCGTGGCGCACGAATTGCCGGAAAGCGCGCTCCAGGCGGTCAACATCCAGGACGAGCGTCGCAACTTCAAACCGGAAGGGCGCAACTACAAGCAGCCCAAGCGCCGCTGGGCGCCGCGCGGGCAGCGCCGCGCCGCCTAGCTATTGGCCCGGCGAACGGCTTTCTCGACGTCGTCGAAGGAGAAATGGGCGATCGGCTCCAGCTCCTTCACGACGGCGCGAAGCTGTTCGGCGTTTTCCAGGACGAAGTCATAGCTGACCTGCCGGCTTTGCTTCAGCGTTGCAACGCGGACCTCGAGCCGCTCGCGCTCCTCCGGCGGCATGCCGGGCGCCTCCAGTTGCGCCGCGATGCCGGCGATCGTGTTCGTGAAGTCGAAGATGCCGTCGATCGACATGCTCACGCGCAGGATCAATGTATGGATCTGCGCGCGCAGCGTGGCATGGCTGAGGTCGTAGAGCTTCTCGCGGTTGCGGTTGTAGATGTCCACCTCCCCGATCGCCGAGCGGAACATTCGCAGCGTGACGGGGCCGTAGGGATCACCGACCTTGGTCGTGGTGGCCGCGAAGCCGATGATGAGATGCATGGTCGAAAGCACCTCGCCGAAGAACAGCGCCGCATTGCGCTCGCGCCGCTTGCGCTCCAGATACCATTCGAGCTGCGTCGCGGCGAAGCCGCCGACCGTCGCCAGCACGGCGCCCAGGAACACCGCCCAGAAGGTCGAAAAGTTCGAGATGAAATCCATGTCCTCGGGCGCCAGTGCCACATTTTCCTCCCGGCCGGTCAGTCTTATAAGAGACGCGGAGCGTTGAGACCAAATCGTGCTTGAAATCCCAACTCGTGCTTGAGATTTACGTCGATGGCGACGCCTGCCCGGTGAAGGCGGAGGTCGAACAGGTCGCCGCCCGGCACGGCTTGCAAGTGATCGTGGTCAGCAATGGCGGCCTGCGCCCCAGCCGCAATCCGCTGGTCCGCCACGTGACCGTCGATGCCGGCGCGGATGCCGCCGACGACTGGATCGTGCAGCATGCCGGCGCGGGCGACATCGTGATCACCGCCGACATTCCGCTGGCGTCGCGGGCGCTCAAGAACGCCGCGCGGGTGCTCGGCCCGACCGGCAAGCCCTTCACCGAAGCCGGCATCGGCATGGCGCTGGGCATGCGCGACCTGCACCGTCATCTGCGCGAGGTAAGCGGCGGGCAGACCTTCAACAGCGGCTTCACCAGGCAGGACCGCTCGCGCTTCCTCGGCGCGCTGGAGAACGAAATCCAATCGATCCGCCGTAGCTTCCGTAACGGACCGGCTTGATCCCCGCGCGGGCGCGGCACAGGCTAACGTCCGATGAATCTCGATCTGTCCCCCGCCGAATTGGCGTTCCGCGACGAGGTCCGCGCCTTTCTCGCTTCCGCGCTGACGCCGGAGTTGCGCGAGGCGGGGCGGCGCATGACCAGTGTTTTCATCGACAAGCGCTGGAGCCTTGCCTGGCAGAACATCCTGCACGCGAAGGGCTGGGTCGCGCCGAGCTGGCCGACGCGATTTGGCGGCACCGGGTGGAGCGATATGCAGCGTTGCATCTGGTCGGCCGAATGTGCCCGCGCCGGTGCGCCGGCCCTCGCGCCGATGGGCCTGCGGATGGTCGGGCCGTGCATCATGCGCTACGGCACCGAGGCGCAGAAGGCGCACTACCTGCCGCGCATCCTGTCGGGCGAGGACTATTGGTGCCAGGGCTATTCCGAGCCGGGCTCCGGTTCCGACCTGGCTTCGCTGCAATTGCGCGCCGTGAGCGACGGCGACGACTATGTGCTGAACGGCTTGAAGATATGGACGACCCACGCCCATTGGGCGAACCGGATGTTCTGCCTGGTCCGCACCAGGACCGACGGCAAGCCGCAGGCCGGCATCACCTTCCTGCTGCTCGACATGGCTACGCCCGGCATCGGCGTACGTCCGATCATCACCCTGGCCGGCGAGCACGAGGTGAACCAGGTGTTCTTCGACGACGTGCGCGTGCCCAAAACCGGCCGGCTCGGCGAGGAGAATGACGGCTGGACGGTGGCGAAGTACCTGCTGGAATTCGAACGCGGCGGCGGCTCCGGCGCCGGGTTGAAGATCGCGCTCGGCCGTATCCGCGAACTCGCGTCGAAGCAGGAGGGCGGCGATGGCGAAAGGCTGATCGACGACGAATTCTTCGCCGCCCGCCTCGCTGCTGCCGCCATCGCGGTCGAGGCGATCGAAATGACCGAGCACAGGGTGATGAGTGCGCTCAGCGCCGGCAGGAATCCCGGTCCTGCGTCCTCCCTGCTGAAAATGCAGGGCACCGAGGCGATGCAGCGCCTGGACGAACTGGCGGTCGAGGCGGCCGGCGTCTACGCGGCGGTCGATCAGCCGGCGGCGCGGCTTCCCGGCAGCAACATTGCGCCGATTGGCCCGCCCGACGGATTGCTCGCGATGGCGCGCTACTTCAACAACCGCGCCGCATCGATCTATGGCGGGTCGAACGAAATCCAGCGCGATATCGTCGCCAGGCTCGTGCTGGGGCTGTGAACCGGTCTTCGTCAGTTTCGAGCAATCGCCGCACGCAAGGCGTCCAGCCCGTCGGTCAGCGGCGCCGGTCCCGGCTGCAGGATCAACGGCGACTTGATCTCGACGATGCGGTTGTTCGCCACCGCCGGAATGGCCTGCCATCCGGGTCGTTCGCGGATCTTGTCCATTGCGACTTTCTTTCCGCACCAGGACGCGACGATCACATCCGGCTTCGCCGCGATGACGTCCTCTGCCGCGATGATGCGGTCCCTGGCGCCCTGCCGCCCGCGCAGATGGGCGAAACAATCGATCCCCCCGGCGATTTCGATCAATTCCGATACCCAGCCAATCCCGGTGATCAGCGGTTCGTCCCACTCCTCGAAATAGACGCGGGGACGCGGTCCCCGTACCGACGCCGCGATTTCGGCGACATGGCGTTCCAGAGTCATCGCCAGCGCATCGGCCTTGCCCGGCTCGCCGATCAACGCGCCCAGCATGCGGATCATGGCGAAGATGCCGGCCACATCGCGCTGGTTGAACAGATGCACCGCCACGCCTGCCCGCGCCAATGCCGCCAGGATGTCGGCCTGCAGGTCGCTGAAGGCCAGCACGAGATCGGGGCGCAGCGACACGATCCTGGGCACGTTGGCGGATGTGAACGCCGACACCCGGGGCTTTTCCCTGCGGACCTGCGGCGGGCGGACGGCATAGCCGGTGACGCCGACGATGCGGTCCTGCTCGCCCATCAGATAGAGCGTCTCGACCGTCTCTTCGGTCAGGCAGATCAGGCGACGTGGCGGAAATGTCATCGGCGACTCGGGCGCGGCTTCGAAGAATAGGGCTTGCGGACGAAAATTTTCTGTTAGGGTTTACCGATTGCGGGACGGGGTTAACCATATGTCGGGTCTCAGAGCATTGGCCGGCGCCGCCGGCGCCCTGATGCTGGCCATGGTTGTGCTGATGAACGGTCCGTCGCTGCGCGTCGCGCTCGATCCGGCCGCGAACACCATCCGCCTCGCCTCGGCGCAGGCGAATGAAGCGCTGCACGTCGCGATGGGCGGGACCATGCCGCCGGCGCAACCGAAGCAGCCGCAGCCGATCGTCGTGCCCGATCCGGCGCTGGCGATGCAGGCCGACGCCGCGGTCCGTCTGCGCGGCAAGATTCCGCCGGAGCTCTACGCCTATTTCGACGTCTTTCTCTACGTCAGCAAGGCTGCCGAGGGTTCGCTGGCACAGCACATGTACGTCTTCCACAAGGACCGCGCCGACGATCTGGCGTTCGAGCAGAGCTTTCCCGTGTCCACCGGCCGCGAGCGGCGCGAGAAGTACCTGACCTCGACGCCCGTCGGGCTGTTCGAACTCGATCCCAACCGGTTCGAGCGGATGCATTACTCGCGCACCTGGGGCGGCGCGGCGATGCCCTATGCGATGTTCCTGGACGCCACCATCCGCGGCCGGCAGACCGGCGTGGCGCTGCACTCCTCCGGCTATCGTCATGCCGCGCTGCTCGGCAGCCGCGCGTCGGGCGGCTGCGTCCGCCTGCCGCCGGAGAAGGCCGCCGAGCTGTTCGAGCGCTTCCATGCCGAAGAGCAGGGCAGGGTCCCGGTCTTCGCCTATGACGCCGCGCATCGGCGCACCAATGGCGACGGCCTGATCGAACGCGACGCGAGCGGGCAGCCGATCCTGACCGACGGCTATCGCGTGCTGCTGTTCATCGAGGACTATCCGGGCGGTCCGGCGCTGGTGGCGGTTGTCGCCTGAGAGGCGATGCTGCGCGCCACGGCTTCGGCGACCTTGATGCCGTCGACGCCCGCCGACAGGATGCCGCCCGCGAAGCCCGCGCCTTCGCCGGCCGGATAGAGGCCCTTGGTGTTCGGGCTCTGGAAATCCTCGCCGCGCGCGATGCGGATGGGCGAAGAGGTACGGGTCTCCACCCCGGTCAGGATCGCATCCTCCATCGCGAAGCCCGGAATCTGACGTCCGAACGCCGGCAGCGCCTCGCGGATCGCGGCGACGGCATAGTCGGGCAGGCAATCCGACAGATCGGTCAGATGGACGCCGGGCTTGTAGGACGGCGTCACCCCGCCGAGTGCGGTCGACGGCCGCGCCGCCAGGAAGTCGCCGACACGCTGCCCCGGCGCATGATAGGTGCCGCCGCCGGCTGCGAAGGCCTTGCTCTCCCATTTGCGCTGCAGGTCTATCCCGGCCAGCACGTGATCGGGATAATCCTCCGGCGTGATGCCGACGACGATGCCGGCATTGGCGTTGCGCTCGTTGCGCGAGTACTGGCTCATGCCGTTGGTCGCGACGCGGCCTTCCTCGCTGGTCGCGGCTACCACCGTGCCGCCCGGACACATGCAGAAGCTGTAGACCGAGCGGCCATTGGATGCGTGGTGCACCAGCCGGTATTCCGCCGCGCCGAGCTCCGGGACGGAGCGGCCGTAGCGGGCGCGATCGACCAGCGATTGCGGATGCTCGATGCGAAAGCCGATGGAGAACGGCTTGGCCGCGATGTCCACGCCGCGGTCGAACAGCATCTGGAACACGTCGCGCGCGCTGTGGCCCGGCGCCAGCACGACGTGGTCGGCCTCGATGCGCGAGCCGCCCGCCAGCACCACGCCGCGCACCTGCCGTGCCGCGTCGATGTCGAGGTCGGCGGCGCGATGACGGAAGCGGTACTCGCCGCCGAGCGCCTCGATGGTCCGGCGCAGGCTTTCCACCATCGTCACCAGGCGGAACGTGCCGATGTGCGGATGCGCCTCGGTGAGGATTTCCTCCGGCGCGCCGGCCTTGACGAATTCGGTCAGCACCTTGCGGCCGAGATGGCGCGGATCCTTGATCTGGCTGTAGAGCTTGCCGTCGGAGAAGGTGCCGGCGCCGCCCTCGCCGAACTGCACGTTGGATTCGGGATCGAGCACCCCGCGCCGCCACAGCCCCCAGGTGTCCCTGGTCCGCTCGCGCACCACCTTGCCGCGCTCCAGGATGATGGGACGGAAGCCCGACTGCGCCAGGATCAGCGCGGCGAACAGCCCGCACGGCCCCGCTCCGATCACGACGGGCCGCTTGAAGGGCATCGGCGGCGCCTGCGCGACGAAACGGTAGTCCATGTCGGGCGTGCGCTGAATGTGCGGATCGCGGCCGAGACGCGCCAGCACGCCGGCTTCGCCCACGATCTCGGCATCGACGGTATAGACGAAGACGATCGCCGCCTTCTTGCGGGCGTCGGCGCCGCGCTTGAACACCGAAAAGCGCTTCAGCGCCGCCGCGGGGATGCGCAGCTTCTTCAGGACCGCGCTCTTGAGCGCCTCGGGTCCATGGCCCAGCGGCAGCCGGATTTCGGAAATACGCAGCATGACGGACCATTAGGCGACGCTTGTGCGAAAGGAAAGGGCGGCCGATACAGGCGCGATGAGCAAGACGGTTGCCGTGATCGGCGCGGGTCCCGCGGGCCTGATGGCCGCCGAAGTGCTGAGCGCCGGCAGCGCTGCGGTGACGGTCCACGACCGCATGGCGTCGGCGGGCCGCAAGTTCTTGATGGCGGGGCGCGGCGGCCTGAACCTGACGCATTCCGAACCTTTCGACGTGTTTGCGACACGTTATGGCGAGCGCGAAGCCGTCCTGCGGCCGATGCTGGAGGCGTTTCCGCCATCCGCGCTGGTCGACTGGGCGAACGGGCTGGGCGCCGAGACCTTCGTGGGATCCAGCGGCCGCGTATTTCCCAAGGCGATGAAAGCCTCGCCGCTGTTGCGCGCCTGGCTGGCGCGGTTGAGCGCGCAGGGGGTGCAATTTCATCTCCGCGATCCGTGGTCGGGTTGGGCCGGGGACGGCCGGTTGCTGTGCGGCAGCGGTGCCGTGTTGCCGGACGCGACGGTGCTCGCGCTCGGCGGTGCGAGTTGGCCGCGGTTCGGTTCGGACGGCGGCTGGGCCGAGCTGCTTCGATCCAAGGGCATCGAGGTCGCGCCGTTCCGGCCGTCGAATGTCGGCTTCAGCGTCGGCTGGAGCGAAATCTTCCGGACGCGCTTCGCCGGACAGCCGTTGAAGAACGCCGCCTTCCGGTTCGGCGACCGGGTGGTCCGCGGCGAAGCGATGGTGACCGCCTATGGCATCGAAGGCGGCGCGATCTATGCGCTGTCGCCGGTGTTGCGCGACGCCGTTGCGGCGCAGGGCCACGCGGAATTGCGCATAGATCTTCGCCCCGACCAATCCATCGAACGAATCGCCGAGCGGCTGGATAGTGCCCGCGGCAAGGACAGCGCGGCGAATTTCCTGCGCAAGGCGCTCGCCCTGTCGCGGCTCGAAATCAATCTGCTGCGCGAGGCGGGACCGCTGCCCGAAGACCTGCCGGCGCGCATCAAGGCGGTGCCGCTGACGCTGACCGCAGTGCAGCCCTTGGCGCGGGCGATCTCGACCGCAGGCGGCGTGTCGTTCGCGGCGCTCGACGAGAACCTCATGTTCAAGGCGCTGCCGAACGTGTACGCCGCGGGCGAAATGCTCGACTGGGAAGCGCCGACCGGCGGATATCTCCTGCAGGCGTGCTTCGCGACCGGCGCGTTTGCGGCGCGCGCGATCCTTCGTAAGATCGCGCCATGAGCTGCATCCTTGCTTTCCATGCCCATCCCGACGACATCGAGACTCTCGGCGCCGGCACGCTGGCGCTGCTGGCGTCGAACGGGCACCGGATCACGCTGGCGACGATGACCGCCGGCGATTGCGGCTCGGCCGACACTTCGCTCGAAGAGACGGCACGCATCCGCAAGACCGAAGCCGCCGCCGCGGCGGCGCTGATCGGCGCCGATTATCGCTGTGCCGGCGTGCCCGATCTTTGCGTGTTCAACGACGACGCCACCCGCCGCCGCGCGACGGAATTGCTGCGCGCCGTGCGGCCGGAGATCGTGATCGCCGCGTCGCCGGTGGATTACCATCCCGACCACGAGGCGACCTCGGTGCTGGTGCGCGATGCCTGCTTCGCCTCGACCGTGGCGAACTACCAGACGGGTCCGTCCGCGCCGCTGCCGCATATTCCACATCTCTACTTCATGGATCCGATCGACGGTCGCGACCGCGACGGCAACAAGGTGGTTCCGCAATTCGCGGTGGATATCACCGCGCATTTCATTCAAAAGCGCGCAATGCTCCAGGCCCATGAAAGCCAGCACAAATGGGTCGGCCAGCAGCACGGCATCAGCGATTACATCGCCGCAATGGAGCGCTTCAGCGCCAAGTGCGGAAAGCTGTTCGGCGTCGGTTATGCCGAGGGATTCCGCCAATATACCGGCACGCCCTATCCGCGGTCCGAGCGGTTGCAGGAACTTGTCGGCGCGGCGCTCCTGCATTCCTGAGCGACGGAGGCCTTTGTGCTGTACGTTCAAGGCCTGTTGCAATAACGGGTTCCCATCATGTCGCTCGAAGGCGCCATCGCCGCACACCGCTTCGGGCTCGGTGCCCGACCGGGCGAGATCGATCGCGCCAGCCGCGATCCGAAGACTTGGCTGAAGGCGCAGATCGATGGCCCCGCCGAGCAGCCGACGCCGATGGCGAACACGGCGTTCATGACCGGCGGCGCGCTGGTCCTCGACATGCAGAA
Organism: Rhizomicrobium sp.; assembly: GCA_037355265.1. Classification (GTDB taxonomy): domain Bacteria; phylum Pseudomonadota; class Alphaproteobacteria; order Micropepsales; family Micropepsaceae; genus Rhizomicrobium. The sequence goes on along the minus strand of JBBCIB010000001.1, from coordinate 1,985,883 downwards.
CTACCAGCGCGCCCAGGCGATGGCGCGCCAGGCCGGAACCGGCGCCGATCCGGTGAAGATGTTCTTCCAGGACCGCGCCAAGATATTCGCCGACGAGTTGGCGGCGCGCTATGCGCTGGGCTTCACGACCGACCGGCCGTTTGCGGAGCGTCTGGTGTGGTTCTGGAGCAATCATTTCGCCGTCTCGGCGCTGAATCCGCGCGCCACCACCTTCATCGGCGCCTTCGAGCGCGAGGCGATCCGTCCCTATATCGCCGGCAAGTTCGACGAGATGGTGCTGGCGGCGATGAGCCATCCGGCGATGCTGCTCTATCTCGACAATGCGCAGTCGATCGGTCCCGACTCCGTCGCCGGCAAGCGCTCCGGCAAGGGCCGCAACGAAAATCTCGGCCGCGAGCTGATGGAGCTCTACACGCTGGGCGTCGACGGCGGCTACAGCCAGACCGACGTCGTCGCGATGGCGAACATCCTGACCGGCTGGTCGCTGAACCTCGCCGGCGACAACAACGGCTTCGCCTATTACGATAGCCGCCACCAGCCGGGCGACATCATGCTGCGCGGCAAGGTCTACGGACCGACGCTCGAAGCCGGCATCGAGGCGATCCGCGACCTCGCCAACGATCCGGCGACCGCGCGGCATATCGCCAGGAAGCTGGCGACGCATTTCATCGCCGACGATCCGCCGCCGCACTCGGTGGCGCGGCTGGAGAAGACATTTCTCGCCACCCATGGCGACCTGCAGGCGCTGGCGCATGCGATCGTCGACGATCCGGCGGCGTGGGCGCCCGGGCCGGGCAAGATGCGCACGCCGGTCGAATACGTCACCGCCGGCTATCGCCTGCTCGGCCTGCCCAAGGGGGACAACAGCGGGAAGCAGATCCGCGGCGCGGTCGCGGCGACGCGGCTGATGGGCGAGACGCCGCTGGCGCCGCCGGCGCCCAAGGGCTGGCCCGACACATCCGACGCCTGGTGCGGTCCCGACGCGGTGCTGACGCGCATCGAATGGGCCAGGCAGGTCGCGCACGGCCTGCCGCCGACCGTCGACGCCGCGTCCATCGCGGAAGGCGGCCTCGGCCCGCTGCTGCGGCCCGAAACCCGGACGATCATGGCGCGCGCCGAAAGCCAGGCGGACGCGATGGCCTTCCTTCTCGCCAGTCCCGAATTCCAGCGCAGGTAGCCCGCCATGACCACACGCCGCTTCCTCCTCAGGACCATGGCCGCCGCGGGCACGCTGGCGGTTTGGGACGCGCCGATCCGCTATGCCTTCGCGAGCGTTCCGACCGACCGGCGCTTCGTCGTCGTGATCCTGCGCGGCGCGCTGGACGGCCTCGCCGCGGTGCCGCCGCATGGCGACAAGGATTACGCCGCCATGCGCGGTTCGCTGGCGATCGCCGATCCGCTCGACCTCGACGGCTTCTTCGGGCTTCATCCGGCGCTCACCCATGTGAAGGCGATGTTCGACGCGAAGGAGGCGGCGGTATTCCACAACATCTGCTCGCCCTATCGCGACCGCTCGCATTTCGACGGCCAGAACGTGCTGGAGACCGGCGGCAGCGGCCCGCATATGCTGCAGGACGGCTGGCTGAACCGCGCGCTGACGCCGCTGGGCCTGGGCGACGGCGCGCACGCGCTGGCGGTGGCGCAGACCGCACCGCTGCTGCTGTCCGGCCCGGCGCGGACGACGAGCTGGATGCCGGAGACTCTCCCGGCACCGGACGAGGCGTTCCTGGCGCGGGTCAGGATGCTCTATGCGGGCGATCCGGTGCTGCTGGCTTCGCTCGACAGCGCGGTGGACATGCAGGGCGCGGCGCGCGCGGCGATGGACGATCCGTCGGCGATGAAGCCAGGCCAGAACGGCTATGGCAATGTCACGCCGCTGTTCGCCGGCGCCGGCAAGCTGCTGGCGGCGGACAACGGGCCGCGCATCGCGGTGCTCGACACCGGCGGCTGGGACACGCATTTCAACCAGGGCGCGGGCGAGGGCCAATTGGCGCGGCGGCTGCAGGCGCTGGACGCGGGGCTGGACGGCCTCAAGACCGCGCTGGGCCCGGCGTGGAGCAAGACCGCTATCGTGATGGCGACCGAGTTCGGCCGCACCGTGCACGTCAACGGCAGCGGCGGCACCGATCACGGCACCGGCGGCGCCGCTTTCGTGCTGGGCGGCGCGGTGAACGGCGGCGCGGTGCATGCCGAGTGGACCGGCCTGTCGGGCGCGGCGCTGCAGGACGGCCGCGACCAGCCGGCGCGCACCGACCTGCGGGCGCTGTTCAAGGGCATTCTGGCCGAGCATATGGGCGTCTCCCACGCCGCGCTGAACGCGACGGTGTTTCCGGACAGCGGCGGCGTGGCGGCGATGAAGGGATTGATACGGGCGTGATCCAACCCCTCCCGCACGCGGGAGAGGACATCGAACTACCCGAGGCCGCCGAGCAGGACGTATTTGATCTCCAGATAGTCGTCGATGCCGTATTTGCTGCCTTCGCGGCCGACGCCGCTTTCCTTCATGCCGCCGAACGGCACGACTTCCGACGAGATGATGCCTTCGTTGATGCCGACGATGCCGTATTCCAGCGCCTCGGCGACGCGGATCGTGCGGCCGATGTCGCTTGTGTAGAAATAGGCGGCGAGGCCGAATTCGGTGTCGTTGGCCATGTGGATCGCCTCGGCTTCGGTGGTGAAGCGGAACAGCGGCGCCACGGGGCCGAAGATCTCCTCGCGCGCCACCCGCATCGCCGGCGTCACATCGGTGACGATGGTCGGCTCGAAGAAGGTGCGGCTGAGGCGCTTGCCGCCCAGCGCGATCTTCGCGCCTTTGTCGGTCGCGTCCTTGAGCAGGCGCTCGACCTTCTCCACCGCGTCTTCGTTGATCAGCGGGCCCTGCGTCACGCCGTCGTCCATGCCGTTGCCGACCTTGAGCTGCGCGACGCGCGCGGCAAGCTTGGCGGCGAAGGCGTCATAGACCTTATCCTGCACCAGCAGGCGGTTGGCGCAGACGCAGGTCTGGCCCATGTTGCGATACTTCGAGGCCATCGCGCCGTCGACCGCGGCGTCGAGATCGGCGTCGTCGAACACGATGAAGGGCGCGTTGCCGCCCAGCTCCAGCGTGACCTTCTTCACGGTGGAGGCCGACTGGCGCATCAGCAGCTTGCCGATCTCGGTCGAGCCGGTGAAGCTGAACTTGCGCACCAGCGAACTCTCGGTGAATTCCTTGCCGACTTCGGGCGCCTTGTCCGAGGTCACGACGTTGAACACGCCCTTGGGAATGCCGGCGCGCTCGGCCAGCACGGCCAGCGCCAGGGCGGAGAGCGGCGTCTCCGCCGGCGGCTTGATCAGGAAGGTGCAGCCCGCGGCCAGCGCCGGCGCCGCCTTGCGCGTGATCATGGCATTGGGGAAATTCCACGGCGTGATCGCGGCGACCACGCCCACCGGCTCCTTGAACACCAGCACGCGCTTGCCGGCCGCGAAGGTCGGGATCACGTCGCCATAGACGCGCTTGCCCTCTTCGGCGAACCACTCGATGAAGCTGGCGCCATAGACGACTTCGCCGCGCGTCTCCGCCAGCGGCTTGCCTTGCTCGGCGGTCATGAGGCGGGCGAGGTCTTCCCGGCTGGCGAGGATGAGGTCGAACCATGTGCGCAGCAGCGCGCCGCGGTCCTTCGCCGTCATCGCGCGCCAGGCGGGCCACGCCGCGTTGGCCGCCGCGATGGCGCGGCGCGCATCGGCGGCGTCGAGGTCGGCGACCTGCGCGAGCTCCTCGCCGGTGGCAGGATTGGCGACGGCGAAGCGCGCGCCCGACGCGGCCGCGGTCCAGGCGCCGTCGACATAGGCGTCGCTCTTCAGCAGCGTTTCGTCTTTCAACTTCAGCATGGTGGAATCCTTCATCGGGCTTGGGAAGCGGTATATAGGACGCGAAATGGACGAACGCACGGCCGCTTCGCCGTGCGTTGCGCATCGCATGCAATCATGGGGATATGGGCGAAATGGCGTTTCGACCGACTCGGTTCAAGGGGTATCCGAAAATAAAAAAGGTTCCCGTCCATCCACCACCCAGCACGGCTAACGCGTTGCGGCGCGTGGAGAATTTTTTGCGCAGTGGTGGATAGAAATTCGGGTATGGCGCGGGGGACGATATTATCTTTCGCGAAAATAAATTCTTTTGCCCGTCCCGCGCGCGGGAAAGGCCGATCGGGAGTCCGCGATGTTCAAGGCTGCCGAACTCCGCAATTTCACCACCCGAGGCGGGCGCGTGCTGCCGTTCACGCTGCTCGGCTTCGGCGCGGCCACGCTGGGCAATCTGGGACAGGCGTTCGCGGAGGACGATTGCGACGCGACGCTGGCGCGGGCCTGGGACGAAGGGCTGCGCTATTTCGATACCGCGCCGCTCTACGGCCTGGGCCTGGCGGAGGCGCGGATCGGGCGCAACCTGGCGCCGCATCCGCGCGGCGACTATCTGCTGTCGACCAAGGCGGGGCGGCTGATCGAGGCCTGCGCGCCGGGCGAGTCCAATGCCGGCGCGTTCGTGACGTCGCCCGCGCTCAAATTCGTCTACGACTATTCCTATGACGGCGTGATGCGCTCGTTCGAGGCGAGCCTGGCGCGGCTGGGCCTGGATCGCATCGACCTGCTGCTGATTCATGACGTCGACGGCTTCACCCATGGCGGCCGCGCCGAATCCGAGGCGCGCATCCGCGAATTGATGGAGACGGGCGGCTGGCGCGCCGCCGACGCCTTGCGCCGCGGCGGCGCGGTGGCCGCCATCGGGCTCGGCGTCAACGAATGGCAGCCGTGTGCGCGCATGCTGGAGCTTGCCGATCCCGACCTCTTCCTGCTGGCGGGGCGCTACACGCTGCTGGAGCAGGCGCCGCTGGAGACGCTGTTCCCGGCCTGCGCGCGCGCCGGCACCGGCATCGTGATCGGCGGGCCGTACAATTCCGGCGTGCTCGCGGGCAAGGCGACCTACGACTATGCCAGGACGCCGCCCGCCGTCGCGGCGCGCGTCGCGCGGCTGGAGGACGTGTGCGACGCCTATGGCGTCGAACTGCGCCAGGCCGCGCTGCAATTCGTCGCCGCGCATCCGCTCGTCGTGAGCGTCATCCCCGGCGCCGCCTCTCCCGCCGAAGTCGCCGCGAACGTCGCGCTGCTTGAGGCGCCGACGCCGGCGGCACTGTGGGAAGCATTGAAGGCGGAAGGCCTGGTCCGCCCCGGCGCGCCGGTGCCGTAGATCAACGATGTCCTGGACCGGCTGCACGCCCGTGCCGGCCAGGAGTTGCCGGGGCTCGTCGCTCACCTGGCGCTGGGGGCCGTGAGGGGCTGGTGGGCGCGAAACGCGTGAATGACGTCGACGAAAAATATGTCAGCGACAAGCTGATTCCGATCGGCCGCTGCGCAAGGTTGCGATCGCCGTCCGCGATAATGTGGAGCATTTTCCGGCAACCGTCGCCGACTATCTGGACTTTGTGCGGCGCCCGGCCAACGGCTTTGCTTCGACGCTCCTGCCGCTGAGGGCGGAACCGAGCTTTCGGTGAGAACCTGATCGAGGCAATCCGCCGCGCGCAGAGGGCGGCCGGCCCCGCCGGTATCGGGCTTCTCATCGGCCGGACGGCGTCGAAAGCAGATGGGGGACTTAAAATCAGGCGCCGGAGCGTGCATCGTGAGCTACCGGATTTACACGATCTGACGGCATGACGATGGGAAGGACCTTGCCTGCGCTCAATTCCCTGGCCCAGTTCGGGATCTATGCGGCCGCGGACGGCGTCCGATTCCTCGAAATCGCGGCGTTCGAACCGGGCGCGGGCTTTCGCCGTCGGATCGTGCATCCGGGCCGGACCTTCGACCTGACAATGGAATTGATCGCCGCGCCCCTGGAAGCGCGGCGGCAGTTCGGGACATACGACCTGGCCGATGCGGTTGCCTTGCTGGCGGCGGGCGTGGTCGTCCTGTCCGATCCCGCCGCCGGCGCGGGGGCCGCAATTGCGGGACCGCCCGTCGTGCATCGCGCCGATGTGGCGGATCGGGACATCAATCCCGGTCTTGGGATCGCCCGCTTCCTGAGCCCGGGGGTTTCGGCGGTCGAGGCGTTCGATCCGCCGCCGCCGGAGCGCCGGAGCGCCGAGGTCTTCGCCAATGACGGCCTGATGGCGCTGCAGGACCTGCTGCGGGCGGATCTGTGCGGCGCGGTCGAGCACTATTATTCGCGCCTGGCGGTCCTTCGCCTCATGGTGCAGGCCCGACGGCAGGTGGATCGGCAGGTCATCTTCAACGATCCCGTCGCCCGCGTCCTGCAGCGGGCGCTCCTGCCCGTCGTCGCGGATGTCGTCGGCGCGCCGATAAAGCCCAGCTACACGCTTGCGTGCCGCTACGCCGATGGCGCCGTTCTGCCGATGCACACCGACCGGTCCGCCTGCGAATACACGCTGTCGCTTCAGCTCGGTCCGGAGCCGGGGCGCGACGGCACGCCCTGGCCATTCCACATCGCCGACCGGGCGGGCGGCGTGCGCGATCTTCGGATGCCGCGCGGCAGCGGCGTGCTGTTCCGCGGCCGCGAGCTGGCGCACGGACGGCCGTGCCTTGCGCCTGGCGCCCTTGGAGCCACGCTCCTGCTCCACTATGTGGATATTGCGTTCGAAGGCCCGGCCGAAGACGCCGCCGCCTAGCCGGGCGCCGGATCCGACAGCACGACCGCACCCTGCTCCGCCAACCGGGCCAGGAATGCCTGAACCTCAGACCGGCAAACGTGGGGTGCCACCGCATATTCCTCGCCCAGCACGCCGCACAGCTCGTCGAGCTCGCGCGGCGTGTCGATCAGGTCCCATATTCGTGCGCCGACTTCGCTGATGCCGAGATAATAGCCCGTCTGCGGATTCATCATCACCAGGTCGTCGCCGACCCGGGCGGACAGCCAATCGCCGGTTTTCCTGACAGTGACCAACTCACCCTCCCATGCCGCCGCCGGCCGGGCGGCTCAACTCATATCCCAATCGCCGCATCATCGTGCCATGCGCCTGTTCGATGGCGGCCACCTGCGTCTCCGTCAACGTGTCGCGCCATGCGCCCGCTTGCCCCTGGCGGAAGAACGGGCCGCCAAGCGCGTCGCCGGGCCGCGGCCGTTCGCGGAACCCGCTCGCGCGCTCCTGCGCCTGGAGCGCCGGAAATGCCGAATGACCGATCGCCCGCCGGACCTGATCGAGATCGGCCGGACGACCGGCGAATGCCATCGCCGCCATGAAGACATGAACCGGATCGGCCAGCAAATCCTCGTAGCGCGCGACATGGACCGGGATGTCGCGCTGATCGATCCAGCTTGCCGCGTGCCCGCTCCAGTCCAGCAATCTCTGGCGGAACTGCTGCGAGACGCCGCGCGTGCCGGTGCAGATGCCGCCGTCACGGTCGTTCAGGATCGCGATCGCCTGGTCGATCGTCGTGCGGCTGTGGCTCGCGATGGACGGCGCCACGTCGCGCGGATCGCGCACGATCAGGATCGCGCCGGCGGCGATGCCGCCCAGCAGCGGCTCGCCATTCGGCGTCAGCGTGTAGGCGTCGTGCACCTTCACGAAGGACGGCGCCATGCCGTCCGACGCGGCGTCCGCAGCCTCGCGCACCAGCGCTTCATGGACGCGCGGGCGCAGGCCGTCGGCTTCGTCATGGGTCAGGAGCGCCGAAGGGATCAGCAACATGGCGTCGAACGGCGCGCGGTTTCCCGCGGTCCAGTCGGCGCTGCGCAGCGTGTTGATGTCCGCCGGCTCGTCGCGCGACAGATTGGCAAGAATGATCCGGAACCAGGTATTTCCCGATTTTGGGTAGGAGGCGAGCCAGACCGGCCCGATCATGCCGCCCGCGCCTCCAGGCCGATCGCGCGCCAATGATCCTCGAGCAGGGCGACGACGCGGTCCATGTCCGCGAAGTCCATGGCCCGGGTGAGGTAGAAAACGCCTGCCGCATTGGCGATGGCGATGGCCGCCCGGAAATACAGCGCCGTCTGTCCCATTTGCGCGACGAGGCGCCGGCGATAGGCCTGCTCATGAAGGATCGCCGCCGAATCGGCCGGGTTCAACGGCTCGATTCCGAAGGTCGCCGGGGGCCGGGGCTCGCGCAGAACATAGATCGCGCCCACCGGCGCCGGCGCCGGATGCGCAAACCCCGGCTGCACGTAGTATTTCTCGAGGCATTGGCGGACCGGGCCATGCCTTGCCGCTGCGAGGTCCAGAGCATCGATCGCCTCGCTCCAGAGCTTGAGCTGACGGCCGTCGGGATGGATGACAGGGACCCGATCCAGCGTGACCGCGCAGACATCGTCCGTCACCAACGGATAGCCGCAGCGCCCGAGGGCGGCCGCGATCGTCGATTTGCCCGCTCCCGACGCGCCGCAGAACAGGACTGCCCGGCCGGCCACGCATACGGCGCTGGCGTGCAGGACCACGTATTTGCGCTGGTGCAACAGGACGCCGAAGACGGTGCCGAGCAGGAAAATGGCGAGGTCGGCGACCGGCGTGCCGGGTGCGGGCTCGAACAGGATCGTGTCGCCGTCGCAAAGCAGAAAGCGCGCCACGCCGGGAATGCGCAGGACGAAGAAACGATCGGTCATCTGCCAGGTCGGGGCGGCCGCAATGGCGCCTTCGAGAAACTCCGGCACGCGGCCCGAACGGATCCGGACGTCCGCGGCGCCGCCAGACCGGTCGGCCGCTATCCGGCCGGGCAGCGCGATCTCGCTCTCCACCGATAGTCCGGATATGCAGTAGAAATACATGTGCGCCGACGATACTTGCGCGGCGATTGTAGGTGGGCACCGGCGCGGTTGGAAAGGCGGAGTCGAAATAACGGATCGAGCTTGCGCCCGGCACGGTCTGCCGCTACGAACTTACATGGTCGCTTAGGAAGGTTAGGGATGCATTCTGATCGCCCGGACGATGCCGCCGCGCTCGCCCAAATTTCCGACATGGCGGGACGCAAGGTCTGGAAGACGCCGACGGTCGTGGTTTCGCACATACGCGGCGCCAAGCACGGTGTGGACACAAATGGCGTCGAGTCCTCCTCTCCGCCGCAGATTCCGTCCTGACTGCGACGCGGCCGCGCTTCGATGCCGGCTAGACGATGTTTCGGCCTTCGAACCAGGCGATGTATCGGGCTGCCATGACGCCGCGGGCCGCGCGGGTCAACCGTTCGGCCGCCCGTCGCCCGTCGCCCGTCTCCTCCAGCATCCGCCTGAGCTTGCCGAAATCGATGTAGTGCGCCAGCGCCGGATCGCGTGAGAGGCGGTCCGCCTCCGCGCGCAATCTCGGCAGTTCGCTCCGCAGCATATCGATCTGGTCCGGCAGCAGCGGGTCGGCGATGTTGTCCCGCGTCTGGAACTCCGGAGGGTAGAGGTCGGCCAGGGCGCGGCGCACCAGATGGCGGTTGCGCCCGTTCTTCCCATAAAGGTCCTCCGGCACCGCCAGCCCGAGCTCGACCACGCGCTTGTCCAGGAAGGGCCGCGTCATCGACAATCCGTGGATCGCGGCTTCGTTGGTCAGCCGCCGGCGCGGCCATTCGATGCCCCGCCGCAGCGCGCGCAGCGAGAGCTCCCGCAGGGACGGCAGGACGACGGCGAACCCGACCTCGTCGCGGTCCGCCGCGCCCGTCGCGAACAGCCGGGCGGCGAAGTCCGGCGCTATCGCCATGTCCGCGTGGGAAGGACGGAAGCCATTTCGCGCCACATTCCACCAGCGCAATGTGGCGGCGGGGAGCAGGCGGACGACCACCTGGCGCTTCAGCGTCCCCAGGAACGTCGCGCCCGTCGCACGTCTGTACGCCGCAAACTCGCGCAGGAAGCGCCCGAAGCGGCCCGTCTTCAGAAGATGCGCGAGCAAGCCGTCGCCGCGCGGATTGATGGTGTCGTCGCCGCCGATTCCGTCCATGACCAGCCGCGCCCCGGCGGTGGCGGCCATACCGAACATGGCATCGTGAAGGAAATTGGGACCCCGCATCGGGTAGTCCGAGGCGTGGAACAGCTTTTCCATATCGGTGAAGATCGTCTCGCCGCGGCGTATGAAATAGCGGACGTCGAGATGCGGCATGTGGCGCCGGCACATCTCCACCCAGCGGCGCGGGTGCCGGAGCGGCCCCTTATAGTCCTCCGGCATCACGCAGGACACGGCGATCAGCTTTCGGCCGCTCTCCGCGAGCGCCGGGCCTGCCAGGCCGGCGATCGCCGAACTGTCGAAGCCGCCGCCATGGCAGAGCGCGGGCGGATCGAGCAGTCGCCGCAGCCGGCAGGCGACGGCCTCTCCGAGGACGTCGCGATAAGCTTGCGTATAATAGGCTTCGTCGCGGCCGGCATGTTCGGGCGCGGGCCCGGGCTCCCAATAGCGGCGTGCCCGGACGCTGCGGTCGAGTCCGACCGTCAGCGTGGAGCCGCCGGGGATGCCCCGGATCGACTCATAAGCGGTGGTGCTGCCGCGGGGCCTCATTTCCCACATCAGGTAGCGGCCGACATGCTCCACCGAAAGCTGGCGCGGCACGCCGGCGAGCGCCCAGAGCGCCTTGATCTCGGTCGCGAACGCCAGGAAGTCCGGTCCCAGGTAATAGTGCACCGCGCGCTGCCCCATATGGTCGCGGCCGAGAATCAACTTGCCGGCTGCGGCGTCCCACAGCGCGAAGGCGAAGTCGCCCAGCAGGCGGCTGGCGCAATCCCCGCCCCATTTGCCGTAGGCGCGCAGCACCAGTTCGCTGTCGGGCATGTCGCGCAGCGCCGCCGGCGCGATCCCCAGGGTCTGCGCGAGCCCCTCGCGATTGTCGAGGCGCAGGTCGGCGACGAGCATGATCCGGCCGTTCCCGCCGGACAGCGGCTGGGCCTCGAACCGATCCTCCCGGTTCACGCGCGTCAGGCAATGTCCGAACCCGACGGCCCCGCCGACCGCGATGGCGCGCCGATGCACGGCGTGATGCGCCAATACATTGCCCATGCGCTCCAGATCGCCGCGTGCGACCGCGGCGTCATCGAAGCGCAGGACGCCGAAAATTGCGCTCACCGGACGCCCGCGCTATCTGTCGATCGCGACAGCGAAACCGACCGATGCCCGACACCGCCGCAACCTATACCGCGACGAGTGCGGCCGCCGACTACCCGCACTGGCGGGGAAGGCCGCGCCGAACACTCGTGCTGTGCGCGCATCCGCGCTCGGGAAGCACGCTGCTGGCGGAGGCGATTGCCGCCGCCGGCAGCCTGGGGCGCCCGCTGGAATACTTTCAGGCGGGGCACCGGCCGCTGTTCGAAGCGCGCTGGAAGCCCTCCGGCATCCGCGACTACATCGCCATCCTGCATCGCTGGCGCACGGCGCCCACCGGCACATTCGCGGTCAAGCTGTTCTGGCGCGGCGTCGTCGCCACGGCACGCGAACTCGACCCGGCCGCGCCGATCGCAGCGGATATTCCGGGTGTCCCGCTCACGGACGGGGAGTATCGCCGGCTGTTCGCTGCGCTCGGCGAGGCGCTGCCCGATCCCGTCTTCGTCTACATGAAGCGCCGCGACGTCGTCCGCCAGGCGGTATCGATCTATCGGGCGACGCAGTCGGGCATATGGCAGGCGCGAGCGCATGCGGACGCGGCGGCCCTGCCGCAGCCGCCTTACGACTTCGAGCGGATCCTCGCTTATCTGGGTCGGATTCACGCAAGCAACGCGCACTGGGAGGCCTGCTTGCGGGCCAACGGGCTTGCCTGCCATCCGATCCTTTACGAGGATCTTGTCCAGGACTACGAAGGCGCGCTCCGCGGTCTTTTCGATGCGTTGGGCCAGCCGGACACGCCCATCGCCGGACGGCGCCTGCGCAAGCTCGCCGATCGATACAGCGACGCGCTGGTCGAGCGGTTTCTCGAAGATTTCACGCGTGCGGCGCGGGGTTGAGCCGTTCACGCGGCGGATTCCGGCTTCGGCCGGCTGAACCAGCAGTTGATCGCAAAGCGCGAATCGCGAAACGCGCCCGAAGGGCAATGGACCGGCAACACCTCGTGCGGCGCCCAGGCCGGCAGCACCAGCAGGCTGTTGTGCCCGGGCTCGATGTCGACGAAGCCTGCGGCCTCGCCGCCGATGGCGTGGAGGCGGAAATTGCCGCCCGCGAACGCTTTGGGCATCGCGTGGAAGTAATATACGCAACTGAGCGCGCGCACGTGGTCCAGTTCGTCATAGCGCGCGACCTGCGTATCGACGTGCCTCGTGTAGAAGGCTCCGTCGCCATGGGCGACGATTTCGATCTCCATGGCCTGTGCCGCGAACGGCGCGACATGCAGGGCCTCGAGGAGGGACGGGAAAAGATCGAGCAGCCGGATCTTCAGCGCATCGGTCAACGCACCATGGTCGCGCAGGCACCACGAGCGGCGGATCGTCGGATCGACGCCCCGGCGGCCGACGGGCGAGGGGCGGAAATCGTCTTCGCGCCGGATGACGCGATCGAGCAGCGCATCCGCCGCCGCCGCGTCGAGAAACCCGGTCCGCGTCAGATAGGGCGGGACGATCTCCCAGGCCGATCCGGCGCCGGCCGATCCTGCCGGCGGCGGGGGTTCGCGATGTCGATCGATGTGCCGCAGCCTGCCATCCTCCAGCCAAGATCGCCCGCGATCGAGCCGCCGGCTTCGCAACGCTGGTGCGTCACCGTCTTGCGCCGGTCCCCTCGGTTTTCGCATTCTGTCCGGCAGCGCCGATCTCGGCGACGGGCTGGCCGCATCGGCCAAGTTCTACCAAATCTCGTCGCGCGCGATCCGAATGCAGCTTTCGATCGAAAACGCGCAGGCATCGTTTCGGAAATTCGTTGAACGGGAGCGATTTTCCGCCTCGACGGCGTATCCCTATGACGAGCAATGGGTGCTTGTCAAAGAGTCACTTCAGCGCGGCGTTTCGAAAAACGTTCGGCTATCCGCCGCATCAATGGCTGCCCGCAGCCTGGCGGCGTTTCCAGAGTGGCCGGGTGAGGCGCTACATCGGCCGCCGCGGAACGGCGCGCCCGACGATCGCGACGGACGGGCAGGGCAGTCGGCCGCCGATGTCACCTTCTTTCCGCCTTTTGGTGGATGGGTTGCGGACCCGCGCCGTGTCATTCGTGACCGGACAAACGACCGGCCGGGACGCATGACGCTGACAGTTTCGCCATCTTCGCTTTCCTTCGCTCCGATGCTCGCATGAGCGGCTATCTCCTCCATGACGAGGCGATGCTGAGCCAGGTCGCGCGCGACGCCGTCGGTCACGCGCGCCGGTCGGGCTTCGGCCAGGCCGTTTGCGTCGCCCGGGAATTCGCGGGACTGACGATCAAGGTCAAGGACGGCCTTCCCGAGACGGCGGTGCGCGACGGCGGCCAGTCGGTTTCGGTCACGGTGTTCGACGGCGGCCGTACCGGAACCGCCACGACCTCCACCCTGACGGCGCAGGCGATCCGCACGGCGGTCGAACGCGCCATCGCCATCGCACGCGAGGTCGAGCCCGACGCGGAGGCGGGGTGTGCCGATCCCGAATGGCTGGCCCGGGACGGGCGGGATGTCGAGCTTTACGCGCCCTCCGGCCTGGAAGCGGCGGACATCGCCGCGGCCGCCAAGGCGATCGAAGACGCCGCCATCGACGCGTCCGCCACGCAGCCGGCGCGTATCGTCGAAGCAGGTGCGACGAGTCACGACAGCCGCTGGGCCCGCGCCATCGGCGCCGATTTCTGCCGCGCAGCCAGCGCCTCCAACCAGAGCCGCTGGTGTGTTGCCATCGCCGAGCGCGACGGCGCGATGAACCGCGCCGCCTGGCGGTCGGCAGAGCGGCGGACGAACAAGCTTCCGCCGCCCCAGGCCATCGGCGCCACGGCCGTCGCATATGCGGTGCGCAAGCTGGGCGCGCGGGCGGTCAAGACCCAGACCGCGCCGGTCCTGCTCGACGCCACCATTGCGGGTTCGCTGGTGCGCGAGTTCTGCGGCGGGCTGTTCGGTGCGCCGCAGCATCAGAAATCGACTTTCCTCGCCGATGCGATGGACCGTCGCGCGATCGCCGCGCATCTCGATCTGGTCGAGGATCCTTTCGAGCCCTTCGGCATGGCGAGCGGCGGATGCGACGGCGAAGGCGTGGCCGGGATGCATCGCTTCGTGGTGCGCGAAGGCGTGGTGGAAGGCTATTTCCTTTCGTCGCGCTGGGCCCGCAAGCTCGGCCGGCGCTCCACCGGCAATGCCGACGGCACCTGGAACCTGTTTCTCACGAGCCGGCTGGCCGGCAAGGCCGACGATACCGCCGCGATGCTGCGGCGGCTCGGTCGCGGCTTGTGGGTGACGGAATTCCTGGGCGGGCGATGCGATCCTGTCACCGGCGCCTACTCCAAAGCGGTGGCCGGATTCTGGGTGGAGGACGGCGAGGCCGCCTTCCCGGTGCAGGACGTCACCATCGCGGGCGATCTGGCGACCATGCTCGGCCAACTCCGGTTCGTGGGCGCCGATGTCTATCGCGACGGCGCGGTGCGCACCGGCTCGATCCTGCTCGGCGACATGAAGATCGCCGGCCGCTGAGCGCCAAGGAGAATCCCATGGACGGCCAAGGCCAACATTCCGCCGCCGAGCGTTTCGCGCTCGCCGAGAAACGGCTGCTTCATCGGAACGATCTCGACGTCGACATGCTGATCCCGCTGCTGGATATGCTTCTGGGCGGCGGCGATTTTTCCGATCTCTATTTCGCGGCGTCGAGCAGCGAAGGCTGGCAGTTGCAGGACCGGAAGGTCACCGGCGGAAGTTTTTCGGCGACGCAGGGCGTCGGCGCCCGCAGCGTCAGCGGCGACCGCACCGGCTTCGCCTATTCCGGCGACATGTCGCCACGCGCGCTCGGCGCCGCCATCGCGGCAGCGGTGGGCATGAGCCGCAGCGGGCGCGAAAGCCGCCGCGGCATCGCGATCGACAGGCCCGACTCCTCGCATGCGCTGTATTCCAGCATCGATCCGACGGCGACGGCCGATGCCGCGCCCAAGATCAAGCTGCTGCAGGATGTCGATCGGCTGGCGCGCGCCACCGACCCGCGCATCGTCCGTGTCTCGGCCAGTCTGCAGATGTCCCATTCCGTGGTGCTGGTGGCGGCGAGCGACGGCGCGCTGGCCGGCGACATGCGTCCCAAGGTTCAGCTGAGCCTGACGGTGCTGGCCGAGGCCGGCGGCAAGCGGGCCAACGGTACGGCATCGGCCGGCTGGCGCGCGGGGCTTGAGTATTTCGACGCGGCGCGGGTGGCGGCCCTGGTCGCACACGCCACGCGGATCGCGCTCGTCAATCTCGACGCGCGGCCGGCGCCGGCCGGCGTGATGACGGTCGTGCTGGGCCCGGGCTTCCCCGGTGTGCTGCTGCACGAGGCGGTCGGCCACGGCCTGGAAGGCGATGCGCATCGCAAACGCTCTTCGGTGTTCGCCGGACGCATGGGCACGGCCGTCGCCGCGCCGGGCGTCACGGTGATCGACGACGGCACGCTGCCGGGACGGATCGGGTCGCTCAACAGCGACGACGAAGGCACGCCCACGAGGCGCAACGTGCTGATCGAGGACGGCAAGCTCACCGGCCTGATGCAGGACCGGCTCAACGCGCGGCTGATGAACGACGCGGTCACCGGCAATGCGCGCCGCCAGTCCTATGCCCATCTGCCCATGCCGCGGATGACCAACACCTTTCTTGCGGCCGGCGGCCACGATCCCGCCGAGATCGTCGAATCCGTCGGTCGCGGCATCTATGCGGCGGGGTTCGGCGGCGGCCAGGTCGACATCACCAGCGGCCAGTTCAATTTTTCGGCGACCGAGGCCTATCTGATCGAAGCGGGGCGCGTCACCGCGCCGATTCGGGGCGCCACGCTGATCGGGCTGGGGCATGAAGCGCTCCATCGCATTTCGATGATCGGCAACGACCTCAGGCTGGAAAACGGCATGTGCGGCAAGAGCGGGCAGAGCGTTTCCGTCGGCGTCGGCCAGCCCACGGTCAGGATCGAAGATATGGTGGTCGGTGGCACGGGCTGAGATGACACCGATCCCGCAACGCCTTCATCAGCAGGAGCCCGACCGGCTGACGGGTCCTGCGGCGCGGCGGGCCTGGACGCAGGAAGCGGTGCGGCTGATCGGAGCGGATGCACGACGCACCGCCGACACCAACCTCATCCGCCTTCCGTTTTCCGGAGCACCGGGCATTTCGCTCTATCTGAAGGACGAATCCACCCATCCCACCGGGAGCCTCAAGCACCGCCTGGCGCGCGCGCTGTTCCTGCATGCGCTGTGCAGCGGCCGGATCGGCCCGGATTCGACCGTCGTCGAGGCGTCGAGCGGTTCGACCGCGGTCTCCGAAGCCTATTTCGCCAAGCTCCTGGGCCTGCGCTTCTTCGCCGTCGTGCCGCGTTCGGTGGCGGCGGCCAAGGTGGCGGCGATCGGCCTCCATGGCGGGCAAATCCGTTACGTCGACAGCGCCGCCGATATCCGCCGCGAGTCGCTCCGGCTGGCCTGCGAGACCGGCGGCCATTACATGGACCAGTTCACCTATGCCGAGCGCGTCGGCGACTGGCGCGGCGAGGACAATATCGGCTGCTCCATCTTCAGCCAGATGGGCGCCGAAGCCGATCCGATCCCGGCCTGGCTCGTCTGCGGCGCGGGCACGGGCGGCACCTCGGCGACGCTCGGCCGGTTCATCCGCTACCGGCAGTTGCCGACGCGGCTTTGCGTCGCCGATCCGCAGAATTCGGTTTTCCACCGCCACTATCACGACCGCACCACGACCGCCGTTCCGGGCGGGCAGGAATCCTGCATCGAAGGCATCGGCCGCTGTGCGATCGAGCCCTCCTTCATTCCCGAACTGATCGACCGGATGCTGCCCGTCAGCGACGCGCAGAGCATCGGTGCGCTCAGGGCCGTTTGGGAAGTCCTGGGGCGGCGCTGCGGCGGATCGACGGGAACCAATTTCTGGGCCGCGGCCCAGCTTATCTCCGAGATGAAGCGCGCGGGCGAGACCGGCTCGCTCGTCACGATCCAGTGCGACGACGGCGAGCGCTATGCCGACACGTATTTCTCGGACGCCTGGCTGCAGGACAGGGGTATCGACTGGCGCCCCGAGCGGGCCCGCATGGCGGCATTTTTCGAGAGCGGCTGCTTGTGAGGGGCTTGCGGTATCGGGCCTCCCGACTCGTTCTGTCTCCGCCCGGTCGCCGGCGGCACGGGCATTACATTGCCGTCAGCATTTCGCAAATCCGTCCTCCGGCGTGGGCGATTTGCGCAGGTGTCGCGCCAGCGTCGCGCGCAACAAGGATCGGTCTGCCGTGATACAGCCTCGCCATCTCCGCATCGACCCGCGCAGCTATCGCCTCGATGCCAAGTTCTTCCGGCGCGTCTACAACCTTTCCAGGCCCTATTGGCTGCGCAAGGGTGCCTGGAAATCCTGGGCCGCGCTTGGCCTGCTCGTCGCGTTGATCGTGTTCTACAGCATCTCCGGCGCCTATTATTCCTTTCTCACGCGCGATCAGACCAACGCATTGTTGGCGCGCCATACCGAACTGTTCTGGCATCTGCTGATGCTGAGCTTCGTCTTCATGGCGGTGCGGCACCTCATCTTTGCGGTCGAGGGCTATACCGATGGGCGCCTCAACCTGCATTGGCGACAATGGCTGACGACGCATCTGATCGACAAATACCTGTCGCGCCGCACCTATTACGAAATCGTCGTCGACGAGGTGATCGACAACCCCGACCAGCGCATGCAGGAGGAGGTCGGACCGTTCTGCCAGACGATTTCCTATCTGCCGCGCCAGGCCTTCGGGATGGTGCTCGACATGAGCGTGCAGGCCTTCATCCTGATGGAGATTTCGAGCGCGCTCTTCTGGGCGGTGGTCATCTTCGCGGCCATCAAGACGTTGATCATTCTGCGTCTCTGGAAGCCCACCATCAGGCAGAACTACGACATCACCGTTTCGGAGGCCGACCTGCGCTATGGAATCCTGCATGTGCGGGATCATGCCGAGACCGTCGCCTTCTATCGCGGCGAATATGCCGAGCGCGCCCATATCCTGGTGCGTTTGGCCACGGCGGTCCGCAGGAATCTCGTCAACACCATCTATATGGTCTGGATGGGGCTGGCCGAAGGCGGTTTCTCGGTGGTTTGGATGGTGATGCCGTTTGTCTTCCTTGGGCCGCTTTATCTGCACCATCACATCCAATACGGCACCATTGCCCAGGGCAGCGCCTCGGCGATGGCGCTGCTGAATTCGCTGTCGCTCCTCATGCGGTTCATCCCGACCCTGACCCTCGCGGTGCCCAAGGTGATCCGCCTGGCGGAGATTCAAGAGAAGTTCGAGGACATGGGCCGCGAACACCCATCCAGCGCCGCTGCGCCGCGCATCGGCTTTCGCGAGGGCAACGAAATCGCGCTCGACCATGTTTCGCTTGAGACTCCGGGCGGCGAACAACATCTGGCGCGGGATGTGAGCTTCGCCATTGCCGCGCACGAGAACATGGTGATCGTCGGGCGCACCGGCGTCGGCAAGAGTTCGCTGCTGCGCGCGATGGCGGGATTGTGGACGCGCGGCAGCGGCCGCATCGTCATGCCGCCCAGCGACGTGACGCTGTTCCTGCCGCAAAAGCCTTACATGATCCTCGCCAACCTGCGCGAGCAACTGCTCTATCCGCGCCGTCGCGCCGACGTGACCGATGCCGAACTGCAAGCCGCGCTGGAGCGCGTCACTCTGCACGACCTCGCGGAACGCCATGGCGGTTTCGATGCCGAAAGAGACTGGAGCCGCGTGTTGTCGCTGGGCGAGCAGCAGCGCATCGCTTTCGCGCGCATCCTGATCAGCCGGCCGCAATTCGTGCTGATGGACGAGGCGACGAGCGCCGTCGACGTGGAAACGGAGCGGCTGCTCTACGGCCTCCTGGCGCGTTCGGGCGCCACCTTCGTCAGCGTGGGCCATCGCCCGACGATCTTCAAATATCACAAGAACGCGCTGCGGCTGTTGCCGGGCGGGGCGTGGGAAGTCCTGCCCGCAAGCGGTCTTCGCGCCGCGGACATCGAGGAGGCCGAAGATCGCGCGGCACCGGGCGGCATCGATGCGCTTCAGGCCGGCGCCGCGCTCGACGCGGCACAATAATCCGGCTGCGGTGTTCATGCGCCACGCTCGTTTAACACAGCGAGTGTGTGGCGTAGGGCGAATGGCGGAGCCGGATCTGCAGGAATTGACGGGAGAGGAGCTCGTTTCCGGCGCCGATATGCTGTTGGCGGCCTATGGACGCAACCGTGCGCGGCTGCTGCGGTTCCTGTCGCGCCGGCTCGGATGCCGCGCCACCGCCGAGGACCTGGCGCAGGATATCTGGTTCAAGCTTTCGCGGGTGCGGGGCCCGGTTCGCGACCCCAGCGCGTTTCTCTTCCAGATCGCCGCCAATCTGGTGCGCGATCACGCCAAGGTCGAGCGGCGCCGCGCCGAACTCATCAACCAGGCGACGAATATCCTGTGGCGGGAGGAAGACATCGTCACGCCCGAACACCACCTGGTGGCTGCCGACTCGCTTGCCAGCTTGGACAAGGCGATCGCGGTGCTGCCGCCGCTCAGCCGCCAGATTTTCGTTCTGGTCTATTTCGATGGATTGACGCAGGGTGAGGCCGCCAAGCGGCTGGGGTATTCGCGCGTGACGGTCAATCATCACATGCGTCGCGTGCTGGACCGGCTGGCGGAGGTTCGCGCCGGCATGGCGGACGAACCATATCCGGCGCCTTAACAATATGCGGTGCCGGATCGTCTAAGCTTTGTCCGTGGACGGCTCGCAACGATGACCGCAGAACCCAGCAATGCTGCCGACGCGCAGCTTCGACGTCAGGCGCGGGCCTGGCTGCTGCGCCTGACCACGGGCAAGGCGGCGGACATCGCGGCATTCGGGGCTTGGCGCGCCGATCCGGCGCATGCGGCTGCTTTCGAGGAAGAAAGACGGCTGTGGCGCAGCCTCGCGCCCTATCGCGCCGCCTTTGTCGCGGGTTTGTCGGACGTTCGGCCGCGTCGGCGCCGGCCGTGGCTGCCGATGGCCGCCATGGCCGCGGCTGCGATCCTCTGCATGTTGGTGTCCGGCCAGCCGTTGCGGCTCGAGGCCGACCACCTTACCGGGCCGGGCGAGATCGCACATGTGGCGCTGCCCGACGGTTCATTGGCGATGCTGAACACCAATACTGCGCTGGCGATCGATTTCCGTTCCGGACGACGCGAGGTCAGGTTGCTGCGCGGCGAGGCATGGTTTTCGGTGCGTCACAATGCAGCGCGTCCTTTCCGTGTCATGGCCGCGGGCGGCGAAATCCGCGATGTCGGCACCGCTTTCGACGTGCGTCGCGATGCGGGCGGTCGCGTCACGGTTGCAGTGGCCGCGGGCGAAGTGGCGGTCAGCAATGCCGGGGGCCAGGCCCGTGCGCGCGCCGGCGAAATCCTGCAATACGGCACAGGCGCGGCGCTGCGCCCAAGGCTGGGCAATATCGCAGCCATTTCAAGCTGGCGTGGCGGCCGCGTGGTGATCGAAGGTCTTTCCTTGCGTGATGCCGTCGACGAGTTGGCGCGCTATCGTCCGGGTGCGGTATTTCTCCTGAGCAGCGATACGAACCGGAAGGTGAGTGGCAATTTCCGCGTCTCCGCCATCGACCAGGGGCTGGAAGGCCTTGCCGCGGCGCGCGGACTGACGGTGACGTATCTCACGCCCTTCGTGGTCATCCTGCATTGAGCCGCAGCGTTTACACTTCGCACGCGCCAGTCGTCCTAGAATCGAGCGCCGGACTTCCCGTCGCTCTGAGCGAGGGACGACGATGCGTATCGGGGGCATGAAGAGGGCGTGGTTGTGCGGAGCGGCCTGCGCCGCCGCGATTGTGTTGGCGTCGCACGGCGCATATGCGCAGGGCGAAGGCGTCGAAAGCTTCGCCATTCCGGCCGAGCCGCTGAGCCAGGCGCTCGACGCCTTCGCCGAGAAGACGGGATTGCAGCTCGCCTATCCGGCGGAATTGGCCACCGGCATCAAGAGCCGCGGTCTCACCGGCAGCTATGCGGCGGCCGAGGCGCTGCGCCTGCTGCTCGCCGGCAGCGGCCTGACCTTTCATTTCGCCAACGCCACGACCATCGTGATCGAGCGGCCCGATACGCATGGCGCGCGCGCGCTGGGATCGGTGGAAGTGCAGGGCGCCGAAGGCGTCGCCGCCAACGGCTCGACCGATCCGACCGCCACCGAAGGCACCGGCAGCTACACCACCGCCGCGACGACCATTGGCTCCAAGACGCCGCTTTCGATCCGCGAGACGCCGCAGAACGTCAGCGTGATGACGCAGCAGCAGATGCAGGACCAGCATCTGGAAAGCATGGCGGATGTCCTCAACCAGATGCCCGGCGTCACGGTCCTCAACAATGACGGCAATGTGAACCCGTCATTCTATTCGCGCGGATTCGAGATCACCAATTTCCAGATCGACGGCGGTGCGCCGCTCAACATCAGCAACACGATCACCACTGCGGTCAACATCCTCGGCTTTACCGCCGGTTTCGACATGGCGGAATACGATCACGCCGAATTGCTGCAGGGGCCGGACGGTCTGTTTTCGGGCGTGGGCAACCCGAGCGGCACCGTCAATCTCGTACGCAAGCGTCCGCTGGATCACGACCAGGTCGGCCTCGAAGGGGCTGTCGGGTCATGGGACAATTATCGCGCCGCGGTGGATGTCACCGGACCGCTCGATATCGCGGGCCTCGGCGACAAAATCCGCGGCCGTTTGGTGGCAAGTTATCAGTCGCAGGACTATTTCTACAAGACGGCGACCACCAATCACCTTCTTCTCTACGGCGTCGTCGAGGCCGATCTTACGCCGGAGACATTGCTGACCGTCGGCGCCAGCTTCACCAAGCAGGACTCGTTGCCGTGGTTTGCCGGCCTGCCGCGCTATGCGAACGGCGACGACCTGCACCTGCCGGTCGATACCTCGTTTGCGCTGCCTTGGAGCCGATATCAAACCTCGACGCCGGAGATCTTTGTCCAGCTGAACCAGAAGCTCGCCGGCGACTGGACGGTCCATGTCAATCTCACGGATACGGCGCAAGACACGAATTCCAAATATGGCTTTCTCACCGGCGGCGTCACCGACAATCCCATTACCGGAACGAAGATGGAGGGCTATCAAGCCAAGAGCGTCAACCGCCAATATCTGGCGGACGCGACCGTCACGGGATCCTTCGATCTTTTCGATCGCCACCACCAACTGACGGCGGGCGCCAGCTATGGCTATGTCGACGGCGTGGGTTCGCTGGATTATTCGACGCTCTATCCCGCGCCCTATCCGCCGGTGGATATCTTCCATTTCGATCCCGGCGCATGGCCCGAGCCGGCTTCCCTGGTACCGTATCAAGGGTTTGCCGCCGAAAATCAGTCCCAATGGCGGGCCTACATGACCCTGCGCCTGGAGCTTTTGCATGATCTGCATGCGACCGGGGGCTTTTCCCTCAACACGTTCGATTTCAAGGAAATCGATCAGCCGCTCGACGCAACGGGCCATCCCGACGGCCCGCCAAGCGCCCCACTCAGCTACGGCGATCACTCCGTGGTCATACCCTATGGCGCGGTGACGTATGACATCGACGATGCCTGGTCGGCTTATTTCAGCTACACAAAAATCTTCCAATCCGTGGCCAACTATTTTGGCGGACCGCCGCCGGGCCACCCGCTGCCGCCGATCCTGGGCGCCAGTTACGAAGCCGGCATCAAGGGCGAACTTCTCGGCGGGGCGCTCAACACCACGCTCTCGGTCTACCGCACCAACGAGACGAGTTATCCGACGATTCTGGACCCGACCTATCCGCCGATCCAGAACGGCCTCAGCCTCTGCTGCCTTCTCGACAACGGCGACTTGAAGAGCGAAGGCGTCGAAGCGGCGGTGGCGGGACAAATCCTGCCCGATTGGCAGATATCGACCAGCTTCAGCTACAATTACAATGTGACCGTCTATGACGGCTCCGCTACCGACACCGGAGAGGTGTTCTCCAACCAGACGCCGAAATATCTCTTCAAGCTGTGGACGACCTACCGCTTGCCGGATGACTTCAAGCGCTGGCAGGTGGGCTTCGGGGCCAACGCGCAGTCGGCGGCTTTCGGCAAGGGGTCTGTCTGCGTGGTCTATCGTCCTGCGCCCAGCACGAGATGCCTGACCCAGGTGCCCTATGTGGTCGACCAGCCTGGCTATGGCGTGTTCGGGGCGAGCGTCTCCTACGATATCGACGATCACTGGCACGCCATGCTCAACGTCGACAACATACTCGACAAGACTTACTATCAGAGCATCGGGACGGCCGCCGGGGGCAACTGGTACGGCAATCCGCGCAATTTCATGTTCACCGTCCGTTACCAGAACTGAACACGGCGCCCTCCCTGCCACGCGGCGGGGAGGGCGTTCGCCGCGGCCGGCGCTTGCGGCGTTCGATCGTTCCGCTCGTTCTCCTGGCATGGTTGTCTCCGCCCTCCGTCGCATCGGCCGGTCCGCCGTCAAATCGCATCCCATTCCCATGCCGCCCGGCACGATCTCCGCCGATGCTGTTGCCGCCCTGGTCCCGCTCGCCTGCGCCCGCGACGTCTCGGAATTCTGGGACGCGGCGCTGGCGCTGATCCGTGCCGCGGCGCCGTTCGATACCGCTTTCCTGTGGTACGACTATTACGACTTCGCCAATTCCAGCCAGAGCTCGCTGGTGCTGGAATCGCCGTGGCGGGAGCGCGATCCGGATTATTGGCACGCGAGGCGGGCAAACCATCCCACGCCGCAATTCCTGAAGGATCATCCCGGCGCGCCGCTGCACCGGGTGAGCGATGCCCTGTCGGCCGAGGCGCTGCCGCACAGCGCCTTCTACCGCCGCTTCATGCAGCCGGAGGGCTGGGAATTCGGCATCACCTTGAGTTTCTGGCAGCGCCAGGAGGTGCGGGCCAATATCGTGATCTACCGCACCGCGGCCCAGGGCGATTTCTCGGCCGAAGAAGAGGCGTGGCTGCACGCGCTTCATCCGCTGATCGGCTCGGTGCTGTTCCGTCTCATCAACGACCAGCAGCAGCGCGCGCTCCACGCCAGCCTGTCCAATTTCGTCGCCGGATTGCCGATCGGCGTGATGCTGGTCAACTGGAACCTGCAGCCGGTGTTCGTCAACGACGAGGGCCACAAGCAAGCTTTCTTCTGGGTCCATGGCACCGAGCGGCCCTATGCCGTGCTGCCGCGCAAGATGCTTCGGGTGCCGCCCGATCTCGCCGCGGCGTGCGAGACCCTGCGCCGGCGCTGGCTGGAGACGGATGGACATGGCGACATGCCGGTCGAGCTGACGGTACCATCGACGAATTCGGAGCTCTACGCCGTGGTGCGGGCCCAGCGGGTGCACGGCGTCTCGGCGCACCGGCCCAGCTTCCTGATCCGCTTCGGCGGGCTCGGCTCGCGCGCCCATGACGCGTTCCAGCCGAGCGACGAGCAGCTCAAGATCCTGTCCCAGCTCACGCCGGCGGAGCGCAAGGTCGCGATTCTTCTCGTCCGCGGCCTTTCCAACCGCGAGATCGCCGAAAGACTCCACCGCGAGCGGTGCACGGTGAAGGACCATCTCAGCCATATCTACGGCAAGCTCGGCGTGCGCAACCGCACCCAGCTCACCAGCCTCCTGTCCCGCTGACCTTGGCGAACCAAGTCGGTGCGAGGCCGCGTCGCATAAGTCTACTTGACTGATAGACTATGGTAACAATAGCGTGGGCGCTATGTCGCGCATGAATCCGCCACATGGAGGGGATGGTGAGACGGGCGATCGCATCGGCTGCCCTCTGCCATTCCTGCACAGGAGGCGGGCGGATTGCCTAGCGGCGCTGCCGCAATTTCGCGCAACACGTGCCGCCGGGCCGCGCTGCCTTCGCCGCAAGACCTGGAATCCGGCGGTTTTCCGTCCGGCCTGCGCGGCGGACTCCAACCGCCGAAAATTCTCGGTTGCGCCCGCCCATCGGAATATCGGTTTGTGCCGGGGCCGGAGATGAGACGCGCGTTGCATTGCAGTCCGGCGCGTATGGCCCCACACTTGTCGCCATCTTGTCATATGGTGGGCGTTGGGGATGGCTGAAGTTCTGACATTTTCGGATCTTGAATCGGTCTTCCTGGAAGCGCGCCCCGACCTGGAGCGGATGCTGCGCCGCCGGACCGGTTCATCGCCTCTGGCCGCCGATCTCGCACAAGAACTTTATCTCAAGCTCCGCCGCATCGCGACGCCGCTGCCGAACCGTCACGAAGCGCGGGCCTATCTCTTCCGCATGGCCGCCAATCTGGCGACCGACCACAGGCGCGTCGAAGGACGGCGCATGGAGCTTCTGGCGGGCAACGTCTCGCTGTTTTCCGGGATCGGGGCAGGCCCCGAGGATGACGCGCTCACACGCGGCCAGATGCGGCTGGTGGAAGCGGCGCTGGCGGAGCTTCCACCGCGCTGCAAGGATGTCCTTTATATGAGCCGGATGCTGGGCATGACCCATTCGGAGATCGCCGCCGAACTCGGCGTTTCGCGCAGTTCGGTGGAAAAATATGTCATGCGCGCGTTACTGCATTGCCGCGAGCGTTTGGCCGGGTCATAAACCGGATATTGTCTTGTGGTTCTTGCCACGCCGGTTCGTTCTCTCACCATGGAAATACAGTTATCCGATCCGGCGGGGGGCTTGGACGCGCCCTCCGATATAGACGAGCAGGCGATCGCCTGGCTTGTCCGGCTCACCTCTGGCGAAACCGTCGCCGAAGATCACGCCGCCTTTGCGCGCTGGCGCGCGCTCAGCCGCGACCATGAAGCGGCCCTCGCGCGGGCGCGGCAGTTGTGGGTGGGCCTCGGGAATGCCTGGGCGGAGCCGGTCCAGGTGCAGCCGCCCCGGCGGACGGCCATGCACGCCTATTTCGCGACCGCGGCCTGCCTCGTCCTCGCCGTGGCCTTGATATTCCAATATCGCCAGGACTGGCGGCACGACTATGTCACGGCGGCCGGCCAGCGCGAAAACATCACCCTCGCCGACGGCAGCCGGGTCGAGTTGAGCGGTGGCAGCGCGCTGGATGTGCGTTTTGTCGATGGCGCGCGCAAGGTCGTGCTGGCGCGGGGCGAAGCTTTTTTCGACGTCGTCCACGATCCGCGTCGTCCCTTCACCGTCATCGCCGGGCCGGGTACGATCCGCGACATCGGAACCGCTTTCGGCGTTCGTCTGGAGGCCGAGGAGCGCGTCACGGTCACGGTGGCGCGCGGCAGCGTCGAGGTGAGCGACGGCGGCGCCGACGCAGCGCTGGTGCCCGACCGGCGCATCGCCTATGGCCCGGACGGGCTCGGCGCCGTCGAACGGACGAACGCGGGGCAGGCGCTTGCCTGGACGCGCGGGCGCCTTATTCTGGAAGACCTGCCGCTCTCCACCGTGCTCGCGGAGCTCGACCGTCATGCGGGCCAGCGGATCGTTTTCCTCGGCAGCCGCAAGGCGGGCGCTCGCCATGTGAGCGCCGCGATCGATCTCGACCAGACGGCGGACTGGCTGGATGCGTTGCGCAGTTCGCAGAACTTGCGCATTGCCCGGCTGCCCGGCCTCGTCATCGTCTACTGACGGGCACGCACGCCCCCACGGAGATCTGAAATGAGATTTACCCTTGCCGCACTGGGCCTCCTGGCCGCCGCGCCCGCCTTCGCACAGAGCGCGTCCGTGGCGCCGACGCCCGCCAATCCCTGCGTGCCGCCCGCCCTGCCGCAGCGATTTTCGCTCCCGGCCGAAGACATCGCCTATCTGCACAAGCAGGTGAATGCCTACAGCGTTTGCGTCAGCCAATATATCGCCGCGCGCCAGACGGCGGGACAGGATTATGCCAATCGCGCCCGGGCCGAGATGGATGCCGGCAACGCCGCCGCGAAGGATGCAAACGCATATATCGCCATGGTCAAGGATTTCGAGAGTCACCACAGCGACAAGGGCGGCGCGCCCGCGGGCGGGAACTGATTTTCGCATCCCTTGCGGTGTTCGCCCGCCTCGTTCGTTGAGGCGACATAGGGGACCAAGAGCTCGGAAAACGCCGCGCCGGCGCGCATTTCACGCCCGCCGGCGGATATGACGCTGCAGCTTGCGCTCCTACCTTCGGCCACGAAACCATGGCGGCTTGCCGGTCGCCTGCATTGATGGATGAAACCCGCAAGATGAACGCAAGCCCCGAACTTCGCTTTCCGACTCCGGCGAATGTCCCTTCGAACCACCTGCCGCTTTCGCCCGCCCAGGCCGATGCCGATGCCGAACTCGACATCCTGCTCAAAGTGTCTCCGGTCGTCGGCCTGATGAGCATGGTGGGCATGGGACGGACGCTGCTGCTGGCGCACCAGGTCGGCAAGCGCCGTGGCTGCATGATCACGCTCGCCGAGATGGCCGACGCATCGGCGGCGACGGATCCGCTCGCCTTCGCCGATGCGGTGGGCGAGCTCATCGACAAGGCGCTCACCGAAAACGATTTCGTCGCCGTGGACGATTTCAACTACATCACCCGCATCGGGCAAAACCCCTCCGCTCCCCGCGGCGGCTATACCGTGATGATCGCCAAGAAGATCCTCGAAAGATTGGCGCGGGAGCCGCACAAGCGCCTCCTCATCGCCGGCATCCCCGCCAACCAGTACGGCCAGTTCTTTTTCGATGCCTTGATGGATCGCGGCGCCGTGGCGACGCTTAACCCCTTCCGCGTCGAAGACTATGCCGCCATTGCCGGCAACATCCTGGGATCGCGAGCGGAAGGCATCGATTTCCAGCAGCTCTTCCGCCATGCCGCACGTCTGACCGGCCATCAGTTGCGCCTGGCCTACGCCCTCCTGCAGGACCTGCCTGCGCCGACGACCGAGCAGGTCATCGACGCTCTCAACCATCACATCGTCGCCAGCAATGTGCGCACCAACGAGGTCGAGGACATCACCTTCGACCGCCTGCCCGGCGCCGAGCATATCGCAGAGGCGCTTGAAACCGCCATCGTCCTGCCGCTGGAGAACCGCAAGCTGGCGCTGGAGATGGGCCTGAAGGCCAAGCGCGGCGTGCTGCTCTACGGTCCGCCCGGCACCGGCAAGACGGTCATGGGCCGCGCGCTGGCGCACCGCATGAAGGGCAAGTTCTTCCTGGTGGACGGCTCCTTCATCAGCGAGCCGCCGGGCACCTTCTTCGACAAGCTGCAGGCGGTGGTGGCGGAAGCCAAGGCGAACTCGCCTTCCGTTCTGTTCATCGACGACGCCGACGTGCTGTTCAAGATCGAGCATATCCAGGGCGTGGTGCGCTTCCTGCTCTCGCTGCTCGACGGGCTGGAAAGCGAGACCGCCAACAATGTCTGCGTCATGATGACGGCGATGGACGTGCGCCATATTCCCGACGCGGTGCTGCGGTCCGGCCGCGTCGAGGTCTGGCTGCAGACCAAGCTGCCCGACCAGGACATCCGTGCGCGCATCCTCAAGCGCTATCTCAACGAGGACAAGCACCTGCCGGACGTCAACATCATCGATTTCGACCGTCTGGCGTCGGCGACCGAAGGCTTCACCCAGGCCGATCTGCGCCGGGTGGCGGGCGATGCGAAGTCGCTCTACGCCTCCGACCTGGTGAAGGGCCGCAAGCCCGTCACCGCGGTCGATTATGTCCTTAATGCGGTGGACGCGGTGATCGATGTGCGCGGCCGCATGGCGGACAGCCTGGGCGACGAAAAGCTGCGCCTCGCCGGCGGCAAGAGCAAATACTTCAACAAGGCGGCGGCCACGAATTGCGGCGAAGCCTGCGGCTATTGACGAAAGGCTTCGACGCGCGCGGCGCCCGCCGCCGCCCTTTGGGAACTGGAGCCTTGTTTGCTCCAAGACCCCTTCGCCGCGAGGCGGAGGGGTTTTGTTTTACCCTTTCCGCTCCAGGCGTTCCCGCCTTCCGGCGGATAGAAGACCGGGGTTTCCCATCGCAGACTTGAATCCGTCGCGGCAATTGGCCTCCAAAACCGATGCTTGCGGAGTCTGGGCCGACCACTCGTTTCCGTTTCAAAGTGTGCACGGGGTGGTCGTCTTTCGTCGTCATGCCGGGGGGCGGTTCTCGCCGGTCTTGTAAATTGGGGGGTGCATCATGCGTTTCGTCCCGGTCCGGTTCGCCAAAAGCCTGCGGCGGGGCGCAAACGCGATGGCGGCCTTGGCGGTCGCGATGGCGGCGGCCGGCGCGGCCTCGGCCCAGGATGTCCTTCCCCATGTCGCGAACCGGTCGCTCATCATCGGCTCGCTGCCCCAGAACCTGTCCGTCATGGGGATGTTCCTGCACGCCGGCCCCATCGTGAAATGCGTCATCCTGATCCTCCTGCTCGCCTCGCTGATGACCTGGACGGTGTGGATCGCCAAGAACGTCGAACTGCGCGGCGCGCGCCGCAGCCTCCGGCGCGCCGTCGACACTCTGGCGGGCGCCCGCTCGCTGAACGACGTCGCCAAGACCGGCGACCGCATCGTCGATGCCCTCCTGCAGGAGGCGCGGACCGAACTGAAGCTGTCCGAAGGGCTGAAGGGCGGCGCCGTCAACGACCGCATCGAGGTCCGGCTGGCGCGCATCGAGGCTGCTTCCACGCGCCGCATCCAATCGGGCACCAATCTGCTCGCGTCGGTCGGGTCGGTCTCGCCCTTCGTCGGCCTGTTCGGCACCGTGTGGGGCATCATGTATAGCTTCATCGGCATCAGCCAGGCACACACCACCAATCTTATGGTGGTGGCGCCGGGCATCGCCGAGGCCCTGCTCGCCACCGCCTTCGGCCTCGTCGCGGCGGTGCCGGCGGTTGTGATCTACAACGGCTTCGCCCGCGCCATCGCCGGCTATCGCGGCCTGGTGGGCGACGCGGCGACCCTGGTCCAGTGCCTGGCCGGGCGCGATCTCGACCGGCGGGCCTGAGCGCGATGGCCGTCAAGCTTCATCCCGAATCCGAAGATCTGCCCGTCAACCACGAGATCAACGTCACGCCGTTCATCGACGTCATGCTGGTGCTGCTGATCATCTTCATGGTGGTCGCGCCGCTGGCGACGGTCGATGTGCCGGTCGATCTGCCGGTATCCTCGGCCGGGCCGGCGCCGGACACCGAGCCTGTCTTCGTCACCCTTCAGTCCGATCATGCGATCTCGATCGGCGATACGCGGGTGAAGAACGGCGGCGTCGGCGCGGCATTGGACGCGGCGACCAAGGACAAGAAGGACACGCGCATCTTCGTCCGCGCCGACAAGCGCGTCGATTACGGCGACGTGATGGGCCTGATGGACCAGTTGCGCAAGGCGGGATATCTCAAGGTCGCCCTGGTCGGCTTGGACGCAGCAGACGCGAGCGCTCCGTGAGCGCGCATTCCAAACCGACGCAGATGACGGTTCGCCCGTCCCGCGGCGCGTTCGTCCGGCCGCGGGTGGCGGTCGGCGGCGGATCCGCTCCATTGCCGCCGGCAAATGGCGGGGCCGCCCACCGCATCTTCCGCAGCCGCATGCCGGCCGATCTCGCGCGCTATGGCATGAGCGCCTTCGTCGCGGTCTGCCTGCATGCCGGCATCGCGTTGATCTGCCTGCTGGAATGGGCGAGCACGCCTGCCATGCCCTCCCAATCCGCTGCCCTGATCGTGGATTTGGCGCCCATGCCGTCCTCGCCCGCCGCGGTCTTCAAGGACACGCCGCCCGGTCCGCACCAGGTCCAGTCACAGCCGAAACCCCAGCCGCAGCAAAAGCCGCTCAAGCAGCCCAAGATCAAGCAGCCGCCGATCATGCGCGGCGAGGTCGTCCTGCATACGAATGAACACAAGACGCCGCCGGCGCCGCCCGACCGGCCGCCCGCCCCCCGCAGCACCGACACGCCGACCTCGGTTGCGCCCAAGAACGACGTCGCCGCCGCACCCGCTTCGGGCACGGCCTCGGATGCGTCGCGCCTGGCGGAGGAAAGCTGGGAGGGCGAGATCCTCGCCAAGCTCGAACGCGCCAAGCGCTATCCGGGTCTCGCCCAGATGCGCGCGGAGGAGGACGTCGTCTACCTGCGCTTCTCCGTCGACCGCGCCGGCCGGGTGCTCGTGGCATCCATCGATCACAGCCGCGGTTTCGCGCTCCTGGACGACGAAGTGCTCTCTCTCATCCAGCGCGTGCAGCCTCTGCCGCCGCCGCCGTCCCAGGTCAAAGGCGACAGCATCGAACTCGTCGTACCGGTCGATTTCTTCATCAAGCAGCGCGGGCCCTAGATGTCCAACCGGAGGAAGCGGTAAAGCGGACTTAGCCTGAAGCGATTTTGTGCTTCTACAGACATTGCAGATATACTCATGCGGGTAAGCCCCCTGACGGTCTTGAAGGGCGTGGAGATGCTCTTCCAGAGGAGCATGCACTCCGGATGTCCGCGCCGTGGCGCGATGACTTCATGCGGTTCGGCGAGGACATCAGCGGCGACGACGATGCATCCGTGCGCTTCGACGAAGTCGCAACGCCGCTTCATCGAAGACCGGCAAGAAATCCATATTGGGCGCCAGTCCGGCGGCCGTTGCCGTCGACCGCGCCGCAGAGTCGCTGCAAAACATACCGACCGTCGGAGCTCCGCCGCCGCCGTGAACGCGCCGCTGCGGCTTGACAGCGCTGTCATATTCAAGCCTTGAATTCCCCTGTGAAAGGTGTCGCTTCGGAGCCCTTCACAAACGGGAGGCTGCACATGACCGCCGGGGTGAGCGAAGGTGGGCAGCCATTATGGGCCGCCGCCCGCATTGCCTGCGTTGTCCTCATGGCCGCGATACCGTTGGCCGCCTGCGAGACATTGTCGCCAGGCGCGCCGCCGCCCGTCGTCGCGGTCCATCCCGAAATCTGGCCCAAGGGGCAAAGCGGCGTGGCGCGCGATCCGGCGGTCGAGGCGCGCATCGCCGCGCTGCTGTCCCAGATGACGCCCGAAGAGAAGGTCGGCCAGATTATCCAGGCCGATGTGGCGTCGGTCACGCCCGCGGACGTGGCGCGCTATCATCTGGGCTCGATCCTGGACGGCGGCAATTCGGGTCCCTACGGCAATGACCGGGCGCCGGCGGCGGACTGGCTGAAGGCGGCCGACGAGTTCTACGACGCCGCGATGGCAGCCGAGCCGGGCCGTGTGGCGATCCCGATCCTGTGGGGATCGGATTCGGTGCACGGCAATTCCAACATCATCGGGGCGACGATTTTCCCGCACAATATCGGCCTCGGCAACGCGCGCGATCCCGCGCTGATCCGGCAGATCGGCGCGATCACCGCCATCGAAACCAAGGTCGTCGGCCAGGACTGGACCTTCGCGCCGACCATCGCGGTGGTGCGCGACGACCGCTGGGGCCGCACCTATGAAGGTTATTCCGAGGACCCGTCCGTGGTGCGCGCCTATGCCGGCGCGATGGTGCGCGGCATCCAGGGCGATCCCGCGTCGCCGGATTTCCTGCGCGGCGGCCACATCATCGCGACGGCCAAGCACTTTCTGGGCGACGGCGGCACCGACAAGGGCCACGACCAGGGCGATAATCTCTCCAGCGAAGAAGAGCTGCGCGATATTTTCTCCGCAGGATATCAATCCGCGATCGCCGCCGGCGTGCAGACCGTGATGGTCTCGTATTCGAGCTGGCATGGCGTGAAGATGACGGGCAACCGCGCTCTGCTGAACGACGTCCTCATCGACCGGCTCGGCTTCGACGGCTTCGTGGTCAGCGACTGGAACGCCCACGGCCAGCTTCCCGGCTGCACGACCGCCGACTGCGCGGCGGCGCTGCTGGCCGGCGTCGACATGTATATGGCGCCGGACCGCTGGAAGGACCTCTATGCCAACACGTTGGCCGAGGTGAAATCGGGCGCGATCCCGATGGCGCGGCTGGACGAGGCGGTCGCGCGAATCCTGCGCGTGAAACTGCGCGCCGGATTGTTCGAAGCGGGCCGGCCGTCGCAGCGGCCTTATGGCGGCAAGTTCGACGAACTGGGCTCGGCGGCGCATCGCGCCGTCGCGCGGCGCGCGGTGCGTGAGTCGCTCGTCCTGCTCAAGAACGAGAAATCGCTTCTGCCTCTGGCGCCCAAACTCGACGTGCTGGTGGCCGGCGACGGCGCCGACGACATGGGCAAGCAGACCGGCGGCTGGACGATCTCCTGGCAGGGCACCGGCAACGGCCGCGCCGATTTTCCGCAAGGCCAGACGATCTTCGAAGGCATCGCCGAGACGGTGCGCGCCGCCGGCGGAAGCGCGACGCTCGGCATCGACGGCAGTTTCACGGCGAGGCCGGACGTCGCCATCGTCGTGATCGGCGAAAATCCGTATGCGGAGTTCATGGGGGACCGCGAGAACCTCGCTTTCGAGCCGGGCGATCCGCGCGATCTTCGCCTCATCCGCGCGCTGCACGACGCCGGCATTCCCGTCGTGACCGTGTTCCTGTCGGGGCGTCCGCTCTATGTGACGCGCGAGATCAACGCGTCGGACGCCTTCGTCGCGGCGTTCCTGCCGGGCTCCGAAGGCGGCGGCGTCGCCGACCTGCTGTTCCGCGCCAGGGGCGGGGCGGCGGCTTACGACTTCCGCGGACGGCTCGCCTATTCCTGGCCGCGCGCGGCGGACCAGACGCCGCTCAATGTCGGCGACAAGGTGTACGATCCGCTGTTCGCCTTCGGGTATGGGCTCGACTATGCACACCCGCACGATCTGGGCGTCCTGCCCGAGGCGCCCGGCGGCGACGCCGTCGCCGCCAATGTCGACCGCTATCTGGAGAGCGGCCACGCGGCGGCGCCCTGGGGGATTTCGCTCATCGCCGCCGACGGGACGATGCAGGCTTCGACGCCGAACGGCGATCTGCCGTCCACCCCGCCCGGCGCGCCCCTCGTCCTGACGCGCGCCGATCATCTCAAGCAGGAAGACACGCTGGTCGCGGTGTGGAACGGCAGCCGCGCCGCAAGCCTTGCCATCGGCGGCGCGGCCGTGGATTTGTCGCGACAGGCAAACGGCGACATGGCGCTCCGGCTCGATCTCAAGGTCGATATGGCGCCGACCGCGCCGGTGATGCTGCGCGCCGTCTGTGGCGATTCCTGCGGCGGCTCGGTCGATCTCACCGACATGCTGCGCCGGGCCGTCGGCGCGGGATGGACCACGCTCGACGTCCGCCTCGCCTGTTTCCGCAGCGCCGGCCTGGATGCGAGCAAGGTGACCGCGCCCTTCGAACTGACCACCGCCGGAAAACTGGGTGTCAGCCTGACGTCGGTGCGCCTGATGCCGGGCGAAGGCCCGCCGACCTGCCCGGCGTCGCCGCAGTCCTGAAAGGATTCTATCGCGCCGGCGGCGCGGTCGATTCGCGGATGATCAGTTCGTGTTCCAGGCGACGCTCCGGCACGGCGCCGTCGCCAGCCTTGCCGGCCAGCATCGACACCGCTTCGGCAGCCATTTCTTTGATCGGCTGGCGGCAGGTGGTCAGCCGCGGCCAGACGACCTGGGCGACCAGGGAATCGTCGAAGCCGGCGACCGAAAGCTCTTCCGGCGTCCTGATGCCGCTGCGTTGCGCGGCGGCGAGCACGGCGGCCGCCATGTCGTCATTGCTGGCGAAGATCGCGGTCGGCCGGCGTTTCAGGGCGAACAGCGTTTCGGCCGCCGCCATGCCCGACTGGTACGAGAAATATCCCTGCACGGACAATTCCTCGACGAACGGCAAGCCCGCCTTGGCGAGCGCCGCGCGATAGCCGTCGAACCGGCCATGCGTTGCGCCGTGCGCCGGATGGCCCTTGATGAAGCCGATTCGCCGGTGGCCGAGGCCGATCAGATAGGCGGTCATGTCGTAGGCCGCTTTGTGGTCGTCGATCCCGACGGTCAGGATGCCCGGCGCGTATTTTTCCGGCGAGATCCGGACGAAGCGGGTCCTGGCACGCGTCAGCGCCTCCAGCACCGCCGGTACGTCGCAGAGCGGCGGCGTCACGACGACCCCATGCAGCTGCGATTCCGTCACGAGAGAATGCACCGCCTGGCCGATATGGGCATCACCGGCATCGAGATGCTCCACCACCAAATGGTAGCCGGCTTCGCGGCAGCGGGCCAGCGCCCCGAGCTGCAGCCCCGCCACATAGCTTTCGGACGGATTGTCGTACAGCAATCCGATCAGGAACGAGCGTTCGCTGGCGAGGCCGCGCGCGAACACATTGGGGCGATAGGACAGCGCCGTGACCGCCTCCATCACCGCGGCGCGCGTTTTTTCGCTGACATTCGCTTCGTGGTTGACGACGCGCGACACCGTCTTGATCGAGACGCCCGCGCGCTCCGCCACATCGTGGATGTTCGCCGGCGTCGAGATTTCGCCGGTTTCGGGATAGGCCATCAGATGTTTGCGGCGAGGGGTTCGGACCACTTCTGCCCATGCGTTCGAGCGACGCGTGCAAGATAGGACCCGTATCTGCTCCCGACAACGCGGCAAGAGCGCTCTCGCCGTCAACCCATGGGGATTGCCCAATTTTGGGGCCGGGCGCTATTTCCCCGTAAACCCGATTGGCGCGCCCAAAGCGGTATCGGGTTGCGGATTCAACAGGACGCGCGCGGCACCGGACGAACAGTTCTTGTCGATGAATGCCTGATGCATGGGCATGGCATCGGCGCATTGCTTCACGATGGTGCGGGTGTTTTCGAGATTGGCCGAGATCTTGCGCATGTCGAGGCTGTCGGCCAAAGGGTCGTAGCCGCGCGGCACGATGTTCTGGCCGATCATCACGAACAGCCAGCTCTGTATCGGAAACAGTTCGGTGTCCTCGCGCAGGATGCGGCCATGGCTGCGGAACAGGTCGATCTTCTCCTGGAGACTGTCCGTGAGCGGAATGTTGCGACAATGCTCCCAGAACGCGCCCTCGCGTTCGGTGTGGGTGTAGTGCAGCAGCAGGAAGTCGCGCACCCGCCCGAACTCGAACTCGAAAATCTTGTTGTAGCGGTCGATGTCGGCCTGCTCGAACGTCCGGTCCGGGAAGAATTTGAGCAGCATGGCGATGCCGCGCTGGATAAGGTGGATGCTGGTCGATTCCAGCGGCTCCAGGAATCCCGACGCCAGTCCCAGCGCGACGCAGTTCCTGTTCCACGCCTTCTTCCGCCGGCCCGTCGTGAAGCGCAGCGGCAGCGGTTCGGCAAGCGGCTTGCCCTCCAGCTTGGCCAGCAGCGTCTCGCGCGCCGCCTCGTCGCTCACGAAGCCGCTGCAATAGACATGGCCGTTGCCGACGCGATGCTGCAGCGGGATCCGCCATTGCCAGCCGGCGTCGCGCGCCGTCACCCGCGTATAGGGCGCCGGCGGCCCGGCGTTTTCGCTGGGCACGGCCAGCGCCCGGTCGCAGGGCAGCCAGCGGGTCCAATCCTCATAGCCGGTCTTCAGCGCCTCCTCGATCAGAAGCCCGCGAAAGCCGCTGCAGTCGATGAAGAGGTCCGCCTCGATCGCCGCGCCGTTCTCCAGCACCACCGATTCGATGAAGCCGTCCCCGGGCCGGAGCGTGACGCGCTGCACCTTGCCTTCGGTGCGCTCGACGCCGCGCGCCTGCGCATATTGCCTCAGATAACGCGCGAACAGCGAGGCATCGAAATGCAGCGCATAGGTGATCTTGTTCAGCGGCGTGTTCGGCGCATGCACCGGGCGCATGAACTTGCCGTGGTCCGCCGCCACCGCCTGCATGGAGTATTGCTCCAGCCGCGCCGCCTTGCCCGCGAGGAACATCTTCAGCCAGTAGGCAGGAAACGAGATCGGCCCCATCCCGACCCCGGTCGGGCCGAAGGGATGGAAATAGGAATGGCCGGGCCGCGTCCAGTCGCGATAGGCGATGCCCAGCTTGAAGGTCGCCTTGGTCTGGCGGACGATGTCGTTCTCGTCGATCCCCAGTATACGGATGAAATCGATGATCGGCGGGATCGTGGCTTCGCCCACGCCCACCGTGCCGATCTGCTCGGACTCCACGAGGCGGATGCGGACGTTCATGTTTTCCAGGAAATTGACCAGGCTCGCGGCCGCCATCCAGCCGGCGGTGCCGCCGCCGACGATCGCCACACTGCGGATGCGCTTGTCCGTCATCGCCTGCTCCTTGAGGCCGTCGATTTTAGATTTGCAACAATAACGCGAATAACGCTATAGAGGCTTCGCGCACGCGCGCTCGAGGGCCGCGGCGCAAAATCAAAACATCACGCCGGTGCACGCGCGCTTTCGGGCCGCCCGTATCGGTTCGACTGTCGATCATCGCGGGCCGCAGGCCCGCGCGGGGGAGGGCGTCCATGCATTCGTCGGTTCACCAGACGGAGAGTCTGCTTTTCAACATCCTGCTGCAGCTGATCGTCATGATCGCCGCCGCGCGGGTCGGCAACCAGGTCGCGCGCCGCCTCGGCCAGCCCGGCGTGGTGGGCGAGATCGTCGCCGGCCTGCTGCTGGGGCCGTCGCTGTTCGGTCATTTCTTCCCCGCCGAATCGCTGTTCCTGTTCGGCGCGAGGGCCTCGCAGCCGATCACCATCATCAGCCAGATCGGCCTGGTCCTGCTGATGTTCCAGATCGGCACCGATTTCGAGTTCGGCCATCTGGCGCGCCGCAAGAACCGCAACGGCACGGCCGGGATCGCCGCGGCCTCCGTCGCCATACCCTTCGCGCTGGGCTTCGGCATCGGCCAGTTTTCCGCCGCCACTCTGGCGCCGCATATCGATCCTTTGGTCTACAGCCTGTTCTTCGGCGTCGGCCTTGCCATTACCGCCGTTCCCATCCTCGGCCGCATCCTGCGCGAATTCGACCTGACGCGGACCGAGGTGGGCGTGGTCGCCATCTCGGCCGCCGCCGTCAACGATGTCGTCGGCTGGGTGCTTCTGGCCGGCATCTCGGCCTATGCCTCGGCGCATTTTTCCTCCACCGCGATCGGGTTTCAGGTCGGCGGCATCGTCGCTCTTCTCGCCATTGCGTGGTTCGTGCTCCGGCCGCTGGTGCGCCGGCTCCTGGCCAGCCTGCCGGTGCGGGACGGCCAGCTTCCGCCCAATCTGATGACGGTCACCGTCTGCCTGATCTTCGTCATGGGCATCTGCACCTACAGCCTCGGCATCTTCACGATCTTCGGCGGCTTTCTTGCCGGCCTGCTGTTCCACCAGAACAAGGAATTCGTCGAGGCGTGGCGGACGCAGGTCGGCAAGTTCGTGCTGGTGTTCTTCCTGCCGGTGTTCTTCACCTTCACGGGCCTGCGCACCAATGTGCTCGGCCTGACGAGCGCCTCGGACTGGCAATGGCTGGGCCTGATCCTGTCCGCCGCGATCCTCGGCAAGGTCATCCCGGTCTACATCGCCGGCCGCATCTCGGGCTTCGACGGCAAGGCGTCCTCCATTCTCGGCGCGTTGATGAACACCCGCGCGCTGATGGAGCTGATCGTGCTCAATATCGGTTTCGACCTCGGCTTCATTCCGCAGAATGTCTTCACCATGCTGGTGATCATGGCGGTGGTGACGACGGTGATGACCGGGCCGCTGCTGCGGTTCCTCCTGCCGCGCGCCGGCTACGCCATCCCGGTGGGCGTCGAAGCCTAGGCGCATGATTCGCCGGCGACGGGATGATCTTTCCGGAGACGGAAATCGTCGGCGGCGGAAATTTTTATTGGGCGGTTTTTTCGCCTCCATCCGATGCCGGAGCGGAGGGCGCGGTGCAGAAGCGAAAACACAAGGCCATTTAAAGATATTTGATGCGTAAGGATTATTTCCGACATCCGCCGCGCGATTATTGCACTGCACACGCGGTGCGAAGCCGTCGATCAGGGTTCTTGAAGATATCGGCAAAGCGAGAATTCGACTCGCACGGCACTAGCGCGCCGAAAATTCTTATGATAACGCTGTCATTGTGTGGTACCGCTCACAAGGCAACACCTGCACGCAGTAAACGGGGACAATGCGCAAGGACTAGAAGAAAAGATCTCGCTCAATTGGGGCGCGGGGAAGAACGACATAAGAACAGAAGCGGTGCTTGTCGGAACAGACCCTATAAAGGGCGGACGGCACAACGAAACGGGAGGGTCATCGTGCCGAATTCGAAATTCAGGTGGTCGATTCAAACTGTGCTGCTGGGCAGCGCGTCGGTTCTGGCCCTTGGCGTCATCGCGCCCGCCTTCGCGGACGATGCGGCGGACAATCAGGGCGTCGAAACGGTGGTCGTCACCGGGCTTCGCGGCTCCCTGCAGCGGGATCTGGACATCAAGCGCGACGCCACGGGCATCGTCGATGCGATCACCGCCGAAGACATCGGCAAATTTCCGGACGTGAACCTCGCCGAAGCGATGATGCGCATTCCCGGCGTCACGGTGACCCGCGGCGTGAGCTCCGGCACCAGCACCGGCGCCACCTCGTCGACCGGCGAAGCAACCGCGATCACGGTCCGCGGCTTCGGTCCGTCCTTCAACACCACGCTGTTCGACGACCGCCAGGTTCCGAGCGCCGTCGGCAACACCCAGGGCAACCAGGTGGGCGACCGCGCCTTCGATTTCAGCTCGGTCAATTCCGATTTCGTCAGCCAGATCGACGTCCTGAAATCGCCGGATGCGTCGCTGTCCTCCGGCGCGATCGGCGCGACCATCAACGTCAAATTCCCCAAGCCGTTCGACCATCCGGGCCTGGTGATCGCCGGCTCCGCATCGAGCACGCTGTCGCCCGAGCGCGGCAAGTTCACGCCGAACGGCGACGTGCTGATCAGCGACACGTTCGACCACGACACCATCGGCATCCTGGTGGCGGCCTCGTACTCGGATACCGCGACCCGGCAGAACCACATCAACATCCAGGCGTGGAACGGCTTCACCACGGGACCGGGTTCGAACCAGATTCACGATTCGCAATATGCCGGCACACCGCCGCCGGACGGCAGCCCCAATTTCTTCATCCAGGACTACGGCATCTACCACGAGCTCACCAATGTCGAACGGATGCAGGGCCGCCTGGCTTTGCAATGGAAGCCGACGGACTCCGTCGAGATCACCCTGAACGACAATTTCTCGCGCGAGCGCAGCTCCCAGAACCAATACGGCTTCAGCGTATGGTTCAACCAGGGCAGCCTGCAGAACATCAGGCTCGACGCGAACGGCACGGCCGTCAGCTACGACCAGCCCGGGACGCCGACGGACTTCCAGGGGCAGATCAACGGCGAGGTGCTGCAGCACAACGATTTCGGCGGCAACGTCAAATGGAGCGTCAACGACCGGTTCACCGTCACGCTCGATGCCGATCACGCGGAAGGGGCGTTGAACCCGGGCCATCAGGACGGCGAGCTCGACGTGGACGTCGGCTATGGCGGTCCCTGGACCACCGATCTGGGCATCGTGGTCCCCGCCGGTCACGGCTTGCCCTATCCGACCACATTCGGCCCGGCCGGCAATGAGGCTGCGTTCATCAACAACGGCCTGATCGGCTCGCATGTCGTGCCGATCGGCACCAACGTGAACCTGGATGCGATCAACCAGGCGAAGCTGATGGGCGACTGGAACGAGAGCAATCTCGACCTCCAGTTCGGCTTCCAGTACGTCGCCGAGCACAAGAACGAGTCGGTGTACGACACGTTCGAGAACAACAACTGGCAGGCTTTTGCCGGCTACGGCCCGGCATCCGGATCGGCCACCGGCGTCGCGCTGCCGCAAAGCTTCTTCACCAATTCTTTCAGCACCGCCGGGTTCATCAACGGATGGAGCGGTTCCAACCATTTGCCGCCGGCCGTCCTGGCCTTCAACCCGTATACGGTGGTCAACTACCTGCAAAGCCTCCACGGCGCGGGCGCAGCCGATTGTTGTGCTCCGCCGCCGGCCGAAGTCGGCCGTCCGTTCACCGGGGTGTTCCAGCCGGCCTTCAATCCCGGCGACTACCATCAGCTTTCCGAAGCCACCTATTCGGGCTTCGTGGCCGCGACCTTCAAGATGGAGATCGCGCATATGCCGCTCCGGATCAATGTCGGCACCCGCTACGACATCACGAATGAGAGCGTGGTGGGCATCGGCCGCGTGCCGCTGGCGCCGAACGGCTTCACCGTCCAGCTGGGCGATCCGACGGCCTATGACGTCCACTACACCGCTTCGGGCGACGTCATGGCGACGCACAGCTACCAGTACCTGCTGCCCAATCTGGATTTCGACCTGTCCGTCGCGGACGATCTGGATATCCGGTTCGATGCGTCGCGCACCTTGACCCGTCCGCCGATCAGCGATCTCAACCCGTCCTACAGCATCGGCGCGTCGCGCGTCGGCAACGTCACCGCGAGCGGCGGCAACCCGAATCTGCTGCCCTACCTCTCCGACAATGTCGATCTCAGCGCGCAGTGGTACTACCAGCAGAACTCGTTCCTGTCGGTCGACACCTTCGTGAAGTCGGTGAGCAATTTCATCATCCAGGGCTCCACGCAGCAGGTGTTCACCGGCGCCGGGCCCGGCGGAATCGATATTCCCTACACCTTGACCACCAACATCAACGGTCCGGCCGCCAATGTGTACGGTCTCGAGCTTTCGCTCCAGCACGTGTTCGACGACAGCGGGTTCGGCTTCCAGGCGAACGGCACGCTGGTGGGCACGGACAAGCCCTACGATCCGCACAACCTCGCCGTCGGCGGTTTCGCCGTGACTGGCCTGTCGAACTCCGCGAACATCGTCGGCTTCTACGACAAGGACGGTTTCCAGGCGCGTCTCGCGGTCAACTGGCAGGACAGCTACCTCAACGGCTTCGGCCAGTTGCAGAACGGTTCGACCTTCGGAACCGAGCCGACCTTCGTGAACACGAACTGGAACATGGACTTCACCACGAGCTACGACATCACGG
The DNA here is from genome assembly GCA_037355265.1 of Rhizomicrobium sp. GTDB lineage: Bacteria > Pseudomonadota > Alphaproteobacteria > Micropepsales > Micropepsaceae > Rhizomicrobium. The sequence continues at coordinate 1,944,151 of JBBCIB010000001.1, read as the reverse complement.
AGAACGTCACGGCCTATTTCGAGGCGATGAACCTGACGGATGCGACTTACAGCACGCACGGCCGCTACTCGTCGCAGGTTCTCGACGTGGTCGACTATGGACGCAGGTTCATAGCCGGAGTGCATTTCAAGCTGTAATCCCCTTGTTTTCCTACAATCCCCTGAACTTCGGGCCGCCAACCAAACTTGGCGGCCCCTTTCTTTTGCGCGATACTGTGATCCACCTGCCGTCAAGGAATTATCTGCCGACAAGATTGGGGCGCTGAGAATGGTCCGGCCGATCCGCAACATCGTCATCGTCGGCGGCGGCACCGCCGGCTGGCTGACCGCCGGCATCATCGCGGCCCGCCATCAGGGCCGCATGAAGGCCGACTTCACGGTGACGCTGGTCGAATCGCCGAACATCCCCATCATCGGCGTCGGCGAGGGGACGTGGCCGACGCTTCGGACGACGCTCGAAAAGATGGGCGTGTCGGAAACCGAATTCTTCCGCGAATGCGATGCCGCCTTCAAGCAGGGCGCCAAATTCGCGCGCTGGACGACGGGCGAAAAGCACGATTTCTACTATCACCCGCTGATGCTGCCGCAGGGTTTTGCGCAGGTGAACCTCGTGCCGCATTGGCTGCGCGGCGATCAGTCCCGCTCCTTCTGCGATGCGGTCTGTCCGCAAGGCGAGCTTTGCGAGGACGGCCTGGCGCCGAAGATGATCACGACGCCGGAATACCAGGCCGTCGCGAACTACGCCTATCATCTCGACGCCGGAAAATTCGCGCCCTTCCTGCAACGCCATTGCACGGCAAAGCTCGGCGTCCGCCACGTCCTCGCCGATGTCGAATCGGTGGAGATGACCGAGCAGGGCGACGTCAAAAGCATCCGCACCAAACAGGCAGGAGAGATCGCGGGCGACCTGTTCGTCGACTGCACCGGTTTCGCATCGCTCCTTTTGGGCAAAGCGCTCGGCGTCGGCTTCAAAAGCTGCAGCGACATATTGTTCTGCGACACCGCCATCGCCATGCAGGTTCCTTACGCCGCGCCGACCGACCCGATGGCCTCGCACACGATTTCGACCGCCCAATCGGCGGGCTGGATCTGGGACATCGGTCTGCCGACGCGGCGCGGCACGGGTTATGTATACTCCAGCCGCCACATCAGCGACGAGGCGGCGGAAGAAGAATTGCGCCGCTATGTCGGGCCGATGGCGAAGGGGCTGTCGCCGCGCAAGATTCCCATCCGCTCCGGCCACCGCGAAACCTTCTGGAAGAACAATTGCGTCGCCGTGGGGCTCGCCGCCGGCTTCCTCGAGCCGCTGGAATCCTCGGCCATCGTCCTCGTCGAATTGTCGGCCAAGCTGATCGCCGAGCAGATGCCGGCCAATCGCGAGGTGATGGACATCGTCGCGGCGCGCTTCAACGAGGTGGGCCATTACCGCTGGGGACGGATCATCGATTTCCTCAAGCTGCATTACGTCCTGACCCAGCGGCCGGAAAAATTCTGGCGCGACAACACCGATCCGGCGACCGTTCCGTCCCGCCTGAAGAACCTGCTGCACCTGTGGAAATACCAGCCGCCCTGGTTCCTGGACGAATTCGACCGCCTGGAAGAAGTGTTCCCCGCCGCCAGCTATCAGTATGTGCTCTACGGCATGGGCTTCCGCACCGAGATCGGGCCGCTGGACAATGCCGGCACCGAATCGGTGGCCAGGAAATTCATGGACGAGAACGTCGCCATCACAAGGAAGCTGCGGTCGCAACTGCCCAAGAACCGCGAGCTGGTCCGGAAGATCCACGATTACGGCCTGCAGCCCATCTGAAGAGCGTTCGCGTGACCAACGTCGTTTTCCTGGATAAGGAAGCCCATCGCGACTTGCGCGTTCAGGGCGGCACGTCGAATGAATTCCCCGACGATCAGCGCTTTGTGCAGGTGGTGGTGAATGAGTTTCCCTTGCTCGTCGTCCACCACCCCATTCTCCTGACCAAGGATTCGGACACCGGCGCTTTCATCTGCGGTGCGGTGTTCGGCTTCGACGCGGCGGAAAACCTGTTCCGGGACGAGCCGGATGCCTATCGCCCGCTCAATCTCCGGCGTATTCCCTTCTTCGTGGCCGGTGGCGGCGATCTTGCGATTGACCTCGACAATCCACGCGTCGGAACGCAGAAGGGCCAGCGCCTGTTCGACGACGGCGGCGCGCCGACCGCCTATCTGCAAGGCGTGATCGCGGCCCTGGGCGAGCTTCGGCCCGGCGCGGAGATGACGAAAATCTTCATCGATACGCTGTTGAAGCTGAAGCTGATCGGACCGATCGATATCAGTCTGCGCTTCGACGACGGCGAAACGCGCAATCTTCTGGGCCTCTACACCATCGACCCCGACGCGCTGCGAGAGCTGCCCGATGCCACGGTGGTCGAACTGTTCCGCCGCGGCTATCTCAACCTGATCTATCTGATGATGGCCTCGCTCAAACAGGTGCCGGTCCTGGCGCAGAAGAAGAACCGGCTTCTGCTTGGCGCGAGCGATGCGCTCGCAAGGCCCTGACGCCGGTATCCGCATGACGACCAACCGTGTGGCAGAAATCGACGGCCGCGACCTCACCGGCGCCGACTGGTTTTCGCGCCGCGTGGCGGAGCCTTGCCGCCCGGTGGTCATCCGCGGCCTCGTCGCCGCCTGGCCGGTGGTGCAGGCCGCGGCGCAATCGCCCGCGGACTTCAAGACCTATGTCTCGCAATTCGATGCCAGCCGCGAGGCCGAGGCCTTCTTCGGCGCGCCGCAGATCGCCGGAAAATACTATTACAACGACGATCTGGACGGCTTCAATTTCGAGCGCCGGACGATGCGTTTCGGCGCTGCGCTGGATGCCATGCTGTCCGGGCCGGACCAGCCGGAGTCGCCGACGATCTATATGGGCTCGCTGCCCGTCGATTCTTACCTGCCGGGATTCTCCGCGCGGCACCCGATGCCGATCCTGCCGGCCAATGTCGGCGCGCGGATCTGGCTCGGACATGCCTCGAACGTGTCGTCGCATTACGACACGCTCGACAATCTGGCCTGCGTCGTGGCGGGCACGCGCCGCTTCACGCTGTTCGCGCCGGAGCTGATCGGCAGCCTCTATGTCGGCCCGATCGACAACACGATGGCCGGCCAGCCGGTCAGCCTGGCGGCGTCGTCGTCCCGCGACGCAGCGAAATATCCGCTGTTCGAAGCGGTGCGCGACAAGGCGCTGGTCGCTGAGCTTCAGCCCGGCGACGCGCTCTATCTGCCGAAGCTCTGGTGGCACCAGGTCGAATCGACCGCGCCGTTCAACGGCCTGGTGAACTACTGGTGGGACGCCTTCAGCGCCGGACCGGATGCGCCCTATACCAGCCTGCTCCTGTCGATGATCGCGATCGGCGAGCGTCCGCTGCCCGAGCGCCTGGCCTGGAAAGCGTATTTCGACCATTACGTCTTTCGCGAGCACGGTCACCCGCTGGCACATCTTCCCGCCGAGCGGCACGGCCTCTTGGGTCCCTTGCGGGAGAATTACGGCAAGCTGCGCGCGCGCATCATGCATCTGCTGCGCGGCGGCTGATCTGCTTTGCCGCCAGACCGACCTTGCCGAGGACGATCGGCCGGCACGGCGGGTTGATGATCAGGCATGCCGCCGAGGGCGGTGCGTGCAGAATGCCTGAATGCGATGCTCGGAGGGCACGTCTGCAACCGGTCGGCTGTGACAACAGACACCTTAGCGAGCCGTTGGATCATGTGAAAATGATGCACGACGAGGATCGGTATCGCCCGATGCTTGTGTTTACCGGGTATGGATCTCGCATCCCGCCGTCTGTGCATTCCAGGCATGCGGTGCTAGTTTGAAGGGGGCGGAAGACGGCAAAAATGAAAGGTATCGGGAATGGCGAGGGCGACCGAAATATTGCCTTCCATGGTACTGGCCGACGGTAGGTCCGTCGCCGAAAATCTGGAACAGGCGATGGAGAGCGGCGCGCTCGTGCGGAGAGAAGACGGCCGGTTCGAACTGGCGGACTTCATCAATCGTCCCGGCAAGCCGTCCCGGCTGGACCCCTTTATCAAAGATGGCCCGCAAGGCACCTTCCCCCCCTGCGCCTTCCTCAACCACTTCCTGTTTCGCCGGGCGTATGGAGAGAGCGCTGTGCCGTTCGGGTGTCGCGACTGCTACAAGGTCAAGGTGGTGTCACGGTCCATGCGGCAGTTGATGGCGGTCCGCGACATCGTCAAATCATTGCCCTGTGCGTCCAAGAGCGGTCCGGAAGTGGACAACCCGCAAAATTCCAGTCCCTATGGAACCTATCTGTATCTCACCGGGCTGGGTGTCGCGCGGGATTACTACCGCAAGATGCGCGAGAAAATCGATCAGCATCCTTCTCTGGGCACCGATACCAAGATGCTCGTCAAGCGCGGTTGCAGCAATTACGAGCACAGATGCGGTCCGTCGGACAAATATACCTTTGACCCACGGCTCGAGAAGCTCGAAGCGGCCCTCGCCACCTGGTTCGCGGCGCCGGTCCTGCGGTTCACAAGAGAAATCCGCAACGCACTTGCGTTGGCGCAGATGACGAGGACGGCCTATCGCATCGGTGACGAGACGTACAAGGATTTCAATGGCGGCCGCGATCTTGTGCAGCCCACCGTGAACTACGCGCCCGGCCCCGAGGTTGGATGATTGCGGCGTGAAATCGTGACAGGAGCGTCGAGACCGTCGTGGAGCCGATGAGCGCAACTGCCGGCGATCGTGGCCGCGGCGGCTTTCTACCGACCCTCGCCAAGCCGGACTGGCTGCGCCCCGAAGCGGCGGACGCGCTGTTGCGCTACGCAATTGAGCAGGAGATGTGCTACGAGCCCGCCGCCGTGCTCCATGAAGGTGCGGTCCGCGTCGATGCCAATCTTCGCAGCGCGCTAAAATTGCCGGGCCTCGGCCCCTTCGAGGCATTGCTGAAATCCCGCGCTCTGGATAGCAAGAGCGAACTCCAGCGGGCGTTCGGGATGAGGCCGTTCGAGGCTACGCAGGTGGAGATTGAAATGGTGTCGCACGGGGACGGCGCGCATTTCCGTCGGCATGTCGATACCTTCCTCGGCACCGTTCGACAGCGAAGGCCGCGCATACTGACCCTGGTTCTCTATCTGAACCGTCGGCCAGCCGGCTTTACGGGCGGGGCCCTGCGGATGTACGCGGTGGGCACTCCTCAAACCAGGGACATCCTTCCCGACCACAACCTCATGGTCGCCTTCCCTGCGATCGCACCGCATTCGGTCGAGCCCATTCTTTGCCGTGATGGGGCTTTCGCGGACCGCCGCTTCGCGGTCAATATGTGGATCCATGGCTGACGTGACTCCAAACCGACAAGACCGGGCCGAGCGGACGCGGCAAAGACGTTACGGAGATTGAGATGCAAAGAACGGGTCAGATCGGTGCGAGTACGCGCGTGAAGTGGCATGCCGATCAGCTAACCGCGGAGATCGACGGACAGATGGTGGTGATGGGGTTGCTTCAGGGCAAATATGTCGGATTTGACGGTATGGCGTCCGAAATCTGGCGCCGTCTGGAGCGCCCCCAAACCGTGTCGGAATTGTGCGACGGGCTGGTGCGGGACTTCGACGGCGACGGAGCTGTGATCGCGCAGGACACCATCGACCTGATTTCGGCGGCTCCGCGAGTATGGCCTTATCGACATCGAAGCGGGCGGCGCCGAATAGCGCGATGGCCTCTGACGCGGCGGAAGACAGATATTTCTACGGCTATCGGCTCCGCACGGAGTTGCCGATCGCCAGCTTTCCGCCGCTGCCGCGCGAAGGCGCCGCAGACATTGTGTTGCGGCACGGGGACGTGCCGCCGAGCCTGGACGCTCCCGTCTGGAAGAGCCCTTTCATCGAGGTCGACACGGATGGCTGCCTTTTGTTGAAGGCTTCCGGGCAACTGCGCTTTTTGATCCGGGATGGACGCGACGTGGTTGCCGATCTCGGCCCCAACTGCCCGATCCAGGACGTCGAGACTTTTCTGCAGGGCACTGCGGCGGGCGTGCTTCTGCACCAGCGCGGCGATCTCATCCTGCATGCCAGCTGCGTTCATGGCGGGGACGGCGCGGTCGCCATCGCCGGGTTGTCGGGACGCGGGAAATCCACCTTGGCTGCCGGCCTTGTGGCGCACGGGTACGAGGCGATGACAGATGACATCTGCCGGATCGCGGTCGGGGATGGTCGGGCACACGCCTTTCCCGGACCGTTGCGGCTGCGGTTGTGGCCCGATGCGGCGCGCGCCCTGTCCCATCCGCCGGAATCGCTCTTGGCCGGGCGTCCGGGCCATGCCAAGCGCCTGCTCGTCCTGCCTCCAGGCCGTTGTGAGCCCGCTCCGCTGGGCGCCATCGTTCGTCTCGGCGTCGATCCCCGCCTGAAGGCACCAACCCTGATCCGGCTGTCAGGGCCGGCATCTGTCATGCCGGCGACCGAGATGCTCTATCGCGCGCGTCTGGGGCGTCATCTTGGCAGGCGTGAAGGACAGTTTCAGGACCTGACGCGCCTGGCGACGCTCGTGCCCATCTTTTCCCTGACCCGAACCGGCAATGTGGCGGATTTGCCGGATCTGGTGCGCCTTGCCGCGTCGGCACTTCAAGCTCATCCATGACCGCCGCGCGGTTCGGATGGCTGGTCTCATATCCGAAGTCTGGAAACACCTGGCTGCGGATGATGCTCTCCAGCCTCCAGTCCGGCGGAAAGCCCGTCGACATCAACGCGCTCCAGGACGATTCGAGCGTCGCGACTTTCGCCGAGGTAGACGAATTGTTCGGCCTGGAGGCAAGCGAGCTTACCGGTGAGGAGATCGCAGATCTGCGGCCCGCCCTTTGCGCCGCCCTTGCCGCCGATGCCGATGGCGGGTTGCTGCTGCGAAAAGTCCACGACCGGTTTTGGCGCACCGGGGCGGGAGAGGCAGCCTTTCCGCCGCAGATCAGTCAGGGCGCGGTATACCTCGTCCGCGATCCGCGCGACGTGGCGGTCTCTTTTTCCCATCATCGCGGGACAGCGATCGACAGGACCATAGAATTCATGGCGAATGACGGCGCGTTCATGGCCGATGCCGCGAGCGGCGCGAAGATCCAGTTGCCGCAGCCGCTGGGTTCGTGGAGCGGTCACGTCCTGTCCTGGCTGGACCAGACGTCGCTGTCCCCTCTGGTCATCCGATATGAAGACATGCTGCGCGACCCCCATGGCCTCTTGGCGCAGGTGGCATCGCATCTGGGCATCGCCGTTACCGATGCGATGCTGGATTCGGCGGTGGCCGCCACCCGGTTCGAGACATTGGCGGGGCAGGAGAGGATTCGCGGATTTCGCGAGCGTCAAAGCGAATCGACGGACGTCTTCTTTCGAACAGGCCGTGCCGGCGGTTGGCGCGATCGGCTGTCTTCAGCCCAGGCTCGCGCGATAGTCGAACGTCATGGCGCGGTGATGGACCGCCTGGGTTATCTTTGATTTTGCGGCTTTCAGTTGGTGCCTTCCGCCCAGGCAATGAAAGCGCCCACGCTGAGCGCCGCATTCATGAGGGCGCCATATGTCTTGCGCTGGCGTTCGGCCGCCTGCGCGTTCGCCGGCCATGCGCCGATCAGGTGGTCAAGACGATCCAGATCGATCAGGCGGCCCACGGTGGGGGACCGGCGCAGCCGTTCCATCTGGGCTGGAAATGAGGGCGCGGCCTCGGTCATGTGGGCGAACCATTCGGGATGCTGGCGGCCGCGCTGGCGGTTTTCCGTGATCGCGTGGGGTACGCCCGCCTTCCGCAGCAGGCGCCTTGCAAGATAGCGGTCTGTTCCATCCTTCAGGAATTGCTCTTCGGGGATCGCCAGGCAGAATTCCACCAGGCGGACATCGTTGAGCGGTATCAGAATATCCAGCCCATACAGCCCCCGCAGCATATTCATCACGTCGGACCGCGCGTGGCGGCTTCGTAGCAGAGACTGAATGCGCATCCTGCGGCTGTCGCCTTGCAACACGAACCCCGTGTCGTTTCCGCGCGCGCGCATCCTGTCCAGGACGTCGAATTCGCGCATCGCGTGCGGACTCAGCGCCGAATAGGATCTCAGTTCTCCCGACAGTTGTCGCTGCCCCTTCAACGGAAGAACAAGATGTTTCCAGATGGTGCCCGCCAGCGTTCTTGGACTGCCGCGCGATCCCATCGCCAGTTCGCGCGCCAGACGGACAATCCTGCCCTGGCGCAATGCCGAAAGAAGTCCGCGGCGGCCATCCCAGGTCAGCGTCATGTTGCCGGCGTTTCCGGTCAGTATTGCGTGCGCGCCCAACGCCTCGGCGCGGCGGTAGACGCCGCCAAACCAGGCGAGATGCGCGGGATTTCGATAGGGCGCCCCGCTGTGCGCCGTGGAGAGATGCGAATCCGGGCTCCAATCCGTATTGGGGGATGCCACATGAAATTCGGCATCGAGGCCGGGAAGGGCGCGCGCCAGAATTTCCACCAGGGGGCGTTCGTCGGCATAGCCCCTGCCTCTTCTGATCCCTATGGCGCCCGGTCCCGCCATCGCCGTCAGCAACTTTGTCGAAGGCGCCTGTGTGTGAACGCTGGCCGCGACGCAGGCGCTGTCGAGGCCGCCGCTGACGGAAATCGGGACCGGCCCCACGGCCCGCAGCCGGTCCGCGACCGCCTGGTCGAGCAGGGCGCGTGCGGCCTCGACATAGGCGCCATCGTCCTTCAACCGGATTCGACGTTCGGGATCGAAGCGGTGGGCCTCAACGGCGCGAATCGAGCCTTGAGTGATGACGACGCAGGTGCCAGGAATGACTTTGCGGATGTCGCGATAGAAGGTCGTATCGGCGTCGCCGTAATTCATCGCCAGATAGTCGGCGACGTGGCGCCGATCAATCGTACGCGACACCTGCGGCATTGCCAGCAGGCCGTGCAGGGTTGTCGAGAAAATGACCGTGTCGTCCTTGCGCCAGTAATACAGGCTGCGCATGCCCTGGGGATCGGCTGCCAGGATCAGCCTTCGCTGGGCGTGATGCCAGGCCGCCAGCGCATAGTCGCCGATCAGGCGGGCCGGCGCGTCACAGTCCCAGCGCTCCAGTGCCCGGCAGGCAAGCGCGCCATCGGCCATTCCGGCGGATCGCATATTCAGGGCGGAGGCCAGATGCGGCCGGCCATCCAGCCGGCCGGCGAAACAAACCCAGCCGTCGCCCCAGGCCGGCAAAGGCTGGTGTTCGAGGCGGTCTTCCGGTGTGACGACGCGTCGTCGATGGCGGATGGCCCAGCCGGGGCCTTCGTGTCGCGTACAGGACTCCAAGCCGGGCTCGTCTGGCGGCGAAGAAGGTGGAACGCAAAGCGACTCGCCGGAGCCCAGCAACACGGTCCCGATGAACGAACTCATACCGACCTGTGCTTTGATCGCGTTCCGGCGCGATGAGGCCAGTTAGCTGGTGCTGCCCGTGCCATCGCTGGCATTACCCACGGTTGTGAGCGTTCCGCTTTCGACATCGAGAACGGTGACCTCAGGCCTCCGCCACACCGGACGCACGCCCGACGTACCGGTGCCGACGCTGTCTGGTGCTTCGTTATCGCGTTCTGTCACAGTGGTCGGCCCTTTTTCCGGTGCCCCTCAGCCATAACATTGCAAAATTCATATGAAAAGCCTTTGCGAGAGCCGATAATTGCGTTCCCGTCTGAAAGGCGTGCTTGCCACGTTGAATCTGATGGCTTTTTCGGCGCGTATTCCTCTCCAAGGCTTCATGGATAAATTTGATTGTCCATTGATACTTTGGAGCGCCACACCACGCAGTGGTCGCAAATAATCATGCAATGGCTGCCAGAATTCGGCGGAGCGAAAGCGCGGGCCGCAGCGGCGCTGGCCCGCAAAGCAATCGACGACATGCCGGATAATGAAGGACGCTGGCTGGTGCTCGGCCGTGCGCTCATTCTCCTCGGCGAATTCCGCGACGCGGCCTCCCATCTGCGCGATGCGATTGCGATCTTGCCGCAGTCGGAAAAACTTCGGCTGGGAAGAATCCCTTCGCTGCCTGCGCGACATCAGGACGGGCGGAAGGCCGGACCCGGCGAAACGCCGGTTGAAGCATATTCCCTATATGGACTCGGACTCCTACGGCATCTGCGTCTGCGTGGCGACGGCGGCGTCCTTCGACGTCGCGTTCCTGACCTTCGACGCGAAACAGGAATACGCCGATTACACGGTCTTTGCCGAGCCCGTCTACACGGCGAAGCTGAGCGTGCCGTCACGAGATGCAGGGGCGCCGGCGCGGATCGACGGACCGACGTTCACGGGCAACGCGCCGTTTCCCTTTGACAAGCCAATGCCGAAAAGCTGACCGGCCCGCGGGCGCAATTCGCGCCGGTGGAAGCACAATCCGTCCGCTTGTCCGTGGCCCGCCTCGGCGCCGGTCCGGCATCGGGAAACGCCGTATTTGCTAACGAAGCGTTAGCATCGAGAACCTAGGGTGGTATCCTCGCACGAGGTTCAACCGCATGCCCCTGGATCCTGAAGATGAAAGCCGCCGCCTCGCGGCGCTGGGCGAATACGGCATCGACGCGGCGCTGGCCGAGCCGGGATTCGAACGTCTCGTCCAGCTCGCGGCAAGCGTGTTCGAAGTGCCGATCGCGCTCGTCTCCCTCGTCGAGGCCGAGCGGCAGATTTTCGCGGCGCGAATCGGCCTGGAGGTTTGTGAAACATCGCGCGACGTCTCGTTTTGCGCGCACGCCATCCGCGGGGACGGCATCATGGTCGTTCCGGATGCGACCAGGGACGACCGCTTCCGGGACAATCCGCTGGTCACGGGCGAGCCTCATATCCGTTTCTATGCCGGCGCGCCGCTGCAGGCGCCCTCGGGTGCGAAGATCGGCACGCTCTGCATCATCGACACCAAGCCGCATGCGACCTTCGGCGATGCCGAGCGCCGCAACCTGAACGACCTCGCGGCGCTTGTCCTCGACAAGCTCGAACTGCGCCGGCTGGAGCTGGCGCGGCGCGAGAGCCAGAACCGCTTCGAGAACATCGCGGCCACCTCGCCCGACGCCATCATCTGTGCCGACTATCGCGGCCGCGTGACCTTCTGGAACGGCGCCGCCGAGCGACTCCTGGGCTATTCGTCCGCCGAGATCACGGGGCAGACGATCGAGCGGATCGCGCCGGAAGGGACGTTGGACAAGCTCCACTATCTGGCGGCGGGCGGCGAATCGCTGATGGAAGGCCGCACCGCGGAACTCGACGTGCGCCGCAAGGACGGCTCCGCCGTGCCGGTCGAGCTTTCGGTGTCGACCTGGCGCGAGAACGGCCGAGCCAGCTTCGGCGCGATCCTGCGCAACATCACCGAACGCCGCGACAACGAGATGCGCCTGTTCCGCCTGGCGCATCTGGATCCGCTCACGCAATTGCCCAACCGCATGCTGTTCAAAAGCCGCATCGAGCAGGTGCTGCAGACCGAAGAGGCGGCGTGTGTCATGCTTGTCGACCTCGACGGCTTCAAGGACGTCAACGACAGCCTGGGCCATTCGGCCGGCGACGCGGTGCTGATCGACGTCGCCCAGCGCCTGCTGTCGAGCGTGCGCCCCGTCGATACCGTCGCGCGCATGGGCGGCGACGAGTTCGCGATCCTCATTCCCGGCATGGGCGATCCCTTCCGCGCGTCGGAGATCGCCGATGCCGCGATCGAAGGCGTCTCGCAGATCGTGGCGATCGAGGGCCAGCCGGTGCATATCGGCGCGAGCGTCGGCATCGCGATCTTTCCCGCGCACGGTTCGCGCGGCGACGAACTGCTGTCCAACGCCGATCTGGCGCTCTACCAGGCCAAGGCGGAGGGCCGCCATTGCCGGCGCTTCTTCATGCCGGCACTGCGCCATGCCGCGTCGTTGCGGCACGCGTATCAGGGCGAACTGCGGCGCGCCTACCAGGAGGGCGAGTTCGAGCTGTTCTATCAGCCGCAGGTCCGCCTTGCGGACGGATCGCTGGTGGGCGCGGAGTCGCTGCTGCGCTGGCGGCATCCGGAGAAGGGGATCATCGCGCCGGGCGCCTTCCTTCCGGCGCTGGAAACAAGTCCGCTGGCCGCGCAGATCGGCGATTGGGCCATCCGCGCGGCGTGCAGGCAGGCCGCCGAATGGCGCAGCAACGGCGCGCCCTCGTTCCGCATCGGCGTCAATCTCTTCGGGGCGCAGTTCCGTGCAAGCGACCTGGCCCACAAGGTGCGCGCCGCCCTGGCTGAGTCCAGGCTGCCGCCCTCCGCCTTGGAGCTGGAGATCACCGAGAACATCATCCTGCGGCACGACGACGAGATGATCGGCCCGTTGCGCGAACTCCATGCCGAGGGCGTCAGCATCGCGTTTGACGACTACGGCACGGGATACGCTTCGCTCAGCATGCTCAAGCGCTATCCCCTGAACAGGCTCAAGGTCGATCAGGTATTCGTGCGGGGCATGTGCGAATCCCCCACGGACGCCGCGATCGTGCGCGCCATTCTCTATCTCGGGCGCAGCTTCGGACTCGAGGTGATCGCCGAAGGCGTCGAGACCGAAGAGCAGCTGGCGCGGCTGCGCAAGAAGGGCTGCGAGGAAGGGCAGGGCTATCTGTTCGGCCGTCCGATGACGGCGAAGGAATTCGGCCTGCGCTTCGGTTTCCACGGCGCGGCGGAAGCCAAGCCCCGGCGCAGCGCCGGATAGGTCAGTAGGTCACCGTGACCGTGATCCCGTCGGTATACGATATGCCGGGCGCTACGAACTGGTGGGCGGCGACGCTGCCATAGGTGGTGAATTGCGTCTGGGCGAGCCCGAGGCTGGAAGAGTAGGTCTGTGTCGCCGTGGGCGTCGTGCCGTCGCCCCAGATCGTGCCATGCGCCGCTGTCGTGTAGATATTGTAGTTGAGGCGGGCGGTGCCGAAGGCCATTTTCCGCTGGCTGAAGGTGCCGTTCGTGCCGGCGGACAGCGCGATGGTGAAGCTCGGCAGCGTCGACAGCAGCGTGCTCGTGCAACTGACGGTGACGGTTCCGTTGGACAAGGTGGCGGCCGCGGCGCCCGGCGAATACATGCCGAACGCCACTCCCGTGGCCGTCGCCACGACGGGGTTGAGCACGGTCCCGCAGAGCAGCGCCGCGGCGGGCGTCGGCGCCGCCGCGGCGAGCAAGGCGAAACCGAGAAGATATCCGCGCCCGCGAAGACCGGTTTTCATGGTGTTTCGTCCTTTGCGCAAAGAACCGGTCCGAGCCGGGGAATGGTGTCGTCCGGGGAAGCCGCGGGCGGCGATGCCGCGAAACGGCAGGACAACTCGCCATACTCGACGGTCCCCTGCAAGGCATGGGGGAAGTCTGCGATGAAGATCTCGCCGCCGCGCCCCACGGCGAGCGGCTCGCCGCCGTCGTTCAGCGTGACGCGCGAGCCGGGCGGCGGCGGATTTCCGCCGCGCAGGTGCAGGATGACGATGGCCGGATTGTGCGAGATCGGCGCCAGGTCGACGACCACGCCGCTCATGCGCCGCGGCACCACGATCTTGTCCGTGGTGTCGACGATCGTCGCAAGGCTGTAGTCGCGCGGATCGATGGAGATCCGGTTCTCGGTGTAGGGCACGAGCCCGGTGAGCAGGGCGTCGCCGTCCGAATCGGCTGTCGCGACCTCCCGGTTCTCACGGAAGATGCGGGCATTCTTCTCGCCTGTGTGCACCAGCGCAACCGCGCCATTGGGGACCTGCGTCGCATAGACCGCGCCGTCCATCGCGACGACCGCGCCGGACGCCAGCACCCGTCCGGCCACAGCGCCGTCCGTCGACGAGACCGCGGCATCGAGACTGCCATGCGGGCCGATCCAGGTTGCTTCGGCCTGCGCGATATTGCTGTCGCCGGTGGCGGCGGAGAGGCGATAGCCGAAGCCGCCATCGGGATCGACGGACCGGGTAAGGCCGACCTGCTCCGAGCCGGTGCGGCTTCCCGCACGTGCCGACGCATCCGCGATAAGGTTGCCGTCGAGGGACAGGCTGAGAAACGCTTCGGCCGTCCATACCCGGTTGGTGTAGTCGTAGAAGCCGGTGGTTCCGATATACCACCGGTCGGCGAAGGACAATGTGTAGGACGCCGAGGCGAGCCGCGTCGTGTCCTGTCCGTCGCGCCTGGTTTCGATCCAGGACGTCGCGAAAGAGCCGTAGCGGGCGAGATTGAGATTGGCGCCGAGCTGCATTTGCAATCTGGGCGGCGCGATGCCGCCGATGCTCGCCAGATCCTCATACGTGCCGGACGTCGCGCTGAACGAGCCGAAGAACCCGACGGGATAGGACTGGGTGTCGAGCGATGCCGAGTAAAGCCCGCCGGTGCGGTGAACGCCGAGGTAATCGCTGTGGCTTGCCGCCGCCGCAATCTGCATCGCGCCGTAATGTCCGAGCGAAAAGGCCGCGCCGCCGCCCGCGAGCTGCACGTCTCTGGCGGCCTCGGCGTGGGTTTCGAGCGTGAGCCAGTCGGCGACGCCGATACGGTATGTTCCGGTCATCGCCGCCTCGCCGTAGTCGAAACTGCGTATCCCGTAATTCTGGCGCAGGAATCCGATATCGAAATCATAGGCGGACAGCCCCGGGCGCAGCAGCGCATCGGTCGCGAAGAACGGCAGCACCGCCGTGGTCTCCCGTCCCAGCACGTCGCGCAGCACGACGCTCGCCTGGCCGGCGCCGGTGATGACGGGAAGATTGTCGATCTGGAACGGCCCCGGCGCGAGGTCGGTCTCGAACACCCGCGCCGAATTGACGAACACGTCGACGGTCGCGGGCACTGCGGTCTGGCCGAAGAAGCTCGGCAGGGGAAAGGTTGCGAGGTCGGGCCTGAGCGCGAAGTCGGTGGCGATCTGCAGGCCCGCGAAACGCACCGAGCGCGACCAGTCGAGGCCGCCGGAAATCGCATCCCCGACCAGCCAGTGCCGCATCGAATCCTGCTCGTCGAACTCGGCGGTCGTGTCCAGCCGCATGAAGCGCGACGCCCCCGGCTGGATCTGGGCGAAACCGTTCGCGGTCAGCGTGCCGAAGGGCGTGAAGACCGTGCCGGCCAAGGCCGCGCCCAGACTCGCCGTGTCGCCGGGATGGCCGAAATTGTCGACCGTGCCGGCCAGATCGTATTGGCCGATGAACCCGACACCGGCGGTCGTCGCCTCCGGCGTCGCCGGCGCGCGCAGATCGAAGGCTTGCGGTGCGAGGCGGTCCTTGTCCGCCGCGAGCTGAAGCTGCTGTTCCGCGTCGAGAAGCTGCGCGCGCACGCCGTCCAGCCCGGCCAGGGCGACGAATCCGTCGGCACCCGTTTCGGCGGGACGCAGCTTGATGCCCGCTGCGGCAAGGTCGGCCGCGCTGACGAAGATCGCTCCGCTCCGGTCGATGACGTTGGCGATCACGTGGCGGGAATGGCCGTTGACCCATATTTCCAGAATGAGTTTTTCGGTCCCGCTTGCCGCTGCCGCCGCGCCGGCCAGACAGAAATAGGCCAGGGCCGCTGCGCAAGCCCCGCGTGTCACGGAGCGAGGGTAATCGGCGCACCGATCGTCGTGCCGTCGCTGTCGTCCAGTCCGGTGATCCGCAGGGTTTCGCCCGCCCTCCGCCCCGGCAGCGCCACCGCCCAGCGGCGGGAGACGCCGGCAAGAACGTAGGAGATCGTGCCCGGCGCCAGCGCAATCTTCGCGCCGTCGGCGGTCGTGACGAACATTTCCATCAGCTTGGCGTGGCGCGTGCCCGTATTGCGCGCCGCGAGCGAAATCCCGCCGGGGCTTTGCACCGCGCTCCATGTCAGACGCGCCGGAGTCGGGTGCGTGCCGGCGGCGAAGACGGGGACGCTCAATTGCAGCAGGACCCGCACGCCCTGCGGAGCGGTCGCCTGCGGATCCGGAAGCTCGCTGGCCACGAGGCGGAAGCTTCGCTCGGCCGGTGCGGCGCCGGGCCCGATCGCCAGTCGGACGGTCTGGCGCCGTTCCGGAACCAGGCGCGCCATGGGCGGGCTTATGGTCAGCGCATCGCTTCTGTCGAGCTGTTCGCCCCCATCGGTTTGCCGCCAGTCGAATCCCTGGATCTGGACCACGATCGGCTGCGATCCATGGTTGGTGATGTAGAAGACCGCCCGGTCGGCGCCCGGGGCGATGTCGATCGTCGTCGGCGCGATTTCGAATGCGCCGGCCGCGGCCGGGCCGGAGATCGCCGCCCCCATCCCGGTCGCTACCGTACTGGCCACCAAGACAGCGATCAGTGCGCGCATGAGGACAGCCTCAGAAGGTCAGCGTGACGGTGACGAGATCGGCGTAGAGACCGGCGGCGGGATGCTGCAGGGCCGGCGCACGGCCGTAGATCGTGTAGTTCTGCGGCACCAGCGCCGCCGTGCCGCCGACCGTGGCGGTCGTCAGCGTCCCGTCGCCCCACAAGGTCGTGTGACCCGCGTTCGAATACATCAGGTAGTTGAGCGTGCCGCCGGTGACGATGCCGGTCATCGAGCGTGCAGCGACCGTCGCGCCCACGCCCGTGCCTGCATCGGCCGCGATCGTGTAGGCGACGCCGGCGGTACAGGTCGCCGTCACCGTGCTCGTCGTGTCGGTCGGCGCGGCGGCGATGCTGGAATAGTTGCCGAAGATCAGATCGGTCGCGACGACCGCGCAGCCCGACAGGACGGTTGCCGTAACGGCAAAAGTGGTCGTCGCCGTTGCCGCTTGGCCGGATGTGGCGCCGCCGGCGGCAAGCAGAGCGAAAGCCGTCGCGGCGCAGATCCCGTCGCGCAGCGACAGGCGCCGGCCATGCAGAAAGTTTGCAGAAAGCATCGGATAAAGGTCCTTCGAACTGTGACAGGCCGTCTGGCGATGCAGCTCGCGAAATCAATCTCTGCTTTGTGCAACCTGTACGTGTATTGAAATTCGCATGCAACCGTTAATGAAGTGCGCTTCTGCAAGAAAGCCGATGTCGAATTTCATCCGTATAAATACCAATACCTGTCCAACACCAATATTGTTCCGGTATGTTCCGTGAATACCTGGAACTCGAACAGACAAGATCGCCAGATTGCCGCCTTCGCAATTTCCGTTATCGAACGCCGGTCAGGTTCCCGATGACGTCCGCATCGGTCGAGCGTCGGGGGCGGCGGCGAAGATGTCTGATTTGGCCGAAGAAAATCCGGAAAGGATCGCGTTGCGGCGCGCGGGCAGCATCGTCATGCCGACGAAACCGGTGGGGCGAGTGCGATGGAACAATCCTATTGACGGGATGAAACGTTGCCCCTAGTGATACACTACTAGTCCGATAGACTAAGTGGTGCAAAATTGCCATTGGGGCTGCACGAGTAGGGGTGTTTCGCGTGAAATCTGTCATCCGGGCCGGCGCGGCGAGCGCCGACGCAAATTTGTCGTCCTTTCGGCTGGCGTTGCTTCTGGGCGGCGCGATGCTCCTGGCGCCGCAAGCGCAGGCCGCAGACGCAGCCGGCACGGAAGGCGGCGCACCGCTGGTGGTGGCCGACGCGGGCGCGCCTCCCGAGGGCATCGAAACGGTGGTCGTCACCGGCCGGCACCGCGCCGAGAACAACCAGGACGTTCCGATTCCGATTTCGCTCATCGCTGGCGACAAGCTGAAGCTGGAGCATGCCGACCGCATCGCCGACTATGCGGACAAGGTGCCGAACTTCTCCGCCGTGCAGCAGAACACGCGCGTGTCGCAATTCTCGATCCGCGGCCTCGGCGGCAACGCCAATTTCGACGGCGTCGAATCCGGCGTCGGCCTGATCGTCGACAACGTCGTGTTCACCCATGTGGGCTTCAGCTGGTTCGATTTCGTCGACCTCGACCATGTCGAGGTGCTGCGCGGGCCGCAGGGCACGCTGCTGGGCAAGAACACCACCATCGGCGCCGTCGTCATCACGACGCAGGAGCCCAGCTTCACGCCGGAGGCGAATGTCGAGCTGACCTACGGCAACCACGACCGCGAGCAGATTCGCGCCAATGTGACCGCGCCGCTCATCGACGACGAGCTGGCCTTCCGCCTCACCGTCTCGGGCGACAAGGGCAATGGCTGGATCAGGAACAATTTCAACGACGACCACCTGCTCAGCACCGACCGGTGGTCGGTGCGCGGCCAGCTCCTCTTCACGCCGACCAGCGATTTCCGCGACCGTCTCATCATCGAGCACAACCAGACCGACGAGCTCAACAACTACACCCCCCCGGTCGCGGATCCGAACTACGCCAACGGCGCGCCGCGCGCCGGCTGGTCGGCGATCCTCAAGGGCATATTCGGCTACACGCCGAGCTTCGATCTGACGCATGGCGCCAACATGGACACGCAGGGGATCACGCATTCCTCGGTCAACGGCATCTCCAACCAGGCCGACTGGACTGTCGCCGATCACACGATCACCTCGATCACCGCGTTCCGCAGCCTGCGCTTCCGGCCCTACAACGACTCCGACTACTCGCCGTTCCCGATCCTGCGCGGCGGCTACGATGTCGACGTCTCGCAATATTCGCAGGAATTGCGCATCGCCTCGCCCACCGGCCAGACCTTCGAATACCAGGGCGGCCTCTACGCCCTGCACGAGCGCGTGCTCAGCAACGACCGCGACATCTTCTTCTCGGACGCCTCCGAGGCCCTGCTCGGCAGCCCGACGGCGCCGTCCGCGATCCTCAACGGCGTGGAGTACGACCAGTCCGGCCGCGCCACGACCGACTCCTATGCCGGCTTCGCGCAAGGCACCTGGCACATCACCGATGCCGCCGCGCTCACCGGTGGGCTGCGCTACACCTGGGAGCATAAGGCGGGCGCGGACGATGCCACGTCCTTCGGCGGCGCGGCGCTGCCGCCGGCTCTGGCGCCTTACCGCACGGCGGTGCTCGCCTCGTTCGGCGGACCGTTCGTGGTGGCCGATAAGAAGGATTTCGGTTCGGTCTCCTGGCTGGTCAATCCGTCCTACAAGATCGACGACAACATCTTCGCCTATTTTTCCGCCAGCCATGGCGAGAAGTCCGGTGCGGTCAACACCACCGCGGCGCCGGGCATCCCCGTCATCATCAAGCCGGAACGCGCGACGGACTACGAGGCCGGCGTCAAGACGACGTGGCTCGACGGGCGGCTGATCGCCAACCTCAACCTCTACTGGAACGACATCTCCGACTATCAGGCGTCGGCCGCCGTGACCACCGGACCCACGACCCGGATCTATCTCACCAACGCCGCACGCGTGCGCCAGCGCGGCATCGAGCTGGAGACGACCTATGCGCCGCTCGACAACCTGACGATCTCGCTCAGCGGCGCCTATAACAACGCGGCCTATGTGTCCTATGCCGACGCGCCGGCGCCGATCGAGCTCACCAATGTCACGAAGTCCGTGGACCTTTCCGGCCGGCAGCTTCCCGGCGCGCCGCTGTGGAACGCCCAGCTCAACATCAACTACGAAGTGCCGCTGGACGACGGCTTCACCGGCTTCACCTATCTGAACCAGACGTTCCACTCGAAGGTTTCGGTCTACAATTCCTATTCGAGCTATGGCTGGCAGGATGCCTATGGGCTGACCAATTTCGGCATCGGCGTGCGCACGACCGACGGAAAATACTCCCTGCTGCTGTGGTCCAAGAATCTCGCCGACCAGCGCTACCTCATCGGCGTCGGCGCCGCCTCGGCCATCACGCCGGCCGTCGGCGTGCTCGGCGATCCGCGGACGTTCGGCGTCACCTTCGACATCCAGGTGGAGTAGGGCCATGCGGCAGGCCGGCATGTATGGCAGGGGGCTGGCGGCGGCCTGTGTCGTCCTGGTGGCGCTGACGGGCGCCGGCCGCGCGCAGGAGACCAGGCCCTACCGGGTCGAATGGGTCTATCGCATCCAATACGGCCACCAGGGCGAATGGTGGAAGATCTTCCAGAAGTACCAGATCGCCATCCTCGACCGCGAAAAGCAGCTCGGCTATGTCACGGGCTACATCGTGGACCGGCCGGGCCTTCACACCAGCGAGGAGTCGCGCTGGGACTACCGCGTCGTCATCACCTATCCGGACTATGCCGGCTCGACCCATGAAGGGGAGGTCCAGCGTCAGCTGTTCCCCGACAAGGCGGCGCTGGAACGCGACGAGCAGCGGCGCTGGGAGCTGAGGGAGCTGACCCTGAATCACTGGGACCTGCCGATACGCGAGATCGATCCGCATAGCACGGACGATTGATATGGACGCCCGCGCGGCGCCATGCTCCGCTCGCAGGCCGACGGTGGAAAGCGCAGCATGAAGCGACCGAATTTTCTCGTCATCGTGGCCGACGATCTGGGCTTTTCCGACCTCGGCGCCTTCGGCGGCGAGATCGCCACGCCGCATCTCGATGCCCTGGCGCTGGCGGGCCTGCGCTTCACCGATTTCCACACCGCGCCGGCCTGCTCGCCGACGCGCGCCATGCTGCTCACCGGCACCGACCATCACATCGCGGGCCTCGGCACGCTGGACGAGGTGGCGGCGCGGTCGCAGCGCGGCAAGCCCGGCTATGAGGGCTATCTCAACGACCGCGTCGTGACCGTGACCGAACTCTTGCGCGACAGCGGCTACCGCACCTTCATGGCGGGCAAGTGGCATCTGGGCATGACGCTCGAGACGTCGCCCCATGCGCGCGGCTTCGAGCGCTCCTTCGCGCTGCTGCCGGGCGCGGCCAACCACTATGCGTCGTCGCCCAAGGCCGGCACGGGATTTCCGCGCCAGGACACGATCTACACCGAGGACGACAAATTCGTCGGCCTGCCCGACGACTTCTACACGTCGGACGGATTCACCGACAAGCTGATCGACTATCTCGATGCCAGGCCGAAGGACGGCGCGCCGTTCTTCGCCTATCTCGCCTTTTCCGCGCCGCACTGGCCGTTGCAGGCGCCCGACGACCTGATCGCGAAATATCGCGGCCGCTACGATGCCGGCCCCGACGCCCTGCGTGCCGCGCGGCTGAAGGGGCTGATCGCGGCCGGCCTCTGCCCGCCGGACGTCGTGCCCCATCCCGTCGTGGCGCGTTCGAAGCCGTGGGACGAGATGACGGAAGCGGAACGCGCCGTCTCCGCCCGCACGATGGAAGTCTATGCCGCGATGGTGGAGCGGATCGACTGGAATGTCGGGCGCCTGGTGGAACATCTGAAGGCAAGCGGCGATTTCGACGACACCGTGATCCTGTTCCTGTCGGACAACGGCGCCGAGGGTGCGCTGATCGAGGCGGTGCCGGTGTTCGGGCCGATGCTGATGGAGTTCATCGCCGCCCATTACGACAACCGGCTGGAGAATATCGGCCGGTCGAATTCCTATGTCTGGTACGGGCCGCGCTGGGCGCAGGCCGCCACCGCGCCGTCGCGGCTCTACAAGACGCACACCTCCGAAGGCGGCATCCGCGTCGTCGCTTTCCTGACCGGGACGCAGTTCGCGCGCCAAGGCGCGATCAGCGAGACGTTCGCCACGGCGATGGACGTGGCGCCCACGCTGCTGGCGCTGGCGGGCGTCGATCATCCGGGCGAGGCCTGGCGCGGGCGCAAGATCGTCGGGATGCGCGGCCGCTCGCTCGTGCCTTATCTGGACGGCGAGACCGAGGTGGTGCACACCGAGGCGACCGCCACGGGCTGGGAATTGTTCGGCCGCTGCGCCATCCGCCGCGGCGATTGGAAGGCGCTGCTGCTGCCGCCGCCCGACGGGCCCGGGCAATGGCAGCTCTACGATCTGTCGCGCGACCCGGGCGAGACCGACGACCGTGCGGCGGCGGAGCCCGAGCGGCTGGCCGGCCTCATCGCCGACTGGAACCGCTATGTCGAGGACACCGGCGTGCTGATCGTGAACGTCGCGACCTGACATTACGCCGGCCGTCGCTATGGCGGCCCTTGGGCGCCATCGTCGTCAGGGCGGCGCGTGGCCGGTGCCGTTCAGGGTGCCGGGTGCCAGTGCCAGTTGCAGATTTCCGGCAGATCCTCGCCGTGCTCGCTGATGTACAGCTTGTGCCGTTCCATCGCGGCCCAGTATTTCTCCTCGGCCTCATGGACGCGGCCGGCGAGCCGGGGCACGTGGCGCACCGCGTCCAGCACCAGCGAGAAGCGGTCCAAATTGTTCAGCACCACCATGTCGAACGGCGTCGTCGTGGTGCCTTCTTCCTTGAAGCCGTGGACGTGGAAATTGTCGTGATTGGCGCGCCGGTAAGTCAGCTTGTGGATCAGCGCGGGATAGCCGTGATAGGCGAAGATCACGGGCTTGTCCCGCGTGAACAGCGCCGCGAAATCGGGATCGCCCAGGCCATGCGGATGATCCGCCGTCGGCTGCAGCGCCATGAGGTCCACGACGTTGACGACGCGCACGCGCAGGTCCGGCGCAAAGTCGCGCAGCAGCATCACCGCCGCGAGCGCTTCGAGCGTCGGCACGTCGCCGGCGCAGGCCATGACGACCTCGGGATCGCCGCCATCCTTGCCGGCCCATTCCCAGACGCCGGCACCCGCCGTGCAGTGGCGCTCGGCCGCCTCGATGTCCAGCCACTGCCAGGACGGCTGTTTTCCCGCGACGATCACGTTGATGTAGTTCTTGCTGCGCAGGCAATGATCGGCGACCGACAGCAGGCAGTTGGCATCGGGCGGCAGGTAGATGCGGGCGACGTCGGCCTTCTTGTTGGCGATGTGGTCGATGAAGCCGGGATCCTGATGGCTGAAGCCGTTATGGTCCTGGCGCCAGACATGCGACGTCAGCAGGTAGTTCAGCGAGGCGATGGGCGCGCGCCAGCCGACCTCGCGGGACGATTTCAGCCATTTGGCGTGCTGGTTGACCATGGAATCGACGATGTGCACGAACGCTTCGTAGCAGGAGAAGAAGCCGTGCCGTCCGGTGAGGAGGTATCCCTCCAGCCAGCCCTGGCACAGATGCTCGCTCAAGACCTCCATGACGCGCCCGTCGGTCGACAGATCGGTGTCGACGTCTTCATACGCCGCCATCCACACCTTCTTGGAGACTTCGTAGACCGCTTCGAGGCGGTTCGACGCCGTCTCGTCCGGTCCGAACAGGCGGAAATTCCCGGCATCGCCGTTGAGCGCCATCACGTCGCGCAGGAGCTTGCCCAGGATGCGCGTCGCTTCCGCCTCGACCTGGCCGGGCGCGCCGACCGCGACGGCATAGTCGCGAAAATGCGGCATCGACAACGGCACCAGAAGCTCGCCGCCATTGGCATGCGGATTCATGCCCAGGCGCCGATGCCCGGTGGGCGGCAGCGCCGCCAGATCCTCATCCAGCTTGCCCTTTTCGTCGAACAGTTCCTCCGGCCGGTAGCTGCGCATCCACTGTTCCAGCAGGCGCAGATGCTCCGGCTCGTCCATCTTGTCGATGGGGACCTGGTGGGCGCGCCACGTTCCCTCGACCGGCTTGCCGTCGACGAATTTCGGCCCGGTCCAGCCCTTGGGCGTCACCAGCACGATCATCGGCCAGCGCGGCCGCTGCGGGTCGCGCCCGGCGCGGGCTTCGGCCTGGATTCCGCGGATCCGCGCGACGCAGCGGTCGAGCGCGTCCGCCATGATCCCGTGCATCGTCATCGGCTCGCGGCCCTCGACGAAAAGCGGCTCATAGCCGTAGCCGCGCAGCAGCGCTTCCAGCTCGTCGCGGCCGATGCGGGCGAGGACCGTGGGATTGGCGATCTTGAATCCGTTCAGGTGGAGGATCGGAAGCACCGCGCCGTCGCGCGCCGGGTTGAGGAATTTGTTGGAATGCCAGCTCGTCGCCAGCGGACCCGTTTCCGCCTCGCCGTCGCCGACGACGCAGGCGACGATGAGGTCGGGATTGTCGAACGCGGCGCCATAGGCGTGCGCCAGCGAATAGCCGAGTTCGCCCCCCTCATGGATCGAGCCGGGCGTGGTGGGCGACGCATGGCTGGAAATACCATACGGCCAGGAGAATTGCCGGAACAGCCGCTGCAGCCCGTTGGCGCTGCGTTCGATGTTGGGAAACCGCTCGGTGTAGGAGCCCTCGAGATAGGAATTCGCCACCAGGCCCGGCCCGCCATGTCCGGGACCCGTGATCAGGATCATGTTGAGATCGTCGGCGCGGATGATGCGATTGAGGTGGGCGTAGATGAAATTGAGGCCGGGCGTCGTCCCCCAATGGCCCAGAAGCCGCGGTTTGACATGCGCACGCAACAGCGGTTCGCGCAGCAGCGCATTGTCCTGGAGATAGATCTGGCCGACCGACAGGTAGTTCGCGGCCCGCCAGTAGCGGTCCAGGGTCAGGAAATTCCGGCTCGGGGCGACCGTCATGGACATTCCTTCAACTCGTTGGGCGTTTTGGGAACGCGCGACCTGCCATCGATCACCCATCGCCACCGTAGCACGGCTTCCGTGACACGACATCGTCCGGCGCTTCGCGGAACTTGCCGACGGCCGCGGCGAGACTATCCTCCATGCCGCGGCGGACATTGATCTTGCGCAAGATGACGGCCGGACGGCTCGGTTTCATGACGGCCGACGGGAAGGGTTGGCTTGTGGACCGATCGGATGCATGGATGCCGCCACCGGGCGATCATGCTCGGCAAGCCTGTCGGGGTGAACCGTGACCCGGATCGAGAACCGCACCTTCGCCGAGCTGAAGATCGGCGACAGCGCGAGCCTGACCCGGCAGCTCACGCCGGACGACATCACGCTCTTTGCCGTGATGTCCGGGGACGTCAATCCCTCGCATGTCGATCCCGAATTCGCCAAGAGCGACCTGTTTCACGAGGTGATAGCGCACGGCATGTGGGGCGGCGCGCTGATCTCCGCCGTGCTGGGCACCGAGCTGCCTGGCCCTGGCACGATCTATCTCGGACAGACCTTGCGCTTTCTGCGTCCGGTCGCGCTGGGCGACACGGTCGTGGTGACGGTGAAGGTGGCGAAGAAGGACGATGCGGGGCACCGCGTCCAGCTCGATTGCACGGTCACCAACCAGCGGGGCGAGCCCGTCATCGCGGGGAGCGCCGAGGTGGCGGCGCCGACCGAGAAAATCTCGCGCGACCGCATCGTGCTGCCCGACGTCGAAATGCATGAAAGAGGGCGCTATTACCGGCAATTGCTGCAGCGCTGCCGCGGCCTGGCGCCGCTGCGCACCGCCGTCGTCCATCCGGTCGATGCGAATGCGTTGCTCGGTGCCGCCGAGGCGGCAAGGGCGGGGCTGATCGTCCCGGTCCTGGTCGGGCCCGAGGACAAGATCCGTGCCGCCGCGGCGCTGGCGCAGATCGACCTGTCGCCCTTCACCCTCGTTCCCACCGAACACAGCCACGCGGCCGCGGCCAAGGCCGTCGAACTGGTGCGCGACCACACGGTCGAGGCCCTGATGAAGGGCAGCCTGCATACCGACGAGTTCATGCATGCCGTCATGGGCGAGCCGGCGCTGCGCACCGAGCGGCGCATAAGCCATGTCTTCATCATCGACGCGCCGGGCTATCCGCGCCCGCTCTACGTCAGCGACGCGGCGGTCAATATCTATCCGACGCTGGCGGACAAGCGCGACATCGTCCAGAACGCGATCGACCTGGCGCACGCGCTGGGTCTGGCCGAGCCCCGGGTCGCGATCCTCTCGGCGGTCGAAACCGTATCGGACAAGATCCGGTCCACGCTCGACGCGGCGGCGCTCTGCAAGATGGCGGACCGGCGGCAGATCACCGGCGGCATCGTCGACGGGCCGCTGGCGTTCGACAACGCCGTGTCCGCCGAAGCGGCGGCGATCAAAGGCATCGTCTCGCCGGTGGCGGGCCGGGCCGACGTCTTCATCGTGCCGGACATCGAGGCGGGCAACATGCTGGCCAAGCAGCTCGAATATCTCGCCGGCGCCGACCTGGCCGGCATCGTCCTGGGCGCGCGGGTGCCGATCATCCTGACCAGCCGCGCCGACAAGACGCTGGCGCGCCTCAGCTCCTGCGCGGCGGCCCTGCTGTTCGCGCGCAACAAGGCTTCGACATGACCGATGTGATCCTGGTCCTCAACGCCGGCTCGTCCAGCGTGAAATTCTCCGTCTATGGCGCCGCGGCGCCGCTGACCCGGTCGGCGCGCCTGTGCGAGGGCGCGGTCGATGCGATCGGCGATGCCCCGCGATTCCACGCGCGCGATGCCGAGGGCGCGGTGCTGGCCGACGAAACGCTCGCGACGGCGGCGACGCACGAGGACGGCCTGGAGACGCTGCTGGGCTGGCTGCGGAAACGCTATGCCGGCCGGCGCGTCATCGCCGTCGGCCATCGCGTCGTGCATGGCGGTTCGCGCTACATCGCGCCGGTGCGGATCGATGACGACGTGGTCGCCGAACTCACGCGCCTGATCCCTCTGGCGCCGCTGCACCAGCCGCATCCGCTGGCCGCGATCGCGTCGCTGCGGAAGTTCGATCCCGCGCTGCCGCAGATCGCCTGCTTCGACACGGCGTTCCATCATACGCAGTCCAAGGTCGCGACCACCTTCGCGCTGCCGCACGCCCTGACGGACGACGGCGTCCGGCGCTATGGCTTCCACGGACTGTCCTATGAGTACATCGCCAGCATCCTGCCGCGGGTGCTGGGACCGGACACAGCCGAGGGCCGCGTGGTCGTCGCCCATCTGGGGAACGGCGCCAGCCTGTGCGCCCTGCGCGGGCGCAAGAGCGTCGCGACGACGATGGGCTTCACGGCGCTCGACGGCCTGATGATGGGCACGCGCTGCGGCGCGATCGATCCCGGCGTCATCCTCTATCTCCTGCAGGAGAAGAAGATGACGCCCGATGCGGTGAACGACCTTCTGTACAAGAAATCGGGCCTGCTCGGCGTCTCGGGCATCGGCGACGACATGCGCGCGCTTCTGGCCAGCAGCGATGCGCGCGCCGAAGAAGCCGTCGATCTCTTCGTCTACCGCATCGCGCGCGAATTGGGCTCGCTGGCGGCGGCGCTGGGCGGCCTCGACGCGCTGATCTTCACCGCCGGCATCGGCGAGCACGCCGCGGAAATCCGCCGGCGCGTCTGCGTCGCGGCGTCCTGGCTCGGCATCGATCTCGACGGGAAGGCCAATGAAGCGGGCGGCCCCTGCATCTCCGGCAGCCGGGTCTCCGCCTGGGTCGTCCCGACCGACGAGGACTTCATGATCGCAAGCCACACCTTGTCGCTGCTGCAATCGCCCTGAACCCGCCGCGACACTTTCCGACCGCGCCTGCGTCGTGAACGCGAGCGGATCGGCGGTTGATCTCGATCAGTGTGCCGGCCGCACGATCGGCCGATCGTGCAAACCGGCGCGCCGCGGGCGCTACGTACGTAGCCGCCCGTACGTGGCGCGGCGGCGGCTGCCGGCTACGTACGGCACACTCCCGATTTTTGCGGTTGTCGCGTTTCGTCAAGGTCCTCGCAGCCCAAACGGCACCGGAGAACTCGATGACAGCCCTCGCCCTGCAAACCCGCCCCGCCGCTTCGTTTCCCGCCGCCGCGGTCGGCCGTCCGCCGGAGGCGAAGTCGGCCTTGGCCGCGCTGGGCACGATCGCCCGCTTCGAGCGCAACAACACGATCTTCGGCGAAGGCGACGCCGCCGATTATTCCTACAAGGTCGTCTCGGGCGCGGTGCGGCTTTCCAAGATGATGTCGGACGGACGCCGTCAGATCGCCGAGTTCGCGCTGCCGGGCGACTTCTTCGGCATCAACTGGCTCGACGAGCATGCCCTGACGGCGGAAGCGCTCAACGACGTGACCGTCATCTGCTACGGCCGCGGCCGCCTGGAACGGCTGTATGACGAAATCGCGAGGTCCGCGCCGAGCTGTTCTCGAATCTGCGCCACGATCTGTGGGCGGCGCAGAACCATCTGGTCATCCTCGGCCGCCAGAGCGCGCTGGAGCGTGTTGCTTCGTTCCTGGTTCAGCTGGTGGACCGCAACAAGAACGCCGGCACCCCGGTCATCGACATTCCCATGACGCGGCAGGACATCGCGGACTATCTCGGCCTGACCATCGAAACCGTCTGCCGCATGCTGACGAAGCTGAAGCAGTCCGGGATCATCGACATTCCGAACCGTCACGCGATCGCCGTGTGCAGCCAGGGCGCGCTGCGGCGTGCCGCGCAGCCCGAGGAGTAGCTCTTGCAGTGTCAACGAGACCGGGGGAAACGACAGTGACTTACAGCGTCAAAGGCTATGAGGAACGGGCACGGGAATGCGTCACGCTGGCCAATCTGGCGAAAGACCAGATGGTGCGCAACGAATTGCTGAAGCTGCGGCAGACCTACCTGAACATCGCCCTGCGCCTCCGGCAGCAGGGATTCGAGGAAGCCGTATGGCAGGGAAAATCCGCTTCCTAGTACGGCACCACCCGGCCGGTGGACCGGCAATGCGGGCATCGAAATCCGGCATGAGACCCGTCTTTGCCGCAAGCCGGCAAGCTTGATAAAACCGCTGCGGTCGTGCACGCAAAGGAAAGCCGCATGAACTATTCCAGGGACTGGATGTGGTCCGACGCGCTGGAGCTGCTCGGCCGGGCCGAGCGCCTGCAGCGGCAGTTCTTCCGCCCGGCGCTGGGCCGGCCGGAGCCGTTCTGGGAACCGCCGGTCGACGTGTTCGAGACGGCGCGCGAGGTGCTCATCCTGACCGCGCTTCCCGGCGTCGCGCCCGACGACGTGACCGCGGTCATCGAGGCCGGCGTGCTCGTCATCTGCGGCACCCGGACCTTCCCGGGCGAATTCCGCGCCGCGAAAATCCATCGCCTGGAATTGCCGCAAGGCCGCTTCGAGCGCCGGGTGGAATTGCCGCCGGGCCGCTATGACCTCATCCGGCGCGCCCATGCGAATGGCTGCCTCGTGGTCAGCCTGCGCAAGGCGGACGGGAGCGCCTGACCATGGACCGCACCGAGAAGAGCGAGGTCAATTCCCCGGAGCCGACGCCGCCGCCGCGCGATGCGCAGATCGTCGTGCCGGTGCGCAACATGGTGCTGTTTCCCGGCCTGGTCTTTCCCGTCACGATCGGCCGCGCCGGCTCGGTCGCCGCGGCGCAGCAGGCGCTGCGCGAGCAGCGCCAGATCGTCGTCCTGCTGCAGCGCAATCCCGACGCGGAGAGCCCGTCGCCCGCCGACATGTACCAGGTCGGCACGCTGGCCAATGTGCTGCGCTACATCACCGGGCAGGACGGCACGCATCATCTGGTCTGCCAGGGCGTGCAGCGCTTTCGCGTCACCGAGTTTCTCGAAGGCTGGCCCTATCTCGTGGTGCGCGGTCTGCACCTGCCCGAGCCGGTCGGCGCGGTGCTCGGCACCGATGTCGAGGCGCGGTTCCGCCTGCTGAAGGACCAGGCGCTGCAGGCGCTCGAACTGATTCCGCAGGCGCCGCCCGAATTGCGCGCGACGGTGCAGAGCGCCGCGACGCCTGCCGTGCTCGCCGACCTGGTAGCGGCCTATACCGACATCCCGGCGGCGGAGAAGCAGGAAATCCTCGAAGCGGTGGACCTCAACGACCGCCTCGAACGGGTGTCGCGCAAGCTGGCGCGCACCATCGAGGTGATGCGGCTGTCGGCCGACATCGCACAGCAGACGCGCGCCACCTTCGACAAGCGGCAGCGCGACGCGGTGCTGCGCGAACAGCTCGCCACCATCCAGCGCGAGCTCGGCGAGGGCGAAGGCGAGAACCGCGAGCTGCTCGACCTCGAAAAGGCGATCGACGACGCGAAGATGCCCGACGAGGCCGCGTCGCAGGCGCGCAAGGAGCTGCGCCGCCTGCAGCGCATGCCCGAATCGTCGGGCGAATACGGCATGATCCGCACCTATCTGGACTGGCTGATCGAGCTGCCGTGGAACGTCGCGGCCGCGCCCGCGATCGACATCGCGCAGGCGCGCAAGATCCTCGACGCCGATCACTACGGCCTCGAAAAGATCAAGCTGCGGATCGTCGAATATCTCGCGGTGCGCAAGCTGGCGCCGGCGGGCAAGGCGCCGATCCTGTGCCTGGTCGGCCCGCCGGGCGTCGGCAAGACCTCGCTCGGCCAGTCGATCGCGCGCGCCATGGGCCGCAAATTCGTCCGCGTCAGCCTGGGCGGGCTGCACGACGAGGCGGAGATCCGCGGCCATCGCCGCACCTATATCGGCGCCTTGCCCGGCAACATCATCCAGGCGATCCGCCGCGCCGGCGCGCGCGACTGCGTCATGATGCTGGACGAGATCGACAAGATGGGCGCGGGCATCCACGGCGATCCCTCCGCCGCGCTGCTCGAAGTGCTCGATCCCGAGCAGAACAACACGTTCCGCGACAACTATCTCGCCGTGCCGTTCGACCTGAGCGCCGTGACCTTCATCACCACCGCCAACATGCTGGAGACCGTCCCCGGCCCGCTGCGCGACCGGATGGAGATCATTTCCCTCACCGGCTACACGGGCGGCGAAAAGCTCGAGATCGCCAAGCGCTATCTTTTGAAGCGCGAGCTGGAGGCCAACGGCCTCAGGCCCGAACAGGTGGAACTCGACGAAGCCGTCATCCGCGCGATTATCGACGGCTATACCCGCGAGGCGGGCGTGCGCAGCCTGGAGCGCGAGATCGGCCGCGTGCTGCGCAACGCCGCCGTGAAGATCGCCGACGGCAGCGCGCAGAAGGTCCATATCGGCGTCGGCGACGTCCCGGCCATCCTCGGCGGCCGCCGCTTCGAGAACGAGGTCGCCATGCGCACCAGCGTGCCGGGCGTCGCGACGGGCCTGGCCTGGACGCCGGTGGGCGGCGACATCCTCTTCATCGAGGCGGCGCGCACCCCGGGCGGCGGCAAGCTCATCCTGACCGGCCAGCTGGGCGAGGTGATGCGCGAAAGCGTCCAGGCGGCGCTCAGCCTGGTCAAGTCGAACGCCGCGGCGCTCGGGATCGACCCCGCCCTGTTCGAGAAGAGCGACATCCACGTCCATGTGCCGGCCGGCGCCACGCCGAAGGACGGCCCGAGCGCCGGGGTTGCCATGTTCATGGCCCTGACCTCGCTGCTCACGGGACGGACGGTGCGCAGCGACACGGCGATGACGGGCGAGATCAGCCTGCGCGGCCTGGTGCTGCCGGTCGGCGGCATCAAGGAGAAGGTCGTGGCCGCCGCCGGTGCGGGGCTCAGCCGCGTGATGCTGCCTGCCCGCAACCGGCGCGACTACGAGGAGATTCCCGACGAAGCGCGCAACAAGCTGGAATTCATCTGGCTCGAACGCGTCGAAGATGCAGTGGCCGCGGCGCTGGCGCCGGAGAGGGGCTGAATCCCGAAGGCGGCGTCGAGAATCCTTCCGGGCGCAGCCATGCGATCAGGTTTTGTCCGCAACCTCGGCAGCAAAGAATCTTTCCAGCACCGGACGCTGGCCTTTGACGATCTTTTCCAGGGCCTCGGTCCGGCCGAGCCAGGCGCCGCGGTCGACCTCGGCAAAGCTGCGCATCTGTCCCGAGCGCGGCGGCCAGACCATGTCGAACGTGTTGCTGACCAGCGCGGCGGGATCGCAATCGCCTTCGAGCGTCCAGACATGCAGGCGCTTGCCGCCGGGCAGGCGAAAGACGCCGAGTTCGGCGAACGCGCCGTCGACGGCGAAGCCGGTCTCCTCCGCGAACTCGCGCCGTGCCGCGGCGAGGGGATCCTCGTCCGCGTCGGCGATGCCCTTCGGCACCGACCAGGCGGCCGCATCCTTTTTCGCCCAATAGGGACCGCCGGGATGGACGAGGAAGACCTCGACCTCAGGGCCGCGCCGACGATAAAGGAGGATTCCCGCGCTCAGCACCATCGCATCTTGGACGTCGGCTCATCATCGCCGCTTCGAGAACGAAGATAGCATAATGCTCCGGCGATCCTTGCCCCTCTCGCGGGGCAGCGCTAGATAACCCGGTATTTCGGAATTCGGGGCAGGGGTGAGCGTGTCGGAGTATCATTTCGCGCCGCACGAGCGGCCGATGTTTCCCGGCTCGCCCTTCGCGCCAAACCATTCGCTGCGCACCCGCATCCAGTTCGGCGCCGTCGGCCTGCTGATCGGCGCGTCCTCGACTTTCACCAATGCGTTGGTCAATGTAAACGTCGCAAACTTGGCCGGCTCGCTTGGCTTGACGCTGGCGCAGGCCAGCGTGCTGCCGGCGATCTATGTGGCGATGAATGCGACGGCCAACCTCACCCTGATCCGGGCGCGGGCGCAGTTCGGCATCCCGCAGGTCACGCTCGTCCTGCTCGGCGCCTATGCGCTCATGGCGCTCCTGCTGCTGCTCTTTCCGGGCTACGCGCCGGCGATCGCGGTGCGCGTGACCTGCGGGCTGGCGGCGGCGGGGCTGACGACGCTGACCATCTATTACCTGATGCAGATATTCCCGGTGAAGCTGCGGCCGCTCGCGATCGTGATCGGCATCAGCCTGCCCCAACTCGGCACCCCCTTCGCGCGCCTCATCCCGGTCGAGGTGCTGACGACCGACAATTGGCACGGGCTGGCGCTGATCGAGCTCGGCGTGGCGCTGTTCGTCGCCGCGGCGATCCTGGCGGTGCCGCTCCCGCCCAGCGAGCGCAGCAAGGCGTTTGAGCCGCTCGACGTCCTCACCATCGCCCTCATGGTGCCCGGCTTCCTGCTGGTCTGCATCGTGCTGGGCGAAGGCCGTCTGCTGTGGTGGAGCGACCGCGCCTGGCTGGGCTGGGCGCTCGCCTGCGCCGTGCCGCTGATCGCCGCCGCCATCGCCATCGAGCACAACCGTGCCCGGCCGCTGCTCCAAATCGGCTGGCTCGGCAGCACGGACATCCTGCGCTTCGCCGCCGTCGCGCTCTTGGTGCGCCTGGCGCTGGCCGAGCAGACCTATGGCGCGGTCGGCTTCCTCACCTCGGGCGGCCTCAACAACGACCAGCTTCACGCGCTGTTCCTGTTCGTCGCGCTCGCCATGGTGCTCGGTGCCGCGGCCGCCTGCTTGACGCTTTCGGAGCGCCGGCTGCCGTTCCAGGTGATGGCCGCCGCCCTGATCATCGCGCTGGGGGCCTTCCTCGACAGCGGCTCGACCAGCATCACGCGGCCGGCCCAGCTCTACTGGAGCCAGTCGCTGATCGCCTTCGGCACCACGCTCTTCATCGGTCCCACGCTGGTTTACGGCTTCCAGCGCATGCTGGCGAAAGGCCCGGCGCATCTCGTCAGCCTGATCGTGCTGTTCAGCATGACGCAGAACATCGGCGGACTGGCGGGCTCGGCGATTTTGGGAACCTATCAGGTGGTGGCGGCGAAGGCGCATGCCGCCGCGCTGTCCGACCAGATCATCGCCGCCGATCCGCTGGTCGCCGCGCGGCTCCAGGGCGGCGCCGTCGTCTATTCCACCGTGCTCGGCGATCCGGTGCTGCGCGGCGCGGAAGGTGCCGGACTTCTGGGCAGGTCGCTCGCGAACGAGGCGAATGTGCTGGCCTTCAACGACGTTTTCCGTTTGGTCGCATGGCTGTCGCTCGCGACCGCGCTCTATCTCGGCTATCTGATCATCCTCTACGCGACACGGCGCAGGCAGCAGGTGGTGGCAACGGCATGAGCGGGGCGCAACAGACACATCCGGCAGCGGTGGCCGCCGAACCGCCGCCGCCCGCACCGGCGCCGGTGTGGCATCCGCCCGTCCGCAACCTGCGCACCACCGCGGCGATCGTCGTGCTCGCGCTGATCGCGATCCTCGCCCTTCTCTGGGCCTGGGACCTGCCGCCCTTCGGCGGCGGCGTCGAAGTGACCGACGACGCCTATGTGCGCGGCCGCACCACGGTGATCGCGCCGCAGGTGAGCGGCTATGTCGTGGCGGTCCCGGTGCACGACTACGATCAGGTGCGGGCCGGCCAGGTGCTGGTGCGGATCGACGACAGCATCTATCGCGCCCGCGTCGCGCAGGCCCAGGCCTCGCTGGCGGCGGCGCAGGCGGCGCTGTCCAACAGCGACCAGGCGCATGCGGCGCGCCGCGCCGCTCTGCTCGGCCAGACCGCGGGCGTCGCCAATGCGCGCGCGCAATTGCTGCGCGCCCAGGCCGACATGGCGCGCGTCACCGATCTGGTCCGCGACGGCTCGGTCTCGATCCGCGAGCGCGACCAGACCCGCGCCGCGCTGGCGCAGGCCGAGGCGCAGGTGCGCCAAGCCGAAGCGGGCGGCGAGATCGCGGTGCAGGACGTGCGCACCGTCGATGTCGGGCGCGACGGGCTGAAGGCGCAGGTCGACGCGGCGCGGGCGCAATTGCTGCTGGCGCAGATCGATCTCGGGCACACCGTGATCCGCGCGGCGGAAGCGGGCCAGCTCGGCGAGGTCGGCGTGCGCCTGGGCCAGTATGTCACCAACGGCACCCAGCTCTTCTCGCTGGTGCCGCCCGACCGCTGGGTGATCGCGAACTACAAGGAGGCGCAGACCGCGCATATGGCGCCGGGCGAGCCGGTGCGCTTTACCGTCGATGCGCTGGGCGGCGCAAGCTTTCGCGGCCATGTCCAATGGCTGTCGCCGGCGACCGGCTCGGAATTCTCCGTCCTCAAGCCCGACAATGCGACGGGCAATTTCGTGAAAGTGCCGCAGCGCATCGGCGTGCGCATCCTGCTCGATCCCGGTCAGCCGGACGCGGCGCGCCTGCGGCCCGGCATGTCGGCGGAGACTCGCGTCGACACCAGCGGCGGTCCATGACACGCGCCGCCGCGATCCTCGCGCTCCTCCTGCTGGCGGCCTGCGCCGGTCCCCGGCCCGAGATTCCGCCGCAGGCCGCGACCGTGCCGCCGCAGGACTGGCGCAGCGCGCCCGCAGCCGCGACGGCCGAAGTAGATGCCGCCTGGTGGCAGGCCTTCGCCGATCCGGCGCTGACCCATATCGTCGAGACCGCGCTCGCCAACAATGTCGACATCGCCATCGCTGCGTCGCGCGTCGCCGAAGCGCGCGGCCAGTTTCATCTTGCCCAGGCGCAGCGCTGGCCCAACGTCACCGGCACCGCCGGCGGCGGGCGCGAGCGCGACGTCAATCCGGGCTTCGGCATCCCGGAGGAGCAGACCGCCGGCCAGGCCGAGGTCTCGGTCTCCTACGACCTCGATCTGTTCGGCCGCCTGGCCGATGCCAGCGACGCGGCGCGCGCGGCGCTGCTGTCGAGCGAGGCGGCGCGCGACAATGTCCGCCTGGCGACCGCCGCGTCGGCGGCGAGCGGCTATATCACCTTGCGGGCGCTCGATGCCCGGCTCGACGTGCTGCGCCGGACGCTGGCGGCGCGCGCCGACTCGCTGCGGATCGCGCGGCGGCGGGCGGAGGTGGGCTATGCCTCGCAGCTCGACCTCGCCCAGGCCGAAGCGGATTACCGCACCGCCGAGCAGCTCATCCCTGCCGCGCAGCTCGCGATCGCGCGGCAGGAGAACGGCTTAAGCATCCTGCTGGGCGACAATCCGCGCGCCATCGAACGCGGCGTCGAGCTGCACGCGATTGCGCTGCCCGTCGTTCCGCCCGCGGTGCCGGCCTCGCTGATGCGCCGCCGGCCCGATATCGTCGCGGCGGAAGACCAGCTTGTCGCTGCCGATCATTCGCTGGATTCGGCGCGCGCCGCCTTCCTTCCCGACGTGCAGCTCTCGGCGGCGGGCGGCGTGGTCGGCTCGACGCTGATCGCCAGTCCGGTCGGGATCTTCTCGCTGGGCGGCAGCATCCTGGCGCCGATCTTCGACAGCGGGCGGCTGCAGGCGCAGCAGGAGACGGTGGCGGCGCGCCGCGACCAGGCCGCCTTCGCCTATCGCAAGACCGCGCTGGGCGCCTTCCGCGAGGTGGAGGACGCGCTGTCCGCGGTGCGCCGCCTCGACGAGCAGGAAGCGTCGCTCGCGGCGCAGCGCGCCACGCTTGCGCATGCGCTGGCGCTCGCCACCAGCCGCTACCGCGAAGGCTATTCGCCCTATCTCGACCAGCTCGATGCCGAACGCGGCCTGCTCTCCACCGAGCTCGCGCTCGTCCAGGCGCGCAGCGACCGGCTCACCGCGGTGGTGACGCTGTCGCAGGCGCTCGGCGGCGGATGGAATAAACCCGAAAGCACCGATTGAGCCGTCAGGGCGCGTCCGGACGGAATTCGAGGCTGGCGGCCGCGGCGCCCAGATAGGCCGCGTCTTCGCTCAGGATCAGCCGGGTCGGAATCGCCTGGACATAAGGCGACAGCCGCCCCTTGGCTTCGAAGCGGGCGCGGAAGGCGCTCTCCGCGAGCACCGTCTCGATCTTCTGCGCGATCCCGCCGGCGAGGAAGACGCCGCCGCGTGCCCCATGCGCCAGCGCCAGATCGCCGGCCACCGTGCCGTACACGGCGCAGAACATGTCCACGGCCGCGCGGCAATCTTCGTCGCTCGTCCGGCGCGCGACGATCTCGGCGGCGTCGAGCACAGGTGCCGGGCGGCCGGCGATCTGCGCCAGCGCCGCGTGCAGGTTCTCGATGCCGGGCCCCGACAGGATGCGCTCGGTCGAGACATGGCCGAAGCGCTGCGCGAGAATACGCAGGACTGCGATCTCGCGTTCGTCGCCGGGCGCGAAACCCGCATGCCCGGCTTCCGTCGCCAGCGCCACGGCGCGGCCGCGCGACCGCGCCAGGCAGGAGACGCCGAAGCCGGTGCCGGCGCCGAGGACGGTGATCGGCTCGCCTTCGAGTCCCGGAAGGTCCGGGCCGATGCCATGAAACGCGGACGGCGGCAGCGCCGCGACGGCAAAGGCGAGCGCCGCGAAATCGTTGACCAGCAGGGCGTCGCGGAAGCCGAAGGCGCGCAGCTCGTCCTCCGATGTATGCCACGCCCGATTGGTGAGGGTGACATGGCCGGCGGTCACCGGCCCTGCGACGGCAATCGCCGCCGCGGTCGGCGTGGACGCCAATCCCGTCCGCTCCAGATAGGTGCGCAGGGCTGCCGAAAGGTCGGGGAAGTCACCTTCCAGGTCCAGCCGGTGATCGATCCGCCACGGCGTCACGCCGGTTTCGACAACCGCAAAGCGCGCATGCGTTCCGCCGATATCGCCGACCAGGACCGCCGTGTCCGCGCTCATGGCTTGATCGTCCGCTCGGCCAGCGTTGCCTGTCCGCCGACCGCGATGTCCGTCGCGGAGCGGCGCAGGCTCACGACGTAGTCGCCCGCGGCGATGTGCCAGGCCTGGGCAGCGCCGTCGAAATGCGCCAGCAGCCGCGGCTCGGCGGCGATGGTGACCAGCCGCGTCTCGCCCGGTTCGAGCCGGACCTTGCTCCAGCCGACCAGCCGCGCCGCGGCGCCGGCCGTGGGCGGCGTCGCGTAAAGCTGTACCGTTTCGCTGCCTGCGCGCGCGCCGGTGTTGGTGACGCTCACCGAGGCGGTGATCGTGTCGCCGCCCTTGGTCTCGAAGCCGCGATAATCGAACGTCGTGTAGGACAGGCCGAAACCGAACGGAAACAGCGGCGTGAGCTTGCGCAGTTCGAACCAGCGATAGCCGACATCGGCGCCCTCGGAATAGGCGACGTCGAACGGCTGGCTGGCGGTCGCCGCGTCCGAAAGCACGGGCCGCGGCAACTGGTCTTCGCTCCGGGGAAACGTGACCGGCAGCCGTCCCGACGGATTGACCGCACCGAACAGGATCTGCGCCACCGCCATGGCGCCGCCGCTGCCGCCGTACCAGGCCTCGAGGATCGCCGGGACCTTGTCGCGCCACGGCATCAACACCGGCCCGCCCGTCTCCAGCACGACGACGGTATGCGGATTGGCGGCGGCGATGGCGGCGATCAGTGCGTCCTGGTTTCCCGGCAGGGAGAGGTTCGGCACATCCGCGCCTTCGGTCATCCATTGCTGCGCGAACACGATGACGATGTCCGAGCCCGCGGCGAGCGCCGCGGCACCTGCGATGTCGTCGCCATCGGCAAAGCGCACCTGCGCCTGCGGCGCCAGCCGCGCGATCGCGGCGAGCGGCGCGGGCGGATCGAAGATCTCGCGCCCCAGCGGCATGATCTTGGCGCCGTTGGGCAGCACCAGCACCGGGCCGCCGACATAGACCTCCCTGTCGGGATCGTCGCCGAGCGGCAGGACCTGCGACGACCCGCCGCCCGACAGCATGCCGAGATCGGCATGCGCGCCGATGACCGCGATGGTGCGGACCTCGCCCGCCAGCGGCAGGACATTCTGCTCGTTCCTCAGCAGCACGATCCCGCCGGCGGCGCTGCGCTCGGCGACGTCGACATGCGCCGCGGCCTTCCGGCGCGGCATCGGAAAGTCCATCAGCCCGTTGGCGAACATGGTGCGCAGGATGCGGTGGACCATGTCGTGCAGCCGCGCGGCGCCGACGCTGCCGTCCGCCAGCGCCTTCTGCAGCGGCGCGCCGAAAAACTCCTGGCGGTCGAAGCCCGAGGCCGATTCCTGGTCGAGCCCGGCATTGGCCGCCGCCACCGTGCTGTGGACGCCGCCCCAGTCCGACAGCACCCAGCCCAGATAGCCCCAATCGCGCTTCAGGACCCGGTTGAGCAGGAAATCGTTCTCGCACGCATAATCGGAATTGACGCGGTTATAGGCGCACATGACCGCGCCGGGATCGCCCTGCTCGATGGCGATCTCGAACGCCAGCAGGTCGGATTCGCGTGCTGCGCTCTCGTCGATATCGGCGCTCACAACGACGCGTCCGGTCTCCTGGTCGTTGAGGGCGAAGTGCTTGATGGTCGAAATCACGTGCTGGCTCTGGATGCCGCGGATCTGCGCGCCGACGATGGTGCCGGCCAGCAGCGGGTCCTCGCCGGCATACTCGAAGCTGCGGCCGCCGTGCGGCTCCCGCGCCAGATTGATCCCGCCGTCCAGCACCACATTGAAGCCGCGGTCGCGCGCCTCGGCGCCCAGCGCCGCGCCGCCGGCGAAGATCAACGCCGGGTCCCAACTCGCCGCATTCGAAAGGCCCGAAGGAAAGGCCGTCGCCGTGTCGCCCTGGCGCATCCAGTTGGTGTTGGCGATGCCGACGCCCGCATCCGTCTCGCGCAGGGACGGGACGCCCAGCCTTTCGATGCCCGGAACGAATCCGGCCGAGCCCGGCAGCAGCGGCCGCAGGGACACCGGCGCCGGCTTGATCCACGACATCTTGACGTTGGCGCCGTAATAGCCTTTGAGCAGAAGCAGTTCTTCGGCCGTCGTCATCCGCGCCTGGACCAGGTCGGCGCGCGCGTCGGGCGACAGCGCCGCATTCGTCCACGGCGCCGGCTGTGCCAGCGCGGAACCGCCGGATAGCAGGATCGCGCCGCAAGCCGCCATCGTGATGATATCGCGAAACATGCAAGTCCTCGATCCAAAGACGGAATCATCTTAGCCGGTCGCGACGACTTCAGGCACGCGCGCGACCGGAAACCCTGTTGCCGAATTGTCGCCGCCTATATTGACTCCGATCAACCGGAAGCGTGCACCATGGCGCATGGTGCCAGGCACCGATCAACGCTTGAGAGCCCCGTCGCCATGCGCGCCATGATCTTCGAACACGCCCACGCGCTCCTGCAGTTGCGCAGCGATGTCGCCGTTCCCGAGCCCGGTGCGCACGAGGTCCTGATCCGCGTGCATGCCTGCGGCGTCTGCCGCACCGATCTGCACATCGTCGACGGCGAGCTCACGCAGCCCAAGCAAAATCTCGTGCCGGGTCACGAGATCGTCGGAACGGTCGAAGCGCTCGGCGGCGCGGTGACGAGCCTTGCCGTGGGCGACCGCGTCGGCGTTCCCTGGCTGGGCTGGACCTGCGGCGAATGTGCGTATTGCCGCAGCGGGCGCGAAAATCTCTGCGACCGCGCCCGCTTCACCGGCTATCAGATCGACGGCGGCTATGCCGAATATACCGCGGCCGACGAGCGCTATTGCTTCAGGCTCCCCGGGTCCCATTCGGATGCCGAGGCGGCGCCGCTGTTGTGCGCGGGACTGATCGGCTATCGCGCCCTGACCATGGCGGGGACGGGACGGCGGCTCGGCCTCTACGGCTTCGGCGCGGCAGCGCATATCGCGGTCCAGGTCGCCCGCTATCGCGGCCAGTCCGTCTATGCCTTCACCAAGCCCGGCGACGCCGAGGGCCAGGATTTCGCGCGCTCGCTCGGCGCGGTCTGGGCCGGCGGCTCGGACGCCGCGCCGCCCGAGCAGCTCGACGCCGCCATCCTGTTCGCGCCGGTCGGTGCGCTGGTGCCCGCGGCGCTCGCCGTCACCGCCAAG
Organism: Rhizomicrobium sp.; assembly: GCA_037355265.1. GTDB lineage: Bacteria > Pseudomonadota > Alphaproteobacteria > Micropepsales > Micropepsaceae > Rhizomicrobium. Next base: position 1,904,149 of record JBBCIB010000001.1, on the reverse strand, counting down.
GGCGGCACCGTCGTCTGCGCCGGCATCCACATGAGCGACATACCGCGCTTCTCTTACGACCTGTTGTGGGGCGAACGCTGCGTCCGCTCGGTCGCCAATCTGACCCGGCGCGACGGCGACGAGTTCCTCGCCATCGCGCAGAAGGCCGACATCCGCACCACCGTGCAGCGCTTTCCGCTGGCCGACGCCAATGAGGCGCTGGGCCGCCTGCGGGACGGAAAGATCGAAGGCGCCGCGGTGCTGGAGCCGTAACAGCCTAAAGCTGCGGCGTGGTCTTGTCCTTCTCTTCGAAGAATTTGCGCGCGAAGGCGACGACTTCGCCCTCCGTCGGATTGTCGAGCGCCTCGATGCCCATGATCCGCGGCGCCAGCGCCGGCACATGGTCGCGGATGTAGTGCGCCAGCTCGATCTTGGCCTGGCCGTGGCCCACGATCAGGATCTCGTGATTGGGCTTCAGCGCGTCGGCGATCGCCGACAGATAATGCTTGTCTTCGTGGGAATGGCCGGAGCCCACGCTTCCCGCCTTGTGGTGGATGTTGCCCTGGCGCTCGCCCGGATGGATCCGGTGATGCTCGATGCCGCCGGTGCCGAATTCGAAAATCCGAGTTTCCTTGTGATCGATCCAGACGACGGAATGGAAATGGTGAGCCATGGCGATATCCTTTCAAGCGTAATGCTATGCCTTCGATCCGCGCGTCTTGGATGAACAACGCTTAACCTGAGCCGGCCGCGAGTCTACCAGATTTGCAGGAGAAAGAGATGCCGGCGCGACGCCATTGCCGCCCACCGCTGATCTGGATCAAACTCCGTCCCGCACCCTTGGGCGATCATGCCGCGTCATTTATGCGAGCCTGCACATGAGAACGATCCTGGTTCCCCTTTTGGGCGTCGACGCCGATCGGACGGCATTGGAGCTCGCCCATCGCGTCGCCGTCCCGCTCGGAGCCCATATCGACGGCTTTCATGTCCGGCGCAACACAGTCGAGGAGGTCGCCAGCCTGACGATGGGGGCCGGCGCCATCTCCCAGGAGATCTGGGACACGCTCGATGCGGAGAATGGCCGGCGCGCCGCCGCGGCCAAGTCCAACCTCGAAAAATTCTGCCGCAACAGCGACGTCCCGATGATTTCCCGGCAATCGGCCGACCATCATGGCGGCGCGACGTGGTGCCCTTCGACCGGCGATTTCAAGGCCGGCATCATCGCCTGGGGTCGCATGCACGAGCTCGTGGTCCTGGCACGCGAGGCCGGGCCTTTCGGGTTTACCGCCGGCGACATCGGCGAGATTCTGATGCAATCCGGTCGCCCGCTTCTGATCGCGCCGGATGGCGGGACCGAACCGTCCTGCGAGAACATCGCGATCGCCTGGAAGAGTTCGGCGGAATCGGCGCATGCGCTGACGGCGGCGATGCCGCTCATTCTGCGCGCGAAAAAGCTGACCATTCTCGCCGTTTCCGAGGGCGGCGATAATGCCGTCGCGAAATCGTCGGCCGAGCAGCTCGCCGCGCAGTTGCGCTGGGCGGGTGCCGATCCGGAAATCTCCTGTGCTGATTGCGGCCGGCGCGAAGTGAGCGAGGCGATCGTCGCCGGCGCGACGGAAGCCGGTGCCGGGCTGCTGGTCATCGGGGCCTATGGCCACAGCCGCGCCCGCGAATTCGTCCTCGGGGGCGTGACGCGGGACCTGCTCGAAGCCTGCCCGGTCCCGCTCTTCGTCGTCCACTGACGCTTCAGCCGAAGTGCCTGGCGAACGCCTTGCGCACGGTTTGCCTGTCGGCCTCCACCGCATCGGCGCGGATGCCGGGCACGATCGCGCCGAAGTGCAGGTGGTCGACGACCTCCAGTCCGCAGACCCCGGCAAAGTATCCGTCGAACTGTTCCCGCATCGTCTGCAGCGCGCCGGTCCGGATCACCCAGTCGGTCGGTGCGCCCGACGACGTGACGCTGATGAGCTTTCGCGGTTTGCTGGGCGACGCATTGTCCGCGCCGCCGGGATGGTGGGCGGAATCCATCACGAACACGCGCTCAAGGTAGCCCTTGAGGATCGCGGGCGGCAGGTTCAGCCAAAGCGGATAGAACAGGGCGAAGACGTCGACGTCCTTCAACAGTTCGCGCTCGGCGATCACGTCGCCGCGCAGCGCAAAATGCTTCGACCAGGGCATCTCGCTCTCCTGCAGGCAGGGATCGAACCGCATCCCGTAGAGGTCGCGGACCATGACCTCCTGGCCGCGTGCCGCGCCTTCTTCGCGATAAGCCGACGCCAGCGAGCCGGTAAAGCTCGCAGGATTGGGATGGGCGACGATGACGGCGTGCCTCATGGGCGCCTCCGGGAAAGACGATCCAGGCTAAACCATCCGGCGATGCCGGCCTTTGCGTCAAATCAACACCCGCACCGCGATGATTCCCACGGCTTGTCCTGCATGGCGTGCGACGCAACACTGTGATACACGACGTCATCGCCAGCGCCTCATTCGAGCACTGGCCACTGAGAGACATGAAAGGCCGCAGTCCGACGGCTGCGCTCCCGCTCGCTGCGAGACAATGGGAGTGCTCACATGGATTCGCCGCAACTTCACAATTATGACCGGATGCCCGGATATGACCGGATGCCCGGACTTGCGCGGATGCTGACGGCAACGCTCGCTCCGACTCCGAAGCGGCCGGAGACGTCCGTCGCCGCCGCGGGCCTCCCGGCCGTCGCACTCTGGCAAAGCGGTTCGGCGCAAAAGCTGGTCGGCATATCCGTCGCCACCGGGCTGACATTGCTCTTCGGATTTGCGGGCGGGACGCTGTTCTCCGCCACGCTGCAGAATGCCGGCGCGATGCTCTCCTACCTCGCCGTGATATTTGTGCTGTCGACCGCTGCGGGCTATTACCTTTCGGGGCTGCTTGCGCCCCGCCAACCGACAGACTGAGCAACGAATTCGCCGATGGCCCGAGAGACCAACTACCTTGTCCAATCTTTCGTCGCGGGACGCGGGCAGGCCCTGAAGGCGGAAAAGCCGACGCCGTGCAAAACCGCCGAAGCCGCGCGCCGCATGGCGGAGCGCATGGCCGCGGGCAAGCTCGGCGTCGTCGCTTATTCGACCGCCGGCGACGCGGAGACCGGCGATTACGACGACCAGCCGGTCATCCTCTTCAAGTCCGGCCGCCTTCCGGCGCCGTTCGATGAATAAAGCGTCCGGCGCCTTCGCCGGACTCAAACCTCAAGGCCGAAGATGACAAGCAACGATGTCGAGACGTTCGTGAAGACCTGGGTCGCGGAAAACGTGCAGGCGATACAAGGCACCGAAGACCTGCCGCGCGAAGTCGGCCGCCTCGCCGCCAAGATGACCGGCGATGCCCGCATGCACGGCATCGGCGGCAACGACCTGGCGAAGTCGGTGGGCGACATCGACGATTTCCTGACCGCGGAATACGCGAAAATCGGCGCCTAGCGCAATTCCAGGAAAGGCACGAAGCGGTTTACCGTCCGGAAATGGCGACCGAACGATAAGCCGCGCTATGGCGCGGTCGTGTCGACCAGCGGCGGCGTAACCTCCGCGACCACATAGCCGAGCGCGACGAGGCGCTTGACCTGCATGGCGGCTTCGCCGGCGGTCTGCACCGTCATGCGCGCCAGGCTCCAGGGCGTCTCGGGCCGGCGGTAGCGGATGGTGTGCTCCGCCATCATTGCGGCGCCTTCGGCAGGCGCGCGGTCTTGCGGAACGGCAAGGTGCCGGAGGCGCTGAGTGCCTTCTCGAAGCCTTCGCTCCAGCGCGCGCGCTCGCTCTCGATCTTGTAGGGGTTGATGTCCGGTACCGCGCCGGCTTCGAGCGCGGCGCTCTGCGCGTCCGTCAGCTTGCCCGCGGCGGCCCAGCCCTGCGCATAGATGCGGCTCAGTTTGAAGTCTTCGCTGGCGCCCATGCTGCGATCCTCAATATTTCTTGCGGCGGACCTGCCGCGCGCTGCCCGGCCGGCCCGCCTTGTCGAGCCGCGCCTGCATGGCGTCCGGCCCTTCGTCCTGCGCCGCGTCGCGCGCCAGCGCCTTGTCGAGGTCGAGCGTGTCGATCTTTACATATTCGGTCGCGCCGCCATGGGTGATGTGCATGACGGTCGCCAGCTTGCGCCAGATCGACGACGAGACGGCGTCGAGTTCTTCCTCTTCGGTGTCGACGACATAAGAGCCCGCGGGCGCGATCCGCTCGAAGCCGGTGAGAACGAAAGGGCGGTGGAACACCACGGTCCTGCTCGTCATGCGCGTGGCCATCGTCTTGTCCTTCAGGGATCCGCGTCGCGCCGGGGATTCGGCCGCGCCGGCGATCGTCGCCAGGAAATGGATGTGCGTGGCGCGGACAAACACATGTCCTCGTCTGTATGTGGCCATGCGCATCGGCCATTGCAACGGCCCCGGGCGGATCGGGCGCGCAAACACCACTTTATTTTCGGGTGCATTGCTATTGGCGCCGTAAAGGTCCATACACCCGTCACGTGGTTCTTACGTCCCGTCAGACGAAGCGCTCTTGTTTGCTGACCCGCCAAAAGCGCGCCGGACGATCGGAACCTTCCCTACCAAAGCTGATGTCCCGTTCTTTCCGCGCCCGCCCGCGCATGATGCGCGTGCGGCTCTTGATGACTGTTAGGAAATACGACAATGACAATCGGCACCGTGAAATTCTTCAATACCGCCAAAGGCTTCGGATTCATCGCACCGGAAGGTGGCGGCAAGGACGTGTTCGTCCATGCCAGCGCCGTCGAAGCGGCCGGCATGCGCAGCCTGAACGAGGGCGACAAGGTCTCGTTCGAGTCGCAGCCCGACGCGCGTGGCAGCAAGGCCGTCAATCTCAAATCGGTCTGAGCATCCTGGCCGGCGGGAGACATCCCGCCGGCCTCGCCTGCCTTAACCGGATGAGGAGACGCGCATGGTTTTTCACAATCCGCTCAGCCCGCCGCCCCGCGGCGGCGCCCGCCGCAAGGCGATGGACCAGTTCGCCGTGCCGCGGCAGAGCAGCTCCACCATCCAGCACGAGATCGCGCTCGAGCGCGCCGCCACCGACGCCAACACCGCCAAGCTGCGCGCCATGCGCCTGATGCGCGAGACCAATGAGCGCGAAGCCGCGCGCATCGCGGCCGAGAACGCGCCGCCGCCCAAGCCGAAGAAGCCGCGCAAGAAAGTCATCCATGGCTGAGGCCATGCGCCGCCTGCCGACCGCCGACGAATTGACGGCGGAGGAATTGGCCGCGCTGCGCCTCGTCGTGTCGCAGAGCTTCATGACGCGGACATCGATGTCCGCTGCCGCGAGTGCCAGCCTTCTGCATCTCGGATTGATCCAGCGCAGCATGGGCGGCCTGATGCCGACCCCCGCCGGCCGCATCTGCGCGCGGATCGTCTAGGACCGCAGCGCGTCCACGTTCTCGTCCAGCCAGCGCAACTCCGCACGCACCTGCACGTCCAGCCCGCGGCGCCTGAAGGTGGCCCAGGGTTCCAACCCCGCCTCGCCGTAACGCAGGATTCGGTCTTCCTCGCCGTGCATGCAGCCGCGTGCCGCGTCGAGCAGCGCGTCCGTGGCGCAGCCATAGCCGTCGGCGAAAGCCTGGAGCCGCTGCCGGCGATCGGGCGGTGCCGCGAAGCCGGCGGCGCGCGACGCGGCATCGGGGCGTAGCGGCGCCACGCGCACGGCGCAGAAGACCGCGTCTTCCATCGGCAGTCCCGGCCGCGCCAGTTCGAAGTCGATCACGCCGCTCAACAGTCCGGCGGTCCAGACCAGGTTATGCGGTGCGAAGTCGCCATGCAGCACGATCTCGCCCGGCGCCATCTTCTGCGCGCCATGGCGCCAGAGGGCCGCCGCGGGCGGAACGAAATCGGCCACCGCATCGTGATAGCGCCGCAGCAGCGCCCCCACCCGGCGTGCGCCGTCGGTCGCCAGCAGCGCCGCGGGCCAGGGATGGGTCGACGCACGTCCCGGCAGCCAGCTCACGCTCTCCCGGCCCTGGACATCCAGCCCGAGGGGCTCCGGCGCCGGAAAGTCCCTGGCTTGCAGATGTGCCAGCAGCGCCTGGATGGTCGGCGTCGAGGCGTCCGCCGGCCGGCGCACCGTGTCGCCGACGCGCACCACGCGTCCATTCGCCAACCCGCCGAACAGAGGTTCTTCCACATCCATCGCCCGCGACCTTAGCCCGCGCCCGGGCTTTTTGTTATCGTGCGCCGTCCTCCTCTTCGGTGCTCCATGACCTACACGGCGCCTGTGCGCGACCTGATGTTTTCCCTGACCGAAGTGGCGGGATTTTCCCAGCTCCGCGCGCTGCCCAGATTCGCCGATTGCGACGACGACACGCTCGCCGCGATCCTCGATGCCGGCGGCAAGCTCGCGGCCGAGGTGCTGGCGCCGCTCAACCGCGACGGCGACCGGATCGGGGCGCAATTCGTCAACGGCCAGGTGCGCGCCGTGCCGGGCTTCGCCGCCGCCTACCGCCAGTTCGCCGAGGGCGGCTGGAGCGCGCTCGCCTCCGATCCGGATTTCGGCGGCCAGGGCCTGCCCAAGGCGCTGGAGATCGCGGTGTTCGAGATGATCCATAGCGCCAATATGGCGTTCGGCCTGTGCCCGATGCTGACGCGCGGCGCGGTCGAGGCGCTGTCGGCGCACGGCACGGCGCGGCAGAAAGCGCTCTACCTCGGCAAGCTGATCTCCGGCGCCTGGACCGGCACGATGAACCTGACCGAGCCGCAATCGGGATCCGATCTCGCGACCTTGCGCACGCGGGCGGAGCCGGATGGCGAAGGCTTCTATCGCGTCAGCGGCCAGAAGATCTTCATCACCTGGGGCGATCACGACATGGCGGAGAACATCGTCCATCTCGTGCTGGCGCGGCTGCCCGATGCACCGCCCGGCTCCAGAGGCATCTCGCTGTTTCTCGTCTCCAAGCGCCACGTCGCGGACGACGGCACGCTCGGCGCCGCCAACGCCGCCCGACCCGCGAGCATCGAGCACAAGCTCGGCATTCACGGCTCCCCCACCTGCGTCATGCAGTTCGACGGCGCCCGCGCCGAACTGGTCGGCGAGGCCAATCAGGGCCTCGCCCACATGTTCACGATGATGAACGCGGCGCGGCTGCAGGTCGGCATTCAGGGCGTCGCCATCGCCGAGCGCGCCTATCAGCAGGCGCTGGCCTACGCGCTGGAGCGCCGCCAGGGCCGCTCGGCCTGGACCGGCGCGGCGTCGGCGCCGATCTTCGATCATCCCGACATCCGCCGTAGCCTGATGCTGATGAAAGCGCGGATCGAGGCGGCGCGCGCCATCTGCCTCTCCACCGCGCTGGCCGCCGATCTCGCCGAGGCGTCGGACGAGCCCGTCCTCCGCCAGCGGGCGCAGCTCCGCGCCGAGCTGCTCACGCCCATCGCCAAGGCGTGGTCGACCGATGCGGGCGTCGAAATCGCCTCGGCGGCGCTGCAGGTCCATGGCGGCGCCGGCTATATCGAGGAGACCGGCGCGGCGCAGCACTACCGCGACGCGCGCATTGCGCCGATCTACGAGGGCACCAACGGCATCCAGGCGATCGACCTGATGGGCCGCAAGCTGGCGCTGGAGAACGGCCGCGCCGTGCGCGACCTGCTGGATGAGATCTGGACCACCATCGGTGCGCTCAAGAGCGCGCCCAATGCCTGGCTGCACGCCATCGGCGCGCGGCTGGAGGCGGCGGCCGGCGCGGCGCAGACCGCGACGAGCTGGATGGTGGAGCGCCGCGGCCACGCCCAGCCCGACGCGCTCGCCGGCGCCACCGCTTACCTGAAGCTGCTCGGCGACCTGACCGGCGGCTGGATGCTGGCCAAGGGCGCGCTCGCCGCCGCGGCGCATGTCGGCGACGATTCCGACCAGTGGTGGCAGACCCGCATCGGCCTGGCGCGCGTCTTCGCCGAGCAGGTCCTGGCGCAGACTCCCGGCCTCGCCGCCGGCGTCACCGCCGGCGCCATCGACCTTCTGAAAACCAGCCCGCGAGCACTGGGCGCGCCGGGATAGCCTTGACGCCCCCCGGATCGCTTCCTATCTATAGTATACGTCGTAAATTATAGAGGGGTGCCATGCTGGATTTCGCGACCAAGGACTTGCTCCTGGCGATGGGCCACCATCTGCTGATCTTCGCGCTGGCCGCGGTCCTGGTGTTCGAGATCGCGGTCATCCGCGCCGACCTGAGCGCGGCCGACATCAGGCGCGCCGGCAAGGTCGATCTCTGGTACGGCATCATTGCCGCGCTGATCCTGGCGGTGGGCTTCACCCGCGCCGTCTATGCCGCCAAGGGCTGGGCCTATTACTCCGTCAATGCGTTCTTCTGGGCCAAGATCGGGACGTTCGCGGTCATCGGGCTACTGTCCGTCGTGCCGACCGTGGCGCTGATCCGCTGGCGCCGCGCGCTGACGGATGATCCGGCGTTCATGCCGGCTCCCGCCGCTATCGCCAATGTCCGGCGCTTCATGTGGATGGAGGCCGGGCTGTTCGCACTGCTGCCGCTGTTCGCCGCAGCCATGGCACGTGGCTACGGCATGCCCTCCTGAGGCGCGAAATTGCGGAACGTCACCGAATAGCGCAGCGCGTCGACGGGCGGCACGCTGTGCTCCCAGTCGCGCCGCGAAGCCCCGCGCAGCATGTAGCCGGAGCGTGGCTGCACGGCGATCGAGCGCCGCTCCCATCCGGCGCCGTCCTTGCGCCGCAGCCGCAGCATGCACGGCGCCAGGAAGGAGAGGGCGACGACATCCTCGAACATCGGCTTGTCGCGGTGCCAGCCGATGCCGGCGCCCGGCGCATACTCGGTCACCAGCGCCTGCTCCAGCCGTTCCGCCTCGACGCCCGCGAACGCAGCGGCGCGTTCGCGCAGCGGAAACAGGAAATCGGGCACCGGATCGCTTTCGCGCAGGGCGCGGCCGGAATAGTCGTATTTGAAACCGTAGGACACGATCCGCCGCTTGCCGAGATAGCCGTGAAATTCGAACGGCTGGAAGGGCAGGGCGGCGAACCGCGCCGCGAAGTCGCGCTCCTCCGCCGCCGACAGCAGGTCTTCGCGGTAGAGAAATCCCGGCGGCAGGTCGGGCTCGGCGAACAGGCTCGGCTGGGTGATGCGTCTGGCCATCATCCCTCAACGCGGATGGGAGCTTCCCGGCGCCGGCGCCGTTTTCCCCCTATGCCGTCCACGGTCATCAAGTCCCACGCTTACGATCCGGCGCGCCACGAGTTGGCGATCGTCTTCCAGACTGGCCGCCGCTACACCTATTTCGACGTGCCGCCCGACACGGGAGAAGGCATGAAGCAGGCCTTCTCCAAGGGCGAATATTTCAACGCCCATATCCGCGACCGCTTCCGCTTCGAACGGACGGACAGATGAGGGGTTACGTCCCGGTGAAATTGCCTGGCCGGCGCTCCGCCACGGCGCGCACGCCTTCGGCATAGTCGCTGGTCTGGCGCAGCGCCGTCTGCTCGATGAACTCGCGGTCGGTCTGCGCCTTCACCTGCGCGGCCAGTTCGGCGCGCAGCGTGGCGCGGGTCGCCTGCACCGCCAGCGGCGCGTTCTCCGCGATCTCGTTCGCCAGCCTCAGCGCCGCCGCGCGCAATTCTTCCAGCGGCACGACCGCATCGACCAGGCCCCAGGCCAGCGCCTCGTCGGCCTTGATCCGCCGGCCCGTCAGGCACATCAGCGCCGCGCGCTGCGGCCCGATCAGGCGGGGCAGGGTGTGGGTGATGCCGAAGCCGGGATGGAACCCCAGCTTGACGAAATTGGCCGTGAAGCGCGCGTCCGGCGCCGCGATTCGGAAATCTGCCGCCAGCGCCAGGCCCAGCCCCGCGCCCACCGCCGCGCCCTGCACCGCCGCGACGATCGGCTTCTTTGCCGCGAACAGCCGCACCGCTTCGACATAGAGCGCGTTGATTCCCGGCCCGGCGGCGATGCCGGTCGGCGCGGTCAGGTCGGCGCCGGCGCAGAAATTCTTGCCCGCCGCGCACAGCACGCTCACCCGCAGGTCGCGCTCGACATCGACGATGTCCAGCGCGTCGGCGAGGTCGCGCATCAGCTCGACCGAGACGTGGTTGTGCGGCGGCCGGTCGATCTGGAGCACCGCGACAGGCCCTTCGCTGCGCAGCGCGACGTCGCCGAATCTGTCTCTCATCGCTTCGATCCCAGCAGGTTGCGCGCCACCACCCATTTGTGCACCTCGGTCGGGCCGTCATAGATGCGCATGGTGCGCAGCTTGGCCGACATCAGCTGCAGCGGCAGTTCCTTGGTCATGCCCATCGCGCCATGCGCCTGCATCGCATGGTCGACGATCTCATAGGCCATCTCGGTGGCGAAGGCCTTGATCATCGATATTTCCGCCCGCACGTCGCGGCCGGTGTCGAGCTTCCAGGCGCAGTCATAGGTCATCAGCCGCGCGGCATGGATCTTGGTCGCCGCATCCGCCACCCACCACTGGATCGCCTGGCGGTCCGACAGGGGCTGGCCGAAGGTCACGCGGGTCGGCGCGAAGGCGCAGATCATGTCCAGCGCGCGCTGCGCCATGCCGATCGACCACGCCGCCATCTCCAGCCGCCTTGTGCCGAGGCGAAGCTGCATCGGCGCGAAGCCGTTGCCCTCGGTGCCGAGCAGCTTCCAGCCTTCGACCCGGCAATCCTCCAGCGCGATCTCATAGGTCGCGGCACCGCCGATCATCGGGATGCGCCGCAGCACGTTGAAGCCCGGCGTATCGCGGTCCACCAGGAACGCCGAGATGCCGCCGCGCGCCCGCTTCTGCTTGTCGGTCACCGCCATGACGATGGTGAAGTCGGCATGGTCGGCGCGGGAGATCCAGATCTTGCGGCCGTTCAGCACCCAGTCGTCGCCCTGGCGCTCGGCCCGCGTGATCATGCCGGCCGGATCGGCGCCGGCGCCGGGCTCGGAGATGCCGATCGCCGACACCGTCTCGCCGCGCACATAGGGCGCCAGATAGGCCTCGCGCTGGCGCTCGTTCACCGTCGCCATCAGCATGCGCAGATTGGGCGAATCCGGCGGCAGCGTGTAGGGCGTGATGGTGCGGCCGAGCTCCTCGTTGACGCCGATCATCGCCACCGCGGGCAGGTCGGCGCCGCCGATGTCCTCCGGCGCATCCAGCCCCCACAGGCCCAGCTCCTTCGACACCTTGTCGATGCGCGCGGTCTCCGCCGCACCGATCGTCAACCCTTGGCCCTTGGCCTCGCGCTCGAGCACGCCCGCTTCCAGCGGCATCAGCTCGTCCGCGACGAAGCGTTGCACCAGGTCCTTCAGCATCCGGTGCTCTTCGGAAAGCTCGAAATCCATGTCCTAGTCCTTCTGGATGGCGACGTCCTTGTGGTGCAGGGCGGCGATCTCGTCGGCGGCGAAGCCCGCCTCGCGCAGGATTTCATCCGTGTGCTGACCAAGCTGCGGCGCCGGCGTGCGCACCGCGGCGGGCGTCGCCGCGAACTTCGTCGCCGGCCGCAGATAGCGGACCGGCCCTTCGCTCGGATGCTGCATCGTCCGGAACAGCCCCACGGCGGCAAGCTGCGGATGGCTTTCGAGCTGATCGAGCGCATAGATCGGCGTCGCCGGGATGTCGCAGCGTTCGCAGACCGCCATCCATTCGGCGGTGGTGCGCGTCGGCGTCGTCGCCCGCATCTCGGCATAGAGCCTGGCGTTGTTGGCGTTGCGCTGGGTGCGGTCATCGGGCGCGAACTCTTCGCCGATCTGCGGCCGTCCCGCCGCGTCGAAGAAGGCGCGCCAATGCGCCGCCGAATAGGGCAGCAGCGCGATCCAGCCGTCCCTGGTCGGCGACGGCCGGCGCCCGCCTTCCAGCAGCCGCGCATAGCCGGGCGGCGCCGGCGGTGGCTCGAACGTCAGCCCGCCCAGGTGCTCGGTCAGCAGGAACGCGGTCAGCGTCTCCAGCATCGGCACTTCGATATATTGCCCCTGACCGGTCCGCCCGCGATGGATCAGCGCCGCGAGCACCGCGTTCACCACCGCCAGGCCCGCCGTCTTGTCCGCGATCAGCGACGGCACGTAGTCCGGCGCGCCGGTGCCGGCGACGGCGGCAAAGCCGCAGCCCGCCTGGATGATGTCGTCGAAGGCCGGCTTGTCCGCGTCCGGCCCGTCCTGGTCGAACCCGGTCGCGGCGCAATAGACGATGTCGGGCCTGATCCTCGCCACCGCGTCGTAGCCGAAGCCCAGCCGCTCGATCGCCGCGATGCGCATGTTGTGGACCAGCACGTCGAAGGACGGGATCAGCCGCCGCAGCACGTCGGCGCCTTGCCGCGTCTGCAGGTCCAGCACGATGCTGCGCTTGTTGCGCCCCAGCGTCAGGAAGATCGAGCTCATGCCGCGATGCAGCGATACGCCGTTCAGCCGCATCAGGTCGCCGGAGGGGCTCTCCACCTTCACGATGTCGGCGCCGAAATCGCCCAGGATCTGCGTCGCATAGGGCCCCAGCACCACGGCGGTGAGGTCGAGCACGCGAAGCCCCGCGAGCGGTCCGGTCGGCTGGTCTGTGGAAGGGTTCGACATCGCGGCGCATGGTAGGCCCTGCGTCGGAGGGGCCGCAACGCCGCGCGGGATTTTCACATATGTGAAAGCCGCCTTATGCCGCGCCGCAGCGAAGCCAGGATCTGCGCCTGTTTCTTCTCGAGCTGCGGCACCTGTCCGGCAACGCCGATCGCAAAGGTCCGGCCGAACGGTCCGGCGGGGAGCAGCATGGCGATGATGCCCGTGCCGCGCCGCACCGTGTGGCGCGAGAACACATAGCCGTCGCGCCGCACCGCCGCGATGTTGCGCTTCAATGCGGCACGATCGACGCGCTTGCCCTGCTCGATGTCGATGCGCCGGCACAGAAGCTCGATGCCGGCCTCCTTCTGGCGGCTCAGCAGCAGCCACCCCATGCCCGAATTGGTCAGCGGCCGCAGCGTGCCGACCGGCACCGCGACCTGCAGCGGCGCCTCGCCCTGCACCGCATGGATGTATTGCGCGCTGAGGTCGCTCTGCGCCGCCAGCATCACGGTCTCGCCGGTGGCGCGGTGCAGCCGCTGCATCAGGCGCAGGATCGCGCCGCCGCCGAACAGCGCCTGCTCCACCCATTGGCCGAGGAAGACGATGCGCATGGTCGGAAGGTAGGTGCGCGAGCCGCGGTCGTAATCCAGATAGCCCAGCGCCACCAGGCTCTTCAGCAGCGCCGCGCCGCTCGACGGCGCGTAGCCGAACGCCGCGCAGATATCCTTCAGGCCGAGCGGCTGCCGCCGGCGTTCGAACAGCTCCAGCACCTCGAACACCCGCCGCGCGGATTTGACGACGGCGGCGCTCATGCCGGCTTGCGGCACCAGAAATCGTACATGCCTGAAAACAGCGACACGTCCTCGCGCTCGGCCGCCGCCCAGCCGGCGAAATCGCGCTGCAGCGGATCGTGCGGGTTCTTCTCGCGATAGGCCTGCCGCGCCGGCGGCGACGGCAGCTCGAAGCGGATGAGTCGCAGGTTCAGGGCGGCGAGGCAGCGCCGGATGCGCGGGATGTCGAACGGATCCTCATGCCGGTGCAGCAGCAGGTCGTGCACCCCGGCCAGCGAGAAGAAGTCGCGGCCCCGCGGCCGCATCGCCGGCGGCAGCGCCTGCACGCGGCGGCGCACCGCGCGCAGCAGGTCGTCGTCCACCGTCTGCGCCAGAAGATCGCCCAGCGCGCGGCGCACCGCCGCGATCCGCATCCGCGCGATGCGGCTATAGACCATGATGCGCATCACGCCACCGGGCTTGACCGCGCGCGCCAGCGCCGCCCAGCCCGCCTCCGGGTCCGGCAGGTGATGCAGCACGCCGGTGCACATCACAGCGTCGAAGCGGATGCCGAGCGCGGCGACCTCGTGCAGATCCATCCGGCGGAAATCGATGCCGGTCAGGCCCAGCGCCGCGCAGCGTTCGGCGGCGGTGCGCAGGCTGGCGGCGCTGAGATCGACGGCGGTGATGCGGTCGCCCGGATAGCGCAGCGTGTCCAGCGCCGCCTGCTGTCCGCTGCCGCATCCCGCGATCAGAATCTCCGCCGGCGAAGCGATCGCATCCGGGCCGCCCGGATCGTTCTTGGCGACGCGCGCCGCCAGGCTGATCGGCTGCGCCGCCATCACCCGTGTCCAGGTGGGATAGGGCCAGGCTTCGTATTGCTGGGCCACCGCGCGCGTCACCGGATCGCGATAGGCGGCGTCCGCGGCTTGCGGCCGCGGCGGCAGATAGGCGAGGGCGAAGTCGCCGGCCTCCGCCAGCTGCGTCCGCTCGTCCGGTTCGAACGGCCAGGCACCGCCGTTCAGCGCCGCCTGCGCGATCAGCGCCGCGGTCAGGCGCGGAAATTCGCCGCGCCGCCCGCACAGCAGCAGCCAGCGCCGCACGCGCGTCAGCAGCTGCTCGGCGTCCTGCGTCGTGACGATATCCTGCATCAGCAGGACAGCGGCGAGCTTGGACCGCTCCAGTGCCTGCGCCATCGCCGCCGGCCCGTCGTCCGGCCGCAGCTCGCCCGCGTCGCGCAGCAGCCAGATCCAGCCGGCATTGCTCAGCGCGGCCGGCGCGATGCGCGAGTCTTCCAGCAGCGTCGTCAGGTCCGCTACCCGCGCCGCCGTCAGGAGCGGCGGCTCGTGGCGCAGCAGGGCGGCGACGAGGACCTTCTCCTCCTGTCCGCCCACCGCATCATAGGCCTGCCACGCCAGCGCCAGCGCCTCCCGTGTCTTGCCGCGCTTCCAGAGCTCGTGCGCCGCCTCGACGGTCATGGCAGTCAACCGATCCGGCTCGACATGCCGCCGTCGACCGGCAGCAGCACGCCGGTGACGAACCTGGCCTCGTCCGATGCCAGGAACAGGGCCGCATAGGCGGTGTCCCAGGCCGTGCCCATCCTGGCCCCCAGCGGCACGCGCGCATGGCGCGCCCGGCGCACTGCGTCTTCGTCCTGCGCGGTCGCCGCCGCGATGCCGGCGACCGCCATCGGCGTGTCCATCAGCCCGGGCAGCACCGCGTTGCAGCGGATGCCGTGGCGGGCGTTCGACTGCGCGACGCTGGTGGTCAGCCGGTTCACCCCCGCCTTCGACACCTCATAGGCAAGCTGATGGCCGCCGGCGATCGCGGCGAGGGAGGAGATGTTCACGATCGCGCCCCGGCCCGCGTCGCGCATCATCGGGATTGCCGCGCGGATCGTCAGCCACATGCCTTTGAGATTGACGGTCATGATGCGGTCGAACGCGGCTTCCTCCAGCGTATGCGCCGGCCCGTCGCCGCCGCCGCCGATGCCGACATTGTTGACCAGGATGTCGATGCGGCCGAAAGCCTCTTTGGCCGCCAGCACCACGCCTTGCGCGCCCCCGCTCGTGGAAATGTCGGCGTGCGACGTCGCGGCGCCGCCGCCTTCCTTCTCGATCATGTCTGCGGTCTCACGCGCCCGCGCGCCGTCGCGGTCGACGCACAGGACCTTCGCACCCTCGCGCGCGAACAGCAGCGCGATCGCCCGGCCGTTGCCGATCGTGCTGCCCGGCGTCTGCCCGGCGCCGACGACGACCGCGGTCTTGTCCTTCAGCCGCATCTAGAAGCCCTTCAGGTCGGGATCGAGCGTCAGGCCGGCATCGAGCTGCACCCCGAACGTGTTCAGCAGCATCGACACCTGCGTGTACTGCGCCGCGGTGAACACCACGTCCATGCACTGTTTCTGCGTGTAGTGCGCGCCGAGCGCCTTCCAGGTCGCGTCGGTGATGAACTGGTCCTTGTGGAGTTCGTCGCTGGCCTTGATCAGCGCCGCGTCCGCCGCGCTCCATCCCCCGCCTGTCTTGATGCGTGCGATCTCGTCGTCGGTGAGACCCTCGCGCTTGCCGATGACCGCATGCTGCGCCCACTCATAGCCCGACTTGCAGAGAAAGCCGGTGCGCAGGATCACGATCTCGCGCGCCCGCGGCGGCAGATCGTTGCGCCGCGACAGGATGTAGCTGCCCCACTCGTTGAAGCGCGCCAGCGCCTTGGGCGCCCGCGCCAGGGTGCGGAAGATGTTGAGCACGCGCGCGCCGAAGGGCTTCAGGACCTCCTTCTGATCGTCGGTCAGTTCGGCATCGGACAACGGCGCGATGCGGGGCGTGGCCAGTCTCACGGAGTCCTCCGGACATGTCTGTCAGCCGACGTTAGCCTAGTCGGGCCTCACATCAACGCCGATTTCGTGCAGCAATTCGTACATTTGGCTCTGGCTCACGATCATTCCGGCGTAGTCGGCAAGGAGCGCGAGGCTCAGCCCGGAAATCGTGGCGCCCGCCAGATCGGCGCCGCTCAGCCTTGCGCGGTCCCATTCGGCACGGTCGATCTGCGAGCCGGTCAGCACCGCATCGGTCAGGTCCGCGTCCCAGAATATCGTCTCGCTGAACTTGCAGTTCCGCAACGTGCAGGCTTTCAGCACCATGCCCGAGAGATCGGCAAAGCTGAGATTGCAGGTCTCGAATGCCGCGCTGGCCAGCACCACCTTCTTCGAAAATCTGCGGTCGAAATGCGAACCCCTGAACCGTGCGCCGCGGAAGCTGCATTCGGACGCTTTCAGCGCATAGAGATCGCACCGCTCGAACGCGGCGTCCGCGAAATTGCAGGCGGTCATCTGCGCCGCGCGCATCTCGCAGGCAGCGAAGGTGCATCCCTTCCGCGACTCGACGTCGAAGAACATGCATTTGTCGAAATGGGCATCGACGAAGCTGCAGCTCGCGAACCGCATGGCGGCAAAGCTGCAGCCGGCGAAGGTCGCGCCGGAGAAATCCACGCCGTGGAACAGCGGCGTGCGGAAGGCGCAGTTCTCGAACCGCATATCCCTGGCGTCGATGTCCTCCAGGGCCAGGTCCGCAGCGAACAGCCTGGCGACGATGGGCGTTCCGGCGGCGATGGCGGTGTCGAGTTCGTCGCGGCCGATCGCGGCACGTTCGGGATTGCCTGCGGCTGTCATGGCGCGCGCCCCGGGGCGCGAGACGTTCGCGCGCTGGTCATCGCGGCCTCCCCTCTTGCGGCGAGCCTAGCACCGAATTGCACGCCAAGCCCAAGCGGCTGGTAGCGCCCTTTTCCTTTGGCCGGGCGTCTGCTACGGCACTATCTCGGCGAAAACGGAGAGTCCACGACTTGGCGCAGAAGAGCGGCCGCCGCGGCAACAATGTCGTGACGATCCACGAGGTGGCACGGCACGCCGGCGTCTCGCCCATGACGGTCAGCCGGGTGGTCAACGGCGAGAGCAACGTCCGCGAATCGACCCGGGCCAAGGTCGCCGCCTCGATCAAGACGCTGCATTATTCGCCCAATCTGGCGGCGCGCAGCCTCGCCTCCGCCAGCGCCGTCCGCGTCGGCCTGCTCTATTCCAACCCGTCGGCCGCCTATCTGAGCGAATTCCTGGTCGGCAGCCTGGAGCAGTCGAGCCTCTCGGGCTGCCAGCTCGTGATCGAAAAATGCGACGGCCCGGACAGCGAGCGCGCTGCGATCGAGAAGCTGGTCCGCACCGGCGCCGACGGCGTGATCCTGCCGCCGCCGCTCTGCGACTCGGAGGAGGCGCTCGCCGCCGTCGCCGATGCCGACATCCCGGCCGTTGTCGTCGCCACCGGCCGGCCGGCGCCCGGCCTCTCCGCCGTCAGCATCGACGATTTCGAGGCGGCGCATTCGATGACCCGCCGTCTCGTCGCGCTCGGCCACACCCAGATCGGCTTCATCATGGGCCATCCCAACCAGACCGCGTCGGAGCAGCGCTACAAGGGCTTTCTGGCTGGCATGCAGGAAGCCAATCTCAAGCCCGATCCCAAGCTGGTCGCCCAGGGCTATTTCACCTACCGCTCCGGCCTCGACGCGGCGGAAAAGCTGCTGCGCGGCGCCAAAAAGCCCACCGCGATCTTCGCCTCCAACGACGACATGGCGGCCGCGACCGTGGCCGTGGCCCACCGCATGGGCCTGGACGTGCCGCGCGACCTCACCATTGCCGGATTCGACGACACCCCGCTGGCGACCACGGTCTGGCCGGCGCTGACCACCGTCCGCCAGCCGATCGCCGAGATGGCGCGCGAGGCGGTCAAGCTCCTGCTCGAGCAAATCCGCCGCAAACGCGCCGGGGCGGAGGCCGAACCGGTCCAGAAACTGCTGGAATTCACGCTGATCCCCCGGGAGTCGACCGGACGGGTAAGCGCCACCCCCCGTTGACCGCGTACAAGCTTACGCCTTGACACATGGCCCGGCCGTGCTGTTGGTAGCGCAACCAAAACCGAGAGCGCCGGATCGGGCGCCGCGTGGGATGCTGTGATGAAACGCTTGTGTGCAGGGTCCGGCGATGACTGACTTTCTGCCGCGCGACTGGCGCGAGGCGACGCTGCTGGGCCGGCTGGACCGCGGCGACGGGCCGACGCCGGTGCTGGTCCGCGAGGGCCGGGTATGGGACGTCTCCGCCGTCGCGCCCACGACATCCGCCTTTCTCGATAGCTATTCCGGCGCCGCCGCCGGCCGCGACCTCGGCGAATTCGCCGATCTGGACCTCAAGCCCGCCTGGGACGGCAACGGCGCCCCCAGGCTGCTGGCGCCGATCGACCTGCAATGCGTCAAGGCCGCCGGCGTCACCTTCGCGGTCTCCGCCGTCGAGCGGGTGATCGAGGAACGCGCCCGCGGCGATGCCGGCAAGGCGCTGGACATCCGCAATGCGCTCAAGGACCGCGTCGGCTCCGACCTGCGCGCGGTCAAGCCGGGCTCGCCCGAAGCGGTGAAGCTGAAAGCGGCGCTGATCGCCGACGGGCTGTGGTCGCAATATCTCGAAGTCGCCATCGGCCCGGACGCGGAGGTCTTCACCAAGGCGCCGGTCCTGTCCTCGGTCGGCTGGGGCGATTTCATCGGCATCCGCTCGGATTCGGACTGGAACAATCCCGAGCCCGAGATCGTCATCGTCTGCAACCGCCGCGGCGAGGCGATGGGCGCGGCGCTCGGCAACGACGTCAATCTGCGCGATTTCGAAGGCCGCAGCGCGCTGCTGCTGGGCAAGGCCAAGGACAACAACGCGTCCTGCGCCATCGGCCCGTTCATCCGCCTGTTCGACGGCGGCTTCACCCTGGACCATGTCCGCCAGGCCGTCCTCGAGCTCGAGATCGTCGGGGCGGACAATTACCGCCTCGAAGGCCGCTCGACCATGGCTGAGATCAGCCGCGATCCGCTCGATCTCTGCCGCCAGGCGATGAGCGAGCACCAATATCCCGACGGCTTCGCGCTGTTCCTCGGCACCCTGTTCGCGCCGACCCAGGACCGCGACACGCCCGGCCGCGGCTTCACCCACAAGATCGGCGACATCGTGCGCGTCTCGACGCCCACGCTCGGCGTGCTCGAGAACAAGGTCACCACCTCGAAGGCGGCGCCGCCCTGGACCTTCGGCGTCGGCGACCTGATGAAAAACCTCACCCAACGCGGCCTGCTGGCCGGCTGAGAGACCATGACCGAGACCCTGACCCATTTCATCGACGGCGAGCGCGTCAAGGCCGACGCGCCGCATGAGAGCCTGAACCCCTCCGACACGCGCGAGGTCGTCGCCCGCTTCCCCGACGGCACCGTCGACGACGTGAACGCCGCGGTCGACGCCGCGCGCGCCGCCTTCCCCGGCTGGTCCGGCGCCTCGCCGGAAGTGCGCGCCGACCTGCTCGACAAGGTCGGCGAGACCATCCTCGCGCGGCGGAACGAGCTCGGAAAGCTGCTCAGCCGCGAGGAAGGCAAGACGCTGCCCGAAGGCATCGGCGAGGTCACCCGCGCCGGCCGCATCTTCAAATATTTCGCGGGTGAGGCGGTGCGCCGCCACGGCCAGAATCTCGACTCGGTGCGCCCGGGGGTGGAGATCAACACCTTCCGCGAGGCGGTCGGCGTGTTCGGCATGATCACGCCGTGGAATTTCCCCATCGCCATCCCGGCCTGGAAGACCGCGCCGGCGCTCGCCTTCGGCAACACGGTGGTCTTGAAGCCCGCCGGGCCGACGCCCGCCACCGCCGCGGCGCTGGCCGACATCATCTTCGAGGCCGGCGCGCCCAAGGGCGTGTTCAACATGGTGATCGGGCGCGGCCGCGTCGGCGACGCCATCGCCCGGCATCCCGGCGTCGACGGCGTCTCGTTCACCGGCAGCCAGGGCGTCGGCGCCCAGGTCGCCGCGGCGGCGATCGCGCACCAGGCAAGGGTGCAGCTCGAAATGGGCGGCAAGAACCCGCTGGTCGTGCTCGACGACGCCGATTTCGACCGCGCCGTGATGTGTGCGCTCGACGGCGCCTTCTTCGCCACCGGCCAGCGCTGCACCGCGTCCAGCCGCATCATCGTGCAGGAGGGCCTCTACGACAAATTCGTCGCCGCGCTGACCGAGAAGACGCTGGCGCTCACCGTCGGCGACGCACTCGATCCCGCCACCAGGATGGGTCCCGCGGTCAGCGACACCCAGCTCGAACAGGACCTCTCCTATGTCGACATCGCGGTGAAAGAGGGCGGCAGGCTGATGGGCGGCGGCCAGCGCCTCAGCCTCGCCAAGCCCGGCTATTATATGAGTCCGGCCGTCATCGCCGACACCAAGCCCGACATGCGCATCAACAATGAAGAGGTGTTCGGCCCCGTCGCCTCCGTCGTGCGCGTCAAGAGCTACGAGGAGGCGCTCGCCGTCGCCAATGCCGGCGAGTTCGGCCTCTCCGCCGGCATCTGCACCGGCTCGCTCAAATATGCCCGCCACTTCCAGCGTGCGGTGCGCGCCGGCATGGTGATGGTCAACCTGCCGACCGCCGGCGTCGACTACCATGTGCCGTTCGGCGGCAGCCGCAAATCGTCCTATGGCGCGCGCGAGCAGGGCTTCGCCGCGGTCGAGTTCTACACCCAGACAAAAACCGCGTATTCTTGGGCCTGAGGGGCAAATGTCGTCAGCGATCTATCCGAGCCTGAAGGGCAAGCGCGTCGTCGTGACGGGCGGCGGCTCCGGCATCGGCGCGGCCCTGGTCGCCGCCTTCGCCCGGCAGGGCGCCCGGGTATTCTTCCTCGACATCCTGGAGAAGGAGAGCGCGGCGCTGATCAAGTCGCTGTCCGATTGCGACCATGCGCCGGCGTTCCACAAATGCGACCTCACCGACCTCGCCGCCATCGCCGCCTTCTTCGAAGCGCTGGGGCCGATCGACATCCTGGTCAACAATGCCGGCAATGACGACCGCCACAAGCTGGCCGACATCACGCCCGCCTATTGGGACGACCGCATCGCGGTGAATCTGCGCCACATGCTGTTCTGCGCCAAGGCGGCGGCGCCCGGCATGAAGGCGCGCGGCGGCGGCGCCATCATCAATTTCGGCTCGATCTCCTGGCATCTCGGCCTTCCGGACCTGGTGATCTACGAGACCGCCAAGGCCGGCATCGAGGGCATGACCCGCGCCCTGGCGCGCGAGCTGGGCGGCGACAATATCCGCGTCACCGCCGTGGTCCCCGGCAACGTCAAGACGCCGCGCCAGATGAAATGGTACACCCCCGAAGGCGAGAACGAGATCGTGGGCCAGCAATCGCTGAAAGCCCGCGTCGAGCCCGAGCATGTCGCGTCGCTGGTGCTGTTCCTGGCGTCCGATGACGGCCGCATGTGCACCGGCCACGAATACTGGATCGATGCCGGCTGGCGATGACGTCCGAACCGACCTGCGTCTGGGATATCCGGGCCAAGCTGGGCGAGGGCCCGCTATGGGCGCGCGGCGCGCTCTGGTTCGTCGACATCAAGCAGGACAAGCTCCACCGCTATGATCCCACGACCGGCGCCAAGCGCTCCTACGACGCGCCGGCCGAGCCGGGCTTCATCGTCGCGCAGGAGAGCGGCTTCATCGTCGGCGCCCGGGGCGCGCTCTACCGCTTCGATCCGCAGTCCGGCGATTTCTCCGTGCTTTGCGATGTCGAGATGGACAAGCCCGGCAACCGTCTCAATGACGGCGCGCTTGATCCGTCCGGCCGGCTGTGGTTCGGCACGATGGACAATGCCGAGAAGGATCCGACCGGTTCGCTCTACCGCTTCGACGGACACGGCCTGAGCATCATCGACAGCGGCTACGTCATCACCAACGGCCCCTGCTTCAGCCCGGACGGGCGCACGCTCTATCACACCGACACGCTGCCCGGCATCATCTATGCCTTCGACGTCGCCGCCGACGGAAGCGTCTCGAACAAGCGGGCGTTCGTCACCATCGAGCCGGGCGCCGGCCATCCCGACGGTCCGATCTGCGACGCGCAAGGCAATCTGTGGACCGGCCTCTATGGCGGCTGGGCGGTGCGAAAATACTCTCCGCAGGGCGAATTGCTGGCGACGGTGAAGTTTCCGGTCGCCAATGTCACCAAGATGGCCTTCGCCGGCGACGGCGCCGCCTATGCGACCACGGCGTGGAAGGGGCTGGACGACGCCGCGCGCAAGGCGCAACCGCTCGCCGGGGGCCTCTTCCGCTTCGCCGTGGCCGGTCTTTAACCCTTGTCATGGCCCGCAGTCTGTTCAGCCCGGACACATAGCTGACAGGTGTTCGGGGACATGGTTGACACATTCTGGCTTGGAAGAGGCTCTGAAGGAGGCCGTCCATGCCATGGCGGAAGGTGTCGATCATGGATCAGCGTCGCGAGTTTGTTGCCTTGGCGTCTTTGGAAGGGGCGAACCGGCGCGAGTTGTGCCGCCGCTTCGGGATCAGCGCGCAGACGGGTTACAAGTGGCTGTCGCGCGCGGGTGAAGAAGCCGCCGATCTGCGCGACCGCTCGCGTCGACCGCATTCGAGTCCGTTGCGCAGCGTCGATGCGATAGAGGCTTTGGTGCTGGCGGTTCGCGATGCGCATCCGGCCTGGGGCGCACGCAAGATCGAACGCTGCCTGACGCGCGACGGGCATTCGGCGCCGGCGATCTCCACCATCCACGCGATCCTGCAGCGTCACGGCCGGGTCGATCCGCCCGCCGGCAAGCCAGGCCGGCCGTGGCAGCGCTTCGAGAAGGATGCGCCCAACCGGATGTGGCAGATGGACTTCAAGGGCCACATGCCGCTGGGCCGCGGCGGCGACTGTCATCCGCTGACGGTGATCGACGACCACTCGCGCTACGCGGTGTGCCTCAAGGCGTGTGCGAATGAGCAAGCAAATACAGTGCAGGACGCCATGACGCAGACCTTCAGGCGCTATGGCCTGCCCGAGTTCATCCTGGCCGACAACGGATCGCCCTGGGGCGACGGACCCTATCGCAGCTGGACCAGGCTCGGCGTGTGGCTGCTCAAGCTCGGCATCGGTCTGCACCACGGCAGGCCCTATCATCCGCAGACCCACGGCAAGAACGAGCGCTTCAACCGCACGCTCAAAACCGAGGTCTTCGCGCTCAAACGCTTCCAAGACCTGTCCGAGGCGCAACGCGCGCTCGACGACTGGCGCATCGTCTACAATCTGGAACGGCCGCACGAAGCGCTCGGCCAGGATGTTCCCGCCAGCCGCTACACGCCAAGCTCAAGGCCGATGCCCGCAAAGCTGCCGGTCGTGGAATACGACGACGGCGAGATCCTGCGCACCGTCGATACGACCAGGTCCTACATCAGCTTCAAGGGACGCCACTGGCGCATGCCACAGGCCTTCCGTGGCGAACGCGTAGCCATCCGCCCAAGAGCCCAGGACGGCCTCTACGCCGTCTGCTTCGGTGCCCACCAGATCGCCGAAATCGACTTCAACAAGACTGTCAGCTATGTCTCCGAACAGGTGTCAACCATGTCCCCGGGCTGAACACGTCGCGGGCCATGACATCGTGGTGGTTGCGGCCATGCCGAGATCGTTACATCCAAGGAGTGCATCATGACCGAGCGCAAACCTGTGAAGCGGTTTCGCTCCCTGGACTGGTTCGCCGCGCCCGGCCGCAGCGACATGGCGGCGCTCTATCTCGAGCGCTTCATGAACTACGGCATGACGCCGGAGGAATTGCGCTCGGGCCGCCCCATCATCGGCATCGCCCAGTCGGGCAGCGATCTCAACCCCTGCAACCGCCATCATCTCGAACTTGCCAAGCGCGTGCGCGACGGCATCCGCGATGCCGGCGGCATCCCCATCGAATTCCCCACCCATCCGATCTTCGAGAATTGCCGCCGGCCCACCGCCGCCATCGACCGCAACCTCGCCTTCATGACTTTGGTCGAGATCCTCTACGGCTATCCGATCGACGCGGTGGTGCTCACCACCGGCTGCGACAAGACCACGCCGTCGGCGATCATGGCCGCCTCCAGCCTGGACATGCCCGCCATCGTGCTCTCGGGCGGGCCGATGCTCGACGGCTGGCACGAGGGCGAGCTGGTCGGCTCGGGCACCGTGATCTGGCGCAGCCGCCGCAAGCTCGCCGCCGGGCAGATCACCGAGGAGCAGTTCCTCCAGGCCGCCTGCGACTCCGCGCCGTCGGCCGGCCATTGCAACACCATGGGCACCGCCTCGACCATGAACGCAGTGGCCGAGGCGCTGGGCATGTCGCTGCCGGGCTGCTCCGCCATCCCCGCGCCCTATCGCGAGCGCGGCCAGATGGCCTATGAGACCGGCAGGCGCATCGTCGACATGGCGTATGAGGACCTGACGCCGTCGAAAATCCTCACCCGCGCCGCCTTCCGCAACGCCATCGCCACCGTCGCCGCCATCGGCGGCTCGACCAACGCCCAGCCGCACATCAATGCGATGGCGCGCCATGCCGAGGTGGCGCTCGACGTCTCGGACTGGAGCGCCGCCTACGACATCCCGCTGCTGCTCAACATGCAGCCGGCCGGCAAATATCTCGGCGAGCGCTTCCACCATGCCGGCGGCGTCCCCGCCATCCTGTGCGAGCTGCTCAAGGCCGGCCGCATCGACGGCGGCGCGCTCACCTGCACCGGCAAGTCGCTGGCGAAGAACATCGCGGGCCGCGACAGCCACGACCGCGAGATGATCCGCACCTACGACGATCCGCTGATGGCGCGCGCCGGCTTCCTGGTGCTGAAGGGCAACCTGTTCGACTTCGCGATCATGAAGACGTCGGTGATCTCGGCCGATTTCCGCCAGCGCTACCTCTCGCGCCCCGGCCACGAAAACGTGTTCGAAGGCAAGGCGGTGGTGTTCGACGGCTCCGACGACTACCACCACCGCATCAACGACCCGTCGCTCGGCATCGACGCCGACACCATCCTGGTCATCCGCGGCTCCGGCCCGGTCGGCTGGCCCAGGCTCGGCCGAAGTCGTGAACATGCAGCCGCCCGATGCGCTGCTGAAGCAGGGGATCGCGTCGCTGCCGACGCTGGGCGACGGCCGCCAGTCCGGCACGTCCGACAGCCCCTCGATCCTCAACGCCGCGCCCGAAAGCGCGATCGGCGGCGGCCTCGCTTGGCTCAGGACCGGCGACGTCATCCGCATCGACCTCGGCGCGGGCACCTGCAACGCGCTGGTGCCCGACGACGAGATCGCCCGCCGCAAGCAGGACGGCCTGCCGCCGGTGCCGGCGACCGCCACGGTCTGGCAGGAAATCTTCCGTGCCACCGTCGGCCAGATGGACACCGGCGCCGCGATGGAGCCCGCACTGAAATACAAGAAGATCGCCAGCAAGACGCCGCGGCACAATCATTGAAAGTCTCCCCCGTGAAACGGGGAGTGCGGCGCGAAGCGCGGCGAAGGGGTTAGTAGACGAGTGCATGGCGTGTCCAAAACGTCCCCCTCCGCCTCGCTCCGCTCGGCACCGCCCCCTTTCAGGGGGAGGACCAACGCAGCGGCGCTTGCGGACTGGTATCGCTATCAATACGGTGCCGCGTCGCCACCGCAGAGTGGCGCGCGGTCAGGAAATGCGGGCGCATAGCCCAGGGAAGGGGAGACCATGATCACAAAGCCCAACTATTCGCTCGTCGTCATGCTGACGGTTGCCGCCACGCTGGGCGGGCTGCTGTTCGGCTACGACACGGCGGTGATCTCGGGGGCGACCGACGCGATCACCTACAATTTCGTCACGCCGCGGCACCTGCCGGAGGCGACGGCGAATTTCCTCTCGGGCTTCGCCATCGGCTGCGCGCTGCTGGGCTGCGTGATCGGCGCGGCCATCGCCGGCCCGATCTCGACGCGCTGGGGCCGGCGCACCGGCCTGCTGATCGCGGGCGTGCTGTTCTTCGTCTCGTCGCTGGGCGCCGGCTTTCCCGAATTCCTCGTCGGCGTGCACGGCCCGGCGGCGCTGCCCTTCTTCATCTTCTACCGCCTGATGGGCGGCACCGCGATCGGCATGGCCTCGATGCTGGCGCCGATGTACATCGCCGAGATCGCGCCGCCCTCGACCCGCGGGCTGCTTGTGACCTTCCAGCAGATCGCCATCGTGGTCGGCATCAACCTCGTCTATTTCGTGAACTATTTCGTCCAGTCGATGGGCGACCACGATTTCCTGATGAATCTGGGCTGGCGCTACATGCTGGCCTCGGCCGCGATCCCCGCGACGCTGCTGATCGTCTTCATGCTGATCGTGCCCGAGACGCCGCGCTACCTGGTGCTGAAGGACCGCTCCGCCGAGGCGCTGGCGCTGCTGCGGCGTCTGGGCGGCGGCGATCCCGACACCACGCTGGCGGAGATCAAGGCGACCCTGGTCCAGCACACCCGCCCGCTGCTCAGCTTCGGGCTGGCTGGTGCTGATCGTCGGCATCATGCTGTCGGTGTTCCAGCAGGTCGTCGGCATCAATGCGGTGCTCTATTTCGCGCCCAAGATGTTCCAGAACATGGGCGCCTCGCAGGACCAGGCCTATCTCGAATCCGCCTGGTTCGTCGGCGTGACCATGACGCTGTTCACCCTGGTCGCCACCGCCACGGTCGACCGCGTCGGCCGCAAGCCGCTGCTGATCGCCGGCGCGCTGGTCATGGCCGTCGCCATGCTCACGCTGGGCACGCTGTTCGACACCCATGCCGTCGCCGCCACGGTGCAGGCCGGCGCCACGGCGAGCTCCGGCTCGTCCTATATCGCGATCGGCGCGGTGGTGGTCTACATCATCGGCTTCTCCTTCTCCTGGGGGCCGGTGACTTGGGTGATGCTGTCGGAGATCTTCCCCAACTCGATCAAGGGCAAGGCGATGTCGATCGCGGTCGCGGCGCAGTGGATCGCGAACTTCGTCGTGTCGCAGACCTTCCCGATGATGGACGGAAGCTCGGCGCTCAACGCCGCCTTCAACCACGGCTTCGCCTACTGGCTGTACGGCATCGGCGGCATCCTGGCGGCGCTGTTCGTGCTGCGCTTCGTGCCGGAGACCAAGCAGCGCAGCCTCGAAGCCATCGAGCGGATCTGGGTGGCCGGCGCGCCCGCCGAATAGCATGCTGAGCCTGCGAAACGGCGGCGCCGTCCTCGATCTTCTGCCGGAGATCGGCGGCGCCGTCGGCCGCTTCGCCGCCGGCGGCGGTGACATCCTGCGCCCCGCCACGCCCGGCGCGACCGACGGGCTTCAGACCGCCTGCTTCCCGCTCGTCCCCTTCGTCAACCGCATCGCCTGCGGCCGGTTCGAATTCCGCGGCGAGGTCGTGCAGCTGCCGCGCAATTTCGGCGACCATCCGCATGTGCTGCACGGGCAGGGCTGGCAAAGTCCCTGGCAGGTTGCGGCGCACTCCGCCGCCGCCGCGACGCTCGCCTTCGATCATCCGGCCGGCGACTGGCCCTGGGCTTATGAGGCGCTTCAGGTCTTCACGCTGATGCCCCGCGCTTTGCGCATCGAACTCACGCTCGCGAATCGCGCCGCGCGGCCGATGCCGTACAGTCTCGGCTTCCATCCCTATTTCGAACGCACGCCGCTCACCGTGCTGCGCGCCGACGTCGCCGGGGTCTGGCTCAGCGACGACACCGCCATCCCGACCGGGCGCGCCGGTCCGGCGCATTTCCTCGATCTGGCGAAGGGCGCGCCGCTTGCCGCCGCGCCGTTCGTCGATCACGCCCATTTCGGCTGGCAGCATCGCCTGCGCATCGACCAGCCCGACCGCGGGCGCGCGCTGGAAGTACGGTCGGAGCTGGATTTCCTGCACCTCTTCGTGCCGACCGGTGCAGATTACTTCTGCGCCGAGCCGAATAGCGCGATGCCCGATGCGCTCAACCGTGCGGCACAATCCGACAGCGGCCTGCGCGTGCTGCATGCCGGCGAAACCGTGTCGGCAACGATGACCGTCGCGCTCGTCGTGTGATCGCCAGCGTTGCACATTGGACACCCTCGCGAAATTCCGTGTCGTGTGTGCAGCGCAGCACGCAGTATTCGGCTTGACGACAATGTCGCAGAGGAATACACATTGTATCGTTATGGGACCGCTACCATAACGAGGGATCAAATCAGGAAACGCGAGTCCGCTACCGCTAACAACCGGGTGCGCCGTCACAGAAACGGCCGTCCCACGCGGAGCCGGACATCATGGGGAGGTATGCATGCGTTCGTATTCTCGCATTAGGAACAACCGTGCGCAGTCGTTACTGCTGGGCACTGCCTTGGCCGCCGGCATCGTCGCGACCGCACCGGCCTACGCCGCCGATGCTGACGCGGACAACGGGGTCGAAACCGTCGTCGTCACCGGCTACCGCGCCAGCTTGACCGCCGCGACCGACGCCAAGCGCGCCTCCACCAACTTCACCGACAGCATCTTCGCCGAGGACATCGGCAAATTCCCCGACACCAACATCGCCGAATCCCTCAACCGCATCCCCGGCGTGACCATCAGCCGTGAAATCGACGGCGAAGGCGTCAACGTCTCGATCCGCGGCCTTGGCACGAATTTCACGAAGGTCACGCTGAACAATGCGGCGATCGCCGTCGCCTCCACCGGCGCCACCGACCAGCGCAACAACAACCGCGAAGTCGACCTGAACATGTTCCCGACGGAGCTGTTCACGCAGCTCACCGTCAGCAAGTCGCCGACCGCCGACCAGGTCGAAGGGCGGCGCGGCCGGCGTGGTGAACCTGCGCAGCGCGCGGCCCTTCGACAAGGAGGGCTTCCGCCTCACCTACAACCTGCAAGGATCGGACGTCTCGATCGCCGACGAACCCGGCGAGCGCGGCGCGGTGATCCTCTCCGACACCTGGGGCGATTTCGGTGCCCTGATCGGCGTCGCGGGCGTCCACAACAACGTATTCGTCAAGGGCTGGGAAGACGGCAATGCGGCTGGGTCGGCCCGTCGCTGGCGACCGCCGCCAGCCCGTCGACCCCGGTGCAATGCTCGCCGGCCGCGTCCTGCGGTACTTTCGGCAGCAAGTCCTGGGGTGTTCCGGGCACGATCCCGACCAATGTCGCGATCCCGATACCCGGCGGCGGCGGCGCCACCTATGCGGGCCGGCACGCCGATCGACCAGGCGTTCTGCTCGCCAACAATCCCGGCCTCACCATCGGCCAGATTTCCAATGCGCTGCTGCCGCGCCTCGGCCGCTCGATGTTCGAAAGCGGCACGCGCGACCGCTACAACGCCGTCGCCAGCCTCGAATGGCGCCCCGATCGAAGGGATGCACTTCTATGTCGACGGCATCTTCGGGCGGCAGTTCAACGACCTGAACCGTTCCGACATCAATTTCGGCGTGCGCGCCGGCAACGGCTCGCAGCCGCTGATCCCGACCAACATGACGATCGCGCCGGACTGGCTCGGTCTCACCAATGGCGGCGGCGGCGCGGTCACGGGCGGCACGTTCTACAACGCGCAATTCGCGCTGGAAGCACGTCCCTACCGCGAGAAGGGCGACTTCTACAGTCTCAATCCGGGCGTCGAGTGGCAGGTCAACGACCTGCTATGGGCCGACCTGCAGTTCAATGCGACCCGCAGCCACTTCTTCCGCGACTCGCCGACCGTATTCCTCGTGACCTGCCCGAGCGCCGGCAATGCCGGCGTCCCCGGCTGCGCGGCACCCGCGGGCGGCGTGGCGGTCAACTTCCTCAACACGCCCGGCATGGCGTTCCCGTCGATCACCACGAACATCAACCTGAACGATCCGGCCAACTATCAGTGGAACAACGGCCGCGTGAACCTCCAGGACGAAAAGCGCTTCACCGTCACCGACGGCGCGCATTTCGACGTGAAGTACGGTGACGATCAGTTCAGCGTGAAGGCCGGCGGCGCGTTCGACCCATGCCTTCCGCAGCATCACGGCGATCGACGATTCGCAGCGCTGGCAGAACGCGATCTGCGGCGACAACCCCAACGTCTATCTGCCGACGCCCAATGCCGCCAATGGCGTGGGCTGCAACGGCCAGAGCACGCCTGCACCCATCGGCGCCGTCGCGCCCGGACCGGGCTACGGCACGGGCTACAGCGCCGGCTTCCCGCCACTGGCATGGCAGGGTTCGCTGGTGCCGCAATCGGCGCTGCAGCAATATCTCGTCAAGGGGCCGACGGGCTTCATCACCGTCGACTACGATAAAATCTTCAAGGCCTCGAATTACTACGCATTCGACAATGCCGCGATCGCGTCGGTGTCTGGCTGCAGCAATGCAAACTGCACGGTGACAAGCCCGGCCTTCGCGACGGCCTCCAACACCGGCGGTACGTCGGGTGCGTTCGACGAGAAGAACTACGGCGCCTACCTCATGTCGGACGGCGTGCTTCATCTGGGCGACCGCGACCTGAAATGGGATGTCGGCGTTCGCTGGTTCGAGACGCACCAGACCATCATTTCGCCGGTCCAGCACACCGACCCGCGCAATGCCGGCCTGGTCAACGGCGGCCTCTATCCGAACTATTTCACCTTCGTCGCGGCCAAGAACGACTACAATGCGTTCCTGCCGAACCTCAACGTGGTCTACAATGTGGCGGACGACTTCCTGGTCCGCGGCTCGATCTCCCGCACGATGACCCGTCCGGATCCGAGCCAGATGATCTCGGTGGTCAACTTCTCCGACCCGACGGCGGCGCAGGCAAGCGTCGGCAACCCGGCGCTCAAGCCCTACTACTCGAACAACATCGATCTGGGCGCCGAGTACTATACGGGCGGCGAGGGCTATGTGAGCGTTGCCGTGTTCCGCAAATCCATCAGCAACTTCACCAACCAGGTCAATATAACCCAGCCCTTCTCCTATCTGGCGCAGTTCGGGATCAATTATGCCAGTCTGACGGACAGCCAGCAGCGGGCCCTGTGCGGCCGGACGTCGGGTTGCGCCGACTATACCAAAGCCACCGATGCGACGGTCGCCAACACGACGCTGACGGTGACCGAGCAGGTCAATTCTCCCGGCCTGAAGATCATCAACGGCATCGAGCTCGGCTACGTCCAGCCGCTCGACTTCCTGCTTGAGCGTTATGGCTTCAAGGGTTTCGGCTTCTCCGGCAACCTGACCATCATCGACCAGAAGGCGACCGGTTCCGTCCCCTCGATCGCGGTCGGCGTCGCGCCCTTCACCTACAACGTGACCGGCTATTACGACGACGGCTCGATCAGTGCGCGCCTGTCCTATGGGTTCGCCGACACGTCCTACGCCTCGCTCTCCAACCAGCAAAGCGTCTGTCTGCCGGCCGGCTCGGGACCGAACTGTCCGCAGGGCGCCTATCTGTACGCCAAGGCCTATGGCCAGGCGGACTTCTCCTCCAGCGTCCACCTGAACCGGTTCTTCGGCGACCTGCCGTCCGATCCGGAGCTGACCTTCGACGTGCAGAACATCTTCAGCGCCAAGCAGGTCTCCTACTTCCAGCTCCCCGACGCGATCCACAGCTACTACATCAAGGGGCAGACCTACCTGTTCGGTATTCGCGGCACCTTCTGATCCCGCGATGTGCGTACCGCCGCCGTTCCTGTCCGGACGGCGGCGGCTCGGAGTGTACGTTTCCCCATAACTTTCCGGAGCGGCTTTCCCCTCGGTTCGCCGCTCTCTTTTTTGTCGGGTTGAATCCCGGCCGGCGCCGGGCGAGCCTTCGGTATGCCTCTCAGACTTTCGCAAGCAACCCTCAGCCTGCGCGCGTCCGCCATTGCCGCGCCCGCCTATGACCGCGCCGCGCTGGCGCCCGGCATCGTGCATTTCGGCCCCGGCGCGTTCCAGCGCGCGCATCTGGCCTCGTTCGTCGACACGCTTTTGGCCACCGATCCGCGCTGGGGTATCGCCGCCATCGCATTGCGCAGCGCCGGGCAGGCGCGGCTCCTGGCAGAGCAGGATTTCCTCTACGTGCTGGCCGAGCTCGACGATCCCATGCGTTACCGCGTGCTCGGCGCGCTGACGGCCTACACGGCGGCGCCGGCCGATCCGGCACGGGCTTTCGCGCATCTCGAGCATCCCGCGGCAAGGCTGATCACCGTCACGGTCACGGAGAAGGGCTATTGCCTCGGCGCCGACGGCCGGCTCGATCCGGCCCATCCCGACATCGCGCACGACCTCGCCCATCCCGCCGCGCCGCAGAGCCTCGCGGGCTGGATCGTCGAAGGGCTGGCGCGGCGCCGTGATCTGAATCTGCCGCCGCCAATCGTCATGAGCTGCGACAACCTCGCTTCCAACGGGTCCAAGCTGCGCGCCGCAACGCTCGACCTCGCGCGCGGCCAGGGCAGGGGCGATCTCGTCGATTGGATCGCATCCGAAATCCGCTTCCCCGCCACCATGGTCGACTCGATCACGCCCGCCAGTGACGACGCCCTGCGCGACCGCGTCGCCGCCGCGACCGGCCTCATCGACCTCGCGCCCGTCCAGCGCGAGAGCTTCGCGCAATGGGTGATCGCGGACGATCTGGGCCCGGAAGCGCCCGATCTCGCCGCCGCCGGCGCGCAGCTCACGAGCGACGTCCACGCCTATGAGCAGGCCAAGCTGCGCCTGCTCAACGGCGCGCATTCCGCGCTGGCCTATATCGGTCTTGCCCGCGGCCATGCCACGGTCGGCGCGGCGATGGCTGACGCCGCGCTGGCCGGCTTCATCGCGCGGCTGATGCGCGAGGGACGTCGCGCCGACCTTGCGCCCGGCAAAGGGCCTCGACATCCAGGACTATATCGGCACGCTGCTGCGCCGCCTGCGCAACCCCGCGGTGACGCACCGCCTCGGCCAGATCGCCGCCGACGGCTCGCTCAAACTGCCCTATCGCCTGCTGGAGCCCATCGCGGACCTGCTCGCGCTCGGCCGCCCCATCGCGCGCCCCGCTGCCGCCGTCGCCGCCTGGATGCGTTTCGTGGTCGATGCGGCGCGCCGCGGCGAGAGGCTCGACGATCCGATGGTCGCCAAGCTGCTGCCGTGTGCCGCCGCCTGCACCGGCACGGCGGCGCACGACGTGCCGCTGTTCCTCAGGTTGACGGAAATATTTCCGCGCGGCCTCGCCGCCGAGCCGCGCTTTCTCGCCGCGCTCGCGGCCGCCTATGACGATCCGGCCGGCGCCTTGTGCTGAGGCCTAGCCGTGAGGCGCCGCCACCGGCACATAGGGCTCGACATGGGTGATGCGGCAGCTCTGCCGTTCGCCGTCGATCGTGCTGGTGAACACGTCGTCGCCCAGCCCGATGCAGTTGAAGCTCGACCCCCAGCGCGATGGACAGTGCCGCGCGCAGATTGATGCAGCTCGTCGTGAGCCTCAGCTGGCGGCGGTCGTGCCCGATGGTCTGCTTGGCGATGATGTCGTGGTCCTTCAGGTACAGCGCCTGATAGCTCCGCTTGGGATCGACGCAGATCGGTCCGTCCGGCTGCGTCGCGGCAAGGGCCGGCCCGGCCGCCAGGACGCCGCCATGAGGAAAGAAGCCAGTTTCACGGATGTCCTCCCGATATCGGCGCGCCAATTTAGCCCAAAGGGCAGCGCCGCGGTATGGCCGCGGCCCTGCTATACATCGCAAATCATCGCATCGGTAAAACGTCATGCCAGAGCCAGTCCCTCGCACCGGCGTCGTCTTTGGTCGCGCCGGCGACGTCCGCTCGCGCCCGACGCCTACAGCCCGGCCGGCGCCGGCAACGCACGACGGTGCTGATGCTGCATGGCGGCGCAGGGCTTCGTCGCGCTGACGGCGGAGTACCGACTGGTCGGCGAGGCCCGCTTCCCGGCGCAGATCCCTGACGTGCGGCGTGCCTTGCGCTGGCGCGCCCACGCACCCCGACTCGGTTTCGATCCGGTTGGACTTTGCCTTCAGGGCCACTCCGCCGGCAGCCATCTCGCATTGCTGGCGGCCGGCTCTTTTACGAGGCGGCCCGTGTTTGCGGCCCCGGCCGTGCGGCTAAGATCTCGGGGCCGGTACGAGAGGATGGCGCGTTAATTCAGCGCCACCCGATACACCCGCTTCGCGGTGCCGCTGAACAAGGCGCTCTTGTCGTCGGCGGTATAGTCCTTGGCGATGCGCTTGAACGCGTTCCACAGGCCGGCGTAATCGCAGCCGAAGCGGTCGACGGGAAAGTTGCTTTCGAACATGCAGCGGGCCGGCGCCGAACGCCTCGATGCAGGTCTCGATATAGGGCTTCCACTGCGCCGCCCAGCGTCTCCGACGGCGGATCGGCCTCGTGCATGCGCTTCTTCCAGCCCGCGAAGGGCATCGGCAGGCCGCCGACCTTCACGTTCACGTTCTCGCACTTGGATAGCGTGCGGATGTTCTGCTTC
The DNA here is from genome assembly GCA_037355265.1 of Rhizomicrobium sp. Classification (GTDB taxonomy): domain Bacteria; phylum Pseudomonadota; class Alphaproteobacteria; order Micropepsales; family Micropepsaceae; genus Rhizomicrobium. Next base: position 1,869,699 of record JBBCIB010000001.1, on the reverse strand, counting down.
CACTCTGCGAAGCGCGCCTCGCGCTTGCCTTCGTAGCGGCCGATGCCCAGCGGCGTGCCGACATGGTCGAGCACGATGGTGGTGCCGGGGAAGGTGCGCGCCAGGTCGATCAGCTCGGGCAGTTGCGGCTCCAGCAGCCAGGCGTCGAACGACAGGCCGAGCGGCTCCAAGCAGGCGAAGCCCTCGCGGAATTTCGCATCGAGATAGAGCCCGGCCGTGTTGCGCCCCGACAGCGGCCCCAGCACGCCCGGATCCTCGTCATAGGACGCCGAATGGCGGATGCCGCGGAAGCGGCCCATGGCCGGCTGCGATGTGGCTGCGCAGCACGTCGTCCGCCTGCTCGCCGATGCGCAGGTCGACATGGCCGACGATCCCGGCGCAGGCGCGCACCTCGCCATAGATGCCGCTCGCGGACATCGCGGCGATGCCTTCACGAACTCGGTCTCGCCGACGCATTTGAGCTCGGCCGGGCCATCGGCGCGGTACATCGCGCCGCACTCCATGTAGATCGTGCCGCGGACATTGTGGCCGCTCTTGAGATCGGCCAGCAGCTCGTCGAGCAGGTAGCGCGGCGTGCCCCGGATGATGTCCATGAAGCCGTGCTCGGACGGCGGCAGGTTCTGCAGGGATCGCGGTCGGCCGGTCCCACAGATGATGATGCGGATCGACGATCGGCAGCTCGGGTTCGAGGATCGGTTCGGGCATGGCAATCTCCTCCCACTTGTCATCCCCGGCCGAGCGATGCGGAGCATCGCGAGGGGAAGGGTACCCAGGCCGTGAAGCTGCCCCGGGTCTCGAAGTCTTATCTCGACTATTCTGCCGCACCTTTTGCGGAACGACCACCTGGATCCCTTCCCTCGGCGTGCTGGCGCACGCCTCGCCGGGGACGACGGGCGAAGCTACGGCGTCAGGACCACCCGCCCCGTGATCTTGCCGTCGCGCAAATCGTCCAGCGTCTGGTTTGCGGCCGAGAGCGGGCGCTTGGAGTAGGGGAATCGGATCGACCTTGCCGGCCAGCACCAGCTCCATCATCTCATGCGTCTCGCCCAGCGAACCCGTCATCGAGCCGCCGATGGAGATCGTGCGGAAGGGGAACATCGGGATCGGCATGCTCATGGCGCCGCCGAACAGGCCGACGATGATCACCTTGCCGCCGCGGCGCACCGCCTGGCTGGCGAAGGCGAACGACTTTTCCGAGCCGACGAAGTCGACCACCGCATAGGCGCCGCCCTTGGTGTCGGCGATCAGCTTCTTGGCCGCGTCCGGCTCCCTGGTGTTGTAGACGGCCGAGGCCGCCGGCCTTCTTCGCCGCTTCCAGCTTGGCGTCGTCGATGTCGGCGGCCAGCGGCCCCCAATCTTTTCCCTTCGAGGACTGGAACATCGCCTTGGCGAACTGCACGCCCATCATGCCGACACCGCCCACGCCAACCACCAATACCTGGTCGTCGGGGCTTAGCGTGCCGACCTTCTTCATCGCCGCATAGGCGGTCAGGGCCGGAGCACATATAGGCGGCGCCCAGCGCCGGATCGGTCTTGCCGTAGTCGACCAGGTATTTGGGATGCGGCACCAGGCACATGGGTCGCGTAGCCGCCGGCCACGCCGTTGGAGCAGCCGAGTTGGCGCGGGCCGCCGATGCACAGATTCTCCTCGCCGCGCAGGCAGGACGGGCACTTGCCGCAGCCGATCCATGGGAAGGCCGCGAAGCGCTGGCCGATCTCGATGCCCTTGACGCCGGGGCCGACCGCGACGACTTCGCCTTCGATCTCGTGGCCCAGCGTGTGCGGCAGCTTCAGGTTCGCCATCGGCAGCTTGGCGCCGTTGCCGAGGTCGAAATAGCCGTCATGGATGTGCACGTCGGAATGGCAGACGCCGGCGTTGTGGACCTTCAGCAGCACTTCGGTCCCTGTCGGGCGACGGGATTCGGGGTCTCGATTTCCTGCAGCGGCTTGCCGAACTCGGTGATCGCCTGGCTTTTCATATGCGTCTCCCTTGGACAGTCTCGTTTCTGATTTGTTGTCAGTTTGGCATGGCGCCGCGCAGCCGGGCAACCGGCGTCAGCCGCGGCCGATGGCCGGATCGCTCCTTGCTCGGCCGTCCGGTCTCGATATGGCCGGCAAGCTGGCGGAGCAAGCCCGTTTCGCCGCTTTTCCGTACCGTCAGGTCGTACCAGTGGTCGGTCGCGGCAAGCGGTTGGCGGTGCCGGACGGAGGCGCCGGGCGCCAGCGTGTAGGATGCGGGCCGCGCCCGAATAGGCATCGTGCACATCGACGGCGGCGGATGCGGCCCCGGTGTTGCGCAAGGTCAGCACCAGCATCTCGCCCGCCGGATCGTATGCGGCAGCGGCCTCGACATCGCCGCCGCGGAAGCCGCGGTGGAAGCCATTCGGTCCGTATACGGATAGATCGGCCGCATCCTCCGGCGCCAGACCGTGTGCGATCGTCCGGCCGGCTTCGACGGTGAAGAACCACGGGACCGGCGCCGGGCGGGCGGAATAGGCGATGAAGCCCCGCGCCCGCACGGCCGCGATTGACCAGCCGCAAGGCCGATCCGTCGAGAACGGCATCGACGTCATAGGGCAATGGCCGTGCCGGGCGCTGGCCCAGCTCCTGTCGCGGCAGTGCGGGATCGGCGACGCGCACGGGCAGCGGCAGCGCGGCCTGCGCATCGGCGCGCGCGATGGCGCCGCCGCCGCCCGCCACGGCGGTCCAGGCGTCCATCTGCGCGAAATCGAACATCGAGGTCAGGTCGCCCGACACGGCGCGCCGCCAGGGCGTGATGTTCGGCTCATGCACGCCGAAGCGCGCCTCCAGGAAGCGGATCACCGAGGTTATGGTCGCTGAGCTGCGAATTGACGAAGCCGCCTCGCGTCCACGGCGACACCACGACCAGCGGCACGCGCGGCCCGAACCCCACCGGCTCGCCCCGATAATCCTCGCCGGCCGCGGCGACCGTCGAGGCGCCGATTTCCGGCCGCGTCGCCGGCACCAGCGGCGGCACATGGTCGAAGAAGCCGTCATTCTCGTCATAGTTCAGGATGAATGCCGTCTTGGCCCAGACCTCGGGATTGGATGCGAGCGCGTCCAGCAGCCGAGATGTGAGCGACTACTCGCCATAGCCCGGCGTCGCGCTGGGATGCTCGCACAGGATGTACGGCGCCACGATCCACGACACCTGCGGCAGCCGGTCCGCCTGCACGTCGGCGGCGAACGCTGCGACCAGGTGCTCGCCGCGCGAGGTCTTGGCGTTCTGCGCGTTCGATCCCGCCGGCCAGCCGCGTCCGCGCGCCAGCAGCGCCGGATGCGCATCGCGGCCGCGGAACGCGCCGAAATAGGCCAGCGCGTTGTCGCCGTAATTGTCGAACTCCTGGTAGACGCGCCAATCGATCCCCGCCGCCTGCAGCCGCTCGGCATAGGTGGTCCAGCCATAGCTCTGGAAGGCGGCGTCGTCGTTGGCCGGATCGGCGGTCTCGTTCGGCTCGTCCGGCGGATTGATAATCACCTGATTGCCGCTGTTGCCGACGGCAAGCCCGCTGGTCCCGGTCATCAGGAACAGCCGGTTGGGATTGGTCGGCCCCGAAGATGGCGCAGTGGTAGGCGTCGCAGATCGTGAACGCATCGGCCAGGGCGTAATAGAAGGGCAGGTCGTCGCGCCGGAAATAGCCCATCGTCATGTCGGTCTTGGTGGCGATCCAGGCATCGTGGTTCTTCCACAGCGCATGGCTGCCCTTCCATGAATGGTCGAGGCTCTTCATGCCCTGGGCGAAGGTCGTCCTGGTGTCGAGATGGAACGGCGCCACCGTCTCCGCGCTGCCGCCGCCGCGCGGCTGGAACCACACCGGCTTGCCGCCGGGCAGCGCGATCGCGCGCGGATCGTCGAAGCCGCGCACCCCGCGCAGCGTGCCGAAATAATGGTCGAAGGAGCGGTTCTCCTGCATCAGGATCACGACGTGCTCGACGTCCTGGATGGTGCCGGTGCCCGGCCGCAGCGGGGCGGCGAGGGCCCGGCGCAGGGACAGCGGCAACAGCACGGCGGACGTGGCGCCCGCTCTCAGGAAGGATCGGCGATCGGTCTGCATCAGCCGAGTCTAGCGGCGTTTTGTGTCGCAAATACCCGCGCCAGCGCGGCGAATTCCGCCACCGACAGCGTCTCCGCCCGCGCGGTCGGATCGATCCCGGCGGCGCGGAGGCGGTCCTCGGCGTCCGGCGCCAGTGCCTTGAGGCTCTGGCGCAGCATCTTGCGGCGCTGGCCGAAAGCGGCCTGGGTGACGCGTTCGAGGTCGCGCAGGGCACAGGGCGCCGCCGGCGCGGCCAGCGGCTCGACCCGCACGATGCTGGAGGTGATCTTGGGCGGCGGCACGAAGGCGCTGCGCGAGACGTCGAACAGGATCTTGGCCGTCGCCCGCCACTGCACCAGCACCGACAATCTCCCATAGTGCTCGCTGTCGGGCCTGGCGGCGATGCGCTCTGCCACCTCGCGCTGGAACATCAGCGTCAGGCTCGTCCAGAACGGCGGCCAGGTCTGCGCGGTCAGCCACTTCACCAGCAGCGCGGTGCCGATATTGTAGGGCAGGTTGGCTGCCACGCGCACGCGCTCGGTGCCCAGCAGGCCGGCCTCGTCGACCGCCAGCGCGTCCGCCGGCACCACGTCCAACTTGCCGGGCCAGGCGGCGGCGATCTGCGCCAGCGCCGGCAGGCAGCGTTCGTCCCGCTCCACCGCGACCACCCGCGCCGCGCCTTCCGCCAGCAGGGCGCGCGTCAGCCCGCCTGGCCCCGGTCCCACTTCGTAGAATATGCCGCCGCCCTCGGCGCCGGCGGCGCGTGCGATGCGGCGCGTCAGGTTCAGGTCGAGCAGGAAGTTCTGTCCCAGCGACCGCTTGGCGTTGAGGCCATAGGCTGCGATCACGTCGCGCAAGGGCGGAAGATTATCTTCCACGGCCTACCGCTTCGCTGCCTGAGGCCGGATGCCACGCGCGTCCGCCATGGCGGACGCCATGCGGATCGCCGCGATCATGCTGCGCGCGTCGGCTCTGCCGCTGCCGGCGATGTCGAAGGCGGTGCCGTGGTCGGGCGAGGTGCGGACGATGGGCAGGCCCAGCGTCACGTTCACGCCGTCCCAGAACGACAGCGTCTTGATCGGGATCAGCGCCTGGTCGTGATACATGCATAACGCCGCGTCGTAGCGCGCCCGCGCCTCGGCGTGGAACAGCGTGTCGGCGGGGAGCGGACCGCGCACGTCGTGGCCGCGTGCCTTCAGGACTGCGACCGCCGGCAGGATGACCGCGCCATCCTCGCCGCCCAGCACGCCGTCTTCGCCGGCATGCGGATTGAGCCCCGCCACCGCGAGCCGCGGCGCTGCGATGGCCGAAGTCGCGGCGGAGCGCCGCCAGGACGATCTCGCCGGTCTCGACGATAGCGTCCGCCGTGATCGCGCCCGGCACCTGCGCCAGCGGCATATGGACGGTCAGCGGCACCACGCGCAGCGTGTCGCTCGCCAGCATCATCACCGCGCGCGGCGCGCCGGTCAGCGTTTGCAGGAATTCGGTATGTCCGGGATAGGGAAAGCCGGCCGCGGCGAGCACCGCCTTGTTGATCGGCGCGGTCACGACCGCGGCGGCCTCGCCGGCCATCGCCTGTGCCACGGCCAGTTCGATGGACTGGATCACGGCGTGGGCGTTGTCGCTGTCGGGCCGGCCTGGCGTGCGCGTCGCCGCGGCTTCGACGCGGATGAACGCGCCGTCGAAGCCTTGGAAAACCTCGGGCGCGCCGACGATCTTCAGCTGCCGCCCGTTCACCTGTCCGCCGAGCGCCCGGCAGGCCGCGACCGCCACCTCCGGCCCGATGCCGGCCGGCTCGCCCATGGTGATCAGGATCGGCGCGCTATTTGACTTCGACATTGGCGCTGCGCCGCAGATCGCGCAGATAGCGCCGCGACAGCTGGGTGATCTGCGCGTCGAACAGGTTCTCCTCCACCTGCTGGCGGGAGGGCAGCGTGTAGGCGGTGCGCACCGGCGCGCGCTTGTCGCAGCGGACCATCATCTCGATGCCGGCGGGCGACTTGAACGGCATCGTCGCCTGGCCGGGACCGGTCTTGGCGATGGAGTCCTGGATGTCCGGGCTGAGGTCGGTGATCTTGAGGCCCATCTTCTGGATGTCCTGCACGATCAGCCCATGGACCTGCTCCTGCAGCTTGGGCAGCATCTCGCAGCCATTGATGTGGTCGTGGATCTGCATCGCCAGCTTGCTGACATTGTCGAGCAGGTCCTTCTTCGGCGTCGGCCCGATCGGCAGCAGCAGGCGCGCCACCGTCAGCGGCCCCACCGGCTTGACCTCGGACGGATCGGGGATGTGCGTGCCCATGCCTTCCTGCCGCTCGCGCAGGCCCAGGATGTAATAGCCGCCGGCGGAGCGGATCGGGTCCGAGACGGCGCCCGGCTCCATCTTCTGCAGCGCCGCGTCGAGTTCGGCCGGCAGCTGGCCCTCGTGCACCAGCCCATGTCGCCGCCCGCCGCCGCGGTCGGGCTCTGGCTGAACTGCCGCGCCACCGTCTGGAACTGCGCCCCGGATTTGAGCTGGGTCAGGATGTCCTGCGCGTCCTTCAGGACCTTGGCGTCGAGCTCCGGATTGTCGACCGCCAGGAAGATCACCGACACCAGAAAGTGCGGCTTGTCGCGGCCTTCGTTCAGCCGCGCCATCTCGGCGTCGATGTCCTCGGGCTTGATGTTCACCCGGTCCTGGAATTCGTCCTGCACCGCCTTCTGCCAGGCGATCTGCACCGCGATCTGCGCCCTGAGGGTCGACATGTCGACGCCGCCCTTCTTGAGCATGTCGGTGAGCTGGTCCTTGGTCAGGTGGTTGTCGTTGGTGATGCGGTCGATCGACTTGTCGACGTCGGTCGGCGACACGGTGATGTTCTTGCGCCGCGCCTCCTGGATCTGGAGCTGCTCGGTCTCGAGCTGCGTCAGCACCTGGCCGCGGAGCTTGGTCATCACCTCGGGCGTCGCCTGCAGGCCGGAGGTCGCGACGAACAGCAGAATGCGCTGGCGCAGATCGTATTCGGAGATCGGCGCGTCGTTGACCAGCGCCGCGACGGAATTGTCGTCCGACGGATTGTCCGGCGGCGTCGCGGCGGTGGGCGTCGCCCCGGTGGTCGTCGGGGTCGGCGTGGCGCCCGGTGCCGAGCCCGGCATGGCGGCGGATGCGGCGGGCGACGCCGGCGGTGTGGCGGAAGGCGCGCTCGAAGGCGCCGGCGAGGGCGCGGAGGTGCCGACGGCCGGCATGGTTCCGGCGGGCGGTCCCGACAGATTTTGCGCAAGCGACGGCGCCGCCAGCAGGGCCAGGAAGCCGCCGAAAAACGCAAAATGGACGAGTCTCAAGGACAAAGTTCGGCCCTTCGGCAGCAATCTCAATGGTTTACGCGCTCGCCCCCGAACCGGCCGGGGAGAATACGCAAAAATTGCCGGAGCGCAATCCGACCTGACGAAGGGGATAAATTGCGCGGCCGGCCACAAGTCAAGGACGCGAGAACACGTCCTGCGGGAAAAGGCTGAATGGCTGGATCGCCACGTCGCCGGTTTTCAGGTTGAAGCGCAGGACGATCGAGGTCGATGGCGGCAGGTCGCGGTCGGTGGTGAACCGGCGCCGGTAGGCGACGGAGATGCCCAGGCAGTCGTCCTCATAGCCCAGTCCCAGCTCGGTATCGAGCATCTGTCCGGCCAGAAGGTCGCGGCGGATCGCGCCGAAGGCCTGCCAGTTCCGGTAGAAATTGACGTCCGCCTGGGCGGTGATTTCCTCGCGCTTGGGCAGGCCGAGCGTCACCGGTTCGGCCGGCAATTGCACATAGCTGATCTGGATCGTGGAGCGCTTGTAGATTCCGGTCAGGTAGACCTCGTGCCGCCGCACCGTGCCGTTGCCGCGGTCGATGTCGATGCGATCGGTCAGGTCGATATAGGGCAGGAACTTCACGCTCACCCGCCCCACCACGTCCGAGGCCGTGCCCTGCTGGCCCGAATCGATGCCGAAAATGGGGTCCGGCTTCAGCCGGAAGGTCTGCCCCAGCACCGCATCGATGGAGCCGGACGGGAATGCCGCGCGGGCATGGAAGCCGACATTGGCGCGCGGCCCGCTTTCGACCAGGTCGTAGCCCGGCATCTGGTCGAAGCTCAGGATGTTGTTCTCGTCCAGTTCGTATGCGGCGCTGTCCTCGTCGGGGATGCCCGCCGGATTGCCGCCATAGGGCTGCAGGACGACCTGGGCGATCGGCTCGATGATGAAGGCGTGGCCGGGCGCGCTGGACGAGATGAACGGCCAGCGCCAGTCCAGTGCCGCGTAGGGAATGCCGCGGGTGATGTAGCGGTCGCCGCCGCCGGCCGGCGTCACCGCGTCGCTCACATGGTAGACGTCGCCGCGCGCATCGAGCTGCAGGGTCAGGAGCTGCCCGCCCGCGAGCACCGTCGGCCAGCGCATGCGCATCTCGGTGGTGAAGCGCTGGTCGTCCTCGCCGACATTGCGCGTCAGCGCGACGGAGTTGACGTCGAAGCGGAACTGGCCGCCCAGCCATTTGTCCGTCGGAATGAAGTTGAACTCGACCAGCGGCAGCGCCAGCGGGATGACGCTCGAATCGTCGCCGGCGCGCAGGCCCTGGAAGAAATAGCCGGTGACCGCGAAGCGGGTGCGCCCGCTGGTGCCTTCGACGAATACGTCGTTGACCAGCCGGTCGAGCTGCGAGAAATCGTAGCGCTTGAGGTAGGTGTCGTTGCTGGTGAGCTGGGCGTCGAAGCCGGTGCGCCAGTCGGTGGCGAAGGGGATGCGCCCCGATCCGAACAGGCTGGCGTAGAATTCGTCCTTGTTGCCGGACAGGCCGCCATTGGGATTGTTGGCGATGCTGCCCTGCAGCCACAGCCCGCCGTCCTGCAGGCGCTGGCGGTACTCGCCCTCCAGCACTTCGCCGCCGCGGGTCGAGACGATCGGCGTGACGGTCGCGTCGTTCTGGGGCGAGATCGCGATGTAGATCGGAACGCGCGCGAAATAGCCGATATAGGTCGAATTGCCGATATCGGGCGTGAGCACGCCGGTGGCGTAGCGCACGCTCGGGTCCGGCTCGGACATGTAGGGCGTGTAGGCCACCGGAACGCCCAGGAACGCGATCGTCGCGCTGTTGAAGACGATGCGGTGCTTGATCTGGTCGTAGACGACGTGGCGCGCCCGCACCTGCCACACCGGCGTGCGCTGGCCCGGCTGGTTGCAGACCTTGCAGGGCGTATAGGCCGCGTCGAACGCCTCGGTGTAGCGCCCCTGCGTGCGGTTGGCGTTCGCCGCCACCAGCCTGCCGTTCTTGCCGAGCAGCGCCGCGAAGCTCTTGAGCGCGCCGTCGCGCATCTTGTCGCGCAGCACCACATGGCTGGCGAAGGCGACATTGCCCTTCTCGTCGGTGACGCTGACATGGCCGTCCGCCGTCATCACGTCGGTCTTCTGGTTGTAGATGACGGCGTCGGCCAGGAGCACGCGGCCGTCGGAATCCATCTCGACATGGCCGCGCGCGGTCACGATCTGGGCGTCGACGTCGTAGTCCACTTCGTCGGCCTGCAGCAGCACGTCGCCGCGGATCTTGGGCGTGTCGGCGCCGTGGGCCGCCGTCGCCAGCAGGAGCGCGGTCAGGACAAGGAGGGCGCGGCGCATCAGCCGTCCTCCTGGTTGAACACCAGCGTCATGCCGATCAGGATCGACGCGGTCGCCGGCGCCGTCGCCGCCAGTGCCACCGGCAGGATGCCGGTCTGCCCCAGGGCGCGCGCGAACTCGCTGAAAAAATAGACGCCGAAGCCCGCCAGCGCGCTGACCAGGACCATGCGCGGCAGCCCGCCCGAACGGCCCAGCCGCACCGAGAAGCTCGCCGCCATGAACACCATCGCGGCAAACAGCGCCGGCATCGCCAGCAGGGTGTAGAGGTAGAGCTCATAGCGGATCGCCGAGAACCCCGCGGTCTGGGCCGCGCGGATGAAGCCGGGCAGTTCCCAGAACGAGATCGTGTCCGGCGGCGCGAAGCTCTCCTGGATCTGCGTCGGCGTCAGCGTCGTGACCAGCTTGTAGCTGTCGTGATGGACCGGGGCGCCTTCCGTGCCGCTGACCCAGGCGCTTTTGAGCGTCCAGGTCCGTGCGTCGAGGTCCGCCGACTTGGCGTCGATGCGGCCGAGGAAGTGGTCCTTGGCGCCGTAGAGGAACACGACCACGTCCTCCAGATGCACGCCCTGGTCGGCGACGTGCAGCGCATGGATCACCGATTGCTGGGCCTCGTCGCCCTGGCGCAGCCACAGCCCGTTGCGCGCCACCGAAAGCTGCGACGCCTCGCCCTTGATGTACTTGGCCTCCAGCGCCGAGAACTCGCCCAGCATGCGCGAGGAGATCGGCGTGAACACCAGGACCATGAAGATCCCCAGCCCCGCCGCCACGACCAGCGGCGGCGCCAGGAAGTCCCACGCCGACATGCCCGCGGCGCGGATGGCGACCAGCTCCTGGTTGCGCGACAGCATGGCGAACGACACCACGCCGCCCAGCAGCACCGCGAAGGGCAGCATCTTCTGCCCCAGGTCCGGCAGTTGCAGCAGCGCCATGCCGGCGATCACCGGCGTCGACACGTTGTGCCCCGCGGTGCGGTTGGTCAGCTCGACGAGGTCGATCGAAAAGGCCAGCAGCAGGAACGTGCCGTAGACGATCCCGATGCCGATCAGGAAGCGGATCGCCAGATAGCGGTAGAGCGTCCACGACCAGCTCATGCGGGGACTCCCGCCGCCGGGGCATGCCGGAACCAGGCCCGCGGATCGGCGCCGGCCAGCACCGCCAGGGCCAGGCCCGCGCCCAATAGGGGGATCAGATAGAACAGGAACGCCAGCGACGGCGTGTTGATCGCCAGGCCGCCGACGCCATAGCCGGCCAGCCGCACCGCGATGAAGGCGCCGACCGCGGTCGCGATGCGCGCCGCATTGGCGCCGCGCGCGCGGCTGCCGCGCAGGATCGCCGCCATCGCGATCAGCGCGAAGACGATGCAGTAGAGCGGCTGCGACAGCCGGTTGTGCCCTTCGGCGATATAGGCGTTGCGCACTTTCGGCGCCAGCGCCGGGCTGGGCGAGAACAGCTCCGACAGATAGCGCTCCGACGTCGCGCGCTCATTGGCGTGCGCCGGGCTGGCGAACTGGTCGAGATCGAACACGTAGCGCTGGAAGCGGAGCACTGAAAGCTGCGCCCCGCCCTTGGCCGAATCCTCGACCGTGCCGTCGAACATGATCAGCCGGGCGCCCCCCGGCGTCTGGACGAGCTGCCCGCTGGCCGCCAGATAGGTGATGGGATGAAGGATGTTGCGGCTGTCATGCACCAGCACGCCGCGGATCGTCCCGTCCGAGCCGAGTTCGCGGATGAACACGGTCAGCCCCTGCGCCGGGGTGTTGAACTCGCCCTCGTTCAGCAGCGCCGCGCCGATATCGGCGCGGATGTCGACCACCTTGTCGTTCATCGCCCGCTGCCCCGCCGGCATCAGGTAGAGCCCGCACAGATAGGTCAGCGCCATCACCAGCCCCGCCGCGATGAACACCGGCACCCCGATCTGCGCCCGGGAGAATCCCGCCGCCGACATCACCACCAGCTCGCTGTCGGCGTTCAGCTTGTAGAGCGCGAACAGGGTGCCGGCGAAGAACGCGATCGGCAGGATGATGACCAGCAGGCTCGGCACGATCAGCAGGGTCAGGTAGACGAAGGTCGGCGCCGACTGGCCGCGATTGATCACCAGGTCGAGCAGCCGCAGCGCCTGGGTCAGCCAGATGACCGACGTCAGCAGGAACGCGAACAGCGCCACCGGGCCGATCAACTGGCCCAGTACGTAAACCGACAGTCGCGGCAGTCTCACGCTTATGGCGCCAATGGCCAGGGCGGTCACGCGTCTTTCGCGTTAAGCCCTTTCGCCCCTTCTGTGATTCGACCTAAACTAGCATCAAGGCGCGGCGGTCCGGCAACCCCGGACCGGCCTGGCGCGTCTGTCCTTAATGGCACGGCAACGCCGGAAATCATCGCAAATTTTTTTTCAGGAGACATGCAATGCAATTGTCCTTTGCCGCGCCGCAAGCGGTCGGATCCGGCGCCTGGGTGGTCGGCGCGCTGGAGGGCGGCGCCTTCACGCCCGCCGCCCAGAAGGCCGACAAGGCGGCCCGCGGCGCGCTCGGCCGCGGCCTCAAGGTCAGCAAATTCACCGGCAAGCCGGGCCAGGTCCTGGAAATCCTCGCCCCCGCCGGCCTCGGCGTGTCGCGGATCCTGCTGGTGGGCCTGGGCAAGGGCGAGGCGTTCGACGGCAGCAGGGCCGAGAACCTGTCCGCCGCGGTCAATGGCCGCCTGAACGGCGCCGGCGAGACCGACGTCACCTATGAGATCGACCTTCCCAAGGGCGCCAAGCTCAAATCCGGCGCGCTGGCGGCGCATCTGGCCATGGGCGCGCAGCTCAAGAGCTACAGCTTCAACCATTACCGCACCCGCAATCTCGAAGAATACGAAACCAGGCTCAAGACGGTGACGATCGCGACCGACGACGTCGCCGACGCCAAAAAAAGCTGGTCCCGGCTCGAAGCCGTCGCCGCCGGCATGTTCTTCGCCCGCGACCTGGTGAACGAGCCGCCGAACGTCCTCTACCCCGCCGAAGCGGCGCGCCGGGTGAAGGCCAGTCTCGGCAAGCTCGGCGTCAAGGTCGAGATCCTGGGCGAGGCCGACATGAAGAAGCTCGGCATGGGCTCGCTGCTCGGCGTCGGGCAGGGCAGCGAGCGCGAGAGCCAGCTCGTCGTCCTGCAATGGAACGGCGCGCGCAAGAAATCGGCCGAGCCGATCGCCTTCGTCGGCAAGGGCGTGTGCTTCGATTCGGGCGGCCTGTCGCTCAAGACCGGCGCCGGCATGATGGGCATGAAGGGCGACATGGGCGGCGCCGCCGCGGTGGTCGGCACGATGCAGGCGCTGGCGCTGCGCAAGGCGCGGGTCAACGCGGTCGGCGTGATCGGGCTGGTCGAGAACATGCCCGACGGCAAGGCGCAGCGCCCCGACGACGTGGTCAAGTCGATGTCGGGCCAGACCATCGAGGTCCTCAACACCGACGCCGAGGGCCGCCTGGTGCTGGCCGACGCGCTCACCTACACCCAGCGCCGGTTCAAGCCGAAATTCGTCATCGACCTCGCCACCCTGACCGGCGCGATCATCATGGCGCTGGGCCCTGAGCATGCCGGCCTGTTCTCCAACGACGACAAGCTCGCGGAGCGCATCATGGACGCCGGCAAGACGGTCGGCGAGCCGGTGTGGCGCATGCCGATGGGCGCCAATTACGACAAGCTGATCCGCTCCAAGATCGCCGATATGAAGAACATCGGCGGCCCGAACGCCGGCTCGATCACGGCGGCGCAGTTCCTCAAGCGCTTCGTCGAGGACGACCGCCCCTGGGCGCATCTGGATATCGCCGGCGTCGCCTGGCAGGACGGCGAGCAGAAATCGCTCGCGCCGAGCTGGGGCACCGGCTGGGGCGTGCGCATCCTCGATACGCTGGTGCGCGAGAATTATGAGGATTGAGCACGATGATACCTCCCCCAAAAGGGGAGGTCGAAAAATCGCAAAGCGATTTTTCGGGAGGGGTCGATGACCGAAACCCTCTTCTACCATCTCGAACGCCGCACGCTGGACGACGTGCTGCCCGGCCTGATCGAGAAGACGCTGGAGCGCGGCTGGCGCGCGGTGATCCGCGCCGAATCGTCGGAGCGCGCCGACGCCATCGACGGCCTGCTGTGGACCTACAACGACCAGACCTTCCTGCCCCACGCCCAGTCCGGCGACGGCAATCCCAAGCGCCAGCCGGTGCTGATCACGGTCGAGGACGAGAACCCGAACGGCGCCAATGTCCTGTTCTGCATCGGCGGCGCGATGCCGGCGTCGTGGGGGGCGGTGAACGACCTGACCCGCGTCGTCCTGATGTTCGACGGCCGCGACGCGGACGCCCTCGGCAAGGCCCGTACCGCCTGGAAAGACGCCAAGGCCGCCGGCCACGACGTGACCTATTGGAAAGAGTCGCCGAGCGGGAAGTTCGAGAAGCAGGGCTGACTAACCTCTCCCGCTTGCGGGAGAGGTCGGCCGGCGCGTAGCGTCCGGCCGGGTGAGGGGAAGTCTGCCGGTGATTTGTTCAATCACCGCCGTCACGTCGAGATAGACGTCATTATTCGTAAATCGCATAACCTCCCAACCTTGGGATAAAAGATAATCATCTCTGCCGCGGTCATGCGCGCGCCCTTCCTCGGTCGCGTGCGTATCGCCGTCGATCTCGATAACCAGCCTACCTCGAATATGGACGAAGTCTGCGACATAAGGCCCGATAGGATGCTGTCGTCGAAACTTCCAGCCGCGCAAATTCAACTCGCGAAGGCGCGTCCACGGGACAACCTCCGCCTTCGTCATGGCCTTGCGCATCGCCTTGGCGAGGGGACGTGACTGATCTTCTTCAGGCCGCACGGACGTCCCCTCACCCGATTTGTCGCTTCGCTCCAAATCGACCTCTCCCGCATGCGGGAGAGGTTAGTCGCGCTACGTCTTCCGTCCCACCATCTTCTTCAGCCACACCACCTGGCGGTGCCATTGCTTGACCGGCAGGGCGGGGTAGCCGCCGACGGTTTCGCCGGCGGGCACGTCCTGGGTGACGCCGGCGCGGGCCGCCAGCCTGGCGCCGGCGCCGATGGTGAGGTGGTCGGCGATGCCGGCCTGGCCGCCGATCATCACGCCGGGGCCGATGGTGGTCGAGCCCGCGATGCCGGCCTGCGCCACCACGATGCAGAATTGGCCCATCTTCACATTGTGGCCGACATGGATCAGCCCGTCGAAGCGGCAGCCGCGGCCGATCACCGTGTCGCCGATGGCGCCGCGGTCGACCACGCAATTGGCGCCGAACTCGACATCGTCCTCGATGATCACGCGGCCGAGCTGCGGCACCCGCAACAGGCCGCGCGCACTGGGCACGAAGCTGAAGCCGGCATTGCCGATGGAATTGCCCGGACCGAAGGTCACGCGGCTCCCCACCAGCGCATGGCTGATGGTGCAATTGGGGCCGATGGTGCAGTCGTCGCCCAGTTCGACGCCCTTGCCGATCACCACATTGGGACCGATGGCGCAATTGGCGCCGATCTTCGCGCCTTCGCGGATCTCGCCGCCCTGGCCGATCTGGGTGCCCGCGCCGATCGCTGCGGTCGGATGCACCGGCAGGACCGGCGCCAGACCCTCGATCAGCGGCGACGGCGGATAGAACAGGTGCCCGACCTGCGCGAAGGCCAGGCGCGGGTTGGCGGAGAGCAGCAGCCAGGTGCCGTTGTGCTCGTGCGCCGCCAGCTTGCGGTCGGTGATCACGACGCTGGCGCGCGTCCGGGCGAAGGCGGCGGCGTATTTCGCGTCGCTGTAGAGGCTGATCTCGCCGGCCTCCGCAGTGTCCAGGTTGGACACGTCGCGGATCAGAAAATCGGCGGCGGAGCTGTTGTCCATCTCGGCGCCGACATGGGCGGCGATCTGGCCGAGCGGAAACGGCCCGGCGCGTTCGAAGAAGCGGTCGTCCGTCATGGTCTGGCTCGGCTGTCCCTGTCCTTCGCTGAGCGGAAGCCCTCCGGTCCACCCGATTTGCGGAACAAGCCATGATTTTCCGCGCGCCGCAAGAATGCGGCGCGGCGGGGGTGCGGGACCGTACCTTACTTGTGCCGGGCGGCGGCGAGCTTCTTGAGCGCGACGGTCTGGCGGTGCCATTCGCGCACCGGCATGGCGGGATAGCCGCCGACCGTCTCGCCGGCGGCGACATCGCGCGTCACGCCCGCCTTGGCCGCCAGCTTGGCGCCGGCACCGACGGTGAGATGGTCGCTGACGCCCACCTGGCCGCCCATCATCACGAAGGGTCCGATCACGCTCGATCCGGCGATGCCGACCTGGCCGGCGATCAGGCAGTGATGGCCGATGCGCACATTGTGGGCGATGTGCACGAGGTTGTCGAACATCGTGCCCTTGCCGATCACGGTGTCGCCGATGGCGCCGCGGTCGACCGCGCAATTGGCGCCGAACTCCACGTCGTCCTCGATGAGCACGCGGCCGAGCTGCGGCACGCGCAGCAGGCCTGCGGCGCTCGGCACGAAGCTGAAGCCGGCGCTGCCGATGGTGCAGTTGGGCGCGAAGGTGACGCGGGCGCCGATCATCGCATGGCTGATCGCGCAATTGGCGCCCACCACGCAGCCGTCGCCCATCGTCACGCCATGGCCGATCACGACATTCGGCCCGATGAAGCAGTGCTCGCCGATCCGCGCATTCTCGCCGATCACGGCGCCGGAACTGACCTGCGTGCCGACGCCGACCGTCGCCTTCAGGTGCACCGGCGTCAGCGGATGCACGCCCTCGATCAGCGCGTCGGGCGGATAGAACAGGTGCCCGACCTGCGCGAAGGCCAGCCGCGGATTGGGGGTCAGCAGCACCCAGGCGCCGTTGTGCTCATGCGCCGCGAGCTTGCTGTCGGTGATCACCACGCTCGCGCCGGTATGGGCGAAGGCATGGGCGAATTTCACGTCGCTGAACACGCTGATGTCGCCGCCCACGGCGCTTTCGAGCGAGGCGACGTCCTGCACCGGGAAGTCCGCCGAGCAACGGTTGTCCATCTCGCCGCCGACCAGGCGTGCGATCTCGCCGAGCGCGAACGGCCCGGCACGCCGGAAGAACCTGTCGTCGGTCATCGGATTCCTTCGGGGTCGGACCACCGGTCGCGCCGCCGCAAAACCGCCGGATTTCCCGCGCGGTCGGCGGCAGAGGGGCACGGTTCGGGCCTCAGCGCAAGCCGCAGGAAAGGACATGACAAAGAAGCGCGGAGAATCTAGACGATTGCCGTCGTCAACACAGCGAAAGCCCTGCCCTTTGCTTGCCTGGATCGTCTCGCTCCTGCCGCTTGCCCTGATGGTGCTGTGCGTGGTCCATGCGATCCGCAACGGCAATGTCTGGCCGTGGATCTACATCATCGTGCTGCTGCCGGGCATCGGCAGCCTGATCTATCTGTTCATGGAGATCGTGCCCGAGATGGTGCGCAGCCGGCAGGCCGCGGCGCTCGGCTCCAACATCCGCCAGATGGCCGATCCGCACCGCTCGCTGCGCGAGGCGCATCGCGCCGCCGAGATGGTGGGCTCGGTCGACGCCAAGCGCACCCTGGCGGAGGAGTTCATCGCCCGCGGCAACTATGCCGGCGCGGTGGCGATCTACCGCGAGGCGGCGCAGGGCCAGTTCAAGGACGATCCGGCGCTCTTGATGGGCCTGGCCCGCGCCCAGTTCCTCGGCGGCGATCCGGCCGGCGCCCAGGCCAGCCTCGACGCGCTGCAGGCCGCCGATCCCAGCTTCGTCTCCGCCGACGCGCATCTGCTCTACGCCCGTGCGCTGGAAGGCCAGGGCAAGACCGAAGACGCGCTCACCGAATACCGTCGCCTGGTGCCATATTATTCGGGCGAGGAAGCCCGTGCCCGCCTCGGCCTGCTGCTGGAGAAGACCGGCCAGCGCGACGAGGCGCGCGCCGTCTACCAGCAGATCGTCAAATCCCTCGATGGCGCGCCGGGCCGGTACCAGAAAGCGCAAAAGGAATGGGGCGACATCGCGCGCAAGGGATTGCGCTGAAGCAATTTCACCTCTCAAGCCATGCACTCGACCTGCCATTGCACGCGGTCATTCGGCATGCTAAATACTGAACCAGATGGTTCAGTATAGCCAGGCCCGTTTCGACTCGTCCTTCGCCGCGCTCTCGGACGCCACGCGGCGCGGCGTTCTGGAGCAGCTCGGGCGCGCCGACGCTTCGATCACGGACCTTGCCGCGAAATTCCACATGACCCTCACCGGCATGAAAAAGCATGTCGGCGTCCTGGAGCAGGCGGGACTCGTCACCACGCAGAAGATCGGGCGCGTGCGGACCTGCAAGCTCGGCCTGCGCGGGCTGGAGGAAGAAGCGGCCTGGATCGCGCGCTACCGCCAACTCTGGAGCGCACGCTTCGACGAATTGGACAAGGTTATCGAAGAGCTGAAACGCAAGGAGAAGATCGATGGTCGCAAAAGGAGAGAATGAGCCATGACGAACGATACGGCGGTGGATCGCAAATCCGAGCGCGAGCTCGTCGTGACGCGAACCTTCAACGGCCCGGCGCGCCTCGTGTTCAAGGCGTGGACCACGCCCGAATTGTTCATCCGCTGGTGGGTGCCGAAATCGGTCGGGATGTCCGTCATCTCCTGCGAGATGGATATCCGCACGGGCGGTGGCTACAAGCTGGTGTTCGGCCATCCGGCCTCAAAGGAGCCCATGGCGTTCTTCGGCCGCTACCTCGAAGTGACGCCGCCCTCTCGCATGGTCTGGACCAATGACGAAGGCGGCGACGCCGGCGCCGTCACCACGGTGACCTTCGAAGAGCGCGGCGCGCAGACCGTGGTCGTCCTGCGCGACCTCTATCCCTCGAAGGACGCGCTCGACGACGCCATCGCCTCCGAAAGCACGGGCGGATTCGGCGAGCAGTTCGCGCAACTGGACGAGATTCTGGTCACGCTGGGGGCGAGCGGGGCGTGATCTCGCGATCGGCAATGACCCCGTGGCGTTCCGCGATCGGGCGTTCGCCATGCTGCTGAAACGTGGCGCGCGGCAAGTTGGTGCGAACGGCTCTGCATCCAAATGGGCACCACAGGTGATGGCTTCGAAGCGCAACCTGCGCCTAGCTGCCGATGCACTCCCGCTGCTCATAGCTGAGGAGGTTTCTGCCCAGATCGGGGCCATAATCGGGCACCAGCTGAGGAATACCTATGAGTTTTGCGTTTCCGATGAAGCTGCACAGATCGCCTTTGAACAGCGTGTCGATCATCGCCGGGTTGCAACTCTTGGCCTCCCGGCAGATGACGACCGTGTTGTAGAAATCCGCCAGCGTGAGAAAATCGTCCAGGGTCCCGTCCGGAATATTCACCGCGAAAGGCTTTCTGGTCTGCGCCGCGAGGAACGCGCTTTCGTAAAGTTTTTTGTTCGCCCGGATGAAGCGGTTGACCCGGTTTTTCGCAGCAAATACGTTTTCCGTGTACGCGATTTGCATCATGGCAATGGTATTTTGATTGCGCTGAAGGATCAGCGCGTCATGCCGCTGCAGGAAGTAAAAAGCGACCGATGCGCAGAACGCTGCTACGGCAATCGCGGTTGCGACATGCTCGAGGGAAATCCAGCCCGCTTTGCCGCCGGATGCTTCGATATCGGCCGTCATTGGCCGCAGGGCTGCAGATAAAGTGCCACCATGCCGTTCGGCTGCGGGATCACGGCCTTATTCGGCCCCGGCTGCTTCAGGCACGCGATATCGTCCTTGGTGAGGAATATATAGGCGCGATTGGGTGGAACCGGAAAGGAGCCCAACATGATGGCTGGCGGGCAGACGGTCAGGTCGACGACATTTCCGCGCTTGCCGATCGCAAGATCGTTTAGATGTTGCGCCAGACAGCGGTATTGATCGCCCGTCAGCAATCTCGGCCGTGGAGCGGCGGAGGGCCCTGCGGCGGCCGGCGCCGGCACGGCGAGCGCAACGGCCAGCAGCGCCACTGCCGCCGAGTTGAGGCTGTTCATTGTGACCACTCCTTATATTTCCATCCCAGAGACTTGAAGTAATTCTTGAAACCGTCGCTGTCGTGAAAGGCTCGGCATGTCTTCGGATCGTCGAGCTTCGACATCAGGCTGACATCTCCGTTCCAGGATTTTCCAAGCGTCCTCGCGTAACGCGCGGCCGTCGCACAGTCCGCGACCACCACATTTGCGGTTATGAACGTTAGGTAGGACGCCACCTGGAATTCGCCTTTGTTGTTTGCAATCGTGAACTCGGCGTCGCCGAAGAGCATCATGAGCCGGTCCCGGCCGATATTCGCCACTTCATCGTCGAACGACAGCGCCGCTTTGAAGGTTGTGACGAACCGCCGGCTGACCTCGACGGCGTCGCTTCCGGCCGGGCTGTTGGCGATCTCCACCATGGCTCTCATCGCGAGGAGCCGGGACAGTTCCGCGGCACTCAAATCGCCGTCCGGCGCCTCGGGCCTTGCCAAGTCAAAAACCTTTCGCAGCAGGTCGCGATAAGGTTTCGGCTCGTTGCCCTTGTAGACCGGCCATGAAGGGGCCAACGTGATGAAGGCGGACGCGTCGAAGTCGACGACCTGGGCGACCGCGATGGACAAGCCCAGCATACGCCCATTCGACGAGGCATAGGCATGATCCAGAAGCCGGCTGGTCGCGTCGATCCGATGATCCGGCGCCACGGACGCAAGGGCCTGGATTTCCCCGCCTAGAAATTCCACGTCGTTCAGGAACGCGACAAGCTTTGGGGAGGGTTCGCTGTCGCAGGTCTGGCGAAGCTGGCCGTGGGCCGCCGGAATGCCCGCCAGCATTTCCGTGGAGCGCATGATGTTGTCGTTTTTCGACATCACCATGATCAATCCTCCTCGCGCGAGGCCGATGTCCATTAACGGCTTGGCGCTCAGGCGCAGCAGCGCCGAGGTCCTGATCAGCCTGCAGGCGGCATCGTCATGGCTGGGGTCGATGGTCTGGTAGTCCTCCATCACGCTGGCCATTGCCAGCGCGAACAGTGGGCCGGGGTGGATCGGGCGCTCGCTGAGGCTGGCTATTTGGGCGAAAATGTCCGCCTCGAATTCTTCATCGGTATCGCCAATCGGTTGACCGTCCTTTTGGAATCGCTGGATCAGGTGGCCTATCTCATGTGCAATCAGGAACGTCGCGGCGTCTACCGCGTAGGATCGCATGGCGATCATGATCTTGGGATCGTCATAGGCTGTGGGGTCCTTCTTATCGACGAGCACGAAAGGCTCCGCCGCCGCCCGGAAACACGCCATGACCGGTGTCCCGCCTTTTGTGCAGTTCGCCAGGCCGGCGCGGAAATTGCCGAACGCATCACGGTCGCTCGAAAGATATTCATTCATCACGGTCATAAGGCATTGGTCGTGGAGAAACGTCTTCGATATCTGGACAGTGGGCGCGCCCGAGATTTCCAGCACGGGCCCGATAAGAGTACTGCTGTCGACCGTCTTTACGATGAGGATGTCGAGCGTTCGCGCGTAACGCGCCGGCAGACGGTGCTTTATTGCATATTGGATGTCGTCGATCTTGGTGGCGCTTCGGGCCGCGTCGAAGATGGCGCACATGGTGCCGGCCGTGGCTGCGCGACCGGCGGAAGGCGATGCGAGCAGCGACAATGCCGCCACGAAAAATGCACAGATAAGAATCCGAACCGTCTTCATGAGGGGCCTGGAATCTTGAACTGAAATGGTCGAAAGCTCGACCACCGAAAATATTGGAGGATAATGACTTAAGTGGCTTTGGACGGAAATAGAATACGGTGTCGAATTGGGCGGATTTCGCGGAGAATCGTTGTTGCCCCGGAATGCCTCGCCGTCGCTCAGGGCACGTCGCCGTATCGGCGTCACAAAGCGAAGCTGGTTGCTATTCAGCCAGACCCGTTTCGTATTCCTCGTTCATCTTAAGCCACAGCGCCTCGACGGTCGCGAGCTTCTTTGCGGCGTCGGCGCGTTTCTTCGACACGGCGCTGCCCTTGGCCGGGTCGCGCGTGAACAGCAGCGGGTCGCTGAGCGCCTTGTCGAGCTTGGCGATCTCGGCGTTGAGCTCGGCGATCTGGTGCTCGGCGCCCTCGATCTTGTCCTTCAGCGGCTTGAGCAGGCGCCGGCGCTCGGCCGCCTCGCGCCGCGCCTCGTCCTTGGACTTGACCGGCGCCGGCTCTTCTTTCGCGGCTTCGGGCGGCGCGTCGGCGCTCAGCAGGAAGCGGCGATAGTCGTCGAGGTCGCCCTCGAACGGATGGACCTCGCCGTTCGCCACCAGCAGCAGGCGGTCGGCGGTCGCCTCGATCAGGCGCCGGTCATGGCTGACCAGCACCACCGCGCCGTCGAAATCGTTGAGCGCCGACAGCAATTCGCCGCGCGCGTCGATGTCCAGATGGTTGGTCGGCTCGTCGAGGATCAGCAGGTTCGGCTTGTCCAGCGTCGCCAGCGCCAGCATCAGCCGCGCCCGCTCGCCGCCCGACAGATTGCCGACCCTGGTCAATTGCTTGTCGGCGGAGAAGCCGAAGCCGCCGAGCTGGGTGCGGATTTCCCGCTCCGTCAGCTTGGGCCGCAGATGCGACAGCGTTTCGATCGGCGTGATCGCGCCCTCCAACTCCTCCAACTGATGCTGCGCGAAATAGCCGGGCACCAGCTTGCGCGCGAGCTGCAGGTCGCCGGCCATGGGCGCAAGCTTGCCGGCCAGCAATTTCGCCAGCGTCGACTTGCCGTTGCCGTTCTTGCCGAGCAGCGCGATGCGGTCGTCGGGATCGAAGCGGAACGACATGCCCTTGAGGATCGGCTTGCCCGGCTCGTAGCCGACCGAAACGCGGTCCATCGTCACCAGCGGCGGGCTGGCGCCGATCGATTTGGGGATGCGGATCGGCGCGACGTTCTCGTCCACCGGCACCTCGATCACTTCCATCTTGGCCAGCGCTTTCATGCGGCTCTGCGCCTGGCGCGCCTTGCTGGCCTTGGCCTTGAAGCGGTCGACGAAGGACTGCATGTGCTTGCGTGCCAGCTCCTGCTTCTTGGCGAAGGCGGCGTCGAGCGCGCGGCGCGCCGCCCGCGTCGCCACGAAGGTGTCGTAATTGCCGGTGTAGAGCGTCAGCTTGCCGTGCTCGAGATGCAGGATGAACTCGGCCGCGGTGTTCAGAAGGTCGCGGTCGTGGCTGACGATCAGCACGGTGCCGCGATAGCGGGTGAGGAAGTTCTCCAGCCACATCACGCCTTCGAGGTCGAGATAGTTGGTCGGCTCGTCCAGCAGCAAAAGGTCGGGTGCCGAGAACAGGATCGCCGCCAGCGCCACGCGCATGCGCCAGCCGCCCGAGAACTCGGCGCAGGGGCGAAGCTGGTCCTCCGCCCCGAAGCCGAGGCCGGCCAGGATCTCGGCCGCCCGCGCCGGCGCGGTATAGGCGTCGATCGCGTCCAGCCGGTGATAGATCTCGCCCAGTCTGTGGCCGTCGGTCTCGTGCTCCGCCTCTTCGAGCAGCCTGGTGCGCTCGGGATCGGCCGCCAGCACCGTGTCGATCAGCGAGACCTGGGTGCCTGGCGCCTCCTGCGCCACCGCGCCGAGCCGCCAGGCGCTGGGCCACGACACCGAACCGTCATCGGGATGAAGCTGGCCCAGAATGACCTTCAGCAGGGTCGACTTGCCGGCGCCGTTGCGCCCGACCAGGCCCACGCGCCGCCCCGCGGGCAGGCTCGCGCTCGCCCCTTTGAGGATTTCCCGGCCCGCGATGCGGACGATGACGTTGTCGATGATCAGCATGGCGCGGGCGTATAGCACGGCTTGCGCGGCAGCCAATCCCACGGCATAAGGCGCGCGCTTTCACGCAAGTCCGGAGCGAGTTATGGCCGTCGAGCGCACCCTTTCCATCATCAAGCCGGACGCCACGCGCCGCAACCTGACGGGCGCCATCGTCGACCGCTTCGAGAAGGCGGGGCTGCGGGTGGTCGCCTCGCGCCGCATGAAATTGTCGCAGGCCCAGGCCGAGGCGTTCTACGCCGTGCACAGCGCGCGCCCGTTCTTCGCCAGCCTGGTCTCGTTCATGACCTCCGGCCCGGTGGTCGTGCAGGTGCTGGAAGGCGAGAACGCCATCGCCAAGAACCGCGAAGTGATGGGCGCCACCAACCCCGCCAACGCCGCCGCCGGCACCATCCGCAAGGATTTCGCCGAGTCGATCGAGGCCAATTCGGTCCACGGCTCCGACGCGCCCGAGACCGCGGCCCAGGAAATCGCTTTCTTCTTCAGCGGTCTCGATATCGTCCCCTGACAGGCAGCCAATACGGGCCTGCCGCGTTCCCTGAGTCCAACCATCCGAGGGCGCCATGGCCATCGATTCCGCAGCCGACCTGACCGCCGAAGACCTCGAAGACGAGGCGTACGAAATCATCGACGAAAGCAAGGACGCGGTGATCCTGTTCGTCCGGGAACGACCGATGACGGCGCTGATCGCGACGTTCCTGGCCGGCGTCGTCGTCGGCAAACTTATTCTCTAAGCCGCGCGACAAGCCGATGGCCAGGCGCTAGCCTCTCGCCGTTCGAGGAGAGCGCGCACATGCTTGGCAAGACCGTCGTCGTCACCGGGGGCACATCGGGCATCGGCGAGGTCGCGGCGCTGCGGCTGGCCGCCATGGGCGCGCGCATCGTGCTGATCGCGCGCGACAAGGCACGGACCGACGCGACGCTGGCCAGGCTCGCCGCCGCCAACCCGGCGGCGCCGCACACCGCCCATCGCGCCGACCTTTCCAGCCTTGCAGAGATGAAGCGTGTCGCGGGCGAGGTCGCCGGCGTCGAGCCCAAGATCGACGTGCTGATCAACAATGCCGGCGCCGTGTTCACCACGCGCCAGGAAAGCATGGATGGGCTGGAGATGACCTTTGCGGTCAACCACATGGCCTATTTCGTGGTGACGAACATCCTGCTCCCCAACCTGAAGGCGACGCCCGGCGCGCGCATCGTCTCCACCGCGTCGACGGCGCATCGCGCCGGAAAGATCGATTTTGCCGACCTGCAATTGCGCAAGGGCTACAGCACCTTCCGCGCCTACGGCAATTCGAAGCTCATGAACATCCTGTTCACCCGCGAGTTGGCGCGGCGGCTGGGCGACCGCGGCGTCACCGCCAACTGCCTGCATCCCGGCGGCGTCAACACCCGCTTCGGCACCAACAACAGCGGCTTCGTCGCGGGGCTGTTCAAGGTCGCCATGGGCATCTTCGGCATCTCGCCGGAGGAGGGCGCCAAGACCATCATCCACCTGGCCTCTTCGCCCGACGTGGCGACGATCAGCGGCGAATATTTCTACAAATGCAAGATCATCGATCCCGCGCCCGCCGGGCAGGACGACGCCGCCGCGAAAAAGCTGTGGGAAGTATCGGAAAAGATCGCGGGTGTTGGGTAAGAGCTCCCTTGTCATCCCCGGCGAGCCGCGACGCGGCGAGGGAAGCGGCCACTCTAGCCGATCCGGACAAAGGCAAGTCACAAGGGACCCCAGGTGGATAGACCGGGCGGAATCCAACCGCCTGGGTCCCTTCCCCTCGCTTCGCTCGCGCGGGGATGACAGTAAGACGATTAAGGCAGAATCACTTTTCCATCGCGCAGCACGACGTTGCCGTCCGCCACCAGTTTCAGCGCCGCGGGATAGAGCTTGTGCTCCTCTTCCAGCACGCGCGCGGCGAGCGTCTCCGGCGTGTCGCCTGGCAGCACCGGCACGGCGGCCTGGGCGACGATCGGGCCGCTGTCGAGCTCGGGCACCATGAAATGCACCGTGCAGCCCGAGATCTTCACGCCCGCATCGAGCGCCTGTTGATGCACATGAAGGCCCTTGAACGCCGGCAGCAGCGAGGGATGGATGTTGAGCATCCGTCCCTCCCATTTGCGCACGAAGCCGTCCGAATGGATGCGCATGAAGCCGGCTTCGCAGATCAGGTCGATCTTCGCCTCCACGAGTGCCGCGTCGATGGCGGCGTCGAACGCTTCGCGTGAGCCGAACGCCTTGTGCGACAGCGCCAGCGTCGGCACGCCGGCCGCGCGCGCGACGTCCAATCCTTCCGCCGCGACGACGTTCGAGAACACCAGCGCGATCCCGGCCGGATAATCCGCCGCCCGCGCTGCGTCGATCAGCGCGCGCATATTGCTGCCGCGGCCCGAGATCAGCACGGCGACGCGCTTTTTCTCAGGCGGTGCCGTGCTCACAGCGCCAGCGTCCCCGCATAGGCGACCTTCGGCTCGCCTTCGCCCGGCACCAGCGCGCCGACGCGCCAGGCCTTCTCGCCGGCTTCCTGGAACGCGTCGATCACATGCCCGGCCGATTCCGCCGCGACCACGGCCATGAAGCCGAGGCCGCAGTTGAAGGTGCGCAGCATCTCCGCCGTCTCGATCCCCGCCGTGCGCGCCAGCCAGCCGAACACCGGCGGCGGCGTCCAGGCGTCGAGCTCGATCCGTGCGTCCAGCCCGCCCGGCAGGGCGCGCGGCAGGTTCTCGGTGATGCCGCCGCCGGTGATGTGCGCGAAGCCTTTGACGCCGCCGGCGCGGATCGCCGCCAGCCCGCCCTTGATATAGAGCCGGGTCGGCGCCAGCAGCGCCTCGCCCAGCGTGCGCGACGAATCGAACGGCGCCGCCGCGGCGTAGGGCAGGCCGGCATCCGCCACCACCCGGCGCACCAGCGAATAGCCGTTGGAATGCGCTCCGCTCGACGCCACGCCGACGATCACGTCGCCGGGCCGCATCTGCGCCGTCTTCGGCAGCACATGGCCGCGCTCCACCGCGCCGACCGAGAATCCCGCCAGGTCGAAATCGCCCTTGGCATAGAGACCCGGCATCTCCGCCGTCTCGCCGCCGATCAGGGCGCACCCCGACTCCCGGCACGCCCGCGCGATGCCTTCGATCACGACGGCCGCGTCGTCCACGTTCAGCTTGGCGCAGGCATAGTAGTCGAGGAAGAACAACGGTTCGGCACCCTGCACGACCAGGTCGTTGACGCACATCGCCACCAGGTCCTGCCCGATGCCGGCGAACAGGCCGGTGTCGATCGCGATCTTCAGCTTGGTGCCGACCCCGTCGGTGGCGGCGACCAGCACCGGGTCTCTGAACCCGGCGGCTTTGAGGTCGAACAGCCCGCCGAACCCGCCGAGGTCGGCGTCCGTCCCCGGCCGGCGCGTCGCCTTGGCGGCGGGCGCGATCCGCGCGACCAGCGCCTCGCCGGCGTCGATATCCACGCCGGCGTCCTTGTAGGTCAGGCCGTTGCGGCCGTCCTTGGGCGACATGGCGACTCGCGCTTGGGTGCCTCGCACCCTTTAAGCACCCCTTACCCCTGGCGCAAGCCGCGGAGGCCAAACGACAAACAGGGCCATAAACGCCCGGCCGCCGCTTTCGCGCCACGGTCCCGGGCTTTATAGTCCCGCCGCTTTGCCAAGGTTTCCGATGCGCACCCTTCTCGCCGGCGTTCTGACGCTTGCCGCCCTCTGCCTTGCGTCCGCGGCGCAGGCGGTCGACCTGACCTATACGGTCAGCGGCGTCCATGTCGACGCGACGGCGCCTTCCGCCAGCGCGGCGCAGGCCATCGCCATCGACCAGGGCCGCCCGAAGGCCTGGGACGTCCTTTTCAGGCGCATCGCCAAACAGGCCGACTGGGGCAAGGAGCCCAAGCTCGATGCCGACGGCCTGCGCCGCATCGCGCGCGGCTTCTCGGTCGCCCATGAGAAGCGCTCGACCACCCGCTACGTCGCCGACGTGACCTATGTCTTCAGCCCCGAAGCGGTGGCGAAGGTGATGACGGCGATCTCCAGCACCTACCGCCTCAGCCAGGCGCGTCGCATCCTGCTCATCCCCATGTCGCCGGCCTTCGATCCCAAATCGGGCTGGGTCAGCGCCTTCGCCAGCCCGCGCCTGCAGGGCGGCCTGGTGCCCTTTGCCGTGCCGACCGGCAATGCGCCGGACGTGCTGGCGCTGCAGCACCTGGATTTCGACGCCACCAACTGGGTCGACGTGCAGCGCGTCGCCGCCCGCATCCATGCCAGCGAGGTCGTGCTGGCGCTGGCGATCCCGCTGACCCGTGGCGGCACGTCGGATGCGGACAAGATGACCGGCCGGGTGCAGGTCTGGATCAAGCGCATCGGCATCTCCGAGACGCCGATGAAGACGTCGGTCGACGTGCCGCTGGTCAAGAACGTGGTGCAGACCTATCCGCTCGCCGCCGACGCCGCCGTGCACGCCATCGAGGTGATGTTCACCCAGAAGCCGGCGGTCGATTTCGGCCCCAAGAACAGCCTGACCGCCGACGTGCATGTCGATTCGCTGCCGCAATGGGTCGTGCTGCAGAATGCGATGACCTCGCTCGCCAATGTCAGCGGGCTGCAGGTCCAGGCGATGGATATCGGCGTGGTGCGCGTCACGCTGACCTATCAGGGCTCGACCGGCCAGCTCCAGGATGCGCTGGCGCCGGCGGGCGTGGCGCTGGTCAAGGCCGACAGCGGCTGGTCCATGGCCTATGTCACGCCGCGCCCCAAGACGGATTCGGACGACAAATGACCGGACCGCTGCGCCAGATCCCCAATGTCCTCACCGCGCTGCGCATCCTGCTGGCGCCGCTGACGGCGTGGCTGGTGCTGCACGACCGCGATCTCGCGGCGCTGTGCGTGTTCGCCGTCGCCGGCGGCTCGGACGCGCTGGACGGCTTCCTGGCGCGCCGCTTCGGCCTGGTCTCGCGCTTCGGCGAATATCTCGACCCCGCCGCCGACAAGCTTTTGATGCTGGCCTGCTTCGTGACTCTCACCATGATCGGGCAGGCGCCGGTCTGGCTCGCCGCCATCGTCATCGGCCGCGACGTCGCCATCGTGCTCGGCGTCGGCCTGGCGCGGCTGCTGTCGCTGCCGGTGAAGATGGAGCCGCTCGCCATCGGCAAGGCGAGCACGGTGGTGCAGGTCGGCTATATCGGCCTGGTCCTGCTGCTGCTGACCACCGGCGCGGTGATGCCGTCGCTGTCCGAGGCCGCCGCCATCATCGCCGCGGGGTTTACGCTGATGTCGTGGTTCTCCTACGGCCAGCTGCTGTTCAAGGCCTTCGCGGTCGGCCGCCGTCCGGCCTGATCTTGGCGCGTCAGCTTCCCCTTCCGCTGCACACCGCGCCGGCCCTGGGCCGCGCCGATTTCATCGTCGGGCCGGGCAATGCGCAGGCCGTCACCTTCATCGATTCCCACCCGGACTGGGCCGCGCCCGCCGCGGCGCTCTATGGGCCTGCGGGCTCGGGCAAGTCGCACCTCGTCCACGCCTGGGCGCAGGCCAGCGGCGCCAGCGTCCTGGAAGCCGCAAGCCTCGGCTTCCAGGCGCCGTCGGACCGGCCGCTCGCGATCGAGAACGTCGATGCCGGCACGGTCGACGAGGCGGCGCTGTTCGCGCTGTTTCAGCATGGCCGGCCGCTGCTGCTGACCGGCCGGGAGCCGCCATCGGGGTGGCCGACCGCGTTGCCCGACCTCAAATCGCGCTTCGCCGCGCTGCTCGCCTTTCCGCTCTGGGCGCCCGATGATGCGCTGCTCTCCGCCCTGGCGCGCAAGCTGTTCACCGACCGGCAATTGACGGTGCCCGATGCCGTGATCCTGCGCATGCTGCGGTCCATCGAGCGGACGCCCGGCGCGGTCCGGGACTTCGTAGCCCGGGCCGACGCCCGCGCCTTGGCGGAAAAACGCCCGGTTACCGCGGCCTTGGTCGCCGATCTGCTGGCGGAGCAGGGCGATCCGCTGTCATGACAGAGTTACCCGCTTGGTCTACCCTGCGCCCATGCAAGCGATAACCACCTGATGTCCAAGCCCGTTCATACAACCGACCTGGCCGAAGAGGTCCTTGCCGAGGAGGCCGTGACCGCCGTCGCCGCGGCGCATCCGCCGGCCATCGACCCCAACTCGCCCGACCGCTTCGTCAACCGCGAACTGTCCTGGCTGATGTTCAACCGCCGCGTCCTGGCCGAGGCGCGCAATGTGCGCCATCCGCTGCTCGAGCGCCTGCGCTTCCTGTCGATCTCCGCCTCCAACCTCGACGAGTTCTTCATGGTCCGCGTCGCGGGCCTCAAGAGCATGTCGAAGGAGGGCGTCGCGACCCATTCGGCCGACGGCCTCACCCCGGCCGAGCAGCTCGACCAGGTCGACGCCATGGCCAAGGAGCTGATCGAGGACCAGCAGGCGGTATGGCTGCCCATGGCGCAGGAACTGCGCGATTCCGGCATCTCGGTCATCGAGTGCGAGGAGGTGCGGGAGAGCGACCGCCCCTGGCTGGACGCGCATTTCCGCGAGCAGATATTCCCCGTGCTGACGCCGCTGGCGGTCGATCCGGCGCACCCTTTTCCCTTCATCCCCAATCTCGGCTTCACCCTGGCGGTGCGCCTGACGCGGTCGCGCGACGGCAAGACCGTCAACGCGCTGGTCCCGATCCCGCCGCAGCTCCAGCGCTTCATCCGCCTGCCGGACGCCGCGCCAAAGACCGCGCGTTTCCTGCCGCTCGAGAAGGTCGTCACGCTCTACCTGCACAAGATATTCCCCGGCCATGACGTGACCGGCTCGGGCGTCTTCCGCATCCTGCGCGACAGCGACGTGGAGTTCGAGGAAGAAGCCGAAGACCTGATGCTGCTGTTCGAGACGCTGCTCAAGCGCCGCCGCCGCGGCAGCGTCATCCACATGAAATGCTCAAAGTCGATGCCGGACGATCTGCGCGAATTCATCGCCGATCATCTCGACCTCGATCCGCCCGACCTCGTCATCATCGACCGCATGCTGGGCCTGTCCGATTTGGGCAAGCTGATCCTCGACGAGCGCCGCGACCTGCAGTTCAAGCCCTATGTCGCCCGCTTCCCCGAGCGCATCCGCGACCATGGCGGCGACTGCTTCGCCGCCATCCGCGAGAAGGACATCATCGTCCATCATCCGTTCGAGAGCTTCGACGCGGTGGTGAGCTTCATCCGCCAGGCCGCCGCCGATCCCAATGTCGTGGCGATCAAGCAGACGCTCTATCGCACCTCGTCCGACAGCCCGATCGTGGCCGCCCTGATCGAGGCCGCCGAGGCCGGTAAGTCCGTCACCGCGCTGGTCGAGCTGAAGGCCCGCTTCGACGAGGCGGCGAACATCAAATGGGCCCGCGACCTCGAACGGGCCGGCGTGCAGGTGGTCTACGGCTTCATCGAGCTGAAGACCCACGCCAAGGTCAGCCTCGTGGTGCGGCGCGAGAGCGGGGCGCTGCATACCTATGTCCATTTCGGCACCGGCAACTACCACCCCAACACCGCGAAGATCTACACCGACCTGTCGCTGTTCAGCGCCGACCCGGCGCTCGGCCGCGACGCGGCGCAGCTGTTTAATTTCGTCACCGGCTATGCCGAGCCGTCCTCGCTGGAGAAGATCGCGATCTCGCCGATCAGCCTGCGCGGCAAGCTGATCGACGCGATCCAGCAGGAGATGGTGCACGCCCAGGCCGGCCGTCCCGCCGCGATCTGGGTCAAGCTCAACAGCCTGGTCGATCCGCACATGATCGACGCGCTCTACAAGGCCAGCCAGGCCGGCGTGAAGATCGATCTCGTCATCCGCGGCATCTGCTGCCTGCGCCCCGGCGTTCCCGGCCTGTCGGACAATATCCGCGTCAAGTCGATCATCGGCCGCTTCCTGGAGCATGGCCGCATCGTCTGCTTCGGCGCCGGCCACGGCCTGCCCTCGGCCCAGGCCAAGGTCTACATCTCGTCGGCCGACTGGATGCCGCGCAATCTCGACCGCCGGGTCGAGGCGCTGGTTCCGATCGAGAACCGCACGGTCCATCAACAGGTTCTCGACCAGATCATGGTCGCCCTGCTGAAGGACCAGGCGCAATCCTGGCACATGGCGGCGGATGGAACCTATGTCCGCGACGCCGAGGCCTCGTCGCCGGACGCCTTTTCGGCGCATACTTACTTCATGACGAATCCTTCGCTCTCCGGCCGCGGCCGCGGCCTCAAGATCCCCCATCAGCGCCCGGTCGCGATCGTCGCGCGGCGGGACTGAATGAGCGGCACAGCGACCCCGTCTGCGGAGGCGCGCGCCCCGCTGGGCTCGCGTCCGCGCCCGCGGGCGCACGGACCGCTCGCCGTGGTCGACATCGGCTCGAACTCGGTGCGCCTGGTGGTCTACGAATCGGAATCGCGCGCTGCCGCCACGCTGCACAACGAGAAATCGATCTGCGCCATCGGGCGCGACATGGTCACCACCGGCCGCCTGCACGCCGAGGGCTGCGCCATGGCGCTGGAGGCGCTGGCGCGCTTCAAGATGCTGTGCGACGCGCTGGATGTGAAGCTGCGCGAGGCGGTGGCGACCGCCGCGGCGCGCGACGCTTCCAACGGCGCCGATTTCGTGCGCCGTGCCGAAGCGGCCTGGGGCGCGCCGGTGCGCGTGCTCTCGGGCGAGGAGGAGGCGCGGCTGGCCGCCGACGGCGTCGTCGCCGGCATCCCGCAGGCCGACGGCCTGGTCGCCGATCTCGGCGGCGGCAGCCTCGACATGGTCAGCGTCCGGGGCGGCCGCACCGGCGACGCCTTCACCCTGCCGATCGGTCCCTTGCGCCTGATGGACGCGGCGCGCGGCGATCCCGACCGGGCGCGCAAGCTGGTGGACGAGGACCTGCAGCGGCTGCACCTGATCGGCCTCAAGGACCGCGCCCTCTATGCGGTGGGCGGCATCTGGCGCAGCTTCGCGCGCGTCGACATGGAGGAGACCGCCTATCCCCTCCACGTCCTTCAGGAATACGAGATTCCGCGGCGCCGCGCGCTCAGGCTGTGCGAGGTGCTCGCCAACCTGTCGCGCAAATCGGTCGAGCGCATGAAGGTGGTGTCCAAGCGCCGCGCCGAGTCGCTGCCCTATGGCGCCATCGTGCTGGAGCGGCTGCTGCTCGCCTGTGACCTCAAATCGGTGATCATCTCGGCTTACGGCCTGCGCGAGGGCCTGCTCTATGCCCGCCTGTCGGCCGAGGAGCGTGCCCTCGATCCGCTGATCGATTTCGCGGAAGGCGCCAATGGCCGGCTGTCGCGCGCGCCCGCCCACGCCCAGGAGATGTTCGACTGGATGACGCCGCTGTTCGCGGGCGAATCGGCCGAGTTCCGCCGCCTGCGCCGCGCCGTGTGCCTGTTCGCCGACATCGCATGGCGCCGCCACCCGGACGACCGTGCCATCGGCGCCTTCGGCCAGGTGCTGACCGCGCCCTTCACCGCCGCCGACCACCGCACCCGCGCCCTGATCGCCACCTCGGTCCATCACCGCTATTCGGGCGACGAGGATTTCCCGCGCGACATCGCCAATGCCGACCTGCTCAACAAGGACGACGAGCAGCATGCGCTGCAGCTGGGCCTGGCCTGCCGCTTCGCCTTCGCGCTGACCGCGTCCTCGACCGGGGTGCTGCCGCTCTACCGCCTGCGCGTCACCCCGGCCAAGATCGTGCTCGACGTGCCCCGCCGCCACGAAGCCATCGCCGGCGAGCCGGTCCAGAAACGCCTCGGCGCCCTCGCCGCTGCCTTCGGCCGCAAGGGCGAGATCCTGATCGGGTGACTCAAAACCGTCATGGGCGGGCTTGACCCGCCCACCCATCGCGGAAATGGCATGTTTCGGTCCGTCTTGCCTTGACCGCCCCAAAAGGTCTTTAAGAAGCGTGGTTTAGCGCCGGAGCGGCGCGGCCCACCCGTTCCATCGGGCAGAAGGAGAGTTTCATGGGTGCGTTCAGCATCTGGCACATCATCATCCTGGCCGTCATCGTCCTGCTGCTGTTCGGCGGCCGCGGCAAGATTTCCGACCTGATGGGCGACGTCGCCAAGGGCATCAAGAGCTTCCGCCAGGGCCTCAACGACCCGGAGGACGCCAAGACCATCCAGGGCCAGCCGGCCGATCCGCTGTCGCCGATCGCGCCCAATCCCAACAAGGACCAGACCACCGTCGGGCGGTAGGGATGCTCGACTTTTCCTGGAGCCACATCCTCATCCTGCTGATTGTCGCCCTCGTCGTGGTGGGGCCGAAGGATCTGCCGCGCCTGATGCGCATCGTCGGCCAGTGGATGGGCAAGGCGCGCGCCATGGCCAACGAGTTCCGCAAGAGTTTCGACGACATCGCCCGCCAGTCCGAGCTCGACGAGCTGCGCAAGGAGATCGAGAGCCTGCGCACCGAACGGCCGCTCGCCGATGTCGAGCGCGACCTCAACCGCGCCATCCTGCCCGACGACATGAAATCGCCGCATGCGATGGCCGCGGCGCCGCCCGCCGTCTCCGTCGAAGCCGAGCCGATCGAGATCGAGACCGGCCCGCTGCCCGAGCCCGGGCCCGAGCCGCGCGAAGGCGAGTTCGCGATCACGGCCGAGCCGGTCTCCGCCGACGGCTATGTGCCGCCACCGCCATGAAGCAGACCGCATGAGCAGCCCGACCGCCGACGACGAAGCGGCCATCGAGGCGACCAAGGCGCCGCTGCTGGATCACCTGATCGAGCTGCGCCGCCGCCTGATCTGGTCGATCATCGCCTTCGGCGCCTGTTTCGTGCTGTGCTTCTTCGAGGCGCGGCCGATCTACGCCTTCCTCACCCAGCCCCTGGCCGGCGCGCTGCCCAGCGGGCCGAGCCATCACCTGATTGCCACCGGCCTGGCCGAGACCTTCTTCACCTATGCCAAGCTCGGCGCCTTCGGCGGCATCTGCCTCGCCTTTCCGGTGATCGCGGCGCAGCTCTGGCTGTTCGTCGCGCCGGGCCTCTATAAGCACGAGCGCAACGCCTTCCTGCCCTTCCTGCTGGCGACGCCGTTCATGTTCGCGCTGGGCTTCGCCTTCGTGTTCTACATCATGCTGCCCAACGCGATCCGCTTCTTCGTGAGCTTCGACACCCAGGGCTCGGCGGCGACGCTGGGCATCCAGCTCCAGGCGCGGGTGAGCGAATATCTCGATTTCGTCATGACGCTGATCATCGCCTTCGGCCTGTGCTTCCAGCTTCCCGTGCTGCTGGCGCTCCTGGGCCGGGTCGGCATCGTCTCGTCCAGGCAGCTGCGCTCGATGCGCCGCTACGCCATCGTCGGCATGACCGCGGTCGCCGCGATCCTGACCCCGCCCGACGTCTTCTCGATGGTGAGCCTGCTGGTGCCGCTGGTGGCGCTCTACGAGGTCAGCGTGCTCATCGTCTGGCTGATCGAGCGCGACCGCAAGAAGAAAGACGCCGCCGCGGCGTCAGCATAACCTCTCCGCGCGCGGGAGAAGTTAGGACGCTTTACGCCCCCGCATCCGCCATGCCATTACCCGCGCAGCCGGAGCTCGCACCATGCACGACATCAGATCGATCAGGGACAATGCCGATGCCTTCGTCGCGGGGCTGGAGCGGCGCGGCGGGTCGGAATGGGGCGCGCTGGTGCTCGACCTGCGCAAGACCGACGAGGAGCTGCGCACGCTGCTGACCGAGCTGCAGGCCCGGCAGGCGCGCCGCAACGAAGCCTCCAAGCTGATCGGGCAGGCGAAGGCCAAGAAGGATGAGGCCGGGGCCGCCGCGCTGATGGCCGAAGTCGCGGGCCTCAAGGACGCCATCCAGCAGGGCGAGCAGCGCCAGCGCACGCTCGAAGCCGAGCTCAAGGCCAAGCTCGCCGTCCTGCCCAACATCCCCGCCGACGACGTGCCGCAAGGCGCCGGCGAGGACGACAACGTCCCGGTTGCGGCCCGCGCCTTCGCCGGCAAGCCGCGCAGCAACCTGACCAAGGACCATGTCGAGCTCGGCGAGGCGCTGGGCATGATGGATTTCGAGCGGGCGGCGCGGATTTCGGGCGCGCGCTTCTTCTATCTCAAGGGCCCGATCGCGCGGCTCGAGCGCGCGCTGGCGTCCTTCATGCTCGACATCCATACCGGCCGCTTCGGCTACGAAGAGATGGTCGTGCCGTTCCTGGTGCGCGACAACGCCATGTTCGGCACCGGCCAGCTGCCGAAATTCGAGGACGACCTGTTTCAGACCTTCAAGGCCGAGGAACGGGACGAGCGCTACTGGCTGGTGCCGACCTCGGAAGTGCCGCTGACCAATTACGTGCACGGCGAGATCCTCGACGAGGCGGCGCTGCCTTTGCGGCTCACCGCCTACACGCCGTGCTTCCGCGCCGAGGCCGGCGCCGCCGGGCGCGACACGCGCGGCATGATCCGCACGCATCAGTTCTCGAAGGTCGAGCTGGTGTCGATCTGCGCGCCGGAGAAATCCGAGGAAGAGCATGAGCGCATGACCGACGCGGCGCAGGCCGTGCTCAAGGGGCTCGACCTTCCGCATCGCGTTGTCACGCTTTGCACCGGCGACATGGGATTTGCCGCGCGAAAAACCTATGACATCGAGGTCTGGCTGCCGGGGCAGGGGAAGTTCCGCGAGATTTCGTCCTGCTCGAACTGCGGCGAGTTCCAGGCGCGCCGCATGAACACGCGCTATCGGGGCGCCGACGGTAAGGTCAAGGGCATGGTCCATACGCTGAACGGCTCGGGCGTCGCCTTCAGCCGCCTGATCCCGGCCATCCTGGAGAACTACCAGAACCCCGACGGCTCCATCGCCATCCCCGACGCGCTGCAGCCGTATATGGGCGGGCTGGAGAAGATCGAAAGAAAATAGCGCGGCTTGTCGCGATGCTGTAACAAAAAATGAAGCGGCTTCTTTCTTGAATCGCCCGCATCCGCGCCCATCTCTCGCCTTCGCGTCGCCGCGCCCGCCGACGCGCCCTCCGGCTTCCGTCATGAGAATCCGTTAGATGGCGCCGCGCCGCGTCGATAAGGTTGCCGTGCGGAGGGGGGAGGGTCCCTCAAAAGTCGAAAACGAATGCCGCCCCGGCCGTCATCGCCGTCCGGTTACGAACGTCCCGCGAGCAATTATCTTGCTGAGAAGCTGTTGAAGGAGTGATTTCGTTGCGCATCCTGGTGACCAATGACGACGGCATCCACGCGGCTGGCCTCCTCTCCGCCGAGAAGATCGCGCGCGCCCTGACCGACGACGTCTGGGTGGTGGCGCCGGAGATCGAGCAGTCCGGCGCTTCGCACTCGCTGACCCTGACCCTGCCGCTGCGCCTGCGCGAGATCGACAAGCGCCGCTTCGCCGTCTCCGGCACGCCCACCGACTGCGTGATGATGGCCTGCGCCCATGTGCTCAAGGACCGCAAACCCGACCTCGTCCTCTCCGGCGTCAATCGCGGCTCCAACATCGCCGACGACGTGACCTATTCGGGCACCATCGCGGGCGCGATGGAGGGCTGCGCGCTCGGCATCCCCTCCATCGCCCTCAGCCAGTCCTATGGCTTCGGCGAGGGCGCCGAGATCCGCTGGGACTGCGGCGAGGTCCAGGGCCCGCCGCTGATCGAGAAGCTGGTCGCCGCCGGCTGGCCGCAGGACGTGCTGATCAACATCAACTTCCCCGACGCGGCGCCGGGCGAGGTGAAGGGCATCGACATCGCCGCCCAGGGCAAGCGCGACCTGCAGACCGCCAATATCGAGCGGCGCATCGACGCCCGCGGCAATCCCTATTTCTGGATCGGTTTCAAGCGCGTGCGCTCCAACCCGCCGCAAGGCACCGACCTGCACGCGATCTACAACAAGCGCATCGCGGTGACGCCGCTGCACCTGAACCTGACCGAGTTCAAGGTGCTGGAGAAAATGCAACAGAAGCTCGGCAAGCTCTCGCCGGTGTAGACAGGGCAGCGCCGATGACCGACCCGCGCAAGATCCAGCTCATCATGGAGTTGCGCGGGCAGGGCATCACCGATGCGCGCGTGCTGGATGCCATCGAGCGCACCCCGCGCGACGCGTTCGTCGACGCGCCGCTGCAATACGCCGCCTTCAACAACTCGGCGCTGCCGATCGCCTGCGGCCAGACGATCAGCCAGCCCTATGTCGTCGCCTATATGACGCAGCAGCTCGAGGTGCGACCGCAGCATCGCGTGCTGGAGGTCGGCACCGGCTCGGGCTACCAGGCGGCGGTGCTCGGCCCGCTGTGCCGGCGCGTCTACACCATCGAGCGGCACAAGCCGCTGCTGACCCAGGCCCAGGCGCGGTTCGCCAGGCTCGGCCTGCACAATATCGCCACACGGCACGGCGACGGCTTCAAGGGCTGGCCCGAGCAGGCGCCGTTCGACCGCATCCTGCTGGCCGCCGCACCGCCCGAAATTCCGCAAGTTCTTATCGATCAGTTAAAGGTAGGCGGCGTTCTTATCGCCCCGGTAGGGAAGAATCCCGAGGTCGTCAGCGACCCTCCGGAAAGCTTTTCTCAACGATTAACGAAGATGATCCGAACTGAGACAGGCGTGACGGAAGAAATCCTGATCCCTGTCCTGTTCGTCCCGATGCTGTCGGGCCTACCGTGAGGTGCGAGAACGCACATGGTTCGGATCTCTGAATGGCGGCGCGCCGCCGCCCTGCTCGCCACCGTCTTCGCGGCAGCCGCGATGCTGTCGGGATGCGCCTCGGACAGCCCGCGCACGCATCTGGACTGGTACCCGCAATCCGACGCTGCGCCGCACCGCCAGCATGTCGCCTCCAACGTGCCGCCGGTGCATCCGGCGCCCGCGCCGCGCCGCCACCGCCACGCGACCCCGCCGGCGCAGACCGCGTCGGTCGACTGCCCCGTCCCGCGCGCCAAGCCCGGCTGGTACACCCAAACCGACACACCGCCCGCGTCGCAGCCCGCGACCTACACGCCCGCGCCGCCCGCCGCCGGCGGCACGATGGCCTTCGCCTGGCCGCTCGCCGGGCAGGTGATCTCCGATTTCGGCTCGACCGCCAATGGCGGCCGCAATGACGGCATCAATATCGCCGCGCCGTCCGGCACGCCGATCCATGCCGCCGCCGCCGGCCAGATCAGCTATGCCGGCAACGAGCTGCGCGGCTACGGCAACCTGATCCTCATCAAGCACGACAACGGCTATGTCACCGCCTACGCCCACGCCGACCGCATCACCGTCAACCGCGGCGACATGGTCGCCAAGGGCCAGGTGATCGGCTATGCCGGACAGACCGGCGACGTCGCCAGCCCGCAGCTTCATTTCGAGATCCGCAAGGGCGTCCAGCCGGTCAACCCGCGCACCCTGCTCAACGCCCGCACGGCCAGCGCGAGCTAGGTACCACCATCCTTCGAGGCTCCGCTTCGCGGAGCATCTCGGGGTGACGGTTGCACTCAAACGTCATCCTGAGGCGCCCGCCGCAGGCGGGCCTCGAAGGATGGCATCACCGCCTAAAGCGTCACGCCCAGCTCGCCCGCCAGGTCCTGCACGAACTGCCAGGCGACGCGGCCCGAGCGGGCGCCGCGGCCCGCCGCCCAGGCCAGCGCCCGTCGGTACAGCTCGTTCTTCTCGACGCTCAATCCGTAATGCGCGGCATAGGCGTCGATCATCGCCAGGTATTCGTCCTGGCCGCAATTGTGGAAGCCGAGCCACAGGCCGAAGCGGTCCGACAGCGAGACCTTCTCCTCGACCGCCTCCGACGGGTTGATCGCGGTGGAGCGCTCATTGTCCATCATGTCGCGCGGCATCAGATGGCGGCGGTTGGAGGTGGCGTAGAACAGGACGTTCTCCGGCCGGCCTTCCAGTCCGCCCTCCAGCGCCGCCTTCAGCGACTTGTAGCTGGTGTCGTCGTGGTCGAAGGAAAGATCGTCGCAGTAGAGCAGCCAGCGCCGGCCGTCGCCGCGCAGCAGCCGCAGCAGGAGCGGCAGGGTGGCGATCTCCTCGCGGTGGATCTCCACCAGCGCCAGATGCGCCTTGCGGCCGCGGTTGACCTCGGCATGCACCGCCTTGACCAGCGAGCTCTTGCCCATGCCGCGCGCGCCCCACAGCAGCGCGTTGTTGGCCGGCAGGCCGTCGGCGAAGCGCCGCGTGTTCTCCAGCAGGGTGTCGCGCGCCGCATTGATGCCCTTGAGCAGGCCGAGCGGCACTGCCGCGATCCGCTCGACGGCCAGCAGCCCGCCATGGGCCGGCTCCCAGACGAAGGCGTCGCCCGCCGCCGGCGCGGCCGCCGGCAGCGCGCCAGGCGCCAGCCGCTCCAACGCCGCCGCGATGCGCGCCAGAAGTGCGGTTTTCGTCTCTCCGGCCTTGTCGTCGTGGCCCTTGCTCATTACCTAAACCCTTGATTTGCCGTGGTTGCAAAGGAGGGCGGCGCGGCTATATTCCCGCCCTTCCGGCGCGGCCATGCGCCCTTCAAACCCCTCACCGGCGGACCCGTTCATGGACACACAGATGCTTACCACGATCGCGCCGCTGATCTTCATTTTCGCGATCATGTATTTCCTGATGATCCGCCCGCAACAACAGCGCGCCAAGCAGCACCGCGAGATGGTGGACAATCTGCGCCGCGGCGACACGGTGGTGACGGCCGGCGGGATCGTCGGCCGGGGTGACCAAGGCCACGACCAAGGAGGATGCCGAGGTGACGGTGGAGATCGCCGACAACGTCCAGGTCAAGGTGGTGAAGGCGACGCTGTCCGAAGTGCGCGCCAAGAGCCAGCCGGTCGAAACCAAGTCGAGCTGATACGACATGCTTCAGGTCTCGGGCTGGGTCCGCATCCTCGTCGCCGTCATCCTGCTGGCGGGCTTCGCCATCGCGCTGCCCAATGCGCTGCCCGATTCCGTGCGCGCGAAATTCCCGAGCTGGCTGCCGAACCAGACGGTCGCGCTGGGCCTCGACCTGCAGGGCGGCTCCTACCTGCTGCTGGAGGTCGAGCTCGACACCGTCGACAAGGACAAGATCGAGTCGCTGACCGGCGACATCCGCCGCGCCCTGCGCAAGGCGCGTCCCTCCATCGGCTACCGCTTCGTGCCCGTCCAGGGCGACGCCGTGGCCGTCCAGATCACCGACCCCGGCCGCCGCGACGAGGCGAAGGGACTGATCCAGGGCCTCAATCCCACGACCGGCGGCAGCGTGCTCGCGGTCGGCGCCCGGGCCTATGACTTCACCGATGACGGCCAGGGCACGTTCGCGCTGCGGATGACCGACGACTACAAGAAGCAGACCCAGCTCGACGTCGTCAGCCAGTCGATCGAGGTCGTGCGCAAGCGCATCGACGAGATGGGCACGCGCGAGCCGACCATCGAACGCCAGGGCGACGACCGCATCGTGGTCCAGGTGCCGGGCCTTCAGGATCCCGAGCATCTGAAGGCGATCCTCGGCAAGACCGCCAAGATGACGTTCCAGCTGGTCGACGAGGCCGCCGACCGCGGCGGCGCGGCGCAGCGTGGCGTGGCGCCGATCGGCGACGAGATCCTGCCCTACCAGAAGCCCATCAAGGGCCAGCAGCGCCCGCCGGTGGTGGTCGACAAGCGCGTCGTCGTCGCCGGCGACCGCCTGGTCTCGGCCAAGCCCGACTTCGACCAGCGCACGGCGAGCCGGTCGTCGCCTTCCGCTTCGACAGCGTCGGCGCGCGCGAATTCGGCGACATCACCAAGGCCTATCCGCCCGGCACGCAACGCTTCGCCATCGTGCTCGACAAGCAGGTCATCACCGATCCGGTCATGAACGATCCGATCCTCGACGGCTCGGGCATCATCACCGGCTCATTCAGCGCCGATTCGGCCAAGGACCTCGCGACGCTGATGAGCGCCGGCGCGCTGCCGGCGCCGCTCAAGGTGATCGAGGAGCGCTCGGTCGGCGCCGAGCTGGGCGCCGACTCGATCAAGGCCGGCCGCTATTCGGCGCTGGCGGGCCTGGTCCTCGTCGCGCTGTTCATGATCGCCCGCTACGGCCTGTTCGGCGTGTTCGCGGACATCGCCCTGACGCTGAACGTCGTCCTCCTGATGGCGGCGCTTACATTGTTCAACGCGACGCTGACGCTGCCCGGCATCGCCGGCATCGTGCTGACCATGGGCATGGCGGTCGACGCCAATGTGCTGATCTATGAGCGCATCCGCGAAGAGCAGAAGAACGGCCG
This sequence comes from Rhizomicrobium sp., assembly GCA_037355265.1. Lineage (GTDB taxonomy): Bacteria > Pseudomonadota > Alphaproteobacteria > Micropepsales > Micropepsaceae > Rhizomicrobium. Next base: position 1,828,192 of record JBBCIB010000001.1, on the reverse strand, counting down.
AAGCATGCTGGCCTCCATCGACCAGGGCTTCCGCCGGGCCATGGCGACCATCATCGACGCCAATTCGACCCATCTGATCGCCGCCCTGATCCTGTTCCAGCTCGGCTCCGGCCCGGTGCGCGGCTTCGCCGTCACGCTGGGGGTGGGCATTGTCACCTCGTTCTTCACGGCGGTGATGGTCACCCGGCTGATCGTGGTCCTGTGGCTGAACCTGCGCCGCCCCCGGCGATTGGCCATATAGATAAAGGGGCTGAATCCCGCCGGTTCCCGGTCTAAGCTGGACCCGGACTCAACGGGAGGGGTGGCCATGGCGGCCTTTTTGGGAAATCTGCGCAATGTGGTGATCGCCGGCTTCGTGCTGGCGCTCATCGTACTCGGCATCCGGCTGTCCTATGGCGGGCTGGATTTCGCGAACGAGGCCTTCTGGGCCTTCATCATCCGCTGGGCGCATATCATCTGCGGCGTGATGTGGATCGGCCTGCTGTGGTATTTCAACTTCGTCGCCACCCCGACCATGCCGAAGATTCCCGACGAGCTGAAGCCGGCGCTGGGCCGCTTCATCACGCCGGCGGCGCTGTTCTGGTTCCGCTGGGGCGCCATGGGCACGATCGTGTTCGGCATCCTGCTCGCCGGCATGAACCGCTACGTCGTGCAGGCCTACACGCTCGATATCGTCGGCGATCCGGTCGGGCCCTTCGCGACCCCGACCTATCTGCTGATCGGCATCGGCATGTGGCTGGGCACGATCATGTGGTTCAACGTCTGGTTCGTGATCTGGCCGAACCAGCAGAAGGCGCTGAACATCGAGGGCAAATATCCCAGCCTCGACGCCGCGGCCAAGGCCGCGTCGGCCCGGACCGCCGGCCAGTTCAGCCGCATCAACACCATGCTGTCGATCCCCATGCTGTTCTGCATGGCGGCCGCCTCGCACCTGCCCTAGGACGGGCGCAGGGTGAACCCGAACGGGCCGCCGGAGCGATCCGGCGGCTCTTTCGTTCGGTAGAGGCAATGACCACAGACGCTATCGCGCAGCTCGTGCGGCGCGCCGATCCGGACCGCTATCTCGCGGCGCTGTTCGCGCCGGCCGACAAGCGCCCGCTGCTGCTGGCGCTCTATGCCTTCAACGTCGAGATCGCGCGCGTCGCCGACACGGTGCGCGAGCCGATGATGGGCGAGATCCGGCTCGAATGGTGGCGCGAGACGCTGGCGGGCGCGCGCCAGGGCATGCCGCGCAACCACGACGTGGCGCGCGCCCTGACCGAACTGTTCCTGACCGTCCGGCTGCCGGCCGAGCCGTTCGAGGCGATGCTCGCCGCCCGCGCCTTCGATTCGACGTCCGAAGCCTTCCCCGACCGCCCCGCCGCCGAAGCCTATTGCGACGCGACCTCGGGCAACCTCATGCGGCTGGCGGCCCGCATTCTGGGCGGCGAGGCCGACGCCGCGGCGCGCCATGCCGGCATCGCCTATGCGCTGGCCGGCATCCTGCGCTCGCTGCCGCACCATGCGGCGCGGCACAAGCTCTACCTGCCGCTCGATCTGCTGGCCGTATTGAAGCTGACGCCGCAGGAATTCTTCCACGGCGGCGACCGGCAGAAGACCAAGGCCGCCGTCAACCAGATGGCGCTCTGGGCCGAAGAGCACCGGCAGAAGGCCCGCGCGCTCCGCATCCCGGCGGCGCTGCTGCCCGCGCTGCTGCCGGCCTCGCTGGTGCCCTTGTTCCTGCGGCGCGTGACCAGGCGCAACGCCGATCCGCTGACGCGGACCGCCGAGGTTCCGATCCATCGCCGCCAGATGCGCCTGCTGGCGGCGGCGATGCGCGGAAGGATTTGACTATTCCGCAGCGGCCCTCGGCGTGCCCAGCCACGTGTCCAGATCCGCCAGGGCGCGATGGCTCTGCGCTTTCTTGCGCTCCTTGCCGCGGGTCTTGGGCGGCGGCTCGGGGAAGAGGCCGAAATTCACGTTCATCGGCTGGAAGGTCTTTGCATCCGCGCCGCCGGTGATGTGGCCGAGCAGGGCGCCCAGCGCCGTGGTCGGCGGCGGCGGCGCGACATCGCGCCCGAGCAGCTCGGCGGCGGCGAAGCGGCCCGCGAGCAGGCCGATGGAAGCGCTCTCGACATAACCCTCGACACCGGTGACCTGTCCGGCGAAGCGCAGCGACGGCCGCAGCTTCAGGCGCAGTTGCGCGTCGAGCAGGCGCGGCGAATTGATGAAGGTGTTGCGGTGCAGCCCGCCCAGCCGCGCGAAGCTTGCGTTCCGAAGGCCCGGAATCATGCGGAAGATCCGCGTCTGCTCGCCATGCTTGAGCTTGGTCTGGAAGCCCACCATGTTCCACAGCGTGCCCAGCGCATTGTCCTGGCGCAATTGCACCACCGCATAGGGCCGCTCGGTCTTGCGCGGATCGGACAGGCCGACCGGCTTCATCGGCCCGAAGCGCAGCGTCTGGGGCCCGCGCGCCGCCATCACTTCGATGGGCAGGCAGCCCTCGAAATAGGGTGTGGTCTTCTCCCACGCCTTGAAGTCGGTCTTCTCGCCCGCCAATAGCGCCGCGACGAATGCCTCGTATTCTTCGCGGTTCATCGGGCAATTGATGTAGTCGGCGCCGTCGCCCTTATCGTAGCGCGATTGCATCCAGCAGATGCCGAAATCGATGCTGCCGTGATGCACGATCGGCGCGATGGCGTCGAAGAACGACAGCGCGTCCTCGCCGGTCAGCGCCCGCACTGCGTCGGCCAGCGCCGGCGAGGTCAGCGGTCCCGTCGCGACGATGGTCGAACGCCAGTCCTCCGGCGGAAGTCCCGCGATCTCCTCGCGCGCGAGGACGATGTTGGGATGGGCCTCCAGCGTCCGCGTGATGGTCTGCGAGAACGGCACGCGGTCCACCGCCAGCGCGCCGCCGGCGGGGAGCCGATGCGCGTCCGCCGCGCGCATGATCAGCGACCCGGCGCGGCGCATCTCCTCATGCAGCAGTCCGACCGCGTTGTTCTCCCAATCGTCGGAGCGGAACGAGTTCGAGCACACCAGTTCCGCCAGCCCGTCGGTGAGGTGCGCCTCGGTGCCGCGCCCCGGCCGCATCTCGTGCAGCACGACACGCACGCCGGCCTCAGCCGCGGTCCACGCCGCCTCGCTGCCCGCCAATCCGCCGCCGATGATATGGAGTTCGTCCGCCATGGGGTCAGATAGACCGCCGCGGCAGGCGGCTCAACCCCAAACCGGCGGTTTGCGGCCGATCCAGGGTTGTGCCTGTTCGAGTTGCGCGGCCAGGCGGAACAGCGTCGCCTCGTCGCCATAGCGGCCGGAGAACATCATCGCGATGGGCAGGCCGTCGCCCGACTGCGCCGTCGGCACCGACATCGCGGGCTGGCCGGTGAGGTTGGCGATCGGCGTCAGGCCGTAGATCTGCCCCTGGCGCAGGTTGAACTCGCGCGCCCGCACCTTCATCGTGTCGAGGAAGCCGAGCGGCGGCGCCGGGGTGATCTGGATCGGCTGCAGCAGCACGTCGAATTGCCGATAGAGGCCCAGGATCTGCCGCGACACCAGCCGGATGGTCTGCAGGCCCCAGGCGACGTCCTTGGCCGGAATCTGCTTGGCGCCGCGATAGCCGACCAGCGCCAGCCATTCCAGCGTCGTCTCGTCGAGCGGGCGCTGCATCCGCTCCGCCCATTCCTCATAGCCGGCGACCGCGATGGCGCCGGAGACGAAGCCCTGCGCGGTGTAGAGCCGGCGCAGCGGCGCGCCCAGCGTCGGCACGTCGATCATCGTGTGGCCGAGTTCGCCCAGCAGCTTGACGGTGGAATCGAACGTCGCCCGCACGTCGGGATGCAGCGTCGCGCCCTGCACGGTCTCGGTGCAGAAGCCGATGCGCAGCCTGCCGGGCGCGGTGGCGATCTCGTCCATATAGGGCCGGGTCTTCGGCGCCGGCGCATAGGGCGCGTCGTCCTCGGGATAGCCGGTCCAGTCCAGCATCGCGGCGCTGTCGCGCACCGTGCGCGTCACGACATGGTCGACGATCAGCCCGTGGGCGCGGGCGCGGTCGTCCGGCCCGCCGGGATTGCGCCACTGCGTCGGCTTCATCCCGAACAGCCCGCATTGCGCGGCGGGAATGCGGATCGAACCCAGCCCGTCCGAGGCATGCGCCATCGGCACGATGCCCGCCGCCACCGCCGCCGCCGCGCCGCCGGACGAGCCGCCGGTCGAATGGCCGAGATTCCACGGATTGTGCGCGCTGCCCAGGAAGCGGCCTTCGGTCGTGCCGGGAATGCCGAACTCCGGCGTGTTGGTCTTGCCGTACAGCACCGTACCGGCGGCGCGATAGCGGCGCGTCAGCTCCGAATCGATCTTGGAGACATAGCCTTCGAGCAGCGCGCTGCCGTTCGTCATCGGCCAGCCGGCGACTTCCAGGTTGATGTCCTTGATCAGGAACGGCACGCCCTTGAACGGCCCGTCGGCCAGCCTGTCCTTGGCGACGGCGCGTGCCTCGTCATAGGCCTTGTAGACGACCGCGTTGAGGCGGGGATTGTGGGCTTCCGTCCGCGCGATGGCTGCGTCGAGCAGTTCGAGCGGCGTCACCTCGCCCTTGCGTACCAGATGGGCAAGGCCCAGGCCGTCGAAATCGGAATATTCCGCAAATGCCATGTCACACGCCCACTTTCGAATAGCGATGTGCCCATGGTGCCGCCTTTTCGAGTTCGGCGGCAAGCTTGAGCAGGGTCATCTCGCCGCCGGCCCGCGCGGTGAACTGCACGCCCAGCGGCAGTCCTTCCTTGCTCCAGTTGAGCGGCAGGTTGATGCCCGGCGTGCCGGTGCAGTTCTGGATCGATGTAAACGGAACATAGCCGAAATTCGGCGCAAAGCCCTTCTGGATGTCGGTCTCGTCGATGTCGAGCGTGCCGAGCGTCATCGGCGGCCGCCCCAGCGTGGCGGTGAGCCAGCAATCATAGGTCTCGTGCCAGGCGGCAATCTGCCGGCCGGCGCGCATCATCGTCTGCCGCGCCTGGGTGAACGCCACGGCGCTGATGCCCTTGCCGATCTTGTAGAGGCCGAGGGTAAGTCCTTCGACCACGCCGAGCGACGGCGCGATGCCGGTGAGTTGTTCGAGCATGTCGAGCTGATAGGCGACATTGGCGCACCAGACTGTGGAGAACGCGTTCACCACCGCGCCGGCGTCGATCGGCGGATCGATCTGTTCGACGCTATGGCCCAGGCTCTCGCACAGCTTGGCGGTCTTCTCGACCGCGTCGGCAACCTGCGGATCGTGCGCCGTCCCGTTCATCATCTTCGTGCTGAACGCGATCCTGAGCCGTTTGGGCTCGCGCCTGATGCCGTCGAGATAGGAGCTCTCCGGCGGCGGCGCCCAATAGGGATCGCCATAGTCGATCCCACACAGGGCATCGAGCGCCGCGGCGGTGTCGCGCACGCTCCTGGTGACGACGCCGTCCATCGACAGGCCGCTGGTCGCGTCGGCCGCTTCCGGCCCCTGGCTGACGCGGCCGCGCGTGGCCTTCAGGCCGACCAGTCCGCAGGCCGAAGCCGGGATGCGAATCGAGCCGCCGCCATCGGTCGCGTGCGCGATGGGCACGATGCCCGCCGCCACCGCCGCGGCCGAGCCGCCCGACGAACCGCCGGGCGAATGATCGAGATTCCACGGATTGTGCGCCGGACCGTACAGCTTGGATTCCGTCGTCGGCAGGATGCCGAACTCGGGTACATTGGTCTTGCCGAGCGGGATCAGCCCCGCGGCCTTGAAGTTCGTGACGGTGTTGGACTGCGCCGTCGCCGGCGTCGCGGGCACATAGCGCGAGCCCGACCGCGTCGGCCAGCCCACGACATTGGCGCGCATGTCCTTCAGCAGCATCGGCACGCCGGTGAAGGCGCCCTGGGGCAGCTTGCCCTCGGCCGCGGCGCGCGCGCCATCCGGGTCCAGGAACACGATGGCATTGAGCTTGGGATTCAGCGCTTCGGCGCGCGCGATGGCTGCGTCCACCGCCTCGCGAGGCGAAATCTTTTTTTCGGCGATCAGCGCGGCGAGTCCCAGCGCATCGGTGGCGGCGTAGTCGCTCATGGTCAGACCTTTATGGTGGCGTAGCGCTGGAACCAGGGCTGCGCCTTTTCGAGTTGCGCCGCCAGCTTCAGCAAGGTCGCCTCGTCGCCGAACGGCGCCACGAACTGGGTGCCGACGGGCAGCCCGTCCTTGTTCCAGTAGAGCGGCACGTTGATCGCGGGCTGGCCGGTCATGTTCTGCACCGGCGTGAACGGCACATAGTCGAGCTGCGGCTGGAAGGAGACCGCAAGGTCCTCGCTGCTGAGGTCGAAGACGCCGTTCTTTTCCGGCGGGCGGCCGAGCGTGGGCGTGATCCACACGTCGTAGGTTTCGTGGAAGCGCGCCATCTCCCGCGCGGCGCCGTTGACGATGTGCTTGGCGCGCAGATAGTCGCTGGCCGTCACCGTCTTGCCGGCCTGGTACAGCGCCCAGGTCAATCCTTCGAAGTGTTGCCGCGTTGGCGCCTGGCCCGTGAGGGTGGCGATCATGTCGATGCCGCCCGCAAGGCCGCCGGTCCAGAACGCCCCGACGAACGCCTCCATCAGCGTGGCGAGATGCAGCACCGGCGCCGCCTCTTCCACGCTGTGGCCGAGGTCTTCGCACAGCGCCGCGGCATGCCGTGCGGCGGCGACGCTGTCGGGGTGCAGAGGGCTGCCGTCCAGCCTTTTCAGGCTCACGGCAATGCGGAGCCGCGCCGGCTGGTGCCCGATCGCTTCGAGATAGGAGGCCGGGCCCGGCGGCTCGGCCACCGGATCTCCGGGCATAGAGCCGCGCACCGCGTCCAGCACCGCCGCCGTGTCGCGCACGCTGCGCGAGACCACCAGGTCGGCGGCGATGCCGTCCAGCGCTTCGCCGAAATCGGGGCCGCGGCTGACGCGGCCGCGCGAAGGCTTGAGGCCGACAAGGCCGTTGGCCGCGGCGGGAATGCGGATCGAGCCGCCGCCGTCATTGGCATGTGCCAGCGGCACGATGCCGGCGGCGACCGCTGCGCCCGAGCCGCCCGACGAACCGCCGGTCGAATGGGCCAGATTCCAAGGATTGCGCGCAGGACCGTAGAGCTTGGATTCGGTGGTGGCGACCAGGCCGAACTCCGGCGCATTGGTCTTGCCGAACGGGATCAGGCCCGCGGCCTTGAACTTCTGCACCAGGAAATCATCGCGCGCCGCGGGAATCGCCGGAATGAATCCCGAGGCATTGCGCGTCGGCATGCCCGCGCAGGCCGCGCCGATGTCCTTCAGCAGGAACGGCACGCCAGTGAACGGACCTTCGGGCAGCCTGCTGGCGGCTGTTGTGCGAGCACGGTCGTAATCGGCGAAGACGATGGCATTCAGCTTGGGATTGAGCGACTCGGCGCGCGCAATGGCTGCGTCCATCAATTCCGACGGCTTAACCTTCTTTTTCGCGACCAGTGCAGACAGACCCAGACCGTCGTAGGACGCATATTCGTTGAACGCCATTCCCAGCCCCGCTTTTATGTGCCGCGACCTTAACCGACGCCTTGCGGGGCTGTCACGGCGCGGAAACGTTCGCGGCGATGCAGCATTTCGCGCCGATTGCCGCCATGGGACGCGCCCCCTAGTATGCGCGCCGCTGCGGGGAGCGAATGACAATCACCTTCCAACAATGGCTCGCGGCCGCGCACCCAAAGGCACCGGCATGAACAAGATTCCCGTAGGCCAGACGATCCGCTTCGCCTACGCCTTCACCTTCGGAGAGATCGGCACCGTTCTCGGCCTGACCTGGATACCGACGTTGGCCAGCACCATCGTCGGCTATTTCGCAGCACGGTCCTATCTGGCGATGGCCGACAGCCTCCAAAGCGGCACGCCGCCGCCCGATGCGCAGGCGCTGCTGCCGCTTCCGCTGGCCGTGCTGTCGCTGTTCCTGGCGGCGATGATCGGCGTCGCGCTGGTGCGCCAGGTGCTGGGCCTGCGCAAGGGGCCGGCGATTGCGCATTTCGCGCTCGGGATGGAGGAACTGCGCGTGTTCGCCGGCTTCGTCGGCGTCTATCTGGCCCTGATACTTTTCCTTTTCGCGCTGGCGGCCGTCGTGGCCGGCTTTGCCGCGCTGGGCGGGGCGACGCCGCTGGCCGCCGGCATCACGGCCTTCGCGGTGTTCGCGGGCTTTCTCCTGGTTATCTACGCGCTGGTTCGGCTGGGCTATCTGCTCGTTCCCGCCGCCGTCGCGGACGGCCATTTCGGCTTGTCGCAAAGCTGGCAGCTCACCGGCGGCAATTTCTGGCGCATCGTGGCGGTGCTGCTGGCGACGCTGCTGCCGCTGATGGTCGTGCTGGTGATCGGCGAGGCGATCATCATGGGGCCGGCGCCCGCGCCTGCCTCCGCCCCGCCGGCGGACGTCGCCGGGCTGCTGCGCGCCTGGACCGACCAGATGCATACCATGCAGCCGCACCTGCCGGCGCTGATGGGACTCAATCTGGTGCTGGCGCCCTTGGGTTATAGCCTCCTGTTCGCGCCCGCCGCTTTCGTCTATCGCGTGTTGTCGGGCAAGGCGATCGTGGCGCCGCACGATTGAGAAGCGCGGCGGAGTTGCCGCAAGTCCGGACGGAAGACCTTGCGCAATGTCCGCCTGATCCTGGTGCTGTCGGTCGTCTATCTCGACATGCTGGGGGTCGGCCTTGCCTACCCCATCCTGCCCAGGCTGGTGGAGCGGTTCCAGCATGGCGACGTGTCCAAAGCCTCCTATATCGTCGGTTTCCTGGCCTCGGGTTTCGCCGTGATGCAGTTCTTCTTCGCGCCCCTGATCGGCGCGGTATCGGACCGCTTCGGACGCCTGCCGGTGATCCTGTATTCGCTCGCCGGATCGGCGCTCTCCTATTTCATCATGGCGGCGGCGCCCTCCCTCGCGGTGCTGGCGCTCGGCCGGCTGATTGCGGGCGCGATGGGCGGCTCGTTTTCCACTGCAGGCGCCTACATCGCCGATATCACGCCGCCGGAGGCGCGGGCGCAGAGCTTCGGCCTGATCGGCGCGACATTCGGCTTCGGCTTCATCACCGGCCCGGCGATCGGCGGATTGCTGGGCGGGATCGACCTGCATCTGCCGTTCCTCGTCGCCGGCGTGCTGTGCGCGGCCAATTGCGGCTTCGCCTTCTTCGTGCTGCCGGAATCGCTCAAGCCGGAAAACCGCCGGCCGTTCCGCTGGCGGCAGGCCAACCCGGCCAGCGCGCTGCGCGAGATCGGCCGTTACGGTTCGATCGGCGCGCTGATGACCGTGTTCGTGCTGGGCGCCTTCGCCAACCGCGCCGCCGAGATGATCTGGGTGCTCTACACGACCTATCGTTTCCACTGGACCTCGTTTCAGATCGGCCTCTCGCTGACCCTGGTCGGGGTGATGTTCGTGGTGGGGCAGGGATGGTTCGTGCGCGTCCTGATCGCGCGGATCGGCGAGCGCCGCGCGATCCTGCTGGGCCTCTGCGTCAGCGTGCTGATCTGTATCGGTTATGGCTCGGTATCCAGGGGCTGGATGATGTATCTCCTGATACCCTTCGTGGTCAGCGCCTGGACGGTGGCGCAGCCGGCGGTGCAGGGCCTGATGTCCCAGGCGGTACCGGCCAACGAGCAGGGCCTGCTGCAGGGCGCGATGGCCAGCATTACCAGCCTGACGTCGATCGTCGGACCCGTGATCTGGACCAGCCTGTTCGGATACTTTGTAAGTTCGGCCGCGCCGGTCGTCGTTCCCGGCGCTGCGTTCTACGTGGCCGCGCTGTTTTTCCTGGTCGCGCTGGCGTTCGCCTGGCGCTGGGAATCCGCAACGCTGGACGGCGCTGTGACGAAACCGTCTTAGGAACTTCACTGCAAAAGTGTTAACTTGTGCGCGGCGTTGGGTGGGGCTCACGATGCATCACAAGGTACCGGTTGGCGGCAGCGTCGCGCATGCGTATGCGTTCCTGCTGCAGAATCTGATCCAGATTCTGGGAACGGGATGGTTAGCGGCGCTGCTTTACGGAGTGGGCTACTACCTCATTTTCCAGAATCTGCAGGCCTGGATGCCGCTGGAGCGGCACGACCTCGCCTCCGTCGTGTTAACCACATGCTCGGTGCTGGGCGCTGCCGGGTTGACGCTGATGATCCGGGCGGTGCTCGGTATTTCGCTGACCCAGGAAGCACTGGGCGTGCGCAAGGACTTCACCCTGGCGCATTTCGTGATCGGGCCGCGCGAGCTGCGCCTGTTCTTCGGCTATGTGCGCTACTACCTGGTCTTCCTGCTGCTTTACGTCGCGGTCCTGGCCGTCGGGGTGGGCGCGATGTTCGCCGCCCGGCACTATGGTGCGGCGCTGGCGCCCAAATTCGCGCCCGGTGGCGTGCCCTTGGCAGTGATCGCGGCGGCGCTGCTGACCATCGTGCTCGCCCTATGGTTCGTGCTCGCCATGCTGCGGCTATACTTCCTGCTGATGCCGGTGGCGTCGGCGGAGCATCATACGCGGCTGGCCCGCGCTTGGGCGTTGACCCGCGGCAACACGTTCCGCATCCTGGGCATCTATCTGGGCACGTTCCTGCCGCTGGGGCTGGCCGCAGCGGTCGGGCTCTATTTCGTGATCGGGCCGGAGCAATGGGCCGCGGCGCTGCAAGCTGCCGCCAACCACAAGCCGGGCGCACCGCCGGCGCTGTGGCCGTTCTACGAGGCGCATGCCTTCGTCCTCTCCGCGGCGATCGGCGTGCTGACCCTGGTCGGCACCGCGCTCTTCGCTGGCGCGTCGGCCAATGCCTATCGCATCCTCACCGGCCATGAATTGCCCGAACTCGAGGACGACGCCGCCTTGGTGGCGCCGCTGCTCGAGCCGGAGGCCGTCGCGCCCGCACATCCCGTCGCGACGCCGTCCGCGCCGGCCATCGCCGTGCCCGCGCCGGTCGAGGCGCCGGCGCCGGTGCACGAGATGCCGCCGGAACACCACGAGGCGCACCATGGCGGCCACGAAGAACATCATCCCCATGAGCCGCGCAAACACGACGTCGAGGATCGCGCCGAGGAAGAGCCGGTCCACCCCGGCGACCACGGCCATCATCACGCCCGCGAAGACGAACGCGACGAACCCGTGGACGACCGCCATACCGACAATGGACGTGCCCATCACGGCAACGGCCATGAGAACCACGATCACGGCCACGACGCAAAAGGCCACCACGACCATCACGAACGCCGCGACCCGGAAGACGACGATCGCGCGGCGGCTTAGATCGCGACGTGTTCGCTGCGATCGAGGAACGTCCGCTCCTACTCCGCCGCCTTCAGCTTCTTCGCCGTCGCCTTTTCCGGCGTGCGGTTCTTTAGCAGCGGCTTGAGGTACTGGCCGGTGTAGCTGCGCGCCGCCTTCGCCACGTCTTCCGGCGTGCCGGACGCGACGAGTTCGCCGCCGCCGTCGCCGCCTTCGGGGCCGAGGTCGATGATCCAGTCGGCGGTCTTGATGACCTCCAGATTGTGCTCGATCACCACCACGGTGTTGCCGTTGTCGACCAGCTCGTGCAGCACTTCGAGCAGCTTCTTCACGTCGTGGAAGTGCAGGCCGGTGGTCGGCTCGTCCAGGATGTAGAGCGTGCGGCCGGTGGCGCGCCGCGACAATTCCTTGGACAGCTTCACGCGCTGCGCCTCGCCGCCCGACAGCGTCGTCGCCTGCTGGCCGACCGAGATGTAGCCCAGCCCGACGCGGGTCAGCGTGTCCATCTTCTCGCGGATCGACGGCACCGCCTTGAACAGGTCGGCTGCCGCCTCCACCGTCATGTCGAGCACGTCGGCGATGGACTTGTCGCGGAACTTCACTTCCAGCGTCTCGCGATTGTAGCGTTTGCCCTTGCAGACGTCGCACTGGACATAGACGTCGGGCAGGAAGTGCATCTCGATCTTGATGACGCCGTCGCCCTGGCACGCCTCGCAGCGCCCGCCCTTGACGTTGAACGAGAACCGCCCCGGCTGGTAGCCGCGCGCCTTGGATTCCGGCAGTTCGGTGAACCAGTCGCGGATCGGCGTGAAGGCGCCGGTATAGGTCGCGGGGTTGGAGCGCGGCGTGCGCCCGATCGGGCTCTGGTCGATGTCGATGACCTTGTCGAGATATTCCAGCCCCTCGATGCGGTCGTGCGGCGCCGGATGCTCGCGCCCCTGGTTCAGCTTGCGCGACGCAGCCTTGTAGAGCGTCTCGATGGTCAGCGTGGACTTGCCGCCGCCCGATACGCCGGTGATGCAGGTCAGCGTGCCCAGCGGGATCGACGCGGTGACGTTCTTCAGGTTGTTGCCCTTGGCACCGACGATCTTCAGCCAGCGGTCGTGCACCGCCTTGCGCCGCGCCGCCGGCACCGCGATCTGCTCCATGCCGGTCAGGTATTTGCCGGTCAGGCTTTTCGGATTCGCCATGATCTCGGCCGGCGTGCCCTCGGCCACGATATGCCCGCCATGGATGCCGGCGCCCGGACCCATGTCGATCACGTGGTCGGCGGTGCGGATCGCCTCTTCGTCGTGCTCGACCACGATCACGGTGTTGCCCATGTCGCGCAGGCCCTTGAGCGATTCCAGCAGCTTCTCGTTGTCGCGCTGGTGCAGGCCGATCGACGGCTCGTCGAGGACATAGAGCACGCCGGTCAAACCCGAGCCGATCTGCGACGCCAGCCGGATGCGCTGGCTCTCGCCGCCCGACAGCGTGCCCGAGGCGCGCGCCAGGGTGAGATAGTCGAGCCCGACATTGTTGAGGAATTTCAGTCGCGCCCGGATTTCCTTCAGGATGCGCGCCGCGATCTCGGTCTGCTGCCGGTTCAGCTTCTTGTCGATGTCGCGGAACCAGCCGTCGGCGTTGCGGATCGACTGCTCGCAGACCTGGCTGATATGCAGGCCGCCGATCTTCACCGCCAGCGCTTCCGGCTTGAGGCGATAGCCCTTGCACACCTCGCAAGGCGAAGCGTCCTGGTAGCGCTCGAATTCCTCGCGCACCCAGGCCGAATCCGTTTCCTTGAAACGGCGCTGCATGTTGGGAATGACGCCTTCGAAGGTCTTCTTGGTTTCGTAGCGGCGCAGTCCGTCGTCATAGATGAACTTGATCTCGTCCTCGCCCGAACCGTGCAGGATGATCTGCTGCGCCTTCCTGGGCAGGTCTTCCCAGGGCTCGTTGAGCGAGAATTTGTAATGGCGGCCGAGCGCTTCGAGCGTCTGGAGGTAATAGGGCGACGAACCTTTCGACCATGGCGCGATGGCGCCCTTGCGCAGCGTCAGTGCGCCGTCGGGCACGACCAGCGCCGGATCGAAATAGAGCTGGGTGCCCAGCCCGTCGCAGGCCGGACAGGCGCCATGCGGGTTGTTGAACGAGAACAGCCGCGGCTCGATCTCCGGAATGGTGAAGCCGCTGACCGGGCAGGCGAATTTCGACGACATCAGAAGCTGCTTCGGCGAACCGTCCTTCTCCTTCTCGTCGGCGAATTCCGCGATGACGAGGCCGTCGGAAATCCCCAGCGCCGTCTCGATGGAATCCGGCAATCGGTTGCCGATGTCCTTCTTCACCGCGATGCGGTCGACCACCACCTCGATGTCGTGCTTGAGCTTTTTGTCGAGCGCCGGCACCGCGCCGATCTCGTAATACTTGCCGTCGACCTTGACGCGCTGGAAGCCTTTCTTCTGCAACTCGGCGAATTCCTTGCGGTACTCGCCCTTGCGGCCGCGCACCATCGGCGCCAGCAGGTAGAGACGCGTGCCCTCGGGCAGCGCCAGCACGCGGTCGGCCATCTGGCTGACGGTCTGGCTCTCGATGGGCAAGCCCGTCGCCGGCGAATAGGGCACGCCGACCCGTGCGAACAGCAGGCGCAGATAGTCGTAGATCTCGGTGACCGTGCCGACCGTCGAGCGCGGGTTCTTGGAGGTGGTCTTCTGCTCGATGGAGATCGCCGGCGACAGGCCCTCGATATGGTCGACGTCCGGCTTCTGCATCAGTTCGAGGAACTGGCGCGCATAAGCCGACAGCGACTCGACATAGCGGCGCTGGCCCTCGGCATAGATCGTGTCGAAGGCGAGCGAGGACTTGCCCGAGCCCGACAGCCCGGTCAACACCGTCAGCGTGTCGCGCGGAATCTCGACGTCGACATTCTTGAGATTGTGCTCGCGGGCGCCGCGGATGGAGATGTTCTTCAGCATCGATGTCGAAAACCTTCGTCGAAACGCGCACTTTGGCCGGCGGGCCCCACACCCGCAACCGCGTGCCTGTCATGATCCCCTGGAGTTTGCCGCAGCGCCGGCGTTGCGGCGGACGACCCTGCTCAAATGGTACCGCGAGGGCCGGAACGCAAGCCGTGCACCGGCGGAACTCCTGAGAATCGATAAGAACATAACAGGAACATTTTCAGCCATCAACTGGTCCGCCTACCCCGCCATGGTAGCCGACATCCTGTCCCGGATTTGGCAGCAGTGTTTCGTCCGTTCCGGGAACCGCCAGACCCTGTTTTCCTGGAAAAGAACGGCCTTGGACCCGCGGCGGCGGCACGCCGCTCCCGCCGGAGAGCAGCCGCCAAAAAGCGTTTGGAAACCGGCGCGAAACCCCGTTTGTATGCGCTCCTCGCGCCGGACCGGTTGGGGCTCCGGCATACCCTCATGGGCTCATGCCGCACGCTCAGATTCCGGAACCCGGCCGCCTGCGCTACCGCGCCGACATCGACGGCCTGCGCGCCGTCGCTGTGGTGCCGGTGGTGCTCTACCATTTCGGCGTCCGCGGCTTCGGCGGCGGCTTTGTCGGAGTCGACATATTCTTCGTTATCTCGGGCTATCTGATCACCGGGCTGATCTTCGCGGAGTTGCGCGGGCAAAGCTTCTCCGTCCTGCGCTTCTATGAGCGGCGCATCCGCCGCATCTTCCCGGCGCTGTTCGCGGTCATTGTCGCCAGCCTCGCCGCCGGCACCGTCGTGCTGTTCCCGCGCGACCTGCTGCGCCTCGCCGAGAGTGCCGCGGCGACGACGGTGTTCGGCTCGAATTTCGATTTCTGGCAGCAGGCCGGCTATTTCGACGTCGGCGCCGAGTTGAAGCCGCTGCTCCACACCTGGTCGCTGGCGGTGGAGGAGCAGTTCTACGTCGTATTCCCGGCGCTGCTCTATGTCCTTCATTCGCGGCGCCGCGCGACGCTGCTCGGTCTTGTCGTCGCCCTGGGCGTCTTTTCCTTCGCTGCGAGCCTATGGGCCGTCGGACGCGCGCCTACCGCGGCATTCTATCTTGCGCCGTTCCGCACCTGGGAGCTGATGCTTGGCGCGGTGCTGGCGCTCGGCCAATTCCCTGCGCCCCGTTCGCGCTTGGCCGGGGAAGCGATCTCGCTCGCCGGCCTCGCCGCCATCGCCTGGGCGGTCCTGACCTTCACCATCGCAACACCCTTTCCGGGCGCCAATGCGTTGTTCCCCTGCGCCGGCGCGGCCGCGCTGATCTATGCCGGCGGCGCGGAGACGCTCACCCGCCGCCTGCTGTCGTCGCCGCCTTTGGTCGGCATCGGGCTGATCTCCTACTCGCTCTATCTGTGGCACTGGCCGATCCATGTCTTCGCCGACTATGCCAGCGGCCGGCCGGCCGCCGCGATCGAGACCGCCGCGCTGATCGCACTGTCCTTCGCGCTCGGCTATCTGTCCTGGCGCCATATCGAGCGGCCGTTTCGCGGCCCGGCCATTCCGCGGCGCACGATCTTCCTTCTGGCGGGCCTCGCGATCGCCACGACGCTGGTCCTGTGCGGCGCGCTCTTTGCGTTGCAGGGCCTGCCGCAGCGCTTCACGCCCGACATCCGCCGCATCTTCGCCGAGGCCGACGACAGCGAGCCGCGGCGCCACGACTGCTTCAACCGCACGGCGGAGGACGTCGCGGCCGGCCGCATCTGCGCTATCGGCGACACGCGCGCCGCATCGCCCAGCTTTGTGCTCTGGGGCGACAGCCATGCCGATGCGATCCTTCCCGCGGTCGCGGACGCAGCCCGCCGCGCCGGCCGCAAGGGTCTCTTCGTGGCGCATGGCCGCTGCCCGCCGCTCCTGCTGCTGTCGCTGACCGACGAGCCGACCGGGCGCTGCGCCCAGCTCAACGCGGCGGCGCTGGCGCTCATCCGTCGCGACCGGATCGGCGAAGTCGTCCTTGCGGCGCGCTGGCCCTATTACGACCAGGGCACCGGTTTCGGGCCGGACGCGAGCGAGGTGCGCCATCTGATCGATCTCGCGCCGGCCGCGCCGCACGATGCCGACCAGCATGCTGCCTTCGCCCGCGTGCTCGAACGGACCATACGCGCGCTCGGGCACGTCAAGATCGTTCTTGTGGCGACCGTTCCGGAGCCGGGCTTCGACGTGCCGCAAGTCCTTGCGCGCGACGCGTTGCACCATCTTGCCGCCGACCGCCGCCCGACGCGCGATGGATACGCCGTACGCAACGCCTTTGTCCTGCGCGATTTTGCCGATCTGCGCCGCCGCTATGCCGTGACCGTCGTCGATCCGGCGGCGGCGCTGTGCGCGACCGGGCGCTGCACGCTGGCGCGGGACGGCCGGCCGCTTTATGTCGACCACCACCACCTGAGCGCGCTCGGCGCGCTGACGCTCGCCCCGCTGTTCGATCCTGCATTCCGCTAGAGGTTTTGGGCGCGGCGTCCCGCCGCATTTCGGTTGAAGCCACGGCCCCTTGCCAAGGAACAAAGAGGGAACTAAGATACGCACAGACACCAATGTCCGGCCCGATGGTTCTCAGGGGCGCCGCAGCCTAGGTTCGGGCCAACAGGAAACGGAGTTCGGTCATGGCGGGCAGCGTCAACAAGGTCATTCTGGTCGGCAATCTGGGCAAGGACCCGGAAGTACGCCGCATGACGAGCGGCGAGCCGGTGGTGAGCTTCTCCCTGGCCACCAGCGAAAGCTGGCGCGACAAGGCGAGCGGCGAGCGCAAGGAAAAGACCGAGTGGCACCGGGTGGTGATCTTCAACAAGAACCTGGCCGAGGTCGCCGAGAAATATCTGCGCAAGGGCTCCAAGGTCTATGTCGAGGGCTCGCTGCAGACCCGCAAATGGACCGACAAGGACGGCGCGGAAAAGTACACTACCGAGGTCGTCCTGCAGAATTTTCGCGGCGAATTGACCATGCTCGACGGTCGCAGCGAGGGCGGCGGTGCAGCAGGCGGCGGTGGCGGGCGCGAGCGTGTGGGCGCGGCCGAGGCGCCGGCCCGCTTCCAGCGCGACGAGATGGACGACGAGATTCCGTTCTGATCTCGGCAATGCGCGTATTCGCGGTTCTGGTGTCGCTCGCGATGGCGGGATGCGCGGTCTCGTCGGGCGAGCGCGCCACGACGTTCCTCGATCCCGCCATTGCCGGCGGATACATTCCGCTCGAGGGCGTCTCCCACCTGATCATGGAAGGTCGCGGCGCCGCCTTCGTGATCGCGCCCGGAATCGCCGTCACCAATGCGCACAATGCGGGGATCATCGGAGACGCGCCGGTGGTCGGCACGTCGCGCAACTACGACCTGCTGTTTTTCCGCGTGTCCCGCGCACCCGCTGCGAGCACCGCCGAACCGCGGGCCGGCGAGACGGTTCTCGCTTACGGCCAGGGCGCACATGGCGAGCTGCGCGTGGCGCAGGGTGTCGTGCGCACGCTGAACGCGCCGGTGGAGGCGCGCTGCGCGGCCTGCATCGTGCAGGGTGCGTTCACCTTCGAAGGCAATGCCGGTCCCGGATTCAGCGGCGGCCCGGTTGTCGACGCCAACACAGGCAGCCTGGTCGGCATCACCTTCGGCTATCTTGACCCGGACGGGCATCGTCTGATGTATGCCTATCCGATGAGCCGCGTCCGCACCGAGTTGGCAGCGGTCACGACAAATCCCTCGAACTAGGGCCGACGAAAGCGGCGCTTGTTGCGTTATCCCGGACATGTTTGTGATTCAGCCGATGCCGACAGTTCCCGCTTCGCGCAGTCCCGCCGGCGCATCCGCGGCGCTCAGCCTGTTTCGCGTGTCGCTGGCGCTGATGGTGATGCTGGAGCATCTGTCCGCCAGCGTACCGCCGCAGACGGGACGCCTTGCCGTCGAGGCCTTCTTCTGCATCAGCGGTTTCCTGATCACCATGGTGGCGAGCGGCCGTTATGCCGGCCGCCCGGCGGCGTTTCTCGCCAACCGCTTCCTGCGCATCTATCCGACCTATTGGGCGTGTCTTGCGGTCGGCTTCGCGGTGGTCGTGCTGGTGCCGGGCAGCGTCGCGATCCATCCTTCGCTCGTGATGCCCAGCACGGCGGCGGATTGGATCGCCAATCTCGGCGTGTTCGGCCTGACGCAGCAGACGATGAGCCGCATGCTGCCGGCGGCGTGGTCGCTCCACACCGAATTGTGGTTCTACATCGTCATCGGCCTGGTCACGGCGATCCGGCCGCGCGCCAGCCTGGCAATGCTGGCCGTGTCGCTGGCGTTCTCGGCCTATTGCGCGTTCTGGTGGGGACCGGTCGATTTCTACGGCACCCCGCTGGGCAATGCCGATGCGTTCTTTATCGGCTCGGTCGTGTTCCAGCACCGGGCTCAGCTTGCGCCGCGCCGTCCTCTGCTGATCGCGGCGATCGCGCTGGCCGCCTTCGAAGGACTCGCCTGGGGGCCGTACCTGCCGACCCAGGCGGTCAGCGAATTTCTCGGCGCTCCGGTGACCGGCGTACTGCTGCTGGGCCTGTGGAACGCCGATCTCGACACGGTGCTGGGCCGCTGGAAAGAAGCCTGCAATACGCTTGGCCGGCTTTCCTACCCGTTGTTCCTGCTTCACTGGCCGCTGGGCGCGCTGGTGGCGAGCGCCGCGGGCTTGGCGCAGGGCTGGGCGCTGTTCGCGCTGGCCGGCGCGCTGTCGGTCGCGGTGGCCGTCGTCGTCCTCTGGTGCATCGAGGAGCCGCTGGTCCGCCTGCGCGCCCAGATCCGGTCGTCGCGCCCGGACCGGGAGTTTGGCGAGAGCATGCAGGCCATCAGCGACTGACGGTTCTTCCGCTGCTAGACAGGCGCGATGACCGTGCCGCCGCTCACCTGGATCGTCCTTGCCGCCTCGCCCTTCGTGGGCAGTTTTCTCGCGGTCGTTGCCCTGCGCTTTCCGCACTGGCGCGGTCTGCTGTTCGGCCGCTCGGCCTGCGATTCCTGCGGCCGCACGCTGTCGCCGCTGGAGCTCGTGCCGATTGCAAGCTTCTTCATCCTGCGCGGTCGATGCCGAAGCTGCAGTGCGGCGGTCGATCCGCTGCACCCGGCGATGGAAGTGGGCGCGCTCGCCGTCGCCGCCAGTGCGGCGCTCGTGACCTCGGGCTGGATATTGGTGGCAAGCTGCGGGCTGGGATGGATGCTGCTGGCGCTGGCGGCGATCGATTGGCGCACCGGTCTTCTGCCGGACGTACTGACCTATCCCTTGATCGCGGTAGGCATCTGGGTCGCCTATGCCATCGACCCGGCCTCCGTCGCGGGGCACGCCATCGGCGCGGCGGCCGGCGTCATCTTCTTCGCGGCCGTCGCGCTTGGCTATCGCATGCTGCGCGGACGCGACGGCTTGGGCTTCGGCGATGCCAAGCTGCTGGGAGCGGCCGGCGCCTGGCTGTCCTGGGAAGCCCTGCCGACCGTCGTGCTGTTCGCAGCAGTGACCGGCCTGGCGACGGTACTGGGCGCGCGCGCGCTGGGAAGGACCGTGAACCCGACCGACCGCATCGCCTTCGGCCCCGCCCTGGCGGCGGCAATCTGGCTGGTCTGGCTGCTGGGACCGCTGGTGCCCGGATAGGCCGCCGTCACTTCCAGGACAGGAACCAGTAGGGCTTTTCCGGGTCGCCAGTGAACTGCACGACGGCGGCGCGGACGGTGCGCGCGCCATCCACCCGCGCCTCCGCCGTCACGGTGAACGTCGCGTCGGCCGCGGCGGCCGGCGTCGCGGGCGGAGGATTGCGGTCGCGGGCGACCTGCCGGGCGCGCAGAAGGTCGGCGACGGACTTCTCGTCCATATCGGGCAGGGCGAGCAAAACCTCGCGTGGCGCGACGTCCCTGTTGAGCGCGCCGTTGCGGCCGAAGACGGTAAGGGCCGGTCCGACACGGGCACAGAGTTCGGGTGTCATGCCGGGCACGGCCAGAAGTTCGTCGACGCTGCGGAACGCGACAGCTGGAGCCGCGCCCTGCGGATCTTGCGGCAGGCGGCGTGCGACGATCCGGCCGGCCAGCGTCTCTGCCGCGTCGCGGCCGAGGCCCGCCGAGCCGAACAGACCCTGGAGCAGGTCTTTGTCCGCGAAATTGAGGTTGATCTTTCCGGATTCGTCCTGGATCCAGACCCGTATGGTCGTGCCTTCGAAGCGGAACGTATCCGCGCTTCCGTCGACCTGCGGCCGGCGGCGGCCGTCCATCAGGGACAGGATCGCGTGGTCGATCGCCGCTTCGTCCAGGCTGGCGCCGCGGGTCGCATTCCACAGATTGCGGCCGACATAGGCGCCGGTCAGCGAGGCGGTGAGCATCGCCGCTGCGATCAGCGACAGGATGGCGACGCCCCACAGCACCGACACCAGCGCCAGCCCGCGTTCGGCGCGGCGCCTCTCAGTGGCCACTTTTCTCGAGCAGGGTTTGCAGCGACGGCAGCTTGCGCCGCAATTCGCTGGTCACCGCGCGCGCCTTCTGCAGGTTGTCGACCACGTGCGGCGTGATGAGCACGATCAGCTCGGTGCGGTCGATCGTATCGTTCTTGGTGCCGAACAGCGCACCGACCACCGGAATCTCGGAAAGGTAGGGAATCCCGCTGCTGCCGTTGTTGCGCGAATCCTTGATCAGTCCGCCCAGCGCGATCGTCTCGTTGTCCTGCACCGCGATGGTGCTGTTGATCTTGTTCTGGGTGATGGTGGGCGAATCCAGCGTCGAGGTGCTGGTGGTGGACACGTCGCTGACCTCCTGGCTGACGTCGAGCGTGACCATGCCGCCTTGATTGACGCGCGGCGTGATCTTCAGAATGACGCCGGTGTCGCGATACTCGATGGTGTTGATGACCGGCGACTGGCCGCCGATCACGCTCTGCGCCTGCGAGGTCGCGACGGGAACCTGGTCGCCGACCTGCAGCGTCGCGGTGTGGTTGTTGAGCACCATCACCTCGGGCGACGACACCACCGTCACATGGGTCACCTGCGAGAGCGTGTCCAGCACGATGCGGATATTGGTGCCTTCGGAGAACATGTAGGAGAAGCCGGGAAACACCGCGCCGATGTCGGAAGTGCCGGAATTCGACAGCACGAAAGCGTGCTTGTCGCTCGGCTGGTAGAAATACTGCACGCCGTATTTCAGATTGTTGGTCAGGGTGACTTCGGCGATCGCCGCCTCGAGCAGCACCTGGAGCGGCGCCACGTCGAGCTGCTGCAGCGCGTTCTGGATCGTCGAATATTCCTGCGGCGTGCCGTAGATCACGATGGCGTTGTTGGTGTCGTCGGCGGTGATCGTCGCGGCGCCGGGCGGCGGCGCAGCGGCGTCGCTGTCGTCGATCAGGCTGCCATTGCCGTGCGCCGGCGGCGGTGCGGCGGCGCTGGGTGCGCCCGCCGGCGCGGTCGTCGTGGCGGGCGGCGGCGCATGATCGCCGGCATCGCCGCTTGTGCCGCTGTCGGCATCGTCCTTGTCGTCCTTGCCGGAACCGTAGAGCGCGCGCTTCAGCACGCCGGCCAGATCGGTGGCGCGGCCGTTCTGCACCGCATAAACGAACATCCGCCGGTCGCTGCCGACGCCCGGACGGTCGAGCCGGGCCACCCAGCGCTGGACCTGGTCCAGATAGCGCGGCTGTGGCGAGACCACGAGCACGGTGTTGAGCCGCTCGATCGGCACCAGCCTGATGATGCCCGACAGCGGGCCGCCGACGCCGCCCAAAATCTGGTTCAATTCCTTCGCCAGCCCGCGCGCGTCGGTGTATTTGGGCGTGAACAGGCCGAACGACATCCCCGCCAGCCAGTCGACGTCGAACAGGGCGACCTCGTCGACGACGGCGGCGCGTTCGGTCTGCGTGCCCTGCACGATGAGGAGATTGCGGCCGGTGTCGGCATGCACGATGGCCTGCGCCGGTTGCATGCCTTCGAGCAGGCGCTGCATCTCCGCGGCGGCGATGAAATGCAGCGGCACGACCTGCGTGCCGTAGCCTGCTTCGGCGCCGCCGCCGGGCTCGGTGGACGCGGGCGCGGAGACTTCGCGCGGCGCATCCGCGCTGGTCACGATCTTGTAGACGCCGGCGGTCCGGATGATGGCCAGGCCGTTCATCCGCAGGATCTGCTCGAACACCGGCATGACTTCGGTGCGCGCCAGCGGCTTGCTGGTCTGCACGGTGATGGTGCCCTGCACTCCGGCGCCGAGCGTGTAGTTCACGTTCAGGAAGTCGCCGAGCACCGCCTTGGCGACGTCGCGCACATCGGCATTGACGAAGTTGAGCGTGATGCCGCCTTCGTCGGTGACGGTGGCTTGCGAGGCATGCGGTACGGTGCGGCCAATGAGATTGCCTGTGCCATGGACGATCTCCGGGGCCGTCGCGTCGGATGGTGCCGGCACCACCGGCGCCGCGCTGGGGGCGGCCGGTGTCGAATTGGAAAACGGATCTCGGGCGTGCGCGGCAAGCTCGGCGGCGCTGGGCTCGGGCGGCTTATCGGTATCGGTAGCCGCGGCGGCGAACGCAGCCAGCACGGCGAACGCGGCCGCGCCAAAGCCGATGCCCCTGCGCCTCAACACCATCCAAGAACGCCCCTCCGGAACGCTATAGGCTCTGTTTCTGCCACGATGTCAAAGGCTTGGCTCGCCGGTCACGGGATCGATATAAGCGCCTTTGAGCGCCTCGGGCGCGATATAGGGTTTGTGCGCCGGCTGGGCCGGCGCCGTCGTGGCGACGGCCGGCGGAGATGGCACGGTCGGCTTGGCCGGCGCCGTCGTTGCGGACAGGGCGGGCGCCGCTGCGGCCGGTGGCGGATTCGGTGCGGCTGGAGCTGGCAGGGCCGACTGGTCGAGCGCGGGGAGCGGCGCGCTCGGCGGCTGGCTGTCCGGGCCTGCCAGCGGAATGACGACGTCGGCGCCATTGGCATGGAGCGTGACCGTCCTGGCGTCGATGCGCACCACGCGCCAACCGCTCACCAGGTCGCCCAGCACTGCGCTCGACGTGCTGTTGGCGCTCTTGATCCGCAGCAGGGCGACGGCCCGGTCGCCGCCCATGATGATGCCGGCCAGCGCGAAGTCGGAACTTGCGGTCAGGGCGGCGCCGGCTTGCGTGGAATCGGCCAGCGGCTTGCGGTTCGCGGCGAACAGGGGGTGCGCGTCGATATCGGCGAAAAGCGCTTCGGACGGCGGCGCGTAGACGGGCGGCGGCGCGGCGCCGCCGCGGCGCGCCGGCAATCGCGGAATCTCCACCGCCACGGGAGGCAGCGGCGCGGCGGCCTCATAGACGATGGCGCCGAGCAAAGCCAAACACGCGGCAGCCAGCGTCGCGGGCAGGGCCAGCCTCATGGCGTACCGGCCCAGCGATAGCCATGTACCGTCCAGCGCACTTCGACATTGGGCGCATCGGGCACATAAGGACCGATCTGCCAGCTCTCCGGTGCACGCAAATCGACGCCGTCGAGGAAGAGATAGGGCGTCGCGGTCTCGATGCGATAGGCGACGTCCTTCAGCCGCGTCATCGGGATCGAGGCTTCGTACTGCACGTCGACGCGCTGAAAGCCGTCTGCCGTCACCGGGGGGAGGTTCTGCGTGCTACGGACCTGGCCGGAATCGCTTTCGATCAGCGCCTTGACGACGTTCTGGATGTTCGCCGCGGCGAGTTCCGCGCTGGTGCCCATTATGACGCCAACGTTCGCGTTCGCGCGATGCTTCATGTCGGCGAGTCTCGCTTCGATAACCGGGCGCAGCGCAATGCGGCGTTCATAGGCGGCGAGCATCTGGTGCGACTGGGCGATGTCCTCGTCCTGGGCGGTTGAAAGCGCCGGCGATCGGCTCGACGACCAGCAGCCATGCCGCCGCGACGGCAAGCAGCAATATGCCCAGTGCGAGGAGGCGCCCGCGCGGCCCGCTCATGTGGCGGGCTTCCGGAGCTTGAACGAGATGTCGAAGCGCTGCGTTCCGTTGGTCGGGCCCTGCATCAGGGGGCTGCGCATCTCCGCATCGCGGAAATAGGCCGAGGAGTCGAATTTGGCGATGAGCGAAGCGGCGGATGCCGAGAAGCCGTGGAGGCGGACCTCGTCGCCGCTGAACTCGAATTCGTACAGCCAGGCATCGTCGGGAAGCAGGCGCGCAACGGTCGCGAGCACGGCGACGGAGGCGGGATTGCGCTTCTGCCGTGCGAGGAAGGCAGCCTGGCGGTTTGCGGCGTCGAACTGTCCTTGCAGCCGCTCGACGACCATGGCGCGCGTCCGCGCGGTGTCGACACGGTCGGCAAGATCGCCTGCGATGGACACGCCGCGCAGATAGACGGCGGCGACAAGGCCGAGGGCGAGGACGAGAAGCAAAGTCGCCAGCGCCGGCACAAGGCGCGGCCGCAGGCGCATGCGGCGCGCCGCCGCCGTGTCGACGGGAAAAGTGCCGCCATCGGCATGCGCTTCGTCGCCGGCGAATTCGATGGCGGCAAGGGCGATCCCGGCATCGCTTGCCAACTGGACCAGCGCATCGACCGCTTCGCGCCGGACGATGCGCAGGGCCACGGTGAGCGTGCCGGCGGCACGGTCGAGGGTCTGGATGCGATAGTCGTAGTAGATGGTCTGCGCGTCGAGCGGACTGTGGCGGACGATTTCGTGGCGCAGGATGGCGTCCAGGTTGCGCCGTGCGCCGTCCGGCAGGGTCAGGGAGCGCTCCAGCGCCTCGGCCGCCGGCAATTGCAGGATGACCGGATCGGCCGGCAGGACTGACGGCTGCGGCACCGAGAGGCGCAGCGTACGCGCCACGAAATCGTCCCGCGGAATCCGGGCAACGGTGTATTCGCGATGGCCGGCCCGGCGGGCAACGACGAGTTCGGCCTCGCGTGCCTCGATCAGCACGGCGTCGTCGGCGGCGAAGGGCCGCGCGCAGCCGATCGGGTACCAAGGCGCCGAGCTCGCCCAGCCACCAGCGCCAGGCGTCGCCCAATCGTTCGAAACCCGGACGCAACAGCGTGCCGTCCATCAGCCACCCCGGCAGGATTTGGTCGCGGATCATAGGTGCAATCGGCTTCGGCCGAAATGCGAGGCGCGATGAAAAGCTCCGGCCAGGATCTGGCGTCGCCCGCGGGAAAGGTCACGCGCACACGCACGAGCGCCGGCAGGTCGGGCTGTGCGTCCCAGCCGCCCTGCCAGCCATTGCGGCCTAGATAGGCAAGCGCGACCGATTGGACGCGGCCGAGAAGCTGGGATCGCGCGCCGTCGCGCATCCGAAAGTCGATGCGCTGGAGGCGGCCGTCCGGAACGACCAGCAAGGTGACGGTCGAGCAGGCGGCGCCGCCGGGGATGGGACCAAGAAAAACGAGCGAGCGTGGCGAACCGGCGAATCGGACGCGCGGCGGGTCGGATTGCCCGGCCGCGACGGGCATGCGGCGCGGGCAGGCCTGCTCGATCTCGCTGCGCAGGAAACCCTGCACGGTGCGCACGCTGTCGCTGGCATCGGCATTGGCGGCGCTGTGTTCCCAGGCGCGCATGCCGAACCGCAAACCGCCGAACAGCAGCACGAACAGCAGGCCCAGCAGCGTCATCGACACCAGCAGTTCGATCAGCGTGAAGCCGGACTCAGTTCGCACGCGGCTTCACCGGCGCGACGAGGCGTAAGGCCGACAGCGATTTGGTGTGCGTCTGCGCCCCGTCGACCCAAGAGACGGCAGCCCGGACGAGGAAGGCCGACACCGGCCAGGCCTTGGCGTCGCCGCTGTTACCGTAGGGCGTCACGACCAGACGCCAGCGCATGCCGTTCGAATAGACGCCCGCCGTCGGCGCGCAACGGCCGATCGCCGCCCGCGCGTTCGAGCAGCGATTGCACGAGGGAGGATGCCAGCGCATCGTTCCGGTCCTTGCGCGTACGGTCCAGCGCGCTGGAGACGGCGCCGAACAGCACGCTTAAAGCGACCGCCAGGATGGCGAGCGACACCAGCAGCTCCACCAGGGTGAAGCCGTCCGCGCGCCGGCCGCTATTCATCGACGGTGATCCGTCCGGTGAGCCAGTCGGCGGCGACGCGGTGCCGTTGCGGGCCGCTGCCGACCAGCACCACGCCGCCGGTCGAACTGCCGTCGGCGCGGAACGCGATCGCATGCGGCGCCGGGCTGTCGAACGCAAAGATGACATGGTTCGGAAGGACCCGTGTTCCGTGCAATGCCGATTGCAGATAGGTCTGGCGCTGCGGATCGAACCGCACCGTTACGGTCGTGCCGCGCGAAACGGCCATCCCCCGCGCCATGCGAAGATCGTCCGCCAGCGAACGCGCCGCAGCCAGCGCCTGCGTTCCCGGCAAGGCGGCCTTGAGCAGCGCGGGCGCCGCGACCACCAGAAGCCCGATGATCGCGAGGACCACCAGAAGTTCCGTCAAGGTGAAGCCGGCTTGCGCGCTCTTACCAATTCTTGACGGGCGGATCGGCGCCATTGCTCGTCTCTCCCTCCGGACCGTTGCTGGACAGGTCGAATTCGCCGTGCCGCCCGGGGGAGGCATAGGTGTAGGGGTGGCCCCAGGGATCGTTCAGGCTGGTGGTCGGCTTGACGTAGGGACCGTTCCAATTGTCTGCCGTCGCCGGCTTCGTCTTGAGCGCGGCCAGGCCCTCCTGGCTGGTCGGATAGCGGCCGATGTCGAGCTTGTAGAGGTCGAGCGCCGACGAGAAGCTTTCGACCTGCGCATGCGCCGTGCTTATCTTGGCCGACGCGAAATAGCGCAGCACCTGTGTGGTGGCGATGGTGGCGAGCAGCCCCAGGATGGCCAGGACCACCAGCAATTCGACCAGCGTATAGCCGGCTTCGTCGCGCCGCCTCCGGATCGTCGCACTTCCCATATGTCCGTCCTCACATCGCCAAGTCGTTGACGCTTAATATTGCCACAAGAATCGAGCCTATGAGACCCGCCACGATCAGGCCCATGAAAATCGTCAGGCACGGCACCAGGAGCGCCACCAGCCGGTCGACGGTGTGCCGGATCTCGCGCTCGTAATGGTCCGCCTGCCGCAGCAGCATCGTGTCGAGCTGGCCGCTTTCCCTCGCCTACCTGCATCATATCGAGGGCAAGCGGCGGGAACACGCCGCTGCCGCGCAGATAGCGGGAGAGTTTGTCGCCTTCCTTGAGGCCCGTCGCCGCGCTCAGCACCGCGCCGCCGATGACGCTGTTGGACAGGGTGCTGCCGGTCGTCTCGAGGGCCTGGGGCAGGGTGACGCCGTTCCTGAGCAGGGCGCCGAGCGTGCGGCTGAAGCGCTCGATGTCGATCTTGGTGAAGAGATTGCCGAGCAGCGGCAGGCGCAACAACGCGCCGTCCCAGCGCCGCTTGAATGCGGCGTCTTTCAATGCGCGGCGCAGCCCGACGACGGCAAGGACGAAGCCGAGCACGATCGCCCAGGACCAGGTGGTGATGAAATCGCCGACATCCATCACCGATTGGGTAATCGCGGCAGCGACTTTCCGGCCTCGGCGAACAGCGGCGCGAAGGAGGGCAGCACGAAGACCAGGATCACGACGATGGACAGCCCGGTCGTCGCCAGCAGCATGCACGGATAGATGAGGGCGGAGATCACCGCTTCGCGTACGGCGAGCGAGCGGCCCAGATATTCGCCGAGCTGCTGCAGCGCCGCTTGCAGGTCGCCGCCCTGTTCGCCGGCGTGCACGATGCTGACGTAGAATCGGGGGGGAACACGGTCTGCGCGGCGAGGGCGTCGGCGAAACTCGATCCGCCGCGCACCTGTTCGAGCAGCGCCGCGAAGACCGGACGCATCGACTTCGTCTCGTCGAGGCCGACGAGGATCTCGAGCGCGCGGTCAAGTTCCAGGCCCGCCAGCATCAGCGCGGCCAGCTCCTGGGTTGCGACACCAGACTGCGCGCGGAGAAGCGTGCTCGGGGCAGAAACTCCCTGGCGAGGACGCGGCGCCACCCTGCTTCCGCAGGCGCGGCGCCGCCGTGGGAGGCTTCGATGGGATAATGGCCGCGATTGCGGATTTCCTCGATCGCCGCGGGCTCGGACGGCGCGTCCAGCACGCCCGTCACGATCATGCCGGTCGCGGTCATGGCGCGGTAGCGGAAGCTGGGCATGGCTCAGCTCGACCGCGTGGCGCGCAGGACTTCTTCGACCGTCGTCTGCCCAGCCAGTGCCTTCTGCATGCCGTGCAGGTGCATGGACCGCATGCCGTCCCGGACCGCTTCCTTGCGGATCGCCGACGCCTCGGCGTGGGCGAGCACGAGGTGGCGGATCGCGTCCGACATCACCAGCACCTCGACAATGGTGCTCCGCCGGCGAATCCGGTGCCGTTGCACTTCGCGCAGCCGCCGGCGGCATAGAGGGTCGTGGCGGCGCGCTGCTCGATCTGCAGGCGTCCGAGCAAGGCGGGATCGGCCTCGTATGGCTTGCGGCAGTCGGGGCACAGCGTGCGGACCAGACGCTGGGCGATCACGCCGCTGATGGTCGAGGTCAGAAGATAGTCCTCGATCCCCCATGTCCAGCAGGCGGGTGATCGCGCTCGGCGCGTCGTTGGTATGCAGGGTGGAGAGCACAAGGTGGCCGGTCAGCGCCGCCTGGACAGCGACCTGCGCGGTCTCGAGATCGCGGATCTCGCCGACCATCATGATGTCGGGATCCTGGCGCAGGAAGGAGCGCAGCGCGCCGGCGAAGGTCAGCCCGACCTGCGGCTTGACCTGGACCTGGTTCACGCCGGCAAGCTGGTACTCGACCGGGTCCTCGATGGTGAGTATCTTGCGGTCGGAGGTGTTGAGCTCGGAAAGCCCGGCATAAAGCGTCGTGGTCTTGCCGCTGCCCGTCGGACCGGTCACGAGCAGGATGCCGTGCGGCTGTCGGAGCAGGTCGCGGACGACGCGCCGGCCCTCGTCGTCGAAGCCGAGCGCGGCGAAATCGAGCTTGAGCGAGCCGCGGTCGAGAATGCGCAGGACCGCGCACTCGCCGTGGATCGTCGGCATCATCGAGACGCGGAAATCGATGTCCTTGCCGCGCACCGCCAGACGGATGCGGCCGTCCTGCGCGATGCGGCGCTCGGCGATGTTCAGCTTGGCCATGATCTTGATGCGCGAGAGCACCGACGCGGCGAGGTTGCGCGGCGGCGATTCGACTTCGTGCAGCACGCCGTCGATTCGGTAACGGACCCGCAGCTCGCCGTCCATCGGCTCGATGTGGATGTCGGAGGCGCGCGCCTCGACCGCGCGGTTGATCAGAAGGTTCACCAGGCGGATGACCGGCGCGTCGCTGGCGCTGTCCTTGATCCGGTCGGCGTCCTCGCCGCTGGCATCCGGGGCGGCCGCGGCGGCGCTCTGCACGATGCTGAGGATTTCCGACTTGCCGCTGCCGTGGAGGCGCTCGAAGGCTGCATCGAAATCGGCCGGGAGCGCCACGCAGCGCAGGATCGGCTTGCCGGCCGCGAACCGCGCCGCCTCGGCGGCGTAGTCGTTGAGCGGATCGACCATGGCGAGCGTTATGCCGCCGGCGCCCTCTGCCAGGGGCAGGACCTGGACCTCGCGCAGGAACTGGCGGCTCAGGCGGTCTTCCAGGACGGCCGCGGCGGGATAGTCGGCCGCCGTGGCAAGCGGCAGGTCGAGCAGCGCCGCCAGGCCCTCCGCGATATCGCGGTCGGAGGCGAGGCCGAGCCGCGCGAGAACGAGTTCCAGCCGCTCGCCGCTCTCCTCCGCCAGGCGTTCGGCGCGTAGCGAACCGGCGGGCGTCAGTTTTCCAAGACCGATCAGGCGGGCGCAAAGCGCCTTGCGGACCGGATGGGCGTGCCCGGCGCGGCTCGCGATTGCTTCCTGACTCCCTGGCATCCCGTCACTCCCTGGTCGCCAGTATAGGGTCAGGCATCGGCACGCGCCATTTCGTCGCCGCGCTGCGCGGGACGGGCCGGAGACAGTGGCTTGCCAGCAACGGAAGCGTCGAAGACACTCAATTCCCCATGATTCAATTCTTCCCGCGTCACCGTCTCCTGGTCGCGCTGCTCGGCTGGTTGCTGGCGGCCGTGCCCGCCGCGTCGGCGCAGCCCCGGTTGCCGGTGCAGACCATCGCGATCGTCACGCCGGGCGGGACGAGGATCTTCCATGTCGAGGTCGCCGCGAACGAAGCCTCGCGGGAGCAGGGGCTGATGCACCGCACAAGGCTGGCGCGCGACGCCGGCATGCTGTTCGACTTCGGCACGCCGATGATGACGGCCTTCTGGATGAAAGACACGCCCCTGCCGCTCGATATCCTGTTCGTCCGCGCCGACGGCACGATCTCGACGGTGGCGGCGAACGCCGTGCCGTTCTCGACGTCGGAGATCGTATCGGCCGAGCCGATCCGTGCCGTTATCGAGATCAATGGCGGCTTGTCCAAGACTCTCGGGATAGAGCCGGGCGATCCGGTCCGCGCGGCGATCTTTCCGCTCCGCCACTGAACGTCGAATGTCCACGCAATAAAATTTGCGGGAACGGCGCGACGATGCCACGAATCTGGCTCAATACGACAGTCTTCTGATTTCCGACGAGTTGCCGGCCGAAACTTGTGTTATGAAATGCAAGAGCGCGGGGGGCGCTCCGTCGCTTGACCTCCCACGATTTTCCACACGCAGAACAGGCGCGCTTGCCGCGCCATGAGGAGGGTAACAATGTTCAAATACTCGAAACTGGCCGGGATGTTCGCGGCAGCGCTGATGGCGCTGATGTGGGTCGCCCCGGCGCAGGCGCAAGCGACGCGAACCTGGGTTTCGGGCGTCGGCGACGATGTCAATCCCTGCAGCCGCACGGCGCCGTGCAAAACCTTTGCCGGCGCGATATCCAAGACCGCGGTGGGTGGCGAGATCGACGTGCTCGATCCCGGCGGGTTCGGCGCCTTGACGATCACCAAATCGATCACCATCGACGGCAGCGGCGGCAGCATCGCCGGCATTCTGGTCGGCGGCACCCCCGGCTTCACCGTCAACGCGGCTGGCGCCGTCGTCACCATCCGCAATATCGACTTCGAGGGTGTCGGCTTCAGCCCGACTACCCCCGGCACTATAGGCATTCGGTTTGTTGCCGGCGCGGTGCTTCATGTCGAGCACTGCGTCATCCGCAACTTCCGCGATCCCACGAACGGCGCGGGCATCGCCTTCGCACCCAACAGCGCTGCCCAACTCTATGTCGACGACACGATCCTCTCCGGCAACGGATCCGGAACGGGCAACGCCGCGGTCGGTGGCGGCATCGTCATGAAACCGACCAGCGGCGGCAGCGTCCTTGCCTCACTCTGGCATGTGCGGATCGAGGGCAATTCCAATGGCATAAGCCTCGACACCTCGACGTCCGGCGCCATGGCTTCTTCCGCCGTGATCGTCGACAGCGTGATCTCCGGCGGCGCGGTTGCCGCGGCGGCGGTCGCTGCGGGCAGCGTCCAGACCGTCCTGACCATCAACCACTCGATCGTCCAGGGCGGCACGATCTATGGCGTATTTGCCGGCGGCGCCTCCGCGCAAGCCGTAGTCGGCACCTCCATCGTCACGGGCAATGCAACGGCGATGTTCCCCACCGGCGGTGGCCTCACCGTCTCGTATGGCGACAACGAGATCGGCGGCAACACATCGGCCGGCACGATCAGCGCGACGATCTTGAAGTCCTAAGGACCGGATCCTGCAAGAAGAAAACGCTTGGGTGCGGCAGCGCATCCAAGCGTTTTGTCTTGTGACGGACGCCGTGCAAACAGCCGCACATAATAGCGCGGGGCGCTCTATCGCTTGACCTCCCATGTTTCCATACGCAGAACGGGGGCGGCGCATGGCGCGCCATGAGGAGGGTAACAATGTTCAAATACTCGAAGTTGGCCGGGATGTTCGCGGCGGTGCTGATGGCGCTGATGTGGGTCGCCCCGGCACAGGCACAAGCGACGCGGACCTGGGTTTCGGGCGTCGGCGACGATGCCAATCCGTGCAGCCGCACGGCGCCGTGCAAGACCTTCGCCGGCGCGATCTCCAAGACCGCGACAGGCGGCGAGATCGACGTGCTGGATCCCGGCGGGTTCGGCGCCTTGACGATCACCAAATCGATCACGATCGACGGCAGCGGCGGCAGCACCGCCGGCATTCTGGTCGCCGGCACCAACGGCTTCACCGTCAACGCGGCTGGCGGCGTCGTCACCATCCGCAATATCGACTTCGAAGGCGGCGGCTTTACCGGGGTCTCGGGCATTATAGGTATTCGGTTTATCGCGGGTGCGACGCTTCACGTCGAGCATTGCGTCATCCGCAACTTCCGCGATCCCACGAGCGGAGCTGGCATTACATTCGCACCCAACACCGCCGGCGCCCAGCTCTATGTCGATGATACGATCCTCTCCGGCAATGGATTTGGGACGGGCAACTCGGCGATCGGGGGTGGCATCGTGATGAAGCCGGTCAGCGGCGGCAGCGTCATTGCCTCACTCTGGCATGTGCGGATCGAGGGCAATTCCAACGGCATCAGCCTCGACACCTCGACCTCCGGCGCCATGGCGTCCTCGGCCGTGATCGTCGACAGCGTGATCTCCGGCGGCGCGGTTGCCGCGGCGGCGGTCGCTGCGGGCAGCGTCCAGACCGTCCTGACCATCAACCACTCGATCGTCCAGGGCGGCACGATCTATGGCGTATTTGCCGGCGGCGCCTCCGCGCAAGCCGTAGTCGGCACCTCCATCGTCACGGGCAATGCAACGGCGATGTTCCCCACCGGCGGTGGCCTCACCGTCTCGTATGGCGACAACGAGATCGGCGGCAACACATCGGCCGGCACGATCAGCGCGACGATCTTGAAGTCCTAAGGACCGGATCCTGCAAGAAGAAAACGCTTGGGTGCGGCAGCGCATCCAAGCGTTTTGTCTTGTGACGGACGCCGTGCAAACAGCCGCACGATGGAGTTCGGTGAATTCCCGATCTCTAGGCAGTACGCGCCAAACGAAAACACCGGGCAATATCTCGCCCGGTGTTTTCACGTTCGGCGTG
The DNA here is from genome assembly GCA_037355265.1 of Rhizomicrobium sp. Lineage (GTDB taxonomy): Bacteria > Pseudomonadota > Alphaproteobacteria > Micropepsales > Micropepsaceae > Rhizomicrobium. The sequence goes on along the minus strand of JBBCIB010000001.1, from coordinate 1,795,122 downwards.
CTCTATCGAGCACGAATTGGTACGGGTCAGGATGCGGTGTTCAGGTAGTCGGCATTGTTCAAGGTTCCGATTTCCGCCTCTTTTGCATCGAGCCTACGAAGCTGCGGGCGCTGCCAAGACGCACGGCCATTCGACGAAGACATAAGCCGGGTATGTTCTGAAGCGCGCGATTCAGCATTTGCCGTCATAGGAAAACCCTCTGTTCGATGGCCCAAGCTACCAGACGTCTAAAATAAAGGAAAGCGCGCGCAACATTGATCGGGCATTGTGCGGCTAAATTGCAACACCTGCTATGATGGCAGGTCGCGCCGCCGGCCGTCTTGCCGACGCATGCCCAACCCCTAGTATCGCGCCAAGTATCGCAAACGAATTGAGCTGATGAGCGGAACTTCTTCCTTGGACTCGCTAATCGCCCGCGCGCAGGAGAAGCCTGCAGCATTGGCTCGCTTGGCGCTCATACTTTGGGACAAGGGTGAGGAGGAGCGCGCTCGCTTGCTGGCCGTGCAGGCCCTGCGTGCCGCGCCGGACGACGGCGAGATTCGCAGTCTGGTCGCCGGGGTGCTCACGCGGACGGTGCCGGACTGGCACTTTCGCATCGTGCGCGATGCCGCCCGCAACGCGGCGTATGAGGCGGCATTGAAGCGCGCCGTGTCCCCGGAAACCCGCGTATTCGAGATCGGAACGGGAACCGGAATTCTTGCGATGATGGCCGCCCGGGCGGGGGCAAAAAGTGTTGTGACCTGCGAAGCGAACCCTGCCGTCGCCGAGGCCGCCCAGGAGATCGTGGCCCTTAACGGCTATGCGGACCGCGTACGGGTCGTTGCGAAGAGCTCCGCCGATCTCGACCCGGAGGTCGACATGGCCGGCCCGGCCGATCTCATGGTTTCGGAGATCGTCAGCAACACGATCATCGGCGAGGGCGCATTGCCGGCGACGGAGCATGCCGTTCGTTCGCTGCTTCGGCCCGGCGCCAGGATAATCCCCGCGCGCGGCTTGGTACGTGTGGCCTTGGCCTACGATTCGAAAATGTGGCTTGAGCGCATGGATATGGTCGACGGTTTCGACCTGTCGCCGTTCAATCGCCTTGCGAGCACCTTCCACCAGATCAGGCGCGGTGACGACCGTCTTGCGCTGATGGGACCGTCCGCCGATCTGTTCGACTTCGACTTTCAGTCCGGCGGACCGTTTCCGCCGGCGACCGCTTCGGTCACGCTGTCGAGCACGGGCGGGAGGGCAAATGGCGTCGCGCAGTGGATGGCGCTCAAGATGGATGAGGAAGAGTGGTACGAGAACAACCCGCTGCCCGGTGCGCTCGGGTCTGCGTGGGCGGTAATGTTCTGGCCCTTTGTTACCCCACGCGATTTGCCGGCGGGCGCCACGGTGGAGGTCTTCGGCCGCCACGACCGAAAGATTTTGCGAATTTGGGCTTAAGCCGGTTCACGCGTTGCTGCCGGTGGCTCGTCGCAGAAAATGACCCGCCGATATGCCGCGCAGCAGCGCCAACCGGTAAGGGCGCATGACCTCCTCCGTTTCCCAGCCGTCTTGCGGCCAGTCCTCGACAAGGTTTTTCAACCTTGGCAGGTCGAGGGCGGTCGCCGCCGGGCCGCAGTCCTCGAGCCGGGCGATTTCCTGGCGTAGTTCGGGCCGGGCTGCGGTCAGGCTTTCGTGCCAATCGACCGCTTGATAACCCCTGCCGCGGGTCTGGACGACTTCCGGGGGCAATCTGCTGGAAAACGCCTCTCGGGCGACGGCTTTGGTCACGCCGTCCTTCAAATACTGCTCCTCGGGCAGCGACAGGCAGAATTCCACCAGGCGCCGATCGGACGTCGGATCGCGCTGGTCGACACCCCACCCGCCGAGAATGCCCTTGTGGTAATTGCCCAGATCGATGCGGCGCAGGACCCACAGCCGCGACTCGAATCCATCCTTGCGGGGGCGATAGCTGAGATCGAGCGCACGTTCCCGCGCAAGGCGGGGAATATCGAGCGCCTTCAAGGTCTCCGGCCGGATCGCCGAATAGCTCTCGACGCCCGGGTCGCGATTGCGCACCGCCCGATTGATCCAGTTCCAGAACGGCAGCGGCGTATACGGGCCGAAGCTATGGCTGAGCACGCCAAGCGGCGTCATATACCCGTTGCGCGCGATCCCGGCTGCTTCTCGTAGCCACCTGATCCAGCGGCCGCTGCCGACCAGCTGCGGCAGCAAGGTCTCGCCGCCATGGCTGATCGTCATGTTGCCCATCTGCCCGGTCAGAACGACGGAGAGCTTGCGGGCGCGGGCCGCTTGGTTGATCGCGGTGCTCCAGGTGCCGTTGCAGATGTTCAGCACCGGCCTGTCATAGGCATAGAAGTACTGGTCGAGGTCGTCGAGCGGCGAACGCTCGCCGCCGCGTATCAAGACGTGCTCCATGTTCGGATAGCGCGCGACCGTCTTGGCGGCGATCGGGCCTTCGTCGCCATGGCGGCCCCTCGGCGCAGGACCGTCGTAACCCTCGCGGGGGACGGAGGTGAAGGCGATGACCCTGCCGCCCGTTTGCGCCATGGCGAGCGCGGCACTGGTCGCCACGGCAGAGCTGTCGAAGCCGGAGCTCAGATGCGCGCCGACGGCCTGGCCGGCGCCGCGCAATTGGGAGCGCACCGCCTGGTCGAGATGATGCCGCATGGCTTCGGCGTATTCGCCGCCATTGGCCAGCTTCAGCACCGTGCGCTTCGGCTCCCAGAAGCGGCGGCCGGCCATTCCGTCTGCGACGATGGTCAGGACGTGCCCCGCCTCCACACGTTCGACATCCTTGAAGAAGGTGCGCGACCCGCTTTCGGGCAGGAGCGCCAGGAACTCGGCGACTTTTACCTCGTCGGGGGCGCGCGGTATTTCGGGCAGCGCGTGCAGCCCCTTCGGCATCGAAGCGATGGCGACGAAGCCGCGTTCGCGATGATAGTGCAGCGGCCGCATGCCGAGTGGGTCGCGGATCAGGGATAAACGACGTTCCGCGATGTGCCAGACGGCAAAGGCGTAGTCGCCCACGAGCCGGTCCAGCGCGCCCTCGCCCCAGCGCCGCCACGCCGCGAACAGAATGGCGGAATCCGCCATCACGCCCGCGTCGTGCGGCGGCAGTTGCAGCAATCCAACCATTTCGTCCCGGTTGTCCAGCCGAACGTCCGCGATCATCACTTGGTGACCGTCCGTCAGCGGCTGCGAATCGTAGATGTCCTCGGGCAAAGTGCGGTACAGGCGCCGCCCCAGTGCGATGGCGCCGGCGTTCCATTGTGCGACGTCATGCGATCCGTAGAGGGACTGCGCGGCAAGGATGCGCTGGCAATCCCGGTCCGCACCGGGCCTGCCGTCGAAATTCCATCGTCCTGCGAGTGCTGACATCGAACCTGCGATCCGTGGCTGCCATGTTGGAACGGCGTCCAGGCGACAAGAACGCCCTAGCGCAGCATGGCCTCAATCTTATCCGCCAGCCGACCTGCCGGCTCCGAGCGCGAACACAGCTGCAGCATGGAACAGACCGATGCCACTTGCGACAGGATTTGCACATGCTGCTTCTGCATGCCAAGCGGGAGAATATGCTTGGGCCGGTAGGTGTTGCGCGAAAGAAGCGCCATCCGCTCGCCCGCGCTCGCGGCGGCGCCTGCCTTGGCGTCCGCCACGAGCTCGACAATGGTCGCGAGCGGCGCAGCCTCGTCCAAGGCCGGAACGCGAACATAATATTTGTCCAGGTCGAGCGTGACGCGTTCCAGCATGCTGCACGCCAGGCCCGCCGCTTCGCAGGCGTCCCGCCAGAGCTTGATGCTGTCCCGGCTGGGCCAGGCAAGGGCGCGGGCGCCATCCCATGTGACGCGGGTCGTGTCGTCCGCCACGAGCAGCCAGCCGCGCCGGCTGAGTTCCGCCGCCAGGGTGGACTTGCCTGCGCCGGAAAAGCCGCAGATGGCGATCGCGCCGCCGCCGTGAGGCGGGACCAAGGTCGCGGCGTGAAGAGGAAGCTCTCCGCGCTGGTGGATGAGCGCTCCACGCGCAGTCCCGTTCAGGAAGAGTTTGACCATTCCCTGGTCGGCGCCGGCCTCCGGCGCGAATTCGATGAGTGCGCCGTCGCGCGACAGAAACCGTCCCGTACCCGGCAAGGTAAACAACAATTGTCCCGGCATGGCTACCGTGTGGGGGCCGGCATAGCAGGCATCGGGCAAATCGGGGACCTGCGCCACGCGTCGGGCGATGGCACCCGGAATTCCCGGCACGGGCTCTTGGAAGGACATCGGGCCTGCATACAAGAGTTGGCTGCGGCAGGGAAGTTGTGTGCAACCGCGTTGCCGGAACACGCCGGGCGGTATAGCGTTCGGTACCATGGACCGAGACTCATGACACAAGCCGTTCTATCACCCAGATACGCGCGCACTGAGGACGTCATCGAGGCGGATGTCGGCGGCGAGGTCGTTCTGCTGCACACGCAGAATTGGCAATATTTCGAGTTCGACAAGACGGGAACCGCGATCTGGGGCCTGCTCAGTGAGCCGCGCAGCCTGGATTCGCTGGTCGACGCGCTCACGGCGCAATTTGAGGTGGACGAGACGCGTTGCGCCCAGGAGACGAAGGCTTTTCTCGACGAGATGGTCGAGCAGGGCCTGGTCACCGCCGACCAATGATGAATGCCTGATGACGAATATTGGCTTGCCTCCCGCGCTGCGCCGAAACTGGTTCGGCCGTACCTATCGCCGTTTTCACCGTCTGCCCTTTAGCCGCCGGGCGCTGGCGCTCGAAGCGGTCCTCTGGCTGGCGCTTGCGCGCGTCGCGCTTCTTCTGGTGCCGTTCCGCGTCCTGGCGGGGCGGTTCGGGCACGTGACCTCTCCGGACGCCCCCCCGGCGGAGCGCCCGATGGCCAGCGACACGCACATGCTGGTTGCACGCGAGATCGGCTGGGCCGTCACCCGCTCGGCCCGCTATGCGCCTTTCCGGGCCGTTTGCCTGCCGCAGGCCATCGCCGCCAAGGCGATGCTGGACCGGCGCGGTATCGGGAGCGTAATGCATTTCGGCGTCGCCAAGTCCACGGATGGCGGGCCGCTGAAGGCGCATGCGTGGCTCGACGGCGCCGGCGTCGAAGTCACCGGGTTTCCGCTTGAGCCCGGTTTCGTCGAAGTCGCCCGCTTCGTATGACAGCCGCACTGCCGGATGAATTTCGCCTCGCGGCCGCGTGCTGCATCTGGCCGCCGTCCGAGCGCCGCGATGCCGCGATTTGCGCGGCCGCAGGGGGCGCAATCAAATGGGACAGGTTTCTCGATGTCGTCGAGCGACACCGCATCGCGGGCCTCGCACAGGACGGGCTGGCCCGTGCCCGTGTTCCGCTGCCGGAAGCCGTCGGCGCGCGCCTGGCGGCGGCGTCGCGGAAGGTGGCGCATGACAGTCTCGCCCTCGCGGGAGAGGCGCTGCGCCTGAATGCCTTGTTCGACGCCGCCGCCATACCGGGCACCTTCCTCAAGGGAACGACGCTGGCTGTGCTGGCCTACGACAACGTCGCTATCAAACAGGCCTGGGACATCGATCTGCTGGTGGCGCCCGAAGCCGTCTTGCAGGCGAGCGCCATCCTGCGCGCTGCCGGCTACGATCGGGTCAGTCCGCCCCCCGACTTCGACGACGAGAAGTTCATCGCATGGACGAATGTCGCCCATGAAAGCATTTTTCGCCATCGCGAACGCGGGCTCGTTGTCGAACTGCATTGGCGGCTGACCGGCAATTCGGCGATATCGGCAACCGCGACGACACGCGAGGTCGTCATCGCTGCGGGCCGAACGTTGAAGACGCTCGGCGACGAAGATCTGTTCGCATATCTTTGCCTTCACGGCACATGTCACGCCTGGGGGAGGCTCAAATGGCTGGCCGATCTCGGCGCCTGGCTGGCGCGTATGCCGCCCGGGGAAATCGAGCGCCTGTATGCCGGCGCCAAGACCAGAGGCGCCGGTCGCGCGCCGGCTCAAGCGCTTTTGTTGTGCAATGAGCTGTTCGCGCTGCCTTTGCCGGCGGCGCTGTCGGCCGGGATCAAGTCGAATCGCGCGGCGCGTCTGCTTGCGAACATCGCTTTGACCGTCATGCAGCAACCGGAAGACATGCTGCGAGGGAATGCGACGATCGAGGCGTCGCAATTCCTGATCACGGGCAATCCGCGAGAATGGCTGCGGCAGTTGAATCGAAGAGGCGTCGGCTGGACCGATCTTCAGACCTTCTCGCTGCCGCGACCTCTATACTTTCTGTATCCGCTGCTTCGCGGGCCCTCCTGGGTCTGGCGGCGCGTCCTGCGCAGGGCCTAGGACCGCAGGACGCCGTTCTCCATGTGCATGATCTGGTCGCACAGCGCGAGGCTTTCGGCGCGGTGTGCGATCATCACGACGGTCATCCGAGGTTCGATCGCGAGCACACGGCCGAGCAGCACCTTCTCGGACGGGATGTCGATGGCATTGGTCGCCTCGTCCATGACGAGCAGGCGGGGCTTTCGCAGCAGCGCACGCGCCAGCGCGATGCGTTGGCGCTCGCCGCCGGAAATCAGGGAGCCGCGTTCGCCGACGACGGCGTCCAGGCCGCCGTCCATCTTGCGCACGACCGCATCGGCGTCGGTCAGCGCCAGGGCGGACCACATGTCGGATTCCGTGGCGGCGGGATTTGCCCAGAGCAGGTTGCGCCGCACGCTGTCGTGAAAAAGGAACGGATCCTGCGAGACATAGCTGAGCTGCGCGCGCCAGGCCGGCAGCATGGTCTCGCAGAGCGGCGTTCCACCAATCAGGATGCGTCCCGCCTGCGGCGGCAGCAGGCCGACCAGCAGATCGGCGAGCGTCGTCTTGCCCGCACCCGATGCGCCGACGATGCCCACGAAGGTCCCCGCCGCGATGCACAGATCGGCACGGCGCACGCCATGCGGTTCGCCATTCTCCGCACCCGAATGCAGGAAGCAGACGTCCTCGAAGACGATGTCGCCTTGCGGCACCCGCCGCGTGCCCTGTGCGACCCGCCTGGGCATGATGCGCAGTTCGGAGAGCACGGCGGTGGTTTTCTCGTAGGCGGGCAGCCCGAAGGCGAGCTGCTGGAAGCCCTGCTGGATGGTCATGGCCGGGCCGCTCATGCGCGCGATGATCAGGAGAAAGGCGATCAGCACGGGCGCCTGGAGATGGAGCAGACCGTGGCCGACCAGCACCGCCGCCGCGCCGACCAGCGCCGAGAGCGTCGTGAGCGCCACGCGTCCGCCGGCCTGCTCGCGAAAGTAGCGCAATTGCCGTTCGCGCAAACCTGCCAGAGTCCCATGGAACTCGTCGGTGAAGCCCGCCTGCAGATCCTGGCTGACCGCCAGCTTGAGACCGTTCAGAAACTGCGTGGTCGTATCGATCAGGGCAAGATTGGCATTCGTCACGAAGGCGCCGAGCGACCGCGCCCGCCGCAGCATCGGAACGAGTGCAATGCCGCCTATGATCAGAAGCCCGAAGGCGAGCGCCGCAAGGCGGGGAGACAGCCAGAAGGCCAGCGCGCACTGCACGCCGAGAATGATGAGCGCGATGCCGTTCTGCAGCAGGAAATGGACCGCCACGGCGACGCGCTGGACGTCGCCGCTCATGATGTGCACGATGCGTGCATGCCGAAGCCGCAGGATGGTTTCCCAACCGGCAGCGACCAGCGCGCGCATGACATCCGCCCGAAGATGCTCGACGAAATCGAGCTGCAGCTGCTGCACCGTCATGTCGCGCGCCATCAGCGTGATGCCGCGCACGCCCATCAGGACGACGAAGCCGCCGAGCAGGATGCCGAGGCGGCCGATTTCCGTCGTGATGCCCATCGCGGCGAAAACGGGCTCGACGGTCCGCTGCAGGACGCCATTGCCGGCGGCGCCTGTCACCAGGCTGAGCAGCGGGATCAGCAGGACGAGGCCAACGCCCTCGAACACGGCGCCGAGCGCGATATAGACCGTGGCCCGGGCGAATCGGGAACCGGAAAAGCCGACGAAGTCACGGGCGAAAACGCGCAGCGCGTGGATCGTGGCATAGGCCGATGGCGCGGCGCTGTCGGTGGTCATGCGTCCGAAAGCCCTCCGGCCAAGGCAGGTCGGTGATCGATCCGCCAAGCTGGCAATAACATATTGATTTTCCTAAACAATAGCAACGCGCCCTGCTATGGCCGAATCGAAGCCGAAATGCTAGTTAGGCCTCCAGATTACTCCATCGGCAGGATTTTTTTTGAGCGACCCAACCGGTCCAGAAACGCCAGCAGCGCCCCCGGGCGGCACGTCCATCAGCCCCATCGCCATCGAAGACGAGCTGAAGCGTTCCTACCTCGACTATGCGATGAGTGTGATCGTGCAGCGTGCGCTGCCCGATGTGCGCGACGGACTGAAGCCCGTGCACCGGCGCATCCTGTACTCGATGCATGAGGAGGGCCGCGACTGGAATAAGCCCTACCGCAAATCGGCGCTGATCGTCGGCGACGTGATGGGCAAGTACCATCCGCACGGCGACCAGTCGATCTACGACGCGCTGGTGCGCATGGCGCAGGATTTCTCCATGCGCGTGCCGCTGATCGACGGCCAGGGCAATTTCGGCTCGGTCGACGGCGATCCGCCGGCGCAGATGCGCTATACCGAGGTCCGCCGCGCCAAGATCGCGCACGCCCTGACCGAGGACATCGACAAGGACACGGTCGAGTGGAAGGACAATTACGATTCGTCCGAGAAGGAGCCGGCGGTCCTTCCCGCGCGCTTCCCGAACATCCTGGTCAACGGTGCCGGCGGCATCGCCGTCGGCATGGCGACCAACATCCCGCCGCACAATCTGGGCGAAGTGATCACGGCCTGCCTCGCCTATATCAACGACCCGTCGATCGGCCTTGAGGATCTGACCGAGATCGTGCCGGGGCCGGACTTCCCGACCGGCGCCTTGCTGATCGGCAAGCAGAACGCGCGCGCCGCGCTGGCGCGTGGCCGCGGCTCGCTGCTGATGCGCGCCCGGTGCCAGGTCGAGGAGATCCGCAAGGACCGCGAGGCGATCATCGTCACCGAGCTCCCCTATCAGGTGAACAAGGCCCGCCTGCAGGAGAAGATCGGCGAACTGGTGCGCGACAAGCGGGTCGAAGGCATCTCCGATATCCGCGACGAGAGCGACCGCCACGGCATGCGCGTGGTGATCGAGCTCAAGCGCGACGCCTCGTCCGAGGTCGTGCTGAACCAGCTCTACCGCTTCTCGGAACTGCAGACGACGTTCGGCGTGAACATGCTGGCGCTCAACGCCGGGCGTCCCGAGCTGATGAATCTCAAGACCATGATCGGCGCCTTCGTCGCCTTCCGCGAGGAGGTGGTGACGCGGCGCACGCGGTTCGAGCTCGCCAAGGCCCGCGACCGCGGCCATACCCTGGTGGGCCTTGCGGTGGCGGTGGCGAATATCGACGAGGTCATTGCGCTGATCCGCGCCGCCCCGGATGCGGCGACTGCGCGGGAACGGCTGATGGCGCGGGCCTGGCCGGCGCGCGATGTCGCGCCCTTGATCGCGCTGATCGCCGATCCGCGCCACAAGATCGCCGAGGACGGCACGATCCATCTGTCGGACGACCAGGCGCGGGCCATCCTCGATCTGCGCCTGCAGCGTCTCACGGCGCTCGGCCGCGACGAGTTGGGAGAAGAAGTCAAAAAGCTCGGCGAGGCGATAGCGGACTATCTCGACATCCTGCGCTCGCGTCCGCGTGTCCTGGCCATCGTGCGCAAGGAACTGGAAGACATCCGCGACGAATTCGCGACGCCGCGCAAGACCGAACTGGTCGACGCCGACGTCGAGGTCGAAGACGAGGCGCTGATCGAGCGGGAAGACATGGCGGTCACCGTGACCCATGCCGGCTACATCAAGCGCACGCCGCTGGACGAGTACCGGGTGCAGGGGCGCGGCGGCAAGGGGCGCTCCGGCATGGCGACGCGCGAGCAGGACTTCGTCACCTCGCTGTTCGTCGCCAACAGCCACGCCTGGCTGGTGTTCTTCTCCTCGACCGGCATGGCCTACAAGCTGAAGGTCTGGCGCCTGCCGGAGGCGCCGATCCAGGGGCGCGGCAAGGCGATGGTGAACCTGCTGCCTTTGGCGGAGGGCGAGCGCATCACCACCATCCTGCCCTTGCCCGAGGACGAGGCCCAGTGGGAAAAGCTCAACGTTCTGTTCGCCACCAAGTCCGGCGATGTTCGGCGCAACGAGCTGTCCGACTTCGTAAACATCAACCGCAACGGCAAGATCGCCATGAAGCTCGAAGGCGGCGACGGCATCGTCGGGGTCCAGACCTGCACCGACCAGGACGACGTGCTGCTGACCACGCGTGGCGGCAAGTGCATCCGCTTCGGCATGTCGGATTTGCGCGTCTTCGCCAGCCGCGCCTCCACCGGCGTTCGCGGCATCAAGCTCGCGCCGGGCGACGAAGTCGTCAGCCTTGCCTTGCTCCGTCATACCGAGATCGCCACGGCCGAAGCGGCCGCTTATCTGAGGCAATCGCGGGCGGCACGCCGGGCTGCCCTGGGCGAGGACGCGGAAGGCATAGCCGAAGACGTGCCGGCCGAGGAGGGCGAGGAAAACAGGGAAGAGATCGCCCTGTCGCCGGAGCGCTACGCCGAACTCGGCGCACGGGAGCAGTTCGTCCTCGCGGTCTCGTCCAGCGGCTTCGGCAAGCGGTCGAGTTCCTATGAATATCGCGTCATGGGCCGCGGGGCGCAGGGTACCTGGGCGATGGACATGACCAAGAAGAACGCCGCCATCGTGGCGGGTTTTCCGGTGGAGGAGAGCGACGATCTGATGCTCATCTCCAATCAGGGGCAGACGATCCGCGTTCCGGTTGCTACGATCAGCATCCAGAGCAGGGGAACGGGCGGCGTGACGGTGTTCCGCGTCGACGAGGGCGAGCGTGTCGTCTCCGTCGAGCGGATCGAGGACGTCTCCGGCGAGGGGAGCGAGTAGCATGGCGGTCCAGGACAGCAGCCGAGCCGGCGCCAAGCCGCTCATCGGTCTTTATCCCGGCACTTTCGATCCCCTGACGCTCGGCCATCTCGACATCGTCAAGCGCGCGGTCAAGCTGGTCGATCACCTGGTGATCGGCGTCGCCACCAACGCCTCGAAGTCGCCGTTTTTCTCGCTCGAGGAGCGCATCGCCATGATGCGGCACGAGGTCGAGAAGCTGCCGCCGGGCCGCGCAACGGTCGAGGTCCTGCCGGTCTCCGACATCCTGCTCGTCGAATTCGCCCGGAGCATCGGCGCGAACATGATCATCCGCGGCCTGCGCGCCGTCTCCGACTTCGAATACGAATTCCAGATGGCGGCGATGAACCAGCGCCTGAACATGGAGATCGAGACCGTCGTCCTGATGGCCGATCCGCGCATGCAGGCCATCGCCTCCAAGCTGGTGAAGGAGATCGCCCTTCTCGGCGGCGACGTGAAACCCTTCACCTCGCCCTACGTTGCCGAACAACTCGTGAAACGCTGCAAGGAACGCTCTTAATGGCCCGCGACCCAGAAAACACCATCATCATGGAGCTGAAGACCGGTCCGGTCGCCATCGAACTCAAGCCCGACGTCGCGCCCAACCACGTCGCGCGCTACAAGGAACTGGTTCGGAAGGGCTTCTACGACGGCGTCGTATTCCATCGCGTCATTCCCGATTTCATGGCGCAGACCGGTGACCCGACCGGCACCGGCTCGGGCGGCTCGGACCTGCCCGACCTGAAAGCGGAATTCTCCAACGAGAAGCACAAGCGCGGCACGGTCAGCGCCGCGCGGACCAACAATCCCAACAGCGCCAACAGCCAGTTCTTCATCTGCTTCGCCGACGCGCCCTGGCTCGACCGGCAATATTCGGTGTGGGGGCAGATCGTCGAAGGCATGGAGCACATCGATGCCATCAAGAAGGGCGGCGAGCACAACAACGGCCAGATCAGTGGCGCGCCCGACAAGATCCTGAAGATGCGGGTCGAGGCGGACGGCTGAATCGGCGCGTCGCACCTGGGCGCTGACCTGACGCAATCCGCAATATTTGTTGTGTCGCCAGTCTTTGCCCCTGGGGCCTAGAACGCGTCGCTGCATCCAAGGCTCAGGCATGACCGCACCGATTCCGTTCATCGATCTTCAGGCGCAGCGCCGCCGCCTCGGCGAGCCGCTGAACCGCGCCATCCACGCAGCGGTGGAGGGCGGTCAGTGGATTCTCGGTCCGCAGGTCGCGGAACTCGAACAACGGCTTGCGGCCTTCGCGGGCGTCAAGCACTGCGTCACCTGCGCCAACGGCACCGATGCCCTGCTGCTGGTCCTGCGCGCCTGGAACATCGGGCCGGGCGATGCGGTCTTCGTGCCGGCCTTCACCTTCGCCGCATCCGCCGAGGTCGTCGCCCTGGCCGGCGCCGCGCCGGTTTTCGTGGACGTGTCCGAAGACACATACAACATGGACCCCGCGAGCCTGGAGGCGGCCATCGCACTGGTGCGCCGGCAGGGAAATCTCAAGGCCAGGGCGGTGATGCCGGTCGATCTGTTCGGACAGCCGGCGGATTATCGGACGCTCGAACCAATCGTGCGGCGCGCGGGGCTTAAAATGCTGTGCGATACCGCACAGGGCTTCGGCGGCCGCCTCGACGGACGGGTGACGGGCTCGATCGGCGACGCGGGGCGACCAGCTTCTTCCCGGCCAAGCCCTTGGGTTGCTACGGCGACGGGGGGCGCGGTCTTCACCGACGACGACGGCTTGAAGGATTGCTGCTGTCCTTGCGCATGCACGGGCAAGGCGCGGATCGCTACGAAAACGTCCGCATCGGGATGAACTCGCGGCTGGACACGATCCAGGCGGCGATACTGATCGAGAAGCTGGGGATTTTCGCCGACGAGATAGAGAAGCGCGATGCGATCGCCGCTCGCTACAACAACAAGCTGGGCGTCTCCAACCGCATTCGCGTGCCGCATGTGATCGACGGTGCGCTGTCGACCTGGGCGCAGTACACGATCCAGGTCCCGAACCGCGACGAATTGCTGGCGAAGCTGAAGGCCGAAGGCATTCCGACCGCGGTCTACTACCCGATCCCGCTGTCGCGCCAGAAGGGCTATGCGGCCTATCCGTCGGCGCCGACGCCGGTCAGCGAGCGCATCGCCAAGACCGTGGTCAGCCTTCCGATGCATCCCTATCTCGACGCCGCGACGCAGGATCGCGTAATTGCCGCCGTTCTGACCGGCGTGGCCTGATCCGAAAGAGCCCGCCAGGGTCGCGCGATGGACGTCAGCCAATTCGATTTCGCGTTGCCGGAGGAACTGATCGCGCTGCGCCCGGCCGAGCCGCGCGACAGTGCGCGCATGCTCGTCGTCGGCACGGACGGCCGCATCGAGCATGCCCGCGTGCGCGACCTTCCGGACTATCTGCGCCGGGGCGACAGCCTTGTCGTCAACGACACAAAGGTCATTCCGGCCCGATTGCGGGGTTTCAGGACCGGACGGGTCTCGACCGAACCCAAGATTGAATTGCTGCTGTATCGTCGCACAGGGCCTGGCACATTCTTCGCCTTCGCCCGGCCGGCTCGCAAGCTTGAATCTGGGGATCGTGTTCGGCTTGGGCAAAGTCTTGCCGGACGTATTGTTGCGAAGCACGACGGCGGCTCGGTCGAAATCGCCTTCGATCTCGCCGGTGCCGCTTTCGACGCGGCGTTGGCGGTTGAGGTGAGATGCCCTTGCCGCCCTACATCGCCGGCAAGCGCAAGACGGACGCGCAGGACTCTTCGGACTACCAGACGATATTCGCCAAGCACGATGGCTCCGTCGCAGCGCCGACCGCCGTTTGCACCTGACCGGGGAACTGCTGGAAAGGCTCGATGCGGCCGGCGTTGCGCGCGAGTCGGTCACACTGCATGTCGGGCCGGGCACGTTCCTGCCGGTCAGCGCGTCCGACACCGCCGGCCATCGCATGCATTCCGAATGGGCCGCACTCTCGGCGGAAACGGCCTCTCGCCTCAATGCGGTTCGCGCCGCCGACGGGCGGATCGTGGCGGTCGGAACGACGTCGATCAGGACGCTGGAGAGCGCGGTGCAAAGCGACGGCAGACTCGCCGCCTTCGCGCGGGGAGACCGGCATCTTCATCACGCCCGGCCATCGCTTCCGCACGGCCGACATCCTCCTCACGAACTTTCACCTGCCGCGCTCGACGCTGTTCATGCTGGTGAGCGCCTTTGTCGGGCTGGAAACGGCGCGGCAGGCTTATGTGGAAGCGATCCGCGAACGCTATCGCTTCTATTCCTACGGCGACGCATGCCTGCTATTTCGTCGGCCATGACGCAATTCGCCTTCGAACTTCAGGCGACGGATGGAGATGCCCGCACCGGCGTCATCCGCACGCCGCGCGGGGACATCCGCACACCGGCCTTCATGCCCGTCGGCACGGCGGCGACGGTCAAGGCCATGCTGCCGTCCAGCGTGCGCGAGACCGGCGCCGACATCGTGCTCGGCAACACCTATCACCTGATGCTGCGGCCGGGTGCAGAGCGCGTCGCGAAACTTGGCGGGCTACACGAATTCATGCAGTGGGCGCGCCCGATCCTGACCGATTCCGGCGGCTTCCAGGTCATGTCGCTCGCCAAGCTGCGCAAGATCACCGAGGAAGGCGTGCGGTTCGCCTCGCATATCGACGGGCACGAGGAATTCCTCTCGCCCGAGCGCGCGATGGAGATCCAGCGCCTGCTCGGCTCCGACATCCAGATGGTTCTGGATGAATGTCCCGCGCTCCCGGCGACGCATGATGCGATCGAGTCCTCGCTCGCTCTGTCCATGCGCTGGGCGCGGCGGTCCAAGGCGGCCTTCGGCGAACAGCCCGGCCGTGCCTGTTTCGGCATCGTCCAGGGCGGGACTTATGCCGACCTTCGCACGCGCTCCTGCGCGGACCTGGTGGGTATCGGATTCGACGGCTACGCGGTCGGCGGGCTCGCCGTCGGAGAGCCGCAAGCGGCAATGTTCGAGACGTTGGACGCGACCCTGCCGCATCTGCCGGCGGACAAGCCGCGCTACCTGATGGGTGTCGGCAAGCCCGACGACATCGTCGGCGCGGTGCTGCGCGGCATCGACATGTTCGACTGCGTGCTGCCGACACGGTCGGGGCCGCAACGGGCAGGCATTCACGCGCGACGGAACGCTGAACCTGCGCAATGCGCGCCATGCCGACGATCCGGAGCCGCTGGACGCCGCCTGCCGCTGCCCCGGCCTGCCGGCAATTCAGCCGCGCCTATCTGCATCACACTGTAAAGGCGAACGAGATCATCGCGTCGATGCTGCTGACCTGGCACAATCTGACCTTCTACCAGGACTTGATGGAGGGGCTTCGCGGCGCGGTCGCCGCGCAGCGCGTTGGCGATTTTGCCGCCCAATTCCTGGCACGCTATCGCGCCGAACCGCGGCCGACCGCAGGTGACGGTGGCAGTTGACCGGGCGGGCCGTCCCCCATAAGGTCCGGCGCTTCCGGCAGCGTCGTGCGGAACGAGCCCGTAGCTCAGCGGCAGAGCATCTGACTTTTAATCAGAGGGTCGATGGTTCGATCCCATCCGGGCTCACCATCGATATCAATGCTTTAGCTGGGTGTTTTCAGAACGAAGCTGGACCGCGTCCGACTTTTGGAAAGTCGGATATCCGACTTTTCCGTTGATCCGTGTGCCGGTTTGTTCTTGCTTCTCCTGCCATGACCAACCGGCATCGCATTATCGAGCAGCGCGGTCGCGACGCGGATGCATGGCTGCGCCGAATCGACCGCTTCGACGGCGACATCGCGGCCTTCGTGCGCGACGTGGCGATCGACAACGCGCATTTCTACCGGCCGGCGCCGTTGCCTGCAGACCTTCCTTTTGGACAATCTCGCAAGCTGGCCCAAGGCCTTTCGGCATGACCCAGGAGACCATCTGCGACGATCTGAACGGCCAAGCCAAATCGGTTCAGATCAGTCCGCCTGACCACAATCCAGATCTGTACGGTTGCGCGCGACGGGCAGCGCAGTACCCCCATTTGCCGCGGGCGAAGCGGCCCGTCTGAGCCGATTTCCACCGATTGCCTTGGATACCGGAACGGAGACCGTTAATGTTGCGGTGCAGCGGTTAAGCGTGATCGGTTGTTGCAAAACTGCCGCAGTCTTGTGTCAGGCCAGACGGCGGAGATGGGCGTTCTACTATATTATCCCGCGGCAACGCCCGGCTGATCATTGGTAGAGGGATAAGTGAATTGGGCGGCCCCCGGCAGGGACGTAGGAGATTGAGATGCAAGGCGGGTTAGCGATTCAGGTCACTGCAACCATACTGTTCGGCACCTTGCTCGCCTCTCTTTTGATTCTGACCAATGCGAAGGCGATCGGCGAGAAATTGCAGATCATGGACCATCCTGATTTGGTCCGAAAGAAACACGCTCAGGTCACGCCGTTGGTAGGCGGTCTGGCGATCATGGTGCCGCTCGTCCTGTGGGCTGGCGCCTCGATGATCTGGAACCCTTCCCTGGATCAGAAATTGCTTCAGGTCGTCCTGTTGTGCGGCGGCGGCGCAACCCTTGTCGGTTATGCCGACGACCAGAGCTCGACGTCGCCATCGAGCCGATTGTTGTCGCTGCTCCTCCTCTCGGCGATCGCCCTGATCATCGATCCGGCGCTCATGCCGTCGCAGCTGAACTGGGAGAATTTCCCGGCGACGGCGGTGCCGCAGTGGCTCGGCATGGTTTTGATCTCGATCGGAATGGCTGGCTACGTCAACGCCGTGAACATGGCGGACGGCCAAAACGGGATCGTCACCGCATGTTTGCTATTTGGCGGTTTGCCTGGTGATCGTGACCGGGGGGAGCGGCAGCAACGCGAACATTGCGATGGTCGTGTTCGAAACCGTCGTCGTCACATTTCTCTTCAACATGGCGGGGCGTGTGTTCCTGGGCGATTCCGGTTCCTATGGCGTCGCCTTCGTCTACGGAATTCTCGCGATCAGCGCTCACAATCAAGGACAGGCGTCGGTCGAAACGATCGTGGTTTGGTTCTTCATCCCGGTGATGGACTGCCTGAGACTGATCGTGACCAGGGCGCTCCAGGGCCAAGCGCCGTCCAACGCCGACCGCAATCACTTCCATCACCGGCTCCAGGACCGCGTCGGAAAGACCGCGGGGCTTTGCACCTATCTGGGCGTCGTCGGAGCCTCGTCGTTGATATCGTCCGTAATGCCGCACCTGTCGCTGGTCTGCATGGTGATACTGGCGGCGTTTTTACTTCAGCTTCGCCTGGCTGACGCAAGCGGACGCGCAAGCCGAGGAAGAGACGGGCGACGAACAGCGCGTCGATGACGTCCGCAGGCCTCGCCTGGTTGCGGGCAAAGACACTTCGGTCGGCCAGCAGTGAACTCGCGTTCGACCGCAGTATCTTCGGACTCGCTGGCGCCCGAACCGAACCTCTCGGCCCACGAAGTCGTCTTTTCGGCGTATCGGTTCGCATTCCGGCACGTGAAGGACATTCTTGCCGCGATCGGAGCGCCGTTGGCGTTGGCCGCGGTAGTCCTGTTCGTCCTGTGCAAGGCCTATTTTTCGATGCTGGCCTTCTACCTGAGATTGCCGGAGCCGCGTATGGCGAGCCTTGCGGTCAGCGCCGTGGTCGCGGGGATACTGATCTGGCTTCTGCTCCACGCAATCGCCAGCATGCGCCTCGCCCGTTATGTCGGCGGCGAAAGAAAAGGACGCTGGTTCGACTTTCGAAACATGGCGCGGGAGGCGCGGCTGTATACGGCGCTGCTGCGCCTTCTTCTGGTATTCGCCGTCGCGGCCGTGGCGACCGGCGTGATCGTTTCGCTGGCGATGCGCCACATGCCGTCGCCGCGAGCCCTCTACGGAAGCCGATTGGCCGAGCTCGCATTCGCAGCCGCCGCGATCGTGTTCGCCGTGCGATGCGGCCTGCTTCTGCCGGCTGTCGCCCTCAATGAAAGGCGGGAAATGTTGCGCCGGGGCTGGGAACTCTCGCGCGGCCATTTCATGAAGCTCGCCACCGTGGGCGTCCTGGCGACGGTGCTTCCCGCAGCGCTGCCGGAGTCCGTTGGTGAGCTGTTGATCGGGCAGTTCCCGGCTTTGAGCGGTCCGATGGAGCGAGGGACGCTGGCCTCTGCCGCCGAGGCGCTTGCCACCAACGACCTTGCGATGGTCGTGATCGCCGTGAGCCTTTCCCTGAGCGCGGCGCTGTCGCTGATCTTGACGACGATCGCTTCCTGCCTCGCCTATCGGCGTTTGCAAGGGATCGTCTAGTCCGGACTGTCCTGGATGGCCCGACATTCGCGGCTTGACGCATGCCGGCTGCCGGTACGATCCTGATCGGCCCGAAGGCGGACACCCTTCGCCCGGACGGGCTTTAAGGAGCCGACTTCCCCTTGAACTCGCGTGCGATGGTTTCCATCAGGCCCTCGCGAAGATCATAGGGCGGTGCAAAGCCCGTTTCGCGCAAGCGGTCTGCATTGAAGACCGTGTTGGCGCAGAATTTCTGCACGCGGATCTGGCTGATCGGGAAGGTTTTTCCCGTCCAGCGCGCGATGGTGTCGAAGACGGCACCGATCGCCAGGCCCAGGCTATAGGGAAGGCGGAAATGGCCTGGCTTTCCCTTGCCCAATGCTTGCCGCACGACCGCAAGCAGTTCGTTCATGTTGAAGTCGGGCTTGTCGCAGTAATTGTACACGCTGACACCGGAGCTTCCGGGGCCGCAATCGGCGACATGGGCGATGAACGCGGCGACATTCTCGACGAACGCCATGGATTTCCGGTTCTTGCCGTCGCCGACCATCACGAAGAGGCCGCTCGCCAATTGGGCGATGAGCGAATAGACGTTGCCGCGATTTTCGGGGCCGAACACGACCGTTGGCCGCACGATGACCAGGCGCCGTGCCGGATCCTTCTCCTGCCAGTTGCGGAAGACGCCCTCGGCTTCCCATTTGGTCTGGCCATAGGGATTGAACGGCTGTGCCGCGGAGTTCTCGTTCGGCTCGCCCTCCTGGAAGCCGTAGATTGCGACCGAACTGGTGAAGACGATGCAACGGATTTGCAGGGCCTCCGCCGCCCGGCAGATATTGTCCGCGCCGCCCGACATTGACCTCGCCATAGAGCGAGATGGGACGGACGTCCGTCGCGGTGAACCGCAGCCAGATTGATGATCGAGCTGCAGCCGCGCACGGCCTCCAGCAATTCGCCGTAGTTCCTGACGTCGGCCCGAAAAAAACCGACTCCGTCGGAAGCTTCTTGGGCGTAGCGATGTCCACCACGCGAACCGTCCGCCCGGCGGCACGCAGGCGCTCGATCAGGCTGCGGCCGATGAAGCCCGCGCCTCCGATCAGGCAAACATGGTCGGCGGTGCTGTCCAAAGTGCTCATTTTCCTGAGGCTGTTCGCTGGCTATTGCGTCGAGGCAAACAAGCGCAAAACGAAGGGACGCGTCAAGCTGAAGGCCCGGCGAGGCTCTCGAAGGTGCCGAACTGCCGCTGGAATGGGCGCCACCTTCGTTCGCTGCTCTTGCCGGATGGATGCCGGATGCACGGAAACGATTTGGCGATCGCGTCACCGGGCAGGCGCCCCGTTGCGCGCTGCGGCCAGATCCGCTTCCATCATCTCCTTCACCAAGTCGGTGAATTTCGTCTTTGGCTCCCAGCCTAGGATGTGTCGCGCCTTCGATGCGTCGCCGAGCAGGAGATCGACCTCCGTCGGCCGGAAGTAACGCTCGTCGACCTCCACAAGGACCTCGCCGGTCCGGGCGTCGAGCCCGCGCTCCTGCGTGCCGGTCCCGCGCCATTCGATATGCCGTTCGACCAGGGCGAATGCGGCCTCGACGAATTCGCGCACGGTGTGGGTTTCGCCAGTGGCGAGCACGTAGTCGTCGGGCTGTGGCTGCTGCACCATGCGCCACATGCCTTCGACATAGTCGCGGGCATGTCCCCAGTCCCGCTTGGCATCCAGATTGCCGAGAAAGAGCCGGTCGCTGCTGCCGGTTTCGATCGCCGCGATGGCTCGCGTGATCTTGCGCGTGACGAACGTCTCGCCGCGCGTCGGACTTTCGTGATTGAAGAGAATTCCGTTCGAAGCGTGAATGTTATAGGCTTCGCGGTAGTTCACCGTAATCCAATAGGCATAAAGCTTCGCGACGGCATAAGGGCTTCGCGGATAAAATGGCGTCGCCTCGTTCTGGGGAATGGTCCGCACCTTGCCGTACAGTTCCGAGGTCGAGGCCTGGTAGAATCGCGTGGTGTTGCACATCCCGAGTATTCGCAGCGCTTCCAGCAGGCGAAGCGTTCCGATCGCATCGGAGTTCGCCGTGTACTCGGGCGTCTCGAAGCTGACCTGGACGTGACTTTGAGCGCCCAGATTGTAGATCTCGTCCGGCCGCACTTCCTGGACGACGCGGATGAGATTGGTGGCGTCCGTCAGGTCGCCGAAATGGAGAAAGAAATTCGTCGCGTGATGGATGTCGCGAAAGAGATGGTCGACGCGCTGCGTGTTGAACGATGACGAGCGCCGCTTGATGCCGTGGACCGTGTATCCCTTCTGCAGAAGAAATGCTGCGAGATACGCGCCGTCCTGGCCCGTAATTCCAGTTATCAAAGCAACTTTCGAGGCCATGGACGAACCACTTCAAACGATCTTGGAAGGTGTATCAAATTATTTTCTCAAATCAATCAATATCTTGTCTTGTCCTGCTGTACCAAGGCCTGGACTGGAATTCCCCAATGTCCCGAGTCCTCGCGCAAGTCCGACCGCCGATAGGGTCCTCCAACCGGCATCTCGCGCGTTGCCGAGCGGGCGGGGTTTGGGATGGCCGCAGCGGCGCCTCAGGTCGCGGCGCCGACTGCTTCAAGCGGCGCTGCGATCCGCTCGCCGCCGGCTGTCGCCAGGTTCGCCGTATACCACGCGTAGGTCGCCGCGATTCCGGCCCGCAGATCGATGCGCGGCGCCCAACCCAGTTCGGCGATCCTGCTGCTGTCCATGAGCTTGCGGGGCATCCCGTCGGGTTTGGAAAGGTCGAAGCGGAACGCGCCGGTGTATCCGATCACGTCCGCGATGACCGCGGCGAGCGCGCGAATCGTGAGGTCGGATTGCGAACCGGCGTTGATCAGCCGGCCGTCGGAATAGTTCCGGAGCAGGAAGATGCAGGCGTCAGCAAGATCGTCGACGTACATGAACTCGCGAAACACGTTTCCCGAACCCCAGACATCGACCTCGCTATCGCCCCTGGTCTTCGCGACGTGGATCTTGTGCATGAGAGCGGAAAGGACGTGGCTGGTCTGCGGATCGAAATTGTCGCCCTGGCCGTAGAGATTGGGCGGCATGACGGAAATGAAGTCGGCGCCGTACTGGCGGCGCAGCATCTCGCACAGCTTGATGCCGGCGATCTTTGCGATCGCATAGCCTTCATTCGTCGGCTCGAGAGGACCTGTCAGCAGCGAGTCTTCCCTGATGGGCTGTGTCGCCAATCGCGGATAGATACAGGACGATCCGAGTGCCAGGAGCTTCCGAACGCCGACCGAATGGGCTGTCCTGATGACGTTGGCCTCGATCATCAAATTGTCGTAGAGAAAATCCGCCTGCGACGTTGCGTTTGCCAGAATCCCCCCAACCTTCGCCGCGGCAAGGACGACCACGTCCGGGCGGGTACGACCCATCCACTGTTCGACTTGGTCCTGGCGCCTTAGATCGACTTCGGCGCGGGAGACGGTGAGGACTTCGCAGTCCTCGCGCGCGAGGCGGCGCACGATTGCCGAGCCGACCATGCCCCTATGGCCGGCGACCCAGATGCGCTTGCCTTCAAGCGAGAGCGGAAGTGCGGTCATGATCATGTTCTGTTGCCCTGCGGCTAACCTACTATAACCGCGATGCTTTTGACAATCGAACACGGCACCCAGGAGATTCGCGAGGCCGCCTCGAGATGCTTCATATTCCGCCCGCGCCCGGACCGTCAGGATCGGCTGCGGCCAGCTTGCGCTGCATCAAGAACTCCGCGAACAGGAAGTCGAACTCCTCGTCGATGTCCACGGCTTCCTGCCGCTCCATTGGAAACAGGATCGGACTTTTCCCGATACGATGCCCCGCGCTGTGGAAGCTCTCCCGGGTGAGCAGGTACATACAGGAGTTTTCTTCCATGACCGGCGGCAGATTCTGCGTCATGAGGACCTCGCCGCCGAGGCTGTGGTTGATGGGCCGCCCGTCGGGCCAATAGAAGCGGGTTTGCAGCGGTGTCACCGAGAACAGGCTGTCATGGCTTCCCGGCGCGCGAAAGGCGGCGATCGCCCGGCGAATCGTCGGCGCCGTCAGAAGCGGGTTGGTGGAATGGGTCTGGAAATAAGCGTCCGCGCCGATCTGCGAGAGGTGATATGTCAGAAGGGCCTTGATGCCGGTTTCGTCCCCGAGCAGTTCCGGCGGCCGCCGCAGGATGGTGACGGGAAAATTCTTCATCGCGTCCGACGCGATGCGGTCGGAATCGGTTTCAATGACGATCTGGTCGATTTCCTCGACCTCCAGAAGGGTCCGGACTATCCAGTGGAACAACGGCCGTCCGCAGAGGGGCCTGTAATTCTTTCCCGGCACGCGTGCCGAATGGTCCTTCATCGGGATAAGCGCGGCCAGTCGGGTCTTTTTTGCAGTCACTTGACGGTCTTCTGCTTCAAGGAACGGACGAAAGCGCCTTCGGCATTCAGTTTTTCGTCGAGAAAGGTCATCTCGGTGCCATAGGCGATGAAGCGGCAGCCTTCTGCCAGCCGGCGCTGCATCAGCGCATGGTCGGTGTGGACGATGTGGTAGCCGCCGGGTTTGGAAGATGTCCTGATCGAGGCGCCAGCGCGTTCGAGCAGGGCGGCAACCTCCGGGTGATCGAATTCGCCGGGCCGGTTGATGGAGCCGGACATGTCGTAAGGACCGATGATGAAGGCGTCGATACCGTCCACCGCCAGAATGGAGTCAAGATCGGTGACGGCCTGGTGATGCTCGATTTGAGCGACGACCAGCGCTTGCGGCAGGCACTCGTCGCGATATCGCTCGAACTGCGAGCCG
The DNA here is from genome assembly GCA_037355265.1 of Rhizomicrobium sp. Taxonomy (GTDB): domain Bacteria; phylum Pseudomonadota; class Alphaproteobacteria; order Micropepsales; family Micropepsaceae; genus Rhizomicrobium. The sequence continues at coordinate 1,772,101 of JBBCIB010000001.1, read as the reverse complement.
AAGCGTTGCGCGCGCGACAGGCCGACGCCGCGCTTGCCACGCGGCGGATAGTGCACCGCTTCCACCGCCCGTGCCGCTTCCGCTGCCGAGCGGATGTCCGGGACGATGACGCCGTGAGCGCCCCCGTCCATCGCGCTCTTGATGAGCCTCACATCGTTCGAGGCGACGCGTACGAGCGGGGCCGTGCCGGAAAGTTCGATCACCTGGATGAGGTGTAGCATGCCGGCGGTCCCCGCATGCCCATGTTCCATGTCTATGACGAGAAAATCGAATCCGGCATGCGCCATCATTTCGGCAATGAGCGGATAGCCAAAACTCAGCCAGGATCCGACCAATGCTTCGCCGGATTCCAGGCGCGATTTCAGGACGAACGGGAGGAGCATGCGCGGGCCTTCATGGCAAGACGGGCTCGTACCGGACGCGGACGGCCGTTTGTGCCGCGGTCCGGACAGCCGCACTTTATGACGGCAACCGGACGCGGCATCAAGCGGGCCCCGGTTCGGGCGGCGAGCCGTCCGCCGATGCGAGCGTCGCGCGCGGGCCTGTATGCGGCCCCTTCGCGTCAGCATTCAGGAGGGCACGCAAGTCGGGCGAAAGGGCTGCACAAACCAGCACCGCCAAAATGCAAACGACGACGGCGGCAGCACCGCCGCCGACGCGGCCAAGGTGATCGGGCAGGACGAGACGCGCTGTACCGGTGACTGCCAATGCCGCCGCGACGGGCACCGCTATGCCCCTGGCGTAAAGCCGCAAAAGGTTTGTGCCGAGCGGACGCCTCAGGATCATCGGCATTCCGATCAGCACGTAGGCTATGTTAAGCGCGAGCCAGCAGACGGCGGCACCCGCCATGCCGTAGGCACGCGTGAGGACCAGGATCGCGGGGATGATCGCAGCCAGCGCCAGCACATTCATATAAATGATCGGCCGGGTACGTCCGAATGCAAGTTCGAAATAATAGCTTGTCTGCAGCAGACCATTAAAGGCGTTTCCGAAGGTCAGAATGCCGGCCACGAGCGGGACGCCAGTGCCGAGTAGCGCGTTTCCGGCCCACGCCACAATGATCTCGTGGCCGAAGAACGCGAAGGTCAGGCCGATCGGAATCACGAGGCAGGCGATGAGTTGGGTTGAGGCGTGGAGCAGCCGTATCGCACCGCCATCGTCCATCATCGCGTGTTGCGATAATCGCGGGAAGACCGCGGTGGCGATAGACGAGGCGACCATGATCGGCAACTGAGATATCGAGACCGCTACCATGTAATACCCGAACTCCGCCAGCGGCAGCACGCGGCTCACCAACACTTTGTCGATCTGTCCCAGAGCCAGTCCAAGCAGCGCGATCCCGCCGATTCCGGCGGCGTTCCGCAGGAGCGACTTTGCCAAACTGGACGAGGGCGGCTCAAACGAACCGGTGAATGGAATATTGCCCGCGATCAGGAAACGCAGGGCTGCGATCTGGAGAAGGGAGACGAACGCGTACCAGATGAAAAATGCGCTGGGCGTGGCGCTGAAATACCAAAGGATCGGCAGGGCGCCGGCCGCGCGCAGGGTGGTGGCGGCGATCAGCACGGCGTTCACGGTCGCCTGTCGATGCAATCCGAAGAGCGCCCCTTGGAACAGCGAGATTATCAACTGTTCGGCCACCACGATGCCGATGAAGCGGATCGCCAGCACCGCCACCGAAACCGGGAGGGAACCGATATTGAGCCAGTCGGCGACGATGGCGGGTGCAGCGAACCAGATGCATAGCGCCACGACGGCCGAAAGTGCGATGAAGATTGCAGACGCGGCGGACAGCGTGGCCCGCATCTCCTTTGCTTGGCCGGGAAGCGCGGACAGCCGCGCCATCTCGCGGTTCACTGTGAGCGCCACGCCACCGTCCAACGACACCACGATGGCGAGCAGCGTCGTGTTGAAGCCGACGATGCCGTATCCCTCCGGACCCAGTGCCGCCAGATAGAACGGAACGAAGATGATGAGGATCAGCGCGCCCCACACGCGCCCGGCAAGATTGGCGACGATCGCGAGCGTCATCTCGCCGCCGGTCCGCGCGAAGTCCTCGTCATAGTGACGCGCTGAGCACGAACAGGCGCGCGGCGCTGCGTGACAGCGCTGCAGCCAGCAGGCGGGCCCGTAGAACGGACAGGATCGATCCGCATCTATCGGACTTGGCCGGATTGATACTCGCCGTGAGGTCGTGAAACAGGATCGACGCGTCGCAGGCGTTGTCGATTCCGAATTTTCGCGTGTCCACGACGAGGGCGGTCGAGCGCTCCATTCTCCGGCTCCAATATCCCTTTGCACCCTCGGGGTAAGCGCGGCCGCGGAACAGCCGAACGTACAGCAAGTACAGCCACAGCCGTCGATTGCTCTTGCTATAGATGTAAAGCGGGTGGGATGGCGATTCCAAGTTCTCGTTGGGCCTGGCGGAAATTTCCTGCACCGTGAGGAGGAGCCGGTACCACATGGGAATGAGTGTCTTGGCGCCGAGCGTGTCGCGAATCCGGAGAAGCGTGTCCGTCACGTAGCCATGAACGGAGGCGATGGCAGCGGTCTCCAGGAACTGGGGATGCGGGCCAAGTTTGTTCTCCGACGCGAACATGGCGGCGGGCGACAGCGTGCCGTCCGAGGCGGCCCGAACGGCGGAAGTCCCGGTGCTATGGCGTGATATGCCCGCAATCGTATAGGGCTTATCCACGTACAAATAGCTCGCAAGCGTATTCGCTACGGCGAGGCCTGAATAATAGTCGGGTATTTCGGAGCGGAAGAACTCCCCGGTCTTCGCCATGATGTGACGAACGACTTCCATGGACACCAATCCATGATAGACCGAGGGCGTGTGGCGGCACTGCAGCAGCCCCCAAGTCACGGCGCGCAGAGCCGCCGCCGACTTCATCAGGATCATGCCGCGGGACGCCGATACTGAAAGGCTCCCCGCCGCACTCGGATCGTCGATACTCGGCCACAGATAGATGGGCGGCTGCCACTTCACGGCACGTGCGTCACTCTCCTTGACGAGATTCGCAAGGTCTTCGAGCGCCCCCGCCACGAGCGCGTCGTCATCTCCGATATAGAGCACAAACTGCCCGGTAACGTGGCCGAGCGCGAATTCCCAATTCTCCCGCATGCTGACCCGGCGCCCGGTATTGATCAGGCGAATTCGAGAGTCGTCGAAGGCGCGAACCACGGCTTCGGTGTCGTCGGTACCGGCATTGTCGCTGACGATGAATTCCACATCCGTGAAGCGCTGCATCACGCAGCTTCGCAACGCATGGTGCAGGGTGTCCGCTCGTTCCCGTGTGGGGATGACAACAGAAAACAGGGGAGACATGGGTACTTTCAGGCCGGTATATTGATGGGGATGGGCCAACCTAGACGCAGCGGATTCCCAATTCAACACGGTAGAGCCGCGGCAAATCCCGCGCTGTTCCAGAGCGCTCGCGTTTGGAATTAACCGGTGCCGAAGTGCCATCCGAAGCCATTTGCCTTGGGCTATTGGCATGCTCGTATCGGCTCTCTATAAGAACTTAGCGGCCTTTCTTGTGCCGCAGGGGCATTGCGGCTTTTCGATGGGTTCAATGAAGGTTGTGATCCTTGCCGGCGGTCTAGGAACCCGGCTCATGGAGGAGACCGATGTCCGGCCGAAGCCGATGGTGGAGGTCGGCGGCATCCCCATCCTCGTCCACATCATGAACATCTATTCCCATCACGGATTTCATGATTTCATTATTTGCCTTGGCTACAAAGGCTATTTTATTAAGGAATATTTTGCGAACTATGTGTTGCACAGATCGAATATTACGATCGATCTGGCCTCTCGCTCGCTGGACTACCTGAACTCCGACGGGGTACCGCCGTGGAAGGTGAGCCTTATCGACACCGGTGCGGACACCATGACCGGCGGAAGACTGAAGCGCATAGCCGGTCTGCTGGACCCCAACGAGCCATTCCACATGACGTATGGCGACGGCGTCGCGGACGTCGACATCAAGGCGCTGACCGAGTTCCATATCGATCATGGTCTGGATGCGACGGTGACGGTCGTGCGCCCGCCCGGACGCTTCGGCGCGACTGTGATCGATGGCAATAAGGTCGTACGTTTCGAGGAGAAGCCGGCAGGAGACGGCAACTTCATCAACGGCGGTTTTTTCGTCCTGCATCCGAAGGTGCTCGATCGCATAGCCGGGGATGAGATGCCCTGGGAGATCGACCCCCTGGTCGGCCTGGCGCGGGATGGTCAACTCGGTGCCTTCGAGCACCAGGGCTTCTGGCAACCGATGGACACGTTGCGCGACAAGAAGCAGCTCGAGGCGATGTGGGCCGCTGGACATGCGCCTTGGGCCAGATTCTCGGATTAGGCAATGGCGGACGAATCCTTCTGGTCGGGTCAGCGCGTTCTGTTGACGGGACACACGGGCTTCAAGGGCGCGTGGCTGTCGATATGGCTTGCCCGCATGGGCGCCCAGGTTCACGGCTATTCTCTCGGGCCGGACAGCGAGCCCAATCTGTTCGGACAGCTTGGCGGCGCCGGTCTGGCGTCTTCCCGTATCGGCGATATTCGCGATCGGGCTGCCTTGGCAGCCGCCGTCGACGAGATTCGTCCGACGGTGGCCATCCACATGGCAGCGCAGGCGTTGGTGCGGCGGAGTTATCGCGAGCCGGTGGAAACGTTTGAGACCAATGTCATGGGGTCCGTGAACTTTCTGGATGCCTTGCGCCGTCAGCCGTCCTTGCGTGCCGCCCTGGTGATCACGACGGACAAGGTCTATCGCAATCTGGAGACCGGCCGCGCCTTTCAGGAAGACGATGCGCTGGGCGCTCACGATCCCTATTCGGCATCCAAGGCCGCCGCCGAGATCGCTGTTTCGTCCTGGCGGCAATCGTTTTTCCAAGATACCGGCATTCCGGTGGCGGCCGCCAGGGCGGGCAATGTGATCGGCGGGGGCGACTGGTCCGAAGACCGTCTGGTACCGGACATATGGCGCGCGATAACTCGCGGCGAAGAGCTGGTGTTGCGTTATCCCGACGCAACACGTCCCTGGCAACATGTGCTCGAGCCGTTGGCGGGTTATTTGCGCTATGTCGAACAGATCGCGACATCGAATGCCGAACTGCCCTCGGCGCTCAATTTCGGTCCCTCGCCGCAGGATGTCTTGAAGGTTTCCGAGCTGGCGGAGATGCTGCTGGAAGCCCTTGCGGCCCGCAAGGGATGGCGGCACGAGCCGTCACGCGCGATGCCCGAGATGAATTTCCTGTCCCTCGATCCGGCGCTCGCGCGCAAGACGATCGGGTGGCGGCCCCGGCTTTCAAGCCGGGAGTGTGCAATTTGGACGGCCGAATGGTACAGGCGCTGGGGCGGCGGAGAAGATGCCCGCGCCCTCTGCCTGGAACAGATTTCGCGATACGAGGAACTTTTATGATGACCGCTCCGGCCTGCCAGAATTGCGGCGCCACGTTGACGCGCACGCTGGTCGACCTTGGCATGCAGCCGCTGTCCAATTCCTATGTTGCGCCGGAGCGCTCGGGCGTGCCCGACAAGACTTATCCGCTTCATGCCCGGTGTGCGACACGTGTCTTCTTGTGCAAGTCGACCGGGTAGTCCCGGCCGATGAAATATTCACCGAAGATTACGCCTACTTCTCCTCTTCTCCGACAGCTGGCTCGCCCACTGCCGCGCCTATGTCGAGATGGCGGTCGCGCGCTTCGGGCTCAACGCGTCGAGCAAGGTCGTCGAAATCGCCAGCAACGACGGATATCTTCTGCAATATGTCGTTGCCGCCGGCGTGCCTTGCCTGGGGGTGGAGCCGTCGGCCAATGTTGCGCAGGCCGCGCGCAGCAAAGGAGTCCCGACGGAGATCGCCTTCTTCGGATTGGATACCGCCAGGCGGCTTGCAGACGCGGGCCATGCGGCCGATCTGCTCGTCTCAAAGAACGTGCTCGCTCACGTTCCGGACATCAACGATTTCGTCGCGGGCGTCGGCGCCATCCTCAAGCCCGAAGGAGCCTATACGGTCGAGTTTCCGCATTTGCTGAATCTTATCCAGCAGGTGCAATTCGACACGATATATCACGAGCACTTTACCTACCTGTCCGTGCTGGCGATCGAGAAAGTTTTCGCGAAGCATGGGCTGCGCATCTTCGATATCGACGAGGTGCCCACGCATGGCGGCTCCTTGCGCATCTTCGCCTGCCGCGAAGGTTCGATACAGCCCCTGTCCCCCAACGTGGCGATTGTTCGCAACAAGGAGATCGCGGCGGGGCTTGATCGGCCCGAAGGATATGCGGACTTCGGCCGGCGCGTGGAGAAGGTGCGGGCCGACCTGCTCGCGTTCCTCGGCGAAGCCCAGGCCGGTAAAATGCGCGTCGTCGGCTATGGTGCTGCGGCAAAGGGCAATACGCTGTTCAATTACTGCGGCATCACCGAACGGCAGATCGGATTCGTCGCCGACCGAAGCCCTGCGAAACAGGGCAAGCTCCTGCCGGGCAGCCATATCCCCATTCGGGATCCGCAGGCGATCTTGGACGAGAAGCCCGACTACGTGCTGATCGTTCCGTGGAATCTACGGGATGAGATTTCCCGGCAGCTGGCGCCGGTCCGCGCCTGGGGCGGACGCTTCGTCACCGCAATCCCGAACATCGCCGTTTTCTAGGACGATGCGCTTCACTCCTACAGATCTGGACGGTGCCGTGATCGTCGAACTCGACGGTCACGCGGACGCACGCGGCTATTTCGCGCGGTCGTTCTGCGAAGAGGAATTCGGCCGCGCCGGGATCGCCATGCGAGTGGTCCAGACGAACATTTCGCGCAATCCGCGTAAAGGAACGTTGCGCGGCATGCACTATCAATCCGATCCGTTCGGCGAGGCGAAAATCGTCCAGTGCGTTCGGGGCGCCATCTTCGACGTCGCGGTCGATCTGCGGCCGAGATCGCCGACCTATCGGCGTTGGGCCGCGGTGGAGCTCTCGGCGGAAGGCAACCGGTTGTTTATATTCCGCCCGGCTGCGCCCACGGTTTCCTTACGCTCGATGAGAATAGCGACATCGTCTATCTGATGGGCAGCGCTTTCGTGCCGGGGGCGGGGCGGGGTGTTCGCTGGAACGACAAGGCATTCTCGATCGCGTGGCCGTCGCAGCCCGCCGAGATTTCAGACCGCGATGCCACTTATCCAGACTACGGGGAGGCCGGCCCATGAAACGCGAAGCTTGTCCCATCTGCGGCGCGAGCGAGCCGTTCGCGATCGAGCATCGCGTCGGCATCCCGGTTTTCCTGAATCGGCTGGAGGCTACGCGCGCCGACGCACTCGCGGCGGCCACCGGAACGCTCGATCTCGTCGGATGCGTGCGCTGCGGCTTCGTGTGGAACCGCGCCTTCGACGCTGCCCTGGTTCCTTACGATGCGAATTACGAAAACGACCAGACCCACTCGCGCGCCTTTCGCCAACATGCCGAAAGGATGGCGGCGAAGATCGTGGCGGCGGCGGGCGATGCCGCTTGCATCGATGTGGTTGAGGTCGGTTGCGGACAGGGTGTCTTTCTGGCGGCGCTTGCGAATCTCGCCGGACCGCGGCTGCGCAGCGCCGTAGGCTTCGACCCGGCCTATCGCGGCGGCAACGTGACGGCAGACCCGCGCATCAGGCTCTTTCCGGAATATTTCGACGAGAGGGCGCTGTCGTGCCTGTCGGTTCCGGCGACGCTGGTGGTCACCAGGCACACACTTGGCCAAGTGGGCGATCCCGTTGCGATGCTTTCGGCTATACGCCGCGGCATGGCCGGCGCGGGAGCGCAGCTTTTCATCGAGACGCCCGACGTCACCTGGGTAGTCGAGCGCCGCGAGATCCAGGACCTGTTCTACGAGCACTGCTCGCTCTTCGATCCGCACACGATCTCGATCGCGCTTCAAAAGGCCGGTTTCATGCCCCCGAGGTGGAGCACGTATTCGGCGGCCAGTATATGTGGGTGGCGGCCGCGGTTGCCGATGGCATCCGCCCGGACATGGCCGATTTGGGCGGCCCCTTCCATTTCCCGGCGGTATCGGAAGACCGGCAAAGGTTCGTCGACAGCTGGCGTCGGCGCCTGGCGGGAGCGCGCGGTCCCGCAGCCATTTGGGGTGCGGGTGCAAAAGGCGTCATGTTCTGTACGCTCGTCGATCCCGACGCCAGCCGGATTTCCGGCGTGGTGGACATCAATCCGGCCAAACATGACAAATTCATCCCAACAACGGGACACCACGTCGGGTCACCCGAAACGTTGCGTTCGCTGGGCGCCAAGACCGTAATTGTCATGAATCCGAATTATGCGGCGGAAGTCGGGGCGACTCTGCGGGAAATGGGGTTGGACGCCGACCTGCTTGTGCTGGGTGAGGAGAATGTCTAAACCCCGGCCGTCATTCGGGTGTCCGGTTCGCGAAGAAACTCTGCGTGCGAGAATGTCATGAAGATCACGATCGATACGGATAGCAAAGAGCTCTCTGTTTCCGAGGGCGAAACGAGCCGGGTCTATGATCTGTTCTCGAAAGAAGCGTTCGAACGCATTGCGCGCCTCTGGGTGGACGTCGGCTGGGTCCGGAAGTACTCGTACGGCTTCAGTTGGCTGGGCCGGCCGATCATTCAGTTGCCCGACGACATGGTCCGTATCCAGGAAGCGATTTTCCAGGTGCACCCAGACGTCATCATCGAAACCGGAATTGCGCACGGCGGATCGCTGATATTCTATTCCAGTCTTTTCGAATTGATGGGCAACGGGCGCGTCATCGGCATCGATATCGAGATTCGCGAGCACAATCGCGTCGCAATCGAAGCCCATCCTATGTTCCACCGCATCACGATGGTCGAAGGCAGTTCGATCGCGCCCGACGTCGTCGCCAAGGTGAAAGCGATGATCAAGCCCACAGACAAGGTCATGCTGATCCTCGACTCCAACCACTCCAAGGCGCATGTAGCGGCGGAATTGGAAGCCTATTCGGACCTGGTGACGCCGGGCTCCTTCATTCTTTCGCAGGACGGGTTGATGAAGCTCGTCGCCGGCATGCCGCGCACTCAACCCGATTGGATCTGGGACAATCCCATTAGCGCGAACGAGGCGTTTCTCGCCAAGCATCAGGAGTTCGAGCTTCGCCTTCCGGACAGACTCTTCGATGAACGTTGGAGACCCCGAATCCACGCATCACCCCGTAGGATGGATGCGGCGCAAGCCGTGACACTTTGTCTCTTGCGGATTGTCCTGGCCCTCGGCGCGCTATGTGTTGGGCGCGGTTCGTTGGCCGTATATGCCATGATATGGACAGTGTATTCGGTAACGACGAGGTCGGCGGCAATTCCATGAAGAAAATTCCAGTCTCCGGGCCGTGGATCACCGAGAAGGAAGTTCGCTATGTCGCGGACGCGGCTGAAAATGCCTGGTTCGACAACGCCAATGTCTTCCACCAGCGTTTTGAACGCGCCTTTGCGGATTATCTCGGCGTCAAGCACGCCGTAACGCTCCCGTCGTGCACGTCCGCCCTGCATCTGTCGCTGGCGGCGATGGGCGTGGGACCGGGAGATGAGGTGATCGTCCCCGAATCCACCTGGATCGCATCGTCGGCGCCGATCACCTATGTCGGCGCCACGCCGGTCTTCGTGGACGTGGACCGGGAAACCTGGTGCATGGACGTCGGATCCCTAACACGCGCGATAACGCCGCAAACCAAGGCCGTCATCACCGTGGACCTGTATGGCAGCATGCCCGACATGGACGGACTGCGCGACGTGCTGCGTCCGCACGGGATTCCGCTTATCGAGGATGCCGCCGAAGCGATCGGATCGCGCCTACGCGGTAAGCTGGCAGGCAGCCTGGGCGATGTCGGCACCTTCAGCTTTCACGGCTCCAAGACGATGACCACGGGCGAAGGCGGCATGCTGGTGACCGACGACAGCGTGCTGTTCGACCGCGTGATGCGGCTGCGCGACCACGGCCGCAAACCCGGCGATCGCATGTTCTTCAACGAGGAAGTCGGTTTCAAATACAAGATGTCGAGCATGCAGGCTGCCCTCGGCCTGGCGCAGCTTGAGCGGATCGAGGAACTGATCGCACGCAAGCGTGAAATCTTTTCCTGGTATCGCGAAAATCTTGCCGGTGTGAATGGGCTCCGCCTCAATCACGATTCCGAGGAAATGCGGAATTCCTTCTGGATGGATACGGTGATCCTTTCGCCCGATTTCGGCTTCAAGACCGTCGACGTGATGGCGCAGCTGGAGGAACAGGGCATCGACAGCCGGCCCTTTTTCCACCCGCTGAGCAGCCTGCCGGCCTATCGGGAATATCCCTCCGCCCAAGGCGCGCGGGAACGAAATCCGGTGGCCTACGAAATCGCGGCTTGCGGCATCAATCTTCCGTCGGGACTGCAGCTCACCCGCCCCGATGTGGACCGCGTCTGCGATGTTCTGGCGAACGTGCTGCGCGGAGCCGCGTGATCTCCTGCCGGCAATAAATCCGGTCGCGCCGGCTTCATGGAGCAGCCGGACAGACCGGCCGGGCGCCGTGGCGGTGCTTTTCAGGAGTTGGCACCGTGTTACATTACCGGCAACGTTCCTGACTGCCCGCCCCGGCGAGCGGTGTCGGCAAAAGACCTTTGCGGAATTGGCGTCGGAGTGAAAAGACACAGATGGTAAGCGAGAAGGACATCGCGAGCGGCAAGCGGACCGGAACGGGCTGGCTGGCGAGCAACAAGGATGCCTATGTGCGGGCCGTCGTACTGGGAGACTTCGCAAAACAGAACACGAAGCCGATAAATCGCGTGCTGGTGGTCGGATGCGGCGCCGGCGACGATGCGAGAGCGCTCGCGGAGGTCTTCAATTGCCGGGTCGACTGCATAGATTTCGACGATTACTTCAAGTCGGACGGAAACCCTCTCGTCCATTTTCAGCAGATGGATGCAACCGCGCTGAAATTCGCGGATCGGGAGTTCGATCTCGTGTATTCCTTTCACGCCCTCGAGCATATTCCGGCCTACAAGACCGCGCTTTCGGAAATGCGCCGGGTGCTGAAGAGCGACGGCATTTATTGCATCGGCACGCCCAACCGGACCCGCATCGTCGGCTATATCGCGGTGTCGAAATACACGCTTGGCGATAAGATCCGGGCCAATCTCAAGGATTGGAGCTTTCGCCTCCGGGGCCGGTTTCGCAACGAATACGGCGCCCATGCTGGGTTCAGCATCGCAGAGCTGCTGGACTGCGGCGCGATCATCGGACCTGGCCGCGACGTTTCGCTTCCCTATTACCACGCGCTCTATCCGGGCTATCGCCGAACCCTGGACACCATCGCCGCCTTGAAGCTCGACACGATCGTCTGGCCTGGCGTCTATGTCGTGGGCCGGAAAGTCGCGGAGAATTAGCGATTTGGCAATCGATGACAAAAGGGTGCAAAGGTGCGGGCCGACGCGCCCGCTGGGCCCGCCTGACGTGCGAAAGAACTAGGAAAATATGCTGAAATCCTGGGTGAAAAACGTGCTTGGGACGCGGCTCTCGCGTCTGCTCGTTCGGCTGGTTCGCGGCGCGAACCTGCACGAAGTCCATATCGTCGAAGCCGCTTTCAAGTCGCTCGGAACGGTCGGCGTCATGATCGATGTCGGCGCGCATCACGGGAGTTCGCTGGACGGGTTTGCGGAGTCCGGTTGGACGATATATGCCTTCGAACCCGATCCGAAGAACCGCGCCTATCTGCAATCCCTCGTCGGTCGCAAATCAAACGTCCATATCGATACAAGGGGCGTGTCGGACGTGTCGCAGAAGGACGTTGCGTTCTTCACCAGCGAGGTGAGCACCGGCATCAGCAGCCTCAGCTCGTTTCATGCCTCGCATCGCGAAACGCGCCGGATCGATCTGATCACGCTGTCGGACTTCGCCGTCGAACAGAACATCGCGCGCGTCGATTTTCTCAAGATCGACACCGAGGGCTTCGACATTTTCGTGCTCAGGGGCTTTCCTTGGGAGCGGTTCACCCCGCAATGCGTGGTGTGCGAATACGAGAACCGCAAGACGGTACCGCTCGGTTACGACACCGCGAACATGTGCAGCTTCCTGACGGAGCGCGGCTACGAGATCGCGATCTCGGAATGGTATCCGGTCGTGGAATATGGCGGCAGCGTGACATGGAAGGCCTTCCGCCGGTCGGCTGCGGAGATTGATCCGGAAAGCTGGGGCAACGTCATCGCCTACCGGCCCGGTACGCCGCTGGCCAAACTGCTCAACCGCGATGCGCTCGCGGCGAATTATTCGGAAGGGCTAGTCCTGCGTCGCACAGATGATTTGCAGCCCGTCCCGCGCCCTGCGGACAAGCTCGCAAAGCGGCGTACCGGAGGCGCGACCGCCGTCTCGTAGGCAGCGCGTTTGCGTACATCGCGCGGGATCAGGCCCGCGTCTTTGGTGTGTCCAACTTGGCAACCCTACCATGGCCGGTTAAGAAGGCTGGACATCGACATGTGGAGTACGGCTGTGCTGTTGAACTTGGGAAATGGCCTTATCACCGTCACGCGGCCGTTGCGATACTGGCTTGAAGGATTGACTTACGGCAAGGGCGCCAACAGCGCCTGGCTTCAATCCTGGAAGGATCGTTTCCACGGCAAGCCCATGCTGGTGATCGGCAATGGCCCAAGCCTGAACCAAACACCCTTGCATGAATTCACGCATGTTCCGGCGATCGGGATGAACAAGATAGATATGCTCTATCCGCGCACCACCTGGCGTCCGGTTTGCGTCATGTGCGTGAACGACGTCGTCGTGCGGCAGAACTGGGAACAATGGCTGGCCATGAAGATTCCGACTCTTCTGAGCTGGAAGACGCGCTGGCATGTGCCCCAAAAGCACCGCAAGGAGTTCGACTATTTTCTGAGCCTGAATTCGTTCGACTTCCAGACGGATCTGCGGCGCGGCTTGGCGCCGCCAACACGGTCACCTACAGTGCGCTGCAATTGGCATATTATTGCGGCGCGGACCCGGTGATCCTTTTCGGCGTCGATCATCATTTCGTCCAGCCGGACAAGACCGGCGGCTACGAGAAGCGCGTCGGTCCGGACATCAATCACTTCGATCCGAACTATTTTCCTGCCGGCTCGTATTGGGGCCTCGCGAACATGGGCGGCAACGAGCAGAACTATCGCAACGCGCGGGCGGCTTTCGAGGCGGACAATCGCCGCGTGCTGGACGCGACCATCGGCGGCAGGCTCGATGTCTTCCAGAAGATATCGCTCGACGATGCCCGCAAGCTGCTAGGCGTACAACTCGCAACGGCGGCAGGCTGACCTCACGCGAAGGCGAGCGCAGCGATGCTCGCAGCTTCGCCGCTCAGGCCTGGTTCGAATCCGCGATGATGTGATCGATGACCGCGCGCAATCCGTCGCGGAAGTCGACCTTGGGCGACCATCCGAGTTCGCGGCGCGCCAGGCTGAAATCGGCGAAGCGGCCGATATCGCCCGTCGGCTTGGACGGATCGAAAACGATTTCGTCGATCTTGACCTGCGGATGCGACTGAATCAGCCGCGCAACCTCTCCGATGGTGGTGCAGTTGGTCCGGCCCGATCATGAAGGCGGTCTCGGCGCCATCGTATTTCAGCGCCGTGTCCACGGCGGACACCACATCCGCAACATTGATGAAGGCTCTGCCTTGCTTGCCGTCGCCCCATACGGACAGCTTGCCGTCCGGCGTGTTAAGGGCACGGAAGATCAGGGACGGTATCACCTGCGCGGTCGCATCGCGATAGATGCACGGCCAGCCATAGACGTTGTGCAGGTCGAGCACGGTCAGACGCGTCGGACGTCCTTTGACGGCCATGCGGAACTCGATTTCGCCCATCAGCTTGCTCCAGCCATATCCGGATTCCGGATCCGCCGGAAACTTGACGCTTTCGGACAGAACCGACGTATCCACGGAGCGCTGGAGCGACTGGGGATAGGAACAGGCGGTCCCGAGGTAGAGGAAGCGATCGGGCCGCAACTCGTTCACCACGCGCGCGATTTGCGTGTTGATCAGCACGTTCTTCTGGAAAACGTTCCATTCGTTTGCGAAGACGTAGCCGATGCCCGCGACGATGTCCGCCGTATGGATCAGGACGGAATCCTTGTCCATGTCGGAAAACGCGAAGTTTGCGCTGGGAAGGATATCGGCGATGTTCCTGGGCGTGCCGCGCCAGAAATTGTCGATGCCGACCACCGTCGCGCCCTGGCGAACCAGAAATCGCGAGATTGTTGGATCCGATCATGCCGGCAGCGCCGGTCACGTAAATCTTGCCAAGAATGCCTGTCATTCGATCGCCTTCCATTCGTCTTCGAAATCTGAAAGAACACGAGGCCAAAGTACAGTCCGCGCGCGCGATGGGCTGCCCGCCGGACCGTTTGGATATCGCCGCGGGACCGCGTCGCGCGTCACACCGTCGTTCGGAGGGGCGCCGTGTCGTCCCTCGGTCCAGGATGCAGGCGGTGAACTCGTCGAGCACGGGATAGCGAGGCTTGGGAAACCTCGTGAACACCTTGGAGACCAGTTTCGAGAATACCGCGATGAAACCGCCGACGGTCCCCAGATGGCGCTTGTAGATGTGGAACACCTCGACGTTCGACCTCAGGACCCGCGCGACGCCTCCGGTCGAGGCGCCGCCAAGCCGTGCAAGCGTGCCGACGCGGTTGTCGACGGCGAAGACGAGCTTGTGGGACTCGATAAGCGTCAGAAAGAAATCCTGATCCGATGCCGACGGATAGCGCAGGTCGAACCGCGTTTTGCCGATGACCGACATGCGCCAATACGAGCCGAAATGCGGGATGTGCATGCCGCGCCTGTAGTTCGCCAATGTCGGCGCAACCGCAACGGAGCGGCGGCACGGACCGCTCTCGTCTATGAAGAGGATGTCGTGAAGCAGGCAATCGAGCGCCGCATCGTCGAACGACTTCACCACCGCGTCGAGATCGATATTCCGGCTCATGATGTCGTCGGAGCCGAACCACGTCATCAGATCTTCCTCGACGAGATCGAGCCCCTTGTTGAGGCCATCGAAGATACCGCGGTCGCGCTCCGACTTGCAGACGTCGTGGGGACGCAAATGCATCCCGATCAGTTCGACGATCTCGCGCCGTGAGCCGCCGTCGACGACGTAGATACGGGGTAAGATCATGAAGGTCGCGCTGCTTGATGCTGATAATCGTGTGAACGATCCGCGGATCGTTGAAGGACAGGATGATGATGCCAACTCGCCGACCGGATGATGTAGTCCCCGTTGCCACGCGATTCTTTCCAATATTGCAGCGATATCGACCATTACACGCGTTCAAGCAGGGAACGCAACCGGCGGTTTGCGACGTGCGCGCCGAAACTAGCTGACGCTGTATTCCGCCTTGCCGACGAGAAGATCGACGACGCTCATCAGCCACATCATGTGTACGCATTCCACGATGTTGTAGGCGCGGCTCTCGACCCAGAAATCGATATCCGCCAGGGGCGCGCAACGGATTGTCGCTGCCGGAGCCGGTGAATGCGACAACCGGCAGATTGCGGCTCCTCGCATGGCGCGCCGCGTTCACGACGCTCGGAGATTTCCCGCTCACCGAAATCAGGACGACGGCGTCGGCGGGACCGGCGTGGAAACTCGATGGCCTTGGCCATCCAATTGTCGTAGCCGAAATCGTTGGCGAAGCAGGTGATGAGATTGGGCTCGTTGAAATCCCTGGAGCGGACGCGGCCCTGTTTGGTGAAATCCACGGCGCCGTGCGACGCGATCGATGCGCTCGCGCCGTT
Organism: Rhizomicrobium sp.; assembly: GCA_037355265.1. Taxonomy (GTDB): domain Bacteria; phylum Pseudomonadota; class Alphaproteobacteria; order Micropepsales; family Micropepsaceae; genus Rhizomicrobium. The sequence goes on along the minus strand of JBBCIB010000001.1, from coordinate 1,756,348 downwards.
TCCTGCGAAGAACAGCTGGCCGCCGCCATTGCGCACGCGAACCGCAAGTTCGTGAAAGGCCCGCAACGCCGGATAGACGTCGCGCCCGGCGATTATGGCCTTGTAGCGACCGAAATAGTCGTCCAGCCACGCATCGCCGTCATTCGTACGGGCCGCCGTCTTGCCCATGATGTCCATCATCTCAATCCACCGCTATCAGGTTATCGTAGAGCACCGGGATACACAGTGCTCGATTGCATAGATGCGGTCGATCAGCGACATCACCGCAGCGCGTCGGCGGATGTGCCGTAACGGACGGGCTTGCCTTCCGTGACCGCGTCGAAAAAGTGCTGCGCCTCGGCATCCCACGAAATGTCCGCATCGAATTTGTAGACGTCTTCGCTGTCCCAGGAGGCGGCTGGCGCTTTCGTACGATTGCGCGCCACGGTGAGGATCTCCTCGCCGTAGCTGTTGGAGGACGTCTTCAACCCATTGAGCACAAAGTAGCCGCGCTCCAGTGAACACTTCCAGCGAGAACAGATGGCGCCACTGGGTCATCGTGGAGTGAAACGATATCTCCAGCCCAGACGCCTTGTCGCGCAGCAGGGCGAAGACGTTGTCTTCGATGCCGGGCATGTTCCAGTAGCGGCTCGAGACGAAGGCATGGATCTCGTCGAAGGTCTTGCCGGTCAGATGCAGGAACAGGTCGAGCATGTGGATTGCCCTGATCGATCAGGATGCCGCCGCCCGCCAGATCCTTCTTGGCCCGCCAGCTCTTGAGATAGGCCTCGTCGACGCTCTTGCCGTATCGGCCGCGTATCCAGATGACCTTGCCGTACTGGCCGGCGTCGATCATTTCCTTCATCTTGGCGACGGAGGCATGATGACGGTGGTTGAAGCCGTACATCAGAACCTTGCCGCTGGCGCGTTCCGCGGCAATGATTTCGCGGACTTCATCGGCGTTAAAGGCCGGCGGCGGACTTCATCGGCGTTAAAGGCCGGCGGCTTCTCGCAGAAGACATTCTTGCCGGCCTTGAGCGCGGCTATGGTCGTGGGCTTGTTGAAATTGTTCGGCAGGCACACGAAGACCGAGTCGATCTTGGGATCCTGTATGATCTCGTCGATGGATGCGGCCTTGGGGTAATCGGTGGGTGTCGCGTAGTGGACATCGAACACCTTCACCAGCCGCGCGCGGCTTTCCTTCTCGATCGAGTGGGCCCGGGTCTGGCCCATCTTTCCCATTCCTATGATGGCGACGGTGTTCACGTTGGCTCCAAAATCCTTCAGCCGCGACCGCGGCGGCTAGGCGCGCGACCGCTGGGTGTCGAAGAAATCGATGCAGAAATCGCGGAAACCGTCGGTCTGCGGCACGTCCACCTTCTCCAGCACCGCGTCGCGATTGGGCAGGATCAGGGAAAATTTCCCCGACAGGTTCTTCTTGTCGCGGCCCAGCGCGCCGATGAATGTCTCGATCGGAACCGGTGCCGATGCATAGTCCCGGTAGTTCTTCCTCAGCACCGGATGCATATGCCGAAACTTGTCTTCCGACATGCGGCCGAGGCGTACCGCCACGTAGTTCGCCATGTCGGCCCCGATCGTGACGGCGATACCATGCGGTACGGCGAACTCGGTCGCCGCTTCGATGGCATGGCCGAAGCTATGCCCGTAATTCATCAGGTTGCGCGGGCCACGGTCGAACTCGTCGATCTCGATGAGGCGCTTCTTGATCTCCAAGGACGCACGGATGAAGGCGAGCATCACGGCGCGGTCGGCGAAAATCGCATCGTATGCGGCGTCGATCCGGTCGAAGCTCCGAGGGCCGTCCACGATGTGGACCTTCAGCATTTCTCCGACACCCGACTGGAGCTCCCGCAGTTCGAGCGTGTCGAGGAATTCGGTGGCGATGACCACGCGCTTCGGGGGGAAAAAAGGTGCCGACCAGATTCTTGGTGCCGGCGGCGTTGATCGAGCTCTTGGACCCGATGCAGGAATCGGCCTGCGCAAGCAGCGTGGTCGGCAGCAGCGCCCAATCCATGCCGCGGAACATGATCGTCGCGACGAAGCACGTCATGTCCTGGACAATTCCACCGCCGATCGCGACGAGCAGATGGTTTGCGCTTGACGCCGTTCTCCGCCAGGCGGCGAACGAGAGCGAGATTCTCCAGCGACTTCGCGTCCTCGGTGGCTTCGATCTCGATCACCGATGCCGCGCCGCCCGTCAGCTTCGCCAGCGCCGCGCGATGCAGGCTTTGCACGCGTGCGTCGACGATGCAGTGATAGGGTACGGTGCGGTCGATGCTCTCCGCTGCTTCTTCGACCGCAAAGTGGAACAGCACATCGTACGTGCCGCGCGAGGACGCTATCTGCATAGAGGCTTGAGGATCTTTCATGCGTCGTCTCAGGTGCTGGTGAAGCCGCCGTCGGCGACGATGTTCTGCCCGGTCACGAAGCTGTTGTCCCTGCTCGCGAGAAAGGCCACGAGGCGCGCGATTTCGCGTGGCTGCCCCAGACGCTTCATGGGGACTTGCGCGGTCATTTCGCGGATTCCGTCCGGTCCGAGCATGCGTTGAGTCATTTCCGTTTCGATGAATCCCGGCGCCACGCAATTGGCGATGACGCCGCGGTCCGCATAGTCCAGTGCGAGGGCCCGAGTAAAGCCCCAGAGCGCGAATTTGCTCGTTGTATAACTTGCTCTGCGCGACTTGCTGACGACCGAAAATATCGACGTGACGTTGACGATCCGGCCATATCCCCGGTCGGCCATGCCCGGAACGACGGCATCGCACAGTACCGCCGGGGCCCGCACATTGAGGGCCTGGATGCGGTCGAACACCTCGAAGTCGAGTTCCCCCACCAAGCCGTGGAAATTGATCCCCGCGCAATTCACGAGGATGTCGAAGTTTTCGGCGGCGAAATCCCGTGCCGCAGCTTCCATGCCGGACGGTTGCGAGAGATCGGCGCGTCGCACCGCCAGCCGCCCGCCGGCGCCATGGTCTCTCGCGAGTTCGGAAAGTCTGGCTTCATCGGTGCCAACGGCGCAAACGGAGGCACCCAATTCGAGCATTTCGGACACAATGGCGCGGCCGATACCGCGGGTCCCGCCCGATACCAAAGCGCGTTGCCCGTTAAACTCAACGCCCACGAGATGCTCCGAACCGGCGCAGCAAACCTCGATCCGCGTGCCGGATTCGCGCCGAGAGTTCATCAAAGCATTCCGGGAATGCCAACACAAGCTCTTAGAATGGTTCCAAAACATGGACTTAGCCGGTCCACGGCGGAATATCCGGCGTTGTCGGGCGGCTTCTCCGATACTTTACATTTCGCATGCCGCCATGGCAGTTGTTCCCCGAATTTTCGAAGGCGTCTTGGCCCCACATGCCCGCAAAATCGTTCGCCGCCACGCTGGCCAGAGGGTTTGAAGCAGGTCAGCGCGTGACGCCGCAAGCCGTCGATATCCATCGGACATGGATGCTGCGGAACGCGTCCAGGACGAGATGATCGCGGCGCTCGGATCCATCGCCGCTTGGAAGGTCGGTGCCGCGGCTCGCTCGGGACGCGAGCAGATGGGCCTGCCGCGCATGTTCGTGGGCGCCCTGCCCGAATACCGTGTTTTCCAGAGTGGTGCCGTGGTCCGCGGGCCATGGGAGGTCACGGTGGGCGTCGAATCGGAATACGCGTACCGGTTCGCCCACGATTTGCCGGCACGTCCGCAGCCCTGCGCGATGGAGACTCTGACGAGCGCGATCGGCAGCGTCCACGCCGCATTCGAAATTCCGGCGAGCCGGTTTTCCGGAATTGGCGCACATGGCGGTTTCGCACTCGTCGCCGACAACGGCTCCGCGGGCTGGTTGGTCGTGGGCGAGGGCAAGACGGTGCAGGATTGGCGGTCGCTGGTCGACGCGCCGGTCGACCTTTGGGTTGCGGGCGAAAGGCGCGCCTCTGGCTCGGCGGCCGGGATCGATGGCATGCCTTTGGATGTCGTCCTCGACTTCGTCCACATTCTGCATCGCCGCGGATACGGCATCCGGGCAGGGCAATATGTCGTGACGGGAAGCTGCACGGGGTACGAGCAGATACCGCTCGACACGTCGGTCAGGGCTGATTTTTCGGCACTCGGACAGGTCAGCGCGGTCTTCACCGCTCATGTCTGAGGCCGAACGCCCTCGGCGCGTCGCGGTGCTCTCGCGGTCCTTTTCGAACCATCCGACGTTGCGGTCCGAGCTCCTGGGGCATTTCCCCGATACGCGCTTCAACGACAGCGGCCGCACGCTTGCCGGAAGCGAACTGATCGCCTTTGTCGCCGGTTACGACGGCGTGGTGGCGGCCCTGGAGCGGCTGGATGCCGACGCGCTGAATCGGATGACCGATTTGCGCGTGCTGTCGAAATATGGCGTCGGTCTGGACAATGTGGACTTGGCGGCGGCATCGCGTCTCGGTATCCGCCTGGGCTGGACCGCGGGGGTCAACCGCCGCTCCGTTGCCGAACTTACGATCGGACAGATGATCTCGCTGCTTCATCTGGTTCCGGAGCTGAACGCAGAGGTTCGTCGGGGGCGTTTGGCGGCAGCGCCTGGGCCGGGAACTGGGAGCACGGACCGTCGGCGTGGTCGGTTGCGGCCATGTGGGCAAAGAAGTCGTGCGGCTGCTGGGCCGCGTTCGGATGCCGCACATTGGTGCATGACATTCGACCGATGGACGAATATTGCGCGGATCATGGCGCCCGCCAGGTCGCGCTGGATGCGCTGTTGAGCGAAAGCGAGATCATCTCGATTCACCTGCCGGTCACCGCCAGGACGCGCCTTCTCTTCGATGCACCGCTACTGGACAGGACCCGCGAGGGCGTGATCCTGGTGAACATGGCGCGGGGCGGCATCGTGGACGAGCATGCTTTGAAGCTGCGCTTGAAGAGCGGCCGGATTTCCGCCGCCGCCTTCGATGTCTTCGCGCAAGAACCGCCGGCCGATACCGAGCTCCTGAACCTGCCCAACATGCTCGCGACGCCCCACATCGGGGGCAGCGCGGATGAAGCAGTGCTCGCGATGGGGCGGGCAGCCATTGCCGGCCTATTCAATGCCGGCGACCCGCTGGACCATGTGCCGGGCTGGGCCGCCTGAAGTCCATCCGCAGCAAATTCGCTGCCCGGCAACGTGCCGAGCGATCGTCAGGTCCGTGCCTCATCCTCGGCCAGCCCATCGGCCGCGGCCGGCGCCTCGTCCGCATGCGGCTCGATCGTTTGGGTCGACGGTGGAATGGAATATGCCAGCATCAGGAATAGATAGCCCCAGAAGAGTACGGAAAAACCGCAGAACGCCATGATGATGAGATGCGGCCCCAAGGACGGATGCCGCGACCGTTCCCGGCGAAAACACCCGGCACATTCTCGCGACGACCCAGTAGAAGATCGCCGTTCCCGCGAGCCCGAAATACATCGGTATCAGGAACACGGCCGAGGCGATCAGCTTCGCCATGTCCGGTCCAGCCGCGAGATAGTAGCGCGGATTGAGGAAGAAGGCGTCGGTGGTCTGGATAAGGGGTACCGCGAGGCTGGCCCCGCCGGCCCGATGCCGAACAGCGGATATGTGGTGAGCACCTTGGTCAGCAGTTCGAGCGGCATGACGAAGCGGGTCATGAAGCTGCCATCGCTGCCCGAGGCCAGTTCCACAATGCGCGGAAAGGACCGGAAAAGCAGCGATACGATCAGGTCGGACAGTGCGCCCCAGGACAGGATCGCAATTACCGCAACGATCGGCACTGCAATGAAGCGGCGAGGATCGACGCCGTTGTGGAAGACGTATTTGACGAGCACCATGAGCGGAGCCACGAAGATGATGGGACTCCGGATGAGGAGGAATGCCGCAAGGCCTATGGCGAAATAGATCGCCCGTTCCGGTATCGACCGGGAAACAACAATGTTCAGATAGATCAGCAGTGCGGTCATCACGCCGAGATAGGAAGGCTCGCTGGCGAAGAATTTCGGACGGACACCTCCCATTGCAATCAGATCGCGCGTGACGTCGGTGGCGGCGCGGTCGCCATAGGCGTAAATCCGGAATGTGTCGGAAATCGCGCCAAGGGGAGTCGATATCTCGAGAAACGTGCCGATCAGGATGAACGCCAGCAGGAACCGCACGAAGGTGCGACGGAAGTTCTCGTCCCAACGCGAAATCTCGAGATAGATTCCGACACAGCCCACGATCGAATAGACATGCATGCCGACGACAAGGACGCGTTCCTTCAGATCGCTCAGAAACAGCGGCGAGATCGCGGCGGATAGTACAAAGAACCCCACAACGAGTCCCATTGCGTGTACCCGATTCATGTTGAGACGGTCGGTGTTCAGCAGCAGGAGCATGAATCCGAGCAGCGCGAGGAACGGGGCGGGAATTATGAGCGAGCCGACGCTGATCGGAACGAATGTGTAAAGGGCCAGGAACGTCGCAAAGGTCAGCAACACGCGTGGCGCCGGCCGCTCGTCGGCGCCGACAGCCCCGGGGGCGGCGGCATCCGGCATCGAAGCCGAACTCATGCGCCCGAGCCCCGCGTCATTCGGCGACCATGGCTGGGTGGGTCATTCCCGATCGCCTATCGCGGCTGCAGTCTGGAGCTGAACAGATTTCGGCCCCAACGGAAGGGAATGCCAAGGCGCGGCCGAAAGCCGACAATCAGCATGACGCAACCCAAAATCCCGCCGAGGAAGGCAAAGCCGATCACGGTGACCTTAGGCGATGTCGATGACGGGTTTCGCGGTACAATCGGTAGATCGACGGGCGACGTCGCAAAATACTGATCCGCGCGAACGGTCATGAGCTGCCGCTCTTCGTTTGCATAAAGTTGGACGAGGACCTCGTGCAATTCGGACTGTGTCACGGATGGCAGCATCTTTTCGAGATAGGCAATGCGATTCGCAGATCGCTGGCTCTCCTGCTCTCGCACCAGATCGTCGGCGGTCTTGTAGATATTCATGAGCGCATCCCTGGCGAATTCGGGATCGCTGTCGCGATATTGGATGGTCACCATCCCATTTTTCATATCGGTCGCGACCGCGAGAGAACCCGCGATATGCGTCCGCAGATCTTCGCCTGACGGCGGATGCCAAGAGGGCATTCCCAAGAAACTGCGCATCGCATCCGACGCTTCCGCCCGAAATCCCGAGCGTTCCCACGTCCGCTTCTCCGCGTTCCAATTCCCGGCGAAAAAGCTATGAAGAATTTCCGGATGGCGCCGGACGAGCGCCTGGGAGAGTTCGTTGCTGTCAAGCAGCGCGACGAACTGGTCGAAACTGCCCTGATCGGCACCCGTGAAAAAGTCGCCGCCGCCGAGCTGCCCGGATACCGCCCCGGCGAGCGAGGCGGGCAGGCCGGGTATGCGGCTCTTCGACGAAGTGGAAGATCGGACGACCAGCTCCGCAGTATAGGTCGGCCGCCCAAGACGGGCAAAGAACACGCCGAACAACAGCCCTATCACGACGCAGATTCCGATCGTCTTCCAGCCCCGCGCCAGGGTGCGGAGCATGGAAAGGTAGTACTGGGCCGAAAACGCGGCAAAAGCGCCGGGAACTTCGGCGGGTTCGCGGGAGATACCAGCGGTGCGCCTATCTGCGATATTCATCAACCATTTCTCCAAGGCGTACTTCGGACTTTGTCATGCGCTCAGGGGCAGGCGGGAGGGGTCGATTCCGCGAATACGGCCCTGAGTCCGGATTTCAAGCAGGCGCATCGGAAACATAATGGATTGGCTTCACCCTAGCAATTTCCGCCTTCCGCCGCGCGAGGCCGCCATGTGCGGATCGTGAAGCTCATCGACGGCTCGACCGCCGACCACGTCCATCGCGGACCGGATACGGCTATGCCGTGCGGACAGAACCCGCACGCCGCGTCCGGCAGCAAGGCCGCGCTCGACCGCACGACGGCTCGATTGTGCTTGGATCCGCCGCTCGCGATGTCCGATTGCCGGAGTGTTAGTTTTCGTCCATATATGAGCGGCGTGCGCGTAGAGTAACTACGGCAGGCGGCGCGGTCATGGTGTTGGTCTTGCCCGAGCTGGAAGCCGCCGAGCGTTCGAAAAGGGCGGGGACTATTGGGTAAGACATGGCGTGGCTTCAGTTCCGCTTTCGGCCGCAGCAACCGCCGTTCGGCATATCGGATCGACGCGCAGGAAAGCTCATCGCACCAGGCGGCTGACGATGCGCGGTCGCGCGATGCGGCCCTTGGGACAGACGTGGCCGGCGCCGGCCGGGTATCCAGTGCCACACCCTCGACCGGCGAGGCGAGGCTGCGATTTGGATTGGTCGTCGGCTTTTTTCTTATCGCCGCGGCGTGCGTTGCCGTCATCCCGCTTGGCTTTGTCGTATGGCTGATGAACTACGACGCGCTGAGCTACTTTCTGATGGCGCAGAGTGTGGCGCGGACCGGGGTCTCGACGGCGAGTTATGCGGTCAACCTGCCGCCCATCACCTACGCTCCGGGTCCGGGTTATGTCTACGCGCCCATCATGCTGGCGTTCGAATCATTCGATTCCCCGCATCCGGGCCATAGAGATCCTGAACGTGGCGCTATATGGCGCCTTCTTCGCGCTCTCCTTGCGCTATCTGGGCGCCCTTTTGCCTCAGCACTTGCGGAGGGTCGGAATGGTCGCTTATTCGCTGGCGGTCGTGGCGCGAGCTTCGACCGCAGCGGCGGTGCTGCTGCCGAATGCCGACACGATACCGGCGCTGGCATGTCTTGTCGCATTTTTCGTCGTTTCCGATGTCCGTCTCAACGACGTCAGCAAGCTGGCCATCGTCACCGCCATCAGCCTGCCGGTTTTCTTCATCAAGATGTCTGCGGCGTTTCTGCCTTTCGCGCTTGTTGTTCTCATGCTGGCCAGGCGCGGCGCCTCGACGCGGGATACTGCCAGATTGCGGGCGGCGGCCGCGCTCGGGTCGTCGGCGATCCTGATGCTGCTCGTCCTGAACATCAGGATCGTTTCGTACTACGCTTGGGGCATCTGGAACTACTACAGGATCGGCGATGGCCATGGCTCGCTGCTTGCCGGAGCATTGACGATATGCTCCGCCGTGCTGAGCCTGGTGCTCGGCGCACTGCCGGATGCCATCGTTCCGAACTTCCAGTTCAATTTCCTGGCGAGCCCGCGCTACGAATCCATGTCCGGACTGAACTACGCCTTCAGCGTCAAGAGCGTCCTGGCGGGGCTGGTTTCGCTTCTGGTCCTCGCCGCAATCGTCGCCGGCGGGATAAAGCTATGGAAGACGCGGAAATACGACTTGCTCGTGCTGCTTCTGTCCCTGCCGATGTTCGCGCTGGCGGCGAATTCGACGTCGCGATATCTGACTGCGTTTCAGCCCTTGCTGTGGGGATGCTTTCTGGTCGCGGTCGCGCCGCTGATCGAACGCTTGCGCCGGGAGCGAGTGCTGGCGGCGGCCGCGACCGTCGCCGTGGCGGCCGTTCTTCTGTTCACCGCGAACAGCTATTTGGTCCTGAGATCCAAGAATCGCGGCTCACTGGGAGATCTGCCGGGCATCGTCGACTATTTCAACGATGTCGAGAAAGTCGGGCAAGGTTTCAGGACCGCATTGACCGGTCTGGCCCGGGACGGCACGTCGGCGATCTATGTCGACAAGCCGCATGATCGGGCGCAGGTCTGGCTGGCGGTGGCGAATATACCCAGTTACGAGATCGGCGACATGCGCGGCCTGCAGGGCAAAAAGCTGATCCTGGCGTTGGCCTGCCGCTCGCCATGGTGCGATCAGATGCCGGACTGGCGCGGGGAAATCGCGGGGCGACTGGCCGCACGCTGCCTCGAACTGAAAGTGCGACAAAGTTGGCAGACGCCATCCGCGGCCGCCGAACTATCCGCTGTTGTTGCCAAACCCGGTTGCGCGCCGCCGCGCGTCTGACGATCGACGTCGCGGGCGGTTGAGCGCCGGAAAAGGCGGTGCCGTTGCAACAGCAGGTGTTTCTGAATCGATGTCTGCGGAATCGCCGGTCACGCCGTCGCGTTTATGGCACGCTCAACAAGGACCGCGTGAATAGCCATGGCTCGGGCAAGAAGCGACGGATCAAGCGCGAGATCCCGGGGATTGTAGCGAACGGAATCGTGAAACGCATGGGCCGCTGCAACACCGGCGCCTGTGGGTTCGAATTCGATTGCGCGCGCCAGACCATCCAGGGAAGCGCGGGGCCGGGCGCAAGCTTTATCGTAGTCGAAAAGTCGAAACGACAGCGGATCCAATCCAATCAGAAACGAGAATGCCTCGATCCAGTAAGTCAGCCAGTACGTCGCCGTTTGAGAATCTCCCAACGTGCCGGCTGTCGTACGGAATTCGATCGCTCGCCGCGAAGCGCCGAATTCAAAATGCCCGATGGCTTCCATATATTCCCTGGCAAAGGCATCCGCCCGGTGGATGGCGGTGAAATTGTGCTGTTGCCGTAGCATGGATCCCACGTGATCAATCGGGTTGCGGAACGGAACGACAATGACCGAGTCGGGGAATGTCCGGCGCAGGAACGGTATGCGGGCGATATTCGCGTTGTTTTTCGAGACGTAGCGGCGCGATCCGGAACCGTCGCCCCTCGCCTCCGTCCGCAATGCGACGAGCTTGCGAATGTGTTTCCGAAAGAAGCTCTCGAATTCGGGATTGTCGTCCTCGGCCGTCCATAAGAGGATGAGATCTTCGCGATACTTCGCGGGCCAGAATGCCAGCCATAATATTTCCTCGAACGCTTCGGGGCTGTCATATGTGGCCGTCATTCCATCGCCATGAGCGCGCTCCTTTTTCTGACCCGCTTGCTGAAACGGTCGCGAAATCTCGTTCCACAAGATCGGGCACAGCACGAACGGCATGTCGCGGTAGGTGTGCGTCGCGAATCCCGGTGCGGCGGCGACGATCTCCAGCAGCAAGGTGGTTCCCGCGCGGGGCAGCGACGTTATGAAGACGGGCTTCTGGATTTCAATATCGCGGAAACGGCGTTCATACGCCGCATCTTCCACGTCCGCGACGGCGGTTTGTATTTCGATTCCCGAGAATGCCAATCGGAAGAGCAGGCGATCCAGCCTCGTATATGCACCCGTCATCGGCATCACCAGCGCAGGAGCGTCGCGACGCAAGCGATCACGCCGAGAACTACGAAGGGCCACGTTACCAGAACCGCAGCGAGTTCTTCGCTTCGAACCAGGCCGGATGCCGCGCATGTCGCCGCCAGAATGGCCGGCGGCACGAGCGATGCCGTCAATCGCAACGCAAGTCCCAGGAATCGGTAAAACAACTCCACGGCGCCATCGCGCGCGACCCGCTCGCGTTCGTCATCGGAGAGGCCCGGTAGGGACAGCTTCGCAAAGGAGGCTTTGGCGACCGCGAGGGCAGCGATGCCCATCTCGGGAATTCGAGCGGCACGAAGGCCAATAGCGAACAATATGACGGAAAGACCGGCAACGAGATAAATCATCCGTCGCTTTTCCGCTTTCTGCCTTTCAGGAGCCGCTTGATGGGATACCAGATGAACCCGATAAGGCCCAAGGCGACCGAGCCCAGCAATGCGACAAGGGACCCAACCGCTGAAAGCCCTGCACCGGGGCCGATATAGGCGTAGGCAGCCGTGGCGTAGAGCACGGCCGGAAGCAGTAGCGTAATCATCAACCAGGACTTGCGCATGTCGGCACCCCCTCAAGCAGACGTTTTATCGAGCATAATATGCTCCGAATATCTGGAACCGGCGCGCCATGCCTTTGTCCCTTCCGTCATCGAATCCGGGCACCGGCCTCATATCGAACACGTTGTCGAATTTGGTCAGTACCCTGCCGGTAGCCAACTCGAACTCGTACCCCTGGCCCATTTCGGTCAGCGCCAGCACCGCCCGCTGCGCATCGGCCGACACATCGATGTGCCCGGCGAACGCGTTGAAAATGCGTATCCCTCGAGGTGTTTGAGGTCCGGGAAAAAGGGTGCGCTCGCTGTGCGTCGCCAGGTCAAGCTCCAGAACCCTTGAGGGCTCGCCGCCTGCGTCCCTGCCCCAATTGTCGAACATGATGACTTTGGTTCCACCGATCGGCTGGACATTGTGTTGGCGCGCAAAGCTTCCCCGTATGAGCGCTTTGAACCGATGATCGTGTCGACCGACGATTCCGAACGCCGAAATCGCATTCAGCGACACCAGCAAGTCCCCGGCCGCTGTGCCAGGCACTTGTGCCGACAATTCAGCTCCGATGGGCGACACATAGTTCATGTGGAGCGGATCGCAGTTCTTGACGTTTCCCGTCAACACCTCCCTGAAGCGGGAATGGGCCAGCGAATCGAGTACCGAGAATTGATCCCGGATCTTGCCGTTCAGGTCGACGATCTCGACCTGGTCGTCGTACATGGTGTCGCAGATCAGCGTGAAGCCGACACCGTCTTTTATCGTGACGCGGAGGGGCCCCTTGCGGACGTCGGATGCCGTAATGGCCACTTCGTCACCGCCGACCCATGCCGGCCAGTGACCGGCATAGTCTTGCCGGTACCAGAGGACCGAGCCGTCCTTCGCGACGCGCGCGATACCGCCGCTGAAGGGAAAGCTGTTGCGGCGCATGAACGATACTATGAGGCCGCCATCGGCAAGCTGCAGGGCGCCGACCGGAAAAATGTCCTGCTCGTCGTCATAGAAAATCTGCTCATACGGACGGCTCGAAATCATCTTTTGAAGAAGTTCGCGCGGCCGATAGGGATAAACATGCACGAGGCTGCCATCGCGGTTCAAAACAACGGCCAGACAGCCAAGTTTCGGGCAGTATTCCAGATATTGCCCGGGGCCGCCCAGCAGCAGATATCGCTCCGGCATCGAGACATCCGCGACCGGCGTGATGCGGTGGCTCCGAACTGCGTTCGCATCGATGGCGGTCACGTCAAGCAGGTTCATGGCCGGTGACGGGTCGCTGAAATGCTCCCAAACGACGTTGCCCGCCGTCACGGCCCTCTTCACCAGGGGATACGGAAAAATTTGAAAATGGTCCGCGACGATGCCGTAGATGACGCTTCCAAAACATACCGAGGCGACGAACAGGACAGCCGGAAGCGCCCGAAGGATCGCATCCCGCAATCGATCGAGCCGGCCGTCATCAAAAAGGCGCATTACCTTCACCGATAGATAAGTAGAAGCGAGCTGACAGCTATTTTCAGGATGGCCGGCCCGCACCGAGCAGGTCCGTTGGATCGCCCGACTTTGGGAATGAGGAGCAGTTCGCGGTGATTGTGGTGCTTGGGGTCTGCTTAGGCAAGGACGTCTGCAATTCAGCAGCACCAGCCGAGACGGCACGTCAACAGGACATTGTTACCGGGCACCTCTCACGCGGATGACGCGGGCCGGAACGCCGGCGACGATGGTCCGCTCGGGCACGTCCGAAGTCACCACGGCTCCCGTCGCGATGACGGCGCCGTCGGCGATCCGGACGCCGCTTGTGATGCGCGCGCCCATTCCGATCCAGACGTCGTTTCCGATTACGATCCTCGCGGGGATCTTCTTCTGCCGCCAGATGGGAAGGTCGAGATCGTCCACGCCATGGTCTTCGGACACGATCGACACGCCGTGAGCGATGCGAACGTCGTTGCCGATCTCGACGCCGCCGAAGCCATCGATGAAGACCCACTCGTTGACGCTGCAGTTCCGGCCGATCGAGATGGATTCGGGAAACCAGAACGTTGCGCCATCCTTGATCCGCAACGAGCGGATGTTCTTCATGAAAAGCTTCAGAACCGCGTATCGCAGGACATCGCATAGCGGCGACGGCAGATACTTCACGATGCCGTAGAGCGTGAAGAAGATTGCACCCCTGGCATATTCGCGCAGGGTGTAGCGGTTATGGACGATCTGTTTTCCCTCGGACATGGCCGTCGGTTGTCCTCTACGTCTTTTTTCCGGGCTTTCCAGCCGGGCCCATTCGGCCGGCCGACGCAACCGCGGCACCTGCGGCGAGTGCCGCCAGGCAGTCTCCAATGGTCGTGGCGAACCTGAAAGCCATCGCGGCAATGAATGCGTCCCCTGCATGGCCCAGACGGGTGAGTCCGGCCATGATGATCGCTTCGCGAACGCCGAGGCCGGCAGGGGCGCCCGGCGTGATCAGGCCGACCGTCCAGGCGCTGGCCGACACACCGATGACGCCGGCCAGTGTGTGCGTGTCGACGGGACCGCCCAGGAGTCCCGTCAGGAGTACGCCGTTCCACACGAAGAAGACGAAGTAGCAGGGAAGCACGCAACCGGCGGCACGGGCGGTCTTTCGCCATTGAATGGATCTTACGAAGCTCCCGACGATTTCGCGACGCAATGCAAATAGCGCCGTGGCAACTCCAACAACGAGCGCCGCTCCGACGGCAAAGGTCAAAAGAAGCGAATTCGACGAGACGAACGATCGCAGCATCGGATAGCCGACGCTCAGGGCGAGGATCGAGGCGAGCCCGATCATGAGCATGGGCTCCGAAACGAGTGACAGGATGGCGGTCCGGCGGCTGAATTCCAGCCGGCGCAAGGCCGCATAGCGGCCGGCGACGTGCAGCACGTTGGTCGGCAGGTATTTGAGCATGTTCGACAGTGCGAAAATGGTCAGGCCCGTTTGCAGCGACAATACCGGCTCCCGATCGGACTTCAGGCGTCTGACAAGTTCGCGCCATGCCAGGGCGGCGATCAGGAGGCTTACGCCATAGCCGAGTCCGCAGGTAAATATCCGCACATAGGAGGCTGCGTCGCCGAAATAGGAGATAACCTGACTGGAGCGCAGCCAGAGTTCGTATGCGATGTAGCCGCATGCCGCCGCGGCGACCAGTCCTTGGGCACACTTGCGCACCCAACTTTTCATCTGGGAGCGTACAAGCGCATGACGGCAAGCTGGTTGGCGCCGAGAAGAAAGCGCCGGTAGACTTCGATCGCCAGACCGGCTTTGTTCGCGGCATCGAATATCTGGCGCCGTCCCATCAACGATTGATGCTCGAGATGGCTTTCGCGCGCGAACAGCCGTAGATGCCCGCCCAGGCCGTGGACCCAATCCAATGCCGGGGCCGGCGTCGTCACGACGATGCGCCCGCCGGCCTGCAGGCGTGACGCCAGAAGTTCGAGGAACGTTCGCGGCGCGGGCAGATGTTCGATGACCGCCAGCGCCAATATCGTCTCAAAGGGGCCGGCGCTCAGTCCCGGCAACTCCGCAGGCGTCAGAAAGCGGCCGCGGGGATGGCGCCGACGCGCCTCGACGAGCACGTCCGGATCTATGTCGACTCCGACATAGCCGTCCTCGTCCGCCAGATCGCCGGCAAGGCCGATGCCGCAGCCGTAGTCCAGAACCTTGCCCCGGACGAACGGCCGGGCCGCCTCCAGCCTTTTGCGGCGCAGGAACGACGATAGCAATCCGTCCAGATTATCGCTCACGGTCTCTCCGTCGCGGCGCGCGTGTCAGAACGATCATCTGCGCCAGTATGCCGAATAGGAGCAGTTGCAGTCCGAACAGGCCGGCGCCAAGCACCAGGTTCACGTTCTCGACCGGACGGCTGTCATGTCCCAGAAGCCAGGACACGACTTGAACAAGAAAGATCGTGATGGAGAGAAGGAGAAATGCCGCCCCCGAGGTTCCGAATATCTTCATCGGCCGCGTAATCGCGATGACAAGTACGATCTGCCACAGCACCTTGAACGGATAGGACATCGAAACGAACGACCGGCCGGTCGTGCGCCGGTTGAAGCTCACCGAGACCTGCTTGAATCGCATTCCCTTCAGGAACGCGTCCAACAGGATCTGCTGGGTGTAGTTGTAGTCGCCGGGCAAATCGAACTGCTCGATGTAGTGGCGGCTCGCGGCGAATATGCCGGGCTGGCTGTCCAGAATTTCCCAGCCCGTCAGACGCCGCAGAAGCTCGCGAAACACCCAGTTTCCCCAGCGCCGGACCAGCGGCATCTTGTAGGAGATGCGCGAGAAGCGCTCGCCGTAGACGAGATCGGCTTGGTCGTCGAGGATCGGCTGGATGATGCGCAATATGTCGCTTGGATCGTGCTGCAGGTCCGCGTCGAATTTGACGGCGATATCGGCATCCGCATCGACGGCGGCTTCGAGTCCGGAGCGCACGGCGGCGCCGAGCCCTCGCCTGCGTGTATGCGTTATGATCCGGTCGGCGCCCGCCTCCGCGGCGACGCGCGCGGTATCGTCCTGCGAGCCGTCGTCTATGACGAATACCTGCAGTCTGATGCCGCGTTCCACCAGAGCGGCGCGGATGCCCGCGACGCCAACGACCGTCGCCCGAATGCTTTCAACCTCGTTGAGCGCGGGAATTGCGACGACCAACAACCAATTCTTGCGATCCGAGGAAACAGCGTCGGTCATCGTGGCTCGCTTCTCAAATCCGGAAGACAGGCAACCGTATCGTTTTAAAGCGTCTGGCGATTCCAAGTGCAAGACCCGCCTGCGACATCTGCGGTCTCGTTCTTGGTCGCGGGCCGGTCGGCGCTTCGATGCGGCGGGCGCCCATGTCGGGCTAGTCGTTGCCGAGCGGCGGTCTCAGTATTTGAGTCTCGAGTGTCGGTCCTTTGGGATGGAAATGCGTGATTGCCCGCCACACACGTCCGGATGCGCCAACCCAGTAGGTGTTCGTGAACGACCAGTTCAGCGCTTCGCTGAGACAAGATTCGTCGACGCGAATTGTGTCGAACGCCTTGCCCAGGATCGTGATCGAGTCCGGCCCCGCCGGCGAATCCTTGCAGGTGACCGGAACGGAATAGTAGCCCAGATCGGCAAAGTCCCCGATCCACGAATATGAATGCGGCTTCGTCCAGTCCGCGCGCTGGCCTTCTGTTGCGGAATAGCCCGTAAGATCGGTGTCGAACCCAGACGTCCTTGCGACCCGTCCATTGACGGTCGTTATCGCGACCTTCGTGGAGGACAGCCATAGCTGTTCGCCGTCATTGTCGCGGGCGAGCACGAGAATATGCTCTTGGCCGCCGTCGAGGCGAATGCCGAGGGTGGCATAAGGAATGGCGGCGGCTTCTTCGAGCGCCACGGGCGCGTCGCGAGCGTGCCATGAGGTGCTCGCGACGTCCCACATCGCCGACCAGTCGTCGCCGCTGTCCGAACTGCACGCGGAGAGCAGCGTCACGCAAGCCAGCGCGGCCGCGCATCTGCCGCACCATCCGGGTGTCCTATGGCGCGACGATTTCATCGAGATGTCCAAGGACTTCGCCGTAGCTCGAGGGGCGCGTTTCATCGAAAAGCGAGTCGTCATAGTCCAGTCGTTGACCGCCGTCGCGGGTCAGCGATCGCAGCAGGAGAGTGTAGGAGGACTGGCTGTAAAATGGCAAAGCCCATTCGAGCGGTATGTGGATGACGATTCCCTTGTCGAAGCTGCCTTCTCCGAACCGGGAGAAGGGAACGTTCGTGAAGGTTGCGAATGCGCCGACTTCCACGCCCGTCGAGAAGCGCCGGGTCACTTCGATGCTTGCGCCATAGTCGCCCGCCAGGAATCGGCCGGCATGGACGGCAAAGTTGAGACCGTCCCACGGCGATTCGTAATACGCCGTCACGTGACCGGTGAAGACATGATAGTTCTGCAGGCCGAACAGACGATTGAAATCGCGCTGCCAGACTTGGTACATATCCACGCCGAAAGCGAAGCGCTCGCCTTCGGGACGCCAGAGAGCCTGCACGCCGCCGCCGGCGAACATGTCTTCGAGATATCCGGCCTTGGCTTCGAAATAGACGTCGCGGGTCAGGCGCGTCCTGTAGAACGCGTCCAGCTTCGCAATGCCGTTGCTGCCGTCCTTGAAATACTTTGCGACGTCGCTGCGGACATGCGGCAGCAAGCTGTTCGATATCTGATTGAGGTCGTAAGTATTGTAGATGTTCGCCTCGGCGGTTCCCTCGATGGTGATCTTCGGCGTGATGTCGACACTGGCGTTGGCTGCGGCGAAGAACTGGATCTGAAGCGGCCGCTGCGGATCGAACAGGCCCTGGCGGAAGCCGGGCCCGATGCTCCAGTGCAGGCGCGGATAGGAGCTGTCGGTGCTGCGGTCCAGCACGGGATTGCTGAGCGGCGCGGTATGTACGGAAATTGCCTCGCCAAGCTCGCGCGACGTTCCGTAGGCCACGGTCGCGCGCTCCAACGCGCTCCGCGCAATCTCGAAGTCGCGCAATTCGATTCCGTTGCGCACCGATATGATATGAAAGATTTCGACCTTCGAGGGCGCCTCTGCCATCAGGATACGCGCGATGCGGCCTGCCGCTTCGGCTTCGGAAGCGTATCTTCGGTTGGAGAAATAAAGCCATACCACGTCTGGCTCGACCGAAAGGGCCTCCACCTGAAGGGCCTGCGCCGAGACGGCGGCGCGAATCCTTCGATCGGAGGCGCCGGGATCGACGTCCGGCGGGAAGACGTCATCGCCCGTTCCGGCCTCGTTGTCGTCTTTGCCGGGAAACGCCGCGGCGTGGGCGATACCGCAGATTGCGACCCTTCCGGAGGGATCGTCCATGTCGGTAAGCGCGATCGTCCGAAGTTTCGGTTCGACTTGCGCCACTATGCCTGCATATCGATCGCATTGGCGACTTGCCGATTGCGGCCAGTGGGTATCGACCACCAGCGTGTCGCCGGTTACGTCGACGTCGCGCACTCCGCCGCCGATGCTCATCAGGGCTGAGGTCAGGGCCAGCGCGTCGGGGCTCTCTTGCGTGTTGGGAAGCTGCACCCAGGGCAAGGTCGCCCGGCCGGGATTGGATAGCCTGCTGCCGGA
Organism: Rhizomicrobium sp.; assembly: GCA_037355265.1. Lineage (GTDB taxonomy): Bacteria > Pseudomonadota > Alphaproteobacteria > Micropepsales > Micropepsaceae > Rhizomicrobium. The sequence continues at coordinate 1,737,644 of JBBCIB010000001.1, read as the reverse complement.
CAGAAGACTTGCCAAGGCATCGATCTGCTGCTTGACCGGACGAATGACGGGTTGACCGATTTCGGGCCCGATCCTTTGCGGCGACAACGGAACCGTCGGGTCCGTGTCGATACCCAGCGTCAGGCCATAGCTCGATCCGTAGAACCAGCCGGCGGAAATCGTCGCGACGCCGGCAACTCGGTAAGAGAGGCCGGCGTTCACCGGCATCCGCACCTTGAACTTGCCGCCAGCCGCTTCTTCGACGTAGCGATCGCTGCTGTATTCGAGGAGAACGTCGAGATTCTCGATCGGCGAATGCCAGACGACGCCGCCGAAAAGGCCCATGCTTGGCCCATGAAACAGCTGGCCGAAGTTCACCGTTCCGCCGGTTCCGCCGGCGAAGCCCGGCCTGTTCTTGAAGGACGGGATCACCAATCCGAAGGGATTCGGAAATGTGTCGACAGATGCCAGCCGCCCCCAGCCCAGGCCCGCGGTGACATCGAAATCACCGAAGCGCTTTGAAGCAACGACGTATTCGGCGCCATAGACGCCGGTTCCTAGCACGTCGCGCATCCCGAGCGAAATTTCGGGCCAATACTCATCCTCGGTCTCAAGGCGGATTTTGAGGCCGAAGCTTCTGTCGTAAAGAGCCTTCAGGCCGCGGGTGTCCGCAAGGCGGCTATAGCGGAACGAACCTTCCAGCCAAGGCAGCATTTGGAACGCAAAATTGTATCGTTGCGTCGATTTCATGACGCCGATAGTTGCCGATAAGTCGCCGTCGGGCGCCATCCGCGCACTCGGCATATCGAGAATGCCGATGTCGCCATAGGTGGTTCGCGGGTCGTAGGTCGGCTCGGCGGCGCGAACCTGTTGGGAGAAAAGCAGGCCAAGGCAACCGCCGGTCAACGCGAGTCCGCGGATCAGCGTCGCAGTTGCCGGTCTCCCTCTGCGACTGCGCTGTTGCGACCGTGCCACGATATTTTCCTGCCAACCCACCCTCATGCCCTCAGCGTGGTCGCAGGCAAACTGGCATGCCCTGGAACGTCTATCGAGGCAACGGTATCCGGAACCGAAAAGCTGTTTACGCGATACGGAACCTGCTCACAACAGGTCGACGGCAAGCCGGCCGCGCCGATCGACGATTACTATCCTTCCGGCGGCCGCCGCATGCCAGTAAACGAAACGCGCAAGCACCCCGAATGGAAGTCTGCGCTCGCGTCCGACTGTTGGTCGCGAAGCCGCTAGGGGCTTGGGGACGCGAAGCTATTTTGCTTGCACGGCGGACTGCCGGTAGATAAGGATAGCCACAGCCTTTGCTGGCGGCGCGACGAAGATCTTCGGGATTTTGAGCACTCCTCATCATGTGGCAAACGGTTATAAAAGGTCACCGCGCGATCGTGATCGGCTGCTTGGTGTTGGCCTGTACCGTGGCGATCACTCTATCGCTCCTGCAGCCCGAGATCGCAAACGCTCAGGACGTTTCACCGGATGCTCTACGCGCCTTGCAGCAGCGTGGCGCCGGCGGCACCAACTATGCGGAGCCGGACAACAAGCCCACCATTCAAACCTACCGGCCGGTTCAACCGCAGCAGGCGAATACCTCTCCGTCGCATCTCGAGGCAATTTACAGCGCCAAGTCCGGGAGGTCGCTGAGGCAAGTAGGCTACGATGCGCTGGGAGCGCCGGCGACGATTTCGATCATGCAGGCTGGCGCGGTGCAGGACCGCTACGTGCTGGGCATTGGCGACGAGCTTTTGTTTCAGTTGCGCGGCCAGGAGAATTCTTCCTATCGGCAGAGAGTTGATCGCAACGGCCGCATTGTCTTGCCGAAGCTGAATCCGATTCCGGCTGCCGGCCGTACGCTGGCGGATTTTCGCGAGGCGCTCGAGTCGGAGGTAAATCGCGCCTATTTGTCCACGAAGGTTTACGTGTCCCTTGGCGAGACGCGTGAGGTTTCCGTTTTGGTGACCGGCTACGTCCAGACGCCGGGCATGCGGATTCTGGGTGCAATGGCGAGCCCTGTGGATGCGATCCTGCTTTCGGGCGGAATAAGCAAGTCCGGCAGCTTGCGAAACATTCAGCTGATCCGCAACGGCACTGTGCGCGTCATCGATCTGTATTCCCTGCTGCTGAAGGGTGGTCCCATAGACATGGGGATGCTCCTGGACGGGGACCGCATCTATGTCGCGCCTCTGGGCCAGACGGTAGCCATCGCGGGTAGCGTTCGCACACAGGGCATTTACGAGCTGCCGGTCGGGGCGTCGGCGATTAGCGCTACGGCCCTCATCAGCCTTGCTGGCGGCACGCTCGTCGCGAATTCCTACGATATCTCGAAGTCGATGCTCGATCGCGACGGCACGACGCGGCTCATCCCCATTCCGAAGGGTTCCGCGATACGCAGCGGCGAGATCGTCTTCGTCGATCCGAGCCGGCAGGCCGACATGGATCGCGTGGTTCTGGGCGGGGCGGTCGAGTTGCCAGGCCTGCGGCCGCTGTCCGTCGCGAGCGGGACAAGCGAACTCTTTCACAGCGCCACAGAGTTGCTCCCGGCGGCTTATGCTCCCTTTGCCTTGATCGTGCGGCGTGACCCGAGATCCAACGCGGTTTCGCTGATTCCGTTCTCGATAATTCGCGCCTTGAGTCACACGGCCGACATACCGCTGCAATCGAATGATTCTGTCTATGTCTTCACGCTGTCCGATATCCGCGCCTTGACTCGGGTCGTCACGCGTGACGCGAACGTGCCCTATGTTCCGTCGAGCAACGGAGGAACTGGCGGCACCTGGGACAATGGCGCCGGACGGACTGCGCCGGGCGGCGGTTCTGTGCGCGGCTCTCGTTCCGATGGCGACGCCTCCTCGAACGGAGGGCAAGCGCCTCCGGCGCAATTGCCTTCGAACGCCCCTCCCGTGGTCGGAGGTGCCAGTGCCGCTGCCAATGGCGCGGGACTCGATTTGCGCAACCGAAATGGGCAGGCGGCAAATTCGTCCGAGGGCACGGCTTTGGCCGAATCTCAGGCCTTGATCCGCTCGGAAACCGGCGCGGACTTGCCTGGCTCGGCGAACCCGGCCGAATCCGACGACGAGATTGCGGACAGTATCGCGACCACCATGGGGGTGCCGCCCGAAATGCTGCGACACGCGATTTCGGACCGCTTGGTCTGGGTGCTCGATCAGGTCGGCGTGCCGGGCGTTTATGTCGCCGCGGAAGGCACGACTCTGCCCGAAATCATCGATGCGGCCGGCGGTCCACAGACGCAGGCCGACCTGTCGGCAGTGGAAGTGACCTCAACGGCATTCGACCGTTTGGCGGGTGCTTCGCGGACCACGCGCAACACCTATGTCGCGTCAGACAGCAATTTCCGCACCACTCCGATCAAGCCGCTCGACGTGGTGCGGTTGCGCCAGGTTTACGCCGATCGCACCGGCGAGACCGTCACGATCGCGGGACAGGTGCGCTATCCCGGCGTGTACGATATTCTGAGAGACGAGCGGCTTTCGTCAGTGCTTCAGCGCGCCGGCGGCATCACGGAGGTCGGCTATCCTTATGGCACCATCTTCACGCGTCGTTCGGCGGCGGTACATGAGCGCGAAGGCAACATGCGTGCGGCGCGAGAACTCAGTAGCCAGCTTGCGACTTTGGTGGCGTCATCGACCCAGATGACGACGGGCCAAACGGGGAGCGAGAATTATCTCACCGGCCTGATCGACGAAGTCCGCGACGCGCCGACGCTCGGCCGCATATCCGTAACCGCTGATCCCGTCGTCCTTGCATCCAAGCCCAACCTCGATGTGTTGCTCGAGCCTGGCGATGCCATCTACATTCCGAAACGTCCGACGAGCGTCGCCGTGACCGGTGAGGTGTTGAACCCTGGATCGTTCCAGTTCCGTACCGGTCTATCGTTCGAAGATTACATCCGCCTGGCGGGCGGAGCGACCCCGACGGCTTACGAGAGCGCGGCGTTCGTCGTCCTGCCGGACGGCAGTGCGGTGCCGATGGAAGATGGCTGGTTTTCCTTCGGCTCGGGAGGGCATATCCCGCCCGGGTCGACAATCGTCGTGCCGCGCGATCTGAGGCCGTTCGATTGGAGTCAGTTCCTAAAGGATGCAACCCAAATCGTCAGCCAGCTTGCGATTTCGGCGGCATCTCTCGCGGTGCTCCAAAACAACAACTGACCTGCCGGCGAGCGCCTCGGCCTATACTGCGCCTATGGCGTGATCTGCTTCAGGAACGTGCGCAGGTGCACGCCAATGTCGGGATGGGCCAGACCGACGGCGATATTGGCCTGAAGAAATCCAACTTTGTCACCGCAATCATAGCGCGCGCAGTCGACCTTGACCGCATGGAACGGCATCCGCCCGATCAGGCGCGCCAGCGAATCCGTCAGTTGGATTTCACCGCCGGCACTGGGCTCACGGCGATCCAGTTCCGCAAACACTTCGGGTTGCACGATATAGCGGCCGATCACGCAGAGCCTGGACGGTGCATCGGCCGGTTTAGGCTTTTCGACCACGCCCTTGACTTCGATCACGTTGCCGGCTGCGGCGCCGAGCGCGAAGACACCGTAACGGTGCGTTTCTTCGATCGGTCTTTCTTCCGCAGCCACCACCACGCCGCCGCCCACGCGATTGTAGGCTTCGATCATCTGAGCCAGCGCGCCGGGCTCGCCGACCATGAGATCGTCGGGAAGCAGAACCGCAAAGGGTTCGTCGCCGACCAGATGCCTGGCGCACCAGACGGCATGTCCAAGGCCTAGCGGCTTTTGCTGCCGCGTAAAGGATACAGAGCCGCTGGCGGGCAGGCCCTCAAGCAAGCTGTCCAGTTCTCGGGTCTTTTCCCGAGCCTCGAGTTGGGCCTCGAGCTCGTAGGCATGATCGAAATGGTCCTCGATTATGTGCTTGCCGCGGCCGGTCACGAAGATGAATTGTTCAATACCGGCTTCTTTAGCTTCTTCGACCGCATATTGTACGACCGGCTTGTCGACGACGGGCAGCATTTCCTTGGGCACGGCCTTGGTGGCCGGCAGGAAGCGGGTTCCCAGTCCGGCGACAGGAAAGACTGCCTTCCGCACGCGTCTTGGATTAGACATGAAGCACCAATTCTTGAGCGAGGGACTTTTCGCACGGACGGTGGGGTAACGTAAACGTATATGTTCGAACGGCCACAAGTCCACACGGATCGTTGCCGCCGAACCCATTGCGCAACTGGCTCCAACCGTTTCGACGAATTGCCCGTGGGCTGCGCACCCCGCGAAATCGATCGCTTCAATTGTGACAATTTCCTCGAGCTGACGGCGAGGGACCGGCGCTGGATCGACGGCGTTCGAACATCTTGCCGCAGCCTCGCGAACGTTCGACCAACTGCCGTTGTCCAGGAATAAGGCTGGTCAGTTCATGTGGGCTGCAACATGATCTAAGCTTGGCATGTCGGGCGCAAATCGGGAGCATCCATGACAGCGGTCGGACGTCTTGGCGGAGCGGTTTTGTCGCTCGCTCTCTTGATGGTTGCGCCGGCCGCCGCGTCGCCCTGGGCCGAGGTGGGCGATTCCCAATTGCGCTCCGATATCGAGATACTTGCCGCGGCCGACCTGATCGACGGCATCACGACCCACTGGCCGCTGCCATGGGCCGGCATCGTCGAGCGCCTACGCAATGACGATGCGCTCGCCGACCAGCCCGGCTTCGTGCGGGCGGCTGCCGAACGCGTGCTTCGCTCCGCCGAAGCGCAGATGCACCTGCATCGTCTGCAAGCCGCGGCAACGATCGACGCCACAAATTCCCCAAGCGTCGTGCGCGGTTTCGACGGGCTCGGCCGCGAGACGACCCAAGGTCAGATCTCCGCCGAATATATGGGCGACACGACGGCGGTCCGGCTTGGCGCCGGGTTCGAAGTTCACGATCATACCGGGCGGACTGCCTTCGTGCCCGACGGCAGTTACTTGGCGCAGAAGATCGGCGGTGCGGTGGTCTATGCCGGCTACATGACCCATTGGTGGGGTCCCGGATGGATTTCGGCACTGTCGCTTTCGAACAATGCGCGACCATTTCCCCAGATCGGCATCGCGCGCGGCGCGACAAGCGCGTTCGAATCGCCTTGGCTCTCCTGGATCGGGCCGTGGCAGTTGGAATTTCTGGTCGGCCTGCTCGACGACAGCCGCATTGCGAACAACACGATCTACAACGGGCTGCGGTTTACCTTCAATCCGGCGCCGGGTCTTGAGATCGGCCTCGCGCGGACCGAAGAACTATGCGGCACGGGCCATCCCTGCGTCCCGCTGAAATACTACTTTGAATTCTCCAACGACAATTCGCATGCCAATCATACGAACGACGAAGGGGTCATCGACGTCAAATACAGTTCGTTTCTCGGTGGCAATCCCTACCAGGTTTACATGCAGCTGATGAACGAGGACTCGAACCCGATCACGCATTCGGGGACGAGTCATCTGTTCGGTGCCGGCTATTGGGTGCCGATCGGAGGCAACCCGGTCAGGCTGACCGTCGAATACGCGGACAGCGTTCCCACGCTCGATATTTTCAGCTTCGGCGACGTCTTGCACGGCGTTGCCTACAACAACGGCGGCTATCCGGACGGTATGCGGTATCGCGGACGCACCCTTGGGTTCAGCCTCGATAGCGATTCCACTCTGCTGACGCTGCAGAGTGCCTGGCGCGACGGCCGCGATTGGTCCTATACGCTGTCGTTTCATCACGCCGCGGTCTCGAATCCCAACAATCTGTCCGGCAACGTCGTGACGACCGCGCCGGTCCACATCAACATGGGCGAGGCGCGCGTTGCGATCCCGTTCCGCAATATGAATATCGTGCTGGCCGGGCGGCTGCAGGACGATCAGCCGAGACCCGATCGCGGCTTCCAGGCCTCCATCGAGGCTGCCGTGACCTACGAATTCTAGGGCGCAAGGCTCCGGCCATCCTGCACCGCCCTCGATGCCGCAGACGCCGACGGCTTCACAGCGGGCCGAATTGCGGCGGAAAACGTCAAAAACGATGGGATGCAATGTGCGGGGCTTGCGGCGCCAGATGCGGTCGACGATGGTGCCCGACGACCATTTGTGCTTTTCTTGCGGTCCCGGATTTCGCCGAATGCCAAACCCGGTGAAGATGGCAAGGGGTTTCTGATGACTTCCGCCGAGCGCATCCATCCCGTCATCTTATCGGGTGGGAGCGGGACACGTCTGTGGCCACTTTCGCGCACCGCGCTGCCCAAGCAGCTGTTGGCGCTCAACGGCGCGCGCACCATGATCCAGGACACCGTCCTTCGCGCCAATCTCGCGAATGCGGCGCCCCCGATCCTGGTATGCGGCGAAGGTCATCGCTTCATCGTCGCCGAGCAGATGCTGGCGATCGGCATTGCACCGCGTGCCATCGTTCTGGAACCGTTTGGCCGCAACACGGCGCCGGCGGCGGCGATCGCCGCGCTGATGGTCGCAAGGGACGATCCGCAGGGCATCGTCCTGCTTTTGCCCTCCGACCATGTCGTAACGGACGAAGGGGCCTTTCGCGCCGCGGTGGGTCATGCCGCCATCGCCGCCCGGCAGGGTTTTGTCGTGACGTTCGGCATCACGCCCGACGCTCCGGAAACCGGCTACGGCTATATCCAGCGCGGCGCGGCGCTCGGCGCCGCCGACGGCGCGCGTTCCGTGTTGCGTTTCGCGGAGAAGCCCGACCGGGCGACGGCGCAGGCCTATCTCGCATCCGGCGACTATCTGTGGAACAGCGGCATGTTCGTGTTCCGCGCCGACGTGCTGCTCGATGAAATGGCCCGCCACGAGCCGCAGGTCGTCGAGGCCAGCCGTGCCGCTCTCGCGGCGGCGAAGAGCGATCTGGACTTCGTGCGCATCGACGCCGCCGCCTTCGAGCAGGTGAAGAACATCTCGATCGACTATGCGGTGATGGAGCGGACGGATAAGGCTGCGGTGGTGCCGTGCGATCTCGGCTGGAGCGACGTCGGCGCATGGTCCTCGCTCTGGTCGCTGCAACAGCGCGATGCGGACGGCAATGTGGTCCAGGGTGACGTGCTGATCCACGACTCGAAGACCTCGTTCGTGCGCAGCGAGAAGGGCCTGACCGCGCTTGTCGGCGTGAAGGATCTGGTGGTTGTCGTCACCGAGGACGCGGTGCTGGTTGCCGACAAGCACCGCTCGCAGGACGTCAAGGCGATCGTGGATCGGCTGAAGCTGGCCAACCGGCCGGAACACGTCGATCACAAGGTCGTCTTCCGGCCTTGGGGCAGCTATGAGAGTATCGACGAGGGCGAAGGCTTTCAGGTCAAGCACATCATGGTGAAGCCCGGCGGACGACTGTCGCTGCAGAGCCATTCCAAGCGCGCCGAGCACTGGATCGTCGTGCAGGGCACCGCCAGGTGACCTGCGACGACAAGGTGTTCCTGCTGCACGAAAACCAGTCGACCTTCATCCCGCTGGGCGCCAGGCATCGGCTGGAGAACCCAGGCAAGATGCCGCTTCGCCTGATCGAGGTGCAGTCCGGCTCCTATCTCGGCGAAGACGACATCGTGCGTTACGACGACGCCTATGGCAGGGCCTCCGAGAAGTCGGCAGCCACGTCGTGAGCGTCCTCGTCACGGGGGGCGCCGGCTATATCGGCAGCCACACGACCTTCGCGCTGCTCGACCGCGGCGAGGATGTCGTGGTGCTCGACAATCTGTCGACGGGCCACCGTGCCCATATCGGCGAGAGGGCGACCTTCGTCGAGGGCGACGTGTCCGATCAGAAACTGGTGCGCGAGATCGTCGCAGCGCGGGGCGTCGCTTCCGTCATTCATTTCGCCGGCTCCATCGTCGTTCCGGAGTCGGTGGCGGAGCCGTTGCGCTATTACGACAACAATGTCGTGGCGTCGCGCGCGCTGATCGAGGCCTGCATCGGCGCCGGGGTGAAGCAGTTCATCTTCTCCTCGACCGCCACCGTCTATGCCGAGGACGCGCCGCAGCCGCTGGTGGAGGACGGGCGCAAAGGGCCCATCAGTCCCTATGCAAGATCAAAGCTCATGACGGAATGGATGCTGGAGGACGCGTCGCGGGCCTATGATTTCCGCCATGTCGTGCTGCGCTATTTCAACGTGTGCGGCGCGGACGGCCAGGGGCGGACCGGGCAGACGTCGCAGACGCCGACCCATCTGATCAAGCGCGCGGTCATGGTCGCCTTGGGACGCCTGCCGCATCTCGACATCTTCGGCACGGACTATCCGACACCCGACGGCACCGGGGTGCGGGATTATATTCACGTAAGCGATCTGGCGAATGCGCACCTGGTAGCGCTCGATTCGCTGCGCGGCGGCGCCCCGTCCACATCCTATAATTGCGGCTACGGGCGGGGCCTCAGCGTGCGCGACGTGATCGGGGCGGTGGAGGCGGTGATCGGCCGTCCCTTGCCGGTGAAGGCCGGGCCCCGGCGCCCCGGCGACCCGCCGACGCTGATCGCCGATCCCAGCCGGATCAAGGCCTTGGGCTGGGTTCCCGAGCATGACGACATCGCCGAGATCGTGCGGTCGGCGCTGGCATGGGAACGGCGGTTCAACAGCTGACGGGTGCGCGCAAAAAAGGCGGATGTTGCGCAACGGCCACAGCGAAATTCCCATTTAGTACGTTGATTTGATTGACACTCGCGGGTACGCGGGTTATCCAAACTAGACCAATTCCTGGAGGGACGGTTCATGTTGCAGAAGCTGGGTGTTATCGCATTGGCGTCAGCCCTGATGGTTTCGAGCACGGTTGGCGCATATGCGGCAGACGCCGACCAAGCGGCGCTTCCCCCCGGCAAGGCTGCCGGCGTGAAGGAAGCTGCTCTCCATGCCCCGCTGTGGGTCTGGATCGCTGGTATCGGCTTCGTTGCGCTGGGCGTCGGTCTGGTGGCGAGCGGCAATGGCGGCGGCCATTCGGGCCCGACGACGACGTCCACCCATCTCTGAGTTCTAACTGAATCAGCAACACCGTTTATGATATGCGCGGTCCGCGAGAGCGGGCCGCGCATATTGGTTTTTGGGACCTGGGCGCGGCGGATCGGCTAAAGTCGGGACAGGGCAGCGTGCAGCCGATCAAGACCGTCTTCGCCTTTGCGCATCAATACGAGCGCCACCTTTCGGCGCTGTCGCTGGCCGGCGGCTATGCGTTCGACTCCTACACGTTCGGCCGCGTCGACCACGCCTCGACCCATGTCGTGTTCCTGGCCTATCTGGGAATCGCAGGCATCGCGATCGCCGTGTCCCACCGGCTCGAATCGCGGCCGCCCGAACGCCCAGCCTTCCGAGCGCACCCACACGATCCTGACCGCCGTCACCCAGTTCGCCCTGGGCTGCCTGCTGAGCGGGTTCTGCGTATTCTACCTGCGCAGTGCGTCGCTGTGGGCGTCGTGGCCCTATCTGCTGCTGCTCGCCGCGGTGTTCGTGGGCAACGAGTTCTTCAAGAAGTACACGATGCGGTTCACCCTGGCGGTGCTGCTCTATTTCTTTCGCGCTGTTCTCCTACGCGATCCTGCTGGTGCCGGTGGTGATCGCGACGATCGGGACGGTGCCGTTCCTGCCAGCGGCCATCCTGGCGCTCGCCACCTTCTGGCTGTACACCGACGTCCTGTCGCTGTCTGGGACGCGAGCGGTTCAAGGCGGTGCGGCTGCAGATCCTGGTCGGCACGCTGGCGATTTTCGCCGCGGTCAATGCGTTCTACTTCCTCAAGATACTGCCGCCGCTGCCGCTCGCCCTGGCCGATGCCGGCATCTATCACGCCGCCAAGAAGGTCGGAAACGTCTACCAGGTGATCGACGAGAAGCAGCCCTGGACGACGTTCCTCGGCGTGCCGCCGCTGCTGCATCTGGGACCCGCCGACAAGCTCTATCTCTATGCCTCGATCTCCGCGCCGGGGCGGCTGACCACCACCATCGTGCATCATTGGGAGTGGTTCGATCCCGGCATCCGCAAATGGCTGCCGCAGTCGCATGTCGCCTTCGCCATCCGGGGCGGGCGCGACAGCGGCTATCGCGGCTATTCGATCAAGTCCAAGCCCCGGCCGGGGGACTGGCGGGTGAACATCACCACGGTCGACGGCCGGCCGCTGGGCCGCATCCGCTTCGCCGTCGCGCTGGGGCCGCCGCTGCAGCCGCTGGTGGCGAAGGTGCTGAATTGAGGACAAACGAAAGCCGCCGGACGCGCGGCCGGCGGAGCTCGTTTTCGATTGCGCAGGCCGGCATCGGCAGGCCCTTGCGGGCGACCCATATGCACCTGCGGCAACCCCTCGGTTCTAGCGGTCTTCGGACAGCGGCGTCTCCAGCGCTCGGGGACGGCTTGTTCCAGGACTGCGCGGGTGCCCGTGAGCGCACCCTTACCTGTATGATCCCACGGACTCGCTACGTCATCACGAATGCATCCTTTGATTGTACTAGAACAAATATAATTCAATCAATAGTTGTCAAGACCTAGAATAGGATTTATTTTCCGACCGATATCGCGGGCGACGCGGGTGGGCCATGCTGCCGGGGATGGCCGCCTCCCTTGCATCAGCCTGGCGGCCAGCCTATTTCACAGCAACTTTCCGGGGTCCAGTTTTTTGTCCACCAAACCACCTGTGATTTCTCACCTCAAGCGCCTGGAGGCCGAGAGCATCCACATCATGCGGGAGGTGGCGGCGGCGTTCGCCAACCCGGTGATGCTCTATTCCATCGGCAAGGACAGCTCGGTGATGCTGCATCTGGCGATGAAGGCCTTCCATCCGGCCAAGCCGCCCTTTCCGCTGCTGCATGTCGACACGACCTGGAAATTCGAGGAGATGATCCGGTTCCGCGACGAGACCGCCACGCGGCTGGGGCTGAAGCTGCTGGTCCATGTCAACCAGGATGGCGTGAGGCGCGGCATCAACCCGTTCGATTCGGGCTCGGCGCTGCACACCCAGGTGATGAAGACCGAGGCGCTGAAGCAGGCGCTGGACAAGTACGGCTTCGATGCCGCGTTCGGCGGCGCGCGGCGCGACGAGGAGAAGTCGCGCGCCAAGGAGCGCGTGTTCTCCTTCCGCAACGCGAACCACGCCTGGGATCCGAAGAACCAGCGGCCGGAACTCTGGCGCGTCTACAACACGCGCATCAACAAAGGCGAGTCGATCCGCGTCTTTCCGCTGTCGAACTGGACCGAGCTCGACATCTGGCAATACATCCTGGCGGAGGACATCCCGATCGTGCCGCTCTACTTCGCCAAGCATCGGCCGGTGGTGGAGCGCGACGGCACGCTGATCATGGTCGACGACGACCGCATGAAGCTGAAGAGCGGCGAAGAGGTGCAGAGCCGGCTGGTGCGGTTCCGCACCCTGGGCTGCTATCCGCTGACCGGTGCGATCGACAGCGATGCGCACACGCTGGAAGCCATCGTGACCGAGATGTTCACCGCCCGCACGTCCGAGCGGCAAGGCCGCCTGATCGACTCGGACGAAAAGTCGTCGATGGAGAAGAAGAAGAAGGAGGGGTATTTTTGATGGCCTCCATCACTGCCCATCCGGCGCGCGTCGGCGCGCCAGGGAAGCACGCGGAGCCGCGGAGGACGCGGAGGTCCGTTCCGCTCCGCGACTCCGCGTCTCCGCGTGACGAATCTTCGCTGGCGCTTCGCGCCAAGCTCTTTGCGCGCGCTGACGCGCGCCGGATGGGTGGCCGGGTCAAGCCCGGCCATGGCGATTTTGGGATTGGCGAAAGCGAGGCATCGGCATGAACGCCCCCGCCGACCTTTCCGAGTTCCTTGCGGCGCAGGAGAAGAAGTCGCTGCTGCGGTTTCTCACCTGCGGCAGCGTCGATGACGGCAAGTCGACGCTGATCGGGCGGCTGCTCTACGACACCAAGCTGCTGTTCGAGGACACGCTGGCCTCGCTGGAGCGGGATTCGAAGAAGTTCGGCACCACGGGCGACGACATCGATTTCGCGCTGCTGGTCGACGGGCTGGAGGCCGAGCGCGAGCAGGGCATCACCATCGACGTCGCCTATCGCTTCTTCGCCACCGACAAGCGCAAATTCATCGTCGCCGATACGCCGGGCCACGAGCAGTACACCCGCAACATGGCGACCGGCGCGTCCAACTCCGAACTGGCGGTGATCCTGATCGACGCGCGCAAGGGCATGCTGACCCAGACGCGGCGGCATGCCTATATCGCCTCGCTGCTCGGCATCCGGCACGTCGTGCTGGCGGTCAACAAGATCGACCTCGTCGGCTTCAGCCAGGCGGCGTTCGACGCCATCGTCGGCGAGTTTTCCGTATTCGCGGAGAAGCTCGGCTTCGCCAGCGTGCAGCCGATCCCGATCTCGGCGCGCTTCGGCGACAATGTCATCACGGCGAGCGCGAACACGCCCTGGTATGCCGGCCCGCCGCTGCTGTCGCATCTGGAGACGGTGGACGTCGAAAGTTCGCTGGCGCAGAAGCCGTTCCGCTTTCCGGTGCAGTGGGTGAACCGGCCCGATCTCGATTTCCGCGGCTTTTCCGGCACGGTCACAGCCGGGCGCATCGCGCAGGGCGATCCCATCGTGGTTGCCAAGTCGGGGCGCGCCAGTACGGTGGCGCGCATCGTGACGATGGACGGCGACCTGGCCGAAGCGGCCGCGGGCGCCGCGGTGACGCTGGTGCTGGCCGACGAGATCGACATCTCGCGCGGCGACGTGCTGTGCGCACCGACGCAGCGGCCCGAAGTCTCCGACCAGTTCGCGGCGCACCTGCTGTGGATGGCGGAAGAAGAGCTGCTGCCGGGCCGGCAATATCTGATGAAGCTGGGCACGGCCACCGCGCCGGTGACGATCACCACCCTGAAGCACAAGATCGACGTCAACACGCTGGACCAGCACGCCGCCAAGACGCTGGCGCTGAACGAGGTCGGCTACGGCAATTTCTCGAGCGCGCAGGCGGTGGCGATCGATCCCTATCGCGAGAACCGCGACGGCGGCGGCTTCATCCTGATCGACCGCTTCTCCAATGCGACGGTCGGCGCCGGCATGATCGATTTCGGCCTGCGCCGCGCCACCAATGTCCACTGGCAGGCGCTGGACGTCGACAAGCGGGTGCGCGCCGAGCAGAAGGGCCAGAAGCCGGTGGTGCTGTGGTTCACCGGCCTGTCGGGCTCGGGCAAGTCGACCATCGCCAACCTGGTGGAACGGGCGCTGTTCGCGGAAGGGCGCCACACCTACCTGCTGGACGGCGACAATGTGCGCCACGGCCTCAGCCGCGACCTCGGCTTCACCGACGCCGACCGGGTGGAGAACATCCGCCGCGTCGGCGAGGCGGCCAGGCTGTTCGTCGATGCGGGGCTGATCGTGCTGACCTCGTTCATCTCGCCGTTCCGCTCCGAGCGGCGGATGGCGCGCGAACTGGTGGGGTCGGCCGAGTTCATCGAGATCTTCGTCGACACGCCGCTGGAGATCTGCATCCAGCGCGATCCCAAGGGCCTCTACCAGAAGGCGCTGGCCGGCGAGATCAAGAACCTGACCGGCGTCGGCAGCCCCTATGAGGCGCCGGAGGACGCAGAGCTACGGATCGAGACCGTGACGGCGGACGCCGCGACCCATGCGGCGGCGATCGTGGCCTATCTGCGCGAGCGCGGCTACGTGGCCTGAACGCGCCGGACTGACGGCGCACGGGTTTCATGCCATACAGTGGCGCGGAATCGTGTCCGCATCGGATGGCCGGGATGCAGGTTCTTCTCACGGGTGCGGCGGGATTCATCGGCTTCCACGCCGCCCAGGCGCTGCTGGCGCGCGGGCACGCGGTGATCGGCGTGGACGAGATCAACGCCTATTACGATCCGGCCCTCAAACAGGCGCGGCTGGCGGTGCTGGACGGGCTGGCGGGTTTCCGCTTTGTGAAGGGCGACATCGCCGAACCCGATCTGCTGACGGCGGCGACGGCCGGCACGCGGATCGACGTCGTGCTGCATCTCGCGGCGCAGGCGGGCGTGCGCTATGCGGTCGAGAATCCCGCCGCCTATACGCGCTCCAATCTCGTCGGCCATCAGAACGTGCTGGAATTCGCGCGCCGTCATGACGGGCTGCAGCACCTGGTCTACGCGTCGTCGAGCTCGGTCTACGGCAACGACACCAAGCCGCCGTTCTCGGAAACGGCGCGGGCCGACAAGCCGGTCTCGTTCTACGGCGCGACCAAGCGCGCCGGCGAGCTGCTGTCGCATTCCTATGCCGAGCTTTACGGCCTCAAGCAGACGGGCCTGCGCTTCTTCACCGTCTATGGCCCGTGGGGCCGGCCGGACATGGCGTATTGGACGTTCACCGACGCCATGCTCCGCGGCAAGACCCTGCCGGTGTTCGGCAAGGGCGCGTTGCGGCGCGACTTCACCTATGTCGACGACATCGTCGCGGGGCTGGTGCAGATCGTCGAGCGGCCCTTCGCGGCGACGCCGGGAGAGGCGCCGCACCGCGTCTACAATCTGGGCAATTCGCATCCCGAAAGCATCATGGACCTGATCGGCCATATCGAACGCAGCACCGGCCGCAAGGCGCAGATCGCGTTCCGCGACGGGCCGCCGGGCGACGTTGTGGAGACCTATGCCGATATCTCGCGCGCGGCCCGCGATTTCGGTTTTGCACCAAAGGTTTCGCTGGCGGACGGGATTTCCCGTTTCGTCGACTGGTTCCGGCGCTATCATCGCCTTTGAGCGGATCGCGAGAGAGGCGAAATGGGGCGCGGCGGGCTTGCCGTCATCCTGACAGGGACGGTCATGGCAATCTGGCTCGCGGCGGCGGGCGGGAGCAGCGCGTCGCCGCCGTCGGTGGAGGCGGCCGCCGTCGCGCTGCACAGCGGCAACGCCTCCAACGCCGTCGCACTGGCCACCCAGGCGCTGGCGGATGCGTCGCTGTCGGCGCAGGACCGGGCGCGCGTGCTGGTCGATCGCGGCCTGGCGCATGAGATGCTGGGCGAGCATGACGGGGCGCTGGCCGACTTCACCGAGGCGATCGATGCCCGCGCGCTGTCCCCCGCGGAACTGGCGCGCGCGCTCTACGACCGCGGCGTCGCGCTGGACGAGATGGGGCGGACCGAGGACGCGGTCGGCGACTATGCGGCGGTGCTGCGCCTCGACCCCAGGAACGCCGCGGCGCTCAACAACCGTGGCAACGCCTACCGCCGGCTCGGCCGGCCGGCCGAAGCGCGTGCCGACTACCAGGCGTCGCTCGCGGCGGGAAATCCGCATGCGGAATATCCCAATTACGGCCTCGGCCAGATTGCCGAAGCGCAGGGCCGGCCGGATGCGGCACGCACCTATTACCGCGCGGCGCTGGTGTCCAATCCGCAGTTTACCTTGGCCAGCGAAAGGCTGGCGGCGATCGGGGCGGCGCCGTCCGGGGATGCGCCGATCGTGCTGCGTCCGCCGCAGCACGCCGCCGGCGGCGATGACGGCGTGGTGCATCTGCATCCGCCCGGCAGTGCGCCGCACCGGGCGCCGGTGCATCAGGCCGCGGCGGACCCGGGCCTGAAGCCGGCGCTGAACGAAGGCGGCGCGGCGGTACCTGGCGGGAGTATCCAGCTCGGCGCCTGGCGCTACGAGGCCGACGCGGCCGACGCCTGGAACCGCATCGTCGGTCAGGCCGGCGACTTGATGGCCGGGTTGTCGCCGCAGGTCGTGCCGGTCGATCTTCCGGGCCGCGGCCGCTACTACCGCCTGCGGGCCGGGCCGGTCGATGCGGGCGGCGCTGCAGGCCTGTGCGCGGCGCTCCACGCCAGGAAGGTCGAATGCCTGGTCGTGAAGGGCTGATGCGCGTCTATGCCCGGGCCGGAGCGGCGGTGGCGCGGCCGACGCTGACATAGGTGAAGCCGGCCTCCGCCATCTGCGACGGGCGATAGATGTTGCGCAGGTCGACCATCAGCGGCCGTTTCAGCAGCATCTTCATCCGCGCGGTGTCGAGGGCGCGGAATTCGTTCCACTCGGTCAGGATCACCACGCCGTCGGCGCCGTCGAGCGCGTCATAGGCGTCCTTGCACAGATCGATGTCGAGGAGCTTGCGCGCTTCCTTGCCGCCTTCGGGATCGAAGGCGCGGATGGTGGCGCCCTTGGCCTGGAGGTCGGGGACGATCACGAGGCTGGGCGCGTCGCGCATGTCGTCGGTGTTCGGCTTGAAGGTGAGGCCGAGGATCGCGACCGTCTTGCCCTGCACGCCGCCGAACGCCTGCTCGATCTTCGCCGCCATGGCGAGCTTGCGCGCATCGTTCACGCCGATGACGGCCTCCACGATCCGCGTGGGCGCGCCCTTGTCCTGCGCGGTCTTGCGCAGCGCCAGCGTGTCCTTGGGAAAGCAGGAGCCGCCGAAGCCGGGACCGGCGTGGAGGAATTTGTTGCCGATGCGGCCGTCGAGGCCGATGCCGCGCGCCACGTCCTGCACGTCGGCGCCGACCTTCTCGCACAGATCGGCCATCTCGTTGATGAAGGATATCTTGGTCGCGAGGAAGGCGTTGGCGGCGTATTTGATCAGCTCCGAGCTCTCTCGGCTGGTGAAGACGATCGGCGTCTCGTGCAGGTAGAGCGGCCGGTAGATCTCGCGCATGACGGACTGGGCGCGCTCGGTGTCGCAGCCGACCACGACGCGGTCGGGGCGGCGGAAGTCTTCGATCGCCGAGCCCTCGCGGAGGAATTCGGGGTTGGAGGCCATGTCGAACTGCGCCTGCGGCCGCACGCGGCGGATGATGGCCTCGACCTCCCGGCTGGTGCCGACGGGAACGGTCGACTTGGTCACGACCACCGTGTAGCCCTCCAGCGCGGCGGCGATCTCCTCCGCGGCGTCGTAGACATAGGTGAGGTCGGCATGGCCGTCGCCGCGCCGGCTGGGCGTGCCGACTGCGATGAACACCGCGTCGGCACCCCTGGCGGCGGCGGCGATGTCGGTCTCGAAGGACAGGCGGCCGGCCTTGACGCTGGCGGCGACGATCTCGTCGAGGCGCGGCTCGAAGATCGGGATCTGCCCGGCGCGCAGCGCGGCGATCTTCTCCTCTAGCTTGTCGACGCAGACCACGGTATGGCCGAACTCGGACAGGCAGGCGCCGGATACGAGGCCCACATAGCCCGTGCCGATCATTGCGATGCGCATCGTTCACCCTTCGCTAACCGTCCAAGACCCTGCCACGGCACGATTGCCGAAGCGTGAAGGCCGGCTTCGGTACAATTCGACGCTTCGGACAACCACTTGTTAGGCATGTTTTAAGGGCCGGGGCGGAGACTGCAACGGTCGAAGAGGACTTTTGCCCATGAGCAAGCCTGCCGTCGCCCTTGCGCGCACGCAGTTCGCACCCGAAACCGCCGAGCCGGCGACGCCGGCCGCGGCGTTCCGCGATTTCAGCCAGCCCTGGCTGGATCTCAACGACAAGTCGGTGCTGGTCACCGGCGGGACGGGGTCCTTCGGCAAGCATTTCCTCAAGACGGCGGTCGCGCGCTACAAGCCGCGCCGCGTCATCATCTATTCGCGCGACGAGCTCAAGCAGTCCGACATGCAGCTCGAGTTCCCGATGTCGCAATATCCCTTCATCCGTTATTTCCTCGGCGACATCCGCGACCGCGACCGGCTGGAACTGGCGCTGCGCGACGTCGACTATGTGGTGCACGCCGCGGCGCTGAAGCAGGTGCCGGCGGCCGAGTACAATCCGTTCGAGTGCATCCGCACCAATGTGTTCGGAGCCGAGAACCTGGTCTATGCCTCGCTGCGCCGGAACGTGAAGAAGGTCATCGCGCTCTCCACCGACAAGGCGGCGAATCCGGTCAATCTCTACGGCGCGTCCAAGCTGGCCTCGGACAAGATCTTCGTCGCCGCCAACAACCTGTCCGGCGCCGACGGCACCAAATTCTCGGTCGTGCGCTACGGCAATGTGTTCGGATCGCGCGGCTCGGTCGTGCCGTTCTTCAAGAAGCTGGTCGCCGACGGCGCCGACAGCCTGCCGATCACCGATCCGCGCATGACGCGGTTCTGGATCACGCTCACCCAGGGCGTGAACTTCGTGCTCTCCAGCATGGAGATGATGCGCGGCGGCGAGATCTATGTCCCCAAGATCGCCTCCACCACCATCACCGACCTGGCGACGCTGATCAGCCCCGGCACCAGGCAGAATATCGTCGGCATCCGCCCCGGCGAAAAACTGCACGAGACCATGATCCCGGCCGACGATTCGCATTGGACGGTCGACATGCAGGACCGCTACGTGATCCTGGCGAGCTTCGCCACCGCGGCGCGCGAGGCCTATCTGGCGCGCGGCGCGGTGCCGGTGCCGGAAGGCTTCTGCTATGCGAGCGACACCAATCCGGAAGCGCTCGACGCGCGCGGGCTGCAGACCCTGCTGCAGATGGCCTATGCCTGATCGCGACGGCGCGGTCCACGCGCAGAACTTTCTCCCCTATGGGCGGCAGGAGATCGGCGACGCCGACGTCAAGGCGGTGGTCGCGGCGCTGTGCTCCGACTGGCTGACCACCGGGCCGCGCGTCGGCCAGTTCGAGAAGGCCTTCGCGCGCCATTGCGGCGCGGCGCAGGGCGTGGCGGTCAACAGCGGCACCGCGGCACTGCATGCGGCGATGCGGGCCTTGAAGCTCGGTGCGGGCGACGAGGTCATCGTGCCGGCGATCACCTTCGCGGCGTCGGCCAATGCGGCGGTGTATGAAGGCGCGACGCCGGTGTTCGCCGACGTCGCGGCCGACACGCTGCTGATCGATCCCGAGCGTGTCGCCGCGCTGATCGCGCCGCGCACCAAGGCGATCGTCGCAGTGGATTACGGCGGACAGCCGGCCGACTACGCGGCGCTGCGTTTGCTGGCGAAGGACAAGGGCATCCGCATCGTCGCCGACGCCTGCCATGCGCCGGGCGCAACCTTTATGGGCTGCAAAGTCGGCACGCTGGCGGACATCTCCTGTTTCTCGTTCCATCCGGTCAAGCACCTCACGACCTGCGAAGGCGGCATGGCGGTGACCGACGATGCGCAGATGGCGGCGCAGATGCGGCGCTTCCGCAATCACGGCATCGACAGCGACCACCGCCAGCGCGACAGCGAAGGCACCTTCGCCTACGACATGGTGGAACTGGGCTACAATTACCGCCTGCCCGATGTGCAATGCGCGCTGGGGCTGGCGCAGCTCGAAAAGCTGACGGGCTGGGTGGCGAAGCGCCGTCAGGTCGCCGCCTGGTATGGCGAGGCGCTGGCCGGCATGGCGCATGTGCGGCCGCTACGCGTCCACGACGACCGCACGCACGCCTATCACCTCTATGTCGTACGGCTGAATCTGGCCGCGCTGCGCATCGGCCGCGCCAGGGCGTTCCAGCATCTGCGCGGCAAAGGCATCGGCGCGAATGTCCACTACGGCCCGGTCTACCGGCACAGCTTCTACCGCGACCGCGGCTACGCGGCGGGCCTCTGCCCGGTGGCGGAAGCGGTGTATGAGGAAATCCTCACCCTGCCGATGTTCCCGGCGATGACGCAGGCCGATGTGGCGCGAGTGGCCGACGCGCTGCGCGAACTGACGGCGCTCTAGTGTCGTGAATCGGAAGTTCATCCCATTTTGTCATCCGCCGCGAATGCGGCGGACCCAGGTGAAATCCTGCACAAACGGTGCAGACGTCACCTGGGTGGCCCGCTTTCGCGGGCCATGACAACCTTTTTTTGAATCGAACGAACTTCCGGTTCAGGACACTAGGCGCGCCTCACCAGAGCGAAGGCGTCAGCACGACCTCGTCGTGCAGCGCGCATTCCGCCCAGTCGATGTCCGGCGCCGGCTTGGCCGCAGCGGCCAGGATTTCGTCCAGCTCCCGCACCGAAGTGACACCGACCACCGCGACATCGATCTCGGGGCGGTCCAAGACAAACGCCAGCGCGGCTCCGAGCGGCGTCGTCCGCGTCTCCGCAAACCGTGCGCGCAGCGCGGCGAAGTGCGGCGCGGCGCCCTGAAGTTTCGGCGGCAGGGTTTCGAGGAACAGCAGGCCCTGCAGGAAGAGCGAGCGGGCATGGATTTCGACGCCGAGATCCTTGATCGCGGCGAGGGCGCCGGAGCGGATCAGGCGCTGATCGAGCATGCTCACCGGCAGTTGCATCGCGGCCGGCTTGAAGCGCCGCGCCAGGGCGAGCGGATCGTCGGCGACATAGGCGGAGATGCCGATGCCGCCGAACAGGCCTTCGTCGCGCAGCGCCAGAAGTTCTTTCCAAAGCGCGTCGCCGGCACCTCCGGCAAGATCGGTGGCGGCATGGACCAGCAGCAGATCGACCGGCTTGCGGCCGAGGGTCCGCACGGACCGGCGTGCGCCGGCGATGACCGCGTCCAGCCCGTTCCGGAGCAGGGCGGTCTTGGTCACAAGGCGGAACGGTGCCGTCAAAGATGCGAGGCCGCCGAGGACAGTCTCGGCCTCGCCGTAATTCGCCGCGGTATCGAGCACGCCGACAGCGGCCTCCGCCGCGCGGCGCAGGATCGCCGCGATCTCGCCGGGCGGCACCTGGCCGGTTGCGTTGGAAACGCCATAAGCCTGTCCGAACTGGACGGTGCCCAGTCCCAAGCGACGGATGCGGGCGCGACTCATGACGTCATGATGGGGGAGGGAGGATGATCGGGATAGCGCCGTTCACCGCGCGTTGAATTTGCTGCGCTTTTTTTGGCGCGGTCGGGCCCAGGATGGGCACGCGCCATCTATGCTACTGAAAATAAAGGGGGACCGGTCCTCGCCTACTGGCGAAGGCGCGGTTTGGCTTTATAGTGCATGAATTCGTGCTTGCGCGCCCACATTGGGGGCCGGTTCGATGATGGTGGCGTGGGGTTGCGGGTGGGCTTCGGGGGGTTCCGGCGATTGGGCCGTGGGGCGGCGTTTTGCTGCGCTGCCGCGCTCGCGCCCGCGGCGCCGCCGGCCTCGGCGGATACCACCAACTGGGATGGCGGCACCGCCAATTGGACCAGCGCCACCGACTGGGACAATGGCATACCGACCGGCGCCGACGATGCGGTCATCTCCGGCGGCTTCGTCACCGTCAATTCGTCGATCGTCTTCCAGGCCTTGTCGCTGACCGGGAGCGCGCAGCTCAGCCTCGTCAACGGCGCCGTGCTTCCGACGTCCAACATCGACATCGGGCCGAGCGCAGAGGTTCAGTTCGGCCAGAGCGGCACCGTCGCCATCGACAACACGTTCAGCGGCGGCGGCATCATCGATTTCAGCGGCGGCGGCACCTATGTCATCGACACCACCGGCAGCTCCGACTCCAACGAATATCTTTTCGATGTCGGGACGATCAAGGCCGGCGGTACGAACGTCTTCGGCGCCACGCCGTTCTACTGGCTGCGCGGCCTCGCCACGCTCGACCTTAACGGCTTCGACGAGCGGATCCAGAACCTCACCTCCAATGCGCAGGGTACCGCCGCGGTCGGCGCCCAGACGCTGACCGACGGCGGCGGCACCTTCGCCGGCAAGTTTACCGGCACGGCCAGCGCCAATCTCGTGGTCGACGGATCCGTGACGCTGAACGGCGACAGCCCGAACTTCCTGGGCACCACCACCGTCAATTCCGGCATGGTCCTGCAGTTCGGCATTTCCGGCACGGCCGGATCGATCGGCGGCAGCATCGTCAACAACGGCACGATCGAGTTCAGCCGCAGCAACGACGTGACGGTGGCCAACAACATCTCCGGCGCCGGCCAGATCCAGCAGGAAGCGGGCGGTGCGGTCATCTTCAGCGGCAGCAACACCTATAGCGGCAACAGCGTGTTCGCGGGGAGCGGCGGCACGTTCAAGGCGGGGTCCACGGGCGGGCTCTCGCCCAACTCCACCTTCGCGGTCGGCAGCGGCCAGACGCTGGACCTCAACGGCTTCGATTCCACCATCGCGGGATTGAGCGGATCGGGCGGCACGCTGGCGCTGGGCGGCAATCAGCTCTTGGTCGGCGGCGGCGGCGATACGACCTTCGGCGGCGCGATCACCGGCGGCGGCGGCAGCTTCGACAAGATCGGCAGCGACACGCTGACCTTGTCGCCGGGCGTCACGGGTTCCTACACCGGCGCGACCGTGGCGAGCGGCGGCACGCTGATCGTCAATGGCGACATCACGTCCTCGTCGGGCCTCACCACGGCGAACACCGTCCGCATCGGCGGCACCGGCAGCCTGCCGGGCACCACGCTGGGCTCGGGCGCCACGCTGGAGCCGGGCGACACGGTGAACCGCGGGACGCTGACGATCGGCTCCGCCGGCACGCCGCAATCGGTCGATTTCGGCGCCGGCTCGGCCTTCGAGGTGCGGGTCACCTCGCAAGGCAGCGGACCCGACGAGCTCGTCGTCACCGGCGGCGCCACGATCGACGGCAGCGCGTCGCTGATCGTCGACGTCCAGGCGCTCACCCAGGCCCATACGCCGTACACGATCCTGACGACCGGCATGGCGCTCGCCGACCAGTTCAATCCGGCGAACATCACGTTCAACGGCGCCGGCAGCTTCATCCCGTCGGTCACCTACGGCACCAACAGCATCATCGTCTCCTTCGATGTCCAGAATTTCTGGACCGGGGCGGACGGCGCCGACCATGCCGCTTTCAACAGCAGCGCGAACTGGAACAACGCCGTTCCGGGCGCCGGCGACACCGCCGTTTTCGGCACCAGCGGCGAAGACCATGTCGTCATCGCCTCGTCGACGACCATCGGCGCGATGACGTTCAACGGCGACGCCTACACCTTCGACATCAACGCCAGCGGAGGCGTGTCCACCGACGCCGCGCTCACGGCCGGGCTCACCAACATTTCGGGGCAGACGCAGACCTTCAACATCAACGGCGACGCGGGTGTTCCGGCGAGCGCGAGCCTGACGCTGAACGGTGCCGTCGGCGACGCCGATCTCGCGGTCAACCTGGGCGACAGCGCCAGCGCGCTCGACATCGGCGGCACGACGGGCGGCGTCACGCTGCGGGCGCTGACCGGGGCAGGGCAGGTGCAGATCGGCGGCCAGGCGCTGACGCTCGACGTGGCGAGCGGCAGCGATACCTTCGCCGGCCAGATCGCCGACAGCGGCAGCGGCAGCGTGGTCAAGTCCGGCGCCGGCACGCTGGTGCTGACCGGCATCAGCGCCTATGGCGGCGGCACGACGGTGCAGGCCGGCACGCTGCAGATCGGCAACGGGCTCGACGACGGATCGAGCGGCGGCGTCGGCGGCACGATCAATCTGGGCACGTCGACCGCGCTGGCATTCAGTCTGTTCAACGACACCGGCAACGGCAACACGATCACCGGCAGCGGTACGCTCACGCAGAGCGGCCCCGGCACGCTGACGCTGGGCGGGACATACGCCTACACCGGCGCGACGACGGTGGCGGGCGGGACGCTGGACGTGCAGAGCTCGATCTCGCTGTCGTCCGGCCTCACGGTCCAGGACGGCGGCAGGCTGATCGGCAGCAATTCGGGCACCGTGCCGGCGGTGCGCGTCCAATCCGGCGGCGCGCTGGAGGGCGGCGACGGCGCCGGCAGCGGCCTGCGCGTCAACGGCGATGTAACGTTCGACGACGGGTCGACCTATATCGTCAAGCTCGGCGCCGGCACGTCGACGGATCGCCTGGCGCGCGTGAACAATGTCGATTTCACCGGCACGGCGGCGATCCTGGAGGTCGATGCCGGGACGGCAACTCTGGGCAACACCTACGCACTCCTGCAGTGGACGGGCTCGCGCAACCTCTCGGGCGGCGACAGTTTCGGCACCGTCAATTATGTCGACCTGCCGCACGGATTGTTCGCCGCGCTGTCCTACAACGATCCCTTCAAGGAGCTCGACGTCACGCTGGTGGCGGCGACGTATAACTGGACCGGCGCCGGCTCGACCGACTGGAACGGCGGCGGCAACTGGGACAACACCCGGCCGGGCAGCGGCGATACCGGCGAATTCTCCACTGCGACGCGCGAGACGGTGGACGTCAATGCCGATACCGATGTCGGCGGGCTGGACTTCAGCGGCGACGCCTTCACCTTCGACGTCAACGCGACGGGCGCGGGTTCGACCACGTTCGGCATCGTCGGCGCCGGCGTCGCCGACAGTTCGGGCAACACGCAGACCATCAACGTGAACGGCGACGTCGCGGACGCGACCGACGCGTCCCTGGCGTTCGACAACGGGGCCTCCGGCGCCGACGTCAAGGTGGTGATGAGCGCGACGCACAGCGTGCTCGACATCAGCGGCGCCACTGGCGACGTAACGATCGGCTCGCTGGAGGGTGGCGGCCGGGTCTTGCTGGGCGGCAACTCCCTGAACGTCGGCGCGCTCGGCGGCACCCAGACATATAGCGGCGTCATCGCCAGCACGGGCGGCGGCCTGAGCAAGAACGGCGGCGGCGCGATGGTCCTGACCGGCGACAACACCTACACCGGCGTCACCACGATCTTCGCCGGCGAGATCCGGATCGGCGAGGGACTCGACGACGGCTCGACCGGCTCCGTCGCCGGCGATGTCGATCTCCATGACGGCACGACGCTGGATTTCGACCGCTTCCACGACGTCGAATATGATGGTGCCATCGAGGGTACCGGGGCCGAGGTCAGCGACGAAGGCGCCGGCACGCTCACGCTGACGGCCGACAACAGCTATGCCGCGCCGACGGTGGTCTCCAACGGCACGCTGCTGATAAACGGCACGATCGCGAGTTCCGCGTCGCTGACGGCGAATTCGGGCGCCACGGTGGGCGGCACCGGCACCGTGCCGCAGACCGAGATGACGGCGGGCACGACGCTGGCGCCGGGTCCCGCTCCCGGCCAAACGGGCACGCTGACGGTCAGCGGCGAGCTGACGCTGGAGTCGGGCTCGACCTACAGCGTCGTGCTCGGCGATTCTCTCACGGCGTCGCGCGCCTCGGTGATCGGCGCGGTCACCATCGCCGACCAGCTCGTCACGCTGTCGCTGCACCCGGCGGCAGAGGTGATCTACAGCACGGGCGACGTGTTCACGATCCTGACCTATTCGGGATCCGAAAGCGGACGGTTCGATCCGGCCATCGCCTACGACCCCGCCCAATTCGGCGGATTGCTGGCGAGCGTGACGTCCTATGACGGCGGCGCGATCACGGTGGAGCTCGACGCCCCGGCGGCGCCGCCCGCGACCTATATATGGACCGGCGCGAACTCGACCCATGCCGAGGACGGCGGCAACTGGAACAACACCCAGCCCTTCATCTTCACCACCGATCCGAATGCCAACACCGCCGTGTTCGACGCCTCGGCCGGCAGCAACAAGACGGTCGAGTTCTTCGGGACGTCGAATGGCGGCACCGGCCTCTATGCGATCGGCGGGATGGCGTTCGACGACACGGGCTACCAGATCAACGTCACCTCCGGTCCGGACGGCGGCAACGGGCAGGTCGAGCTGTTCCTCGACGGTGCGGGCGTCACCAACGCCTCGGAGGGCGACGCGCCGACCTTCACGATCACGGGGCAGGGCCCGGGCGGCTCGACCGCGTTCGTGTTCTTCACGGGCAGCGCTTCGCTTGGCAACGCCAATTACGACCTCGAGAACAATGGCTGGCTTGAGCTCGACGGCAGCAATGACGCCAGCAATGCGAACATAACGGTCAACGGCTTCAGCACGCTGAGTCTCGGCAGCGCCAGTGGGCCGGTCACCATCGGCGCCATCGACGGCGACGGCACGGGCGAGATCGATATCGGCACGAACACGGTGACGGTGAGCGGGCTGGGCGGCGACCAGTCCTATGGCGGCAACGTCATCGGCACCGGCAACCTGATCAAGGACGGTCCCGACAGGCTCGCGCTCGGCGGCGACGCCGCCTTCAGCGGGGCCGTGACGGTGCAGTCCGGCACGCTGCAGGTCGACGGCGACTATGGGAGCGTTCAGGGCTTCACGGTGGAGAGCGGGGCCACGCTCTCGGGCACCGGCATGCTCGGCGGGACCGCCACCGGCGTCGAGGTGCAGTCGGGCGCCAGGCTGTCGGCGGGCGACGGCGTGGGCGGCTTCGGCACGCTGACGGTGCTGGGCGGGCTGACGCTCGACGCCGGGTCTTTCTTCAGCGCCAACGTGTCGAACGATCCTCACATCGGCAACCAAGTCGACGTGAGCGGCGACGTCGCGCTCGGCGGCGAGCTCGATCTGGACGCGACGCCGGGAAGCTACGCCGCTGGCGAGTCCTGGGTGCTGATCGCGAGCACGGGCGGCACGATGAGCGGCGGCTTCTCGTCCATCAGCGGCGATTTCGGGCCGGGCGTGTCCGTCGACTCGGGCATCGTCGAAAACAACTTCATCGTGGAGGCGGCGGCGGACCATACCTGGAAGATCAACCCGCCGGGCATAATCTTCGGCGACGACGCCAACTGGATCGGCGGCGCGCCGGCCTCGGGCGATGCCACCGGCTTCTTCGGCGCATCCTCCGTCACCGACGTCCACGTCATTGCGACGCATACGATCGCCGGGCTGGAGTTCCTGTCCGGCGCGTCCGCGTTCACCTTCAACCTGGACACCAGCAGCTCGAACCCGTCGCCGCCGGCCAAGTTCGACTTCGTCGGCGCCGGCATCGTCAATGACGGTTTCAGCCAGGCGCCGACCTTCGCGCTGAGCAATGACGGCTCGGGGGTGTCGGAGATCGATTTCCACAACAGCGCGACGGCCGGCATCGCGATCATCAGCGACAGCAGCGGCGGCGACAAGGTGCTGTTCGCGGATTCGTCGGATGCCGGCGCGGCGCAGCTCACCGGCATCGGCGACCTCGAATTCCGCGACGGCGCCAGCGCAAACACGGCGACCATCGAGGTCAATGGCACGGGCAGTGTGAGCTTCGGCGCCACCGGCGGCAACGATATGGCGCGCGGCGGCAGCGCCACGATCACCAATGACGGACCGGACAGCTCGGTCGTGTTCCAGGGCCGTTCGAGCGCGGGCACCGCGACGATCACCAACACGTCGGGCGAGCTGATCTTCCGCGATCATGCCGACGGCAGCGGCGCCAGCATCGCCAATGGCGACTTCGGCACGATCGACATCAGCGGCGAGACGCTGGACGAGGGCGCGGCGCCCGTGCAGTTCGCCTCGCTGACCGGCAGCGGCACGGTCGAGCTGGGCGCCAACCAGCTCGAGATCGATTCCGACGGCGATCTCGAATTCGATGGCGACCTGCAGGACGGCGGTCTCGCCGGCGGCACGGGCGGCTCGTTCGAGAAGCTGGGCAGCGGGACGCTGACGCTGGGCGGCAGCAACACCTATACCGGTGCGACCGACGTGGCGGAGGGCACGTTGGAGGCCGGCGGCGGTGCCGGCTTCGCGTCCGGCTCGGCGTTCACGGTCGAGAGCGATGCGACGCTGGATTTGAACGGCTACAACGAGACCATCGCCTCGCTGGCCGGCGCCGGCACGGTCGCGCTGGGCACCGGCAGCCTGACGGTGGGCGACAGCAGCACCACCGAGTTCGACGGCGCGCTCACCGGCAGCGGCATGCTGTTCAAGGCCGGCAGCGGCCAGCTCACCCTGGCGGGCGACACCGGCGGCTTTTCCGGCGACACGGACGTCTTGTTTGGCACCCTGCAGCTCGGCAATGGCGGCGCGACGGGGATGATCGGCGGCTCGGTCACGGTGGAGGATGGCGCGATCCTGAACTTCGATTTCGCGACGCAGACCAGCCCGAGCGTGATCGACCATTACGATTTCGCCGGCGTGCTGCACGGTTCGGGGAATGTCGCGATCCTGGGCGATGCGCCGATCGTGTTCACCGGTGCGGGAAGCGACTTCGCCGGCCAGATCACTGTCGAGGATGGCGCGACGCTGCGCGCCGGTGCGGCAAACGTGCTGTCCGCGGACGCGACCTATATGCTGCAGGATAGCGGCGCGTTGGATCTGGACGGCACCAGTCAGACGGCGGGCGCGCTGTCCGGCGATGCCGGCACGTCGCTGCTGCTGGGCAGCCAGACGCTGACATTGACCGGCAGCCCCGGCGCGTCTCACTTCAACGGCACGATCAGCGGTACCGGTACGCTGGAGCTGGGCGGCTCGACCGACTTCACGCTGACCCATGACGCGCCGTTCGGCGGGACCATCCAGGTCGACGCGAACACCAGGCTGCATTTCGGCGACGGCACCCCGGCGGCCACGACCTTCGACGGCACGCTGAGCGGCAACGGCGCGGTCGAAATCGCAAGCGGCACCGACGAGACCTTCACCGGCGGCGGCGCCGGCTTCAGCGGCAAGATGGTTGTCGTGGGCACCGCGACCTTCGACTCGACGGCGCATCCGATGACGTTCGGCGGCTCCATCGGCGACGCCACCGCCGGAGCGATCACGGTGACCGGCTCGGGCGGCACCACCTTCACCGGCAATTTCCAAGACGGTCCCGGCGGCGTGACGTTCGCCGGCTCGGCAAGCTTCACCGGCGGCTATGCGTTGAGCGGCATGTCCGGCGGCGGCGAGATCTTCACCGGAACGTTCTCGAACGGCGACATCAATGGCGACGATTCCGCCTATACCGGCACGATCGAGGCGAGCGGCGGCCTGACCTTCGAAGGCAACCTGTCGCAAGCGACGCTGGTCGTGAACAATCACGGCACGCTGCAGCCGTCGGGCACGCCGGAGGTCGGCATGGTCGAGGTGCAAGGCGGCGGCAAGCTGCAATTCCTCGACACCGGCTCCGTGCTGACGGTGGATGGCAACCTGACGCTCGCCGCGAACGCGACCTATGAGGTGACGCTCGATCCGTGCGGCTGCGTCTCGGTGACCGACGTCACCGGCGCCACCACGCTGGCGGGCACGCTGAAGCTGGACCTCGGCGGCGATCCCGCCGACTACGCGGTGGGGACGAGCTATACGCTGTTCAATGTGAGCGGAACGCCGACCGGGCAGTTCGACGCGATCGATGCCGCGTTCGATCCGGGCATCGTCGCGCACCTGCACTATGGCGACAGCGCCGTCACGCTGACGCTGGATGAGGCGGGCTTTGCCTGGAGCGCGACGCCGGGATCGGGCGATTGGAACACCGCGGCGAACTGGGCGGGGGGCGTGGTGCCGACCACGGGCGCCGTCGTGGCACTGGGCGACACCGGCATCGCGAACCTGTCGACCGGCCAGGATGTGACCGTCTCCGAGATCGACGTCACGGGGGCCACGCCCTATACGATCACCGTCGACGGCGCTTCGGCGCCGGGCCCGAGCTTCACGGTCGCGAACGGCGCCGGCGTGGTGAACACGTCGGGCCAAGCGCTGACCTTCGTGGTGGGCGGTACGGGCGGATCGCTCACCTTCGACAGCGCCGCGCTGGGATCGAGCCATATCGCGGTGGCCGGCAACGGCACGCTGGACCTGAAGGGCAGCACGACGCTGGACAATGCGGTGCTGGGTACGACGGGCTCGGCGGCGCGCATCTTCATCGAGGACGACGTCCAGCTCGCGGGCGCGTCGGTATCGCTGGCGCCCGGGACGTCGCTGCTGCTCGCCCTGCACGATGGCGACGAGTTCGATCTGGGGTCGCTGGCGGGCGGGGCCACTTCTCAGGTCGGCTTCGGCAGCAGCGGTGTATCGCTGAACATCGGCGGGCTGAACGCCGACACGCAATTCGACGGCACGATCGGCGGCTCGGGCAGCCTGGTGAAGACCGGGGCCGGCACGCTGATCCTCACCGGCGCCAATGCGTTCGACGGCACGACGCGCATCGACGACGGCACGCTGCAGCTCGGCGACGGAACGGCGGGCCATGACGGCACGCTGCCGACCCTCGTCTCGGTCTTCGCGCCGGGCACGCTGGCGTTCGACTTCTCCACCGTCACGACGGTCGACAACACGATCACCGGGACCGGCACGATCGGCGTGCTGGGCACCGCGCCGGTGATCCTGACGCACGACAATCTCGATTTCACCGGCACCACGACGATCGCGGCCGGCGCCACCTTGCAGATCGGCGACGAGAGCGTGGCGACCGGCTCGATCGGCGGCGACATCGTCGACGACGGCGCACTGGTCTTCGACCGCCCGTCCGGCAGCCAGTTCTTCATGAACAATGCGATCTCGGGCAGCGGGTCGGTGGAGCAGAAGGGCGAGGGCTTCGCCATCGTCACTTCCGACAACACCTATACCGGCACGACGACGATCGATGCCGGGGCGCAGCTCTATATCGGCAATTTCGACGCCACCGGCTCGCTGACCAGCGGCATCGTGAACAACGGATCGCTGATCTTCCAGCGCAGCGATTCCTATCACTACGACAACGCCGTCGGCGGCAGCGGCGACGTCACCGTCGATGCGGGCGGCATGCTGACGCTCAACGCGGCGGCGACCTATTCGGGGATGACGACGGTGCAGGGCGGCGCGACCCTGCGGGCCGGCGCGGCGAACGTGTTCTCGCCCAATTCGGATATCGTGCTGTGCGATTGCGGCACGCTGGACCTCAATGGATTCAGCCAGACCATCGCAAGCCTGACCGGCGGCGGCAACGTCACGCTGGGGTCCGCGACGCTGACCATGGGCGGCACGCCGGCGGGCACCTTCAACGGCGCGATCTCGGGCAGCGGCGGCGTGACGATCACGGGCACGGCACCGGCGGTCTTCACCAACGCGAACATCTATGGCGGCACGACGACCATCGAGGCCGGCGCCGCGCTGGGGCTGAGCGACGGCCTGTCGACGACCGGCAGCGTCGCCGGCGCCATCGTGGACGACGGCCAGCTCTTCCTCGCCCGCTCGGGGACGACCTCGCTGGCCAACGCGATCCGCGGCACGGGCGGGGTGGCCGACCTGATCGACGGCTCGGTCACGACGCTGGACGGCAGCAATAGCTATTCGGGCGACACCGACATCCAGGCCGGCACGCTGCAAGCGACGCGCACCTCGTCGTTCTCGGCCAATTCGCGGTTTGTGGTGGAGAACGTGCTGGGCACCGCGGTGCTGGACCTGAACGGGCACGACTCCGCCATCGCGGGCCTGGACGGCGACGGCACGGTGCTGCTGAGCGCCAACTTGGCCCTGGGCAAGAATGGCAGCTCCGACCAGTTCGACGGTACGCTCAGCGGCACCGGCGGCGTGACGCAAGTCGCGGGCAGCACGCAGATCTTCGACGGCGACTACGGCTATACGGGCGCGTCGACGGTGAACGGCGTGCTGGCGTTCGAAGGGGCCGGCGGCGCGCATGGCGGCGACGTTGCCGTGCGCGGCGGCGGTGTCTTCATCACCGATGCGACGTCGCTGACCCTGTCCGGCGCGATCACGGGCACCGGCACGTTCCGCGTCGAAGGGGGAACGACGATCCTGACGGGCAGCGTGGCCGGTACGGTCCCGACGGCGGCGACGGGCGGCGGAACGCTGCAGGTCGGCGCCGGCGGCACGGCCGGCACGCTGGGCGGCAATGTGGACCTGTCCGACAACGGCTCGGGCGGCGGCACGCTGGTGTTCGACCGCTCCGGCACGCTGACCTATGCGGGCGCGATCACCGATTCCGGCACTGGCGAGGGTACGGTCATGCAGTCCGGTCCGGGGACGCTGATCCTCGCCGGCAGCAACAGCTATGGCGGCACGACCGTCATTGCCGAAGGTTCGACGCTGCAGGCTGGCAATGGCGGTTTCGCGGGCTGGATCGGCAGCGGCGGCGTCACCGACAACGGCACCCTGGTGTTCGCGAGCAGTGCCGGCCACACGATCAGCGCCGCCATCTCCGGCAGCGGCGATGTGGTGCAGTCGGGGTCGGGAACGACGTTCCTGCGCGGGACGAACCTCTATCAGGGTTCGACGGCGTTCGACGGCGGCGTCATCAACATCGCGTCCGAGGCCTCGCTCGGCGGCGGCGCGCTCACCTTCGCCGGCGGCACGCTGCAGATGGGAGGCAATTTCAGTCTGGTGCTGAACCGCAGCATCGTGCTGCAGGGGGCCGGGACGATCGACACCAACGATTTCCTGGTCAGCATCTTTCAGCCGATCGGCGGTGCCGGCAGGCTGATCAAGACAGGTAGCGGCCTGCTCGCCCTGGCCGCGACGAACAGCTATGGCGGCGGGACGACGGTGCAGCAGGGGGCGCTCCAGATCGGCACCGGCGGCACGACCGGCACCGTGAGCGGCGATATCGTCGACAATTCGCAGGTGAATTTCGACCGTCAGGACGGCATTGTCTTCGCCGGCGCGATCTCCGGAACCGGCGGGGTGCTGCAGCTCGGCGGCGGCACGCTGACGCTGACGGGCAACAACACCTATGCCGGCGGCACGTTCGTCAATGCGGGGACGCTGGCGCTGAGCGGCGCGGGCACGCTGGCGCCGGCCGGAAGGGTGACGGTGAACAGCGCCGCCACCTTCGACATCTCGGCGGCGAGCGCGCCCGTCACCATCGGGCAGCTTTCGGGCTCCAGCGGCAGCGCGATCCGGCTCGGCGCCAACACGCTCACCGTTGCCTACGACGATCCAAATGTCGGCTCGCTGTTCGAGGGCGTGATCGCGGGCAGCGGCGGTATCGTGAGCGCGCAGGGGCTTCTTTTTCTCGGTGGCGTCAACACTTATACCGGCGGCACGACTGTCAGTGCCGGCACATTGGCGCTCGTCGACGCCGGAGCGCTGGCTGCCGGCGGGGCGCTGACCGTCAATGGCGGCACGTTCGACCTGGGCGACGGACGCAGCCAGACAGTCGGAGCGCTGTCCGGCACCGGTGGCGCGATCCTCATCGGCGACGGCAGCACGCTGACTGCCGACAGCGCCGCAAACACTGCGCTGGCATCGGGCATCGGCAGCAGCGGGACCTTCGTCAAGGCGGGGACGGGGACGCTGGTCTACACCGGGGACATGGCCGACGCGGTGACGGTGATAGTCGGCGGCGGTGTGCTCCAGCTCGGCAACGGCGCCGTGCCGGGCTTTGCGGCGAACACCGTTGTCGACAATGCGACGCTGGCTTTCGACTACGATGGCGGCACGCAGTTCGTCGCCGGCACGATCTCCGGCAGCGGCGTTCTGCGGCAGATCGGGAGCGGCACGACGATCCTGGCCGGCGCCGATACTTATGCGGGCGGCACGACGATCACAGCGGGCACGCTGCAGGTCGGCAGCGGCACGAGCGGCGCGATCGTCGGCGACGTGACCGACAATGGCGTGCTGGCGTTCGGCCGCTCCGACACGGTGACGTTCGGCGGCGCGGTCAGCGGCGCGGGTGGCGTGAGCCAGACCGGCAGCGGCACGCTGATATTGACGGGCGCCAATACCTATGCGGGCGGCACGACGATCGCGTCCGGTACGCTGCAGCTCGGCGACGGCGGCACAGTCGGATCGGTCGTTGGTGACGTCGCGGATGACGCCACGCTGGTCTTTGACCGCTCCGATTCCGCAACCTTCGACGGGACGATCACGGGCACGGGTAACGTGAGTCAGATCGGCGTCGGCTCGACGATCCTGACCGCGTCCAACACCTACGCAGGCGGCACGACGATCGCGGCGGGCGCACTGCAAGTGGGCAATGGCGGCACGTCGGGTGCAATCGCCGGCGACGTGCTCGACAACGGCCTGCTGCTGTTCGACCGCTCCGGCAGCCTGACCTTCGACGGCGCGATCTCGGGTACGGGCAGCGTGCGCCAGATCGGCCCTGGTACGCTCATCCTGACCGGTGCCAATGCGTATTTCGGTGGGACGTCGATCGCCTCCGGCACGCTGCAAGTGGGCAGCGGAACGAGCGGTGCGATCACGGGCGACGTGGCCGACGACGGCATATTGGCGTTCGGACGCGCCGACACCGTGACGTTCGGCGGGGCGGTCAGCGGCAGCGGGTCGCTCAATCAGATCGGCGGCGGAACGCTGATCCTGACCGGCTCCAGCACCTATACGGGCCGCACGACGATTGCCTCCGGTACGCTGCAGATCGGGAATGGCAACGGAACCGGGCAACTCGTCGGCGACGTCGTCGACAACTCGGCCCTGGTCTTCGATCGCGACGATGGGCTGGCGTTCGGCGGCGCGATCTCGGGCATCGGAACGGTCACGCAAGCCGGCGCGGGTGTCCTAACGCTTCTCGGCAACAACACCTATTCCGGCCTGACGACTATCGCGGCAGGGACGCTGCGGATCGGCAACGGGGGAACCTCCGGTGAAGTCCGAGGAAACATCGTCGACAACGCGGCGCTCGTCATAAACCGCTCGAACGCGATCGCGCTAACGGGCGATATTTCGGGCACCGGTTCGTTCACCCAGAGCGGAGACAACCTGACCACGCTTCTGGGCACGAATACCTATACCGGCGGTACGTTCGTTAATGCGGGCGAATTGCAGGTCGGCGGCGGCGGCGATGTGGGGGCCACGATCGTCGGTGACGTCACCGTCAACAGCGATGCGGTCTTCTCCATCTATCACTCGAACACGTACCTGATGGCCGGCGTGATTTCCGGTGCAGGGTCTTTCCTGCAAGACGGCGTCGGCACGACCATCTTCACCGCAGCGCAATCCTATTCGGGCGGCACGACGATATTCACCGGTACTTTGCAACTCGGCGATGGCGGAACGGCGGGCTCTCTTCTGGGCGATATCGTAGACAACGGCTTCCTCGCATTCGATCGCGCGGACAGCGTCGTTTTCACGGGAATCATATCGGGCTCCGGAGGGCTTGAGCAGATCGGCAACGGGACGACGACACTCACCGCCGCCAGCTCCTATGCCGGATTCACATATGTCAACGCCGGCCGGCTGTCGGTGAACGGCTCCATCGCGAGCAGCGCGGTGGCGGTGAACGCCGGCGGCACGCTGGGCGGTACCGGCACGGTGGGCGCGACCACGGTGGCGAGCGGCGGCATGCTGGCGCCGGGCAATTCCATCGGCACGCTCACCGTGGCCGGCGACCTCGTGCTGGCCGGCGGCTCGCACTACCTGGTGGAAGTCGGCCCGTCGGCGGCGGACGAGACCGTCGTGAGCGGCGCGGTGTCCATCGCCGGCGACCTTACGCTTGCGGTGCGCGCCGGCACCTACAGCGCCGGCCAGTACACGCTGATCGGCGCGGCCGGATTGCTGACCGGCGCGTTCAGCGCCGTCGACTTCGACGGCGCGTTCGCCGGGTTCAATGCCTCGATCGACTACGGCGCGCATGACGTATTCCTGACCCTGGTGCGGTCGGACTTCGTCTGGGTGGCCAATCCGGGGTCCGGCGACTGGAATACCGGCGCCAACTGGACGCCCGGTTCGGTGCCGACCGCCAACGACACGGCGGTGTTCGACGCGTCGCGCGGCACGGCCATTTCGATCGCCCAGCCGGACACGCAGGTCGCGACGATGGTGTTCGACCAGGGCGCGCCACGCTACGGCTTCGATATCGAAGGCGGTTCGCTCGCGCTGGGCGGCGGCGGCATCGAAGACGACTCCGCGATTGCGCCCTCCTTCACGGTCGGCAACAGCAGCGCCGGCCAACTCACCTTTTTGAACGGCGCGACGGCGGGCGATGCCGACATCGCGGTCGGCCCGCAGGGCACGGTGACGTTCGCCGACGACGCCACGGGCAGCACGGGCACGTTGACGGCGACGGCAGGCGGCACGGCGTCGTTCGACCAGCTCAGCGACGGCGGCATCGCCTTCGGCACGGTGCAGGGCGGCGGATCGTTCATGCTGGGCGCCAACACGCTCACCACGGGCGGCGCGAACACCGACGCGGAGATCGGCGGCGTCGTCTCCGGCACGGGCGGCGGCCTGACCAAGGTCGGCAGCGCTACGCTCATCCTGTCGGGCGCGAACACCTATACCGGTACGACCACGGTCGGCGGCGGAACGCTGCAGATCGGCAATGGCGGCACGAGCGGCACGCTCGGCAGCGGAGCGGTCGTCGACGACGCCGTGCTGGCGTTCGACCGCTCGGACAGCGTAACCATCGCCAATATCGTCGGCGGCACGGGCGGCGTGCTCCAGGCAGGTTCCGGCACCACGATCCTGACGGCGGCGAACAGCTACACCGGCGGCACGACCGTCGCCGCGGGCACGGTGCAGATCGGCAATGGCGGCACGTCCGGCTCGATCGCCGGCGATGTGGCGGACGCCGGAACGCTCGCTTTCAACCGCTCCGATACAACGACATTCGGTGGCGCGGTCGGCGGCAGCGGCAGCCTGGTGCAGAGTGGCGACGGGGCGCTGATCCTGACGGGAACCGGCACCTACACCGGCGGCACGACGATCGCGGCAGGCATCTTGCAGCTCGGCAATGGCGGCACGGGCGGTTCCGTCACCGGCAATGTCAGCGACGGCGCGATGCTGGCCTTCGACCGCTCCGACAGCATGACGTTCAGCGGGGTCATTTCCGGCATCGGCGGCGTCAGCCAGATCGGAGCGGGCACGACGATCCTGACCGCGGCCGACACCTATACGGGCGGCACGACGATTTCGGCGGGTACGCTCGCGCTCGGCGCCGACGGCATGCTGCCGATCATCGGCGCGACGACCATCGGGGCGGCAGGCGCGCTGGACGTTCGCGCCGGCGCGCCCGCCCTTGGCACCGTCTCGATCGCCAATGCCGGACAGGCCGCGTTCCACGCCGCGACCGATGCCGGGGCCGCTCAAATCGCCAATGCGGGTCCTGCGGGAAACAGCAGCGCGCTGGTCACGTTCTTCGACACCAGTTCCGCAGGCCAGGCCAGCATCTCGAACACGGTGCAGAACACGCGCCTCGATTTCCGTGATTCCTCGGGTGCCGGCAGCGCGACGATTCTCAACGACGATTTCGGCGTGACCCAGTTCCTGAACTTCAGCTCGGCGCAGAATTCGCACATCACCAATCTGGCCGGCGCCGTCACGGCATTCGGGCAAAACGCCGGCGCGGGCCTCGCGAGCATCTTGAACGGCGGCAGCGGCGCCGAAGCCCGACTGTATTTCGAGGATGCCAGCAGTGCGGCTGGCGCGACGATCGCGAACGCTGCGAACGGCATGACGGAGTTCGACGGCACCAGTTCGGCCGGCTCTGCCAGGATCGTGAACACCGGCGGCGAAACCTGGTTCCGCGGCACGAGTTCGGCAGCGGGCGCGACGATCACCACCAGCGCGGGCGGTACGACCCTGTTCTGGGACGCGAGCACCGGCGGGGACGCCCGCATCGTCACGAACGCCGGCGGCATATTCGACATCTCCCGGCTGACGGTCAGCGGCTTGAGCGTCGGCTCGATCGAAGGTTCGGGCCTTTTCGCGCTCGGCTCGAAGTCGCTCACGATCGGCGGCAACGAGTCGAGCGCGATCGTCGACGGCGTGATCGCCGATGGCGGCCAGGCCGGCGGCACCGGCGGATCCGTGGCGAAGGCGGGCAGCGGCACGACGATCCTGACCGGTGCGAACACCTACACCGGCGGCACCGCGATCCTCGCGGGAACGTTGCAGATCGGCGATGGCGGCACCACGGGAACGATCGTCGGCGATGTGAGCGACAACGGCACGCTCGCCTTCGCGCGGTCCGACACGGTCACGTTCGGCGGCGTGGTCAGCGGCAGCGGCGGGCTGGCGCAGATGGGCGGCGGCAACCTGATCCTGACGGCGGTGAGCAGCTACGCCGGAACGACCAGTGTCGGCGCCGGGCGATTGTCGGTAAATGGCGCGATCGCGTCGAGCAGCGTCAGCGTAGCTGGCGGCGCCGTGCTGGGCGGCACCGGCACGGTCGGCGCGACGACGGTGGCGAGCGGCGGCACGCTGGCGCCGGGCAATTCCATCGGCACGCTCACCGTAGCCGGCGACCTCATGCTGGCCGGCGGCTCGCATGCCGTGTTCGAGGTGAGCCCGACGGCCGAGGACGAGGTGCTGGTGGGCGGCGCGGTCTCGATCGCCGGCGACCTGACGCTGGTGGCGGGCGGCGGGATCTACAGCGCCGGCCGCTACCTGCTGATCGACGCGACCGCGGCGCGGACGGGGACGTTCTCGGCGGTGAGCATCGTCGGCAGCTTCTCCGGCCTTGCGGCGGGCCTGGACTACGAAGCCGACGACGTGTTCCTGACCCTGAGCCGGATCGGCGCGCAATGGAGCGCCACGCCGGTCAGCGGCGACTGGAACACGGGCGCCAATTGGGCGGGCGGCGCGGTGCCCGCGGCGGCGGTGGTGACGATCTTCGACGCCACGACGGTCGCAAATGTGGCGGTCGCCCAGGCCGACGCCACGGCGGGAATGTCGTTCGTCGCGGGCGCACCGGCCTACACCTTCACCATTGCGGGCAGCGCCGCGGGCGATGCATCGCTCACCATCGGCGCGTCCGGTATCGCCGACGATTCCGCAAACCGGCCTGTCTTCGTGGTGGCGGGTGCGGGCGGCCATGGCGGCACGCTGATCTTCGACGGCGGGTCGGCCGGCGACGCCGTCCTGACCGCGAATGCGGGCGGCAGCATCGTGCTTGCCGGCGCCGCCGATGCGGGCGCGGCGCGGGTGATCGTCGATGGCGGCACGTTCGACGTTTCCGGCGCGAGCGGTGCCGCCGCGGTAGGCTCGCTCGAAGGTGCGGGCGGCACGGTGGCTTTGGGCATCAATGGGCTGAGCGTCGGCGCACTCGATACCAGCACGGTGTTCGGCGGCGCGATCGGCGGCGGCGGCGGACTGGCCAAGACCGGCACGGGGACTTTCGTGCTGACCGGCGCCGGCACCTATGCGGGCGGCACGACGATCGGCGGCGGCACGCTGCAGGTCGGCAATGGCGGGACAAGCGGGTCGATTGCGGGCGCCGTCGACGACAATGGCATGCTGGCGTTCAACCGCTCCGACGCCGTGATTTTTGCCGGGGCCATTTCCGGGTCGGGCAGCGTGCAGCAGACCGGCGGCGGCGCGACGATCCTGACGGGTGCCAACACCTATGCGGGCGGCACGACGATCTCGGCCGGCACCTTGCAGCTCGGCGCCGGCGGAACGAGCGGGTCGATCGCCGGCGCGGTGAACGACAATGGCGTGCTCGCCTTCGACCGCTCCGACACCGTGACCTTCGGCGGCGTCATCTCCGGTACCGGCAGCGTGAAACAGATCGGAGCGGGCACGACGATCCTGACCGCGGCCGACACCTATACGGGCGGCACGACCATCGCGTCGGGCACGCTGCAGCTCGGCAATGGCGG
Source organism: Rhizomicrobium sp. (assembly GCA_037355265.1). Taxonomy (GTDB): domain Bacteria; phylum Pseudomonadota; class Alphaproteobacteria; order Micropepsales; family Micropepsaceae; genus Rhizomicrobium. Next base: position 1,697,716 of record JBBCIB010000001.1, on the reverse strand, counting down.
CACCGGCGGCTCGGTCGCGGGCGCCATCGTCGACAACGGAACGTTGAAGGCGGACCGCTCCGACAGCTTCGCCATCGCCGGCGCGATCAGCGGCAGCGGCGCCTTGGTGCAGGCGGGCAGCGGCACCACGATCCTGACGGCGCTGAATTCCTACAGCGGCGGGACGACCATCGCGTCGGGCACCTTGCAGCTCGGCAATGGCGGCACCACCGGCTCGTTCAGCGGCAACGTCACGGACGACGGAACGCTGGCGTTCGACCGTTCGGGCACCATCACCTTCGGTCCCGCGGCCGGCGGCGGCGCGTCGGGCAGCCTGTTCGGCGGCACCATCTCGGGCACCGGCGGCGTGGCGCAGATCGGCAGCGGGACGCTGATCCTGACCGCGGCCAACACCTATGGCGGCGGCACCACGATCGGTGCCGGCACGCTGCAGATCGGCGAGGGCCACAGCTTCGGCTCGATCGTCGGCAATGTGACCGACGATGGCCGGCTGGTGTTCGACCGCGCCGACGATATCGCCTTCGCCGGCACGATTTCGGGCAGCGGCAGCGTCACCAAGCTGGGCGGCGGCACGCTGGTGCTGACCGCCGACAATTCCTATGGCGGCACCACGACCGTGACGGCCGGCACCTTGCAGCTCGGCAATGGCGGCGCGTCGGGCGGCGTGGCCGGCGCCATCGTCGACAATGGCGCGGTGGTGGTGAACCGGACGGGAAGCCTGACGCTCGGCGGCGCCATCTCCGGCGACGGCAGCGTGACCAAGCTGGGCGGCGGCACGCTCGTTCTCGCGGGGCTCGACACTTATACCGGCGCCACGGACGTCGTCGCGGGCACGCTGGCGGTCGACGGATCGATTGCGGCCAGCGGCGTCACCGTGCAGGACGGCGCGATGCTGGGCGGCACCGGCACGGTGGGCACGACGACGGTGGCGGACGGCGGCACCCTCGACGCGGGCGACGGCATCGGTACGCTTCACGTGGCTGGCGACCTGACATTGGCATCGGGATCGCACCTCGTGGCCGAGGTCGGACCGTCGGCGGCGGACGAGACGATCGTCAGCGGCGCGGTCTCGGTCGCCGGCGACCTGACGCTGGCGGGTTCGGGCGGTGCCTTCGCGGCGGGCCAGTACACGCTGATCAATTCCACCGGCCTGCTGACGGGCACGTTCTCGGCGCTGGACCTGAGCGGCGGGTTCGGCGGCTTCGACGTGTCGCTCGACTACGACGCGCATGACGTGATCCTGGTCCTGGATCTCAACGGCGTGCGCTGGAGCGCCGATCCCGTGTCGGGCGACTGGAACACCGGCGCGAACTGGCTGATCGGAACGGTGCCGGCGGCGACCGACAAGGCGTATTTCGGCGCCTCGACCATCACCGGCATCGACATCGACCGGCCGACCGCCATCGCCGGCATCAATATCGGAGCGGGCGCGCCGGCCTATACCTTCAATATCGCGGGTACGGCGACCGGCGATGCCGTGCTGACGGTCGGCGGCAGCGGCGTCGGCGACGCCTCTGGCAACAAGCCGATCTTCGTGGCGAGCGGGACGGGCGGCCACACCGGCACGCTGACCTTTGCGGATTCGGCGTCGGCGGACGCGATCCTCATCGCCGATGGCGGCGGTTTCGCTTTCCTTCACCGGCACGGCGGATGGCGGGACCTCGCAGGCCATCGTCAATGCCCGGCGGCACGCTGACCATCGCAGGGCTGACCGACGGCGGCATGAGCATCGGCTCGGTCGAAGGCGCCGGCGCCATCGTGCTGGGCGCCAACACGCTGACCGAGGGCAGCCTGAACGTCAGCACGACGTTCAGCGGCACGATCTCGGGCAGCGGCGGGCTGGTGAAGACCGGCAGCGGCACGCTCACCCTGACGGGCGCGAACGGCTACACCGGCGGCACGACGATTTCCGGCGGTGCGATCCAGCTCGGCAATGGCGGCACGACCGGTTCGATCACCGGCGACGTCGCCGACAGCGGCGCGCTGGCATTCAACCGCTCCGACGCCGTGACCTTCGCCGGCGCGATTTCCGGCACGGGCGGCGTGGTGCAGGCCGGCAGCGGCACCACGATCCTGACCGGTGCCAACACTTATGGCGGCGGCACGCTGATCGGCGCCGGCACGCTGCAGATCGGCACCGGCGGAACGGCGGGTTCGATCACCGGCGACATCGTCGACAACGGCACGCTGGCGTTCGACCGCTCCGATACCACGACCTTCGGTGGCGCGATCTCCGGCACGGGCGCAGTCAGCCAGATCGGCAGCGGGACGACCGTCCTGACGGGCGCGAACAGCTATGGCGGCACGACGATGATTGCTGCGGGCACGCTGCAGGTCGGCGCGGGCGGGACGATGGGCGCGCTGGGCGGCGGTGCGGTCGCCGACGATGGCGTGCTGGCGTTCGACCGGTCGGACACGATCGTCGTCGCCAATGCGATCTCCGGCAGCGGCGCGCTGGCGCAGAACGGCGGCGGCGTCGTCATCCTGACGGCCGACGATACCTACATGGGCGGTACGACGGTCGCGGCCGGCGCATTGGTGCTGGGCGCGAACGGCACGGCCGGCGCCATCGCGGGCAATGTGACCGATAATGCGATCTTCGCGGTGAACCGCTCCGACACCTACACCTTCGGCGGCACGATTTCCGGCACCGGCATGTTCGTGCAGGCGGGCGCCGGCACCACGATCCTGACCGGTGCCGATAGTTACGCAGGCGGCACGGCCGTCCAGGCCGGAACGCTGCAGCTCGGCGCCGGCGGGACGACGGGCGCCATCGTGGGCGACGTGGCCGATGCCGGCGTGCTCGTCTTCGACCGCTCGGACAGCGTGACCTTCGCCGGCGCGATCGGCGGCAGCGGCGCGGTCGCCCAGATCGGCAGCGGCACGACGGTCCTGACCGGCGCCGGCACCTACACGGGGGGCACGACGATCGCCTCCGGCACGCTCCAACTCGGCACCGGAGGGACGGCGGGCTCCATCGTCGGCGATGTCGCGGACAACGGGACGCTGGCGTTCGACCGCTCGGACGCGGTGCTGTTCGACGGTGCGATCTCCGGCAGCGGTGCGCTGCTGCAGAGCGGCGCCGGCGTCACCGTGCTGACGGCAGCGGACACCTACACCGGCGGCACGACCATCGCGGCGGGGGACGCTGCGGATCGGCAATGCGGGCACCACGGGCTCCATCGTCGGCAATGTCGCCGATGCGGGGACGCTGGAGTTCAACCGCTCGGATGCGCTGAGCTTCGCGGGCGCGATCTCGGGCACCGGCACCGTGAGCCAGCTCGGCGCCGGCACGACGACGCTGAGCGGCGCGTCGACCTATAGCGGGCTCACGACCGTAGCGGCGGGCACGCTGCAGGCGGGGGCCGTGAACGCATTCTCGGCGGCGTCGAGCTATGCGGTCGCGGCGACGCTCGACCTGAACGGTTTCGCCCAGGCCATCGGCTCGCTGAGCGGCGCGGGGCAGATCGACCTCGGCAGCGCCAGCCTGACGACCGGCGGCGACAACGGCTCGACCCTGTTCTCGGGCGCGATCGCGGGCACCGGCGGACTGATCAAGGCGGGAACGGGAACGTTCACGCTGACCGGCGCCAACACCTATGGCGGCGGCACGACCATCGGCGGCGGCGTGCTGCAGATGGGCAATGGCGGCACGACCGGCTCGATCGCCGGCAATGTGGCGGACAACGGCGCATTCGCGATCGACCGTGCCGACGATCTGGTCTTCGCCGGTGTGATCTCGGGCAGCGGCGCGCTGGTGAAGAACGGCGCGGGCCGGCTCGCGCTGACCGCCAACGACAGCTATGCCGGCGGCACCACGATCGGCGGCGGCACGCTGGTGATGGGCAATGGCGGCACCACGGGCGCGATCGCCGGCGACGTCGTCGACAATGGCGCGTTCGCGGTCAATCGCAGCGACGATGTGACATTCGCCGGTGCGATCGGCGGCAGCGGCAGCTTCGCCAAATTCGCCAACGACACGCTGATCCTGACCGGCAACAGCACCTATACCGGCGGAACCACCATTGCCGGCGGCACTTTGCAACTCGGCAGTGGCGGAACCTCCGGCGCCATCGTCGGCGACGTCGTCGACAATGGCGCGCTGACGGTGGACCGCTCGGACACGCTGACACTGGCGGGCGCGATTTCCGGTGCCGGCGGGCTGAATCAGGTGGGCAGCGGCATGACGGTGCTGAGCGGCGTCAGCACCTATGGCGGACCAAGCGTGGTGACCGCGGGCATCCTGGACGTCGACGGATCGATCGCCAATTCGGCGGTGACGCTGAACGGCGGCACGCTGAAGGGCAACGGGATCATCGGCGCGCTGACGGTCCTCTCCGGCTCGAACGTCGCGCCGGGCAACTCGATCGGCACGCTGAGCGTGGCGGGCAATATCGGCTTCGCGGCCGGCACCACCTACCAGGTCGAACTCAACGCGGCGGGGCAGGCCGACCGCATCAATGCCGGCGGCACTGCCATCCTCATGGGCGGAACGGTGCAGGTCGCCGCGGCGCCCGGCAATTACGCGATGCAGACGACCTATCGCATCCTGAGCGCGGCCGGCGGCGTGGCCGGGCAGTTCGCCGGCGCGACCGTGGACATTCCGTTCTTCAACGTCTCGCTGCTTTACACCAGTACCGCGGTCGATCTCGTGCTGAGCGCCAAGACGATCGATTTCAGCACCTTCGCGCTGACGCCCAACGAGAAGGCTGCGTCGGTCGCTGTGAACAAGGGCGGCTTCAACACCGATCTCTACAAGGCGTTCCTGAACCAGCCGTCGACGGCGTTCATTCCCGCGGCGCTCGACGCGCTGTCGGGCGAAATCCATCCGACCATCCGCACCGCGCTGATCGAGGATAGCCGCAACGCCCGCGAAGCTATCCTGGACCGCCTGCGCGAGGCCGATTCGGGCGCGCCGGCTCTGGCGGGAGGGCTGGCCGGCGCACGCGAGATGTCGGATAGGGCGGCGATGTGGGTGCGGGTGTTCACCAATTGGGGCTCTGCCGATACGGACGGCAACGCCGCCGCAATGGGGCAGAGCTTCTCGGGCATCATGACGGGCGCCGACCTGCGCGTGGCGGACACGCTGCATCTGGGCGTCGCGGGCGGCTATACGCATGACAGCCTCTCGGTGAAGGCGCGCAGCAGCCGCGCGACTTCGGGCGACGGCCATATCGGCGGCTATGCCGGCTGGACCGGCGGGCCGGTCGCGCTGCGCGCCGGCGTCGAATATGCCTGGGGCGGTGCGACGGTGACGCGCGTGGTGCAGTTCCCCGGCTTCCTCGACAATACCTTCGACAAGCAGAGCCAGCACAGCACGCAGGCCTTCGCCGAGGCGGGTTATGCGGCCCAGCTCGGCCGTTTCGCCTTCGAGCCCTTCGTCAGCGCCGCCTGGGTCGATGCCGGCACCGGCGCCTTCGCCGAGCGGGGCGGCATCGCAGCGCTTAACGGCGAGTCGAAGGACAGCGCCGTTGCCTACACGGATGTCGGCGTGCGGCTGGCGACTGATCCGATCGGCGGCGACGCATTCGGCATCACGCCGCGCGCCATGCTGGCTTGGCAGCACGCCTTCGGCACCGTCCTGCCGGGACAGTCGGTCGAATTCGGCTCGACCAGCCAGAGCTTCCTGGTGCTCGGCGTGCCGCTGGACCGCGACGCGATCGCCGCCGATATCGGCCTCGACATCGAGCTGACGCCGGAGGGCCATCTTGGCCTGGGCTACCAGGGCGTGCTGTCGAACCGGGTGCAGAGCCATGCGGCGCGCGCGGACTTCACGTGGAATTTCTAGGGACGAATTTCCAGTGGCCGGCGCCGCTGTTTCGCCCCATTCGAAGCCGATAGGATGACCGTCGCAAGCGGCCGGGGCGCCATGATCGAAGTCGAGGACCTGGTTTACGAATATCCCAATGCGCGGGCGCTCAAGGGCGTGTCGCTGCGCGTGGCGGACCAGACCATCACCGCGCTGGTCGGGCCCAACGGCGCGGGCAAGACGACGCTGCTGCGCTGCTTGGCGGCGCTGGAGGACCCCTATTCCGGCAAGGTGATGATCGACGGCCTCGACACCACGCACAGCCCACGCGACATCCACGCGAAGATGGGCTACCTGCCCGACTTCTACGGCCTCTATGACGACCTGACGGTGCGGCGCTGCCTCGCCTACGCGGCGCGGTCGCATTCCATCGCGCCGGCGGCTGTCGGTGCGGCGGTGGCGACGGCGGCAAGGCGGGTGGGGCTGTCCGACCGGCTGGATTCCAAGGCAGGCGAGCTGTCGCGCGGCTTGCGCCAGCGCCTCGCCATCGGCCAGGCCATCGTGCACGAGCCGCGTGTGCTGCTGCTGGACGAGCCGGCGGCAGGGCTCGACCCCCAGGCGCGGCGCGACCTGTCGGCGCTGCTGATCCAGCTGCGCGACGGCGGCATGACGCTGGTGGTCTCCTCGCACATCCTCGCCGAGCTCGAGGATTACTGCAGCGAGATGATCATCATCGAGAACGGCCTGATCGCCGGCGGCAAGGCGATCAAGGTGCGCGACGACGACCGGCCGCGCTATGCGGTGGAGCTGGCGACCGCGCGGGCCGACCTCAAGGAGTTCCTCGTCGCCCACAGCGCCGACGTGGTGGAAGCCGACCAGAACCATGCCCTGATCGTATTCACCCGCAATCCGGCGGCGCGCGCCAAGCTGTTGCGCGACCTGGTGGGAGCGGGCTTCGACATCGCCAGCTTCGGCGAGGCGTCCAAGGCGCTGGAGCAGACCTATTTCGCGCAGGTTGGTCACAAGACATGAATCCCGAATTCGAGCGCAATGTCTGGCTGGAGATGACGCCGCGCCGCGTGCTGATGATGGTCGGGCTGCTGGCGCTGACCTTTGCCGCATCGGCGCTGGCGAACGACGAGTGGGGACCGTCGACGGTGGCGTCATGGCTGTACTACCTCATTGTCGTGGTGTGGGGTTCGCGCAGCGCGGCGCTGAGCGTGGCGGGCGAGATCCGCGACCGCACCTGGGACGGCCAGCGTCTGTCCTCGCTGGGTGCGGGCACGATGATGTGGGGCAAGCTGTTCGGCTCGACCGTCTACAACTGGTTCGGCGGCGCGATCTGCCTTGCCGTCCTTCTGGTCAATGTGGCGACGCATCTGGGCCTGGCGACGGCGCTGATCGAGCTGCTCTATTACGCCGGCATCGGCGTGATCGCGCAGTCGGCGGCGCTGCTGGCCAGCCTGATCGCGGTGGGGCGCGGCCAATCGCATTCGCGGTTCGAAATCTTCGCCTATCAGCTCGTGGGCCTGGCGGCGGCGGTGGCGGTCTACCTGGTGTGGAGCGCCGCCGATCCGGTGGCGGCGATGCTGTCGCACAAGCCGGCGGCGGATTTCGTTGCCTGGTGGGGCGCCCAGATCGACGCCCGCGTGTTCCTGCTCGTGTCCCTCATCGTGTTCGCGGGCTGGACGCTGGTCGGCTGCTACCGCGAGATGCGCATCGAATTGAAGATGCGCAACGGCGTGCTGGTGTGGCTGGCGTTCCTCGCCTTCATCGGCCCCTATGTCGCCGGGTTCGACGCCTGGCTGTCGCCTGACCTGCAGGCCTGGGATCCGGTGTCGCTGCGCCTGCTGCTGGCGGGCACGGCCTATGTCGGGCTCACCTATCTGATGGTGCTGCTGGAGCCGAAGGATCGCGTCCATTACCGCTGGATGGAGGGTCAGGTTCGTCATGGTCATATCGCCAATGCGCTGAGCGGCCTGCAGGCCTGGATGATGAGCTACGCCGCGGCGTTCGCGGTAGGCGTGGTGCTGTTCTTCTGGCTGCTGCACGACGTCGAGGCGGCGCTGGTCGGCCAGCCGCTGGTGGCCGCGATGCTGGGCTTCCTGACCCGCGACGTGTCGATCTTCGTCCTGATGCAGACCCTGCCGGGCAAGCGGCGCGGCGATTTCGGGGCGCTGGCGATCCTGTTCGCGCTCTATGTGCTGGCGCCGGCGATCCTCGCCGGGCTGCATGGCGAGGCGTTCCTGTTCCTGTTCTTCCCGCAATTGCCGGCGCCGACCTTCATCGGCGCGGTCGCGGCCTGGGTGCAGGGCATCGGCGTCGCGGCGTTCGCGCTGACGCGGCTGGCGCTGACCGACCGCGACGGCCGGCCGGTTCCCGCTTAGGCGCCGCCGGCGAGCAGCCGTTTCAGGCCGCCGTAATTGGGTTGGTCGATGCCGATCTTGTCGCTTGTGGTAAGCGTCAGGTGTTCGGTCAGCCCCGGCGTTTCGAGGCCGAGCGCGCCGGCGCGGATCGCGGCGCAGAGCTCGCGGTTGAGGTCGATCAGCGCGCCGTCACGGCCGAGCAATTCGGCAAGCCGCGCCCGCTCGGCCTCGCCGGCGGCAGCTCCGTGCTCCAGCTCGCGCGCGACGATGCCCAGCGCATTGGCGGCGACGCGGGCGTGAAAGGCGGTGTGGCCCTTGAGCTCCGGCATGGCGCGCTGTTCGAGGAAGTCGCGCACCGCGCCGACGAGCTCCAGCATGGAGGGTTGGTCCATCATCAGATTTTTCCCCGGATGATCAGGTTGACGAGGTCGATCTCGGTCTCCGACGCGCGGCGGCCGATGGCGGCGCGTTCGACGGAATGGTCGCGCAGGAAGCCTTGATACATGCTCATGCACATCACGCCCCATTTGAGCGAGCCGTAGACGATCCAGGTACGGGCGTCGTCGACGTCGACGCGGCCGCCGCCGGCCGCTTCGTAGCCGGCCAGCAGGTCTTCGAGATCGCCGAAGCCGCCGACCACTTTCTCCTGCACGCCGAAGCGCCAGGTGTTGGTGCAGATCCAGCCGATATCCTCGAGCGGATCGCCGATATGGGTCAGCTCCCAGTCGAGCGCCGCCTCGACGCCGCGCGGCGAGATCAGCAGGTTGCCGTGCCGGAAATCGCCGTGCACCAGCGTCTGGCGCCGCGCCCGTGCCATGCGCGGTTCGAGCCAGCGGAAGGCGATCTCGAACATCGGATGCGGATAGTCGTAGAGGTCGTACATGTCGCGGTAGCGGCGCAGTTGGGTCGGGCCGTCGACCACCGGCAGCACCTTGCGCAGCGCAGGCGTCAGCTCGACGGCGTGGATGCGGGCCAGTTCCGCGCCGCATTGCCGCGCCAGGTCGGACCGGACCCGATCGAACGCCGCGTCGCGCAGGATCTTGCGCGCGATGGTCTCCCCGGGCAGGCGGTCCATGACATAGCCTTCGCCGATGCCGTCGGCTTGTGTGAGCACGTAGCGGACGCGCGGCGCGCGCACGCCGGCGGCGCGCGCGGCTTCGATCGCGACGGCTTCGGTCTCCAGCGGCACGGCGGTCGAGGTCTCGGTCACGACGCGCGCTTCGCCGCCGGGTGTGCGGCGCAGGATCAGCGGAACGACGTCGCCGCCAATGACTGCGTCGAACGACCAGGTCTCCTGGCTGGCGCCGCCGGACAGGCGGCTGAGGCCGTCCAGCCGCTGCAGGCCGGGCAAGGCGGGCTTCAGGGCGCGTTCGAGGGCAGGGGCAAGGTCGCTCATGGCAAAAGCCTACACCGTGTCGTCGCGTAACCTTCAACCGCCCTTGAGGTAGCGCACCGCTTCGTCGCGGCTGAAGAGGTAGAGCAGGGTGCGCAGGGCGTGGCCGCGCTCGGTCTGCAGATCGGGGTCGCGGGTCAGGATGAGCTGGGCGTCGTCGCGCGCCGCCGCCAGCAACTCGGCATGGACCGCAAGGTCGGCGAGGCGGAATTGCGGCATGCCGCTCTGGCGCGTGCCGAGCAGCTCGCCGGCGCCGCGCAGTTCGAGGTCCTTCTCGGCGATGACGAAGCCGTCATCGGTCTCCCGCATGGTCTTCAGGCGCGCCCTGGCGGTTTCGCCCAGCGGGCCGCGATAGACCAGCAGGCAGCTCGACTTTGCGGCGCCGCGCCCGACGCGGCCACGCAACTGGTGGAGCTGGGCGAGGCCGAAACGCTCGGCATGCTCGACCACCATGATGGTCGCTTCGGGCACGTCGACGCCGACTTCGATCACCGTGGTGGCGACAAGGATCTGGGTGTCGCCGGTCTTGAACTTCGCCATCTGCGCGTCGCGCTCCGCACCCTTCATCTTGCCGTGGACGAGGCCGACCCTGGGGCCGAGCACGCGCCTCAGCATCGCGGCGCGGTCTTCGGCGGCGGCGAGGTCGATGAATTCGGACTCCTCCACCAGCGGGCAGACCCAATAGGCGCGCGCGCCCTGCGCCGTCGCCTGGCGCAGATGGGCGATGACCTCGTCCAGCCGTTCGTCGGAGATAAGCCGCGTCTCCACCGGCTTGCGGCCCGGCGGCCGGCCGGTGAGGCGCGAGACGTCCATGTCGCCATAGGCGGTGAGCGCCAGCGTGCGCGGGATCGGCGTCGCGGTCATCACCAGCACGTCGGCAGGACGGCCGCCCTTGCCTTGCAGGGCGAGGCGCTGATGGACGCCGAAGCGGTGCTGCTCGTCGATCACCGCCAGGCCGAGATCGGCGAAGGCGACGTCCTCGGAGAACAGCGCATGGGTGCCGACCAGGATGTCGATCTCGCCCGCCGCGAGCGCGGCCAGCGTGACCTCGCGGCTGCTGCGCTCGCGGCCGGTGAGCAGCGCCAGCCGCACGCCGGTCGCCTTGGCGTAGGGTTCGAGCGAGGCCATGTGCTGGCGCGCCAGGAGCTCGGTCGGCGCCATCAGCGCGCCCTGCGCGCCGGCCTCGACCGCGTTCAGCAACGCGAGGAAGGCGACGATGGTCTTGCCGGCGCCGACATCGCCCTGCAACAGGCGGAGCATGCGGGCAGGTGCGGCGATGTCCGCCTCGATCTCGGCGATGGCGGCGAGCTGCGCCTCGGTCAGCGCGAAGGGCAGCGCGGCGATGGCCTTGGCCTTCAGACGCCCGTCGCCGATCAGGGCGCGGCCCTTCTTGGTCTGCCGCATCTGGCGGCGGATCAGGAGCAGGGCGAGCTGGTTGGCGAGCAGCTCGTCATAGGCGAGGCGGGCGCGGACCGGCGTGTCGGGCGCGAGGTCGCTTTCGCTCTGCGGCGCGTGCGCGGCGAGCAGGCTTTCGTGGAACGGTTTCCAGCCGCGCTGCTGGAAGAACGCCGGATCGTCCCATTCGGCGAGCGCGGGAACGTGCTCCAGCGCGCCGCGGATCGCCTTGGTCAGCGGTTTGAGCGTGAGGCCTTCAGTCAGGGCGTAGACCGGTTCGTGCAGCGGCAGGCCCGCTTCTTCTTCCGGCGCGACGATATGGTCGGGATGCGTCATCTGCAGGCTGTCGCGGAAGCGTTCGATCTTGCCGCTGATGATTCTTTTGGACCCGACAGGCAGCGTGCGCAGCAGGTAGTCGGCATGGGCGTGGAAGAAGACGAGGTCGAGCATCGCGGTGTCGTCGGAACAGCGCACGCGATAGGGCTGGCGGCGGTCGCGCGACGGCAGGTGATCGAGCACGTCGACGGTCACTGTGACGATGCGGCCCAGTTCCGCGCGGGCGAGCTTGGGACGATAGGAGCGGTCGATCAGGCCGACGGGCAGGTCGAACACCAGATCGACCAGGCGCGGCCCCGCCAGGCCGGCGATCAGTTTTTCCAGCTTGGGGCCGACGCCGCCAAGGGTGCGGTTTTCGGCAAACAGCGGGAACAGAATCGCGGGGCGCATCGCCCGGAAACAATATGGTCGCGGGCGGTTGTTCTCAACGTGACGCATGCTATATCCGGCCTATGGCAGACGATGAAAACGGTGGGTCTTTCGGGGCCCGCCGCAAACGGCTTTTGTTCCGGGCGCAGCGCCGCGGCTTCAAGGAGGTCGACCTGATCTTCGGTGCCTTCGCGGGCGAAGAGCTGGCCGCCATGCCGGACGGCGAGCTCGACCAGTTCGAGACGCTGCTGACCGCGCCGGACCAGGAGGTCTATGCCTGGCTGCGGGGGCACGCGCCGCCGCCGGTGGAATTCGACACGCCGGTGTTCCGGCGCCTGCAAGCGGTCTGCAACCGCAAAGATCCCAAATGGAACGTCTAGACTATATCGCGCGCCAGCCGGGCCGCTTCGCGGTCACCGGCGCGCCGGCCGGCTACGACGCCTATCTCGCGGTAGAGGCGGCGGTGCGCAGCAAGGGGCTCGTGCTGTTCGTCGCCTCGGACGACGTGCATGCCGCCAGCGTGACCGAAGCGGCGAAGTTCTTCGCGCCGCGGCTTTCCGTGCTGTCCTTCCCGGCGTGGGACTGCCTGCCCTACGACCGCGTGTCGCCCAAGCCCGACATCGAGAGCACCAGGCTCGCCACGCTCGCGGCGCTGGCGCGCAGCGACGGGCCGCGCGAAGCGCTGGTGATCACCACCGTCAATGCGATCCTGCAGCGCGTGCCGCCGCGCGACTGGGTGGCGCAGGCGAGCTTCTTCGCCCGCGCCGGCGCCGATGTCGACCGCGAGCGGATGGTGACGTTCCTGTCGGGCAACGGCTATGTCCGCGCCTCCACGGTGCGCGAGCCGGGCGATTTCGCGTTGCGCGGCGGCATCGTCGATCTGTGGCCGCCAGGCATCGCGCAGCCGCTGCGGCTGGATTTCTTCGGCGAGACGCTGGAGGCGATCCGCCGCTTCGATGCGGAGACGCAATTGTCCTCCGGCGAGGTGGCGGAGATCGAACTGCTGCCCGCCAGCGAAGTGCCGCTGGGCAAGGACGAGATCAGCCGCTTCCGCGCCGGCTATGTCGCGGCGTTCGGGCCGGCCAACAGCGACGACATGCTCTACGAATCGGTGAGCGCGGGGCGAAAGCATCCGGGCATGGAGCACTGGCTGCCGCTGTTCTATCCCCGGCTCGACACGCTGTTCGATTTCGCGCCGCGGGCGCTGATCCTGCTCGGCCACGAGACCGAGGAGACGAAGAAGGCGCGGCAGGAGCTGGTCAAGGATTACTTCGAGACCCGCGAGCAGTTCCGCCGGCCCAAGCAGGACGAGCAGCATCAGACGATCAAGGCGCCGCCCTACAAGCCGCTGAAGCCGGAGCTGCTCTACCTGACGGACGGCGAATGGACGGCGGCGCTGGCGCGGCACGCGGTGCGCGACCTGTCGCCGTTCCAGGCGCCGGAGTCGATGAAATCGGTCGACGCCGGCGGCAAGGTGGGGCGCGATTTCCAGCCCGAACGCGCCAGCGCGAAGACCACCAATGTGTTCCAGGCCGCGGCGGATCACATCGATGCGCTGCATGCCGCGAAGAAGCGCGTGATCGTGGCGTCGTGGAGCGCCGGCTCGTCGGAGCGCATGGGCGGCGTGCTGTCGGACCATGGTGTCGCCGCGATCCGCACGGTGACCGACTGGCGCGACGCGCTGAAGATGGATCTCGGCGCCACCGCCATTGCGGTGCTGGGCGTGGAGCGCGGCTTCGAGGGGCCGGACTTCGCGGTCGTGACCGAGCAGGACGTGCTGGGCGACCGCATGGTGCGGGCGCAGACGCGGGCGCGGCGGGCGCAGAACTTCCTGTCGGAAGCCTCCAGCCTGGCGCCGGGCGACCTCGTCACGCATATCGAGCACGGTGTCGGCCGCTATATGGGCTTGCAGACCATCGACGCGCTGGGCGCGCCGCATGACTGCCTGGAAATCCAGTATGACGGCGGCAAGCTGTTCCTGCCCGTCGAGAACATCGAGCTGCTGACGCGCTACGGCGCCGACGACAGCGGCGCGCAGCTCGACCGGCTGGGCGGCGCGGGCTGGCAGGCGCGCAAGGCGCGGGCCAAGGAGCGCGTGCGCGAGATCGCCGCCGAGCTGATCCGCATCGCCGCGGCGCGCGAGCTCAAATCGCTGCCCGCGGTCGATCCGCCGTCGGGGCTGTATGACGAGTTCTGCGCCCGCTTCCCGTGGCAGGAGACCGACGACCAGGAGAAGGCCATCGCCGACACGATGGAGGACTTCGCCAAGGGACGGCCGATGGACCGGCTGGTGTGCGGCGATGTCGGCTTCGGCAAGACCGAGGTGGCGCTGCGCGCCGCCTTCGTGATGGCGATGAGCGGCCAGCAGGTCGCGGTGGTGGTGCCGACCACGCTCCTGGCGCGGCAGCATTTCCGCAATTTCTTCGAGCGCTTCCAGGGCTTCCCGGTCACGGTGCGGCAGCTCTCGCGCTTCGTGGATGCCAAGGAGGCCAAGGAGACCAAGGCGCTGCTGGCCGAGGGCAAGGTCGACATCGTGGTCGGCACCCATGCGCTGCTCGCCAAGTCCATCCAGTTCAAGAATCTCGGCCTGGTGATCGTCGACGAGGAGCAGCATTTCGGCGTGACGCACAAGGAGCAGCTCAAGGGCCTCAAGGCCGACGTGCATGTGCTGACGCTGACCGCGACGCCCATCCCGCGCACGCTGCAACTGGCGCTGTCGGGCGTGCGCGACCTGTCGCTGATCACCACGCCGCCGATCGACCGCCTGGCGGTGCGCACCTTCGTGACGCCGTTCGATCCCCTGGTGGTGCGCGAGGCGCTGCTGCGCGAGCATTATCGCGGCGGCCAGAGCTTCTATGTCGCGCCGCGCATCGCCGATCTGCGCGAGGCGGAGGAGTTCCTCAAGGCCACGGTGCCGGAGGTGAAGGTGGCGGTGGGGCATGGGCAGATGTCCTCCACGGTGCTGGAAGAGGTGATGACGGCGTTCTACGAGCGCAAGATCGACGTGCTGATCTCCACCAACATCGTCGAGAGCGGATTGGACATCCCGACCGCCAACACGATGATCGTGCACCGCGCCGACATGTTCGGCCTGTCGCAGCTCTACCAGCTGCGCGGGCGCATCGGGCGCGCCAAGCAGCGGGCCTACGCCTATCTGACGACGCCGGCCGACCGCAAGCTGACCGACACCGCGGCGCGGCGGCTGGAAGTGCTGCAGTCGCTCGACCAGCTCGGCGCCGGCTTCTCGGTCGCCAGCCACGACATGGACATCCGCGGCGCCGGCAACCTCCTGGGCGAGGAACAGTCGGGCCATGTGCGCGAGGTCGGCATCGAGCTCTACCAGGAGATGCTCGAGGATGCGGTGGCGCAGATGCGCACCGGCGAGGGCGCGGACGAGATCGCGGAGGCATGGTCGCCGACCATAAATATCGGCGCCGCGGTGCTGATCCCGGAGGGCTATGTCGCCGACCTCAATGTGCGCATGGCGCTGTACCGGCGGCTGGCGCAGATCGAGACGCGCGAGGACATCGACCGCTTCGCCGCCGAGCTGATCGACCGTTTCGGCGCGCTGCCCGACGAGGTCAGTCACCTGCTCGACATCGTCGCGATCAAGCAGCTCTGCCGCATCGCGCTGGTCGAGAAGATCGATGCCGGGCCGAAGGGCGGCATCCTCGCGTTCCGCGGCAACAGCTTCCCCAACCCGCTGGCGCTGGTGAAACTGATCAATGCGCATTCCGGCACCATGAAAGTACGCCCCGACCAGAAGGTGGTGGTGACGCGCGACTGGCCGTCGCCGGAGAACCGGCTGAACGGGGTGAAGGCCCTGATGGGCCAGCTCGCCAAGCTGGCGGTGGCGGCGTGACATGGCGTCGGCGTTCGAGACCGCGCTGATCGCCGACGATCCGGCGGCGTTGCGCGCCTGCGCCAAGGCGGACCTGCACGCCCACGCCGTCGGCAGCGGCAACCGCGCGTTCATCAAGGCGCGCAGCGGCGTCGATATCGCACCGGTCGGCGCGGCGTTGCGCTCGATGGACGAGATGCATGACTGGTACGGCAGGAACATCGGGACCCTGTTCGACGGGGTTGAGGGGCGGGCATTCGGGCTCGAAGCGGCGTTCGTGCAGGCGCGCGAAGACGGCGTCAGCCGCATCGAGCTGGGCGACGATTGCTGGGTGATCACCCAGGGCTATGCGTCGGCGGAAGACGTCGTGCGGCGGCAGGCGGCGGTACACCGGGCGACCGCGCCGGACGTCGAATGGCTGCGGCTGGTGGGAATGTCGCGGCATTGTCCGGTCGCGGCGATCGATCGCTGGCTGTCTCCTTTCCTGGAGTTGAAATTCTACGACTCCGTCGACCTGTCCGGCGACGAGTTGGCGCAGCCGATCGGGCGCTTCGTGCCGCTCTATGCCAAGGCGAAGGCGGCGGGGCTGCGGCTCAAGGCGCATGTCGGCGAATGGGGCACCGCGGACGATGTGTGGCGCGCGGTCGAGCTTCTCGAGCTGGACGAAGTGCAGCACGGCATCGCGGCCGCCGACGATCCCAAGGTGATGATGGCGCTGGCAAGGTCCGGCATCCGCGTGAATGTATGTCCGACTTCCAATCTGAAACTGGGCCGCGTCGATAGCCTGGCGCGGCGTCCGATCCGCAGGCTGTTCGACGCCGGCGTGAAGGTGACGGTCAACACCGACGACGTGCTGATCTTCGGCAGCAGCCTGTCGGAGGAATTCCTCGCGCTCCACCGCTGCGGCCTGTTCACCGCGGCGGAGCTCGACGTCATCCGGATGAACGGCTTGCGGGATTAGAACAGCGGCTTGCCGGTGGCTTGCGGCAGGTCGACCTCCAATATTTTCGCCAGAGTCGGGGCGATGTCGCGCATGTCGATCTCGCCCAGCGGGCCTTTCTTCGCCGCGCCGTCGATGATGAAGGCGGCGCGCATTTCGGGGTGCGACGGGAAATAGCCGTGCATGCCCTTGTTCGAACCGGGCGTGACCAGCGGGCCGGCGAATTTGGCGCCGGCTTCGTAGCCGATCCTGTAGTCGACCCAGAAGTCCGGCTCGGCGCCGCCGCCGATGGCGGCGATCTGCGCGCGGTCGATCACGGCGGCGATGCCGCTGGACGGATCGGCGGCGAGCTTGTCCAGCAGGGCGCGGACTTTTGCTTTCAGTACGGCGTCGTCGGGGCGCGCCAGCATGATGGCGGAGGAGCCGCCGGCGTTCCACGGCTCGGCGTCCCAGCTTTTGACCTTGCCCGTGGCCGGATCGAGCGTCACGAGGCCGGCATCGGCGAAGGCGGCCATCAGGTTCACATCGTGCTCGACCGCCGCGAAGCCGTGGTCGGAGACGATGACGACGACGAGGTCGGGCATCGCCCGGCGCGCCGCCGCCACGATGCGGCCGACATCGGCATCGATCCGCTCCAGCGTCGCGTTCGCCTCGGCCGAGCCGGGTCCGTAGAGGTGCTCGTAGTGGTCGAGGCTCGACAGGTGCAAGGTCATGAACGACGGCCGCTTCAGCGTCAGCAGCGCGATGGCGAAGTTCGACTTGGCGTCGTCGTTCTGCGGCTCGGTGTTCTGCAGCCCGGCGGCGTCGGTGTTGGCGACGCGGGACAGTTCGTCGACCAGGCCGGGCGTCGCCAGCGCGTTCACCAGCTTGACGTCGTCGGGCGTGCGGGCGCGCCAATATTCGGGGATGTCGAGATCGACGAACGGCGTGCCGACGCTGACCGGCCAGCCGATCGAGGCGGTGCGGCGGCCGGATTTGTGGACGGCGTCCCATAGCGTCGCGACCTTGATGTCGCGCGCGTACCAGTACCAGCCGTCCTGGTTCTTCTGCAGCGGATCGAAGGCGACGTTGCTGGTGATGCCGTGGAGGGCCGGCGCCGCGCCGGTGATCAGCGTGGTGTGGTTGGGATAGGTCACGGTCGGCAGCATGTTGCGCACGCCGCTGGCCCAGGCGCCGTTCGCCAGGATGGCGCGCAGGGCGGGAATCTTGAGGCCGCGGGCCGGCGCGTCGGTCACATCGGTGGGGCGCAGCCCGTCGATCGAGATCATCAGCACCGGCGGCGGCGCGGCCGCGGCGGCGGGGGCGGCGAGCGCGGCAAGGGCCAAGGCGGCGGCGATGAGCGGGAGCGTTCGCATGGCGGGTTCCTCTGGTTTGTTGCGCGGTATCGGGCCTGTTTGTGAAACTGGCGTGATGCCGGCGGCGGCGGTCCCGGATCGGCGAATCGGGACGATTCGGACATGGAAGAGAATTATTTGGGCGTCCGGAGCCCGTTATTTGACTTTTCGGGATGTATCGGTGCTACACAATGAGCGCTTTCCACGACAATTCACGAGAGGGAATACCCATGAAGCTTCACACGATGGCTGCGGTTGCATTCGCCGGTGCGCTCGCGCTCCTCACGCCGACGATCGCCGGCGCCGCGCCGCAGGATTTCAACCTGACCAACAGCACCGGCTATGAGATCAAGAGCGTTTTCATCTCGCCGCACAGCAGCAATGACTGGCAGGAAGACGTCCTCGGCCAAGACACGCTGGCCGACGGCGGCGCCGTCGAGATCCACTTCCCGGGCGGCCGCGGCGCGACCTGCGACTGGGACCTGAAAGTCGTCTACAGCACCGACGATTCGTCGGCGGAATGGACGGACGGCTTCGACCTCTGCACGATCACCCAGATCGACATCAAATGGGACGGCCACACCACCTCGGCGACCTACCAGTAAGCCGCGGCATTCGCGACGTTCCGAGAGCCCGGGCGAAATTCGCCCGGGTTTTTTCTTTGGGGGTCGCGCGGGACGGAGTCCGGGTGCGAACGGCCGGCTGATCGATTTTTGGGCGTGCTCCTTCTCTATGCGCACGATATTTCCTTTCAAGAAAAAATAATTTTCTGTCGCGCCGGAGCGCGAAGGCGCGGACGCGAAAGCGCAGGACGGCGGCGGCTTTTTCGGAGACCGCTGCGCGCAACCTGCAATTGTGGGGATGTACGGAAAGTGGCGTCCGGACCGACTCGGTTCAAGGGGCCGCCGGGATTTATTTTCGGCGGCTCAGTTCCAGCGCAGATACAGCTTGTTGCCGCGGAATTCGAAGGCTTTGAAGCGGCGCAGGAACGCCATGCCCAGCAGCGACGACGCCATCGGCGCCTGGTTCACCAGGGCGGCGACGTCGGCATAATGCGCCGGGCCGAGGACGAGGGACGCGATGCGCACCGCGGCGGTGTGGCCGGTGCCGTTGGCGGTCTGCGTCTCGCCGAGGAAGCGCAGATGGGCGACGTCGACGCCGGCGCGCGCCGCATCGGCGGGGCTGAGCACGATGTCGCTGGCGCCGGTGTCGACGGCGAAGCGCACTTGCGTGCCGTCCACCGCGCCGGTGACCGCGAAGTCGCCGTTCTCGTCCGCCGTCAGCACGAGGGTGTGGGCGTCGGCGGCGACGGGCGCGGCGGGGTCGAGCTCGCTGCGCAGGCGCGTGCCGAGCTCCGACGACGCATTGAACAACGTGTAGCCGATGGCGAGCACGGCGGCGATCGCGACCCAGATCGCGATGTTGCGCGCCGCCTGGCCGAGCGAGAAGCGCCGCGAGACCACCACCCCGCTCCCCACCAGCGCCCCGAACGCCGCCAGCTGGACGAGGCCGACGCCGTCGGCGTTCGACAGGCTTACCTCCGGAAACAGCCGCATCAGCAGCCAGATCCCGACGCCGAACACGGCGAGGCCGCCGAGGAAGAGTAGGAAGCGCGAGGGGCGGGGGCTGTCGAGCATGGTTGAAGCGTAGCCCCGTCATAAAGGACGCCGCGTCTCCGAGTAGGCAGCGGGCGTGGCTCTCGGCGCGATCAATAGATGTGACCAGATGCTTCGCTCACCACTGTCAGAAGCTGCTTGGCCAAGAGGTGCTCAAGTAGGCCTTCCATTTGAGCCAAGCTCTCTTCACCACCTGCATCCGCCGCTTCGAGTGCCGCATAATACGCTTCCCGGTTGGCGGTGACGAGTTCCGGGATTGTCGGAGCGCCGGGTATCTTCATCTTCAGACGTGCCGACAAGACCAGGTAGGATACGGCACGCGCGGTCCGGCCATTACCGTCCGTAAAGGCATGTATCCAATTCATTCTCCACATCACGTAAGCCGCCAAATGGGCGGCGCGTTGCGACTCCCAATTGGCGTTAACGTAATCGCACATATCCTCAACAAGTTCGGGAACCAAATGGGCTGCTGGAGGCTGGTGCTTACTCCCTGAGATAACGACCGGCCCGGGTCGCCAGTTACCAGCGAAGGAATCGAGCCCCTCAATCGCGAGCCGGTTCAGTTCCAGAATTATCGACGGTCTCAGCTTGAACGGGCGTTCGCGCTCCGCGGCCCAATACTCGACCATTTCGATGAGGCGAGATGCCTGCACGAGGGCATTCGACGCTTCCCGCTCCGCCCGTTGCTGATCGGAAAGGGCGATAGTCGGCGTTTCCGCCTTGCTGTGCCGAACTCGCCCTTCGTCATCGCTCATTTGGCGTTCTTGAGCTTCTCCGCTTCCTGCTCAACCATCTGTTTTGTGATGCGGGGATTCTCAAAGGCCGCATTGCCAAAGGCGAAGCTTTGCCTCTGGGTTTCGGTATCACCGGCAGACATCCTTACCCGGCGAGCCAATTCTATCAGTCGATCCAACTCGGCCATCATAACTCCAAAAGGCAACAGCGATTTTCTAGCATAGCGAGTCGAACGTGCATGTGGAATCGAAGTTTCCCCGCAATGGGACGGATTCTCACTCAAACCCCATCACCGTCTCGCTCCCCGCCTGTATCCGTTCCAGCAGCATCGGGCATTCCGGGACCAGGCGTTCCATCCAGTATTTGGCGCACATCAGCTTGGACTTGTAGAACGCGGCGTCGCCTTGGCCGCTTGCGAGCCTGGCGGTGGCGAGCTTGGCCATTCTTCCCCACATCAGGGCGACGACGGCGATGCCCATCAGGCGGAGGTAGTCGGTGGCGGCGGCGCCGGCGTTGTTGGGGTTGGCGAGGCCGTTGGCGGCGAGCCAGAAGGTGGCGGCCTGGAGCGCGTCGAGGCCGCGCTGGATGCCCTTCACGTAAGGCGCCAGCTCGGCGTCGGCCTGGTTGGCCTCGACGAAGGCGCCGATCTGCTTGAACAGGGCGAGCGGCGCGGCGCCGCCCTTGCGGCCGAGCTTGCGGCCGACCAGGTCCATCGCCTGGACGCCGTTGGCGCCCTCATAGGTCTGGTTGATGCGGCCGTCGCGCACGAACTGCTCGACGCCGTTGTCGCGGATATAGCCGTGGCCGCCATAGACCTGCATCGCGGCATTGGCCGCCTCGAAGCCCATGTCGGTGCAGAAGGCCTTGAGCACCGGCGTCATCAGGTCGGCGAGCAGGCCGGCCTCCGCCGCCTCCGGCCGGGCCGAGCGCGCCACCGCCATGTTGAGCGTGGTCCACATCGCGAGCGCGCGGGCACCTTCGACGAAAGCCTTGGACTGCAGCAGCATGCGCTTGACGTCGGGATGCACGATCTCGAGGTCGGCGGGTTTGTCGGGCTCCTTGGGGCCGGTCAGGGCGTGGCCGACGCGGCGCTCATGGGCATAGGCGTAGCCGTTCTGGTAGGCGACCTCGCCGATCGCGATGCCCTGGATGCCGACGCCCAGCCGGGCGCCGTTCATCATGCCGAACATGCCGGCCATGCCGGCGCTGGCCGAGCGCTTTTCTCCCGGCTTCGCGGGCACCGGCTTCGGGCCGAGACGCCAGGCGATGGCGTCGTCGAAATTGAGCACGCAGGTCGCCTGCGCCTTGATGCCCATCTTCTTCTCGATCCCGCCGGTGCTCACGCCGTTGCGCGCGCCCATCGTGCCGTCCTCGGCGACGAGGAATTTGGGCACCATGAAGAAGTTCACGGTGGAGAGGTCGTCGTGGATCTGGCCGTTTTCGTCGGGGATCTTGGCGATCACCATGTGGATGATGTTGTCGGTGAGGTCGTGGTCGCCGCCCGAGATGAAGATCTTGGTGCCGGTCATGCGATAGGTGCCGTCGGGCTGCTCGACCGCGCGGGTCTTCATCAGGCGCAGGTCGGTGCCGCAATTGGGCTCGGTCAGGCACATCGTGCCGGCCCATTCGCCGCTGATCATCTTCCTGGCGACGTGCTCCTTCATCCAGGGCTCGCCGGCGGCGGCCAGCGCGGAATAGGCGGCGGAGGTCAGGCCCGGATACATCGCGAAGGACTGGTTGGCGCTCATCGCCATCTCGGCCACCGCCATGGAGACGATCATCGGCAGGCCGGCGCCGCCGAGCTCTTCGGGCGCGCCGAGGGCGCCCCAGCCGGCTTCGCTGTAGGCTTTGTAGGCCTCCTTGAAGCCCTTGGGCGTGCGCACGACGCCGTTCTCGAAATGGGCGCCTTCCTCGTCGCCGGACTGGTTGATCGGCTGCAGCACCTCCTCGCAGAACTTGGCCGCGTTGGTCAGGATGTCCTCGACCAGGTCGGGCGCCAGGTCGGCGAAGCCGGGCAGGTCGCGCTGCCTGTCGATCTCCAGGAGTTCGTTCAGGACGAAGCGGTAGTCATCGAGCGGCGCGCGATAGATCGGCATGGAAGGCTCCGGAGCGAGTAGCGAAATAGCGAATGGCGAATGGCGAATGGCGAATAGTAAGCCAGCGGCCCCCTGTTCGCCACTCGCTATTTCGCCATGCGCTGCGGTCAGATCTGGTCGCGCAGAGTCACCGCGACGTCGCGGCCGTCGGCGAGATGCAGGTGCAGCACCGTTCCCGGCGGATTGCCGCGCTGGCGCCTGTACATCGCGTCCAGCGTAATGGCGGTGGCGGGCATGCCATCGACCGCGGTGACGATGTCCGCCTTGCGGATGCCGGCCTCCGCGGCGGGGCCGCCGGCGGTCACGAAATAGACCTCGAAGCCGGCCGGGTTGGGAATCAGCGCCATGCCGCTGCGGTCGTAGAGATCGAGATCCTGCACAAGCCCGCCGGGCTTGAGGTAAAGCATGTTGTGCGGGTAATCGAGCGTCATCACGAAGCGCTCGGCAAGGCCGGTGCCGACATTGCCGGCGAAATCCGCCGAGGCGAATTCGCCCGCCGCATTGGCCGACAGGCTGGTGACGGGATGGCCGGTGCTGACGCCGCCGAGCTCGAACTCCGCGCCGCGGATGATGCGCGCATAGGTATCCCCGCCGACGCCGGCGCCGGAGACGACGTCGACATGTTTGCCGGGCCGCTCGCGCAGACCGTTGAGGGCGACGAAGGGGCCGGTCAGGGTGAGACCGCCATTGTCGCCGGTATCGATGTCGAAGATGCCCGGGATGCCGTCATAGCTGCCTTTCACCCTGGGCGTGCGATGGGAGGAATCCATCGCCATGCCGGCGCCGGCGCCGTCCGGCTTGAATTCGGCGGGATCGATCAGCGTCATGGTGCGGGCCGCGAAGTCGAAGCGCACGACATAGCGGCGGAAGAGCTCGTAGCCCAGCATGCCGTCGACATGGATGCCCATGAGCCTGTCGAAGGCGTCCAGCGGCAGGGTGAAGAACGGTTCGTTGCCGAGCACGAGGCCCGAGACCGCAACCTGCGGCACCGTGACCACACCGCCCTGCACGGTGCCGTCGCCGGTGCCGACGAAGGTGACATCGCCGCCGGGGCTGAGGCCGAGCCTGGCGGCGAGGTCGGGCGTGATCAGGTCGCCGCCGCCGGTATCGAGCACGAAACGGAACGGGCCCCGGCCGTCGACCGTCACTTGCGCGATGAGCTGGTTGTCGACGAGATCGAACGGCACGATCACGGGCGCCGCGGCGGCGCTCGCCGGCAGGAGAAGAAGGGCTAGTCCAAAGGCCGGCGCCCGCATGTCGCTCCCGTTCAGATCTGGTCGCGCAGTGTAACCTTCAGATCCGTCGGTTTGCCATCGCGCAGCACGGCGAATGTCACCACCGTGCCCGGCGCCTCGTCGCGCAGGCGCTGGCGCAGCGCGGGCAGGTCGAGGGTGGCGGCCGGCTTGCCGTCCACCGCGGCGATCACGTCGCCCTCTTTCAGGCCCGCCTGGTCGGCCGGGCCGCCCTTGGTGACGCTGATCACCTTGTAGTTCGCACCCTCGATGTTGAACCAGGTGCCGGCGCGGTCATAGGTGTCGAGGTCGTCGACCGGCGCGGCGGTCGGCCTCAGGTACATCGTGTTGTGGCCATAGTCGAAGGTCACGACGAAGCGCTTGAGCACGCCGCCGCCGATATTGCCCGCCAGCGTCGGGTCGGCGAAGGCGCCGCCGGTGTCGGTGCCCAGGCCGACGACGGGATGGTCGACGGTAACGGCGTCGCCGATCTTGAGCGCGCCGCCGCGGATGACATGGCTGCGCGACGGGCCGCCGACGCCCCAGCCGTCGACCGCGTCGACGGCCTTGGCGGCGTCGGCGCCGACATGGTTGGCGGCGACGAAGGGCGCGTCGAGCGTCAGCGCGCTGCGCGATCCGGTGTCGATCTGGAACTTGCCGGGGATGCCGTCATAGGAGCCCTCGACGATCGCGGCATTGCCGTTGAAGGCGATATGGACCGGCGTGCCGGCGTCCTTCGGATCGAAGAATTTGGGGTCGGTCAGCGTGATCGTCTTCGCGCCGTAATCGATCGTGGTGACGAAGCGGCGGAACACCTCATAGCCGACCATGCCGGCCATGTGCGTGCCGTTGGCGGGATACATCGCGTCGAGATCGAAAGAGATGAAGAGCTGGTTGTTCACCACCGCGCCGCCGACGTCGAGCTTGTCGACATGGGTCATGCTCATGTCGATCGTGCCGGAGCCGGCGCCGCGGCCCTCGGCATGGCCTTCCACCTTGAGGCCGAGCGACCTGGCGAGGTCGGGCGTGACGATGTTCACGCCGCCGGTGTCGAAGATGAAGAGATAGGGGCCCTTGCCGTCGACCATCACATTGGCGTGGATGTGGTTGGCGATGAGCTGGAACGGGAAGGTCACCGCATGGGCGCCGCCCGCGATGGCGAAATCCGCCGCGGCGGATTGCGGCGGGGCGTAGACGGCGGGATCGGATTTGGCGAGGAACGCGGCCCTGGTCAGCGTCAGGTGCTGGTCGTATTTCGCGTCGCCGCCGGTGCTGACCAGCGTGTCGACCGGTGCCTGCACGCCGTCGAAGGCGCGGTAGTTGGTCGTGGTGGTGGTGACCGTCACATTGGCCTGCGCCTCCACGGTGCGGAACAGCAGATGCGTCTTGGCGTCGAACCAGGCGTCGAACGGCTTGCCGCCTTTCGGCGTGACGGTGAGCACGTCGTAGGCCGCACCGCCATCCGTCTTCCGGCCGTCGTCGGCGATCGCAGCGCCGCCGTGATCGGGCCGCCACCACAGATTGGCGTTGCGATAGGCGTTGTTGACCGCGAGCGGGACGGCGTCGCCGCCCTCCTGCAGGGTCACGATGCCGGCATTGTCCTTGGCCCAGACATGCACGCCGTCATAGCCATTGGCGCCCTTTGCCGGCCCGACGACGAAATCCTGCTCGAAGCGGCCGTCGGCGAGATCGGTGGTGCCGGCGGCGGAGCCGGTGAGGCCATTGCCGACATAGCCGAATTCCAGCACAACCGCCGCCTTGCCGGCCAGCGCGGCACCGCCGCTGGCGGCGCGGTTGGCGGCCAGGATGGCGTCTGGCGACGCGGCGAAGGCCGAGGTCGAGAGCAGGGCGAGCGTGAAGGCGGCGAGAACGGTGCGCACAGCAGATCCCTCAGAAGGCACGCGGCAGATAGGGCTGCGGCGCGGGCTTCGCAAGTGGACGGCGGCGCGATGGACGGCGTTGGTGGGTGCCGGCACACTAATATTTTTCTGCACTAGCGCGAGTGTTGCCGCGGCGCCGCAGCGTGTGGTGTCGACCAATCTGTGCGGCGACGAATATGTCCTCAGGCTGGTGCCGCGCGGACATATTGCTGCGCTGTCGTTCGAAGCGGGGGACCGCCATCCGGTGGTCTCCACCATCGTGGACCGGGTCGGCGGCATCGCGCAGATCCGGCCGACGCTGGAGGCGGTGCTGGACCTGAAGCCCGACCTGGTGGTGATGCAGACCGGCACGCTGATGCGGCTGCATGCGGGGCTGGCGGCGCTGGGGGTGCCGATCCTGGACCTGCCTTACGACGATTCGCTGGCTGCGGTGCGGCGGACGACGATCATGCTGGGGCGGCGCTTCGGCGCCGCGGACAAGGCGGCGGCGCTGCTCAAGCAGATGGACGCCGTGCTGGCGGCGGCGCGGCGGGCGGCGGCGCGTCCGTCCGTCCGTACACTGATCTATGAGCCGAACGGCTATGCCGCGTCGGGCGGGCTGACGCGTGAATTGATGACGGTGGCGGGGCTGGCCGACATGGCCTCCTCCTATGGCCTGACGCGCAGCGGGCGCATTCCGGTGGAGGAGGTGGTCGCGGCGGCGCCAGACCTGCTGATCCTGAGCGGCCAGCGCCGGACGCCGACGGCGCGGGCCGACCTGGTGCTGCATCATCCGGCGCTGGCGGCGCTCGAAGGACACACGACGACGGCGTGGCAGCCCTTCCTGCCGCTGCTCTGCGCCGGGCCGTGGTCGGCGGAGGCGGCGGCGACCTTCGCGCGGCTGGGCCGGCTTGCGCACCGGCAGGCCCTAAGTCGTTGATTGGTCGCAATTCCGGACGGAGTTGGTAGCGTCAGCGTACCGACGCTTCGCACTTTTCCTGGAATTGCTCTAAGAGTGATCGCGACGCGAAGGCATGAGGGAACGCGGTGACGCCGCGGCTGCCCCCGCAACTGTGAGCGGCGTTATCGCGCATCCGACATGCCACTGGGAAACCGGGAAGGCGGATGCGCCGGCCGCGAGCCAGGAAACCTCTCTTCGCGTGTCGTCCGTCGCCGTGCCGGGGTTGGCGCGGGGAGCAAGCGGCGGCCGGAGGGTTGTCGCGTGGGCGCAGGCGCCGCGAAAGGATCGGGCGTAACGACGCTGGTGCTGGGTGCGCTGCTGCTCGGCGGTTTCGTGCTGTCCTTCCTGCTGGGGCCGTCCCATCTGGGCGCGGCGGCGCTGCTCGAAGGCTTGTTCGGCGGCCATGGCGCAGCGAGCGTGATCGCGCAGCAGATCAGGCTGCCGCGCGCGGGACTCGCCGTCGTGGTCGGCGCGGCGCTGGGGGCCAGCGGGGCGGCGCTGCAGGGCCTGTTCCGCAATCCGCTGGCGGAGCCGGGCGTGACCGGCGTGACCTCGTCGGCGGGGCTGGGCGCGGTGCTGGCGCTCTATTTCGGACTGGCGGCGGTCGATCCGTGGCTGTTGCCGGCCTTCGCGATCGCGGGCGCGCTGGTCTCGGCGGCGCTGCTGTATGCGCTGTCGCGGGCCGGCGCGGGCGCGATGGCGCTGGTGCTGGCGGGCGTGGCGATCGCCAGCCTGGCGACGGCGCTGACCGCGCTGGCGATGTCGTTCGCGCAGAATCCGTATGCGATCAGCGAGATGGTGCTGTGGATGATGGGCTCGCTGCGCGACCGCACCCTGGCGGACCTGGCATTCGCCGCGCCCTTGGTCGCGGCCGGCATCGCGCTGCTGCTGACGGCATCGCGCGGGCTGGACGCGCTGACCCTGGGCGAGGATGCGGCGCACAGCCTGGGCGTCGACGTCGCCTCGGTGCGCGGGCGCGTGGTGCTGGGCGTGGCGCTGGCGACCGGCGCGGCGACGGCGGCGGCGGGCGCGGTGAGCTTCGTCGGGCTGGTGGTGCCGCATGTGCTGCGGCGGTTCTACGGCTACGAGCCGTCGCGGCTGATCCTGCCCTCGGCGCTGGGCGGCGCGGTGCTGACCACGGCGGCGGACGTGCTGGTGCGGCTGATCGCGCCGGACGGCCAGCTCCTGCTCGGCGTCGTCACCGCGATGCTGGGGGCGCCGTTCTTCCTGGTCCTGATCCTCCGTCTGCGGAGGGACGCATGAGCGCGGTGGCGTTCGACGGCGTCGGCGCCGCCTATGGCGCGCGGCTTGTGCTGGACGGCGTCGGCGCGGCGTTCCGCGCCGGCGCGGTGACCGGGATCGTGGGACCGAACGGCGCCGGCAAGACGACGCTGCTGCGGGTGGCGCTGGGCCTGCTGAAGCCTTCCGCGGGCACGGTGCTTGTGCTCGGCAAGCCGCCGGCGGCGTGGTCGCGCGAAGGGCTGGCGAAGGCGATCGCCTACCTGCCGCAGGGCGCGGAGGCGCACTGGCCGGTCACGGCGCGGCAGCTCGTGTCGCTCGGACGCCTGCCGCACCGCGCCGCCTTTGCGCCGCTGTCGGCGGCGGATGCGGCGGCGGCGGAGGACGCACTGGCGCGGGCCGACGCGGCGCAGTTCGCCGCGCGGCGGATGGACGAATTGTCGGCAGGCGAGCGGGCGCGGGTGCTGTTCGCGCGGGCGCTGGCGACGGGGGCGCCGGTGCTGCTGGCGG
This sequence comes from Rhizomicrobium sp., assembly GCA_037355265.1. GTDB lineage: Bacteria > Pseudomonadota > Alphaproteobacteria > Micropepsales > Micropepsaceae > Rhizomicrobium. Next base: position 1,669,745 of record JBBCIB010000001.1, on the reverse strand, counting down.
ACGAGCCGGCGGCGTTCCTGGACCCGGCGCACCAGCTTAGGCTGATGGACCTTCTGCGGGAGGAGGCGGCGCGGGGCGCGGCGGTGGCGGTGACGCTGCACGATCTGTCGCTCGCCTCGCGGCATTGCGACGAGATCCTGGTGCTGAAGGAGGGGTGCGTGGCGGCCTCCGGCGCGCCGGCTTTCGCCCTGTCGGACGCGGCGCTGGCGGCGGTGTTCGGCATCGCGGTGACCCGGATGCCCGACGGCGCCGTGGTGCCGAGCCGGCGGCTCTGATCTAATCTCTCCGCACAGGGAGCAAACGCATGACCACGGATGAAGAAGACGTCGACGAGCGCGATTATGCGCGCGAGCTGGTGCATCTTCAGATGGAGCTGGTGAAGCTGCAGCGGCATCTGCTGAAGCGCAATGAGCGGGTGCTCGTGATCCTGGAGGGGCGCGACGGGGCGGGCAAGGACGGCACGATCAAGCGGCTGACCGAGCATATGAGCCCGCGCGACACCCGCGTGCATGCGCCCGGCAAGCCGTCGGACCGCGAGGAGACGCAGTGGTATTTCCAGCGCTTCGTGCCGTTCCTGCCCAGCGCCGACGAGTTCGTGATCTTCAACCGCTCCTGGTACAACCGCGCCGGCGTCGAGCGGGTGATGGGCTTCGCGACCGGCCCCCAGGTCGAGGCGTTCCTCGAGACCGTCGTGCCGTTCGAGACCATGCTGGTGCGCGACGGCATCCACTTCCGCAAATACTATCTCGACATCAGCCGCAAGGAGCAGAAGAAGCGGCTGAAGGACCGGCAGAAGGATCCGCTCAAGCGCTGGAAGCTCTCGCCGATCGACGCGGCCGCGGCGGAGAAATGGGCCGACTATTCCAGGGCGCGCGACGCGATGCTGGAACACACCAGCCATCCGGCGGCGCCGTGGCGGATCGTTCGCTCCGACACCAAGAAGATCGCGCGGCTGGAGCTGCTCCGCGACCTGCTGGCGAGCTTCCACTATCCGCACAAGGACAAAAAGCTGACGCGCGGCGACGGCGAGGTGGTGTTCCTGTGGAACGAGGACGCGCGCAACGAGGGACGCCTGGCCAAGTGAAAACGGCCGGCGTCGCCGCCGGCCGTTTGCGCTTGGTTAGTGCCCGCTGTCCGGCGCGGGCTTGTCCGTCGGCGGCGTGGACGGATCGGCCGGCGGCGGCGTGGTGGTCGACGAGCTGCCGCTCGACGGCGCCGGCGCGGGTGCCTGGTCCGTCGGAGCGGAAGGCGGCGGCGGCGTCGTGGTGGTCGAGCTGTCGGCCGGCGGCGCCGGCGGCGTGGTGCTGTCGCCCTCGGCGGCGAAGGCCGGCGTGGCGGCGATCAGCAAGGCGGAAGCCAGGGCTAGGTGAAGAAGGCGCATGCAATCGTTCCTTGTCTTGATGGTTTGGCGGCGCCATCCCTCTGACGGTCCGATGCGGCGCGCTCGTTTCCCAAACGCCGCTTCGGTCCGGCGCCGATTGTGCCCGGCGCAGCGCGCAGAAACAATTTTTTGTAATGCGGCGGCCAGAGAAATTCAGGGTTACGGTGGTAAGTTCCGTGTACGGATGTTGGCGGGACGTGAAACATCTTCGCGAAAATTCCGCGGTGCCCGCTTCGGGAAACTCTGCGACAGATGCGAACGAAAAGACCGGCGCGGTGCGCCGTGCCTGGGGCGATCGAATCGGCTGACGTCGAATCGCGCGCGGTCAGTGACGTAGCGCGATCACATTGGGCGGGCGCGGCACGGCGGGCCTGGCGACGTCCTCGAGGAAATCGGCGATGAAGGGCGTGGCGGGCGATTGGCGCAGCGTGTCGGGCGCGCCGATCTGCTCGATGCGGCCTTCGTTCATCACCGCGACGAGATCGCCCAGTTCGAGCGCTTCCTCCTGGTCGTGGGTCACGAACACGGTGGTCAGGCCGAGGCGGGTGTGCAGGCCCTTCAGCCAGATCCGCAGCTCCTTGCGCACCTTGGCGTCGAGGGCGCCGAACGGCTCGTCGAGCAGCAGCATGCGCGGCTCGATGGCGAGGGCGCGGGCGAGCGCGACGCGCTGGCGCTGGCCGCCGGAGAGCTGGCTGGGATAGCGGCCGCCGAGCCCGTCGAGCTGCACCAGCGACAGAAGCTCCTCGACCCGGCGCTTGATCTCGGCACGGGCGGGGCGCTGGCGCGCGGGGCGCACTTCGAGGCCGAAGGCGATGTTCCTGGCGACGGTCATGTGCTTGAACAGCGCATATTGCTGGAACACGAAGCCGGCGCGGCGCTCGCGCGCGGGAATGGTGAGCCAGTCGAGCCCGGCGAAGGCGACATGGCCGAGATCGGCATATTCAAGGCCGCCCAGGATGCGCAGCAAGGTGGTCTTGCCGGAACCCGACGGACCCAGCAGGGCGAGGAACGCGCCGTCCGGCACGTCCAGGCTCACGCCCTTGAGGGCATGGAAATCGGCGAAGCGCTTTTCGACCTTTTCGATGGACAGCGTCATGGCGGTTCCGATCAGCGGTGATGCGCGGCGGCGATCTCGTCCGCGAACCGCCATTCCAGGAAAGACTTAAGCACGAGCGTCACCAGTGCAAGCAGGGCCAGCAGCGTGGCGACCGCGAAGGCGGCGGAATACTGATAGTCATTGTAGAGCGCCTCGATGTGCAGCGGCATGGTCTCGGTCAGGCCGCGGATATGGCCGGAGACCACCGACACGGCGCCGAACTCGCCCATGGCGCGGGCGTTGCACAGCAGCACGCCGTAGAGCAGGGCCCATTTGATGTTGGGCAGGGTCACGCGGCGGAACGTGCTCCAGCCGCCGGCGCCGAGCGAGACCGCGGCCTCCTCCTCGTCGCGGCCCTGGTCGGCCATCAGCGGGATCAGCTCGCGCGCGACGAAGGGGAAGGTGACGAAGACGGTGGCGAGCACGATGCCGGGCAGCGCGAAGATGATCTTGATGTCGTGGGCCCCCAGCCAGGGGCCGAGCCAGCCCTGCAGGCCGAACACCAGCACATAGATCAGGCCCGACACCACCGGCGAGACCGAGAAGGGCAGGTCGATCAGGGTGACGAGGAAACCCTTGCCCCGGAAATCGAACTTGGTGATCGCCCAGCTCGCGGCGACGCCGAACGCGGCGTTGAGCGGGACGGCGATGGCGGCGGCGATCAGCGTCAGGCGAACGGCGGCCAGCGCCTCGGGCTCCCCGATCGCGGCCCAGGCGGCGCGCCAGCCGTCGCGCAGCGCTTCGGTGAACACGGTGGCGAGCGGCAGGGCAAGGAACAGGCCGATGAAGGCGAGCGCGACAAGGCTCAGCGCCCAGCGCATGATCACGTTGTCCTGCGTCGGCGGCTTGAAGCGGCTCATCGGCGCGACGCGGTCCACGCCTGGAGCAGGTTGAGCGCGAGCAGCAGCACGAAGGACGCGGCCAGCATGATCACGCCGATGGCGCTGGCGCCGGCATAGTCGTTCTCGTTCAGCTTGATGATGATCAGCAGCGGCGCGATCTCGGAGATGCCGGGCAGGTTGCCGGCGATGAAGATCACCGAGCCGTACTCGCCGACGGCGCGCGCGAAGGCCATGGCGGTGCCGGTGAGCAGCGCCGGCGTCAGGGTCGGCAGCACGACGCGGCGCAGCGTCTGCAGCCGCGTGGCGCCCAGCGTGGCGGCGGCCTCTTCCGGGTCCTTGCCGAGTTCGAGCAGGACCGGCTGCAGCGTGCGCACGACGAAGGGCAGGCCGATGAAGGTGAGCGCCAGGATCACGCCGAGCGGCGTATAGGCGACGCGGATGCCCATGGCTTCGAGCGGCGCGCCGAGCCAGCCATTGCGGGCATAGAGCGCCGACAGCGCGATGCCGGCGACGGCGGTGGGCAGCGCGAAGGGCAGGTCGACCACCGCGTCGACGATGCGCTTGCCCGGGAAGCGGTAGCGCACCAGCACCCAGGCGACGATCAGGCCGAACACCGCATTGATCGCGGCCGCCACCGCCGAGCCGCCGAAGGACAGCTCCAGCGCATGCAGCACGCGCGCGTCGGTGAGGACCTCGGCAAAGCCGCTCCAGCCGATCTCCCAGGGCCGGACGACCAGCGCGACCAGCGGCACCAGGACGATGGCGGAGAGATAGAACAGCGTGAACCCGAGCGACAGCCCGAAACCGGGCAGCGCGCTCGGGTTACGCCAACGCCACGAGGACCTGGGGGGCAGCGTCGTGGTGGCGGCAATACTCATGCTCACTGACCGGGCTTGTAGATCTGGTCGAACACGCCCTTGTCGGCGAAGAAGGTGGCCTGCGCCTTGTTCCAGTCGCCGAACACCTCGGCGAAATTGTAGAGCGTCAGCCTGGGGAAGTCGGCGGCGTGCGCGGCGGCGATGCCCGGATCGCGGACGCGGTAGAAATTCGCCGCTTCGATCTCCTGCGCCGGCTTGGTGTAGAGGAAGTTCAGATAGGCTGTGGCGATGTCGCGGGTATGGTGCTTGTCGACATTGGTGTCGACGACCGCGACCGGGGGCTCGGCCTGGATCGAGACCGCCGGATAGACGATCTGGAACTGGTCGCCGCCCTGTTCCTTGAGCGCCAGATGCGCCTCGTTCTCCCATGACAGCAGCACGTCGCCGATGCCGCGCTGCGCGAAGGTGGTGGTCGAGCCGCGCGCGCCGGTGTCGAGCACGGGCACGTGGTGATAGAGCGCGGCGACGAAGGCCTTGGCCTTGTCGGCATTGCCGCCCGGCGCCTTCAGCGCATAGGCCCAGGCGCCAAGGAACGACCAGCGGGCGCCGCCCGAGGTCTTCGGGTTGGGCGTGATCACCTGGATGCCCGGCTTGATGAGGTCGGGCCAGTCCTTGACCTTCCACGGATTGCCCTTGCGCACCAGGAACACGATGGTCGAGGTGTAGGGCGTCGCGGCGTTCGGCAGGCGGGTCTGCCAGTTCTTGGCGATCAGGCCCTTGTCGGCGATGGCGTCGATGTCATAGGCGAGCGCCAGCGTCACGACGTCGGCGTCGAGGCCGTCGATCACTGCGCGGGACTGCGCGCCCGAACCGCCATGCGACTGGTTGATGGTGACGTTGTCGCCGCCATGGGTCTTCTTCCAGTCGGCGATGAAGGCGGTGTTGATCTGCTTGTAGAGCTCGCGGGTCGGATCGTAGCTGACGTTCAGCAATGTGATGTCGGCGGCCTGCGCCGTGCTGCACACAAACAGGGCAGTCGCGGCGAGGGCGGAAATCAGGCGTTTCATATGAGGGAACTCCCTTCGGTATCGGTTCTAACGCTCAAAGCGACAATTGGGCACGCAAGGCGATCGTCGACAGATTCTGTCCGCCGTTGACGGTGGGCAGGACCGGAACGCCGGCGGTGGTGACGGCGGCCGGCGACTGCAGCCGGCTGACCTGGACGTACTGATATTGGAAGGCGAATTTGACAAAACTGTTGGGGTACCAGTTGAGCGCCGCCGTCAGGATGCGCTGATCGCCGCCGCGCACCGTGTTGTAGAAGTTGTAGGTGCGGGTGGTGGCGCCGGTCCAGTTGGTGACGATGTCCGTGCCGTCCAGCTCGTGGCTGTTCAGGTCCAGGTCGCTGTAGCGGCCCGCGAGCTCGAAGGCCCCCCAGCCGGCATCGTCGCCGAAGCCGAGCGGGTGCAGGATCTTCGGCGCGGTGAACGAGCCGGTGGCGACGCTGTAGGGCTTCTGCTCGCCGGTCAGGAACCAGCTCAGCTGCGCATACCAGCCGGTGAAGGAATTGTTCGACGGCTGGACCACCTGGGTGTGCGAGGTGGCGGCGGCGGTGAACTGGGTGAACGCGACGGGGGCGCGGTCGACCTGGATGCCGTAATAGCCGGCCTGGCCGTAGATGTTCAGGAAGTTGCCCGCGGCCTCCACGCCCCATTGGGTGATGTGGTTGGTCGGCAGCGAGCCGGTGGTGGCGAGCACCGTGCCGTTGGAATCGACCGTCAGCTCCGGCGGGTCGGACAGCGTGAAGCTGTTGAGCGCGGTGCCGCCCGGCGTGGTCGACAGCGTGGCGCCGCCATGGGCGACCGCATCCGGCGGCTTGATCACATAGGTGCCGTTGACGCCGAGCACGATGTTGGTGTTGGCGTCGTGCCAGAAGCGGTCCGACAGGCGGCCGACCACCGCCTCCTGCTCGTCGTAATTGGGCGCGGCGGTGGCGCCGGCGGCGGCCAGCGCCTTGGCGCCGTCGCCGATCTTGTTGCCGGTGTAGGAGAGGGCGCCGAAGATCTCGTCGCCGAGATACAGGATCGACACCGAGTCGCGGCCGTCGCCGCCGGCGATGTTGCGCTGCAGGTCGGAGGGCGCGTTGCGCTCCAGGAAGATCGTGTCGCCGGCCGAGGTGCCGTCCTCGATGCTGGCGGGCGCGGGATAGGCGCCGATGCGGAAGGCGAAGGGCGCCAGGCCGTCATATTGCAGGTAGACCGACTGGATATGGCCGGGCGTCTCGGTGCCGCCGCTGCCGCCAAAGTCGAAATTGACGTTGTAGGAGAAATTGCCGAACGCCTTGCCCTGCACGCCGAGATAGACGCGGCGGAAATTGGCGCCGCTCGACAGGTCGGGACCGAAGGCGGCGGGGAGCGACGCTGCGCCGGCGCCTTGCGAGTAATAGCCCCAGTCGAGCTGCGCCAGGGCGCGGACGGCGAAAGTGAAATTGCCGTCGGGCGACGAGAAGACCGGGCGGCCATTGTCGAGCTTGACCTGGACCAGGCCGGTGAACTGGCGGTTCACGTCGCCATACTGGTCCGACTGGCTGCGCTTGAGGTCGCCGAGCTGGGCGTGGACGTTGGCGAGCTCGTCCTCCAGGGCGCGCAGGCGTTCATCGGTGGTCGGCCCATTGCTCGGCGCCGGTGCGGCGGCGGCGAGGGCGACCTGGGGAAGCACGGCGAGCGCCGTGCCGGCGAGAAGAAGCGCGCCAATGCGGCGGATGCGGATGGTCATGCGTGTGGGCCCCTCGATGATCGCGCTGCCCGCGCGGTTGTTTGTAACGTTATTGTCTCGAATATCTATCAAGTCAATAGGAATTAATCGATGTCCACGGCAGGGGAGCGGGAGACGACACCGCGGCTCACGACCACCCGGCCTTGCGGGCGACGGCAGCGGCCTGGGCGATGGTGCGGGCTTCCAGCACGTCGGCGGTGGCGTCGCGGGCGGCCATCAGGACCTTGCGGATGGCGCAGGTCGCCTCGTCCACGCAATCCTCGCATTTGTGGTAGGCGGTGACCGAGACGCAGGGCGCCAGCGCCAGCGGGCCGTCGATGGTGCGGATGACGTCGGCGAAGCTTATGTCCTTGGGATGGCGGCCGATGAAATAGCCGCCGGCGCGGCCGCGCTGGCTGCGCACGATGCCGCGGCGCTTGAGGTCGACCAGGATCTGTTCGAGGAATTTGCGCGGCACCCGCGCCTGCTGCGCCACGTCGGCGATCTGCATCGGCTCGGCGCCGTCGCGCTGGGCGAGGACGATGAGCGCGTGCAGCGCATAGCGCGCCTTCTGCGAGAGCATGGGAAGACCTCGGAAACTCTATCAGGCTTAGGGGGATTGTACGGGACGGGTCAAGCACAATCCGGTGCCGCGGCGGGCAAGCCGCGCCGGCCGGGGGTTCGCGCAGGATCGCGACGGTGTGATAGACAGGAGAAGGGGAGACCGGCAGATGAAAAAGGGCACGCTTGCCCGCGTGGAGATCAATCTGAGCGTCGCCGTCGTGGCGGTGCTGCTGGTGCTGGCCGGCTACGACCTGGTGTCGGCGCTGGCCGACCGGCTCGACCCCAAGGTGCGCGCCTGCGTCGAGCGCTCGCGGCGCGAGACCCCGGCCATCGCGCCGGGCGACACGGTCAAGCTGTGCAAGCACCTGGAGGCGATCGGGGCGCTTTAGTCCTTGTCGATCAGGCTCGACATCGCTTCCAGATAGGCGGCGAAGGCGGCGCGGCCGGCGGCGGTGATGCGGGCGCGGGTCAGCGGCTTGCGGGCCAGGAAGCTCTTCTCGATCGCGATATAGCCGGCGTCTTCGAGCTTGCGCAGATGGACCGAAAGGTTGCCCTGGGTCGCCTGCAGCGCGTCCTTGAGCGCGTTGAAATCGGCGACTTCGCAATCGGCGAGACAGGCCATGATCCCCAGCCGCATGCGGCCGTGGATGACGTCGTCGATCTTGCCGATGTCGAAGGCGGCCACGCGCCTCAGTCCCGGCCGGCGCGGCGCAGCAGCACATAGCCCGGCAGCGCCATGCAGGCCCATAGGCCGAGCCCGACGAACAGGATGAAATAGGGGAGGGACGGAATCGACAGGCCCGCCGCGACCGCCAGGACGAACCAGCCCAGCGCCACCGCCAGGTGCCAGGCGTGGCGGCGCATCATGTAGGTGAACATCCAGGCCGCGCCCTGAAGGATGAAGATCGTGCAGGGATAGAGGAGCCAGGTCTGGAGGCTGTGCTGGTGCAGGGCGAGCGAACCGATCACCACGATCAGCACGAGGTTGGCCAGACCGAGGGCGCTGAAGATGCTCGCGATGGCGCGGCCGACCGCGCCGCGGATCGGATTCCTGCGGTCGCGGTAGAGTATCCGGACGAGCACCGGGATGAAGAGGACGGTGGGCCCCAGGCCGATGGCAAGCGCGACGGCGCCCGCGCCGGGCAACAGCCCCATCGCCTGGGCGGCATGCAGCAGCATCTGTCCGCCATAGATCAGGCCGGCGATGAAATAGACCTCGCCGAAGGTGCGCATCTGCAGGTTCTCGTCGCCGCCCACCAGGGTGCGCAGGAAGGCGAGATCGTCGCGGGCGGATTGGCCGTCGGTGTTCATTCGGCAGGCTCCAGGGACGATGCCACGGTGCGATTAGAACGCGATTCTCTGCGCCCGCTGAGGACGGCGCCGATAAAGCTGTGGCGAACCAGAAGCTGGTAGCTCGCGAACATCGGCGGCAGCGCCACGGCGAGGATCAGCGGAAATTTCACGAACCACGGCCAGGCCAGCTGCGAGACGGCGACCTGGAGCGCCATCACGATGGGCAGATGGATGAGATAGAGCCAGTACGATGCGTCGGCGATGTAGCGCCGCGCCGGGCTGCGGCTCGACAGGAAGCGCATCGCCAGGCCGATGAAGGCGGCGGTCCAGGTCCAGATCGCCAGCGTGTAGCAGACGGCGTAGAGCGCCGTCCGCGCATCGTGCGGCGCGGGCGTCAGCACCGGCGCGATGCCGGTGAGCGAGAACGCGGCGGCGGTGAACGCCAGCGCGGCGGCGAGATTGGGCAGCCAGCGCCGCTTCCACACGTCCAGCAGTCCGGCCTGGCGATGCAGCAGCCAGCCGAAACCGAACGCGGTGAAGAAGCCGACCGCCGCGCCGGCGTTCGGCAGCAGCGCGGAATCCGGCGTCATGATGCCGATCTGCGCCAGCCAGTCCGGCGTCAGGATGAAGGTCAGGGCGAGCGGCGCGGCGGGCAGGGCGAGGCCGAACGGATTGCCCACGAGGTGGCGCATGGCGATGTCTGCCGCTTTGCGCAGCCGTCCCGAGCGGTCGAGCGGCACGACAAGTCCGCGGACGGCGAGAGTCGCTGCGTAGAGCAGGAGCAGCACCCACAGGAACCACAGATGCGTCAGCGGAAAAGCGGGAAAGCCCGGATAGACCGGCGGCCTGGGCAATGGGCGCCCATGCGCCATCACCATCGCGCCCCAGATCGACACCGCGACGATGGCGGCGAACAGGATCGGCCAGCCGGCCACCAGCGGCACGGCGATGCGCTTGAGGCGGTCGCGCACGAAACCGCGCAGGCCTTTGCGATGAAAGCTCATATGGGCGAAGAAGCCGGCGACCAGGAAGAAGGTCGTCATGCGGAAGATGTGCAGAACGAGAAAGACCGCCGCCAGCACGATGCTGGGCGACTTGTCCGTCACGATCCACATCGCCATGCCCGGTGGCGCGGGCAGGAACGACACCGTGGCGTGAAAGACGATGCCGAGCAGCAGCGCATAGCCGCGCACGGCGTCGAGCGCATGCAGGCGCTCCTGAGGCAGGCTGGGCATGGCGGACTCTCCGGACCGGATTTCGATGCGGCCTTATATGATAACTAGTTTGAGATATAAACTAGTCTCTTATCGTATCATATGTAGGAAACCTTTGTAGTTTAACTTCATATTTGTTATGTTGTCCGGATGAAGCCCGAATTGGCCGATTCCGAGAGCCCGCAAGCCTCCGCCCTGGCGGCAGAGCTTCGCATCGTGATCAGTGCGCTCAGCCGGCGCCTTCGCGAGCAGGCCGACACGGGCGACCTGACGTCGGCCCAAAAGTCCGTGCTCCTGCGGCTGGAGCGCGACGGGGCCGCGACCGGAAGCGCGCTGGCCCGGGCCGAGGCGATGCGGCCGCAATCGATGGGCGCGATCATCGCGGCGCTGGAGTCTGCCGGATATGTGGCGGGCACACCCGACCCCTCGGACGGGCGCCAGACCATCATCGCGCTCACCGATCATTTCCGCGCGTGGGTGAGCGCGGCGCGCGCGGCGCGGCAGGACTGGCTGCTGCGCACCTTGCAGGCGCGGCTGACCGCGCCGGAACAGCGCCAGCTCGCCGGCGCCTTGGAACTCCTCAAACGGCTCCTCGACACCCGGCAAAGGCTTCCCCATGACCGTCACGACCCTTGACCCGAAGACCGCGCCCATCGTCATCGACCTGCAGAAGGGCATCGTCGGCCTGCCCGCCGTCCATCCCATCGGCGGCGTCCTGGCCGCCGCCACGGTTCTGGCCGCCGCGTCCCGGCGCCGCGGTTTGCCGGTTGTGCTGGTCAATGTCATGGGCGGCGCGCCGGGCCGGACCGAACGGAGCAACGTCACCCTGGCGCTCGACGCCATGACCGATCTGAGCCCCGAGGCGCACGACAACGCCGTCGCCCGGGTATTTCCGCGATTGGGCGAAACGGGGTCTGCCGGGGAGAGCGCGGGCCTCCTCGATCGCGCATGAATTCGCCACCAAAGGACGGCCGCCCGGCGTCGACCGCCGTCGGCGATCAGGCCGGCCGGCTCGCGCCCGGCATCTGGAAAGTGGTCTCGGTCGCGGCCATCGGCTCTTTCATGGCGCAGCTCGACGCCACGGTCGTCAATGTGTCGCTCGCCAGCCTTGCCGCCGATCTGCAGGTCGGCCTTGCGGCGATCCAGTGGGTGACGAGCGGCTATCTGCTGGCGCTGGCGCTGATGCTGCCGCTGAACGGCTGGCTGGTCGACCGCATCGGCGCCAAAGCCCTCTATCTCTGGTGCTTCGCGGCCTTCACCCTCTCCTCGACCCTGTGCGGGCTGGCATGGTCCGCCAATTCGCTGATCGGCTTCCGCATCCTTCAGGGCATGAGCGGCGGACTGCTCGCGCCGATGGCGCAGATGATGCTCGCCCGCACGGCCGGGAGGCAGATGGCGCAGGTGGTCAGCGTCGCTGCCCTGCCGGTGCTGCTCGCACCGCTGCTCGGTCCCGTCATCGCCGGCGCCATTCTCCAGTTCGCCTCCTGGCGCTGGCTTTTCCTGATCAACCTGCCGGTCGGTATCCTCGCGCTGGCGCTGGCGGCAGCGTTCCTGCCCAACGACGCGCAAGAGACGCGGCGGCGCGGCCTCGACCTGCTCGGGCTGGCCCTGCTGTCGCCCGGGCTGGTGCTGTTCCTCTACGGTTCGGACCATCTGGGCGAGCGGGCCGGCATCGCCGCCCTGGTCGCCTCCGTTGTCCTGTTCGTGCTGTTCTGGCGGACGGCGCGGGCCAAGGGCGACGCCGCGCTGATCGACCTGAGGCTGCTGAAGGGCAAGGTGTTCTCCGCTTCGATCGCCGCCATGTTCATGGCCAACGGCATCGCCTTCGCCGGCCAGATGCTGATTCCGATCTATCTGGTCCGCGCTTGCGGCCTGTCGCCGAGCCGGACCGGCTTGCTGCTGGCGCCGCTGGGGCTGGGCATGATGTGCACCTATCCCTTCATGGGCCGTCTCACCGAGCGGTTCGGCATCCGCAAGCTCGCCGCCTGCGGTGCGCTTCTGGCGCTGGCCGGGACGCTCCCGCTCGTCTTTCTGGCCCAGCACGGCCTCATCGTCACCGTCCTGGCGCTAAGCCTCTTCATTCGCGGCGTCGGCGTCAGCGCCATCGGCATTCCGTCGCTCACTTCGGGCTATGCCTCCGTGGCGCGCCGGGACCTGCCGATGGCGACGACCGCCATGAACATCGTGCAGCGCCTGGGCGGCCCGACCCTGACGACACTCTGCGCGGTCTTCCTGGCCTGGCGCCTGCCGGCGGCGGCAGGTCCCGCGACGACGTCGGGCGCCTTCGTTGCGGCGTTCGGCCTGCTCTGCGCCCTGCACGCGCTGCTGTTTCTCGCCACGCTCCGGCTGCCCTGGCTGGTCCCTCATGCCGGACCTGATCCGCGGCCTGCCTGAGCCTCGCTGCGTTCAACGCGACGGATCGTTGACGAATTTGCCGTCCTTGTGGAGTTCGCGGCGGACGCCGTTGAGCAGGTCGGGCGTCTCGATGCGGGGCGGGGTGCGGGTCACGGCCTGCAGGCAGGCATAGCGCAGGACGTTGACGATGCTGCCGCCGGACAGTTCGTAGTCGCGCGCCATCGCCTCGAGGTCGACGCCGCGCCCCAGCTTGTAGGGCTTGTCGCGGAAATTGTCGTTCCACAGGCGCAGGCGCTGCTCGACGTCCGGCATCGGGAAATGGATCATCGACTGGAAGCGCCGGGTGAACGCCTCGTCGACATTGGAGACGAGGTTGGTCGCCAGGATCACCACGCCGGGGAAGTCCTCCACCCGCTGCAGCAGATAGGCGATCTCCTGGTTGGCGTGGCGGTCGTTGCTGCTGCTGGTCGCGGTGCGCTTGCCGAACAGTGCGTCGGCCTCGTCGAAGAACAGGATCCAGTTCTGGTGCTGGGCGTGGTCGAACAGGCGGGCGAGGTTCTTCTCGGTCTCGCCGATATATTTGGAGACGACCTTGGAGAGGTCGGTGCGGTAGACCTCCATCCCCGTCGCCTTGCCGAGCAGCGCCGCGGTCAGCGTCTTGCCGGTGCCGGGCGGGCCGAAGAACAGGCTGCGATAGCCCGGCTTGATGCGCCGCTTGAGGCCCCAATCCTCCATCAGCACGGCGCCGTGGCGTATCCAGGTGACGATGTCCTCGACGTCCCGGCGCACCGCCTCGTCCAGCACCAGGTCGTCCCAGTCATGGGCGGTGGCGATGCGCTGGGCGGGGAATTCGGGGCTGTAGGGCGGGTGGTAGTCGGCGCCGGTGGTGAGCCGCTCGACGAATTCGGGCGACAGGCGCAGCGCGCCGGCCAGCGGCGGCTCCTCCGCATGGCGATGATCGAGGCTGAGGATGTTCTGCGTGTGGAAGACGTGCTCGGCGCCGAACATGCCGTGCAGGCGCAGCCGCGCCCAGGTGTCGCTGCCCGCCAGCAGGAAGACCGCGGTCTGGCCGGTGGGCAGGAAGCCGCCATGCGACTGGCCGGTCAGGCCGCCGAATTCGGTGAAGCGGCGCTGCACCGACTGGTTCTGGATCAGGAAGGGATCGAGGATTTCCGGTCGCACATAGGGCGCGAAGGCGAGGATCAGCACCAGCCGTTCCTCCGGCCCAAGGCCGAAGCGGCGCAGCACGTCGGCGTAAGGCGCGGCGCCGGCGGGCAGCGCCGGCGGGTGAAGCTTTTCGACCGCCTCCTGTGCCTCGGCCTTGCCGCTATGGGCATGGAAGCGCTGCTCCATGACATGCCCGAGCCAGTCGAGCTCGCGGGCGATCACCGCGGCGTTGTGGGAGAGGGTCTTGGCGCTGCTCACCATGTCACGCTCACCGCTTCGGGCATCCAGTCCAGATAGACCATCGAGATCGTCCACGGCACGCGGTCGACCAGCACATCGAGCGTCTTGCGCTGCACGGTGAGCTTCCAGCCGTCGGGGCCGCGTTCGAGCTTGCCCTCGCGCTGCAGGAAGGTCTCGCGCAGGCCGGCGACGGAGGTGTTGCGGATCGCGGTCCAGTTCTGGAGCATCGCCTTCAGCAGGCTGTCGGCCAGGGCGCGTTCCTCCTCGGTGAGTTCGACGGCGCGGGCGACGGGGACCTCCGGCATCTGGCCGCACAGGATCTTGTTCAGCACCAGCAGCGCTTCGGGCGCGTCGCTGCGTCCGTCGACCAGATATTGCAGCAGGTGGACGGCGCGGCTGACCGCATCGCGGTCGCGCAGCTGCAGGCGGCCCTTGTCGTTGCGCGCGGTCAGCTTGAGCGTGGCGAACAGGTGCGGCAGGAACGGGCCGGTGAGGATCAGGCCGGCATTGGCGATGTAGATCGGCTCGCCGCGCCGGACGGTCTCGCCGTCGCGGCCGAAGGTGGTCTTGCCGCGGATCGGCGGATGCGGCTTGGGCGGCGGATTGCGGGTGCCCGCCGCTTGCATCTCGGGCGCTTCGGCCAGTGCGGCGATCAGCGCGGCCTGGCCGGAGGCGCGCGCCAGGCGGCCCGCGGTCTCCAGGAAGGCGGCATCCTGGTGGCCGTCCGAATCCTGCACCCGGCGGAGGAATGCGGCGGTGAGGCCGGCGACCGAGCGCTCGCCGCTGCGCGTGCCGGCGAGGAAGTCGAACAGCACGCTCCACAACAGGTCGCGGTCGGCGTTCGGCGCCTGATTGGGATGGGCCGTGCGCCAGGCGGCGGCGAGCGCCTGCACCGCGCCGACCAGGGCGCGATGGCGCACCGGCTCCAGCAGGTGGCTGAGCCGCGCCAGCGCGGCGTCGGGCAGTTCGCGCAGCCACAGGGCGCGGCGTGCGGGCGTGGCGGCTGCGAGCACCGGCGCGACCTCGTCCGGCGCGGTGTCGATCAGGGTGAGCAGGCCGTGCACCAGGCCGTCGGTGGTGAGGCCGGTGGCGAAGGCCGGCGCATCGGGCGCCGCCGCTTCCGGCGGACCGCCGGCGAGGAAGGCGAAGATCGCATCGCGCAGGGCGGGCGGCAGCGTGCCGCGCTTCGGCGGAGATGGAGCGGGTGTGTCCGGCGGGGACTCTACGCCGAACAGGGGCAATGAGTCCGCCTGCGGCAGCGACGCCAGCGTGCGGCGCAACTCCGGAGCCGGAATGCGGCGCAGCAGCGCCTCGCGCAGCTCGCGTCGCGCGGCGACGGCGTGAAGGAATTCGAGGGCGTCCAGCTTGTAGGCGAGCAGCGCGTGCAGCAGCGCGGCAGCTTTGGAGTCGGCGGTGACGGTCGTGTCGGGCGAACGCAGCAGCGCCAGCAGCGCGGCCTTCAACGCGGCGGCTTCGTCTTCCGCGGGCGCCGGGGCGGGTGTCGGCGGAGTGGTCGCGTCGTCGGAGACGGCTTTGCCGTTCAGCGCGTCGGCGAGGGCACGCGCATAGAGGTCGCGGCGACGATGGCCGCGCAGGACCATGGCGCGGAAGCGTGCGGCCTCGGCAGGTGCGAGCAGGCGGAGCACGACGGCGAGCAGGGTCTCCTCGCTCAAAAGTTCGGCCGCCTGCGCGACAGGATCGTTCGCCGTCGCGATGGCGGTCGGCGCGAACAACGCACGCAGATGCGGCGCCGGCAGTGCGGCGATTCCGTCGAGCACCTCGGCGGTCGTGGCGCCGGCCAGCAGGGCGCTCCATGGCAGCGTGCCGAAGCGCAGCAGGTGGCGCGCGGTCTCGACCAGGTCGAAGGCACGGAAATCCGCGGGCGGATGGGCGGCGCGGGACACCGCGTCGGAGGGGTGCGGGTCGGGTGTTGTGCGCGCCACGCGTTCGCGCAGCGCGGCAAGATCGATCCGGTCCGTTTCCAGCAGGGCGGCGACGACTGCGATGCGTGCGCGCGCCTGGTTGTCGCCATGGAGGCGACGCAGGACGGCGACAATGCCGGCTGCCTGGCTTCCGGCGAGCAGCGCCGCCAGTTCGTCCTCGGGCAGCGCGGCGAGCAGGCGCTCGGCGACCGCGTCGGCGCGTCCGTTCGCGAGCGTGCGCAGCAGCGCGGCCGCGGCCTTGGGATCGTCCGCGACGGCCTGGCGCAGAAGAGCCTTCGCGTCGGTCGTGGCGGCGGCAGTCCAGGATGGTGCGACCCGGCCGCCGTCAAGATAGCGCCGGATCCGGTCGACTGCATCGCCTGCCGGCAATGTGTTGCCGAATGCGTCCTCTGCCAGATCGAGCAGCGGCAGGCGCGCGGCGGCGTCGCGCAAGGCGCGGAGCAGGGCGTGCGGTGGGTGGCCGGCGGCGCGCGCGACGGGTTCGATCAGGGTACGGAGGAAATCCTCGCGGTCGAGGGGTTGCGGGCGGGTGGCACGCTCCCAAGCCGCCGTCCAGAGCAGGCGGAGGAATGTCGCCTCGTCCAGGCGTGCGAGAGGCGGCAGGCGATGCCAGGCGGCGATGGCGGCGAGGATCGCCAGGATCGGCTGGGCGCGCGTGCCGCCCAGCGCGAACAGCAGGCGCGCGCGCGCCCGATCGTCGAGTGCATCCGCCAGCCGGGCGAACGCGCCGCGGCGCCCGCCCTGCGCATCGAGCAGCGCGACAAAGCCCGCCGGATCGGCGCGCGCCAGCAGGAGGATGGAGCGGACCAGGGCGGCGCTCATGTCGCCGGCGGCGTTCGGTGCCGCAAGCCAGCGTTCGACGTCCGCCGCGTCGGCCAATTCCCGATCCGCATCTGCGGCGGCGGCCGCGTCCCGCTGCGTCGCCAGCCAGCGTTCGAATGCGACACGGTCGGCTGCATTCGTTGCGTCGGAGGACGTTGTTTCTGCGCCGTCCGCTTCCGTCTGAAGCGTGCGCCGGTGTTCGAGGGCGGCGCGTTGCGTCGCGATGTCGGCTGCGCCCGTCGCGCCGGAAACCGTTGCCGCTCCCTGTTGTGTCGCGCGCCAGCGCTCGAACGCAGCCTGGCGGGCGGCGGCGTCGAAAGGCTCGTGGTCCGGAGGCGCGGCCGGCCGCTGCCGTTCTTCGGTCCGCGACAGGTCGGCGAGGAGGTCGCCGACGATGGCGGGCAGCGACGACGTGACGGCGTGGCGGCGGGCGGTGACGTCCAGGCTGCGGCCCAGCGCGCGCAGCAGCGCGCCATAGGCGATGCGCTCGCTCTGCGAGATGCCTTCCAGCAACACGCGCACATAGGTCTTGCGGTTGAAGCGGGTGCCGGGATCGTTGAGCTCGTAGCTCAGCGTGAGGATCCACAGGAGCTCGCCGAACGCCGTCTCGGTCAGCGGCAGCGGCGGATCGGCGCGGAAGCCGGCGCGCAGGTCGAGCATGTAGGCGAGCATCAGCGCGGCATGCTCGGGCTCCAGCATTTCGAGCAGGCGCATCAGCGTGTCGTCGGAAAGCTGCAGCACCAGGCGCTCCAGCACATGGCGCAGATGGGCGTGGCGGCGCAGCATCTGCGCCAGCGCGGCCGGCTCGCTTTCGATCAGCGCCAGGACCGCGGCGTCGGCGGCGAAGCCCTGCGCCGGGGCGCCGAAGGGCAGCGTGCCGCTGACGAGGAAGACTTCGAGCCTGTCCAGTTCGGCCAGCGCCGGCGGCCGGGCCGCGGCGTCTTCCGCGTCGTCGTCCGCGACATTGCGCAGCGCCTTCTCGATGGCCTCGCGCAATGCGGCAGCGAGGCGGCGGCCGGCTTCTTCTTCGAAATCGTCCAGCGGCACGTCGCCGAGGTCGAGGTCGATCCGGTCCAGCCGGATATGCAGGCCCGGCGCGGCGAAGTCGTCCAGCACGCGTTCGATCGCCGGCAGGAAGCGGCGGCGGTTGATGTCGCCGAGGCGCGGCTGCAAGGCCAGCGCGGCGTCCTCGCTGTCCATGTCGATGTCGAGACTCTGGCGGCCGATGCGATGGGTCATGCGGGCGCCCGATGGTCGCGCAGGAATTGGTGGAGCGCGGCAGCGGGCACTACGGCGGTGCCGCTGCGCAAAGCCGCCAGCCAAGCCGCGTAGGCAGCCTCGAACAGCGCACCTTCGATGGGTCCGAGGAAGGCATATTCCACCAGCACCGCGGCCGGGGCATTGGCCTGCACCACGGCGCGCACCGCGGTCTGGAAGTCGGCGTCGCCGGCGAGCGCGCGGGAGGCGATCACCACGGCGGTGATGGTGAAGCTGATCTCGCCCGGCGGCGTGGCGGCATCGCGCAGCAGGATGTGTTCGACGATCTGCAATTGCCGCGCGGCGCCCGCCAGCGGGGCGGCGCCCTGCACCAGCAGGTCGACCGCGGCCCGCGCCTGCGCGTCGTCGGCGAAGCGGCCGGCGAAGCGCCACCGGCTGGCGCCCGGTTGCTTGCAGACCACGGCGATGCCGCCGCTGCCGGGGAGCGGACCCATGCGGAAATTGTCCCGCCGCGCGGCGGCGGCGAGGAAATCCTCGGTGACGCGCTGGCCTTGAAGGATGGACGGCGCGGCGGACGTCGCATCGCCCGGCGCCGGCGGCGGGACGGGCGTGAAATTGGCCTCGATCGTGTCGTCGTCGCCGGCGATGACGCGGCCGATGGAGGCCTCGGTCTCGGTGTCGACGATCTGCAGGCCGAGCTCGGCGAGCAGGTCGGCGCGCAGCCGCGGCGGGAAGGGATCGAGGCCGAGCTGGATGCGGCTCTTGATCAGCATGCCGGCGATGTTGCGCGGCACGGCCGGCGCCAGATAGTCGAAGCCGCGGCCGCGCCCGCGCGTCGCGGCGACCAGCGCGTGCAGGAAGGCGAGCTTGGCGTGCAGCAGGTCGTTCGTCGCCTGCGCGTCGTTTTCCGGCTGCCCGGGCGCGCCGACCAGCATCGCCGCGTCGAGGCGCTCGCCATAGAGCGCCAGCAGCACGTCGAGGAAGCGGTTGCGCCGTGCCACGACCGGGTCGCTCGCCTGCACGATGCGGTCGAGGCCGGGCTTGTAGTCGGCGCGCAGCAGGGGCCCGGCCATCGGCACGCTGGCGTCGAGATACTGGCTGAAATAGGTCTGGCCGAGCGCGGGATCGATCGAGAACAGCGCGCGGGCGTGGGAAAGCTGGGCGAGGAAATCGGCCATCAGCTGCTCGAAAGGCAGCAGATAGCCCTTGAGCTGCTTGGCCTGGCCGCGGCGCGCCGTCGTCGCGTCGTCGGGAACGCCGAACTTGTTGATGCCGTAGACGTTGGGATACTGGTTCTGGATCGAATAATAGCCGATCAGGTCGACCACGCGGCCCTGCGGCACGCCGAAGAATTGCGGGTATTGCGCCGAGAGCGGATAGGTGCGGCCCTGCACCGCCTTCAGCCGCGCGAGTTCGCTCTGCACCCGCGCCGAGTTGGGCACGACTTCGATGCCGTTGCGCAGCAGGCGGATGGAATAGCCCTTCGGCCCGGGCAGCGTGTCGAGCGCGAGGATGCTTTTGGGCGGCACGAGGACGGCGCCGGCGGCGACGGGCGGATTGTCCGCCATCGTGACGGTGACGCCGCGCACGCCGCTGACGCCGGCAGTGCGTGCGATGGCGCGGGCGACGGAGGAGACCGTGACGCAGTCGGGCAGCGGCCCGAGCTCGGCATCGTCGATGAAGCCGTTTCGCAGCAGCGGGCCGTCGAAGATCTCGGTCGCGCTCAGGCCTGCTTCGATCAGCGAGGCGAGCGGCCGGCGGGCCGGCACCGGCGCGAAGACCTCGCCGATGGCGAACAGGATCGCGGCCAGGATGATCTCCGCCGCCAGCGTCGAGTCGATGGAGACGGACGCGGTGACGACGGTCTTGACCGGATCCAGCACGTAGGCGGCGTCGACGTCTTCGCACAAATCGCGGTGGGCGCAATAGGCCTGGCGCACGCGCTCGACGATGGTCGCGGGATTGTAATCGGCGTCGCAGGCGCAGGGATCGGCGCCCGGCGCATAGACCGCGATGTCGTAGAGCCCGTTCACGCCGCCGGGGGCGTCGGCGGGCTTCAGCGGCGTCAGCCAGACATTGCCGATCTCCGGCACCCGGTCGATGAGGAGCTTGCGGTAGTCGTTCACCGTGACCGGATTGCACGGCAGGATGCGGCGCGGGATGAACAGCGCCTGGGCGTGGGTGTCGATGCGGCCCTGGGCGGGATCGATCAACAGGTTCTCGAGCGGGAAGCTCGCGCGATAGGACAGCTCGGTGAGCGCGTAGCAGAGCTGCTCCAGCGTGGTGACGCCGGGATCGTGCTCGTTGTAGTCGGTCCAGACATTGCCGGAGAGCGACTGGATCAGCTCCACGCCGCGCGCTTTGAGCACGGCATAATCCAGCCCCGGATTGGCGGGCGGCGTCGTGCTGATGGTGATGCTGTCCGCCATCGCGCGCTCTATCGTGCCGCCGCCGGCGCGGGCAGGCGCCGCAGTTCGGTGCAGGGGCCCTCGTCGGTCGGCGTGATGGCGTGGCTCGTGGCGGAGGTGAGGAAATACCAGTCGAGCGCTTCGCGGCGCGGGCTGTAGGAGAGGTCGAGCGAGACCAGGGCGTCGACATAGGGCCGCGTCTCGATGAATTCGGCGATCTCGTCGTCGCCGGCGTAATTGCCCTGCTTGGCGGCGCGGGCGGCGTCGTAGAACCAGGGCGAGAGATACTGCACCAGCTCGTCGTTCAGCCGCGCGACCGTGGCGCCGGAATCGGCATCGGCCGCAAACTGCACCTTGGCGTTCACCGCGACGCGGACATATTGCGGGTTGGCGACGTAGAGCGTCACGAACGGGCTGGCGACGGTTTCCAGATAGGTGCTGACCTGCGCCAGCGTGTCGGGGCTGGCCATCGGCGCGGTGGGATCGAGCGTGGCGGCGCTGCTCGATCCGGGCACGACGACGATCAGCACGTCGCCGGGACTGTCGCCGCCCTGGCTTTGCGCGGTGGGAAGTTTTCGCGCGGGCAGCGCCTGCACCTTCCAGATGCTCGGGAAGGCTTCGAGCACCAGGCGCTCGAAATCCCAGGCCTGCACGGCGCGGTTCTTGTGGCGCAGGCGCTCGCCCAGCCAGGCGTGGAAGTCCTTGCCGATCTGCGCCGGGCGGCCGCCGAAGGACGGCGCCGGCTGCAGGATGGTCTGCACCGCGGGCAGGTCCTGCACCGAGCTTGCGATGGTGCCGGCGGGGAGCGGGCCGGCGAAGCGGTCGGTGCCATCCAGCGTCTGGCAGCGCGCGAGCAGGGCGTTGGGGAAGACGCCGTTGCCGCGCGGATGCTGCGCCGGATCGTCCGCGGCGGCGTGCAGCCAGCCCGAACCGGACGGCATCACGGTGCCCGGCGCGGCGTCGGTCGCCGGCAGGCTCAGCGTGACGATGCCGGAGTTCTGCAGATTGTTGGTGCCGTCGGAGAGTATCTGCGGCGCCGTCAGCGCGATCCAGTCATTGCCGGAGAGAATCTCCCAGCGCAGCGGCGGCTCGTCCTCCGACCAGCCGGCGCCGCCGCCGCCCATCTGGAACAGGATGGTCTGAACTTGCGGCGTCAGCAGTCCCGCCAGGCCGATATAGAGATTGCCGGGGTTGGGATAGTGCGTCAGCAGCCAGGTCGACGCCGCGACCTGCGTGCCGCCGAACGGCAGCAGATGGAAATAGGTGCCGTCCGCCGCGGCGGCCGCGTCGTCCGACGTCCAGCGCGCGGTGTAGCGCAGCGTGACGGCGCCGGCCTGCGGCAGCCAGGGCGGGTTGGGATATTTGACGGTGGAAGCGGCGGGCGGATCGGGGGTGATGACCGTCGTGTCGCCCGTGGTGACCGCGGTCGTGGTCGGCGGCGGCGGGATATCGGCGATCACGCAGGCCAGCACGTTGATCGGATAGAGCTGGTCGCCGAAGCCGTAGGGCGGCTCGATCAGGGTGAGGCGCAGCGAACTCGCGGCGGGGTCGTAATAGGGCGGCCGGGTGTTCGCCGTCACTTCGAGCGTATCGAAAACCGTCGCCGGATAGAGCGGGCCGGCGGGCTGGCCGGTGATGCCGCCGAACAGGCCGGGCGGGCCGGGCACCGGCGCGCTGGTGCGGAACAACTCATTCTCCGGGCCGGTCAGCGGCGCCAGCGCCCAGGTGCCGGGATTGCGCACGGCGATGGCGGCGCGGAAGGTTGTGTTGTCGAACAGCGTCACCGGCGACGGGAGGCCGTCCATCCCGATCGTGTAGTCGCGATACCAGCCGAAGAAGCCGTCCTCGTTCTGCGGCAGGCTGAACCAGGTGAGCGCGATCTCCAGCGTGGTCAGCGTCTTGGCGAACAGCTCGGGCGCGCGGATGTCGAGGAAGGAGCCGATCACCGGCGCGCCGCCCAGCGCAGGGAACGGCTTGGTGGGATCGATGTCGCCGTCGGTGTTGCCCAGCGCCGCCACCGCGAAGCCCGACACGTCGACGGCGATGGCCCAGCTGCTCACCAGCAGCGGCGCGAGCAGCGACAGGGGATAGACCTTGAGCGGGCCGACGGCCACGGCGTCCTGCTTCAGGTAAAGGCGCAAGGTCGGCTGCTGCGGCGACGGATTGGCGCCGGGCGCCTTGGCCGCGGCGTCGGGATCGAGCGGCGCGATCGGCGCGGCGGAGGCCTGGAGCGTGAACCGGATGTCGAAGCAGGTCCCGGCGTCTTTCGGCATCGCGACGCGGTAGCTCTCGATCTCCAGCCAACCTGCGGCGGTCGAGAGCGAGAGGGAGAAGCAGGCCGACAGGACTTGGGCGAAGATTGTGGGCGCGTCCAGGCCGGTGGCCCTGGCGAGGGCCGCGAGGCGCGCGTCGAGCGCGCCGGCGGGATCTTGCGTGTAAGTCAGCCGCAGCGACACGGTGCGGGTGCCGCCGGCCAGCAGCAGATAGGGCGAGGCGACCGCGAAGCCGAGGATCGCAAGCGCGGTGGTCTCGCTGCCGCCCTGGGTCGCGGGCGTCGCGCCGAACGTGGTCCAGGAGGTCGCGGCGTCGGCGGCGGGCTTGGTCGAGACCAGCGAGGTGAAGATCTGCTGCTCGACCTCGGTCGCGTCGCCGGGAAGCAGCGGACTCCGCTCGACGCGCAGCGTGCGCAGGTCGGCGAGCTGCGCCGCCGTGACGGTCAGGCCCTTGGGCGCGCCGTAGAGGATGTCGTTGCCGTCGGCGTCCTTGCCGGCCGGGAACAGGGTGCCGGACGGAACGGAGGTGCTGGTGACCGCGTCGTCGTCCGCCAGGGTGAAGGCGAGATAGACGCTGTCCGGCGTCGGCCCGCGGAAATCCTCGCGCAGCAGGTCGTGGTAGTAGAACGCGGCGTAGCGCTCCGCCATCGCGTTGATCGTGTCCTGGGCGGTGCCGAACAGCTTGGCGAAGGCGATGAACAGCGCGACGTGCGGCTTGTGATCGCCGCTTTCCAGCGAGGCGGCGAGGTCGGCGCGCGCGGTCGCCTGCAGCCCGCCCAGCGCGCCGCTGAAGGCGTCGAAGATGTCCTGGAGCGGCCCGAGCGCGCTGTCGATGCGCCGCTGCGGCGAGGCACCCTTGTAGATCGACGCGTCGGCGCAGCCCTCGCCGATGTTCCAGATGGGCAGGAAGTCCGCGCTGTCGAACGGCACGGCGCGGCCGAGCGCGCTGCGTTCGCCGGCGCCCTTGGCGTAGTCGGACAGGCGGTGCAGCTCCGCGCCCAGCTCATCGGTGATCAGCGCCGCGATGCGCTGGCGCAGCGCGAGCACCGCGTCGCCGCGCAGCTCCGCGTTCAAGGCGCGCAGGCAGGCGTCGAGGTCGTGCGCCGGCGCCGCGGTGGCGGCGAAGACCTGCGTCAACAGGGCGAATTTGTCGTCGAAGCGGCCGGCGGCGCGCGTCTTCGCCACGAGGTCGTGATAGCCGGCGGCGAGCACGCCGAGATCGGCAGAGGCGACACGGGCCAGCGCCAGGGTCGGGTCGTAGAGAAAGAAGTCGCGCCAGTCGCCGTCGATCCGGTCGTCGAGGTCGAAGAAATTGACCAGCCGGCCGAAGGCGGCGGGAAAGCCGAGCAGGGCGGCGAAGTCGCGGCCGTCGACCCTGGCGTAGCCGGGCGCCAGCGCGTCCAGCCAGCGGTCGAGCTGGCTGGGGGCGCCGTTCACCACGATCTTTCCCGCCAGCGGATCCATCGCCCTACACCGGCGGCTGCGGGATCGTCATCTCCTGCGTATAATAGGGATAGACGAGGTTGTTGCGCGCATTGGTCATGCGGATCGTGTAGTCGATGTTGAGCAGCACCACGCCGTAGCGCGTGGCGTCCTGGTCGAGCTGGATGTTGTCGACGACGATGCGCGGCTCCCAATAGAGGATCGCCTGCGCCACCATCTCCTGGATCTGGGTGGTCAGCGTGGTGTTCAAATTGCGGAACACCATGCGCCAGAGGTCGGTGCCGTAGCCGGGCACCATGACGCGCTCGCCGAGCAGGGTGGAGAGCAGGATCCACAGGCTCTCGCGGACGTCGACCTCGTCCTTCACCATCGCCACGCCGTAGTCGCGGCGCGAGAAGGTCGGCGGGAAGCTCCAGCCGCGGCCGAGGAAGGAGTTTTCGACGCCCGCCATCGCTCACCCGCCGATCATCACGGTGGGACAGCCGACCATGATCGTCCCGCCATGGGCGGTCTTGTCGCCCATCCGCGCCGCCGGCATGCCCATGATCTTGACCGTCGCCGAGCCCTTGACGATGGCGTCCGGCGGGCCGACGCAGATCGCCAAGTCGCCGACCTTCGCCGCCGGCAGGCCGCCGATCAGCACGGTGGGCGCGCCGGGTCCGGCGATGGGCCCGCCGACATGCGGGATCGGCGCCGGGACCGCCGGAGTCTGCATCGGGCATTGGTGGAAGTCGGTCAGGCGGGCGGCGGGCGGCATGTCGGTCCCCTCAATTGATCTTCACCAGCGCGCCCTTGACGGTGACCATGGCGGACGAGGTCAGCTCGGCCTGGGCGGCGCCGTCGGCGGCGAATTTGGTCTTGGCCTTGTGCGCGATCTGCAGCCCCTCGACGTTCACATTCGCCGCCGCCGTCATCTTCAGATTGCCCTTGGCGTCGATGGTCACGTCGCCCTTGGCCGACAGGCTGAGCTTGGCGGCGCTGGCGATATCAATCCCGCTTTCCGACAGGGTCACGCTGTTTCCCTTGCCATCCTTAATGGCGATGGACTTGCCCTTGTCGCTGAGGGTGATGACGTTCTTGCCGGGGGTCTTGATCTCGATGATCTGGTTCTCCTCGTCGAAGGTCAGCTCCATCTTGGTCCGGGTGACGAGGACCTTCTTGTTGTTCTTCTCGTCGGGCGCGACCGGCGGGGCGAGCTTCTTGCTGTAGACGCTGCCCAGGATCACCGGATAGCGCGGATCGTCGTTCATGAAGCCGACCACGACCTCGTCGCCGATCTCGGGATAGAACACGGCGCCCACCTTGTTGGAGGCGTAGAAGCCGCTCAGCCGCGCCCACACGCCCTTGGCGTCGTCCTTCAGCAGCGGCAGGCTGACCTCGACGCGGAATTCGCCGGCGGGATCGGCCGCCACCTTCTTCACGATGCCGGTCTGAAGCCCGCATACCGCGGGGAGCTGGGCGGCGGCACCCGGCGCCTCGACATCCGGCGCCTCGGCGGCGAACCAGGTTGCGGAGAGGCCGAAATCGGCGGTCGTGGTCCACAGCCCGTCGGCGATGCCGTGGTGCACGCCGCCGACATAGACGTTGCCGTTGAAGCGCGTGCCAAGGCCGTCGAGCGCGATCACCGTTCCGGTCTTCGCCAGCGCGCTGCCGTTGAAGCGCACCCTTCCGCGGATCTTGGAGAGCTTGGATTTCAGCAGTTCGCCCGACGACCATTCCTTCAGCGCGTCCTTCTCGATCGGCGCATTGGTCTGCTGCGGGAACGCCGCAATGTCGAACACCTTGGCAAGCTCGGCGGAGGAGAGGTTGCCGGCCTCGGTGACGGAGACGGTGCCGGGCCCCGAACTGACCAGCTTCTGGGTGTCGGGGTCCCAGGTCGAGCTGGCGATGGCGGAGGAGGCGTATTGGGTCGCCGCGTTCATCTCCGCCTGGAGGTCGAGGATGGAGTCGCCATAGGCGATCGTCAGCACCGGCGACTGGCCGGTGTCGGGCGCCTTCACCGTCACCTTGCCGGCGTCGACCACGACGACGAAGCCGTTCATCTCGGCGCGGGTCATCATCAGGTCCCAGTCGCTGCAGTAGAACTGGACGACGTCCTCATGCGTCACCGCGGTCGAGCCGACGTCCTTGGTCAGGCCGTTCGCGCTGATCAGCTTGCCGATCAGGTCGCCGTCGGTGATCTTCTCGAAGATCGCGTTCTTGCGCGACAGCGTCATCTTGAGGGCCTTGTCGACCACGTCGACCACCAGCCGCGAGCTCTGAGACGTGTCGATCTCCAGGCTCTGCTTGACCACCACGCCCTTGAAGATCGTCTTGTTGGTGTTGTCGTAGCCGGCGGCGATCTCGATCTCCTTGCCGGGGATGAAGACGGGCGCGCTGCTGACCGGAAAGTTCTCTTCCGAAACGTCGCCGTCGAGGATGACGATGCGCGCCTTGGGCACCTTGCCGACGGCGGACCAGGTGTCGATCGAATAGACCTGGATGGTGCTGTCGATCTCGCTGCCGCCGGACTTGATCGAAAAGGTGCTGAGCGCGCCGGCGGCGGTGGTGGGGGAGGGCCCGCTCATGCGGCCGAGTCCTGCAGCGGCGGAAAGAGAAGCTGCGTGCCGGGCACCAGGTCGCGCACGTCCGACAGGTTGTTGACCCGCGCGACGTCGAGATAATAGACGCTGCTGCCATAGACCTCGTAGCACAGCAGCGGCAGCGTATCGCCGGCCTTGACCGTGACCGCCTTGGACAGGTCGGGCGATTGCTTGCCGGCGAGCAGCGCGATGTCCTTCTCGCTGCGGAAGGAGACGAATTTCGCGCTGGCGCGGGCGCGCAGCGGCGTGCCGTCCGGCTTGAACAGCGTGTAGGCGATGTCGAGCGACTTCATCCGGCAGTTGAACAGCAGCGTGCCCCAGGAGAGCTGCAGGAAGTTCGGGCTGTGGATGTTGCCGTTGTACTTGAAGACCAGGGCGAGGAAGGCGTCGATCTGCTTCTTGATGCCGTCTTCGAGGAACGGGATCACGCCGGGCAGGGCGCTGGAGATCACGCCGGTGCCGTCGAACACCAGCGTGAACTTGACGGTGTCGGACAGTGTCTTGTTGTAGTTGGGCGAGCCGGCGCTGGAGCCCTGGCCCTGCGCGGTGTCGTACACGATCTCGTAGCTGCGGTTATACGAGCCAGGATTGATGAAGACGGAGATGTTGCCGACCTGCTTTTTGAACTGTGCGTCGGAAAACGCGGTGATCTGCATCTTCTCGAGGCTGGGGGAGATGCCCATGTCACCGCTCTTGCATGGTCTTGAGCGCCGCCAGCACGCGGCGGACGCAGGCGTCGACGATGGCGTCCCGCGCCTGGCCGGGCTCGCTCGCCACGGCGTCGGCGAGCTGGCCGGCATCGGCGCCGTCGCCCTCCGGCGTGCCGGCGCGGGGCTGGCCGTCGTGCACCCGCATCCGAATGCCGATCTCGTTGATTTCCAGTGGCATGGTGTTGCTCTCTTTGCGCGCCGCCGTCAGTTCATGGTGGCGAGGCGCGCGGCCAGGCTGGCGATCTGCACCGCGGCGGACGCCAGGCCGCCCAGATTGACGCGTTCGTAGTAATTGTAGGAAAGCTCCAGGCTCTCGATCAGGATCTTGTTGTCCATCGCGTTCAGCCCGGCGATGTCGGTCTTGACCGGATAGGCGTTGACGAAGGCCCATGCGATCAAGGGTATGCCGCTCTCGCCCAAGAGCGTCACCAGGATGTTCTGCGTCACGACCGGAATGCAGAGCGAGGCGCCGACGGTCAGCCCGGCCCATTCCACGAGGAAGGAATCGCCGACCACCGCGCCGCGCTTGAGCACGAGGTTGGAGTACTTGGTCTGCTTGGGCAGGCGGTGGACGAAGCGGTTCTCGCCGCCCTCCACCACCTCCTCGCTCTGCTTGGTCGCCTGGATGCCCGAGATCTCCTGGAACGCCGCGTCGGTGCCGGTCAGCAGGCTCAGCGCCGTCGCCGAACCGAGCACCGTCAGCGTGAAGTGGAACCCGGGAGGCGGGTAATACGCATCGGTCATGGGCCGATCCGCATCACGGCGCCGTCACGGTCAGCGTCTCGTAGGCGATCTCGACGGATTCCACCGCCACTTCGTTGCCTTCCGATTTGAGGTCGGTGCCGGTGATCTTGGTCGGCCACGCATTGTTGAGGGTCCACACCATCTTGGGCGCGCCGGTCTCGTCCAGCAGGTTGATGATGACGGTGCGGCGCTTGATGGTGTTGAGCTTGATCTCGTCGTACCAGGTCCAGAGCTTGGCGTCGGTGACGAAGATGCCCTTGCGCATGGTCACGTTGGTGACCTTTTGCAGGCCGGGCATCTTGATGTTCGCGAAAACCGGGCTGTTGCCGTGGCGGTACTCGATGGGCGTGGTCTCGCTGTCGAGCCCGCTCACCTCCTGGAAGCTCACCGTCGTGTCGTCGCCGAGCTGGACCGAGAAATAGAATTTCGGTAACGGCCATACCTGGTCTTGTACTTCGCCTGCCATGTGAATCTCCTATGTGGGTGCGATGTTGGGTCGGTTGTGCGGTGCCGCGCGCTACGAGACGCCCTGCATCTTCTGCTTGAAGGTCAGCTCGATGAACTCGGCCGGGTGGATCATCTGCAGCGTGATCTGCACGATCATGTAGCCGTTGAGGACGTCGGTGCCGGTCATCGTGCTGCCGAGGCCGCACTGGACCGAGAAGGCGTCCGACGCCTTGTCGCCCATCAGCCCGCCCTGCGACCACAGATTCTGCAGGAACGCGGACACCATGGCGGTCACCGCCACCCAGGTCTGGCCGTCATTCGGCGCGAACACGAACTGGTTGAGCGAGGTCTTCACCGAGGATTCGATGTAGATCAGCGTCCGGCGGACCTGGACGTAGCGGTAGTCCAGGCTGTTGCCGTCCAGCGTGCGCGCGCCCCACACCACCGGGCCGCGGCCGACGAAGTCGCGGATCACGTTCACCGACTTGCCGTTGATCGGCGCGTTCAGCGGCCCCTGCTGCGTCGCGTTGATCGGCACGCTCGGCTTGATGACCTGGTTGAGCACCATGTTGGCCGGTGCGTTCCATACGCCTCGGGTGGCGTCGTTGAGGGTGCAGACCCCGGCCATCGCGCCGCTGGCGGGCAGCAGGTTCATCTTGTAGGCGATGGTGTTCTCCATCTGCTGCAGCAGCGGCACGGCGTTGACGATGTTCTGGTTGTACTTGGCGACATCGGCCCATTGCGCGTCGGTCGTCGGGGTCAGCAGCTTCATCGCCTCCGTGATCTGCGCCTCGACGCTGACATAGGTCGGATTCTTGTTTTTGGCGGGCGCGGCGTCGTCGGCGGCGGGATCGGGATACAGATAGGAGGCCTGATCGGTCAGGATAGTCTTCAGCTGATCCTTCTTGTTGGGGTCGACAAAGAAATTGGTGAAGTCGATCTCGCTGGGCGGTACGACGCTCGTGATCAGGAACGGAAAATACGCCATGCCGTAGTTCAGATTGGCTTCTCCCACAGCGGTCTGGAACTGCGAGATGCAGGCGTCCAGGTCGGTGTCGAGCTGCGTGCGGCTGGTGGTGTCGATGGAGTTGGTGCCGTAGACGTCGATCAGCGCGACGCGGTCCTGCAGCTTGGCGCTCTGCGTCAGCATTTCGCGCGTCAGGGTCTGGAACGGCGTTGAGACCGGGATATCGGTCTTGCTGGCGTTTTCGCCCGTGTCGGCCGCCAGCAGCACCGCATCAGGAATGAGCGTGATGGTGGGCCCGACCTGCTCGCCGGCCGCCGCCAGGCCCCGCGTCAGGTCGTCAGGCTTGATTTTGCTCGTTCCGTCGGGGCCGGTCGCATCGGCATAGGTGCCGACCGAGACGATGTAGCAGGTGCCGCCGCCATTGCCGTAGAACAGCCGCACGCTGTTGTAGAGGTTGAACGAGGCGAGCGGCATCGACGGCTCGGTCACCGTGGCGGTGGTGTCGCCCACCGTCGTCGTCGTGTTCGTCGGCGGCCCCTGCACCGTGATCGCGTAATTCGTCGCGACGTATTTGGAGTTCGTGGTGTCCCACGTCATCGCCGTGACGTCATAGCTGGGATCCGCCTCGGTCGGGGCTTGGATCAGGTATTTGGGCTCGAAGCCGGCGCCGAAATATTGCTGATAGGCAGCGAGCGAATTCACCAGCACGGGGGTGAACAGGATCGGCTTGGTGCCGGCCACCGCCGTCTCGGTATAGCCGATGAAGACGGGAATGGCGGTCTCGACGCCCGGGATGGAATTGGGGAACGCACCGAGCTCGGTGACATAGACGCCCGGTGTCTTTCTCTGCTTGAAATCGGCGCTTGGCATGGCTGGTCCTCGTTTGGTTGCAGGGGTTGGGGCGATACGCGCCCCGGTTCACACATACACATAGATGAGCGAGTAGCAGGCGTCGGGCCGTCCCTTTTTGCGCTTGCGCAGGGCCGGCGAGAAAGGGGACACGCTGGGCCGCGACTGCACCTGCTGGGGTCCGGCCACGGGAAGGCGCGGCACGATTTCGCGCTCGCGACGCTGCTCGAGCGGATGCTTGCCGTAGAGCGTGAAGTCGTAGGGCGATTTCTGCCGCAGATGCAGCGGCATGTCCGATGTGAAGCATGCCGCGCGCGCGCCGGTCGGCAGCGTCACCTCTTCAGGGCCCCAAAACGTGATCTCGCCCGAGCGGGTCTCGATCCGCAGGTCGGTGAACGGCGTGGCCGGCGATTGCTGCACGATGTAGTAGATCCAGTACGTCGCGCGTGCCTCGAACGGCAGCACATAGTTGACGGTCGCGAGCGTTCCGGCCGCCAGGTCGGCGGGGTAGATCCCCGGGGAGATCGCAGTGGGCGAGCTGAACAGCAGATCGGCGAAGGCGTAGGCGATCGGCGCGCCGGCGGCATAGACGCCGGTGTCGATGGTTTCGAAGCCGCCATCATCGAGGACATAGCGCAACGTGTATTCGCCCTGCGGGAGCTGTGAAAAATCCAGATACACCGTCTCGAGACACACCTCCTTGCCGGCCGCGTCGATCACGCAGCGCGGTTCCCACAGCGCGCGGGCGCCGGACAGCGCCAGCGCCTCGACGCCCTTATCGTGCGGGTGGAGCGGCACCGCGGTCTGCTGGTCGATGACCCGCTGCAGCGCCTCCGCCGTCAGGCTCCGCCCCGGGGTCAGGAGCACGGTCTCGTCCTGCATATGCGCAAACTGGTTGCCCAGATAGTAGCAGTGGAGCGCCGAGCTGAGGTCCAGCGGCAGGGCGGTGATGTTGGCGAAATAGGGATTTCGGCAGATCAGAATGAAGGAAAGGCGTGTCCAGTATTGTCCCGGTTCGGGGCCGTCATACTCGTTACGCGCGAGGAAGGAGAGCAGCGCTTTCGTCCGGCTGATATCGCAGAAGACCGAGAAGCCGCTGCCCTGGTCGCGGAAGATCAGGCCCAGCGACTGCATCAGCCGCGCTGTGGCGAGGGTGGGCTCGACGGTGAAATCCGGACAGGCTTCGCCGTCGAGGTTGTAATAGGTGTGGCGGAACGAAACGCTCATCAGCGTTTCGTAGAAGACCGTGTCGGACGCTCTTAGATACGGCGACGTGATCGTCGCCTTTTTTTTCCTGGCGACGAGCAGGGGCCGGGCCGCGTGCGGCTCAGGCGCGCGCGCGTCCGGCGCGTTCGGCGGCGCCGACGGCTTGCGCGGACGTAAGACGATGCTCATGTTCCCTCCGCGTCGCGAAGAGGACTTCGCGAAACGCCCGAACCGACGCAACTCGTTTACGCATACGCAACGCTTACCGGCGCAACGCGATACTAGCGGACGCCGCCCGCCTTCGGCGGAAGCGGCGCCGGCTCACCCGGCGCCTCGGTGCCTTGCGCGGCGGGAATCTCCGCCTGCATCGCACCGCTGGTGAAGGGGATCATCCGGAGCTTGTAGAAGACCGAGGGCAGATATTTCACCCCCATCATGCCCATCAGATAGTTGACCTGGACCATGTCCAGATTGGTGAACTCCAGCACGATCCGGTCGATGCCGGGATCGAGCGCCGGCAGCGTATCGCGCGTGAAGGCCGGGTTCTGCTGGAAGAAGCTGATCGTGCGCGAAATCATCTTCAGACCCTGCAGATAGTTGCGGTTCACGAAGTTCGCGTAGAACACGATGTAGAGATCGATATAAAGCGGCGGCGTGACGGCGGCGTAGCTGCTGGTCTTGGTCTTGACCGCGGCGGTGTAGGTCGAGATGACCGTTTCGTGCGCGATGCTGGCCAGCGACATTACTACCTTGTTCTCGGCGGTCGCATTGAGTTCGCCGGCATTGTCCACCACGTTCGACAGGATCACCCAGTCGTCCGTGCGCCGGTCCATGTTCTGGAAATAGGTGTTGAGCTGCCTGCGGATCAGTTCGAGAACGTTGCCGATCGCGTCCATGCCGCTCCTGCCCTGAGATCGACGAAGCGCGCATCATCCCGCAGCCCACAGCCCGGCGTCACATTAGCCAGTGCCCGCAGGCATGGCGAGCCTTTTTTTGAACAACACAGTCTTCGTAGCCGCGCTACTCTTGCCGGTACTTCGAACATGGTTAATCAACCGGCAATTGTGCGCGCGTGACTGGGCTCACAACTTGGATCGGTGTGCATGCGCGTAATGTGGCCGCCGTGGCCTCAAATGTGGATGGCGTGGCCGAGCGCGCGCAGGGCGGATTCGTGGAACGCCTCGCCCAGCGTGGGATGGACGTGGATGGTGCCCGCGACGTCTTCCAGCACCGCGCCCATTTCGAGGGCGAGGGAGAACTCGTTCGACAGCTCGCTGACATGGGCGCCGACTGCCTGGATGCCCAGCACGCGGTGATCGGATTTGCGCGCCAGGATGCGCACGAAGCCGCCAGCGTCGCCGGCGTCCATCGACAGGGCGCGGCCGTTCGCCATGAAGGGGAAGATCGCGGTGACGACGTCCTCGCCGGCTTCGTGCGGGCTCATCCCGGCGCTGACGATCTCGGGCTCGGTGAAGCAGACGGCGGGCACGGTGACGGGATCGAAGCGGCGTTTATGGCCGGCGATGATCTCGGCGACCATCTCGCCCTGCTTGGCGGCCTTGTGCTCCAGCATCGGCTCGCCGACGAGGTCGCCCACCGCCCAGACGTTCTTCATCGAGGTGCGGCATTGGTCGTCGACCTTCACGAAGCGGCCGTCCCTGTCGACGGCCATGTTCTCCAGCCCCCAGCCTTCGGTCGCGGGCTTGCGGCCCACGGTGACGAGAATGGCGTCCGCCGCGATGTCGACGACGCTGCCGTCCTTCAACTCGGCGGCGAGGCCGGCCTCGCCCAGGCCCTTCGCCTTGGCGCCCAGGTGCAGGGTGACACCGTTCTTCTCCAGCCATTTGGCGACCGGCGCCACGAGCTGTGCATCGTAGAGCGGCAGGATGCGGTCCAGTGCTTCCACCACCGTGACGTCGCAGCCGAGCTTGCGGAAGGCGATGCCAAGCTCCAGGCCGATATAGCCGGCGCCGACCACGGCCAACCGCTTCGGCAGTACGGGCAGCGACAGCGCCTCGGTGGAGGAGATGACCTTGCCGCCGAATTTCAGGAACGGCAGCTCAATCGGCAGCGAGCCGTTGGCGAGGATGACGTGTTCGGCCGTGATCGTGACCGCACCGTCCTTGGTCTTTACCGTGCAGGTCTTGGCGTCGGAGAACTGCGCCCAGCCTTCCACCACGCGCACCTTGGCGCGCTTGAGCAGCGCTGCGACCCCGGTGTTCAGGCGGCGCACCACGCCGTCCTTCCATGCCACGGTCTTCGCGAAGTCGATCTGCGGCGCGGCCGCCAGCGAGATGCCGTTGAGTGGCGTCTTCGCCGCATGCGCCATCGCTTCGAATTCTCCCGCGACGTGAATCATGGCCTTGGAGGGGATGCAGCCGATATTGAGGCAGGTGCCGCCCAGCCGCGCCGCCTCCACCAGCACGGTGTCGAGGCCGAGCTGGCCGGCGCGGATGCCCGCGACATAGCCGCCCGGGCCGCCGCCGATGATGAGGACCTTGGTGGTGATGTGTTCGGACATTCTCGTACCAATTTGTTGGGAGCGAATAGCGAGTAGTGAGTAGCGAATAGGACCACTCGCTATTCGCTACTCACTACTCGCTTACTCCATAAATAGCGTCGCCGGATGCTCCAGCAGTGCCTTGATCTTCTGGATGAAGGCCGCGGCGTCGTAGCCGTCGACCACGCGGTGGTCGAAGGACGAGGAGAGGTTCATCATCTTGCGCACCACGATCTGGCCGCCGCGGACGACCGGGCGCTCGATGATCGCATTGGGGCCGATGATCGCCACCTCCGGATAGTTGATGACCGGCGTGGTCGCGACGCCGCCCAGCGCGCCCAGGCTGGTGATGGTGATGGTCGAGCCGGAGAGGTCGTCCTTGCCGGCCTTGTTGTCGCGCGCCGCGGCGGCGACCCGCGATACTTCCAGCGCCGCGTCCCAGATGTCGCGCGCCTCGGCGTGGCGGACCACCGGCACGATCAGGCCGTTGGCGGTCTGAGTGGCGATGCCGATATGGACCGCGGCGTGGCGGTGCACCACGCCGGCCTCGTCGTCGAAGCGGGCGTTGATCTGCGGGTATTGCGGCAGCGTCTTGACCAGCGCCCGCATCAGGAAGGGCAGCACGTTCAGCTTGGGCTGCTCGGTGCGCCTGGTCGCGTTGAGATGCACGCGCAGGTCTTCGAGCTCCGTCATGTCGATCTCCTCGACATAGGCGAAGTGCGGGATGCGGCGCTTGGCGTTCTGCATGCTCTCGGCGATGCGGCGGCGCAGGCCGATGACCTTGACCTCCTCGATGCCGTCGCGCTGCGTATAGGACGTTCCGCCATTGCCCCGCGCATTGCGGCCGTCCGAAGCGATGTAGCTGTCAAGATCCTCATGCGTGATGCGCCCGCCCGGGCCGGTGCCGGGGACGAACTGCAATTCGATGCCGCGGTCGTGCGCGCGCTGGCGCACCGCGGGCGAGGCGAGCGGTTTCTCGCCTTCGGGACGCAAAGGAGCGCGTACCGCAACAGGAGCGGGCGGTGCAGGCGGGGCCGTTTCCGTCTTCGGCGGCGCTTCGGCTTTTGGCGTGGCGGCGGGTTTGGGCGGAGCCGGTTTCGGTGCGGCGTCCGCCTTGGCGTTGCCCGCGCCTTCGACTTCCAGCTCGACCAGCGGCGATCCGACCGGCGCCATCTGGCCCGGCTCGCCGTGCAGGGCGAGGACCTTGCCGGTCACCGGCGAGGTCATCTCCACCGTCGCCTTGTCGGTCATCACGTCGACCATGTTCTGGTCTTCGTGGATCAGGTCGCCGACCTTCACGTGCCAGGCGACGATCTCCGCCTCCGCGGTGCCTTCGCCGACATCGGGAAGCTTGAACACGAACCGTCCCATGTCAGGCCTCCATCGTGCGCTTGAGCGCGTCGATCACCCGCGCCGGTCCCGGAAAGTACTGCCATTCGAAGGCGTGCGGATAGGGCGTGTCCCAGCCGGTGACGCGGTCGATCGGCGCTTCGAGGTGATGGAAGCAGTTCTCCTGCACCAGCGCCGACAGCTCGGCGCCATAGCCGCTGGTGTGCGTCGCCTCGTGCACGATCACGCAGCGCCCGGTCTTCTTCACGGACGTGACGATGGTTTCGAGGTCGAGCGGCATCAGCGTGCGCAGGTCGATCACCTCCGCGTCGATCCCCGCTTCCGCGACGGCGGCCAGGGAAACGTGCACCATCGTGCCATAGGCGAGGACGGTGACGTCGGCGCCTTCGCGCAGGATGGCGGCCTTGCCGAGCGGCACACGGTAATGGCCCTCCGGCACTTCGCTGGCCGGATGCTTGCTCCACGGCGAGACCGGGCGGTCGCTGTAGCCGTCGAACGGGCCGTTATAGATGCGCTTGGGCTCCAGGAAGATCACCGGATCGTCGTCCTCGATGGCCGAGATCAGCAGGCCCTTGGCGTCATAGGGCGTCGAGGGAATCACGGTCTTCAGCCCCGCGACATGGGTGAACAGCGCCTCGGGGCTCTGGCTGTGGGTCTGGCCGCCATAGATGCCGCCGCCATAGGGCGTGCGCACCACCATCGGCGCGGTGAAGTCGCCGGCGGAGCGGTAGCGCAGGCGCGCCGCCTCCGACACGAGCTGGTCGTAGGCGGGATAGATGTAGTCCGCGAACTGGATCTCGACCACCGGCCTAAGGCCATAGGCGCCCATGCCGATCGCCACCGCCACGATGCCCGCCTCGCCGATCGGGGTGTCGAAGCAGCGCGTCAGGCCATGCTTCTTCTGCAGGCCGTCGGTGACGCGGAACACGCCGCCGAAATAGCCGACATCCTCGCCGAAGGTCAGCACGTTGGGATCGCGCCCCAGCATCACGTCGAGCGCGGAGTTGAGCGCCTGGATCATGTTCATCGCCGGCATGGCTCAGACTCCCATCTGCTGGCGCTGGCGGCGCAGATGCTCGGGCATGTCCTTGAAGACGTCCTCGAACATGGTCTTCAGGCTGGGCGTCTCGCCATGGCCGAGCGTGCCGATCGCCTCGGCCTGGCGGTTGGCGTCCTTGACCTGTTCGACGGCTTCGCGGTGCGCCTCCTGCTGCTGCTCCTCGCTCCATTCGCCGCGCGCGACGAGATGCTGCTTCAGCCGCTCGACCGGATCGCCCAGCGGCCACAACTTGGCTTCGTCGGAGGGACGGTAGCGGGAGGGATCGTCGCTGGTCGAATGGCCTTCGGCGCGATAAGTGACGTGCTCGATCAACGTCGCGCCCAGATTGGACCGCGCGCGCTCGGCCGCCCATTGCGTCGCGGCATAGACGGCGAGGAAGTCGTTGCCGTCCACCCGGAGCGCCGGCAGGCCATAGCCGATGCCGCGCGAGGCGAAGGTGGATTCGTTGCCGCCCGCGATGCCCGCGAAGCTCGATATCGCCCACTGGTTGTTGACGACGTTGAGGATGACCGGGGCGCGGTAGACGCTGGCGAAGTTGAGGGCGTGGTGGAAATCGCCCTCGGCGGTGGTGCCGTCGCCGATCCAGCTCGCGGCGATGCGGTCGCCGCCCTGATAGGCCGAGGCCATCGCCCAGCCGACGGCTTGCGGAAACTGCGTGCCGAGATTGCCGGAGATGGTGAAGAAGCCGAATTCCTTGCTCGAATACATGATGGGGAGCTGGCGGCCCTTCAGCGGGTCGGCGGCGTTGGAATAGACCTGGTTCATCATCTGGACCAGCGGATAACCGCGGGCGATGAGCAGGCCCTGCTGCCGGTAGGAGGGGAAGCACATGTCCTCGCGGTCCATCGCATAGGCGGCCGCGATGGCCACGGCCTCTTCGCCGGTACACTTCATATAGAACGACGTCTTGCCCTGGCGCTGGGCGCGGTACATCCGGTCGTCATAGGCGCGGGTGAGCAGCATGTGGCGCAGGGCGCGGCGCAGCGTATCGGCGTCCAGCTTCGGGTCCCACGGCCCCAGCGCGCGGCCTTGGTCGTCCAGCACCCGGATGAGGGTGTAGGCCAGGTCGGTGACGTCCCGCGGGTGGACGGCGATGTCGGGGCGGCGCGCGTCGCCGGCGCCGGCGAGCTTGAGCTCGCTGAAATCCGGCGCGTCGCCCGGGCGCGCCGGCGGCGCCGGCACACGAAGGGAGAGACGGGCTCTGTTCTTCATGGGATCTCCGAGGTGCGTGGCGTCCGGACGGCTTTCGCGAGGACGAGCCGTCTTTTCATTCCGGTCGGGGACTCGTATGTCCCGTCTCCAACCAAGCCGCAACACATCGTTTTGCGCGCAACAAACCATGCCATTTGCCGCGCCGCCGCGACATGGAATGGCTGGCGGCAGGCT
Organism: Rhizomicrobium sp.; assembly: GCA_037355265.1. Lineage (GTDB taxonomy): Bacteria > Pseudomonadota > Alphaproteobacteria > Micropepsales > Micropepsaceae > Rhizomicrobium. The sequence goes on along the minus strand of JBBCIB010000001.1, from coordinate 1,632,113 downwards.
TTGCGAGGAAAAAAAGGAAGCCGCCCGCCGCCGCGCCAAAGGTCCGACGCATTGAATCGGACACCGGCCGCCTCCGCGCGGAAAGTTGATCTCGCGCAATGTGGCCGCTGGCTTATCTGGTAGATACAGACATGCGTGGCGCCCATCATGAATAAAGACGACCTTCCGCCGCCGCGGCGCCACTCGGAATCCGATTCGAGTCTGGGCGGTCAATTGGGGCTGATATTCACCGGACTGGCTTGGGTCGCGATCTTCGCCGCGATCGGCGGCGGCGTCTTGTGGATGGTCATCCATTGGCTGTGACGGAGCATCGCGCGCCGCGCGCGTGACGCGATGACTTCCGGTGCGAGAACGCCTATCTTGCGCGCCGGTCGAAATTCGCGATTTCCTTGAGCGCTTCGGCGCAGCGGAGAGCTCCATCTCATGGTTGCATTGCCTTCCCTCGATCTTCCCCCGGAGATTTCGGATCTGCGGCTGCTGGCGCTCGACCTGCGCTGGACCTGGAGCCACGAGAGCGATGCGCTGTGGAATTACATCGACGGGCCCCTGTGGAAGCGCACGCACAATCCCTGGATCGTGCTGCAGAGCACGTCGACCGAGCGCTACAGGCTGCTTTCCGGCGACAAGACGTTCCAGGACCTGCTGACGGCCTGCGTGGCCTCGCGGCAACGCTACCTGCAAAGCCTGGGCTGGTTCCGCGGCCTGGAGGGCGCGTCGCAGCTCGGCGGCGTCGCCTATTTCAGCATGGAGTTCGGGCTGGGCGCGGTGCTGCCGCTCTATGCCGGCGGCCTGGGCGTGCTGGCGGGCGATTTCCTGAAGACGGCGAGCGACCTGGACGTTCCGATCATCGGCATCGGCCTTCTCTACCAGGAAGGCTATTTCCGCCAGCTGGTCGACGCCGCGGGGATGCAGCAGGAATTCTACCCCTACAACGAGCCGGCCGCGATGCCGATCGAGCCCGTCATCCTGCCGGAGGGCGGCTGGCTGCGCATCGGCCTCGAACTGCCCGGACGCGTCCTGCAGCTGCGCGTGTGGCAGGTCGCGGTGGGACGGGTGAAGCTCTACCTGTTGGACAGCAACGACGCGCTCAACAATCCGCCGGACCGCGGCATCACCGCGAAGCTCTATGGCGGCGGGACCGAAACCCGCCTGCTGCAGGAAATCGTCCTCGGCGTCGCCGGATGGCGGGTGGTCGAGACGCTACATCCCGAAATCGAGATCTGCCACGTCAATGAGGGCCATGCCGCCTTTGCCATCATCGAGCGCGCCCGCCATCTGGCGGTGAAGGCCGGGATCGATTTCTGGGAGGCGCTGTGGGCGACCCGGGCCGGCAACATCTTCACCACGCACACGCCGGTGGCGGCGGGCTTCGACCGTTTCCCGTGGATCTGCTGCGCAAATACCTGCCCTATGTCGAAGGTGCCCTGACGGGACAGGGCGTCAAGCTGGGCGACATCCTGGCGCTGGGCCGCGTCGAGGCGGCGGCCGCCGACGAGCCGTTCAACATGGCGTTCCTGGCGCAGCGCGGCTCGGCGATGAGCGTGGGAGTCAGCCGGCTGCACGGCGAGGTCAGCCGGGAGATCTTCCAGCCGCTGTTTCCGCGCTGGCCGTCCTGCGAGGTGCCGGTGGCGCATATCACCAACGGCGTGCACGTCCCGACCTGGGACTCGCAGGATGCTGACCGGCTGTGGACGCAGACCTGCGGCAAGGAGCGGTGGCGCACGCCGCCGGGCACGCCCTGCGCGCGCATCGTCGACGTCTCGGACGAGGATCTGTGGGCGATGCGCGGCGACGGACGGCAGCGCGTGGTCCGGGTCGCGCGCGAGCATCTGGCGACGCAGTTGAGCGAACGCGGCTTCGACCAGGACACCACGCGCATCGCCGAGACCGTGCTCGACCCGAACGTCCTCACGATCGGTTTCGCGCGGCGCTTCACCGAATACAAGCGGCCCAACCTGCTGCTGACCGATCGCGAGCGCCTCGGCCGGCTGCTGCTCAACGAGAAGCAGCCGGTCCAGATCGTGGTCGCCGGCAAGGCGCATCCGGCCGACCTGATGGGCAAGACGATGATCCAGCAATGGGTCGCGTTCGCCCAGCAGCCGGCCTATCGCCGCCGCCTCGTGTTCATCGAGGACTACGATATCGATCTGGCGCAGGAACTGGTCCAGGGCGTGGACGTCTGGATCAACACGCCGCGGCGGCCCTGGGAGGCCTGCGGCACCAGCGGCATGAAGGTCCTCGTCAATGGCGGCCTCAACTGTTCGATCCGCGACGGCTGGTGGGACGAGGCGTTCGAGCCGGACGTGGGATGGTCGATCGGCGACGGCCTGGGCGGGCGCGTCAGCGAGGTCGATGCGCGCGACGCGGCGAGCCTGTACGAGATTCTCGAAAGCAAGGTCGTTCCCGAATTCTATGACCGGGACGCGGAGGGCGTGCCGCGCGCCTGGCTGCAGCGCATCCGCAACAGCATGCTCAAGCTGACGCCGGTCTTCGGCACCGCCCGCATGATGCGCGACTATGTCGAGATGCTGTACCTGCCGCTGGCGCGCGCCATGAAAGTGCGGCCGAAGGACAATTTCGCGGCGGCGCGGGACATGAACCGGTGGTCGCGGACGCTGCACAGCCATTGGCCGGGCCTGCAGATCGAACCGCCGACGATCGCCGCCCATGGGCGCGACCCTGCGATTCGCGGTGTCGGTGTTCCTGGGCGATATCTCGCCGACGGACGTCCGGGTGGAACTGTTCGCCGACGCCAAGGGGGATCTGCCGCCCGAGATCGTGGATCTCCTGCCGGACCACGCGATTCCCGGAGCGACCAACGGCTATGTCTATGCCGGGTCCGTGACGACTTCGCGGCCGGCCGGCGACTACACGGTACGGGTGGTGGCGCATCACGCCGACGCGTTCCTGCCGACCGAACAGCCGCTGATCGCCTGGCAGCGGTAGGAACTATCCGACCGACGGACGGGTGGGGCGCGATCCGGCGCGGCGGCTGCGATATGGGCGGCCGCGGCATAACGGAATACCGCCACTCGCCGCGGTCCGAGACGGAGCGCCGATGCTCGCCTTCGAGCTCTTCCTTGGCGCGAAACCAGTTCATGAGATCGCAGCCGGCCGGGCAGCCCTCCTGCAACCAAATCTCGAAACTGCGCTGGCGGATGGCATCTTCGGGGATCACGGCAGTCGCCTCGGCTTACCTAAGGGTTCCAGACAGTCAACGCGCAGCCTGTTTTCGGAGTTCCGCGTCGGTCAGGGAGACTCCTGGACGGTCGCCCGCGGGAATGCCCGTCGTATCGTGATAGAGGGCGATATATTTCGCCGCACTCTCATGCCAGCCGAAATCCTGCGCCATGCCCTGCAGCTGCAGGCGCCGCCATGCCAGCGGCTCCTTGTACAGCGCCAGCGCCCGCGCGATGGCGCCCAGCAAGGCCGACAGGCTTGGCTCCTCGAACCGGAAACCGGTCGCGGTCCGGTCGACCAGGGCCACGCCCGTCGCGTCGACGACCGTATCGGCCAGGCCGCCGGTCCTGCGAACGATGGGTACGGTTCCATAGCGCGAGGCGTAGATCTGCGTGAGGCCGCAAGGCTCGAAACGTGCCGGCGCGAGGAGGATGTCGCAGCCCGCCTGCAGGCGGTGCGCGGCACCTTCCTCATAGCCGATCCGGATCCCGATGCTTCCTTCGTAGCGTCGCCCGATCTCCCGGAACGCGCTTTCCAGGGCGGGTTCGCCTTCGCCGACCGCCACGAACTGGGCGCCGGCGGCCACCATCGCGGGGACCGCATCCAGGAGGGACGTCCGCCATTTTCTGGTGGGTGATCCGGCTGACAAAGCCGATCAGGGGTGCGTCGGGGCGGGCCTCCAGGCCGAAGGCGCGCTGCAGATCCGCCTTGCAGATTCGCTTTCCGGCTATGTCGCGCACGCTGTAGGCCTGTGCCAGATGTGCGTCCGTCGCGGGATTCCACGACTCGTTGTCGATCCCGTTCAGGATTCCGGAAAAATCCTTCACGCGGGTTTGCAGAACGCCGTCCATGCCGCAGCCATAGTCCGGCGTCAGAACCTCCTTGGCGTAGGTGGGGCTGACCGTGGGCCTTCAGAAAGGAAACCTGGCCGTAGAACTCGATTCCGCCCGAATCGAAATGGCGCCGGTCGATGCCGATCTCGGACAGCACGTCCGGCGCGAAATTTCCCTGGTAGGCCAGGTTGTGGATGGTGAACACCGTGGCCGGTCGCGGATGCTCCGCCTCCGACAGCAGGAGCGGAAGCAGGCCCGCGTGCCAGTCATTGGCATGGACGACATCCGGCTTCCAATCCGCAATGCCGCCGGCGAGCCCGGCGGCGACATGCGCCAGGAAGGCGAAGCGACGCGCGTTGTCGGGCCAGTCCCGGCCGTCACCGTTCTGATACAAGCCGCCATCGCGCACATAGAGCGACGGCGCGTCGACCAGCCATACCGGGACCAGGGAATCCGGAAGCTGGCCGGAGACCAGCGCGGCATCCTCCACGCCCAGAAGCGGCTCCAGCCGCGCCTCGATGCGTGGGTTCTTCAGCCCGGCAAGCGCGCCGGCATATCCCGGCATCAGAATGCGGACATCCACGCCCTGCTGCATCAGCGCGATCGGCAGCGCGCTCGACACATCGGCCAGCCCGCCGGATTTCGCCAGCGGATAAGCCTCCGAGGTTACGAACAGTACACGCATCGATCCACGCTCCGGCTTTCCACCAACAGAATATTCCGGCCAGCGACGCCCGCGAACATTGATGGCGGTCAACACCACCGTGAACCTTGGCTTTCGATTTTGAAAGACAATGCCCGGGAATTTTTCTTTGCATGCGCCGGCGTATGAGAACCGCGTGCCAGGAACAAAGCGCCGGCCGCAGTTTTCACCGGCATCGCAAGCTGCTCGAATGGCCGGGCTTGCAAGAGTTGCTCAAGAAGATGGCCATCGCTCAACAATCAATCACATGGTTGCCGATCTCGAAGGCGGCAAGACGTATCGACGCGGGCACGCTGTCGCAGGGAGGCGGTGCATGACCGGCAGGGCAATGCTGAAAGAGGGCCGGCCCGAACCGTTGGGCGCGACGTTCGACGGGGCAGGCGTAAACTTCGCGCTGTTCTCGGCACACGCCGAGACGGTCCAGCTTTGCCTGTTCGACCGCGACGGTCAGCGCGAAACCGACCGCATGGCCTTGCCGGCGCGCACCGGCGACATCTGGCACGGCTACCTCCCGGGGGGCCGGGCCGGGCCAGCTCTATGGATACCGGGTCCATGGGCCGTACGATCCGGCGAACGGCCATCGCTTCAACGCGAACAAGCTGCTGATCGATCCCTATGCGCGCGAACTCGACCGGACGTTCGCGTGGAGCGATCTTCACTGCGGCTATATCGTCGGCGATCCGCGCGGCGACCTGTCGTTCGATACGCGCGACAATGCCGCGGCGATGGCAAAATGCCGCGTTCCCGATCCATCGGCCGACGGCGGGGGCGGCTCCGGCCCCCAGACGCCGATGGCGCGCAGCGTGATCTACGAGCTGCATGTCCGCGGCTACACCATGCGCCACCCGTCCGTTCCGCCGGCCGAGCGCGGGGACGTTCGCGGGGCTCGGCCACCGCGCGGTCGTCCGCCACCTGCGCGATCTGGGCGTGACCGCGGTCGAGCTGTTGCCGGTGCATCCGATCGCGACGCCCCGCCGCCTCTGGCAGGACGGCCTGGTGGATTATTGGGGCTACAACCCGATCAACTTCTTCGCACTCGAGCCGCGCTATCTATCGACCGGCGACCGCGCCGAGTTTGCCGGCATGGTGCACGCCTTCCACGACGCCGGCATCGAGGTCATCCTGGACGTCGTGCTCAATCATACCGGCGAAGTCGACGAGTTCGGCCCCACGCTCTCGTTCCGTGGCATCGACAATGCGTCCTATTATTGCCTTGGCGCGGACAAGCGCCGCTATCTCGATTTCAACCGGCTGCCGCAACACGCTCAACCTTTCCCATCCGCGCGTGGCGCAGATGGCGACGGATTCGCTGCGGCACTGGGTGGAGACGACGGGCAATCGACGGGTTCCGCTTCGATCTCGCGGTCAGCCTGGCGCGGCGGGGCGCCGCTTTTTCCCCCGACATGGCGTTCTTCGCGCGCGTCGCGGCGGATCCGGCCCTTGCCAAGGCGAAGCTGATCGCCGAGCCGTGGGATGTCGGCCCGGACGGCTATCGGCTGGGCGCGTTCCCGCCGCGCTGGAGCGAGTGGAACGACAAGTATCGCGATACGGTGCGGCGCTTCTGGCGCGGCGACGGCGGCGTCGTGGGCGAGCTTGCCACCCGCCTGGCGGATCGAGCGACATCTTCGCGCCGCGATCGCCGACGGCGAGCGTCAACTACGTCACCGTGCATGACGGTTTCACGCTCGAGGATCTCGTCAGCTATTGCCGTCAAGCACAACGCCGCCAATGGCGAAGGCAAATGCCGACGGCGCGGACGAGAATTTCAGCGCCAATTACGGCGTCGAAGGGCCGGCGGGCGACCCCGCCCTTCTGGCGCTGCGCCGCCGCCAGAAGCGCAACATCCTGGCGACGCTGCTGCTGTCGCAAGGCGTGCCGATGATCCTGGCGGGCGATGAGTTCGGCCGTACCCAAGGGGGCAACAACAACGCCTACTGCCAGGACAACGGCATCGGCTGGATCGATTGGACGAACGCGGATCGGGAGTTCGAGGACTTCGTCCGCAGCCTTCTGCGCCTGCGCGCCGGACATCCGGCCTTCCGGCGGACGGAGTTCTTCCGCGGCGGACCTGTCGACGGCGGTTTCAAGGACGTCGAATGGCTTTCGCCCGGCGGCGAGATGTCCGACGCCGGCTGGAACGCGCCGGACGGCCATTGCCTTGGCGTCCGCTATGCGGCGATGGGCCCGGATGCCGTCTCCTTCCTCCTGCTGATGAATGCCGGGCCGTCGCCGGTCCGATTCACGCTGCCGGCGGCGGTACCGGGCTCGGCCTGGCGGTGCATCGTCGCCACGGCAACCGCGCCGGCGGATCCGGCGGGCGCGGCATTCGTGCTCGAAAGCCGCGCGCTGGCGCTTTTCGGCAGCGGCCGCCTGACCGGTCCGCATCAGCCGACAAGCCTTCGAATTTGACGCGATATGTTGGCGCAAAACGCCACAAGCAAAATGACAGTTTCACCCATAGCTTTAGGTGATGGGTGACACCTTTATCATATCCGGCTTGAAAGAGCGGCGGTCTGCAATTGCGGGCGAGATCGCGGATTTATTTAAGCATCTGGACCGGCTGCAGGCTGCGCTGGTTCATGTGGACGGCGTGCTGGCGCTGTATGGCTTGGAACCCTCAGAAATCCCGACCAAGGGGCGGATGCCAGTTCGGTCAACCTATTTCGGCCGGAACGAGATCACCCGCCGTTGCCGCGATATGCTGCGCCAGAAGGGCACCATCCGAGCGGATGACGTGGCGGTTCAAGCCATGCTCGATAAGCGGCTCGATCCCGAGAAGAATCGCAAAATCCGGACGGACTTCATTCGGCGGATTTTGGTCTCGCTCCACGACCTGCGGAAGGCCGACCAGATTGAGAAGGTCGGCCATGGGCGCGGCGTGAAGTGGATTGCGAAGGAGCCGCCGATTGGCGGCCAAGTCTGAAATCCGAGGATGTAGTACAAACGCGGGAAGATCGCGGACGGCGGGAAGCGCAACGGCGTCAGGCTTTGGACGCTCCCGGCCCCGTGAGGGGAATTTCCTGAATCTTTTCAATCGGGTTTGAGCTAGACTCGAAAGTGATTCGGTCGGGTTGGCGCCCTTCCGTCTCAACCCGTTGTCGGCTAGGGGCCACAACGAATCGGTTCGCCTTGCTGCAAAGCGAGGAGAATCGATTTGCAGCAGCTTGTCCAGCCTAGTGGGGTCCTAGATTTTGAAGTGGCCCGCGAGTTTCGCATCGAAATAGAGACCATTGAAGCCGTGTACGGCCCCAACGCCTATTCCAGCTATTTGCGTAGGTATGGTCGCCGCCCCGACCGGGCGACAGCCGCAGGCATCGGGCGCGTTCTTGGCGGGCGCGTCAAAGCCGATGACGGCAGCATGCAACCACGATCTGAGGTATGCTCGCGAAAGTGATTCGGGAGCGGTGGCATGGCCAACGGCCTAAAGCGAGCGTCAAAAACTAGGGCGCGGATGATTGAGATCAACGCCAAGCTTGCCAGCAAGGGTGCGACCGCGTCCCCAAATCTTTGCTGAGGTACGCGCGAAGTACCCAGAGGTCATCCGGGTCGAAAGGGAAGCACTGATTGATCTTGGTCTTGGCACGATCCTGAACACCATCACCAATCTAAAAGGCGGCCAAGGATCAACCGTTCAGCTTCCCGTGTTTCCGGGGTTTGACTTGCCGCGCACCGTGACGCTTCGTGGCGGTCTTAAGAAGAACTTCGCGGCCATGACCAAGGGCGAGCTACGCCAGTTCGTGGCCGACACACCAAAGCCAAGGCACCTCCAAAGAGGTCAAGTCAGACCGCCGAAGCCGCACGTTTCTACGACGCGGTGAAAGACTACGGCGGCGACGATTGGTTTGTTGCAGACTGCTGGAAAGCCAAAGGTCGCGCTGTAGGCAAAGGGTGAAGGCTTACGCCGCTTTGACGTGTCGCTGATAGTACCCGCTGAAATCCACCGAAGGCCCACGCTTCAAACGCCAACTCCGTCACGCGGCGGACCTGCGTGCCGTTGTCCATGCGGCGGTTATCTTCGCGGAACGAACTTTCATGCGCGTAGCGCAGCAGATATGGCCCGGCGACATGATGGAAGTGGCCCATCTCGCCGCGACGGATGCGCGAGAAATACGACTCCGCCCAATTGGTGCAAGCCTCGCCATCCGAGTATGCCTCTTGATGGTTGATGCGCTTCATTTCGTATTTCGATGCGAGACCATCCCAGCCTGACGCTTCATCGGCATTCACGACCGTACCGGCGTTGATGCGGCTCTTGATCCAACCCAGCGCAGCACCCTCAGACTTGAACACGGCAGCGAGGCTGTTGCCGTTGCGCTCGCGGACCACGACCAGCGACTGGCGCTTGCCGGACTGGTTTTTCGCAAGGCGACGGTCGCGGCGGTTCTCTTTGAAGTTGGCCGGGCGGACGTAACCGCCGAAATACGCGCCATCCGTTTCCGCGACCTTGCCAGCGCCGCCGATCTTGCGGCCCTTGAACTCTTCGGCCATCGCTTCGCGGACCTTGTGCATGAGAACCCAGCAAGCCTTGTGCGACATGCCGAGATCGCGCGACAGCGCCAGTGCGTTCTTGCCTTTGACTTCGTTCATGGCGACCGCGATTGCGGCCAGGTACGTCCGCAGCGGGGCTTTGTGAGAGGCGAACAGCGTGCCGCTGGTGATGGTGAAGTCCTTGCGGCATTCCTTGGCCTTGCACCGGAAGCGGGGCGAGCCCGTAACGCGGCGCGACGGATAGGCCCCAATGCAGCCGCAGGACGGACAAACCGGCTCGCCGTCCGTATCGGCCCAACGGATTTTGCGGAACGTGGCCTCAGCCTCGGTTTCCGACATCCGAAAGACATCGGCCAGACGGAGCGTCCGGGCGGCTTTCGTTTGGAGGAAATGGGTCTTGGTCACTTGTCACTGTATCCGTTACTTGTGTAACGAATATGGTGGCGAAGAGTAGGGTTGTCAATGGTAAAAGTAATGGATACGATGATATTTATGACGTGGAAAAACAGTTAGGATTTCCAATGGCTTCCAAGGTGGATTGGACGGAAAAGACCAAAAACCTCCTGAAATCGGAGATGAAACGGCATGGCGTGACCTATGACGGGCTTGTCGAAAGGCTGGGCAAGATCGGAGTGGATGATACCGCTGTGAATATCCGCAACAAGGTCGCGCGCGGGGGATTTACAGCAGTGTTTTTTGTGCAGTGCTTGGAGGCGATGGGGGTGCGTGAGTTGCGTCTATAAGCAGTCACATAACGCCTGTCGCTGACCAAACAGTCCCGTCGGATATCATTTTCTGGAACCGCCAGACGATATGACTACGGTGATGTCCTGCCCATTTATCTTTCGCCGTTGCCGTGAATAACTATGGGCGCATAAGAATTGCCATCGCCATTCTTGGCAGATCATGAACGTCGATGGCTTGCCCGCTAAAGGGATGCGCTGGCAAATATATGTCCGTCTGTCCTGTCTTGCTGTCCGTTCTTACATTCACAACGCACGTCACATTTGGAACCCAATATTTGGTGCCTCCTTCGATGTCATAGACAGGTGTAACGAGCCGCTTAGCCACTGCATCGGCAATGGCCGTAGGCGACATATCCGGATTTAAGTGCAGTATTTCTGCAATTCTTTTCAGTTGAGAATTTGCTGTCTCAATGCCGGTCTCAACATTCTTGGAAGATGTCTCCGACCGCATTCCGCTCCATACAATCAGTGCAATTCCGATTGCGGTAACAGCGCTGAATCCCCACCGGGCAAGTCTATGCTCAGTGCTCACGTGGAAGGCCCAGTAGCCCGTAGCCCCTTGGCAGAGCGCCATCCCGGCCAATATTGCCACGTCCCAAGACCAGCCCATGCCAGATTCCTACTCTGAGTCCGGAAGGGGGCCAAACCAGTGATTCGGCTGGTTTGTGGTGTTTGCGCCAACATACCGATTGACGGCGACCCCGGCTGGATTCGAACCAGCGGCCCCGAGTTTAGGAAACTCGTGCTCTATCCTGCTGAGCTACGGGGTCACGCGGTGCGCCAAGGCGGTATGCCATACTCCGACCCGTACAAAAAGGGGCCGCACGGTGTTGCCCGGTTGCCGGCGTCATGGCCGCGGCACCGTCGCGCTCGCGTCATAGGCATAGGTCGCCACCGTGGTGGTCGGGCTGGCGCAGGTGCCGGCCGAGAGCACCGCTTGCCGGCGTCGTAGCCATGGCCGAAGGTCACGCTGCTGGCGGGCGGCGGCGCCTGCGCCTGCACCGGGCTCCAGGCGACGTTCGTCGGGCGGTTCAGCGCGTCGTAACGGGCCGCCATCGCGTAGCTCGCCTGCACCCCCACCGCGGCCAGCACCGCGCCATTGTCGCGGGCGCCGAGGCTGCGGCCGTCCAGGTCGTGGGCGTACCACACCGTCGGGTTGGCCGAGGACGTTGCCGTGCACGGCGTCGCCACCGCGGCGACGGCCTTGCTGCACAGCAGGTTGCGCGTGTCGTAGGCATAGGAGAGCGTGTCGCCCGCCCGCGTCAGACGCGTCACCACATTGCCGTCGGCGTCGTAGGACAACGTCTGCGCGCTGGCGTCCGGATAGGTCGTCGCGGCCGGCCGGTCCAGCCCGTCATAGCCCAGCGTCACGCCATGGCCGGCGGCGTCGGTGAGGACGTGCGGCAGCCCGTTGGCGGTGTAGCTCGCCTGCGACAGCGGCCCGGGCTGGATCGCCAGGTTCGACACCGCGATGCGCCGGCCGTCGCCGTCATAGGCGTAGGACGTCACGTTGTAGAGCGGATCGCGCACCGCGATGGTGCGCCCGGCGGCATCATAGGCGAAGCGCGTGACGTTGCCGTTGGGCGTCGGTCGACGTCGCCACCTGGCCGACCGCCGTGTAGGTCGAGCGCGTCGTGCGCAGCACCGCGCCGGCAACCGATTGCGTCGTCGCAAGCAGATGGTCGTCGGCGTCGTAGGCGAAGGCCGTCACCAGGGGGCCCGGCGCCGCGCCGGCCGCCGGCGCCGTCGTGCCCGTCGTGCGGCGCCGCGCGTCATAGGCGCTGCGCGAGACATTGCCGTTGGGATCGGTCGCCGCCGTGACGTCGCCATAGCCGTCATAGGCCATCGCCGTGACCTGGTTCAGGCGGCCGGCATCGCGCGCGATCGCCGTCGCGTTGCCGTAATCGTCATACGACGTCGCCGTCACCGCGCCGGCCGCGTCCATCGCCGTCGCAACCTGGCCGCGCGCATTGTAGGTGAAGCTGCCCGTCACCACGCTCGTGTGGCCCGGAGCGGCCGGCGCGGTCAGCGCCAGGATCGCCGCGCCGATGGCGATGGCCTTGGCTATGCCGCTTGGCATTGCGTGCCTCGAAGAGCTATGCGCCGAGCTTCACGGTCTCAAAAATTATAAACCATTCCGAATATCGAACTGGTTATGAGCAAACAGGTCCTGCTCACCACGTTCTTTTGTAACGAAACCCGTCGGCATCGGCTCCCGACTCATAGCCCATAGCCTCCAATTTCTTGTCGCTTTCGGAGCGACGCAAGAATGCTCGCAATGCAATGGCAGCCTTCCCGGGGAGCAAAGCTGCAGCTTTCTCAAATAAACCATCCGCTCATCGCCGAGCATTTTTGCAGCATCATAATGTAGGGAGATGAGCACGGCATTATCACGCCAATCGCCCCGCCAACCGTCGATTCCTAACGCTAAGAGGCCAAGAATTATCAATCCTTTATTGTGCTCCCGTACAGCCAAGGAAGCCATCCGTTCGCTATAAGCTAAAAGCGTGAATCTCTGCTCATCCAAGATGCCTTGCGCCGCCGCCGCTCGAATTGGCTCGTCTAAAGACACCCAGGTGCGAAGTAATTCGCTTATTTGTGAATCTCTAGCTGAGGAATCGCAGAGGGCCAAACCCCTCGTTGTTTTGACTTCTCAGCCAGTCAGCCGACGCGAATAGAGTTGTATTCATGGCACTTAATGTATCGTGGGAGGGTACATGTAGTCCACCTATATTCTGATAACCCCCGGCACGGAGTTGTCCTAATTCGCGGGCGAATATGGAGGGCCGATTCTCGACTGAAGACCAAAGATTTTCTTGGCTCTCCGGTGAGGCAACATAAACCGTTCCCCGACCGTTAATGATATTTTGAATAAATGCGTCGTTCTTTGACAATGTCCAGTCCGGTGTATCGAAGACAGAGTGGCCGATCCAGTCGTTCGCGACGGCGGTATCCGTCTGTCTACCGATGACAAAAAATGAATTCTCTGCTGGCGCCAAAACTTCCGCCGCAAACAACCCCGCTCTTTCCGCTCCCGCCGCCAAGCCTCCCGCGGCGAAGGATGCCGCTCCGAAGGTGAAGCGCCCGGCGGATTCGATATTGTTGGCTGGCGTGCCGAAGACGTTTCCGAGATCGTAGCCGGTGAGCCCTGCGAGGCTGTTCGGCGCGCCGCCCGCCACCAGCGAGAGCGAGTCGATGGACGACTGGAGCGCGTTCTCGCCGAGGCCCTTGTAGAAGTCGAGATTGCCCCAGGTGCTGGCGGTCGTGTCTGTGTTGAACGCGTTCTGTCCGCCCTCCGCGAACATCCCACTCGGATCGGTCTGGTTGAGCGGGTCGTTTCCGACATAGGCGTAGAGGTTGGTGGCGCCGGTGCCGGCGGGGTCGGGCTGGAGGAAAGCGGCCGAGGGTGGGGGAGTAGATGCGGGCGCGGTCGTAGTAGAGGCCGGAGGGCTGGGCGGCGCTGCCGCCGGTCTCGGGGTCGTGGCGCTGGGCGGTGTAGGCGAAGCCGTCGGTGGCGAGGCTCGGGTTCTCGCCATAGGGGCGGTAGCGTCATGACGCCGGTCGCCGAAATCGAGGCTGGGCGACGATCGAGCCCTGGATGTCGGGCACCAGGGTCTGGCGCGTGCCGGCGGCGACGTCCATGCGGCCGACGACGTCGTTGGCGCCGGGGCCGTAGGCGTACCATGCCGTCACCGCGCCGGAGCTGCCGTCGTATTCCAGCACCTCGCGGTCGTCGGCGTCGGCGACGGTGACGGTGGTGACGCCGCCCACCGTGCGGCTCTTGCGCCGGCCCTGGGCGTCGTAGGCATAGGTCGCCACCGTGGTGGTCGGGCTGGCGCAGGTGCCGGCCGAGAGCACCGCGGTCAGCCGGCTCTCGGCGTCGTAGCAATAGGCGAAGCTGCCGTCGAAGGTCAGGTTGCCGTTGCCGTCGTAAGCCGGGGCGACGGCGTCGACGGCGCTGTACTGGTTCAGCGCATTGGCCGTATAGGCGGTCGAAGACGCAGAGGCCGGCACCGCCCACCAGCCGGTGTCGGTCGCGGTCTGGGTGATGCGCCGGTTGCCGGCGTCGTAGCCATGGCCGAAGGTCACGCTGCTGGCGGGCGGCGGCGCCTGCGCCTGCACCGGGCTCCAGGCGACGTTCGTCGGGCGGTTCAGCGCGGTCGTAACGGGCCGCCATCGCGTAGCTCGCCTGCACCCCCACCGCGGCCAGCACCGCGCCATTGTCGCGGGCGCCGAGGCTGCGGCCGTCCAGGTCGTGGGCGTACCACACCGTCGGGTTGGCCGAGGACGTTGCCCCGCACGGCGTCGCCACCGCGGCGACCGCCTTGCTGCACAGCAGGTTGCGCGTGTCGTAGGCATAGGAGAGCGTGTCGCCGGCCCGCGTCAGACGCGTCACCACATTGCCGTCGGCGTCGTAGGACAACGTCTGCGCGCTGGCGTCCGGATAGGTCGTCGCGGCCGGCCGGTCCAGCCCGTCATAGCCCAGCGTCACGCCATGGCCGGCGGCGTCGGTGAGGCTTGCAGTGGCAGGAGATGTTAGCGCAAGAACGGCCGTGACGACGGCAGTGCAAATTCCATTGTACCGCCTGAGCGCCCCGAAAAGATATTCTCTTCCATAAGGAAATTGGTTTCGCGGATGGCTGCTGACAGGGGAAAAGGTCACCTAGCGGTAGGGCTCGATTTCCAAAGGCAACACAGACGCCTCCAACAGCACCCCAGTTCTCTACTAAGAGCCGATCCGGAAAGAACTGAATCAGTTTGAGGGATTTGCGGCAAGTCGCCTAAGCATGATGCGGATCATGGCGAGGCGGATGAAGGCCGCGACGGTTGTGGCGTAGCGCTCGAAGTCGCGCGCCAGGCGTCGGTTGCGGCTGATCCAGGCCAGGGTGCGTTCAACGATCCAGCGTTTTGGCATGACCACGAAGCGGTGGGCATCGCTGCGCTTGACGATCTCGATGACCCAGGTTCCGGTGGCGGCGGCGGCATCGGCGGTCTTTTTGGCGTTGTAACCGCCGTCGGCGAAGATACGTTCGATGAAGGGAAACGATCGCCGCGTCCGCTTGTCGAGGACCAGCGCTGCGCCGTCGCGATCCTGGATGTCGGCGCTGTGGACGGCGACGCTCAGCAACAGGCCGAGCGTATCGACGAGGATGTGCCTCTTGCGGCCCTTGACCTTCTTGCCCGCGTCGTAGCCTGAAGGATCGAGCAGAGCCCCCCTTTGAGCGCTCCCTTGGCGCTCTGGCTGTCGATGATGGCGGCGGTGGGGCTGGCCTCGCGGCCTTGGCTCTCGCGCACTGCCACATAGAGCGCGTGATGGATGCGCTCCAACGTCCCGTCCCAGTTCCACAGTTCGAGATAGTCGTGAACCGTGCTCTTGGGCGGAAAATCCTTCGGCAGCGCCTGCCATTGGCAGCCCGTCCACAGCACATAGAAGATGGCGTTCAAGACTTCACGCACATCCGTCCTGCGCTTGCGCCCGCCCCGCTTGGCCGGCGGTATCAACGGCGCCGCAAGCGACCACTCCTCATCCGTCATGTCGCTGGAATAGCGAAGACCATTGCGTCTCGCCGACAGCCGGTGCTCCGGCTTCCACATCGGGTGCTCCTGTTGCGAATCAGCACCAACAACGGAATCACAACCGGTTCACCCGACTCAACTTCTTTCCGGATCGGCTCTAAGTGTGGCAACGGTCGAGCCGATCTACCCGCGCGCGCCGCCTAAATGAGATCGAAATCGACACCTATTATCTCGTAACACGGTCCGCCATCGAAGCAGATCATTAAGTGGCGTAGATTTCTTGGACTTTCCTTTGCCATGCTATAGTAGCGGGAGCTCGCATTATTCACTTGTGATCGCCAAGGAGTATTTCCTAGGCACACTAGTTTTCCATAGGAGATGTTTATCATCTCTGCGCTCATTGCGGTCATATAAGTACATTTGAAAGCCTCTACGCCATTGAATATTAAACCAGATTTTCGATCTCCATATTCAGTTTCGATGAAAAAGGACAATTCACACCGCCGCTGAATAAGTGGTAAGAAAAACGGCCCACGGGTTATGGCCGATGGCGCTACTGGCATTTCCCACAGGATATCAGTCATGTCTATGGTCCGGGTCGCGGGATGGTCCCCGCTCCGAATAATGTGCTGGCGTTACTGCCTGAACCAGTAATCCGAATAACGGTAGTTCCTGCGGAACCAATCCATTATGAGCTAAGCGCGCAGCGATGTCAGCTTCGACCTGAGCGTTTCCAGTCATGTCAATTAAGCTCCATTCACTTTGTGGAATTCCTGCTTGCATGAGAGCCAACGAAGAACGCGTATTGACTATAAGCCCGTTGCCCAGAACTTGGACAGGCACGTTTTCTGGCAATAGAGCACCTGCCCTCAATTGTGAGGCTAAGTCGCTTATTGTTTGTCCGGCAAAATTGCCTTCTGGATGAAACCACGGGCTAGCCGTAGTTTGAGAGAAGCTCAATCCACTTTCGATGCTTTCCGCCGCAAACAGCCCCGCCCTTTCCGCTCCCCGCCGCCACGCCACCCGCAGCGAAAGACGCCGCTCCGAAGGTGAAGCGCCCGGCGGATTCGATATTGTTGGCTGGCGTGCCGAAGACGTTTCCGAGATCGTAGCCGGTGAGCCCTGCGAGGCTGTTCGGCGCGCCGCCCGCCACCAGCGAGAGCGAGTCGATGGACGACTGGAGCGCGTTCTCGCCGAGGCCCTTGTAGAAGTCGAGATTGCCCCAGGTGCTGGCGGTCGTGTCTGTGTTGAACGCGTTCTGTCCGCCCTCCGCGAACATCCCACTCGGATCGGTCTGGTTGAGCGGGTCGTTTCCGACATAGGCGTAGAGGTTGGTGGCGCCGGCGGCGGGGTCGGGCTGGAGGAAGCGGCCGAGGGTGGGGGAGTAGATGCGGGCGCGGTCGTAATAGAGGCCGGAGGGCTGGGCGGCGCTGCCGCCGGTCTCGGGGTCGTGGCGCTGGGCGGTGTAGGCGAAGCCGTCGGTGGCGAGGCTCGGGTTTCTCGCCATAGGGGCGGTAGCCCCAGCGGGTCATGACGCCGGTCGCCGAATCGAGGCTGGCGACGATCGAGCCCTGGATGTCGGGCACCAGGGTCTGGCGCGTGCCGGCGGCGACGTCCATGCGGCCGACGACGTCGTTGGCGCCGGTGGCCGTAGGCGTACCATGCCGTCACCGCGCCGGAGCTGCCGTCGTATTCCAGCACCTCGCGGTCGTCGGCGTCGGCGACAGTGACGGTGGTGACGCCGCCCACCGTGCGGCTCTTGCGCCGGCCCTGGGCGTCATAGGCATAGGTCGCCACCGTGGTGGTCGGGCTGGCGCAGGTGCCGGCCGAGAGCACCGCGGTCAGCCGGCTCTCGGCGTCGTAGCAATAGGCGAAGCTGCCGTCGAAGGTCAGGTTGCCGTTGCCGTCGTAAGCCGGGGCGACGGCGTCGACGGCGCTGTACTGGTTCAGCGCATTGGCCGTATAGGCGGTCGAAGACGCAGAGGCCGGCACCGCCCACCAGCCGGTGTCGGTCGCGGTCTGGGTGATGCGCCGGTTGCCGGCGTCGTAGCCATGGCCGAAGGTCACGCTGCTGGCGGGCGGCGGCGCCTGCGCCTGCACCGGGCTCCAGGCGACGTTCGTCGGGCGGTTCAGCGCGTCGTACCGGGCCGCCATCGCGTAGCTCGCCTGCGCCCCCACCGCGGCCAGCACCGCGCCATTGTCGCGGGCGCCGAGGCTGCGGCCGTCCAGGTCGTGGGCGTACCACACCGTCGGGTTGGCCGAGGACGTTGCCGTGCACGGCGTCGCCACCGCGGCGACCGCCTTGCTGCACAGCAGGTTGCGCGTGTCGTAGGCATAGGAGAGCGTGTCGCCGGCCCGCGTCAGACGCGTCACCACATTGCCGTCGGCGTCGTAGGACAACGTCTGCGCGCTGGCGTCCGGATAGGTCGTCGCGGCCGGCCGGTCCAGCCCGTCATAGCCCAGCGTCACGCCATGGCCGGCGGCGTCGGTGAGGACGTGCGGCAGCCCGTTGGCGGTGTAGCTCGCCTGCGACAGCGGCCCGGGCTGGATCGCCAGGTTCGACACCGCGATGCGCCGGCCGTCGCCGTCATAGGCGTAGGACGTCACGTTGTAGAGCGGATCGCGCACCGCGATGGTGCGCCCGGCGGCATCATAGGCGAAGCGCGTGACGTTGCCGTTGGCGTCGGTCGACGTCGCCACCTGGCCGAGTTCGTTATAGGCGAATGCGCCCGTCACCACGCTCGTGTGGCCCGGAGCGGCCGGCGCGGTCAGCGCCAGGATCGCCGCGCCGATGGCGATTGCCTTGGCTATGCCGCTTGGCATTGCGTGCCTCGAAGAGCTATGCGCCGAGCTTCACGGTCTCAAAAATCGGACTCGTTCGGGTCTTCATCGTCGAATGATATAGGGCCAGCGATCATTGACAACGGTCGCGCGCAATCGCGCTTCCATCTGCATGCACCCGACGCCGCGTTGCAGCGGTCGAGCCGACCCATCCGTGCGCCAGACGGCAGCGCGGCACAGTTCGCATTGCGCTCGTGGCCGGGGGTGAAGGCGCAGAGCTGGGAACTTGTCGAGCCGAAAAGTGCCGAGTGACTTCTATCTTTAGTGTCGCGGCGACGACTGAATGGTGTGCGCATCGCCGCCCACCAATAGTATTCAAATTTCCTCTATTAAAATTCGCTCGCGAGGGGCCACGCCTTGCGCAGGGCTAGGCCGATATGTTGTTCCCCCACTTCCTTTGCGGTCGCTATGCGGGCGAAGAGTGACGTAACCATTCAAGGCGAATTGCCGGGCAGCGCAGTCCACTAGACCATCGACAAATGCTTTTTCTACCGAATAGGAAGCGGCGGGTTCGAACCAAAGCGAAAAGTCATACTCCGGAAATTCGCTGCTGTCCGCGATTGAAGCGGTAATTTCAAGGCCCAGCACAAAGCAGCGAAAATAGCGATCTTCGACGTAATTGCTACTTTCCCTCTGCTCCCAGCGATCACAACCAATCACGTCAGACAGCGCGACTACAAATGTGTCGAGCGACTGACCTTTCACTTTTTTTATCAACAAATTTCCGGTCATTTTTGGTTAATCCTGTACAAGAATTTAGTGGGGTACGGTGCCGGGCTGAAAGCCTCCGACAGTTACCTTTCGTCCCAATATATCCGACCAAGCTTTCGACCAGTCGCCCACGAGCGGGTAGTTAGATTGTATCGTGCGTGGATATACAAACCCAGGAATACGATTTGAAGTGTCGAGTCCCTGCGTCAATTGTCGACTTTCAACATAAAAGTCTATGTCACTTGATGGCCCAAAGGGCGCTCCCGTTCGAAAACTAAAGCCTGTCATTGAACTACCTCGTACGCCGATTGTAGCATCTGTTATCCCCGAGGCATTAAGTGCTCCACACAGTTCCTGGCAAGCCGTCGCAAACTGTCCTGCGCTCTGAAACCCTCGCGGAATGGCGGGTAGCCGTAGACGCGTCTCCGAGAGCACCCCACCCACCAGCGAAAAGCGAACCGTAAGTTACGGCGTCACCGACCGTGTACGGCGCTTTGTAAGTCGTGGTGCCAAACTGGCTGAAGGCTTGATTGCACTCAATCTCACTGAAGCAAATGGGTCTATCGACGGGTGGTGTTAAGGCCGTGCTCATGGCCGAACCGACCGCATTCCAGGCCGTGCTCGCCGCGCTGATTTCCGCCTGCCCCAGTGCTAGCGATCCCTCGCTCTGCGCCTCATAGGCGTTCCCAAGCATCTCCGCCGTCATCCCACTCGGATCGGTCTGGTTGAGCGGGTCGTTTCCGACATAGGCGTAGAGGTTGGTGGCGCCGGTGCCGGCGGGGTCGGGCTGGAGGAAGCGGCCGAGGGTGGGGGAGTAGATGCGGGCGCGGTCGTAGTAGAGGCCGGAGGGCTGGGCGGCGCTGCCGCCGGTCTCGGGGTCGTGGCGCTGGGCGGTGTAGGCGAAGCCGTCGGTGGCGAGGCTCGGGTTCTCGCCATAGGGGCGGTAGCCCCAGCGGGTCATGACGCCGGTCGCCGAATCGAGGCTGGCGACGATCGAGCCCTGGATGTCGGGCACCAGGGTCTGGCGCGTGCCGGCGGCGACGTCCATGCGGCCGACGACGTCGTTGGCGCCGGGGCCGTAGGCGTACCATGCCGTCACCGCGCCGGAGCTGCCGTCGTATTCCAGCACCTCGCGGTCGTCGGCGTCGGCGACGGTGACGGTGGTGACGCCGCCCACCGTGCGGCTCTTGCGCCGGCCCTGGGCGTCGTAGGCATAGGTCGCCACCGTGGTGGTCGGGCTGGCGCAGGTGCCGGCCGAGAGCACCGCGGTCAGCCGGCTCTCGGCGTCGTAGCAATAGGCGAAGCTGCCGTCGAAGGTCAGGTTGCCGTTGCCGTCGTAAGCCGGGGCGACGGCGTCGACGGCGCTGTACTGGTTCAGCGCATTGGCCGTATAGGCGGTCGAAGACGCAGAGGCCGGCACCGCCCACCAGCCGGTGTCGGTCGCGGTCTGGGTGATGCGCCGGTTGCCGGCGTCGTAGCCATGGCCGAAGGTCACGCTGCTGGCGGGCGGCGGCGCCTGCGCCTGCACCGGGCTCCAGGCGACGTTCGTCGGGCGGTTCAGCGCGTCGTAACGGGCCGCCATCGCGTAGCTCGCCTGCACCCCCACCGCGGCCAGCACCGCGCCATTGTCGCGGGCGCCGAGGCTGCGGCCGTCCAGGTCGTGGGCGTACCACACCGTCGGGTTGGCCGAGGACGTTGCCGTGCACGGCGTCGCCACCGCGGCGACGGCCTTGCTGCACAGCAGGTTGCGCGTGTCGTAGGCATAGGAGAGCGTGTCGCCCGCCCGCGTCAGACGCGTCACCACATTGCCGTCGGCGTCGTAGGACAACGTCTGCGCGCTGGCGTCCGGATAGGTCGTCGCGGCCGGCCGGTCCAGCCCGTCATAGCCCAGCGTCACGCCATGGCCGGCGGCGTCGGTGAGGACGTGCGGCAGCCCGTTGGCGGTGTAGCTCGCCTGCGACAGCGGCCCGGGCTGGATCGCCAGGTTCGACACCGCGATGCGCCGGCCGTCGCCGTCATAGGCGTAGGACGTCACGTTGTAGAGCGGATCGCGCACCGCGATGGTGCGCCCGGCGGCATCATAGGCGAAGCGCGTGACGTTGCCGTTGGCGTCGGTCGACGTCGCCACCTGGCCGACCGCCGTGTAGGTCGAGCGCGTCGTGCGCAGCACCGCGCCGGCAACCGATTGCGTCGTCGCAAGCAGATGGTCGTCGGCGTCGTAGGCGAAGGCCGTCACCAGGGGGCCCGGCGCCGCGCCGGCCGCCGGCGCCGTCGTGCCCGTCGTGCGGCGCCGCGCGTCATAGGCGCTGCGCGAGACATTGCCGTTGGGATCGGTCGCCGCCGTGACGTCGCCATAGCCGTCATAGGCCATCGCCGTGACCTGGTTCAGGCGGCCGGCATCGCGCGCGATCGCCGTCGCGTTGCCGTAATCGTCATACGACGTCGCCGTCACCGCGCCGGCCGCGTCCATCGCCGTCGCAACCTGGCCGCGCGCATTGTAGGTGAAGCTGCCCGTCACCACGCTCGTGTGGCCCGCGCCGCCGCCGGCATCCGCGATCGTTCGCAGGAGGCTGCCGGTGGTCCGGTCGTAGACGAACTGCGTCACCAGCCCCAGCGGGTCGGTGACGGCTGCCGGCGCGTTCCAGAGCGGATCGTAGGTGACGGTCGAGGTCAACGCCGGCAGGCCGGAGCCGGGCTTCGGATTCGCCGTGATGGTCAGCGGGTTGCTTTGCGCGTCGTAGGCGTATGCGACGCCGTTGCCCTCCGCCAGCGCCGTCGCGACCAGCCGGTCAAGCCCGTCATAGGTGTTCGTCGTCCGGTTGCCGAGCGCGTCGATGTCGATCAATGCCCGGCCGTGGTCGCTGAAATACAGCACATGGGAATTGCCCAGCGCGTCGTCGATCTCGGTGCGGTTGCCGGCGAAGTACTGGTTGGTCGCGTTGCCGGCGGCGTCGACCTGCCGGGTGACGCGGCCCACGGCATCGTAGGTGTTGGTGATGAAGGGTATGTCGGGCGCTGTGGGGTGGAAATATTGCAGCATCCGCCCCGGTGCCGCCGGATCGTAGGCGTAGGACGATATGTTCCCCAGCGCATCGGTAAACCGGACAAGGTTGCCGCTCGCGTCATAGGCATAGGATACGCTGCGGCCGGTTCCGTCCGAGACGCCGGTCAGCTGGTTGTTGCCGTTATAGGTCAGCGACAGCGTCCGGTTGGTCCCCGTGCCGCCCGTGCCGGTCGTCACCGAGGCCAGATAGCCGGCGCCGTTATAGCCGTAGGTGACGGTCGGTCCGGCGGGACTGTGCCAGCGCGCGATCGCGCCGGGCGCCGCGCCGGTGGTGCTGTTGAAGGTGACGACGGTGCCGTCCTTCTGCGACAGCGTGTAGACGCCGGACGCGAGCGTGAGCCGGTCGGCGGAGCCCGGCGGCGGATTGTAGGTGCCGTCGGCGAGCTTGACGAACGCCGAGACGCTCTCGGGCTGGGTGATCGCGACGACGTTGCCGGTGAGCTGTTCCATCAGCCAGGCGGCGGCCTGGTCGGCGATAATCACGCGGACGAGCGGCTTCTTGGTGTCGATGCCGTTGTTCAGGATATCCAGCATGACGTAGAGCGCCGCGATCGCCGAAGCGCCGTTGATCGGCGAATTGGCGGCCAGGCCCTCGAAGCCATCGCTGTCCGATCCGGCCTTGATGTCGAAATTGCTCGTCCAGCCGAAGCCGAGCGGGCCGGCACGCAAATTCGCCGCGGAGTCGTAGTAGCGCTGGAATTGCAGTCCCCATGGGAAGCCGGCGCTTCCGACCGCGAGATCGGAATTGGTGTAGGTGAAGCTCCCGGTAACCCGGTTGACGGGATCCGAAATCGTTTTGCCGGCCGCCGCCGATAGCGATTGGAACACACCGGCAAGGAACGACACCGGCGAGGATGTGCTCGGCTTGAATGTGGTGTCGATGTTCGCAACAAAGGCCGAGGTGGGGATCATGCAGGCGCAAAATCCGCCGCTCAGGCCGCCCGTGATGAGCGATGAGATCAGTCCGCCATCCGCAGACAGCGAATAATATCCGACGCCCGTCCAGAGGCCGTTTATCGTCACGTTGCCGATTTCGGGAGCAATCACGCGCCGATTGAGAAGATCAACGAGCGTATCGACATTGCCCAGGTCGTTGCTCGTACCGCCATGGCTCCAGGTGGCCGCAAGACCCGGCCTCACCCAATTCGTATAGTTGGTGGCGGTGTTGCCGGTCTCGTCGCTGTTGTTGATGTCGTAGATCGTGCCGCTCTGGCTGGCCAGGTCGATGAGCTTCACCGTCGAGACCGCAACGGCGGTCGGCTGCGTCTGCTCTATTACCCCCGATTCCAGGGCGCTCGACATCTGGGCGATCGTAAAAAACGCGGCGGAGGTCAGCGGCGTGGTGACAGATCCGGAAGGTTGAGCATTGCGCTGCGATATGCTCACCAGATTGAGGGGAAGATCGATATAAGGTCCTGAGCCGGCGCCGACCGGCCTTATCCCGATGATACCGATGTCGTACTGGGAAATCGTTTCACTTGCGGCGACCTGGTCAACGACCGATATGCCCTGCGCGAGTTCGGCGAGCCATGTGAACCCCATCATGGTCAAGCTCTCGCCCAGAACGGGCTCGGCGCCGGGATCATTTGTCTGCGCCCTGTTCTGCATCAGCAGGAGGCGATGGCGCTCCACCATTCCACGTCCCACCGCCCCCCAACCCGTGCCGATCGCATAGGTGGCGTTCCGCCCCGCTGTGACTCTGAGGAGGGTGCTCGACGCCGTACCGGCCGGAATGTCTGCGAAATGATCGCAACTCGTGGGCTGGCAATAAGCATTGTGCGTGAGCACGGTCGTGATGGTTACGGAACTGCCTGCCGTCGCGACGGAGCCGGTTGCTTGGATCGCCCCGTCCAGCCGGAGAACCGGCCGGATCGAGTCGTCGAAAAATAGCGACAGCCGGTGGCCGTAAAGGTCCGACGTGTTGAACATCACCGCGGCCGCACCGGGAAGCGCAAAGCTGACCATGGTGCGCAGGCTTGCCGGCAGGCAATCGTAGTCGGTAGCGGCGGATGCGGCGTATGAAAATCCCGTTCCGGCCGGAACGCGCTGCTGCGTGCCGACCGTCAGGGGCGTTATGGCGGTCCCGCCGATGACGTCCGATGTCGAAGCGCCCGGGAGATTTGTCTTGATGTATCTTATGAGGTTTTGCGAATAGCCACTCAGATTGGCGCGTACGCCTGGCCGGTTGAGACCGGCGATGGCCCATCCGGTGATGATCGAAGCCCGTGTTCTTGCGCCCTGCGTGGCATTTGCCAGGAAGCCGGACGATGAATAGCCGAGCGTTGCTCCCAGATCGGCAAATCCGGCTGTCCGATGGTAGCCGTTTATCCGCTTTCCGGCGGGATCGAAAATATAGTCGGTGCCCTCGATTCGGACCTTCACCCACACCCATGGCACCGTGACAAAGAGCGTATGCGTGCCGCTGCCATCTGTTGTGACCGTTGGAGCGAATCCGCCATCCGATAGAGCTTGACCGGCGCTGTCGAGGGAATCGTCGACACCCAGCCAATCCGTGAGCTGCGCGATATCGATTGTTATATTTCCGGTCTCGTAGGCGGCGGAGGCATAGCCCGCCGCCTGCAGCAGCGATGCCATCAGCTCGGCCTGATCGACCTCGCTTCCGGTTCGGTCGAGCAGCGTGCCGAGAGGGCCCTTCAGGCTGCCGTGCTGCGGCAGGGTCCGGACGTTGTCGTAGACGAATTCGTAGATCAGGTCGGGATCGTTCTTCAGCGCCGCGGCCTGTGCGACGATTTCCGGCGGTATGGCGGCTTCGCAAAATGTTGTCGCCCGCACGCCGGCGCTGAACAGCACTGTAAGGAGGAACGCGGCCATCGCCAGCAAACGGCTAGACCGCGGACGAGATTCGACTCTGATCCGTGTTGGCCATATCGCGGCGTCCATGTGTCGTCAGATCCTATTTCGCCTCGAGGGAATTCCCCGCAAGCGCCACGACATGAAGCCGTCCCCCGTCCATCGAGCAGGATATGCATGGCGTGTCCCCCTCTGATCGCCGTTCCGACAACTTCGTTGCCCGATACCTTTAGGCTCACGCCCGTATATCCGACGGAGCCGAGCCGATGGCCCAAATCTGCCAGGGTCGCGGTCAGGCGCTGTATTTTGGGAGGCGGACCTTGGACCAGTTGCTGGCAAAATGCCCCCGCGGTCGTGACCAGCGCAAAAGCCGCTGCGACGGCAAATGTTGCGCCCCTACGTCTCATCACGGTCCCCACAGCGCCGCGCCCCAGCAATTCGACGTGCACGGCGTGGTCGTCGGTGTCCAGGTCAGCTTCGACGCATTGACGTTGACGACCTGAGTCGTCCGGTTGCCGTTGGCGTCATACGTGTAGAGGATGATGACGCCAGTGTCATAGCTGACGCTCGTGACACGGCCCAGTGCGTCATAGGTGTAGGTAACCGAGCCATTCGCTGCGCCTGCCGGCACCGAGGCAAGCGAAAACGTCGCCGCAATCAACAGGCCTGCAAGCGTGCGCCTTGCTCGCGAGCGTTTTTCACAGCCCCGCATGCTCACAACTCCCATCTAATGATCGCAACGCCACCCGCTCCGCTGCCGCCCGCGTTCTGCGCACCGCTGCCCGACGCGCCGCCCGCCCCGCCTGCGCCATAGCCCGTGCCGGTCTCTCCGACCGAGGCGCCGCCGTTTATGCCGAAAGTCTCGTGTCCGCCTTGCCCGAGCGGATTCGATCCCCCCGCGCCGCCCCAAGCGATGCCGCTTCCAAAGTAAAGGCCGCGACTGCCGGCCTGCGCATTGCTCGCGGCAACGGTATCGACGAGCGTGAGGCCCGAACCTGAAACAGGCGCGACTGCCGATCCGGCAGCACCGCCGCTGAACGGCGTTCCGGTGCCGGACGAGCCTCCTGTGCCCACACCGCAGACGACGAACCCAACACTGTCGTAGTTGAATACGGTAGCGGTGCCGCCATTACCGCCTGGATTGGCCGAACTTGTGCTGCCGGCGCCGCCGACGCTGCCCACAGCGACGGTGATCGTTTGACCGGCCGTGAAGCCCGACACAACATAGTCCGCATACGCGCCGGATCCTCCTCCGCCGCCGGCACTGCCGTTGCCGCCCGAGCCGGAGCCTCCTCCGCCGCCCGGTCCCGTGCAGACGAACTCGAACGCCGTCGAGGAAATCGTACCCGCCGGAACGGTGAACACGCCGCTCGACCGGAACGTGGCCGAATGGAGACTTCCCGCCGAGCCGTTGGAAGCCGCTGTCACCCGGCCATCGGAAGATATCGTGATATTGGCGGCGGTATACGAGCCCGGCGGCACGCCCGAAGCGGCAATGGACGGGTTGGGATAAGTTCCCGAAAGCGAGCCGCCGGCGGTGCCGCCCGGCTGGCCCGTCGTGTTGCCGGTGCCGCCCTGCGGGGCCGAAAGTGGCGTCGTCAGGCCGCTCAATGACGTGATGTCCGAATTCGCTCCGTTGTGAGCGAGGCTCATATTCGCGCAGGCTTGAAGATTGTCGAAGTTCGCGTTCACCTGACCTGCGTCTGCCGGCGTACCGTTCACGAAGGTATTGGGATTGGGCAGGCAATTGGCGGCATGCGCAGGCGACCACAATGCAGCGACAAGCAACAACAACGTACAGCCAACACAACTCTTCATAGATGGGGCCTCGCTTCGCAAGTCACGTTCTCGCTTTCCGTACGATCGTGTGCAACCCTGTCACCTCGCGGCCGTCCGAACACCGGCGCGGCGTTGCAGTTCGGCGACTTGGCTACGGAGGGTCGCAAGCTGCGCTGCGTAATTGTCATTCGCGGCTTTGAGCTCCTTTACCGCGTTGATCAATGCGTAGGTCAGCGCCGCGTAGTTCACTGTTTTGACCGTCGTCGGCTTGCTGTCGGAGGAATGAAGTTTCACCGCGAGCGTTCCCACCAGTTGGGGAGCGACCTTTTCCACATCTTGTGCGATCAGGCCGAGTTGCTGCCGTCCGTCGTCCGGGTTGCCGCCCAGCCATTGAAATAAAATGAAACGGGACTCAGTCCGGCTATAGCCCGGAGGCCGATGTTGAAACGTACGACGTCGCGCTTCAGCGCAATGTCCGATACGCAGCTGCCCAGCGATCCGCTGCTGTAAATGAGACAGCCGCCGGTGCGAATGTCACCGGCTACGTCCAGTGCATGAATGGGAGACGTCGTACCGATGCCGACATTGCCGCCGCTGAGAATGGTCATCTTCGCGCCGGTGTATGATGGCACGCCGCCCTGCGCCGTGCTGACGGCGAATTCGAGCGCGCCGTAAGCATTGCCGCCGTTCGTGACGACCCAGTTGCGGCGTTCGCGTTTGTGTTGGTATCTTCGATCTCGATACCGGGGTAAGCGACCGATGCGGAATCGTCTGCCGCCACGTGCAGCCTGAAGTTCGGCGTCGCCGTGCCGATTCCGATGTTGCCGGCAGAGGTGAGCGTCATCCTGGCGGTGCGGCTCGTCTGGAACGTTATTCCCGCAGAGAAGGAATCGAGCGTAAGTCCCCCCGCTCCCACCCCTTCAATTATGCCGGCATTCGCCCAATTGGGGATACCAAACGCGCTCGAGCCGCCCGCATCGAGGACGAGGGTGCTGGCCCCGCTCTGGTTCGTTACCTCAGCGGTCGCGACGGCCGTTGACACGCTGTCTACATCTAGCCCGACGCCGTTTGAACCGGCAGAGCCGATCGTCAAAGCGCTCGCTGGGCTCGAGCTGCCGATACCGACGTTGCCTGTAAAGCTGGGATTGGCAAGCGGAGCCAGATTGGCGTTGGCACAATTCAAATGTCGTTGAAGTCCTGCATCACCTGATTGGCATCGGCCGTGGTGTTATTGGATAGGATGTAGGTGACGGCGGGGCACGTCACGGCGAAACTTGTCGTGCTGAACAAGGTCGCCCCGAAGAGCAGTACGACCAATGCCAGTGTCTTGCGCATACTTGCCTCCGAGAAACGCGACCGCATGCAAACGCGGTTGCACACGTGCAGCCGGCATGCGCAGAGCCGACAGCCCGCCGGACTCACCCCGCCGGACTCACATCGGGTGAAATAGTTTCAGATTGAACGAACTAGTTTCAGATGAATGCGCTTGAAGGCAGCGCCCGCGAATGAAACACCACTGATGGTTTTAGGCAGAAACGCAAGTCGACGCGCCAAACGCTATCAGCAAAATTGCGCGAGTAAAGACCTTCGAATGATGGCGACCCGCAAACTTAAAAAAATATCTGTGACATGTTCCGAACTTCACGCATCCATAGCTGATGACCTGAGCCCTTCCTCAAGATTCGAGTAGAGTTCGGGACCTCGGAAGGGATACGGACGGTGACGCGTTCGAGGTTCGCGGAAGGGCGGATCATCGGGGTGCCGAAGGAGCACGAGGCCGGGATGAAATGTCGGCACGGAGCGGCGTCGCCGATCCGGCGGGTCTAGTTCGAAGCCGTCCGTACACGTCCTTTATGCTGCAGCGCTGCCATCTGTGCCTGCAGCAGGCGGATCGCCGCCGCCTGCGCACGGTTTGCCGCCGCCAATTGCCCGCCCGTCGCTTCGAGGCGCGTCCTGAGCTGGCCGATCTCCGCCGCCTGCTTGTCGGCCAGGGCCTTGAGCTGCTTCACGGAATTGACCGTGGCCGCGAGAACGGCCGTCGTGTCGAGCGAATAATAGCCGTCGCGCTTGCAATGCCGAGGCTTGCGGGATGACGGTCATCACGTTCTGCGCAACGAAACCGGCATGGACGAACGTCTCCACCGGATCGCTCTTGGTCGGCTTGTAGGTGAACAGCTTGGGAGAGATATGCGCGAGGGCTTCGAGGCCGACCGTGTAATCGCCAAGCACAGTCTTAAGCCGTCCATCCGAAGTGCAGATGATATCGCCGGCGGTATTGGCGGAAAGCGTCCCGGCCGTCGTGCAATTTGTCTGTCGTATCGTGCCGACGACATCGAGCGCGGTCGCCGGCGATGTCGTGCCGATGCCGACGTTGCCGGCCGTGGTTATGGTGAGATAGTCGTTTGTACCGGGCGCATCGCCGTTCGAGATCTTGAAACTGCTGGAGGCTGCGTCATCGACGCCTGTCGACCACGTGACGCCGGCGGCATCCTGCAGGTACATATAGGCGTCCGCTGCGCCACCGCTCAGGCCGATGGCGACCGGCGCGCCGACCAGTCGCCTGAAGGTCGCGATGTCGACGCCGCCGGCGCCGCCTTCGACGTTCAACCCGGTCCCGGTGCTCGCATAGACGTCCAGCGTCGCCCCCGGCGTCGTGGTTCCTATGCCCACCGCTCCCGTGAAGTTCGGGCTCGCCAGCGGCGCCGCGCAGGCCGCGAGATCGTTCAGATCATTGATCAGGACCGTCGCGTCGGCGACGTCGCCGTTTTCGAACCCGGGCGTGACGGTGCAGGCCGCGCGAGCTTGCGATCCGACCGCGATGATCGCAAGAAATGCGAGTGCCGCGAGAACTCTTTGCATATGCGCTCCCAATTGAGCATGAGGGACGTATTCAACGGCTGCCTAGACCGAGCAGACGAAAAGCCTGTGACACCGACGCCAGAAAAGCAGCGCGTACGCGAAATTCCGTTCGACGAACGCACTCGCGAGTCCGTGATCGAACGGCGATAAGCCTAGTCGGCGCCGAGGAACGCTGCAACGGGCACGCTCGGCAATTTGAGTGGTCGGCGGTCCGGCGCCGCCCGGGCGATTTTCATCCCCGCCGCGCAAAGGCGCGTCCTTCGGCCGACAACAGCCGCATTACGTGCGCTTCTCGGGCCTGCACTGCTTAGAACTTGACAGTCGAAATATTTGCCACCCTATTCAAATCGGGAGCGCCGATGTCCGATCAAGCCGACATTTCCGAGTTGAAAGGGATATTGCTCAGAGAGCGCAATGCGCTTCTCGATCTCTCCACGCGCAACCGCCTCCTGAACATCCCGCTGCGCACGCGCCATGCGCGGCTTGTCGAGATCGTCGACGAGAAGGCGGTGGAAATCCATCGGATGCTCGCGGAGGAAAAGGCCTTCACCTTCCTGCCCGGCCGGATGCTCAGCGAGGAGGAGCGGGCAAGCCTCGACGCGGACGACGTGGAGACCGGCGCGATTCCACAGCCGAGCGAGGACGATGTGGACGAGCGTGGCGTGGCCCGCCGCCACGCCGATCTGCGTCTGCAGACGAAGCTCACGTCCGAGGGCCTCCAGAAGCGGCTGTTCAATATCTGGTACGACGCCGGACGCTGGAGGAAGAGCAGGGCGTAAACATCCTCTATCTGGCGGTCGGATTGTTGCGCTGGTACGACGCCGACGGCTCCGACATCGCCCGTCACGCGCCCCTCGTGCTGATCCCCGTCTCGCTGGAGCGGACGAGCGCGTCGGAGAAGTTCAAGCTCCGGGCGCGGCCCGAACCACTCGCGACGAACATCACCTTGCAGGCGAAGCTCAGGGCGGAGTTCGGCCTCATCCTGGAAGATGCGCCCGGCGAAGACGAGGATTTCGATCTTCTGGCTATTTCGCAAAGGTCATGGAGACCGTGGCAAAGCAGCCGCGATGGGAAGTCATGCCCGATGCCATGGTGTTGGGATTCTTCTCGTTCGCGAAATATCTCATGTACCGCGATCTCGATCCCGATCTGTGGCCGGAAGGCGCCGCGCTCGACGAACATCCGCTCGTCGCGGCGCTCTTGAGGGACGGATTTCCCGTCACGGAGCCGCTCGTCGCGGACGAAACCGCAAGCATAGATCCGGTCATTCCGCCCATCGCGCTCAATCACGTCGTGGACGCCGACAGCTCGCAGGCCGTTGCCATCGCCGAGGCCGCGGGGGGCAGGACATTGGTCGTGAAAGGGCCGCCTGGAACCGGAAAATCGCAGACCATCACCAATATCATTGCGGCCGCCGTCGCGCGCGGAAAGAAAGTCCTCTTCGTCGCCGAAAAGATGGCTGCGCTGGATGTGGTCTATCGCCGGCTGAAGAACGCCGATCTCGGCGCCATCGCGCTCGAGCTCCATTCGAGCAAGGCCAACAAGCGCTCCGTCTTGGAAGAGTTGCGCCGGACGGAAGCGCTCGTGCCGCGACCGGTACGCGGCGAGGCTGCGACCATCGAATCGCTGGGCGTTGCGCGGAACGTGCTCAACGATCACGCCAACCGGCTGCACGCGCCGCTTCCGCCCCACGCCTTCACCGCCTATCAAATTCTCGGCCATCTGCTTCGGACGGAGCAGCCTACGAAGACGGCCACGCGCTGGCCGCTGCAGCGACATGGACGCCCGCCGAACGGGCGCAACGCGAGGACACGCTTCGCAATATAGCCGACCAGCTGGCGCTGATCGGGTTGCCGCAAGAACATCCGTGGCGCGGCGTGCAGTGCGAACCGATGGATCGCAGCGAAGCCGGCGCGCTGATCCGAAATGTGCAGGCGCTCGCAAGCGAACTCGACCGCCTGTCGGCTGCGCAGCGGGTCATAGCGGCGTGCTTCGCTGTACCGCCGGTTGCCGCCGTCGCGGATTTTGCGTCGCTGAAGCGGCTTGGCGAAATCGCGCTGAGTGTTCCCGGAAAGGCGGATCGAGCCAGCTTCGCCCATCCGCTTTGGGCGGAAAATCCGCAACGCCTGCTGGCGCTCGTTGAAGCGGGACGCCGCCTTTGCGCTGCAAAAGCGTATGTGACGGCGACATTCGCCGAACGCGCATGGGGCGTCGACTTTGCTCCGGTCCGTCGGACGTTGATCGAAAAGGGCTCGAATTGGTTCCGAATATTCGACAGCGGCTATCGCGGCCAACTGGCGGCCTTGCGAGCGTTGGTGAAGGCCGGGCTGCCCCGATCGCCGGCGGAGCGGCTTCGAGCCGTCGGGGAAATGATCGAAGCCCAAAAGCGCGTATCGCCTATGACGCGCTTCGAGCATCCGGAGACGCATTCGGCTCGAACTGGCAGGATGAGTCGTCGGAGTGGGACGCGCTCGAGCCACTGGTCCGGTGGCGCCTCGCCATAGCCGGCGTGCCGGCCGGCTTCTTCGCCGGGCTGGCCGCGTCCGATCGCGAGGCGTTGTCGGCCGCCCAAGTTGGCCTCTCTCGCGGGTTGCCCGCATTCGCGAAATCGCTCGACGACCTGTTCGGCCGTCTGGACCTGGAAACGCAACAGGCTTTCGGCGTCGCAGAAAAGGCCGCGTGCAGCGTCGCGGCACTCTCCGAGCGGTTCCATGCGTGGTCGATCGATATCGGGAAGCTGAACCGCTGGGTGCAATTCGCCAAGCTTTGCCGGGACGCCGGCGCTCTCGGGTTGTCTCCCATCGTCCGGGACATCCTTGCCGGACGATTGGTCGCCGGCAGCATCTTCCCGGCCTATGAGGCGGCATATTTCGATGCCCTGCGAGCAGCGCTGTTTCGGGAGTTGCCGGAACTCAAAGCGTTCGACGGCGAGGCTCAGGACAAGCGCGTCGCGCTGTTCAAGCAGCTTGACCTCATGCGGATCAAGCTGGCGCGCGAGCAGATCGCTTCCAAGCATGCCGAAGGCCGTCCGCAGGGGATGCCGTTGCGGGATAGCCCTCTGGGAGTTCTCAAGGGCGAGATCGCGAAAAAGTCGAGGCATCTTCCCATCCGCAAGCTTTTGGAAAAGGCCGGACCGGCGGTTCAGCAGTTGAAGCCCGTCTTCATGATGAGCCCGCTCTCGGTTGCCCAATTCCTGAAACCCGGCGCGCTCGAATTCGACATTCTGCTCATGGACGAAGCGTCCCAGATCCAACCGGTGGATGCCCTCGGCGCCATTGCCCGCGCGAAGCAGATCGTCGTGGTGGGCGACGAACGGCAGCTTCCGCCGACACGGTTCTTCGCAAAGCTGACGGGCGACGACGAGGATCGGGACGAGGACGGACCTTCCTTCGAGGCGAAGGATGTCGAGAGCATTCTGGAGCTTTGCCTCGCCAAGGGCGCGCCCTACCGGCTGCTGAACTGGCACTACCGCTCGAAGCATCAGTCGCTGATCGCGGTCTCGAACCGCGAGTTCTATGAGAGCCGGCTGTTCATCATCCCCCAGCCCTTACGACGCAACCGCCGGAATGGGGCTTAAATTCCGCTATCTGCCGGACGCCCGATATGACCGGGGCAATTCGCGGACGAATCAGATCGAGGCAAGGGCGGTCGCCGAGGCGGTGATCCGCCATGCGAGGGAAACGCCCGACCAATCGCTCGGCGTCGCCGCCTTCTCCGTGGCGCAGCGCGGCGCGATTCTGAAGGAACTCGAACTTCTGCGCCGCGCCGACAGCGGCCTTGAGCCGTTCTTCCGCGCCAATGCGGCCGAACCGTTCTTCGTCAAAAACCTGGAGAACATCCAGGGCGACGAGCGCGACGTGATTTTCATCTCGGTCGGCTACGGCAAGAACGAGAACGGCTACATGGCCATGAATTTCGGGCCGTTGAGCAGCGATGGCGGCGAGCGGCGGCTGAACGTCCTCATATCCCGGGCGAAGCTCCGCTGCGAAATCTTCTCATCCATCACGGCAGACGACATCGATCTCGAACGCGGCCGGGCGCGAGGCGTGGCGGCGTTCAAGCTTTTCCTGCGCTTCGCCCAGACGGGCAAGTTCGACCTCGGCGACGCCGCCGGGCGAGGCCACGACTCGATTTTCGAGGAGCAGGTGGCCGGACGGCTCAAATCCCTCGGGCACGACGTGCGGTCTCAGATCGGAACCGCCGGCTTCTTCGTCGATCTTGCGATTTCCGATCCGGACAAGCCGGGCCGCTACGTTCTCGGGATCGAGTGCGACGGAGCGCAGTACCATGCATCGCGGTCGGCGCGTGACAGGGACCGGCTTCGTCAACTCGTCCTCGAAGATCACGGCTGGATTATCCATCGCATCTGGAGTGCGGACTGGTATTTGCGGCCGACGAAGAGCTGAAGAAGGTCGAGGCAAAGATTGCCGATGCCAAAGCGGTCTGGCGCGCGCGCGACGAGGAATTGGCCAAGCCCCGGCGGGCGGCACCGGTGTCGATCGACTTCGAAGAGGTCTGGCCGGGAGGGGCGCAGGTCGCCGTGTCGGTCGACATGCCGCCGGCAAAGCCGGCCGGGCTTTCGGTACCGTACAAGGAGGCACGGTTTTCGGTCGATCGGGCGCTCGACCCGCACGAAGTGTCGGCTGCCGACATGGTGGCGGTCGCCGTGCGCATCGTGGATCTGGAAGGTCCGATTCATATCGACGAGATCGTGCAACGCGTGCGCATTCTGTGGGGATTGGGCCGGGCCGGGGCTCGCATCCGATCGACGGTCGAGCGCGCGGTCGGAATTGCCTGTCGCCAGGGATTGCTCAAAGGCGAAGAATTCCTGGCGTATCCCGGCCGGGAGGCTCGGATACGGGATCGAAGCGAAGTTGCCTCGCTCTCGCTGCGGAGACCGGAACACCTTCCCCCCGCCGAAATCGATCAGGCGATCATGAAGCTGGTCGCGGTCAATTTCGGCGCCGGACGGGACAGCTTGCTGATTGGCACGTCCCGGCTCTTCGGATTTGCCGCGATGAGCGCGCAGCTGCGCGCGGCGTTGGAAGCCCGCCTGGAAGTTCTCCTTTGCGATGGAAAGCTGTCCGAGAAGGACGGCTACATCGGTGCGGTGGAAGCCGGTTGAGCCTCCAGGCATGTGGGTCGTTTGCCCGACGGTTCAGTCGCCGCGCTCGGGCCTTGTGTGCGGGTCGATCCATAGCCAGCGCGAGCGGTTGACGTTGCGGATGTTGGCAGTCCAGCCCTTCACATAGGGCTCGACGATGTCCTGCGTCACCGAGAAGCGCACCGGAAGCACGGCGTAGTCGTCGAGGGCGATCTGCTCCGCCTGGTTGAGCAGCAAGCCGCGCGTCTTCAGGTCGAGGGTCTGGTAGGACTTCGCGAGCAGCGCGTCGAAGCGCGGGCTGTTGTATTTGCCGTAATTGTTGCCGCTGGACGACTGCAGCAGGTCGAGGAAGGTGCCGGCGTCGTTGAAATCGCCGATCCAGGCCGCACCGGATATGTCGAAATCGCCCTCCTGCAGCTTCTTGTAATAGATCTGAACGTCCGAATTGACGATGTCGATGTCGATATAGATCTGCTTCAGCATCGCCTGCAGCACCGCGGCCGAGCGCTTGGAGTCCGGCGCCGTCGACGTGTCGTAGGTCGTGCGGAAACGGTTGTTCGGACCATAGCCCATCGCGGCCATGAGGTGCCGCGCGCGCTCCAGCCGTTGCGGATAGCTGAGGGCGCGGAAGTCGAAGCTGGCGGTCGCCGGATAATTCGCGGTGCCGGGGGGCACGAAGCTGTAGGCCGGCCGTTCTCCGAGCCGGACGATCTTCGTCACCAGCGTTTCGCGATCATAGGCAAGGGCGATCGCCTCGCGCAGGCGGATGTCGCGAAACGGCTGTGCTGGAAGTTCACGAGCAGATAGGACGTTGCCAGCACCGGATCCAGGTGGAGCGTGCGCGGGATATGCCGGCGCATCCAGTTGATCTCGGCGGCCGGGACGAGGTTCTGGGTGTCCAGTTCGCCGGCGCGGACGGCCTTGAGCGCCGCCAGCGTGTCGGTGGTCGGCTTGTAGATGATCGTCCTTAGATGGACGTTATCCGCGTCGTAGAAGCGCGGGTTCTTGACCAGGGTGAGGTGGTCGTTGGGGATCCACTCCTTCGGAACATAGGCGCCGTTGCCGACATAGTTCTCGGGCCTCGCCCAGGCGTCGCCCTTGGCCATCAGGACGTGGCGCGGCACCGGATAGGTCGTCTGGTGCAGCAGGTATTCGAGCATGTAGGGCGCGGGATGCTCGAGTTCGACCACCAGGGTCTTGTCATCGGTGGCATGCACGCCGAGCGCCGTGGTCGGCATCTTGCCGTCGCTGATCGGCTTGCCGTTCCTGATCAGCCAGAGGTAATAGGCATAGGGCGCGCCGCGCGCCGGCTCCAGGATGCGGCGCCAGGCATAGACGAAGTCCTCCGCCGTCACCGGCTGGCCGTCGGACCAGACATGGTCGCGCAGGTGGAAGGTCCAGGTCTTGCCGTCCGGCGAGGTCTTCCAGCTCGTCGCGGCACCGGGGATGGGCTTGCCGTCGATGGCGTCGGTGGTCAGGCCCACCAGCAGGTCGCCGACGACGTTGGCCTCGAAATTCAGGTCGATGTAATGGGGATCGAGGCTCTTGATCTCGGTGCCGTTGCCGCGGACGAGGTAGTCGGGCGTATGGACCGTCTGGTTGCCGCCGCCCGAGCGCGAGCAGGCGCCGAGCAGGACGAGAAGGACGGCGGCGAGAATCCGCGAGACGGTCATGGTGGCGGCTCCGAAGCGACCAGGCTGTATAGCGCATCGGCGGTCAATGCGCGGCCCGCCGCCCCTCGATCCACAGCCAGCGGGTGCGATGCAGGTCGCGAGAATTGTCCACCCAACCCCTTACGTAAGGCTGAACGAGATTCTGGGTGGTGCGGAAGCGCATCGGGACCCAGGGGTAGTCCTTGAGCGCCATCGCCTCGGCCCCGGCCAGAAGCCGGCCGCGGCGCCGCGCATCGGGCTCCATCTGCGCCGCGTTCAGGGCGGCGTCGAAGCGCGGATTGGCGTATTTGCCGTAATTGTTGCCGCCGTCGGTGCGCAGCAGGTCGAGGAAATTGGTCGCGTCGTCGAAATCGGCGAACCAGGAGGCGGCGCCGAGCTCGAAATTGCCGGTGACCATGTTGTTGCCGTGCACCGCGCTGTCGATGGCGACGATGTCGATGTCGATCCAGGCCTGGCGCCACATCGACTGGATCACGGCGGCGACGCGCTTGTTGTTCGGCTCGTCGAACGTCTCGAAGGCGAGGCGCAGATGGTTGTCGGGGCCGTAGCCGGCCTGGGCCATCAGCCATTGCGCCTTCTTGAGGCGCTCGGCGAAGGGCAGAGCGCGGAAATCGAGCTGCGGCTTGACGGGGTAGTTGGCGACCGCTGGCGGCACGATGGAATAGGCGGACGGCTCGCCCAGCCGCAGCACCTTCTGCGAAATGGTCTCGCGGTCCAGCGCCAGGTTCAGGGCGCGGCGGATGCGGATGTCGTCCAGCGGCGGACGCCGCAGGTTGATCGAGATGTAGGAGAGGCCGAGGAATGGCTTGGTGTGCACCGTGTCGGGCATGTGCCTGCGCAGCCAGTCGATCTCGGTGAGCGGGATCGGAGTCTGGGTGTCCAGCTCGCCGGCGCGGAACTGGCGCAGCGCCGCGTTGCTGTCCGGCGTGGGAAAGAAATTGACCACGTCGATGCGCACATGCGCCGCATCGTAGAAGCGCGGGTTCTTCACCAGGGTCAGGTGGTCGTTGGGCGTCCAGGACTGCGGCACATAGGCCCCGTTGCCGACGAAATTGCCGGGCCGGGACCAGGCGCGGCCCTTGGCCAGCAGCACATGGCGCGGCAGCGGATAGGCGGTGTCGTGGGTCAGCAGCTCCGGCAGATAGGCGGCGGGATGTTCGAGCTCGACCACCAGCGTCCTGTCGTCGAAGGCGCGCACGCCAAGCGACGCGGGCGGCAGCTTGCCGATGCTGATGGCATGGGCGTTCTTCACCACCCACAGATTGTAGGCATAGGAGGCGCCGGTCGCCGGATCGAGCAGGCGGCGCCATGCGAACACGAAATCCCGTGCCGTCACCGGCATGCCGTCCGACCAGACATGGTCGCGCAGATGGAAGGTCCAGGTCCGGCCGTCCGGCGAGGTGCTCCAGGCCGTGGCCGCGCCGGCGATGGGCGCCGCGGCGGCGTCCATGGTCAGAAGGCCGATCAGCAGGTCGCCTTCGACATTGGACTCGTTGATGCCGTCGATGAAGTGGGGATCAAGGCTCTTGATCTCCGCGCCGTTGCCGCGATCGAGCACGACCAGCGCCTGCACCGGTGCGGCGGCGAACAGAACGAACAGGACGGCAAGAAAGGCGGCGCGCATCAGACCGCGCGGATGGCGCGGTCGAGCGCGATGTAGCGCGTGCGGTGGATGTTGACGTTGTTGTCGACGAAGCCCCGAACCTGCGGCGTGACCAGGTTGCGCGCCACGCCGAAAAAGCCCGGCGCGATCGCCGCGTCGTCGAGCAGGATCTGCTCGGCCTGGCGCAGCAGGCCGGCCCGCCGGGCGGGATCGTGTTCCTGGTCGGAGCGGTCGACCAGCGCGTCGAACGTCCGGTTGGAGTAGTTGCCGTAATTGAGGTCGGTGGTCGCGGTCTGGAACAGGGTCAGGTAGTTCTTGGCGTCCCGGTAATCGGCGATCCAGCCGGCGAAGGTCACGTCGAAGTCGCGCTTGCGCAGCATGCTGTAGTGAATCTGGCTGTCATAGGGCGTCAGGCGCGCCCGGGCGCCGACATCGGCCCACATGCCCTGCAGCGCGACGCTGGCGAAATGCGACTCGGTTGTCCCCGAAATGTTGAGGTCGAAGCTGAGCGGGTTCGAGGGGCCGTAGCCGGCTTCGTTCAGCAGCGCGCGGGCGCGGGCAAGCCGCTCGGCCATCGGCTGGTTGCGGAAGCGCAACTCGGCGCTGCGATAGTCCGGGATGCCGGACGGGATCAGGGCATAGGACGGCTGCTCGCCGGCGCGCATCACCTTGGCAGCCAGGATCTCGCGGTCGATGGCGAGCGACAGCGCGGTGCGCACCCGCAGGTCCTTGAACGGCGTGCGGTTGAGGTTGAACTGCACATATTGCGACAGGATGTAGGGCGACAGGCGCAGCTCGCGTTTCAAGTTGAGCTGCAGCCAGCGGATCTGCGCCGGCGGCACGGAATCCGTGACCAGGTCGAGCTCGCCGGCCCGGAAGCGCTTGAGCGCGGCGGAGGAATCCTGCGTCGGGAAGAAGTCGACGGTCTCGATCGCGACCTTCGCCGCATCGTAGAAGTGCGGATTCTTAACCAGGCGCAGATGATCGTTCGGGATCCACTCCTTGAGGACGTAAGGCCCGTTGCTGACGATGTTGCCGGCGCGGGTCCAGCTCTCGCCGTACGTCTCCACGACATGCCGCGGCACCGGAAAGGTCGTGTAATGCGTCAGCAGCTCGCGGATATAGGGCACCTGGTATTCGAAGGTGAGCTCCAGCGTGCGGTCGTCGACGGCGCGGGCGCCGACCTTGTCCGGCGCGATCCTGCCCTCGGTCGCGGCCTGCATGTTCTTCATCGGATACAGGATGGAAGCGTATTGCGCCGCGGTGCGCGGATCGGCCATGCGGCGGAAGGAGAAAACGAAGTCGTGCGCCGTGACCGGCATGCCGTCGGACCAGCTATGGTCACGGATCTTGAAGACGTAGACGAGGCCGTCGGCGCCGGCCGCGTAGCTCTCCGCCGCGCCGGGGACCGCGGCGGCATCGGGGCCATCGGTCATCAGCCCCAGGAACATGTCGCCGATGATGTTGTTTTCCCAATTGCCGGACGCCTTGTGCGGATCGATGGTGTCCGGCTCGGCTCCGTTGCCGCGGGCCAGGCTGTGCGCGTCGGCCTGGGACAGGGTCATGCCCGGTCCGCCCTTGCCCCTGAGCGCATAGGCGCCGCCGCCGATCACCGCGACGGCGCCGCCGGCCA
This sequence comes from Rhizomicrobium sp., assembly GCA_037355265.1. Lineage (GTDB taxonomy): Bacteria > Pseudomonadota > Alphaproteobacteria > Micropepsales > Micropepsaceae > Rhizomicrobium. Next base: position 1,592,568 of record JBBCIB010000001.1, on the reverse strand, counting down.
TCAGGCCGCGCCGTGTCCACTTGCCTTGCGCCATCTCAAGCCCTCGCCGCGTCCGAAGCGATACCATATCATCCGGACTCGGTGGGCGCCGACAGCAAACTGGACAGGAACGAACTTCAAATGAAAATGGCTCGAATCGCGATCCTCGGCGCCGTCTTGCTGCTGCCCTGTGCCGCCGCAGCCGATCCCGGCCGGGACCTGGTCGACGGCATGGCGCGCTGTGCCGGCGTCGCCGACAACGGCGCGCGGCTGGCTTGTTACGACGCGCTCAATCCCACGCTGAAGGCGGCGCAGGCCGCGCCGCCCGCAGTCGCACCGCCCGCAGTCGCACCGCCCGCAGTCGCACCGCCGTCGGCCGAGGCCGTCCCGCCGCCGGCCGAGGCCGCGGACAGCCGGCCCTGGTACGATCCCGGCAACATCTTCGGCGTCAGCCCGCGCCGGCAGACCACGCCGCAGCAATTCGGCGCCGAGAATCTGGAGCCGCCGGCGCCGCCGCCCGGTGCGCCGCGCACGGCCGCTGCCGCCCCGCCGCCGCCGCTCGACAGCATCAAGGCCGCCGTCAGCAGCTATGCCTTCGATCCCTATGACAAGTTCGTCGTCTTCCTGGACAACGGCCAGATCTGGAAACAGCTCGCAAGCGACGGCGGCAAGGCGCACTTCGTCAAGGGCGGCAAGAACGTCGTGGTCATCAGCCGCGGCTTCCTCAGCTCATACGACCTGACCGTCAACAACGGTGCGGCTTATAAGGTGAAGCGGGTGAAGTAGGTCAGACCGGATCGTGCTCGGCCACCAGGTGGCCGGGCGCGACTTCGATCAGCCTGGGACGGTACTGCTCGACGTCCGGGTCGTCCTGCAGCCTGGACTTCATGAAATTGAGCTGGGCGCGGGTGTCGAGCGGCGAGGGCAGGTCGCCCGACAGCTTGATCCGCGTCTTGGCGCGCTCGGCCTTCGGGTCGGGGATCGGCACGGCGGAGATCAGCGCCCTGGTGTAGGGGTGCCGGGGATCGCGATAGATGGTCTCGCGGTCGGCGAATTCCACCACCCGCCCCAGATACAGGACCATCACGCGGTGGCTGATCTGGCGCACCACCGACAGGTCGTGGCTGATGAAGATCAGCGACATGCCGGCATCGTTCTGCAGCTTCAGGATCAGGTCGATGATCTGCGCCTGGATCGAGACGTCGAGCGCGCTCACCGCCTCGTCGCAGATGACAAGCTTGGGCTCGACGATCATGGCCCGGGCGATGCCGACGCGCTGGTTCTGGCCGCCGGAGAATTCGTGCGGGTAGCGGTTGATCCAGGACGGGTCGAGTCCGACCTGCTGCATGATCTTCTTGACGCGCGCCCTGACCTCGTCGCGCGAAAGCGAGCGCTGCAGCATCCGCAACGGCTCGGAGATCGACTCGCCGATCGTCATGCGCGGATCGAGGCTGGCAAGCGGATCCTGGAAGACGATCTGCAGGTCCTTCTTCAACCGGCGCTGGTCGCCCTCGGAGATGTTGCCGAGGTCGCGCGTCATCCAGACGACGGTGCCGCCGGTCTTGGGCAGGAGTTGCAGCACGGCGCGGGCAAGGGTGGACTTGCCGCAGCCGGATTCGCCGACGATGCCCAGCGTCTCGCCCTGGCGCAGCGTGAAGCTGATGCCGTCCACCGCGCGCAGCGACTTGGAGCGGGCGAACAGTCCGCTGCCGCGCACCGGGAAATAGACCTTCAGGTCCTTCACCTCCAGCACCGGCTTGTCGCTCTTCAGCGTGGAGATGCGGCCATGGCCCTCGCGGTCGGGCCGGTCGAGGCGCGGCATCGAATCGAGCAGCATCCGCGTGTAGTCGTTCTTCGGCTTGTAGAAGATGTCGTCGACCGGCCCGGACTCGACGACGTCGCCCTGGCGCATCACCTGCACGCGGTCGGCGACGCCGGCGATCACGCCCATGTCGTGGCTGACCAGCGCGATGGCGGTCTTCAGCTCTTTCTTCAGGTCGCGCATGATCTCGAGGATCTGCGCCTGCACCGTCACGTCGAGCGCCGTGGTCGGCTCGTCGGCGATCAGGAGGTCGGGACCGCAGGCCGTCGCCATCGCGATCATCACGCGCTGGCGCATGCCGCCGGACAGCTCGTGCGGGAACTGCTTCATGCGGCGCCTGGCTTCGGGAATGCGCACCAGTTCGAGCATTTCGAGCGTGCGCCGCGCCGCCTCGTCGCCGGAGATGTTGGTGTGGGTGCGCAGCGCTTCCATGATCTGGGCGCCGACCGTCATGTGCGGCGTGAGCGAGGTGAGGGGATCCTGGAAGATCATGGTGATCTTGGAGCCGCGCAGCCGGTTCAGCCGGCGCGGGGTGGCGCCCAGGATCTCCTGGCCGCGATATTTGACGCTGCCGGTGGCGGCGCCGTTACCGGAGAGAAGGCCGAGCGTGGCGAGGAAGAGCTGGCTCTTGCCCGAGCCGGATTCGCCGACGACGCCGAGGCATTCGCTCTCGCCGATGGTGAAATTGGCGTTGCGCACGGCGTGCACCTCGCCGTCCGGGGTGGCGAAGCGCACGTCGAGATCGGCGACTTCCAGGATCGGGACGGCCATCGCTCAGCGGTCCTTCGGGTCGAGGGCGTCGCGCAGGCCGTCGCCGATGAAGTTGAAGCAGAACAGCGTGACCGCCATGAAGGTCGCCGGGAAGATCAGCATCCAGGGTGCGGTCTCCATCTGGTCGGCGCCGTCCTTGATCAGCACGCCCCAGGAGGTCAGCGGCTCCTGGATGCCCAGGCCCAGGAAGGACAGGAAGCTCTCGGCCAGGATCGAGGCCGGCACGGTCAGCGTGACATAGACGATCACCGGCCCGAACACGTTGGGGATGATGTGGCGCGCGATGATGCCGAAATTGCCGACGCCGCCGGCGCGCGCCGCCTCGACGAACTCCTTCTGCTTGATCGACAGGGTCTGGCCGCGGACGATGCGCGCCATGGTCAGCCACTCGACGGCGCCGATGGCGACGAACAGCAGGAAGAAATTGCGGTTGAAGATCACCATCAGGATGATGACCAGGAAGATGTAGGGGATCGAATAGAGCACGTCGACAAAGCGCATCATCAATTCGTCGATCCGCCCGCCGATATAGCCTGCCGTTGCGCCATAGGCGACGCCGATCACCAGGCTGACCAGGGTCGCGATCAGCCCGACGGCAAGCGAGATGCGCGCGCCGTAGAGCGTGCGGACCAGGAGGTCGCGGCCGACCGAATCGGTGCCGAACCAGTGCGTCCCGCCGGCGTTGCAGAGCACGCCCGGATCCGGCCACCAGTCCGGCGCGCAGGACACCACCGAATAGTCGATGTAGTCGTAAGGATAGGCGAGGAAGAACGGGCCGAAGATCGCGGCGGCGGCGATGATGCCCAACACGATGATGCCGACCAGCGCGGCGCGGTTGCGGAACAGGCGGCGGCGCGCATCGTCCCACAGGCTGCGGCCCTTCACGTCGACGGCGCGCTCCATGATCTCTTCGGTGCGGGAAGGCGAGAAGGGCACGCTCATTTGGCGTATCTCACGCGCGGATCGAGCACCGCATAGAGCAGGTCGGCCGCCAGGTTCAGCAGGATCACGAAGGCCGCATAATAGATCAGCACGCCCATCACCAGCGTGTAGTCGCGGTTGAGCGCACCCTGGACGAAATAGCGGCCGATGCCCGGGATGCCGAATAGCTGCTCGACCACCAGCGATCCGGTCAGGATGCCGGCGATGGCGGGACCGAGATAGGACACCAGCGGCAGAACCGCGGCGCGCAGGGCGTGGCGGATCACGATGCGGAAATTCGACAGGCCCTTGGCGCGCGCCGTGCGGACGTAGTTGGAGTGCAGCACTTCCACCATGCTGCCGCGGGTGATGCGCGCGATATAGGCGATCGGCGGCAGCGCCAGGACGAAGATCGGCAGGATCATGTTGCGCAGCGCGCCGCCGTTCCAGCCGCCCACCGGCAGCGACAGGTCGTAGCCGAACAGGGTCACGCCATAGACGCCGAAGATCAGCGTCAGGATCGGCGCGGTGACGAAGGTGGGAATGGTGATGCCGATCATCGCCAGCGACATCGAGGCGTAGTCGAACGCCCGGTTCTGGCGCAGCGCCGCGAACGTGCCCAGCACGGTGCCGAACAGGACCGCCAGCGCCATCGCCGAGAGGCCAAGCATGGCGCTGACCGGAAGCCCGTCGGCGATCAGCTCGTTGACCGTGAAATCCTTGTTCTTGTAGGACGGCCCGAGGTCGCCATGCGCCAGCTTGCCGAGATAGATCGCGTATTGCTGCCAGACCGGCTTGTCGAGGTTATAGGCGGCCTTGATGTTGTGCTCGATCTCGGGCGGCAGGCGGCGCTGGCTGTCGAACGGTCCGCCCGGCGCGATGCGCATCATGAAGAAGGACAGGGTGACGATGATGAACAGCGTGGGAATTGCGCCCAGCAAGCGCCGGATGGCATAGGCGAACATGTGGGCGGATGATCCGGTGCTTCGACGGCAGTCAAACTCGATGAGCGTTAAAGGCTTGTCAATGCGGCCCCGTGTGACCGGCGCGCAACATTTCAGGAAATCGTCCGCCCACGAAAGATTCGCATATCACGGCTGCGCGGCGAGCCACACCTGCCAGCGCGGCTCGATATCCGCGCCGTGGATCTGCCACCACTCGTCGTCGATCGCGAAGGCGGTGGCGAAGTGCGCCGGCAGGGTCGGAAGGAACGGCGCCATGTCGGTGCCGAGTTCGGGGTTCTTGGGCACGAGGGCCAGGGCGGAGTGCCGCGCCGGCCCATATGGCACCCAGGAGGCTACGTCGGCCAGCGGCTGCGAGCCCGTCGCAAAGCGCACGAAGTCCATTGCCGCTTCTTTGTGCGGATTGCCTTTTGGAACGCCGAACACGTCGAGTTCATAGAGCTGGTGGTCCCAGATCGCGGCCACGGCACGGTGGTGCTGGACCGCGTCGTAGACGTCGCCGTTCAGCGCGGTCGCCATCACGGCGCGGCCATCGCTCAGCATGGCGACGGCGTCGGTGGAGCTGTCCCACCAGACGATCGAACCCTTGAGGGTGGCAAGCTTGGCCAGGGCGCGGCCGATGCCGACCGGCGTCAGAAGGGCGTCATAGACGTCGGCCGGATTCATGCCGTCGGCCAGGAGGGCCAGTTCCAGGTTGAACTTGGCGCTGCCCTTGCGCAGGCCGCGCGGGCCGGGAAAGCGCTTGAGGTCGAAGAAATCCGCCGCGGTCTTCGGCGCGTCGCCGGCGAAGCGGTCCGGCGCAAAGGCGATGACCTGGGCGTAGACGACGCTGCCGACCCAGCACGGTCCGACCGCGTTCTTGACGAAATCCTGCACCGCCGGCGCCCCGCCGGCGCCCGGCGGCAGCGATGCGGCGTCGATATGCTCCAGCAGGCCCAGGCGGCAGGCGGCGATGGCGTCGGGCAGCTCGAAATCCATCACGTCCCAATCGTAGTGCCCACGGCCGACCATCTGCTGCAGCTCGCGCAGGCCGCCGTCATAGAGCGCGATGCGGACGTCGTAATCCTTGGCGCCGCCATAGGTGCGGAACATCGCGTTCGCCTGCGCCCGGCTGTAGGGGCCCGACCAGGTCGCGACGGTCAGGACCGGCAGCGTCCGCGTCAGCCACAGATAGGTGCCGGCCAGCGCGACGACGATCGCGGCGGCGACGCCCAACAAGATGATCCACCGTCTGCTCATGCGCCCTCAATGCAGGCCGAACAGGCCTTTCAGCGTGTCGCCGATGCCCTTGGGCTTGTGCCCGGAGGGCGGTTTGCCGGGCGGCGCGGCCGGCGTCAATCCGCCCAAGAGGAGATCGAGCGGCGCGGCGCCCTTTTCCAGGATGCTGCCGACCAGACCCGTCATCGCGCCGGCGAGGTCGGGGACGTAGCGCAGATGCGTCCAGGGGCCATAGACCGCGAAGGGCACGCCGACATCGAGCAGGTTCATCCGTCCGCCGATCGAGGCCCTGGGCACGATGCGGAAGGCGAGGGTCTGGCTGCCTAAATCGACCGCACCGGCTCCGGTCATGTGCAGATAGGCGCTGGACAGGGCGAGGTCCTTATTGACCAGCACGCCCTTGGCGATGGTGAAGCTGCCGGAGAAGCGGTCGAACGCGGTGGTGGCGTCTCGGCCGGTCGCGCCGGCGCTCAGGATGGTCTGGATGGTGCGCGCTACCTCGCCCATGTCGACGCCACGGACCTGGCCGTTCGCGATCGCCGCCGTTCCTCGCCCGGACAGACCGCGCATGATCGCATCGGGCGTGGCGCCGGCGCCGGCGACGTCCAGCGCGACCGAGCCGGTGCCGCCCAGCTTGTCGACGGCGATGGCGTCGGCCAGGAACGGGCGCATCGCGATGCCGGTGAAGCTGAGCGTGTTGCGGAAGCTCGGCACCGCGCCGCGGCCGTCGGCGGCGAGGATGGCGGTACCCGTTCCGCCATAGAGCGCGATCCTGTCGATATGCGCCTCCATCGCGCCGTCCCGGAGCGCCAGCGCCATGTGGGTCGGCCCCAGATGCAGATGGCCCACGATGAGGCCGCCGAGGCTGAGGGTGAGATGGCCGTTCATCAGCTTCAGCAGATCGAGCCGGATCGCCGCCTTGCTCCAGCCGCCGCTCGCCGGTCCGGGCGGCGGCGGCGGTCCGGGACGATCATCGGCGAGATGCAGATAGATGTTGAGATCGACATGATCGATGGAAAGATCGCCCGACGCGTCCGGCACCGGCGCGTGGAGGTCGGCGGCCAGCGTGCCGCCGATGCTCATGCCGTCGAGCTTGGCCTTGAGGCGCGTCAGCACCACGTGCCGACCGCGCGCGGCGATGTCCGCCAATGCGGTGAGGGGGCCGAGCCCGCCGCCGGCCGCCAGCGGGCGGCCCAGCCAGGCCGCTAGGTCGCGCACCGAGCCCGTGCGCAGCGAGGCGCTGCCCTTGGCGGTACCGTCGCTCGACACAAAGCCCAGGAACGCCGCGTGAACGAAATCGGCATCCAGCGCCATGTCGACCTTGGTCGCGATGCCGGCGAGCAGGGTGCGGATGGTGCCGACCGTCGCCGAGAATGCGAGCTTGCGGCCGCGCTGCACGAAGCTGCCCGTCGCCTTCGCGGGATCGGCCAGCCGCGTCAGCGCGATGTCGGCGTCAAGCGCTTCGATGCTGCGGTGAAGCCTCAGCCTGGCATTGTCATAGAAGACGCGGCCGTGCCGGATCGTGATCCCGGAAAACAGCGTATTCGCCGGCAAGCGCAGGCCGCTCTGCTCGGTATGCCGGCGCACCAGCTCCCAATTGCCGCTTCCGTCGGCGGCGACCTCCAGCGCGATGTCGGGCCGGTCGAGCGCCACCTCGGTCGCCTCGATCCGCCCGTGCAGCAGCGGCACCAGCCGGACCGCCAGGCGCATCGACTCGACGTGAACGATGCTCTTCGCCTTGCCGCCCGGCACATTGGCCAGCGTCACGTCGCGCGCGGCCAGGCCGAGGCCGGGGAACAGCGTCACCGTCAGCGGACCGTTGATCCTGAAGGCGCGGCCGGTGGCGCGGGTGACGCGGCTCTCGATCTCGCCGCGCAGCGCCGCGGTGGAGACGAACAGCGGCAGCGCCAGATAGGCCGCTGCGGCCAGCGCGATGACGCCGCCGGCCGCCAGGCCGAGAAGAAGTCTGCGATTCATGCCGCGCCAGTCTAGCGCGGCAGACGTGGCGGCTATATGTCGAATTCCAGGCCGAGGTCGACGCTCTGGTCGGCGGTGTTCGCGCCGCAGGACGTGGTTGGGAGCGCCGGGGGCGCGCAGCGGTAGCGGGCATCCTGCACACGGAAATAGCGGTAGAGGCCGGTCAGGCGCGCGGTCTGGCTCAAGGGCAGCGCGACACCGGCCATCAGCTGATAGGCGAAGCGCCATTTGTCGCCGCCGATGACCTGCGCCGGTCCGACGCGGTCATGCGCGTCGGTATAGGCGCCGCCGACGCCCGCGGCGATGAACGGCCGCACGATGAACTCCGGCACCGGCAGGTCCCAGTAGAGATTGGCCATCGGCGCCACGGTCTGCAGATAGCCGTCGCGTCCGGCCTGCGGCGCACCGGCGACGTCCGGCCTGTCGAGCGTGACATGGTGGTAAAGGAGCTCGGCCTCCACCCGGAAGCCATAGCCCAGCTGCGTGCCGACATAGGCCGAGCCGCCATAGCCGGTGGAATAATAATGTGCCCGGAGGTCGGTGCCGCCGGACCTTGTGTGGGTGTCGCTGCCGTCGATGATGCTGCCCCGCAGCCCGAGACAGGCCGAATTGAAGGCGCCGTCATAGGGGCTGGAATAGGGGTCGGCGGGCCGCCGCGCCGGCGCAAAAGGCCCCAAAGGCCGCTGCGATCAAGGCTTTCCGGCAGGCCATGGCACCGCTCCCCCGCGCGAATCGGCCAAGGGTCGGCCAAGGTGGTTAACCGCCCGTTAACGAATAGGCTAAGCTCCTCGCAGAGCCTTGCTTTTGCCGGGAGCGGGCCATAGTTTCCGGCCCTTCTTTTTCGGTGTGCAGTTGTAGCTCAGTTGGTTAGAGCGCCGGATTGTGGATCCGGAGGTCGGTGGTTCGAACCCACCCAACTGTACCAGTCAAATCCGGTTGTCGTTCAAAGGCTTGCCAAATCTCCGGTCCAAGTACCGTTCGTCTTATATCGCCTTGTCTCATTCACGTCTGACTTCCACGGCATCGGGCTGCGCGCCGGCGCTATGTCCTCGGCGGCGCGTAGAGTGCGTCACTCGGGTCGGGCCAGCCGAACTGCTCGCGGCGCTCCGCCAGGATGCGCCGATAGATCGCCACGTCGACATAGTTCGCGTGCCGTGGCGAGTCGACATAGTTCTTCGTGCCGCGCAGATTGGGCCGGTCCTCGCGCTTCAGGCGCTCCCACTCCGCAGCGCCTTGTCCGCTCTGTTCGATCCATGCGTCCATCGCCGCCATCTGGGCCATTTCGTCGAAGCGCTGATATCCAGCGGAGGCAAACTCCACGAACCCCACGATCGCCAGGCCATGCAGCCGGCGGTGGAAGATGTTGAGATACAGCTCCGGGTGGCCCTGCTTCCAGGTGAACAGCTGCTCGTCGAGATAGGGAATCCTGTAGTTGTAGCCGGTCGCGAACAGGACGAGATCGAAGCTCTCCTCGCTGCCATCGGCGAAGACCGCGCCGGTCTCGGTGAAGGTCTTCACGTCGCGCTTGGCCTTCAGATCGCCATGCGCGAGGTAGTGCAGGATCTGGGTGTTCATGATCGGATGCGATTCCAGCGCCTTGTGATCGGGCGCCGGCAGGCCATAGCGCGTCAGGTCGCCGACGACCGCATCCAGCATCTTGCTGGGATCGTCCGGGATCACGACGCCCTTGGGCGGATGGACGCCGCTCAGGAACACGTCGGTCGGTATGCCGAAGATATGCTTGGGCACGAAGCGATAGCCGCGGCGAACGCTGATGAAGGCGGCATCCGCCGTGCGCGCCGCGTCGCAGGCGATATCGACGCCGGAATTGCCGGCGCCGACGATCAGCACGCGCTTGCCGCGCAGGATGTCGGCGCTGCGATAGGAGACCGTGTGCATGACCTGGCCTTTGAAGCGGTCGAGACCGGGATAGTCGGGCAGGCTCGCATGCCAGGTCACGCCATTGGCGCTGACGATGCCGCGATAGATCCGCGTCTCGCCGTTCGACAACGTCACGCGCCAGCCGTCCTTCGCGTCCTCGCCCAACGGTTCGGCATGGCGCACTTCGGTGTTGAACGTGATCGCGCCCCGCAGCCCGAATTTTTCCGCGAAAGCACGGATATAGGCATGGAGCTGACGGTAGCTCGGGTAATCGGGGTAATCGTCCGGCATCGGAAGGCCGAAGAAATTCGACGTGTATTTGGACGAGATGAAGTGCGCGGACTCGTACATCGACGAGCCCGGATTATCGATATCCCAGATACCGCCGACATCGCTGTGGCGCTCGAATTGATCGTAGGGTATTCCGGCGAGCCGGAAGGCGCGCGCCGCGAGCAGGCCGCAGGGCCCCGCGCCGACGATGCAATAGCGGCCGTCGTAATGCGCCATGGGCACCGCGCGCGCGCTTTCCGTGCGCAGATCGGCTTGGGCCATGACGCTGTAATCGGCCGGCCGGTTCGTCCGCATCCAGGCGGCGAAGCCGATGCCGGCGAGGATCACGACGGGATAGATCGCCGGCAACCACTTGACCCAGGCGAGGTCGGCCGTCGCCAGCAGCGGGAAGTTCACGGAAACGAGGATCGCTGCCGCCACAAGTCCCGCGGCGCCGATCGCCGAGGCTGCCAGCAGGCCCACATTCGCCAGCATCTTGCGCCGCGCCAGCCACGCGATGATGGCAAGGCCGGCGAACGCCTGCAGCACGATGATGCCGAGCGTTCCGGTGCCGATCAGCACGGGGATGCCGGCCTGGTAGGGATCGACGCCGCTCGCGGCGAAGGCGGCGACGCAGGCGAGCGTGAGCACGCTGACGGCAAGGCTGGCATTCGACGGCGCATAGCGCGCCGGATGGAACCGGCCCAGGAACTGCGGCAGGAGCTTCTCGCGGCTGAGCGCAAAGAGGTAACGCGCGGCGGCGTTATGGATCGCGAGGTAGGACGCCAGGATCGACGTGCAGACGAGAAGCGCCGAGATATCCGACATCGTCCGGCCGCAGAACCGCGCGAACAGCGTGAACATCAGCATGCCGCCGCCCGCCGCCGCCGCGCTTGCGGCATGCTCGAACGTCAGCGCGCCCACCGTCACCCAGGCGGTGAAGAGATAGAACACGCCGATCAGGATCACCGCGGCATAGGTCGCGGCCGGAATGCTGCGTTTCGGGTCTTTCGCCTCCTCGCCATAAAGCGCGGCGGATTCGAAGCCGATGAAAGACGTGAAGGCGAACATCAGCGCCACGCCGAAGCCCGGCGAGAATAGCATTTGCGGCGCAAAGGAGCCGGCGGGAAACGCCATCAGGCCCTTCTGCGCGATCACCGCCGCGTCGAACACCGCCAGCACCAGGATCTCCGCCGTCATCAGCACGCCGAGGATCTGCGACGACAGGTCGATGGAGCGGTAGCCGAGCACGGCGACGATTGCGATGCCGCCGGCCGCATAGACCAGCCACGAGATCGTCACGCCCAGCGGCGCCAGCGCAAGCGCCAGGAAGTATCCCAGGAACGCCGCCATGCCGATCGTGAAGCTGACATAGGCGATCATGGCGATGAACGCCGCGCCCACGCCGAGCGGCTTGCCCAGCCCCTGCGCGACATAGGTGAAGAACGCGCCGGTGCTCACGATGCGCCGGCTGATCGCGGCATAGCCGACGGAGAAGCAGATCAGCGTCAGCGTCGCGAACAGGAAGGCGGCCGGCACGCCGCCGCCATTGCCTCTCGCGAGCGCGATGGGAAGATTGCCGATCATCGCCGCCAGCGGCGCGGCCGCGGCGACGACCAGGAAGATGATGCGCGGGGTCGAAAGGACGCGGCGGTGCTTGCCGGTCTCGAAACGTCGCGTGATGTCGCGGAGCGAGGCGTCCATCCGGTCAGCCCTCCGCCTTCAGGCCGCGGCTGTCCAGGAAGCGCTTCAGGCCCTTCTCGCCTTGCTTCTGGAAGGTCGGGATCATGCGCGGCAAAAGCCCCGGCGCAATGCAGACGATTCTTGCCGTCACGCTGTCCCAGAAGGGCAGGTGGGTCTCCAGCTTGGTGCCGTCGAGCGCCCGCAGGCAGGCGGCGGCGACGTCCTCGGCGCTCAGCACGTCCTTGTTGAGGAAATTCAGCACCGAGCCGCCATGGGTGGCTTCATAGCGGAGCATCGGGGTGTCGACGGCGCCGGGAAACACGCCCACCACCTTCACGCCGTGCGGTGCAAGTTCGAGGCTCGCGGCCGTCAGGAACCCGCGCAGCCCGAATTTCGAGGCGCTGTACGCGGCGCTTCCCGGCAGCGCGACGAGACCGGCGGCGGAGACGATCGACAGGATCGCGCCGGCCTTACGAGTCATCATGATTTCAGCCGCCGCCTTCGTCAGCCGCATCGGCGCGATCAGGTTGATGGCGATGTGGCGCTCCATCTCGGCGACGGAAAGATCGACGATGTTGCCGGGGCGGATGATGCCGGCATTGTTGACCAGCAGATCCGTTTCCGGGCGCGCCTGGATAAGTCGGGCGACGGATTCGCGGCCCGCATCGGTCGATAGGTCGGCGACCGCCGTCTGCGTGCCGTCCGGCAGCGCGGACCGGTTGGCGGCCAGTCTCGCCTCGTCGATGTCCACGAGGGTGAGCGCATAGCCGCGCCCCGCCAGCTTGCGCGCCAGCGCCAATGCGATGGCGCCGCCGCCGCCGGTGATGATCGCCGTTCTGCCCATGACCCGTCCGCACACAGATGTTGAATTTCAATACGTGATACAGTATCACGTTTTTCATGACAAGCCGGAACGCTCGGAAAAAGAAGCAGCCTCGCAAGGCCGCCCGGACGAAGGCGCAGCAGGTGCGCTCGAAAGAGACCGTGCAGCGCATTCTCGATTCCGCGATGGCGCTGACGGCGGAGAAGGGCGAGGCCGTCACGATGTCGGAGATCGCCAGGCGGTCCGGCGTCGTGATCGGCGCGGTCTATCGCTATTTCGCCGACAAGCGCGCGATCAACCGCGCCATCCTGTTGCAGCATTTCGCCCAGGTGGAGGCGATGCTGCGCGAGCACATCTGGGCGGCCGCCAGCGCGGACGAGTTCATCGCCACGGTACAGTCGGTCTATGAGCTCTATTTCGAGATGCACCAGCGCGATCCGCTCTATCGCAACATCTGGTCGGTGGTGCAGACCGATGCGGCGCTTCAGGCGCTGGACGTCGCCGATACGCTGAAGAATGCACGGCTATTTTACGACGTGGCGCAGCCCTTCTTCCCGAAGGCCGACCGCGAGGAGCTGATGGCGGTCTGCGTGTTCCTGCTCCACTTCGCGGCATCGAGCAGCCGGCTCGCGCTCGCGCTGCCCCGGCCGATGGGCCGTCGGATGCGGCCGATCTATCAGGAAGTCATCGCCAATGCGCTGCAGAATCTGGGGCTTGCCGGGCGTTAGCTGGCCCCGGGCCGGGCGCGGTAATGCGCGATCATCGACACCGCGAATATCGCAGATCCGAGCGTCGTGAGCGCGGCGGCGATCCAGAACGCGCCGCGCACATCGCCCGGCGTGACGCCGAACGAGGAGAGGAACGGCCCGGCGCTCAGGCCGAAGATGGTGATCGCGGTTCCCAGCATCACGGCGCGTCGCGACGGCTCCATGTCGATCAGCAGGCGCACCTGGAAGGGATTGAGCGCCAGCCAGAACAGGCCGAACAGCGCCGTTGCGACGACATAGGCCGCGGTCGACTGCGCCGTCGCGATCAGCGCGATCACGACCGCCTGGCACAACGGCCCCAGCACGGTGACGGCGCGAAACGGCAGCCGCCAGGCGAAGCCGGCGACGGCGAAGGCGCCGGCCACCTGGGCCAGAAGGCTGAAGGCGAGCGCGGACCCCACGATGTCCGGCGCGATGTGATATTGCGCAGCGATGCGCTCGGCATAGTCCCACGCCCCGCCGATCGCGGCGTTCTGCAAGGTGATGCCCGCCAGGATCCCGATGACGGGCAGCGTCCACACCTTGCCGCCTGCCGCGGCTTCGGCGCTGGGCGGCGGCCGTCGCTCGGTGAGGACGAACGCCGCCGCGGCGGAAATCGCGGCTATCGCGGCCAGGATGAGAAAGCCGCCATCGGCACCGATCCGCGGCAGCAGGATCGCCGGAAAGACATAGGCCAGCGCGGCCTGCGGGATCGTCTGCAGCGCCAGGAACAGTCCGTTCAGGCGATCGGGACTCTTGGAATGGGTGATGATCACGATGGCAGCGCCCAGGATGAAGCCTTCCAGGAAACCCGCGGCGCCGCGCGTGGCGAACAGCATGAGCGTGGTGTGCGAGACATAGATCGCCGCATCCAGCAGGGCCAGCAGCACCGCGCCGGCGGCGACCTTGGCGGCGATCCTGCCCCGGCTCAGGACCTGCGCGCCCACCGCCGATCCGATCGCCAGCGCCAGCACCTCCACCGTCGCGAGCCGGCCGAGCGAGGCTTCGTCGACGCGGCCCTCCTGCGCCAGCGCGCCCAGCAGCACCGGCTGCACGCCCAATATCATCAGCGAGGCGGTGCCGATCATCATGCTGCTGGCGATGACGCGCCAGGAATCGCGCGGGCCGCCGGGCACGAGGCCCGATTCCAGTTCCAGCCCGGCGACGCCGCTCGGGGCCGGGCCGAGCGAGGGAACAGATTCGGATGAAACGGATTGCATCTGGCCTTCACATCGTCGCGCGTCGTCGGCACGCTAACAGCGACGCCCCGGCGCGGCCAGCGCCCACCGCGTCCTGCGGCGAAGATTCTTCCGCGCAGGGCGCGCGGTCCTTGCCAGAATAGTAGCGGTCGCTATCTTCTTGCCGTCGGTGAACACGGATGATCGAGCTGTCGATATGCAGAAGCGGGTGACGCCCCGCGCCCGCCGGCTCGCGAAGAAGAGCCGCCTGGCGCCGCCGAAGGTCCGGCTCGAGATGAACGGCCCGCCGCTGCAGGATCGCTCCCGCTCCACTTACGATGCGATCCTAAAGTCGGCCGGCGAGATTCTGGTCGAAGTGGGCATCGAGAGGCTGTCGACCAACCTCGTGTGCAAGCGCGCCGGGCTCACGCCGCCGGCGCTCTATCGCTACTTTCCGAACAAATATTCGCTTCTGAAGGAGCTTGGTGCGCGCCTCATGGCGGTGCAGGACAAGGCGGTCTTCGCCTGGCAGGATCGTTACGGCAGCGCCTGGCCGGCAAGCGTCGGCGGGATGGCGAAGGCGCGGCAGGCCATTCTGCGCGACGTCGATCGCATCACGAAGACATTCCCGGGCGGCGGCTGGATCATGCGCGCCCTGCGAGCTGTGCCGACGCTCAGCGCCGTGCGCATTGCGTCGCGCGAACAGGTGGCGGAGCGCGACTTTGCCGCGCTGACCGGCCGCTATCCGGACGCCGACAGGAAGACGCTGCGCGTCGCGGCAACCCTGTGCGTCGAGGTCATGCACGCAACGCTGGAGCTGGTCGCCGACCAGCCTGAACTCGACAGCGATCTCTTCCTCCGGGAGATTTCGTACATGACCGCGCTCTACGTGGCGTCGTTCGCGAAGCCGCGAGTTAAAAAATGACTTGCAAACTATAGTCATAGCTATCATATTTTTGTTGCACTTGCGTCGGGGGAATTATGTTGCGTATTCGCCTCCAATCGGCAGCACTCTGTTTGGCTATTCCCTGTGCAATCGCTCCGGCATTTGCACAAACTTCGGACACCGCCGGCGGCGTCGAGACGGTGGTGGTGACGGCGGAGCGCCGCGGCGAAGACATCCAGACCGTCCCCATCACGATCCAGGCGATCACCGGCAAGCAGATTTCCGACCTCGGTATCAAATCGTCGACCGATCTCAGTCAGTTCACGCCGAACGTCGCCATCGCGCTGCCGGCCGGCGCCGGCAATCAGCCGATCATCACGATCCGCGGCGTCGGCCTGAACGACTACGACACCAACAATGCCGGCCCCAACGGCGTCTACATGGACGAGGTCTATCTCGCCTCGCCGGCGTCGCAGACCTTTCAGGCGTTCGACCTGGAGCGGATCGAGGTCCTCAAGGGGCCGCAGGGCACGCTCTACGGCCGCAACACATCGGGCGGCGCGATCAACTTCATCTCGGCAAAGCCGACCGACGTCTTCACCGGCAACCTGCACGCCGAGTTCGGCTCCTTCGACGACTACCAGGTCGAAGGCGCGCTGGGCGGCGCCATCACCGATGACCTGGACGGCCGCATCGCCATCGTGAAGAACGGTTCGGGCGGCTACACCTACAACAGCTTCACGGGCACGCGCGAGAACGGCGCCAACAACATCGCCGGCCGCGCCCAGCTTCTCTGGAAGCCGACTTCGGACCTGACGTTCCTTTTGAACATCCATGGCGGCTCGGTGGCGAACCGGCCCGCGGAATACCGCCACCTCGGCGCGCTCGATCCCAACACCTTCGCGGAATGCAGCCCGCAGCAAGTCGCCTCCGCGAACAGCACCTGCGTGGACCTGTTCGGCTACGGCACGCCGAAGAACTTCTACAGCGGCGCCTATAACCGGCGCCAGCACCTGGATGTCCGTTCGGGCGGCGTCTCGCTGCGCGCCGACTACACGCTGGGCTCGCTCACGATCACCTCGCTGTCCTCGTTCGAGCGGGACGACAAGAACCATCCCGAGGACACGGATTCCGGGCCGAACCGGCTGCTGGAGATCAATTTCGGCGTCCATTCGACGGACGTCTCGCAGGAGCTGCGCATTTCGCAGTCTACCGAAACCTACAACTGGCTCGTCGGCTTCTATTATCTCGGCGAGAACCTGCACCAGAACCAGCCGATCTCCGAATTGCTCGACGTCGACGATTTCTTCGGTCCGGGCGCCGGCGACGCTTCGCCCGACCCCGCTGCGCCCAACCCGCTGACCGCGACGATCCTGTACGACAACAGCCGGCAGATCACGAACTCCTACGCGGTGTTCGGGCAGGGCGACTACAGCATCACCGATGCGCTGAAGGTCACGCTCGGCGCCCGCTTCACCGGCGAGAGCAAGAGCTTCCTCTACAATTCCGCGCAGCAGGTTCAGGTGAACGGGATCGACAATCTCGGCCCCGTCACGCCGATCGTGTCGGGGTATTTCAACAAGCTCGCCGACCAGTCGTTCAACTGGAAGGCCGTGGTGGATTATCGCTTCACCGACACGGTGATGACCTATGCGTCGGTCTCGACCGGCTTCAAGAGCGGCGGCTTCAACGGCAGTTTTCTGTCCACCGATCCGGTGCAGGCCGTGGCCCAGCTCCAGCCGGTCAAGCCGGAGAACGTCACGTCGTTCGAGGTCGGCGCCAAGACGACGTTCTTCGACGACCGCCTGCTGTTCGACGCTGCGCTGTTCTACAACCAGTACCGCGATCTGCAGATTTTCGTGCTGACGCCGGTCCTCGGCACGCTCACCGAAGCGAACGTGCTGTCCAATGCGCGGCATGCGCACATGATGGGCGCCGACCTCAATGTCGTCGGCAAGCCGATCGACAACCTCACGCTGACGGCCCAGCTGGGCCTTCTGCAGGCGAAGGTCGATTCCGACGAGACCCTGTCCCTCGATCTTGCGGGCAACCCCGTCACCGACCATGGGCACCAGCTTCCGCTGGCGCCGCATGGCACGCTGACCACGTCGGCCGACTATCGCGTGCCGCTCGAGGGCGGCAATCTCGACTTCCAGGTGAATGCGTCGTTCAAGAGCCACCAGCTCTTCGACATCGCCAACAGCCCATACCTCTCCCAGCGGGCCTACTGGCTCGAGAATGCACGCATCGCCTATTCCTTCGATGACGACCAGTGGGAAGTCGCGGGCTTCGTCCGCAACCTG
Organism: Rhizomicrobium sp.; assembly: GCA_037355265.1. GTDB lineage: Bacteria > Pseudomonadota > Alphaproteobacteria > Micropepsales > Micropepsaceae > Rhizomicrobium. Next base: position 1,575,148 of record JBBCIB010000001.1, on the reverse strand, counting down.
TCCGGCCAGAAATACTATCTCGACATCTTCGATCTGAGCTCGGTCGGCTTCTTCCAGGGCATCATGGGCGAACCGCGGACATTCGGCGGCGAGCTGAACTACCGTTTCTGAGGGCGCGCGCGATGGCCATGACGAACTCCCAAGACCGTGCGCTGCGCGACCGCGCCTTCGCGGTCATCCCCAACGGCATGTACGGGCACGAATCCGTGCGGATGCAGCCGCAGAACTATCCGCAGTTCTTCGCGCGCGCCGAAGGCGCACGGCTCTGGGACACCGACGGCAACAGCTACCTCGATTTCATGTGCGGGTTCGGCCCCAATCTTCTCGGCTATGGCCATCCGGGCGTCGCCGAGGCGGCGGCGCGGCAACAGAAGCTGGGCGACGCCATGACCGGGCCCGCTCCGGCGATGGTGGAATTCGCCGAGAAGCTCGTCGCGATGGTCGGCCATGCCGATTGGGCGATGTTCTGCAAGAACGGAACCGACGCCACGACGATGGCGATGATGGCGGCGCGGGCGCACACGAAGAAGCGCAAGATACTGGTTGCCAAAGGCGCTTATCACGGTGCCGCGCCCTGGTGCACGCCCAATCCGACGGGAACGCTGCCCGAAGACCGGGCGCACCTCATCACGTATGTATACAACGATATCGAAAGCTTCGACGCTGCGGTAGAGGACGCCGGAAACGATCTCGCCGGCGTCTTCGCCGCCCCGTTCAAGCACGACGCCTTTGTCGATCAGCAAATGCCCGACCCGGCCTATGCGAGGCGCGTCCGGCAGCTTTGCGACGAGCGGGAGGCCGTTCTGATCATCGACGAGGTGCGGGCCGGTTTCCGCCTGGCGCGCGATTGCAGCTGGTCGCTGGTCGGCGTGACGCCGGATCTCTCCTGCTGGGGTAAGGCCATCGCGAACGGCTATCCGATTTCCGCGCTGCTGGGCTCCGACAAGCTTCGCGCGGCCGCCGGCTCTCTCTACGTGACGGGTTCGTTCTGGTTCGCCGCCGTCGCGATGGCCGCGGGCGTCGCGGCCATGGAGGTCATAAAGACCACCGACTATCTGGAGCATACGACGCGGGTCGGCCAGCGTTTGCGCAGCGGGCTCGCCGCCATCGCGCGGGACCGCGGCTTCGGCATCCGCCAGACCGGGCCGGCCCAGATGCCGCTGATCCTGTTCGACGACGATGCGGAGCTCAAGAGGGGCTATGCCTGGGCGTCGGAAATGGTCCGTCGCGGCATCTACGTTCATGCCTGGCACAACATGTTCATGTGCGCGGCAATGACCGACGCCGACATCGACGAGGCGCTGAACAAGGCCGACGAAGCCTTCGCGGCGATCTGAAAATATCCGGAGGCCGCGGATCGTGCCGTCCGCCCGTGAACAGGCGGAAGCGTCTCGATAACAGCGCAAGCCCTAGCATGCGCGGATCCGCGCCTCAGCGAGGGCGACTGCCGGTCGGCGTTCGCCCACCGTCGCGCCGCGCGTGTTCAGGATCGGCGCCCGAATGATGTCTTGCGCCGCCTTGTCCTGTGCCAGCACGCCGAGCTTGTCCAGGATCGCGGCGATGGCGGTGTCGGCGGCGCGGCCGGCGCCGTCGTCGATCTTCAGCGCCATGCCGAGCCCGGCTTCCGGAACGACCGCGGCGTAGAAGGCTTCGGCCCCCACCTTGGTGACGGCTCGGCGGTTCGCGGCGCGCATGAGGATGGTGTCCGACCGTCCCGTTCCCGCCACCAGATCGGGATGGGCGATCATCGCGGCCACGATCCGGCGCATCGCCGCCGCGCGCTGCGGCGGCTGGCCGGACGGATCGGCATATTTCGCCAATACCTGCGCCATGGCGCGAGTCGACACGGCAAAGGCGGGCGCAACGCAGCCGTCGACGCCATGGGGAATCTCGCCGTCGATCCCGGCCAGTTCGCCCAGCACTTTGGCGATGGCGACCTGCAGCGGATGGCTGTGCCGCTCGTAACCCTGCGTCGCGATGTTCCAGTGGCGGCACACGGTCAGGAAGCCGGCGTGCTTGCCCGAGCAGTTGTTATGGATCGGCGTCGGCACCTCGCCGCGAGCCAGCATGGCATCCTTCACGACCTCGGCGAGCGAAGGGTGCGCGCCGCACGCAAGATCGGACTCGGTGCAGCCGATCCGGTTCAGCCATGCGGCGACGCGCTCGACGTGCATCGCTTCGCCGGTATGGGAAGCGCAGGCGAGCGCAATCTCCTCGTCGCCCAGGCCGAACGCGTCGGCCGCGCCGGATTCCAGCAGCGGCAGTGCCTGCACCATCTTGAGCGAGGAGCGCGGGAAGGTGGGCGCATCGATGTCGCCCAGCGAGAACACGATCCCGCCCCCGGCATCGGCGATCGCCACCGCGCCGCGATGAACGCTCTCCACCCGCGCGCCGCGGGTGATCTCCACGAGAATGGGATGCGCCATTGCCCTATCTGCCCCAACTGTCCGGCGTCACCCAGACCTCTCCGTGCCGGTATTCGACCGCCGGCGGCCGGTCGCGCCGCAGCCAGATGGGGCCGTCCAGATCGACGATTTCGCAAAACTGGCCGAGCAGGAAGGCCGGCGCCATCGCAAGGCTCGTCCCGATCATGTTTCCGACCATGATCTTGAGGCCGAGCTCCCGCGCCCTTGCGGCCATCATCAGGCCTTCGGTCAGGCCGCCGCATTTGTCGAGCTTGATGTTCACCACGTCGAAGCGCCCCGCCATCGCGTCGAGCTCGTGGAGGTCCTGACAGCTTTCGTCGGCCGCGACGGCGATGGGAAGCGACAGACCGTCCATCCAAGCTTCCTGCCCGCGCGCAAAAGGCTGTTCGATCAGCCGCACGTCGCACGCGATCAGTGCCGGCACAAGCGTGGCGAGGCTGGCGGGTTTGTAGCCCTGGTTCGCATCGACACCCAGCCAGGCGCCCGGGCAGGCGGCGCGGACGGTTTGCACCCGCGCGACGTCCTGTTCGACCTCGCCCGTCAGCTTCGCCTTGAGTGCCTTGACGTCGCCATAGGCGCACGCGGCTTCCGCCATCCGCGCCGGCGGTTCCGCACTCAGCGTCAGCGTCGTCACCAGCGGGCGAGGTTCGGCAAGCCCGGCCAGTTGCCAGACGGACCGGCCGCACTGGCGGGCTTCCAACTCCCACAGCGCACAGTCGAGCGCGTTTCGCGCCCCGCCGGCCGGCATCACCGCGCGCAGCCGCGCGCGGGACAGGCCGGCCCGCACCGCCGGCTGGATCTGCTCCAGCGCCGCGATCATGTGGGAGACGTCGTCCTTGAGATAGTAGACGCCGGCCGCCTCGCCCCGGCCCTCATGCCCGTCTTCGGATGCCGACACCACGATCACCGGCATGCTTTCGAAGGTGTAGCCGGCGATCCGGAATGGCGCTTTCAAGGCGAGGTCTTCGACCGTCACCGCGATTCGCAAGCGATCCGTATGCTCGACCATGCCCGACGCCACCCCTGTCGAATGATCCTGTACAGGATCATTGCGCCGGCCGCGAGTCCTTCCGCGGTCGCGGCGGGACGGCCGAATCGGCGCGGCTTGTGTCTTTTTGTCTCGTCCCGTAAGGATTGGGCGCGTCCTGACCAGGACAGCGCTGAACGTCGTCTGGATTTCGCATGGCACGGCCGACACTGGGATCATTGCTGCGTGGGCTCCGGTCGCGTCTGGGTATGACGCTCAAGCAGATGAGCGACCGCACGGGCATCCCTTACTCCACGCTCTCCAAGGTGGAGCACGACCGGCTCACGCTGACCTACGACAAGCTTCAGCAGATCAGCGAAAGGCTCAATGTGCGCATGTCCGAGCTTCTGTCGGAGCCGGAGCGCGCGAGCCACCCTTCCGCCAATGGACGCCGGAGCATCGGGGAAATGGCGTCGTCCCTGCACATTCCGACGCGAAACTACGATCATTTCTACGTGTCGTCCGAATTGCGGAACAAGCATATGATTCCGATCATATCACGCATTCTGACGCCCTCGCTGGACGCGTTCGGGCCGCTGGTGAAACACAGCGGGGAAGAGGTCGCCTATGTCATCGAGGGTCGCGTCGAAGTGCATACGGAATTCTACGAGCCGGTCGTCCTGAAGCCCGGCCAGTCCATCTATCTCGATAGCACGATGGGGCATGCCTATATTCTCGCCCCCGGATGTTCCGAGGCGCTGATCATCACGGTCAATTCCAGTTCCCAGGAAGACCTGATGAACAGCGCCAAGCCGATTCGCGCGGAGCGGGCCCGGCGGGCCGCGCCCGCCACGCAGCCCGCCCGCAAGAGAACGCCGCGGCGCAAGGGTCGCGGTTGACACAATCCCGCAAGGGATGAATGATCCTGTACAGGACAACAAGTGAGATCGCGGCCTCGAGGGTCGCGAGGGGCAGTGAGCCGTGCTTATCCATGCCGCGCCGGCGGTCGGCCGCGCGATCGACCTGCCCAAGCCCTATCTCCTCTTCGTCGGGGATGCCCGGTCCGCGGGCTTCGCGAAGACGGCGTTCGGTCTCAAGGACTGGGCGGCCGAGAGCTGCGTCGGCGAATGCGCAAGTTCTCCGGAGGCCGTCAGCACCGGCCTGCCGCGGATGTCTCCGCGCGAGGCCCAGGCGCGCGGCGCCAAGTCGATCGTCATCGGCGTTGCCGCGGTCGGCGGGGCGATCGCGCTAGGCTGGCTGCCCGTCCTGATCGAGGCGCTGGAGGCGGGGCTTGATATCGTGAGCGGCATGCATTCGCGGCTGGAGGACGTGCCGGCGTTGGAGGCGGCCGTGGAGCGTACGGGACGGCAGTTCTTCGATGTGCGGCGGCCGCCGCCGGATATTCCGGTCGCCAGCGGGCGGCGGCGCAGCGGAAAACGTCTGCTGACCGTCGGCACCGATTGCGCCCTCGGGAAGAAGTATACGGCGCTATCGCTGAGCCGGGCCTTCGCCGCGCGCCGAATCGATGTGCAATTCCGCGCCACCGGGCAGACCGGCATCATGATTGCCGGAGGCGGAATCCCGATCGACGCCGTGATCGGCGATTTCGCGGCCGGCGCGGCGGAAATCCTGTCGCCCGACGCGGACGATGCGCATTGGGACATCATCGAAGGCCAGGGCTCGCTCTTCCATCCGGCCTACGCCGGGGTCTCGCTTGCGCTGCTGCATGGCAGCCAGCCGGACGTCATCGTTCTGTGCCACGAGCCGGCGCGGACGCACGTCATCGGCTATCCGGATTACGCGCTTCCGACGGTGGAGGCGGCCATCGGTCTCAACCTCACGCTGGGCGCACGCACGAACAGCGCCATCCGCTGCGCCGGCGTCAGCGTCAACACGTCCGGCATGGCGGAGAGCGAGGCCGCTGCCGTGATCGGCGAACTGGAGCGGACATTGCGTTTGCCGGTTGCCGATCCGATCCGCGGCGGTGAACCCCTCCAGAGACTGGTGGACGCGTGCCTCGATCGACCGGCATCGCCGTCCGGCCGCGAGGCGCGATGAAGCGCTATTCGCTCCTGCGGCTCATAAAAGAGGGATTTTCCGGCCAGAAGGGCTGGGAGCCGGCATGGCGTTCGCCCGATCCCAAGCCGCGCTACGACGTGGTGATCATCGGCGCCGGCGGCCACGGGCTCGCCACCGCGTACTATCTCGCCAAGAACCACGGCGTGCGCAATGTCGCGGTGATCGAGCGCGGCTGGCTCGGCGGCGGCAACACCGGGCGCAACACCACCGTGATCCGGTCGAATTACTATTATCCGCAAAGCGCCGCGATCTACGATTTCGCGCTGAAACTGTATGAAGGCCTGTCGCGCGAGCTGAACTACAACGTCATGTTCAGCCAGCGCGGCATGTACACGCTCGCGCATAGCCGCCACGACATGGAAAGCGCCGCGCGCTGGGTCGGCGCCATGCAGTTGAACGGCATCGATGCGGAGCTCGTTTCGGTGGAGCGGATCGCGCGCGCGGTTCCCATTCTCGATGTATCGCGCGCCGCCCGCTATCCGGTCTGGGGCGGCATCTATCAAAGACGCGCGGGCACGGCCCGCCACGATGCGGTGGCGTGGGGCTACGCGCGCGCCGCCAGCGCGCTCGGCGTCGATATCATCCAGAACTGCGCGGTGAGCGAGTTCGTCTTCGGCGGCGGCGGCCGCATCATCGGCGTCGAAACCAGCCGGGGCAGGATCCTGGCGGACAAGGTGGGGATGGCCGTGGCCGGGAATTCCACCGTGCTCGCCGACAAGGCGGGCTTTCGTCTTCCCGTCACGACCTATGCGCTTCAGGCCTATGTTTCGGAGGGCTTGAAGCCGGTCCTGGACACCGTGGTGCTGTCGCTCGCGACGGGACTTTATGTCAGCCAGTCCGACAAGGGCGGGCTGGTCTTCGGCGGGGCGCTCGACCTCTATCCGTCCTATGCGCAGCGCGGCAACATGCCGGTGCTGCGCGGCGTCGTCAGCGCGATCGCGGAGCAATTTCCGAGCCTGCGGCGCGTGCGCCTGCTTCGCCAATGGGCCGGCGCCGTGGACGTCGTGCCGGATTCCAGTCCGATCATCGGCGCCGCGCCGGTCGGCGGGCTTTATCTCAATTGCGGATGGGGCACCGGCGGCTTCAAGGCGATTCCGGCCGGCGGCTGGATGCTGGCCCACCATCTTGCGACCGACAAGCCGCATCCGATTGCGGCCCCGTTCTCGCTCGACCGTTTCCGCACCGGCGCGCTGATCGACGAAGCCGCCGCGTCCGGCATCGCGCATTGAGGAGGGCGGCATGCTTCTGATCGAATGTCCCTGGTGCGGTCCGCGCGACGAGATCGAGTTCCGCTGGGGCGGCGAGAGCCATGTGACGCGTCCGGAGCCGCACGTCGGCGACGACGTCTGGGGCGACTATCTTTTCGCGCGCCGCAATCCGAAAGGCGTGGCGCTGGAACGCTGGCAGCACGAGCATGGCTGCCGGCAGTGGTTCAACATCGCCCGCAACACGCAGACGCAGGCGATCCTCGCGGTCTATCGGTTGGGAGAACAGCCGCCGCCCGAATTCCGGCCGGTGCCTGGTCGATGAGCGACGTCGCTGTCGCGCAATCGTTCCGGCTTCGCCAAGGCGGGCTGATCGATCGCGCGCGCCCGCTGCGCTTTGCCTTCGAAGGAAGATCCTATTGGGGGTTCGAAGGCGATACGCTGGCATCCGCGCTGCTCGCCAACGGCGTGCGCATCGTCGGGCGATCGTTCAAATACCATCGCCCGCGCGGCATCGTGGCCGCCGGCGCCGAGGAGCCGAACGCTCTGCTGCGCGTCGGCGCGGGCGGACGGCAAACCCCCAATCTTCGCGCGACGGAGATCGAATTGCATGACGGCCTTGAGGCCGCGCCGCAGAATTGCTGGCCCAGTGTCGGACGCGACATAGGCGGCGTCGTTTCGCTGGCGTCGCGGTTCCTGCCGGCGGGCTTCTACTACAAGACCTTCATGTGGCCCGACTGGCACCTGTTCGAATGGGTCATCCGCCGCGCGGCGGGTCTGGGAAAGGCGCCGGTCGCACCCGATCCGGACACATATGATTCCCGCTTCGGCCATTGCGACGTGCTGGTCGTCGGCGCCGGCGCGGCCGGTCTCGCCGCGGCACGCGCCGCTGCCCGGTCGAACGCGCGCATAATTCTCGCGGAACAGGATTTCGTTCTGGGCGGACAACTCGGCTGGAATCCCACGCCGATCGGCGGTCTTTCCGGCGGCGCATGGATCCGGCAGACGGAAGCCGAACTGCGTGCCAATCCCAACGTCTCTATCCTGACACGCACATGCGTCGCCGGATATTTCGACCATAACGCCCTGGCGTTGATCGAAACCGTTCCAGGCAGCGCAGACAGGGGCGGCGAAACGGGCCTGCCGCGCCAGCGGCTTTGGCAGATCCGGGCAAAGCAGGTCGTGCTCGCGACCGGCGCGATCGAGCGGCCGATGGTCTTCGACAACAACGACAAGCCGGGCGTCATGCTGGCTTCGGCGGCGCATTGCTATCTTGGCCGGTTCGCCGTGCTCCCCGGTCGCAAAGCGGTTGTCTTCACGAACAACGATCTGGCTTATGCGGCCGCAGAGGCGCTCCACGATGCCGGAATTTTGCGGGCCGTCGTCGACGTTCGTCCGTCGCCGCCGCGCGAATTGACAGACCGCCTCCCGCATGTGCCGATCTTTGCCGGCGGCGAGATCGTGCGCGCCTGCGGCACGCCCCTGAAAGCGGTGGTGATCAAGGCGGCCGACGGAAAATCAACGCGCCTGGACTGCGACGTGCTGGCGATGTCGGGCGGGTTCAATCCCGCAACCCAGCTTTTCAGCCAGTCCGGCGGAACGCTTGGGTTCGACGAGAGCGAACTGCTCTTCCGGCCGCAAATTTCGGTCCAGGCGGAGCGATCCGTCGGAGCCGCCCGTGGCACGATGGATCTGCGCAGCGCTCTGCTTGAGGGTCACGGCGCGGGACGGTCCGCGGCCCGCGCGGCCGGATTCGAGACCGCCGAAGCGGACGAACCCGATGCTCCCGAGACGACCTGTTCGCTTGCGACCATTTCGCCGAAGTGGCGTTCGGGCACGCGCAAGGCGTTCGTGGATTTTCAGAATGATGTCTCGGTGCAGGACATCGCGCTTGCCGCGCGGGAAAACTTCCGCTCCGTCGAGCATCTGAAGCGGTATACGACGCTCGGCATGGCGACCGACCAGGGCAAGACCAGCAATGTGAACGCACTCGCCATCATGGCGGAATTGACGGACCGGCGGATATCCGAGACAGGCGTCATCCGCGACCGCTTTCCCTATTCGGCGCAAAGCTTCGGCGCGCTGGCGAGCAGCGCGCGCGCGGGCCATTGGCGTCCCCAACGCCGCGTGCCGCTCCACGACTGGCATGCCGCAAACGGGGCCGTGTTCGAGGAATATGGCGGTTGGGCACGGCCCGCCCATTATCCGCGCGCGGGCGAAACCGGTTTCGCGGCGGAGCAGCGCGAGGCGCTCGCCGTACGCAACGCCGCCGGACTGTTCGACGGATCGCCGCTCGGCAAGATCGAAGTGAAGGGCCCCGACGCGGCCTGGTTCCTCAATCGCATCTATGCCAATCGCATGTCCACACTCGCGCCGCTCAAGGCGCGCTATGGTCTCATGCTGAACGAGAATGGCGCGATCATCGACGATGGCATCGTCGCGCGCCTGGCGCCGGACCATTTTCTCCTCAACACCAGCAGCGCCGGCGCCACGAAGATCGCCTCCTGGCTCGATGAATGGCGCCAGTGCGAATGGCCCGACCGGCAATTGCTGGTGGCGGCCGTCACCTCGGCATGGGCCGTGCTTATCCTGAGCGGACCCTCGGCTCGGGCGATCCTGCAAAAGACCGGAACCGATATCGACCTCGCGCCGGTTGCCTTTCCCCATATGAGCTATCGCTCGGGCCATGTCGGAGGCGTGCCGGCGCACGTGCTGCGCGCCAGTGTCACGGGGGAAGTTTCCTTTGAAATCGGCGTTGCGGCGTCGCACGCGCGCGCTCTTTGGGAGACGCTGATCCATCGCGGTTCGGCGGAAGGGATCGCGCCCGTGGGAATCGATGCCTGGATGCTCCTGCGCACGGAAAAGGGAAATCTCCATGTCGGCGCCGATACCGACGGCACCACGTCGCCGGACGATGTGGGATTCGCATCCGTCGTTCGTCGCGCCGACGATTTCATCGGCAAGCGTTCGCTCCTGCGGCCGGAAAACCGTCGTGCCGACCGGCTGCAACTCGTGGGGCTCGAGGCCGCAGCAACGAAGGCGGTGTTGCCGATTGGATCGCATATCCTGTGCGGGCCAGGACGCAGCGACGGCTATGTCACATCGGCAGGGTGGAGCCCGATGCTTGGACGGGGCGTCGCGCTCGCTATGCTCGTCGGCGGCCGCGCACGCGCCGGCGAGACCGTGCGCGTGGCCGTGGGCCGTAGCACCGTCGCGGCGCGCGTGACCGGGCCCGCCGCCTACGATCCGGCCGGAGAGCGCCTCCATGGCTGACACGCAGATCTGGGCGATTTCGGGAGAGGGTTTCGAGGTTACACAGCGCACCGGCGTGCGACTTTCGCAATTGCAGGTCTTCGCCGACGACCCGGCGTCCCTGGCGGATGCGCTCGGCATGAGGCTTCCGACCGAGCCGAACACGACCGTCGGGGAGGAGACTTGCGCGATGTGGCTCGCGCCCCGGGAGTGGCTGATCGATCTTGCCGGCGACATTCGGCCGGACGAATGGGACGCGCGCCTGCGAGCGCGGGGCATCCTCTATTTGCTCAACGGCGTCGACGACGGCTATGCGGTGTTCGATATCGGCGGCGAGGCTTCGCGCGACGTCATCGCGCATGGCTGCAGCCTGGATCTCCATCCCGCTAAGTTCGGCGCGAACCGGTGCGCGCGCACCCTGTTTGCGGGATCGCCGTCGCTGCTGCGGCGAAAATCTCGGCCGTCAACGTTTCGGCTGTTCGCCGATCCGGGCCTCGAATGGTTTTTGCGCGATTGGTTCGCGCAGCGGTCGCGCATGCCGTCCGGCACCTTGCCATGACCGTCGACGCGCGCCCCGGCATGAAGCTTGCGATCCCCGACGCGCACTTTGCCCCGGGGATTCCTGGCGCAGGAGGCTATGCCATGAACATCGTTCAATCCAACGGTTCCGATCGCGCCTATTCGATCGTCCTGCCGCGAGAAGAAGCCACATGGGCCAACATCTTCACGACATCCTGCAGCTATGCCGGATTCGACGATCGCTCGATCCGCCGGCTCAGCGACGGCTTTTCCCTGGCGCAACAGGTGCTTGATGGCCGCCACCAGCGGATCGATTATTGCAGCTTCGGCGGCCAGGGCGCGTTCTTCACCAACAGCATCTATATGCGCGGTCCTGCCCGGATCTCCTACGAGGAGAACGGCGACCTCTATATCCATATCCATCTTCGCGGGACGGCGCAGAACATCGCCAACGGGCAGAGCAGCGAACTCCGCGGGCCGGTCTGTATCCTCACCTACTATCCGCCGCACACCTCGCGCATCATGCGCGTGCGCAACGATCAGGACTGGGTGAGCGCGTCGATCATCGTGAAGCCGAAAATGCTGGTGGACGGGCTGGGGGTGAAGCCGGCCGATCTGCCCCATCCTCTGGGCGCATTGCTGCGCGGGGCCGCCACCGAAGGCTTTTCCATGGAATTCCCGCTTCCTGGCGAGATCGTCCACATTCTCAACAGCGTGTGGAAGTGCGACGATCATTCGTCGCTCCGCCAGGTCATGGTGGAGGCCAAGGCGCGCGAAATCGTCTACCTGGTCCTGCGCCAGGCGCGGGAGAAGGCCAGGGCCGCGCAGAACCGGATGCGCGCCATCGGCGTCAAGACCGCGAAGATCGAGAAGGTGCAGGCGATCCTGGAATCCGAATTGCACGTCAACCATTCGCTGCAATCGCTCGCGGATCGCGCCGCCCTCAGCCGCACGTCGCTGTGCCTGGGCTTTCGGCAATGGAGCGGGATGGCCGTCTTCGAATATCTGAACCTCAAGCGCATGGAGCTCGCCTGGCGCGCGCTCGAGGAAAATCGCCATTCCGTGCAGCAGATCGCGGCGATGGCCGGCTATCGCGACGAAAGCGCCTTTTCGCGCGCCTTCCGCGGCCATTTCGGCATCCAGCCGACGGCTGTTTCGCGCAGCCCCTGCCGGGAGGATTTCGACGACCTCTCATATGGCGATTTGCGGAAGGCCGGCTAGGAGCGGTCTGCCGTCCGCGCCGCGACCGGCGGGAAAACAAAGGCGCGCGCGAAGATCGCGCGCGCCTCTGCCTCTCCCCGACCGGATCAGAAATTGTAACGCAAAGTCAGCCGGTAGGTCCTCGACGCGTTCACATAGAACACCTGGGGGGAGGGAGCCAGATTGGTCGTGTCCGTGGTCTGGATGGCGATCTCGTCTGTCACGTTGTCGATCGCGAAATCCGCGCTCCAGTCGTCGCGGATCAGCGTGGCGCCGAGATTGAGGAAGCCGAAATCCCCCAGCCGCGTATTGGGCACGATCGCCGGCCCGGTATCGTTGTTGTAGTTGCCGGTATAGGTGTAGCTCGCGCGCAGCGCATACTGGAACCCGCTGTCGCCGATCGTATCGTGATACTGCGTTCCGACCGCGAACTTGAAATCCGGCGCGAACGGAATCTTCGATCCCTTGGGCAGGGTAGCGATCGGCGCGACGAGCCGAGTCTCGATCGGCTCGTCGGTTTCGGCGACGAGATAGTCGGCGGTGGCGAAGATCGTCAGGTTTTCGGTCGGCGCGTAGTCGATGTTCGCATCCACGCCGGCGGTATGCGCCGCGCCGACATTGGTGATGAGGCCCAGGCCGACGCCCGGGTCCACCGGAAGCTGGAGGCGCGACCAGTGATCGTAGAAGCCGGCGAAATTCGCGGTCAGGCGGTCGTCGAGGAGCTTGGTCTTGATGCCCACCTCATAGGCCGTGACCCTGTCGTCCTTATAGGTGGCGAGCGGTCCGACATTCACGCCCAGAACCTGAAGAAGCGCGAGCGTGGATGCGGAGTTGATGTTGCCGTTGCGCGCGCCCGTCGAATAGGTCGCGTAGAGCAGGACGTCGTCGGTCGGCGTGTATTCGATCGAGGCTTTGGGCAGCAGCGCGCTGATGCTGACCGATTTGTTCACGATCGGGATCGGGATGCCCTCGAACGTGCCCGGCGTCTCGTGCGCCGTGATCTTCTCGTTGAACCAGCGCGCACCGCCGATGAGCTTCAGGTTGTCGAGGATCGACCAGGTCGCCTCGCCATAGGCCGCATATTGGACGCCGGTCTCCTTCAGCGTGGAATCCTGGAACAGCTGGAAAGGAACGCCCGGGCCGAACGCGTCCGGCACGAAGAAGTTCACAAACGGAATGCCGGCATCCACGTTCTTGTAGTAGAGGCCGCCGGTAAGCTGAACCGCCGAATCCCATTCGGAGATGAAACGCAGTTCCTGGGTGAACTGCCTGGTGGACATCTGGTCGACGTCGCGACCGAACGGCAGGCCGACCACGCTGCCGACCGCCATGTCGAACAGGCTGCGATGCGTGTCGCGGTCGAACCAGCCCGAGATCGAGCTGAGCGCGAACGGGCCAAAATCGTAGTTCACCTTGCCGGAGATGAGGGTGTAGTCGTCGTGGATGAAATCCTTGCTGTCCGGATAGGACATCTGGAGCTTGGAGGGATCACCGGTCACCGCCCACAGCGCGCCCATGTCGCCGGCTTCATGCGTCACCGCAATGCGCACGGTGAGCTTGTCGTCCGGCTTCGCCAGGAGCACGCCGTGCACGTTCAGGAAGTGGTTGGCGTTGATGTCCTTCCCGCCGTCCGTGGAATTGTTGATGAAGCCCCCGAAATTCTCATCGTCCACGACCAGCCTGACGCCCACCTGCCCCGCGATCAACGGTATGTCGACGGCGCCGCGCGGCGATACGTCCGCGCCGCCATCGGTGGTGGCGCGGCCCATGACCTCGATCGTCCCGCCGAAGGTATCCAGGTTCGGATCGTTGGTCTGGTAGCGGACGGTGCCGCCCTCCGACGATTCGCCGTAAAGGGTTCCCTGCGGCCCGCTCAGCACCTCGATGTTGTGCAGATCGAAGCTGCGCACGTCGAGCTGCGTGCCGAACAGCACGTTGATCGGCACGTCGTCGACATAGTTGCCGACGGCGGTCGGGACGGGAAGCGGGTCGGTTCCGGAGCCCACGGCCACAAGGTTGCTGATGCCGCGAATATCGGTGGCATTCTGGTTGGGACCGCGATTGGTGATGTTGAGCGGCGTAAAGGCCGCAAGGTCGGCCACGCTCGCGATATTCAGGGCACGGATCTTATCGGCATCGAGCTCGTTCAGCGTCACGCCGACCTTTTGCGCCGATTCGGGACGGAACCGCGCCGTCACCACGACGGTCTCGACGCCCGAGTCCTGACCGGTGCCGGCCTGAGCCATTGCCGGGCCGGCGAGCGCCATGTCGGCCGCGGCTGCCGAAGCGAATGCCGCCGCTGCGAGCAGCAGGCTGCTCGATCCTTTGAGAAAGCTACGCAAATTTTTACCGTACGAGTGCATTGTGCCCCCAACCAAGGTTGACGCGCGAGCCATACCGTTCCGACCGGCCCGGAACTCGACGCTGCCGAGGCCATCCCCTAGCCGTTCGGCAACGCGCGACCGGTCGATCCGTCGACCCGCCCGAAGTATATGGCGTTAGGCGGGCCGCGACTTAGGACGGCGAGGCCGCATACGCGTGCGCCCCGCACCGATCTCTGTGCGCAGCGTTCAAAAGCCTATCGTTAATTCGCGCTGCAAAGTACTTAAGCAGGTTGCCTCTCTTTTGCAGGCAGCTTTCAATCCGGTCGCGACGGTGTTCAGGCGCCGGTCTTCTTGCATTGCCTCCGCTGCGGGCCAAGATGGCGGTGCACGAGAAAAGCAAGCGGACGCGCCATGACACAGGCTTCCAATTCGGCAGCACCGGCAGATCGGGCGAGGCTGGCGCGCGGCCGGCCGGGGACGCCGCGACCGTTTCCGTCCTTCGCAAGGTCCGGCGAGGATCCGCAATGGCAGGTGAGCCCCAGCCTGCTGCGCGGCTGGCGCGAGATCGTATCGTTCGACAATTCGGGCGCCGCGATCATCGGCGACTTCACGGTGACGCAGTCGGCGGATGTGCGCGTCGCGTTCGACAACCAGTTCTTCATGCAGGTGCTGCTCGACGGGCATGACATCCTTCCCCCGGCGTCGGGGGCGCGCGCCCTGCCGGCCGCCAAGGTCATTTTGGGCAGATTGCGCGCGGATTCCGACGTGAGCTTCATCCTGCCCACCGGCGGCCGCTGGCGCTCGCTCTTCATCGGCATATCGGATCGCGCCGCCCGGCATATGTGGGACATGGAGCCGGAGCGGCTCATGGATGTGCTGTGGCGCTCGGAATCCGATGGCGAGTCGGACGGCGCGAATGCGTTGGAGTGCAGCAGCCACCTGCCGCTGGAAAGGCTCGGCACCATCGAGCGGACGGCGAGTTGTTCGCTGCCCAAGGCGCAGCGCATGGCGTTCATCTGGTCGCGGTCGCTCGAACTGATGGTCGATACGGTCTCGAATGCGCTGGCGGAGGCGCAGCGGGGAAGCGCGGCGTATTCGCGCGCGCGCGCGTCGGTCCTGGCGGCACGCGATATCGTGCACGGCGAGATCGCCCAGCCGCACACGATCGATTCCCTCTCCTTCCGCGTGGGCTTGAGCCGGCGCGATTTCATGCGGGCGTTCAAGGAGCAATTCGGCACCACCTTCCACGACTACTACATGGAGGTGCGCATGGCACGCGCCGCGAATTTGCTCTCGGAAGGACGCCGGCGCATCGGCGACGTGTCGAAGAATGTCGGCTACACCCAGCTCAGCAGCTTTTCGCGTGCCTTCAAGGCATTTTACGGCGTGCCGCCCTGCGCCTTCGGGAATTCAGAGCGGTATGTTGGCCGACGCGGCGGGCGAGGCGAGCGCCTCTGAAACGAGCTCGGACGTCGTCTCGCGCCGGCGCACCAGCTCCTCGCGGATCTTGCCGTGCTGGGTGCGGGTGAGGGGAAATTTGAGCGCCGCCGGGATCGCGATCAGATTCAGGAGCGCCGGCAGCCACGCATAGGCGATCAAAAGGCCCGTCTGCGCGGTGGGGCCGATCGGCTCGCCGGATTTGAATCCGAACAGTCCGGCGATCAGCAATGCGGCACCGGAGCCGACGGCCAGGCTGACTTTGTTGAGCAGCGAATAGAACGCGAAATAAAAACCGGCCTTGTTGGAGCCGGACTGCAATTCGTCATGGTCGACCACATCGCCCAGCATGGGCACGCCGAGCCAGTTGCCGCCCGACGCGAGCGAATAAACCGTCAGCAGGACGAAGAAGGTCATCTGCACCTTCGGCGACGGCGGAAGGAACGCGAGGGCGACCGTGGCCGCAGCCGCGATGGCGAGGCAGATCGCCCAGGCGCCCTGACGCTGGAACCATCTTGCAAACGGAAGCCAGACCGGCACGGCCAAGAGCGGCGCGAAGGTCGCGGGCAGGGCGATGAAGGAATAGGCGCCGCCGAGATGCAGGTACTGCGTGATGAAGATGTAGGTGAGCGCCATGTTGGCGCCGATGGCGAGCAGCGAGGGCGCTGCGATGCCCACGAACCACCAGAACGGCACGTTGCGCAGCAAGTCGGCCGCGAACACCCGCAGCGATATGCTGGGTTTCTGAAGCGCCGTGCCGTTCGGCACGATCAGCGCCGTCAGGACGGCAAGAAGGGGCATGCCGATCACGAACAGCAGGCTCGACACGAACATCACGGCGGGCGTGACGGCCGCCGCGCCGGTGTGCAGATAGAGCGGCGCAAAGATGAACACGCTGAAGCCGATATAGCGGAAGAATGTCTGCAGGCCGGCCATGTAGTTGCGCGGTCCGTATTCCGGAACCAGATCGTTGCCCCAGGCGCTGCGCGAGAGGTCCAGCATCGACCAGCCGAGCAGCACGATGGTGGACCAAATCGTGAAGTACCAGACGCCCGCCGCGGGCGACGGATTGAACAGGAAATAGACGCCCATGGCCGAGATAGCCGAACCGGCGACGAACCACGGCTTGCGCTTTCCGAAGCGTTCTTTTGTGCGGTCCGAAAGATGCCCGATCAGCGGATCGAACACGGCGTCGACGATCCGCGAGAGCGCGAAGGCGGCGCCCAGGGCCACGAGCCCGACATGGCGATATTGCGCATAGAACGCCGGCAGCACCGAATAGACCGGCAGGATTGCGATGCCTTCCGGCATGGTCGTCGCGCAGAACAGTATGAAGTTCGCGGTCGAGAGGCGGTGTTGCACCACGCGGTTCATCGTCCTGTCAAAGGTGGCATCGTTCCGTCACGGTGACATGCCGGGAAATGGCGGGATGTTGTCAACCCGTCCCTTCCTTTGCCAATTTGTACCCGGGCGTGGAGCGCGCGCGCCATTGCTGTCAAAGAGACCGGCCGCCGCCCCGCGGCGCGAACATGAAGAGGAACGAATACGGATGGCCGGATGCGGCGCATCTGCCGATCCCGAACGCTACCGGATGGCCGAGCGCCTGCTTCCCGACAGGCTCGCCGGCACCGTGCGCAACGATCAGCTGTCGTTTCACTGGCTCGCCGATCAGGACAGGCTCTGGTATCGGCGCGACACCGAAGAGGGCTGGGAATTCGTGCTGGCGGACCCGGCGTCAGGAGCCCGCGAGCCTGCATTCGATCATTCCGCCGTCGCCCAGGCGCTCGCAACCTTCCTCGGCCGCGCGATCCAACCGTCGCGCATCTCGGCGACGCGTCTGGCGTTCGGACCGGGCGCCTCGACGGTGGTCCTCCATCTTGTCGATGCGATCGTAACGTTCGATCGGGAAAAGGGCGCCGTTCTAGATCTCCGCCGCCCACCGGACCGCAGAGGCCTGCTCGTTTCGCCGGACGAACGGCGCGCCGTGTTTCGGCGCGAGGAAAACCTTTGGCTCAAGGATCTTCGGACCGGAGAAGAACGCGCGCTGACCGACGACGGCTTGCCTTATTTCAGTTACGGCAAACTGCCGGACTACAGCATGATGACGGTGCTTGCCCGCAACGCGCGCATGTCCCTTCCGCCGGTCGGCGCGGCCTGGTCGCCGAGCGCCCGCTACGTCGTCGCGCCGCGCCTGGACGAAAGAGCGCTTCGCGAATACCCGATTATGCAGGTGGGCAGAGTTCCGGGCGGCGCGCCGCTCGCGCACACGATCCGCCGTCCCGTCCTGGGCGATCGGGGAGACCTGTTTGCATCCCTCTTCGTGTTCGACTTCGCGACCGGTGAGAAGCGGGAGGTCGTGCCGCCCCCGGGATGGCCGGAGCTGTCCCATGCAGCCCTGACGAATTCTGCCGTCGACAGCGGGACCTGGAGTTCGGACGAAACAACGCTGTACGTCGTGTGGGGCACCAACTGGAGCAGGCGCGCCGGATTGATCGCCATCGACATCGGCACGGGTCGTGCGCGAGTCGTCATCGAAGAGACCGCGCAAACCCATCTCGATCTCAATCTGAGCCTCGCCAATGCGGCCAATGTCCGCGTTCTTCGCGACGGCGCCGAGGTCGTATGGTTTTCCGAGCGCGACGGCTGGGGGCACCTTTATCTCTATGACGGGACCACCGGCGAGATGAAGCGCCAGCTCACCAAGGGGCCCTGGGCGGTTTTCGACATCATCCATGTCGATGAGCCGGGCCGCCGGCTGATATTCAGCGCCGGCGGGCGGGAAGGCGGCGATCCGTATCAGCGGCGTGTGTATCGCGTCTCGCTCGACGGCGGAGAGCCCGTTCTGCTCACGCCCGAGGCGGCGGATCACATGATCCCGGGGCGCTCGGCCATGGCGCTCGCCATGATCTTCGGCGCGACGACGCCCCCAAGCGCGGTATCGTGGAGCGGCCGTCTCTTCGTGGACGTCTACTCGACCTTGGACGAGCCGACGGTCAGTGTGGTCCGTTCCTTGACCGATGGCGGGGTTCAATATCAGCTCGAAAGGGCCGATGCCTCGGCCTTGTGGCAGACGGGATATCGGCCGCCGGAACCGTTCGTCGCCAAGGCCGCGGACGGCGAGACCGATATCTACGGCGTCGTATACTGGCCGCCGGACGCCGGAGGCGAGGAGAAATTCCCCGTCATCGACGCGCTCTATGGCGGACCGCAGAATGCCGTCACGCCGCACAATTTCCGCGCCTATGCCGCGCGCAACCTGTTCGGCCCGGCCGCCTTGTCTCAGCTTGGATTCGTCGTCGTCACGCTCGACGCACGCAGCACGGCGATGCGCTCGAAGGCATTTCACGATTACGGTTATGCCAATTTCGGCGATGGCGGCCTTGCCGATCATGTCGCCTTCATCCGGCAGCTCGGCGAACGCCATCCCTGCATCGACACGGGAAGGGTGGGCGTTTACGGCTTTTCGTTCGGCGGATATTTCTCGGCACGGGCGATGCTTCGCCATGGCGATTTCTACAAAGTCGCCGTCTCGATGGCGGGAAGCCACGACTATCATGGCCTGTATCCGATGCTGTCGAAGCATCACGGCAGGCCGGTCTATGCGGATGGAAGCGCCATCCGCCCGGACGACTCGGCGATCCCGGACAATTACCGCGAGTTGAACAACAGCACCTTCGCCGCCGACCTCTCGGGCCGGTTGCTTTTGATCGCCGGCGATCTCGACGAGAACGCGCCGCTCGCCGTCACGCTGCAATTCACCGAGTCCCTGATCAAGGCGAACAAGACGTTCGATCTGCTGGTCATGCCCGGCCACGACCATTACAGCATGGTCGGCCATCCTTATGTCGTGCACCGCCTGTGGGATTATTTCGTCGAGCATCTGCGCTGCGAAAAGCCGCCACCATGGTGAGCGTCGCGGCATGAAGATATTCATTTCCGCCGACATCGAGGGCGTGGCCGGAATCGTGCACGGCCAGCAGGGCACGCCCGGAAATCCGGAACACGAGACGGCGCGCCGCCTGATGATCGGCGAGGTGAACGCAGCCATCGAAGGGGCGTTTGCCGGCGCCGCCGCCGCCGTGGTGGTGAACGACTCGCATTATCTGATGCGCAACCTGGTTCCATCGGAGCTCGACCGGAGAGCGCGTCTCGTCTCGGGATTCCTGAAGCCGGATTCGATGATGCAGGGGCTCGATGCGGGCTTCGCCGGCGCCATGCTGGTGGGCTATCACGCCCGCGCCGGTGCGCGCGGCATCCTCGCGCACACGATCAGCGGCTACGCTTTCGCCAGCGTGACCGTGAATGGCCACCGCGCCGGCGAGACGCTGCTCTATGGCGCGTTCGCGGGCGCATTGGGCGTTCCCGTCATCCTGGTGAGCGGCGACGATTGTCTGAAACAGGAAGTCGAACGGCATTTCCCCTTTGCCGAATATGCCGAGGTCAAGACGGCCTATGGCGCACAAGCGGGAGAAAGCCTGTCGCCGGCCGCCGCATGCGATCTCATTCGCGCTCGTGCCCGCCGGGCCGTCGAGACTGCATCGCAGATTCCGCCGGTCACACTGAGCGCTCCCCTGGAATGCGAGGTCCGGCTCAACAATCAAAGCATCGCCGATCTGGTGACCCTGCTGCCCATGTGCGAGCGGCTCGATTCCACGACTGTGCGCTTGACGAGCGGCAGCATCGGAGAACTCATACGTCTGCTGAACGTGATGGCGCTGCTCGCGAATTCGCTGAGATAGGGGATTGGAAGATCGGACATGACCGGCCCATTTAGTCCAGAGCCCGTGACGACGCTTCTTGCCGACACCTTCGCGATACCGACCCAGCCAAAGGGGCTCCGCATCTGGGTTTCGAGGCCCCTGCAGCCGCCTCCGGCTGGCGGACATGCCGTGCTCTTCATGTTCGATGCCCGCGCCTATTTCGCCGGCGTCACCGAGATCACGCGGCTGATGTCCCTGTCGCACGAGATCGCGCCGCTGATCGTGGTCGGCATCGGCCATGACGCGGCCGACTACGCCGCGCAGGTCGAGCGGCGCATGTACGATCTCACGCTTTCGCCGCAGTCGCCGCTGTCCTTCCCGCGCGGCGGCCAGGGCGGCTTCCGCACGGGCGGCGCGCCGGATCTGCTCGACTTCATCGCGCACGAGCTCAAACCCTTCCTCGCGGCCCGCTATCCGATGGATTTGAACCGCACGGTGCTGTTCGGCCATTCGCTCGGCGGACATGTTGTGCTTCACGAGGCGTTGACCCGGCCGGAGCGCTACGCGGCGTTCGTGGCATCCAGCCCGGCCGTCTGGGCCGACGCTGACGCCGTCTCGGGCGACCTGAAGACCTCGCTGGCGCGCAGGATGCCTACGCGCCTGTTCATCAGCGCCGGCGAGCACGAAGGCGCACAATCGGGGCATATCGCCGACGGCGTCCGTCGGCTGGGTGCGGACTTTGAGGGCGGCGATTTCGGCCATCTGGACAGCCGGATGCGGATCCTGGCCGACGAGACCCACACCACCGCGGTCTACGCCGCGCTGCCGCCGGCGTTGCGCTGGGCCTTGCGCGATTGGCCCGTGGACAAGGACTTCGATCTGTCGAAATTCCAGGCGCCGTAGCGTTTCGCCGGCGGCCCGAAGTGACAAATCCGCGCCCGACATGGCGATACCGCGCGCATCGCGGATGGAAGAACCTGTGGGCGTCATGGTTCTCGATTCAGAATTCTACGATCAGCACGAGGCGGTCGTGTTCCGCAAGGATACGCGCTCGGGCCTCCGCGCGATCATCGCCATCCACAATTCCAATCGCGGTCCGGCGATCGGCGGCTGCCGCTTCCTGCCCTACCGAAACGAGCAGGATGCGACGGAAGACGTTCTGCGCCTGTCGCGCGGCATGACCTACAAATGCGCCATCAGCGAGATCGCGTTCGGCGGCGGCAAGTCCGTGATCATCGGCGATCCGTCGGTCGAGAAGACGCCGGCCGTCCTGCACGCGATGGCGGATTTCGTGGAAGACCTGCAAGGCCGCTACATCGTCTCCTTCGACATGGGGACGAATCTCGACGACGTCCGCACGATGGGGCAGCGCACGGCGCATGTCGGCGGCATCGCCGACGGCGCCGGGAATGCGTCGGAGTCGACGGCCGAGGGCGTCTTCGTCTGCATCGGCGCGGCGCTGCGGCATCGCTTCGGCAGCGACAGCTTCGCCGGGCGCACCGTCGCCATCCAGGGCGTGGGCAATGTCGGCGGGCGGCTGGCGCAACGGCTGGCCCAGGCCGGCGCCCGGTTGATCGTGTCGGATGTCAGCGCGGAGGCAGCGCAGGCCGCCGCGCGCGACACCGCTGCCGAAATCGTCGACAACGCAATGATCCACCGCGTGGAGGCCGATGTGTTTTCGCCCTGCGCCCGCGGCGGCATTCTCAATGCCGGCACGATACCGGACATCGAAGCCGCCATCGTCGCCGGCGGCGCCAACAACCAGTTGTCGACTCCTGCGGATGCGCAATCCCTGCTGGCGCGCGGCATCGTCTATTGTCCCGACTATCTCGTGAATGCGGGCGGGATCGTCGATCTCTACTACCAGCAGCCGCGGATCGCGCGCTCCGGGCTGGCCGCGCATCTGCGGCGACTGGGCGCGATCCTCGGCGAGATCCTCGCGCGGGCCGGGTCCGAAGGGGTCACGCCGTCGGCGATCTGCGATGCCATGGCCGAAGAGCGCTTCCAAGACGACCGGGCGTGACGCCGCTGGCGACCGTCAAGGCCTATTATGGCTGGATCGATACGCAGGAGGTGGAGCGCGTGCTTGCGCTCTTTCGACCCGATGCGATGTACAAGCGGGCCGGCTCCATCATCGGCGGCGCCGATGCGTTGCAGAGGTTCTTCGGCGGCGAACGCAAAATCCGCGGCCGGCATATGATCGAGAGTGTGTGGGCGGTCGGAAACACGGTGATTTCCAAGGGCCGGTTTCAAGGCGTCGGCGCCGCCGGGGATGCGCGCGATGTGGAGTTCGTGGATGTGTGGACGTTCGACGATTGCGGTCTTGTGGAGCGGCGCGAGACGTTCCTGGCGCATGGGCACGAAATTGTGCGGGCGTGATCCGCGGGTTGCAGGTCCTTGCTGATGGCCGAGCGCTGGGATGTTGCGATCGTCGGCGCGGGCGTGAGCGGCGGCTCCACGGCCTACCACCTCATGGCGTCGGCTGGCCGCGGCCTGCGCGTCCTGATCCTCGATCCCGATCCGAGCTATGAATTTGCGGCGTCGGCACGCTCCGCAGGCTCGATCCGCCAGCAATTCTCGATGGCGCTCAATGTCCGGATGGCCGCCTATAATTTCGCCTTTCTTCAGGAGGCTGGAGAAAGGCTGGCGATCGACGGCGAAAAGGCGGACATTCAGTTCCGGCATGGAAGCTATCTGTTCCTCGCCGATACGGACGCCGCGCTAGGACTCGCAGCCGCGTACGATATCCAGAAAAGCGCGGGCGCCGATGTCGAGCTTTTGTCTCCCGCCGGCCTCGCCCGCGAATTCCCGTGGCTCGACACGGCGGATATCGCGCTTGCCTCGATCGGTCGCGGCGGCGAAGGCTGGTTCGACGGTTATGCCTTCGCGCAGGCGCTGCGCCGCAAGGCGATATCGTTCGGCGCGCAGTTCCGGAAGGACGCGGTCGAGGCCATTCTTATCGCGGGCGGTCGGGTGGCGGGACTGCGGGCGGGCGGCGCGGAGATCGCGGCCGACAAGGTCGTCTGCGCGGCCGGCACGCATGGACCGGGGCTTCTGCGCAGTCTCGGGGTCGATGTTCCCGTTTATCCACGGAAGCGGTCGATCTTCTATGTCCGCACGCCCTTCGCGATGGACCGCAACATCATGCTGATCGACACGTCCGGCGTGTATCTCCGGCCGGAGGGGCGGGGCTATATCTGCGGTGTCGGCCCGCGCCTCGATCCCGATGTCGCGTTGACCGATTTCGCTGTCGATCACGGCCTGTTCGAGGACGTGATCTGGCCCGTGCTCGCGGGCCGCATTCCGCAGATGGAGCAGCTGCGAGTGGAGGGCGCGTGGTCCGGCCACTACGACCTCAACATATTCGATCACAACGCCATCGTCGGCGCCGTGGGCGAGGTCGAAGGTCTTTTTCTGGCGACCGGGTTCAGCGGTCACGGGCTTCAGCAATCGCCGTCCGTCGGTCGCGGATTGGCGGAGCTGATCCTGAACGGCCGCTACACGAGCCTCGATCTGTCTCCGCTCGGATTGGAGCGGCTTGCGTCGCCGGCGCGGGTCGAGCACGCCATCGTCTAGGCATCGACCGAACTGATATGGGCGGGGCCGATCTGCCAAAGGTGGTTCGGCCGGACCGCGTTACGATCAATTGTCGCGAGAAGGAACACCGCCGGTCATGTCAGCCTCCAAATATCAGCGCAATCCGGGCCCCAAGGACGTCTCCACGGGCAATCGCGCCGCGGCGAGCGCGGACAACATCGTCGTCACCGAAGCGATGCTGCGCGTCCTGGGAGAGGGCGGCAACGCCGTCGACGCGGCAATCGCAGGTTCGCTCGTGCAGGCCGTCGTCGAGCCGTTCATGACCAACCATACCGGCACCGTGACGCTTCTTTATTGGGAGGCCGCCACCAGGACACTGCACCAGCTCGACAGCGTGGGCACGCTGCCGTCCGATCTCGCGCCCTTCCGGCCCGTTCCGCCGTTCGGCCAAAGCTATGGCGCCTATCCGCCGACGGCCTGCATACCGGGCTTCATGCCCGGCATGAAGGCGATGTTCGAGCGCTTCGCGACCAAGCCGTGGTCCGATCTGTGCGCGGATGCGGTGCGCTGGGCGGAATCCGGCCATGAGGTCTCGTCCTTCGAATATGGCGTGAATCTCTGGGGCCTGGATTTCACGACCTATACGCCGGAGGGCCGCGCGTTCTACATGGCCGGCGGCCACCTGCCGGTCGTCGGCGAGATCTTTCGCAGCGAGGCGCTTGCCAGGACGATGGCGAGCGTTCGCGACGCGGGCCCCGACCATATGATCAGCGGTCCCTGGGCGGACAAGTTCGTCGAGACCGCCAACAGACTCGGCTGGGCGATCAGGAAGGCGCATATGACGGCCACGCCGCCGCGCTGGATCGAGCCGGTCCGCTTCAAGCTGCGTGGTTTCGAGATCGTGGGCCTCGCGGCGCCGCAACGCCAGGGCCTGCATACCGCCTTCATGATGGGCATTCTCGATGCCCTGCGGCTGGACCGGTACGAATTCGGCTCGGCGCATCATCTCTATCTGATGGCCCAGGCGCTGCGCTGGGTCGAGCGCGACACCAACTACATCAACGATCCGCAGTTCTACGGCAGCCCCGCGAAGACATTCCTCGATCTCTCCTATCATCGCCACGTGGCGCAGGTGATCGAAAGCACGCTGCCGCTTGTGGATCTCACGCGCCATGTGAAGCTCACCTCTCCCGATTTCGCCTTCCGGGGCGCGGTGCCGCTTACCGCTCCTGGCCTTCCCGCCGCCAAGCCGCAGGACACCCAGCAGGCGCAGCCGCCGGGAAGCTGCGAACTGAGCGTCGTCGATGCGGAAGGAAACTGGGTCCAGATGATGAACACGCTTCAGGGCGGCGGCATCCCGGGGCAGGTCGTCGAGGGTGTGCCGATGGTGGGGGCGCATGTGATGTTCGGCGCTCCCGGCGCGCCGATCGATGCGAAGCTCCATCCCGGCTATCGGATGCGCAGCATCATGGGCAACACCTTCGTGCTCAGGAACGGCGAGCCGGTGTTTTCACTGGGCACGCCGGGGCGGCCGAACTGCACCGTGGCGCAGGTCCTGGCCAACTACGTCTTCTTCGGCATGTCGCCGCCGCAAGCGGTGGACGCTTTCCGCATCCTGCCGCTCAGCGAGGATGGCGTGATCGTCGCGGAAGATCGGGTGAGCGCAAAGACCGCCAGCGATCTTTTCGCCATGGGCATTCCGCTGCGCGTGCTGCACGCCTCCGATTGGCATATGGGGTCGTTCCAGGTGTGCTGGCGGGAAGACGGAAAGCCGGGCGTGAATACCTATGCCGACCCCCGCCGTTGCGGTTATGCCGGAGGCATTCCGATCACATGATCGGCCGTCCGGCCGTCCCCAAAGTCACGATTGGGACCGGAGCGCAGTTCGTCATTGTCGGACCGCCGTACCAGCAGATTCCGCAAGCCGTTCAGTGGCCTATCACACCCGGTCGCGTTACATGGCTGCGTCTCCTGCTTTTCAGACCTCGATCATCAGCATCTGAACAGAAACCGCCCGAATGAAAAGTCTAATCAAAGACTCGGAGTACAGAGGCGTAGAGGGTCGCACAAATCGGCGGAATGAGATCATTCAACGGCGATGAATATCTCGCACGACGAGTTAGCGCTCTTGTAGCGCGGCCCAACTTTGGCGGCAGATGGCCTCTGCCAGACAATGCGGCGGCCTTGGTCAACGCCATATAGAGTCCGATCGCGAACGGAATGCCGACCGCAAGCCATGCAATGATACCAGCACCGCCGAAAGCGCCGCGCGCAGCGGTTGCCGCATCCGCTGTCACACGATACTCATGCTGCAACGCCCGTTCGCGCGCCAGATGTTCTTCGGTCATGTAAGTCTTTCGGCTACCGGCCGAACGAATAGATTGCAGAACGGTCCAACGAGCAGAAGTCCGGGCACTTCATGCAGCATCGGACTCGCCATGGAGATCACGGCGATGCCGGCGGTGACGTTTATCAGACCTTCGAATTGGGCCGGTTTCACAAGGGTTTTCGAATACTTCTTTTTGGCCATCCACTTGTCACTTTGCTGCTCAAACTTCTTTCGAGCAAACATTGGAAGAATGTCATCATAGCAATCCATGAACGTCCATCCAGAGGGATGAAGCTCTGTGCAATCCAAGACCATCCAATTGCTACCGATATGACATGCCGGCGGGTTTTTGCTGAAGCGCCAGAAGGCGTTAGGCCTGAACGTATCGTTCATGTGTCCATGCGCGGAGGGCGGAGCACTTACACAACGGTCCGCCGCTCACTGGTTGGTCGGAAACAGTTCGACATGTATCTCAGCGGTGCGACCGAAATAGAGGGCGCGGCGTCCTGAGAACGACACTATATAGCCAGCACAACCTGCATTCTTCGCCTTCTCGCAGAAGCTTTTATAGGTATAGCCCGGCGCAAGCGTTTGTGCTTCGTGAATACCGACAGTATCTATGTCAAGACCGCAACGGAGACGAACCTCGGTCGGCGTGGTCCGCAATCCCGAAAGTGACCGGGCTAGCCTGAAGGCTGCGCGGACGCTGCTGGAAGAAAAGGTTACGCCGCGTTCTCGCTGTCCGAGGTCGCCCGGCGAGCGCGCGCTTCAAAGCCCACGCTGTACCGGCGATGGCCGAACAAAGCCGCGTTGATTTTTGAGCTCTACCAGACCGGACCCAGTGAGCGGTTGAGCGCACCGCTACGAGGCGGGCTGATCGAGGACATGATCGCGATTGTGCTTGCGCTGTGGCGGCTCTGGCGCGAGCCCCCCACCGGACCGGCATTGCGCGGGCTGATCGCCGAAGCGCAGAGCGAGGCGTCGGCAATCGAAGCGCTGCGTCAGATCTATTTTCCTTCCGTACCAAAGATCGCGGGGGCAGAATCGAAAACGCCGTCGCAATGGGCGAACTCGCACCGGACTTCGACACGGATTCGGCGCTGCTGGTCATCATGGCGTTCACGTGGTCGCAACTCCTGACCAACCGGATCGACGACGAAGGAGCGGTCGAGCCGGTTATGAAGCTGATATTCGCCTGTCATCTGAGGCGAACCGAGCATTTGCTCAAACTCCTTGAGGCATGAGATCGACTTCGGGATCATCGCGCCGCGATCATTGGAAGCGTTGAATTGGAAGAAACAAATAGACAGTTGTCCGTACAACGCCTTTGCGATGACACAATGTCCGACAACACCACTTGCACCGACCCTCATGCATGGTGCGCCGGACAAATTGATCGCTTAGCAGAGGTCGCAGTTAGGCTCTCTCGGTCTCAAGGCGTACGCTGCCTTGAGAACCCTCTTCGTCGACTATCTCGTATCGTATTTGGATTGCACTTTCCGGCCTGCTCCCAGTTCTCCTTCGCCCAATCGACCAGTCTTTGAGTTGGCCGTAGCAGGCTCTTTCCCAAGCGTGTGATCTCGTACTCAACGCGAGGCGGCACTTAACCCGGAACCGGCACGAACTTCCGTTCGGGCGGATGGCTTGTCATGTCGTGATCGTGCGCCGCGAGTTCGTGGACGAGACCTTTCAACTCGTCGAGATGATCGTTGTAAAGCCCGCGTGGTGTCGTGTTGTGCTTGCTGCACAGGAACGCCGCAGCAGCCACCGCCACACCGTGTTGCGCGCCATTGCCCATGAACTTGGTCGACGAACCGGCGACATGGGTGACGCTGATGTGCTTGCCCGCCATCATCAAGTTGTCGATGTTCGCGGAATAGAGACAGCGGAACGGGATCTCGTACGACTTGAAATCGCGCATATCGAAGATCCAGTCCTTAAGGCGGAAGTCATATTTGCCTTCGCCCGGCGCCCAGGCGCAGTGGATGCAGAACGACCCGTCATTCGCGATCAGCGTGTCGTCGAAGCGCCGGTGGTCGCGCACATCGTTCTCCGTAAGGATATAGTCGCCCCGATATCGTTTGAATTCACCCTGCGCCGCGACATAGGCCATCCATTCGAATTCGAGATTGGCATAGGCCGCGGGCTCGAGGCGCTTGACGTTCGAGAACGTCCCGTAGAGCGCGGTCATCAGGTAGTCGCGGATGCGCTCGCCTTCCTTGTACGGATCGAGCCACTGGCCGTACTCCCAGAAATGCGTCGCGGGAAATGTGTCGTTGGCGTTGCCGAACCTGAACTCCGGCGTGTTCGGGTTCTCGCCCGCCTTGGGACCCGGGCCGTTCTCCAGACCCGGCTGGATGAGCTGGCCGCTGAGATTGGCGTAGTCTTTGGCCACGGCGGTCGCCCAAGGCACGTCCGGGAACGCCACGGGATGGTCGGCCAACCGTGTACGGAAGAACAGGGTGTTGCCGTGATGCATGTCGTCGGCCGTCTCCGGCGCATAGGACTCGCCGAACTCCGAGCGCGCCTCGCGGCCGTAGAGCGTCTGCGCGCCCGCCAGCACGCCCAGCATCGCCGTGCCGGTCGTGTCGATGAATATCGCGCCCGTGAACCGGCGCTCGATCCCGCTGCGCGCCTGAACTGCATCGACGGAGACGATCCGCGCGCCATCCGTGATCGCGCCGACAATCCGGTGTTCGAGAAACACCGTGGCTGTAGGCTCGACCTGCAGCAGCGAGAGCGCCACAAGATCGCCGTCGGGCGTCCGTTGCGACAACTCGTGCAGCAGCGCGCCCTGAGCGCCGCGCGGCATGAGCCCGATCTCCTTGCTCGCATTGCCGCCGAGCACGGGTCGATCGTGGATCAACGCCACGCGCTGGCCGAGACGGGCCGACGCGAGAGCCGCTGCACAGCCCGAGATGCCGCCGCCGACAACGACAACGTCATAGGTGCCGGCATCGATCGGCGCATCGGGAAGTCCACGCAACGCCTTGCGCCAGGCGCGGCTGGCGTCGTCGACCTCATTCGGCGGTTGGCTTCCATCGGCGCTGAAATAGATCGCGTCGCAACGGCCGTCGAAGCCGGTGAGGTCATGCAGCACTAGCGTCGCGTCTCCCTCGGCGAGGACGACCTTGCCGGCAGACTCCCATGACCAGTTCTTGCCATTGGCGCCGAACTCGGTCTCGAGGGTTGTCCCGTTGATCGACAGCGTGAAGCGGCCAGGATGATGCGAAGGCACCCAGTCCTTTGCCCGGACCCGCACCTCGTATTCGCCGGCCCGCGCGACGGATATCACGGTCGTCGCATCCGCCACCGGTCGGCCGAGGCCGTGCGCCAACAGGTACGGCGAGCCCATCTGGGTCTCGAACTGCGAATCCAGAACCCATCCGCCATAGTCGGCGAAGTCTTCCGCCTCGACGAGGATTCCGGACGGTGATTTGCCCTCGACGATCGTAGTCATGCCGCCAGCTCCGCTTGCCATTTGCATACATTCATGTATGTATGTGTTATCATAACGAAACCATCGAGAGCCCGCAACCGATGCCGGCGAGAGCCAGGAACACGCAGGTCGAACGCAGCGCCGCGATGCGAGCGCGCCTGATCGCTGCCGCCAAAGCATCGCTGATGGACAGCGGCTATGGACGGACAACAGCGGTCGAAGTCTGTGTCCGCGCCGGTGTCACACGGGGAGCGCTGTTCCACCACTTCGTGGATCTGTCAGAGCTCTTCGCTGCAACGCTTGAAGAAGTCTGCGCCGACATCGGTCGGCGTTCGAAGGAGGCCGCCACCCACGCCGATCCGCGCCACGCAATCGTCGCCTATATCGAGACGGCTTGGGCCGGTTTCGGTCATCCGGATTTCAAGATCGCGATCGAAGTGTGGCTTGCCGCGCGTAATGATCCGTCACTGCGCAAGGAGCTAAACCCGGTCATCGAGCGCTTCCGCCGTGCCGCGACGCCCCAACTGAACGACGCGCTCGCCGCCCGCGTCGGACGAAGCGCGGAGGACGTCGCGTTCTATCGCCTGGTGCTGGAAGCGATGATCGGCATGGCGCTCGGCCGCGCTGTTGCGCCCGGTTCGAAGCCGATGGGCCACGAGGACGACGTCATCGACCTGCTGAAGCAACTTTCTCGTAATCGTCCAAATCGCTGATCACGCGCCGTGTGGATAGAATGCAGCGTTCGATACTGTTCTGGTAGCTCAACGAGACGTTAGAATTAGACCGCTGTTAGGCGAATCTGGCCGTAGTCTTTATGGCCGCCGCTCGCTATCGAGGGGGATTGAAGCAAATTCCGCGGGAAGCGCGGTATAGACCAACATGATAGGAATCGACGCGCAGCACGATTATGCCGTCACCGTCCATCGAACTCAAGGACGGGACGCTCAACATCGCGTCGAATTGCATCCTGTGCAGACGCGATCCCACGGCGAGCATCTTCGGTCCTCCAAAGTTGTTCCGCGAGTTCTGGGATAACAGCATCCGCTGCGATGACTCCGCCGTTGGACCAAGCGTATATCATCTTTTTGTGGGCGGCATGGGCGAGCGTCGGGCCTTTGCCTAAGCGCTTTGCCCACGCATAGGCCACGTCTGCCAGCCGGTCGTTTGGGACAACTTCGGTGATCACACCTGCCTCCAGCATCTCCCGCGCCGGCACGCGCTCGGAGGTCATGGCCCAGCGGAGCGCACGCGCCCGGCCCGCGCGTTCGGCGACTCTCTGCACGCCACCCATGAGCGTGATGAGACCTAGGGTCTGCTCAGAGTGCCCGAACCGCGCGTCTTCCGCGGCGACGATGATGTCGGTCCGCAGCACGATCTCGAATGCGCCGCCAAGACAGATCCCCTGAACCGCAGAGATCACCGGTACCCGAAGTACTTCGAACGCGCGAAGTTGTTGAAGGCCTTCGCGGATGTTCGCGCTGATTGCGGCAGGATCGGCGTCCAGCCAGTTGCTGATGTCGCCGCCGAAGCTGAAATTATCGCCCTCCGCGCGGATGACCAGGGCGCGGATGTTGTAGTCGCTCTGGATCCTCTCGACGGCGGCGCGGAAATCCGACGATGTCGCACTGTTGAGCCGATTCTGCGGCGGATTGGACAAGAGCAGCGTCGCGATGCCCTCCGCGATCGTGAAGGTGAAGCCAGCCATGGTGAAAAATCCTCTATCGGTTGGAGTGGGCGCCGCGCCTAGAGCTGCGGGTGCATGATCACGCGGCCAAAGGGGCGCTCCTCGATGAGGAAGCGGACCGCTATGGGCGCTTGCGACATCGGGAAGGCCTTGCTGATCGTGGGCTGCAGCGCGCGATCCTTCAGGAAATCAGCGAGGGCCGCGCCGGCCGCCGCGATCGTCTGCGGCGTGAAGAGCCGGAACGTGAAGCCGCGGATCGTCGCCGCTTTCCAGATGACGTCGGTGACGTCGATCTCCGCGTCGCGCCCGCCGGCGTAGCCCGCGATCACGAAGGTGCCACCCGGGGCCAGCGACGCCAGCGCCTGGCCGGTCAGTTTCCCGCTGACGCCGTCCACGATTACGTCGACGCCCTTGCCTCCGGTGATGCGCATCACCCCATCCTTGAGGCTCTCTTTGGAGAGGTCGATCACGTGTTCGTAACCGGCCGCGCGGGCGCGTTCCGCTTTGTCAGTGCTGCCTGCGGTCGAGATCACCAGAGAGGCGCCAAGCCGCCGCGCGACCTGCACGGTCTCCATGCCGACAGCGCCGCCGATCGCAGGAGCGAGCACGGACTGCCCAGGCTTGAACTTCGCAAGCTCCGTCAGCGCCAGATAGCCGGTGAGGTATCCCGCCCCGGCGAGGTAGGCTGCCGCATGGTCGTCATCGATCGCGTCCGGGATAAGCGACAGGCTCGTCGCCGGCGCTGTCACGAACTCGCGCCAGGTGCCGTCCACTGTGAGGCCAAGGCCGGGCGCCGCAACGAAAACGCGATCGTCGACTTTGAAGGCGCCGCTCCTGCTTTCCGCGACCACGCCCGCGCCGGACTGCCCGCCCACTCGCGGCAGGTTCTGCGGGACCGCGAAGAAGATGTGGCCCGATCGGAACGTGTTATCCAATGGATTGACCCCGACGGCGCGCATTTCGACGAGCACCTCGCCCTCGCGAAGTTCGGGACGCGGCAGATCGACCAGGCGGTTCTCGCCGTAGTCGCCATAGGCTTGATATTGGACGGCTTTCATCACGTTCCTGCTTTCGCTGCGGTGTTGCATCTCACGCTTGTGGGGGATGTAGGTTCTTCCAAATTCCATCAGTAGGGCCGAACATTGGGAGCAAACCTTCCAGGTTTGGGAGGCGGCGAACAACGACGCCATCAGGTGATGGGAACGAGGACAGTATCGCCGATCGCCAGGAGCTTGCCGGGCGCGCCGCTCGCATAGAGTTCGCCGGCGGCGAAGATTTGTTGGCGACCGGGCTTGATCACTATGCTTCGGACGATGAAGACGCCGGCGACAGCCGGCCTCAAGAAGCGGACGGAGAGTTGCGAGGCGAATACCCGGGCGGACAGGGTCGAGGCGGCGAAGCCGCACGCCGTATCGATCAGCGCCGAAACGATGCCGGCGTGGAGATATCCGCTGTACTGCCCGAACTCCGCGCGCCAGGGGAGGCTGAGTTCGACCTCGCCTTCGCGCGCGTGGTCAACCTTGAGCCCCAGCCAGTTGTTGAAGGAGGCTCGGCTGGACGCCTCCTGCAATCGCGACCGGAAATCTTCTTCGCGCATGACCTTGACCGGCTCCTCCTGCAACGACGAGGCGGGACGTCGTCACGGTATACGGGTTCCAATCTACGCTAGCAGTACTTAGGATCGGGACCGATCCTCCCATATATGGAAGGCAGATGGACCGCCTCGAAGCCATGACAATCCTGACGGCCGCCGCGGATACGGGCAGCCTCTCGGCGGCGAGCCGCCAGCTGAGGATCCCGCTGGCGACAGTCAGTCGGCGCGTCTCCGAACTGGAGACGCATCTGAACGTGCGGCTGTTCCACCGCGGTCATCGCAAGGTGGTGCTTACCGATGCCGGTCAGAGCTATGTCGCATCTTGCCGCCAGATACTCGAAGAAATCGCCGAGGCCGAGCGCACGGCGTCGGGTGAATACCGCGCACCGCGGGGCGAATTGATCATCAGTGCGCCGGCCGTGATGGGCCGCAGCCACGTCCTGCCCGTGATCGAGGAATTCCTGCGGGCTTATCCCGACATCAAGATCCGGATGCAGCTCACCGACCGGCAGGTGAACTTCGTCGAGGAGCATGTCGACGTCGCAGTCCGTATCGGCGAACTGGCGGACAGCAGCAGCCTGATCGCGGCGCGCGTGGGGGTGATCCGCGCGACCCTTTGCGCCAGTCCGGCCTATCTGGCGCGGCGGGGCACGCCGAAGAAGCCTGCGGATCTCAAGAAGCACGATTGCGTGGTTCACGAAGGTCATCCGACGGCGCGCCACTGGCAGTTCTTCGGCGATGGTCCGACGCAAATTATCGCGGTCGCCTCGCGCCTTTCTATGAACCTCGCCGAGGCCGCGGTGGCGGCCGCCGTGGCGGGCCTCGGAATTGCCCGCGTGTTGTCCTACCTGATCGACGACCTCCTGAAGAAAGGCGACCTGGTCGCTGTCCTGGAGGCTTACGAGCCGCCGGCGCTTGCGGTAAGCGTGATCTATCCAAGCCAGCGCCAGGCGCCGTTGAAGCTGCGCGCGTTCCTGGACTTCGCGATCCCGCGGCTGAGGGAGAGGCTGAGCTATAGGAATGCGCCGGGCGACAGCCGCCGAAGGAAATGATCGTGGCCGCGAACGCGATTCTGCTTCTTCCTTCCACGCTTGGAACGCTTCTTTTCAGAGCAAGACACTATTTGCGCAGCGTGGAACCGCTTACGTCGCACGGGGGTGCTACAATAAGCATACTCCGAGGAGCAAGCATGACGGCTTTCACCGCGATTGAGGGCGCCGACAAGACCAGAGCGGGCATCACGCGACAGGAGGAGAGGCGGATCGCCCTGTCGCTGTCCCCGGACATCGCGTGGCCGACGCTCGCTCTGGCGATGGTCCTGCCCGGTACGCTGCTGACCGTCATCTATCTGGGCCTTTCCGGCCGATGGCCGCTCTGGGCCTGCACGCCCCTCCTCGCCTTTGTGTCCTATGCCCACTACACGCTGGTTCATGAGGCCATCCACGGCAACGTGGTCGGCAAGCCCAGGCGTCTTCATTGGGTCAACACGGTCGTGGGCTGGGTCGGCGCCCTCGGCATGGGCGCCGGATGGCCGGTCCTGCGGCGCACGCATGTGCTGCATCACGCCCATACCAATACCGAGCGCGACCCGGACATCTTCGTGAAGGGCACACTCGGCCAATTGATCCGCAAATGGGCGGTCGCTGCGATGATGAATCTCGTGCCGCTGGCTTTGCTGAAGTTCATCGCACCCGGACGCTACCAGCGCCTGCGCTCAATTCTGACCGCGCCCGAGATAGGTCAGACCTCCGCCGTTGCGGTGTTCACGCTGGTGCTGCTGGTTGTGTCTGTCGTTACCGGCCACTTTGTCGCCTGGCTGCTGCTCTGGTTTGTGCCGCTCAGGCTCGCCATGCTCATGCTGAACATCCTGTTCCAGTGGATGCCGCACTATCCGTTTGACCGAACCGACCGGTATCGTAACACTCGCATCAGCCTATGGGTCGCCGGGACTTTCGCGACCTTGCAGCAGAACCTTCACCTGATGCATCACCTGTGGCCAAGTGTGCCTTTCTACAACTACCGTTGCCTGTTCCTCGCTCTACGACCGGTGCTCATCGCCGAAGGCTCGCCCGTACAGGGCTTCGGCGTCGGCAAATGGGCGCGATCGAAAGGCGAGTGAAAGCAACATTCCCGCCCGCATGACTTGGTGTGCCCGGCGCGCAGGTGGAGTCGGGTGAACTCGCCGAGCCCCTAAACGTAAACTAGCTAAATGGCGAGGACGTGCGTGCGATCTCTCCGGCAGGCCGACTTTCCGTGGCGCACCACGCGTGATCTGCCTGCGCGGGGACAGATCGGCATTGGCTGCTAGCGCCAGGGTCCGTAGCCCCCATAGCCACCGCCGCCGAAGAGCACAAAAAGCACAACGATTATGAGTATCAGTTCCGTAGCGTCCTCGTAAATCTGCGAAGGGTTTTGAGCCCTTAGCCTGTTGACAGCACGATGCTGTCGTCATGGTTGCTCTACATTAAGTGTTAGCGACGGCAATGGCGCCGATGCTGGCGATATCCCCAGCTGTGGCAGGATCTATGGCCGTGACCGGCGTGGACGCCGGCGCCAATGCCGACGCCACCCACGTGAATGCCCGCGCCAACGGACGCGTCAGCAGCACCGGCGCCCATGAGGGCCGGTGCAAAAATCGAAGCGATGATCGTTTTCATGACATTCTCCTGGGTTGAGCCGTGGCCACACCATCGGTTCGGAAATCCGCGTGCTTTTGGGTCGCATACCAATGCTTCGTCGCTGCGGTTCGCAGCGCGCAACATCAGGCGGGCCGTTCGTTGGGGATCGCGTCGCTGGACGCACCTCATTGAGGTGGCGCACCAGTATGCGATTCGCCCACTGCATTGTGCGACTGGAAGCAGAGCTGGAAACTGCGGTGCTACTGCGTTCATTCGGGTGCTGGTTAGAATGCATCCTGGTCTGTATCGCGCCAGCTTCTCGACGTCCGCCGGTGCGCTTTGACCGGCACGAGCATGGACCGCAAGCCGCTACGATCCGGCGTGTGTCAGTGTCGCCATCCCTGTTACGGCGACGATTCCAGCCGGTTGTCGTCGGCTACAATGTCCGCCGGTGGCTCGCGAAAGCTCTCCCACGGGAGATCTCTATGCAAAGTAAGCGACCAGCGCGATAGCCATTCATCGCCGTCGGGTCCGGCATAAGTGTCTGCGATCGCGTAGGCCGGATCGCGCATCGCCCGGTCGAGCGTTACGGCGCGCAGGCGGTTGTTGTGAAGAACGGCGATCAATTGGTCGATGCAATCGGCGTTGAGGCGGCTCGCGTGAAGGAGGAACACCAGCGCCGGACGCCGCCCCAGCAACACCGAGGCCGCCTTGCGATACCAGCGGACCATGTCCACCGTATAGGCCAGATACTCCTGCCGGATGTGGGCCGCTGCCACTGCGTCGTTGCGCAGGACGGCGTCATCATAAGGTATCGCGAATTGCCAGTCGGAGTTTTCGAGCGTGACAGGGGCGACGCGGTAGCCGTGCGCGGCGAGCCAAGTCTCGAAGGTCTGGCGAACATCGGCGGTGAGGCCGGTCTCCAGATAAGGGTAACGGAACCAGCGCAGCGTCCGCCCTCGCGCGGTGAGAAGGGGGCGGGTGACGGCCTCGCCCTGGAGGACGTCGGCGATATACGCGTCGACGGGTGTCTTATCGAGTGAGAGATGCGCGTAGGTGTGGTTGCCAAGGTCCATACCGGCGTCGAGCCAGCGTTCCAGGAGCGCGACGCGGTCGTCATGGTCTGTGCCGGTGAGCTTGATCTCGTTCACGAAGCCGGTCGCGGGAATATGATGGCGCATCAGGCCAGCGAGCAGTTCCGATGTCGTCTCCCGTTTGTAGGCCATGTCGTCGGAGAGCGAGAGCGTTGGCAGATCATCGAAGGTAAGCGACACGTCCTCGGCACGTGCGTCTGAGCAGACAAGTGCCAAGCTAAGCGCTGCTATTGCGAAGGCGCTGGTATTCCTGCGGGTCGACATCAAGACGCGGTTAGATCCTCGATCCCGCGGTTACTCAGTTTGAACACGGTGTCCCGCCGGATCGGCAGCGCGAAGGGCTCCGTCCTGGGCAGGCCCGCATACAGACCTCGTAATGCCCGACCGGTGACACCGTGGCTGACGACAATGAGCGCGCCGGGATCGTTTAGTTTTTCGGACCAGATGCTCAGGCGAGCCGCAACAGCATCGTAGCTTTCTCCATCCGGCGATCCAAACAGCCAGTTGTGCTTGTCAGACTGGTCCACACGCCCCGGCCAGCTTGCTGCAACCTCTTCGCGTGTTGTCCCTTCCCAAGAGCCCAAATTGAGCACAGCGACCTCTCGTCGCGACCAGCGGTCGAGAGAAGCAGGCTGCGCTCCAGTCCCTTGTTCGTGAGGGTCAAACATTGCGGTCCAAAAAGTCACCTGCATGCTCGATGTTGGTGATGAATTTCAAGATCTGCATAAAACGGCGGTTGTCGGCATCCGAGATGACGACGGAGTCCAGCCGAGCGGCTCATTCGGCAGTGCACTGCGCTTCCTCCTGAGCGCGCTCATAACTGAGAGTGCTGCTTCGCGCAGAGCCGCTGTCAGTACGGCGTCGTCAGTCCTCTCGATCAGGGGGAAGGTCCTTGCTTGTCCTGCAAATGGCGCAGACCCGTGAGCAGCTTGTCCACCGCTCACGCTGTACTGAAGAGCCTCGTCAGATTCTCTAATACGCTGGGCGAACGACCCTAGTGGCCATGACCGCCACCGCCGTGACCGCCGCCGCCGCCGTGACCACCACCGCCGCCATGCCCGCCGCCACCATGCCCGCCGCCACCATGGCCACCGCCGCCACCACCGTGACCACCGCCGCCATGCCCGCCGCCGCCATGCCCGCCGCTGCCGCCATGGCCGCCGCCACCACCACCGTGACCACCGCCGCCGTGCCCGCCGCCACCACCATGACCGCCACCACCGTGCCCGCCGCCATGGCCATGACCGCCGTGACTTCCGCCGCCGTGCCAACCGTGCCAGCCGTAGCCGCCGCCCCAGCCATAGCCCCGTCGGTTGCTATACCCACACCAGTACCAACCCGGTCCCTGCCAGCCGAGGTCGTACCAGCAGTAGTTTCGCCCACTGAAGATGAACTGCACGGACTGTAGCAGAGGCTGACCGGGACGGTAGACGCCATCATCGACAGCAAATGAGGCCGTCTCCACGGCGGTTGCCGAAGACGCACTTAGGAAGACTGCCGCTACTGCGGCGCCGGCAAGGAAATTCCGCATGAAAATTCTCCCTTGAAGATAGATTCGAGTATCGGCAAGACCACGCGCGATCATCCTCCAGAATCTCGCTACCGCCAACGTGTCCAGCGTAATTTGTGAGACAGACACATCACTGCCGTTGCTCGGATGATGACAGCGTAAGCTGCCGAATGTCGCCCGCGAGGGATAGATTTTGGCGCTTCTACAACGCGTACCTCATTGCTGTGGGCGGGCTCGCCCGAATTGGGTGCGCTTTCTGCAAATTGCCTGCTCCGCCACTGTGGCGTCCGCTAGCATCGGGATATGGATGTCATCACGCTTAAGATCCTTCGGCCGATACTTCTCAGCCGGAAAGCGCGGGTCTACAGGGAGGCCGGGCGCGTGCGGCGAGACGCATCGCGCGCCTCTTGGCTGGAGAACACCTCACTTCGCAAAGCGGACGTTCCGAGGCACAAATCGGGAACGAGCCGCAATAGACCTCCGCAATCCGTCGCGACCTTCAGACACGCTAGGGGTGGACGATCGAGACACTAGTTCCGGGATTTGCGCCCGCATGTCCAACGCGCGCCTGCAACTGATTTGCGAGCGCCTCGACGATGCTCGTGCCGAGTCCGGGTTTGCTGTCCGCCTTAGCCGGCATGCCGATCCCGTTATCGCTGACAGAGAGACGCCATTCTGATCCCTGGGCGCTGTAGTCGACCACGATCTTGCCATTGCGGTGCTGCGGAAACGCATGCTTAAGCGCGTTGATGACGAGTTCAGTAACAATGAGGCCGAGACTTACAGAGTCGTCAGCGCTTGTGGTGCTGTCATCGCCCGTGACTTCCAGAGAAAGTTGGTCGCGATCCGCGATCATCGATGCGCCGAGGCTATCGCACAACTGCTGAAAGTATGGCCGGAGTTTTACCTTTCCAAGAGTGCTGGCCACGAGCTGCTGCTGCACGGCTGCGACCGACATGACGCGGTGATGCGCATCTTGCAGATGACCTCGCGTCTCGGCCGATTGCACCTTTCTGGCATTCTGCATAAGGATGCTGGCGATAATCTGCAGGCTGTTGGCGACGCGGTGTTGCAGTTCCTGCAACAAGACTTCCTTCTCGCGGAGGAGGTCGTTCTTGAGCTTCTCTGCCATGCGGGCGTCGGTAACGTCAGCAACCGTCAGAAGAAGCCGGATACCCTCACTGCTGTCCAGGTAGGTGATCTTCTTGATGTTGAGGATCAATTGGCGGGATGGCTCGTGAACCCGCACTAGCTGGAATTCATATGACTCGATCGGGGCGTTTCCAGTCACTGCCGCATTGAGTGCAGATCGAAGGCGCAGTGTATTCCACTCGCCGTCGCCAAGTTCAAAGACCTTGCGTCCGGTGGCGCTGAGGGTATCGATCGCAAATGACTGACAGAAGGTCATGCTCGCTGCAATGACCGTGAAATCTTTGTCGAGAAGGAGCAGAGGTACGTTCGATGCCTCGACGAGCGCGAGCGGAAGACTGAGTGCGATGTCTTGATCAAGTGGCGTGCGGGAAGCCATAACTGGCCCCCTTTCGAAACGGCGGAGGCTCGCGGAGCGAAAGCCATACCCGGCAGAATGACCGGCGAATGCAAGCCTTGGCCGGTGTTCATCGTCAGATGAACTTGGCACAGCGTACCGCGCGTCTCTGAGCTAATTTGGGCAGAATGACGCGATTGCTGGGCAGTTTCGCTCGCAATCTCGCGCCATTCGCTCCAATCCGACGCGCCGATTGGCGTTGCCATGCGTGAGACAAAGTGGCCGTGCAAACGGCCGCGACACGCTCATCCTGAACGTGCGCTTACCAAGGCAGCTGAACGCGCGTTTGGCGCAGTTTC
The DNA here is from genome assembly GCA_037355265.1 of Rhizomicrobium sp. Taxonomy (GTDB): domain Bacteria; phylum Pseudomonadota; class Alphaproteobacteria; order Micropepsales; family Micropepsaceae; genus Rhizomicrobium. The sequence continues at coordinate 1,535,389 of JBBCIB010000001.1, read as the reverse complement.
GGCGGCTAGAAAGCAAACTATGACCAAAACGATTAGAAACGCCCTTCTCGGGACCGTCGCTGCTTGCGCGGCGCTTGCCTTTGTCGCGACGGCCAACGCCCAGGGCGATCGCAACTCCATGTCGAACAACGCAGGCCGCGATATGGCCACCCCCGGTGTCTCCGTCGAATTCGGCAATGTCGCCTATGGCTACAACGACGGATACTGGGACAATGGCCATACTTGGCATCATTGGAACAATGACGCGGAATCACAGCGCTATCGCCTCCAGAGCCCGGCCAACTATCACGATTGGCATCATGACCGCGACAGCAATCAAGGCTGGCTGCGCAATTGAGAATTTCGTCATTCTAACAATGGGCCCGATGCGCGCGACGTGCGTCGGGCATCTGGAACAGGAGAAGTCGATGGTCAATGGTCACAAGACCGCGGGGCGGATGCCCGAGCGGTCGAAAGAGATTTCCGGTGACGAAAATAGGGGCCTGACGCCTATCGCGGCAGAACAGAATCTTGGTCGCGAAGATCGGCGGGAGCGGATCGATTCGAGGAGGCCTCTGAAAACGGCTGATAGGTCCAATTCGTAAAGCAGGACGTCACTGCCGCTTGGATTGCCGGACTCGAGCAGCCTGGGCGAACCGAACGGTGTCGTTGCGGACAACGCGTGTTGCGTCTGCGGCCCCCGTTGTGGCACTGGGCGCCAGTGCGCGGCGATCAGTGCGCGCAATTCTGATTTAATCGAGTTGTGGAAACGGCACGCGGGACAAATCTATCTGAACTGTGAACATCTTGATCCTTTTCTGCTCTTGAATGTCATCAATCGACGTCTGGCCGATTGATGTCGATGCATAACACATTGCGGAACGAAGTTTTTGACACTCATCGGAGTCAGAGTGAAAGGGTCAGACAGTCTCTCTGGACCGCGCCGCATCGATTGCAGATGATCTGCGGATCGTCGGGTTTGCCTGCGCCAGGCGTCTGATAGAACCCGTCGGAGATCCCTATGAGGATCGATCGCACGTCGCCGTTGCAATCAGGCACATCTATCGTTCCGCAATCCACCGAACCTGTTTGACCACACGACACACACTCAATCGCTCTTGCAACGCGTTCGCGTCCCAATGCCGAAGTCTCTAGCGACATGATGTTCTCCTGCTTTTTATGAGCGGGAGTGCGGGCACCGTGACGTGGGTGTCCCTGATGGCATCAATTGGATTGGCCGCGACAACACCCGACGCAATTGCCCGCTCCGGCCAGATTCGATCGGAACTGGAATACCCTCGTTTCTTACATATCGATCGCGCCGGACGATGCCCGCGCGAAAATGGCTCATGCCGTCATTGTGGTCGAGGGCAGTATTGTCCCACTGGAAAATGGACGCGCAACATTCCGTGACGACGACGGTGCCGCCGCGGCCTACGGCTCTCCCACCAGTGTTTCGGAGCACTTTTGTGTGTTCAACGCTGTTGTAACTCGGGCGGCAATCGAGTCGGGTGGGGAGGTATTAGCGGAGTGGAAGTAGGCTGCAGCGACCGTCACTGTGCCCGAAGTGCCCGCTTCCGGCGCTCAGCGGGCAACTGAGAAAAGCAGGGGATGGTTTGAAAAACCATTGAAACCGCAGGCCCCGGAATCGGCGGTGCCGATAACCGGAAATTATCGACGGTCCCATGGTCTTATCTTCCCCGCTGACCGCCTGCATGTGGTTCGCCGGCATAATACTCAGACGTCTGAAAGATGTTGCATTCAGCAGACGTCTGAGTATTATGCCGCGCAACCGGCGCCAGATCGGGTTTGTGCGAGGAAGCGTATTGAGCGTGTGTACACCCGCCAATTTCATCGGCATCCGGTCGGGTGTCGGACCTGCTCCACGGGCGTTGGCGCGGGTGGGAGCCTCGACGACCACTCTGCAAACCGCCGCACCCCGATACACAACGCACATACCGGCCGCCGCGGACCTCATGCCAGTCCTCAGCCCATGCGAAATCCCAATGCCGGTTCGGACGCTCGGCCATGGCGGGAGCTGAGGCGAAGATGCAACCGACGCCGCCCGAAGGGGATCACGCGCCGGATCCGCCGCCCGGCATCGGCTGGCGCCCCTGGTATATGCTGGCCTTGCTGGTTCTCGCCTATCTGCTGTCGTCGATCGGCCGCTTCGTCATCAACGTGCTGGTGGAGCCGATCAAGCACGACCTTGCGCTGTCCGACACGCGCGTGGCGATCCTACTCGGTTTCGCCTTCTCGCTCTCCTATGTCGTCGTGACGGTTCCATTCGGCTTTCTTGCCGACAAGATCAGCCGCCGGAACCTGATCGTCGGCGGCATCGCGTGCTGGAGCGCCGCCTGCATGGCGTCGGGCCTAGCGAACAGCTACGCCGAACTCTTCGTTTTCCGTCTCGTTCTGGCGATCGGCGAGGCGGTTCTGCTGCCGGCGGCATTCTCGCTCCTGCGCGATCTCTTCGGCCCCAGGCATCTGGCGCGCGCGATGGGCGCCTTCCTCGCCGCGGCGCCGCTCGGCGGTGGCGTATCGCTGCTTCTCGGCGGCGCGATGCTGGACTGGATGTCCCATGCCGGGTTGCGTTCCGCGATCGGCCTCGGCGGTCTCGCGCCATGGCAGGCGACCTATGTGCTTGTCGGCGTTCCGGGCATCGCGCTCGCGCTTCTCCTCTATTTCACGACGAAGGAGCCGGGCCGCTACGAGATCGGCGGCGTGCGCGGCAGGGCAGGGGCGGCCGCGACGCAGTCGAATTGGCCGCTCTATTACGCAACCTTCGGGACGGGCGTGTTTGTGGCGCTTCTGGGCTTTGCGCTGCACGGCTGGTTGCCGGCCTTTGTCGGCCGCGCCTATGGCTGGTCGGCCGCGACGTCGGGACTCTATCTCGGATTGGTGACGCTGGTCGTCACGCCGGCCGGCACGTTCGTCGGCGGCCTGTTGTGCGAGCGGTTGCAGGACCGGGGTGTGACGGACGCGCCGGCACGCATTCTGCGTTACTGCTTCCTGTCGGTGATTCCGATCGCGGCGCTCGCCTTCCTGCAGCGGTCGGTCGGAGTTTCCATCCTGGCCATCGCGGCGATCGGTTTCGTCTACGCCATGCAGGTGCCGCTCTGTCCGCTGGCGCTTCAGCTTACCGCGCCCGAGAGCCTCATCGGCCGCACCTCGGCCCTCTATGTCGCGATCGCGAATCTTCTCGGCGTGTCGGCCGGCCCGCTGGTGGTGGGCGCCCTGTCGGATGTCCTGGGCACCCACGCCATCGGCCAGTCGCTTTTCGTCAATTCGGTGATCGCGGCCGTGGGCGGCGTGACGACGACCATCCTCATGTACCGGTTTTGGATGCGCCGCGGCCTGGTGCCGGCGCCGTCCGGCTCCGTCTGTCCACCGGCAATGCGGTGAAGCAGCTCGGCAATAACGCAGACAAGAATCAAGAGGGGACGATTGGAATGACAAATTCTCTGGGGACTGTGAAAGCGATTTTAAAGCGGTCGTCGGCGATGGCGGCCACGGGCGCATGGGGGGCGGTCGCGCTGCTGGGCTGTGTCCACGCCGCCTGGGCGCAGGAGACCGACACCGGCACGATCGAAACCGTGACCGTCACCGCCAACCAGCGCGTCGAAGACATGGAAAAGGTGCCGATCGCGATCAGCGCGTTCAACGCCGATACGCTGAACAAGGCGGGCGTGACGGGCACGACGGGCCTGACCGAGCTCGTCCCGGGCCTCGCCTATGACCGCAGTTCGGTCGGAACGACACCCTATCTGCGCGGCATCGGCAACAGCGGCTCCGGCGTCGGCGTCGAGCCCGGTGTGGCCACCTATGTCGACGACGTCTATATGCCCAACACCTCCGCGGCGGTGTTCGACTACAATTCCATAGAGTCCGTGGAAGTCCTCAAGGGCCCGCAGGGCACGCTGTTCGGCCGCAACGCCGCCGGCGGCGTCATCGTCGTCCACACCAAGGACCCGTCGCTGGACACGGCCGTGAACGCCGACATCGGCTATGGCAATTTCAGCACCTATACGGGGCATTTCTATGCCACGACCGGCATCACGAACAACCTTGCGGTCAATATCGCCGTATCCGGTCACGACCAGGTGAATGGCTGGGGGCGCGACTACGTCACCGGCCTTCCGACGTTCAGCGACACGGGCTTCGGATTGAGCGCGAAGGCGCTGTGGACGCCGACCGACCGCACGACGGTTCTGGCAAGCTTCAGCCTCAGCGGCGATCGCGGCGAGCAGGGCCTCGCGGCCCGTTCGGCGCCGAACGTCTACGGCACCAACGACTTCAAGGCCGAGACGACCTATCCCGGCATCGGCTTCTGGGACGGCACCGAAGGCCTCGTCAACCAGCACGCGACCTGGCTCGCCGAGACCGGCAGCGTGAAGGTCTCGCAGGAATTCGACGACGTCTCCGCGGTCAGCATCACGTCCTTCACGCATGCCCGTTCGACCCAGAACCTAGATCTCGACGCGGGTCCCGCGCTCGGCCTGCAGACCAATCCGGTGACTCAGCCCGAGGACGACATCACGCAGGAATTCCGCCTGCTGTCGCACGACGATGCCCGGCTGAAGTGGAATCTCGGCGCATTCTACATGCACGACCAGTCGTCGATCTCCGGCGCCTATCAGGGCTCGGCGAACGGTACGCTCGCGGGCAAGCAGCTGACGGACTCGTATGCCCTCTATGGTCAGGCCTCGGAGGAGATCCTGACGAACACGACGCTGACCCTGGGCCTGCGCTACACGATCGACGATCGCAGCTTCTGGGCCACGGAAACCTACGCTCCGACCAACAAGAAGGGCGGTCCCTGGGCGGACGGCAAATCGTGGGATGGCCTGACCGGCCGCGCTTCGCTCGCCTATCAGTTCACGCCCGACATCATGGGCTATGTCGCGTACAACCGCGGCTTCAAGAGCGGATTGTTCAACGTCGCGTCGATATCGCCCACGCCATCGCCGCCGGCGTCGACACCCTTCCCGGCGAAATATGCGCCGGTCAACCCTGAGAAGGTGAGCGCCTACACCATCGGCATGAAGAGCACGCTGTTCGACGACACGGTGCGTTTCAACGTCGAGGGATTCTACTACGACTTCACCAACATCCAGGTCGTGGTCGTCAATCCCACCGGCGGCACCTCGCTGATCAACGGAAGCGCCGCCAGCATGCGCGGCGTCGACGCGGACCTCACCTACCAGGTTACCGAGCATCTGTCGGTGAGCGCCGCGGCGGAGATCGAGAACGGCAGCTATGGCGATTTTCCGGGCGGTCCGGTCATCCTGCCCTGGGGCCCCAACACACCGATCGCGATTCCGGCAGGCTGCGGCAGCATCGCCTATCCGGTTCGGCCCACGACGGGCGCCGCAGCCTCGACTCCGGCGACGCAGATTTCCTGCAATCTTCGCGGCAACAAGACGGTGCAAACGCCGCCCTTCTCGCTCAGCCTGGTGGCCGACTATCGCATTCCGTCGTCGGTCGGTCCGTTCGACTTCAATTTCTCCTACGCGCATGGCGGCAATTTCTATTTCTCGGCCGACAATCTGCCGGACACCAAGCAGCCGCCCACGAACATCGTGAACCTTTCGCTCACCTGGACGCAGCCGAACGGCCACTATGATGTGAAGCTGTGGGTAAACAACCTGACGGAGGACAAATACTTCTCGTTCGCCTCCGACAGCACCTCGGCCTATGCCAAGTATGCGCCGGCCGCACCGCGCACCTTCGGCATCACGCTGGGGGCTGCACTCTAGCCGTGCCGGCCATTTCCACCTTCGCGTCCGGGCGCGGTTCGACCGAAAGGGTCGAGCCGCGCCCGTGCGGCTTTGCGGTGCCGGAGCGCACGGCGTGAGCGACGACGATCTCGAATGCGATCTTCTGGTGATCGGCGCCGGCATGGCCGGCTTGTCGGCGGGGGCCTGGGCGGCGGAGCGCGGCGCCTCGGTGATCGTGGTCGAGAAAGCGCCGGACATCGGCGGCTCCGCCATGATGTCGACAGGCGTGCTCTGGACGGCGACGAGCCCGGAGCGGATGGCGCTCCATTCCGGCGGGCGCCCCGATCTCGGACGCGTCGTGGTGGCAAACTATTCCCGAGCCCTCGACTGGATGCGGAGCCGCGACATCGCGATTTCGCGGGCGATGCGCGTTCTTTTCGGGCGCGGCTATCAGATCGACGTGATCGGCCACTTGCGCGGCTGCGCACGGATAATCGAACAGCGCGGCGGGATGATCGCGCGCGAAACCGTCACGCGGTCGCTGTCGGCCGACGTGGATGGAAGGGTTGTCGGCGCGCGCACGGGACATCGCGACGGCGACGTGGACATTCGCGCCCGATGGACGCTTCTGGCGACCGGTGGCTATCAGGGCTCGGCCCCGCTGCGCGGCAAATACATCCATCCCAATGCGCGCGACATGCTGCATCGCTCAAATCTCTTCAGCACGGGCGATGGGCTGACGCTCGGCGCCGGCGCCGGCGGCGAGGTGCGCGGGACGAATCGCGGCTTCTATGGACATCTCGTGAGCGAGTCGCCCGCTTGGGGCGATCCCAGGCTTTTCACCGTCCTTACGCAGTATCACAGCGAGTTCGGCGTCCTCGTGAACATGGCCGGCCGGCGGTTTTGCGACGAGAGCCTGGGCGATCACACCAACGCCAACCACACGCTTGCCCAGTCCGACGGCCGCGCGCTATGCATCTGGGATGCGCGGGTGCATGCGGAAAACGCGACGCGGTCGGTCACCGCGACCGGCGCGGCCGTCGACAAGATGGCGACCGCGCTTCGCCATGGCGGGCGCGGGATCGTGGCGGACACGCCCGGCGAGATCGCGGCCTTCGCCGGTTTTCACGGGTTCGACGGTGCGCAGACGCTCCGCACGATCGAGGCCTACAACGCGGGCTGCGCCGCGGGCTGGGAGAAATTGTCTCCGCCGCGGGTCGAGCATTTCGGGGCGCTCGACAAGGCGCCGTTCTACGCCCTCATCGTGCGGCCCGCGATCACGTTCACAAATGGCGGATTGACGATAAACGCGTCGACACAGATCCTGCGTGCCGACGGCTGGCCGGTGCGCGGCCTGCTGGCGGCCGGCAGTGACGCCGGCGACGTGTTCGGACTGGGCTATTGCGGCGGCCTTGCGATGGCGGTCGGCCTCGGCATCGCAGCGGCGCGGACCGCCGGCTTCGGAGAATAGCTCGGCCATGAACGGAAACAGCCCGACAAGCATGCTTGCAGAATTTGCCGCCCAGACGTCGCTGGAGGCCGTGCCGGAGGCGGCCATCCATGCGGCGAAGCGGCTTCTGCTGGACACGGTGGGATGCGCCATCGGCGGCGCTGCGATTCCATCGGCACGCATCGTCGCGAAGGTCGTCGGCGCGTTCGGTGGTGCCGCGGAAGCGACCGTGCTCTCGAGCGGCAGGAAGCTTCCCGCCGCGCTGGCGGCGCACATCAATGCACACGCATCCAACGCGCTCGACGCCGAAGACACGACGCTGTGGTCTGGCCATCTGAGTGGCTGCACTGTCATGCCCTGCTTGGCCATGGCCGAACGGACCCGATGCTCGGGGCGCGAGCTGCTCGCGGTGCTGGCGATCGCCTTCGACGTCGTGAGCCGCATCGGACTTTCCATGCGCCAGATCGCGATCGACGAGGACGGCAAGGTCCGGCTCGGTGTCGTGCGCGGCCATGGCTGGACGGCATTCGGCGCGTCAGCTGCGGCGGGACGCCTGCTGAGACTCGACACGACCCGGATGCTGGATGCGTTCGGTCTCACCGGCTCGATGGCGCCGATGCCGTCGACCGGTCACTGGCTCTATCTGCCGGATCATCGCCCGATGTCGAAATACGCGATGTTCGGCGCCTGCGCCGAAGCTGGCGTCACCGCCGCGCTTCTTGCCGCGGAAGGCTTCACCTCGGACCGCGCCATTCTGGACGGCGATACGGGCCTCTGGCGCATGATGGGATCGCCCGGCGTGGACTGGTCGGTCATCGGCGATCGCCTCGGCGCGCGCTGGCTGATCGAGGAGACGTCGTTCAAACTCTATCCGTCGTGCCGCTTCTCCCATCCGATCATCGACATGGCGCTCGAGATCCGGCGCGCCTTAGACCTGAAGCCCGCCGAGATCGATCGCGTCCAGGTTGCCGTCCCGCAGGCGGCGTTCAATCTGCGCATGGACGACCGGCGCGTCGAGAACGCCGTCGACTCGCAGTTCAGCATTCCCTATCTGACGGCGCTCGCCCTGCACGGCACTCCGTTCGGGCCCGACTGGCACTCCGATGCGATGCGGTCGCGCAGCGACATCGCGGCTCTCTCCGCCAAGGTGGAGGTGTCGCCGCATCCAAAGGGCGCGGAAATGGTGATGGCGCAGCTGCGAGAGACCGGCCGTGCCATCCGCTTTCCCTTCGAGATAAGTGTGCAGGCGCGGGGCCGGCGCCTGGAGCGCTCGACGACGTATGCGATCGGCGATCCGTGGGCCGGCGTCGGTCTAGGCGATGAGGAACTGGTGCGAAAGTTCCGCGTCTACAGCGCCGGCCGTCTCACGGCGGCGCGCGCGGATGAAGCGTGCAGCATCATGCTGGAACTGGACCGCGAGCCGAACCTGGACCGGTTGCTGGCCCGGCTTTGATCCCGCGCCCACTCACCATAAGCCGCCGAACTGCCGATAAAAGGCGATTGCAATACTCAGACATCTGAGTATAGTGTCGGTCGTGAAAACATGGCGAGCCGGCACGCCCTGCTCGAACCTTAATCCAGGACGCAGGCCATGAAATCCGATGAGTTTTCGCAGAAGGTCGCCGTCGTCACCGGCGCCGGTGCCGGAATCGGCAGGGCGGTTGCCGTGGAATGGGCCCGGCTCGGCGGCACGGCCATTGCCGTCGACATGGATCGTTCCCTGGCGGAAGATGTCGTCGCGCAGATCGCCGATGAAGGTCATAAAGCCTACGCCGTCGGCGCGGATATCAGCGGCCTCGACGGCGTGCGCACGATGATCGGCCAGGCGCTTCATCTGGGCGGCGGCATCGACGCGCTGTTCAATGTGGCCGGGACCAACACCTCCAAGACCGTCGAGGAGACCGAGGAGGAGGATTGGTACCGCGTACTCGATACCAACCTCACCGCGATCTATCGGACCTGCAAACTCGTGGTTCCGGAACTTCGCAAGCGCGGCGGCGGTTCGATCGTCAATGTGTCGTCGCTGGCGGGAATAACGGGCGCGAACCGCGCCGCGGCGTATAATGCGTCCAAAGGCGGCGTCGTGCTGATGACGAAGAACATGGCCATGGATTTCGCGAAGGACAATATCCGCGTGAATGCGATCTGTCCGGGTCCGACGCGTTCGCCGCGGGTGGAGCGCTACTGGCGTAGCATCGGCGCCACCGGCAGCCAGCTGGCGCAGATCGCGCCGATGAAGCGGACCGCCGAGCCCGAAGAGATCGCGAAGCCGGCGATCTTCCTCGCGTCGGGCGACGCGTCCTTCATGACCGGTTCCATCGTGGTCGTCGACGGAGGGCTCTCCGCCGGCATCACCAATCAACAATTCGACCGCATCAAGTAGAAGCGGCGCAGACGGGAGGAAGCAATGCGCATCTCCAATGCCGACAACACGGTGAACATCCGCTGGCCGTCGAAGTTCAACGAGATCCCGAAGGAGGTCTTCCATCGGGAGGATGTGTACCGCCTTGAGCTGGAGCGGATCTTCATGGGTCCGGAATGGCACATGGTGGCGCACCGGGCGGAGCTCGCCAATCCGGGCGACTACAAGACCTTCCAGATCGGCGAGGCGCCGGTTCTGATCGTCCATGGCGAGGACGGCAAGCTTCGGGTGTTCCAGAACGCCTGCCCGCATCGCGGCACGCAGCTGGCGACCTGTCCGCGCGGCAGCGGCCGCAAGATCGAATGCCCCTATCACCGCTGGACCTTCAAGAACACCGGCGAGTTGGCCGGCATCCCCGGCGTTGCTGATTTCCCGAAGGACTTCCGCAAGGAAGACTACGGCCTGCGCGAACTGCGCAGCGCTGAGGTCTACGGCATCGTCTTCGCCACCTTCAGCGCCGACGCTCCCGAAATCGACGAATGGCTCGGAGAGACCAAGCCCTACATCGCCCATTTCCTCGACGGCGATGGCGATCTCACGCTGCTGGGCTATCAGAAGGTCCTTTTCGACAGCAATTGGAAGGAATACGGCGACAACGAGGGCTATCACGCGCCGTTGCTGCACGTCGCCGCCCGGCTGCTGCGCTTCCCCAAGACGCGCGGCGAGCAGTTCATGACGACGCATGCGCACAAGGTGAACCTGACGGAGCTGCCCGAGCCCGGCGATGCGGGCTTCCTGCGCGACCCGTCGGTGATCATGCCGTTCGACGCCACCAAGCGCATCCAGGCCTCGGTCATCCAGCTCTATCCGATCAGCCTCATCCTGCGGAACCACGACACGATCACGATGCGGTTCGTGTTCCCGCGCTCGGTCGATTGCACCGAAGTGCACTACGCCTATTTTGGCCGCCGCGAAGACAGCGCGGAGCTGTCGAGCTATCGCGCCCGCCAGGCGTCCAACCTGCTGGGGCCGAGCGGCTTCATCTCGCTGGAGGACGGCGCGGTGTTCAACCGCATCCACGTCGCCTCCCGCACGCCGGGCACCGTCGCGTTCCAGAAGGGCGTCACGGGGCCCATCACGGCGCCGATCACGATGGACAAGGGCGAGGAAGCCACCAACCTGATCCGCTGGGAACGCTATCGCCAGACCATGGGCTTCGAGCGGGCCTGAACGGGCGCGGCAAAGCCGCGGTCGCGTGAACAATAATCGAATGGAGGAACACATGGCGGAAGCGGCGGGCTTGATGGAAGCCCCGACTTTGATCTCATCCGGCGACGCATCTCCCGTGTCGCCCGCCGTCCTGGCGCGGATCGACGCGCTGCAGGTCCGCTACATCCGCGCCCTGGACCTGCGCGACATGGCGGCCTGGGCGGCCAGCTTCGAGGGCGGCGACGCTAGCTATATCTGCATCGCGCGTGAGAACGAGGAGCAGGGGCTGCCGCTTGCCATCATGCTCGACGACAACCAGAACCGCATCTCCGACCGCGTCCAGTACGTGACCAAGATCTGGGCCGGCACCTTCGAGGACTACACGACGCGCCATTTCGTCCAGCGGACCGCCGAGGCGCGGCGGGCGGATGGGCTCTTCGAGGTGGAGACGAATTTCCTTGTCGCCTACACCACGACGCGCGGCCAGTCCGAAGTGCTGGTGTCCGGCAACTATAAGGACGTCGTCCAGGTCGGCGAAGCCGGCGCGACCTTCCGGTCGAAGCGGGCGGTGCTGGATACGGCCGTCCTGCCGCGCTATCTCGTCTATCCCGTCTAGCATATGCGGCGTCCGCCGGCGAAGGCGTTAAGATGAACATCCGCTGGCCGTCGAAGTTCAACGAGATCCCGAAGGAGGTCTTCCATCGGGAGGATGTGTACCGCCTTGAGCTGGAGCGGATCTTCATGGGTCCGGAATGGCACATGGTGGCGCACCGGGCGGAGCTCGCCAATCCGGGCGACTACAAGACCTTCCAGATCGGCGAGGCGCCGGTTCTGATCGTCCATGGCGAGGACGGCAAGCTTCGGGTGTTCCAGAACGCCTGCCCGCATCGCGGCACGCAGCTGGCGACCTGTCCGCGCGGCAGCGGCCGCAAGATCGAATGCCCCTATCACCGCTGACCTTCAAGAACACCGGCGAGTTGGCCGGCATCCCCGGCGTTGCTGATTTCCCGAAGGACTTCCGCAAGGAAGACTACGGCCTGCGCGAACTGCGCAGCGCCGAGATCTACGGCATCGTCTTCGCCACCTTCAGCGCCGACGCTCCCGAAATCGACGAATGGCTCGGAGAGACGCGGCCGCATATTGCGCGCGTGCTGGGCGGCAATGGCGAGCTTAAGCTCGCCGGCTATCAGAAGATGATGTTCCACGCCAATTGGAAAACCTGTAACGACAATGACGGCTACCACGGCGCGCTGCTGCACACCGGCTACAGCCACATGGACTGGTCGCGCGGAGATTCACTCAATCTGGTGACCGCCAGCGGCAACCGGTCACGTCGATCAACCTGGCGGGAGCGCCGACCTCGGCCGCGTTGCAGGACAAGGCGCTGCTGCGCGTTCTGGGATACGGGCATCCGTCCGCAGACCACGGTGATCGCGTTCTATCCGTCGGCCGGGATCCTGCGCGACCTGGATGTGATCTACCTGCGCTACATCATCCCCCGCGGACCGGACGAAACGGAAGTCCACTTCGCCTATTTCGCCTTGGCGACGGACGGCGACGCGCTTGTGCACCATCGCGCGCGGCAGAGCGCCAACCTCATGGGCATCAGCGGCCTTTTGGCCATCGAGGATGCGGTCGCATACAGTCGCGGCCATGTCGGCAGCCGCAACGCCCGGCATGAACACCTATCAGAAGGGCCTCACCGGGCAGACGCACGGTCCCTGCGTGATCGACGCCAAGGGCAGCGAAGCGGCGAACCTGATCCGCTGGGAACGTTATCGCCAGCGCATGGGCTTCGCGCGGCAATTGGGATCGGAATCTCCCGCATGAAACTCCTGATGGATATTGCAGACGGCGCCGCGAGCCCCGGCCTTCTGGTCGGAAACGACGTCCTGAATTTCGCAAAATGCGGCTCCGCGCTTTCCGAGGCCTCGAAGATACGCGGATCGCTTGTCGACGTGCTCGAAGCCGGCAAGCCGGCGCTCGACGCCGTCGCCGCGATCGAGGCGAAGGTTCTGCGCGACGCGGCGCTGGCAAAAACACTGCGGTCGGCCGGTGCGCTGAAGCCGCTGACGGAGGCGCGGCTCGCCCGCCCCGCTCGCCGATGCGGGGCTGATCCTCCGGCGGCGGCAGGAATTATGCGAGCCATTCACGCGAGATGTCGTCCCATCCCGTCGAAAAGCCGGAATGGCCGACCTCCTTCATCAAATGCGCCGCGACCGTCACCGGCCCGCATGATCCGATCGTGCTGCCAAAGAACAATCCCAACATGGTCGATTGGGAAGGCGAGATCGGCGCCGTGATCGGCCGCAAATGCCATGGCGCGAGTCCGGCCGAAGCGTTCGACTGCATCGCCGGCTACACCCTGATAAACGACGTCTCCGCCCGCGACTGGATGATCCCGGGCAATCCGCTGGCCGAGCGGAAACATCCTGGGCAAGCAGTTCGCGACCTTCTGTCCGAAGGGGCCCATCGTCGTGACCGCGGACGAGATCGCCGATCCAACCGTCCTGACGCTGACCACGCGCGTTAACGGCGAGGTCAAGCAGCATGCCAGCAATCGCGACCTCATCTACAGCATGGGCGAGCTGATCTCTTATTACTCCGGGTTCTACACGTCCGTCCGGGCGACATCATCACCAGCGGAACGCCGGCCGGCGTGGGCTTCGGCCGCAACCCCAAGCTCTTCCTGAAAGCCGGCGACCGGGTCGAGGTGAGCGTTCCGGAAATCGGAACGCTGTCGAACCTCGTGATCGCCGAAGAGGGCGGGCGGGAATGACGTTCCGCGTCGATCTGCTGCCGAGCGGGCACAGCTTCGAAGCGCCGCCCGACAAGCCCTTGCTGCAGGCGGCGATCGAGGGCGGCGTCATCATCGCCTATAGCTGCCGCGCCGGCTCCTGCCGGACCTGCATCGCAAAGGTCGTGTCCGGCTCGATCGATTATGTGCCGACGCTCAATCTGCGCCTCAGCGCCGAGGAGAAGGCTGCGGGCTACACGCTTCTGTGCCGCGCGTTGGCGTGCAGCGATGTCGTGATGGAAGTCGAGGAGATCTCGCTCGCGACCATCAAGCCGGTCGTGCTGCCTTGCCGCATCGCCGATCTCGCCTATCCGGCGCCCGACGTTGCGGTCGCCACGCTGAAGCTTCCGCCGCAGGAAAACCTCAGCTATGTGCCGGGCCAGTATGTCTCGTTCCTTCTCGACGGCGGGCTGCGCCGCAACTACTCGCTCGCACGGCCATGCCGCCCGGCGGAACGACCGAGATCCAGATTCATATCCGCCATCTCAAGGGCGGCCACTTCACCGACCGCCTGTTCTCCGGCGAAATCGCCGTCCCGGCAGATACTGAAATTCGAAGGTCCTCTCGGGACGTTCTATCTGCGTGAGGACAGCGACAAGCCGATCATGTTCGTCGCCAGCGGAACCGGCTTCGCGCCGATCAAGGCGATCTGCGAGTCCATCTTCGAGCGCCGGATCGCGCGGGACATCGTGCTCTATTGGGCGGCCGCTGCCGGGCAGACTTTATATGAGCGATCTTTGCGATAGCTGGGCGCGGACGCAGAGCGGATTCCGCTTCGTGCCGGTGCTTTCCGAACCCAAGGCAGAGGACGCTTGGAACGGCCGGGTGGGCTTCGTCCATCGTGCCGTTATGGACGACATCGCCGATCTGTCGCCCTATCAGGTCTATGCATCGGGCGCGCCCGCGATGGTCGATGCCGCGCGCGCCGATTTTTGTGGGCAGCGGCATCTGCCCGAAAGCGAATTCTTCGCGGATTCCTTCCTCACCGCGGCGGACACCGGATCGTAACAGACAGGCAAGGAGACGGACGATGGCATTGACACGACGAAGCTCGGATTGCTGCCGACCAAGAATGAAAAGTCGGTGGTCAAGCCCTATGTGATGTCGCACGGCACGCTGATGTGCCGCTCGCTCAAGGAGACGCGGCGCTTCTACGAAGAATTCCTCGGGCTGGACTGCGCACAGCATTCGCGCTCGTCCATGGTGATCCGCTGCGGATTGAAATTCCACGTCGCTTGCGTCGCCGGCGGAGATAACGCGCACGAATCCGGCCTGCACAACCATTCGGCCTCGACGTGACGAGCCGCGAAGAGGTCGAACGCGCCCATGCCAAGGCGCTGGAGCTGAAGGACGTCTACGGCATCCGTCGCGTGAACGACATCATGGATCAGCGCGGCGTCTACTCCTTCTACATGGAGGACCGCGACGGCAATTGGTGGGAGATCCAGTATTTCAACGGCTTCCAGCACGACGACCTGTTCGATTTTGGCGACCGCTTCTCGCCCGACGAAGCCACCGCGTCGAGCGCGTTCACCAAGTGAGCGGATGCGCCGGCGCGCAGGGAGACCATCGCTATGGATGACGATCTGCTCTCGCTCGATTTCCTGACGGTCCGCGACGCCACGGGCGGCCGAGGTCGTCTCGGCCGCCGCCGCGCACGGAATCCACAAGGTGTCGCTGCTTTTCCAGCCCGTCGAGTTCATCGGCGATTACGGCCTGATCGGCGATACGCCGGCGCGGCGCGAAGCGCTGGCGCGCTGCCGGGCGGAAGGCGTCATCGTCGACCAGGTGGAAGCGGTATTCCTGACGCCGCAGACCGTGCTGGAGGACTATCGTCCGGCGTTCGAATCGGCGGCGCTGTTCGAGCCGAAATTTCGTGGCCTGCGTGATCCGCGATGGCGACGACGCCAGGGCGCGCAGGACAATCTCGGACGCTACATCGCGCTGGCGAAGGAATTCGGCCTGCGGCCGCTCGTCGAGTTCATGCCGGTCTCGGCGACACCCTCCATCGCCTCCGCGGTGAAAGCCGTGACAAAGGCGGGCAGCGATCTCGCGCTGGAGTTCGACGTCCTCAACATGTCGCGCTGCGGCGACACGCCGGCCGCGATGCGGACCGTCGATCCCCACCTGATCGGCCGGGCGCAGCTTTGCGACGGCCCGCTGACCGTCGACCCCGACAAGCGCCGGCACGAAGCGCTGTGGCAGCGGCGGATACCGGGCGAGGGCGCGCTGCCGCTGGTCGACTTCGTGCGCGCCCTGCCGGAAGGCACCACGATCGGCCTCGAAGTGCCGCTCGAGGATCTTATGCAGCAAGGTGTCAGCGTGGTCGACCGTGTCGGCCGGGTCCTGGCGGGTGCGCGAAAGGTGCTGTCGGCCGCCGGCGTTTGAATAGCGCTGCGGAGTCGAAACGCGGAGAGCGAAATGAAATGGGTGACGCGTCAGCATCTGCACTTCGACCGCGCGGCCGTCCCCTGGCTCATCAAGCGCTTCGTGGATAGAGACGCGACTTTCGTCTTCGTACCTTGGGGCGAGGAAGACCGGCGGCCGGACGACGCCATTCCCTTCGCCATCCCCGGCGCCGAACTAGGCCCCCACGACGATGCGGGCAGTACTTTCCGCAAGGTCGCCACAAAATACCGGATCGACGATCCTGCCGTCGGCCAGATGGCGCACATGATCGATTTCGGCATCCGCGCCTTTCTCCATCATGCCGGCCGGATCCGGACGACGAAGTGGCCCCGCTCGCCGCCGGCGTGTTGGCGATTTGCGAAGGCATCATGCTCGGCCATCCGGACGATGACGCGATCCTGGCGGCCAGCCTGCCGGTCTGGGACGCGCTCTACACGGCGCTTCGCGCCAAATGGCTAATCGAGAGCCGCCGCCTCACCGTTCCGCCCGCCTGCGGCAAGGGGCCTTCGGCAAAGGTCGCCTTCGTCCGCGCTCTGCTGGCGCGCGAAGCGCCGCCGCGACCGCCGGGCTGATCCGTACCGGCATCCGCCGCAGGGCACGAGCACCGGTTGGCCTTTCGCTCAACCCATGAACAGCGTTGCGGGATGTTCCAGCAAGGTGCGGATGCGGCGGATGAAGGCCGCGGCGTCGTAGCCGTCGACGACGCGATGGTCGAACGAGGACGACAGGTTCATCATCCGGCGCACCGCGATCCGCCCGTCGCGGACCACGGGCCGTTCCACGATCGCGTTCGGCCCGATGATCGCGACCTCGGGATGGTTGATCACCGGCGTCGCCGCGACGCCGCCCAGGGTCCCCAGACTCGTGATGGTGATCGTGGAGCCGGACAACTCTTCACTCTTCGCCTTGTTGTCGCGCGCGGCGGCGGCGACGCGTGCGATCTCCACCGCGCACTGCCAGATGTCCAGGCTCTCGGCATGCCGCACGACCGGCACCATCAGGCCGTTCGCCGTCTGTGTGGCGATGCCCATATGGAGAGCGGCATGACGATGGATCACGCCTACCGCGTCGTCGAACCGCGCATTCATCTGCGGAAAATCGACGATCGCAAGGGCGATCGCGCGGACGAGGAACGGCAGCACCGTCAGCTTGGGCGTCGCGGCGCGCCTGGTCTGGTTCAGATGCGCGCGCAGATCCTCCACTTCCGTCATGTCGACTTCGTCGATGAAGGTGAAATGCGGGATGCGGCGCTTGGCCTCCTGCATCTTCTCCGCGATCTTCCGGCGCAGGCCGATGATCTTGATGTCCTCGACAACGTCGGCCCGCGGCCCGCGCGGGGCGGTGGATGACATGGTGCCCGGCGCGACGGCCGCATCGAGATCGTCCTGCACCACGCGGCCCGCCGGACCGCTCCCACGCACCGATCGCAGGTCGATTCCCCGATCGCGGGCGCGCTGGCGCACCGCCGGAGAGGCGAGTGGCCTGTCCGCGGGCGCGGGCGGAGCGGCTGCGGTCACAGTTTGCGGTTGAGGCACAGGCTTGTGCGGTTCCAGCTTCTGAGCGGGTGGTGCGATGTCTTGAGCGCTGGATACGGCGTTCCCGTCTCCGGCGATCTCAATCTCCACGAGCGGCGCACCGACAGCCGCCATGTCGCCCGGGCCGCCGTGCAACGCGATCACTTCGCCGGCGATGGGCGAGGTCATCTCCACCGTTGCCTTGTCGGTCATGACATCGACGAGGTTCTGGTCCTCCTCGATTCTGTCCCCCGGCTTGACGTGCCAGGCGACGATCTCCGCCTCGGCAGTGCCTTCGCCGACATCGGGAAGCTTGAAGACGTAGCGGCCCATTGTCAGGCCTCCAGAGTCCGGCGCATGCCTGCCGCGATGCGGTCCGGATCGATGAAATAGGTCCACTCGAAAGCATGCGGGTAGGGCGTGTCGAAGCCGCAGACGCGCTCCACCGGCGCTTCGAGGTGGAAGAAGCAATGCTTCTGCACCAGCGCCGCCAGCTCGGCACCATAGCCGCTCGTTTCCGGCGCCTCGTGCACGATCACGCAGCGGCCCGTCTTCTTCACGGAGGTCACGATCGTCTCCAGATCGAGCGGCACCAGCGTGCGGAGATCGATCACCTCCGCGTCGATGCTGCTTTCCGCCGCCGCCGCCAGCGCGACATGCACCATCGTCCCATAGCACAGCACCGTGACCGCGCCGCCGGCGCGCACCACGTTCGCCGTGCCGAGCGGGATCGTGTAGTGGCCCTCCGGCACCGCGCTGGCCGGATGCTTCGACCAGGGCACCACCGCCTGGTCGTGCCGCCCGTTGAAGGGGCCGTTGTAGATCCGCTTCGGCTCAGGAAGATCACCGGATCGTTGCATTCGATGGCGCTAATGAGCAGGCCCTTTGCGTCATAGGGCGTCGAAGGGATGACGGTCTTCAGGCCCGCGACATGGGTGAAGAGCGCCTCGGGGCTCTGGCTATGCGTCTGGCCGCCGAAGATGCCGCCGCCATAGGGCGCGCGCACCGTGATCGGCACGGTATAGCCGCCGGCCGAGCGCCAGCGGATCTTCGCCGCCTCGGACACGAGCTGGTCATAGGCCGGATAGATATAGTCCGCGAACTGGATTTCCAGGACGGGCCGCAGCCCGTAGACCGCCATGCCGATGCCGGCCGCGACGATGCCAAGCTCGCAGATCGGCGCATCGAAGCAACGCGTCGGGCCGTATTTCTTCTGCAGGCCGTCGGTCACGCGGAAGACGCCGCCGAAATATCCGGCGTCCTCGCCGAAGATCAGCACGTCGGGATCGCGGCCGAGGGTCACGTCGAGCGCCGAATTGAGCGCCTGGATCATGGTCATCGCCGCCATGTCAGATGCCCGTTTCCTGGCGCTGGCGGCGGGATCCGCCAATCGGCGTCCTCGAACACATGATCGAAGATCGCGCGCGCGCTGGGCTTGTCGCCGGTCGTGAGCGTGCCGATGGCTTCCGCCTCGCGTTGCAGCGCGCGGACACGGTCCTTGGCCTCCTGCTCGCAGGCGGCGTGCCGTTCGTCGTCCCATTCGCCCAGCACGATGAGATGCTGCTTCAGCCGCGCGATCGGATCGCCGAGCGGCCAGGCCGCGTATTCCTCGGTCGGTCGATAGCGGCTCGGATCGTCGCTCGTCGAATGCGCATGTCCGCGATAGGTTACGAATTCGATCAGCGTGGCACCGAGATTGGCGCGCGCCCGCTCCGCCGCCCATTCGACGGCGGCATAGGCCGCGAGGAAGTCGTTGCCGTCGATCCGCAGCGACGGCAGCCCGACGCCAAGGCCGCGTGCCGCGAAACTGGTCCGCTCGCCGCCTGCGAATCCGGCAAAGGTCGAAATCGCCCACTGGTTGTTCGAGACGCTCAGGATGACGGGCGCGCGATAGACGCTCGCGAACAGCAGGGCCGCGTGGAAATCGCCCTCGGCGGTGGCGCCGTCGCCGATGAAGCCCACGGCGATCCGACTGTCGCCCTTATAGGCCGACGCCATCGCCCAGCCGACGGCCTGTGGCACCTGGGTGGCGACATTGCCCGACATCGCGAAATAGCCGTATTCGGGAAACGAATAATGCATCGGCATCTGAACGCCGCGCTGGCGGTCGGCGGCGTTGTTGTAGATCTGGTTCATCATGTCCGCGATCGGACAGCCGCGAGCGATGAGCAGCCCCTGCTGGCGGTACGAGGTGAAGCACATGTCGTCCTTCGAAAGCGCCAGCGCGTGCGCGATGCCGATCGCCTCCTCGCCCAGCGAGCGCATGAAGAAAGACGTCTTGCCCTGGCGTTGCGCCTGGACCATCCGCTCCTCGAAGGCGCGATCCAGGATCATCCAGCCAAGCGCCTCGCGCAGGCGCTCCGGCGGCAGGCGCGGATTCCACGCTCCCACGGCGTGGCCCTCGAAATCGAGGACGCGGATCAGATCGAAGGCGAGGTCGCGGATGTCTGCCGGATCGGTCGCGATATTGGGGCGGCGCAGATGGCCCGCATTGGGGATGGCGATATGCCGGAAGTCCGGCGCCGCGCCGGGCCGCGCCGGCGGGACCGGAATGTGAAGACTGAGGCTAAGGGTGTTGCGTACCAGATCCCGATCCATCGGATGACAATAGGGCGACGTCTGAGGAATATTCTTTCCAAGTTGCCGGAAGGCAGAGCTCCCTCTAGAATTCCATTCCGTATTTCGCAGCTATTTTAGAAGAAATTCCCGCATGGACGCGACAGACAGGAAAATACTTCGCCAAATCCAGCAGGCCCCCGACATGGCGATCGGCGATCTGGCGGCGAAGGTCGGCCTGTCGCAGACGCCCTGCTGGCGGCGTCTGAAGAAGCTCGAGCAGGATGGCGTCATCGCCGGCCGTGCGGTGCTGCTCGATGCCGAGGCGGTCGGCTTGCCGATCACGGCCTTCGCGCATCTGCGCATGAAATCGCACGACGAGACCACGCTGGACAATTTCGAACGCGCCGCGCGCGGCCGGGCCGAGATCGTGGAATGCTACTCGATGACCGGGGAAGCCGATTTCCTACTCAGGATCGTGATGCCGAGCGTCGCCGCCTATGAGATCTTCCTCAAGAAAGTGGTCCTGCACCTGCCCGGCGTCGGCTCGGTGAATTCCAGCTTCGCGCTGAAATGCGTGAAGCTCACGACCGTGCTGCCGGTTTAGGCGGCGATGCCGGCAAAGGCCGCGCGTGCCGCCGCCGCGAGGCCCTGCAGGGCGTTTTCGGATTCGTGGCCGTCGCGCCGAAACGCAGGCAGATCGTGCGGCGAAGGCCAAAGCCCTTCAGCCGCACGCGCTTCACGCCGGATGACGGTAGGAATCGGGCATGACGGTGACGCCATAGCCGGCGCGGACCAGCACGAGCGCTTTTTCGTCGCTTGTGGTCCGCAGCCCGAAGGCCGGGCGGACATTGTGCGCGGTGAAATGCCGGCTGGTCTCGGAAAGGACCTCGCAATGGCGGCGCACGATCATCGCGTCGCTTGCCAGCGCTTCGGGCGAAATCTCGCGTGCCGCCGACAGGCGATGCGAATGCGGCAGTGCGAGCGAATAGCCTTCGCTGCATATCCGTTCCTGCCGGCCGCTCTTGTCCCGCTGGAGTGTCAGCGCGGCGGCAAGCCGGCCCTGATCGAGCTTGGCCAGAAGCTCACGCTCGCTGCCCTCGATGAATTCCAGATGCGCTGCCGCTCCTGCGATGCGGCATGCGCCACCGCGGACCCGAGCACGGCAGCGGGGATGGTGGTCAATATCCCGATCCGCAGCAGCGGTCTGGACTTCGCCTGCGCGACGTCTTCGAGACAGACATCGCATTCGCGCATGATATTGCCGGCATGCACGAGGAAGCGGTTGCCCGCGTCGGTCAGCTGCACGCGCCGGCTCGTGCGGTGGAAGAGCCGGCGGCCGAGCGCGCTTTCGAGTTTCGCTATTCCGGCCGAAAGACTGGGCTGGGTCACATGCACATGCGCCGCCGCCTTGGAGAAGCTGCGGTCTGCGCGACGGCGAGGAAATAGCGGACCAGATAAAGCTCAAGCATAGACACTGTCTATAGATAGACGCGATGACTTTCAATTTCCCGTTCCGGCCGCGCGCCGCTACACGTCGTGCCGCCTGGGCGGCCGTCGGCGGCTGCTCTGCGACGGGAGCTGTATCGCATGACCGCCAACGACTATGGCTCGCTCGATCACGATCTTGGCGACACCGCCAACATGATCCGCGACACCGTCCGCACGTTTTCGGACGACAGGATCGCGCCCATCGCCGCCGAGATCGACCGCACCAACATGTTTCCGCGCCAGCTCTGGCCGCAGATGGGGGAACTCGGCCTGCACGGCATCACGGTGGAGGAGGAATTCGGCGGCCTCGGCCTCGGCTATATCGAGCACGTCATCGCGATGGAGGAGGTGAGCCGGGGTTCTGCCTCGGTCGGCCTGTCCTATGGCGCGCACTCCAATCTCTGCGTCAACCAGATCCGCCGCAACGGCACGGCTACGCAGAAGCGGCGCTATCTGCCGAAACTGATCAGCGGCGAGCATGTCGGCGCGCTGGCGATGAGCGAGCCAGGCGCCGGCTCCGACGTGGTGTCCATGAAGCTGCGCGCCGACGCCAAAGGCGACCGCTTCGTCCTCAACGGCACCAAGATGTGGATCACCAACGGCCCGCACGCCGACACCCTCGTCGTCTACGCCAAGACCGATCCCGCCGCCGGCCCGCGCGGCATCACCGCCTTCCTGATCGAGAAGGACTTCAAGGGATTCAAGACGGCGCAGAAGCTCGACAAGCTCGGCATGCGCGGCAGCGACACTGCCGAACTCGTGTTCGAGGATTGCGAAGTGCCGGCGGAGAACATCCTGGGCGGCCTCGGCAAGGGCGTGAACGTGCTGATGAGCGGTCTCGACTACGAGCGCGCGGTGCTGGCCGCCGGCTCGCTCGGCATCATGCAGGCCTGCATGGATGGCCGTGGTGCCCTACGTCCACGACCGCAAGCAGTTCGGCGAGTCGATCGGAAATTTCCAGATCATGCAGGCCAAGCTGGCCGACATGTATGTCGCGCTCAGCGCGACGCGCTCTTATGTGTATGCCGTGGCGCGCGCCTGCGACCGCGGCCAGACCACGCGCAAGGACGCTGCCGGCGCGATCCTCTACGCCGCCGAGAAGGGCACCTGGATGGCGCTCCAGGCGATCCAGTGCCTGGGCGGCAACGGCTACATCAACGACTACCCGACGGGACGCCTCCTGCGCGACGCCAAGCTCTATGAGATCGGCGCCGGCACGAGCGAAATCCGCCGCTGGCTCATCGGGCGGGAGTTGTTCGAGGAAAGTGGGAACTGATGGCGCAACTAAAATCAGCCATTGTGCCTAGTGCTCCCACATTCAAGTCCAACGCCGCGGCGATGGCGGCGCTGGTGGACGAACTGCGCGCCCGCCAGGGCCGTTGCGGCGCTGGGCGGCGACGCGCGCGCGCGCAAGCGGCACACCGAACGCGGCAAGCTGATCCCGCGCGAGCGGGTCGAGCGGCTGCTCGATCCCGGCTCGCCCTTCCTGGAGCTGTCGCCGCTGGCGGCCTACGGCATGTATGAGGGCGACATCCACGGCGCCGGCATCATCACCGGCATCGGCCGCGTCTCGGGCCGCGAATGCGTCATCGTCTGCAACGACGCGACGATCAAGGGCGGCACCTACTACCCGATGACGGTGAAGAAGCATTTGCGCGCGCAGGAGATTGCGCAGCAGAACCGTCTGCCCTGCCTCTATCTCGTCGACAGCGGCGGCGCCAACCTGCCGAACCAGGCCGAGATCTTCCCCGACCGCGACCATTTCGGCCGCATCTTCTTCAACCAGGCGAACATGTCCGCCGCCGGCATCCCGCAGATCGCCAGCGTCATGGGCTCGTGCACCGCGGGCGGCGCCTATGTCCCGGCGATGAGCGACCAGACCATCATCGTCAAGGGGCAGGGCACCATCTTCCTCGCCGGCCCGCCGCTGGTGAAGGCCGCCACCGGCGAAATCGTCTCGGCGGAGGACCTCGGCGGCGCCGACGTCCATGCCCGCCATTCCGGCGTCGCCGACTACTATGCCAATGACGACCTCCACGCGCTCGCCCTGGTGCGGCAGATCGTGGCCGGGCTGAACGCGGTCAAGCGGCCGGACATTCCCGTCGCGGCGCCGCGGCCGCCGGCCTTCGACACCGCAGAGCTGGACGGCATCGTGCCGCCGTCGCTCAGCATCCAGTACGACGTGCGCGAGGTCATTGCGCGGCTGGTCGACGGCAGCGCGTTCGACGAGTTCAAGAAGCTCTACGGCACCACCATCGTCACCGGCTTCGCGCATCTCGAAGGCATCCCGGTCGGCATCGTCGCCAACAACGGCATCCTGTTCAGCGAGAGCGCGCTCAAGGCGGCGCACTTCATCGAGCTGTGCTGCCAGCGCAACATCCCTTTGCTGTTCCTGCAAAACATCGCAGGCTTCATGGTCGGGCAGAAATACGAGGCCGGCGGCATCGCCAAGGACGGCGCCAAAATGGTCACCGCGGTCGCCTGCGCGCAGGTGCCCAAGATCACGCTGGTGATCGGCGGCTCCTACGGCGCCGGCAATTACGGCATGTGCGGCCGCGCCTTCGGCCCGCGCTTCCTGTTCTCCTGGCCCAACAGCCGCATCAGCGTGATGGGCGGCGAGCAGGCCGCGAGCGTGCTCGCCACCGTCCACCGCGACGCCGACAAATGGACGCCGGAACAGGCCGAAGCCTTCAAGCAGCCGATCCGCGCGCGCTTCGAAACCGAAGGCAACCCCTACCACGCCACCGCAAGACTATGGGACGACGGCATCATCGCTCCGGCGGATACGCGCCGCGTGCTGGCGCTGGCGTTCAGCGCCTGCCTCAACGCGCCCATCGCTGAAACGAAGTTCGGCGTGTTCAGGATGTGACGATGTTCAAGACGCTCCTAATCGCCAATCGCGGCGAGATCGCCTGCCGCGTCATCCGCACCGCGCGGCGGATGGGCATTGCGACCATCGCCGTTTATTCCGACGCGGATGCGGGCGCAGCGCATGTCGCGCTGGCCGACAGCGCGGTGCGGATCGGTCCGCCGGCGCCGCGCGAGTCCTACCTGAACATCGACGCCATCCTCGCGGCGGCGCGAGAGACCGGCACCGAGGCGATCCATCCCGGCTACGGCTTCCTGTCGGAGAACGCCGAATTCGCCGAGGCGTGCGCTACGGCCGGCATCGTCTTCGTCGGCCCGCCGCCGTCCGCGATCCGCGCTATGGGGCTCAAGGACCGTGCCAAGGCGCTGATGGAAAAGGCCGGCGTGCCGGTGGTGCCGGGTTATCTCGGCGATAATCAGCAGACGGAGCATCTGGCGGCCGAAGCGGCGCGGATCGGTTATCCCGTCCTGATCAAGGCGGTCGCCGGCGGCGGAGGCAAAGGCATGCGCAAGGTCGAGGCGGCGGGCGATTTCGCCGCGGCGCTCGAAGGCGCCAGGCGCGAGGCGAAATCCGCCTTCGCCAATGACCATGTCCTGATCGAGAAATATGTCTCGCGCCCGCGTCATATCGAAGTGCAGGTCTTCGCCGACAATCACGGCAACGCGGTGCATCTGTTCGAGCGCGACTGTTCGCTCCAGCGCCGCCACCAGAAGGTGATCGAGGAAGCGCCCGCGCCGGGCATGAGCGCCGGAATGCGCGCCGCCATCGGCGCCGCCGCCGTCAAAGCCGCGAAAGCGGTGAACTATTCCGGAGCGGGGACGATCGAATTCATTGCCGACGCATCCGAAGGCCTCAAGCCCGATCGCATCTGGTTCATGGAGATGAACACCAGGCTTCAGGTCGAGCACCCGGTGACCGAGGCGATCACCGGCCTCGATCTGGTCGAGTGGCAGCTGCGCGTCGCGGCCGGCGAGGTGCTGCCGAAGACGCAGGAGCAGCTTGCCATCGACGGACACGCCATCGAGGTGCGGCTCTACGCGGAAGACCCCCAGAACGGGTTTTTGCCATCCATTGGCACGCTCGAACGTCTGCATTTCCGCAAGGCGTGTGTGTCGACACCGGCGTTCGCGAGGGCGATGCGGTGACGCCCTATTACGATCCGATGATCGCCAAGATCATCGCGCACGACGCCACCCGCGCAGGCGCGGCCGCCGCGCTGGCCGCCGCGCTGGAGCAGGTCGAGATCGCCGGGGTTCAGACCAATAATGCCTTTCTCATCCGCGCGCTGCGGCAATCGGATTTCGTCGCCGGCGACGTCGACACCGGATTCATCGAGCGCCATTTGGCCGAGCTTGTACCGCTCGAAACGCCGACCGATGACGCGCTCGCCGCCGCGGCCCAGCTTGTCGTCGACGAATACGCGCCGCGGGATGCCGATCCCTGGAGCGCGCGCGACAGATTCCGCATCGGCGGCCGCCGCGCGCCGGCGGTCGAGCTCGTCGTGGCTGGCTGGCGCCGGCGGGTCGAGGCCGCGCCATCCAACGCCGTCGCGCTGCGGCTCCGATCGGGTGCCGTCGCCGTCATGTCGCGCGGCGAGACCTTTGTCGTGCGGCCCTTCGATCCGTTCGAGGCCGCCGAGTCGGCCGGCACGCCGTCGGATCGCGTGACGACCCCGATGCCGGGCAAGATCATCCATCTCCTGGTGCGTGCGGGAGAAAAAGTGGCCAAGGGCCAGCCGCTCGCGGTGCTAGAGGCGATGAAGATGGAGCACACGCTGTCGGCGCCCGCCGCAGCGACGGTCGAAGCCGTCGCGGTGGCGGTCGGCGATCAGGTCGCCGACGGTACCGTCGTCATCAAGCTGGACCCGATAGGCGATCCCGCGTCATAGGGAGCCGCCATCAAATCCGCACGCGCAGCAGAGGAGAGGCACAGTGACTACCGAAGCTTCGCTTTCCGGCAAACGCCTCGTCGTCACCGGTGGACTGGGCGTGCTGGGCTGTGCCGTCGCGGGAATCGCAGCGCAACGTGGCGCACGCGTCGCGATTCTGGATCGGGTCGCGCCGGGCGGCGATGTCCCTCCTGCGGAATTCGTCTCGGGCCGCTCGATCTCCTCGATCGCGAGCGGCTTGCGGCGGCCGTCGCCGAAATCGTTGCAGCCTGGGGCACGATCGACGGGCTGTTCAATGTCGCCGGTGCCTTCGAATGGCGAAAGTTCGAGGATTGCGACCTCGTGCACTGGTCCCGCCTGTTCGAGGCAAATCTTCTTTCGGCCGTCGGTGCAACGTCCGCCGTCCTGCCGCATGTGCGAGAAGGCGCGACGATCGTGAACGTCGCTGCCGCTGCGGCAGGTCGCGGCGCGCTCGGGATAGGCCCCTACAGGGCCAGCAAGGCCGCCGTTCTACGCTTGACCGAAAGCCTTGCCGAAGAACTCGCGCCCCGCCGCATCCATGTTTACTCCGTGTCGCCGACGATTCTGGACACGCCGCGCAACCGCGCCGACATGCCGGATGCGGATGTTTCGCGCTGGATCGCACCCGGCCGTCTGGCCGCGCGCATGCTCGCTTTGCTGGACCGCGACGCGCCGTCGGGCAGCGACTTCCACATGTCGTCGGCCACCATCGCCTGACGCTGCGAGGCCGCGCGATTTCGTGTTCATTAAAGCGCGCGTGCGCCGGACGATGCACTTGCATTAGTCAGACATCTGAGTTATTTCTCGAAAACAACATCGCGCCGTCATGCGCGAGTTGAGTCCAAGTCGGCGTAGTCCGATGGGTTCAAGAATAACGAAGGGGAGGCCAATGCAGTCGAGAGTCCTCGTTTCCGGCGGACTGAAGGCCGGCGCGCTTACGGTGCTTGCGGCCGCGGCGATACCGGTCGCCGCCCAGGCGCAAAGCGACAGTTCGGGTATCGAAACCATCACCGTCACGGCGGATCGCCGCACCGAAGACGTGCAGAAGGTGCCGATGTCGGTGACGGCCATTTCGGCGGACGTCATCAAGGCAAGCGGGCTGACGGTGTCGTCGGACCTGCCGGCGCTTTCGCCGGACCTTGTGATGGACAACACGCGCAATTCGATCACGCCCTATATCCGCGGCGTGGGCACGCAGAGCGGCACGGCCGGCGATGAAGGATCGGTCGGAATCTATGTCGATGGTGTGCTGTACGCGTCGGCGTCGTCGAACCTGTTTTCCTTCAACAACATCCAGCGCGTCGAGGTGCTGAAGGGGCCGCAGGGAACGCTGTTCGGCCGCAACACGACGGGCGGCGTGATCCAGATCATCACCCGCGATCCGTCGCAGACGCAGAGCGCCGACATTTCTTTGGGCTACGGCAATTTCGACACGGTGACGGCCAGTCTCTACGCGACGACGGGCGTCACCGACGATATCGCGACCGATCTGTCCGTGTTCGTCCGCAACCAGGGGCAGGGCTGGGGCAAGAACCTCTTCCTCGGAAACGACGTGAACTTCGACAACGAGTTCGCGATCCGCAGCAAGACGAAATACGACGTCGACGCCGACACCTCCGTGGTGCTCAGCCTCGACTATTCCAAGCAATATTCCGACTTCGGCAATACGCGCACGCAATTCGGCACGTCGCGCTCGCTCAACGGCCAGAGCCGCCTCGGGACGATCTACGACACCGACGGCAACATGCCCGTGACGGACGATCACAACGAGACCATGGGGGCCGCGCTGGTCGTCAAGCACGACTTCTCCTGGGCCACGCTGACGTCGACGACCGCCTACAGGACGTACCAGCCGATCACGGATTACGACCTCGACAACACGCCGGTCAGCTATACCTCGGCCATCACCTTCGAGAAGACGCGGACGCTGCAGCAGGAGCTTCTGCTCACGGGCGGCACCGACTGGCTCGACTGGGTCGCGGGCGCCTTCTACTGGGACGAACCGTCCACCTACGGACAGACGCTGAGCAGCACGACCACGGCGTCGACGAACTCGCTCCAGGTGGCGACGATGACGACGTCGTCCTATGCGGTCTTCGGCCAGGCTACGGCGCACATCACCAGCGATACGAGCCTGACGGGCGGCCTGCGCTACACCACCGACCGCCGCCATATCGTGGGAACCACCGTGGCGGAAGCCGGCAATCCGTCGCCCGTCGGCACGCTCATCCGCACCACGGCGACGCTTCCGGCCTCGCAGACGTCCCGCACGTTCTCGCAGATCACCTATCGCGTCACGCTCGATCACAGCTTCACCGACTCGATCTTCGGCTATCTCACGACGAGCCGCGGCTTCAAGAGTGGCGTGTTCAGCCTTTCGTCGCCCTACAGCGCCGCGGTGAATCCCGAAGTGCTGATTGACTACGAAGGCGGGCTGAAGAGCGATCTCTTCGACCGGATGCTGCAGGTCAACCTCGCTGGGTTCTACTACCGCTACAGCAACATCCAGCTCTCCGCGGTCAATCCCAACGGCATCGGAATCTCGGTGCTGAACGCCGCCTCCGCCCAGGTGAAGGGCGGCGAGTTCGACGTCACGGCGCTGCCGCCGGTCGAGGTCGGACAATTGCTGGTGCGGGCCCAGGCATCG
This sequence comes from Rhizomicrobium sp., assembly GCA_037355265.1. Lineage (GTDB taxonomy): Bacteria > Pseudomonadota > Alphaproteobacteria > Micropepsales > Micropepsaceae > Rhizomicrobium. Next base: position 1,506,477 of record JBBCIB010000001.1, on the reverse strand, counting down.
TATGTCGACGGCGTGTACACCTCGTTCCCCAAGGGCGTCGGGTACGCGCCCAACCCCGCCGGCGGCAATACGCAGCTCACCGCGGCGGATTTCTCCGGCAACCGGATGATCCGGACGCCGCAATGGTCGACCTCGCTGTCGCTCGACTACAGCGTGCCGGCCGGCAAGTTGGGAACGGTCGATTTGAACCTGCTGTGGTCCTATGCCGGCGACTATTACTGGGATCCGGAGAATCGCACCAAGCAGCCTGCGGTCAACCTCGTCAACGCCCAGATCGGGATCTCGCCGACGGACAAATGGGAAGTGCGGCTGTTCGGGCGCAACCTCCTCGACGAGAAATACTACACCAATGTGAGCAGCAGCACGCAGGGCGACGGCGCGAGTCCCGCAGCGCCTCGGACTTTCGGCGTGGAGCTCGATCTCCACTACTGAGCCGCAGATATCGACGGCCATTGCCGCCTCGCCGGAAGTCCCGGCGGAGCGGTAGCCGTTCCACCTGCCGCCGTTCAATCGACGGTGGAGCGGCTCCGGCGCCGGCCCGGATCGCCCGCCATGATCGGGGCGCGCGCCTCGGCGTTGAAGGTCGAGACGAAGCGCGTCAGCAGCTCGATGAACTGCTTGCCGTCTTTGGCCGTGAAGGGTTCAAGCGCCCGCTTGGCGGCGCGCCGCGCCGACGGCTCCAGCTTCTCCAGCACCTTGCGGCCGGCGTCGCTCAGTTCGAGCACCTTGCGGCGCTTGTCCTTGGGATCCGATTTCCGCAGGACGTAGCCCATCTCGATCAGGTTGCCGACGACGAGCGTGATGGTCGACCGGTCGGTGCCCAGGAGCTTGGCCAACCCGACGTGATCGAGGCTGTGATAGGCGCTCAGCACCACCATCGCGCCATATTGCGTCGTGGTGATCGGGAGGGGCGCCACTTCCGACAGGAAGAGGGAAACCGATATCTGGTGCGCGCGGCGCAATAGAAAGCCGGGCCGCCGATAAAGCTCGCTCACAAGTTCACGTGCGCTGGCTGCGCCGTCGCGCTCCATGCTTGGCATCTATGAAGCATCCGTAGTGCAGACCTAAGACGAAGACCGGAAAAGCGCCTCGCAGTCAAGACCGGTTGAAATCAGCCTCCGAAAATCCGGCGATTCGCTTATAGTTGTCCGACAGTTCTCTTAGCTCTTCCTGGCTGATGAAAGCATCCAGGGCGTCGAACGGGCGGTCGCCGGTCAATTCCTCCACGCGCAGATTGATGATGTCTGGCGGGTTGTGACGATTCGAGAGCACAATCCGCGCCGTGGCGGGATTGCGCTCGGCCTCATAGGCCTGGAAGGCCGCCGCGGGATCGTCGCCCGCCGCAAGCCTGTCGGCCACGATCCGGGCATCGATCAGCGCCTGGGCCGATCCGTTCGAGCCGCGCGGATACATCGGATGGGCCGCATCGCCGGCAAGCGTGACGCGGCCGAAGGTCCAGCGCGCGATGGGATCGCGATCGACCATCGGATATTCGAGAACGAGCTCCGCGTCCCGGATCAGGCCGCCCACGTCGAGCCAGTCGAACTTGAAGCTGTCGTAGATCGGAAGGATCTCCTCCCGGCGGCCGGGCGTGTTCCAGTCGTTCTGCTGGCTGCCGTCGCCGGTGATCTCGGCGACCCAGTTGATGAGCTGGTCGCCGGAGTCGTCGATGTCGTCGGCGATCGGATAGATCACCATCTTGCCCGTACGGATCGAGCCGATCCTCAGATAGGTCCGGCCGTCCAGGATCGGCTTGCGCCGGGTCAGGCCGCGCCAGGTGTTGATGCCGGTGAAGGCAAGGCCCTCGCCGGGATAGAATTGCCGCCGGATGGTGGATTTGACGCCGTCGCAGGCGACGACGGCCGCCGCGCGAACGGCCCCCAGAGCGCTGCCGTCGGACATCCGTTCCAGGAACAGCGTCACGCCGTCGCCATCTTGCTCGAGCGCCTTGAAGCGATGGTCCGTGCGGATCCGGCTGCCGAGCCTGGCCACCGCTTCGCGGTACAGGATGCCGTGCAGCTTGCCGCGATGGATGCCGATCTCGGGATAGGGGTACCCCGCGGCGCGTCCGCGCTCTTCCCCGAAGATCTTCTGCCCGAAGCGGTTGAAGAAGGCGCTTTCGCGGTTCGCGATGCCGAGGGCGGCGACGTCGTCCCCGACGCCGAGTAGGTTCAGCTCGCGCATGGCGTGCGGCAGCAGCGTAATGCCGACGCCGATCTCGCGCACTTCCGGTGCCGCTTCATAGACGCTGCAGGCTATGCCGCGCTTGTGCAGGTTGAGCGCGAGCGCAAAGCCCGCGATGCCTCCGCCGACGATGGCGATCTCGTTCTTCATGTCAGGGTTCGCATCCAACGGCTCAAGGGCGAATGTCGAGGACGAGGTCGGCAAGACCCTCGATCGTCCCGACCAGATGGTCGCCGGGGCCGACTGGGCCGACGCCCCTCGGGCGTTCCGGTGTAGATCAGGTCGCCCGGAAGCAGCTCGCCATAGCTGGTGAGTTCGGCGATCAGTTCGGGAACGCTCCAGATCAGGAGCGAAAGGTCGCTTGCCTGGCGGACCTTGTCGTTCACGGTGAGGCGGATGGCGGCGTGCGCGAGCGAACCGGCTTCCGTCTTGCACCGGATCTCGCCGCAGGGCGCCGACTGATAGAAGCCCTTGCCCATGTCCCAGGGGCGTCCGGCCTTGCGGGCCGCGAGCTGCAGGTCGCGCCGCGTCATGTCGAGGCCGACGGCATAGCCGTAGACGAGCGCATCGGCGTCTTCGACGGATACGTCGTGTCCGGCCTTCCCGATCGCGACGACCAGCTCGATCTCGTGCTGATAGTCGGAAGTACGCGGCGGATAGGCGATCGCCGATCCGCTGGCGATGATCGCGTCCGCCGGCTTCATGAAGAAGAACGGCTCCTCGCGGTCGGGATCGGCGCCCATCTCCAGCGCATGCGCGCGGTAGTTGCGGCCGACGCAATAGATCCGGCGCACCGGAAAAGGCGCGTCGCCGGCGACCGGCACAGTGAAAACCGGCGGTGACTCGAACATCTCCTATCCCCTGATTTGAGCGTTGCGAATTGTGCTGCGATGCGCCGGATCCGGCGCGCAGGCGATCGTTTTTGGAAAATGCTCAGACATCTGCATGACTCGCGCGGAAGGGGTTGTCAACTCGCGCGCGCCTCGCGCCACAGTCCCAGCTTCTCCTGCACCGCGCGATCGGAGTAACTGAACAGGACCGATTGCCGGCGCGCGTGATGCTCCTGTTCCATCCAGCTTGGCGCGACGAACACGTCATGCTCCGACCATTCGAAATCCCCGCCGCCGATGCGGCTGGTGCCTTCGCCTTCGACGACCGCGAACACCGTCGTGTCGGTCGAGCGATAGGGCTTGCTGGAAAATCCTTCCGGCAGAAGGCGCATATTCGTCGCCAGCGTCGGAATGGCCCAGTCGCCGTTGAGCGGATTGAGGAACTTCAGGATGAAGCCGAGGGAGGGATCGATCTGCGCATGCGCGGCCAGGCTGTCGAGCGCCTCCTTCGTGCGCACATAGGGATAGTTCAGGATCGGGCTTGCGGCCTGCGCCGTGAAATTGGCGGGCATCATCGCGCGCCCGAACTCCGCTATGGAGCTGTCGTCCGGCCGCGTGATCGTGTGGGTGGCGTGCTCCAACTCCTCGCGGAAACTGGTGTTCAGCAGGTTCACGATGTGCATGTCGAGTCCGTCGAGCCAGACCATCGGGCCCGCGCCGACATTGCCGTGGTCGTGCCAGGTCCAGGACGGCGTGGTGACGAAATCGCCGGGACGCATCATCGTGCGTTCGCCGTTTACGGCCGTATAGGCGTCCGTGCCCTCGATGATGAAACGCAGCGCGGCCGCGGCATGGCGGTGCGCCGGCGCGGTCTCACCGGGCATGATGATCTGGAATCCGGCGAACAGGCTGTCTCCGATCCGCGACTGGCCGCGCAGCGCCGGATTTTCCAAGATGAGGACGCGCCGCTCGGCTTCCGCCGCCGTCACCAGCTTGCAGGCTTCGATCAGGAACGGGCGAACATCGCGATAACGCCACAGATGGGGGTGGGCGCGCGGGCGCGGCGTCGGCGTGACGAGGCCCGCGAGCACCTTCCAAAGCGGCGCAAGCTGCTCGCCGCTCGCCCGCTCGAAGAAAGCGGTCTGTTCGCGCGTGTCCTGAAGCGCGGTGTCCATCGACTTGGACCGCCGGCCGCGTGCTCCCGTCTCCTGCATGTCGATCTCCCGTATTTCTTGTCTTGTTGCTTCCGTCGCGCCGTCTAGACGTAATCCGGTTGGTTCTCCGGCCTGGTTTGCGCGAAGGGTGCGGTGTCCCGCAGCGCCGCGTCGATGCCCCCCAGCACCGGAAACGGCGCGAGGTCGACCCGAAAGCGCCGCGCATTGTAGAGCTGCGGCACCAGGCAGATATCCGCCAGCGTGACCGCGCTCCCCGTAACAGTGCGCCCCGTCGCCCTTGGCCGCGGCAAGCCGCTCCAGCGCCGTCAGCCCTTCGACGATCCAGTGCGCGTACCAGCGGTCGATGGCTACATCGCCCAATTCCAGCGTGCCACGCAGATAGTCGAGGACGCGCAGATTGTTGATCGGATGGATATCGCAGGCGATGATCTGCGCCGTGGCGCGCACGGCGGCGCGGCCGAGAGCGTCCGGCGGGAGCAGGGGCGGCAGCGGGCGCGTCTCGTCGAGATATTCGATGATCGCCAGCGATTGCGTGAGCACATGGTCGCCGACCGTCAGCGCCGGCACCAGTCCCTGCGGATTGATCGCGAGATAGGCGGCCGACCGCTGCTCCGCCGTGCGGAAATTGCGCGGACGCGGCTCCGCGGCGATTCCCTTTACGGCCAGGGCGATGCGCACACGCCAGGCGGCGGAACTTCGAAAGAAGCCGTCCAGCGTAAGCCTTTCCATCCCCAGCTGCTCCAGTCGCGCTTGCATTAGTCAGACATCTGAGTATATTCCGTCAAGGTCCTGGAATGCAATGCGCGAGTGAAGCTGCGCACGCGACGAACGGTCCGGCGGCGGATGTTTCTTGTGACATTCGGCGGCTGGAGGAAGGTTTCACGTTCCGCCAGGACTGGGTCGTCGGGCGATGCCGGCTGCGCCGGCTTGCGTCCGCCGGCGGGCGTTCGAAGGTTGGCCGGATGCCGCGGCGCCGGCCCGGGAAGAAAATAACGGGCGCACACGAATTGCGCCTCGAAGCGGAGGAATGGCGATGGCGGGGCTGGACAGGCGCTGCGCGGCGGCGCGCGATGCGGCGCTCTCCTCTTTGAGGCAAACCTCTCGATCGGCTGGAGTGTTCAGGCAATGAGTTACGACATCGTCATCAAGAGCGGAACGATCATCGACGGGTCGGGCGGCGTCGCCTACAAATCCGACATCGCCGTGAAGGACGGCCGCATCGCGGCATTCGGGCGGATCAGCGACGCGGCGGCGCAGGTGATCGACGCTTCCGATCTGGTCGTCGCGCCCGGAATCATCGACGCGCACACCCATCTCGACGCGCAGGTCGCCTGGGACCCGCTGGCGACAAGTTCGTGCTGGCACGGCGTCACCAGCGCGGTGATGGGCAATTGCGGCTTCTCGCTCGCGCCCTGCCGCGAGGGCTGGAAGGAAAAGATCATCCGCGGCCTCGAGGCGGTGGAGGCCATCCCCGCCGATGCGATGCTGTCGGGCATCGACTGGCGCTGGACGACCTATCCGCAATATCTCGAAAACCTGGATCGGCTGCCCAAGGGCATCAATTTCGGCGGCTATATCGGCCACACCGCGCTGCGCACCTTCGTCATGGGCGAACGCGCCTATAGCGACAAGGCGACGGACGAGGACATTGCCGCGATGCAGGCGCAGGTGCGCGAGGCGCTGCGCGCCGGCGCCATGGGCTTTTCCACCTCGCGCGGCGAGCACATCACGCCGGAAGGCAAGCCCGTGCCCAGCCGCATCTGCGACTGGGACGAGGTGCGCTCGCTCGTCAAAGTGCTGGAAGACGCCAATGTCGGCGTCTTCGAGCTCGCGCGCGACGTCAGCGATGTCGGCTATCGCCAGCTGCGCGAACTCGCGCTCGGCACCTCGGTTCCGGTCACCTTCGGCTGCGTCCCGCGCATCGAGGACAGCTACACGCGCTGGCTGGACATCGCCGACGAAGCGGCCAAGCGGGGAGGGCGCGTCGCCATCCAGGCGCACACGCGCACGCTGAACTGCGTCTGGTGCTTCGAAAGCCAGCTTCCCTGGGAACGCCATCCGGTCTGGCGCGATCTGCGCAAGCTGTCGCTCGCCGAACAGAAGGTCGCGCTGCACGACAAAGATTTTCAGCGCAAGCTGGTCGCCGCGGCTTACGAGGATCCGGGCCGGGCGATCGAGATGGGCACCGTCGCGCGCATCAAGGACCCGAAGGAATTCGAGGTCATCACGGTGCTTCGCCGCCCCGGGCGCACCAATCCGTCGATCGCCGCGGAAGCGCGCGAGCGCGGCGTTGATCCGGTGCAGCTCGTGATCGACCTGTCGCTCGAAAGCGACTTCAAGCAGATGTTCTTCCAGCCGCTGCAAGTGCCCGACCAGGACGGCACCTGGGCGATCATCAACCACCCGCATTCCGTCGTCACCTTCTCCGATTCCGGCGCGCATGCCTCGCAGATCTGCGACTATTCCCTGCAGACCGAGCTGCTGAGCTACTGGGTGCGCGAGCGCCAGGCGCTGACGCTGGAGCGCGCGGTCCGCAAGATCACCTTCGACATCGCCTCCGTCTGGGGCCTGCATGATCGCGGCCTGCTGCGCGAGGGGCTGGCGGCGGACATCATGATCTTCGATCCTGCACGGATCGCGCCGGCCTATCCGCAGGTCGTGCACGATCTTCCGGCCGGCGCGCTCCGCCTGACGCAGAAGGCGATCGGGATGCACTACACCATCGTCAACGGGCAGGTGCTGATGCGCAACGGCGAGCACACCGGCGCCTTGCCCGGAACGGTGCTGCGCAACCGCTGGGCCCGCGGCGGGGCGCATTGAACCTACAGCCGGCGCGAAAGGCCGCGATGCGCAACATCTTCCCCTGCGTCATGCCAGGCTGCTGCGCGGTTGTCGAAGCCGGCCGCCGGACTATGATCGGCACGGCGTCGCTGCCGGAGGATGTTGCGTGAGTGCCCTGAAGCGGTTCCGCTCCGAATACACGTTGTCGCTTTTGTTCCTGGCCTATTTCTTCGCGTCGATCAGCAGGTTCGTGATCACCGCCTTCGTCGAGCCGATCAAGCACGACCTGGTTCTCTCCGACGTGCGCATATCGGTCCTGCTCGGCTTCGCCTTCTCGACCTCCTACGTCATCGGCGCGCTGCCCTTCGGCTATCTCTCGGACCGGATAAGCCGCAAGAACCTGATCGCGGGGGGAATCGCGTTCTGGAGCGTCGCCTGCATGGCGTCCGGCTTCGCGCACAGCTTCGACCAGCTCTTCTGGACGCGCATGGCGACGGGCGCCGGCGAGGCGGTCCTCATGCCCGCCACTTTTTCACTGATGCGCGATCTGTTCCCGCCGAAGCGCCTGGCGCGCGCGATGGGCTTCTTCGTGTCCGCCGCGCCGCTCGGCAGCGGCGCCTCGCTGCTGTTCGGCGCGACCGCGCTAAGCGTGATGGCGAACACCGCGACGCGCTCCGCCCTCGGGCTGGGTGGATTGGCGCCGTGGCAGGCGGCCTATGTGCTCGTCGGCGTTCCCGGCGTCGTGCTCGCGCTCATCTTCTTCCTGACCACGACGGAGCCCGCGCGCGGCGGCCAGCGGGCCGAAGCGGGCGTCGATGGCGCGCCGGCGCGCAGCGGCTATGACGACAACGTCGCGCCCAATTGGATGCTCTATGCGGCGATCATAGTGACCGGCATGTTCGTCGCCATGTTCGGCTTTGCGTTCAAGGGATGGATACCGTCCTATCTCACACGGTCGCACGGCCTGTCGGTTCCCCATGCGGGACTTTATTACGGCCTGATCACGGTCTTCGTATCGCCCATCGGCACGATTCTCTCCGGCTTCATCTGCGACGGCCTGCAGCGGCGCGACATCGGCCAGGCGCCGGCCCGCCTCCTGCGCTTCTGCTTCGCCGCTGCGATCCCCGCGGCCGCCATCGCCTTTCTCCTGCCGTCGACCGGCATCGCGCTGACCGGAATCGTACTTCTCACGCTGGCCTATTCGATGCAGATCCCGCTCGCGCCGCTGGTGCTCCAGCTCACCAGCCCCAAGAGACTGATCGGGCGCACGACCGGAATTTATCTCGTCGTCTACAACTTCCTGGGCGCATCGATTGGGCCGCTGTCCGTCGCCTCGCTGGCGAGCCTCGCCGCCTTCCAGCCGATCGGGCGCGCTTTGTTCGCGAATTCCGTACTGGCCGCGGTTCTCGGACTCGCATCGACCTCATTCGCCTATTGGGCCTGGCGCGGCACCAGACCGAGCCCGGACGGAGCTGCGAAAATCCCAGTCAGGAGTACCGAACATGCCTAAGCGCATCGCGATCCTCGCCAATGGCCCGCAGACGGAGCCGCCCCGCCATATCGCCGAGCTCGTCTCGCCGGGTTTTCAGGCCGAACTCGTCAAGCCGGCGGTGACACGTCATCCGCTGACGCCGTTCGACTCCTTCCTCAGCGACTATGGCTTCGTCGAGGCCGCGATGCGCGCGGCGGCGGGCGGCGCCGATGCGATTCTCATCAGCTCCTACTCCGATAGCGGCCTGGATGCGGCGCGGTCGGCGCTCGGCATTCCCGTCGTGGGCGCCGGGCAGGCCGTGCTCGCGATGGCGCGCCGGCTGGGAAACCGGTTTTCGATCGTCACCGTCTGGCCCGATCTTTTCGCGGGCATGTATCGCGACCATCTGCGCCGCAATGGCGTGGAGGCTCAATGCGCCTCGATCCGCTATGTGCACGGTCCGGAGGTCCTCGACCGGCTGGGCACACCGGATTCGATGACGCAGCAGATGGTTCGCGGCGAAAGCGAGATCATCGCGGCGATCATCGCGCAATGCGCCGAAGCGATCCGCGACGACGGCGCCGATACGATCGTGTTCGGCTGCACCTGCATGGGTCCCGTCGTGCCCCAGGTCGCGGCGGCCTGCCGCGCGCCGGTCCTGGAAGGATCGCGCATCGGCTATCTGGAGACCGAGGCCCTGCTGCGGCTCGGGCTGGGCCAGAGCAAGATCGCCTTCCCGACACCCAAGGCAGCGAGCCTTGCCTTGATTCAGGGCGCGCTGGCAGCGGGCGGCGACGCCGTCGAGGAATGCCCGGTCTGCGTCTTCGACGCCGCCGAATAGCTGCGCCTGAAAAATTGCCGTTGGACGATACGGCCAGATTCATCCGCCGCTGGGTCACTTTGCGGCGATGTCGCTGTCGGCCGGGCGGCGCATTGTCAGCGCCGCAATGAGCGCCAAGGCAAAGGCGGCGGTCATATACCAGTAGAACCAAGACTCATGTCCGGCTTTCTTCAAGCTGAGCGCGATCAGCTCGGACGTCCCGCCGAAAATCGAGACCGAGGTGGCGAAAGAGATACCCACCGCCATGGCGCGGACCTCCGTTGGAAAAAGCTCCGCCTTGAAGATGGCGCTGACGGCGGTGTAGGGGCAGAGCAGCGCCAGTACCAGCAGCAACAGGGCGAACGCCATGCGGGGATTGGTGGTGGTGGCCAGCGCGGTCATGATCGGCACGGTGCCCACCAGTCCCGCCGCAGCAAAGCCGATCAGCATCGTCCTGCGCCCCAGCTTGTCCGACAGCCAGCCCATCGGCGGATGGATAGCGGTATAGACGATCAGCGCCGCCATCGTGATTTCGGTTGAAAGATCGGGGCTGAAGCCGGCGGTGTTGACCAGATATTTCGGCATGTAGGTGCCATAGGTCTGGAACGCGATGGTGCCCGCCATGGTGATCACGAAAACGATCAGCAGCTCGCGCCAGTGGCGTGTGAACAGCGCGGCATGGCTGACGCTGCGGGTCTTGGCTTGCACGGCTTCGAAGGAGTCGCTTTCCTCGACGTTGAGCGTGATGAGGAGGGCCAGGATCGCCAGGCCCGCGCCCACGAAGAACGGCACGCGCCACGCCCAGGCGGCGATCTCCTTGTTGGAGAGGGTGTGCTGCAACACGAACAGAAGACCGATGGCGAGAAGCAGGCCCAGCAGCAGCGTCACATAGTGGAAGCTGGTCCAGAAGCCGCGGCGGCCCTGCTTGGCCACTTCGCTCAGATAGCTGGCGCTGGCGGCGTATTGTCCGCCGACGCTGAAACCCTGCAGCAGCCGTGCCGATACCAGCAACACAGGCGCGAGCACGCCGATACTGGCGTATCCGGGAATGAGCCCCACGCCGGCCGAGCCGAACGCCATCAAGATCATCGACAGGATCAGCGCCGGGCGGCGCCCGACGCGGTCCGCGTAGAGTCCCAACAGCCAGCCGCCGATGGGGCGCATCAGGAAGCCCACCGCGAAGGCCGCGGCGGCGTTCAGCAGCTGCGCGGTCTGATCGCCGGCCGGAAAGAAGCTCTTGGCGAAGAACAGCGCGAAGGATGGATAAGTATACCAGTCGTACCATTCGACCATGTTGCCGACCGAGCCGACGATGATGGATTTGAGGTTGGTGCCTCCCGAACGCCCGCTCATGTATTTCTCCCCGTTTACTCTTGGCCTGCCGGGCGGCGCTCGCCCTGAAGCATCTGCGCCAGGATGCCGCCGGCCTTGAGCCATCCGGCCTCGACATCGGTTTCGATCAGGCATGCCAACTCGATCGGGCGTGGCCCATCGGCGCCATGCACCGTCAACCTGACGTTTCCATACGGCTTCAAAGCGTCCGGCAGGCCGTTGATGTCGAAACTTTCCTGCCCCGTCAGCGACAGCCGGTCATGCCGCGCGATGCGCAGCGGAAGTACGCCCATGGCAACAAGATTGGTGCGGTGGATGCGTTCGAAATTCTCGGCAATCACGGCCGAGACGCCGAGAAGGCGTGTCACCTTGGCGGCCCAGTCGCGGGCCGAGCCCGCGCCGTAACGGTCGCCGGCGATGACGATCAGCGGTACGCCGCGGGCACGATAGATCGCGGCCGCCTCGTGCACCGGCATCACGCGGTCGTCGGGGAGAAGACGCGTGAAGCCGCCCTCGCGGTCCGACAGGGCATTCTTCACGCGCGGATTGGCGAACCCTCCGCGCAGCATCACATCGTGGTTGAGACGCCGCGCGGAGAAGCTCGCAAAATGATCGGCCCCGGACACCAAGCTCTTTCAGCCACCGGCCGGCGGCGCTGTCGGGCTCGATGCCGGAGACCGGCGAGATATGATCGGTGGTTATCGCATCATCCAGCACCAGCAAGGCGCGGGCGCTCTCGATATCATGGCCCAATTGCGGTCGCGCGATGTCGGGTTCCAGGAAGGGCGGGCGCCGGATGAAGCCGTCCTCGCCGTCCCAAGGATAGGTGCCGGCATTCGGCACTGCGATCTCGCTCCAGGCGGGAGGGCCGTCAAAGGCATGGTCGCGATTTTTCGCCGCCAGCACGGCCATGTCCGCGCGCTTCAAGGCCGCATCGACCTCGGCCTCGCTGGGCCAGATATCCGACAGCCGCACGGGCGCGCCATCGGATCCCGTTCCCAAGGGCTCATGAGTCAAATCGATCCCGACAGTGCCCGCCAGCGCATAAGCCACGACCAGAGGCGGCGACATGAGATATGAGAGCCGGGCACTGGCATGCACCCGGCCTTCAAAATTGCGGTTGCCGGACAGAACGGCGGCGACGGATAGGTTTCGGTCCCGGATCCTCGGCAGCGATCTCAGGACTTAGGGGGCCGGAATTGCCCATACAGGTGGTGCAGCCGTGGCCGACGAGCGCGAAACCGAGCGCGTCCAAGGATTTTTGCAGCCCGGCTTGCATCAGCATGCCTGACGCGATGCGCGAACCGGGAGCCAGGGATGTCTTGACCCAGGGCTTGGGCGCCAAACCGCGCGCGACCGCCTTCTCCGCCAACAGGCCCGCGGCGGCGAGGAGGCGCGGATTGGAGGTGTTGGTGCAGCTGGTGATGGCGGCGATGACGATATCGCCATTCCGCAAAAGCTTTCCGGCCGATTGCGGGGCCCGACTCGGACGGCGCGGGCGGAACGCTTTGCGGCACCTGCGCCAAACCGAGCTTCTGATCCGGTCGACTGGGACCGGCGACGGTCGCCTGCACCGATCCGAGGTCGAAATCCAGCACCTCCTCGAACACCGGCAGAGGCGCGTCGGCAGACCAGAACAGTCCCTGCGCTTTCAGGAAGCTCTCGGCGATGGCGACATGCTGCTCGCTGCGTTCCGTCATGCGCAGATAAGCGAGCGTCTCTGCATCCGCCGGGAAGAAGCCCATCGTGGCGCCATATTCCGGCGCCATATTGGCGATGGTCGCGCGGTCGGGAAGCGAGAGCGCGCCCATGCCGGCGCCGCAGAATTCCACGATCTTTCCCACCAGCGCATGCCGGCGCAGCATGGCGGTCAACGACAATGCCAGGTCTGTGGCCGTCACGCCGGCGCGCAGCGCGCCGCTCAGCCGCACGCCTACCACATGCGGGACGGGCAGGTTGACGGGATTGCCGAGCAACACCGACGTGGCCTCGATGCCGCCTACCCCCCAGCCGAACACCGACAGCGCGTTGACCATGGTGGTGTGGCTGTCGGTGCCAAGCAACGAGTCGACACCTGCCACGCCATCCTTCACGCCGACCACGGTCGCGAAGAGTTCGAGATTGAGCTGATGGCAGATGCCGGAGCCGGGCGGCGTCACGCGCAGCCAGGGGAAGCGTCCCTGTGCCCATTTGAGGAACTTGAAGCGGCTGCCATGCCGCTCGAATTCCGCATCCAGGTTTTTCGCCGCCGCATCGGCGCCGCCCCAATAGTCGACCTCGACGGCGTGATCGACGACAAGATCGGCGCGCATGCGCACCGTCCCGGCGCCCTGGAGGCCCAACTCCTCCGCGGCCTGAAACAGTGCGGCGATATCCGCCAGCACGGGGAGACCCGATGAATCCTGCATGAGAATGCGCTCGGGATAGAAGTCGAGCCCCGCGTCGCGATAACGCGGATCTTCGCGGAGCGCGGGGTTCGTCCCGACCGCAGCCAGCGCGTTCAGCTGCGAGGGCGCACAGCCGTGCCGCAGCATGGAATCGGCAAGAACGCGCAACGCATAGGGGAGGCTTGACAAATCGCCGGCGCCCGGCCGCTTCCGCGAGGGACAGACTCATGAACGCGAGATCCGGAAATCCCGGAAGAGGTCGGCGGCAGGAAAAATGATCGGGCCCCCCGGCTCATTCTTTCGCGAGCAGTGAATCCGGGACGCCTTTTTTCCGCAGAATGGAATCGAACCGGTCCGGATCCGTGGTGCCCGCCAGAATCGCCGCCTTCATCCCGCTTTCCCGCTCCGCATGCGCGCGCACCTGCGGAAGCAGCCTTGCGGCTTCGGCCGCAGGAACGCAGATGACGCCGTCGCTGTCGCCGAGCATGAGGTCGCCGGGAAACACCACCATGCCGGCGCATGCGATGGGCACGTTGACCTCGCCGGGTCCATCCTTGCTGGGGCCGCGATGCACCGCGCCCTTGGCAAAGCAGGCAAACCCGCCTTCGGCGAACTCGATCGCGTCGCGTACCGCGCCATCGACCACGAGGCCGCCCAGCTTCTTGACCATCGCAGTGGTCCGCATCAAGCCGCCGAAGACCGCTTGGGTGAGATCGCCGGCGCCGTCCACGACGATGACGTCGCCAGGCTCCGCGATCGCCAGCGCCTTGTGAATCATCAGATTGTCGCCCGGCCGCGCGCGGACCGTGACGGCGATACCGCACATCGGCGCATCGCCGTGAAACGGCCGCAGACCGACGGCACCGACGCTGCGGCCCATGCAGTCGGACGCGTGAGCCGTCGGCACGGCACGGAAGGCCGCCACCAGCTCGGGTGGCAGAATGCTGACACGCGGCATGATCCTGTATCGGAGGAGGTTGCGTGAGCCATTAGCCGGAGACCGTCATTGGGATTGGAAGGACCGCAGGGTTGACGCACAGCCGTCGGTCGAAAGGCTGCTTCGTAAGGAACGCCATCGCATTCTCCACCGACATCAGGGGATACATTGTCCAAAGCTTCCCGCGTCGACGCGCCGATGTGCGGCGTCATCACGACGCTGGGAAGCGCGTTGAACGGATGATCGGCCGCGATCGGCTCGCTCTCGAAATCGTCCATCCCCGCGCCGAAGACATGGCCGGACGCAATCGCATCGGCGAGCGCCGCTTCGTCGACAATGCCGCCGCGGGCCGTATTGAGCACGATCGCATTGCGCGGCAACAACGCCAGCTCTTCGGCGCCGATCAGGCCTTTCGTCTCCTCGTTCAGGGGACAATGAATGCTCAAGATCTGCGCTCGCGGCAGCAATTCCGCCAGGGCTGCGGACCATCTCGCAGGACAGGCCGTCGTTTTTCGGATCGAAGCCAAGGACCCCGCATGCCGAATGACGCGGCGAGCCGGGCGACTTTCTGGCCGATGTTTCCCAATCCGATCACGCCGATGGTGCGGCCCTTGAAGCTGCAGGCCCGTCTGCGAGCGGCTCCAACCGCCCGACCGGAGCACGCGGTCGTGAAGCGGTATGGAGCGCGCCACGGCGATGGCCAGGCCGATGGTCAGTTCCGCCACGGATTGCGAGTTTGCGCCGGGCGTGAAGAAAACGGGAATACGACGCTGCGTGGCGGCCTCGACGTCGATATTGTTATAGCCGGCGCCATGCTTCGAGATCACCTTGAGGCTTGCGCAGGAGCGGATCATCTTCGCGCTGAGCTTCATCGTCCGCGAAATGACGGCATCGATGGACTGGCCCGCCATCAGTCCGCCGAGATCGTCTTCCGTCCTCTGCATAAAGGATCCGGCAGCCCGCATCACGCAACTTCGCCGTGCCTGGAGCCGCAAAGGACGGCGCGGTGACGAGGAAGGTGTACATGGCAAGTCCCGCCCAGATATGTTTTGAATTTATGCGGTGTTGAACGCGCGGTGTCTATTTCCCAATCGTCATCGTTAGATAACTTCCAGTAATCGATCGCAGGATTGGTATTCCCCCCGTTTGGCCGGTGTCATGCCTGTCGAGCCGGTCACTGCGCAGCCGAAACCGGGACGCGGCACGTGAAAAGACATTGTAACCAACGGCCCCTGGGTGACGGCACTGAACCAATGCGGGACGCCTTCCGGCACGAGCGCAAAATTTCCCGGTGCCAGGGGTTCGCTGGTGCCGCCGCTGACGGCTGTTCCGCCGAGATTTCCGGGCTTGGTCGGCTTGGCGTTCTCCATCGTTCCGCCGACGATCAGCGTGCCAGAGCCTTGCATGACGTAGATAAGCTCGGCCTCCTTCAGGTGCACCGCCGGTGCCGTCGGCGTCGTACGGTATTCGAGATTGACGTGATAGGGCGCCAGGGGCCGCGATGTATTCGCTCGTCAGCGTGCCCTCGCGATGCCGCGCTGCGGCCGTTTCGATCAGTTTCTGCACGTCCGCCGCCGTGGCGAAGGTCTTCGGCGGCAAGTTGCTTTCGTCGGGTTGGACGGATTGCGCGCGCACGCCCGGCATGAGCAGAAGCGCGGCAACGACCAGCGATGCGGAAAATTTGCGGTGCATGACGTCCATCCTCTCTGGTTTGCCGTGCCGCCGACATTGATCGGCAGTCACGATGATCTGCGCTGCTTCGGCAGCGGATTGGATTTCGGCATTGCCTTGATGATGTCGATCATGCGGCGACAGGCGGGCGAAAGATAAGCATCCTGCCGATAGACCACGCCGAGCCAGCGCGACATCGTCGTTTCGGGCAGGACGATCTCGCGCAGCGGCGAGCCCGTCCGGCCTTCGCCGAGGTTGCGCACGGAGATGAAGCTGAGCAAATCGCTGTGCGCGATCATGCGTGGCAATGGCGACAGCGAGCTGGTCTCTATCTGCGCGTCCGGCGGCTTGAGGCCGTTCGAGACGAAGGAATGATCCAGCCATTTGCGCATCGCGACATGGGGACCGGGGAGGACCCAGCGATAGTTCAGAAGGTCCGCGATTTTCACGCGTTTGTTGAACAACGGATGTCCCCTCACGCGCCACGACGACCACCCGGTCCTCCAGCGCGGGAACCGATGAGAAATCCGGGTCTCCTTCGGTCAGGGGACCGATGACGAGATCGAGATAACCCTTGCGCAGGGAGGTGCGCAACACGTCGTTCATTCCGACGACCAGCTCCATCGTGACCTCGGGCGTCTCCTTTTGCATCGTGCTGTAAAGCGCGGGCAACAGATATTCGGTCGCGGTGGCGCCGGAGCCGAGGCGCACATGCCCCACGGATCCGCGCGCCACGTCCCCGCACCTCCCTGAGCGTCATGTCGACGTTGTTGCGAAGTTGCCGCGTGCGGACGAGCAGCACTTCTCCCACCGACGTGAGGCGCAGTCCTCTGCCGGAGCGCTCGAAGAGATCGGCATTCAAGATCTCTTCGAGCCGCCGAACGCATTTGGTGAGAGCGGGCTGCGTGCGGCCAAGCTGTTCGGCAGCGCGTCCCAGATGGCCGGTCTCGGCGATCGTCTGAAAGTAAATCAGATCCCGCAGCTCCATCCATAACCCCGAGTTTCCAAACGATGAGAATTAGAAAATAGACTTCATGAAACGTCGAGGCAACAGTGCATCGGGAAATCTGGAGACGGATTCGAAAAAACGATTTGACCGTGTCGGCGTATCGCGCCGCCGGTCGGAGGGGGCGACGCAACCGGACGTTCGTGTTCTGCAACATGGCGGCTGTGACAAGCATCGGCGCGCAGCAACGCGCGATGTGTAGAATGCCATAGAAAAAAACGGGAGAGGAATAGCCAATGTTTGATCGGCGCACATTCGGCAGATTGCTTGTGGGCGGGGGAATGCTCGCCGGCGGCGCATTCATGCCGGCGCTTGCGCGGGTGCAAGGCGCTCCCTCCAGGACGACTCCGTTCTACGCCAGCGTCGGCTCAAGCATCACGCTTTACGATCTGGACGTCGAAGCGGGCTCGCTCACGCCGCGCAACACGATTCAGTTGCCGTCCAATCTTCAATATGCCTGGCCCGCGCCGTCGAAACGCTTTCTCTATGCGGTGACGGACAAGGAGGGGATGGGCGGCGCCGACCTGACCGCAGCGGGACTCCATTACGGGCTCGCATTCCGGATCGATCCCGCCACCGGCGCATTGACGCCGCACGGACCAAAAGCCTCGTTGCCTCAGCGGCCGATACACATGAGCCTGGATCGGACGGGTCGCTTCATGCTCACGGCCTACAACACGCCGTCCAAGGTGACCGTTCATCGCATCAATGCCGACGGCACCATCGGCGTTGAAGTGCAGCAGCCGGACAACCTGGATTTCGGCAATTACGGGCACCAGATTCGTCTCAGTCCGTCCAACAAGGTCGCGATCCTGGTGACGCGTGGCAACAATCCCACCGCGACGCGGCCGGAGAATCCCGGAGCGGTCAAGGTCTTCGGCTTCGAGGACGGGAAGCTCAGCAACATCGCCTCGCTTGCACCGGGCGGCAGCGGCTTCGGCTTCGGGCCGCGCCATATGGATTTCGATCCCAAATCCCGCTTCGCCTATTTCTCGCTCGAGCGCAACAACCGCCTCGACGTCTACGGCATGAAGCCCGACAGCACGCTGACGCAAGAGGCGATCTTCATGCGCAGCACGCTGCGCGATCCGAACGACACGCATATCAGCGGCCAGGGCCCCGGACCCATCCACGCCCATCCCAACGGCCGCATCGTTTACGTGGCGAACCGCAGCGAGCGCACCGCCGAGTGGGGCGGCAAGAAAGTCTGGATCGGCGGCGAGGACAATATCGCGGTGTTTTCCATCGACCAGCAGACGGGCGAGCCGACCCTTATCCAGACGGCCGATACCCTCAGCATCGAGCCGCGCACGTTTGCGATCGATCCCAGTATGAGAATTCTCGTCGCGGCAAGCCAGGAAGCCATGCCGGTCCTCACCCAGGACAAGGGTGCCGCGCTCTCCATGATGAGTGCCGCGCTGACGGTCTTCCGCATCGCCGACGGACGGCAAGCTGACCTTCGTGCGCAAATACGACGTCGACACGGCGTGCTGCAAGCAGGGCGAGGCACCGTTCGCCGCGGGCATCCAGTTCTGGTGCGGCACGCTGGCGGTGGCATGAGCGAAACATTCTTTTTCATCCGTCTACGGCGGATTTTCAGGCGTGCGGCGGGAGCCCACGCGAAAGAGGCCGGCTGAGATTTCAATCGCCGCCACAGAGCGGAAGCGAGTGCCCGGATTCGACGGTCGTCCATGAGGCTGCGGTCAGAATTCCGGGATAGGGGAGGGTGTAATCATGTCTAACAGAACCACGAACATGGCCTCATGTTCAGTTAGGGCGCGCGGGCTTTATGCTGCGGCGGGTCGCAGCGCAAGCCTGCTGGTGCTGGCGGCCGCGATGCCGATTATGGCCGCGGCCCCATCTTTCGCGCAGGACCAAGCGTCCCCGCCGGTGGGAAACGGTGGTCGTAACGGGTTCGCGGCTCATCACGAACGGCGCCGACGCGCCGACGCCGGTGACGGTCGTCCCGACCGCCGACTTGAAGAACATTTCTCCCGGAGACTTCACCGCGGCGCTTGAGCAATTGCCGGTGCTGGCGAATTCCCAGAACGTCGCGACGACGACGATCAGCTTCTCCGGATCGGGGCAGGGATTCCTGAACCTTCGCGGCGTCGGCGTAAGCCGGACGCTTACGCTGCTGGACGGCCAACGCATGGTTCCGTCGGGCGTCCTGGGCCTGCCGGACATCAATCTGATTCCCGACGCAATGATATCGCGCACCGACATCGTAACCGGCGGCGCATCGGCGGCGTACGGGTCCGATGCGGTCGCCGGCGTGGTGAACTTCATCCTGGACAACAAATTCACGGGACTGAAAGGATACGCGCAGGCGGGAATTTCCGATTATGGCGACGGCGCCAACCAGCAGGTCTCGGTGACCGGCGGTTCAAGCTTCTTCGACGATCGCCTGCATGTCGTGGCGAGCGTCGAGTACAAGCATCAGGACACGATCTACGAACCGGACCGCCCTGGCTCATGAAGGACGTCGCGGTGATTTCAAACCCGAACGTGACGGCGATGAATCCCGCTTCGCCCACCAACCCCAGCCGGATCATATCGGCCAATGTCCAGAACTCGAGCGGCAGCCTCGGCGGACTGATCATCGGCGGGCCGCTGAACGGCACGCAATTCGCGCCGAACGGCACACCCGAGCCATTCGATTTCGGCACGGACAAGACGTCGACCACGCAAGTCGGCGGGTCTGGCGTCAACGGCAATCTGCAATCTGTTCGGCCAGCTCGTTCCGGCCCTGACCCAGGCGGTCGGTTACCTCCATGTCGACTACGACGCGACCGACACCTCTCCTTCTTCTTTCAGGGGCAATACGCGCACGACGTTTTCGACGTCACCACCAGCGATCCCAACCGGGAAACCGGAACGGCAAGCCTTCAATATCTTTTCCGACAATGCCTATCTTCCGGCATCCATCAAGGCCGCGATGACGGCCCACGGGCATCACCTCGTTCAGCCTGGGCCGGATCAGCGAGGATTTCGGGCGGATGTGGGGTACGAACGCCGAAGATACCTACAATTTTACCGCCGGCTTCCACGCGACGCTCGATGACTGGAGCATCGACGGTTATGCGGAGAGCGGCCAGGTGCAGTCGGCGGTGCACGTCTTCAACGACGCGATCGACGACAAGACATACCTTGCGTCCGACGCGGTCGTGAATCCGGCCAACGGCAGATCGTCTGCGCCTCGACCTTGCATACCCCCACCCAGCCGAACGTTTGCCGCTGAGGCCGTCGGTTGCCAGCCGCTCAACGTGTTCGGGAACGGTGCGCCTTCGCCGGCCGCCTTGAAATACATCCTCGGCACCGAAATCGACCACACCCTGACGCAGCAGAATGTCTTCGATATCAGCGCGCATGGTGAGCCCATCTCGGATTGGGCGGGGCCCATCGGGTGTGGCGTTTGGCGGGACCTATCGCACGGTTTCGGCCAGAGGCACGGAGCCGAACCAGGCAATCGACCTCCGAGATCCTCTCCAACGCCGGGTATTCGTGCGATGCCGTCGGGCCTCAACGGCAAACTCGGCGGCTATGAGCTCAACGACGTACAGGCCATCGCCGGCCGGATCTCGGTCGGGGAAGGGTTCGTCGAGACACAGGTGCCCCTGGCAAAGGATGAGCCATGGGCCAAGTCCCTCAACTTCAACGCCGCCGGCCGGTTGACGGACTATAGCGTGGGCGGCATCGTCACGACGTGGAAGCTCGGACTTGTCTATCAGCCGATAGAGGATGTCAGGCTGCGCGTCAGCGGCTCGGAAGACATCAGGGCACCCAATATCTCCGAGCTGTACACGGCCGCCACCGTCGGCGGCCTCGGCATCACCGATCCCTGTCCATAACAACCAGCAAAATCCGGGCGGCTACGTCTATACGACGGGCAATGCGCACCTGAAGCCGGAAGACGCCCACCAGATCACGGCCGGCGTCACCTACCAACCGTCATGGCTTCCGGGGTTCAGCGGCTCCGTCGACTATTACCTGATCTCGATCGCCGGCGAGATCACTTCGATCGGAGCGCAATCCATTGTGAACGAGTGCTATCAGGGGCAGGCCGCGCTTTGCTCCCTGATCACGCGGGACCCGACGACCGGATATATAACCGCGATACAAAATCCGGTCCTCAATATCGCCAATGGCACGACCGACGCGTCGACATGGAAGCCAACTACGAAACATCCGTGAGCGATCTTGTGTCGGATTGGGCTGGTGAATTGAAAATCCGGTTTCTGGCCAACTTTCTGGACAATCTGAAGACCACCACGCCGGGCGCCGTCGGGAACGTGACCATAAATCGTGTCGGCGACATATCGAACACCCAATCGCCCCATTGGAGAGCAAACCTGACGATCAACTATGACCTCGATGCGTATGGTTTCGTGGTGCGGGAACGTTACATCGGCGCCGGGCTGTTCGACAGCACATTCAATATGGCCAAGTACGGCTTCGCGAACGCCATCAGCGACAACCAAATCGGTGCCGTGTGGTACACGGACGCCACGATGATCTACCGGTTCGGCGATGCGCAAAATCGCGAGCTCTATCTGACGGTCAACAATCTCTTCAATCGAAATCCGCGAATAACGGGCTCTCGGCCTTCTCGGTCGAAGCGACCCAACCGATCGGAAAGACGCTGTACGACATGATAGGACGGACCTACACGTTGGGCATCCGGTTCAGTCTCTGAGATGCACCGCAGCCGGATCGGTTTTCATGATCATATCGGCACGAAGATTCCGGTGGACCTCGAAAGGCCGATGCATTGTTTTCGCTGGAGGAAAATATCGTGACTGACGACCCGGACCATTTCGCGTATCAGGCCAAGCGTGCGCGGCAGCATTTCGAGAACAGTGCCGGGCTATCCCGGCGCGCTCTGGCCAGAATCGCCCTGGGCGGCGCGGCTGCGGTCGCGGCGCTCGGCAATCTGCGGGCGGCGAACGCGATGGCCGGTGATTCCCTTGCCAATGGGTCGGGCATCAAGCTTTGTAGCCAGGGCAGCGTGAAATCCCACCGACGACGACCTCAAGTTTAACAATGAGGTCGGTTACAAGTACATCTACGCCCCGGCACCGCGCGGTAAGCGGATGACCGTCGACGAGATGGTCGCGGCCCAAGAAGCGCTATGCGGACGCCGCATCAGCTTGCATTCGATTCGCTGGCTGCTGGGCGGCGAGGGCGGCAACGACATCAATACCATGTTGCTGGGCTTGCCCCGGCTCGGACAAGGCATTGGAGGATGTCAGAAGCTGGATCCGGGACACCGCGAAAGCAGGATTCGACTATACCGGGATCTCGCCTGATGATCACGGGTGTATGGGAGGATGGCCTGGCCGACATACGCGGCGGCGCCACGGAACGCGAATTCGATCCGACCAACCCGAAGGTGCACGGCGGTGATTACCTCGGCGATCTTCAGGACGGCGCGACGCGTCCGGCCGGCGGCCTCAACACGCTCTATTGGGGACGCGAATTCAGCTACGAAGAAGTGATGGGGAATTTCAAGAAGTACATCGCTCAGGGATTGGGCCTGTCCTGGCCGAGACAATGTCTTTCTCGCCTTTCATCCCGACGATCCGCCGGTGTTCAAGAGCCTCGGCGGCGTGGCGCGCATCATGTGCAACTACGAACGATACAAAGCCATGTTCGAAGCCGCCGGCAGCCCCAATATCGGCATTCAAATGTGTTGCGGCACCTGGAATGAGGGCGGGCCGCTCATGGGCAAGGACCTTTTGTCGGTCCTGAAGAATTCAACGAACTCAAGAAGTATAGGGAAATCCATTTCCGCAACATCTCAAGTCCGCCGGTCAATGGCATGCCCCGTTTCCACGAGACCTTCATGGATAATGGGTACTACGACATGTACAAGATCATGAAAACCCTAGCGGACATCGACTTCCAAGGTCTCGTCCATTTGGACCACCATCCCGAAATGGTTGGGGGCGCATACGCCTATCTGTCCTATGCCGCCGGATTCATGCATGCGTGCCTGTTGCGTGCACAAAACGAGCCGAAGGGGACACTTTGATCCGGTCGGGCATGAAAGGCGGCGCGAGATTAAGTCGGTCCGGCGGAATCGTGTGCCTGGTTCGAGATCGATCTCTGGTCTGGCCCGCCAAAACATGACGTAACGTGCTCTGGCTCTTCGCCCGAAAAGGGAGCACGGCTCGAGAGCATCGCGCTGCTGTACCGGTCCCTTTCGACAAACTTCCTTCCTCCACCTCTTGCGCCCAAAACGCCCGCAAGCGCCGGCATGTCCGGTCTCCCGGCAATTGGAGACTCGAAACAGGGGAATTTCACGCCCTTTGCCCGCCGGTCTGCAGCCCTTCAATGATTCACTCCAATCCGAAACCGCCCCGGGACGAGCTGTATCCGGCCGGCATCACCGTCCCCGGTTGGCGCCGATATCCGACCCGAATCGCACTCAGCGCTGGATGATCTGTGTAGCTCTCTGGACCGGTGTGTAGAGCCTTGCGGGATTCAACTGGTCAACGGCGCTTCGACGCGCAAGCTTCGGACGCGTCCTCTGCTGCCGGCTACTCGCTGCGAAGGATCGCGCACGTCGGCGCGCGGATCCTCCGCTTGCGCGCGCGTGGTCCGCCATGCACTCAATGCATCGCCGCAACCGGCTTGCGGCACCAAAATTCATACATTCCGGAGAACAAGGTCGGTTCCGCCTTCTCCAGCGCCTCCCAGGCCGCGCGGTCGCGGAACAGCGGATCATGGGGATGGGCGGCCCGGTAGCGGGCGCGGCGATGCCGGTTTGGGAGTCGAAACGCCAAGAGCTCGAGTTCGAGTGTGTCGAGGGCGCGGCCGATCCGTCGGACATCGAAGGGATCCTCATGCCTGTGCAGCAACAAATCGTGGACGCCAGCCAGCGTGAAGAAGTCCTTCGATCTCAGCATGCCCTTGGCGTTGCGGGGCGATGGCGCGGCGCCGCGCCTCGCGCAGCAGGTCGTCATCGATCGGACCTTGCAGAAGGTCGGCGAAGCCGGCGCGCTGGGCCTGCACCCGCAAGCGGGCGGCCGCGCTGTACAGCATGATCTGCATCACGCCGCCCGGCTTCAGCACGCCGGCCAGCGCCGCCCAGCCTTTTTCGGGTCCGGAAGGTGATGCAAAACGCCTATGCACGAGATGAAATCGAAGCGGCGGCCCAGCGCCGCGACGTCGTGCAGATCGTATTGCATCGTCTCCGCGCCACCCAGCCCGATCCGCGCCAGACGATCCGCGGCATAGCGCAGGCTTTCGCCGCTGATGTCGATCGCGGTGATTCTGGCGTCCGGATGGCGCACGCGGTGAAAGGCGATTTCGCGCCCCGTCCCGCAGCCCGCGATCAGGATTTCCGGCGCGCGCGGCATCGTCTCGGGGCCGCCGGGGTCGAGCTCCGTACGACTTCGGCGAGTTGCTTCGGCGCGCGCCGTGTGACGCGCGTCCATTGCGGATAAGGCCACGCTTCGTATTGTTGTGCGACGGCGTCGGTGATGGCGTCCCGGCCGGCCCATCCCCTGTCGCGACGCACGCTGCGCGACGATATAGGTTCCGGCAATGGGCGCGTCGGGCTCGGCGGCGAGACGGGCACGCTCTTGCGCATCGAGCAGCCAAGCGCCGCCATTGTGCCGTGCCTGCGCCGAGAGCGCCGCCACGGTCATTGGAAAGAAGCGCCACCGACGCTCGAGCAACAGCCAGCGCCGCAGCCGTGTAAGTGCCTGCTCAACCTTCAGCACCGTGACAGGCGCTTCTTCGAGAAGGGCGCGCGCGAGCTGGCTGCGCTCGGTTTCCGTTGCCAGCGCTGCCATGTCCGGCTCGGCATTTTCGATCGGAATGCTGCGCATGACGATTTGCCAACCGGCGCGGGCGAGGAGGGACGGATTGACATCCGGATCGCGGGTGAGATTCAGCAAATCTCCGGCCTTATCGATGGGGGATATGCTGCGGCGCGGCGGAAAGAAGATCCGCGAGCAGTGCCTTGTTCGCAATCTCGTGAGGCGCGATGTCGAACAGGGACCAGGCGTCGGCCAGCGCCCCTTTCGAGGCGGCCGGCGTCCCAATGCGCAAGGGCGGAGATTTGAAGCGGTGTCGGCATGAAACACTATTGTCCGGCGTGGACTTTTTGTCAGCGCAGCGGCGAGGAACTCGGATAAGCTGACACGGCGCAAATCGTAAGTCGCCGGGACGATTTTTTCCATGTCGATCGAGGAAAGCGGCTCACCTGTCAGGCAGATGGCGGACCGGGTTTCCGGCTGGCGCTGGCGGGAGACGTTGCGAAGGCCGTTCAGGCGTATGGCGCGGCGCTGAAGATGAAGCTCGGCCGCCAGGTTCCGTATCCATGCATCTGGCCGAACTGCGGCGGTCGGGCCGGCGTGAGATCGCGGACCGCCTCGAACGCCTGAGCTTGCGATATGGCGCCGACATCACGCTGGCGATCCTGCGGCCGCAAGCGGAGTCCGCCGTGGCGCTGGCGGAATATCGGACATTCTTCGATCGGGGGCTCTTCAACGGCAGGATGATCGCGAACTATGCGGCGGTATTGAGCCGGGCGGGCCATGCGAGGAATTGGCGCAATTGATGGCTCAGCCGCGACTTCTGCGGATCGTTCGGCTGGATTCCGAGCTCGGTGTCGATCTGGCGACCCCGGTGACGAAGCTCCTGCGGAGCGACGCCGTGAAGCGGACATGGACCAAGGAGGATCAAACAATCCGCGAGATGGATCGCGTCATGGACGTCGACCGCCTCGCCGATCCGCACGTCGAACTGCTCTTCCAAAGCATCCGAAAACACGTCGCGGATCACCTGGCCGAAATGGACGATATTCCGCATCCCGTCTTTCGGTGGAGGCCGAAGGTTTTCGATATCGGGGCGTGGAGCCTGATCTCTTCGGGCCCCGGCCATAATCTTCCGCACCGCCATCCGCAGGCTGGCTGACGGGTGTCTATTACCGGGCCTGGCGTCCGGCGGAAGGCGAGGGGCGGGAAAACCACGGTGCGCTGGCATGTCGGTCCGCCCGGCCCCAAGCATGTCTGCGCGGGCTGGCCGCGCGCGGCGATCCCGCCAGATCCCGGAACACTCGTGCTCATGCCCTCATACTATACGCATCACACCGTGCCGGCCGCGCCGGGCTCGCTGCGGATTTTGCATACCGTTCGACGTTACCGACCGCCGCTTTTTCTCCTAGTCGACGCCCACGCCGGTCGTCCCGCGCCGCGCGAGCGCCGGCTTTTGGATTTTCTACGCGCTCGACCGCATGATCCGGTATTGTTTGCGCAATGCAATCGGCGTTTCGCCAAGCCAGGGAGCAGGACATGGCAAATGCCCCCACGGGCGGGCTTCTGAGCGAGTACTACGACCGCGATCTTGTCGACCGGCAGGTCGCGCGCGGCAATCACCGCGGCATCACTGGCGGCAAGTGGGACTTTCTCGGCAAGCTGCAACTGTCCTTTCTCGTCGGGAACGGGTTGAAACCCGGGCACATGCTGCTGGACGTCGGATGCGGCGCGCTTCGCGGCGGCCTGCATGCCGTGGGCTATCTGGAGCCGGCGCATTATTTCGGCGTCGATCTCAACCAGTCGCTGATCGATGCGGGATATGATCGCGAGATCGCGCCAGCGGGCCCTGGCGGCAAAGCTGCCGCGTTCCAATCTCGCCTGCAGCGGCGAGTTCGAGTTTCCGTGGAGCGTGCAATTCGATTTTGCCATCGCGCAATCCCTTTTCACGCATCTGCCGTTCAATTTCATACGCTATTGCTTGGCGCGGCTCGCGCCGACGATGCGCGTAGGAGGGCGTTTCTATGCCACCTATCACGCGGTGCCCGACGACGGCGATCTGATGCAGCCGCATAGCCACCGGGGCGGCCGGGTCAGCTATCCAACGCGCGATCCCTATCACTACAAGTTTCGCGATCTGGCGTATGCTTGCAGCGAACTCCCTTGGCGGGCGAGCCCGGTGCCCGAGGCGCAATGGCCGCATCCGCGCCAGAGGATGGCCTGCTTCGAGCGGCGCCGGGAGACGGCGTGAGCATGCAGGAGGGCGACGCTGCCGCGCGGGTCTATGATCTCGCGGCCGCCGGCGCGGACTATCCGCGATGGAACGGCGCGCCGAGGCGGACGATCGTCCTTTGCACGCAGCAGCGGTCGGGGAGCACCCTGCTCGGCGAGGCGGTGTATTTCGCCGGCGGCATGGGATGCCCGCTCGAATATTTCCATCCGGGTTTCCGGCCGGCGTTCGAAGGGCGCTGGAACGTCTCGGGTTTCGAAAATTATGTCGCGACGCTGCATCGCTTCCGCACGGCGCCGTCGGGCGTGTTCGCGACGAAATTGTTCTGGCGCGACCTTCTCGATGTTGCCAACGAGCGCGTGCCCGGCGCGTTCGAGACGTTGCGCATGGCGTCTCCCGCGAAGGTGCCGCTCGACGCCTATCGCGGGCTCTTCGGACTCATGGCGGACGCCGTTCCGAATGCGGCCTGGATTTTCCTGACCCGCCGTGACGCCGTCCGGCAGGCGGTTTCGAATTACGTCGCGTGGAAAACCGATAGCTGGCGGCTGTCCGTGGAGCAAAAGCGCGCTGCCGTGCCCGAGTCGAGTTACGATCCCGATCTGATCCGCCGGCTGCTGTCGCGGATCCTGCGCAGCAACGCGCACTGGCGGCGTTTCCTTCACGCCAATGGATTGGCATTCACCGAGCTGTCCTACGAAGATCTGGAGCGGGACTATATTGGCACAGTGCGCCGCGTCTTCGCCGCTGCGGGCTTTCCCGATGCGCCGGTTCCTCCGCCCAGGCTTCGCAAACAGGCGGATGCGGTCGGCGATGCCTTGCTCGCGCGTTTTACGGCCGAATTCGGCGCGGTGCGCGACTAGAAGGGGCCGGCATTGCCGCCTTCGACCCAACTGATAAAGCGGCCGATCTGGACGGCGCGGGTGAGGCCCGCCGACAACTCGGCCCGCCTTGCCTCCGCCTCTTCGCCATCGGCCGGCCAATGTTCGACAGCGGCGCGAAGCCTGCGCATGTCGATCATGCGCGACGCCAGCGGGGAGGCGGCGATGCGCGCCACGTCGCGCTGGATCGCCTCGCGCTGCAGGCTGAGGCGCGCGAACCATTCGGGCGTCTGCACGCCGACTTTTCGGTTGGCGTAGATTTCGGGCGGCACGCGGTCGGCCAGAACGTCGCGCGCCAGGGCCCGCGTCCAGCCGCCGCGCAGGTAATGCTCCTCGGGAACATTGAGGCAGAACTCGATCAGCCGGGGATCGCCGAGCGGGCTGCGCTTCTCCAGCCCCAGGAAAGCCGGCGTCTGGCCTTGCCAATCGCGGCCGATCTCGTTGCTTCGCACGAGCCATTTCGACCGTGCGGCGAACGGATCGGCATCGACACGGCCTTCGTTCCAGCCGCCCAGCGCGCGCACGCGATCCTGGAGTCCGTGTTCGCGCATGAACTGCGGATCGACGAAGCCGCCATGTTCGAGCCCGAAGCCGAGGCCGAGCCGGCTCCGCCGCCAGCCTCGCAGCCACGATGGCGCAAGCCGGCGCAGCACGCGATGGCGAAACACGCTTGCGAAAGGCTGTCTGCCCACCCGGCGGAGGGCGAGCAACTCGCGCATCAGCCGGATCGGCTGGCCGCGCACAAGAAGCCCATGCAGGCTCGAATTGCGTCCCCAGGTCAGGGAGAAATTGCCCCAGCCGCCCTCCAGCATGACACGATGGCCTTGCCCGACGGCCCGATCGATCGTGCCGGACAGCCAGCCATGGTTGAGCGGGTTGAGCACCGGCATGCCGTTGATGGCGAAGCGCAGCGCCGGATCGTGATCGATCGGGTGCAGGCCGCCATCGTCGACCTCCGTCACATCCATGTTGGGATGCATGGCCGCCAGCGCGCGCACGCCCGGACCTTCGTCCAGACAGCGCAGCTCGGAGTTCGCTGTCCGCAGCGCCGCCGGCGGGACGCGCACGATCACTGCGAGCCGCGCCGGCGCCAGCATCCGCGCCGCGGTCGCCGCGACCGCGGGCGAGTCGAGGCCGCTGCTGCATTGAACGGCCACCGGCCGCTCGCTGCGCAACATCGGCCGGACGGCGCGGTCCAACTGCTCCCGCGCGGCCTCGACATAATCTTCGTGGGTCTTGAGCCCGAGGGACCGGCGCCGCGGCGTCCAATAGGTTTCGATCCGCGTTCCCCTGGCGTCGCATAGCGCATAGCATCCGCTCGGGACGCGCAGCACATCGCGATAGATCGTGCGTCGCTCTTCGAAGAAGTTCAGGGCCAGGAAATCGCCGAGCACGACCTCGTCGATCGTGCGCGGAACCTGCGGCAGACAGAACAGGCCGTTGAACGTCGTCGCGAAGGCGATGAAGCCGTCGCCGCGATGATAGAAGAGCGGCCGCCCCCCCATCTTGTCACGGCCCAGGAGCAGCGTGCGCTCGCGCTCGTTCCATAGCGCGAAGGCGAAGCCGCCCTCGAGCCGGGGCGGCGCATCGAGGTTCCAGCGTTCGAGCGCCTGCAGGCAAAGCACGCTGTCGGCCATCTCGCGCAATGCCGCCGCCGCGATGCCGAGCGCCTCGCCGAGCTCCTCACGATTGTCGAGCCGTCCGGCGAAGACGAAGCGGCCATGCCCGCCCAACCCCGCGCGCGGTTGCCGTTCGCGCCGATCTTCCGGCGTGATGACGAAGAGCTTGTGGACGAGAGCTGCTTGCGGCGACGCCCATGACGTTTCGCGGGCGCCGTCGAATACCGGCTGTGCGCGGGCCATGCGCTCGACGTCGCGGCGATCGATTTGCCGCGCGTTGAACTGAATCAATCCAGAGAAAGCACTCAGCGGTCAGGAGGCGTCGTTGGCGGCGTGCGGATTGGAGTCCTGGTGGAGCTGGTAGGGAGTTTGCGATATCCTGCGGCTCCAGCGCGTCGGTCGCAGCGGGAACGACCCATGGCTTGCCGGCGGTTCCTTTTGCAGGGACGCCATTTGCAACAGCATCGTTCTTCATGTCGGTTCCCCGGTACGGCGTTGCACTGGCACGCAAGCGGTCAGGAGGCGTCGTTGGAGGCGTGCGGATTGGAGTCCTGATGGAGCTGGTAGGAGTTTGCGATATCCTGCGGCTCCAGCGCGTCGGTCGCAGCGGGAACGATCCAAGGCTTGCGGGGCTTGCCTTTCGCAGGGGCGCCGTCTGCTGCATGTGATGGTTCATGTCGGTCCCCGCGTGATGATTCATGTCGGTCCCCGCTGCATCCGACGTTTTGTTTAGTCAAGAAGTCGCGGATTGGCAAGGATTTGCTGGGGAGGGAACTCGGGAACTCACGGCAAAGGCGGGCTTTTGCCGCAAGCACCGGCCCGCATTAGGTTGCAGGTCTCGAACATCCCCTCGCCGTTCCTCTGAGCAAGGTCCATAGCTTTGTCGTTTCACTACCGAATCAGCGGCCTGACCGTGGCGTCCGAACTGCCGTTGCCGGGCGCGATTCCCGTGGCCGCGCTATCGGAATCCGGAGCCGAGGTGACGGTCCGCCGGGTGCGGGAAATCCCCGCCATGCGGTTGCCGCAGACGCTGGGCCCCAATTGGGCCATCGACGGCGACAGGTTTTACCTGCGCGTGCCGCGCGTCGCGAATTTCCTCATCACGGCCGGCAACGATATCGCGATGCAGGTCGAAGCGGGCGTGGCCGAAAGCGACGCAATCGTATTTCTGCTCGGCACGGCGTTCGGCGTGCTTCTCTACCAGCGCGGCCGGATCGTGCTGCACGCGAGTGCGGTCCAGGTCGGTGGAAGCGCGGTGCTGTTCTGTGGAAAGTCCGGTGCCGGAAAATCGACCATCGCCGCCGTACTCAACAAGCGCGGATATGCGCTCGTCACGGATGACGTCTGCTGCATCGACTTCGACACGGAGGGGCGCCCTGTCGTGTTTGTCCGACGGAAGGATGCTCAAGCTCTGGCTCGATGCCGTCACCGGGATAGACCTGCGTGACCGCAAGGGCGATGCGGTGCGATCGATGATCGACAAATTCTATGTCGAACCCGCGGTTCCGCTTCGCGTGTCGGCGCCGCCCGTCGCCGCGATCTACGCGCTTCGCGAACAGCGCGCACCGCTCCGGGCGGGCATCGAAACTCCGGCGTCGCTGGACGCAACGCAAATCCTGCGACGCGGGCTGTATCGGGCGCGGTTTGATGGCGACCATGGGGTTGTCCGGAACATTCCTCGCCAAGGTCGTGGAGATCCAGCGCCAGGCCGGCGTCTACTATCTGACCCGGCCGTTCGACATGGCCGCCATGCCTGACGTGAGCTCCCGCCTGGAGGCGCATTGGCGGTCGCTGGGATTGATCGAGGCGGGCGGATGAGCGGCATCGTATGGCTCGCCTCCTATCCCAAGTCCGGAAATACCTGGTTTCGCATGCTGATCTCGAACCTGCTCACGCAAGGCGATCGCGCGGCCGACATCAACGATCCGGACGAACGCATGTCCATCGCCAGCGCGCGCCTTCCGTTTGAGGACGTGACTCTCGTCGAATCCGATCTGTTGACGTCCGATGAGGGCGGACATTCTGCGCCCGCGCGTTTTCGAAGCCATCGCGAGCGGTGACTATGAGGTGCCGAGCACGCTACCCTGGCGAAAGCGCCGCGACTGGCCGACCATCTGAAGGTGCACGACGCCTACACACTGACTCCGGAAGGCGAACCCCTGCTGCGCGCGGCGCGGGGTGCCATCCTGGTGGTACGGGATCCGCGCGCGGTGGCGCCGTCCTTCGCAAATCACATGGGCTGCAACCCTGGACCGGGCCATCGAATTGATGGCGTCGGAGGACACGACCTTCGGCTTGCTGGCCGGAAGACAGAGCCTGCAGATGCGGCAGAAGCTGCTCAGCTGGCACGCGCACGCGCGGACTTGGCTCAACCAGAAGGATATCCCCGTCCATCTCGTGCGCTATGAGGACCTGAAAAGGGATACGCCGCGCGTCTTTCGCGACGCCATGCATTTTGCCGGGCGCCGGATTGCGCCGGCCGATGCCGAGCGTGCCGCGCGGCTGGCGGATTTCCCGCAGCTCCAGGCCCAGGAGCGTGCCGAGGGCTTCGCCGAGTGGCCGAGCCGGCGCGGGCTTCATAACTTTTTCCGCCGCGGCGAGGCCGATGGTTGGCGAAACGAGCTTTCATCAGAACAAATCATGTGCATCCAGCGTCAGCATGGAGCAATGATGGAACGCCTGGGCTATGCTCTGGAGATTGCGCCGAATACGGAGCGGCCCGCGTAAGGTCGCGACAAGAGGAACAAGGTGAACGCAATGACCGCGACCCCGCTGACGCTCGAGACGGAACTGCGGCGCACCGAAGACTGGCTCAGCACCGTTTCGAACAATTCGGTGATCATGATGCACGCCGCCAACGGCCGGTTTGTCGGACTCAATGAAACCGGGAGCCGCATCTGGACGCTGCTGGAGACACCCGCAACCTTACGGGATATTGGCATCCACCTCGCGGAGGAGTTCGAGATTTCGCCGGAGCAAGCCGTCGCCGACATGCTGCCTCTGGTGAAGATGCTGATCGACAACGGCGCTCTCTCTCGCGTCAACGTCTGAGCATTGCTCCGAGGTTGTGCGCGATTTGCGGCGATGGATGACAGGGGCGGCATGGCTGCGCTGGTTGATGTCGATATTCGTGCGCGGATCGGGCTCCTTCGCAGCGCCGTTGCCGCCCGGCCGGCCTCGGCCCGTCTTCTGTTCCAGTTGGCCGACACTCTTGCCGGAGCCGGCGATCATGAAGAGTTTGCACGCATCTTCCGGCGAGGATTCCTGATCGCGCCATCCGTGCGGCCCCGTCTCGACGCCGACACCGCGACGCCTTTGACGGATCGGGCCCGCAGGCTCCGCTCGGATGCGCACGTGCTCTTGGGGCATGGCATCACCTATGCGCCTGTGATCGCGGCGCTCGCGGTTGCCGAAAGTTTGCTCGGCAATGTGGGGTGAGGTGGAGCGACTTGTGGACTACAGCCGCTTCTTTCGATGCGGCACCATTCACCCGGCCGGCGCGCTGGACGATGCCGCGTTTCGCGCCGGTCTGACACGAGAACTGACCTCGAACGCGACGTACCGCAAAAAGCGGAAAGGCAATGCCGGCGCAGGCCGCTTTGCGTTCGATGCCCTGGATGCGCAGACGCGCGCCGGCAATCTTATGGCACAGGAGCTTCGCCGTCAGGTCCGGCGCTACATCGCGGCGCTGCCGTCCTGCGTGGGCCATCCGTTCGTGACGTCGCGTCCGGCGCGGTATGCGCTGAGGGGTTGGAGCGTCATCACGTCCGGCGACGATCATTTCGATCCGCATATTCATCCGCAGGCCTGGCTCAGCGGGATCTATTATCTGGCGCGACCGGACGTGTCGCGCGATGCCGGTTCCGAGCGTGGCTGGCTGCGCATGGGCCCGCCGGCTCAATTCGGCGTCTCCGCAGGGCAAGGCTGGGCGGAGCGGTCGGTCGAGCCCTCGCCGGGCCGCCTCGTGCTGATGCCCGGCTATTTTTATCATGGAACGCGGCCCACGCTTAGCGAGGAGGCGCGTGTTTGCGTTGCGTTCAACGTCGTGCCGGAAGAACTCGATACAGCGCCCGCCGGCGCGCGGGGGCGTTGAGCGCGATGCCGCTCGTCGCGACCACACGGCGGGCAGCCGGCGGCATCCTCAGCAAGACGTGGCGCCTGGTCCGGGACCGGTCTTACCGAAGCGCCGTTTGGCTTCGCTTGGCCGGCGCAAGCGCCTTCCAACTGAGCGGTCGAACCTACGAAAACCGCTATCCCTACATCTTTTCCTTTGTTCAAACCGAGCTGCGCGCGATACCGCGTGCGCATGTTCTTTCCTTCGGTTGTTCGACCGGCGCCGAGGTGTTCTGGCTGCGCCGTTATTTTCCGGATGCCGTTATCAAGGGAGTCGACGTCAACGGCGCCAGCATCGCGGTTTGTCGGGAGCGCGCGAAACGCGAAGGCGACGGCAACGTCTCCTTTGCGGTCGCGGATTCTCCCGAAGGCGAGCCGCCGGAGTTTTACGACGCGATCTTCTGCATGGCCGTCCTGCGCGACGGGCGGCTGTCCCAGCCCGGAATCGAACGCTGCGATCGCCTGATCCGGTTCGACGACTTCGCCTGCATGATCGAAGGTTTCGCGCGCAGTCTGCGTCCCGGGGGGCTTCTCATCATACGCCACAGCAATTTCCGTCTGGGCGACACACGCGCCGGCGCCGCCTTCCGCACGATCTTGCAGCTGCGCGATACGACGGGAAGCTGCCCGATCTTCGGGCCGGACAATCGCCTGATCGCGGACGCGGACTATCCCGACACCGTGTTCCGCAAGACCGCTTGACGCCGTTTACCGTGCGCCGCGGTCGAACAGTTCGAATACGAGATGGATGCGATCCTCCGCGCCGTCGTTGACGACGGAATGCACCTCGATATTGTTGAGTTCATAGGCCTTGCCCGCTTCGAGGCGGAAAGTCTCGGCGCCAACCCGGAACCGCACGCCTTCATTCGTCACCAAAGGCACGTGAATCTTGTGCGCGAGGTGATTGGAAACCCCGATGTCGCTGTGCGGGTCGATCTTGCCGCCGGCCGACAGGCGCGCGAGCATCGCTTTCGAAAAGTCCGGCGCGGGCCATATCGTAATGCGCGGCGACGGCGTTCATGACCGGCACGAGCAAATCGCTCCAGCGCGACCAGAACGACGTAGCGTGGTATTCTTCGGGATGCGGGCCGCTGTTGAAGCGCCCGACGATATGGCGCGTCTGCCGGAAGCAGGAAAAATCGTTTTCCTTCTTCTCGTTCTCGGCGTTCCATTCGACTTCGCCGATCCGCCGCACGGCACCCCGCAGCGCAGAAATGTCGACCGCGCAGATTTCGCGAAAATGTTCCGGCTTGACAACAGGTGTACGGCCGGAAGCCGTGAGCGCCGCCAGAACGGCCAGCTTTTTCGGCGTGATCCGGCCGATATTTCCAAACCGGTTCTGCATGTAATCCTCAAGAGCCGCGAGGCTATCACGTGTCGAGCCAGGTTTCGAGCAAGACGCCTCGATAAGCGGTCTCAATCAGGTAGCCCCTGCCGCGCTCGATCCGGATGGGTCGGGGGCAGCGGACAGAAATGCAGCCGCGAGAAAAACACGGCATCCGGCTCGGGGCAGGCTTCGAGGGCGTTTTCGTCGTCCAGTTCGAGCCTTATCCAGCGCGCGATGCCGTTGATTTCCCCGGCGACCTGTCCTTCCGAGAGCACCGCTCCCCGGCCGCTCATGGGGTGTGACGGCGCCGAGAAGTCGAACGCCAATACGTCCCGCGGGCGCGACAGCAAGCGAATTGCCCGATCGCCGACCTCGACCGCCATGGCGCGAAGGGCAAAGTCCGCGAGCGGCGCAAGGTCGAAGCCGGCGGCGCTGTCGATGTGCGCGGCACGCCGGTACTTCTCCCAATGCGCCAGCGCGACACGCAGCATCCCGCGCGCCGGCACGACGGGAGCGTCTGCCGCCAGCAGGCGACGGCGCGCATCCGCAAGAGCGGGGAGGGGATCGAAGTCGAGAAGCTTGTCGCCGAAGATGTCGCAAAATAATAGATCCGCGGGGCGTTCGAGATCGACGCCAAGCTCAAGCTCGCGCGACGGCTTGACGATCACATCGATGCGGTCGGCATAGCCGTTCCGAGCGATGAGTTCGCGTGCCAAGGTGGCGGCGACCGGGTCTTTTTCACAAGTGACGACCCTGGCTGCCCCGGCGCGTGCCGCCATCAGCGCCAGCATGCCCGCACCGGTGCCGATTTCGAGGACGTGCATGCCGGGGCGGATGGCGGCGCGCAACGCCGTGTCCCATGTCTCGTTGCGCCGCGCATCGTTCATCATGGCGATGTGGTAACCGGGCAGCAGGGGACGCCAGCAGGCGGTGTCCGCGCGCCAACGTGGCCGGGCAGCCCTCCTTCATCCCGCGTAGCGCGATCTGGGCGGCCCGCAGGGGCCGTTTCTTCCCGACGGCAATTTCCGCCAGCGCCATGAGATGCGCGGAATATTCAGGCCCCGGAGGGATGGCCGCCTCAAGTGCCGCAAGGTGCAATTCTTCGGCGTCGTCCATCGGGCATTTCCAGCATAAAGGACGGTCGGTGGCAACGAGCGCCCATTGCGACGCCGGATTTCGAGCCGTCTGCCCGAGTAAGGGCATGCGGGCGGCGTTACGCGGGCGGGGACGATCGCCGGGCGCTTCAAAAAAAGGGTCGCGGACGATCCGGCCGCCGCAGCAGGTACGGCTGAGACATGCCTGAAATCCGGAACTGGGTGGTGGGCGAACCGCGCGCGTGAACAGCGGCGTTTGGTACATTTGTAACGCCTCGTCGGCCAAAACCCGGAACTTCGCGCTTTGCGGAGCGTTGTCATCGGCAGCCTCCGAAGTGAATGTGGTGGGAGTCCGCCTTCGCAAGGAGGCAGCCGGGCTTCGTCGCGGCGGTGCAATCAGGGCATCGTCCCGCACGATGATGTTTGGGCAATCTGGTCCGACACGCGCGAAGTTGGATGTTTCAGAAATACGAAGCGTCGATTGCGGCAGTGGATCGTCCCCGACATGGAAGCGAATTCTCCGAGTATTGGGCTTTCGAGCGGCGCGGCGGCGAGCCGTTTACCAAATTGGCTGCATCGCCGCCTTGGCATGCTGCACAGGCGCCTAGCGATCTATCTGGCCGCAATTGCTGCGCTCGTTCTGGTAGGCGCCGCGGCTTGGTGGGTGTTCGGCTCGGGCGCATCCGTGAGCTACGTTACCGTACCGGTTGCACGAGGCACCATAACGCAGGCGGTGACGGCGACGGGCGCGGTCAACCCCGTCTTGACGATCACGGTCGGCAGCTACGTCTCCGGCGTCATCCAGGAGATCGACTGCGACTTCAACACGAAGGTCAAGAAAGGCCAATTGTGCGCGAAGATCGATGCACGGCCCTACCAGACGATCGTCGAGCAGAACCAGGCGAGCGTGGCGACGGCAAAGGCGCAGCTTCTGAAGGATCAGGCCAATCTCGCCTACACCGAAATCGACGAAAAGCGCTATGCGGGCCTGATCGGACAGAACGCCACCTCGCGCGACAGTTACGACATCGCGGTCAACGCGCTCAATCAGGCGCGCGCGCAGATCGCGGTCGATCAGGCCGTCATCGGCCAGCACAATGCCGAGCTCGACGCCGCGAACGTCAATCTCGGCTACACGAACATCGTCGCGCCCGTGGATGGAATCGTGGTGTCGCGCAACGTCACCATGGGGCAGACGGTCGCGGCGAGCTTTCAGACACCCACGCTGTTTCCTGATCGCAACCGATCTTTCCAAAATGGAAGTCGACACCAATGTCAGCGAGAGCGACGTCGGTGGCGTGCGCGTCGGAGACAAGGCGCTCTTTACCGTTGAGGCATTTCCCGACGATACGTTCGAAGGCGTGGTGAGCCAAGTCCGCCAGGCGCCGCAGACCGTGCAGAATGTCGTCACCTATGACGTCGTTGCCACGGTCGCCAATCCGCGATTGCTCCTGAAGCCCGGCATGACGGCGACCGTGCGGGTCGTGACGGCGGAGCGGGCAAACGTCCTGCGCGTGCCCGATTCGGCGCTGCGGTATGTTCCCGGCGGTCTTTCCGCTTCGAGCGCGCAAGCCGGTGCGCCGCCATCGGAGCTCTGGATTTTGCGCGAAGGACGACCGACGCGCCTGGCCGTCACCGCCGGTTTGGACGACGGAAACTTCACGGAAATCCTGACGGGCGACCTCAAGGCGGGGGACAGCGTGATCGTCTCCGAGCGCAGCGGTACGGGCCGCAAGCCCGCCAATGGCGGGCCGGCGATGCGCCTGCCGTGAGCACGCCCCTTCGCACGGGCGAATTGGTGATCCGGACACGCGACCTTGCCCGCACGTTTCATGTGGGCGACGTCGATGTGCTGGCGTTGCGCGGCGTCGATCTCACGGTCGAACGCGGCGAGTTCGTGGCCATCATGGGTTCGTCCGGCTCCGGCAAGTCGACCCTCATGGCGATCCTGGGCTGCCTGGATCGGCCCACCAGCGGGCAATATTTCCTGGAGGGCGTGGACGTCGCGGGCCTGGGCGAGCCGGCGCTCGCCGCCATCCGCAGCGAGAGGCTCGGCTTCGTCTTCCAGAGCTTCAATCTGCTGGCGCGGACGAGCGCCATCGAGAATGTCGAGCTGCCGCTCATCTATGCGGCTTCGCATCTGGCGGGAGCAGAACGCAGGACGCGGGCGCGCGAGTCCCTGGCGCTTCTCGGATTGGCGGAGCGCGAGCGCAACACGCCGGGGCAGCTCTCCGGCGGCCAGCAGCAGCGTGTCGCCATCGCGCGGGCGCTGATCAATTCGCCGTCGATCCTGCTGGCGGACGAACCGACCGGCAACCTCGATACCCGCACGTCGCACGACATCATGAGCATACTGACGTCGCTCAATCGCGAGCGCGGCCTCACCATCGTCCTCGTCACGCACGAACCCGATATCGCGGCCTATGCGGACCGCATCGTCACGATGAGCGACGGCAAAATCCTGTCGGACAGGCGCAACGAGCGGCCGGCATCCGTCCCCCGACCGACGGCCAACGCCGACAACCCGAGCGGCCCGGCAGCGGATGCCGCGCCGGCTGGCGGCACCGCCAGGCTCGCGGGTTCGGCGGCGTTCGGCATGATGATCGTCACGGCCGCCCTGCAGGCGATCTTCCGCAACAAGATGCGTTCGGCGCTGACCATGCTCGGCGTCTTCATCGGCGTCGCCGCCCTGATCGCCATGGTCGATGTCGGCCAGGGCGCCAACGATTCGGTTCGCAAGCAGATCGAAAGCCTCGGC
This sequence comes from Rhizomicrobium sp., assembly GCA_037355265.1. Taxonomy (GTDB): domain Bacteria; phylum Pseudomonadota; class Alphaproteobacteria; order Micropepsales; family Micropepsaceae; genus Rhizomicrobium. Next base: position 1,468,098 of record JBBCIB010000001.1, on the reverse strand, counting down.
ACCAATCTTCTTGTCGTGCTGCCGGGCGCGACGACGTCGGGTGGCGCACGCGGCGGATCCGGAAGCGCCTCGACATTGACCGTCGTGGATGCCAGCACGATCCAGCGCGACGACAAGGCGGTCGGCGAGGTGAGCTACCTGATCCGTCAATCGGGGCAGATCCTGTACGGCAACCAGAATTGGACGACCAGCATACAAGGCGTCACGCCGAACTATCCGCCCACGACCAATTGGCAGATCGCCTTTGGGCGCGGTTTTTCCCAGGCGGACGAGGACGATTCGGCGCTCGTCGTGCTCATCGGCCAGACCGTCTGGCACCAGCTCTTCGGCCAATACGCCAATCCCATCGGCGCCATGCTGATCGTCAAGAATACGCCGCTGCGCGTCATCGGCGTGCTGGGCTCGAAAGGACAGTCCAGCTACGGAACCGACCAGGACGATCTGGTCATGATCCCCTTCACGACGGCGGAGCGCAAGGTTCTCGGTGCCGCCGCTCCGAGCCAGGCGACTGCGGCCAACGCGCTCTATGGCACGATCAACAATCCCTACGGGATACAGCCGCGCCTGACGGGCTTCGTCAACCAGATCTACGTGCAGGCCGCGAGCCCCGATCTCGTGCAGCAGGCGGTCGACCAGGTCACGCACACGCTGGCGCTGCGCCATCGTATCCGCCCCGGCGACCCGAACGACTTCTCGGTCCGCAATCTCAGCCAGATCGCCAGCGCGGCGCAGGTCAGCAGCCAGACCATGTCCTATCTGCTCGCGGCGGTGGCCTCGATTTCGCTTCTGGTCGGCGGCATCGGGATCATGAACATCCTGCTGGTGTCGGTCACGGAACGCACGCGGGAGATCGGACTGCGCATGGCAATCGGTGCGCGCCGCATCCATGTTCTGCTGCAGTTCCTGACCGAGGCCGTGTTGCTCAGCGTCGTCGGCGGTGTCGCGGGGATCGTCGGCGGGCTTTTTGCCTCGGTGGTTATTTCCCTCGTCGCCGGCTGGCCGACGCCGATCGTATGGTCCGCCATCGTCGGCGGGTTTCTGTTCTCCGCCTTGGTCGGCATGTTTTTCGGATATTATCCCGCGCGCAAAGCGGCGCATTTCGATCCCATCGAAGCGCTGCGCTACGAATAGGCCCCAGGCACATGGACCCCACCGGCAACGAACTCGGCGCCGAAGACGTCTGGAAACTGCCGGCAAGCCAGCTTCTCGCGCGGCTCAAGACAACGCCTGCCGGCCTCAGCGCCGCCGACGTGCAATCGCGCCTGACGGCCTATGGGCCCAACGACGCCGCGACCGTCAAGCGCTCGCCGCTCTGGCTGCAATTCCTCGGCCGCTTCCGCAGCCCGCTGGTCATCATCCTGCTGGTGGCGAGCGCCTTGTCCGCGGCGACCGGCGATATCGCAAGCTTCGTCATCGTCGTGAGCATCGTCACGATCAGCATGACGCTCGATTTCGTCCAGGAGGTCCGCGCCCAGAATGCGGTCGAGGCGCTGCGCCGGTCCGTCGCGGTCCAGGCAAGCGTGCGGCGCGACGGCACCAAGCTTTCGCTGCCGATCGACCAGTTGGTGCCCGGCGACATCGTCGAGCTGATCGCCGGCGATCTGGTTCCCGCGGACTCGCGGCTGCTCGAAAGCCGCGACCTGTTCGTCAACCAGGCGCTCCTCACGGGCGAGCCCTATCCGGCGGAGAAACTGGCCGGCGATACGGCATCGGGTGCCGAAAATCCCGCCGGAGCGTCGAACGCCGTCTTTGCCGGAACCTCGGTGATCAGCGGCACGGCCGCCATCCTCATCTGCCGGACGGGCGGCAAGACGGCGCTCGGCAATCTCGCGACGAGCCTGGCGGAGAAGCCGCCGGCCACCGCCTTCGCCGTCGGCATCCGCCGCTTCGGCATGCTGATCATGCGCTTCACCGTGCTGATGGTGCTGTTCGTCCTGGTGGTGAACATCTCCTTCCATCGGCCGGTGCTGGAGTCGCTGATGTTCGCGCTGGCGCTCGCGGTCGGGCTGACGCCGGAGCTTCTTCCGATGATCGTGACGGTGACGCTTGCCCGTGCGGCGATGGAACTGGCCAAGAAGAAGGTGATCGTGAAGCGGCTTTCCGCCATCCACGATCTGGGGGCCATGGACGTGCTGTGCACCGACAAGACGGGCACGCTGACCGAAGCCACGATCAAGCTCGTGCGCGCCATCGACGGGCGCGGCGCCGAGAGCCGGCATGCCTATGCGAACGCCTACATCAACAGCAAGTTCGAGAGCGGCATGAAGAGCCCGCTCGACGAAGCGATCCTTGCCGCCCGGCCGTTCGACATGACGGGCTGGAAGAAGATCGACGAAGTGCCGTTCGATTTCGAGCGGCGGCGCGTGTCGGTCCTGGTCGAGCACGAGGCCCAAGCGACGCCTCATCGTCAAGGGCGCGCCGGAGGATCTGCTGCGCCTGTCGGGGCGGTATGACGGCGCCGACGGCACGGAACAGCCGCTCGACGACGGCACGCGCCGCATCTTCGCGGCCACGCTCGACGGGCTTTGCGCACAGGGCTTCCGCGCGCTCGGTATCGCAAGCCGCGAGGTCGATGCGAGCCACGGTACCGCGGCGATCGCCGAAGAGTGCGACCTTGTCTTCTCCGGCTTCGCCGTCTTCCTCGATCCGCCGAAAGCCAGTGCCGGCGCGACGATCCAGGCCATGGCGGCGGCCGGCATCTCGGTGAAGGTGCTGACCGGCGATAACGAGCTCGTGACCCGTCACGTTTTCGAATCGATCGGCATACCGGTCACGGGCGTCCTCACGGGCGACGCGCTGGCGCAGCTTTCCGACGAGGCGCTGATCGGGCAATTGCCGCAGGTCAATTTGTTTTGCCGCGTCAATCCGCAGCAGAAGCATCGGATTCTGCTGGCGCTCAAGCGGATCGGCCATGTCGTCGGCTATATGGGCGATGGCATCAACGATGCGCCGGCGCTGCACGCCGCGGATGTCGGGATTTCGGTCGACGGCGCGGCCGATGTCGCGCGCGCCGCGGCGGATCTGATCCTGCTCGAACACGATCTTGCGGTCGTGCACGACGCCGTCGTCGACGGGCGCGGCGCGGTCCAGAACGTCTCCAAATATGTTCTGATGGGTTCGAGCTCGAATTTCGGCAATATGTTCAGCATGGCGGGCGCGGCCTTGTTCCTGCCGTTCCTGCCGATGCTGCCGATCCAGATCCTGCTCAACAACCTGCTCTACGACGTTTCGGAAATCGCGATCCCGTTCGATCGGGTCGATCCCGAGGCGACGGCATCGCCCGTGAAGTGGGACATCGGGCTGATCGAGCGTTTCATGCTGGTGTTCGGGCCGGTCAGTTCCATCTTCGACTTTCTGACATTCTATGCGTTGCTGCATCTGTTCGGCGCCGGCGAGGCGCTGTTTCAGACCGGCTGGTTCATCGAATCGATCACGACGCAGGTCCTGGTGGTCTTCGCCATTCGCACGCGGCGGCGGTTCTTCCGGAGCAGGCCGCACCGGTTTCTCGTCGCCATGGCTCTCGGGGCCGTTGCCGTCGCGGTGGCTCTGCCGCTCCTGCCCATAGGCCGATGGTTCGGCTTCGTGGCGCCGCCGCCGCTGTTCTTCGTCTATCTGATCGGCGCGACGGCGGCGTATCTGGCGCTGGTCGAGATCGTCAAGAGCATCTTCTACCGGGCCGCCGCCGGGTACCGGCCGGCCAGCGGCGCCGCCATTGCCGAACGATAATGGATCGAAGCCGGCACAGGACCGTTGTTCAGGTGCCATTTCCCTTCGGGACCTTGCGCAGACATACCGCAAAGAAAAGCTGCCGATCACGCACCGCTTCAAGCTCGAAAATCCAGCAGGAGAACGCGTATGCAAGTCCTGGTCTATACCGACCGCAATATCGAAGGGGGCGAGGAATTCTCGCATCGGACCGAGGCGGAGCTGCGCACTGCTCTGCATCGCTACGCCGACCAGATCACGCGGATCGACGTCCATTTCAGCGACGAAAACGGCGCCAAGTCCGGTGGCGCGGACAAGCGATGCCTCATTGAGGCGCATCCTGCCGGCCATCGATCGGTGACCGTGAGCCACGATGCCGCAATCTTGCAGGAAGCCTTCGACGGAGCCGGCAAGAAGATGGCGCGCCTTCTGGAGTCGACTCTGGGGCGACTGCACGATCACAAAGGCGAGGCGTCGATCCGGACCGAAAACGCCGGCGAGTAACGAGTCCGCTCACATGTCGGCGTTCGTGCCGATATCGACGCGGCTTCGCGTTCGGCGGCGGCTACGTCGAACTGGCGCCTCGGCTCGCCGTCGCGCCCGGCCGGATCGATACGATCGTCGATTTTGCAGCCGCCGCGAAGCGTGGCGTCAAGACGGACGGCAAAGGCGCGGCCGCGAACGCCACGGTGCTCGCGAACTCGCAGGCTTGATCGATACGGGCCGCCTCGAAATCCGGTCGCCAAGGTCTATCGGCTGTACGATGCGCGCATCGCGACGGGCGCGGCTTTGCCTTCCAACCGGACGGTGCGCGGAGAATTCCCGGTCATCGTTCCGGTTTCGGAGAGAAAGCGCCATGGCACGAGCCTGGCCGCCGCGGGTGTGCCGTAAAGGCTCGCCATCGGAAGAACGGTCCTGCGACGCCGCCCCTTGCATCCCTGTCCTCGGCTTTGCATCGGTTCCTCTCACGCACGGAACCGCGTCGCCGCAAACCGATCTGTCGCGCCAATCCCACTTCGTCTTAAAGGTCTTCTCACCTATTGCATATCGTCTCGGGTGCGACGATATCCTGAAGCTGGACGACGCCGAGAAGCCCTTTCTCGCCGTCAGCGCAATTGGAACCGATCTCTTGACCGATCTCTCCATTCTCGAACTCGTTCGCGTCACCGAAGAGACCGATGCACGCGGGGCGCTCGACAATGCCCGCGATCTTGCCGCCCATGCGGGAAAACTGGGGCTATCGCCGCATCTGGGTCGCCGAGCATCACAACATGGCGGGAATCGCCAGCGCGGCGACCTCCATCGTCGTCGCGCATATCGCGGCCGGTTCGAAGAGCATCCGGGTAGGCGCGGGCGGCATCATGCTGCCCAATCACGCACCTTATGTCATCGCCGAGCAGTTCGGCACGCTGGCGCGGTTGTTTCCCGGCCGCATCGATCTTGGGCTCGGTCGGGCACCGGGCACGGACCAGTTGACCCTGCGTGCGCTGCGCCGTACGCCCGAGGCCGCCGAGAATTTTCCGCAGGACGTCCTGGAACTCCAGGCATTCCTCGCACCGGCCGGTCCCAATCAACGCATCCAGGCGGTGCCGGCGGCAGGCACGAATGTGCCTTTGTGGATCCTCGGATCGAGCACGTTCGGCGCCATGCTCGCCGCGGAGTTGGGCTTGCCTTACGCTTTCGCCTCGCATTTCGCGCCTGACCTGCTCATCCCGGCCCTGCAAATCTACCGCGGCCGCTTCAAGCCCTCCGAACAGCTCGCCAGTCCCTATGCGATGGTCGGCGTCAATATCATTGCGGCCGAGACGGATGCCGAAGCGCGTCGGCTGGCGACCACGCAACAGATGTCCTTCGCGAACATCTTCCGCGGCGCGCGGGGGCTGAGCCAGCCGCCGATCGACGACATCGAAACCTACTGGTCGCCGACGGAGAAGGCGCAGGCCGCGCAGATGCTCGCCCGCTCGATCGTCGGGTCGCCCGCCACCGTCCGCGCCGGCATGGAAGCGCTCGTCGCAGAAACGAAGGCCGACGAGTTGATGATCGTATCGGACGTTTACGATCATGCCAGAAGGCTGCGCTCGTTCGAGCTCATTGCCGATGCCTGGAAGACGGCCGCCGGACCGGGCGGTTTGCGCTCCTAGCGAAGCGTTTTTCGCGCGCCGGGTTCTTCGCCGGACGCGGATATGGCATCGACCATGCTGCTCAATTCCGTCGCGCCGGCGATCGCCGACGCCATTTGGACCCACCCGGGGGCGGCGGGAGACGCACGCTTCCAGCGCGGGATCGCTCTTCAGCGACTGGCCCGCGATCCGCGCCGGAAACGAAGATCTCGTTCTGCTTTTCGACGACAAAATACATCTTTTGGATGAGGCCGGCCGGTCTCGCGACGGCCGCGAAGTTGCGGGTGGAACCGTCATGTTCGCGCACGACCCGTCTCAAAGGGCGACGATGGCCGTCATCCGCGCCTCAGCCGGCATTTTTGCCCTGAGCAGATCGGGCGGCGGCTTGAACCTCGAACTCGTAAAGTCACTTACGCCCGATGCCGGCGTAGTAGCGCCAGCACCTCCGGCCGGAAGTGTTGCATGGCTCGATACTTCAGACGGCACTGTCTGCCTCCGGACCTCGAAGATCGATCAAACTCAATCGAGATGCGTGATTGCGTTGAATTCCTTTCTGAGCCGGGTCTATAGGCCGGAGGCGCAAGCATTTAAGTATAGGGGCCCGGCCGGGCAGGCGGTGACCGCGGCGCCATTGCTGCCGCCAAACCATGATCCGCGGCGACCGTATCCCGTTGTGATAGATGGATACCCCGGTGCGGGTCATTGACGATCCGAAGCGTCAAGTCCGGTTCGGCCAGTTCTATTATATGGATCGCTCGCTGCTTCGCGCAGGGATATATCGTTGTAATTCCGACAATCCTGAGTCCGCCCGGATCCATCTCCTTCGATCCCCTCGATCTCTATTCGAGCCAGATCGAGGCTTTGGCCGCTCAATTGATCGAGGCGGGCGTTGCGACGCCGGGCGGCATCGGATTCTACGGGCATTCTTATGGCGGCTATACGGCGCTATGCGTGGCTTCTCGCACCAAGCTCATCAGCGCGGTGGTTGCTTCGGCCCCTTTTCCGATCTTGCGAGCTACCGCGGCCTGATGATTTATTTGTGGGATTCCTACGATTGCGCGCTCAGCATTCATAACGACGGGGCCGGATAGCGAATTCGAAGCATCTGGTGCGCCTCTGCGAATGCAGGGGCGCCACAATCGCTCCTGGACAAATACGTCAGGAACAGCAGCCCTCTGTTTCAATTTACCGTCGCCACGCCGCCGGTGCTCCTGATCGATGGCGATCGAGACAGTTACGGGTTTCAGCAAGTGGATCAGTCGTTCTTTGCGCTGGCGCGGCTGGGCGTTCCCGTGCAGGTCGCGCGATATTGGGGAGAGGGCCACAACCCGGGAACGGTCGGAAATCTCAGAGACTGTTGGCCAAGAATTGATGCTTGGTTCTCGGGATAGTTGAAGCGAGATGCTCCCCAAACACGCACACGGTAAGGGGAGCGGTGTCCGTCGACCGCCAATCAGGCCTCGATATTCGATACCGGAGCCGATGCGCGGCCTATGGAATTGGAACGCCATCCACCGGAGAACACGCTGGCGCTCAACGGCACGAAGGCCCGTCATCATATCCGATCATCCGAATGTGAAAGAGAAAGCCTGAACACCGGGATCCAGGAACTCGATCGCGAAGGTACGATCCTTTACGGCACCGCTCTGACGCACGAGTTGGTAGAGGCGCTGCGATGTGATGGTGCCGAACCCCTTGGCGTCCGTGTCCGTACCATGCGCGGCGCCGGGTGCAGAGCCGTCAACCGAGACGCGAAACCGCACCGGCTTGCCGCCAGGCCCTGGCCCGAGCACGAGGTGCAGGTCGCGGGCATGGAAACGGAACACGATCTTGCCGGGCGCCCCGTCAAGCGACGCATGCTCGCCGGCGACCGTCCAGGCGCCCACAAATCCCCATTGGTTTTGCTCGAACGTCCGCGGAATGACGTAAATGCGCGATGCGTCGTGTGCGACCGGCCCCGATACGAAATTCGCGGCACGCGCATAGCCTATATAGGTTTCCGGTGACTGCATGTCGTCGTTGTCGGCCGCAGCCTCGGCGCCACCGCCTTGCGGCGTAGCGATGCCGGCCGGAATGTCCTTGTAGCCGGCTTCCCCCAGCAGCTTCTGGATGACGCGCTCGGAATCGTCGTATTCGCCTTCGCCATAGCGATGGTGCCGGATGCGTCCCTGCGCATCGATGAAATAGTGCGCCGGCCAATATTCGTTGTTGAAGGCCTGCCAGATCTTCAGGTCGTTATCGAGCGCAACCGGGTAGGTCACGCCGAGGTCGCGGACGGCGCGCCGAACGTTGTCGATATCCTTCTCGAACGCGAATTCCGGCGCGTGGACACCGATGACGACAAGGCCGTGACTCCCGTACTTCTCGGCCCAGGCGCGGATATAGGGCAGGGACCGCAGGCAGTTGATGCAGGAGTGAGTCCAGAAGTCGACCAACACGACCTTGCCGCGCAGCTGCGCCGGCGTAAGCGGCGGCGAATTGAGCCACGCGGTTGCGCCGCTCAGAGAGGGAAATGTTCCTTCGACGGGAAGATCGCTTCCGGCTATCGCATAAGTCCTGGTCGTCCGCGCCGGCAGCGTCTTGTCGACGAGAAGCTGTTCCAATCCGGCCGTCCTGGCGAGCGAAAGCCGCGCGAGAATACCCGTGTCGAGGCCCAAGGCGATCGCAACGACGCCCAGCAGCACCAGGACGCCCAGGCCGCGCCGTATCCACTCGCCTGCGCCCAGGGACTTCTTCATCAAGGCGAAGACGCGGCCGCCGATCAGGAGTGCCGCCGCGAGGGATGTCGCTGCGCCTGCTGCGTAAGCAAAAAGCAGCAAGGTCGTGCTTGCGCTTGCGCCCTTTATTGCCGCGCCCGTGAGGATGAGTCCCAGGATCGGTCCCGCACATGGCGCCCATAGCAGCCCGGTCGCCACGCCCAGCAGAAGCGAACCACCGACGCTTGCGCCTTCGAAGTCACCCGGTCGCCGGCTGAGGCGATCGCCGAGTGCCACGAGCGGGCGCGTCAGGCGCTCCGCCAGGCGGTCCGACAAGAGCGTCAGACCAAAAAACGCCAGCAGGATCATTGCGGCGATGCGGCCATATTGATTTGCGTGGATTGCCCAGCTGCCGCCCAAAGTGGCCAACGTCGCGATTGCGGCAAAGGTCAGCGCCATACCGAAAAGCAGTGGCAGACCGGAACGGACGAAGGGCCGATCGGCGCGCGCGAATACGAAGGGAAGCACCGGCAGAATGCAGGGGCTGACGATGGTGAGGATGCCGCCCAGGAAAGACAGAAGATAGAGGATCAAGTCGTATGTTCCCGCGTGTGTGGATCAGTTCGGTCCGACATGAGAATTGGTTACAGGCAATCAGTCCTTCGAACGCTCGATGGATCGCTCCTCCGCCCACTCGATGGATCGCTCCTCCGCCCATCCGTCTTCCAGGGTAGCACGATACTGTGGGGTCTTACCTGTCGGTGCCTTGAAGGCCCCGATGACGCGGACCGCGGCAGTCCCATCGATCCTGCGGGCGGAATGCGGCTATGAGATGCCGCGCAACATCACGCGTTTCCAGGGGCAGCTTCCGTGGATATCCGGCTTGCCGCAGGTCGAACAGCTGACGTTGCGGCGTCTTCTAAAGGCTGGCGCGAGAAACGGGTCAGGAAGGTCGCCGCGGATCACGACTACGCGCAGACCGTCGAGGATGGAATCGCGATTTCGTCGGCAGTGCCGCCGCTCTGCGCGCCGGATACCGAAACGAAATACGCCGACCCCAATTATCTGATCGTTGGCCGGCTCATGAAGCTGCCTCCGGCCAGGACTACTATAGCTATCTCAATTCGCGGATCCTGGAACCGTCCGCGCTGCGCTTCACGGAACCTTCGACGACCCGATCCATCGCCGGGCTGGTTCCCGGTTATCTCCGCGACGCGCTCGTGCCGCATTGGGGAGTCAAGACGGCCGGCGAAGACGGCCGGCTGGTCTACAACCCTTCATGGGAGTTCACCGGCGGCGGCCTGGTGTCGACAAGCGCCGATCTCGCGCGTTTCATGAAGCTGCTGCTCGCGGGAGAGATCGTCGGCGTGGAGATGCTGGGCGAGATGCAGCGCGGTTGGCCGATGGAATTTCCGAGCCCGGGCATGCTTCGCCTGCCGGTCAGGACCGAGATGCGCGTAAGGCTTCGTTTATGACCGCTTGGAGCTCGTCGGCCGTTGCGCCGTCCCTGGCCTGTATCGCCATGCCCTGCATCAGAGTGGTGAGATAGCGGGCCAGGTTTTCGGCGCGCTCGCCGTCGACCCAGCAGCAAAGCTTCTGCGCAAGCAGGCGGCGGAACGCGGCCCGGCGTTCGGCGAGTTCTCGCGCGAGGTCGGCATGGTCGGGATGGCTGGCGATCAGGCCCGTGTTGAGCATGCAACCCAGTTCGCCCGCGGGGTCGAGCAGCCCTTTGGCTGTGCCTTCGAGCAGGCGACGAAGCGCTTCGACGAGCGTGAGGCGCTCGTCCATGAAGGACAGGTCCGACGCACCGCGCATTTCGGCGTAGCGATCGAGCGCCTCGCGATACAGCGACGCCTTGTTCCCGAACGCCGCGTAAAGGCTCGGCGCCGCAAGCCGAAGTTCGGTCGTAAGCTGCTGAAATGAAACGCCTTCGTAGCCGTGGCGCCAGAACAGGCGCATCGCGGTGTCCAGCACCGCGTCGCGATCGAAGCTGCGCGGCCGACCACCCGGATGTTTGCCTGCAAGTTTCATAACGACTGTTAAATAAGAGATTGACAGCGGCGGTCAACCCTGAGATATGGAATGATCGTTAAATAACAAGGGGCAGCCATGTCTTCGCCAAAACCCGTCGCCCTTGTGACCGGCGCCTCGTCCGGTATCGGCGCCGTCTATGCCGAGCGTCTCGCCGCCCGGGGATACGACCTCATGCTCGTTGCCCGGCGTGTGGAACGCCTGAAAGCGCTTGCCGCGAAGCTGTCGCTGGCGCACGGCAGCAAGGTCGACGCGATAGACGCGGATATGACGACGGAGGCCGGCATCGTTCGTATCGAGCACGTCCTCGCCGCGAATCACGGCATCACCCTTCTGGTGAACAACGCCGGCAACGGCAAGCTCGGCCCCCACGGCGAACATGGCGGCCGAAGACATCGCCTCGACGATCGCCCTCAACATCACGGCCTTGACGCGCCTGACCCACGCAGTTCTTCCGGTCTTCCTTGCGAGGAATGCAGGCGCGATCATCAACGTATCGTCAGTGATGGCGCTTCATTCCCTTTCGGTCACCTCGCTTTACAGCGGAACCAAGGGTTACGTGCTGAACTTCAGCCGCGGCCTTCAGGCGGAGCTTGCCGGCACCGGCGTGAAGCTGCAGGTCGTTCTTCCGGCCGGAACCGCTACCGAATTCTACGATCAGGCCGGGATACCGCTTTCGGCCTTCGACCCTGCCGTGGTCATGACCGCAGAGAACATGGTCGATGCCGCCCTTGCGGGATTCGATCGGGGCGAAGCCGTCACGCTGCCGTCGGTCCACGACAAGGATCTGTGGGACACTTATGATGTCGCTCGCGGCGCCCTGTTCGGCGCGACGCAGAATGGCACGCCGGCGCCCCGCTATCGATCGGTCCCGGCTGCGTCCGCGAACGCGAGCACAAACGGCGGCTCGCGGTCCCCTGTCGACGCCGCTTCTTGACTACACCGAGGCTGCGTGCACAGTCCATGGGCAGTGAAGGTCTGTACACGGACGTGAGAATCCATAGCATCCCGCTGTCCTGGGCCAGGCGGCACTGCGCGAAGGCGGTGGCCGAGGGCGTCTCGCTCGACCACTTGTTCGATATGGCCCTTATCGAGCCCCGTTTCGGCGACGATCGCGACCGCATTTCGTCCGCACAGCTGGCCTTGTTTTACTATCATGCCAATTTGAGCACCGACGACGAGGCCCGGAGAAACAGCCGCGGGCGAATCCCCGTCGGTCTGGGAATGGTCGCCATTCGCGCGATGTTCGGCTGTTCGACCCTCGAAAGCGCGATCGGCACCATCGCGCATTTGTACGACCTGGCATCGACCACCATGAAGGTGCGCTTAATCATCGACTATGATGAAGCCATTCTCGCAGTACATTGCGAGGACGGCCAGTCCGGCTCGGATTCCTCGTCGCTGGAGGACGCGTATCTGAGCTTCCTGTTCATGTGCATCAGTCACTTCATCGGCAAGATTCTGCCGCTGACCGTGGTCGAGACTCGCGATCCGACGCACATGAATTTGGGACAGGCCCACTGGGCCGCGGGCGCGCCGGTGCGCCTCGGCCGCCTCTCGGCATTTCGGTTCCCAAAATCGGTCCTGCTCGCCTCGCGCGTGGCGACGGACGCGGACGAACTGTTTTGCGACATCTTCCGTGAGTGGCTGGCATTCGTAGAGCCGGGCACGGTCCCCATGATCGCGCCTAAATACTCGCTGGGCGATTTTCGCGTCCGGCAATTGGCGCAAGCCGCCGGCGTCAGTGGGGCCACGTTGCGGCGCCGCATGGATCAATTCGATGGCGGCCTGCGCCAGACTCGCGAAAGGGCGCTCGTCTCCACGGGCCTCGATCTGTTGCTTAACACGGCGGACAGCGTCGATTCGGTCGCAGCGCGGATCGGCTATTCGGACGCGCGAAGCTTCCGGCGGTTTATCAAATCGGCTACCGGCAAGACTCCATTGGAGTGGCGGACGCAACACGGTACCGCCGGCATTCTGAAGCCAAATCCTGCCGTGCATCGCCGCATCCAGGAATTCGCCAAATCGATGTGCGCTTAGCGCAACTGTCCCCATTTTGCCGGACGGGCGAGCCTTTCTGTCCTAGGTGACCCGCGGATCTCCTTCCAAAACTGAAGCATATGAAGCCCCGTCGGGGCCGGGGACGTCGTCATAGCGTCCTTCAGAATAAAATAGTTTCGGGGAGGAAGCTTTTGATCGGGACGCGAATTCGTGCGCGGTACGCCGCGCCGTTCAGGCCGGTTCTTTTCTGCGGTTGCGCATTGGTATCGTTGGGGTTGGCATCCGGAGCAGCCGATGCGCAAACGACCGCGCCGGCGCAATCGCCCGATGCGCAATCTTCGGAGATAGAGACCGTTACCGTAACAGCCTCCCGGCGCGAAACGACGGTCCGGGAAACGCCTACTGCGGTCTCCGCCTATGGCGGCAAACGGCTCGCCGCCGATCACATCGTGACGCTGACGGACCTGGTCGCGGCAAGTCCCGACGTCCAGATCGGCATCTATAGCACCAGCGCGGACATCACGATCCGAGGCATCGGCAATCCCCAAACCGTCGCCGGTTCCGATCCCGGTGTCGCCTTCAACTACGATGGGGTCTATCTTGCCCAGTCGGCTTTGACGATCAGCTCGATGCTCGACGTCAATCGCGTGGAAATATTGCGCGGTCCGCAGGGTACGTTGTTCGGCCGCAACGCCACCGGCGGCGCGGTCAATATCGTTCCCAATCTTCCGACCGACCAGTTTGCCGCCGGAATCGATACGACACTCGGCTTCGGCCCCACGCAGGATCACACGGCGGCCTTCGTCAGCGGGCCGCTCACGTCGGACGATCAACTGCTGGCCCGGCTCGCCGTCCAGCAAACCTACAATGACGGCTACACGCGAAACCTCGATCCCGCCGGTCCCTCCCGGCTGGACGGACAAAACAACTATTCGGGACGCGGGCAATTGGAATGGTTGCCCACGGACGACCTGACGATCCGGCTTTCGCTGGACTATCAAAAGGAAGACGACAGCGGCGGCGCCCTGTTCCTGCTGGGCGATGTTCCCCCGGATGCGCCGCTCCCGGTCCAGATCCAGGGCGCACCCTCGGGCAATATCGGCGACCGCGAGACGTACTCCAATGTGGGCGTCAACAATCTGACGGCCGACGGCGCGACGTTGACGGCCGACTGGGCGCTCGCCGGGGGCGATCTCAAGGCCGTCGCCGCCGTCGATTCCTACAATCAATTCACAAGCCAAAACGGCTCGGGCACGGATTCCGATTTCACCCACACCGAGTACCTTCAAAGATCCAACCAGTATTACGCGGAGGTGCTGTATTCGTCCGATCCGGTGCGCGCCTTCACCTATGTGGTCGGCGCCAATTACTTCCATGAGAACCAATTTCAGCAGATCACCGTGCCCATCAGCTATCTTCCCATCCCCGTCATCCTGGGCGGGAATCTCGGGACGACGTCCTATGCCGGCTATGCCCACGGCCAATATGAAATCGAGCCCGGATTGAAGATCTTTGCGGGCCTCCGATACACCGACGATCACAAGGCCGCCGACGAGTTCAACGATTTCGTCGGAACGCTCGATCATGAAAAAGGCTGGAGCCATATCACCTACGAGGCCGGCGCGTCCTACGATTTCAGCGACACCGTCACCGGATTCCTGAAATATTCGACCGGATATAGAAGCGGCGGCTTCTCCATCGGCTCGCTGCAGGGCCCCTTCAGCCCCGAAAAAAACACCAGTGTCGAGGCCGACCTGAAGGGCTCCTATCTGGATGGCCGGCTGCAGGCCAACCTTGCGGCGTTTCACATGAGCTACAGCAATATGCAGGTCAACCAGGTGAACGGCGTATCGGAGGCCGTCACCAATGCCGCGAGTTCGACGATCGACGGCTTCGAAGCGGAATTCGTGGGCCGGGTTTCCGACCAACTTCGGCTCGAACTGTCCGGCGACTGGCTGGATGCCCATTTCGATGCCTTCAATACCGCGGACTCGGCCCGGCCGGCCCTGGGAATACTGAACCTTGCCGGCAACCTGCTGCCGCAAGCACCCAAATTCTCGCTCAGCGGCGGCGCCTATTACGACGTGCCGATTTCCATTCCCGGCAGCATCACGCTGAGCGCGCGCTACGATTGGAAATCGCGGCTCTTCTTCGATCCGTTCAATCTGCCGATCTCGTCGCAAGGACCGGCCGGAAAGCTCGATCTGTCGGTCAATTATGCGAGCGAGGACGACAGGTGGACGGCGAGCGTGTTCGCCCTCAACGCCACCGATGCGGTCATCAAGAACCATGTGATCGTCGTCTCGGCACTTCTGGGCTCACTCGCCCTGGGCGGATTGGCGCCAGGCCGGGAGGTCGGAATATCGGCCGGCTATCACTTCTAGCGTTTGAACCGGAAGGACTGCGCGAATGGCCGATGGATGGAAATATGTAGATGTAAACGGCGCGCGGCTCGGATACGAGATCCATGAACTCGCAAAGGGGCGTCCCCCGCTTGTCTTCGTCCACGGCTATGCCATGCGAAGCACCGGGCCCGCCTATCGCGCGCTTCTGTCCCGTCTGGCCGCGGACTTCACGGTCTATGCGCTCGATCTTCGCGGGCACGGCGCTTCTGCCGGAGAAACGGCGGGCTGGTCCCTCGCAGCCATCGCGGACGATGTGGCGGCGTTCGCCGGCGCGCTCGGATTGAACGGAGCCGTCTATGCGGGCCATTCGCTCGGCGGCTTCACCGGCATGTACGCGGCGATACGTCATCCCGGCCGTTTCTCGGCGCTTTGCCTGCTCGCCACCGCGCCCGCGAGCGGCGGCGGCCACACGCCGGCCGAGACGCGGCGGCTGATCACCGATCAGGGACGGGACCGCAACGCGATGTCCGGATTCTTTTCGGCCATGTATGTGCGCGCCGACCGCCAGGCGGTCGAGCACGCCGTCGACTCGATGGGCATCGTGGACCGCAGCGTCCATGAAGCCTTTTTCGAAGCCTTTCCCGGTTGCGTGATCGCGCCGCAGCTGGGCGAGATCCGGATTCCCGTGCTTGTCTTGAGCGGCGTCCGCGACATCGTCGTGCCTCCCCATGAGCAGCATGCGACGTCGCTTGGCCTTCCATTCTGCAAGGAGGTCAATTTCTCGGGTGAAGGTCACATGTTGCCCATCGAGGCCGCAGCAATGACGGCGCGCGAGATACGCGGCTTTTGCCTCAGCGACGTGGGCGACTGCTTCGCCGGGGGGATCCGCGGCGTCGCTGTCATAGTCAGGCATCAAAAACTGAGGACGACGGCGACGTTCGCCTGCGCGCCGCGCCGCGCGGCGCCGGGAAGCTTGAGGAGTTGCCAGCCATAGTCGCTGCGCAAATCTATCGTACGGCCTATGACCCAATTGAAGCCCGCCCCGACGCTTTCCAGCGCGAAGTGGTCCGGATTTCCCGGCTGCATATGCGGATCTCTGAGACGGGCGTAGTCCCAGAAGGCGACGATCTGCGCGCCATTGTTCGCATGCGCTCCGAACATCCAGCCGAGCGGGACGGAAGGACGGGCTGTGCAGCTCCTCGCGGACGAGCAGTCCCTCGGAGCCATTGACCGCGCGCGGGTCGTAGCCGCGCACGCTCTCTTCGCCGCCGCCGCCCAATTGCTCGCTGGGCAGCAAATTGCCGTCCGCATATTGCGCCGTCAGGCGCGTGGTCGAATGCGCGCCATAGGGCAGGAGCGTCGTGCGCGCCAGCGTGAGCGTGTCGTAGACATAGCCCGCTCTGGCGAAGGACGTGCCGGACCGCGCGAAGGCGGCGGTCGTGTTGCCCGCTGTCAGCCCGCCGGGGCTGACGACCAGGTCGTTGCCCAGGGTGGTGACGCCCCAAGGGTCGGCGGCGGACGCGCTATAGGTCGCCAGGAACTGGGCGACGTCTTCCGAGGCCGAGAACACCTGCGTGCCGCCGAAGGCGAGGTTGTTGTCGGTGGTCTTGTAGTCGAAGCCCGCCTGCAATTCCTGCGACAGCCAGGGGGGTCCGTCAAGAAGCTGAACGTAGCGACCGCTGATTTGCGCGGAGTATCCCACCTGGCCGAAGAACGGGCCGACGTCGGGACTCTGGCGGACATAGGAGCCGAAGACTTCGACCAGGCCGTGCCAGGCCAGCGGCACGAGGACGGAGGCGGAGTGCGCCAGGAAGCGCGACTTTCCGTCGGCGATGTGGCGCAGGAAATCGTCTCCGGCCATGAACTGGTAGGAGAGCTGCACGTCGCGATCGAACAGGTTTCCGAAGTTGACGCCCAGGCTCCAGCGATCGCGCCCGGTGGCCGGCGTTCCGGAATTGTCGAAGCCGGCATAGACGCGCAAGGGAAACCGGTCCTGCACGTCGAGCTGGATATCGGTCGTGCCCGTGGCGACGCCGCGCGCGAAAACGGCATCGACCCGGCGAAAGGGATTGCGGTTGACCCAATCGAGATCGCGCTGGAGCCGGTCGAGATCGATCGGCTGTCCGCGTGCCGCCCCGAAGCCGCTCCGGATGGCCGACTTCGAAAACCAGCGATTGTGCGCGATCCTTATCTCTTCGAGTCTGAACTCCGTCACGACGATCTGCACCACGCCGCCGGTGACGTCCTGCGCCGGCACGGCGACGTCTACCAGTGGCCGCCCGTGGCTGCGCATGAAGGCGATGACCGCGCGGTTGATCGCGTGCAAGTCTCCGAAACTGAACGGCTTGCCGACAAAGGCTTCCAGCCGCGCCAGAATGGCGGGATCGCGCAGGCTCGGCACCTCCGTCGTGTCCACGCCTGCGTCGGACACGCCGTCCCTTGACGACGCGGGCGGCGTCGGAGACGAATCGAAGGCCCTTCAGTGCCGGAAGGATGCGTTTGTCCTCATCGGGCGCATTGCCGTTGGGCTTCGCCTCGTCCCCGGGGGATGGGGGTGGCGATCTGACCCGGCTTGCTTTGCGGAGGCGCCTTGGGACCGACCTGATCGAAAGTCTGCGCCGCCCCGGCATCCGGCAAGAGCAGCATCGCCGCCATCAGGCACGCCAGCGCGCGCGGTCCCGCGCCCGATGGCGAGCATCGGAACACGCGCGAAGCGATCTCCTTCAATGTCCCCGGATGCACTGTCGGCCGGCGATAGAAATGGCGCTCAAGATATCGGCATTCCGCCGAATGTCCGATCGGCTTGCCTGGGCTTGATCGACGACGGCTGGCGCGACGACCGGGAACGGGAATCGCTGCCGCGAATTTTTGCGGAAGCACCGCGGCTTCGTTCTGCGGCCGTAACGGGCGCAAGCCGGCGCCACAGCCCTGTTACAGCTCCCACAGCTTCTTCAGATCCGGGTCCGGCACTCCGGCGGCCGAATGGCCGGTCACCGTTCCGCCATTGGCCGTCGTGATCGAGTATCCGCCGCCGGCGGAGAAATCGAGTATGACGTCGATCTGGTTGGGATCGTTCAGGATGGTCGATCCCACGGAACTCCCGGTCAGCGCATAAGACGTGAGCAAGCCATTGGCGCTCTGGTCGATATTTCCGGCGGAAACGAGGCTCAGCGTATGGCCGGAATTGGTGATGGGCGCATTGATGTGAAGATCGCCCGACGTGGTTTGAAGTTCGGCGCAGCATCCGGCCGCGTCGAGAGCGCCGTTGATCGTCAGCGTCTGATCGTCCGTGAAGGAGAATCCGGCCGCTGCCGTAAAGCCGTTGAGGATCGAAATCGCGTTGGCGGCGCCGTTCAGTCCCGCATGCGCGGCGGAACTGCCGGTCAGCGCGTAGCCCGTCAGGACGCCGTCGGAGTTTTGGTAGATCGCATCGGACGACACCAGGCTGATCGTGTGGTTCGCGTTCGTGATCGCCGCGTCGACGGCCAGATAATTGCCATCGCCCGTGGTCTCGAGCGCGACACAACAGCCGGTTGCCGAGATGGCGCCGGAAATCGTCAGCGGATTCGCGTTCGTCAGCGAGAAGCCGCCACCGGAGGTAAACCCGAAGACGGCGGAAAGCTGGTTGTTGGCGGTGAGCGATGTGCCGAGTCCGGAGCTGCCGGACAAGCCGTAAGCCATGAGCAAGCCGGCACTCCCCTGCGTAATGCCGTCCTCTACGGTCAGTCCGATCGAGTGACCGACGTCGATAATCGGTGCGTTGATCGTCAAGCTGCCGGCCCCGATGCCCCCCGGCACGTTCAATTCGATGCAACAGTCGGAGGCCGTGAGCGCGCCGCTTATGGTGAGTCCGACCGCGTCGATCAGATGGAAACTGCTGCCGGCGTTGAAGCCGCTGATGCTCGCGATCTGGTTCCCCCCCGACCCGTCGAGCAACGTGCTCTGCCCGGAACTTCCGGTCAATGCCGCGCCGACAAGCCAGCCGCGAACGATTTGCGTAATGCTGCCGCCGGCGTTCAGGTCGATCGTATGGCCGGAATTGTCGACCTCGCCGTCTAAGACGATATCGCCCGACGGCGCGGTAAGCTCCACACAGCAGGCGGTCGACGTGATTGTGTTGTCCACGGTGATCGTGCCGGCCGAATGCACGACAAAGGCGCCGCTGAGACTGAGCGCCGTGTTGATGTCCAGGCCGCCGGCATTTCCCGTTTCGATGTCCACGGACGTCGCGCTGGCGACTCCGCGACTGGAATAGAGGAACTGGCTGCCGGCGTTCCTGCCGATCGCCGCCGAGACGCCTGCGAACATTGCGTTCGTCGAACTGTCGTTCGACGAAATACGCAACGTGTTGGCCGTGACGTCGCCGCCTGCCGCATTTCCAGACGCGCCGAGCTTTACGTAAGTGTTGCCGTGCTCGTTACCGGTATCGTTC
Source organism: Rhizomicrobium sp. (assembly GCA_037355265.1). Classification (GTDB taxonomy): domain Bacteria; phylum Pseudomonadota; class Alphaproteobacteria; order Micropepsales; family Micropepsaceae; genus Rhizomicrobium. The sequence continues at coordinate 1,448,768 of JBBCIB010000001.1, read as the reverse complement.
AGGTACAACAGCACGTTCCGCGTCCCGGCGCCGCCCGGCATGAGCAAATAATAGGTGTTGTCGGCGCCGACGGCGACGTTACCCATGCTCATGCCGCCATTCAGCGCGAATAGAGCGCCAGGCGATCCGGAGAATGAAACGGTGCCGGTCATCGCTTGCGGCGTGCCGCCCGGCGATTGCCAGGAAAGGTAAGGGTACAATCCGCTTCCGGTGGACCACACGCCCGGATCGAATCCGGCCGGCAAGGTTCCTCGAAGCTGCGCCGTCGTCAGTCCGGTTCCGCCGTCCGAGAAGGTCTGGCCGCTTGTCTGCAAGTCCCAATAGGAATTGGAAACGACGCCGCCGGGATAGTTCGCTCCCACCAGGCCGCCATTGTAGTTTCCGGTGCTTGGGAGGTTTGCGTTGACTATTCGACCGGCGGAATAGGAATCGCTGATCGTCCCGCTGTTTGACGCCACCAAGCCGCCCGAGTAACCGGTCATGCTCGGAATGGCCTCATGCCCGACGACCGCGGCGATCGCGTAGGAATTGGTGATAGTGCCTGTATTATTGTCGACCAAGCCTCCCGCGGTAAAAGCGCTGACGAAGCCCGTGACAAAGGAATTGTCGATGGTGCCGGAATTGTTTGCCACCAGGCCGCCGGCTGCGTTGCCGAAGAGGGTGGGACTGCCGCCGCCGCTGACCCAGGCCCCGACAAGGCCGATGTTCCGGATCGTGCCGCCGGAGGTTCCGATCAAGCCCGTGTATTCGTTGGTCTGATCGTTGATATACAATGCGTCGATGGTGTGATGATTGCCGTCCAGAATGCCGGTAAACGGTGCCGAAATGCCGTTGGTTGCGATCGGAATGAAGCCCCCTCCCACCCACACATCGCCGCCCGCCGTGCCTCCCGCGTCGACATCTCCTGCAAGCGTGTAGCTTGCGGCGAGGTTGAGTCCGATCAGTTGCAACTGGTGCGCATTTGCGATCGCTGCGGAGTATTCCGACAAGAGCATCGGCCTCGTTCCACCGCCGCTGCCGCCGAAATTGTTGAAATCCGCCGTCCCGGTCGACGATCACCCAGCCGTTGGCGCCGGGCGTTGTACCGAACGTCCAGCCGCTGAAGTTCGAAGCGCTCCCCATCTGAGACGTCGTCAACCCGACTCCTCCCGCGCTGGTGGATTGACCGGAAGAGGTGGTGTCCCAGTAACTGTTCGTGACGGTACCGCTGTTGCTTCCGATCAAACCGCCGGTACTGGGACTGGCGGGAACGGTATTGATCACCGGACCGAAGGAATAGCTGTAACTGACCGAGCCCGAATTGCCTCCGACAAGGCCGCCGAAATGGCCCAATTGGTCGCCGCCGACCTGACCGGTGGCGTATGACATCGTGATCGTTCCCGAGTTGGCGCCGGCGAGGCCGCCAGTGGCTCCGTCACTTGTCGTGGCAACGCTCGCATAGGAATTGGTGATCGTCCCGGTATTTTGGCCGACGAGGCCGCCTGCGTAAGACGAGGGGCCGGCTCTGTACGTGCGAAGGGTGACCGCTCCCGTTCCATAGGCATTCCGGATGGTGCCGGAATTGTATGCAGCCAATGTGCCGGCCCAGCCGCCGTCGCCGCCCGACGTGACGGTCATATTCATGACGCCGACATCGCGAAGCGTACCGCTGGAATTTCCAAATATGCCGGCGACGCCCCCTTGAAGGCCGTTACCGATCGACGGCATCGTGAGGTTTGAAATCGTGTGGTCCAGTCCGGCAAAATTTCCCGAGAATTTGGGGTAGGAACTGCCGGAGCCGGGAAAGCCGATCGGCGTCCAGTTTGTGGTGGCTGTCGCATCGAGGGATGTGGCGAGGGCATAATTGCCCTGCAGGGACGTGCTGCTGGCGTTGATGGCCTGGAGGCCGGCCATGGTGTAGACGAGGGTGTAGCTGGCGCCGTTGATCGAGAGGCTGGCGCCCGAACTCGATCCGGAACTCGATCCGCCGGTGAAGGAGATGGCGCGGCGACGAGGTAGTCGCCGGCGGTGCCGGTGCCGGTCGTGAGCGACAGCGCGCCCGCGCCGGAGGCGGTGATGGCCGCGTTGATGTCGATGTTGCGGTAGGCGCTGAGGGTGAAGGCGGCGGCGGTACTCCAGGCGATGGGGCTGTCGATGAAGATGTCGCCATTGCCCGAGGCGTTGGGCGTGCCGGGTCCGGCGGTGCCGCTCGCGGTGGTCTGCAGCGTCACATTGGTGCCGGCGCCCAGCGAGGAATTGATCGTCGCGGCGGCCGGAGCATCCACCGTCAGATCGTAAGGATCGAGCAGCCACTGCCCGCCATTGCCGGCATCGACCGTCGCCCCGCCGACGGAGAGGATGTGTCCCGAGGTCTCGATGGTGCCGCCCGCGGCGCCGGCGGCTTTGATCGAGCCGCGGATCCGGGCGGCGTTGCTGGCGACGATGCTGACCTTGCCGCCGTCCTGGCCGGCGCCCCGCGGCAGACGCATCGACCTGGCCGGCCATGTCGATATCGGCGGCGCGCGCCGTCACCACGCCGCCCGATCCGTCGGCGTTGGTTGCCGCGACCGCGCCCGTCACCGTCACATCGCCGCCATCGGCGGTGAGCCAGACATGGCCGCCCACGGTCTCGGTGCCGGTGGCGCGGACGATGCCGCCATTGTTGCCGGCCAGCGCGTAGACGTTGCCGTCGGCGGCCTTGAGCTCGGCGGCCGCGGCGGCGACGGTCCCGCTGTTCGTGACGCTGCCGCGGCCCGAGGCGATCGCGATGCGCTGGTCGCCATCGGCCGGCCGCAGCACCACGTCGTCGCCGGCCGCCAGCGCCACGGTGCCGTTGGGGGCGGCGATCGCGCCGCGGTTGGTCACCGAGCGGCCGATCAGCACCACGTCGCCATTGCCCGCCGCGATGGCGCCGCGATTGGTCACATCGCCGTCGGACGCGCCCAGGAAATGATAGGTGCCGCCGGCCGCGAAGGCATCGTCGGCGAGATCGCGCGTCGAGGCGATGAAGCTGCCGCCCGTCACCACCTTGCCGCCGGCGCCGATCACGACGCCGTTCGGGTTGATGACGAACACCGAACCGGTGGCGCTCAACAGGCCGTCGATCTGCGACGGGCTTGCGCCGGTCACCCGGTTCAGCGTCGCGCCGCCGCCATTGTTGAAAAAGACCGAATTGGCCGCGGCGATCGAGAACGCCTTCCAATCGATGATGGCGCGGCCGCCGGCCTGGTTGATCGTCAGTGCGTTCGCGGACCCGGTGATCGAACCCTGTCCGGCGACGAACTGCCCGCCGTTCGGAAGCGCCCCCCCGGCCACCGCAGGAGCCGCCGCAAGCACCATAAGCAACGCGGCCGTCGCCGAAAAAGCATCGGCAGCCCGCGGAGTTGCGCGATTCTCATGGATCACTCTCCCAAGAAAACGGCCGCTCTCTGCGATGGGACGCTGATGTTTATGCTCGCAAATTCGACGGTAACGCCGTACGTCACGGTATAGCAGACCGGACCGCATTGCACCGCCGATTGCCGCGGATTCTCTCTCCTGATAGGCGTTTCGCGGGCGCTTAAGTCGTTTGACGCTTTCATGAAGGCGGTTTCCATGGGTCCCTTGTTTCCCTTCGACATATCGTACGACCTTGCGCTGACCGGTCCCGGCGCCGTTGCAGCCGCGGACTATGAAATCGCGCGGGCCGAAGCGGGCTTGCGCTCGGCTGGCTTCGGGATGCCCGCGACGACGGCTCGCTGGCGCTGCTTCGCGCGATCGGCGCCCGCGACGACCTTGCCGCTGCCCGGCCGATCGCCGATCGGCTGCGCGACGGGGCAAGCGAGATCATCGTCTTCGGGATCGGCGGCGCGAGCTCCGGCGCCGAAGCGCTCCTGGGACTTAGATCTTCGGCGCGGCCCCGAATTTCGATGATCGACAATCTCGATCCGTCCAGCCTCGCCGCCGCATTGACGCAAGCCGATCTGCCGACGACACGGTTCGTCGCGATTTCGAAGGGTGGCTCGACCATCGAATCCGTGGCGCAGTCGCTCATGGCCGCCGATGCGATCGAGGCGGCAGATCTCGGTCACGACCTCAAGGACCATTTCGTCGTCATCACCGAACCCGGGCCTCGGCCGATGCGTGCCTTCGCACACTCCATCGGATGTCCGGTGATAGATCATCCGCCGGACATAGGCGGCCGTTACTCGATGCTGACGATCGCCGGCCTGTTTCCGCTGCTGCTGAGCGGTCAGGATGCGTCGGCAGTACGCGAGGGCGCGGCCGACGTGCTTGCCCGAACCTTGTCGGACAGGGACGGCGAAGAAATACCCGTAGCGGTGGGCTCGGCGCTCACGCTCGCGCTTCGCCGCGCCGGACGACTGCGCGAAACGGTTCTGTGGTCCTATGCCGACAAGCTTGCACCCTTCAATGCCTGGTGGCGCCAGCTATGGCCGAGAGCCTGGGCAAGGGCGGCCGCGGCTCGACGCCGATCGGCGCTCTGGGACCCGTCGATCAGCATAGCCAGTTGCGATTGTTCTTCGATGGTCCGGCCGCCGCCTTGTTCACCATGATATCCACGGATACCGCGGGCGAGGGACCGCGCATTTCCGCGCGCCGTGCGGGCACCATCGGCTTTCCCGATCTGGCGGACAAAACCGCGGGCGACCTGGTGGCCGCTCAGACGCGCGCCACCGCGGAAACCCTAAGTCAGATGGGAAGGCCGGTGCGGCGCATACACGCGCCACGGATCGACGAGCGGACCGTCGGTGCCCTCTTCATGCATTTTATGCTCGAGACCATATTGGTGGCGCGCATGATGGGCGTCGATCCGTTCGATCAACCGGTCGTCACCGGACACAAGCCGCTCGCGCGCAAATACCTTGCCGCGGGCCTGCGATAGCCTGGACAGAACAAGGTCGGGCGAACACCTGCGGGAAGGAGGGCGCCTGCACACGCTGTTCGCAGGCTGCCGCGATCGTCGCGAACGGGTCCCTCAATCGATGGACGCGATGACCCTGCCGAGGGTCTCGACGAGGAAGTCGATATGCGTGCGTTCCGCGATCAGCGGCGGCGCGAAGGCGATGGTATCGCCCGTGGTGCGGCAGAGCAGGCCCGCCTCGTAGAGCTTCAGATACGCTTCGAAGCCGCGCCCGGCCGGCTCGCCGGGCACGCCCGCAAGCTCCACGGCGCCGACCAGACCGAGGTTGCGGATGTCGATCACGTTGGGATGGCCTTTGAGCGAGTGCAGGCCGTCTTCCCAGTATGCCGCGAGCGAAGCAGCCCGCGTCAGCAGGCCTTCCTCTTCGTACGTGTCAAGCGTGCCCAGCGCTGCGGCGCAGGCCATCGGGTTTCCCGAATAGGTGTAGCCGTGGAAGAACTCGATGGCGTCGGGCGGGCCGTGCATGAAGGCCTCGTAGATCTTCGCCTGCGCGAACACCGCACCCATCGGGATCACGCCGTTGGTGAGGCCCTTGGCGGTGGTGACGAGATCGGGCTCGACGCCGAAATACTCGACGGCAAACGGCTTTCCCAAACGGCCGAAGCCCGTGATGACCTCGTCGAAGATCAGCAGGATGCCGTGCTTGTCGCAGATCTCGCGCAGGCGCTTGAGATAGCCCTTCGGCGGCACGATCACGCCGGCCGAGCCCTGCACCGGCTCGACGATCACCGCGGCGATGGTGGAGGCGTCGTGCAGTTGCACCAGCCGCTCCAGGTCGTCCGCCAGGTCCGCGCCATGTTCGGGCTCGCCGCGGCTGAAGGCGTTGCGCGGATCGCCATGGGTGTGGCGGATGTGGTCGACGCCGGCCATCAGCGTGCCGAACATCTTGCGGTTGGCGACCATGCCGCCGACGCTCATGCCGCCGAAATTGACGCCGTGATAGCCCTTCTCGCGCCCGATCAGCCGCACCCGGCTGCCTTCGCCCTTCACCCGGTGATAGGCGATGGCCATCTTGAGCGCGGTCTCCACCGATTCCGAGCCGGAATTGGTGAAGAACACATGGTTCAGCAGGCCCGGTATCAGCGCCACCAGCCGGTTCGCCAGCTCGAACGCCTTGTGGTGGCCGATCTGGAAAGCCGGCGAATAGTCGAGCTCGCCCGCCTGCCTCCGGATCGCTTCCACGATGCGAGGCCGGTTGTGGCCGGCGTTGCAGCACCACATGGCCGAGACGCCGTCCATCACCGAACGGCCATCGGTCGTCTTGAAGTACATGCCGTCGGCGGATGCGAAGAGGCGCGGATTTGCCTTGAACTGCCGGTTCGCGGTGAACGGCATCCAATAGGCATCGAGATCGTTTTTTTGCGTTTCACGGTCCACCAGGCGCCTCCGTTGCGAGCTGCGGGCTCGTGACGGACATTACGCCTCTTTCGGCTCGACCGGCACGACATCGACGCCCACCTCGATCATATGGTCTCCGCCGCCGGTCACAATGCCGTTGAGCGGCGCGATGTCGCTGTAGTCGCGCCCCCAGGCGACCGTGACGTGTCCGTCGCCGCAGCGCATGTCGTTGGTGGGATCGAGGTCGATCCACCCGAAAGGCGGTGCCCACACCGCGAACCAGGCGTGGCTGGCGTCGGCGCCGAGCAGCCGCTTCTGGCCCGGCGGCGGCTTGGTCAGCAGATAGCCGCTGACATAGCGGCCCGCGAGGCCCAGCGACCGCAGGCATGCGATCCCGACATGCGCCAGGTCCTGGCAGACGCCGGAGCGGATCTCGAAGACGCGGTCGACCGGCGTCGACGCGTCGGTCACCGTCGTGTCGTACTGGAAGTCCTTGTGTATGCGATGCATCAGGTCGAGCGCGCCGGCCAGTATCGGCCTTGCGTGCGGGAAGCTCGCCCTGGCATAGCCCGCGATGTCGGTCCGCGCCGCCGTCAGCGGCGAGTCGAAGAGGAACTGAATGGCGTCGCGCGCCGTGCCGTCCTGCGTATGCCCCAATTGCGTGCGTGCCGTCTCCAGGGCAGGCTGGCTTCGGCGTCGCGCATGGCTGGCGGCTTCACGCTGACCCGGCTCTCCGCCATGACTTCGAGCACGGTGTGTGGCGAGTCGATGGCGAACCATGCGGCCCTGTTGCCGAAATAGTCGCGCAAGTCTTTGCGCCGGGTGGGTGCGAGCGAGATTTTCAGTTCGCTGGCCGCCACGCGCTGCTCCGTGGTATCGCGCGGCGTCAGATGGGCGAGGTGGCAGGAATAGGACACGCTCTGCAGGTAGCGGTAGGTCGTGCGATGGCGGACGTCGTAGTCCATCACAGGGCCTCGCGGGACGGTGCCGCGCCGGTGCGCTGGCGCGTCGCGTGCTGGAAATAGGCGTCGGTGATGGCGTTCGTCACATGTGCCATCGCGTTCTCGACCAGGTCGGTGAATTTCGCCAGCGCCGCGCGCCGGCCGGTGGCATCGGCCTCGGCCAGGACCAGCGAATTGGTGCCGGTGGCGCGGAGGCGGATGTCGCCGGCGATCCGGAGCGCGCTTTCGTGGCGTTGGGTCGGCGTGATGCGCGGCAGCTCTTTCAGGTTGCGTTCGATCGCCGCGAGCTGGAACGCCAGGCTGCGCGGATTGCTTTCGTCGAGCAGCAGGTCGATCAGCGGCGGAATGTCGAACAGGTTCAGGTAGCGCGAACGATAGGTCATCGTGCTGTCGGCGATCTCGAGCGCGGCGCGCAGCCGCTGGGTCTCCGCGTCCGACGCTTCGCCCGCCGCCTGGCCGACCAGCCAGGTCAGGTCGGCGGCGCGCTCGATCCGGCGGCCGAGGTCGACGAACAGCCAGTTCGGCCCGCGCGTCATGTTCTCGGCGCACAGGCCGGAGAAGGCGGCGGCGCGGCGCACGAGCTGGTCGAGATAGGTCTGTGCCGCCGGCGGATCGAACGGCTCGCTGAGATGCAGCGCCTCGCTCTCGGTCAGGATGCGGATGGTGCGCCAGGTGTCGAGCGACAGCCGGTCGCGCGCCGCCCAGGCGGTCTGCCGCACGCGCGCCAGCAGGCGCGGCAATCCGGTCGGCAGGGCGTGGTCGTAGAGCAGGGCGCGCAATTCGACCAGCAGCTTCTCGTCGTCGCCGCCCGCGGCGCTGCGGATCGCCACCGCGTTGGCCGGCGCGGAGCGGAACAGGAAACGGTCTACGATGTCGGCCACGATGGCGGCGTCCTCGCCCAGCCGCGCGGTCACCGCGCGCAGGATGCGGACGGTGCATTCGGCGCGCTCCGTATAACGTCCGAGCCAGACAGATTGTCCATCGCGCGGCTGGCGGCGCCTCGCCGGTGCGGCGGATCTCCACCGTGCGCGCGGCGCTGTTGAGCAGGCTGAACGTGTCGGCGGGCGCCTGCCCGCGCACCCAGACGTCCTTGCTCGCGGCGCCAGACTGGATCGACAGCGAACGGGCATGGTCGTCCTGCGCCACGCGCACCAGCCCGCCCGGCATCACGATATAGCCCTGCGGCGTCCAGGCGGCGAAGACGCGCAGGTTCACCGGCTTGGTGCCGAATTTTCCCTCCTCATAGACCGGGGCAAGGCCGAGCGGCACGGCATCCTGCGTCACCACGGTGGCGCCGCGGCGAACGATGCGGTCCTTGAGCGTGTCGATGTCGCTGAGCGACAACTCCGCTCCCAGCCGGGCGCTGGACTGGCGCGAGAACAGCGGCCGGGCGTCGAAGGCGTCGCGGACGACGACGCGCTCGAGCCGCTTCAGCGCCTCCTTGCGTCCCCATTCGGTGCCGCACCACACCGTCGGGATGTCGGGTATCTTGAGCTCTTCGCCGAGCAGCGCGCGCGCCAGGCCGGGCAGGTAGGCGTCCATCGCCGGCGATTCCATCACGCCGCCGCCCAGCGCATTGGCGAGCACGACGCTGCCGCTGCGCAGCGCGTCGGTCAGGCCCGGAATGCCGATGGCGGAGTCCCCTCGGAATTCCAGCGGATCGCAGAAATCGGAATCGACGCGCCGGAAGATCACCGCGACGCGCTCGAGCCCCAGCAGCGTCTTGAGGAACACCTGCCCGTCGCGCACCGCCAGGTCGTCGCCCTCGACCAGCGTGATCCCCAGATAGTGTGCGAGATAGGCATGCTCGAAATAGGCCTCGTTGTGCGGCCCCGACGTCAGCAGGACCACGCGGCCCTTGCGGCTGTGGCCCAGCGCAAGGATGTGCTCGCGATAGGCGTTGAAGAACGAGGCCAGGCGCTGGATGCGCATCTCGCCGAACAGGTCCTGGAAGGTCTGGCCGACGACGATGCGGTTCTCCAGCGCATAGCCGATGCCGCTGGGGGCGTCGGCGCGGCTCGCCAGCACCCGCCACGACCCATCCGGCATCCGCGCCAAATCGGCGGAGTAAAGGTGCAGGTGCACGCCCTGCGGCGGCATCACGCCGACCAGCGGTCGCAGGAATTGCGGATGGCCCAGCACCAGATGCGGCGGCAGATGGCCCTGCGCCATGAGCTTTTGCGGCCCGTAGATGTCCTGCAACACGAGATTGTTCAGGTGCGCCCGCTGAATGACTGCCGCCTCGATCGCGCGCCAGTCCGCCGCGTCGACGACGAACGGCACGATGTCGAGTTGCCAGAGCCGCGCCTGGCCCTCGGCATCGTCATAGACGTTATACGTCACGCCGTTGTCGCGCAGCACGGCCTGGGCGGCCACGCAGCGGCGCACATAGTCCTCCGGCGCCATGCCGGTCAGCGCTTCGGCCAGCGGTTTCCACGCCGGCCGCACCGCGCCGGCGGCGTCGCGCAGTTCATCATAACGCGGCGGTTCGGGCGCTGTGACGTCCAGCTTGCTCATCGCCGACGTGTGGCCCGCCGAAGATCGAGCGTGTGTGGAAAGTCGGGATTGGGGTCCTCGGGCGGCGGCTCGAAGATGCCGCCGGTGAAGCCGAACGGTTCGAAGCGCGCCAGGCGGCGTCCTTCCGCCTCGTAGCCGTTGACGGGAAAGGTCACGTAGTTGCGGCCGCCCGGATGGGCGACATGGTAGGTGCAGCCGCCCAGCGAACGCTTGCGCCAGCCGTCCCAAACTTCGCAGACGAGCGGGGCGTGGCTGGGGATCGTCGGATGCAGCGTGCTCACCGGCTGCCAGGCGCGGAAGCGCACGCCGCCCACGGTTTCGTCCAGCGCGATCGGCGTCAGCGGCACGCTTCGGCCGTTGACCAGGATCTTGTGCCGTCCGGCGACCAGGCCCTTCACCTTCACTTCGAGCCGCTCGACCGAACTGTCGACGAAGCGGACGGTGCCCCCGACCGTGCCTTCCTCGCCCATCACATTCCAAGGCTCCAGCGCCTGACGCAGCTCGACGCTCACGCCGCCATATTGGACCTTGCCGGCCAGCGGAAGCGGAACGCCCAATGCGGCCGGAACCATTCCGCGTCGAAGGCAAAGCGGCGGCGTTCAGGTCGGCGATCACGTCGGCGAAGTCGGCCCACACGAAATGCGGCAGCATGAAGCTGTCATGCAGCGCGGTGCCCCAGCGCACCAGTTCGGTCTGGTACGGCGCCTGCCAGAAACGCGCCACTAGCGCGCGCAGCAGCAGTCCCTGCGCCAGGCTCATTTCCGGATGCGGCGGCATCTCGAAGCCGCGGAATTCGACCAGCCCGAGACGTCCCGTCGCCCGTCCGGCGAATAGAGCTTGTCGATGCATATCTCGGTGCGATGCGTGTTGCCGGTCACGTCGATCAGCAGGTTGCGGAAGATGCGGTCGACCAGCCAGGGCGGAACATACCCCGCATTGCGCTCCGGCACTTCGGCGAACGCGATCTCCATCTCGTAGAGCGAGTCCAGCCGCGCCTCGTCGATGCGCGGCGCCTGGCTGGTCGGCCCGATGAACATGCCCGAGAACAGATAGGACAGCGACGGATGGTTCTGCCAATAGGCGATCAGGCTGCGCAGCAGGTCGGGGCGCCGCAGGAACGGGCTGTCGGCCGGCGTCGCCGCGCCCAGCACGATGTGGTTGCCGCCGCCCGTGCCGGTATGGCGGCCGTCGAGCATGAACTTCTCGGTGCCCAGCCGCGTCTGGCGCGCTTCCTCGTAGAGCGCCTCGGTGATCGCGACCTGGTCCTTCCAGGACTTGGCGGGATGGATATTCACCTCGATCACGCCGGGATCGGGCGTCACCTTGATGACGTTGATGCGCGGATCGTAGGGCGGCCGTAGCCTTCGACATGGATCGCCGCGTGGAGTTCGGCGGCCGCGTCCTCGATCGCCGACAGCAGGTCGAGATAGTCCGCGGCGCTCTCGGTCGGCGGCATGAACACGCTGAGACGGCCGTCGCGCGGCTCGACCGTCAGTGCGGTGCGCACGCTGGCGCCCTCCAGCGGCGGCTCCTGCTCGACGCGGTCGCGCCGCGCCTCCCACGCCGGATCGCGCAGCGCGCCGGACAGATAGGGCTGGCGGTAGGCGTCGCGCTCGGGCAGCGGCGGCAATTTCTCGAACGGATCGGGCGGCGGAACGAAGGGCCGCGCGGTCGCCGGCAGCCAGGGCAGCGCCTCCAGCGGCAGGCGATAGCCGACCGGCGAGTCGCCCGGCACGAGCTGCAGCCGCCCGGCGCGCGTCACCCAGCGTTCGGAGCGCCAGCGTCTCTTGTCCGGCGCATTCCAGCGCTGCACCGGCAGCACGAAACCGGTGGGCCTGTTCAATCCCCGCTCGAACACCGCGCCAGCCGCGCGCGCGTTTCGGGATCGTCGAGCTTGGAATCGAGCGGATCGACATTGATCGGCAGCAGCCGCTCCTTGCCGATATAGTGCCAAGGGTCCTCATAGGCCTCCATGGCACAGTCGGGATTGAGATCGAGCCGCCGCGCGATGCCGGTCACGAGGTTCAGGGCGTCCTGCACCTCAGGCTTGTAATCCTCGCTTTCACGCGCGATGCGCGCCGGGTCGCGCCACAAGGGCACGCCGTCGCCGCGCCAGTAGAGGGCGAAGGCCCAGCGCGGCAGGCTCTCGCCGGGATACCACTTGCCCTGGCCGTAATGCAGGAAGCCGCCCGGCGCGAAGCGGCCGCGGAGCCGACGGATCAGCGTGTCGGCCAGCGCGCGCTTGTCGGGTCCCACCGCCGCCGTGGTCCATTCTGCGCCGTCCATGTCCGTCGATCGAGACGAAGGTCGGCTCGCCGCCCATGGTGAGGCGCACGTCGCCGTCCTTCAGCAGCGTGTCGATGCGATCGCCGAGCTTGTCGATCGCGCGCCATTGCGTGTCGCTGTAGGGCTTGGTGACGCGCGGCGGCTCGACCACGCGCTTGATCGACATCTCGAATTCGAAGGTCACTTCGCAATCTTCGAGCGCGCCGCTGATCGGCGCGGCATGGGTCGGGTTGGCGGCGCAGGCGAGCGGGATATGTCCTTCGCCCGCGAACAGGCCGGAGGTCGGATCGAGGCCCACCCAGCCCGCGCCCGGCAGATAGACCTCGCACCAGGCATGCAGGTCGGTGAAATCCTGCTCGGCGCCGGACGGGCCGTCGAGCGACTTCTGGTCCGCCTTGAGCTGGATGAGGTAGCCCGAGGCGAAGCGCGCCGCGATGCCCAGATGCCGCAGCAACTGCACCAGCAGCCAGGCGGAGTCGCGGCACGAGCCCGCGCGGGTCTCCAGCGTCTGGTCCGGCGTCTGGATGCCCGGCTCCATGCGGATCAGGTAGTTGATGTCGCGCTGAAGCTGCGCGTTCAGGTCGAACAGGAAGCCGGTGGTGGGCTTTTCGAGCCGCGGCACCGCGGCGAGATAGGCCTGGAAGCGCGGCCGACCTTCGCCTTCTGAAAGAAGGTTTGAGGTCTTCCAGCACTTCGGGCGCGTAGGCGAACGGAAAGACCTCGGCTTCCGGCTCCAGAAGAAATCGAACGGATTGATGACGTTCAGTTCCGCCGTCAGGTCGACCGTGACCGTCAGGTGATCGGTCTTCTCCGGCACCACGATCCGGGCCAGCCAGTTCGACTGGGGGTCCTGCTGCCAGTTGAGAAAGTGCTGCTCCGGGCTGATCTTCAGGCTGTAGGCCAGGATCGGGGTCCGGCAATGCGGGGCAGGGCGCAGGCGGACAAGCTGGGTCCAGGATGATCGGCCGGTCATAGCGATAGCGGGTAGAGTGATTCAGCGCGACTTGGATGCTCATGCACCCACAATGCCGCAACTGCGAAATGGCCGCCACCCATCCTTGACGATCGCGTCAAGAAATGTCGGAACCGGCGCAGGCGCCTGGCGTTTCCGGGGACCTCCAATCGACCGTCCCATAGGAACCCCATGAAGGTCTTCAGCTGCCAGGCCTGCGGCCAGGTTCTCTATTTCGAGAACATACGCTGCGAGAAATGCGGCCATGTCCTCGGCTATCTGCCTGATCGGGCTACGATAACCGCCCTGGAGCCGCTCGAGGGCGAGGCTTGGCTGGCGCTGGCCGCGAAGAACCGGCGCTACCGCTTCTGCAAGAACCAGCAGTTCGGCGTCTGCAACTGGATGGTGCCGGTCCGGAGCCGGGAGGAATATTGCACCGCCTGCCGGCACAATCGCACCATCCCCGACCTGACCGTGCCGGAGAACAGCGCGCTATGGGCACGGATCGAGGCCGCCAAGCATCGGCTGTTCTACGCGCTTCTGCGCCTGAACCTGCCGCTGGCCAACCGGGCCGACGATCCGGCGCATGGCCTGGCCTTCGACTTCCTGAGCGAGCCGCCGCAAACCCACGGCCAGAATGTGATGACCGGCCACGACAACGGGCTCATCACGCTCGCGGTCAGGGAAGCCGACGACGCGGAACGCGAGCGCGTCCGCACCGCGATGGGCGAACCCTATCGCACGCTGCTCGGCCACTTTCGCCATGAGGTCGGTCACTATTTCTGGGACGTGCTGGTGCGCGATACCGACCGCATCGAATCCTTCCGGGCTGCGTTCGGCGACGAGCGGCAGGACTATGTTGCGGCGTTGCAAGCGCATTATGCCAGTCCGCCGCCGAACTGGCAGCAGAATTTCGTCAGCGCCTATGCCAGCTCGCATCCCTGGGAGGACTTCGCCGAAACCTGGGCGCACTACCTGCACATCGTCGACACGCTGGAGACGGGCGCGTCGTTCGGCCTGCGGGTCCGCGTGAAGCCGGGCTGGAAGACCAAGCTGTCGGCCGTGCTGCCGGTGGAAGCCTATGGTGCGACCGACTTCGCCGGGCTGATCGACGCCTGGCTCCCCCTGACCTTCGCCGTCAACAGCCCTCAACCGCAGCATGGGCCTGCCCGACATCTACCCGTTCATCCTGTCGCCGGCCGCGATCGCGAAGCTGAGCTATGTGCACGGGCTGATGGGTGGTCCGCGCCGAGTCGGCGAGATCGAGATGCAGCCCACCGGCTCGCTATGAGTTCGGGGTGCCCGCCTTGGCGAAGCGCGGCAGCAGATACTGCCCCGCCAGCTCGGTGCTGCGCATGACGGCTTCGTGCGGAAGGCGGCCGAACTGCAGCAGGCACATCAGCCGGTCGGCGCCGATATCCGCATAGCGCCGGGCTTTTTCGATGCAGTGATCGGGGTCGCCGATGATGACGGAGTCCAGTCCTTCGAGGACTTCGTGCGCCTCCTCGTTCGGAATGTCCTCGCCGCGCGCCATGCGCTTGAGCACCGCGATCACGGGGATTCATCGGGCGCGATGTCGAGGCTGGTCGGATCGTCGCCCGACAGCGCCGAGATCTCCCGCGCCGATTTGCGCGCCAGATGCGGATTGAGGCCGGCGCGGATCATGTCCCACCAGATCGAGCGCGGCACCTTGAACGCGATGGGCGCGGCGTGCACGTACCACAGCGCGGCCTTGGCGGCGCCGTTGGCGATCGCCGCTTCGCGCGATTCCGCGAGGTGGACGAAGGTGAAGACGCCCTTCTGATGGTTGAGGAAGCGGGCCGGCAGGGGTGTGGCGCGACCCGAAGCCGCGCTCATATTCGTCCAGCATCGCCTTCATGAACGATACCGGGCTGAGCAGCGTCGTGCCCAGCACGCCGACGCCGAGCTCGCCCGCCATGCGGAAGGAATCCGGGCTGCTGGCCGTCTGCCACAGGCGCGGATGCGGCTTCTGCAGCGGCCGCGGCACGACTTCGCGCTCCGGCATCTGGAACAGCCTGCTGTCCCAGCTGAAGGTCTCGTCGGTCCACATTTTGGGGATCATGAGCAGCGCCTCGCGCAGCTCGTCGCGGGCGGTTTCCGGATCGACCCCGAAGGTCTCCCACTCCTTGCCGCCCGATTTGGCGAGGCCGAGTTCGAGACGGCCGCCGCTCAAAATGTCGAGCATCGCCGCCCGCTCCGCCACCCGCAGCGGCCCGTTGATGCGGAAGGGCGCCAGCACGCCGGCATGGCCGACATGGATGCGCTGCGTGGTCATCGCGATGGCGGTGAGGATCAGCTCGGGTGCCGCGCTGTAGCTGAACTCCGGCGCGCCGTGGTGCTCGACCTGCCACCAGATCTCGAAGCCGGCTCTGTCGGCGGCGCGCGCCTCCTCCAGCGTGTCGAGGATCAGCCGCCGCTCGTGATCGGGCGGGGAACGGCTTGGGCAGCTGGATTTCGCAGAAGACATCGAATTTCACGCAACGCACTCCTTGATGACGGTGTCACAGCACCGCGATGGGATTGACCGGCGAACCCGTCCCGCGTTCGACGCGCAGCGGGGCGACGGTGAAAAGGAATTCCCAGCGGTTTTCCGCGGCGCAGGCCTTCGCAAGCTCCACGAAGCGCAGATTGTCGAGCAGGTGCAGGCCCATCGAGACCAGGCCGCACATGTGGACGGGGATCGGGAAATCTTCGATCGGCGCAGGCGAGGGGGGTCGGGTCGTGCACTGCGTCGGAGCCGAGCACGGCGATCTTCCGGTCGAACAGCCAGGGGATGCAGTCCTCGGAGAGGCCGGCAAGCGGCGGGCCTTCGCCGGGATTGGGCGTATTGGCCTCGCGCCAGGCATCGCGGCCGATGGCGACGAGAAGAATGTCGCCTTCGCCCACGCGCACGCCTTGCGCCTTCTCGGCCGCGTCCAACTCGTCCGGCATGACCGGCTTTGCCGGGTCGACATAGGCCGCGCCGCGCAGCTGCGGGATGTCGAGCAGCACGCCGCGGCCGCACAGCCCGTCGCGCGCCGACATGATGGAGTTGCGCCGCGCCCCGGTGGAACGCACGTCGGTCGCCGGAAAGCCGTTGTACATCTTGCCGTCGACGAAGACGTGGCACAGCGCGTCGATATGGCTCGAGGCAAGGCCGTGATAGGCGATGCCGATGAAATCGAGCGACAATTCCATGCCCGGGATGCCATGCGTGCACGGATCGTCGCCGCCGACCACGATGTGGTGCAGCGCCGGCGTGGGGTTCTCGGGACCCGGCTGCACCGGGAAATTGCGCGCGCAACTGATCGTGCGGCCGGCCTTCACCAGCTTCGCCGCCGCCGCGGTCCGCGCCGGCGTCAGGTAGTTGAGGGTGCCGCGCTCGTCCTGCGTGCCCCAGCGGCCCCAATTGGAGACCTGCCGGAAGATCGCCTGCATCTCGGCCTTGGTTTTCGCGCCCATCGTCAGCTCTTCGCGCCCAACGCGTCGTTCGCCTTGCTGTGGCGCTGGCCGGGATTGAGCTCGATCAGCTCGATCAGATTGCCGTTGGGGTCGTAGCAGCAGCAGCTTCCGACGATGCCGAGCTCCGGATGGGTGAACAGTTCGCGCGTGAAGCGCACGCCCTCGGCGGCGAGATCGTCATAGGCCTGCCGCACGTTCCGGACGCGGAAGGCGATGATGCGCGGCACCTCGCCGTCGGCCACCGGAATGGCGGCGATCGCCGCGGTCGGCTCCTTCCACTGGATCAGGTCGATCATCGGGCCGCCCGGATCGTTGGGCAGCACCATCAGCACGCCGGCGCCCCTGGCGCGCTTCATGCCGAAGATCGTGGCGACGAAGTCGGGCCATTCGACATGGCGGCGGTCGTCCAGCACCTCGAAACCCAGCAGCCCGTAGAACGCGACCGATTCGTCGAGGTCCTTCGCGTTGACGACCGTGTGGTAGAGTCGTTCCAGAATCCACGCTTGTGCCATGCCACGCCTCTTTCCGTCGACGGACGATCCGGCTTAAATATAACAAGCGTTACGATAACCGCAACCGCAACCTTGTGCTGCGGCGCGACAATTCGCTGTTGAACCCGAGGCGCCCGCTCGGGCACTGTGGGTTGGCCGATTAGCAAGAGTGGGGAATGCCGAAAAAAGTCGACCATGGCGTGCGCCGCGAGGCCTTCCTCGCCGCCGCCTACCGCATGATCAAGAAGCACGGAATTTCCGGCGTGACGGCGCGCGCCGTGGCGGCGGAGGCCGGCTTCACCACCGGCGCGCTGGTCCATTATGTGAACTCGATGGACGATCTTCTGGTCGAGGCGTCGGAATATTCGGCGCGCGACGTCCGCGCCAGGATGCTGGAAATGGAGGCGCTGCCCGATCCGCTCGCCGCGCTGCGCGGGGTGCTCTATCTCGCGCTGGCGAGCGATCCCGACAAGCGCGGCAACTGGAACTTCTTCCTCGGCTTCTGGGAACGCTCGGTGCACAACGCGGCGGTGCGCAAGGTCACGCATCTGCGTTACGAGGAGTGGCTGAAGCGCTGTGCGCGGCTGATTCAGCGGGCCAAGCAGGCGGGCGCCCTTGCCGCCGACCTGGACGTCCCGACCGCCGCGCGCGCCGCGGTCGCGCTGACCGACGGCGTCGCCATTCAGGTGCTGCGCTCGGGCAAGCCGCCGACGACCCAGCAGCAGCGCCAGCTCATCGACACCTTCATCGACTCCTGGCTTCGCCCGACCGGCCGCGCCGCGCATTGAGCGGCACGACGTTGTCGCGCGCCGCGCCGGGCCCCAGCATGCGGTCGACCCAGGCGTCGATCTGCTGGCGCAGCTTGCGCGCCGAAGGCGGGCGGCCGCTGATCAGCACATGCACGCCGATCCCGTCCATCTGGCAGATCAGCGAAGCGGTGGCGTCTGGGATCGCGACATCGGCGCGGATCTCGCCCGCTTTTTGCGCCGCCCGCATCAGCCGGCCATAGCGCCGGTAGGATTCGCCATAGCGGTCATGCGTCGCGGCACGGATCAGTTCGCTGGTCTCCGACAGCTGCCAGAAACCGAACCACACTTTCCAATGGCCGAGCATGTCGTCGTTGACGGGCAGGCCCTCGTAGAGCACGCGGCGCAGGGCTTCGAGGCCCGAATGCTCGCGTTCGGCCCGTTCCATGCGGTCGCGGATGACCAGCGTCGAATATTCCGCGGCCTGGAGGAAAAGATGATCCTTCGACGGGATGTAATGCACCACGGCGCCGACCGACGATCCCGATTCATGCGCGATGTCGCGGATCGTCGCCCGCGCCACGCCTTTCCTCCGTATGACGCGGAAGGCGGCACGCGCGATGTCGTCGCGGCGGACATCGTGGTCGACGATTTTCGGCATGGGACCTCTCGGAGCAGGCGCGGCTTCTAGCCGCGGTCACGCCGCCGTCGATGACGAGTTCGGTGCCGGTGATGAACCGCGATTCGTCGCTCGCCAGGAAGACGACGCCGGACGCGATGTCGGCCGGAACGCCCGAATGGCCGAGCGGCGTCGCGGCGGCGCCGGCTGCCCGTATCTCCGCCATGGCATCGGAAATTGCGCCGCGCATCGGCGGCGGGAAGCCGGCCGTCATTGCCCAGCTTCAGCCAGATCGGCGTCTCGATCGAGCCGGGATGCACCGAATTGACGCGGATGTTGTTTGCGGGCCTGGGCGCATTCCAGCGCGATCGCCTTGGTGAAAAGCCGCACGCCGCCCTTGGCGGCGCAGTAGCCGGACATGCCCGGGATGCCGCGCAGCCCCGCGACCGACGACATGTTGACGATCGAGCCGCCCCCCGACCTCGCCATCAGGGGCAGGGCGGCCTTGGTGCCCAGGAACAGCCCGTCGAGATTGATCGCCATCTGCCGCCGCCAGCTCTCGAAGCTCATCTCCAGCAGCGGCCGCGCGATGCAGATCGCGGCGTTGTTGACGAGAATGTGCAGCGCGCCGAATTTCTGCGCCGTCATCGCGACGATCGTCTTCCAGTCGTCCTCCTGCGCGACGTCGAGCGGGGCAGAAATGCGCTATGGCCTTGCTGGCGGTAGCGGCTTCGACGGTCTCGACGCCGCCCTTCTCGTCGACGTCGCCGATCATCACGATCGCGCCCTCGGCGGCCAGCGCCAGCGCGCAGGCGCGGCCGATGCCGCTGGCGCCGCCCGTCACGATGGCGATTCGGTTGTCCAACCGTCCCATGTCGTCCTCCGATCAGTCTTTGGCGTGGTCCCATGTGCTGCGGACGAACGCCGCCATCGCGCCAAGCGCCTGGGCACCCTGCGGCAGCATGGGATGGAACATGTGCCAGACATGGATCATGTCCGGCCATTCCTCGAGCGTTGCGTCGACGCCTTGCGCCGTGGCCGCCGCGGCCAGGCCGCGCGCATCGTCCAGCAGCACTTCCTCGCTGCCGACATGGATCAGCATCGGCGGCAGGCCGGACAGGTCGCCCAGCAGCGGCGAGGCGAGCGGCTCGTGGGGATCGGACGTGGCCAGATAGGCGTCCGCCATCTCCCTCAGGCTGCGGCGCGTCAGCAGCGGATCGACCGAAGCCTTCGACTCGAAACTGCCGGCGGTGCAGCGCAGGTCGGTCCAGGGACTGATCGCGGCGAGCGAAGCGGGCATCGGAAGCCCTGCCTGCTTCGCGGCGATCAGTGTCGCCACCGCCAGCCCACCGCCGGCGGATCGCCGCCGATCGCGATATCCGCCGGCTTGCGGCCGCTGGCCAGAAGAGCGCGATAGGCGGCCAACGCATCGCCGACAGCGGCGGGGAAAGGGATGCTCCGGCGCCAGGCGGTAGTCGATACCGACCACGCTGCACTGCGCTTGGCGGGCGAATTCCGTCGTGAAGGGCCGCGATCCGGCGGGATTGCCCAACACGTAGCCGCCGCCATGCAAATGAAAGAACACGCGCCGTGGATGCACTCCGGCCGGGGTCAGCCACTCGACGGGGACACCGCCCAGTTGGCCGTTCTCGATGGTGATATCGTCGGGCGGGACGAAGGCGGCGGCGAAGTGTTCGGCCTGTGCGCGCCGTGCCATGAAGGGCGTGTCGGGGACCGCCGACGAGGTCCTTCAGCATCGCACGCACCGCATCGATGGGCTGCATCGTATTGTCCTCCAGCCGAACGGTGCCGCTTGTAGGGCGCGGCGCGACCCGCGGCAATCTATTTCGAACGCCTGTTCTAGAAAGAACCTGCTTCGCACGTGCGAAACGCAGTTGCGGCAGTTCTGTCATGAACGAGCGCGCAAAAAGCGTTTGTCAGTTATTGTAACAGCTGTTATATAACAAGAAAGGCGTGCCGGGCGGGTGACCGTACATTGGTGCGCCGATAAGAATTCGAAGGGGAGTGAAGCGTATGCGTATGGACCTGACGGCCGCGCTGAAATGCGGCGCCGCCACCTTTTGCCTGGCTTTGCTGGCCCCGCCTGCTTTCGCCGCCGACACCGCAGCGTCCCCGGGCGCGATCGAGACCGTGGTCGTCACCGCGGAACGGCGCTCGGAGAACAGCCAGATCGTCCCGGTCGCGCTGACGGCGCTCAACGGCAGCTCGCTCGACGCACAGGGCGTGATCGGCTTCAACGAACTGGGCATGCGCACGCCGTCGCTGCGCTTCGGCGCCGGCGTCACCGGCGGCGAGAACGTCATCACCATGCGCGGCCTGGGCAGCCAGAACACCACGCCGGGCGGCGATTCGCCGGTCGCCTACAGCGTCGACGGCGTCACGCTGCAGCGCTCGACCTCGGTCGATCCGGAGTTCTACGACATCGAACGCATCGAGGTGCTGCGCGGTCCGCAAGGCACGCTCTACGGCCGCAACTCGGTCGGCGGCTCGATCAACGTGATCACCAACAAGCCCGGGCGACACGCTCGGGCGCCGGCCTCGACGTCCTGGTCGGCGACTACGCCCAGCGCACCTTCCGCGGCTGGGTCAACGCCCCGCTGATCGACGACGGCGACTTCAAGATGTACGCTCGCGTCACCGGCGTATCGGCGCAGCACGATCCCTATGCCGTCAACCTGTCGACGGCGCCCGGCGCCAGCCACGACCAGGACGGCCAAGACTTCCAGATGCTGCGCGGCCAGGTCTACATGCAATTCTCGCCGGACCTGAACCTGCTGCTCTCGGCCAGCGCCAGTTCGAACAACACCGCCGCGGCGACGGCCACGGCGTGGTGGGAGACGCCCAACCGCTTCATCACCGGCACCGATCCCATCCCGGCCGGTTCGGCCTGCGATTTCAGCACCCAGGCGAAGTTCAACCCGCGCAAATTCTGCCACGACTATCCGGAAAATGCGTTCAACCGCCTCAACCTGTACAGCGGCACGCTCAATTGGGATCTCGGCTGGGCCAGCCTGACCTCGGTGACCGGCTACAGCACCAGCAATGTCAGCCAGACCAGCGACGGCGACGGCTCCGACGCGCCGCTCGCCTACGGCTCGGCCTGGATCCTGCGCCAGCACCAGATCTCGGAAGAGGTGCGCCTGGCATCGAACGACGACGGCGCGCCGCTCAAATGGATCGCCGGCCTCTATTACTTCTGGTCGAACAATTTCGAGGACTTCGCCTATTCCGACACCGGCCTGAACGACGCACCCGCCACCGTCGCCGCCGACACCTACAACTTCCTCAGCCATGGCTTCTCGAAGTCGCAGTCCTTCGCGCCGTTCGGCCAGGTCGACTACGACCTGGCGAAGACCTCGCTGGGCATTCCGCTGACCGTCACGGCCGGCATCCGCTACAGCTACGACCGCAAATACGGCTTCAACTATCTCGACTATCAGCTGCCGCTGCTCTGCGGCGGCTCCTGCGGGGTGACGGCGGGTCCGTTCGACAAGACCTGGGGGCAGTGGACCGGCAAGGGCGGCCTGAGCTACCGGGTCACCGACCGCGTCCTGGCCTATGCCTCGGCCTCGCGCGGCTACCTCTCCGGCGGCAACATCATCGGCCTCGCCCACATCTACGGCCCGGAGAGCATGTGGTCCTACGACGCCGGCGTGAAGTCGCAATTCTGGGGCGACCGCCTTCAGCTCAACCTTGCCGCCTATCACGAGGAGATCGCGCATCTGCAGGTCTTCGTGCAGAGCACGACGCAGTCGGGCATCAACAACGTCAACGGCATCACGCAGGTGAACGGCGTCGAGCTTGAGGTCGCTGCGGTGCCGGTCGACAATCTGCGCCTCAACGCCACGCTGACGGTCAACCGCGCGACCTACGGCAATTACATCACCACCGATACGCGCTTCGCCGGGCCCGGACCGGGCTGCGATCCCGCGACGCTGCTGTGCAACTTCCGCGGCAACACGCTGAACCAGACGCCGCCCTACACCGTCGACCTCGGCGCCGAGTACGAGTTCGACACCGCCATCGGCACGATCACGCCGCGCGTCGACACCTTCATCTCCGGCAAGGTCCAGTTCCTGCCCGACAATTACATCACCTCGCAGCAGAAGCCCTACACGCTGACCAATTTCCACCTGACCTGGCTGTCGCGCGACGGCCACTACAAGGCGGAGGCTTTCGTCAACAACATCGAGAACGCGGACGTCATCTCCAATGACGGCATGCAGTCGATCAGTCTCGGCCAGCAGGTCCAGGAGCCGGACAATTTCGTCTACTACCCGCCGCGCACCATCGGCTTCCGGTTCGGCGTGAACCTTTGAACCGGAAAGGGCGGCCGGCTGTGCGTTGAACAGCCGTCCGCCCGCCGCACGGAGAGCCCAGCCATGCCGTCCACCCTTCACATCGAGCGCCGCGGCGATGTCGATTGGCTCACGCTGAACCGGCCCGACCGGCTCAACACGCTCACCGGCACCATGGTGCGCGAGCTGTGCGATTATTTCGAGCGGCTCAAGAACGACTATGGCGTGCGCATCGTCGTGATGCGCGGGGCAGGCCGCGCCTTCTGCGCCGGCCTCGACATCAAGGAGCATCTCTCCGGCGATCGCGTGCCGGAAGGCGCCGGCCGCATCCGTCCCGGCCATCACCTGTTCGACATCGTCAGTTTGATGCGCGCCTGTCCGCAGCCCATTGTCGCGCTGGTGCACGGCCCGGCCTGCGGCGGCGGCTTCGCGATGGCGCTGGCCGCCGACATCCGCCTAGCGGGCGAGAGCGCCCGGATGAACGACGCCTTCGTCGCGTTGGGCCGTTCCGGCTGCGAACTCGGTCTCACCTATTTCCTGCCGCGCATCGTCGGCCTCGGCGTCGCGACGGAGCTCATGTACACCGGCTCCTTCATTGATGCCGCGCGGGCGCAGCAGGTCGGTCTGGTCTCGCGCGTCGTGCCGGATGCGGAGCTGGAGGCCGCCGCCGCGCAATTCGTCGAGCCGATGCTGCGCACCGCGCCGCTCGGCCTGCGCCTGACCAAGCAGACGCTCAACACCGCGCTCAAGATCGGCGACCTCGATGCCGTGCTCGACCTGGAGGAGCGCGCCCAGTCGATCTGCGGCCGCGGCCCGGATTTCGAAGAGGCGATGAACGCGTTCCTGGAGAAGCGCCCGCCGCGCTACGCCCCTCCTGGCTAGGGGCTCCCCTCCGGCGTGAACACCTCCTTGATCTTCGAGTGCCGCAGGCCGGGCTCGAGCTCGATCATCTCGATCAGCGTCCCGTTCGGGTCGTAGGCGACGACGCAGGCCGCGATGCCGGCGGCGGGGATCGCGGTCGGCTCCGCGGTGGTGAACCTCACGCCCTTGGCTTTCAGTGCCGCGTGTGCCGCGCGCACGTTCTCGGTGCGGAACGCCAGCACGCGCGGCACCCGTGTCGGTATATGCTCGGGAAACTCCGCCTTGGGCGCCTGCCATTCGATGATGTCCAGCATCGGTCCGTCCGGATCGGCCGGCAGGATCATCAGCACGCCGCGGCCCTTCGGATTGGGAATCACCGCGAAAGAGGCGCCGCTGCCGTCCGGCCATACCGCGTCGCGCCGGTCCGAGACGATCTCGAATCCCAGCATCTCGTAGAATTGCACCGACTCGTCGATGTCCCTGGCGTTGATGATCGTGTGATAAAAATGCTTGAGCCGCCAATCCGCCATCGCCTGTTCCTCCCGTTTCGTGCCGCCGCGCGACTTGTCGTAATTGCATAACGCATGTTATAGAATAGTGGTTCTAAAACCAACAGGATTGCACCAGGGAGCATGCCGATGGACATCCCCCCGCCGCCAGGGCGCCAGCCGAATTGTGACGCAGTGGTCGTCGGCGCCGGCTTTGCCGGCCTTTATGCGGTGCACAAACTCACGACGCTGGGCTTCACGGTCGCCGGATTCGAGAAGGGCGACGATGTCGGCGGCGTCTGGTACTGGAACCGCTATCCCGGCGCGCGCTGCGACTGCGAAAGCTATTATTACAGCTATTCCTTCTCGCCCGAGCTGGAGCAGGAATGGTCGTGGAGCCTGCGTTATTCCGAGCAGCCGGAGATCCTGCGCTATCTGAATCACGTCGCCGACCGCTTCGACCTGCGCCGCCACTTCCGTTTCTCGCGCGCCGTAAAGGCGGCGACGTTCGACGATGCCGCCGGCCTGTGGACGGTGACGGACAGCGCCGGCGAGACCCTGACCGCGCGCTTCGTGATCTCGGCCGCGGGCTGCCTCTCCGAGGTGCAGCGCCCCGCGATCCCCGGCCTCGAGAATTTCACCGGCGAGATCCTCTACACCGCGGCCTGGCCGCACGCGCCGCAGGATTTCACCGGCAAGCGCGTCGCGGTGATCGGCACCGGCGCCTCCGGCGTCCAGGCGATCTCGCGCATCGCCAGGCAGGCGAAGCAGCTCACGGTCTTCCAGCGTACGGCGAACTGGGTGATCCCGGTCTGGAACGCGCCCATGAGCGCGCAATTCGACGCCTGGGTCAAAGAGCATTACCGCGCCATCCGCGCCAAATGCTTCGCCTCGGGGGGCGGCGTGCCGTTCGATCCGCCCGAAGCGGCGGCGCTCGCCGTCTCCGCGGAGGTTCGCCGCGCCACGCTGGAAAAGTTCTGGCAGATGGGCGGCACGCGCTTCTTCAGCGCCTTCACCGACATCTTCGCCAGCGTCGAGGCGAACGAGGTCATGTGCGGCTTCGTGCGCGACTACATCAAGCAGGTCGTGAAGGACCCCGAGACCGCCGCGCTGCTGACCCCGACCGACCATCCCATCGGCACCAAGCGCCCGCCGATGGACGACGACTATTACGAGACCTTCAACCGTCCGAACGTGACGCTGGCCGATCTGCGCGCCGCGCCGGTCGCCGGGATGGACGGCAACACCATCCGCACGACGGATGCCGCCTACGAGGCCGACGTGCTGGTGCTGGCGACCGGCTTCGACGCGATCACCGGCCCGCTGCTCGCCATCGACATCAAGGGGCGCGGCGGCCGCAGCCTGCGCGAGGCCTGGGCGCAGGGCGCGGGCACCTATCTCGGCCTCGGCATCGCGGGCTTTCCCAACCTCTTCACCATCACCGGCCCGCTCAGTCCGTCCGTGCTCGCGAACATGCCGGTGGCGGTGGAGCAGCATGTCGACTGGATCGCCGACTGCCTCACGCATATGCGCGCGCAGGGACTCACCCGGATCGAGCCGCAGGAAGAAGCGCAGGATGCCTGGACCGCCCATGTCGCGGACGTCGCCGGCCACACGCTCTATCCGCGTTCCAATTCCTGGTATTTCGGCTCGAACATTCCGGGCAAGCCGCGGCAGTTCGGCGTTTATGTCGGGGGCTTCTCCAACTATGCCGCGCGCTGCGCCGGTGTCGCCAGGGCGGGATACGAGGGCTTCATGTTGCTGCCGGCCTGATGGCGCCACGCGCTCCGATGTCGATTTGCCCGATACGACGATAGCGCACTACTATTCCGGCAGCACCGCAAGCAGCCAGGATACAACTCATCGCACCCTCGTCCGGACAGCCCGTGTCGCCCGTCAACAAGACGCTGCTGCCCTGGCTGGTGGCGGTCGCGTTCTTCATGGAATCGCTCGACACGACGATCCTGAACACCGCCGTGCCCGCCATCTCGCAGGCCCTCCATGTCGCGCCGCTCAGCATGAAAGCGGTGCTGGCGAGCTACACGCTCAGCCTGGCGGTCTTCATCCCGATCAGCGGCTGGATGGCCGACCGGTTCGGCACGCGCCGGGTCTTCGCCTCCGCCATCGGCCTGTTCACGCTGGGATCGTTCCTCTGCGGCATATCGAGCGACATCCACCTGCTGGTCGCCTGCCGCATCCTGCAGGGCTGCGGCGGCGCCATGATGGTGCCGGTCGGCCGGCTCACGCTGGTGCGGACCTTCGCCAAATCCGAGCTCGTCCGCACCATGAGCTTCGTCTCCATTCCCGCGCTGGTCGGCCCCATGCTGGGTCCCATCGCGGGCGGCCTCATCATCGGCTATCTGCAATGGCGGTACATCTTCTTCGTGAACCTGCCGATCGGCATCGCCGGCCTGCTGCTGGTCTATATGTACCTGCCCGACTACCGCGAACCGAAGACCAATCCGCTCGATGTCCTGGGGCTCATCCTGTTCGGGTCCGGCGTCGGCCTGCTGTCCTATGTGCTGGAGATTTTCGGCGAGCATACGCTGAGCACGGGGGAGGTGCTGGGCCTGCTCGCGGTTTCGATCGTCCTTCTCGTCGGCTATGGCCTGCACGCCGCGCGGACGCAGTTCCCGCTGCTGGAGCTGACCCTGTTCCGCATCCGCACCTTCAGCGCCGCGGTGACGGGCAGCTTCGTCACCCGGCTGGGCATCGGCGGCGTGCCGTTCCTCCTGCCGCTGCTCTACCAGATCGGACTTGGGCTCACGCCGATCCAGTCGGGCCTTCTGATCATGCCGCAGGCGCTGGCCGCGATGAGCACGAAATTCCTCATGCCGCGCATCCTGACGCGCGTCGGCTATCGCGGCGTGCTGATCTCCAACACGGTCGTCCTCGGCCTTCTTATCCTGCTGTTCGCGACCATCGGCTTGCACACGCCGGTCTGGATGATCGTGGTGCAGGCCTTCGTCTACGGCGCCTTCACCTCGCTGCAATATACGAGCATGAACACGCTGGTCTATGCCGACGTGACCGAGCGGCAGACCAGCAGCGCCAGCTCCATCGCCAGCACCATGCAGCAGATGTCCGTCAGCTTCGGCGTCGCCGCGGCGGGGCTCACGACCGTCTTCTTCATTCCCGAGAGCGTCCGCACCAACCCGGCCCAGATGATCCAGGGCCTGCACGAAGCCTTCCTCGTGCTGGGCGGCTTCACCATCCTGTCGACTCTCGTCTTCAGCCGGCTGAAGAGCGGCGACGGCGACAATGTCAGCCAGCACAAGATCGCGATTTCGGGCGACGACGTCTCCGTCGCCCAGACGGCGCCCGCCGGGCCGGCGACATAGCCGACGCCGCGCCGGAGGCCTTTCTACCGCCAGTCCAGGATCCGGTACGGCTTTCCCGGAACCCCGGTGAGCAGGACCACGGCGCGGCGCGAAAAGCGCGTCTGGCCCCGCTCCGCGGTCACGGTGATGCGGAACGCGTGGCCCAAGAGCGCCGCCGCCGGCAGCCGCGAGGCGACGATCTGATCCGCCTTCTGCGGGTCCATGCCGCCGATCGCGGCCAGAACCTCCCGGGGCGCAAAGCGCGTGTCGAAGCTCGTACTGTGGGAGTACACGGTGAGCGCCGGCGCAACGCGGCGGAACAGCGCCGGCGTCATGCCCATGACCAGCGACGCTTCGTCGACCGACTGGAACGGGCCGCCCCGCGGCCGGTAGGCATAGCCGGCCTGCTCGTAATCGCCGGCGGTCGCGCCGTTCAGGCTCTGCGTCTGCTTGCCCGACCGCCAGTCGACCATGCGGTCGGCGAGCGTGTCGGCGGCATCCGGCGCGACGCCTTCGGCCACGAAGAAATCGTGCAGCAGATTGCGGCCGGCCGCGTTGACGTCGATGCTGCCGGCTTCGTCCAGGATCGCGGCGGTGACCGTGATGCCGGCGATCACGGTCGGGTTCTGCTGCCTCCCATCGAGCACCGCTTGTCCCTCCGGCCGGGGATCGAACAGGGTCAGGATCGCGCTCTGAATGCCGGCATCGGCCGCGGTCTGCACTTCGAGCTGCCGCCAGGCATTGCGCCCGATATGCGCCGAGGTCAGCGCGGCACTCAGCATCGCGGCCGCGATCAGCGACATCGCCGCGATGCCCCACAGCACCACGACGAGCGCAAGGCCGTGCTCGTTCCGCCTTTCCGTCATCGCTCGCGCTGCAGCACCGGCGCGATGGACGGGAGCTTCTGGCGCAGCTCCTCGGTGACGGCGCGCGCCGCTTCCATGTTTTCCACCACGTGCGGCGTGATCAGGATCATCAGCTCGGTCCGCACCGTGTCGTCCTTCTTGGTGCCGAACAGGCCGCCGACCACCGGCAGCTCCGCCAGGAAGGGAATGCCGCTGCTGCCGCGGGTGCGGCTGTTGCTGATCAGGCCGCCCAGCGCCACCGTTTCGCTGTCGTGGATGACGACGGTGCTGCGCACCTTGCGCTCGATGAAGGTCGGCGAGCCCAGGGTCGAGGTCTGGTCGGCCGGCGGCGCGACGTCGCTGACCTCCTGGACGACGTCCATCGTCACCTGGCCGCTCCGGTTCACGCTCGGCGTCACTTTCAGGATCACGCCGGTGGCGCGGTATTGGATGGAGCTGACCAGCGGCGCGTCGCCCGCGGTCACGCTCACCGCCTGGCCGGCGGAATAGGGCACCTGGTTGCCGACCTCGAGCATCGCGGTGCCGTTGTTGAGTACCATCACATTGGGCGAGGAGATCACCTCGACACGCGTGACCTGCGACAGCGCGCTCAGCACGACTCGGATGTTGGTCCCTTGCGTGAAGATGTAGGAGAAGCCCGGCAGGTTGGGCGTGATATTGGCGCTGTTGGAGTCCGACAGCACCAGTTGGTGCTTGTTGCTGGGGTTGTAGAAATACTGCACGCCGTATTCGAGACCGTCGTTCAGCGTCACCTCGGCCACCACCGCTTCGAGCTGCACCTGCAGCGGCGCGATGTCCATGTGGTGCAGCACGTCCTGGATCACCGCATATTGCTGCGGCGTGCCGTAGATCAGGAGCGCGTTGTTCGCCTTGTCGACCGCGATGGTGGCGTTGCCGGACGTGTCGGGCGCGTTGTCCTGCGCCGGGGCGCCGGCCGGGGTCGCCGGAGGCGGCGTTGGCGCCGGCGTCATCGAGGTGTCGGCGAAATTGTCGAGCGCGGCGGTCGAGTCCTGATCGCCGTTGGGCTTGTACTTGCCGCCATAGATCGAGCGATTCAGCGAATCGGCAAGGTCCGAGGCACGGCCGTTCTGCACCGGGTAGAAGAAGATGCGCCGGTCCGCGCCCTGGCCCGGCTGGTCGAGCCGGTCCATCCATACCTGCAATTTCTCAAGATAGCGCGGCTGCGCCGTGATCGCCAGGATCGCGTTCAGCCGCTGGATGGGCACCAGCCGGACGAAGCCCTCGGCGCTGCCATGCTCGCCGCCGAGGATCTCGTTCATCTCCTTGGTCAGCGCCATGACGTCGGTGTATTTGGGCGTCAGCAGCGCGAACGACATCTTCGACAGCCAGTCGACGTCGAACAGCCCGATCTCGTCGACCATCGCGGCGCGTTCGGCCTGCGAGCCCTGGATGGCGAGGACGTTGCGCTGCGTGTCGGCGAACACCACGGCATGGCTCGGCACCAGCGGCTCGAGCAAATGCTGCATCTGGGTGGCGCCGACATAGCGCAGCGGCACGATCTGCACCCCGAAGCCCGGTTCGGTGCTGGCGCGGCGCGTCGCGGCGACGGCGCCCGATTGCAGCCGCGCATCGGCCAGGGGCTCGATATTGTAGACGCTGGCGCGCTTGACCAGCGCCAGCCCGTTGAGCTGCAGCGCCTGCTCGAACACCGCCAGCGCATCTTTCTTCGCCACCGGACGGCTGGTCTGGATCGTGATCGTGCCGGTGACATTGGCGCCGACCGCATAGTTGAGGCCGAGGAAGTCGCCCAGCATCGCCTTGGCGATGTCGCGCACATCGGCGTCGACGAAGTTGAGCGTGATGCCGCCATCGTCCGACACCGCAGCAGTAGGTGCCGGCGGCACGACGGGCGGCGTCGCGGCGCCTGGGGGAGGACCGCTCGGTGGCGCCGGATTGTCGATGATCTGCCCGTTGGGTCCGATGAGGCGTCCCGCCGGCCGTGCGATCGGCCTGCCGTTCGAATCCACATACTGGCCCGGGATCGGCGTCTCGCCGGCGGCGCTTGCCACCGCCGCCAGGCAGAGCAAGGCGCCCAGCAACGGCCGTTTCAATCTCACTGCCCCCGACATCTACGCCACCCGCATTGTTATTGAGCCGCCCGATCGTCCCGTGGGAGACGAAGTCTGGGCTGAGACAGTCCGGCTGCACGTCTCACCCTGATCGTGAAGTCCGTAGCACCGGAGCGGAGGACCACGAAATCCGGCCCGATGCTGGCGAGCTCCCAGCCGTCGATGTCCTGACCCGTCCGTGCACTGATGGCCGCCTGGCCGCCCGGCCGCTTGAGCAGGGCGACCGACATGCCGGCGCCGATGGCGACGCCGACCAGCGTGACGTCCGGCGGGGCGAAGCGCGCCGGGCCGGCCGCCCGCGGCTCGTCCACCGGCTGGCGCGCCGGATCGAACGCCGACCGCTCGTTGATGATGGCGAAAGCGCGCTGGAGCGGCGGCGCGAATGCCGGCAGGGCGACGGTCGCCGGCGCGGGCCGGATGGCCGCCAGCGGCGCCGGTTCGGCGACCGGCGCAACCGGCGCCAGGGCCTGGTAGGCGATCACCAGGAGCAGCGCGACGGCCAGCGCCGACAGGCCGGTGGGCAGCAGCCGCATCACGGCGCCTCCGTGCGGCGATAGCCGTGCACCGTCCATTGCACATAGAGACTGCCCGGTGCGCCGGTCGGTCCTGCGATGGTTTCCGGCCGCACCTCTATATCGTCGACGAACAGATAGGGCGCCGCCGTTTCGAGGTCGTAGAGCGCGCCCTTCAAGCTCCCCAGCGGAAGCGAGAGCACGTACTGCATCTGGATCCGTTCCAGGCCGCGCGTCGTCGTCGAAAAAAGCGTTTCTCCGCTGCGCATCTGTCCGCCGTGCCGTTCGACCAGCGCCTTGATCAGTCCTTGCAGGTTGGCGGCGGCCAGCGCCGTGCTGTCGCCCGGCAGGAACGCCGCCGTCGCCGTCTCCCGGCTGCGGACCGACGCCATCTCCACCACCAGTCGCGGACGCGCCGCGATGAGCGCGCGATACCGGGCGAGCGCTTCCTGCAGCTGCGCGACCGCGTCGGACTGCTCGGCGAAGGCGCCGGCGACAGGTACCAACGCGGCGCCCAGCGCCAGCACGACGATGCCGGCTAGAATGGCGAGCGGCCAGCCCCGCCCGGAAGACGATGCCGTCATCGCGCCCCCGGCCGCAGCTTGAAGGCGAGGTCGAATTGCTGCAGCCCGGGGCTGCGCGCCTGCACCAGCGGGGCGCGGAATTCGGCCGCCGTGAACAGCGGCGAGGCATCGAACAGCGCGATCAGCGCGGACGCCGCGTTGGAATAGCCCTGGATGCGCACATCTCCGTCGCGATAGGCGAAATCGGTGAGCCAGCTCCCGTCGGGCAGGACCCGCGTCGTCTCTGCCAGCAGGCGGGTGATCGTCGGGCGCTGCTTCTCGCCCAGCACAAGCGCCTCGCGGCTGTGCGCCGCGGCGATGGCGTGTTCCAGTTCCAGCGAGCCGCGCGCCGCGATGCGAAGCTGGTCGACGCGCGCCGCGAAGGCCTCGGCCGCGTCCTGGCTGCGTGCGTAGGTGCCGGCGGCGATCGCCACCAGCAGCACCAGGATCAGCGCGATGAGGCCGCGCACGATCCAGCGCCGCAGGCGCAGCAGCAGCGATGCGCCGGTGTCGACCGGAAAGTCGCTCCCGTCGGCCAGGGTCTCGTCGCTGGCGAATGCCACCGCGGCGAGATCCACCCCGGCCTGCCGGCAGATGTCGAGCGCCTGCGCCAGGCTCTTGCGGCGTACGATCCGCCACACGACGTCGATACGGCCGGCGCCTGCCTTTGTGATGCGATAGTCGTGATAGATTTCGCTCCGGTCGACCGGGCTCTGCCGTTCGAGCTCGATCTCGAGCAGGCTGCCGATATTGCGCCGCGCCGCGATCGGCAGCGACAGTTCGCGCGTGAGCGCCAGCCGATCCGCCAGCCGCAGCACGAACGAGTCGCGCAGCAGGCGCGGCCGCGCCAATTGTGCCGCCAGCGCCGCGCGCAGGGCGGGCGCATCGAACGCCGCCTTCGGCAGGCGGCCGATCTCGCTGGCCCGGCCATCGGCGAAGCGGCGCAGGACGACGCCGTCGTCCTCCAGGTCGATGGTGACGATCGCGGCCCCGGCCTCCAGGCCGATGCGCGCGGCGTCGGGCAGGGCGGTGGCGAGCCCGTCGCGCCACCAGCGCCACCAATCGGCTGCTGCCCATGCCGGGTTCGTCTGCCCGCCTTCCGCGCTCATGGCGTGCCGCCGCAGGTTTTTGGTCGCGGTGTCGTAGAAACAGTCGACGGCGGCTTCGATGCGCGGCGCCACGATCAGGTCCGGCCACATGCGGCCATCGCCGGGCGGGAAGTCGACATGCACGCGCACCAGCTCCGGCAGCATCGCGGCCCTGGTCCAGGCGCCGTGCCAGGCGCCGGCGCTGAAATACGAGATGCGCACCGCCGCGACATGGCGGAGCAGGGCGGTCGACCACGCGCCGCCGCCATCCGTTCCGAGTTCCGGCACGCCCTGCATCGCCAATTGCAGGTCCGCACCGGCGCGCTGGCCCGCGATCGTGACGGTGAACCGGCCGGCGGATTGCAGCGCCTGCGGCGCCGGCGCCAGGAAGCTGACCCAATCGCTGCCGCCTTGGAAGTCGACGACCGGATGGCCCGGATCGCGCAAATCGTAGCGCGGATAGGCCTCGCCGATCTCGCGCCGCACGATGTCCTGCACGTTGCGCAATTCGTCGGTGCCCGCGCCATGCGCCTGGCTGCGGTCCCAGGCGCGCGTGCCGAATGTCAGGCCGCCGAACAGCAGCACAAGCAGGAGCGACAGGAGCGCGATCGTCACAAGCAACTCGATCAGGGTGAAGCCGGTCTGGCCCGTATCGCACGTCATGGCGCCGTCGCCTTCGGGATGACGCGATACGTGGTTAACGTCCGCCGCCGCACGGCGCCGCCGTCGTGCCACGACACGGTCGCGGCGATGGTCACCGCGCCGACCGGCCAGTTCATGGCCTCGCCGCCGGGCAGATAAGGCTCGACCGCGACGCGCCAGGAATAGCCGCCGGCGAAAGCGCCGCCGGTCGTGCCCGGCTGCGGCGTGCCCGCCTCGGCCCGGGCCAGGACGGATTGCGCCAGCGCTGCGGCGACGGCCTCGTCCCGTGCCCGGCGCGTGCGATCCAGATTGTCCGACATGACGGTGAGCAGGACGGCCATGGAAAGTCCGAGGATCGCGAGCGCGACCAGCGTCTCGACCAGGGTGAAGCCGGACTGGGAGGGCGCGCTATTCATCGACGGCGATCTGCCCGCCCGGCCAGCGCACCGTCACACGCTGCCGCGCCCTCGCGTCCGAAACCAGCACCGTCCCGCCACTGGTGCTGCCGTCGGGGTAGAAGTCGATCTCGTCCGGCGCCGGCCCGCGGAAGGAGAAGGCCACGCCGTCCGGCAGCGCGCGGCGCGTGCCGTTCGGCAGGATATACCGTCGACCGGCAGGCTGGAGCGCGACGCGCACCTCGACGCCCCTGTCGATCGCGTCCTGGCGCGACGCGGCGAGGTCCTGGGCGAAGCGGCGTGCGGCGGCTTTCGTCGCCAGGCCCGGCCCGGACGCCGACAGCATCGGCAGCGCCATGGCGGCCAGCATGCCGATGATCGCCAGCACGACCAGCAATTCCACCAGCGTATAGCCGGCCATGGACGCCGCGCCCCGCCTCATGTCGCCAGATCGTTGATGCTGAGGATCGCCACCAGGATCGACGCGATCAGGCCCGCCACGACCAGTCCCATCGCGATCGTCATCGCCGGCACCAGGAGCGCGAGCAGCCGCTCGATGGCATGCTTGACGTCGTGCTCATAGAGGTCCGCCTGCTTGAGCAGCATCTCGTCCAGCATGCCGGTCTCTTCGCCCACCCGCACCATGTCGATCATCAGCGGCGGGAACACGCCGCTCTGGCGCAGCCGCGCCGCCAGCGCGTCGCCTTCCTTCAGCCGCGCCGCGGTCTCGCCCACCGCGTCCGCCACGACGCTGTTGGACAGCGTGTCGCGCGCGATCAGCAGCGCCTGCGGCAAGGGCACGGCATTGGTCAGCAGCGTGCCGAGCATGCGGCTGAAGCGCTCGGCCTGGGTCTTCAGCACCAGGTCGCCGACCAGCGGCAACCGCAGCAGGACGCGGTCGCGTCCGCGGCGGAACGACGGCGTCTGCGCCAGCCGCCGCAGGACGAGAAACGCCCCGGCGCCCGAGACGCCGATCAGCCACCAATAGGTTCGCAGCAGGTCGCTGGTCTCAAGCGCGATCACCGTCGGCAGCGGCAGCGCCTTGCCGGCCTGCGCGAACAGCGGCGCGAATTGCGGCAGCACGAACAGCAGGACGAAGACGATCGACAGTCCCGCCGTGCACAGCAGGATGATGGGATAGGTCATCGCCGACAGCACTGCATCGCGCACCGCCGAGGCGCGCGACAGGTAGTCGGAGAGCCGCTTGAGGGTATCCTCAAGCCGGCCGCCGAATTCGCCGGCGCGCACCATGGTGACATAGGACTTGGGAAAGACGCCGGTCGCCTCGAACGCGTCGGCCAGGCTGGCGCCGTCGCGCACCGCGGCCAGCACCGCGGCCAGCGGCCCCCGCAGCCCGCGCGTCTCGTCCAGCTCGACCAGGATCGACAGCGCGCGGTCCAGCGGCAGGCGCGCGCCCAGCAGCGCGGCAAGCTCCTGGGTGACGAAGGAAATCGTCGCCGCCGAAGGCCGGCCGGTGCGCGGTTGCGGCAGCAGGCTGCGCCACAGAGTGTTGCCCGCGCGCGCGGTGGCCAGTGGCAGGTGCCCCAGGCGCCGGATCTGCGCGACGGCGTCGGCGTCGGATGTCGCGTCCACCAGGCCGGTGGTGATCGCGCCGCTCGCCGTCACGGCCCTGTATCGGAAGCTCGCCATCTCAATCCATGCGCGTGGCGCGCAGCACTTCTTCGACGCTGGTCTCGCCCGCCAGCACCTTCGCCATGCCGTGCAGGTGCATCGGCCGCATGCCGCCGGCGACGGCCTGGCGGCGGATGGCGCCGGTGTCGGCGCGCGCCAGCACGAGCTGGCGCAGCGCGTCGTCCATCACCAGCACCTCGACGATCGAGCTGCGCCCGTGATAGCCCGTGCCGCCGCACTGCGCGCAGCCGGCGGCGCGATAGAGCGTGTGCGGACGGCCGTCCGCCCGCGGCGCGATCTGCATCCGCTCGGCCAGTTCGGGCATCGCCGCATAGGCCTCCCGACACGCGGCGCACAGCACGCGCACCAGGCGCTGCGCCGCGATGCCGTTGATGGTCGACGTCAGCAGGAAATCCTCCATCCCCATGTCCAGCAGCCGCGTGATCGCGCTGGCCGCATCGTTGGTGTGGAGGGTGGAAAGGATGACGTGCCCGGTCAGCGCCGCCTGCACCGCGACCTGCGCGGTCTCGAGGTCGCGGATCTCGCCGACCATCATCACGTCCGGGTCCTGGCGCAGGAAGGAGCGCAGCGCGTTGGCGAAGGTCAACCCGATCTGCGGCTTGACCTGGGACTGGTTGATGCCGGCGAGCTGGTATTCGACCGGATCCTCGATGGTGAGGATCTTGCGCTGCCGCGTGTTCAGCTCCATCAGTCCGGTGTAGAGCGTCGTGGTCTTGCCGCTGCCGGTCGGCCCCGTCACCAGCAGGATGCCGAACGGCCGGCCCAGCAGGTTGCGGATCGGCTGCACCACTTCCGCGTCGAAGCCGAGCGCCTCGAAATCGAGCTTGAGCGTGCTGCGGTCGAGGATGCGCAGCACCACGCTCTCGCCATGGATGGTCGATACGGTCGAGACGCGGAAATCGATGTCCTTGCCGCGCACCGCGATCCGGATGCGCCCGTCCTGCGCGACGCGGCGCTCGGCGATGTTGAGCGAGGCCATGATCTTCAGGCGCGAGATGATCGCGGCCGACAGGCGGGCCGGCGGCGATTCCACCTCCTGCAGCACGCCGTCGATGCGCAGGCGCACCAGCAATTCGCCGTTCATCGGCTCGATATGGATATCCGAGGCGCGGGCCTCGACGGCGCGGGTGATCAGCAGGTTGACCAGGCGGATGACCGGCGCCTCGCTGGCGCTGTCCTTGATGCGCTCGACGTCTTCTTCCGTGCTGGCGTCGGCGCGCGCCTCCTGCGACAGGTCGTGGATCTCGGAGCGTCCGCCGCCATAGAGCCGGTCGAAGGCGCTCTCGAAGTCCGCCGGATAGGCGATGAGGCGCCGAACCGCCTTGTCGGCGGCGAAGGCGGCGGCATCGGCCGCATAGTCGTTGAGCGGATCGACCATCGCGACCGCGAGTCCGTCGGCACGGTCGGCCAGGGGCACGAGCTGCGCCTCTTTCAGGAACTTCTGGTTCAGGCGGTCTTCGAGCACCGGCTCGGCCGGGTAATCGCCGGCCACGGCCACCGCCAGGCCCAGCAGCGCCGCCAGCGTATCGGCGATGTCGCGTTCGGAGACCAGGCCCAGCTGCGACAGCACGCGCTCCAGCCGCTCGCCGCTTTCCTCCGCCAGCCGCGTCGCCCGGGCGAGACCGGCAGCGGTCAGCTTGCCGCCTTCCAGGAGGCGGCGGGCCAATTCCTCGCGGGCAGGATGGCTCTGTCGAGCCGCGAATATCTCAAGCTGCGCAACCATACGCCTTGCTCAACCTGCTCCCAAAGGCGGCAGCGGAAACGTCTCGCCTCAGGTTTCCCAGATGGCGGTATAGAATGGCGCTCCGCGGACCACGTAACCGCTTGCGTCGCGCAATTGATGCCCGCGCTCGAGCGCGGCTATGGCCAGGGCATAGAACCGGGGCGCGGCAAGGGCGTGGTGCGCCTGCATACGCGCCGCGCCGCCGGCGAAGATCGCCGCGAAGCGCGCTTGTCCGCCGACCGTGTAGCCCGCGATGCGCTGCGGGTGAAAGCCCTCCGCAGTAAGCGAAGCGGCGGTCTGCCGGTAGGCGGCGCCCGTCAAGTCGGCGAAGACCTTTTGTGCCGGTCCCTGCGACTTTTCCCAGATGCCGGCAAAGCGCGCGCCCGTGCGGGTGGCGCTGCCGTCGAGGTGGACCAGCGCGTAACCCTGCTGCGCCAAGCGGTCCACAGCGCCGCGGAAGGCGTCCAGCGTCATGTCGTGCTCGACGTGGTCGGGCGCGCTGCGTCTCCACTGCCAGATCGCGGCATAGCGCATGCCGGCTTTCGTTTGGAACGCGTTAACCCTGTGCAAACCGTAGCCGCGCAACCGATAATCGGCGAGGGCGGCGCAGTAGCGCTGCTCGGTCAAGGCGGTGAAGGTGGCCCAGGCGGTGTCCGGAGCCGCGATCGCGATCGGTGCGAAAT
This sequence comes from Rhizomicrobium sp., assembly GCA_037355265.1. Classification (GTDB taxonomy): domain Bacteria; phylum Pseudomonadota; class Alphaproteobacteria; order Micropepsales; family Micropepsaceae; genus Rhizomicrobium. The sequence continues at coordinate 1,411,292 of JBBCIB010000001.1, read as the reverse complement.
AGTCGGTGCCGCCGGATTCGTCGCGATGGATGACCAGATGGCTGACACGCTGCGACTGGGAAGATTCGGCGCGGCCGGGGTTGGTGAAGCGGGTGACTGCGGCCAGCCCCGGCGTTGCGGCACATGCCAATGCGCCGGAAGCGGCAGCCAAGGTCGATCGGCGAGAAACCTGCACCATACTCACCCCCCAAATACGCGGTTGAAAAAACGATAACAGGCGTAATCAGGGTTTGCCAGCCTGCAGAGCCCGGCGGTGCTGCAGGCCTGTGCAGTCCGGCGGCGTGGTTAACGGAGTTCCCTTTTCGGGACGGCGGAGCGCCGATTGGCAGGCAGATGGGCGTCGATCATCGCGTCGGCGGCGTCCAGCAGGACGCGGGCAGGCCCGCCGGCGCCGAACATCTGGCCTGAGGCATAGACCCCTTCGAACAGCAGCACGAGCGCATCGCCCAGCCGGTCGGGCCTGCGGGCGCCCATCGCGGCCGCCAGCGCGGCGAGCCGCCGGCGGAACTTTCCCTTGATGTCGCTGGCGACCTGGCGCGCCGGATGGCGCCGGTCGGGATATTCGATAGCCGCATTGGTCGTGCCGCAGCCCCGATAGTCGTTCCTGGTCGCCTTCTTCTGGAGGTCGGTGAGCCAGACTCGCAGCTGCCCTCGCGGGTCCGCGGGGTTGGCAGCGATGGTCGCGTCGAACCGCGCGAGGCTGTCCTCGCTCATGTGGCGCAGATAGTCGGCAGCCAGTCCGTCCTTCGACGGGAAACTGCGGTACAGGCTCGGCTTGGTGACGCCGGCGCGGGAGACGATCTCCTCTATGCCGACGGCACGGATGCCCTGCCGGTAGAACAGGTCGCGGGCCGATTCGCGGATGCGCTCGGCGGCGCGCTTGGTTCCGCGCCCTGCGCGCGACGCAGGTAGGGCCTTGCTTTTTGTCACAGTGGTTTGCCTTGACCATGTTACCGAGCGGTACCTATATATCGCGCTGCAGCGTACCGGTCAGTAACATTATTCGTCACTGGTCGCGGTCCGGTCCTTTGGAGAAGTGCCGGAGCGAAGCAGCAAAAAGTCGGTTCGGCGCCACGAACCGCACGGGGAGCTTTTTTCGGGTGCGTCCTTGCCCGGTCGTGTGGTTGGTCAATCGCGTTGAAAGCCTTTATCTGAATGACCTGGATCGTTCGCGTCGCCCTGGAGCGGCCGCTCACCTTCATCGTGATGGCACTGCTCATCGTCATCGCCGGCCCGCTGGCCGCGATGTCGATGCCGACCGACATCTTCCCCGATATCCGCATTCCCGTGATCGGCGTCGCGTTCCAGTTCACCGGCCTGTCGCCGGACGAAATGTCGGGACGCATCGTCACGCCCTATGAGCGCATCCTCACGACCACCGTCAACGACATCGAGCATATCGAAAGCACCTCGATTCCCGGCATCGGCATCGAGAAGATCTACTTCCAGCCCGGCGTCGACATCCGCACCGCGACCGCGCAAGTCACGTCGATCTCGCAGACCGTTCTCAAGCAGTTGCCGCCGGGCGCCACGCCGCCGCTGATCCTGAACTACAACGCCTCCACCGTTCCGATCCTGCAGCTCGCCTTCTCGGGCGACCACATGTCGGAGCAGCAGGTGCTCGACCTGGCGCAGAATTTCGTGCGGCCGGTGCTGAGCACGATCCCGGGCGCCGCCATTCCCTATTCCTATGGCGGCAAGGTGCGCCAGCTGCAGATCGACCTGGATTCCCAGTCCCTGCAGGCGCGCGGCCTGTCGGCGCAGGACGTGGAGAACGCGATCGCGGCGCAGAACCAGATCCTGCCGGCCGGCACCGTCAAGTTCGGCGCCACGCAATACACGGTCAAGCTCAACGACGCGGCCGAGACGATCGAGGATCTCAACAACATCCCGATCAAGTCGGTGAACGGCGCCACGGTCTATATCCACGACGTCGGCCATGTCCGCGACGGCAACCCGCCACAGCAGAGCCTGGTGCATGTCGACGGCGCTCGCGCCGTGCTCACCACCATCCTCAAGACCGGCTCGGCCTCGACGCTCGACATCGTCGCCGGCGTCAAGGGCCTTCTGCCCGGCCTGCAGGCGACGCTGCCGGCCGGCTTCAAGGTCAACCTGTTCAACGACCAGTCGGTGTTCGTGAAGGCGGCGATCGCCGGCGTGGTGCGCGAGGGCATCATCGCCGCCGCCCTGACCAGCCTGATGATCCTGCTGTTCCTGGGCAGCTGGCGCTCGACCATCATCATCGCCATCTCGATTCCGCTGGCGATCCTGTGCGCCCTCGCGGCGCTGTGGTTCAACGGCCAGACGCTCAACATCATGACGCTGGGCGGCCTGGCGCTGGCGGTCGGCATCCTGGTCGACGACGCGACCGTGACGATCGAGAACATCAACTGGCACCTGGAGCACGGCAAGGGCGTCACCCAGGCGATCCTGGACGGCGCACAGCAGATCGTGCAGCCGGCCTTCGTCTCGCTGCTTTGCATCTGCATCGTGTTCGTGCCGATGTTCGCGCTCCGCGGCGTGGCGGGCTTCCTGTTCGTGCCGATGGCCGAGGCGGTGGTGTTCGCGATGATCGCATCCTTCCTGCTGTCGCGCACCCTGGTGCCGACCATGGCAATGTATCTGCTGAGGCCCCATGCGGAGGAGGAGGCGGCGCATGCCGCATCCGGCGGCAATGTGCTGTCCCGCTTCCAGCGCGGCTTCGAGGCGCGGTTCGACCGCTTCCGCGAGGGCTATCGCAACCTGCTGGCGATGGCGCTCGGAAATTCCACCGTCTTCATCATCGGCTTTCTCGCCTTCGTCTTCGTGTCGTTCGTGCTCTATCCGCTTCTGGGCTCGAACTTCTTTCCATCGGTGGATTCGGGCCAGATCACGCTGCATGTGCGCCCGCCGGTGGGAACGCGCATCGAGCATGCCGCCGCGATGTTCGGCGACATCGAGCGCGAGATCCGCAGGACGGTCCCGCCGGGCGAAATCTCGTCCATCGTCGACAATATCGGCCTGCCGACCAGTGCGATCAACACGGTCTACAACAATTCCGGCCTGATCGGCTACCAGGACGGCGACATCTTCGTCACGCTGACGCAGGACCACGGCCCCACCGCCAACTATGTGCGCCGGCTGCGCGAGACGCTGCCGGTGAAATTCCCCGGCACCGCGTTCTCCTTCCTGCCCGCCGACATCATCAGCCAGATCCTGAACTTCGGCGCGCCGGCGCCGATCGACCTGCAGATCGCCGGCCCCAAGCTGGACGACGACCGCAAATATGCGCTCGCCCTGCTGCACCGGCTGAACGGCATCCACGGCCTGGCCGACGTGCGCATGCAGCAATCCTTCCGCAATCCGCAACTGCGCGTCGACGTCGACCGCTCGCGCATGGCGCAGCTCGGCCTCACCGAGCGCGACGTCACCAACAGCGTCGTGACCTCGCTTGCCGGCAGCTCGCAGACCGCGCCGACCTATTGGCTGAATCCGCAGACCGGCGTCTCCTATCCCATCGTGGCGCAGACGCCGGAATACCAGGTGACGAGTCTCCCGGCGCTGGAGAACCTGCCGGTCACCGGTTCGAGCGGCGGGCTTCAGATCCTGGGCGGCCTTGGCCGCATCTCGCGCGAACAGTCCGACGCCATCGTGTCCCACTACAACGTCCAGCCTACCATCGATCTCTACGCCACGACGCAGGATCGCGACCTCGGCGGCGTGGCGGCCGATATCCGCGCGCTGGTCGCCGACTCGGCCAAGGATCTGCCGCGCGGCGTCAAGGTCAATCTGCGCGGCCAGGTCGTGACGATGGACGCCGCCTTCACCGGCCTGTCTTACGGTCTTTTGGCCGCGATCGTCCTGATCTACCTGCTGATCGTCGTGAATTTCCAATCCTGGCTCGATCCGTTCGTGATCGTCACCGCGCTGCCGGCGGCGCTGGCCGGCATCGTCTGGATGCTGTTCGCCACCGGCACGACTTTATCTGTGCCGGCGCTTACCGGCGCGATCATGTGCATGGGCGTGGCGACCGCCAACTCGATCCTGGTCGTCAGTTTCGCGCGCGAGCGGCTGGAAGCGACCGGCGACGCCGCGCTGGCGGCGGTCGAGGCCGGCGTCACCCGTTTTCCGTCCCGTGCTGATGACGGCGCTGGCGATGATCATCGGCATGGCGCCGATGGCGCTGGGCCTGGGCGAGGGCGGCGAGCAGAATGCGCCGCTCGGCCGCGCCGTTATCGGCGGTCTCATTTTCGCAACCTGCGCTACACTGTTGTTTGTGCCGGTCGTGTTCAGCCGCGTCCATGGCCGCAAGGCGGCACGGGCCGGCGGCGGCGAAACACCGGTCCCGCCGGTCCCCGGAGAGCGAGCTTATGCCTGAGAACACCACCTCCAATCCGCTCGCCTATGTCCCGCCGCGGCGGTTGCGGCTCGTCGGCATCGTCGCCGGCGCGGTGGCCGTCGTGGTCGTCGTCGTGGGCATCGTCACGCGCGTCACCGCCAGCCGCGAGACCGGCGCCTGGACCGAGGCGAATGCCGTCCCGGCCGTCGGCGTGATCGACCTGGGAGCCAGCCCCGCCGGCAATCTGGTCCTGCCCGGCAACATCCAGGCGTACAACAGCGCGCCGCTTTATGCCCGCGTCAGCGGCTATCTGAAGAAATGGTACGTCGATATCGGCGCCAAGGTGAAGGCCGGCCAGCTTCTTGCCGAGATCGACGTGCCCGACCAGGACGCGCAACTGGCGCAGGCCAAGGCCGATCTCAACACCGCCATCGCCAACCAGAAGCTCTCGGCGGAGACCGCGCGCCGCTGGAACATGCTGGCCAAGCTGAACGCCGTGGCGCAGCAGGACGTCGACGAGAAGAACGCCGACCTCGCGGCCAAGACCGCGGCGGTGGCGTCGGCCCAGTCCAACGTCCAGCGCCTCGCCGACCTGACGAAGTTCAAGAGCATCATCGCGCCGTTCGACGGCACGGTCACCAGTCGCGGCGTCGACGTCGGCGCGCTGGTCACCGTCGGCACCGGCACGACCGGCGCGACGCCGCTGTTCACGGTCGCCGACGACAGCAAGATCCGCATCTATGTGAACGTGCCGCAGAACTACTCCGACCAGATCCGGCCCGGCATGGTCGCGCACTTCACCGTGCCGCAGCATCCCGGCCAGGTGTTCACCGCGACGCTGGCCGCGGCGGCGGAATCGATCAACACCCAGACCGGCACCACGCTGATCCAGCTCCAGGCCGACAACGCCGCCAACCTGTTCAATCCCGGCGACTACGCGCAGGTGACGTTCGATCTGCCTGCCAGCCGGAACGCCGTCCGCCTGCCGGCCAGCGCGCTGATCTTCGGCGACAACGGCACCCAGGTCGCCCTGGTCGGGCCGCGCAACCGGGTGGTAATCCGGCCGGTCACCATCGTGCGCGACTACGGCACATCGGTGGAAGTCGCCGCGACCCTGAACCGCCACGATCGCGTGATCGACAACCCGTCCGACTCCTTGCGCCAAGGCGACGAAGTGCGCGTCGCCGGTCCCGCGCCGCGCGGGACCTAGCGCAATTCCAGGAAAAGTGCGAAGCGTTGGTACGCTGTCGCTACCAACTCCGTCCGCAATTGCGACCAAACAATAACCCAGAGCGGATCACCGATTCCATGAAGCGGTGATCCGCTCTAGCCGGTCCCGTCTTCCGGAAGCGGACCGCGCTCCGGTGCCGGCGTCCGGGACGGCGGCGCGTCCGTCCTGCCTTTGAACGTGCCGCGCACGATCTCGTAGAACAGCGGCACGAAGAAGATCGCCAGGATCGTTGCCGACAGCATGCCGCCGATCACCCCGGTGCCGATGTCGTTCTGGCTGGCAGCACCCGCGCCGGTCGAGATCGCCAGCGGGATGACGCCCGCGATGAACGCCAGCGAGGTCATCAGGATCGGGCGCAGCCGCAGCCTGGCGCCCTCGACCGCCGCGTCGCGGATGCTCTCGCCGCGCTTCTGCGCGTCGACCGCGAACTCCACGATCAGGATGGCGTTCTTGGCCGCCAGTCCCATCGTCGTCAGCAGGCCGACCTGGAAATAGATGTCGTTGTAGAGCCCCCGCAGCGTCGCGGCGATGATGGCGCCGACGATGCCCAGCGGAATGACCAGCATCACCGACAGCGGGATCGACCAGCTTTCATAGAGCGCCGCCAGCAGCAGGAACACGATCAGCACCGAGATGCCGTAGAGCGCGAAGGCCTGCGATCCGGCCTGCGTCTCCTGGTAGGACAGCCCGGTCCATTCCAGGCCGATGCCCTTGGGCAGTTTCTGGAACAGCGCCTGCACCTCGGCGAGCGCGGTGCCCGAGCTCTGCCCCGGCGCCGGCGTGCCCTGGAGCTCCAGCGAGCCGACGCCGTTGTAGCGCTCCAGCTTGGCCGGCCCGAGCTGCCACTGGAAGGTCGCGAAGGAGGAGAACGGCGCCATCTCGCCCGACGAGGAGCGCACATACCAGCGATAGAGGTCGTCCGGCACCATGCGATAGGGCGCGTCGGCCTGGATGTAGACCTGCTTGACGCGGTCGCGGTCGATGAAGTCGTTGACGAACAGCCCGCCCCACGCTGCGTTCAGCGTATCGTTGATGTCGCCGATCGAGATGCCGAGCGCCGACGCCTTGTCCGCGTCGATGTCGATGTGAAGCTGCGGCGTGTCGTCGAGGCCGTTCGGCCGCACCCCGGCCAGGATCGGATCGCGCGCCGCCAGCGCCAGGAACTGGTTGCGCGCCGCCATCAGCGCGTCGTGGCCGAGGGCGCCGCGGTCCTCCATCTCGACGTCGAAGCCGGAGGATTGCCCCAGTTCCTGCACCGCCGGCGGCACCAGCGCGAAGACCTGCGCGTCGCGGATGGTCGAGAAGTACCGCATTGCGCGCTGCACGATCGCCGGCGCGTGGTTCTTGGCGCCGGACCGGTCGCTCCAGTCCTTCAGGTGGACGAAGGAGATTCCCGCGTTCTGCCCGGCGCCCGCGAAGCTGAAGCCCGCCACGATGAAGACGGTGTCGGCATTGGCCTTCTCGTTCACCATGTAGTAGCGCTCGACCTGCTTGGCGACGTCGAGCGTGCGGGACTGGATGGCGCCCACCGGCAGCGTGATCTGGGTCAGGATCGCGCCCTGGTCCTCCTCGGGCAGGAATGCGGTGGGCAGGCGGATGAACAGCAGGACCATCAGCACGACGATGCCGGCATAAATGAGCATCGCGGGGCGCACCCAGCCGAGGAACCAGGTCACCGCCTTGCGGTAGCGGTCCATCCCGTATTCGAACGTCTCGTTGAACCAGACGAAGAAACGCCATTTTGGCTTGTCGCTGTCGTCCTTCGGGATCGGCTTCAGCAGCGTGGCGCACAGCGCCGGCGTGAGGATCAGGGCGACCATGACGGAGAGCACCATCGCCGAGACGATCGTCACCGAGAACTGCCGGTAGATGACGCCGGTCGATCCGGGGAAGAACGCCATCGGCAGGAACACGGCGGACAGCACCAGCGCGATGCCGATCAGCGCGCCGGTGATCTCGCGCATCGATCTCTGCGTCGCTTCCTTGGGTCCGAGCCCCTCTTCGCGCATCAGCCGCTCGACGTTCTCGACCACGACGATGGCGTCGTCGACCAAGAGCCCGATGGCCAGCACCAGCGCGAACATGGTCAGCGTGTTGATCGAATAGCCGAAGGCCGAGAGCACGGCGAAGGTGCCCAGCAGCACCACCGGCACCGCGATGGCGGGGATCAGCGTGGTGCGCCAATGCTGCAGGAACACGAACATCACGACGACGACCAGCACGGTGGCCTCGATCAGCGTCTTGATCACGTCGTTGATCGAGAGCCGGATGAAGGTCGTGTTGTCGACCGGAAAGGCCAGCTTGACGCCCGGCGGGAAGGTCGCGGCCAGCTCCGTCGCCTTGGCCTTCACCGCGTCGGCGGTGGTCAGCGCATTGGCGCCTGGCGCCAGCTGGATGGCGATGCCCGCCGCCGGATGGCCGTTCATGCGGCTGACCACGGCATAGCTCTGCGCCCCGAGCTCGACCCGCGCCACGTCGCCCAGATGCACCACGGCGCCGGCCGTGCTGCTCTTGAGCACGATGGCGCGGAACTGCGCCGGCGTCTGCAGCCGCGACTGCGCGGTCACCGTCGCGTCGAGCTGTTGGCCGGGAACGGAGGGCTGGGCGCCGAGCTCGCCGGCGGACACCTGCGTGTTCTGCGCCAGGATCGCGGTCTCAACGTCGCCGGTCGTCAGCCCGTAGCTGTTCAGCTTGAACGGATCGAGCCATATCCGCATGGCATAGGGCGCGCCGAAGACCTGCACCTGGCCGACGCCGGAGACGCGCGACAGCGGGTCCTGCAGCTTGCTGGTGATGAAGTCGGAGATGTCGACATTCGTGTAGCGTCCGCTGTCGTCGTAGAGCGCGACGACCAGCAGGAAGCTGCTCTGCGACTTGCGCACGACGACGCCCTGCTGCTGCACTTCCTGGGGCAGGGTGGGCAGCGCCTGCTGCACCTTGTTCTGGACCTGGACCTGCGCAATGTCGGGATCGGTGCCCGCCGCCAGGGTCACCGTGATCGTGACCTGTCCGTTCGAGCTCGAAGCCGAGGAGAAATAAAGCAGGTTGTCGACGCCGGTGAGCTGCTGCTCGATCACCTGCGTCACCGAATTCTGCACCGTCTCGGCCGAGGCGCCCGGAAAGGTCGCGCTCACCGTCACCGAGGGCGGCGCGATGGTGGGATATTGCGTGATCGGCAAGGTCTGGATCGCGAGCAGGCCCATCAGGGCGATCACGATGGCGATCACCCAGGCGAAGACCGGCCGCTCGATGAAGAATTGTGAGAGACCCATCAGCCTTTGCCGGGTTTTTGCGTAGAGGACGCGGGCACGGCGTGGACCGGCATGTCCGGCATCACCCTTTGCAGTCCCTCGACGATCAGCCTGTCGCCCGCTTTAAGGCCCTCGGTGACCAGCCATTTGTCGCCGATGGCGCGCGTGGTCTGGATGCTGCGCAGCCGCGCGATGCCCTTGGCGTCCACGATATAGACCGTGGGATCGCCCTTCTCGTTGCGGCTCACGCCCTGCTGGGGCGCCAGGATGGCGTTCTGGGCGTTGCCCTCGACGATGGTCGCGCGCACGAACATGCCGGGCAGCAGCACGCCGCTCGGATTGGGGAAGATGGCGCGCAGCGTGACCGCGCCGGTGTTCTGGTCGACCGTGACTTCGCTGAATTGCAGCGTGCCGGACAGGTTGTAGGGCACGCCATTGTCGAGCTGCAGCGTCGCATGCGCCGCCTGCGGCCCGTTGTCGACCAGCCGTCCGCCCTCCATCGCCAGCTTCAGGTTGAGCAGTTCGGTGGTCGACTGGGTGATGTCGACATAGATCGGATCGAGCGTCTGGATGGTGGCCAGCGCCGTGGTCTGGTCGGCAGTCAGCAACGCGCCCTCGGTGACGGAGGAGCGGCTGATGCGGCCGGAGATCGGCGCGGTGACCTTGGTATAGCCCAGATTGATCGCCGCGTTCTGCTCGGTGGCCAGGTCCTGCTGGTAGGCGGCGACCGCGTCGTCATAGTCCTGGCGCGCCACCGCCAGCACCTTGACCAGGGCGGCATAGCGCTGCGCCTTGGCCTGCGCCGCGACCCGCGCGGCCTTGGCGTTGTTGTAGGCGGCGATATAGGGCGCCGGATCGATCTCATAGAGAATGTCGCCGGCCTTCACATTGGCGCCTTCCTCGAACAGGCGTTTCTTCAGGAGGCCGCCGACCTGCGGCCGCACGTCCGAAACCGCATAGGAATCGGTGCGGCCGGGCAGCACGGTGGTGAGCTGCACCGACTGGGGCTCGATGGTGACAACGCCGACATCGGGCGGCGGCCGCTTTGGCGGCGGATTCTGGCCGCAGCCTGCCATCGCAAGGCTGCCGAGCAGGGCCAAACCGCCCAGCGCCTTGGCATTGAATGAACGCATGCAAATGATCCAGATCGCTATTGGAGAGAAGACGGCTACCGCTTCATCGGTTCCGGCGGCTTCTTCGCATACGCAACAATTTATTGGAATGGCGCAGGAAGCGCCATCACAAGTCCGCCAGCTTGGTCGATTTCAGAACAACCAGGAAAAGAAATTATCGACCATCATCTTCGAACAGGGCACTGCGACAGCAATTATCCCGAACACGACCAGGACCAGGCCGAGAAGGGACAAATCCTGCGACCGGCCCGAATGTCGGACAAGCGCCATTGTTTTCTCCCAAAGGCGGATACTGCGACCCGCTTGGACAAAATGATGCACCCGTCTTCGGGTTTGCGCCAGACATATTCCGGATTTTTTTAGGGGAGATTTGGCCTATGGCCGCTTGAGCACCTTGGTCGTGCCGCGGCCGTCGGACTGTTCGAAGGTCATCCAGTCCTCGACCGTCATGCTGCGCTCGACCAGCGGCCAGAGCGTGCGCCCGCGTGCGGTGTCGTGCAGCGAAACGAGAATGCGGCCTCCAGCGCTGAGAAAGCGTGCATAGCGCTCGATCGTGGCGGACGGATCGGGCAAGTAGTTCAGGCACTGGTTGAAGACGATGGCGTCGAAGCTGCGGTCGGTCTCGAAGTCGTCGGCGCCGGCGACGGCGAAACTGGTCCGCGCGTCGGCGACGTCCGCGGCCTGTGCGACGGCTTCGGGCGAAATGTCGATGCCGAGAAAGGATTTGAACGGCAGTACTTTGAGCTTGCGGGCCAGCAGGCCGACGCCGCAGCCGACGTCGAGCACGGTCTCGGGCGCCAGGAACTGGCAATAGCCCAGGATGGAGGCTTGGCCGGCGAGACTGCCGATCGTCTCCAGGAATTTCCAGCTTCCGTCGCGATATTCGCGGTCCCAGGCGGCAACCGAGACACGCTGCGGGCGATAGCCCAGCAGCTTGAACGCAGGTCTGCTGATGAGGTCCTTGATCCGTTTCATGACCGTCCCACTGGCGGGATGACAAGGCTGCAAGGTTTCTGCCACCGGTGCGGGATGCTCCCGTGCCGGATCGGGACAGGCGGATGCGTGTCGGCGGTCCTTGAAAGGCCGGAAGGAAATCCTATATTGACGGTATCGACGGCCGGACCGTCCACGGTGTCGCCCGCACGAGGGGAGGGCCCCCCAGATTTTCCGTGGAACAATTATGCTGTCGAATTCTAGGCTGACACTGAAATAATATTTCCATCGGGGACGGCGACAGCGCTTGGCGGAAAGACGATGCTGGCCGTTGTGCCGGCGCCGGGCGCACTGTCGAGGGTCAGCGACGCGCCATGCAGCTCCGCCATCTGCTTGGTCAGCGGCAGGCCGAGGCCGGTGCCTTCGTATTTGCGGCCCAGCGACGAATCGATCTGGCCGAAGCGCTCCAGCGCCTTGGGAATGTCCTCCGGTGCGATGCCGATACCGGTGTCGCGCACCGCCATGGCGAACCCGTCGGCGCGCAGCGCGGCGGTCAGCATCACCGAACCGCCTTCCGGTGTGAACTTGACCGCGTTGGACAGCAGGTTGAGCAGCATCTGGCGCAGGCGGCGGCGGTCGGCCCGCAGGACCACCGGCGCGACGTCGCTTGCCAGCGCGATCCTGCCCTTGGCGGCCTGCACGGCGACCGTCTCCAGGCACTCGGCCGCCGCCTGGCGCATGTCGACGGCTTCGATCCTGAGTTCGAATTCGCCCGCATCCAGCCGCGACAGATCGAGGATGTCGTTGATCAGGCCCAGCAGATGCGAACCGCTGCCGTGGATGTTGCGGATATAGTCGAAATAGCGCGGATTGCCGACCGGCCCGAACATCTCGTGCCGGATGATGTCGGAGAAACCGATGATGGCATTGAGCGGCGTGCGCAGCTCGTGGCTCATCGCCGCGAGGAATTCGCTCTTGGTCCGGTTGGCGCTTTCGGCGCGGGCGAGTGCGCCGGCCAGAACATCGGCATTGGCGCGCAGCTCGCGCTCGGCGTTCATCCGGTCGGTGACGTCGACGATGGCGCCGACGAAGCGCGGTTGTCCGTCCTCGACGGGAAGCATGTGGATGTAGGGAATCGCATAGCGCAGCGTTCCGTCGGCGCGGCGCGGCCGCCAGATGCGCGCGCCGTCGAAGGGCTGCACCACACCCGTGGCGATCGCCGCGCGCAATGCCGGCCCGTCCTCGCCGCTGAGCAGGTCGAAGACGCTGAGGCGGGTGATGTCCGCCCGCGCATAGCCCAGATGGTCGAGCGCGGCCTTGTTGAGGTCCAGGACGCGCAGGCTGGGCCCGCCGTCCCATAGCCACATCGGTACCGGATTGTTGTCGAACATCAGCTTGAACGAATCCTCGCCGCGCTTGACGTCGGTGATGTCGACGCAGATCGACACCGTGCCGCCATCCGGCGCGTGGCGGTCCTGCACCCGCAGGCAGCGCCCGTCCTGCAGCTTCTGCTCGCGGGCCTCTTCGCATCCGTTGCGCAAGGCCAGGCGCTCGCCGAGCCACTGGCGCTCGCGCCCCGCGCGGCTTCGGGATAGCGGCCCATGGCAAGATCGGCTTCCAGCAGCTCGCGAAACCGCATGCCGCGGCGCAACAGAATGGCGCTGGCTCCCGCCACGTCCTTGTAGCGGTCGTTCCACAGAAAGAGGCGGTCGTCCTTGTCGTAGAACGCGATTCCGGCCGGCAGCGCCGCGATGGCGTTGCGCAGCTGCCGGTCGGCCAGCCGCTTGACACGCAACAGCGCCAGCGCGGCGATCACCGCGCCGGTCAGCATTGCTACCGCGATTTCCAGCAGAATCATGGGCCGCCGGCCAGTCCTTGGTCGACCCATAATAGGGGGCGTTGCGTAAACAGGCCGTGTACCGTCTGCGCGCAACTTTATGCGTCGGCACGGCGTGCTAGCGCCCGGGCCGCGGCTCTCCGGCAAGGCGATTCTTCGGGCAAGGCCCGGCGAAGCCCGGCAAACGCGGCCCGGTAGGCGCGTGTCGCAGTCGGCGCTCTGCGCATCCCAGCCGGTCGGTGCTCCGGGCGGCCGTTCCGCAAGCGGCTCGTCCGCCGCGAACGTCATCCGTGGATAGCGGTGATGCGGATCGGGATGCGCGTAGACGGCGAGGTCCATGACATCGTCGTCGTCGCCGATGACGACCAGCTGAGCCCAGATCGAGCCGTCCGGTTCTGCCGAAAAATACGAATAGCCGAATGCGCTGCAATCGCTGAACAGCACGGCGCGGCCAAGCGCGCGCGCCACCGCCCGGCATAGCCTGGCCGGCGTGTCGTGTGGCGCGAAACCCCGGCCGAAGACGTTCACATCCAGCGAAAACCGTCCCTTGCGGCGGAGCCACTCGATATTGACCGCGCCGGCCGCCTCGCTCTCGATCGGCGCGCCGTCTGCCGGTCGCATCCGTTCCAGCCGGTCAGCAGCCGCACGTCGTGCGCGCCGCTGGCCGCGGCGATCGCGTGCGGCAATTGCGCCGGATCGTCGAGATCGGCGAGAAAGTGAAACGAGGTCATGGCCCATGATCGCCGGAATCGGTCGGTCGGCAAGCGGCGCCAAAATCCCTGACGCGCCGGGAAAAAACGGGCTAGCCTGCCTCGCCCGCGCCATGCAAGAGCGCGCCGGCATCGGGGGGTGACTATGCGGTTTCGCGGTTCGATTGCGTTGGCTGCGGCGCTCGTCCTGGCGCTCGCCGCCTGCGGTCCGGCGGCAATGACGGGCAAAAGTCGGCCAACGCCGCGCCGCCCAGGCCGGCGCCGGCGGCGGCAGCCGATACCGGTGGCGACGATCCCGCCGCACGACTCGATACCGCCTCCAATGTCGACGGCGATCGCATCATCCACGCCGACGCCACGCCGGGCGACTGGCTCAGCTATGGCCGCACCTATTCGGAGCAGCGTTTCTCGCCGCTCGGCGACATCAGCCGCGACACGGTCAAGCAGCTCGGCGTGGCGTGGGAATTCCGCACCAACACGATCCGCGGACTGGAAAGCACGCCGATCGTCTCCGACGGCATCATGTTCGTCACCGGCTCGTGGTCGAAGGTCCTGGGCGCTGGACGCCAGGACCGGCAAGCAGCTCTGGTTCTACGATCCCGAAGTGCCCGGACAGTGGGGACGCTATGCCTGCTGCGACGTCGTCAATCGCGGCGTCGCGGTGTGGAAGGGCGCGGTCTATGTCGGCACGCTCGACGGCCGCCTGATCAAGCTCGACGCCCGGACCGGCCGGCCGATCTGGGACATCAACACCATCGACCGCAACCGCCCCTACACCATCACCGGCGCGCCGCGCGTGGTCAAAGGCATGGTGCTGATCGGCAATGGCGGCGCCGAATACGGCGTGCGCGGCTATCTCACGGCTTACGACGCCGACACCGGCAAGCAGCTCTGGCGCTTCTTCGTGGTGCCGGGCAATCCTGCCTTTCCGCCCGAAGACAAGGCAATGGCCGATGCGCTGAAGACCTGGTCGACCGGCGGGACGCAGAACCATTGGTGGGAGCAGGGCGGCGGCGGCACGCCGTGGGACGCGATGGCCTACGATCCCGACCTCGACCTTCTCTATGTCGGCACGGGCAATGGCGCGTCGTGGGAACCGCAACCTGCGCTCGCCCGGCGGCGGCGACAATCTCTACCTGTCGTCCGTCGTGGCGCTGAAGCCGGAGACCGGCGAGCTCGTGTGGTACTACCAGACCACGCCGGGCGACGACTGGGACTACACCGCAACCCAGCACATCGTCCTCGCCGACATCATGATCGACGGCGCGATGCGCAAGGTGCTGATGCAGGCGCCGAAGAACGGCTTCTTCTATGTGATCGACCGGACGACCGGAAAGCTGATCTCGGCGCAGCCCTACACCGCGATCACCTGGGCCAAGGGCGTCGACATGGCGACGGGGCGGCCGATCGAGACTCCCGGCGTGCGCTATGCGCGCAACCCGTCGGTGCAGATCCCCGGCCCGGTCGGCGCGCACAATTGGCAGCCGATGGCGTTCAACCCGCAGACCGGGCTCGTCTACATCCCGGTGATCGACAACAGTTTTATCTACGCCCAGAACAAGCCTTTGCAGTACAAGCCCGGCGCCTGGAACGTCAGCGACTTCGCCCAGCTCGGCCAGATGATCCTTGCCGGCATCGCCAAGGGCCAGATGCCGGCGCCCGCCAAGGGCTATATCCGCGCCTGGGACCCCGTTGCCAACAAGATGGTCTGGCAGGTCGAGATGACAGGCGGCTGGAACAGCGGCCTTCTGACCACGGCCGGCGGCCTGGTGTTCGGCGGCGGCTCGGACGGCTTCTTCGGCGCCTATGACGCCAGGACCGGCGCCAGGCTGTGGTCGATCGACCTCAAGACCGGCATGACCGCGCCGCCCATCACCTACACGGTCGACGGTGAGCAATATGTCGCCATCGCCGCGGCGTTCGGCGGCTCCGGCGGCCTCGGCGCGACGGCCGATCCCAACACGGCGCTGCAGAAATACGGCAACAATGAGGGCCGCATCTTCGCCTTCAAGATCGGCGGGACCAAGGTGGTGCAGCCTCTGCCCAACGAAACGCCGGCCAATATCCCGGTGCCGCCGGCGGAGACCGTCGATCCCAAGCTCGCGGCCAAGGGCTTCACGGTCTTCCACCAGAATTGCGCCGTGTGCCATGGCGTGCTGATGGTCTCGTCGGGCGAAGTGCCGGACCTGCGCATGGTCTCGCCGGTAGATCTGGGGCCAGTACGACCAGATCGTGCTGGACGGCGCGCTGGCCGACGCCGGCATGGCCTCGTTCAAGGACATCCTGAGCGCAGACGACGTGAAAGCGGTCCGCGCCTACGCGCTGCAACAGGCCCAGGCGCTCTACGCCAGCAAACATCCGCAGGCCGGGCCGGCTGCAACGCCGCCGGCGCACTGAGATGCGCCGTCTTCTGGCGCTCTGCCTTGGCCTCGTCGCGCTTTGCACGACGGGCGTGCTCGCTGCCGACCGGCCGGTCTGGATGCAAGCGACCGATCTGCTCAAGGTCACGGTCGCCGATGTCCATTCGGGCGGGATCGTTGCCGTGCGCGCGCATGTCGGCGACATCGAGACCGCTCTGGCCGGCGCCAAGCAGACGATCGCCGACGCGGCGGATCACGGAACGATCCTGGCCGACGGCCTGGGCGAGACGCTGGTCGCAATGATGGCGGCGTCGAAGGGCGGCAGGGGGGCGCAGGCGGTTGCCAATCCCTATCCGCTGATGGCGCTGTATCTGGGCAGCTACTACAACGAGATCGGCCAGTCGGGCGACGCGGTGCGCGTGCTCGATCTCGGGCTCACCCCTGTTCGCGACCGGCGGCGATCTTCACCTGGGCGACAGCTATACGGGGCTGGCCTATGAGCGCGGCGCCGCGCTGGTCGCGCTCAAACGCTGGCCGGAGGTTCTCAGCGCCTATGATGACCTCCTGAAGATGGACAAGCTCGATCCGGCGATGAAGGCGCGGCTCTATCGCGGGCGCGGCTTCGCGCTCACCGAGATGGGGCTGCTGCTGGAGGCCGAGGCGTCGTATCAGGACTCGCTGAAGATCGAGCCGAACAACGAGCGGGCGCAGCACGAACTCGCCTATATCGAGAAGCTCAAGGAAGGCGGCGCGAAGGAGCAGGGCGGCCTGACCCCGATCCAACCCCCGGCCAAGCCGCCGAGCCACTAGCTGCCGGGACGCAATTCCTTGCCCGGGGACTCGCCAGCCTTTACAAGGCGCTCCGGCCCAAAGGCATCCCATGGCGAACGAGAAGCAATCCCGGCCCAAGGCACGGACGGTGCGTGGTTTCCGCGACCGCGCCGCGGGCGAACTCGCGGCCGAGCGGGCGATGCTGGACACCATCCGCCGTACTTACGAATCCTACGGCTTCGACGCGCTGGAGACGCCGTTCGTCGAATACACCGACGCGCTGGGCAAGTTCCTGCCCGATGTCGACCGGCCGAACGCCGGCGTGTTCTCGTTCCGCGACGAGGACGAGCAATGGGTCTCGCTGCGCTACGACCTGACCGCGCCGCTGGCGCGCTACGTGGCCGAGAACCAGCAGTTCCTGCCGCGTCCGTTCCGCCGCTACCAGATCGGCACCGTCTTCCGCAACGACAAGCCGGGCCCCGGCCGCTACCGCGAGTTCATCCAGTGCGACGCCGACACGGTCGGCACGTCCTCGCCCGCCGCCGACGCCGAAATGGTGATGATGTTCGCCGACACGCTGGAGGCGCTGGGGCTGAAGCCGGGCGAGTACAAGATCAAGACTAACAATCGAAAATTGCTCGACGGAGTTCTGGAATCGATAGGCCTTGCGATCTCTGACCGAGAGCGCCGTGGTATCGTTTTGCGCGCGCTCGATAAACTCGATCGTTTGGGCCGCGATGGTGTTCGTGCTCTTTTGGGTGCGGGCCGCAAAGATGAATCAGGTGACTATGCAAGTGGCGCAAACCTTGAGCCTCGGCAGATTGAGGAGTTGCTGAGGTTTGCAGACCCCAATGCAACGCTTGAGGCTTTGAAAGAACTCGGAAAGGAGTTCGTCAGCGGTGGCCGTCTGAGTCCGCTTTGGAATGAAGGTATCGAA
The DNA here is from genome assembly GCA_037355265.1 of Rhizomicrobium sp. Lineage (GTDB taxonomy): Bacteria > Pseudomonadota > Alphaproteobacteria > Micropepsales > Micropepsaceae > Rhizomicrobium. The sequence continues at coordinate 1,393,811 of JBBCIB010000001.1, read as the reverse complement.
GAACACTCTCGTATCTCCGAATTGATCAATTCGTGCAACTACGACTCCGAGCATGTGCGAATTGAAATGGATACCAGCGTCATTCGTGGTCTCGACTACTACACCGGCACGGTGTTCGAGGCGCAGCTCACCTTTCCGGTGCAGAACGAGAAGGGCCAGAATGTCGTGTTCGGCTCGGTCGGCGGCGGCGGGCGCTATGACGATCTCGTCGCGCGGTTCACCGGGCAGAAGACGCCGGCGGTTGGCTTTTCCATCGGCGTCAGCCGTCTGCTGACCGCGCTGCAGATGCGCCGGGCGGCGGTGGCGCAGGTGGCGCCGCTGGTGGTCGTCACGGTGTTCGACAAGAACAACGCGGCGCCGTCCTTCGCCATGGTGCGCGAATTGCGCGGCGCCGGGGTGCGCGCCGAGGCCTATGTCGGCACCGGCAAGCTGGGCGACCAGTTCAAATATGCCGACAAGCGCGGTGCGGTGCTGGCGATCGTCGAAGGCCCGGACGAAGCCGCGCTGGGCAAGGTGAAGATCAAGGATCTCGTCGCCGGCGCCGAACTGGCGAAGTCGGCCGAGAGCCGCGCCGATTGGATCGGCAACCGCCAGGCCGAGGCAACGGTCGACCGCGCGAACCTTGTCGCTGACGTGCAGAAACTCCTGAACCGCGGGCCCTGACGATGGCGGCGTTCCCCTATTACGGCACGGCGTCGATCGATGCGCTCAACGCGCAGGCGGTTGCTATCCTCAAATGCTTCGCCGTCCATGGTTATGCGCGGCAGGAGCCGAGCGTGCTGCAGCCGGCGGACATTTTCCTCGACCGCTCCGGCGAGGAAATCCGCCGCCGCACGTTCACGCTCACCGATCCGTCGGGACGCGAACTTTGCCTGCGGCCCGACCTGACCATTCCGATCTGCAAGATGGCGGTAGACGGCGGCGCGGCGTTCCCGGCGCGCATCTCCTATAACGGCCTCGCTTTCCGCCACCAGACCAACGAGCCGCACCGCCCGACGCAATTCTTCCAGGCCGGCGTCGAGCTGCTGGGCCTCGACGACCGCGCCGCGGCGGAAACCGAAATTCTCTCGGTTACGGTCGAAGCCTTGCACGCGGCGGGCCTCAAGGATTTCGAGATGAAGGTCGGCGACCTGGCGCTGTTCGGCGCGCTGGTCGACGCACTGGACGTTCCGGCGCAGTGGCGCGCGCGCCTGAAGCGCCATTTCTGGCGCGCCGGCTATTTCGAGGCCTTGCTGGGCCGCCTGACCCATGGCGCCTCGACCGATGCACAGCGGCTGCTGGGCTCGCTCGGCAATCTGTCCGCCGCGGACTCGCGCGCCGCCATCGAGGGCCTGATGGACATGGTGGCCGACGCGCCGCAGGGCGCGCGCACCCGCGAGGAGATCGTCGAGCGGCTGATGGAGCAGGCGGCCGACGCGGCGGCCCTGCGCCTCGACCCCAAGATTGCGCAGGTGATCACCAGCCTTCTGTCGGTCTCCGGCACGGCGCAATCGGCGCTGGAGGATATCGCCGCGTTGACCCGCGACGCCGGCGTCCGGCTCGACGCGCCGCTGGCGGCGATGGAGCAGCGGCTGGGCGCCTTGCGCGCGCTGGGCATCGATCCGTCGCGCGTCGCCTTCGCCGCGCGGTTCGGGCGCAATATGGAGTATTATACCGGCTTCGTGTTCGAGCTGTGGTCACGCGACGCCGAAGGCGCGGTGCAGGTCGCCGGCGGCGGCCGCTATGACACGCTGCTGGAAGCGCTGGGCGCCAAGACGCCGATACCCGCCATCGGTTGCGCCATCCGCACCGAACGCGTGCTCGCCGCGCGCCGCTTCGCGGGAGACGCCTGATGGCCGCGTTGACGCTCGCCGTGCCGTCCAAAGGCCGCCTGCAGGAGCAGGTCAACGCCTATTTCGAAGACGCCGGCGCCAAGCTGAAACAGACCGCCGGCGCCCGCGGCTACCGCGCCGCGATGGGCGGATTTCCCGATATCGAGGTCATGTTGCTGTCGGCGTCGGAGATCGCGTCGTCGCTGATTTCGGGCGATGTGCATCTGGGCGTCACCGGCGAGGACCTCTTGCGCGAGCAGGCGCCGGAGCTGGTCGGCCGCATCCACCTGATCAAGCCGCTCGGCTTCGGTTTCGCCAATGTCGTCGTCGCCGTGCCGCAATACTGGATCGACGTCTCGACCATGGCGGACCTGGACGACGTCTGTGCCGCCTTCGCGCACAGGCATCGCCGGCGCCTGCGCATCGCGACCAAGTACCTGCAACTCACCCGCGCCTTCTTCGCGCATATGGGCATTTCGGACTACCGGATCGTGGAGAGCGCGGGCGCCACCGAGGGCGCGCCGGCCGCCGGCACGGCGGAAGCTATCGTCGACATCACCACCACCGGCGCGACGCTGGAGGCGAATGGGCTCAAAATCCTCGAAGATGGCATGATCCTCGAAAGCCAGGCACAACTCGCCGCGTCGCTCACCGCGGACTGGACAGGGGCTGCGCGCACCGCGGCCGCGGCATTGCTGGAACGCCTGGGTGCCCGCGAACGCGCCCGGACCTCGCAAATTCTGCGCGTGCGCCTCGATAAGCGTGCCGAGGCGGTACTGGAAGCGCTCGCGAAGGACGCGGATGCCTCGATCCTGTCGCGGCCGACCGACGCCGGCGGCGAATATGCGATCCTGTGTCCGCGCCCGAAGCTGATGAACGCCATCGCTTCGCTGCGCGCCCAGGGCGTCGACGCGCCGGCGACGACTCAGGATGCGGACTATGTGTTCGACACCGCCAACCCGCTGTTCGCGGGCTTAAACGCTGCGCTGCCTTAGAGGCGCACGGCGCCGAGCAGGTAAAGCACCAGGAAGATCACCAGGATCGTTCCGACGATGCCCAGACCGCCGCCTGCGCCGTAGCGGCTGTAGCCCCAGCCGCCGCCGCCGAACAGCAGCACCAGCAATATGATGATAATCAAGAGCGTCATCGAAATTCCCCGGTGTGTATCGGGGGATATAATGCCGTGCCGTACCTAAAGTTCCCTAGGCAAGCGCATGTGCCACGCGGCGCGCGTCGTCTTCGCCGTGATAGATGCCGAAACCGATGCGCAGGCGGTCGCCGCGATGGTCGGCGATGATATTCTTTGCCGCCAGCCGCGCCACGATGGCGCCGGCATTGGGCGTGCGGAAGGCGAGAAAACGGCCACGCGAGGCCTCGTCGGGCACCAAAAGCGTCTCGGCGCAGACGTCTGGCGAGCGCAGCTCGCTCAGGAAGATGCGCTCCAGCGCGCGGGTGTAGCGCAGCATCTTGTCGACGGTGAGATCGTAGCCGGCGAGCCAATCCTGCACGGCGTTGAAGCGATAGAGCGCGCCGACGTCGAAGGTCGCGCCCAGGAACCGGCTGCCGTCCGCGGCATAGGGCACGTCTTTTGCACCGCCGCCTTCGAGCACGCCGAAGCCGGCATACCAGCCGGTATCGAGCGGCCGCGGCCCATAACCCGGCGGGCAATGCAGGAAGCAGGCGCCTTCGCCTGCCATCGCGTATTTGTAGCCGCCGGCGACATAGAAAGCGCGGTCTGCGATGGCCGACAGGTCGGTCGGCAGTGCCATGAAGCCGTGATAGCCGTCGATCACCACGAAGGTCTCGCGATGCGGCACGGCCCGCACGATCCTGGCCAGGTCGGCGAGCGCGAAACCCGAATCGAAGAACACCTGGCTGAGGAAGACGAGATTGTGTCCGCCTCGTGCCGCGGCATTCGTGAAACTCACGGCGAAATCGGCGTAGGGCTCGACGGAGACCTGTGTCGCCTGCACCAGCCCGTTCTCCTTCAGCCGCGCGATCTGGCGCGAGAAGCTCATGAACTCCGATCCGGTCGTCAGGATGCGCACCGGCCGCTGCGGCAGGCAGGAGAGGATGCGCATGAGAAACGAATGCGTGTTCGGCCCGAATGCGATGGTCGCCGGATCGGGCAGTCCCAACTGGCGCGCGACATGGCCCTGCGCCGCCGGAATCACCTGTTCGAAGACATGATCCCATTTGCGGTCGAGCAGCCGAGCCGCGTCGTCCCAGGCCGCGATCTGTGCGTCGTAGGAGACGTCCGGCCAGGGGTGATGGCTGTGCGCCGCCACATGCAGGGGCGCGTCCTCGCGGCCGAACGTGCGCGCGAAGCCGCTCACTGCGGCGAGACCGGACCCGCCTTGATGTCGGGATCGTTCAGGTGCTCCGCCTTCCAGCGCATCATTTCCCAGATGCGGGTATGGCCGGAAGGATGGTCGTAGAACACGAATTCCTCCAGCGGCGAAGGATCGAGCTTGCGGTAGTTGGAAAGCTTGAGCACCACGGTCGCGAAGGCGTCGGGCTTGCGTGCGGCGTTGATGCCGAACATGTCCGCCTGGATCTCGAGCGTCCGCGTAATCGTGTTGTTGACCGGCGTGAACACCAGGTTGAAGGCGACGAACAGCGCCATCAGGACCGGCAGGCCGGCCGGATCGGCGACCTCCCGCACGTCCCAGTTGCCGCCGAACAGGGCGGTCAGCGTCCCATAAGCCCAGGCGATGAAGGCGAAACAGGCGAACAGCACCAGCCCGTTCAGCACGATGCCGATGAAAGTATGGTCCAGCACATAGTGGCCCATCTCGTGGCCCAGCACGGCGAGCACCTCGTCATGTGTGCCCTTGTGCAGAAGGTTGTCGTTCAGCGAGACGCGCGTGGTGCCGAGGAAGCCCGAGACGTTCGCGGAGATGCGGTCGGACTGCCGCGAGGCGTCGACCAGGTAGACGTTGTCCGCCGGTATCGCGTTGGCGCGCGCCAGCGACAGGATATCGGCCTTCAGCGGGCTGGCCGGCAGCGGCGCGTAGTGATTGAACAGCGGCGCGACGAATACCGGGAAGATCATCTGCAGGATCGCGGAGAAGGCGATCGCGATACAGGCGCCCCAGACCCACCAAGTGCGCGGCGCGCTGCGGATGGCCGCGTAGATCAGCGTCAGCACGATGGTGCCGCCCACGATGGAGAGGCCGGTCGAGGTCAGCTGGTCGCCGAACCATTGCCCGAAGCTCTGGTTCATCAGTCCATAGGCGCGCTCGCGGAAAAACCCCTCACACAGGGCCAGCGGAAACGTCGCGACAGACGTTATGATGATGAAGGGCCCGACATAGAGCGGGACCTGCCAGAAGCGCGAGCGCGTCTGGCGCTGGGCGAAGTCGCGGATGGCGGCGGAAACCTTGAACCACAGCAGCAGCCCGCACATGACGATGGTGTAGAAGGCGTCCACGAAGACCAGCACGTAGCCGCCCTCGAAATAGGCGTCGGAGCGGGCGCGGGCGGCACCGCCGATCCTTGCCAGATAGGCCGCGGTCGCCTTGCTGGCGTCGAAGGCCGGTCCGGCCGGCCCGCTGATGGGCGGCAGATCGTGGCGGTCGACGATCGGGACGGGCGCGGCCGCCGGCCCGGCTTGCTGCGCCGCCGCCGGCACGGCGACCGCCAGAAGCGCAAAGACCAGCGTCAACAGCGAAAGCAATTTTGCCATGCGGTTCCTCTCCCAGCCGCAGACTAGCAGAAGACGTGCGGGCCGCCAGTTTGTATGCCGCGGAGCCGTGGAACATGCGGCTCGCGGCAGACAAGCCTATAAGAAGCGCTGTCGCCATCGCCACGGTAAAATCGCTTTCACGACGGCCGCTCGAAAGGTGTTATGCGACGATCCGTGCTAGTCCCATGCCATGAAAGCTCGAGACCGGATGCGCTGGATCGGAACGGCCTGGGTGACCGCTGCGACGCTTGCGATTGCGGGTGGCGCGCACGCGGCCACGCCGCCGCAGAGCCAGTACGACCTTTGCCTGGCCCGGGCGCAGGCCGATCCGTCCGGCGCGCTGATGCTGGCGTCGTCCTGGGCGAAATCGGGGGGCGGCGCCGCGGCGGGCCATTGCATGGCTCTGGCTCTAGTGGGCCTCAGGCGCTATGCCGAAGCCGCGCAGAAACTGGACGGGCTGGCGCGCAGCGACTTCGCGTCCAACGCGGCGATGCGGACGGCGCTGTTCGATCAGGCGGGCAATGCCTGGCTGCTGGCGGGTCAGGCGGACGCCGCGATCGCGTCGTTCTCGGCGGCGCTGCAGGTCGATCCGTTCGATGCCGATCTGCTGGCCGACCGCGGCCGCGCGCAGGCCTTCAAGAGGAACTGGGCGAAGGCGGATTCCGACCTGACGGCGGCCCTGCTGGTCAATCCCGATCGCGCCGATCTCTATGTGCTGCGCGGCAGCGCCCGCCACGGCATGGGCCGCAAGACCGACGCGCGCGCCGATTTCGAGCGGGCGCTCAGGCTGCAGCCGAACAACGCCGACGCGCTGGTCGAGCGCGGCACCAACAAATTCGAGGCCGGCGACGTCGCCGGCGCCCGCGCCGACTGGCAGCGCGTCCTCGCCATCGCGCCCGGCAGCGCCGCGGCGGAAAGCGCGAGCCAGCATCTGGCCGACAGCGCGCCGGCCGCTACGACGCCATAGCGCGCGTCCACTCGCCGATCACGTCCGCATCGGTTTCGTCCTTCGCGCGCCACGCCAGCAGCTTCGCGGCATCCAGCCGGCTCAGTGCCCAGACCGCCATGGCACGCACCAGCGGCGCGGGATCGCCCAGCAGCCGAGCGGCCTCCGCCGCCAGTTCCGGCTCGCCGGAATTGCCGATGGCGATCAGTACGTTGCGCACGAAGCGGTCGCGGCCGATCCGCTTGATCGGCGATTTTCGGAACAGGGCGCGGAATGCGGCATCGTCCAGCCGCACCAGGTCGCGCAGCAACGGTGCGGCCAGTTCGGCGCGGGGCGCGAAGCGGTTCTGCTGCGCCGCCTGCGCGAACTTGTTCCACGGACACACCGCCAGGCAGTCGTCGCAGCCATAGATGCGGTTGCCGATGGCCGCGCGGAATTCGAGCGGGATGTGCCCCTTGTACTCGATGGTCAGATAGGAGATGCAGCGCCGCGCATCGAGCTGATAGGGCGCGGGAAAGGCCTTGGTCGGGCAGATGTCGAGGCACTGGTGGCAGTTGCCGCAGTGATCCCCCTCCGCCGCGTCCGGCACAAGCTCCAGCGTGGTGAAGATCGAGGCCAGGAACAGCCAAGAGCCGAACTCCCGGCTGACGAGGTTGGTGTGCTTGCCCTGCCAGCCCGCCCCGGCGCCTTGTGCAATCGGCTTCTCCAGCACCGGCGCGGTGTCGACGAACACTTTCACCTCGCAGGCGAAGTCCGCCGCGATGGCGCCCGCCAGCCGTTTCAGCCGCGCCTTGACGACGTCGTGATAATCGTCCCCCTGGGCATAGACCGAGATCGCGCCCGCCTCGCGCCGCGCCAGCACAGCCAGCGGATTCTGTGCGGGACCGTAGTTCATGCCGAGCACAACGACGCCGCGGGCTTGTGGCCACAGAACGGCCGGATCGGCGCGGCGCTCGGAATTGCGCGACATCCAGTCCATCGTGCCTTGGCGGCCATCGGCGAGGAAGTAGGCGAGGCGCTCGGCGGCATGCGCAGGCGCGGCGGCAGGGGCGAACCGGACCACGTCGAAGCCCTCGGCCAGCGCCTGGGCGCGGATCGCCGGCCGCGGATCGGTTCTAGAAGTCGAGCTCGGCATAGCTCGCCGTCGGCGGTTGGCCCGGCACGCGGTCGCCCAGCAGGGTGCGGAAGGCAGGGCGCGACTTGATCCGCAGATACCATTCGGCGGTCTGCGGAAACTCCGTCCAGGGGACTTCTCCGAAATAGTCCAGCGCCGACAGATGCGCAGCGACCGCGAGATCGGCGATGGTGCAGCCGCGGCCGCTCAGGTCCCCGTTCTGCTCGGCCGTTTCGCCCAGCATTTTCAAGGCTTCGCGCAACGCCTCGCGTCCCTGCCGGATGACATTCATGTCCGGCGCGGACCGCTTGGACGCGCCGGTGAAGCGCTGGCCACCCTTTTCGAACACGATGCGCCGGGTCACCTGGTCGTGGAACGGTCCCATCGCCCAGTCGAGCCAGCGCAGCGCCACGGCGCGCTCGGCCGGGTCTTCGGGCATCAGCGGATGATCGGTATAGGTGCCTTCGAGGTGGTCGACGATCGCCCACAGCCCGGTGACGGTGCTGCCGTCCAGATCGGAGAACACCGGCAGGTGAAGCTGGCTGTCCTCGGCAAGCACCGGATCGCAGGTGAGCCGTTTCTCCCCGATCATCAGCCGTGCCAGCCGCGAAGCGGGCGAAAGCGTGAGGTGAATCAGTTTGCGCATGGCGGCGCAATGTAGAGGAAATCGGCTGCGCGTTGAATTAGTGCACGCACCAATCCAGCGCATTGGCCACGACCTGGCCCTGGCGGGCGACCAGCGCACCCGTCCGGCGCCGGACATAGCGGCCGGGATGCACCGCCTTCCATTTGTCGGGGCTGGGCAGGATGGCGGCGAGGCGGGCCGCCTGGGCCGGGTTCAGGGCCGCTGCCGAGACGCCGAAATAGCTCTGCGCGGCGGCTTCGGCGCCGAAATTGCCGTGGCCCCAGTCCACCACGTTCAGATAGACGGTCATGATCCGTTTCTTGGGCCACAACGCCTCGACCAGTACGGTGAGGTAAGCCTCGAGCGCCTTGCGGACGATGCCGCCGGAATAGGCCAGGAAGACCTCCCGCGCGGTCTGCTGGCTGATCGTGCTGGCGCCGCGCAGCGGCTTGTGGCGGAATTTGTAGTCCCGCCAGGCGTCGTCGATCGCCTTCCAGTCGAAACCGTCATGGGTGCAGAAATTCTGGTCCTCCGAGCCGATCACGGCGCGGGCCAGAAAGGGGGAGATCGCACCGGCGTCGCGCCACGCATAATGGACTCCGTGCAGCGTCACGAGATCGCCCAGCATGGAAGGCGTGAACGGGACCGGCAGGAATCGCAGCATCAACAGCAGGACGACGGGTGCCGGCAGGGCGAAGAAGAAGAGCACGGATACGATCCGCCGCGCCCACGGCTTTCCGCCGCCGGCCCGCCCGTTCCATAGCCAGTCGAAGAAGCCCTTGCGGCGGTCCTGTGGCGCAGCCGCTTGGGCAAAATCGTCCCCACCCATGCGCGCAGCATAGCAGGGACCTGCCATGCCCGCGCAATGTAGGGTGGGAGCGGCTTACTTGATGCTGCCGGAAACGGTGTTGAAGGTCGAACTCAGGTTCGTGCCGACAGCGGTGATCGCGCCGATCACCACGACGGCGATCAACGCCGCGATCAGGCCGTATTCGATGGCCGTCGCGCCGGACTCGTTGCGAAGGAAGTTGGAGATCATCTTGGTCATTCTAGGCCCCGGTAGATTCGTGCTGGCGCCCAACGCGCCCGGGGGGAAATGTGCCATGCGCGACTTAACACGAATTTATTCGCAACGGTCGAAATCGAATTGAATTTGGCCCCAATGCGGTGCATGAGTCGAGCGGAACGCCGCGGTTTGCGCGGCTTTTTTGATGTTTGCAGCGTCCATCCCGCGCCGGAAGACGACACAATGAGCGATATTTTCAATTCGATTCTGCTCGGCATCGTCGAGGGCCTCACGGAGTTTCTCCCCGTGTCGTCCACGGCGCACCTGCTGGTTAGCGAAAACTTTCTCGGCCTCAACAAGGAGCAATGGGAGGTCTTCACCGTCGTCATCCAGTTCGGCGCGGTGCTCTCGGTCGTGGCCGTGTACTGGCGCCGGTTCTGGGACGTGCTGGTCGGCCTGCCCAGCCGGCCGCCGGCGCGGCAATTCGCGCTGAACGTGATCGTCGCGTTCCTCCCGTCGGCGGTGCTCGGCGTCGCGATGATCAAGGTCATCAACGGCTTCCTGCTCGATCCACAGCGTGCCCTGCCGGTGATCGCGGCGTCCTGGATCGTCGGCGGGATCGTCATCCTGTTGTTCGAGCGCATCGCGCCGGCGCCGCGCTATATGGACAGCGACAGCCTGCCGCTGTCGAAGGCGTTCCAGATCGGACTGTGCCAGTGCCTCGCCCTGCTGCCCGGCGTCTCGCGCTCGGGCGCCACCATCCTGGGCGGCGAGCTGCTCGGGGTGGACCGCAAGGCGGCGGCGCAATTCACCTTCTATCTGGCGGTTCCGACGATGCTGGGGGCGAGCGTGTTCGAACTCTACAAGCAGCGCCACGCGCTCACCGGCGCGAACCTGGAGATCATCGCCATCGGCTTCGTCGTGTCGTTCCTGGTGGCCTGGGTGGTGGTGAAAGCCTTCATCGGCTTCATCAGCCGCTACGGCCTCAAGCCGTTCGGCTGGTACCGCATCGCCGCCGGCCTGGCACTCATCGCCGTCCTGACGTTGCGCTGAGCGCGATGGCGTGAAGCCTCGTTCGCTTCACCCGTAATTGCGTAGCAGCTCGAAAAACCTAGGCCTCGACGCGGTCGCGCACGAATTCCTGGTATTGGCCCTTGGGCCGGAAGCGCCAGAGATAGGCGGGCACTTCCGCTTCCACCGAGGTCGGCACGATGCCGAGTGTCGCCAGCGTGTCGGCGCCTGTCACGACGTTGTCGGTCTTGAGCAGCGTCACCTGATCCGGCGTCAGCAGCGGATCGGGCGCAAATTGCAGGACCATCGCCATCAGGCTCCCAAGCGGGAAGGGCACCGGCAGCAGCAGGCGCTTGCGCCCGATCTCGCGCAGCAGGATCTGCATCAGCTCCTTGAAGGTATAGACAGTCGGCCCGCCGAGCTCATAGACCTTGCCGCCCAGCGCGGGATCCTGCGCCAGGCACGCGATGGCGGCCGCCATGTCGCCGACGAACACCGGCTGGAATCGGGTATGGCCGCCGCCGATCAGCGGCAGTGCCGGCAGCACGCGCGCCAGGGGCCGCGAAGCGGTTGAAAAATTCGTCCTCGGGACCGAACACCAGCGACGGGCGCACGATGGCGGCCCCCGGGAAGGCATCGCGTACGCGCGCCTCGCCTTCGCCCTTGCTGGCGGCATAGCCGCTTTCGGAATCCTTGTCGGCGCCGATGGCCGAAACATGAACCAGCGTGCGCGCGCCCACTGCCTTCGCCGCCTTGGCGATCGCGTCCGCGGCGTCGACATGGACGGCCTCGAAGTCCTGTCCGCCGCGCGGGTAGAGGATGCCCGTCAGGTTGATGATCGCGTCGGCGCCAGCGGCGGCGGCGGCGACTTGGTCGGCCTCGCGCACATCGCATTTGATCAGCGCGATCTGGCCGACCGTTCCCATCGGGGGGAGGAAGAAGCCTTGGTGAGGATGGCGAACCGCGACGCGGATGCGCTTGCCGGCCTTGGCCAATGCCCGGACCGTGTGGCGGCCGACGAAGCCGGTGCCGCCGAAAACCGTGACGAGGGACGTGCTCATGCATCGCTACATAGCGGGCGTGCGGCTTCAGGGAAAGGCCGTTCTACTCCCGCACGTAAGCGCGTTCTCCCGTCGCAGGTTCGACATAAACCGTGATCGGCTGGCCCGTCCGGTCGTCGATGAAGCGCTCCGGGGTGCGCTCCCAGCCGGGACCGGGTGCGGCGGGCAGGGTCTGCTTGTAGATGATGCGCTCGAATACGGTGCCGACAAGCAGCAATACACCCCAAAAGCCGAACACGAAGACCGGCGGCAAGACGCCGAGGGCCAGGCTGGCAGCGCCGCAAAGCAGGCCGAGCGCACCGATGCCGATCAGAATCGGGCGCATCATCAGGCCTCCGGTTCGAGGATCACCGCGGTGCCGTAGGCGACGATCTCGCTCATGGTCTGGCCGATTTCCGAGGAATCGAAGCGCATCATCACGACGCCATTGGCACCCATGGCCGCGGCGTTGCGCACCATGCGATCGATCGCCTGCCTGCGGGTCTCCTCCAGAAGCTGGGTATATTCATGGATCTCGCCCCCGACGATGGAGCGAAGGCCGGCCATGATATTGCCGCCCAGGCCCCGGCTGCGCACGACGACGCCGAACACCTGACCCAAAGACCGCTTCACAGTTTGGCCGCGTACATTTTCGGTGGTCGTTACCAGCATCGTTGCCTTCAAAATCCGTTGGTCGGCCTACATATGGTGTTCGGGCGGCCGGGGTTGAAGTCCGAAGCAACGCCGCAGGGCTTGCCCGCCCTCGCCGTCCGGCCGCAACCTGCCCGCGTTTATTGACAGCCGCCGGGGAGCCCCCTAAACATCCCGCCCTTCCATCGGCCCAGATGGCGGAATTGGTAGACGCACTAGTTTCAGGTACTAGCGCCGCAAGGCGTGGAGGTTCGAGTCCTCTTCTGGGCACCATTCAAGCGTTCTTCATGGTTCGTTCTCGTTCGCCATAGACCGCTAAATAACTGAAAACATAGATATTTTCGGTCCGTTGCGGTTCGGCCTTGGCCTTGACAAGCCGCATGCCTTGTTGGTCTTTTGTTGGTCCTGAGGGGGTCTCAACACCCCCTGTTGGTCCGAACTAAAGACCCGGAAAGGCGGCATCGATGGCACTGACCGACCTCGCCTGTCGTGGAACGAAGCCAAAAGCGGCGCGCTGGAAGCTGTCCGATGGCGGCGGCTTGCAGCTCTGGATTCAGCCGAGCGGCGCGCGCTACTGGCATCTCGCCTACCGCTTCAAAGGCGCGCAAAGGCAACTCGCAATTGGTCCCTACCCGTCGGTCTCGCTCGCCGATGCTCGCCTGAAACGCGAGGAGGTTCGCAAGCTCCTGCGCGAAGGGATCGATCCCGGGCAGAAGGCGCAGGAGGCCAAAGAGGCGGCCGCGTTGCCGGGTGACACCTTCAAAGAGGTCGCGCTCGAATATGTCGCGAAATTGCGGCGGGAAGCCAAAGCTTCGGCGACGATGATCAAGAAGGAATGGTTGCTGGAGTTTGCTTATCCGACGCTCGGATCGAAGCGCGTCGCCGACATCCGTCCGATCGACGTGTTGCAGGTGTTGCGCGATCCGGAGTCACGTGGCCTCTATGAGACGGCGCGCCGCTTGCGGTCTACCATCGGCGCGGTCTGCCGCTACGCGATCGCCACGACGCGCGCCGAGACCGATCCGACTTCCGGTTTGAAGGGCGCGTTGACGGCACCGACGGTCACGCATCGCGCGGCCATCACCGAAACCAAGAAGTTCGCCGGCTTGCTGCGGGCGATCGACACGTTCGACGGTCAGCCCACGACCCAGGCCGCACTGAAGCTGATGGCGCTCCTGTTTCCCCGGCCCGGCGAGCTGCGCACGGCGGAATGGATTGAGTTCGAAGTGGACGAGAAGGTTTGGACCATTCCGGCCAGCAAAACAAAGATGCGGCGTGAGCATAAGATCTACCTGGCGCCGCAGGCTCTGCAAGTCTTGGAGACGCTCCGCCCGATCACGGGCCATCGCAAATTGGTGTTCCCGGGCTTTCTCAGTGCCGACAAACCCATTCGGAGAACACGTTGAATGGCGCACTTCGCCGGCTGGGTTATGGACAGGACGAGATGACCTCGCACGGCTTCCGCGCGACGGCCTCCACGCTGTTGAACGAATCCGGCAAATGGAGCAGCGACGCGATTGAACGGCAGCTCGCCCATATAGAGGGCAACGATGTTCGCCGCGCCTATGCACGCAGCGCCCATTGGGACGAGCGCGTCAAAATGATGGTCTGGTGGGCAAACCATCTTGATAGGCTCCGGTCAGGCCCAGCGACTGCAAAACTTCGATCCGTATCATAAGGCCCGCTCGTACCTCCCTTGGCATCGCCGGGGCGTGCCCTCTCGCAATTGCTGATCTGCTATTTGCGTCCTTCCTACTTCGCTGCGGTCTACCAGGACCGCCCGCGAACATTGACGGACCGCCCCAATCGCGCGCGAATCACCTGCACAATCATGGAGATCGCGATGAGGTCGCACGACATTCCGATCCAGCAGCGCATAACCTGCACGGTGCGCGAAGCCTGCCAAGCCAGCGGGCTCGGTAAGACCAAGCTTTATGAACTCATCGGCAATGGACAGCTCGACACCATGCGCGTGGGTCGGCGCCGTCTTGTGAAGGTAGAGTCGCTGTCGGGGCTGCTTTCAATCGGTCCCGATGTTCGGCCGACAAGTCAGGACAGCAGGGAGCGCCAGTAGAGGGCGCTCCGACAGTGCCAGCGGACGGACGGTCCCAATGGGCGAGCCGGGGCCGTTCTAGCCCTCGAAGCCTCTCCACAGCCCATAGGTCTGGCGTTTTCGGCCGCGTTCCGCCCGCCTTGATCGATCACCGCCCTGTTGACAAACCGATCCAGTGCTTGACAAAACATCCAAAACGCCCATCCTCCCGATGAAGGCGTTTCGGAGACGAATTATGCGCGAGCGTGAACCTTGGACCATCCATGCTGATCTCACACCCAACCGCGGCTTGTTGACGTCGCCCGCCTCATCCTGCGGGGACGCAACGATGCGCTCGACCGGTTTAACCCTGGTATCGGAGACGACTCCTGGACGCTCGGATGCAGCGCCTTTCAGTTTCAGCGCCATCAGATATTGACCGCATGCGTGGCCGGCCGCTTTCCGTGGCTGTCGCTGGTCGATCCTTCCAAACAGTTCATATTCAAGATTGGCGGCGTGCCGATGCGCTTCTATCGCGGCGCCGCGGAGGAACCCAGCGCGCGGACCTTGCAGCAATCGTACCCCGAACTCAGTCAGCTTTCGCTGTTTCCCAAGGAGGCGGAGGCACGCGACTATGCGCATCGACTTGCGGTCGAAACCGACATTGAGGGAGCTGTCACTGCGATCAAATACGTGGCGCTCAGTGACGAGGGGCCTGAGTTCTACTGGGATATCCCGCTGAGTGGCTCCGTTGCTGCGATCCGTCCGATCGGCGAGAAGCCGGCGGAAGGCGTCGAGTTGCCGGCCCCCGGTCATCCAAATTGGCGGACGACGACGAAGACCAGGCGCAGAAGCCGGGTTAGTCCTATTCCATCTCTATATCAGGAAGGGGCCGATCCCTCGGCTCTCCGACGATGAGTCACGCGAATTCAATCGGTGAGAAGTTGCGTCTGGGGCGGGTGGCTTGGGGTCGCTCGCTGGATGAACTCGGCGAACAGGCCGCGATCACCCGGCAATATGGGCATCAACTAGAGACCGGCGCACGGACCCCGAACGCGGACATGGTTCGGCTGTTTGCAGAGCTCCTCGGTGTGACGCCTCGTTTTTTTCATATTCGCAGCGAAATGCCGGTGATGCCGGAGCAATGTCACTTTCGGAAACAGCAGACAACGCCAGCTTACATTACCAGTCAGGTACTTGCTCGCGGCACATTGTTGGATTCACTCGTCAGCAGGCTGGATACGGCACTGAAGCTTCCGCAAGTGACCTTTCCAGACATTCACGTGAAGACCCCTGATGAAATCGAACGGGCCGCCGACGCCTGCCGAAGGAAATGGAACCTCGGCCTATCGGGTCCCATTACGAATATGATGCGCGTGGCCGAAAACGCCGGCGCTGTGGTCACCTATTTTGAGGGCGTTTCGGAAAGGGTCGATGCATCTCTATGGATCGCGCTCGGCCGATTATCGTCCGTAGCGCATTGAAAGAGAGTCTTTGTCGCCAGCGTTTTGACCTCGCCCACGAATGCGGACATCTCGTTATGCACCGGGGCGTGCAAACGGGCGATCGGGAAACAGAGGATCAAGCAAATCGGTTTGCGAGCGCGTTTCTGTTGCCGCGCGTGGGCTTCATTCCCGAATTTCCGATTGGCGGCACGTTGAATTGGAGTGCGATATACAAGCTGAAGTTTGCGATGGAAGGTGTCGGCGCGTGCCATTGTCCATCGCGCTTTTGATCTTCGCTTGATCACGGCGCGCCAGTACAGAACCGCGAACATTCATTTCATGAAGACAGGGCAAGCACGCGTCGAAAAATACGACGATCAGATGCCGATGGAAGCGCCGGAGTTGTTGGATAGCGCGCTCAACGCTCTGGACGCAAAGAAGCCCGCCCTGTTGCGTCAAATCGCGGATGATCTTGGTTTGGGATAACGGACTCTACCAACTCTTGACGGGAAGAACCTTGCCGCCACCCACCTTGAGAAGTTCTGACGGCAAGATAGTCCCGATGACCAAGTATCAATCTTAGGTGCCAACGCGTCTCCAATTCGGCGGGAGCGAAGCGCAACGAGCGAACCAATGTCAACGACACCAGCCCAACTCACTAGCGTCGTTCGTTTCAGCCTTTCCAACTTAAAGGCAAAAAACAGCCATCACGAGTTTGAACATCTCTGCCGGCACCTGACCGGCTTCGCATCTATAGCAATGTCATTCCAGCTACCGGGCCGGTGAGCGCCGGCGGTGACGCTGGCCGAGATTTTGAGACCTTCCGGACATCGTTGAACAGCCCGATTGTAGCGAACTCAGAATTTGCGCGATTGTCATCAGGCTCGCGCGATATCGCGTGCGCGTGCTCGCTTCAGGAGAAGGTGACCCCGAAAATTAAAACAGATGTACGAGCGATCGTTGCCGGCGAGCCCTGTGACGAAATTCTCTATTTTTGCGAAGAAGACATCCCCATCGGAAAGAGAAATGCGCTCAAGAAGTGGGCACAGAAAGGGCACAAAGTCGAGCTTAGGATCTTTGATGGAACCGCGATCTCAGAATTGCTGGTCGACCGCGAGACATTCTGGATAGCGGAAGAATACCTGCATCTGCCGTCTGATCTTTCGGATGCGCTCATCGACACCGACTCGGAATTTGAAACGCTGCACAAGCGCTGGAGCAATCGCATCCCGCTTCTGCACAGCCAGGCCGACTTCTTCGAGATAAAGCGAGCTCTGCGACACGCGACATTTCACGTCGAGACTCGTCCCCGGCTGGGATTCTGGTTGGCGAAGATGGCATTGTTTGCAGTCGAGACATCGCCGCTCGCCCTGCGGAGGCGCGCGCAATACGAGGTGGCGGTCGCAACATTTCGCGGCAGAGGCGAAATGACAACGCAGCTTCCGGCGATGCGCGAGTATTATCACGACTTTCAGGTCCGCGGCGATGCTGCCGACCTCCAGGACGCGGCTACCTTATGCGTGTACGCGTTCGGCGCCTGGTCCTTCGGTCAATTAGATGTCGAACCAGCTGAGCTGCTGGTTTGGCGTTCCTCGATCGCGACATTTCTAGACGACCAGATTGCTCATGCTAACAGCCTGGACAACTCGCTACGCTTCTTCGCATTCGCGGGTATCTTTGTGTGCTTCCAGAGTCCGAAGGAAGCCCGCCACCATTGGACGCCGGTTTCGATTATTGGGACGCGATGTTGGCGCAGTCCGAACGGACGCCGCTATTTCCGATTGCGGACTTCGCCGATTTTATTCGCAAAAGCCTGCCGGTGCTGGGGCGACACAGCCGGCTTCCATCATTTCTGGAGAAGATGGACGCGCTTTTGGCCAGGCAGGGCGGAAACGAGGCGGTTGGCGAGAAAATCTTTGAGAGAGCGCTTGCGTACTATGAGGCGGACGACCTGCTAAGCGCTGTACGAGAACTGCATCGGGTTCAGCTGAAATGGTTTTCCGGCGACGCAATGCCAAAATTTCAGCGCGCGATGTGGCTCTTGTCCAAGTGCTATCTGGAGCTTCAGATGCCCTTCGCGGCGAAATATCAAGCTCTTGCAGCGGCGCTGAACGCCCAGTACTCCACCGAGCCAGAAGTTGCTCACTCATTACCGGAGATGCTCTTCGCGGCGGTCGATGCGGAGGACGCCGCAGGAAACTCGTTGGGATTCCTGCAACTATTTCTTGTCGCGATTGCCGCCCATGTCAGTTTGAACACGATCCGCTCGATCTTGAGAAGCATCCGAACCTTCAGGCGCATCTTGGGCAGGCCGCCGCGCTCCGGGGCATTGCGTTACGAGTAGATCATCCATCCTAAAGTCTGTCGATGGTGCTCTGAGCAAATGGCCGCCACTTCTTCGAGATGCAGCCGTTGAAGCCTCCGTAGATAAATCGGGCTTTTGGCAAAGCGACGATCTGGATTTGTTGTGGACCGGCATCCAGGATAGTTTCATCTATCGCCCCCTGGCAGACGCCACTTCACAACGAACGCTTGAGTGGCGCGCGTTGGGCGTTTTGTGGTCGGTGTCCTACGCCAACACATATGATGTCGTGCCGAGCGCAGAGCGGTTCCTCGCTCAACTACAAAATAGCCCAAGTCGTGCTCGCGGAGTTTGAGCAAGCCCTTCTGCCCACTACGGTACACCTAGAGCTCGTAATAAGAGCCGGTGTTCGAAGAACATCTTGCGAGGACTGCGCAACGGAAAGATGCGCATGGCGCCCATCTCCGAATTGTTCTTCCGAAGGCTCGCGCCGACACCGCTTCCGGAAAGAAAACGGTTGATGTCGTCGCTGCGATATTGGCAATCATCCGCGCGATCTCTACCCTTCCTGACGAAGAGTTATTGGGCAGTCTCAAAGGACCTGCGCTCACAATTGCCGGTCGGGCGTTTGTTGGGCGTGCATATGAGACGTTGTACACGAACTTTATGCCGCGTGAACTGTTCGCGCCGAGCGCCCGAACGGTGCCGACGCGGTTCTGGGCTGATAGGGATTTTGTGCCGCACGAGCACGTCTTGCTTCCATGGCGTTGTGCACCTGGGCCCACCTACACGGAGGAAATCGCGCGAATAAGCATCGAAGGGCGCTACGCGCGAGGACTTAAGGTGCTTCAGTACACGTTACCACGGCTGATAAGCTGTCCCCGTATTGCGGCGCATATCGTCTCGCTGCGCGTGGACGGATTGAAGGATTGGGAGATTTTGGCTCGTCTGACAAACGCCGCGATCAATATTCGTCACCCAATCGCGGATGACGCAGAAATGACGCAGGAAATTGTCGACCAGTTTCGCGCTGCGTTGGAAGTCGAAGAAGCGCTAGAGACGAGCTTGTCACCTGATGAATTTACCGACGATTTGTTGGAGGCGGTCGGAGGTACCTTTCTGGGCGCCTTCCTTGGGGGCTGGGGGCTTCAAATGCCGCCGGTATCAGACAATGACGCGCTCGAACGGTTTTTGAAGGCGCGATATGGATTAAGAATGGACGACGTGCCACATGATGAGATCTTCCCGACGGCCCTGATGTCTAAAGATGGAGAGTTGGGCAAGTCGGATGCCTGAGGATAACGAGCAGGAAGCCGCCACATGGCGTCTCATCGCGGCGCGGATTCGCGAGGCGCTGCCGCAGATCGACGCGTTGTTGAGTGAGCACGATGTGCCGTTGGGCAAGCGTCGGTCCCAAGCGATCGATTTCGTGCGCGAACCACATGCTCGAAACAAACGCCGATGCCGGCACCCTCATCGTTACCGAAGCCTATGCGCGGCTCGTGGCACTGATCGATGATTGGTACCGTGAACGCTATGGCGCCGCGGATAAATCGGACAAGGATATGTTCGCGTCCCTGATTTTCCTCTTTGACACGCCGTTTGCTTTTGACGTGCCGCTCACCTTTACCAAGCTCGGCGAAGAGAAAGGCTCGGCCTGGTTTGCTTGGCCCGCCCAGATGCAGCCCGAGGAAAATCCGCTGGACTGGATCGTCAACGGGCCAAACCTTGCAGGACTTGCTGAAGCTGCGCGGCTTGAACTTGCGGACTTCGCAAGCAAGCGCGCCAACACCCTTCGCGCGATCAATTTCGACCTGCGGACCGTGGCGCACGGACCGCACCACGAACAAGCTGAACTGGCCCGCATGATCGTTGCTGATCTCAAGACGGCCGCGACAGCCCTGCGATCAAGCGAACCTGCCTTGCGGGCAAGCTCGGGCTGGGGCTGGAACATCAGCCAGGCAACCGAGAAGGCGCTAAAACTCTACATCCGAGTCAAGGCGGAACGCCTAAGAACATTCACATCCTGTCGGATTTGGCCGACCACGCCGATTCGCTCGGCGCCCATTGCATCGACCGCTTCTGCCTCGACAAGATACCGAGCGGGACACAGGCGGTCGGATTGCGTTACGGCGGCGCTTTCTCCTGGAAGCAAGGAGAGGCCGCCTATGCCGCCGCACTGGATATCATCGAAAAGCTGGCCTCAGAGGTCGAGATCAAGACGGAATACAACGTCCGCAATGCGCGCTTCCTGCTCAAGCCGCCGTGGTTCGGCTTCGATACGGAAGCCTTTCTCAAGAAGATCAAAGCGGGCGAACAGCCAGACCCGCCGGCCAGTTCAGACTGAACGCACTTCCTTGAAGAGCTCGCTGGTCTGCAGTGCGGCGCTACGGCGGTCACCCATGTCGACCAGGCGATCCAGGATGCGCAGCATCCTTTGCGCCAGTCCCTGGTCCAGTGACCCCGCCCGTTCGGCAAATTCGTAAATCAACGCCGCCAACCGGCCAGGCAGGGTCGTTCCGCGCCACCCCAAAGGCGTCCCGGCATCCTTGGCCAGCACCGCTTCGCACTGCTCGACGAAGGCCTGCACGGGATAGTGCGCGATACTGCGCTCGCACAGCGTCAGGAAGGCGGACATGACATTGGGGACCTGGCCGACGCCTTTCATGAACTTGTCGATGAGAGGCAGGATCAGACTTACGTCCTTCCAGTCGCCATTGGCGAACCGCGCCGCGCCGGAGACCTTGTCGACCTGAACAAACAGAAACACCCGGACGACATCCGGCATGTCGAAGCCATGGATGCGGCCATCGTTCCAAGATGCCCGTTTCCAGTCGTCCATGGCCAGGACCCTATCGAGACAGAGCTCCATCAGCGGCACGGCCTGCGGCGCCGCCGCTGCCGGATCGTAAATGCCCGCGCACGCGACAATGTCTACGAACGGGCGGATCAGCGACAAGGCGCCATCCCCATTCAACGCAAATGCCGGCGCGAGAAGCGTCGTCGCTGTATCGGCGACCGGCACATGCAACGCAACCTTGGCAAGAAAACGGAATAGGTGGTCGCGCCATTCCAACACTTCGGTGCTACGGTCGTCGCGCGCCTGCTCGTCTTCGCTCAGCCAGGGCGGATTGATGCGCTCGGCGGTCCATCTCACAAGCTCGCCGCACAGGCCGAAAAACACTGGCGCCCGCGATGGGTCGGCCATCACGAGATCGACCGGCACGTGTCTGATAACGCGCGGCAGGAAATCCCACCGCAAGAACTCATCGGATGTGCGCCACCCGCGCTTGCCCCGGCGCCGTGTTTCCCCCTCGCCCATTTCCGCCTTGGTCCAAGCTGGCGGGATGGTGACGGTCGTCAGCACCGGTTCGGCTGCAAAGGCTTCAGCGGCAGCGGCGGCGACCGCCTTCTGCGCGCGCGCGGTGTTGGCGACCTGGTCGTAGCCATACGGTGAGCGCGGCCCCCGCGCCCCAGCTGCCGATCGACAGCGCAAGGCCAAGATTCAGAGCGGCCCAGCCGAACTGCGGATCGGCGTTCCAGCAACCCATCGCGCCAGCGAGGGCCGCTTCCGCCACCTGGTCATAGGGATGTGCCGCCAGCGCCAGCAGGCCTTCTTTGGCGGTACGGACGTCACCGCCGCGCTTGATCTCAGCGGCAAAGGCCTGGGCCGCAAACAGACAGGGATGAAAAGCGAGCATCGAGCCGGAGAAGAAGTGATCACCGGCGCCGATATGCTTTGCGGCACGCGCAACCGCATCCCGGGCCCAGGTGAACGTATCGGCTTCGTGCTGGTCCCCGAACGCCAGCACCACCGCGGCGACACCGGCAACCGCGTTGCGCCGCAGGTCTTCGTTGCCAAAATCCTGGGTGCCTTCCGCGAATAGATCTTGCGCGTCCAACGCCTGTGCCCGGACCACCGCGTCCGCGATGGTCAAGCGTGCATCGATCACACCGGTCTCAAACGTCTTGGTGGCCCACATGGTGAGGCCGGAACGATCCGCCATCATGCGTTGGCGTTCGACGACTTCCACGACATCGGGATCGTTGGCTTGCGGACTTTCGTGTTTGACGTAGATCTGGTCGCCATCACGCGCCCGATAGAGTTTGTAGGTATCGGGGTTTGCGAGCTGTGCCCAAATCTCGGCGTTGCGCCGCAACTCGGCGACAAATTCCGGGCTGTTCTTCTGTTCTTCGAGATCGAACGGCAATTGATTGGGGAAGTCGGCGATCGCGGCACGCGCCGCTTCGCGCAACGTCTCGTCGCCGGATAGGATATAGAGGATTGCCGCCGAACGAATTTCGTCGCGGCGGCAAGGACGGCTGTTGCCCGTCTTCACGGCGTCGTAGTGATTGTCCATCTCGCGGGTGGCGAACCCCATCAGGTTCGCCTGCATGGTGGCGTCCTGGATTAGGCGGCGAATGTCGTAGCGCCACAGGCGCTGCGAGGTCACGAGCGGCAGAATGCCCGGCGTCACGTCTTGCGCGGTCAACGCCAAGGCGATCGCGATCCCGAGCACGGCACAGCTGTCCTGGCCCTCGACCACAGCGCGAATGACCGTGTCGACGGGCTGACCGCGTTCAAGTTCTGCGAACGCCCACCGCTCCAGCGCCATCAACGCACAATCGACCGGCGCTGGCGCCAGCAAGCCACGGTACCAGCCATAGACGTTCTGGCTGCCCCAGAAGGTCTGCTGGCCCCACGGAAAATCCAATACGATGGGGACCGGCGTTCCTTCACGTTCCGGATCGAGCGTGTGCAGCTCGCGCCAGGCTGCCACAGCATGATTGACGATGCCACGCGCGAGCGAGCGCGCGTTATCCGGCGCTTTGGCGAATAGGGACGCAAAGGGTTCGCGGGTCGGTGCCGGCGGGTGAAATGGCCGCGGATTGACCCGGATCGAAAGATGCGACCAGTCGTGATAGTTGATCCCGCTATAGCTCCATCCTCCCCGGCTTCGCTCGCGCGCCAATTTGACGGACGGGAGATCGTCCAGCGTTTCCGCCAGCGTGATCGCCACCAGTTGCTCGCTGTGCTTGCCGACAAGCACCGGCGCAAAGCCGACGATGTCCTCGAAGGCGATGCTGCGCAGGCGTTTGCGCCCGTCCATGCGGTCGAGATAGGTCTTGACGCGCGCAGGGTAAGCGCGGCCGGCGCGCAGCAGCAGCGTGCGCAACCGGGTTTCGAGTTCGCGCAGCGCATCCGAGCCTCCCGGCCAGGGACCGTGATCGTATCGGAACTGGTCGGGATGCAGCCGGTCTTCCAGATCGAACAGCCATCCTTCGACGCGCGTCAGGAGCAGGTCGGATACCCGGTTGGGCCGGTCGGCGAAGAGATTCTGCCAAACCTCGAAGGCGGACACGATGTCAGGGACAGCGGTGTGCGGAAGCCGTGAATCCAGTGCCAGCACCCAATCGAGAAAGCGCAGCCACAGCGTGAGGTCCGATGGCCAGGCGATGAGGTCGGCCATGCGGATGAGCTCGCGGATCGATCCCTTCACGCCAAGCGCGCCATCCAGGACTTGCGGATTGGCCCTGGTCTTCTCCGCCTGAAACCACACCGCGACATGGGAGAGCCGCTGCGCCCCGTCCGCCAACACCACCGTGGAAAAGGCATCCGCAAATGTTGCGAAGGTCGGCAGGTTGAAAGGCCCCAGCAGCCACGCACGCCGCCATTGCGGCCGAAGGTTGGAGGTTTCGAGCGCGTGCAGGTGACCGGCCCAGTCTTCCGCTGCGAGCAGCACCGACTGCGACAGCAATTCCACCACCCGTCCCAGCACCGGCGGCTCGCCCACCGCACGCAAGGTTGCCGGCCATTCCGTGCCAGCCTCGATCAGCAGATGCAGGAACGCCCATTCAAAATAAATGTCGTGGGTAAAGGCCACCGTGTGGCCGTGGCCGGCCTTACGTCTCGGATGATGCCATCGGCGCGCAGCTCCGCGACGGACGTCGGATCGATGTCTGTGATCGCAATGCGGCGACCCATGGTGAGTGCGCCGGAGCGCGCGAGCGCCAGCAGGGCGCGCTGGCGGTGCCCCGCGCGCGCGGCCGGCGCGTTGTATCCGCCCGCGTTGCCACCAGGCATCGATGAGATCGATTTCAGAGCGAATCGATTGGGCGCCCGGCAATCCGGCGAGAGCCGACAGGAAGAAGGGCCGACGCGCCAATTCCTGGAGCTTCGCGTCACCGAACAAAAGTGCCCGCAGAGCCGGCCGCTGGGTCGCGATTTCCTCTGCTTCGTCGTCATCAAAGGACGGGACTTCGACGATGGATGCGCCGGCGCGCGTCCAGGCCGGCGAGAGCCATGTCCGCAACGGCTCGATGCCGTTGTCGCGGACCGAGGCCACCACGCGCCACTGGCCAAGATCGGGATCGCTGGCGAACGCGTTCAGAAGGTCGTTGACGATGCCGCGGTTGGCGATTTCGATACGGTCAAGACCGTCTATGAACAGGATCGGCGTTCCGATCGCGGCGATTTCTTGCAGCAAGGGCTTGAGGCGCGGATCGACGCCGAGCCCAGCGGCGTAGGTTGCCCAGGTCGAGCCCTCCAAACGATCAGCCTTCAGGACCAGGACCGGCCCCTGCGCGGCATAGGATTCGGCGAAGGCGCGCAATGCTGCGGATTTGCCGGTTCCCGGCAGCCCGGTCACCTGCACATAGCGGTGGATCGCGCTCGCGGCGGCAATCGCCGTCGACGTCGTCGGACGCGGCAGGCTCAGGCCGTCGATGGTGTTGTCGATTTCTGCTAGCGCTCGGGATTGCGCCTTCTTGGAGGATCGCCAGATCGGCTTGCAGCGAACGGCCGCCGGCGAACCGGAATGCGCCGTGCAGACCGTTGAGCAGCGCCGCACGGTCGAAGTTCGCGCCCCGCCCCGCGGCCTCGCGCGCCACGCGTTGCAGGCGTTGCCACAGATCTTCGGCACGCGACTTGTCGCTCTCTGCAAGAACGGTGCGCAGGACCGGCACCTGCGTCGGCGGGGTGGTCGCTCCGTCGTGCAGAAAAATCGAACGTGACCAGGACGAAGTGCCGGAAGAACCTGTGGAGGGCGTCATCGCCCAAGGCCGGATCGATCTCGGTGAGGATGGTCCGCACCGCATCGCGGATCGCGCGATGGGTGTCGTTGGCGACGCCCGCGCTGAAGCTCTGCAGAAAACTGGCGGCCGTGGCATGACTGCGCGCCCACTCGCAGATCGTTTCCAAGGCCCGTTTGGAGTCCGAGGCGATCTGACCGGTCACGGCGCCGACGCGATCCAGTTCCCCATGAAAGGTCGCTGCCGCGACGGTCTGCCATGCCTGTGTCACGACACTGCGGAAGTCATGGTTGGACGCGGCTGCGCTGATGGTCAGCGCCCGTTTGATCTGGAGGTCCAGGGCTGCCAACGACCCATCGGCGGCCTTGGCGGTGACCACCAGGTCATCCAGTGGCCGGCCGGCCGGCGCCTGTTGCACCGCGACCCCGACCACCACCCGATCCGGCAGGCCGGCCGCCGTTTCCTCGGCCACAAGCGCCACCAGATAGACAGCCACACAGGCATCCTCGAAGGTGAAGCCTGCTCCGCCGGTCAGTTCCGGGCTCGCGAGGGTATCGGCAACGCTCAAATTTGATCTCCCCACGGAGGTATGGGCCGCCCGCTCAAAGCCCAAGATAGGCGTTCCCGGGTGCATTGCCAGATTTGTTCCCACTACGTTCCTCGTAGTCCACGGCTTTCTGCGCCGGAGCCGTTGTATGCCTGTCAGTTTGGAGAGAAAGGGGTTATATTTGCAGGCTAATTTGTGCCCTTTGAGGGCACGTTTTGCATTTTGAATATAACTGTCGTTATACTACAAGTGCGATTTGTGCCCCCTGGAGACACGAAATGGAGTTTCAGTATAACTCTGCCTTGAAGACGATGGGTACCCGTGCGGCGCAGCTCATCACCGAGCTCAACGAACGCCGCCGGTCGACCATCACCCTGGCCGATGTGGAAAGCATCACCGGCCTGCCGCAGGCGACTGCCCGCAGCCTGGTCTCCAAAGTGCGCCGGCGCGGACTGGTTACCCGTCTCAAGCCCGGCCTTTACAGCTTGGTGCCATTCGAACTCGGCCGTGCCACCGAGCATGTCGGCGATCCCTACCTGTTGGCCGAAGACATCATCGGCGATCAGGCCCACTACCTTTCGCACGCATCCGCGCTGGAACTGCATCGCATGGTGACCCAGCCGACGTCACGATCTACGCTTCGTGCGTCCATCCCATACGGCCGCAGACTGTGGGTGGCTACGACTATCGCTTCATCCGCATCCCGCCACAGCAGATATTCGGCCTGACCAAGATTTGGATCACCAAAGAGAAGGCCGTCACGGTAAGCGACATCGACCGCACCATCATCGACGGGCTGCGGCAGCCTCTCTATGCCGGCGGCGTCAGCGACGTCGCAAAGGTCTTTGGATAAAACGCGCAGTCTTTCGGTCGCGACGCTGATCCAATACGCCCAACGCCTGAACGTCGGCGCCGTCACTCGGCGCCTGGGCTATCTGCTGAGCTTTATGAACTCGCGGACGCCGCCACACTCGATCCGCTACGGCGCTCCTTGACGCCAACCTATCAGCGCCTCGATCCGGTATTGCCGGCCAGCGGTCCCCATGTGGCGCGGTGGCGGCTGCAGCTCAACGTCTCCCCTGAAGAATTGCGCGCCGTGCGGAGCACCTGATGATCCCGCAGCGCAACCTCTCTTTGATCGCAACGCCCTCAAGGCGGCCAACGGCCGACGCATCCCAGAAGCGGTCATCGAACGCGACTATTGCCTGCTTGGTTTCTGATCGGCCTTGCTGGTCACCCGATGCGCGACATTCTCGCGTTCAAAGGCGGTACCGCCTTGCGCCGCTGCTACTTCGCCGACTACCGCTTTTCCGAAGATCTGGACTTCACCTTGATGCAGCCATCGACTTCGCCGCATCCGAAAAGGACTCGATGAGATTTTTGTGGCGGTCGAGAAAGACAGCGGCATCAAGATGGCGTTTGATCGCGAGGACAAGGACAGCCATCAAAATTGCTATACTTTCTACCTTCGCTACCAGAGGCCCGTTGCCGGCCGCCAACGACGTCAAGGTCGATATCACGATCAAGGAGCAAGTGTGCTTCGACCTGGTCGAGGTTCCGATCCTTAAACCCTACGAGCTCTATGCGGATCTTCCGGAAAACCGCACCATCAAAGCCTACGATCTGCGAGAGATCGCCGTCGAAAAACTCGCCGCGCTGACCGACAAAGCCCGCAACGAACCGCGTGACCTTTACGACCTCTGGTATCTACTGACCTATGCTGACCTCTCCTTCGAGATTCTGCACGGCGAGCTGGAGGCAAAGCTCAAATTTCGCGACCGGCCACTCAAGGGGCTGGCAGACATGCTGGCGGCGAAGCGCGACCGGCTGGAAAAACTCTGGACAACCCGCCCTCGCACACCAAATGAGCGAGCTGCCGGGAATTGACGGCGTGTTCCGCACGGTGCATCGCGCCGTGCGCGAAGCCAACCTGTGAGGCGCTGCCGGCCATGCTGATACTGCTCAACGCGGCCGAACCGCCGGAACGGCTACTCACCTATCTCGAAAATAACCTCGGTAAGGGCGCGTTGCGCGCACGGCGCCGTACCGTGCTCAACAAAACCACGGCTGGTCCTTGGCAACTCGTCTGTTGCGTTGTCGAGGTCTTTCCGCGCCAAGATCAGACGCCGGACGCGGTGGCCACGCGGCGATATGCGACCACGATCCTGCATGAAGACTGGCTCGACGGAGCCGCGTGCCGGACATTTCTTGAGGACATTCAAACGGGCAAGGCCACATTTGACGATGTTGTTGTTGATCGCAAAGCCACCCCCTCCTGGCAACTCGAATTGGTCCCGCTCAAGAATTACTTTATGCGTGCCGCCGGTTACGTCGCGCATACGGCGTTCGATGCGAATGTCGCGACTTTGCAAGAACCCCTGATTGCCCCACGCGAGCCATTTTACCCCGACCAGGCGGAAGCCGCCCGCGATTGGTCGGGGCTTGCCACCTACCAAGGGCAGAGCGACTCGCGAAACCGGGAGATTGTGTTTCTGATGCCCGAGGCGCGCGCACTTTTCACCCGCGCGGTTTCCGATCACGGAACGCTGCGGCTCACCGTCGGCGGTGTTCAACACGCAAACCTCTCTTTGCTGGTGAAAGGCGCCTATTGGACCAAGAGCACCATCCACCATTTTGAAGGCGCTGTGTCCGATGGCGGGATCGCGCTTTCTGTTCCCGATCATGTCGACCGCCTTGAGTATGTGCTGATCGACGACGGCGGAGAAATCTACGACTACCAATTTGAAACCTGGTCTAGCCATTCCGGTCTGGTGCGCGAGCGTATGGGCAACGACGCCGACCGGCTCACGCAGCTGGTGCACAATGCGTGCGCGACTGGCGAGGGGCTGTATTTTGAATTCAAGCCGCTGATCGATCTTCGCGAAGGCCTGGGCGCCCAGGGCAAGAAGACAAAATACCGGGAGCTGGTGCGCACCATCGTTGCCTTCGCCAATAGCGAGGGCGGAAGCGTCTTCTTGGGTATTGACGACAACTGCAATGTAACCGGCATTGGCGAACCGCTGCGGGCCTTTGGCAAAGCAGAACTCAGCGACGAGTTGTTCGCATCCTATCGTGGGGCGCTCTTGAGCGCCGTCCGCGGAGACCTTGTCGGCGAAGTGCCGCTACGTATCTCGCCGATTGTTGTCGACGACGTACTTGTCGCTGTCGTGGAGGTGCCCAGTGCCGACGCGGTGCCGATCATGGTGCGCGGCGAGAATGTCTATTACGTGCGGGTTGGCGCGAGCAACAGACAGCTGCCGCCGAACGAATGGGCCGCCATGCAGGCCGCGCGCACCGCCAGCGGCTCCGCGTTCTCCATGCCCAGCGAGTTCAACGGATGATGGGCGCCCGCAACGAAACCTCCGGGGGTGATTTGGTCGATGCCCATCGGGCCGAGTTGCCGCGCATCTACGAGCTCCGCAGCCTGCTGCGCCATCCCCAGTCGCCCAATGCCTATTTCCAGAACTTCGATCTGTCGCTGTCCGACTATCCCGTCAAGCTCAAGCACTTCCGCGATCTCGAAGCAGACTTACGCGGACTGGATCCTGCTGCCTGGGACCATCTTAAGAGTCGTGTCGCGCCATTGTTCGAAATACGGGACGCGCAACGCGGCTGGCAGGCGGCGTTCGATCTCCTAAATCAGGCCAAGGCGTACAAACACCTGCGAAACGCCGGGGCCATCGACATCCAATTTGTTCCGGAGTCGCAGGTCGCGGGTCAAAAGACGCCCGATCTCGAGGCGGTCTTGGGAGGACAACGACTGCTGTGTGAAGTCAAGACGATCAACGTCTCCGACGTGGAGGCGAAGGCAAGGGTGGGAGGTGACGCCCGCGGCGTACAAGGAACCTTGCCCCAGGCGTTTTTCACCAAAGTCAGCGCGTCGTTGCGCGTAGCGGCCCAACAGATGGATGCGTTCCGCCCGCACGAGCCGGCGCATAAACTCGCTTATGTCATCTTAAACTTTGACGACAATCTGAACGAATATGTTGATCGCTATCGACCCCAGCTCGAAGCCTTCGTTGCAAATCCCGGTGTGCCCGGCATCGAGATCGTGTTCGATTTTAAGCCGGCTTTCTACTCCGCCAGCCTCTGAGCAAGCTCAAGAGCAACGCGACACTCCTCTTTGTCTGTCGCAAAGGAGATAGGGGCATGACCAAGTATTGAAGCTGCCACGCAAAAATATCGTGTCCCCCATGCGTGTAAAAGATGAGGACTCCCGCAAGAGTTACGTTTAAGTCGTCGATCGTTCGCCGGTCTCGGCAAAAGCCTTGGCGCGAAACCGCATGGATGCAGTGCGCAGAACCAGCCGCGCGAGGGCGCGGCTTTTTTGCCGACGCCTTGTCATGGAGCTATTGGAATGACGCCTCGCCGCAGTGCCTTCACCGCGCTCTTGGCGCGAGCGCCGGCCGCCTATCACTACCTCGCCGAAATCGGCCGCGACGGCTGGGCATGGGAGTATTTGCGGCGAAGCTTTGCTTATCGCGACGCTTGGCGGGACCGCGCCGGAAGCGGCCATGCCGCAGCGTTGCTTTGGGACCTCTGCTCTTTTCGTCGATCCTTCGCTTAACACCCGCTTCGCGTCGGTCTTTTGGTCGCCAGATGTGTCGCAGTTTGCCCTTGCGACAACGAGTTCACCGCCATGGCCCGGTGGGCACGCCAAACCTTTCGACCGCCGCGAACTGCGCTGTGACATGCAGCTCCTCACGCTGACGCCCGGCCGCGAACAGGCGTGTTTCTCGACGGCGGCCGCCGTCTTCAGATCACCGTCACAGGCGCGTCCCTGGGATCGGCGTGTCTGCCTTAGTCCCATTGCTGCCCAACGGGGCATCGGCACGACGCGGCGCGCTGAACTCGTGCGCGCGCTCGATCATCTCGTCGCCCATGGCGGATTGCCGGCGCGCGTGCATCGCGCCGACGCCGGTGCTTATCGCCTTCTCTTCATCTTGCTCGCATTGGACAGCGCACGGACAGAGGCGGCCCCACGAGAGACGGCTCGCGTTCTATTTGGTGAAGCGCGGGTACGGGATCATTGGCGCTCCGATGGCCGCGCCATGCGAGCGCAAATCCATCGCGCGATCGAGCGGGGCAATTGGCTCACCGCCGGGGGCTATCGCACGCTGTTGCGCTAAAGCTGGACAGGCGTTTTTGCCGGATCGGCGGAAGTCTCAACTTGCGCGCGGCGGGTAATGGTGTCGGCGCGTCGACCAGGGCGAGCGGCACCCCCGGTTCATTCTTGGTCATCCGAATGCCAAATGAGCTTGTCGCAGTCAGAACATTGTCCGTGCGCAACAGGATGTCGGTGACAAACTGCTGCGCGTCCGGCAGGTTGTGGAACACACATTTGAGGAGAAATCGCGCTGTCCCGACAGCGCGTAGCATTCGCGGACATTGGCACTATCGCGCATCAGAGTTTCGAAGGCCCGGAGGTGTTCACGCGTATGCGAACCGAGCTGAATCTGAATGAAGGCCAGCACCTCATAGCCAAGTTTGCGGGCATCCAAGACCGCGTGATAGCCGCGAATGATCCCATGGTCCTCAAGGGTCTTGATGCGCCGCAGGGTGGGCGGCGGCGTCAGATTGGCAAATTCCGCTATCTCGACATTGGTTGCGCGGCCCTTGACCTGAAGTGCCGTCAGAATGCGGAGGTCGACCGCGTCAAGCCGATGTGTTTGCATGATCGCCCTCCCGCGGGCCGCCGCGGCCCGCTGCGATCCGGATGTGTGACGGGGCATGCTGCGGTCCAAAAAAATGGCCGCCGCCGACACGGACCGGCGACGGCATTGAAGTAGGGGGTTCCAGTTGTGCTGGAACAGGGCGTTTCGGCTTGGTGCCGACGGCCCGTGGCTCTATAAACGCAGCACTGCAGCCTTTCCTCACCTTGCCCCCGCCTGATTGGCCCTTTTTCATGCCAGATCCCGACTTTTGCATCGGCGTTTTCCCGTTTCTGAAAACCTCCGCGCCGGTACGGATCGGGGGTCACACCTTTCGTTCGACGACCGATTCGACCGGTCTGCCGGCCGAGCAGGCCAAGGCCGTGGGCGAGATCGCGCAGATGCTCTTTGCGCAGGACAATCTGCGCGTCAAATCCGCTTCTTACGCGATCCTGCCGGGCATAGAGGCGCACTCCGGCGATCGGCGCCTCGGCCAGCTCGCGCATCTGCGCGATGTCGTGGCCTATTTCTACGCCGCACCGCATCAGGTGTTCGAAAACGTCTTCCTGTCACCGGAAGAGATCAGTTTCGCACTGTTCACGCCCGCGCGAGTCAGTGTGTTCCTCACCCGTCCCGAACATCATACGGAAAGCGTCGCACCACCGTCTGGCCCGGGGCCGGACTCCTTCCACAACGTCCCGGGCTATAACGGGCTTTACAATTTTCAGCATGCGTTCTGGGTGGAGCCGGGATCGCGGCTCTACGGTCCCAAGCCGCATATGACGTTGAACATCTCGCAGGACCTTCATGCCGATATCGAATACCGGATGACCGGCAGGCCCGACTATCACCTGTTGTTGGGCCTGTTAGACAAACCGGACACGCCGGCATCTCTGCGAATCTATTCGGCCTTGCACTGGTTCAACGCCGCCAACGAGCACGGTTTGGATCAAAGCCGGGCGCTTCTCAACCTTGCCGTCGCGTTCGAAACGCTCCTGCGCTTGCCGGAATTTTCAAAGACCGATCGTTTGGTCGACGCGATCTCGCTGTTGCTGGGTCGCACCGAGCGGCTCGACGACTGGGCCGAACAATTCTATGCGGCGCGATCCCGCGTGGCGCATGAAGGCCAAGTGCGGGACCAATACTTCTACGTTCCGGGGCCCGGCAAGAAGCAGGCTTCCGATATTTTCGGCTCGCTCATGCTTTATGGCCGGCAAATCTTCCAGCTTTGCGTCGGCACGCTGCTCGTCGGGATCGACCTCGCCGAACGCGCCGACCTACAGGAGAAATTCGTCACCAACAACGAACGCTATCAAAAGATCTGCGATCTTCTGCAGGAAAAGACCGGTACGCCCGGTGAAAAGCTTCTGGGCCTGACGCCCACCGTACAGGCGCTTGAACGGTACCGCTTTGTCGCCAGCGCCGTCGATACTGGTCCGCTGCTCACCGCGTCACGCCTCGCATCCGCGATGCTGGCGGCATGTAACCAGAGTTTGCCGGACGAGCTCGCCAACGCCCTGGCCGGGTGTGCCGCGGGCAAACGTGAGGACGGTGAGCTGCGGCGGCTCGCTGGGATCGAGACTCTCAATGCAGCGTTTGAGAAACAGGCGCTCCCCACTTTGACGCCAGAAGTGCGGATCGTTCGGGATCTCATCCATCTGGTGTGGATGAGTCTGTTCCAGCGCTTTTATTGGCTCAAGGAACGCGATCAGCAGGCCAAGTCTTAGGCGTCTTGCTGATTCTCCACACCTAGCCATTTCGT
This sequence comes from Rhizomicrobium sp., assembly GCA_037355265.1. Taxonomy (GTDB): domain Bacteria; phylum Pseudomonadota; class Alphaproteobacteria; order Micropepsales; family Micropepsaceae; genus Rhizomicrobium. The sequence continues at coordinate 1,361,148 of JBBCIB010000001.1, read as the reverse complement.
GCGCCCCGCACGCGCCGCGTGCGGCCGGGCTCTCGTGAACCGAGCCCGCTGCGCGGTCTCGGCCCGTTGGGCTTCGATCCCTGTCGCATCTATATGGCCATCGCCTGTCGGCGATGACATTGGTTTAAGCAATTCCCCTCCGCGGTGCGGGCGGCGCTCCCTTCTAGGCCCGCCGCGGCGTGCCGCAACCCGCTGCGCGGGTCTTCCGCTTCGCTCCAGCCCTTCGGGTGCGCCCCGCCTCTGACGGCGGGCCTCTCCGGTCGAAGACGCCGCCCACCCCGCTTCCGGGGAATTGCGCGCGCGAGATTGGAGCAGGAGGCACCAGATGCACCAGACCTTTGAACAATCCGCCAGCGGCACCAGTCGTGTTTCGCTCTATGACGAAGTGACGGCGCGGATCATCCGCGAGTTGGAACAAGGTTGCGTGCCTTGGGTTCGGCCATGGGAGGCGTCCGGGGTGTCGCTTGGCCTGCCGCGCAGCGCGGCGAGCCGCAAATTCTATTCCGGCATCAATGTCCTCATCCTCTGGGATGCCGTCATCCAGCGCGGCTTTGCCACACAAGAATGGCTGACCTTCCGCCAAGCCCTGAAGCTTGGCGGACACGTTCGCAAGGGTGAACGCGGAACGGCCATCTGCTTTGCGGATCGCTACATTCCGAAGAAAGAACAGGAGCGCGCCAGCGAGACCGGGGATAGGCCGAACGCGGTTCCCTTCCTCAAACGCTTCATCGTGTTCAATGTCGAGCAGTGCGACGGCTTGCCCGCGCACATCGTCGCCAAACCGACACCCCTTCCGCCATCGGAATTGTCGCTGGATGCCGAGGCCTTTATCGCGGCTACTGGCGCGCGGCTGATCGAGGGTGGCGGGGAAGCGTTCTATCATCGCGGAGAGGATTTCATCCGGCTTCCGTATCGCGAAACCTTCCTCTCGCCCGCCGACTACTATTGCACCGCGCTGCATGAGTTGGGCCATTGGACGGCGCACCCGTCGCGGCTGAATCGCGATCTGCAACATCGCTTCGGCTCATCCGCCTATGCGCGCGAAGAACTGATTGCCTTATCTTGACAGTCTGCACCGCCATTTTCTTCCTTGCTTGTGTTGATGCAATGCGTGACGTAGGCGTTTCCGGGCCGGCCGCAGCGCTCCCAAAGAGCTGGCGGAGGCCGGCCTGGAGACGCCGGGCAAGTTGAGAACATTCTATTGATGCCGTCCTTCGGGTGGGGGTCCGGGGGAGGGTTGAGTGGATTGTGGATAACTCGTCAGCGGTAGCGATCACGATTCTGGAGCGACGAGATGCTGACGGTCTCGACGCGCATGTCCCTGTCATTCTGCGCAATGGGTCGCTTTACGATCTTCAGCTCGATCGGTTCTTTCTCGACCTTCCTCTGAGCGGTGTGCGATCACGACATTCACTTCGTGCCTATGGTTACGACGTCTTGGTCTGGCTGCGGTTTCTGGCAGACGCGTGTGGCAAGTCTGTCTGGCAAGCTGATCGCCAGGATGTTCTGGCTTATCACCGAGCTCGGCGACGCAAAGACGCGGAGCAGCGCATTTCGGCAGCGTCGTGGAATCGATCTGTCGCGTGCCTTGATCGGCTTTATCGCTGGGCGGCGCAAGAAGGCCTGACGCCGAACGTCCCTTTCACACACCGTACCGTTTGGCGCAGCGGCCATGGTGGCCGCCGCGCGCAGGTGGCGGCGCGCAACAATGCATATGAACAGGCCGCACGCCCCTCTGGCGTGAGCTTCGTCACACTCGATAACTATCGGCTATTCCGCGATGTCGGCTTGCGCGGGCTTCTGGCGAGCGGGATTGAACGTCCAGGGTCACGGGATCGTAACGGTCTGCGCAACAGTCTCTTTGCCGAGCTTCTGGTCACTACGGGATTGCGCCTGGAAGAAGCATCGTTCTTGCTTGCGTGCGAACTCTCATCGCTCGAACGTCGTGCCAGCACTGACCGGCAGGCGTGGCTTGAACTGCCCGCAGCACTCGCCAAGGGCAATCGAGGCCGCAATGTTCTGATCCCGCGACGACTGCTCGAGCAGATTGCGGCCTACATTACGGTCGAACGCGCCTCTGCCGTCTCTAAGTTTCGGCAGCGCTGTGGCTGGAGAGCTATCGAGAGGCCCATCTTCGTCATCGCGAGCCAAACCGCTTCTCGGCTGACCCTGCGGGACGGAAAGCGCGATTGCGCTCGATAGGCTCGGGCCCGAGGAACGCAGTAGAACGATCTTCTGCGATGACGATGGCGCGCCGCAGCAACCAGCTCCCTTGTGGCTGACGGAGATAGGCCAGCCCGTCCAGCCGAACTCTTGGGAAGTGACCTTTGCCCGCGCGTCGCAACGCTGCACGGCTGCCGGTTCTGCGATCCGGATCACCCCGCATCAACTCCGCCATACCTTTGCGGTCCACATGCTGGCCATGTTGATTCAACACCGGCTACGCCAAGCCGCATTGCCCGATGCCTCGATGGAGGGATATCGCCAACTTCTTGGGGACCCATTGCAGCAGGTCCAGCGTCTCCTCGGTCACGCCAATCTCACCACAACTTATATTTACCTCGATCACATTGCCACGCGCGCCGATACGGTCGATGCCGCGGTCGAAGAGTTGCTCGCGCTCTTGCCCTCGTCGCGGTCGTTATGAACACGCGACCGCGCAAGGGCGTTCCGGTTCGCTTCTCGCGATCCGATGGCGCCAAGGCACACTCGCCCGACGTCGTAGCAGGCCTGCGGTTCACGCTCGAAGCGCGGTACGGCGGCACCGTTCTGATCGATCTCATCGACCTTAGGCCGCGAGCGTTGGCAATTCTCTTTGCCGGTGCGCTGCGGCGGGCTGCAGACGTTGGAGGCGCCTTGGGAGCGGCGAGCACGATCAAACAGCATGTCAACGGTTACCGCCGGTTCTTCGCCTATCTGCAACAACGCTCTCCGCCCATTCGGTTGCCCGGCAGCCTTGCCGCGCAAGATATCGACGGTTTCGAGGATGCCCTGGAAGCGGAGGGCATGACGCCGATCCACCGCCACACGGTCCTCGCAAAGGTCATCCTGGCGCTGCGCTCCATCGACGCCGACCGCCCGTCGCTGTTGAACGAGGAGTTGCGCGCGCGATTGACCTACACGAGCTCGCAGCCCTCAGGACAGTCGCGGCCGCGCGACGCCTATAGCCCGTTTGTGGCCCGCCAACTCCGCGACGCCGCTCGATCCGATGTGGATCGTCTCTTTCGGCGCTTGGCCATTCCGCTCGGGAGTGACGGCGACGATGAGCTTCGCCGTGCCACCGCCGCGGTCCACGCGAAGATCGCAATGCACGGACACATCGACAGCAGCGATCGGATGTTTAAGAACTTGTACTTCGCACGAAGGCGTCGCGGATTGCCGGTCTCGACCATCAGCGCGGATGTCCATGGACACCATCATCTTCTGTCGACCGATGTAACGCCTCTTCTTACGCTGCTATCGCTGGAGACAGGTCTGGAGATCGAGTGCTGCAAAGCTTTGACGATCGACTGTATGCGCAACCCGTCTGCCGGCACAGTCGAGATCACCTATTGCAAGCGTCGTGCGCGCGGTGCCGAGCACAAGTACATGCGCGTGCGAGACGGCAGTATCGGCACGCCAGGCGGCCTCATCCGCAAATTGATCGAAGCTACCGTCGCGGCACGACAGTTCGTCGATAGCAATTGTCTCTGGGTCTATCACTATCGGCAGATCAAGTCCGGCGTTGGACACAACACCGCACTGATCAATGCCTGGACTGCGCGGCACAAAATTGTCGACGACGACGGCAAGCCGCTCCGATTGGTCCTTTCTCGATTGCGCAAGACGCACAAGGCGCTTTGGTATCTTAAAACCGAAGGCCACATGGCTCGCTTTGCCGTCGGCCACTCTCCGGAAGTCGCGGCACGTCACTATGCCGATCTTCCCGCGTTGCGGCCGCTACACGAAGCCACTGTCGCAACTGCTCTTGCCGAAGTGGTCTCGACAACCGAGCCGACCATCTTGCCGCCGAAGGCAGAAGCACGTTGGCGCCAAGGCCAAGATGAAGCGGAACCACGCCTATCGCGAGCGCGCCGCGTCGATCTGCTCGATGGCAAGCAGGATGTCTGGCTGGCTTCGTGCGCCGGTTTCCATCAAAGCCCATTCGGTAAAGCGGGATCACCGTGTCCGCAGCCCTTCTGGGGCTGCCTTGAGTGTCGCAACGCCGTCATCACAGCGCGGAAGCTGCCTGCGATCCTGGCTTTTCTCGACTTCATCGAAGCCGAACGCGCCGGACTGACCGCTTCGGTTTGGCAAATCAAGTTTGGTCGAGCGTATGCCCGCATCACCACACAGGTGCTGCCGGCGTTTTCCGCGGCCGCAATCGCTGAAGCTCGCAAAAACATTGAGGCTCACACATTATATCTACCGCCGGAGGCGCGGCCTTGACGGCTATTCCATCTCGCCGGCGTTCCAACGAACGCAATGCAATGCCGGTTCTCGCCACCGCAGCGCTCAAACCAGGCTTCGATCGCGACGCGCTCTCGCGCTATGCCGACCTGAGCTGGGATCTGGGTCCAGCGGTGTTTCGGGAGAACGCGCGTCGGTGCCATGTCACCGTTCATTTTGAGTCCATCGAAGATCTAGGCGTGCGCGAGGCGGTCCGCGAGCTGCTCTATGCGCGTCTCAACATCAGCTTAGCTGGTCATCGCACAAAGTTGCCGCCCGCCAGCGTTCGACAGGTCTTCAATCGCGCGCGCCGCTTCTTTGAGTTCGTCCGCGCCAAGTTGGGCACGGTCGATCTGCGGCGGGTCGACCAGAACCTAATCGATCGCTATGCAAAGTACCTAAAGGCCAATGGGCAACGCCGACCGGAAGTGATCGGCCAACTTCTGGAGATCATCACCGATCTCTATGCCTATCGCAGGCATCTGCCTTCCGGTGGCCTGGACTTTGAGCCCTGGCAGGGGCGCCCCGCTGCACGTGTCGCTGGCTATCGGTCAGTCCGCGAGAACCGTACGCCTCGCATGCCCGAACCGGTCATCACGTCACTTCTGGCCTGGTCATTGCGCTACGTCACGGTCTTCGCAGTCGACATATTCGCAGCACGTGCCGAACTCGATCGCCTGGAACGTCGGCGGGATCGGCTGATCCAGTCCGATGCACCTTTCGACCTAAAGCAGCGCCGTGCGCGACGGCGCAAACGCCTTCACGCCTTCTTCGCACAGCGGCAGCAACAAAAGCGAGGCGTACCGATCTGGACCACCGCGCACAACGGCGTCTTCCGCCACGACCCTGTAACCGGCGAGAGCACTCCGCCGGTCAATGCGTCTCTTCTACACTTATATATAGGCGTCGATGCCAAAGCCGACCCCGGCGAGCATGTTCTGCTCAAGTCTGGCGCCCCCGACATCGTTTCTGCCGCTCTCAAAGACCTCGGTGTCGAGATCGGAGGCATGGACACGCTGGTCAGCGTCGATCCGACCACGGGCAAGCCTTGGAGAGCGGCCTTCGACGCCAAAACGCTGATACGTGAGGAGAAGATGTTGCAAGCCGCCGCGTATGTGGTTTGCGCCTATCTCACCGGCATGCGCGACTGCGAAGTTCAGGCGATGCGACGCGGATGCCTTTCGGTCAGCCGCAGCGAAGACGGCGTCATTCTGCGCCATCGCATCCGCTCCACTGCCTACAAGGCCAGGCAATCTCGCGGCGAACCGGAACAGTGGGTCACCATCGAGCCAGTGGCGCAGGCCGTTGCTGTCTTGGAGGGGCTTAGCCGCCGCGCCGCCGCCGCACGCGGCAATGACACGCTGTGGCCCGTGTTGTCCGAACATACCCGCAAAAAGGATTATGTTTCTGCTGAGATCGTCCGCCAGCTCAATGAGTACCGCGACCATCTCAACGCGCTGTTCGGACGCGACGACGAGCCAGCCATCCCGCATGGCGTCGGCGGACGACCCTGGCGCATCACAACCCGGCAGTTTCGGCGAACAATCGCGTGGCATATCGCCAATCGTCCGTTCGGAACGATCGCGGGCATGATCCAATACAAGCATGCGTCCGTCGCCGCTTTCGAGGGCTATGCCGGCTCCAGTAACTCAGGCTTTCGCGTGGAGATCGAGAACCAGCGCGCACTCGGACAGCTCGACGACCTTCTGGTCTATTTCGACAATAGGCGGGAAGGTCACCTGGCTTCCGGTCCGGCAGGTCCCCGCATCGTTCGCGCTATCGATGCCGTCGCCGCCGAGCTGGACCCTCTCCAGCCAATGATCGCCGATCGCGCACGGCTGCGTGCTTTGCTCGCGAGCTTAGCGCGCACGCTTCACGTGGGCATTCTTGCCGATTGCTTCTTCGATCCGTCCACAGCCGCGTGCCTCAAACAAGCGGCCAACACGGAGGCGACCACGCCGCTGACAGCACTCTGCCAACCAACACATTGTCCAAACGCATGCATCACGGCCCGGCATCGTCCAGCCTGGGCCAGAGCAGCCAAAGATGCCACGGTCCTCTTGAAGGAGAAGCGACTAGCCGAGCCACAGCGCATTGCGCTGCGCCAGGATCTGGAGAGGTTTAAGTCAGTGATCAACGACATCGATCGATCACCTCAGAACACACAATAAAAGTGAAGCACGCAACTTTGACGTAAAACATGCGGCCATCGCGTCCGCGCGATGACTTCGCTTTGAGAGCTGCCCCCACGAGAGGGGGTGGCGGCGCTCCCTTTTAGGCCCGCAGCGGCGTGCCGCAACCGCGCTTCGCGCGGTCTTCCACTTCGTTCCAGCCCTTCGGGTGCAGCCCGCCTCACTCTGCAGGCCTAACGGTCGTAAGTCGCCGCCCACCCCCTCTCTGGGGGGCAGGTGCGATTTTGAAGAGGCGCAGGAGGTCAGAGATGGGTTTCAGCTGCACTAAAATTCGCGCTGGACTGTCAGGATATATTGCCGAACTGACCAGCGCGTTCCTGTGCGCGCATCTGAACATCGTCCCGCAAATCCGCCATGCGGATTATCTCGGCCACTGGCTGCAAATCCTCAAAGAGGATAGCCGCGCGATCTTTCACGCGACCAGCCAGGCCAGCAAGGCCACCGACTTCATCCTCGCGTTCCAGCAACCCCGCGAGGCCGAGATTCCGACTGCAGAGGCGGCGGAATAGGTGCATCCCGCACCGCCCGGCCTCGCCACGATCTCGAATGACGGACGAGGCCGGTTCACTCCCCCAAGGAGCAATCACAATGGAACTAGCACACATCGAGTTCAGCAAACTCAAAATCTCCAAGACCAATATGCGCTATCGCGATCCGCCGCCGGATGTCTCCGACATCCTGCCGTCGATCCGCGTCAAGGGCGTTCTGCAACCACTCATCGTGCGGCCCGAGGACGGCAAGTTCGGCATCGTGGCGGGACGGCGGCGCTGGTTTTCCTTGAAGGCCGTGAAGGAGAAGATGGGCGAAGTCGCCGCGCCGCCTTGCGCCATCATGGCGGAAGGCGACGACGCCGAGGCCATCGAGGCCTCGCTGTTGGAGAATGTCGCGCGCCGCGATCCCGATCCCATGCGCGAATACGAGACCTTCGTGCGGCTCATCAAGGAAGGCCGCACGGTGGACGGCATCGCCGCCACCTTCGGCATGACAAAGCCGCAGGTGAACCAGCGTCTGGCGCTCGGCAATCTGCTTCCCAAGATCAGGGATGCCTACCGCGCCGAGGACATAGACGACGAGACGGTGCGCAATCTGACGATGGCTTCGCCCACGCAGCAGCGCAAATGGCTTCGGCTGTTGAACGACCCGCACCAGCACGCGCCGCGTGGCTGGCAGTTGAAGCAATGGCTGTTTGGCGGTCAGCAGATCGCCACCAGCCACGCGCTGTTCAAGCTCACCGACTACACCGGTCAGACGGTGGAAGACCTGTTCGGCGAGGATAGCTATTTCGCCGACGCGGACCTGTTCTGGGCCTTGCAGAACCGCGCCATCGCGGACAAGCGCGAGGCGCTTCTTAAGTCCGGGTGGAGCGCGGTGGACATCCTCGAAGTGGGCCAGCGCTTCCAGCAATACGAGCATGTGAAGGTGCCGAAGAAGAAAGGCGGCAAGGTGTTTATCGCCGTCAGCCACGACGGTGCCGTCGAAATCTTCGACGGCTGGCTGTCGCAGAAGGAAGCCAAGAGGCTTGCGAAAGCCGAAGAGTACGGGAACGACAAAGCCGAAAAGACGCCGCGCACCAGCACCGGCCCGGTGATGACGCAAGCCCTCGAAAACTACGTGGACCTGCATCGCCATCTGGCCGTCCGTCAGGCGCTTATCGCGCATCCTGGGGCGGCGTTCCGGCTCGCGGTCGCGCATATGGCGGCGTCTTCCGGCAATTGGAGCGTCAAGCGCGATCCGCAGACGACCCACAATCCCGCTATCCGTGCCAGCATCGAGGCCAGTACGGCGCAGGCGGCATTCGCCGCCGAGGAACAGGCCGTGTTCGGCTTGCTCGGCTGGGCGCAAGAGGACGACGCGGACGAAACCTTCATCGTCCGCCGCCAGACGGCGGACGTGTTCGCGCATCTGGCGAGCCTCAATGACGGAGACGTGATGCGGGTCGCGGCCTTCTTCATGGCGCGCAGTCTGCAATCGGGCAGCGACGTGGTGGAGGAAGTCGGAATGCGGCTGGCGGTGGACGCGCGCGCCACTTGGCTGCCGGACGATGCGTTCTTCGACCTCATCCGCGACCGGGCCACGGTCAACGCCATCGTGTCCGATGTCGCGGGCGAGGCCATCGCGAAGGCCAATGTCGCGGAGAAGGCCAAGACCCAGAAGCAGATCGTGCGCGACTGCCTCGCGGGCACCAATGGCCGCGCCGAGGTCACCGGCTGGCTTCCCGGCTGGCTGGAGTTTCCGGCGCGGGGAATCGGCGAACCCGCCGCCGTAACGGCGGAGCCAGAACGTCTGGCGGCGGAGTAGCACGGCCTAACCTGACACCCGCGCTGCGTTTTTGGCGCGGGTGCTTCAGCCCGCCTCCGACGCAGGGAGCCCCGCGAGCTTTATGCGGATCAGCGAGAGCGGTGTTTGGTAAAATGCACCGCTCTCCGGCGCGTAGCGGATTTCCGAGAACTCAAAATCCGTCCTTCCTGCCGCCACACACTTCCTCTCCACGATCTCCATGATGGCGATCTTGTCCTTGAGCGCGGTGCGCGCTCCAAACACAATGCCTGCCAAGTCTTCGAATTTGTATGAGAGCAGCCGCATGGCGTCAGGGCGCAGGTCGAACATGAAGGAGTGCTGCACCAGCCGATACTCCTGCTCGTAACGCCAGTCGTTAGTCTTGACGCCGGAACTCGCAGCGAAGTTCTGCCAATATTGTTTGCGCCAAGCCTCTTCATCGGAGCGAAAAGCCTCGCGGCAGGTGCTCATGGCGCCATCATCGCCTCGATACCAGAAGTGTGCGAGCTGGACGACGCGCAATCCACCCAAGGTTCGGAAGAAATCGATGATGGGGAATTTCGCCTCGTATTCGATCTTACGGAATTCAAAGGGGACGTAGCCATAGATTATCTGATCGCCGGTCATTCCGGTAGCACAGCGCAGCGGCAAGGCGGGTTGATTGTTGCTGTTCGGCGTCGCGCGAAACTTCAAACAGACGCCACGATGGCCGTGACCATACGTCCCCCACATCGCCGCATTGAGCGGATCGGCGCTGAAGCAGGCGACGTACCAGTCCGGATGCACCAGCCCATCTAGTGCCGCGATATAGTCGGTCGTGAAATAGCGCATGAAGTACCGAATAGCTGGCGACACCGCTTGGTCGCGCATCAGGTATTCTCCAATCAGCTCCACCTGGGTCGCCGTCAACTCCATCGCTGCGAAGGCGGTTTCTGCGGTTCGCGAATCGCCCGGGGGAAACCCACGGATTGTCCGGCTGGCCTCGATGAGTGCGATCGCGTTGGCGCGCAGTTTCGGAAGATCGAGGCTCGCCAGGAAGTTCGGCGTGCCGAATACACCGTGCTTGACGAGTTCGGCAGCGACAGACACGGCCGCAAAAGGATGGAGGGCGCGCAAATAGTTGAGAAGTTCGTGACGGCGGACCGGCTTGTCCCGCACTGCCATTACTGTCACGAATGCCGTTATCGCCGGATCTTGCAAGAAGGACGCGAAGACTGCCGCGCACATGGCGCGGATATTCGTGTCGGCGATGTCCTCGGGCGCCACCCTTACTGCGTTTTTGACGAAGTCTGGCCCGCCCGGATCGCCGCTAAACCAGACGAGGCCGACCTGCAAAAGGGTCATGACGTAGTTCTTGAGCAAGCTGCGCCAGACGATTGTGTCGCCCTGCCAGACAATGTCCTTGAAGCCCTCGATGGGGTCGTTGAGCTTGTCAGGCGCGCAGAAGAATATCTCCTGACGTTCCAACTCGGCTTTGCCAAGTAGCCGCTCGGTCGCGCGAAATCGATAGAAAAAGTCGGGCATCTAGTCCTTTAGCGGCGGTCTGGCGGAGGGTTCTTGATGCACACTGGGCGCCCCGCTGTCCTCGGCGACTACAATCGCGTCGTCTAGTCCTTCTGTATCGCCCCAAGGCTCCTTCTCGTCGGGATCGCCATAGTCGATCTCGATCTCGCCGAAATTGATTTCGCCGATCCCGTCGATCAGTTCAACTTTCGTCAGGGCGATGTCATCGGTCGCGAAATCGCCCTCGAACGTTACGAGTATGCGGATATCGCACTCCTCGTGGTCTTTGCGCACCGTTGTCGTGCCCAGTCCGACGTAGTCTTTGTCGATGGAATCGTAGGTGGCGAGAGAAAAGCTCGCTTGGGCCGTCACGAGCACCCGCAATCCGATTTCGGCGGTGACGACGGTGCGTCCCGCTTGCACGATCTGCACCTCAAGAGCGCCTTGGTCCCTGTCGAACTCGTAGTGTTCCAGCGTGACTTCTACTTCCTCGGTTTCGAAGCTGTAGGCGCTGCTGCCCTCGGCACCGACATCGTCGCCTGAGACGGCGTCGGACAGCATTTCCTCGAATTGTGCGCTGAGAGCGGCATTGGCGCCGGATTCGACTTCGGTCAAAAGCCGTTGCACGATGACTTCGGCCTCGTCGGCATATTTTTGTAGCAGTTCCAGGGCGTCAGAAAGCTGCGGCACGACATCAATGGCGTCGGACTTCTCCGCAAAGGCGGCCCAGTCCCGGTCACCGCTCACCGCCAGGATTCGCTTCTTGTTGGCTTTGGCCCATTGCTCCAAAGAGAGAAGCGCGATGGCGTCGGGAAACTCATGCTTCTTCTTACCGGCGCTGGCAAAGGGCGGCGCCGACCGGAAATATGCTTGCACCAGATCGCGCATTGCCAACTCATCGGGGCGGAGCACCGTGGCGTTGATGGCGCTGAGATAGTCTTCCAGCCGCTTGCGGGCCAGCGCGGGCGGGTCGGGAAGCTGTTCAAACGCTTTGTCAGTTGCGCTCTTCAGCCCATAGCGCACGGCATCCTTGTGCGCGCGTTCGACATCAGCTTTGGCGGTGTGGATGTGGTCGCGAAGATGCCGCGCAATCTCTGCGGCGACAATCTGCGAAACTACGATTTCAATCGGTGCCTTGGCGAATTGCTTGAGCTGGGCGAGTAGCCCACCGTCAAAGTGGAACCCGTTCGTCTCAACAACCTGGGTGTCGAATGTTAGCGTGTCGTAGTCCATGGCCGAATTGTCCGACTGCTGTTCTCGATAGGCGGGTTACGGTTGCTTCTGAGCCCCCCACGAATTGCCTTTGTCGGCCATTGTACCACCATGCCTAGTGGCTCGACTCCTGCCAGATGTTCCCGTGACGTTCTTGTCGAGATTTGGAGGAGCTAGACCCGTGTTTGTGGTCGTTACGGAAGAATTGAACGAGTTCTCGGACCTGGCGAAGGGCGCAGCCGACGCTGGAACAAGCCTTCGCACAGGTCTGTTGCTTGGCCGGTTGCCACTATCACTTCGAGCAGGAGCCGGATGGTTGGCGCTTGGTGCTGGTTGACGGCGAACGCCCCGAGTGCAGTCCGGAACCGCTGGTCTCGACCTGCATAAAACGCGCGGATGCACAGCGCGATCTGATGCAGCAGGCCGTAGATGGACGGCTTAAGGGCTTCGCGGCTGTGCCGCTTGCCGAGCTGCAACGCGAGCGTGCCCAAGCACTCCGCCGCCAAGCGGCGGAGTGATGTGCCGCGCCGCTGGCGAACGCGATACCGCCATTGGGCGACGAACTTTCCGGATGACATGGGACGCCGCAACTTTCACGGACGGGTCGAAACCCTCGGCGACTCCTGCCAGGCCGACTATCTTGTTATGGTCATTTGTGACCGATGCCAGACGCAGAAACAGATGCATCCCTACAAGCTGATCGCCGCCAAGAAGCTGCTGACGACCGCCCCGCTGGGAAGACCCTTGCCGGGCTTCTTCTGCAAGACGTGTCGCCGCTCCACATCGGTGACGATCACCTGCACCTATCGCCGCTCCGGTGAAATGTAGTGTGCGGCAAGTTCACCCGCATGGCGTCGTGGGCGGGGGTGGTCGCGTTCTCGCAGCGGCTCACGCGCGACTGCATGGAGGATTCCGGCAACGACAAGGTGGTAGGGTTGCGCGTCGGCGACCACATCCCCGTCATCGTCTATGACGCTGATCTTCCGGAGCGCATCGAGATACCGATGCAATGGGGATTTCCGCACAAGACCAAGCGGCTCGACCCCATCCACTGCCGGTCCGAAACCATCGACAGCCGCCCGACATTTGCCCCGCTGTTCAACGAGGGCCAGTGCGGACTCGTCGTGGTGCGCACCTTCAATGAAGGTGAAGAGGTCGGCAAAAAGACCGTACAGTATGAAATCGATCCAAAGGACGATGCGCCACTGGCGTTCGCAGTGCTGTGGCAGAAATTTCAGCAAGGCGACAAGGATTTGTTCGCCTGCGTTCAGATCACGGTGCCAGCCAACCAGCTCATCAGCCGCATAACCGACCGCATGCCCGCATTCCTGGCGGAAGAAGACTGGCCCAAATGGTTGGGCGAAACGCCTGCAACGCAGGCCGAATTGAAGGCCATGCTGCGCACCGTTGAGGGCGTGTGCTGGACGATGACCAAGGAAGAAAAACGCGCGCAGGCGAAGAAGGAAAAGCGCAAGCCGACGCCTTCCGATCCCACGCCGGGCCTGTTCGACTGACCGTGCGGTTGCGTTGCCCGCGCGCAGGTGGCGCGCGGGGCGTTCGGAGCCGTTCAGCGGTATCCCACGGGCGGCAACACGTATTTCGGTCGTGCCGATCGGCGGCGCGGCCCAAATTGGCGAAGCTTCATGGCATGCGAACTCGGATTCGGCTGCTCACGACTTCTACCTCTGCTTTCGTTGCCCAGCCGCTTGAATCTTCTCTCCGAGTAGCGCGATTAGGCTGGTTTTCGCCCTAGCGGCAATACTGGATATCGACAGCTCCGCACGAAAACGGAGCATCGCATCTGTCCTTGCGGCAGCGTCCTGCACCGGCATGACCGAAGCTGGCGGCATGCCTCCGACGCGCTTTCGAGGCCATTTCTCCCTTGCTCGTGGCGTAAGACCTATGGGCGGGGCCGGACTTCCGAAACCGTCGCCGTTCAGGTTTTTTCCCCGCCGTGCTCGCCCCTTCGGTGCTTGCGCGCGGCTCCTCGCGGACGCTGCGCTCCAAAAAACCTGCCCGCTCCGGTCCTCCGCTGCGCTACGGCCCAAGGGGGTTCGTAAGCCCGTCCTTCCGCCCATGAACGGTCCGCCATCGCAAGGGAGAATGGTCTCCCGAGCAATAATGGAGACAACAATGCCTGCTATCGGTCACGTCACGAAGTCCAAGGACGGCAAGTCGTACAAGGGCCAGCTCAAGACGCTCTCGTTCCGCGCGCCCATCGACATCCTTCCGAACACCGCCAAGAACGGCGACAACCAGCCCGACTATCGCGTCTACAGCCAGGCCATCGAGATCGGCGCCGGCTGGGTCAAGACCGGCGAAAGCTCCGGCAAGGACTATGTGAGCCTGAGCCTTTCCGACCCCGCTTTCGGGCCGAAGAAGCTCTACGCCAATTTGGGCCGCGCCGCCGGCCAGGACGACGAGAACGTGTTCGCCGTCATCTGGAATCCCGTCGACTGACACCGCCACGAATCGCCCCGCGCGCTATCCTGCGCGCGGGGCAGTCTCGTTCCTGCGTTGGAGTTGGCGAAAAGCGACACCTGCAATTTTCGCCCGTCCCGCGCCGCCGCGACTCCGTGCAAGCTGCAGATCGGGGGCGCGTTGGCTCCCGCTGTCGCGCCTGCACCGATGCAAGAGGTGACAATGGACGACAGAAACGCACGCGCCGCAGCCGCCAAAGCCGGTAGCCCCTATCTAAACACCGGACAAGCCGCGCATTTCATGGGCTTGTCTCAGCGCACTCTCGAACGCATGCGCACGCTCGGCGCTGGTCCGAAATACCGCAAACATGGGCGTCATGTGCGGTATCTCATCGACGATCTGGAAGCGTGGTCGGCCGCACAGGAACGGCATTCGACATCGGAATATGCGGTGCTTGGCGGTAGCCCGGCCCATTCCTGAATCGAGAATCCGATGCGACCTTCAAGCACGATGCTCGTTTCCGCCGTGGCCTGTGCCGTGATCGGCATCGCCGCGTCTGCGCCGCGCACTCCGCTTTTGGTCTGGAATGCGACCGCGAGCGCGCCGCTCGGCCTATACTTTCGAGCGACCAGTTCGGCCCTGAAAAAGGGCGACCTCGTGCTCGTCCATACGCCCTCCCGGATCGCCGCACTTGCCGCGGAACGGGGTTATCTGCCGATGCACACACCGTTGATAAAGCGGGCCGCCGCGATCTCCGGCGACGTGATTTGCGCAAAAGGCGACACCGTTTGGCTTAACGGGAGAGTGCTTCTGCGCCGCCGGGCAGCGGACTCAAAGGGCCGGACGTTGCCTCAATGGTCGGGCTGCAATCGGCTCGGGCCATCCGATGTATTCCTCGCGATGGCGAATGTCCGCGATTCATTCGACGGGCGTTATTTCGGACCGATCTCTACATCAAACATCGTAGGTCATCTGGTGCCACTATGGACACGCTAAGCCTCGTCGCCGCTTGCTCGCTTATCATTCAAGGGACACAGCATGCCCCTTCGTGCGGCGGTCCGCGCGATCCATTGCGTGCGCATCTGGCTCCGATTGCGGCACAGCCCGCGCCACGTTCCGGTCATTCGGGCGTCAGCCAATGGCGGGATTTCATCACCGAGGCCGCGCAGGAATTTGCGATTCCGGAGAGTTGGATACGCGCTGTCATGGGCCAGGAAAGCGGCGGGCGCACAACGCTGCACGGAAGACCGATCAGATCGAGCGCAGGCGCTACGGGCCTGATGCAGGTGATGCCGGGAACCTATGCGGACTTGCGCCGGCGCTATTCGCTTGGCGGCGATTCCTACGACCCGCACGACAACATTCTCGCCGGCACGGCATATCTGCGACAGGTGTACGAGCGGTATGGCTACCCCTCATTGTTCGCGGCTTACAACGCAGGCCCGGCGCGTTTCGATGCTTATCTTTTCGGCAGAAAACGGCTCCCGACCGAGACGCTTCACTACGTCGAAAGCATCCTGCCGGGCGTTGAAACGACACTGAACAACTCGCAACCCGGCGCGTTCGTCGTTACCGAGAACCCTTCGTTTCAGATGCCGCTTTTGACCTCGCTAGGGGCTCAAAACACGACGCCAGACTCGCCGCAGAATGACCGCGCACCGTTCAGTCCACGGTCTAATTCCCGCTCGATTTTTGTTGAAACGAGCGGTCAATCGGATGCTTTTCGCTCTTCTTCGCGGGACGAACTCTTCGTCCCGCTGTCATCCACTTCGCAATAGCCCCCGGCACATCAGAGCATGAGAGCGTACAGGAGCGTCGTCTTGGCGGTAGAGCAATGGTCGGCAAGATAAAAGCAGTGGCGGCACAGTGCGCCTATGCTCTTGTCTGCACATCCTTTTTCATGGCGGCACACACTACATGCGTGCCGCCATGTCGGCTTAAGACCTTGAACGCGCGCGCTTTGTCTGCCGCCAATTGGAATCGAAGCGTCTTGGGCGTTTCCTGGCTCGCGGCGATCTTCGTATCGGTATCGTGATGGCAGGCGACGACAACTTCGAGCCCAGACTTGGGCGTATGCGTTCGACCAAAGGCGGGAGAAGCGCGCGCTATCTCCAAGGCGTGTTGCGTGGGGTTGCCCGATCCACGGGCTCGGCCAAGTCCAAAGGTTTGCGGTTTGACGGTAGCCGCATCGGTCGTGGGTCTGGTGTGGGTCGCGTCCTGCACGCGCGGGACCGCCACGCCGCATTTCGGGCACGGCGGGTGATCGTCCAGGCGAGATTAATCCGTCTCAAGGCGACGGGTGCCAACGCGGCGCGACTGCATCTGCGGTATCTGGAACGCGACGGCGTCACCCGCGAGGGGTTGCCTGGGGAATTGTACGACGCCAAGCAGGACCGCGCGGAGGGTCGCGACTTCGTTCAGCGCACCGAGGGTGACCGCCACCAGTTCCGCTTCATCGTCTCGCCGGAAGATGGGGCGGCTTACGACGATCTCAAACCGTTCGTGCGCCGTCTGATGGAGCAGATGGAAAAGGACCTGAGGACACAGCTCGATTGGGTGGCGGTCGATCACTACAACACGGCGCATCCTCACACCCACATTGTCCTGCGTGGCAAAGACGACAAGGGCGACGATCTGATCATCGCGCGGGAGTACATCGCGCATGGCATGCGTGAGCGCGCTGCCGAGATAGTGTCCCTCGATCTTGGTCCGCGCACTGACCGCGAAATCCAGAGCCGTCTTCAGCATGAGGTCGAGCAGGAACGGTTCACCAGCATTGACCGCGAACTGCTGCGCGACACGAACGCGGATCGGTTCGTACAGGCTGCAGACCGCGATGCTTTCCGGCAGAGCATTCGGGCCGGCCGACTCCAGAAATTGAACAGGCTTGGCCTGGCTGAGGATGTCGGCTCTGGGCTTTGGCGGTTGGATGAAGGGATAGAGCCGACATTGCGTGCAATGGGCGAGCGCGGCGACATCATCAAGACGATCCATCGCGAGCTGGTTCGGACGGGCGTGGAACGGGCAGCCGCAGATTATGCGATCCATCGAGCCGGAGAGACGGAACAAGCGCCGATTGTCGGACGGGTTGTCGCCCGTGGTCTGGCCGACGAATTGCAGGATCGGTATTACCTCATCGTCGATGGTGTTGATGGGCGTTCGCACTATGTCGGAATCGGCCAGTCCGACATCGATGATCCCACGCGAGAAGGAACCGTTGTGGCCGTGAGCTCGCGCGGCAACGGCGCACGCCCAGCCGATCGCGTCATTGACGGCATTGCGAAACAGCGAGACGGACGATACAGCGCAGAGCTGCATCACGCGGCCGATCCGAAAGCGTCGGGGCCTTACATCGGGACGCACATTCGTCGCCTGGAGGACTTGCGCAGAGTTGGCGCAAAGGTCGAGCGGCACGGCGATGGGAACTGGACGATCCCCGGCGACTATCTGCGGCAGGTCAAGCAGATCGAGTCCCGCCGCTCCCGACAGGTTCCAGTAGCGATCGAAACACTGGCTCGTGGCCCCATTGCCAGCCAGACCAGGGTTCAGGGCGCCACTTGGCTTGACCGCGAGTTGCTGGGCGAGAGCGCCATCCCATGCGCGAGAGCGGCTTCGGCCGCGAGGTCCGCGACGCCATGCAGCAGCGCCGCCAATGGTTGATCGAGCAGGATCTTGCTCAAATCGATCAAGGGCACGTCGTCTATCGCGCTGGCCTTCTGACGGAGCTACGGCGCCGGGATTTGGCCAGTGCCGGAGCGGCGCTCGCCGGCGAGATCGGGGTGCCTTACGCCGAGGCCAAGACCGGATCGCGGATCGAAGGCGTCTATCGCCGTCCGATCGACCTCGCGAGTGGCCGGTTTGCGGTCATCGAGAAGAGCCGGGAATTCACGCTGGTTCCTTGGCGTCCCGTGCTCGAACGCAGTGTCGGAAAGCCAGTATCGGGGATCATGCGCGAGAGCGCGATTTCCTGGACGCTCGGGCGGCAGCGGAGTGGGCCTTCCGTTTCGTAGTCAATTTTTTGGATGACGACCTATGACCACAGCGGATGCTAGGGCGGCTCCGCCGCCTAAACAATTTGCTGTATTCTGTTCACCGGGTGGTTCAGCCAGGGGATCGCCGCACTTTGGTGGGGCTAATGACTGCTTTTGACCCAAAACGGGCCTTCATAAACTAGCCTTTCATGACTAGCCTTTGTAAACTGATTAGAATTTGCCAATCGAAGCGGCAGTCGCCCGCGCTCGTGAGATGACGAGCATCATCGGCCTCGCCGATGAAATCCATCCCCGGTTGCAACTTCAGAATCGCCGCAATACCTTGGCGCTTAGCGCGCACCAACGACGCGACCAAGATTCGACTTCAAATTGGTAAGTTTCGCGAATGACTCGAGTAGCGCACACGACTGCAGCCGACGAAGACCTCGGACCTGGTTCAATTTCGGCCCTACCGATTGTTTCCGCTTGGATAGGAGATGAACTATCCTATCTCGAAAGGCTTTGCCTCACATCTATGGTCTCCGCAGGCCACAAGACGATTCTGTACTGCTATCGTGATGCGCTTGACGTTCCAAAGGGCGTCGAGATGCGTGATGCCGCCGAGATCATGCCGGAAGAGCGCTTCTCTCGATACGGCAACGGTAGCTATGCCCTAGGAAGCAATCTCTTCAGGTATAAACTCTTCGCGCGCTTTCCGTGCATATGGGCCGATACGGACATGCTTCTGCTGCGTCCCATAACGCAGCAGGAGAACTACATTCTCGGATGGGAAGATGGGAACTACATCAATACTGCCGTTCTCAGCATCCACCCGAAAGCGAAATGTTGCTGGAGATGCTGTTGCTGGTTTCGAAAACCCCCGTTCTTTGCGCCTTGGTGGAACGAGAAACAGAAAAGCCAGCAAGAGGAGGCAGTGCGGCGAGAGGCCGAACTAGCGCTACCTGACCTTCCCTGGGCAACGACTGGACCCAAGCTCGTAACCTACTTAGCGATCAAGCATGATGTCTCTAGGTTCGCTGTACCGCCCGATGTCTTTTACCCAGTCCATTGGCGAGACTATCGCCTTCCTTTCGAGTCGGGCGACCAAGTGAGCGCTAAGTTGGCAGGGCGCACCGTCGGCGTGCACCTCTGGAACCACATGCTTGGGAGCCTGAAGCACAGTCCAGCGGCAGATTCTTTCATAGCGGACCAGTGCCGTCTATTTGGGATTCAACCGCCCAACACCGTTAGGACGGCTGTGAATAGGCACCTGACAGACATTGAAGAAAGAGGGTACAGCGCCGTCCGAGGCGCATTCGACGATTCTACGATAAGTCGTATACGTCACGTTATAATAAAAAACCTCGATCTTATGAGTAACACTAGGCCGACGAAAACGGCGCGCCATATTGCTGGATTTCACAGATTTCCGTGTTTTGAGCCGATACACATTGCCATTTCTGCCAACGGTCAATTAAGGCCGGTGCTTGATGGTATATACCGCGAGTGCCAGATGATTTCTCTTGGCCTGAGCGATATAACGATAAATCGATCACAGCCATGGCACACGGACCTCCTCAGGGGAGTTTATTCGAAGCATCTAACAAGCGAGATTTGCTGGGGCTCCACGGCGCACCCCTGCCTGAAGGCCCTTTTGTATCTGCAGGAGGGAGCGTCACTACAAGTAGTCTCGGGATCACACAGGCATCCGATCGAGCTTTCGGATGACCGAAATGCGATACCGGCGCGCGACGCCAAGATCGAGGCAGTCAAGGTTGGAAGCCGGCGACGTCATTTTGATGGACATAAGGACGATCCATCGAGGTTCGACGGAGGCCGAAATGGCCTCAACGAGTTTAGGAGCCGATGCAAAAATTTTGATCTCGACTGTGTTCGGCGATCGGTATTCGAAATTGGCTCAGGCGATGCAGAAGGGGAATGCCGAAAGGATGGTCGATTGGGATGTAAGGAACAGCAAGCAGTTAGCTTCGTCGCGGTTCCCTGATGCTTGAAAGGCAATCCATGCATCCACGCGTAACTATTTCTACCATTACCGCAAACCGGAGGCATTTTTTCCAGCATACGATTCGAAACGTATGTACTCAGTTAGGAAAGGGCTTTGAGATAGAATGGATTGTGGTCGAGGACGGCGATGAGTCCGTTGAGGACCTTGTATCGCACCTTGAGTTCGTGCGCTACGCTCGGCTCGCTGGGAAAAACACCGTTGCATTAAAGAGAAATATTGCCAATGACATGGCGCAAGGTGATTATATCTTATATTTTGATGATGATAACTACGCCTTCCCGCATCGTGCGATAGTCTCCATCAATGCGTTATATAGATCCAATCTCCTGATGGCCGGCTCCTCCGATATGCTCATTTTGGATCGCCGCAACTGGGAGGTATTCCAAGTGGGGCCGTTCTCAGACATGCACGCCACACTCGGAACTTGGTGCATCAGGCGTGAGATGCTTGAGCGTTCGCGATTTCGAGATACTGATTCAAAGGGGGAGGAAGTAGCATTCACTGGAAACTGGAGCGTCCCGATCCTTCAATTAGGAGCATTGAATACAAGCATTTCGTTTAGTCACGGCCAGAACACCGTTCCTAAAAACGATCTCAAAGATCCTTGGATGCCGAGCTGGTTACCAGAAACATTTATCGATTGCGCAGTGACACTCGAGTTTTATCGCTCGATTCACTAGCACAGCTGCTCACACGCAGAATACTGGCACTCCGCCCCAAAGTTTTGCGAAAGGCCCCATCACGCTCCAATTCGGTCGGACGGGCGCGATACCACTCGCACATACTCAAGCTGGTAGGCCAAGCTGTGTGGCACTGATTTACCGAATTATGCCGTTGCCGGAGGCGTCCAGACGCGGCGCGATGCCGTTGCCGGAGGCGTCCAGACGCGGCGCGATGCCGTTGCCGGAGGCGTCCAGTCGCGGCGCGATGCCGTTGCCGGAGGCGTCGACTCGCCGGTAGACCTTATTCTTGGCAGATTCTGAAACAATGCCGTAGACGTGTGGATTATCGTCATTGGTCTTACCTTCGCGGTTGCCACAGCCGAGAGTGGATTATGCTAGACGTTGCCGCTCGCTGCAAGGATCATTCGACCTCTTCGCCTTGGACGGGAAAAATAATAGGAGTTCGAACTTTTTGCGCTTGAGTGGGCGACCGCGAAAAACATCTTTTCTTTGCAACTGTTTAGTAGAAAATTAGACCACTCGAAGATCTGGGAATTTTTCACCCAATTAAGTCTGCCAATACCAAATGAATCGGAATATTCCCAGTTTCAAAATATGAGGGGAGGCGGACTTTTGGCCCCAACCTCATTCTCGCTTTGAAGCCCGCAAATGCCGCCCTTCTCTGTCAGGCGGCGCTGTAACAATTCGTCTTCTAGACCCCGTCATAGTCATTAATTAGCAGCCGATGAAACCAATCGAGGGATCGTCTGCATTCCGGTAGCTTAGTGCCGTAGATGTCGGTTGTTTCCAGTACAACTGTCAAATGACCAAGTGAGCTGCGGACGTCATTCCAAAATCCCTCAAAATGCGACGACGGCTGCTTAACCGCATTATTCTTAGGTCGATCAAGCCGCAACAACACAATTTTACCCTGTGGCGACAGCGCGCGCTCTTTCATCTTTCCCATGAAAGTAGTCCAGAAGATTTCCGGTGGTAGGGATGGCATATATGCGATCAACGATGACTTAATTTCTTTTGAAATTGCATCCTCAACGGTGAGTTTCCTTATGATCAAGGGGCCAACGCCCGCGTTTTCAATAGCTATATGAAGATTGTCCTCATAATCACCCAAAGTGATCTGGGGAATTGGCTGAACTGACTTGCGATCATGGCGCTGCTGAATCAAAAGCGCCGCGACTGAAACTACCAAAGACATTACGGATATGGCGACCGCACAGAATGCTGTAACCGTCTGCATGTCAGCGGCATTTCCCAAATAAACAATATTATCCTCGACTATTTTGGCCCCGGAGGCCAGTCCATTTTCACGTTCACCGATGCGGAGGGTATCATTAGCGGCCTGCATTTAAGCGCGTCGATCTTTTACTAGTCCAACAGGGGTTTAGACGCCTCCACTGCCTTAAGGGCGCGCCTTACTCTAAATGTTGGGAGTTTTCTCGGAATTTGAGCCGCGATGATTCGCGAGCGGGCGCGCTCCGGCGTCGCCCGGCGGCGTCAATGCGACTAGCTGTGAGGGCCAAGATTCAGAAATGCGCGCACCGGTAAGCGCCATTGTGAGACAGAACGTGGAGACCCGTACGCTCTCCTTCGAAGCCGCGTACACGAAAGCTAAGCGCTCCCTGGTGGCTAAATATCTTCGATTGCCTTGTTGGTCGAAAAGCCCGCGCGTCATAGCACCCACCCTTGATCGGGCTCGCTAAAAAATTGACGCAGAACGATTTACGCGGGGAATCTTTCGTGAGGAAAATACAGCATTCTGTTCAGCACAATATGAGCGGCCCGCATTTGACTTCGCGGCGAGTACCTGTGCGTCCCAATGTCCGGTTCTGCGAGAGCAGCTGCTTGGCCGGTTAACTACTGCGGTTCTCCTGATCTCTGCAAATGCGCATGCTCCTGAGGTGTGGGGCCTATCTTGTCGTTATTTGGCGGTTGTTGCGCACATAAACGCGATTGTCGATTCATGGCATCAGCGCCAATCCTGATTCGTCAGGAGAAGCGCGAAGTGACGCCCACGAAATTCCTCATCGGACAGATCGCAATCGTGTTCGCCGTTGCAATCGGTGGACTGTGGTTCGCGACGCAATGGGCGGCGTGGCAATTGGGCTACCAAGCGCAACTTGGCGCGCCATGGTTCACGGTACTTGCTCATCCGATCTATCGGCCCTGGAGTCTGTTCGGCTGGTGGTATGCCTACGATGCCTATGCGCCAGCACTGTTCAACCAGGCCGGCGCCTATGCCGCCCTGAGCGGCTTCGGCGGTTGTGCGGTCGCAGTAGTTGGTTCCCTCTATCGCGCCCGGCAGAACCATCAAGTCACAACCTACGGATCGTCACGCTGGGCTACGCCCCGCGAGATCACGACTGCTGGGCTGCTTCGGCCCGCTGGTGTCTTTCTCGGGCAGTTCGGCGCTGACTATCTGCGCCATGATGGTCCCGAACATGTGATGGCTTTCGCGCCGACGCGTTCCGGCAAAGGCGTCGGCTTGGTCGTGCCGACACTGCTGTCCTGGACGCAGAGTGTCGTCATCCACGACATCAAGGGCGAGAATTGGCAGCTCACGGCGGGATGGCGCAGCCGCTTCTCCCACTGCCTTCTGTTCAACCCTACCGATCCACGGAGCGCCCGCTATAACCCACTGCTTGAAGTGCGCAAAGGTCCGGACGAAGTCCGCGACGTGCAGAACATCGCCGATATCCTGGTCGATCCCGAAGGGGCATTGGAACGCCGTAACCATTGGGAAAAGACCAGCCACTCGCTCCTGGTCGGTGTGATCCTTCACGTTCTCTATGCCGAAGAGGAGAAAACCCTCGCTCGGGTCGTGAGCTTCCTTTCCGACCCCAAGCGCTCCTTCGAACACACCTTGGCGCGCGATGATGGCAACAAACCATCTGGGCACGCCGAAGGCGCCGGTTGTTCATCCGGTCGTGGCGTCAGCGGCGCGCGAAGTTCTCAACAAATCGGAAATGAACGCTCCGGCGTTCTGTCCACGGCGATGTCGTTCTGGGTCTCTATCGCGATCCGACTGTTGCGCGCACGACCGCAGCATGTGACTGGCGCATCGCGGACCTGGTCGATGCAGCGCGCCCGGTATCCCTCTACCTGGTAATTTCCGCCGTCCGATATTTCGAGGACAAAGCCGTTGGTTCGGCTGGTGCTCAATCAGATCGGCCGCCATCTGACCGAACGGCTGGAGGTGACCCTAGCAAGAGTCGCAACACAAGCTTCTTATGATGCTGGACGAGTTTCCGGCGCTGGGAGGCTGGACTTCTTCGAGACTGCACTTGCGTTCATGGCAGGCTACGGCATTCGCGCCTATCTGATCGCGCAATC
Organism: Rhizomicrobium sp.; assembly: GCA_037355265.1. GTDB lineage: Bacteria > Pseudomonadota > Alphaproteobacteria > Micropepsales > Micropepsaceae > Rhizomicrobium. Next base: position 1,337,105 of record JBBCIB010000001.1, on the reverse strand, counting down.
CCTCAATCAGATTTCCAAGGCATACGGCGAAAACAACGCCATCTTGGACAATTGCCATGTCCGGATCGCGTTTTCCTCAAACGACGAGCGCACTGCGAAGCGCATTTCAGATGCTCTGGGGACGGCGACCGAGTTGCGCGCCCAGAAGAACTATGCCGGCCATCGGCTGTCGCCGTGGCTGTCTCATGTCATGGTCAGCCGCCAGGAAACCGCCAGGCCGCTTCTGACCCCGGGCGAGGTGATGCAGCTCCCGCCCAATGACGAACTGGTTCTGATATCCAGTCTCGCGCCGATCGAGCCAAGAAGCTTCGGTACTACGAAGACCGCAATTTCACGTCGCGTGTGCTCGCCGCCCCCACATTGGCCGACAACACCTACAGTGATCGACCGAACGCCCGCCCCAACGATTGGAGCGGACAGGTGTGCCGACCGCACGAGACTCTGGCCGCGGTCATCGACGCCGACGAGGGCGCAGCAGACGACGAAGGCGGAGTTCAGCACCAACGGCATCCGGGACTTCCGGAACAGATGGTCGGGACAGAGACCAACCGCCCTGAACTCGCAGGCGAGATGGACGCCGAGGACGACCCGGCTGGCGACGCATCCGCGATGAATGGTGGCCGTCTCGGGACGGTCGGCAAGGCGCACGCCAATGAACGAAGGCGAGCATCGTCACAGTCCCGGCGACGACCTGCTCCCAGCTTTTTGAGGAATGCCATGAAGCCGCGTCACCAATTCTACCTCGACGAATCATCCAGGAGCAGCTCGACAGGCTTGCAGCGGAGCCGGGCACGACGCGGTCTGCAATCGTGAACGCGGCGCTTAAATCCTATTTGCCAATCGCGGCGCTGGCGAGCTCGACCGCGCATTCCGCATGCGTCTTGATCGTATCAGCGAATACCTTGAAAGGCTTGAGCGCAACCAACACATCGCGCTCGAAAGCTTTGCGCTGTTCGTTCACTACGAACTCGGAATCACGCCCCAGCTACCCCAACCAGAGCAGGCGGCGGCGCAGGCCGTCGGTCGCGATCGGTTTCAGAACTTCATCGAACAGGTGAGCCGCCGGATGGCCGGCGACCGGCGCATAGCCGACGAGGTTGTTGCGCGCGCTTTGCAGTCGACCAGCCAACGCCCAGCCCAACGGATGGCAGCGGAATGAACGCGACACACGAACATCAAGAGAGCCGCGAACGCCGCAGGACGATGCTGCGCACGGCGATGGGCTCAAAGATCGCGGAAGCGCTCGCCGATCCGCTGGTGATCGAGATCATGGTCAATCCGGATGGAATGCTGCGCCTGGACCGGCTCGGCGAGGGCCGTTCCGAACTCCCTCGCATCTTGCGCCGTCGGAGGTCGAGCGGATCATCCGCTTGGTCGCGTCGCATGTGCGTCTCGAAGCCCATGCCGGCAATCCCATTGTCAGCGCGGAGCTGCCGCCCCGTGAAGACGGCGTGGCGGGCGAACGCTTCGAAGGGTTGCTGCCTCCCGTTTCGATGGCCCCGTGTTTCACAATCCGCAAACCCGCGATCGCGCATCTACACGCTGGACGATTACGTTGCGGACAGGATCATTGCTGCCAGCCCAGGCGGACGCGTTAAGGCTCGCAGTAACTGAGCGGAAGAACATTCTTGTGGCCGGTGGCACGAGTTCCGGCAAGACCACGCTCGCCAATGCGCTGCTGGCCGAGATCGCCAAGCTCGATGAGCGCGTTATCCTGATCGAGGACACGCGCGAGCTGCAATGCGCTGCGCGCGATTGCGTGGCTCTTCGTACCAAGACGGGCGTCGTGTCGCTGGCCGATCTTGTGCGCTCGACCCTGCGCCTCCGGCCCGACCGCATCATCCGTCGGTGAGGTGCGAGGCTCGGAAGCCCTCGACATGCTCAAGGCATGGAATACCGGCCATCCGGGCGGGATCGCACGGTTCACGCCAACTCGGCGCAAAGCGCTCTTTATCGGCTTGAGCAACTTGTCCAGGAAATCGTCGTCAGCGTGCCTCGGCGGCTCATCGCCGAGGCCATTGACGCCGTCGTGTTCATCAGCGGTCGCGGCGTGTCGCGGCGTATCGAGACCATCGCGGAAGTCCGGGGTCTCGGAGCTGATGGCGACTACGCGCTTGTCACACCCAGAACCCCAGACTGCAAGCCTATGAGGAGATCCAACATGCTCAAGACCCTATGCCGCTCCCTCGCAATCGGCACGACACTCTCGCTTGTGCTTGTCACCAGCCGCACAGGCGGCCGGAACGAATATGCCGTGGGAGCAACCCCTGCAGCAGATTCTCGACTCCATTCAAGGACCGGTCGCCAAGATCGTCGCCGTCATCATCATCATCGTGACCGGCCTGACCTTGGCGTTCGGCGAGACCGCCGGCGGCTTCCGCAAGCTGATCCAGATCGTGTTCGGCCTCTCCATAGCCTTCGCGGCATCGAGTTTCTTCATGTCCTTCTTCTCCTTCGGCGGCGGAGCATTGGTTCAGTGATCGAAGGCTTCGAAATTCCACTGCACCGCTCGCTTACCGAGCCCATTCTGCTGGCCGGCGCACCGCGGACCATCGCAATCGTGAACGGCACTATTGCGGCAGGCGCTTGGGCTCGGCCTTCAGCTCTGGATCGCCGGATTGCTGCTCTGGGTGGTCGGTCATTCGGCTCGCGGTGTTCGCCGCCAAGCGCGATCCGGATTTCGCGGAAGTTCTTCGCCGTCATCTGCGCCAGAGGACATTTTTGTCATGCTGAAGCTTGCCGAATACCGCAACAAGCGGACCGCTTGGCCGATCACCTTCCGTGGGCAACAAGGACGGCAGTTTCCAGAGGACATTCCGTTTTCGGGGACCGGACCTCGAAAGCGCTACGGAATCCGAACTCGTTGCCGCCTGTGCCCGCGTCAACAACGTGCTTCGTCGGCTCGGGACGGGTTGGGCCTTGTTCTTCGAAGCAGAGCGCTTCGAGGCCGCGAACTATCCGCAGTCGGAAATTTCCCGATCCCGCGTCCTGGCTGGTGGACGAGGAACGGCGAGCACAATTCGAGGACGGAACATTCTCTAGCGCCGCCGAGATTCGGGCCGGGCGCCGCGAGCATTACGAGAATGCCTATTACCTGACACTCTTGTATATGGCGCCAGCCGATCAGGTGGCTCGCGCCGAGCGTGCGCTGATCGATTACCGGCAAAGACGAGCAAAAGCGGGACTGGCGGCACGAGCTGGACGCTTACGTCGCGGAAACCAACCGCACGCTCGATCTCCTTGGACAGGTCATGGCGGAGGTCGCGCCGCTCACCGACGGCGAAACGCTGACCTATCTGCATCGAACCGTCTCGACAAAGCGGCACCATGTCGAACCACCAAGCGAGCCGATCTATCTAGACGCCATCCTGGCGGATCAACCGTTGCACGGCGGTCTGGAGCCCATGCTGGGCGAAGCGCACCTGCGGACCCTGACCATTCTGGGCTTTCCCAACACAACGCGGCCGGGATTGCTCGACGCCCTAAATCATCTCGATTTCCCCTATCGCTGGACGACGCGGTTCATCGCGATGGACAAGACGGAGGCAACGAAGGCGCTGACAAAACTCCGGCGGCCAGTGGTTCAACAAACGCAAGTCGATCACCCAACTTCTGCGCGAAGTGATGCACAATGAGCCGGTCCAGCTTCTGGATTCCGACGCCGACAACAAGGTGGTCGATTCCGACGAAGCGCTGCAGGCGCTCGGCGGCGATCATGTCTCATTTGGTTATCTGACCACGACAGTCTGCGTGGCCGACGAGAGCCGCATGCGCGTCGAGGAAAAGGTTCGCGCGGTCGAGCGTGTGATCAATGGCCTTGGTTTCACGACCATCCGAGAGAGCCTGAACGCGGTGGAAGCATGGCTCGGTAGTCTGCCGGGGCATGTCTACGCAAAATGTGCGCCAACCGCTCATTCACACGCTCAATCTGGCCCATTTGATGCCTCTGTCGTCGGTGTGGGCCGGACCGAAGCGCAATGAGCACCTAGCTGGTCCACCGCTTTTCCATGCCGAAACCAGCGGCTCGACGCCGTTCCGGTTTTCAACCCATGTCGGAGACGTGGGACACACGCTGATCGTCGGGCCGACCGGAGCCGGCAAGTCGGTCCTCCTCGCCCTCATGGCGATGCAGTTCCGGCGTTATGACGGCGCTCAGGTGTATGTCTTCGACAAAGGCAATTCTGCGCGGGCCGCAATTCTCGCCATGGGCGGGGCGCATCACGAGCTGGGCTCGGACGGCGCCTTGGCATTCCAGCCGCTGATCGGAATCGACGATCCGACGGAACGCAGCTGGGCCGCGGAGTGGATCGGCACGCTCCTCGACCACGAAAAGATGGCACTCACACCCGAAGTCAAGGGAAACGCTGTGGTCGGCGCTGACAAGCCTCGCCTCGGCCCCGCCGGCCGAACGCACATTGACCGGACTGTCGGTGCTGCTCCAATCCAACGCGCTGAAATCCGCGCTTCTTACCTACACCCTGGAAGGGCCGTTCGGCGGCCTGCTCGATGCGGCCGAAGACCATCTCGCGCTGGCAGACGTCCAGTGCTTCGAGACCGAGAACCTGCTGCATCAGGCGAGCGTGGTTCTGCCGGTTCTGACCTATCTGTTCCATCGGCCTCGAAGCACGATTTACCGCAAGCCGACGCTCCCTCATTCTCGATGAAGCCTGGGTCTATCTCGACAATCCGCTATTCGCAGCGCGCATCCGCGAATGGCTGAAGGTTCTGCGAAAGAAGAACGTGTCCGTCGTGTTCGCGACGCAATCGCTTGCAGACATCGCCAATTCGTCCATCGCACCGGCGATTATCGAGAGTTGCCCGCAACGCATCTTCCTTCCCAACGAACGCGCGATCGAGCCGCAAAGCCGCACGGCCTATGAGCAGTTCGGCCTCAACGATCGACAAATCGAACTCGTCAGCCGCCGGTGCCGAAGCGGCAATTACTATCTGCAATCGCGCCGCGGCAACCGGCTGTTCGAGCTCGGGCTTGGCCCAATTGCACTGGCGTTTTTGCGGCACATCGTCGCCGGCCGACCAGGCGCTCATCGAGAGCATCCGAAGCTCCGGCGAGCAAGGAACATTCATCGCCAACTTCCTCAAGGCCCGGGGGCTGGACTGGGCCGCACACCTTCTCGACCAGCAACCAGACAGTCAATTGAGGCCGCAGAATGAAAATCGTTCGCACAATTCTTCTGGCAACCGCGTTTACGGTTACCAGTCTTGCGCCGGTTCAGGCGCAATGGGTCGTTTTCGACCCGCAGAACTATGCGCAAGACCTGATCCAGGCGGCGCGCGCGCTGCAGCAGATCAACAACCAGATTCAGTCGCTTCAGAACGAAGCGATGATGCTGCAGAACATGGGACGAATCTCAAATCCCTCAATACTTCGCAGCTTGGCACGATGGTCACGGCGCTGACGCAGATCAGCACGTTGATGAATCAAGGCCAGGGAATCGCGTTCAACGTGAAACGCCACCAACACGGCCTTCACGCAGACCTATCCGCAATTCCTATCCCCAACGGGACGACGACCACGACACTGCAGGCGGATGCCCTGAAGCGCTGGCAGGACTCGATGGCGGCGTTCCAGCAGACGCTCACCATCCAGGCACAAGTCGCCCAGAATGTTCAGGCCGATACGGCGACGCTGACCAGCCTGACGAATGCCTCACAGGGAGCGATCGGCAATCTCCAGGTCAGTCAGGCGACCAACCAGCTCCTTGCGCTATCGACGAAACAGCAGCTCCAGATCCAAAGCCTGATGGCGGCGCAATACCGCGCTACGGCTCTCGACCAAGCGCGCAGTGCGGAGGATCAGGAGGAAGCGCGGTCGGCGTTCTCCACCTTCCTCGGCAAAGGATCAGCCTACACACCGCAATAGAACAGGACAGCCGACGTGAACAATCTCAACGTCATCGACAATTTCATGCAGACGTTCATCCGCTATATCGATAGCGGATTCGGACTTCTGCAAGGCGATGTAGCGGCGCTCACGACGGTTCTCATCGGAATCGACATCACGTTGGCGGCCTTGTTCTGGGTCATGGACGGCGAGGCAATATCCTCGCCCCGTCTCATCAAGAAGGTTCTCTATGTCGGGAGCTTTGCTTTCATCATCAACAATTTCTCGACCCTCTCGATGGTCATCTTCAATTCATTTTCGACACTTGGTATCACCGCGACCAACAGCGGATTGACGGCGGCTGACCTCTTGCGGCCCGGCAAGCTCGCCGGAACCGGGTTTCAAGCGGCGTATCCGCTCTTGCAGCAGGCCGGCACGCTGATCGGCTTCACCACCTTCTTCAACAACTTCGTGACCATCGCGGTTCTGCTTTTCGCGTGGGTCGTCGTGATCCTCTCGTTCTTCATCCTCGCCATCCAGCTTTTCATCACCATTCTGGAATTCAAGCTCACGACGCTCGCGGGATTCGTGCAGGTGCCGTTCGCACTGTGGAACAAGACTTCGTCCTGGCCGAGCGCGTCCTTGGCAATGTGGTTTCGTCCGGCATCAAGGTGATGGTCCTGGCCGTCATCGTGGGGATCGGCACGACCTTCTTCAGCCAATTTATCACGGCGCTGCAAGGCCATCCGCCAAGCCTGCCCGACGCCATGTCGCTGGCGCTCGCGTCACTGTCGCTGTTTGGACTGGGAATCTTTGGCCCAAGCATCGCGACCGGGCTTGTTCGGGGGGCGCCGCAATTGGGCGCGGGCGCCGCCATCGGCACGGCTGGCGCGCTCGTGGGAGGCGGTGCGCTTGCAGGTGCCGGGGCGGCAGGCGCCGGTCGTCTGGCGGCCGGCGCGGGAATGGGCGCCATTCGGGCCGGAACTGCCCTCACCGCGGGCGCTTCGACGGCCCTACCAGATGGCGCAGGCAACCTCGGGTGCGAGTGGCGCGGCCGGCGTCTGGGCCGCCTGTCCGGGGTGGCCCGCGCGGGTGCCGGGTGGGCGGTCAGCAACGCGGCCAAGGGCGCGGCCGAACGCGGCAGGGCTGGTTTCAGTGACAGCGCACAGCCGGTCGCGACGCGGCGTTTCGCGCCACTGGCGGCACCAGGACCGGCAAGGCCGCCAACGAGAACACAGCCGGTGGCCCAGTTCCGGGCGGGCGGAACGCCGGATTGGGCGCGCAGGCTGCGCAGCGAGCAGCGCATGCGCGCCCATGCGCATACCACCACCCAAGCCATCAAGAGGGCGACCGGCCCGGCGCCGCGGCCAATCCGGACCTCGACCAGCGGGAGAGCTAGATGTTCAGACGCACACTGCAACGCTACGGCCAGACAGCAGAGGCGACGACGCCTTATCAGAGAGCCGCGCAGACATGGGATGACCGTATCGGTTCGGCCCGAGTACAAGCACAGAATTGGCGACTCATCTCCTTCGGCTCATTGGGGCTCGCGATGGTCCTGGCCGGCGGACTCGTTTGGCAGTCGCTGCAAAGCCGCGTCCGTTCCGTATGTCGTGCAAGTCGACAAGTTCGGCGCTGTGCAGACCATTGGACCAGCGGCTCAGAACTACACGCCGACGGATGCGGAGATCGCCTGGTATCTGGCGCGCTTCGTGACCGACATCCCGGTCCTTGTCGCTCGATCCCGTCGTCGTCAGGCGAAACTGGCTTGAGGCTTACGACTACGCGACGGACCACGGCGCCGTCTTCCTCAATCAATATGCGCAGTCGAACGATCCATTCAAGATGGTCGGCGAGCGCACAGTGTCAGTGCAGGTGACGAGCGTTGTGAGGGTTTTCCCGACACCTCGTTCCAGGTCAAATGGACGGAACAGATCTTCGAGCACGACACGCTCGCCAAGACGGAACGCTGGACCGCGATCCTCTCCGTCGTGACCAAACAGCCGGCATCGGCGGAAATTCTGAAGAAGAATCCACTCGGGCTCTACATCAATGGCCTGAATGGTCGCGCGAACTCGACAATTGAAAGGGAACACTCCATGAAACACCTGATCCGCGTCGCTGTCCTCATGCCGGTGTGCGCCATCGCACTTTCAGGATGCGCGAGCGCGACTTGGCTTCCGTCCATTCCTGCAGAAGGACCCGCCTCCGCAGCAGGCCGCGATCGTGCCCGATCCGCCCGAGATCGTGCATACCGTCCAGGTCGTGCAGCCACTGCCATTGCCTGGGCAACTTCAACCGAAAGCCGCGTCGCGGCGCCCATGTCGCGCGTCCTCCGAAGTCCCGTGTCGAGGCGGCAAATCTCGCAGTTCTTCAAGAACCCACGACGGACGGATACATCAACGCCATTCAGGTTTATCCGTATTCGGAAGGGGCGTTGTATCGGCTTTATGCGACGCCGCAGGAAGTCAGCGACATCGCCTTGCAGCCTGGCGAAAGCCTGACGGCAATTTCCGCCGGCGACACGACGCGCTGGGTTGTTGGCGATACCACCAGCGGCTCCGGTGCCAGCAAGCAGGTCCACATCCTCGCAAAGCCGTTCGCGGCCATCTTCGGACCAATCTCGTCATCACCACCGATCGTAGGAGCTATCACCTCCAGCTCGAAAGCACCGACCGGACCTATATGGCGGCAATCTCCTGGACCTATCCGCAGGATGGTTTGGTAACAGAGCATCGCGGCAGTGTGAGCGCCGCGCCAGTGTCCGCCAACCGACATCATCCCATCGCTCGACAATCTGCATTTCGACTACGCCATCAGCGGAGACAATCCGCCGTGGAAGCCGACGCGCGCATTCGACGACGGCACGCATGTTTATATCGAATTTCCAACATCGCTCAGTCAAGGCGAGGCGCCACCGTTGTTCGTGGCGGGGCCAGGCGGCAGCAGTAATCTCGTGAACTATCGCGTGCGCGGCAAACTATTACATCGTCGATCAACTCTTCAAGGCAGCGGAATTGCGTCTTGGTCAGGACCACCAGCAGGTCGTTCGGATCAAACGCACAACCGCGCTGCGCACGGCCGCGGCAGACGGGCAACCAACAGGCTCGGTGACACATGAGCGATGCAACAATCAATTCAGGCGTCGGGGGGCCCGAAGCTCGATCCGGAGTCGCTTGTTCTTCGAGCGCGGCCCAGACCTGTTGCCCGCTTCAAGCGCCATGTCGTGATCGGCGTGCTCGCCATTGCCGCAATCGGCATCTTCGTTTCCACTTGGCTCGCGCTAAAGGCATCGCCCTTGGCCAAGCCCCCGTCCGGCGGCGAGCTATATAACATTGATCGAAAGCCGACTGCCGACGGCCCTAGCGGGTCTGCCGTCAGGGCTACGACAAGATAAGGCCTGCTCTCGGTCCTCCGCTTCCAGGCGATCTCGGACCGGCCGAGTTGCGCGCGCGCAATGGTCTTGGTGTACCCGTCGCAGGGGCCGCGAGCGAAAACGACGCGGCGCGCGCCGAAGAGTTGCACTTGGCCCAGCTGGCGAGGCAGGCCAACGAGGGCAACGTGTTCTTCCAAGCCGGAGCAAGCCATGCAGGCGGAATTGATGCCACGACAGTAGGTTTGGCCGGACCATCGCCGGCCGCGGACGGGGGGCACCAGCCAGCGACGCTCGGCTCGCTCTGGACCCTTTGCGCGATCCCGGTGACGTCCAGCGCAAGCTTGATTTCGTCAACGCCCAGGATGGCCGCAATATCTACAATCCGCACGGCATCCCAAGACCCGGTTTCGCCATATCAAGTGATGGCGGGCACGCTGATCTCTGCCAGCCTCATCACGGGTCTTGATTCCGATTTGCCGGGTCTCGTCGTCGCCCAAGTTACGCAGAACATCTACGACACGGTGACGGGGCAGACGCTTCTCATTCCGCAGGGTTCGCGCCTGATCGGCACCTATGACAGCGTCGTTGCGTTCGGCCAGAGCCGCGCGCTTGTTGTCTGGCAGCGGATCATCATGCCGGACGGCTCGTCCATCCAGATCGACAACCTGCCGGCAACGGATGCGCAAGGCTATTCCGGCTTGTCCGACGATGTTGACTACCACACTTGGGGCGCTGATTAAGGGCGTCGCGATCTCGACCCTGCTTGGCGTCGGCACCGAACTTTCGTTGAGCGGTCAGAGCGATCTTCTGATGTCGATCCGCGAATCCACGCAGGACAGCGTCAACCAGGCCGGCCAGCAGATCACGCAAAAGAACCTCAACATCCAGCCGACCATCAAGGTCCGACCCGGCTGGCCTCTGCGCGTCATCGTTCACAAGGATCTGGTGCTGCGGCCTTACCGCGGCTGATGGAGAACCGAATGGCAAGTCTGAAACTCGCAAAGCTTCCCGATCGCAAGCCGGTCAAGATCACGATTACCGTGTCGGCCGAATTGAATGCGGCACTTCAAGCCTACGCCGCCACCTATCGTGAAACCCTATGGTGACAGCGAGGAGGTGAGCGAACTGATCCCCTACATGGTCGAGCAATTCCTGGCGGCCGACCGGGGCTTCGCGAAGGCGCGGAAGGAAACGCCAGGCCCCAGGACAAATGGCGCGCGCGAAGCGCGGGCCAAATAATCCAGTTCAAGCAGCAGCAACGAAGGAGAGAGCAATGGCTATCATCGGTACGTTCACACCCACGAAGGAAGGCGGCTGGAGCGGCGCCATCCGCACCTTGACCATCGACGTGAAGGCAAAGTTTGTTCCCAACGATAATCGGCGAGAATGATCGGGCGCCGGCGTTCCGTATCTTTGCGGGACGGTCCGAGTTGGGCGCTGCATGGACGCAGCGGACCAAGGATGAGAATCCGCGTGACTACCTCAGCGTCCAGATCGACGACCCGAGCCTACCGGAGCCAATTGCGGCCGCCATGTTCCACGCAAACGGCGGTGAAGAGGCGCAATTGGTTTGGAACAGAAGGTCGTAAGGATCGCACGAGAAAGGATGCGGGATGAAAACCGAGATTGACACGCCCGCAGGCGCGGCCAGGAAGTTCGCCAGCTCTACCATTCCGTTTATTGAGCGGGCCGACATGCACAATCGCCGAAGCGTGCAGTGCAGTCGGATTTGGAAAGACCAAGCTCTACGAGCTCATCGATGGTGGAGCAGTCGACAGCATCAGGGTCGGTAGGCGCCGGCTCGTGCGCGTACCGTCGCTGCTGCGGTTTCTCGGACCTGCGAAATAGTAAATCTGCAGGGAGGCTAGAAATTGATTTGCTTGCCGACTGTTGCGGTAGCGGGACTCATCAATCGGTCAGAAGCACGCGGGCACGCCTGACCGGATACGGCTAGTCAATGAAGCGGCGTGATCGATGCCGTAACTGTCACGTCGCTACCAGCAAGCAGCCTGGCACGTTCAATGTTCTCGCTCTGATTAAGCGACGGCCCCACAATGATGCGTTTGATCGGGAGACGTTGCTTGGTCTTATCAAGCAATGAAATGTAACGGGCGCTTCGGCCTCTGCGCTCCGCGTTTTCATTAGGCTTGACCGGCGGCGCGCCGATTTCGGGGTGCTCGGCCCTGCGCCTGTTTGAGCATCTTGTCCGTGCCCGGCATGGCCGCAACACGCACTTCGCATTCTTCGCGAAAACCCTGATGCTTGTACAGCGTGGTACCGACGACGAACGGCACGATGCCGTCATCGCCAGCGGGCGGCTGACCGGGATTGTCGATAAGGTGCGAAACGAATTGTCCGCAACGCGCCATCAAGTCTGGAAACAGATGGTCCACCGTTGCATCTTGCACGGCATAGTTCACAGGTGCGATGTTCATATGCACATAATAATAGGCATCGAACTCCGCACCGAGCATCGCGCTCAGTGCAGGCGTATCCAGCACAATGCAATAGCCGCCGCTGCCGCCGTAGCCGCGCCACTGACCTTAGAAGCCCGTTGTCGCGCTCGTAGCCCGCTGTTGCAGCCGCATGGGTACAGAATGATGCGATGTAAGGCTCGCATGCCCAATCGGACGCCGGATCAAATGTCACGCGATACATGCTGGCGACCAGATCGTCCGCCAAGCTCCGCGCGACCTTCTGCAATCCGCCCGTTTCCTGCACCGGTCTGCGTATGCGGAAGCTGTCGCGCTGACGTTCGCGCACGATTTCCGTGAAGCGCGCATTCAGCGCATCCGCCAACGGCTGCTTAAGAAGGCGGACCTCGGTAGAATCGTTCAGGTCCAGGTAATGCGTGGCCCGGAGCGTGTTGCTTTCGTAGATGCCGCGCAGCCCGTCGAAGTTCGTGTAGTGATGCAACTCCGGGTGCGCAGCCATGAAGTCGGGCGTCACTATCGTGAGCGTCGTTTGCTGCATTACCTTGATAGTGTCAGTCGTCATCGCACCACGATCCTTAGCGGCTACGAATACGCCGCCAGCACCTTGTCAGTCTGCTCCTTTGATGAAGGCGTCATCGTCCTTCCAGTTGAATTTGAGGGCGCGCGCTAGATCAAAGAAACCATTACCGGGGCGAGTGGTCCCGGCTTTTTTCTGATGGATAAGCACCGACAACAGCACGCCATCTTCCGCATAGGTCTTTTTGGAAATCGCGCCCAATATGCCCCCGATGCGGGTACGGTCAGCGGGAACGCGCGGCGACATCCCTACTTGGGGCCATGACCGGTTCGTAGAAGATCGCGCGCACGCCTACTTCGCGCGCTTCATTAGAAATTTGTGGACCGTGCTTTCTTGACCGGCGCGCTTCGTCTGCCGCGCCTGCAAACTGCTGAGCGTGACGAGGGGTATTCTTCCCGATGCGCACGCCATCCAATCTGCCATCGCTGAGCATGGCGGCAACTGCCGGAGACGAAACATTCAGGTGTTCGGCAACGAGCGGGATCGGCACCGCCGCGAGGTCTCCCTTGGCGGTTTGCGTGGCGATATAATCCGCGAGGCTATCGAAGCTGTCTACTCGCATGATCATATACTCACGTTAGTAATTCGTAATTAGAGTAATTCGTCATATTGCAAACATCAAGCGGATCGCCACCTAGAATCCCCCGCGCGCCCCCTGAGCTCCGCCGACCATTGCTTTCAATCCCCTTGATGTAGGTGTTTTTCGCCTCTATTTGTGGGTGACAGAAACCCATTGAGGCGGAGGCGGTCTTGGCCGCTGCACCCATAACTCCCGCGCAAGTCCGCGCCGCCCGTGCCCTCATAGGCATGTCGCAGGAAGAATTGGCCGCGTCCGCAGAGGTTGGGGCTGAACTCAGTGCGCGACGTTGAAGGGGCAGCGGCGCCGGGATGAAGTTGGAGCGATGAAGGCCATCGTTAGGGCACTCGAAAATCAGGGCGTCGCCTTCTTGCCTGGCGATGCGGACAACGGCCCCGGGTGTTCGGCTATGCGCGAGGCTGCCGAACGTGATCGTTCGCCCCAACGAAGATGGCTAGCGGCGTGCTGCCGTTTCACGGTGGAGTCGGAAGGGTCAGCGCGTGATTGTGTGCGTGGAGCGTGAACGCTGGAGGATCTAGAACGGGGCAACTTCCACACCGACGCACAGTTTGTCGCCGCTTTCGAGAAGAACCGGCGCGCAATGCTGGAGGCAGCGGCCAACGCGATCGACGCTGGCAGAGTAACGCGCGATGGCCGTGTTTACTTGAGCGGCGAAGATTTCCCAAGCCTGAGATAGTACCAATGGCGAAGTCAGAACCCGCAGGCCCAAGCGTAGCGACGATAAAGCGGCTGTTCGCGCACTCGGGCAATCGCTGCGCTTTTCCCAAGTGCCAGAATCGCCTTGTCGAAGGCGAAACCATTGTGGGCGAGATATGCCACATCAAAGCGCGAAGCCCTGACGGTCCACGTTACGACGCGAACCAAACCCCCGAGCAGCGGCACGCCTACGACAATCTGATTTTGATGTGCAGCCTGCATCACACAGTTATTGACGATGACGCTGTGGCCTACACGGTGGAAAGGCTGGCAAGCATGAAAGCCGAACATGAGCGTGGGGCTGGCGCGATGGCTGACGCTGATGCGAATAGCGGTGCGCAACTGTTGCTGTCTGTAAACCAGTCAGGTGGAATCGCTGCGCACACCATACAGACACTCAACGTCATCCATATGCCAGCACAGGTGCAGGCACCGCGTCAGCCGCTGCCTGTCTCGGCGGGGATGACGTTCTTTCCTCGCGGCGAAGTGCTGGCCAACATGGGCAACCCGGGAGAGCAGGAGTACAGGTTCGACACCGACCGCTTCGTGTACTTGCGGCTCATCCCGCAGAACGGTCGCCCCAGCGTGGGCAACGTGCGCGTTATCGAAGTCTTCAATCAGGCCCATCTGCTGCCGATGAACAATGGCAATTGGAACGGCGGTATCGCGCAACGCAACAAGCACGGCGCGATATTCTTCGTCCCATCCACGTCGCATGACATTGCCAGCTTCACGCAAGGTTTTGCGTCGGGCGAGCTGTGGGGCATGAACAACCGGCTCTTTCCGGTTCACGCGAGCCAGGAACGTCCATCTGCTCCGGTAGAACAAACGTACATCGTGCCTGCCGTGACGATGGAGCAGCTATACGGCCAGACTCTTGCCAACTATGTGGCCGTGGCGACGCGCGAATACGGACTTGCGCCGCCGTTCATGGTGGAGTTCGGCATCAAGGGGATACTGGGTGCGCACGTCTCTTTCCCGCGCCACCCCGCTGGTTACGTTGTTGGGCCGATCTACGAAGAAGCGTTCCGGCGCATTTATCCGCTGGCCGAAACAACGCCCGAAGCAATCAATGCGGTGCTGCATCGCTACTACAGTGAGTTCTACGAAGAACTGCTTGGTCGCCGGCGAGCGGACCTGTTCATGGACAATTTCATAGCAGCGCACGGCCTGTTGCCGCGCTGAGCCGAGGTGGAAGATGGCCCAAGGCAAGTTGAAGTTTGATATGGCGGCGCTTCTAAAGCGCGCCCGTAGGACCATCGCCAACCATTTGGGCGATGTAACGCTCACACTCCCATTCGGTAGCGTCACTGTGCAGCCCACAGCCAAGGAAACGAAAATAGCGCGCGAGGCGCTGGTAGTGCTGCATGATAGGCGCGTGCTGTCAGCCAAAGAGTGCTGCGACGGTTGCGTGGATAGCTCGCTGAAATCCCTGCAAGAGATACGCGCCATACTTGTGGAGAAGCAGAAAGAATTAGCCGACCTGCAAGATGGCCCGCTGTACGCCGTGCTGGAAATGATGGCGCAAGCCGTGCGGCAGTTTCTTACATACGAAGAAGCCTTGCGCCGGTCCTACGTTGGGCAACCACAGCCCGACAGGCCGGATCGCCCGCCGCATCTGCGTGATGCCTACTTTGATGCACTCGAACGGCTCCGCGACCACCTGAGCCATTGCTTGGGACAGGTCAGCGCCATCGCAAAGGTGCCCGTTGAGGGCTACGCCGCACACTACCAAGCAGCGTGGCGGCAAGATGCCTACAAGGGCACTGCAACGTGATAGCCCCGTCTCACGACAAGGACGGTTTCTTCAAATACTACACGGCGGAATCGGCTAAGCTCACTTTGCGCGACACGACACGCAAATGGTCGACACCTTTTTTGTTCAACGATCCGTTTGATAATCAATTCGACTTGCGCTTTGAGGAGCCAACGGAAGAACTTGCCAAGGCGAACCTCGATCACTTCCTCAGTGTGGTGTCCTCGCCAACGCCGTTCAAGCCATATCAGTTTGGCCCGCAGACGCCAGACATGGAGCTAATCAGGCAAGTACATGCGGCAAACCCTGACTTCAAATATACGCCAGAAGAATGGGCCGATCTCTTGGAAGGCGAACGCGAGGGGATGCAGCGGGTGGCTGCGATGGCACCGGAGAACAGCGCCGAGATTCGCGGCATCATGGCCGATACTTCCATACTTTGCGTGTCTGAGACGCACGACAATCTGTTGATGTGGTCGCACTACGCGCACAATCACACCGGAGCAGTCGTCAAGTTCTTGGCGCTGCCAGAAGTCGATTCGCCGCTAATATTGGCGCAGCCCGTTCGCTATTCGGAGCACATGCCACGTTTGAGATTCTCGTCGCTGTTAGACTTTTACGAAGCGCGGCTAAGCGTGTTGGAAACCATCACGCTGAGTAAGAGCGAAGTTTGGCGTTACGAGAAGGAGTGGCGCGTGATCACCACGCTACGCGACAAATCGGTTAGCCATGAAATTCTGCCCTATGCTCCCGAGGAAGTGGGAGCGGTATATCTAGGCTGCAAAGTGGCCGCGGAAGACCGGAGCGAAATTATCGACATCACACGCAGCCGTTACGCGAAGGCCGCAATCTTCCAAGCTGAAAAGCACGACAGCGAATTTGCGTTGCGGTTTGAAGAAATTCCTTAGCACTGGATGCGTGACTGTTGTTCGGCACCTACATGCTTCCACGCCACTTTTTGACGCGCTGTAGAACTCGCTGCAGGCGCACAGTTTTCCGCTGCGCGGCGCACTGGGGCTGTATCTCCAGCCGCCTAGTCATCTTTGCCTTGATTGCGATACTTATGGCAGCGCATTTATCGCTAGCAAGGTAAGCAGGCGCAGATGGCACTTGGCCCGTATCCCCAGGTGTCCCTCCTCGACGCTCGGACCAGGCGGGATGAGGTGAAGGTGAAAATCAGGTCGGGTATCGATCCTGCTGCCGAGAAGCGTCTCGCTGAAATAGCCGAACCGGGACCCTGCGACACCTTCAAGGAGATAGCGCTCGAATTCATTGCCATGTGCCGGCGAGACAATTTGGCTGGACCGACGATGGTGAAGAGGGAACGGCTGTTGGATTTGCTTATCCGATGCTCGGCGCAAAGCGGTCTCAGAGATCGTCTCGTCGTCGAGGTGATCTGCAGGAACTGTGGAGGAAGCCGGCTTCAGCGCGTCGAGCAGCGTAACGAGCCTGATTTAGGACAATAAGAAGGCCGCTCCACGGGAGCGGCCAAGGGTCAGGGCGAATTGCGTCAAACAACTCGCTTATGGGCCAAGGAGGGCCTGCGTGAGGCGCTCTCGCTGAATTCCAAACGAAAGCCTTCGTAACCGCGCGCCGCGATCTCTGCACATCGCTTGCGATAATTGTGAAGTCCGCCGACATACGGCATGAAGATGCGAGGCTTTCCGGGAACGTTGGATCCCGTGTACCAGGTGTTTGCTTTGGGGAAAAGCGTAAGATCAGCCACGGCATTGACGTGTTGAACCCATGAGTCTTCGGCTTCGCGTGTGGCCTCGATCAATACAATATTCTGTTCCGCCGCGAAGCGAAGATAATCTGCAATCCACTCAACATGCTGCTCGATTGAGGCGATCATGTTGCTAAGTACAGAAGGGCTGCCGGGCCCCGTGATTGTAAAAAGATTGGGAAAGCCCTCGATGGTGAGGCCGAGGTAAGAGCGCGGGCCATCCTGCCATTTTTCCCGCAAAGACTGACCATGGCGACCCCGAATATCAATATTCAGGAGGGCACCGGTCATGGCGTCAAAGCCGGTCGCGAGAATTAGGACATCAAGGGGGTAGTCCTGGCTGCGCGTCTTTAGTCCGTCAACAGTGACCGCCTCTAGCGGATCGCTGAGCAAATCAACCAATGTAACGCTCTCGCGATTGTAGGTTTCATAGTAGTCCGTATCGAGACAAATGCGCCGCGCGCCCCAAGGGATAGCCATGAGGCTTGAGAAGGTCGGCCGTGCGGGGATCACGTACCGTTTGCGAAATCTTGGTATGCACAAAATCGGCAGCGGTTTCGTTGGCCTTTTCGTTCGTCAGCAGATCGCCGAACGAAGCAAAGAAATTGAGCCCTCCCCGCTGCCAGACATCTTCATAAATCTCCTGCCGTTCTCCATCCGGGACGCTGAAGGCGGGCCGATCGGTGATTGGGCGCAGGCCGCCCGACGGGGTTTGGCGAGCGAGCTCACGATGCTCAGGGTAGCGCGCCTTGATTTCGGCCGTGAAGCGGCTATCGAGCGGCCTGTTGCGCGCCGGCAGTGTGAAGCTCGCAGTCCGTTGGAAGACGAAGAGATGCTTAGCTTCTCGAGCGACCTCTGGAATAATCTGTATACCGGTCGAGCCAGTTCCAATCACTCCAACCCTTTTGCCCGCAAAATCGACAGGATGATGCGGCCAGCGGGCACTGAAATAGGTTTCGCCCGCGAATGTTTCCAAACCCGGTATCTCAGGCATTTTGGGACGGAGAGGCAACCAGTCGCCAGGATGCAGTATGTTGCGGAATAGCGTTCACCGCGATCGGTCACGACGGCGTAGCGGCGCTGCTGATCGTCGAAGATGGCGGAGACGACACGTGTGTCGAAGCGTATGTCGCGGCGAAGATCGAATTTGTCAGCCACATAATTGGCGTAGCGCAGGATTTCGGGCTGTCCGGCAAAGGCTTCGCTCCATGTCCATTCCTGCTGGAGCTCGTTAGAGAATGAATAGGAATAATCGATGCTGGTGACGTCGCAACGGGCGCCGGGATAGCGATTCCAGTACCAGGTGCCACCCACATCGCTGCCGGCTTCGATCACCAGCACCGACATTTTGAGTTGGCGCAGCCGATAAAGCATATACATCCCGGCAAATCCGCCACCCACGACGATCGCATCGAAGCGGCGTGCCTCGTTGGGTGCTTGCGCGGTTGAGATCGCATCGGCCATTTGCAAGAAATCCTCCCGAACCGTTTTTGTTGCTGCCCAAGGCGGCAGGCTTGTATGACTTACATGATCCAAATACTGGAATATTATTCCATATCAAGTTTACAGCCAACCCCGTCTGCCACGCAAGATACTCGCTGGTACGCCGTCGTCGTGCATCTGGAACGGCTTTATGCGGCCTGCTCGGGAATCGAATGAAACAGCACGCCCTGTTGTCGCAGACTCCTAGAATAAGATTACGGAACGGATGGATTCGCCCCGCCGCATCAGTTCGAACCCTTCGTTGATATCTTCGAGCCGAAGACGGTGGGTGACCAGATCGGCGATGTTGATATCGCCGTTCATATACCAGTCAACCACTTTGGGGACGTCGGTGCGGCCTTTGGCACCGCCGAACAGGCCCCCCCTGATGCTGCGACCCGTCATGAATGCAACTGGATTTAAGGCGAGTTGATGATCGTGACCCGCAATACCCACGATAATCGTTTTGCCCCAATAGGGATTTGTTGAGTCGAAGGCTTGACGCATGACATGGATGTTGCCGATGCATTCAAAGCTGTAGTCGGCGCCACCGCCAGTAAGGGCGAATAAATCTTTTACGAGATTGTCGCCCAAAGCTTCCGCGTTCAGAAAATGCGTGGCGCCGAAACTTTCGCGCATCGGCTTCGCGATCCGGATTGGTATCGACAGCGATGATCATACGCGCGCCGACGAGACGGGCCCCTTGCAGCACATTTAGACCGATTCCACCAACGCCGAAGATAATAACTGTCGAGTCCCGCTCCACCTTGGCATCAAAAACAACGGCCCCCGACGCCTGTGGTGACGCCGCAGCCGCAGTAAAATACGGCATCGAACGCCGCATCATTCCGGACCTTGGTGACGGCGCGTTCGGGCAACACGGTGTGGGTGGCGAACGTACCCAATGAGGAGCGATGGACGGGGCGTCCCTGATGGGACAGGCGGGTCTCAGCGTTATGTGCACCAAACCGCAGGCAGACATTTGTTTTGCCCGAGATGCAGTTCGCACATTCCCGGCATTCTGGACAGAAAACCGGGACGACATGATCGCCAGGGGCAAGCGATTTGACGGCCGCGCCAGCCTTGAGGACGATCCCGGCGGCTTCGTGGCCCAAGACGCTCGGGAGCGGGCGTTGAATGGAGCCGTCGATATAATGCTGATCCGAGTGACAGATTCCGGCCGCGCGAATCTCAATCAGAACCTCGTCGGGGCGCGGATCGTCCAGTTGCAATGTCTCGATCGTTAAGGGTTGTTTGAGGGCGCCGAGAACGGCGGCTTTGATCGTGGTGGGCATGCTTGCTCTCTCCGTATCATGATCTCAGGGCGGCATCTGGAAGCGTTATCGCCGTTCTGCAATATAGAACATTATTCCGCGATATTGACGCAAGCCAGGCGGAATGTCATGGCTGGGTCATCGGACAAGTGTCAGCGCCGCGAACGTTATTGGTGCGCGGAGCCGCGTGTTGGCGTGCAGCGATATGATGAGGATGCGTGCGATAGGCGAATTCGAAGGAAAGGTTGTCATGGTCACCGGCGGTGCCTCCGGTATCGGCGCGGCGATCGCACAGCGATTGGCGGCGGGCGGCGCATCCGTGGTGCTGACGGACATGGACGGAGATGGACTTGCGGCGGAGACGCGTGTGCTCGAGGCAGCCGGACACTGCGTTTTGCCGATCGTGCTGGATGTTACCCAGACGTCCGCCATCGACGAGGCTGTCAAGCAGGCGACTGCCCGGTTCGGCGGCCTGCATCTGGCCGTGAACAATGCCGGGATCGGGGGCACAGGTCAGCACCTGGTGGAATACGGTCTTGCCGATTGGGATCGGATGATCGCCGTCAACCTCAGTTCGCTGTTCTTCTGTATGAAGTATCAAATCGCGGCCATGTTGGCCTCCGGCGGCGGCGCCATCGTAAATATCTCCTCAGTGCTGGGTGGGCGAGGGTTTGCCGGATCCTCAGCTTATAGCGCGGCCAAACACGGTGTCGTTGGATTGACCCGGTCGGCGGCCGTCGAATACGCGCGTCGCGGCGTTCGCATCAACGCGCTTGGACCTGGATGGATTGAGACGCCGTTGTTGCGCAATATCGGCGCACGGCGCACGGAAATTGAGGCCAGGCATCCGATCGGCCGCTTGGGACGCCCAGAGGAGGTCGCCGAGTTCGCCGCGTTTCTTCTGTCGGAACGGGCATCCTTCGTCGTCGGGGGGTATCACCTTGTGGACGGCGGTTACACCGCGCAGTAGTGCGTGTCTGTTCGGCCTGCCGCGCCGCGCCGGATTTGCGATTACCAGACGCGCTGGTGGCTGGAGTGGTTGCAGGACGCGGCCCTCCCGAGGCGCGGATCGGAACCTCGCCGGTTGATCGCACGTCCGATATGTGCCGAAACAGCTTGTCAGGCGCGGGATGCGCAGCGTATCATTATATCTGGAACTACGTTCCACAAAATAGAACACTCAGGCGAGGCGCGGGTGACCGCAAACAAACAACATGACGGGATATCCGGTGCGGGCGAGCCCTTGCATCCGGACGTAGCGGCATTGCTTGCCGATATTCAAACAGCCAAGATTGGTGGTCTGTCGGCAGGCAGTGTGCAGGAGGCGCGCGCGATGTTGGCGCGATTGCGCAAGGATCGTGCCGGTCCGCTCATGCATGCAGTGCTTGATCGGACACTCGAGACCCAGGGTGGCACGCTAAAACTGCGGGCGTATGAGCCAACGCCAGATCCTTTCGTGACTCTGCTCTACTTTCACGGCGGCGGCTGGGTGGTTGGGGATCTCGAGACGTCTGATTTTGCGGCACGTCATCTTGCGGCGGCCACCACGGCGCGCGTCGTCTCGGTGAACTATCGGCTGGCGCCGGAACACCGCTTTCCCGCGGCGTTGAACGATGCGGAGACCGCATTGCGATGGCTTGCGGAGTGGCTGGGGACGCAACCGGCGGACCATCGGCGGATTGTGGCGGTCGGTGACAGTGCAGGCGGCAATCTTGCGAGCGCGTTGGCGTTGCGCATGCGCGATCAAGAGGGTCCAACGATCAGCGCACAAATACTGTTTTATCCGGTCGTTGATTGCGATTTTACGACCCGATCGTATCGCGAAGATGCCGACGGCGGCTTGTTATCCACCCGTGATATGCAGTGGTGTTGGGCTCACTACCTTCCGGATGCTACGCGGCGGACCGACCCATTTGCCTCGCCGCTTCGCGCGGCGTCATTTAGCGGATTGCCGCCGAGCTTTGTTGCCACGGCCGCTCTTGATCCGCTGCGCGATGAAGGAAGGGCCTATGCCGAGCGACTGCGCGCTGCCGCCGTGCGCGTTCGTATCGCCACTACGCCGGAACTGTGCACGGCTTTTTTGCATTGCCGGATCGGTTGGCGCCGGCGCGTGAATTGTTGCGCGATTGTACAGAATTTCTGTCTGACGAAGGGCTGTTATCGGATAGTGCCCATGTCAGCTTAAAAGAAGAGGTCGCTCCATGGACAGCCTATCCGATGCGAAGATGTTCATTGGTGGCGAATGGCAGCTCACCGAGACACGTCCGGTGTTCAACCCCTATGACGAAGCGCAGATTGGGTGCGGGGCCATGCACGGCGGTGTGACTTGGAAGCGGCCGTTGTTGCCGCCCAACAGGGTTTGAAATTGTGGTCTGCTTGCGGCCCCGCAAGGTCGTGAAGCGATTATGGTGCGCGCTTGCGATTTGCTGCGGCAACGCGTCGATCACATCGCCCGGCTGATTAGCCTGGAGCAGGGCAAGACGGTTGCGGAAGCGCGAATGGAAGTATTTCGCGCGGCCGACAATATTGAATGGGACGCGCATGAGGGACGGCGTCTCTACGGTCGCATCGTTTCCTGGTCCTAATGGGTACCACAATGCCATCTATCGCCAGCCGATCGGGGTGGTGGCGGCGTTCACGCCATGGAATTTTCCGATTGCCTCGCCATCGCGCAAGGTAGGGGGCGCGCTCGGAGCAGGGTGTTCGATTATCCTCAAGGCAAGCGAGGACGTGCCAGCAGGTGCCTTCGAGCTTACCCGCGCATTTGCCGACGCCGGTCTGCCGGCGGGCGTGCTCAACTTGGTGTATGGCGATCCGGCGGAGGTTTCCGAATATCTGATCGCACAGCCGGAGGTGCGGCTTGTGACGTTCACGGGATCGGTTCCTGTTGGCAAGCATCTCTCCGCATTGGCGGGGTCGCATATGAAACCGGTCATCATGGAATTGGGTGGCCATTCTCCGGTCTTTGTGTCGGCGACCGCCGATGTTGACGCTGCGGCGCAAATCTCCGTTGCGGTGAAAGCCGTTAACGCTGGCCAGATGTGCGTGTCGCCGACACGCTTTTACGTTGAAGACGCGGTTTATGATCGCTTTGCGACGCAGCTGACCGAACGGGCGGCGGCTTTGAAAGTGGGTAATGGCCTGGACCCCGAGACTGAGATGGGACCGCTGATCAACCGGCGCCGGCTCGAAGCGGTAGAGACATTGGTGGACGATGCAAAGGCGGCAGGCGCACGCCTTTTGACGGGGGGCAGCCGGATCGGCAATCGGGGATTTGTGTATCCGTTGACGGTCCTCAAAGACATTCCGGAAACGGCGCGCATCATGCGGGAGGAGCCATTTGGTCCGGTTGCGCTGCTCAATCGCGTGGCCTCGGTCGAAGAGGCCGTCGAGCGCGCCAACAAGGTGTCGTACGGGTTGGCGGGCTATGCCTTCACCCGCTCGGCGCACGACATCAAGGTGCTGACAGATAAGTTGGAGGTGGGCAATCTCGCGATCAATCACCTGGCGTCATCGACACCGGATGTTCCGTTTGGCGGGGTCAAGGACAGCGGCTACGGCCGCGAAGGTGGAGTCGAGGGACTCTTGGGCTATACGGTCGTAAAAACCGTCAGCACGTTGCTTTCCTGAATTTTTGCGTGACCTCGATGACTATCGGCGGTCGTGGCTAGGAGATGAGCATGGCAACGCGCTTTGCGGGCAAGACAGCGATTGTGTCTGGTGGGGCGCGTGGCCAAGGTGCCGCGGAAGCGCGCATGTTGGTCGAAGAGGGCGCCCGGGTTGTCATCGGAGACATCTTGGAACGCGAGGGCATGGCGCTTGCCGCCGATCTCGGTGACAAGGCGCGGTTTGTGCCGTTGGACGTCACCAAGGAAGAGGATTGGCGCCGGGTTGTCGCGACCGCCCAAGACTTAGGGCCTGTACGATGCCTGATCAACAATGCAGGGATTTTCACCCTGAAGCCGATTATCGAGACCGAGGCCGCGCTGTTTGAGCAATATATGCGGGTCAATCAATTGGGTGTTTTTCTCGGCATGAAAGCTTCCTTTGCAGCCATGAAAGCGGCTGGCGGCGGCGCGATGGTCAACATTTCTTCTGTTGCCGGTCTTCACGGTCTTCCCAACGGTATTGCTTATGCGAGCACGAAATGGGCGGTGCGCGGCATGTCCAAAGTGGCTGCCGCGGAATTCGGACCCTCGAACATCCGGGTGAATTCTGTTCATCCCGGGCTTGTTGATACCGAGATGACGGCGTTTATCGCCAAGGACCAGCGGGAAGCGTACACGAAGGAGTTGCCGCTGCGCCGACGAACCACGATCGAAGAGGTGGCAAAATGCGTACTGTATCTGTTGTCGGACGATGCGGCGACGATCACCGGCGCGGAAGTGAAGATCGACTCCGGCTCGCTGCTCTGAACATTCGGCGGAGCCGCCCGAGGGCATCGCACGCACCAAGTAGCAAGGACGACAGATGGCTCTCGGACTATGGTGATCTGACATAGAAAAGACGGCCCTTACCGCAAATCCGTTTTGTAGTGCGCGGAATCGAAGAGAACGCAGGTGTGCGCAACGATCGGGATCCGCGCGGCGGGCAATTGCTGGGGAACGGCAATCCGCTCGCACAGCTGGACCCATTCGGCGTAACCCCGTTTTGCGTCGGAGATCGAATCAAAGCTCATTTCGAGACCACCGTCGAATGCGCTGTCCGGCATCAACGAGTGAGTGCTTGTCAAAAGGCGGATCAGTTCCGAAAACCGGTTGTCCAGTTTGAGGAGGTCGGCCTGCAGACGCTCCCATGCCTGTAAGAACATTTCGCGGCTGCTTGTTGCCGGGCGCTTGAGAAAGACGAATACCTTCAGTCGGGTCTCGCGACCATCCGTCAAAGCATGTTCTTCGACGATCAACTCGATGGGGTCGACTCGGGCAAAGAATTGATTGCCATCGGCCAGGATGTGCTGCGCGAGTGCGGCAGAGTTTAGCGACGCGTCGCAATCGGCCTGGCTCGCGTAGAAAAGTTCGCCCACACCGTCATAGTCGGCTCGCGCATCGGAAAAACCGGAGACATCGATCAAGGGATCATTTTGAACATATCTGGCGACAGGGCCAAAAAAAATCTGGAAACCCCATGGCGAAGCTGCCATGGCCGCGCCAGCGACGGACAAATTGCTCGCGTGTCATTCCAGGTTTGCGTCGCTGCACATAGATGGCCTTGATCATGGGATGTTCCTTCCAGCGCTGCGATGAGCTTCGACGATGAGCGTGGGCCGTTGACAGAACAGGACACGTCATCCCACGTCATCATCAGGTCGAGTCTAACGCACGGGACTCCGGGGCGGGATGGGGAGTCGCGCAATCTTGGAGGCAGCCTCAAGCAGGGGGCGTATAACCTGGGAAATGCGACGCTTGGTCATATGTTCGACGGTCCCGCCTATTCCAACCGCGGCGCTTGGCGGCGCGCCGAATCCCATGACGGCCGCGGCGACGGCCGTATTGTCGCTGCGCCAGCCGCGGGTGGAAACGGCGTAACCATTGTGACGGATATCTTCGAATTCACGCAGCAGCGCACTTTTCTTCAGAGCGGCGGCTTGCGGCACCATTGCGATCACACGGTCGACGATGCCTTCGGGGTCGTGTTGATTGGCAAGCATTACCTTGCCGGAAGCAGGAAAGACTGCCGGCGCGCGATCGCCAAGCCGAGGCCCCGCCGGCGAATTGGGAGCGCTTATCGCATCAAGGTATAGGACATGGGTGTCGCTTAAGATCGATAGAAATACCGCTTCAGAAGTCTCGCGATGTAGTTCCAACAAAATTGGATGGGCTGCAACCCGCAGCAGGCTGCGGTTGGCGATTGCCGAGCCGATCTCCCAAACCTTAAGTGAAGGAAAATAGCGTTTGGTATCGAGGTCCTGCTCAACATAGCCGAGAGCCGCAAGCGTGTTGAGAAGCCTGTGAACGTTGCTCTTTTGTAGACTGAGCACCTTGCTAATTGTCGAGATTCCCATCGGCGTGTCGGACGCTGCCAAGGTCTCAAAGAGGAGCATGGCCTTGGTAACGGTAGTATCAAGACGTGCCTTGGGAGCGGTTTGCGGCTCGCCCTTCGACTCGGTGCGCATCTTTGCACCCGACGATTTCAGCGCCTTGTCGGGGCCCCGGGGTTTTCTGTTCGCGGAAAGGGCAAGCGCTTTCATGGGATAATGAGATCCTTCGATGCGGAACCGACTAAACTCGCCTATCTTAGCGGCAGGCCTGACTCGCCCATCTTAACAGCGGTCCCGCATATTTGGCAGTTCCGTTTCGATTAACTGACCCTTTAATAGGCAAAAACGCGGATCGGATCGCAGAAGTTGCGATCGGCATCGATCGCCGGCCACGATGAATCGACGGTGAGTCAATCAATTGAGTGTGCTGCCGCGATAAACTCGACCATCCAAGCGGTGTCGGGATTATGGCGTGCATGGCTTTGCCGACAACGCTCCGGTCGACACAGGGTACAAATCTCTGCGACGCACGGCAGCCAGCTGACACTTAATCAGCAATGAAAGAACCAGCGTCAGCTGGTTGCGAAGCAACACATTTCTCAGGTGCCTAAGTCTCTTAAGAAGAGGGGTAGCCGAACAATCGAATCTCGATTGCAGCAGCGTGCGATGACCACAAGCGCATCACCGAACCGTGCTGCGGGGATGATGGTGATGGTAGCCGTAGCACAGAAAGCGAGGAACGAAACGCATAGCCCGACCCTGGGCGACGCCGTTGCAATGTTGGCGTTCCTATACTGCCCCCCCCTCGTCGCGTGGTCTGATTTGGCTGCAACTGTGGCCCGATTGCAGCACCACGGTTTTTTTTGGAAATTCTTCTTGTCAGAACGGCGGCATACCCGTATCGTTATTGCAGAACAATATTCTATATAATAGAACATCAGGAAACGCATTGCAGGAGGAAACGGTACGTATCGCGTGCTCTGCACGTGACTGGTTACGTTTCTATCTTTCCACATGGGGCTTCTGTCGGTAGCGAGGCGCACCGACATAGATGACGATCGAGTTAGTCAGCGTAAAGCTGCGCATAAAAATCCGGGAGGAATAAGGTATGTCAAATAGGTTTCCAGGCCGTCTTCCGTTGGCCGTGCTTACGTGCGGTCTGTTGCAGGTTCTTCCGGTGGCGGCTCAGGACGTCGCATCATCATCACCCGCTCCCAATAGCGCGATCGAGACAGTCGTTGTAACGGCAAACAAGCGCGAACAGTCAGCCAATTCCGTAGGAATGACATTGCAAGCTCTCTCCGGAGACGACCTTGCGCAACGCGGGATAACGAGCACGGCCGATCTCGTCAAAGTCGTGCCGGGCTTTACCTCCAGCAATTCTGGCTACGGAACGACGATATACACGTTGCGCGGGATCGGCCTCAATGACTATGGGCTGGCATCATCGCCCGCTGTCGCGGTCTATCTGGACGAGGCGCCTCTCTCTTTTCCCGCCATGGTCGAAGTCGCACCGCTCGATTTGCAGCGTGTTGAGGTTTTGAAGGGGCCGCAGGGCATATTGTTCGGTGAAAGTTCGACTGGTGGTGCGATCAACTATATTGCTGCCAAGCCGACGGACAAATTTGAGGCGGGCGGCAGCGTATCGGTTTCTAACTACGGAAGGATTGACGCGAACGCATATGTAAGCGGTCCGCTATCGGATACGGTTTCGGCTCGCCTTTCGGTAGGTGCCGTCTCCGGAGGCGCTTGGCAGTACAGCACGACTCGCGACGATCATCTGGGCAACGCGGACGTTAAGCAGGGGCGCCTTATCGTCGATTGGCAGCCTAGCGACAGCTTGAAAGTCTCGTTGAATATAAACGGCTATGTGGACAATTCCGATATCCAGGCGCCGCAACTCACCGTAATCCACCCGGCCGTACCGGCTTTGGCGGCGCCGGCTTTTCTCGCTCATCCGATTGTCACAGGCGACGATCGGGCAGCGGATTGGGATGCGGACTGGCCGATGAACAAGGATGATGGTTTTGTCCAAGTCGCCCTCAGAGCAGACTATAAGCTCTCGTCCGACATCACTTTGACCTCTCTGTCCTCTTATCAGCACATGAACGTATTGCACTGGTACGATTACGACGCGACCCAGGTTCCCGATGCAAATTCCAACCAAAGCGGGACTATCAGTTCCTTCAATCAAGAAATCAGGCTGGCCGGAGATTTCAATCGACTGAACTGGCTGGTTGGGGCGAGCTATGAACATGCCGATGTCGACGACAATGTCCTAAGCTTCATTCCAGACTATACAGCCGGTCAGCCAATTCCGACGTTGCCCCGGCTGCAACAGGTCAATGCCAGTGTCGATCAGACAATCGACAATTATGGCGTTTTTGCCAACGGCGACTATCAGTTTACGGATCACTTAAGCGGGTATGCGGGCCTCCGCTATAGCGTTTCGGACCGCCATGGAACCAACTGCAACTACGATGGCGCACCCGGCAATGAGGCCGGCCAGATTTTTGTGGCACTGCAGCAGGCATTTGCAGCGGCGGGTCTCAAAACCACTCCGGTGGTGCCAATCGGCGCCTTCGACTGTTATCAATTAGATTCCAATTTCGACCCCGGCCCGTACCACAACAAACTCAACGCGGACAATGTCTCAGCCAGGTTCGGCATAAACTACAAGCTGGACGATGGAACGCTCTTTTATGCTAACTTCCGCAGGGGATTTAAAGACGGAATCATTCCCGTCGTTCCCGCCTCCTCAACCTCGCAATTTGCGCCCGCCAAGCAGGAGCGGCTGGATGCTTGGGAAGCAGGAATAAAGGCGCCCCTTTTGAATGGTCTTCTGCAGTTCAACGGGGCTGCCTTTTACTATGACTATTCGGATAAGCAGGTATTGGGGACATATGTGGATCCGATCTTTGGGCTTCTCACCCGCGAGATCAACGTGCCGAAATCCGAGCTTTGGGGATTGGAGGGCGAGCTTGTGGCCCATCCTCTAGATGGTCTCGCGCTTTCCGCCAACTTGACCTATATCCACTCGGAAGTGACCTCGGACTTCGAGAACTTCAATCAACAGGGACTCTTTGGAAATTTCAAAGGTTCGCCTCTGCCATTTTCACCGGAGTTGTCGGCAGCGGCAGATGGTCAATACACGTGGCTTGTCAGCAGCGACTTCAACGCCTTCGTCGGTGCAGCGGTGACGTATCACGGCGCGGACAACACGACTTTTCACAATTCGTCGTTGCCAGCGCCTGACTTCAAGATAAAGCCCTATGCGCTGCTTGATCTGCGTGCCGGCATCGGACCGGAGGATGGGCCGCTGGCAGATCATGCTGTGGGGCCGCAATATCACCAACGAGTACTATTGGACAACCGCCTATACCGGTACGGACTCGACCTATCGCTATACCGGTATGCCTGCCACGTATGGCGTGACTGTCAGCCTCAAGACTGAATAAGGGGGGATCCCTTGGATGGCGCGGAGAAGGAGTCACGCAAGGCGGAATCGCCGGACGTTCGGGTATAGGAGGCAGTCGGAAGTCAATCCGCGGTAAATCCAGATGGCAATTCGGCGATAAAGCCTTGTGACGCGATTTTATGGCCATCTGCCAAAGGCGGCGTCGGGAATGATGAAACAATGAAAATCGCCTTTGGCAGTGGCGGGTCCGATCGTCTCCGTCGGGAGAACAGACCCATATGTTTGAATCTCAAGCTTCACAATCGGAGCCTTTCCCGGAGTGGCTGCAATGCTAGCGAGGCTGGCCAATAAGCGGGAGTTGTATACCGCGTGGTACACCGTCGGCTTGATGGCGCTACTCTACGTCGTCTCCTATGTGGACCGTTATATTTTGGCATTGCTTGCCGCGCCTGTCGCCAAAGATCTTCACCTAAGCGATACGCAGCTCGGACTGTTGCTCGGCTTTGGTTTTGCTATCGTATTTTGCCTCGCTGGCCTGCCGCTCGCCAACTGGCTCGATCACAAGAATCGAATTCATTTCGTCTTTGCGGGGGTGATGATTTGGAGCTTTTCCACATTGGCTTCGGCATTCGCCACAAGTTTTGCGTGGCTGCTCGTCTTTCGCGGGGGGGTTGGCATGGGCGAAGCTGTTCTGATGCCGGCCACGATTTCCCTTATCGGTGATTTGTTTAAGAGCGGCCAACGGGCGCGTCCAATCGCTGTCTTCTCCGCCTTGGCGACATTGATGGGCGGCGGAGCGTTTTTTCTGGGGGCAGCCAGCATCAGCTTGGCGCATCTGGCTCGCTCTCTCGGAGTGGAATTCCCCATTTGGCGTCTGACGTTCTTAATCTTGGGAAGCCCCGGTATTGTCCTCGGCCTTGTCCTGTTGCTCTCTGTGTCCGATCCCAAGCGCACCGAAAACGATCTTGGCTATACCGAGGCGAGCACGGCGGAATTGATCGCATTTCTCGTAAGAAATTGGACATTCTACGTCCCATTTTTCCTGGGCCTGGGGCTGTGCGCGGGAATTTCGCTAGGAACGGTTTCATGGGTGCCGACATTACTGGTCAGAGCATACAAGATGGATGCATCTTCGGCTGGATACGCGTTTGGCCTTGCCTGCATTCCAGCGGGCGCGCTGGGAACGTTTCTGTGGAGTGCCGTGGCAACTTGGGTGGACAGAAACGGCGCGGGCGACGGGCCCATCTGGGCTCTGATCGGGGGTACCGCCACAATGGCCTGTGGAACATTGCTCTTGGCCGTTTCTCCCAATCGACTGGCCACATTGTTTATATCCGCGCTCATCATTGCAGGCGCTGCGACGATCATTGTTATGTCTTCCATGGTGGTAAATGCGGTGGGCCCCGCTCGTATGCGCGCCAGGCTCGTCGCCCTGAATATTTTTGCCACCAGCATGATTGGTTTGATCTGCGGTCCGTTGGCCGTTCCCTTGATTGCAAAATTCTGGCCCGGAGATGAGTTTGCGATTGGATACAGCCTTGCCGCATTTGGCCTGGTAGCGGGCGCCGCCGCGGTGACGTCTTATGGAACAAGCCGTTCTGCCTACCGTCAGATGGTGTTGGTGGGCCAATCCAAGTAAGCGACTCGATGAAGGTAATTTCGTCACGATCGCCGGCAGTGCATCTCCCAATTCCAAATTCCGCAACTTATGAAGCGTCCGGCGCGATGCTGCATGGCATCATGTCAAATTTTTCTTGCTACACCGTGAGGGCAGGGACTATCATTTAGAAAATAGAATAATGTTCTGTGTATCAGAACAAGGAAACCGCCCGTTAAAGCGCCGACATCGTATCCGACGAGCGATCGGTGGTCTTGGGCGGAGCGAAGGAAAGGGATGTCATGGCACATGCAGCATTAGCAGACGTACCGATCCATTCGGTTCGGGAGCAAGTTGGCGAAGAAGAGTGGGCGGCCCGGGTCGAACTTGCCGCTCTTTATCGGGCGATCCATATGTTCGGGATGACCGATCTGATTGCGAACCATATAACTGCGCGGGTGCCTGGCGAGGCGGGCCACATTTTGGTGAACGCTTATGGCCTCATGTATGATGAGATCACTGCATCAAGCCTTTACAAGATCGATCTGGATGGAGAGGTCATCTTAAGGCCGACCGGTGGCTTTGGCCTGAATGCAACCGGTTACATTATTCATGGAGCAATCCATGCCGTCCGACATGATCTGAAGGTTATCATTCACACCCACAGCAGAGCCGGAACGGCAGTCTCGGCAATGAAGTGCGGACTGCTGCCAATCTCTCAACATGCCGCGCTGCTCGACGGCCTGGTGAGTTATCACGACTATGAAGGACCGGCGCTCGACTTCGGCGAGCGCGAACGGTTGGTCTCCGATCTCGGCAAAACCAATCTCATGATTTTGCGCAATCACGGGCTGATTGTCGGAGGCAGATCTGCCGGCGAGGCCTTTCTGAACATCTACCGGCTGGAAATGGCTTGCAAGATGCAGGTGGATGCAATAGCGGGCGGCGCGGACAACCTGTTGCTTATCGCCGATGCGCCGCTATCGACGACACGCGAAATCGTGCGGAAGAATCCTGATGTGAGCGGCGGCCGCCTCCAGTGGGAGGCAGTGTTGCGACGAGTGGAGCGCACCGATCCGTCCTACAGAAACTAATCTCCAGTTCTAAAAGAGCATAATGGGAGACGCACCATGACCCAATTAGCATCTGTTCAAGATCGCACTATACCAGTGTCAATCATTCCGCTTGGCGACCACGTGACTTGCTGGCTGCTCGAGCCCAAGCAACCGCCTCTATTCATCGCTCCCAAGGACGGCAATTTTGGTTCGATCCGGGATGTCGTGGAGTGGGCGAGACAGCACCTGTCTGTTCTGGACGAGCTCATCCTGGAACATGGCGGGATCGTTCTGCGTGGATTTCCAATTGGCACGACGGAGGAATTTGGAAAATTTGCCGACTGTTTTCCTGCTTATCACGATAGCTACCAAGGCGGTGCAGCCGCACGTCGGCAATTGCAGGGACGCGTTTATGAGGCAACGCAAAGGTCTGGACCACAGCGCATCGGAATCCACCAAGAGATGTTCTATATGAGGGACTATCCCCGTCGGATAGCTTTTTTTGCAAGAAAAGTCGCGGAGAAAGGCGGTGAGACGATTATCGCCGACATGCGGGCGCTCAGCCGGAAAATTCCTGATACTCTCCGGTCGGAGCTCGAAAAAAAGGGTATTCGCAACGTGAGGAATTTCGCGGCGCCGAACGGCAAAACCGTTGAAACGGAGCATATGGACCGCCGCGGTTGGGACTTTGCCTTTTATACGGATTCTAGGGAGGAGGTAGAGGATGTCTGCAAACGTCGCGGACTAGAACCATTTTGGCATTCCGATGGCAGCCTTACTGTGTTCAACAAGGTCGACGCATTCGAAACGCATCCCGTAACAGGTGAGAACATTTATCGAAGTGGTCTCCACGGTGGAAAATTCTATCGCGACGCAAAACCCGACTCTATTGCGGAGCAAGTGCGCCGCTCGCAGAAATTTCCGTCCGGCGTCTACCTCGGCGATGGAAGCGAACTTGTGCCTGCCGACGAAGTGCTGTTGGAGCGCTTGGTGAACGAATGCACCATTGTCTGGCCTTGGCAGGTCGGCGACGTCATGATCTTGGACAATTTGCAGGTCGGCCATGGCCGCAATCCTTTTGAGGGCGAGCGCGCCACTGAAGTCGCTATGTTCGACTAATCCCGCTGCCTGCTGTTGTCGAACGAAAAATTACAGCCCGATTTGAAGGGCAAATCTGGCAGCGCTGCAGCGACATATTTCGGAGGCTAAGTTGGCCGCGAAGCTGGGCTGGATGCCATCCGCCGCAACCAACTCTACATCACGCGCATAAAGAGGCTGAGCCCTGTTCAGAAGACGGCCGGTCGAATAAATGGCGTTCGAATACGCGCTTTGAAAGATGAGACCATGAATGAATTGAACTTCAGCGGGAAGACCGTTCTCGTGGTGGGGGGCTCCAGCGGGATCGGAAACGGTATTGCCCGCGCCTTCGCCGAGCGGGGCGCCGCGGTTCACGTCTGGGGCACGCGTCAATCGGCGGACGATTATACCGGTGCCGAAGGCTCCGACCTCACCGGACTGCATTACGATTTTATGGACGTTGCTGACCGGGACGCGATTGATGCCTATGCGCCGCCTTTCAAAACGCTCGATGTGCTGGTCCTCTGTCAGGGGACAGTGATCTACAAGCGCGGTGAATTCGAGCGGGCAGGCTGGGACAAAGTGATGTCCGTCAATCTGGACAGTCTCATGGCCTGCGCGACGAAGTTTAAGATGATGCTGCAGGAAGCGCGCGGCAGCCTAATTGTCGTCAGTTCGACCTCTGCGTTCCATGCCACGCGAGGCAATCCGGCTTATGCCGCGTCAAAGGCAGGCGCCGTTGGCCTGACGCGCACGTTGGGCGAGGCATGGGCTCCCGAAGGCATTCGGGTCAATGGCATTGCGCCCGGATTTGTCGATACCAAGCTGACCAAGGTGACGACTCAGAATGAATCCCGACGCACCGCTGCGCTGGCTGGCATCCCGGTCGGACGCTTCGGAACACCGCAAGATATGGCGGGTCCGGCATTGTTCCTCGCTTCGCCGTTTGCCGCCTATGTTTGTGGCCAAACCTTGATCGTTGATGGCGGGCTGATTCTTTCGTAGCTCTCGCTGCTTTCGGAAAATCGAACGGCCAACATGTCGGCCGATTCCCGCCGCGACTGCGAGCATACGCACGCTCCCCAGTAAGCGTTCCGGCGAGATCCAAAGAAGCTGCATAACAGTTGTGCGCGAATCCGCGAGAGACGACGCCCATCAAAGCTTTAGCGACAGTACGCCGAGAACTTTCGCCTTGGTGCCGAACTCAACGGTCAGGTTGCTTCTCCAACGAAAGCTTCGGTGTTGGCCGGCAAAGGATAGATTCTCTACAGAAGAGAGGTTGCCGTCGGCGCCTTGACCGAATGACGTTCTATTATATAATATAGTGTTCTATTTTTTGCATTAGGCACAAAGAATGATCCCGAGTAATTTGTTCTCACACTATCAGCTGCGCGGTGTGCAACTGAAGAACCGCATCATGGTATCGCCCATGTGGCAGTACGTGGGGGAACAGGGAAACCCTACTGACTGGCACCTTATGAATCTCGGCCGGCTAGCGGAAGGCGGAGCTGGACTCGTATTCCAAGAGGGTACGACGATTGAACGGCGCGGCTGCGGAACGCTGGGCGATCTAGGTATTTGGGACGAGCTCTTCGTTCCCGGCCTCACGCGCCTTGCCTCAACAATTCGGTCGAACGGCGCCGTCCCAGGCGTTCAGTTGATGCACGCTGGCCGTAAGGCGCGGCAAAAACCCCCATTCGAGGGGCGAGGCCCATTGGAACGCTCGCCGAAGATCACCGACTGGGACGAATGGGATGTTATTGCGCCGAGCGCCATCGCCGTTTCAGAGCACGCGCCTGTGCCTCGGGAAATGCAAGGGGCAGATATTGTCGCTGTACAGCAGGCGTGGGTGGCCGCAGCGAGGCGCGCGGCACAAGCTGGATATGACGTCCTTAACATTCACGGCGCTCACGGTTATTTGGTGCACCAATTTCCTTCCGAGATATCGAACCGGCGAACCGATTCTTATGGCGGCAGTTTCAATAACCGGGTTAGGTTTCTGATCGAAGCCGTCGAAGGTATTCGGACCGTCTGGCCGGACGCCAAACCTCTGATGCTGCGCCTCTCCGTCGTCGATCATGGCTGGCCGATTGAGGAGAGCGTGAGATTGGTCAACGAACTGAAGTTGGCCGGTGTCGATATGATAGACTGCTCTTCGGGCGGCTTGACCGATCGCCACTTCCGCCTGGCTCGCGGGCGACATATGGCTATCAGGTACCGCTGGCGGCTTATATTCGTCGCGAGACCGGAGTCCCGACCGCCGCGGTTGGACTTATCGTGCACGCCGCTCAGGCGGAGAAAATCATAGCGGATGGTGCCGCGGACCTGGTCGCGATTGGCCGCGAAATGATTTTCAATCCTAACTGGCCGATTGACGCTGCGCAGAAGCTCGGCATCGATCCGGGCTTCTCGGTAGCAAACAAGGCGGCGCGCTTCTGGCTTGAGCGCCGCGCGGCTTCGACGCCGGGCTTGCGCACCTCAACCTTCGACACAGGGATCCAAGAAACACGAAGCTGATGAATTCTGCGTGACCTGAGCCCCATCTTTCATCCAGTTGGAAGTAGAGCCTGACCTTCATTTGAGCCTTGCTGGCTCGATGATGCAACGGGACGGGGCGCGTAGCCCCACAAGCGCAGCGACCCGTCCCGTTGCATCGCGGGATCGCTGAGTTTGGCGTAGATCGCTGGCGGCACGTTGCCGATGGCACTGTGCGGCCTGACGGTGTTGTAGTCCTCCATCCAGTCCGCCAGCGCCACGCGAGCGTCCGCGAGCGATGCGAAGAGTGTCTCGTTGAGCAGTTCATCGCGCAGACGGCCGTTGAAGCTCTCGATGAAGGCGTTCTGGGTCGGCTTGCCAGGCGCGATGTAATGCCACTCGACCCGCGTCTCCTGCGACCAGCTGAGGATCGCCACGCTGGTGAACTCCGTACCGTTATCGCTGACGATCGACAATGGCTTGTCGCGCCGGGTGATGATGGCATCGAGCTCGCGGCCGACACGCATGCCCGAGAGCGAGGTATCGGCCACCAGCGCCAGGCACTCTCGTGTGAAGTCGTCCACCACCGCGAGGATGCGGAACCGGCGGCCGTCGTTGAGCTGGTCGCTCAGGAAGTCCAGCGACCAGCACTGGTTCGGCCCCTGCGGGACCGCCATCGGCGCCCGTGTTCCCAGCGCTCTTTTGCGCCCGCCACGCCGGCGGACCTGCAGGCGTTCGTCGCGATAGAGGCGTCGCAGCTTCTTGTGGTTCACGTGTGTCCCCTCGCGGCGGATCAAGATCAGCAGACGCCGGTAGCCGAACCGGCGGCGGATGGCGGCAAGCTCGCGCAGCCGGGCGCGCAGGACGGCATCGTCGGGCCGCACGCTGCGATACCGCATCGAGGTCCGATCCGCCGCGATCACCTGGCACGC
Source organism: Rhizomicrobium sp. (assembly GCA_037355265.1). Lineage (GTDB taxonomy): Bacteria > Pseudomonadota > Alphaproteobacteria > Micropepsales > Micropepsaceae > Rhizomicrobium. The sequence continues at coordinate 1,300,812 of JBBCIB010000001.1, read as the reverse complement.
CCGGCGCTGGCTCACCTCGTAGGACTGGCAGAGATGGGCCACAGCTTGCCGCTTCACGACGGGCGTCACCATTTTTTGAATTGAGATCCTTCAACATGGCGACGTCGAGCATCGTCTCGGCCAGCAGCTTCTTCAGCTTGCGGTTCTCGTCTTCGAGAGCCTTCAGATTCCGGGCGTCCGACACGTCCATCCCGCCGAACTTCGCCTTCCACTTGAAGAAGGTTGCGCTGCTGATGCCGTGCTTGCGGCACAGATCGGCCGTCTTCATCCCGGCCTCGTGCTCGCGCAGAATCCCAATGATCTGCTCTTCCGTAAACCTCGAACGCTTCATCGTCCGTACCCCTTCCAAGGTGCCGGACTCTACCCATTTTTGGAGGAAGTTCAGGGGCTCAGGTCAGGCGGTTTCGATGAATTGTAGTCGCTCATTGCCGAGGCATAAGGAATTGAGCGGCTCGCTATTGCTGAATAGGCCGGGCCTAAATGGTGCTGGCGAGCCGCAAATTCTTGCGAACAAGAACCCGTATGCCCTGGTAGAACGTCGGCTCTAGCCGGGTTTCCGACCAAATGTCGAAAGCCGCTCTGTTCGCAGCTGCGAACGACGAATTTTGCCGGCGTCGTCGCGCAACTGAAAGTCCACAATCTCAAAAGAGCGCGGCAGCTTATAGCGAACCAGGCGTTCAGCCAGATGACGTTCCATGTCTTTCATATCTAGCACGGAATTGGCTTGGACAATCGCGTGGATGCGATTGCCGAGATCATTATCCGGCAGCCCGATGACCGCGCTGGATTGCACGCCGGCATACTCGTCGATCGCGGCTTCTACTTCTGCCGGATAGACGTTCGAGCCACCCACAAGAATCATATCTGTGCGGCGATCGGACAGGAAGAGATAGCCATCGGCGTCGATGCAACCCATGTCGCCTACCGTTTCCCAGCCGCCTTCGCGCACTTCGCAAGTCGCGCCGCGGTAGACGTAGGTCGCCCGACCATCCGGTTGGCGCATGTAGATTTCGCCGATGCTGCCGGGAGCACATTCATTGCCGTTTGAGTCGATGACTTGCATCTCGCCAATCGCAACGCGGCCAACAGAACCGGGCTTTTCAAGCCACTCACTGCCGGAAATGACCGTCGCCGCCTGTGCCTCCGTGGCTCCGTACAATTCATTGATGACATCCGGCCCAAGCCATTCTATCCAGGCTCGTTTCAGCCATGGCGGGCACGGAGCGGCAAGGTGCCAGACCGTTTTTAGCGAGGAGACGTCGTAGCGATCGCGGACGTCATCCGGTAATTGATGGATGCGGTTCATCATCGTCGGCACGAGATAGAGCCAAGTCACCTTGTGCGCGTCGATCTCGCGCAACACCGCCTCCGCGTCGAATTTCGCCATCACAATCAGGGGAGCACCGTGCAGAAGCGCATAGGCGGCGGCCTGGAATGGTCCGTTGTGGTAGAGCGGGCCGGGCATCAACACCGTATCCGCCGCTGTCATCTTCCACACCGCGCCGAAATCGGGCGTATAAAGACTCGGTTGGCCTGACAAGATCAGCTTGGGTCTGCCGGTCGATCCGCCTGATGTCGGTGCCTTCCAGGACGGCGAAACGCAATCCTCCAGCGGCGTGATGTCAGAAGATTCCGCGAGTAGTTCCGCCGGCGACACGCTCTGCGATCCGGAATGAAGATCCGATTCACTGACGACGAATGGCGCTTGCGCGAGTGCCACGACCGCCCGCAGTTCGGCAAGCGGCATGCGGTAGGAGACGGGCTGCGGCGTCACGCCGATTTTCCAGCAGGCGATCATCAGCTGCACAAACGCAACGCCATTCGGCAATGCTATCGTCAGCAGGTCGCCGGAATTAAGGCCTCTGCATCTCAGGCTTCGTGCGATACGCGTCGTGCTGTCGTCTAGTTCACAGCGCGTAAGACGGACCTCGCCCATGACCAAGGCCAGGGCATCCGCTTCCCATAGCGCGAGGTCATGGAGGCGGGACGCGAACGAGATCGGCGGTGGCGAGTGATTGGGATATGGCGCTTTTGACTGGTCTAATGACATCTCAAACCAAGACTCTCTTGACCCATTTCTGCAAGCTATGTCACAGTTCATGTGAAATTTATAGAACAATATTCCAGAGTGTGGAATAAGAGGGTGTTGCCGCCATGAATTTCGCAGACACGGTCGTCGTCGTTACGGGCGCGTCCACTGGACTGGGCCGCGCCATCGCCGTCGGGGCTGCCACATATGGTGCCAAGGCGGTCGCCATAAATTATGCAAGCAGCCGGAGCGAAGCCGAAGAGACCGGCGATCTCGTGCGTCGCGCGGGCGCGGAGCCGATCATCGTCCGCGGCGACGTCGGAGAGGATGGCGATTGCCGGAAAATCGTCGACACGGTCAGCAAGTTCGGCCATATTGACGCGCTGTTCAACAACGCGGGCAAAACCGTTCACGCGTCGGATCATGCTAATCTCGGCAAGGTCGGCATCGATGAATTTCTCTCGATCTATCGTGTCAACGTCGTCGGTCCGTATCAGATGATACGAGCGGCGCGTGGCCTTCTCGAGGCGTCGCCGCGGACCGGCGCGGTGGTCAACACCGCATCCCTCGCGGCCGTCACCGGCATCGGTAGCTCCGTACCCTATGCCGCTTCGAAGGGTGCGCTGGTGACGATGACATTGTCCCTGGCGCGAGCGCTGGCGCCGAAGATCCGAGTCAATGTCATTTGTCCCGGCTTCATCGATACGCCGTGGTTCGGAAAAATCCAGTCCCAGGAAAGCATCGACAGGATGCGCGCGGGCGTTCTGCGTGGCACACCTTTGCAGCTCGCCTCAAAACCGGAGGATATCGCAGGTGCGGCACTCTTTTTCGCGTCACCCGCCGCGCGGCACATCACTGGTGAGACGCTTATGATAGACGCCGGCCTGCATCTCGGTTTTGCGCCCATCGTAGCGCGATAGCGGCATATCCGAGGCGGCGAGGAACTCGAATGGTGTGACCGCCTTTGTTACTTGGTAACGCGATGCGGCCAGCGCCGGCATCTTCAGATAGGCGGTTATTCCAGCGGACTTTGCCCGCTTGCCTGCCCACGTTTCTCGTTCTTTTCGCAGTGCACCCTTAAATGTGCCCGACTTGCCGCCTTGGCCAAAGAGCAGGCTTTGCTGAGTTGGCCCTTGACGTGCCCCCGCCGGATTGCGAAATTGGGTAGAACAATGTTCTAAATAATAAAACAGAAATCCGGGGCGACAATTCATGCAGAATGACTTCGGAGCTTGGCAGCTCCCTGAGGAATATCGTCAACTGAAGGACGTCGTGCGCCGGTTCATGGACACCGACGTAAAGGCCGTCGATGACAAGCTGCCGCATGATGCTTTCACCGTGCCGAAGGAAATGCTGCAGCCGCTGCAGAAAAAGGCTCGCGATCTCGGACTCTGGTGTTTTCGCACGCCGGCCGAATATGGCGGCGCAGGCCTGAATCTTTTGGGCCAGGCGATCGTCGCGGAAGAATCCGCGCGCTGCCGCATGGGATCCTATATTTGGGGCCTTGGCGCGTTCGGAGACGATCCGCCTAACGTCATTTGGATGGGTACGCCTGCGCAGATCGAACGCTACGCCAAGCCGACGATCGAAGGCAAGATCAAGCATTTCGTCGCGATCAGCGAGCCGTCGGGCGGTTCGGACCCGGCCCGCTCGATCCGGTGTCGCGCCGCGCGCCAAGGCAACAGCTATATCATCAACGGCGACAAGCTTTGGATAACCGATGCCGCCAATCGCGACTGGGGAATATTGTTTGCCCGCACCGGCGAGCAAGGCAGCCGCGGCGGCATTAGCTGTTTTGTGATCGATGGTAAGCTTGAAGGGTTGACCTACCGGGAGGTCAAAGTCATCCGGTCATACTCGCCCTATCAGCTCCATTTTGAAAACGTCGAGATTCCCGCCGATGCGCTGATCGGTGAAGAGGGGCAAGGATTTCGGGTTGCCGAGAAATGGCTCATTGAAGGGCGCATTCCCTACGCTGCCAATACGCTCGGAACCGCACAGGCGGCTCTTGAGCTCGCCATCAATTGGGTAAGGCAACGCGAGGTGTTCGGATCGCGCCTCGCTGACAAACAGGCTATTCAATGGATGATCGCCGACAGCGAGATGGAGTTGCGCGCGGCGCGATTGCTCATTTACCAGGCCGCGTGGACTGGCGACCTCGGGCGTGATTTTAAGGTCGAGTCGTCCATTGCCAAGGTCACCGCGACCGAAACGGCCGGTCGGGTCGTCGATCGTTGTATTCAGATGTTCGGCGGCCTCGGCGTTTCCCAGGATCTGCCATTGGAGCGGTGGTACCGCGAATTGCGCATCAAACGCATCGGCGAAGGCCCCTCGGAAGTGCACCGCATGGTTCTTGCGCGCCATCTGCTCGGAGGAAGAGGGTAGCCGATGTCGATTGATTTCGATCTGCAGGAAACCGGCGTCGCGGTTATCACGATCAATAGGCCCGAGCGGCTCAATGCGATGGATGCGGAGCACTATGCCGGCTTGACCGCGGCCTGGACGCGGGTACGCGACGATGACGACGTTCGCGTGGCGATCATCACGGGCGCCGGCGACAAGTCCTTCACGGTGGGCGCCGACATCAAGACTTTTCTGCGCAAGAAAGTGGCTTTCGCCGATATGTGGAAGACGCAGAACGACATGCTGCTCAATCGTGGCATCGAAGTTTGGAAGCCGGTTATCGCCGCCGTCAATGGCTACGCCCTCGGCGGCGGCGTCACCTTGATGCTTGCCACGGATATCCGGGTCGCCTGCGCCGGCGCCACTTTCAATGTCGCGGAGGTCAAGCGCGGCGTGCTTGCGGGCAATGGTGGAACGCAGCGGCTGATCCGCCAACTGCCCTATGCGATCGCGATGGAGCTGCTGCTGACGGGCGATACGATCACGGCTGCGCAGGCGGAACGTTGGGGACTGATCAACCGGGTGGTACCGACGGCGGCCGACGTGCTGCCAGCCGCCATGGTCTACGCGAAACGAATCGCCGAGAACGCGCCACTAGCGGTGCAAGCGACGAAGGAAATGGCAATCCGCAGCTGGGATATGCCTTTGGCGACGGGAATCCGGATGGAAACGTTGTCGGGGCGGCTCTTGAGCTTCACCGAAGATGCCGTCGAAGGCCCCGCAGCCTTCGCGGAAAAGCGCAAGCCGAAATTCAAGGGACAATAGAGATGGCGCGCCACGCATTGAGCGGGAAGGCTGTCATTGCCGGAATTGGACATACGGCGTTCGGGTCGCTGCCGGGACGCTCGCCGGTTTCGATGATCGTGGAAGCGGCGGCGGCGGCGCTCAAGGATGCCGGCATCGAGAAGAACCTCGTCGACGCCGTCCTCGTGAAGCCGCCGACGTCCAATCCCGCCATGATGTTTCAGGTCGGCGTATCGGAAGCACTCGGTCTCCAGCCGAAGCTCAATCCAAATTGGAACCAGGGCGGCGCCGCGAATATTGCGATGATCAGCTACGCGGTGCTGTCGATCGAAGCGGGGCTCTGCGATGTGGCGCTCATATGCTTTGCCGACAATCCGAAGACCGGCAGCCGTCATGCTTATGGCAGCGCCAAGGGAAACGATGCGGTCTTCGGCCTGTTCGGAACGCTCGGCCCCTATGGCATGATCGCACGGCGCCATATCGAACAGCATGGCACGAAATATGATCACCTGGGCGCGGTCGCAGTCGCGTGCCGGCGCCACGGCGCGGCCAATCCCCATGCGCAGTTGCGCAAGCCTCTGACGCTGGACGAATATCGCGCGTCGAAGCCGCTTGTCGCGCCCTTTCGCCGCGAGGATGCTTGCCTGGTGAGCGACGGCGGCGCGGCCCTGGTCGTCATGAGCGCCAGGCGCTCCAAGGAACTGAACGTCCCACATCCGGTGCCCGTCCTCGGCTTCGGGCAGGGCCAGACAGCATGGGACATGCAACTGCGTGCCGACCTTACGACGACGCAAGCCACCGTCTCGGCAAAGACAGCCTTCGCGATGTCCGACCTGTCGCCGTCCGACATCGATATCGCCCAATTTTATGACTGCTTCACGATCGTGCCGATCATGACGCTGGAAGATTACGGCTTCTGCCGGAAAGGCGATGGCGGTCCGTTTGCCGCCGAAGGCCGGTTGGAGATCGACGGCGATCTGCCGATGAATACGGCCGGTGGACTGCTGTCCGAAACCGGCATGCCGGGAATGCAGCTCATTATCGAAGGCGTCCGCCAGATGCGCGGCGAGGCCAATCTTCAGGCCAGACGCGCCCGAAACTGCATCATCAGCAATCAGGGCGGCATCATGCAGACCCACAGCACACTTATTTTAGGTCAAAGCCTGTGAGCGCGCAGGCCAGCGCATATCCGGCACCTGATGACGGCGCATTGTGGAGGCCGTTTTGGGCGGCGACCGCCGATGGAAAACTCGTTTTCATGCGCTGCTCACATTGCCGCAACGCCTTTCTGCCGGCACGATTTGAATGTCCCGCGTGCCTATTGCCGGATCCCAAATGGGAAGAGGCTTCGGGTAAGGCGCGTCTGGTCAGTTGGGTCGTCTATCATAAGCCGCCCGATCCCGCATTCGATACGCGCGTGCCTTACACGGTCGCCGTCGTCGAACTCGACGAAGGGCCTCGCATGATCACCAATATCATCATAGACGATCCGGAATCGTTGCGCATCGAGCAGCAACTCGTGTTGTGCATCCAGCAGGAAGCCGGTGTCGCCGTCCCCAGATTTGTTCCCGTTTGAATGATTGTCCAATTCGCAAGGCTCAAAAATTGTGACCACTGAACACGTACCCAGGCTCGAAAATAAACCACTATCCGGTATCCGCGTCATCGATTTCGGCCAGATATTCCAAGGACCCTATGCGACGTTTCTGATGGCCAAGGCCGGCGCCGAAGTCATCAAGGTCGAACCGCTGACAGGGGAGGCGGCGCGGCAGCGCGTCAAGGTCAACAAGGGCGCGTCGTTGCCTTTCGAAATGCTGAATGCCAACAAGAAAAGCGTGACGCTGAACCTCAAGACCGACGAGGGGCGCGCATTGCTCAAAAAAATGGTCGAGCGCAGCGATGTCTTGCTCGAGAATTTCGCGCCCGGCGTCATGGACCGGCTGGGCGTAGGCTGGGAGGTGATGCGCGCGATTAATCCGGCGCTGATCTACGCCTCCGCGACAGGCTTCGGCCTGGACGGGCCCGACCGGGACAATCTGGCGATGGATCTTACGATCCAGGCATCCTCCGGCATGATGGCCTGCACAGGCTTCGCCGACAGCCCGCCGGTGAAGGCCGGACCTGCGGTGGTGGACTTCATGGGCGGCATACATCTTTACAGCGCAGTCGTTACCGCGTTGTTCGAGCGGACGCGGACCGGCCATGGCCGTCTCGTAGAAATCGCCATGCAGGAAACGGTCTATCCCACACTTTCATCGACCTTGGGGCTGCTTTATGAGCTCGGCGAGCATGCGGCCATGCGAACAGGCAACAGGCATAGCGGCATGTCGCTTGCGCCCTACAATGTCTACCGCGCGTCGGATGGTTATGTTGCCATCATCTGTCCGCTGGAGAGTCATTGGCAGAACCTGCTCGTCGCTATGGGCCGGGAGGATTTGCGGGGCAACGCCTTCTACGAGACGCATGCCGCGCGAGTCTCGCGCATCGACGAAGTCGACAGCATCGTGCAGGACTGGACATCGCGCTTGACACGAAGCGAGATATTCAGCGCCACGAAGGCACTCAAGGTGCCGTCCGCGCCGGTCCGCGAAGTCCACGAGGTTGTCAACGATCCGCACATGCATGCTCGAGGAATGCTGGAATGGATCGATCATCCCCGGTTGGGCCGTGTGGTGATGTTTAACAGCCCCCTTCACATTCACGGCGCGGACAAGGTGCCCTACGAGCCGTTAGGCGAGCTGGGTGCGCAAAATGACGAGGTTTACCACGGTTGGCTCGGCATCTCAGTAGAAGAGCTCGCTGCCTATCGGCGCGATGGCGTAATCTGATGCGCGTCCTAACGTGACGGGCTTAGCATCCCTGGCGACGAATACTGGCCTTGCAAGCGGTTCGGTCGATATTGATCGCCTCGAAGCCTGGATGGATACACAGCGGCTGGAGAGTGGCCCCATCGAGAATGGTGTTCTGCTTAAGGGCGGAACCCAAAACATCCTGCTGCGGTTTCGCCGAGGACGCCGGCAATTCGTGCTCCGGCGACCACCCGACAATTCCTATCTTGCGGGCGGCAGGACCATTCTGCGCGAGGCCCGCATCCTGACGGCGCTTTCCGATAGCGGTATTCCATGCCCGTCGCTGATCGCGGCATGCACCGATACCAACGTGCTTGGCGCACCTTTTTATCTCATGGAATCGATTGATGGCTTCTGCGCAACACAGGGCTTGCCGGCCCTGCACCGGAGTTCGCCGGCGATTCGTCATGCCATGGGATTTTCATTGGTCGATGCTCTTGCGGCGCTGGCGCAGGTCGATTACCGCACAATAGGACTGGAAGATTTCGGAAAGCCCGAGGGTTTTGTGGAACGTCAGGTCCAGCGTTGGCTGGGCCAGCTCGATGGCTATTCCAAGTTTCCCGCTTGGACGGGCCGAAAAGATTTATTTGCAATCGAGCGCATCGCTTCGTGGCTCGAGACCAATCGCCCGACGTCCGGCGCCGGAGGTATCCTCCATGGTGACTTTCATATGGGGAATGTTCTGTATTCCTTTCATGGTCCGGAAGTTTTGGCGGTGGTCGATTGGGAGATTTCGACGCTCGGCGACCCCTTGGTCGATCTCGGCTGTCTTCTCGCCACATGGGCGGACGCAGACGGTTCTCATCCCGGTTGCATTTCCGTGACGCCATGGTCGGGATTTCCGACAGAGGATGAACTGATTACACGCTATGCGGAACGGAGCGGGCGGGATGTGGCCGCAATGAATTGGTATATCGTCCTGGCATGCTTCAAGCTCGCCGTCATCCAGGAAGGCACGAACGCACGCGCGTCGGCCGGGCAGGCCGATCCCGAGCTCGCAAAGTGGCTTCACACCTGCACCATTGCGCTACTTGAGCGCGCGGTGTCACGACTTTAGGAGATTTCGATGTGGAGTTTTGAAACCGATCCGGAATTCCAGCGCGAACTCGACTGGATCGGCGCGTTTGTTCGAGACAGGGTCGCACCGCTGGATCACTTGCTCGTCAGCCAATGGGATATCCATGCGCCGGATTTCAAGACGCTCGTGCGACCTTTGCAGGCTGAGGTTCAAAAACGCGGACTGTGGGCCTGTCATCTCGGTCCTGAACTCGGCGGAAAGGGCTATGGTCAGCTGAAACTCGCGCTGATGAACGAGCAGTTCGGCCGTTCGCGCTTCGGACCGGTTGTCTTCGGCTCTCAGGCGCCCGACACTGGAAATTCGGAGATCCTTGCCCATTACGGCACGCCGGAACAGAAAAAGCGCTATCTTGACCCGCTTCTCGCCAACGAGATCGTCTCCTGTTTTTCGATGACCGAGCCGCAAGGGGGCGCCGATCCGCTCGTATTAACGACCAGCGCGGTCCTCGGCAGCGATGCATGGGTTATCAACGGCGAGAAGTGGTTTGCCTCCAATGCCCGCTTCGCCGAATTCTACATTCTAATGGCGGTTACCGATCCGGAGGCCCCGCCGCATCGTCGAATGTCGATGTTTATCGTACCGGCCGACACGCCGGGCATAGAGATCATTCGCAATTACGGCCTCTATGGCGAGCCCGAAGACGTTCACGCGCATGTCCGCTGGACCGACGTGCGCGTGCCGCTTGAGAACATGCTCGGCGGGCGCGGAGACGCTTTCGTCGTGGCGCAAGTGCGGCTGGGTGGCGGGCGGATGCATCACGCAATGCGAACGCTTTCGCAAGCGACGCGCGCCTTCGAAATGATGTGCGAGCGCGCCGTCTCGCGCTTTACCAAGGGCGAGCAACTGGCCAAGAAACAGATGGTGCAGGAAAAGATCGCCGATAGCTGGACCGAGCTCCGCCAGTTCCGCCTGCTCGTCCTCGAAACGGCCTGGCTCGCCGACCAGAACAAGGACTGGAAGGCGGTCCGCAAAAATGTCGCGGCGGTCAAGGCGGTGATGCCGAAGCTATTGCACGACATTGCCTCTCGAGCTCTGCAGATCCACGGCTCGCTCGGTATATCGCACGAAATGCCGTTCGCGGAATGGGTCATCAACTCCTATCATGTCGGTCTCGCCGACGGCCCAACCGAAGTCCACAAGGTTACGGTGGCCCGCGAAGTGCTCAAGGATTTCGTGCCCGGCAACGGCATGTTTCCCGATTATATCAAGCATCGCCAAGTCGAGATCGCGCACGAACTTTACGGCGACCAGCTTGCATCCTGAACGGTCGCTTATTGCAACTTGATCGTTGCTTTTTCTTGAATAGGGCGAATGGAGTTCTGCCATGATACAAGCCTTGATAATCGACGCCTGTCGCACGCCGCGCGGCGTCGGAAAATATCCCAAGGGTGCATTATCGCAAATCCATCCTCAACGGTTGGGATCGACCGTTCTGAAGGCTTTGGTCGAGCGCAATCGGTTTGATACCGCCGAGTTAGATGACGTGATCTGGGGTACAAGCTCTCAGCGCGGGCCGCAAAGTTGCGATCTCGGTCGAATGTCCGCTCTGGATGCCGGCTACGACGTACGGAGCAGTGGTGTCACGCTTGATCGGTTCTGCGGTTCTGGAATCACCACGGTCAGCTTGGCTGCATCGACGATCATGGCGGGAATGGCCGACCTCGTTGTGGCAGGCGGCACGGAAATGATGTCCATGCCAAACCGTCGTGATGCCGGCGGCGGGCCTGCGTTATTTGACACGGGCAATCTTCATCTGCGTGCCTTGCATCCCCAAACCAATCAGGGGGTCAGCGCGGATGCGATTGCGACCATGGAGGGCATTACACGCAAGGACGTCGATCAACTTGCGCTGGAGAGCCAAAGGCGCGCTGCTGCTGCCATTTCGCGCGGTTATTTCGAAAAAAGCCTGATCACTGTTCGCAACGACGACGGGTCGATCGCGCTCGACCATGAAGAATTTCCTCGGCCGGACACGACGCTCGAGGGGCTGTCCCAGCTTAAACCCGCGTTTGAAACGCTTGCCGACGTTGCGCTCGACGACGAGGGGTTAACGTTCCGCAAGCTGATCCTTCAAAAATTTCCCGATCTAAAGATTCGTCATATCCATCACGCAGGAAATTCATCCGGCGTTGTGGATGGTTCTGCCGCCATCCTGTTGGCGTCATCCGACTACGCCAAGGCAAATGGACTGAAGCCCAGGGCGCGCGTGGTTGCCTGCGCGAACCAGGGAGACTGCCCGACACTGATGCTCAACGCGCCGGTGCCTGCCGCGCGCCGCGTACTTGCTCGCGCTGGCCTGACACTTGATGACATCGATCTGTTTGAGATCAACGAAGCATTTGCGGTCGTCGCAGAGAAATTCATCCGTGATCTGAAACTTGACCGCGAGAAGGTCAATGTGAACGGAGGCGCGATGGCTTTGGGCCATCCTATAGGTGCAACAGGATCCATGTTGATCGGGACAATGCTCGATGAGCTGGAGCGCCGCGATCTTAGCCGGGGTCTGGTCACGATGTGCGCCGCGGGCGGGATGGCGCCTGCCATCATTATCGAACGCGTGTAGCGGAAGGTCTCCATATGCAGAAATACCGCGTATCTCAACACCGGAGTCGACAATGCAAATCGATGGCGCCGCGGCGGTAGTAACCGGGGGCGCGTCCGGACTTGGGCGCGCAACGGCCGAACATCTGATTTCGAAGGGAGCCCGCGTGCTCCTTGTTGATCTGCCTGCGTCCGATGGCAAGCCGCCCGCTTCCATGCTGCCGATGTGACTAGCGATGTTCAGATGCAGGCGGCATTCGACGCGGCGGCCCAGATGGGGTCTCTGCGCATTACCGTGCACTGCGCCGGTCGCGGCGGCGCCCTTCGGCTACTCGACAAAAATGGAAACCCGGGTTCTCTTTCGCACTTCACTGGGATCGTGGAGACTAACTTAATCGGCAGTTTCAACGTATTGCGACTTGCGGCAAGCAAAATGTCCCAGTTGGAACTCGCGATCGAAGAACGCGGTGTTGTAATTTTAACGGCTTCCGTGGCTGCCTTTGAAGGTCAGATCGGGCAAATTCCGTATGCCTCTTCCAAGGCCGGCATCGTTGGAATGACAATTGTGGCCGCGCGCGATCTTGCCTCGCGCGCTATCAGAGTATGCACCATCGCACCCGGAATCTTCGACACTCCTATATTAGCTCGCGGTTGTTCGTGCCCGTTCGCACTAGAATCTCGACCAGCCGCAGAATTTCTGGGTACGGTCTGGGTACAGTAGCTTTTCGCAGGAGATCGAATTGATGGATGTCAGTGGGTTACAGGACTTTTGCGAGTCCTCTTCTGGCACCAAAAATTCTAATTTATCAACAATATCATATACTTAAGCGGTGGTCAACGGCCAATAGGACCACCGCTGACGGTACTATTGACGGTACTTCGCGCGGCATCGGCCGATTTGTTCGCAGATACCGTCACGCTCGAAATTCGGACTCCAAAACAAGGCTTTGGCGACAACGACTTGCGCGCGCATGCGTGAGTTGTTGGCGGCCGAGTTCGAGTCCCTCTGGCGATTCCGGGTTCGAGTCCTTGGAAGGGACCCATCGATCAATCCTCATTGTCGGTATTGCCGTTAGCCATCACGCGTTCTTGCTGGCTTTCTTAAAGCGGCGGTCGTCGCGCTTCAGCTTTTGCTCGGCCTTCCAGAAGTCACCAGGAATTTCCCACATCAAGCGGTCGAGAATTTTGCCTATGACGATATCGTCCATGATCCATGCGGAGGAATTGCCGGGAAGGAGCAGGCAAAGTTTCGTAAAGCTGAAAGCGCAATTCTGGGCAGGTTCGGTTAGACCCGCGTTGCTATGTCCGGCAAGAAGCGCACCCGATCCTTGTATCGCGCCGATGCGGAAGAAGGCCCCCTTGGGCGAGGCATGCACGTTATAGCTCGCCAGCTTGTACGGTGATCGCATTTCTGCTGCGCCAACCGCCATTTCAATTTTGGCGAAGTTGGCGCGGCCACCTTTCATATAATCGGCAGCCCAGCCGTACTCCTCGGCAAACAGCGGTCCGTGCTTTTGGACCATTTGCGCGAAAGCCGCATCGACTCTGGTGGCTTGCTTTTTCGACATCGGCCTATAGCCGAATTTGGCGTGGTTGACCTTGTAGAGATCGGCGGCGCGCTTGGACTCTATGATCTGATAGTCGACATACTTTGACGCAACAACCTCGCCGTGAGTGCAAATGAAAGCGGCGACGGTTTGAATTTCGTGTAGTGTGCGCCAGCGGGCCATGGCCCCATCTGCCAGGCCATTTTCCAGAAGCGTCACGATTTCGGTAACCACCTGGCATGCGCGGATGTGGAGGCGAAACAACACGTCGTCTATTCTATGTGCTCCGGGATCAGTTCGATGTGGGCGTTTATTCGTTGAACTATTACACCATCGCGCTGAATGCGTGGCCGGAATCGTGCACCGGCCTTGCAGGCGAGAACTTCGATCCGGAGAGGATCGCGCGCAGCGAAGAATGGTAGTTCATCTACCACCTGCACGGCAGCGTTTAAACGATTTCATGGTTGCGGTTGGCCCTCAATCACCAGACCGCTAAGATATGCGCTGTTCGTGGGACGATGTGTTTGCCGTTGCGGTTGGCCCTCAATCGCCAGACCGCTAAGATCGGCTCATGCGCCTGATCCACGGTCATCTGGTTGCGGTTGGCCCTCAATCACCAGACCGCTAAGATCTGCGCTTCGTGGGCTATGCCGCCGACTACGTTGCGGTTGGCCCTCAATCACCAGACCGCTAAGATCTGGAAAGCGTCAATGTTGGAGGATTTACGGTTGCGGTTGGCCCTCAATCACCAGACCGCTAAGATACGGGCGACGAGGCTCGCGCTGTTCGGGAAGTTGCGGTTGGCCCTCAATCACCAGACCGCTAAGATATTGAAATTGCGAGTGCGAACGATATCTGCGTTGCGGTTGGCCCTCAATCACCAGACCGCTAAGATGGGCATGGGAACGGCCGCGAAGGCGTTCATGTTGCGGTTGGCCCTCAATCACCAGACCGCTAAGATCTGCGTGGCGATGTTGAGCTCGTCCATGAAGTTGCGGTTGGCCCTCAATCACCAGACCGCTAAGATTTCGCGAGCGGTATCTCGCGCGCCTCAAAGGTTGCGGTTGGCCCTCAATCACCAGACCGCTAAGATCGGCGTGTTCGACGTGATGGTGAGCGGACCGTTGCGGTTGGCCCTCAATCACCAGACCGCTAAGATAATGGACATTCCATGGCACACAACTCGCGAGTTGCGGTTGGCCCTCAATCACCAGACCGCTAAGATGACGCGGCTGATGTCGCGGGTCTCGGCGTAGTTGCGGTTGGCCCTCAATCACCAGACCGCTAAGATCGCCGATTCGGCACCTACAGGAACGTCCTGGTTGCGGTTGGCCCTCAATCACCAGACCGCTAAGATCTCGCCATCAATGCTGTCGTCGCGCAGGCTGTTGCGGTTGGCCCTCAATCACCAGACCGCTAAGATCGGCAATGCAATATCAACCAACTCGGTATCGTTGCGGTTGGCCCTCAATCACCAGACCGCTAAGATTCATTCAGTTGTTGGGGTTAGCCCTGACGAGTTGCGGTTGGCCCTCAATCACCAGACCGCTAAGATCAGGATGCGAAGCTCGACAAGCTCAAACAGGTTGCGGTTGGCCCTCAATCACCAGACCGCTAAGATTGGAGCCAGATCTCGACACGGACGGGCGGCGTTGCGGTTGGCCCTCAATCACCAGACCGCTAAGATGCATACCCTCCTAAGGCCCTGAATTCAGGGCCTTTTTTCTTACCCCGAGTCGTGAAAACCCGAGCATTCCCGGCTCAAAAGAGGGCCAGCTGATTCGGGTTTTGGGGGGAGGGTTCACGTTTTCGTCCCCTGTAAGTGCGGATGTTTTCATACTGTTTGTCTGTAATCTGGACGAGATGGACTTTGCCGGAGGTCGGCATTCCCGTCTCGACATGACGCTCCAGGGCTTCGGCCTGCTCCTTGCCGGCGCAGAATTTCAGGTACACGGAAAACTGGCTCATTTCGAAGCCCAGATCGAGCAGCGCATGACGGAACTTGGTTGCCGCCTTGCGCTCCTTCTTGGTCCCCACCGGCAAGTCGAACAAGACGAACAACCACATGATCCTGTATCCGCTCAGCGTCGAGCTGCGGCTCGCCCCTTCTCTTTATGCGCCAAAGATTGCGCCGCACTTTTCGCGGGCACGCACGCGATTTCGTAATATCCTGAGCAAGGATATCGATCACGCCGCCATGACGAAGAAGAAATCCGGGACAAAAGCCAATCCGTTGCGCTTCGATGTCGAGGTCATACGCGCCGCGGCAGGCGACAAGGCGTTCGGCCGGGGTCAGGCCTATTTCGCCGGCGGGCAGGTGGAGGTCCTCGGCATCGAGCGCGCGGAAGTTCACGCCAGGGTCGCCGGCACGCAGATTTACCGGACAAAACTGCGTCATGCTGGACGCCGCGTCTCGGGAGAGTGCTCGTGTCCCGCGTTCTCCGACCGTGGCGATTTCTGCAAACATCTGGTGGCGACTGCGCTTGCCGTCAACGAGATGGAGCCGGACAAGCCCATTCCCAACTATTTCGGTCAAATCCGCGATCATTTGCGCGCGCAAAGTCTGGATACATTGGTGGAAAAGATCATGACGCTCGCCGAGCGCGATCTTGCCTTGTTCCGGGACCTGGAACTCGCCGCGGCGACGGACGGTAAGGACGATGACGCGTTATTTTCCAGTTTCGCGCATGCGATCGCGGAGGTAACCCGCACGCCGGGCTTTATCGAATACGACGAGATGCGCGCTTGGGCGTCCAATGTGGAGGCTGTACTCGCACGTATCGACGACCTGATTGATCGCGACCGGGCCGGACTGGTGCTACGCTTGCTCGACCATTTCTTCGCATGCATGGGGCAGGCGCTGCAGAGCGTCGACGATTCAAACGGCCATGGCGGTCGCCTGCTCGCGCGCGGAGCCGAACTTCATCTCAAGGCGTGTCGGGCCGTACGCCCCGAGCCCCTCGCGCTCGCGCGCGATCTCTTTCGACGCGAGACGGAAGGAGAATGGGACACCTTCCGCGGCGCAAGCGAACCCTATCGCGATCTGCTGGGAACTGCGGGCCTTGCCGAATACCGCCGCTTGGCCGAAGCGGCTTGGGCCGACATCAAGCCGCTGCGCGGCGGTGCGAGGCGCGTGCGGGATGATCGATCCCCGTTGTACCATCCGCTGCAGTCGATCCTTGAAAGCTTTGCGGTGCGTGAGGGCGATATCGACGCGATGATCGCGATCCGCGCCAAAGACCTATCTTCGGCTTATGCATATCTGCAGATCGCGAAGTTGTGCGCGGATCATGCCCGCATGGCGGATGCGCTGAAATGGGCAGAGGAAGGCGTATGGCAGTTCGAAGACGATCCCGACAAGCGGCTCGTCGCGTTTGCGGCCGGTCTGCGGCACCGTCTCCGGAGCCCCTAAGGCCTAAGCGGCGCAGACAAAATAGCCGCGGCCGTCGTCAAAAGAATCATCGCGCATCTGCAATGCTCAGCTGTTTGACACCGTGTCTCGATCTTCTGAAAGACGCAAAATCTTGGACGCAACAGATCCTCGTTTTATCCATCGAACTATTCCACGGGTTCTCCAGAAATTTTGGGGCCAAAGTCTCTTTTTGAACGCCTTTTTGGTGCCGAATAGAACAAGATGGTGTTTCGGAGTAACCGCGAAAACCCGGAAAAAATGATGGGCGCGACAGGGATTGAACCTGTGAGCCCTCCCGTGTGAAGGGAGGGCTCACCCCTACAATGCATGTTCCTCGGCGAACGGTCCTCGGCAACACTGGGGTTCAGAAGGTTGGCCGAGCCCAGCGCAAACCATTGAAACATCGTGAGGCAGATCTCGATGGTTTGGCAGTTCGGCCCGCTAATGTTGCGGACGCGGCATAGTACTTGTCTTTCTTGCAGGAGGGCTTCGTCTCCTCTGGGGCACGCCAAAATTCCCCGCCGGATCGGCATTCTGCGACGCGCCTTTTTGCGCCGAGAGGCTCGCGCCGCCGCGAGCGGACGCGCAGTCTGCGACCCTCCTCCTACGTTACGAGATGCGGCCGGCGATTTTGCGGAGGCGTCGTAGCAGGCGCCGGCTACGCATCCACCGCTTTCATGCGAAAGAGCTGTATCCAACCGGTAACGTCGGACAGCATAATTGTCGCGACGGCATACATTTCCGCGCCGAGCAATTGGGATGCGAGCGTCCGATCCAGCGCGACCCGTTTGATGCCGGCCTGCAGTCTGACGAGCGCGTCGTGCATCTGCTCCGACTGCTCGGCAAGCACTTCGAACTCTTCGTAGGCGCGAAGACCGAAGAATGCGGCAGACGCTGCTGGCAGAACGGCACAGAGCAGGGATAGCACGAATATTATCGATTCCGCGTAGTTTGATGAATAAACCTCCAATCCGAGCCGAACGATCGCAAAAAGTAGGGTAGCCAGGAAAAGAAGGCGGCCGAAGTAGCCCAGAATATGGGCGGCGCCCCGACATTCGATTCGCCGCTTGTCGTGAAACCGCAATTGTCCGGCGATCAGAACCTCGGAAATGTCGTGCGATATTTTCGCCAGAGCCGCTGCGCCGAAACTTCCATTTGGCAATGGCATGGCGCGAACATTGGCAGCGAAGAACCAGGAGACCCAATCATGTTGCGCGCTGCGCGCAAGATTGTTTATCCGGGAAGCCGGCAGGCTCCAGCCGAGCTCGTGTAGATGAACGGACATGCGCAGGAACTCCCCCAGCATCCGGTAGCTGATGTAACGCTCATGCCAGCGATACACCTGATTGGCGAGGACCAGAGTGAGAATGATCGTCAACATCAGCAATTCGCCGCACGTGGCGAAGAATTCGGGTTCTTTGCTCGCTCTCCCGAATACAGCCCCTTAGAACGGCGCTGACGAGCGCAATCGCACCGCAAAGAAAAACCAGTGTGTACGATGTGCGATAGCGTTCTTGATATATCGTCGAAATGCGCGCGGCGGCAGAGCTGGAGCGGCCCATCTGGTTGCGGCGCAGCGGACCCGAGAAGAAGCGGCCCCATTGGCCAGGCCAGCGCCGAGCGGGGCGCTCTATCTGCTGCGGGCTGCGGGGGGCCAAGGGCGGGGGCGCGGCGCTTTGGTTCGCTTGCAGCAATCGGGCGTGTCGCCTTGCTCCGCCTTTGCGAAGCGCGCC
Organism: Rhizomicrobium sp.; assembly: GCA_037355265.1. GTDB lineage: Bacteria > Pseudomonadota > Alphaproteobacteria > Micropepsales > Micropepsaceae > Rhizomicrobium. The sequence goes on along the minus strand of JBBCIB010000001.1, from coordinate 1,282,476 downwards.
AACAAAGATGGGATGGGCATTCCAATATACACGGTTCGGCGTTCCCGTCTCGCCGAGAAACGCGATCAGAGGATCGGACTCAACGCCGAGAATATCGCGGAGTCCGTCGATGCCGCGCTCCACCCAAGCCCTCGGAGTCCGCTCTTCCGCATTGGGGGGTAGTATCGCTTTGACTACATAGGAGCGCAGCGCGTCCTCCGGAGGAACGGCGGTTTGAGCGGGCAAGCCAAATCGCGGCAGGTCCAGAATGCTGCTCAGCCATTTCGGTTCGACAAGGCTTGCCGCATGAATCCACCAGACGGGAACGCCTGCATGGAGTGCGTACAACACAATATCGGAGGTGCCGCCTCGCCCCTTCGATGCTTTCTCATCGTCCCAGATTGCGATCAACAGGTCGCAATTACGCACCACCAAGCGGCCGACAGCTTCGTAGCTGAGAGGTCGGTCGATATCGCTCAGGCTGTCGCCGTCCAGAGTCAGCACGCGCGAACCAGCGTGAGCAAGCAGACCCTCGAACTCCGCGACGCTCGCCGCGTGCTGTTCGGGGGTCGCTCTTGTGAAGGTTGCTTGGTAGGCCTCCTTGACAAAGGGTAGGGGGACTTCGAGTTCGAAACCGAGTTTCAGCGCCTTGGCGGCGACCAACCGGTCGGCGCCGTCCGCAAGCGGTGAAATTACGCGCAATATTGGATTGCTGTTCTGGTTATAGACGCGCTTGGCTTCAGCACTGGTGGCACAGTCGCGTATGCCGTCGGACACGGTCTTGAGCACGCTTTCGACGTGTTGACTTAACCGATCGATGCCGTCCTGTGGCAACGCGGTCGCTCCAGTCACGCCGACGCGGAAGGCAATTTGTGGTCGCTCAACGTATGGCGCAGGCGGATCTAGCATTGGCTTAGAACCCGAAAAGCTGATTGTCGACACTCTCTGGAACGCTGGACGCGTCCGCAGGGGAGCTTGTCACCGAGGTGATCCAATATCTAGGCTTGATCTAGGCTTGAAGCCGGTCAAGTGATCCGCGCCCAAAAGCGGAATTGTGGAATTCGTCGCGACGATTGTCCTAATGTGTGAGATGGACTGCCGCTCGGTGGCCCGACGCCGCCGCTTTGCTTGGGAAAATGGATTCGCCGAAGTGCCCGATATTGTAGACTTGGCGGATACGCCGGCGGACAACGCGCTATTGATCCGCTTTTACGACGAGCTTTATATCGCGGGCTTTCCCGATCCCGATGAGCGCGAATCCCTTGCGAACATGCAGCGCTATCTCTCGTTGAAGCGCGAGGGGTGGTATGGAAGGAACAATTATCACATCGCGTTGTTGATGGATGACAATCGGATTCTGGCCGCGTCCGTAAGCGACTATCTGGTCGAGGCGAATTTCGGCGTTATCGAATTCATTCTTGTCGATGAGGCTGTACGCGGTCGCCGCCTGGGCCGAACGATACACGACGAAACGCTGGACTTGCTGCAAGGGGACGCACGGCGAGCCGGAAATCATGGCCTCGATGCGAACATTATCGAACTCAACGATCCCTTTCGCGTCTCGCCACAACGCGACAATTTCGACCCCGTCGCCCGTGCACTCGCCTGGAACGGCTGGGGCTATGGACGACTGCGCTTCCGCTATATCCAACCGGCTCTGTCGCCCGGGCAAAAACCGGTTGATTGCTTGATCTTGGCCGCCAAGCCGTTCGTTTCGGCGCTTATGCGAGCATTGCCCGCGGACCGGCTTCTGAAATTCCTCGAATGTTATTTGATATGGGCGATGCGCATTCCCGATCCTCGCGCCAACGCGACCTTTCGCACCATGGCGCGCGGTCTGTCGCGGACCGACCAGGTCGCGATTGAGCCACTTGCGAGCTATGTCGGACACGAAGCCGATAGGCACCTGGATATCCGTGAAGCTTCCATGCCTGGGGACGAAGCGTTTCGCTCGGCGGTGACAGTCTACGACCGGGCATTTCCCCCAGGCCCATCGAGTGTTGCTCCGGCGACCTTCGCGCAGTCGCTCACCCGGGTGCGCGGACGAAAGCGATTGCACTATCATTTTTGGGCCTTGGCCAGTGAACCGGACGCGCCCGCCCATGGCATGGCGGCCTTTTTTCGTCATGCCGCGCTTCGGTTTTGGCGGCTATATCGCGCTGGAGCCTCCGCTCACGGGCCGCGGTCTGTCGCGCGTCCTGCTGAAACGGATCGAGGAGCAGATGATCCGCGATGAGCCCGGCGTGCGCGAATGGTATATCGAATGCGATCCGGGCTCCGCACAGGAGAAAATCTTTGAACATCTGGGATTCGTTCGTGTTCCTGTCGCGTATTGTCAGCCCACATTGGTGGCGTCTGGAGATGCCCGCGCCACCGTGCTGGGTCCCCGAATTGGTCTTGATGCGCAAAGGGCTGGGTGAGGAGTTCGATCCTTGGACGTTTTCGCCGCGCCGCCTGCGTCCGGTACTGCGCCAGATACTATCGGACGTGTATCTAATTTCCGATCCGGCAAACTCTGTCAGTTTTCGCAAAGCGGCCGGGGCGATTGAATAGTTAGGCTCACAAATACTTCATAATTTCAGCTTCGCTCGGCTAACTATGCAACCTTGACTTGCACTTCATCTCTGTCAGTCTGGCTGCGGGGGTGGGTTATGACAGACGCGCACGGCGCCGCCAGCGGCGACGACTACAAATACAAGGCGTTTCTCAGCTACAGCCACGATGATGACAAAACCGGCGAGCGGCTGTTCAAGGCACTCGAGGGCTATCGAATACCTAAACGCGTTATCGGCACCGTTGGGCGCTATGGTCCCCGTCCGGAAAAATTGCGTCCGATCTTTCGCGATCGCGAAGAGCTCAACGCCGCGCACGATCTCAACGAGAAGATCAAGGACGCGCTGGCGCAATCCGCCTGCCTCATCGTTATGTGTTCGCCCAACGCCGCGCGCAGCCGCTGGGTGAACGAGGAAATATTGGAATTCAAGCGGCTCGGACGCGAGGACCGCATCTTCGCCTTTACCATCGAAGGCCATCCGACAGGCGAAGACGAGCCCTCGCTGGAAGAACTGGCAAGCCGGACGGGCGCCGCGGCCAAGAATGCTCCACCGCCGAGCGCCAGCTTCCCCGTGCGCTAAAGTACAAATTGGGAAAAGACGGCAAACTTAGCACTGAGCGGACGCATCCCCTGGCTGCGGACGCCCGCGCCAGGGGCGACGGCTGGGAAAACGCTAAACTCAAACTCATTGCCGGCCTGCTCGATCTGGATTTTGACGTACTCAAGCAGCGGGAGGTAGAGGCGCAACGCGCGCGCTTAAGACTGCAAGCCGCAGGCGTGGCGATGGTTGTTGCTGTAATTCTCGGTTTGATTGTCTTTTTCCTGAACGACCGGGCAAACCGCGCGCATGAGGCGCTCTTGGACGCCAGCGCGCAGCAATTCGTCGCCGCCGGCAATGGCGAATTGTTTCAGCGCGACTATGCCCGCGCGGAAATCGACTTCGCCCAGTCTCTGACTTTCCGCGATCTTCGGCCACGCGGAAACTCTTGCTCGCGGCGCGGCTCGGCGGAGTCAGTTCGGTTTCGCGCTCCGCTCTTGGATCGCACTCGGAACTGAATATAATCAGCGGCGACGGAAGTCTTGTCGCAGTGGCCGAAAAGGGCGTTGCAGGCGCGCCGGCCGCAGTCTCGATCCAAGCGACCGGCAGCCGCCAGGAGCTATGGCGCCTTGTCCTTCCGGCAACTGCGGGGATACCGGATTCGATCGCGTTCAGCGCGCATTCGGGCAACACACGGCAGATCGCCGCTGGTTGGCCGGAGCATGAAGCGACCACGTTTCATGTCGGTGTCTGGACGCTGGAGGACGGGCAGGCCGGCGGCGAACTTCCGCGAACTCTCGACCGGTACCTCGGCTGGCGGTCACACCAAGCGCATACCATCGATCGCGTTCAATCCCATGCATCCCTGGCTCGCCACCGGCGGCGAGGACGGCAAGCTCACCATGTGGGATCTGTCGCCGGCCAAGCCGGACTTGCTTTGGGAGCGTTGTGGCACGCACGCTCCAGACGTCCACGGCATCGCGTTCAGTGCCGACGGGGCGTGGTTGGCGTCTGGCGGTGGCGACTATCTGGTCAAGGTGTGGAGGGCGGACGATACCAAGGACGCAAGCTGCGACGACAACCCGCGGCCACGGCGCGCAAGGTGCAGCCCGTTTACACGCTCGCCGGGCATGTGGATTCCGTCTTCGTCGTGGCGTTCTCGCCCGACGGTAAGCGCATCGCATCGGGCGGGTACGACAGAACCATCCGCATTTGGGATTTGACGCTCAAGGGCGAGAAGGGCGCGCCGCAGCCTCAGACGATCGCGACGCTCTCGGGCCATGACGGTACGATCTTTGCGCTGTCCTTCAGTGGTGACGGCAAGCTGCTGGCGTCGGGCGCGAGCGACGGTACGGTGGACCTATGGGACACAAACGCCGACCGGCTGCTCGACAAGTTCAAGCCGGGCGACGGCATCGTGCGCTCAGTTGTGACGCCCAGCTTCGACAACGGGGTACATATCGGCAGCGAGCACGGTTGGAGCGTCTGGTCGGTGGCCGGCAGTTCGCTTGTCCGGCGGTTGTGGACGGGCGGCAGCACGGTGGGCATCATCGCCTTCGATCCTACCGGAGAATACGTCGCGGTGAGCGGCGGAGGCGATGACGGACGCATCCGCGTCTGGGATCGTTCCTACCGCTGGTGCACCTGCTCGATCCGAAATCGCCTACAGACTATACCGACGGCATCGCCTTCAGCCGGACGGTCATTGGATCGTCTCCGGCGGCACCAATAGCGTCATTCATGTTTGGGATCGCCATAGCCGAGATTGGGCGAAATTTCCGACAGACGACAAAGTCCTCGCCCATGGCGGTGCGATCTGGGGATTGTGCTTCGATCCCAAAGGCAGATGGCTCGCCTCCAGCAACCAGAGCCCCGCAGTCCAGATCAAGCGGTGGAACCCGGCCAATTGGTCATTGATCGACCACACGCCCGAATTGGCCGACAGCGTCTATGCCCTGGTCTGCGATCCTTCCGGAAATCGCCTTGTCGCGGGTGATTCCAAGGCACGCGTGACGGTCCTCGATACGAAAGATCTCGCCACGACAGAGTCGGTCGTCAACGTTCACCAGGGCGAGGTGAACGTCTGGAGCCTTGCCCTGATGGATTCGCCGCACGCGATCCTGTCGGGTAACTCGGACGGCTATGTTCGCCGCTGGGTGCCCAAGGACGCGGGCTGGAGTGGAACTGGAAAGGGGAAAATACTTCCGACCTCTGCTGACGATGCCAAGGTCAACCCCACCATCAATAGTGTCGCCTATAACGCCAAGTACGGTTGGGTGGCGGCTGGCGGAGTCGGGCCGAGCGTCGAAATCTACGACAAGGACCTCCACCATCTTCGTAGTCTGAGCGGACATGACGGCACGATCTGGTGGGTAACGTTCGATCCGCAAGGCTCGCGTCTAGCCTATGGCGGCTTGGACGGCATCGTTCGCGTCGTCGATATCGCTGTCATGCGGCATCTCGATGATGGTGTGCCGGCCGATCTGTTTCACGCATCTCAGCTTGAGACAGGGCTGTCGGTGCAATACAACTCTATAGTCAGGTTGAGATAGGCAACCGGATCCCGTTAGCGCACCAGAATATCCGGGCGAAAGCGCCGCACGTCCGCTCTTACTCCTGCGAGCCGTCCAACCGCGCAAAATCCTCGGCGTCGCGGCGCAACATATCGCTTGGGATGAGGCCGGCCGCCGGGATCGAGCCGGCGCCGACAAGAACGGCCATGGATATGGCGAGACCGAACCGGTTACGGCTCATCAACGCGTCAAACATGCCAAATAAATCTGGCCGCGCGGATGCTCCTACCGCCCGATCCGATCGCCAGCCGCCCCTGGGAAAATGCCGCGTGAGCAGATGAAAGCCGGCGATCGTCAATAATTTAACGGTCTTCTGCCAAACGGTTGCTTGCGCTTGGCGCCCGATCACCTCATGCGGCCACGCTCTGATAGAGTTGCCCGTAGTTTCGCGCCGAATGACGCCAGCCAAAGCTTTGCAACATCGCGCGCTCTCGCATTTTGTTGAGGCGCTCTTTCATCCGAAAGGTCGCGAAGGCCCGCGAGATTCCTTCAAGCAAGGATTCCGTCGAGGGTTCGGAGAACAGGAAGCCGGTTTCCCCGTCGACAATGGTCTCCGAAAGTCCGCCGGTCTGGCGTCCGATGGGCAGCGAGCCGAAACGCTGTGCATACATCTGGCTGAGGCCGCAGGGTTCGAAACGCGACGGCATCAGGGTGAAGTCGCTGCCGGCGAAGATTCGCCGGGCCTCGCCATCGTCGAAGCGGATGGCGGCGGCGATGTTATCCGGATTGCGCCGTTCGACGTCCCTCAGAGCTTCCTCGAATTTGGCTTCGCCCTTGCCGATGACGATGATCTGGCCACCCGCGTTGACGATCCTGTCGGCCGCAGCAAGGACCAGGTCCACGCCTTTTGATGGACAAGACGTGCGACCAGGCCAAAGAGCGGACCGCGTGACAGCGCCAATCCGAATTCCTTGCGGACATGATCGGCATTGGCGTCCTTTCCATCCCATTCCCCCCGGCGCGAAGGGTGCCGCCAGCGCCGGGCAGGTTCTCGGATCCCAACTCTCGTCGATCCCGTTCAGGATTCCGCTCAATTGCCGGGCCTCCGCTCTGCGCCGTAACAGGCCTTCCAGGCCGCAGCCGTGCTCGGCCGTCGTTATCTCCCGGGCATAGGTCGCGCTGACCGTGGTGAGATGGGTGGCGTAGACCAAACCGGCCTTCAAGAACGAGGTTTTGCCGTAGAATTCCAGGCCGTCGATGTTGAATGCGCTTTCCGGTGCGCCGATCCGGCCAGGGCGCTACGATCGAATAGTCCCTGATAGGCCAGGTTGTGGATGGTCAGCACGGTCGGCACATCTGCGCCGTTCCAGGCCAGGTAGGCGGGGACGAGAGCCGATTGCCAATCGTTGCAATGGACCACGTCCGGCCGCCAGAACCGATCGAGCACCCCCGACGCAAGCTGGGCCGCAACCGAAGCAAAACGGGCAAACCGGATGTCATTGTCCGGCCAATCGCGCTGTTGGGCGTCGCCATAAGGTCCGCCGTCGCGTTCGTACAGTTCAGGACAAATCACAGCATAGACCGGCAAGCCGTCGCCGGCTCTGGCCAATCCAAGCGTGCAGGGAGGGAGTCCGGCGCTGGCGGCGCATGTTGCCACGATCTCCATGGGCGCAAGACGGCTCAGCACCTCGCGATAGCCTGGAATGATCACGCGAACGTCGCCGAACGGTTTCAGCGCGCGCGGCAACGCTGCCGACACGGCAGCGAGGCCGCCGACGCTTACAAAATCGTCCATCTCCGGCGTGGCAAATAAAACGCGCATGAATTCCGGCAACTCCGGTTGCGCTATGCAGAACGCGCAGTTTCGCCAACCGTTCATCGGCAAAACGGTCGCAGGGGCCATGAAGCCGGCAGGGATAGCCGCGCGGCTCGATGCGCGCTTGTTTCCAAGCGCTACTTCGCCTTTGTTTTGCGCGCCGGGCGGTTGACGAAAGAGGCGTTGCCCAGTCCGGTTCCGAGGGTGAGGATACCCCACCGTCCTACATCCGTCATGTTTGCGGTCTCGCTCAGACCCTGCACGACGGCGTCGTTATGAAGGGCGACTTGTGTATCGTCCTCTCCGATGAGCGGTATCGCTTCGACGATGCGCCGAGGAAGGTTGAATCTCGCACTGGCCCAATTGCCCGGCAGATTTTGCGTCCCGCGGTCGATCGAGCCATCCGACTCGACGATGCCTGGGCAGCCGATGCCGACGAAGGGCGCGAGTTTGAGCTGGGCCTTTTCGGCGCGCCGGATGACGTCATTGAGCATCTCCACGAGCGAGCTTACGGCCGCGTCCCGCGTGACGTCGTCCTCGGCATGGCACCAGATTTCGCGCTCCGCCACGGCGGCGTTGGCAAAGCCGGGTGCCTTCTTCAGATCGAACGTCACAACGCCGACGCGCATGTTCGTGCCGCCGATATCGACCGCGACGAGGGCATCGTGGCCCTTGAAAATCCATTCGGGCGCAAGCTGAACGGCACCCAAAAGACCGGCATCGTCGGGATCGCTGTCGATGGGCGCGATTTCGACGTCGATCTTCTCGGCCTTGAGCAGGGCGGAGAGCCGACCGATTGCAAGCTTGCCGATGCGGTGGCCGCGCATGCCGCCACCCACGGCGATACGCTCGACGTCCTGCCAGCTTTTGTCCTTGAGAAAGCGCCGCACGACGAAGGTGAATTCCTGCGAGAATTCTTCCACGACGCTATGGATCAGTCCTGCAGTCTCGGCGTCGCCCTTTTCCAAGGCTTTATCGAGTTCTTTCTTTCCGATTTCGGCGCTTGGCCGGTCGCCGAACGGATCGCGGCCTTCCTTGATCAGGGGCTTGCGGACCTTGTCGAGAAGGGCTGCCAAGGCCTTCTTGCTTGCGCGGTCGCCGAGGAAGCCCCCGTTGTCCTTGAGTTCGATGTTATAGGAGACGATGTCGACGCGGGGCAGGCGCAGAGACCCGTGCCCGCACAATAGAGGCGCCTTCGCTGTCTCGCCCTCGCTCATGGGGAACCAACGAACGCCGTCGGATCGAGTTCCTTTTGATCGCCGGCCGGCGGCTCGAGCAGGCCATGCAGCCATTGCCTGAGATCGGCGGGGCTGTCGACCTGATACGCCGCACCCGGGAAAATCCGGCCGACCGAGATGCCGATGCCGCCGAGGCCGTCGAGGACCGCGAAGGCGTAACCGTCGGTGACGTCGTCACCGGCGAACAGCGGCGTGCGGCCCGAGAAAGGCGGCTTGGCCATGAAGGCACGCAATGCGACGCCCTTGTCGGTGCCGGCGGGCTTGAGTTCCAGTACCTTCTTGCCGTGCAGCAGCGAGAAGCCGGCATCTGTGGCAGCGGCTTCAACTTCGGCGACCTTGGCCGCGGGCAGCGTGGGGTCATCGAGAAGACGATAATGCAGCGCCAGCGTGCCCTCCTTGTCTTCGATGAACATGCCTGGCCGGTCGGCAAGCGCCGCGAACTTTGCGCGCAAGGCGGCCGGAATCGGTCGCGGTGAGATGCCCGATCGGCGCGTTGGGGTCGGGCCGGACCTGCGTACCATGCGCGCCGGCGGCGGGAAACCTGAGGGGCGCGAACAGTCTGTCGATGTCCTCAAGCGTCCGCCCGCTCACCAGCGCCAGCGCGCCGCTGCAACGCGCGCGAAGCCGCGCGAGATCGTCCACAAGCGCCTGCGGCACGCAGACGGAATCCGGCGTCGGCGCGATGTCGAGCAACGTGCCGTCGATGTCCAGGAACAGCGCGGTGCGGTCCAGGTCGGGCGCCGGCAGGCGGATCATGCGCCCATCGTCCGGCGTTGCGGCTGCGTTTCGCCTTCCACGATGGAGCGCTGTCGCGCGGTCGGCAAGGCCCAGGGAAGCTCCTTCTGCAGATAGGCGATCAGCTTTTCGCGCACCTCGGCCCGTAGATCCGCGACCGTAGGAGAGTCGCGGGCGCTCACCAGGGCGCGAAGCTCGATCACGTTATCCCTGGCGTCGTTGACCTGGAGGTTCACGACCTGACCGTCCCATAATTTGGATCCCCTGGCGATCTCTTCCAGCTTGCGGCGCACTTGATCGACCGGCACGGTATAGTCGGCATAGATCATCACCGTGCCGATGAGCGAGGCGGATGTCCGCGTCCAGTTCTGGAACGGCTTGTCGAAGAAATAGCTCAAGGGCACGACATCCGCCGCCAATCCCACAATTTGAGGACGACGTAGGTCGAAGTGATTTCCTCGACCGTGCCGTATTCGCCTCGATGATGAGGACATCGTCCAGGCGGATCGGCTGGGCGATGGCGAGCTGAACGCCGGCGAAGAGATTCTCCAGAACCGGACGGGCGGCGAGACCCGCCGCGATCCCGGCGACGCCGGCCGACGCGAATAGGCTGACGCCGAATTCGCGCACGGAATCGAACGACATCAGCGCAAAAGCGACAGTGATCACAGCCAGCACCGAAGCGAGCGCGCGCTTGAGCAGGCGCATCTGGGTCACCGCCTTGCGGGCGAGGAGATTATCGGAGGTATCGAGCTTGAAGCGTCCGATATAGCGGTCGATCGCCAAATTCACGCCCACGATCACCAGCCAGCCCAGAAATACGACGAATGCCGCCAGCAGAACGCGGTTGGCGCCGTCGGCGACGCGCGGATGCAGCGGCGCCACGGATACGGCCAAGCTGAACGCGATCATAATGAAAGCGAAGCGGCTGATGGCACGCGTGCGGCCGATGATTTCATGCAGGAATGGATGGCGCGCACCGATGAACGGCGGAAAAGGGCCCACAGCACGAATGGACGGCAATGGCCAATGCGACCGCCGCGACGAACAGCGCGAGAACGATCAGGGGCCGCGGCGCCCAGGAAACATGTCAAGCAAGAGCCTGTTATCGGTCATCGATTCGTATCCGCCGAGCCTCACGTCTAGGGATAAAGCCGCGGCGAACCAATGGGTTCCGGGGAACTTTTCGCACTGCAACCACGTGCGCTTATGTCGAATTTCACGCACAAAGGGGGCCTTGCCGAATGTCTCCACCGCGAATTTGCGATCTGGAACGGCTGCAGCGGATGCGGCCGCCGTGGCGCGTGCGCGGGCATTGGGCTTCGATCATCTCGCCGCTGATGAGGCGCCGCTGCTGCCGAAGAGCGATTTGCAGCTATTGGCAAATGTCGACCTGACGGAATTGCCGTTGAGCGATCCGCTGGTCGAGGCCCATCCGGATGGTTTGCCATTCGTCCGTCCACTGATACGGGGCGCGCAGTCGATCCGCGTCATCCCGCCCGTCTGGAAGGAAGGGCGATTGCGCGCTTTTACGTCGCAACCGATGGTTTCCGGAAGCAATGGCATGCTCGGCTGGCGCAACTCGTCTCCCAAGGCGTGCGCGGATTCAGGCTGCGCCATCCAGGACGCATACCGCCGTCGTTGCTACGGATGTTGATCGCCGAATTGCGGTCGGGCACGGCGGAGACCCTCTTCATCGCCGACATTGCAGGGCTTGCGCGCGAGGCGCTTGCCGCGCTCGCCGGTTGCGGCTTCGATTACTGCCTGTCATCGCTTGCCTGGTGGATTTTCGCGCGGCCTGGCTGACGGAAGAATATGAAGCGGCGTCTCGCGTCGCACCGGTCCTGGCGCAGGTCGGCGCGGACGGGGGTCCCTGCCAGCGAGCGGCGTGCACGCTATGCCGTCGCGGCGGGTCGCGGGATCGGGCATCTGGATGCCGGCCGGATTCGCGGCGGATGGCGAAATTGACGACTGCATCGTCGCGACCAATGCGCTTGCGGCCTCCGATCCGGTGATCGCAAAACACGGTGCGCTCGTCCGTCGCGGTAACGCCTTGATCCGGACGGCTGCGACCGACCAGCGCGTCGCCCGAGACGCGGTGATCGCCGTCGTCAATCCCCACGATACCGTATGTCCGCCGCCGCCTGCGCTTGAAGATTGGGATGTCCCGGCGATGACGGCGCTCGCGCCGCGCGAGGTTCGCCTCCTGCATGCCCGTCGCCGCGACCCGCTCCGCTCCGAGGCGCCGAAGCTTGATACCGCAGCGCCGCGGATAGTCATCGCAAACGTCTCTCCCGCAGTTGGTGACGGGCGCTTTGCGGTCAAGCGGCTTGTGGGTGATGAAGTTGTGGTGGAGGCGGATATCTTCACGGATGGCCACCCGCTGATCGCGGCGGAGCTTGTCCATGGCGAGCGCCGTGATCCGATGCGGGCGATCGGAAACGACCGCTGGCGGGCGTCCCTCCTGCTCGACCGTATCGGGCGGCACGCGTTCGTGGTCGAGGCCTGGATCGACCGCTATGGCGGCTTTGCGCGCGATCTTGCCAGGAAGCAGGAGGCCGGCCGCGACGTCGCGCTCGATGTCCGCGAAGGCGACGCAATGGTTCGCAAGGTGCTCGGCGTGCCCGCTGGCGCTCCCGCCGTTTTGCTCGCGCCGGAGACGATCGAAGCGATGCACCGTCTGGAAGACCGGCAATTCCTCGCCCGCAGTCCAGCCTATGCGATCGATGCCGACCGTGCGGGCGCGAGCTTCGCAAGCTGGTACGAACTCTTTCCGCGCTCGGAAACGGACGATCCCGCGCGCCATGGCACTTTCCGCGACGTGATCGCGCGTCTGCCGGCGATCTGTGCCATGGGCTTCGACGTGCTCTACCTGCCGCCGATCCATCCGATAGGCCGCACCAACCGCAAGGGCCGCAACAATGCCTTGGCCCCCGCGCCCGGCGATCCGGGCAGTGTCTACGCCATCGGCTCGGCCGATGGCGGCCACGAGGCAGTTCATCCGGAGCTCGGCACGCTCGACGATTTCCGCGCGCTGATCGCGGCAGCGCGTGCAGAAGGTTTGGAAATCGCGCTCGACTTCGCTGTGCAATGCTCGCCAGACCATCCGTGGCTCAAGGAGCATCCCGGCTGGTTCGACTGGCGCGCGGACGGTTCGATCAAATATGCCGAGAACCCGCCGAAGCTGTACGAAGACATCGTCAACGTCGACTTTTACGCCGAAGATGCGGTCCCGGACTTTGGAACGCGCTGCGCGACATCGTCAGGTCCTGGGCGAGGGAAGGTGTGCGCATCTTTCGCGTCGACAATCCGCACACCAAGCCATTCGCGTTCTGGGAATGGCTGATCGCGAGCGTACGCGCGAGCGATCCTGACGTAATCTTCCTCGCCGAAGCCTTCACGCGACCGAAGATCATGCATCACCTCGCGAAGATCGGATTCGCGCAGTCCTATACCTATTTTACCTGGCGCAACACCAAGGACGAACTCGCCGAATATCTGCGCGAGCTGAACGAGCCGCCGGTGCGGGACTTCTTCCGGCCGCATTTCTTCGTCAATACGCCCGACATCAATCCGTATTTCCTGCAGACCGCCGGCCGGCCGGGCTTTCTCATCCGCGCCGCGCTGGCCGCCACGCTGTCGGGGCTATGGGGCGTCTATTCGGCTTCGAACTCTGCGAGGCTGCGGCCTTGCCCGGCCGCGAGGAATATCGCGACTCGGAGAAATACGAGATCAAGCCGCGCGACTGGAACGCGCCGGGCAACATCGTCGCGGAGATCGCGACGCTCAACCGCTGCGCAAGGCCCAGCCGGCGCTGCAGACGCATCTGGGCGTCAAGTTCTACAATGCCTTCAATCCGAACATCCTCTACTACGGCAAGCAAGTCCCCGGCGAGACAGCGTGCATCCTCATCGCGATCAGCCTCGATCCGCACGGGCCGCAGGAATGCGATTTCGAGATTCCGCTCTGGGAATGGGGACTGCCGGACGGCGGCGCGCTGTTCGTCGAAGATATGCTCGCCGGCCGGCATTTCGTCTGGCACGGCAAGTTCCAGCATCTGCGCCTGGAACCGGAAGCGCCTTACCGTCTCTGGCGCGTCTGTCCGGCGGAGGATCAGCGATGACCGTCCGCGAAGACCTGCACCTCGCCCGCGCCGATGAGGCCCTGAAGGAAGAACGTGCCCACGATCCGCTCTGGTACAAGGACGCGGTCATCTACCAGCTCCATGTCAAGTCGTTCGCCGATTCCAACAATGACGGCGTCGGCGATTTTCAGGGCCTGATAGACAAGCTCGACTATCTCGCCGAATTGGGCGTCACTGCGGTCTGGCTCCTGCCGTTTTATCCATCGCCCCGGCGCGACGACGGCTACGACATCGCGGACTATCGCGGCGTCCATCCCGACTATGGCACGATCGACGACGTGCGCTGCTTCATCGCGCTGGCGCATGCCAAAGGGATGCGCGTGATCACCGAACTTGTGCTCAACCACACGTCGGACCAGCACCCCTGGTTCCAGCGCGCGCGCAAGGCGCCGCCGGGATCGCCGGAGCGCGACTTTTACGTCTGGTCCGACACCGACAGGCGCTACGCCGGCACGCGCATCATTTTCCTCGATACCGAGAAATCGAACTGGACCTGGGACGAGGAGGCGCGGGCCTATTACTGGCATCGTTTCTACGCGCATCAGCCCGATCTCAATTTCGACAATCCGGCCGTGATGGCGGAAGCGCTGTCGGTCATGCGCTTCTGGCTCGAGATCGGCGTCGACGGGCTGCGCCTCGACGCGGTGCCCTATCTGGTCGAGCGCGAGGGCACCAACAACGAGAACCTGCCGGAGACGCATGCTATTCTGAAGCGCATCCGCGCGGAGGTCGACGCGCACTATCCCGGCCGCATGCTGCTTGCCGAAGCCAACCAGTGGCCGGAGGACGTGCAGGCCTATTTCGGCGACGGCGACGAGTGCCACATGCTGTTCCACTTCCCGCTGATGCCGCGCATGTATATGGCGATCGCGCAGGAGGACCGCTTCCCGATCATGGACATCATGCGGCAGACGCCGGACGCACCGGCGAACTGCCAATGGGCGACGTTCCTGCGCAACCATGACGAACTGACGCTGGAGATGGTCACCGACAAGGAGCGCGACTACCTCTGGAAGACTTACGCGGCCGACAAGCGGGCGCGCCTCAATCTCGGCATCCGGCGCCGGCTCGCCCCGCTGCTCGAACACGACAGGCGGCGTATCGAACTGATGAATTCGCTGCTGCTCACCATCATGGGGACGCCGATCCTCTATTATGGCGACGAACTCGGCATGGGCGACAATATCCATCTGGGCGACCGCGACGGCGTGCGCACGCCCATGCAATGGACGCCCGACCGCAATGGCGGCTTCTCGCGCGCCGATCCGGCTTCGCTGGTGCTGCCAGCGATCATGGATCCGCTTTACGGCTTCCAGGCCGTCAATGTCGAAGCCCAGTGGCGCAGTCCCCTATTCGCTGCTCAACTGGGTGCGCCGCATGCTGGTGGTGCGCGGCCGCTGGAAGGCGTTCGGGCGCGGCACGGTGCGCTTCCTGCGGCCGCAGAACCGCAAGGTACTCGTCTATCTGCGCGAGTTCGAGGGCGAGACCGTCCTTTGTGTCGCCAATGTCTCACGTACGGCGCAGGCGGTCGAACTGGACCTCAGCGAGTTCGCCGGCCGCACGCCGGTCGAGCTGTCGGGCGAGGTGGCGTTCCCGAAGATCGGACAGCTCACCTATCTGCTCACGCTGCAGCCCTTCGGCTTCTACTGGTTCTCGCTGAGCGCAGAGACCAACCAGCCGGCCTGGAGCACGGCAACCTCGGACAACATCGCGGAATATCACACCTTCATCATCCGCACCGGTTTGAACGACATCATCGACGGACGGCAGCGGGCCATCCTGGAGAAAGAGGTGCTGCCGGCCTATGTCGCGCAGCGGCGCTGGTATCAAGGCAAGAGCAGCGGGGTGCCCGCGGTCCGCATCGCCGATACGCAGAGCTTCGACAAGGAGCTCCTATTCGGCGTGCTGGACGTGAACGGCGAGCATTACGCGCTGCCGCTCGCGATCGCCTGGGAGGACGCGCCGTCGAACCCGTTTGAGGCGGCGCTCGCCTTGGGCCGCGTGCGGCGCGGGGCGCGCATCGGCCTCCTGACCGACGGCTTCGCCACGGCCGGATTTGCGCGCGCCCTGCTGCACGGGCTGGCCGAAGGGTGCGGACCGGGTGCGCTCGCCTGCAGCCGCGCGCCGGCCTTTGCCGAGATCGCGCCGGATGCGGAGATCGAATGGCCGGGCGCCGAGCAGAGCAACTCGACGCTGATCGTCGGCCGCCGCGCCGTGATCAAGCTGTTCCGCCGCCTGGTCGACGGCGTCCATCCCGAAGCCGAGATGGTGCGCGCGCTGACGGAGCGCGGCTTCACCGGCATCGCGTCCCTCATGGGGGAGGTACGCTACAAAGAAGCCGCGGTCGCCGTGGTACAGCGCTTCGTCGAGAACCAGGGCGACGCCTTCCGATGGTCGCTGGACCAGGTCGGCCGCCTGATCGACGACAAGGCGGTGACCGACGGCGAGAGCGGAAACGACCTCGAGGCTTATCGCAACTTCATCACGGTCGCAGGCCGCCGGTTGGGCGAGATGCACATCGTGCTTGCGCAGCCCTCGGACGACCCCGATTTCGCGCCGGAGGAGGCCACCGCCGGGACGATCGCGGCCTGGCGCGAACGGTTGCACGCGCAGCTCGATGCGGCCTTTGCGCTGCGCGACCTCGGCGACCGCAACGCCATTTGCGCGGCGGCCGGGAAGGCTTTGGGCGAAGGTAAAGGCCTGCCGCTCACGCGCATCCATGGCGATCTGCATCTGGGCCAAATCCTCGTTGCGGCCGGCGATGCGATCATCATCGATTTCGAGGGCGAGCCGGCCAAGCCGCTGGCCGAGCGGCGCGCCAAGAACTCGCCGCTGCGCGATGTCGCCGGCATGCTGCGCTCATTCGACTATGTCGGCGGCGTGGTCGCGCGCAACGATCGGCTGGTGAACACCAGCCAGAGCGCCGACCGTGCCAAGACGCTGCTCACGGAATTCGGCCACATCGCGCGTGACGCGTTCCTGGACGGCTATGCGAAGGGCCGCGGCCGACCGCTGGAGGCGCGCGAAGAGAAACTCCTCGCCGTCTTCGCACTCGAAAAGGCGGCTTACGAGATCGTCTATGAAGCGAATAACCGTCCCGACTGGATCGACGTTCCCGCGGCGGGCTTTATCAGACTGGCGGCGGCACTATGAACGTGCACGATACTCGGGAGATCGCCCAGGCGCTGATGTTGGCGGAAGGCCGCCATCTCGACCCGTTCGCGTTCCTGGGATTCCACGCCGGTATCGTGCGCACCTTTCAACCGGGCGCGATGCGTGTCGAACTCGTACAGGGCAAGGACGTGGTTACGCTGTCGCCCGTCGGCAACACAGGCGTGTTCGCCGGTCCCGGCGCCCGCCCCTACAGCTTTCGCATTTATTGGCACGACGCGGTTCAGGACACCGAAGACCCCTATGCGTTTGCGCCGATCCTGGGTGACGTCGACCTGCATCTCTTTTCCGAGGGTGCGCACTGGAATCTTGCCGAGCGGTTCGGCACCGCGGTCGACCGCATCGGCGGCGTAGAGGGTGTGCGCTTCGCGGTGTGGGCGCCGAACGCGCGGCGCGTCTCGGTCGTCGGCGATTTCAATGGCTGGGACGGGCGGCGCCATCCGATGCGGCTGCGGCACGACGCCGGTGTGTGGGAGATTTTCATTCCGCGGCTGACGGCGGGCGAACGCTACAAATACGAGATCGTCGGTCCGGACGGATTGCGGCTCCCGCTCAAGGCCGATCCCCTGGCGCGCGCAACCGAGCATCCGCCGGCGAATGCCTCAGTCGTCTCCGAGCCATGGCGTTTCCACTGGACGGACGGCGACTGGATGGCGGAGCGGACCAAGGCACAGGCGCCGGACGCACCGATCTCGATCTACGAGGTCCATGCCGCGTCCTGGCTGCGGCCCGGGCATGACGAGACGATGGACTGGCGCGGCCTTGCCGAGCATCTCATCCCTTATGTCACGTCGCTCGGCTTCACCCATGTCGAGATGCTGCCGATCATGGAGCATCCCTTCGGCGGCTCCTGGGGCTATCAGCCGCTGTCGCAATTCGCGCCGAGCGCGCGCTTCGGCACGGCGGAGGGGTTCGCGGGCTTTGTCGATGCCTGCCACCGCGCCGGCCTCGGCGTGATCCTCGACTGGGTGCCGGCGCATTTCCCCTCCGACGCGCACGGTCTTGCGCATTTCGACGGCACGGCGCTCTACGAGCATGCCGATCCGCGCGAGGGATTTCACAAGGATTGGAATACGCTCATCTACAACCTGGGCCGTCGCGAGGTGCAGGGGCTTTCTCATCGCCAGCGGCTTGTTCTGGCTCGAGCATTTCCACGTCGACGGCCTGCGCGTCGACGCGGTGGCGTCGATGCTCTACCGTGACTATTCGCGCAAAACGGGCGAGTGGGTGCCCAACCGCTACGGCGGACGCGAGAACCTTGAGGCGATCGCCTTCCTCAAGCGTCTGAACGCCTTGGTGCGCGAGCGCCATCCGGGTGCGATCACGATCGCCGAAGAATCGACGGCTTGGCCGGGCGTGACGGCGCCGGAAGGCTTGGGCTTTACCTATAAGTGGAACATGGGCTGGATGCACGACACGCTGTCATACCTCTCTTGCGAGCCGGTGCATCGCCGCTGGCATCACAACGACATGACCTTCGGTCTGGTCTATGCCTGGTCCGAGCGCTTTGTCCTGCCGCTCTCGCATGACGAGGTCGTTCATGGCAAAGGTTCGCTCTACGGCCGAGTGCCGGGCGACGCTTGGCAGAAGCTCGCGACCCTGCGCGCTTACTTCGCTTTCATGTGGACGCATCCTGGACGCAAGCTGCTCTTCATGGGCGGCGAGCTTGCAAGTCCGCGCGAGTGGAACCACGACGGCGAGATCGACTGGGATCTGCTCAAGGACGAGGGACATGCCGGCGTCCAGCGCGTTGTCGCCGATTTGAACCGGCTCTATGCGCGCGAACCGGCTCTCCATGCCCTCGACGGCGACCCGAAGGGCTTCCGCTGGGCCGTCGGCGACGACAGCGCGAACAGCGTGTTCGCATATGAGCGCATCGCGCCCGACGGACGGGTGCTTCTCGTCGTCGTCAACATGACTCCGGTGCCACGTCACGCGTATCGCATCCCGGTGTCGCGCGACGGCACTTGGCGCGAGATACTTAATACGGATTCGCATGTCTATGGCGGCAGCAATGTCGGCAATGGGGGGCAGGCGGAAGCCCGCGAACATGTGCTTTCGCTCACCCTGCCGCCGCTCGCGGCGCTGGTGCTGGGATGAAGCTCGATCTCCGCCGGGCCCATCCGCTGGGCGGCACCCATGACACGGGCGGCACGGTCGGTCTCGCATGAGACGCTTCCGTCTCTGGGCACCGGCCTGCGCACGCGTCGCTCTCGAGCTGAGCGGCGGGACCGTGCCGATGGCGAGGACGTCGGACGGCTGGCATGAAGCCGACGTGCCGGCTCCCGCGGGAACGCGCTATCGCTTCCGGGTCGGCGATGCAGCAGTGCCCGATCCGGCGTCGCGCCGGCAGGACGATGACTGGAGCGTCGTCACCGATCCGGACGCCTATCGCTGGCAGGACGCCGCATGGCGCGGCCGACCGTGGGAGCAAACCATCCTCTACGAGCTTCACACTGGCTCGATGGGCGGGTTCGGGGGTATCGAAGAGTATCTGCCGTCGCTCGCCGAACTCGGCATCACGGCGGTCGAACTGATGCCGATCGCGCAGTTCCCGGGCGAACGCAATTGGGGCTATGACGGCGTGCTGCCCTATGCCCCCGCCCGCGCCTACGGTGCGCCGGACGACCTGAAGCGCATGGTGGATCGCGCCCACGCGCTTGGCCTCATGGTGTTCCTCGACGTGGTCTATAACCACTTCGGGCCGGACGGAAATTACCTGCCGCTCTATGCGCCCGGCTTCTTTCGCGAGGATCGCCACACGCCTTGGGGCGCCGGGATCGACTTCCGCAAGGAACAGGTGCGGCGCTTCTTCATCGACAACGCGCTTTATTGGGTGCGCGAATTCCACATCGACGGACTCAGGCTCGACGCGGTGCACGCCATCGATGACGACAGTTTCATCGCCGATCTGGCGTGCGCCGTGCGCGACGGCGCCCCCGGCCGGCAGGTGCATATCGTCGTGGAGAACGAACGCAACGACGCGAAGCTGCTCGCCAAAGGCGGATTCGCGCAATGGAACGACGACTTCCATCATGCTGTCCATGTGCTGCTGACCGGCGAGCGCGCGGGCTATTATGGCGAATACGCAGACGCGCCCTTGCGGGCTCTGGCGGCATCGCTTGCCGGCGAGTTCGTCCAAAAACGCAGCGGATCGGGACCGTCTCTTCCGCCGACTGCCTTCGTGAATTTCCTGCAGAACCACGACCATGTCGGGAACCGCGCCTTCGGCGAGCGCCTGACGGTGCTGGCGGACGAGACCGCATTGAAAGCCGTCATCGGCCTGCTTCTGCTCACGCCACCGATCCCGCTGATCTTCTTCGGCGAGGAGACCGGTGCACGCGAGCCTTTCCTCTACTTTTGCGACCATGCGGACGCGAAGCTTGCGGACGCCGTGCGCGAAGGCCGTCGCAGCGAGTTCGCGAAGTTCCCCGAATTCCGCGATCCCGCGAAGCGCGCGCAAATCCCCGATCCGAACGCGGCCGAGACGTTTGCGGGCTCGCGGCCGCGCCTCGATGGGGGCGATGAATGGCGCGCATTCTACAAAGAACTGCTCAATCTGCGCCGTACGCACATCGTGCCGCGTCTCAAGGGCTGTGTAGCGGAAGGTGCGGACGTCGTGGGGCCAAAGGCGGTGCGCGCATCTTGGCGCATGGGCGATGGCGCACGCCTGACCGTCTTGGCCGATCTCGGCCGCGAGCCGGTGCCCTGCCGCGTTCCGGCGGTGGCGCCGATCTGGAATTGCGCCGGAACGTGCTGCTGGGTCGAACCATGACGCCGCGCGCAACCTATCGCATGCAATTCCACAAGGGATTCACCTTTGCCGACGCGGCGGCGCTCGCGCCTTATCTGGCCGCGCTCGGCATCAGCCATCTGTATTCCTCGCCGATTCTGGCAGCACGCGCCGGTTCGACGCACGGTTACGACGTGATCGATCATGCGCGCGTCAACCCGGAGCTCGGCGGCGAGGACGGCTTCCGTGCGCTGGCGGCGGCGTTGCGGGCGCACGATATCGGCATCGTGCTCGACATCGTGCCGAACCACATGGCGGTCGGCGGCGCCGACAATCCCTGCTGGCTCGACCTGCTGGAGAAGGGCCGCGACAGCATCTTCGCCAACATGTTCGACATCGACTGGGAGCCGGCGCAGCCCAATCTGCGCGACAAGGTCTTGGTGCCGCTTCTGGGCTCGAAGCCGCGCGAGGCCATCGCGGCCGGCGAGATTGCGCTCATTCGCGACGACGGGCTCGGCAAATACGCCTTCGCTTATGGCGAGCACCGTTTTCCGCTGCGCAAGGAGGACTATGCGGAAGTCGAAGCCGACCTCGCCGCCGCCAATACCCCCGAGCGCCTGGGGGTGCTGCTCGAGCGGCAGAACTACCGGCTTGCCTTCTGGCGCGATGCGGGCAAGCGCATCAACTGGCGGCGCTTCTTCGATATCACCGAGCTTGCGGCGCTTCGCGTCGAGGATGACGGCGTGTTCGAGATCATCCACGCCGCGGTCTTCCGGCTCTATGCCGAGGGCCTCATCGACGGCGTGCGCGTCGACCATGTCGACGGTCTCGCCGATCCCAAAGCCTATTGCCGGCGGTTGCGGTCGCGACTCGACGCGCTCAATCCGCAGCGCGAGCGCAAGAGCGCGCCTTATATCGTGGTCGAGAAGATCCTCGCGCCGGACGAGTTCCTGCCCGAGGACTGGGGAGTCGACGGCACGACGGGCTACGACTTCATGGACCAGGTCTCGGCGCTGCAGCATGACGGCGCAAACGCCGGACGCTTCGGGACGCTCTGGGCGGAGTTCAGCGGACGTTCGTCCGCTTTCGCGCCGGAGGAACGCGCCGCGCGACGCGAGGTGCTGGAGAACGCCTTCGTCAATCAGCTGCGCGCGACGGCCGCGGCCTTCCGGCCGCTGGCGCCTGCGGCCGGCCAGGACGATCTCGAAGCCGCGCTTGCACGCCTGCTGGAAAGCTTCCACGCCTACCGCACCTATCCCGGCACGCCCAGTCCGGCTTTCGATGCTGCTTGCGAAGATGCCAAGGCCACGGCGCCGAAGGATGCGCTCGGCGCGATCGCGCAAGCCATGCGCTCGGGCGCGGAGGAGGCGCGCGATGCGGCGCGGCGCTTCAGCCAGCTCGCTGCGCCGGTGGCGGCGAAGGCCGTCGAGGATACCGCATTCTATCGCTACGCGCGGCTGCTGTCGCGCAACGATGTCGGCTTTGCCCCGGATCGCTTCGGAATTCCCCGCGAACTCTTCCTCACCAAGGCGAAAGCGCGCCAGCGGACGTTTCCGAACGCGATGCTCACGACCGCGACTCACGATCATAAGCGCGGTGAGGATGTGCGCGCGCGGCTGGCTGCGCTAAGCGAGATCCCCGACCTGTGGGCGTGCGAGGTGCGCGCGTGGTTCGCGATCAACGCGCCGTTGCGGCCGCCGAAGGTGACGCCGGGCGATGAGTATCAGCTGTATCAGACCTTGGTAGGCTCTTGGCCTATCGAGACCGATCGCGTGCTGGCCTGGCGCGAGAAGTCCCTGCGCGAAGCCAAGCTGGAGACCTCGTGGTTCGCGCCCGATGCTGCATTCGAAGGGGAAAACGCTGCATTCGTTGCGAGCGGTTCTCGCGCCGGACCATGGCTTTGTGAAACGTCTTGAGCGTTTCGTCACGCGGCTGGCACCGGCAGGCATCTGCAACAGCCTCGCGCAATGCGCGCTGCGTTGCACGCTGCCGGGCATCCCCGATCTCTATCAGGGCGTCGAGCTTTGGGATTTCAGCCTGGTCGATCCCGACAACCGCCGCGCTGTCGATTACGGGCTCCGGAACGGTATGCTCTCAGGGCCGGTAACACTGGACGATTGGAAAACCGGCGCGCCGAAGCTCGCCTTGATCCGGCGGCTGCTGGCACTGCGCCGGAACGGCCGGACGCGTTCGAAGCGGATGTGGAACCCGTGCCCGCTCCCGACGGTGTCATCGCGTTTCGGCGCGGGGCGCTTCTTGTCGTCACGCCGCTTCTCTCGGCGCGCGCGTGCATGGAGCGCGGCATTCCGTTGCCGACGGTTTCCGGCGCGATCGAGGCCGACGGGTACTGGCGCAACGCGCTCGACCCCGCCATGCCATATGTGCGTTCGCTCGATTGCGCCGAACTGTTTTCCACCTTTCCCGTCGTGGTGCTGGTGTCGTGACGGTGCGCATCGGCGTCACAGGCTGGCGCTACGCGCGCTGGCGCGGCGT
Organism: Rhizomicrobium sp.; assembly: GCA_037355265.1. Taxonomy (GTDB): domain Bacteria; phylum Pseudomonadota; class Alphaproteobacteria; order Micropepsales; family Micropepsaceae; genus Rhizomicrobium. The sequence goes on along the minus strand of JBBCIB010000001.1, from coordinate 1,259,562 downwards.
GTTCTATCTGGTGGGCGGAGACGCCCTTCTTGGACGCGCAGAACGGGAAGGTCGCCATCAGCCATTTGTTGAGGGGAATGTGGCTGCGCTCAAAGACTGTCCCCACAGTCACCGTGAACTGCTTGCGGCAGGCGTTACACTGGTAGGTGCCGGGACGGCTGCTCAGCGCCTTGGCCTCATCCACCGTGCCGCAATGTCCGCAGATCGGGCCCGCAGGCCACAGCATCTTCTCAAGCCAAGCACGGGCCGCGTCAGCGTCCTGGAAAACCCTGTTGTTGAACAGCCTCGGCATGGTCTGTCTCCCCGTTGGAGAGATGGGTATTGTGGCGTGCTGCTTCAAATATATAAATGCCCCCACGAGGGGGAGGTAATTTGCGCAAGCCGGCTTCCGCAACGTCTTGGCCCAACGCCTTTGACCTTGTGCTACAACGCGCCGGCCATCGCTAGCCCGTACCGCCATGACCCACGACAAGCTCGATTTTCTCGCTGCGCTCGAACGCAAGGTGCTCTGGCTTGCGAGCTGGACGGTGCACAACGCCAACCACCTGCGCGATAGCGATGACGGGCTGAAGGTCGGCGGGCACCAGGCATCGTCGGCCTCGCTCGCCACCATCATGACGGCGCTCTACTTCGCGGTGCTGAAGCCGGAGGATCGCGTCGCGGTCAAGCCGCATGCCTCGCCAGTCTTCCACGCCATCCAGTACCTGCTCGGCAAGCAGAGCCGGGAGAAGCTGGCGGCGTTCCGCGCCTATGGCGGGGCGCAATCCTATCCGTCGCGCACCAAGGACACCGACGACGTCGATTTCTCGACCGGCTCGGTCGGCCTCGGTGTCGCCGTCACCGCCTTCGCCAGCATGGTGCAGGACTATGTTCACGCCCATGGCTGGGCGGGCGGACGGCCCAAGGGCCGCATGATCGCGCTGGTCGGCGACGCCGAGCTCGACGAAGGCAACATCTACGAGGCGCTGCTGGAGGGCTGGAAGTTCGGCCTCAGGAACACCTGGTGGATCATCGACTACAACCGCCAGAGCCTCGACGCGGTGGTGCGCGAGGACCTGCACACCCGCTTCGAGAAGCTGTTCCAGGCGATGGGCTGGGACCTCGTCGTGCTCAAATACGGCAAGCTGCAGGAGGCGGCGTTCCGCGAGCCCGGCGGCGACAGGCTCAAAGCCTGGATCGACAACGCGCCCAACCAGCTCTATTCGGCGCTGACCTTCCAGGGCGGCGCGGCTTGGCGCCGGCGGCTGATGGACGACCTGGGCGACCAGGGCGATGTCACGCAACTGATCGAAAAGCGCAGCGATGCGCAGCTTGCCGCGCTGATGAACAATCTGGGCGGCCACGACCTGCCGTCGATCCTCGATGCGTTCGAGACGATCGACCACGACCGGCCGGTCTGCTTTCTCTGCTACACGGTGAAAGGCTTCGGCCTGCCGCTCGCGGGCCACAAGGACAACCATGCCGGCCTGATGAACGAAGCGCAGATGGCGCAGCTGCGTGCCCTGATGCAGATCGGCGAAGGCCGCGAATGGGACAAGTTCGAGGGCCTGAAGCTCGATCCCGCCGCGCTGCAAGGCTTCCTCGACGCCGTGCCGTTCGCGCAGGGGGCCGAGCGCCGCCTGAGCGCCCCGCGCATCGCCGTGCCGGACGAGCTGGTGCTGCCGGCGCAGAAGACGATCTCGACCCAGGCCGCGTTCGGCAACCTGCTCAACGAGATCGGCCGCGGCGACAGCGAACTTTCCCGCCACGTCGTCACCACCTCGCCCGACGTGACGGTGTCGACCAATCTGGGCGCCTGGGTGAATCGCCGCGGCCTGTTCGGCGTCGCGAACCTCGGCGACACGTTCCGCGAGCACAAGATCCCCTCGACCCAGCGCTGGGAGTTCACCGGCGAGGGCCAGCACATGGAGCTTGGCATCGCCGAGATGAACCTGTTCCTGCTGCTCTCCGCGCTCGGCCTGTCGCACAGCCTGTTCGGGGCGCGGCTGCTGCCGGTCGGCACGCTCTACGATCCGTTCATCGCCCGCGGCCTCGATGCGCTGAATTACGCCTGCTATCAGGATGCGCGCTTCATCCTGGTGGCGACGCCGTCCGGCGTGGCGCTGGCGCCGGAGGGCGGGGCGCATCAATCCATCGGCACGCCGATGATCGGCATGGCGCAGCCCGGCCTCACATCCTACGAGCCGGCCTATGCAGACGAGCTCGCCGTCATCCTGCGCTGGGCGTTCGAGCACATCCAGGACGACGCGCATGGCGGCGCGGTCTATCTGCGGCTGTCGACGCGCAGCCTCGACCAGCTTACGCGCACGCTCGACGCGGCGCAGACGCGCGACATCATCGCCGGCGGCTACTGGCTGGCCGAGCCGTCCGCCAGCACCCGGGTCGTGCTCGCCTATCAGGGCGCGGTGGCGCCGGAGGCGATCTCGGCCGCCGGCCTGATGGCGGAGGACCGCCACGGCGTGGGGGGTGCTGGCGCTGACCTCGGCAGATCGTCTGTACACGGACTGGCGCCGCGGCGGCGCGCATCGCCGCCAGGGAAGGCTGTCGCCGCCCAGCCATATCGAGACGCTGCTCGCCCGCGTGCCGCGCGACGCGGTGATCGTGACGGTGATCGACGGTTATCCGGCGACATTGTCCTGGCTTGGCGGCGTCGCCGGCCACCGTACCGAGAGCCTCGGCGTCGACGCCTTTGGGCAAACGGGCACCATCGCCGACCTCTACCGCCATTTCGGCCTCGACGTCCAAAGCATCATGCGTACGGTCGAAGCCGCGACCCCGGGACGGCCGATACGGTTTCGGGCGGGATAACCTCTCCCGCCTGCGGGAGAGGTTAAACACGGCTGGTGACTCCCGCGTCATTCCTTGCCACCATCGGTCCAGGGAAACATAGGAAACGCCGCCATGGACAAGATCGAGACAAATCCGAAGGGCTTCTCCGCCGAGGGGCTCGCCAAGATCGCGCCGACGCTGCAGCCCATCGTCGATAGCGGCGACCTGTCGGGCTTCGTCACGCTGCTCTGGCGCCATGGCGAGATCGCGCAGCTCAACACCATCGGCCATCGCGACCTCGAAAAGAAGCTGCCGATGGAGCGCGACACGCTGTTCCGCATCGCCTCGATGACCAAGCCGGTGACCTCCATCGCCGCGCTGATGCTGATGGAGGAGGGCAAGTTCAAGCTCGACGATCCGATCACCAAATGGGCGCCGGAATTCTCCGACATGACGGTACTGGCGGACGCGTCCGGTCCGCTCGACCGGACCGTGAAGGCGGCGCGCGCCATCACCTTCGACGATCTCTTCACCCACCGCTCGGGCCTCGCCTACGGCTTCTCCTCGCTCGGCCCCATCGCGCATGAATACCAGCGCGTGCTGGGCGACGTGCTGAGCAACGAGATGACGCCCGATGCCTGGATGCAGGCGCTCGCGACATTGCCGCTGCTCTACCAGCCCGGCGAGCGCTTTCATTACAGCCATTCGACCGACGTGCTCGGCTTCCTGGTCGGCCGCATCGCCGGCATGCCGTTCCGCGATTTCCTGATGGAGCGCATCTTCGCGCCGCTCGGCATGGCCGACACCGATTTCTACGTGCCGCCGCAGAAGCGCGACCGCGCCGCGGTGGTCTACCGCATGAATGTCGAAAAGAATCATCTCGAGCCGCTGCCATTCAAGCAATACGACCATCCGCCCGCCTTCTGCGGCGGCGGCGGCGGCCTGATCTCGACCGCCGACGACTATCTGAAATTCGCGAGGCTGATGCTGAACAAGGGCGAACTGGGCGGCACCCGCCTGGTCTCGCCGGCCACGATCGCGCTGATGTGCACCAACCGCCTGACGCCGGCGCAGCGCGCGATCCCGTTCCTCGGCATGATTCCGATGTGGGACGGCATGGGCTTCGGCCTGGGCGTCAGCGTGATCGACGCGCCGGAGAAGCTGGGCTTCCTCGGCATGGGCGGCGTCGGCAGCTTCGGCTGGCCCGGCGCCTTCGGCACCTGGTGGCAGGCCGATCCGGCCAACGACCTGATCATGATCTACCTGATCCAGAATTCGATGCCACTGGAGCCCGGCGCGCTCGCCAACCTCGCGGCGGGCCAGCGCATGGCCGGCCGCCTCGCCCTGCCGATGTTCCAGCGCCTGACCTATGAGGCGCTGCGCCGATAGCATCACCGTTTGACGGCAACTACTTTCTGTTTGACAGAAAGTAGTTGCCGTATTATGGAATCCGCGTCCTGCCAAAGGATGCGGCCATGTCGAACGTCGTCGAGTTTTCCGCTATCGAGGATGCGGCCCCGGAACCGGCCGCGCCGCACCGGCGCCTGCTGCTGCTCAGTCGCGGCCTCGCCGCGCTCCTTGCCCTGATCCTCGGCCTTGTCGCGCTCGACATGCTGGCCGGCATCGCCTTCGCGCTGTTCTTCGGCGGCCATGTGCTGATGAGCGCCCATGGCCTCGACATCGCCTTCGGGCGCGGTGGCGGCCTGCCGCGGCTGCAGCCCGGACAGGTGCGCCTCTCCGACCTGCCGCCGATCACCCGCCTCGCCGGCGCCGCAAGCTGGACCGTTCTCGGCACGCCGCTGCTGCTGGTCTTCCATCATCTGCGCCGCCTGTTCGGACTCTATGCCCGCGGCGTCGTGTTCACGCCCGCGAACGCGGCGCATATCGCCCGCATCGGCGCCTGGCTGATCGTCTATCCGTTCGCCAACTACGCCTGCAACACGCTGTTCTGGCTGGCGGGCGGCGCCGACCGCGCCGGCTGGTTCCATCTCGAGCAGGTACAGGCCGTCGTGCTCGGCCTGATCGTCCTCGCCATCGCCCAGGTGATGGCGTTCGGCCATGAGATCGAGCAGGAAAAGGACTCGTTCATCTGATGGCCATCCGCGTTCGCCTCGACGTCATGCTCGCCAGGCGCCAGATACGCTCCAACGAACTCGCCCGCGCCATCGGCATCACGGAGTCGAATCTTTCGCTGCTCAAGTCGGGCAAGGTGCGGGGCTTCCGCTTCGCAACCCTGGACGCGATCTGCCGCCATCTCGAATGCCAGCCCGGCGACCTGCTCGAATACGTGCCGGACGAGAGACGACCGCGCCTGAAAAAGAGCGCTTAGGAGGGACCCACATGACCAGGCCGGAAAAACGCGCTCGCCGCGCTGCTGCTTTGCGCCCTGGCCGGATGCATCCAGGTCCCGCCGGTCGCGGACATGAGCGCCGCCGTCACGTCGCCGTCGCTGTACGGCGCGGGACCTTCCTCCGCCACCGTTCCATTCCGGCTGGACGACAACCGAATCTTCGTCGCGGTCGCGTTCCGGCGGCCCGACGGCACCGCGCGCAAGGCGCTGGCTATGGTGAACATGGGCGCGGGTGCGCTGGTGCTTTCCAATGCGCTGTTTCGCGAGCTCGCGCCGCTGCCCGGCAATGCCGCTGCGAATGACATTCGGCGCGATGAACATCGCGATCGACGGCGCCGCGGTGCAGCCGGAGAGCATGGCGAACTCGATGTCGATCGGCTTCACCTCGACCCCGCCGAGCGCGGCCGCGATGGCACGCGGGCCGGGCGGATTGATGGCCGAATTCGCCGATCCGCTGCCGGTGGTAGGCGATGATCCCGCCGGGGACTGCTGCAGCATTTCGTGGTGTCCTATGACTACGCCGGCGCGGAGCATGACGCTCGCCGTGCCCGGCGGGCCGAAGCCGGCCGGCATCGCCCGTGCCCGAGCGCATCGATTCCAGGACCGGTTTTGCCACGGTCGACGTCGCGATCGACGGCGCGCGGCATGCCTTTCGTGCTCGACAATGGCGGCAGCTACGGCCTGGTCCGCGATGCATCGACCTGGACGGACCGCCATCCCGGCTGGCGGCGCAGCGTCGGCGGCGTCGGCGAAGCCAACTATCTGATGAACGGCGGAGAGGCCGGTGCCGCGGTCGTGAAGCTGCGGGACGCCGCGCTGGGGCCGCTGCGTCTCGACGAGCTCGGCGTGGTGGAGACCAAGGCGGGCGGCCCGCTCGGCGGCCTGGTCTCGGATCTGTTCTGGGACCGCATCTACGCGCCCAAAGCGGGCGAGGCGGTCGAGGGCGCGATCGGCGGCAACGTGCTCAAGAGCTTCCGCTTCACCGTCGATTATCCCAACCGGACCAGCTACTGGCTGCAGCAGGCGCCGCTCGACATCCGCGACCTGGACCAGGTCGGCATCACGCTGGTGCGCGCGAAAGGCACGACGGCGATTGCCGGCGTCGCGGAAAAGAACGGCAAGCCGACGGTCGAAGGCGTTGCGGCTGGCGATATCCTGTTGAAGATCGACGATCTCGCCGCCGCCGGGTCGACCCGCGGCCAGCTTCTCGCCGCGCTGCACGGCGTGCCCTGCACGGCCAAGCATCTCACCCTGGAACGCGACGGCCGGCAGTTTAACCGTCGACGCGCCGGTGACGGCATTCTAACCGTGCGCGGCGCTTTCGGTGTGGACGATGGTGGTCGACGATCCCTTGTCGCTGCTGGCGATCTCGACCGTCGCCTTCAGGTGACGGGCCAGCGCCTCGACGATGCTGGTACCCAGGCCGGCGGGGCGCGTCGCCTGCGTGGCGGGGCGGCCGACGCCGTCGTCGCGCACCGACAGGCGCCAGTCGGCGCCCTTCGCGGCGAAGTCGACTTCGACATGGCCCTGGCGGCCGTCCGGAAAGCCGTGCTTGAGCGCGTTGATCACCAGTTCGGTGATGATCAGCCCGAAGCTGATGGCGTCGTCCGACTTGATCTTGCCGCCGGTCGAAGAGGTCAGGATCGTCACCGCCTTGTCGCCTTCGGTCATCGAATCCGCCAGCCCGGCGCACAATTGCTTCAGATAGGGACCGAACGCACCGAACGCGATCTCGCCCAGCATGCCGGCGGACGACAGTTGGCGCTGCACCGCGGCGACCAGGATCAGGCGCTTGTGCACGTCGCGCAGGTGCATGCGCGTCTCTTCCGATTGGACGGAGCGGGCCTTGAGCAGCAGGATGCTGGCGATGATCTGCAGGCTGTTGGCGATGCGGTGATGCGCTTCCTGCTGCAGGATGTGCTGCTGCTTGGCCAATTGCTCCTCGAAATGTTCGGCGCCGCGCAGGTCGGTCACGTCCTGCAATCCGACCAGGACGGCGGCTTCGGGATTTTGCGGGTCGAAGGTCCGGTGCGCGTTCAGCAGCATCCGGTGCATGCCGCCCTGCGGCACCTCCATCTCGATTTCGACGTCCTGTGCCACGAAATTGCCGGCGACGACTTCGGTCAGGGTTTGCAGCGCGACATCGCTCCAGCGCGGCACCGCCGGTTCGCCGAACGGCCGGCGCGGCGCGGCGTAGAGTGCGCCGGGAAACAGGTTGTGATAGGAGCGGCTCGCCATCATGACGCGGAAGCTGCGATCCAGGATCGCCATCGGCTCGCGCGCCATCGCCATCATGGCCTCGGCGAGCGATTCGCGCTGCTCGAGCGTCGGCGGCAGCCGTGCCGGCAGGCCGGCTGCGCTGAACGAACTTTCCTTATGTTCCAGTTGATTTTTCTGGCTCATATCGCTACCTCCGTTCCCCGAGTGCGATAGAAGCTAGGCATGCGACGGCAATCCGTCTGTTCAGAATTGACCATAATAAGTACGTGATTGTTGCGCCGCCACATTGTACGTTGCCGGACAGACCGGCACGCGGGGCAACGTCTCTGAAACGCACATTCAAGGCATTCGATCCGAAGGACTTCCTCGCCAAGGTCGGCGGCGGGCGGAGCATTGCGCACTACACCAAGAACCACAAAATCTACGCCCAGGGCGACGACGCCGACGCGGTCTTCTACATCCAGAAGGGCGAGGTGAAGGTCACCGTCGTCTCCGAACAGGGCCGCGAGGCGGTCATCGCCATCCTGGTCAAGGACGGGTTTTTCGGCGAAGGCTGCCTGGCCGGCCAGAAGAAGCGCATGTCGACGGCGATGGCGCACACCGATTGCGAGATCATGCGGATCGAACGGCTCGCCCTGGTGGCGGTGCTGCGCGACCAGCCGGCCTTCGCGGACCTGTTCGTGGCGCATCTGCTGACGCGCACCATCCGGGTCGAGGAGGACCTGGTCGACCAGCTCTTCAATTCCAGCGAGAAGCGGCTGGCGCGCACCCTCCTGCTGCTGGCGAATTTCGGCAAGGAGGGAAAGCCCGAGACCATCATCACCAAGGTCAGCCAGGAGACGCTGGCCGAGATGATCGGCACCACGCGTTCGCGTGTGAGCTTCTTCATGAACAAGTTCCGCAAGCTGGGGCTTCATCAGCTACAACGGCAAGCTGGAAGTGCACTCCTCGCTCCTCAGCGTGGTGCTGACCGACCATCCCCCGATCAAGAAGAAAGCGCCGTCGCGGATGAAGTAGGGTTGGCACGCTCTCGCAGCTAGAAAACAAAAGGCCGGAGCGCTTTGCCCCGGCCTTTCGCGTTTCAGTCCGGCAATGCGGGCGCTCAGTTATAAACCTCGAACAGGCCCGCGCCGCCCTGGCCGCCGCCGATGCACATGGTGACGACCGCGTATTTCACGTTGCCGCGCCGGCGGCCTTCCTGGAGGACGTGGCCGGTCAGGCGCGCGCCGGTCATGCCGAAGGGATGGCCGATGGCGATCGAGCCGCCATTGACGTTGTACTTCGCCGGATCGATGCCGAGCTGGTCGCGCGAATAGAGGCATTGCGAGGCGAACGCCTCGTTCAGTTCCCACAGGCCGATGTCGTCGACCTTGAGGTTGAAGCGCTCGAGCAGGCGCGGCACGGCGAAGACGGGGCCGATGCCCATCTCGTCCGGCTGGCAGCCATAGGCGGCCCAGCCCATGAAGCGGCCCATCGCCTGCAGGCCGCGTTTCTCCGCTTCCTTGGCCTCCATCACCACCACGGCGGCGGCGCCATCGGAGAGCTGCGAGGCATTGCCGGCGGTGACGAACTTGTCCGGACCCATCACCGGCTTCAGGGCGGCGAGGCCTTCCAGCGTCGTGTCGGGGCGGTTGCACTCGTCGCGGTCGACCGTGTAGTCGACGATCTTCTCTTCCTTGGTTTCCTTATTGACGACCTTCATCTTGGTCTTCATCGGGACGATTTCGTCCTTGTACTTGCCGGCCTGCTGCGCCGCGGCCATGCGGCGCTGGCTCTCCAGGCTGTACTCGTCCTGGTATTCTCTGGAGACGTTGTAGCGCTTGGCCACGATGTCGGCGGTGTCGATCATCGGCATGTAGATCGCCGGATAGGCCGCGACGAGCTCCGGATCGGAATTGTTCGGGGCCCTGGCCGGGGTTCGGGATGGAGATCGATTCGACGCCGCCCGCCACGATGCAGTTCGACAGGTCACCGCGGATCGAGTTGGCCGCCATCGCGATCGACTGCAGGCCCGAGGAGCAGAAGCGGTTGATCGAGACGCCCGCGGTCGTCACCGGGCAGGCCGGCCAGCAGCGCCGCCTGGCGGCCGATATTGCCGGCGCCATGGGCACAGTTGCCCAGGTAGCAGTCTTCGACGAGGTCCTTGTCCACGCCGGCGCGCTCGACCGCGTGCTTCACGGCATGCGCGGCCATCGACATGGTCGGCGTGATGTTGAACCCGCCGCGCGCCGACTTGGCGAGGCCGGTGCGGGCATATGAAACGATGACGGCTTCTCTGCTCATGGGTGTCTTCCTTCCCCGGTGAATGGTTATTGCCGCGGACTTTAGAAGGCGAGGTACGGCCGGTCTAGGGGTGGCCTCGACCCTTCGTCCGCGCATACATAACGTCGCGCCAGCCGGGCGGCGAACGCGCTGGGTTGGCGGGCGGCAATGCGTTCGCGGGGAGCAGATATGGCTATTCGCAAGGCAGTTTTCATCACTGGCGCAGCATCGGGCATCGGCCTGGCAGCCGCCAAACGGTTCGCCAGGGAGGGCTGGTTCGTCGGCCTCGCCGACATCGATCCGGCGGGCCTGAAAGCGGCGCTGGACGCCATCGGCCGCGACCGCGCCGCGACCTATCTGCTGGACGTGCGCGACCGTTCCGCCTGGGACGATGCGCTGTCGATCTTCACCACCGCCGCCGGCGGCCGGCTCGACGTCCTGCTCAACAATGCGGGCATTGTGGCCGCCGGCAATCTGGATGTGCAGAGCGAGGCGGATATCGACCGCCAGATCGACGTCAACCTGAAAGGCGTCATCAACGGCGCGCGCGCCGCGATCCCCTATCTCAAGCAGACCTCGGGCGCCCAGCTCGTCAACATCGCGTCCTGCGCCGGGCTGTACGGCGCGCCCGGCATGTCGGTCTATGCCGCGACCAAGTTCGCGGTGCGCGGCCTGTCGCAAGCGCTCGAGGGCGAACTGGCGCCGTCCGGCGTCGCCGTGAAGTGCATCCTGCCCTGGTTCGTGGAGACGCCGATCCTGAGCGCGGCCGCGCCGGGCTCCAACCAAAGCCTGTCGGCCACGCTGCGCACCGGCGGCGTGAAGGTCTACACCACCGAGGACTCCACCAGCACGATCTGGAACGCGCTTCGTTCGAAGCGGCGCGAGCACATCGTCGGCGCCAAGGGAAAGCAGCTCGCCTTCCTGGTGCGCTTCTTTCCCGGCCTGATCCGGCGGCAGGCGCTGAGATCACGCGCGCGATAACCTCGCCTGCAGGAGAGGTCATCCGGCCGCGATCCCGGGCACCGGATTAGCGCCGGCACATCTCCCGCACGGCCGCGTGAGTCTTCGCCGTCGCCGCCGCGTCGTCGGGCGCGCGCAGCGTCTGCACCATCCAACGCGCGATCGCGCGCATGTCGGCTTCGTCCATGCCGCGCGTCGTGCAGGCCGGCGTGCCGAGGCGGATGCCGGAAGGACGCAGCGGCGGGCGCGGATCGTCGGGGATCACCTGCTTGTTGGTGGTGATGCCGATGCGGTCCAGCGCTTCCTCCGCCGCGCGGCCGTGCAGGCCGAAGCTCGCGACCGTGTCGATCACCAGCAGGTGGTTGTCGGTGCCGCCGGTGACCAGCGTGACGCCCGCCGCCGCCAGCGCCGCCGCCAGCGCCTTGGCGTTGTGCAGGATCGCGTGGGCATAGTCCCGGAACGCCGGCTCCGCCGCTTTCTTGAAGGTGACCGCGGCGCCTGCGACGTTGTTCATGTGCGGGCCGCCCTGCAGGCCCGGGAACACCGCCGCATCGATCTTCTTCGCGTGTTCCGCCTTGCACAGGATCAGCCCGCCGCGCGGACCGCGCAGCGATTTGTGCGTCGTGGTCGTCACGACGTCGAACCCGGCGTCGAACGGATTGCGCATGGACGTCCGCCGCCACCAGCCCGCCGATATGCGAGATGTCCGCCATCGTCAGCGCGCCCACGTCGTCCGCCACCCGCTTGAACGCGGCATAGTCGTAGTCGCGCGGATAGGAGGAGTAGCCGCACAGCACCAGTCTGGGCCGCACCGCCTTGGCGCGCGCCCGCAACGCGTCGAAATCGATCGCGCCGCCGGGCTCGGTCTTGTAGCGCTCGAACCGGAACACCTTGCCCATATGGCTGACCGGCGCGCCATGGGTGAGGTGGCCGCCATGGCTTAAGTCCATCGCCAGCACCGTGTCGCCGGGTTCGAGGAAGGCGAAATACGCCGCCTGGTTCATCGGCGAGCCCGACAGCGGCTGCACATTGGCGTGCTCGGCGCGGAACAAGGCGCAGGCCCGGTCGCGCGCCAGCGTCTCGACCCGGTCGGTGAATTCCTGGCCGCCGTAATAGCGCCGCCCCGGATAGCCTTCGGCGTATTTGTTGGTCAGCACCGATCCCAGCGCGGCCAGCACTTCGGGATAGGTGTAGTTCTCCGACGGGATCATCTCGACGCCGTCCTGCTGGCGGCGCTCCTCGCCGGCGATGGCGGTCTCGATATCGGGATCGTAGCTGCGCAGAAGCTGGCGGTAAGTGTCCATGGGCGTCCGTTCCTTTCGGAGGAATGGGCCGACGTCTCCATCGGCTGCCCAGGCGATCGGCGCTCTCACATCCGCGTTTCCCGATGGTGCCCCATCTTGCTTCGCCAGTCGCGCGGCAATGATCCGTACCATGAATCAAGGGTTGTGCGTGAGCGAATGTCACGCGCATTGCGCGAAGGGTTCGTACGCTTTTGTCCCCCCCAAATGCGGGGGAGCCATCGAAAATGTTGACAGAGTCAGGGATCACCATTTTGGGTGTATCGTTACAGAAGCGGCGGTAGAGTTCCTCGCCGAAGAAGGATCGCTGTGTTGTTTCGGCGGGATGTTGAATCGTCCGGAGGACGAAGATGACGCCCGCGCACGATTTTGGGGACATGCTGCTCAACGCCCATAGCTGGTATCGCATCGACACGCCGCTCGATTACATCCGGGCCACGCTGTGGTGCGGCTCCAATCTGGCGACATCGGTCGCCTATTTCCTGATCCCGAACGAGATCGCCCGTTGGCGCAAGGCGCTGCCCTTCGCCGCCAGCGCCCTGATCGGGCGGCTGTTCGTCGCCTTCATCTTCACCTGCGGCCTGTCGCATCTGGCGATGCTGGCGATCATGCAGACGGGGCCGTGGTGGGCGATCCTGCTGATCTATCTGCCGATGGCGGGGGTCTCGGTCGCCACCGTCATCGTGATCCGCCGCGACCGCGACCTGATCGTGGCCGTGCTCGACACGGTGAGCCGCGCGCTCAAGGACGGCGGGGGATGAGCAACGCGCGCGCGCAGGACGACGATCCCTGGGCCGCCGCCAGGCGCTCGATGTCGCGGCTGGAGGCATCGGGACTGCGGTCGCGCTCGCTGCTGGGCATCGCCGCGCTGGTGGTGTCGGCGGTGCTCGTCATCCTCGCGGCGCTGATGCTGAGCGTGAATGTCGGCCGGCTGCGGACCAGCTTCGAATGGATGCAGCACGCCAGCAGCGTGCTGCAGGAGACGTCCGCCGTGCGCGAGGCGCTGCTCGATGCCGGCATCGCGACCCGCTCCTATCTGCTGACCGCCGACGATGCCTATATCGTCGCGCATGCCGAGGCGCGCCGTGCGATGGACCGCCGGCTGGACACGCTCGCGAAGCTCGTCGCCGACAATCCCGAACAGGTCCGCCGCGTCGCCGAATTGCGGACGCTGATCACCTCGCGGGAGGCGCTGCTCGACCGCATCGGCGGCCTCGGGCCGGGCACGCGGGACAGGCTCGTCGCGGGCATGCGCGGCATCGGACCGGTCAAGGATCTCCGCAACTTCTCGTCGGAGGTCGGCGGAAAATTCGCCGCGTTCCGCGATGCCGAGCTCGCCCTGCAGCGCGCGCGGCAGCACCGGACCCAGGGCGCCGCGGGCCTGACCTTCCTGCTCGGTCTCGTCACCGCGCTTCTGGCGCTCAGCGCCGGCATCGTCGGCTTCTATTTCCTGCGGCGCGAGCGCGCCGAAAACCGCGCGCGCGAGCTCGAACTCGTGCTCACTCACACCCAGCGGCTGATGCTGATGGGCGAGACCTCGCTGGCGCTGGCGCATGAGCTGAACCAGCCCTTGAGCGCGGCGGGAAACTACATCAGCGCACTGCGCCGCTTTCTCGCCGCCGATGGCGCTTTGGCACGCGCCCGCGCCGACGATTCCGCCCAGAAGGCGCGCGCCCAGGTCCAGCGCGCCGGCGAGATCGTGCGCCGCCTGCGCAATTTCGTCGCCAATGGCGACAATGAGCGCAGCGTCCAGGGCGTCGACGTGCTGTTCGCCGACGCGCTTGCCCTGCTCGGCACGCTCGACGAAAGCATCCAGCTCGAGCGCCGGATCGAACCCGACCTGCCGGCGGTCTTCGTCGACCGCATCCAGATCCAGCAGGTCCTGGTCAACCTGATGCGCAATGCGCTGGAAGCCATGCGCGACAGCCCGCGCCGCGAATTGACGCTGATCGCCGCGGCCCACGGGAACGATACGGTGCAGATCTGCCTGCAGGATTCCGGCACCGGCCTGCCGCGCGAAGTCGCGGCCCGCCTGTTCAAGCCCTTCGTCACCACCAAGTCCAACGGCATGGGCGTCGGCCTGTCGATCTGCCAGCGCATCGTGGTCGACCACGGCGGCCGCATCTGGGCGGAGAAGGCGTCGAACGGCGGGGCGCTGTTCTGCTTCACGCTCCCGGTCGCCCGCCTCGAAGCGGCGGCGTAAGGAGACGCGCAGCGCGGCATCGATTCCGTGCGAAACCACCCCCCTAAAGAATGCTTATTGCAAAAGTCCCGTCGTGTAATAGCGTTTGCGGATGGCCCAACTCGTCCTCAATGACGTTCCGGAAGAAACGGCCGCTGCGCTGGAGAAGCGCGCCAGGGCCAACGGCCGCAGCGCCGAAGCGGAGCACCGTGCCATTCTCGAAGCGGCGCTGGAGCCGAAAGAGGCGTCCGACTTCTGGGCACGAGCCGCGCGCCTGCGCAAGGAGCTTGAGGGCCGGGTATTGTCCGACTCGACCCAACTCTTGCGTGAGAGTCGCGACAGCAGATAATCGTCGCGACGCATCGATTGTGCTGAATTGGGTCTCGGCCGCACTCAGCCGTCGTGGATGGCGGGAAGTCCATATATCCATGCCCGCTGTGCGTCCGTGTCCGGTACGGTGAGACCACGCGCCCGAGAGAGCAGCGCAGCTGTTTCCTCGGCGGCAACACCGCCGCAAACCAATATGCTCGCCGCCGCCAGCGACGAGCGCCCGATTCCGGCCCGGCAATGCACGGCGACTGCTTCTCTATTGGCCACCCTGTTCGCAAGTGATTGTGCGAGGATGGCGAATGTTGCGGCATCGCCCGGCAATCCGCGATCCGCTATGGGGAACGCGTAGAAGGCAATGCCGTGGAGCGCGCAGATATCGGCCTCGCGGGTCAATCCAAGCTCCGCGGCTTCTCCCGGCTCGAGCAGGCTGACGAGTGCGTCTAAGCCTTCTGCCTTCAGCGCGGCAATCTCCTCATTGAGCCGCTCGCCGCCAAGTGGACGCGAAACGATAGCGATGCGTCCCTTGAGCGGCGCATCGATCCAGAAGAGGCGCGGAGCCACCGGCGTCTACTTCTTCGCGCGCGGGTCGTAATCGCTCTTCCAGCCCTCGGCGAATTTGCGCAGCTCGGGATCCGGCGTCTCGGGCAGGGTGATGACCAGGCGCAGGTAGAGGTCGCCCGCGGTGGCGCCGGCCGGGGCGATGCCCTTGCCCTTGAGCCGCAGCGTCGTGCCGGTGTTCGAATTGGGCGGCACCGACAGCGTCACGGTGCCGGTCAGCGTCTGCACCGGCACTTTTACCGCCCAGCACCGCCTCCTTCAGCGCCACCGGGAGGTCCATGCGGATGTCGTTGCCGTCGCGCGTCATGCCCGGATGCGGCGCGACCGTGATGTCGATCAGGATGTCGCCGGGCGGGCCGCCATTGCGGCCGGCGCCGCCGCGGCCCTTGACGCGCACCTGCTGGCCGTCGCGGACGCCGACCGGGATCTTGACGTCGATCTGCTCGCCATTGGGCATCATCACGCGCCGTGTGCCGCCCCTGGCCGCCTCGTCGAAGCTGATCGTGGTGGCGACGCTGAAATCCTCGCCGCGGGCCGGCTGGCGGGCGCCGCCGCGTTTTGCGCCGCGGCCGCCCAAGCCGCCGCCGAACAGGTCGGCGAACAGGTCCTCGGGGCGGAAGCCCTCCTGCGTCGTCTGGCCCTCGGCATTGTCCCAGGTGAAGTGAAAGTCGCGCGGACCGCCGGCACCGCCGCCGAACGGCCCCCCCGGTCCGCCTTGCCGCGGATCGAAGCCGCGCGGATTGCCGGCCGCGTCGATCTCGCCGGCGTCGTATTTGGCGCGCTTGTCCTTGTCGCCGATCACGTCATAGGCGCCGGAGATCTCCTGGAACAGCTTCTGCGCGTTCTTGTCGCCCGCATGCTTGTCGGGATGGTGCTTCTTGGCGAGCGCGCGGAAGGCCTTCTTGATCTCGGCCTCGCTGGCGGACTTCGAAACGCCCAGGACTTCGTAGGGATCGCGCATTCTGTCTCCTGCCGGCGCCGGGAATCGGCGCGGGCCAGCGCACAATATAGGGTGTGCCGCCGGAAGATTAAGGGCTGCCGGCGGGCACCGTGGGCGCAGGCCCCAGCTTGTCCAGCCTCGCCTTGGCATCCGCCACGCCGGAAGCGGCCGCCTCGGCATAGAGGGTCCGCGCGAAGCCGAGGTTCTTTTCCACCAACGTGCCCTCTTCGTAGAGCACACCCAGCCGGTACTCGGCGAGCGGGTGATGCGCGGCGGCCGCCGAGGTCAGCCAGGGCAGGGCGGATTTGGGGTCCGGCTCGCCGGCCTCGCCGTCCAGCAGCATCTCGGCCAGGTCGAATTGGGCGGTGGGAAGGCCGGCCTCCGAGGCGCGCAGCAGCATCTCCTCGGCTGCCTTGGGATCCTTGGCGACACCCTGGCCCTTGCGCAGCATCACGCCCTCGTTGCGCATCGCCGCCACGTCCTCGTCGTCGATCGACTGGAACAGCTTGAACGCCACCTCGTAATGGCCGGCGTCGTATTCCGCCAGGCCCTGCTCGAAGATGGTCTTGAGTTCGGTGCCGTCATGCGCCACGGCGCAGCCGCCGGTCAGGCCGGCGCTCATCAGCATGCCCAGGACGCGCGCCGCGGCTTTTCTCATTGCGGGTAGAGGTCCCCGACCCAGCCGAGGCTCGCCGCCAGCGCCTGGCCGATCCGGCGATAGCCGTCCACCGTCAGATGTGTGAGGTCGCGTCCCATCAGCACCGGATCGTTGTAGGCCCAGCCGTAATTGCCGCCCGGGCCGCCCATATATTCCTGCCAATTCCAGCCGACGCAACCGAACGTCGCGCCGACTTCCGCCTGCGCCGCGGCGATCTGCTGGTGGATGCGGGCATATCTGAGCAGGTCGAGGTCGCCGCCGCGACCGTGGCGGTCGACCAGGATGCCGCGGTCGGGCGGCCCCACCAGCAGGCAGGAGGCGTGCGGGAACACTTGCCGCATGTTCGCAAGCGTATGGGTGAGGTTGGCGGCGTATTTCTCGCGGTCGAATTTGAGGTCGCTGCCTTCATTGGTGCCGTATTCCAGCACCACCGCGTCATAGCTGTCGCCGTGCAGCGCCGCTGCGATCGCCGCCGGATCGGCATTGGCCCAGCCCCGCGCGGTGGAGGAGGGCAGGCCGAACACGTCGAACGTCACCAGCGGCGGCTTGTCGTAGTCCAGGATGAAGCCTTCGAGCACGACCTGGCCGCGGCTGACGCGCAGCTTCAGGGTCGAGATCAGCGCATCGGCGCTCACCGCCAGCGTCGCGCTGGACGATCCGCTTTCGAGCGCCGCCGCCTGTTCCGGTCCGTCATTGACCGAAACGGTCAGCTCCGCCGCCTCCGCCACCGGCCGGTAGACGATGCGGACCTGGCGCAGCGCCGGCTCGCGGAAGGCGTTGCGGAAGTCGAGCCACAGATAGGAATCGGCACCCGCCGCGGCGATGCGGTTGGCCAGCGCCGGTCCGGTCGCCAGCACGTCGGTCTCTTTATACGACAGCGCCGTCGTCCAGCCGCCGCCGATACAATAGGCGTGCAGCGTCGGCAGCCGCACATTGGCGCGGCCCATGGTCGGCGGCAGGAAGCGCGTGCCGACCGTCTCGTTGTGGTCGCGGATCGCGGCGACCAGCTCGCCCATGAACGGACCGGCGGCGACGTGGCTGTCGCCCCAGACCGCGATCCGCCGCGGCCGCGGCGTGCTGCCGTCGCGCAGGGCGAAGTCGGGGATCCTGGCGAGGTCGAGGACCTGCGGCGCGCGCGGCGAGAACTCGGCCAGCGCCCCCAGCTCGGCGCGGGTCGGGATCTGCTCGTTGGGCGCCGGCGGATGCGGCGGGCCGGGCACCCGCGGCGGCTTCTCCACCGCGCCGGGGCAGTGCAGGTCGCTGGCGAAGGCGCCGGCGGTCAGCGCCAGCGCCTCATCCGCCTTGGCGCCGAGCGGAAACGCGGCGAGCGCGCACGCCGCCAGCACTCTCAGCGTCCTGCACATCATGTCCGCGCGATCAATCGGCCGCTGCCAGTTCGAGGGATAGGCGTTTGCTCTTGAGCAACGCCAGATGCAGCTTGCGCGTGTGCCTGCCGTAAATGCCGTCGCGTTTCATGCCTAGCATCAACTCGAGGTCGCGGACAACGTCGCCACGCTCGCCCATATGAAAGCGCTGCGCCAGCACGCTGTCGGGCGTGAAGGTGTAGGCCGACGCGGTCGCGGGCTTGCCGACGGTACTTACGCAGCCCCAGCCGCCGAAGCCCACCGGCATCTGCACCGTGCCGTCGGGACGCGCCCAGCCGTCGGTGGCGATGCGGTCGGCGACGGCGATCTGCTGCGCCGGCGTCGCAGCGTCGGGGGTGGGCGCGAACTCCGTCCCACCCCATGCGGTCCACGAGCCCTGGAAGATCGCCAGCCCGCCCGCATGCTCGCCGCGGCCGGTCCATTTGCCGCCGGTCTCGCAGGCCGCGAGGCGCTGCCACCAGGCGGCGGGCGGCGTCTCTTGCCGGTTGCGGACCAGCGTCTTCGAGAGGTCGCCCGGCGGATAGGCCAGGGGCACGCTGGGATCGACGATGTCGGCCACGGCGGTCTTGTCCGGCGTGACGGCGCTCACCAGATGCCCCGCGCGCATCAGCTCGGCGACGAACATATGCATGCCCGGCACCGTCAGGTGCACGCCGTCGGAGACGAAGAAGTCGGGCTGGCCCTGCGAGACGTTGTTCCAGTCGGCCACCACCACATTGGGAAAGTCGCGCGCCACGCGCTCGATCAGTTCGTTGTTGGCGTCCTGCCAGCGCCGCGGGACATGGGTGTTGACCAGGATGACGCGCTTCTGCGCCTTCACCAGCGTCAGCATCTGGCGCAGCTGGTCCTCGGTGACATAGCCGTTGGTACCCAGATGGATCAGCACCACCGGCGTCAGCGCCTTGGCGTCGGCCAGCGCCTTGAGCTGGTTCAGCACATTCGCCGCCTGCCAGCCGACCGTGGCATAGACATGCGCCCCGGGCAGCGTCCTGGTCAGCACGGCGCTCGATCCCAGCAGCACGGAGTCGCCGACCGCCGTCAGGTCCTCGCCGGTGAACACGTCCGCCGCCGCCGCTGCGGTCTTCTTCGCCGGCGCCTTGGGCGCGACCGGCACGATCGGCTTGATGATGCCGGTGCCGGGCGGAATGCTGGCGAGGCCCGTGCTCGCGTTCATCCCCATCGCCGCCAGCACGTCCTGTGCCGGCGCGGTCACCGCCGGCGCGAAGATCAGCACCACCGCCGCCGTACCGACCGCCGCGCCCGCCATGGTCAGCACCGCCGCGGCGCGCCAGGCGAAGTGGCGCAGCTTGCGCTGCTCGACCGAGCGCAGCCGCATCCAGGCGCGGCCCAGCGCGCCATGGCGGATCGGCTGCTCGACATATTTGTAAGACAACGCCGAGATGCCCAGCGTCAGCGCCAGGCGCAGCACGAAGATCTCGTCCGGCGGCAGGTGCAGGTCGATGTCCGGCCGCGTCAGCATGAAGATCGGCCAGTGCCACAGATAAAGGCCGTAGGAGCGCTCGCCGAGCCAGCGCAGCGGCTGCAGGTCCAGCACCGCGCCGAAGCCCGCGCTGCGATAGGTCGCCGCCATGATCAGCGCCGCGCTGGTCAGCGCCGACAGCAGGAAACCCCACGGATAAAGCCAGGCGGTCTCCTCGCCCATCAGGCCCATCAGCGTCAGCGTGGCGGCGAGCGGCAGCAGCCCGGCGAGGAACACGCCTTCGCGCACGGCGGGATTGGTCGCGCGCGCCTGGTGGTTGGGCCGCCACAGCAAGCCCAGCATGGCGCCGATCAGAAGCCCGAAGCCGTGCGTGTCGGTGCCGAAATAGAGCCTTGTCGGATCGGCGCCCGAATCGGGATAGCCGATCTGCGCCGCCAGCACCGCCATCCAGGCGATCGACGCCACGGCGAGCCCGCCCGCCATGAGCGCCAGCGCCCGCCGCCCCAGCCGCGGCACCAGGAAGTACAGCACCGGCGCCCAGACGATGTAGAACTGCTCCTCGATCGCCAGCGACCACAGATGCAGCAGCAGCGGCTGGCGCGCGATATCGGCGAAATAGGACTTGCCGGAATAGATCAGCTCCCAGTTCGTCAGATAGGCGATCGAGGCCAGCGTGTCGCTGCGCAGCCGGGGCAGGGCGTCCGGCGCCACGAAGGCCGCGGTCAGGATCACCGCCACCGTCATCAGATAGGACGCCGGCAGCAGCCGCCGCGCCCGGCGGACGTAGAAATCGGCGAGCTTCAGCCGCCCGGTCCGCTCGATCTCGCCGACCAGCAGGCCGGTGATGAGAAAGCCGGAGATGACGAAGAACAGGTCGACGCCCAGAAAGCCGCCGCGCACCCAGGAGATGTCGGCATGGAACAGGAACACCGCCGCCACCGCGATGGCGCGCAGCCCGTCCAGTCCCGGCAGCCGTCCGTCCGCGAAGGTCGGACCGCTCCTCACCTCGGCAATGGCCGTGACCCCGCCCTCAGCGTACGGCATGGCAGTCGACAGTCCCCAAAACAGCCCGGATGTGCAGATCAATAGCAGATCGGGATCGCGGTTGAAGTAAGGCGGCGGGGTCAGCGGCACAGAATTTTTTGCAACATTGTCGCGCGTCGCGGCTTACTACCCTCGGCGCGGCCGGGATGCTATCTGCGGAGGATCATGAGCGACATCGGCGGACCCTTGGACGACGGCGGCATCGCCGCCAAAGACGATCCCTTCGCGCTGTTCCAGGCGTGGCTGGCGGAGGCCAAGGCGTCCGAGCCAGACAACCACGACGCGATGTCGGTGGCGACGGTGGACGGGCAGGGCCAACCCAACATCCGCATGGTGCTGCTCAAGGACGTGTCGCAAGGCGGCTTCGTCTTCTACACCAACTATGACAGCGCCAAGGGGGTGGAACTCGGCGGCCAGCCCTTCGCGGCGCTGTGCTTCCACTGGAAATCGCTGGCCCGGCAGGTCCGTATCCGCGGTAGCGTTGCCCGGACCTCGGCGGAAGAATCCGACGCCTATTTCGCCACCCGGCCCAAGGACAGCCAGATCGGCTGCTGGGCCAGCGCCCAGTCCCGCCCGATGGAAGGCCGCTGGGCGTTCGAGAAGCAGATCGCGACCTACGCCGCGCGCTACGCGCTGGCCAAGGTTCCGCGCCCGCCCGGCTGGGGCGGCTGGCGCGTCACGCCGTTCGAGATCGAGTTCTGGCGCGACCGCCCGTTCCGCCTGCACGACCGGCTGGTCTATCGCCGACAGGGCGACGGCCCCTGGCGCACCGAGAGGCTGTATCCCTGATGGCGCAGGAAGGCGCGCTGATGCGCCGCGCCGCCTGGGCGTCGCTCGGCGTCTCGCTGGTGCTGGCGGCGCTGAAGCTGGGCGCCTATCTGCTGACCAATTCGGTGGCGATGCTGGCCTCGTTCGCCGATTCGGCGATGGACCTGTTCACCTCGACCCTCAACCTGCTGGCGATCCACAGCGCGCTGCAGCCGGCCGACCGCGAGCACCGCTTCGGCCACGGCAAGGCGGAGCCGCTGGCCGGCATGGCGCAGTTCGCCTTCATCGCGGGCTCGGCCGTTTTCCTCGTCATCCAGGGCGGCGAGCGGCTGCTGCATCCCGAGCCGGTCGACAACGCGCCGCTGGCGCTCGGCGTCATGGCCGTCAGCATCGCCGCCGCCATCGGTATCATCGCCTATCAGCGGCGGGTCATCGCGCGGACCGGCTCCATCGCGCTCAAAGCCGACGCGGCGCAGTATTTCGGCGACCTCGCCACCAATGTCGGCGTCGTGCTCGCGATCCTGCTGGTGCAGTTTCTGGGCTGGACGCTGGCCGACCCGCTGATCGCGCTTGGCGTCGCCGCCATGCTGGTGTGGAACGGCTATGGCGTCTTCCGCGCCAGCTACGACCAGCTCATGGACCGCGAGCTGCCGGACGAGGACCGCGCCAGGATCAAGGCCATCGCCATGGCGCATCCGGAGGTGCGCGACCTGCACGACCTGCGCACCCGCGCCTCGGGCCTCAACGCCTTCATCCAGCTCCATATCGAGCTCGACGCCGCCATGCCGCTGGTGCGCGCGCACGCGATCAGCGACGCGGTCGAGCGCGAGATCTGCACCGCCTTCCCCAATGCCGAGGTGATCATCCACCAGGATCCCGCGGGCGTGGAAATGCCCCAGCCGCTGGCGGCAAGCTGAGCCCCGGCCCGGGCGCCGGTGGCATCGCGCCCGCTAGGGCCGGACGGGCGCCGCGTGCTATCGTGCCCCAATGACCGCAAAAGCCCAGCTTTCCGCCGACGAACCGCGCACGCTCATCCTCACCGGCGCCTCGCGCGGCATCGGCCACGCCACCGTCAAGCGCTTCTCGAGCGCGGGCTGGCGCGTGATCACCTGCTCGCGCCACGCCTTCCCGGAGAACTGCCCCTGGGCGGCCGGGCCGGAGGACCACATCCAGGTCGACCTCGCCGATTTCGACGACACCCAGCGCGCCATCGCCGAGATGCGCGAGCGCCTCGGCCACGGCAAGCTCCACGCCCTCGTCAACAACGCGGGCATCAGCCCCAAAGGCAGCTCCCCGCCCCCGCGCGGGTCGGTGGACCGCAGCCCCCACCTCGTTTCTGCCTTGCAAGACGAGGCCGAAAAATCGTCCCAACCCATACCGCCCCTGCAAGGGGAGGTCGAAAAATCGCAACGCGATTTTTCGGGAGGGGTCCACCCTGCCCAAGGCCCCACCCGCCTCACCACGCTGACCACCCCGCCCGAGGTCTGGCGCCACGTCTTCGAGGTGAACTTCTTCGCCACCGTCTGGCTGGCCGCCGGCCTCAAGGACGCGCTCGCCGCCGCCCAGGGCGCCATCGTCAACGTGACCTCGATCGCCGGCAGCCGCGTCCATCCCTTCGCGGGCGCCGCCTATGCCACATCCAAGGCCGCGCTCGCGGCCCTGACCCGCGAAATGGCCGCCGATTTCGGCCCGTTGGGAGTCCGCGTCAACGCCATCGCGCCGGGCGAGATCGACACCGCGATCTTGAGCCCCGGCACCGACAAGCTGGTCGACGTCCTGCCGATGCGCCGCCTGGGCCTGCCCGAAGAAGTCGCCAAGGCGATCTACTATCTGTGCACGGACCAATCGAGCTACGTGACGGGGGCGGAACTGCATATCAATGGCGGGCAGCATGTGTGAGGTGAAATCAATTTTCATTTCCGCCTATGCTTCTTCGCCGAGCATTTTCCGCTGACGCTTGACCTCCTGTATCGGGTCGGCGAGATACCTGACGAGATCATGCAAGATTATCGCCTCGAACGCGTGCAGGCCCGAGACGGAGTGCATGAACGAATGTGTCGTCCCATGGATTTGGCGGTGGTGCATAACTTCATTGTCTAAGAGACATGTAGCATCGAACATCTCGCGCCACTTCGTGCCCATGTCCCAAACGACGACTAGGCCAATATCCTGCACTTCCTTCACCCCTGATTGAAGCTCCTCGATTAGGCCGTCCAGGCTATATTTGTATTCGAGAATCTTCACTTTGGTCGTATACGTCTCTTCTTTTGCAAAGAATTCTTTATCGATGCCAAGTGGATTTTCGGGCGCAAGTATATATTTATCGAATGGCGGCTCCATCACGACGCGATAGAGGCCATCGTATTGGTTGTATTGGCTGCTCGCGATGAGCTGTACGCCACGTACAACACCTGACGAAAGCATCTGATTGAAGAGCGCGACCACATCTTGCTCGACTAGCGGCTCGGATCGGATGGGAAGCTCTTCAGTCGGCATAAATAGGCCTGTTCCTTTGATGATTAAGCCATGTTCTTGCTCGTGCTTTTCTTGTTGCTTGATCCATTGATCGATTTTGAGCTCGTCGCTAAAAATTTTCGCGCCACCAGGTTTTCTAAGTAAATTGTATCTGCGTCGAAAGGCGGTGACCGCTGATACGGACACCTTCTCTGCGAGCTGCACGAATTCTGGTTGAAATCCCTTTCTTCCAAGGTCCGGTTCGGCATTGTCGAAGTGGATAATAACGTGCGCCAGATTTTGAAAACCGATGTTGTTTGTCATTGGTATGGTCAGCGTTATGCCCTGTGGCATATGCCGGGTTGCGAGTTGCAAACCTCCATGAAGAACGCGCAACCCTTTTCTAAGTGCAAGGGTCTTGTCATTGATCGCGTCCCAGAGATCGGTCGAAAAAGCCAAGTAGACGTAGATTGACATGCCAGATGACTTGGCGAGCTCACGCTCGTCTTGATCTAGGCGAAGTTGTATTGGGCAGTGTCCCGCCGTTTCACCCAGCAGTTCTGCGCAAGTCCATTGACCCCATAGGCCGTTCAATTTTTGAAATTTGGTTGGAATTTTGGCCGGGTCAGCTCCGGTTGCAATTTGTTTCTCCTGATGTTTGAGAAATTCGACGATGCTGCCGCTACGCGAAACGAGCAAATGAGGATAGAAATATTCCGGCTTGTCGATTGAATCGACGGTCTCGACTCCGGCTTGATCGACCGTATGGACTTCCACTTGAATAGTGGGAGGCGTCGAGGCATCAGTGTAAATGCCACCAATTGGAGTCATAATTCTAAGGAGAGCGAGCCACTGTTTTGCGGTTGTGGCTTGATACCAACCTAGACTGCGCGGACGAACGTTCTGTCCCTTGAGGCGGACGGTAATTGAAGTTCCGCGCTCGAGTGCGGCGAACACTCCGCTCTGACTTTCGCTGGGCAGAATTTTTGGTCTTGGCACTGTACCAGTTGTGTCATCAACCCATTCGCGACCGCTTTCGATCAAGCCTGAAAAGGTCTTGCCTCCCTGGGTCGAACTTACCTGCAGCGAATTGAAGCCATATCCGAGATAGGTTGCACCGACCCCCTTACTTCCGCGCGAAGTTGGACCAGACTTGAACGAGAAGTGGGGCTTCAGAAATTGCCGCATCTGCTGCAAATCCATCCCGCATCCATTGTCTGTAACCTCGATCGTCTGGGTCTTCGTGTTAATTGAGACCCAAATCTTTCCAGAGAAGTCTGACGCTCCTTCGCCAGCTCTTTTTTCGACTGCATCTAACGCGTTTTGAAGTAGTTCGGAAAAGATATCGTAGAAGCCGGTGTAGCTCCGCAGGATGTTCGCTATCTCTCTCTTCTGCGCGCTAACAAGGATGCCTGGATCCGCACCCGCCGAAGAATCGAGAGGGTCCCACGCTTCAAATGCTTCTCTTGTTTGACTCATGGGCGCCCTCCTGAGGTGTGCGATGTGTTGGACAGGCGTCTATCACGCTGACCTAGTTTCTTCCAATTTTTTGAAATTAGTGGATCGAATAGGGAGCTATGCTAATCGAGCGTCCTATAATCAGGCACCCGCCCCCATGTCCGCCCCCCTTCGCACCACCCCCGGCCTGTTTTGGGGCTTCATCTTTCGCTCCGGCCTTGGCGTCCGTCTCGTCAACGAATCGGCGGAGGAGGGGCTGGCGCTGCCGCATGACTGGGCGTGGCTGCATTTTGCGTTGTCGGATCACCGGGCGCGGCGGTTTCTCGAAGGGTTCGCGCCGGCGCCGGAGGCGGCGCGGGGGCTGCTGCTGGGTGCCGAGACGCGGGTCCAGCTCCATCTGTCGCCGGTCTGCGCCTATGGCATCCTGCCCGACATCGAGAAGGATTTCGAAGGCGCCACGATGGGCGCAGGAAGGCTCGGCTTCTTCCTCGATGCGCGCCACCTGGTCACCGTGCGCCGCCATCCGTTGCGCGTGGTCGACGAAGTGCGCGAGGCGGTGGCCGGCGGCCTTGTTCTGCCCACCCCGGCCGACGCCTTCGTGCGCATCGTCGAGCATTTCGTCGAGGTGGTGGAGGACCGGCTGATCGTGCTGACCGCCCAGCTCGATCATATCGAGGACGTGGTGCTGTCCGACCGCGACGACATCGACGCCAAGGGGCTGGGGCGGGTGCGGCGCGAGCTGTCGCGCTATCACCGCGAATTCCTCGGCCTGCGCGGCGCGCTCACCCGCGCGATGAACGGGCGCGGCGCGCCCGCCGCTGGTCCCGTCGCGCCGCACCTGCCCGGCCTGGCGCAGGCGGCGGAGGATTTCGACCGCGACGCCGCCGCGCTCGCCGACCGCGCCCGCCTGCTCTACGAGGAGGTCGACACCCGCATCGCGGCCACCACCAACCGGTCGCTCAGCGCCCTGACGATCCTGTCGACGCTGCTGCTGCCGCCCACCTTCATCGCCGGCGCCTTCGGCATGAACCTGGTGGACATTCCCTGGGCGACGAATCCCAACGGCTTCTGGTGGGCGATCGGTCTGTGCGTCGTCGTCGTCGCCGTCTGCTACGCCGTGCTGCGGCGCTACCGCATCCTGTGAAGCGTCAGCGCGCCGCCGGCTGCCGCTTCGCCGCGAGCGCGCGCAAATCGGGGAGGAACGCGGCCAGCAATCCGATCAGCGGCAGCAGGGCGCAGACGCGGTAGACGAACTCGATGCCTTCGCGGTCGGCCAGCAGGCCCAGCGCCGCGGCGCCCAATCCGCCGACGCCGAAGGACAGCCCGAAGAACATCCCGCTCACCATCCCGACGCGGCCGGGCATCAGCTCCTGGCCGTAGACCACGATGGCGGGAAAGGCGCTCGACAGCACCAGGCCGGCGCCGACGCTGAGCACGCCGGTCCAGAGCAGGTTCGCGAAGGGCAGGGCGAGCGCGAAGGGCAGCGTTCCCAGGATGGAGAACCAGATCAGGTACTTGCGCCCGAAGCGGTCGCCCAGCGGTCCGCCCGCGATCGTGCCCACCGCCACCGCCGCCGAGAACGCGAACAGGTGAAGCTGCGCCACCGGCACGCTGACATGGAATTTGTGGATCAGGTAGAAGGTGAAATAGCTGCCGATGCTCGCCATGTAGACGAATTTGGAGAACACCAGCGCTACCAGAATCGCCAGCGACAGCTTCACCTTCCGCGGCGACAGCGCCTCCGTCAGGTGCAGGTGGCCATGGCGCGGCGCCCGCGCCGACGCATTGCGCCGGTACCATCGGCTGAGGCGCCACAGCACGACGATGGCGATCACCGCCGCGCCGGTGAACCACACCACGCCCTCGCGCTGGCCGGGCCGGATCGCCAGCGCCGCCAAGAGCGGCCCCAGCGCGCTGCCGATGCTGCCGCCGACCTGGAACATCGACTGCGCCAGGCCGCGCCGCGGCCCCGCCGCGAGATAGGCGACGCGCGAGCTCTCGGGATGAAAGGTCGAGGAGCCGATGCCCACCAGCGCGGCGGCGCCGAGCAGCAGCGGATAGGTCGGCGCCAGCGCCAGCCCGACCAGTCCGAACAGCGTGAACACCATGCCCAGCGGCAGCGCGTAAGGCACGGCGCGGCGGTCGGTATAGGCGCCGACCAGCGGCTGCAGCAGCGACGCGGTCACCTGGAACACCGCCTGGATCAATCCGATATGCGCGAAGTCCAGGTCGAAGGTGGTCTGCAGGTTGGGATAGATC
Source organism: Rhizomicrobium sp. (assembly GCA_037355265.1). Taxonomy (GTDB): domain Bacteria; phylum Pseudomonadota; class Alphaproteobacteria; order Micropepsales; family Micropepsaceae; genus Rhizomicrobium. The sequence continues at coordinate 1,232,223 of JBBCIB010000001.1, read as the reverse complement.
GCCTGCAGCATCGACTGCATCATGTCGTTCAGCGCATGGCAGAAGCCGACGCCGAACAGCACGATGAAGACGGTGGAATGGACGGCGAGCGGCGCGGCGGACGGCCTGGCGGTGGTGTCGGTCATGGGGCCGCGAACCTGCCTCCGCGCCGCCGCTCCAGCAACACCCGATCACGCATGAGACATATGAGGATTACCTCCCCACAGAGGGGAAGGTTATTCTTACTTCCGGACCTTCTCTTCGTCCTCGATCAGCTCGGCGATCATGTCCTTGCCGTCGGGGCTGTAGAGCCAGGCTTCGGCGGCCTGCAGGGTCGGGAACTGCTTGGGCGCGCGCAGCGGCTTGTTGCGGCCCTCGACCGGGATCAGCACTTCGAAGGTGCCGGCAAAGCGGGCGTCCTTGGTTTCCGCCGCATAGGGCTGCGGCGTCTCGTATTTCTTCTTTTTCATCGGTTCCGCCGGTTTGAATTTCGCGGCGCGCTTGTATCAGCGCGGCGTCGAAATGCCAAACCAGCTTGTGTTCCACGGCGCCGGCGACTGCTCGATCGGATGGAACCCATAGGCGCGGTAGAACCGGACCGCGCGCGCATTGCGCGGCCCCACGCCCAGATGCGCCGCTGGCGCGCCCGCCCGCGCCATCGCCGCCAGCCAGGTATCGATCAGCCGCTTGCCCACGCCTGCGCCTTGCAACCGCGGCAGGCAGTTGATGTGCAGATGCGCCGGATAGGGCTCGTTCAGCCGGCGCGGCGTGCGCGGCGGATGATGGATCAGGTGTGCCATCCGCGCGTCCGCGGCCTCGGCGCCCGTCTCGGCGATCGCGGCGCGCAGTGGCGGCCACCAGTCCGTCTCCAGCCGCGTCTCAAAGCCATGTGTGTCGGCAGTGCCGACGATATAGCCGCCGACGCCATCCGCATCCTCGACCACGAAACAGCTCTGCGGCTCCAGCACGCCATAGGGCGCGGCATAGACATGGCCGAGCAGCCTGGGATCGCGGTACAACGCCGTCGCGTCCTGCCCCGCATCGCCGGTCTTCCGGCAGATGTCGTAGAGCGCTTCGAGATCGCCCGCCCGATAAGGTCTGATCGCCGCCATATTCCCTCTCCGCTGCCGAGCGAAGGCTATGCGCAAACGGCGCACGGGAAAACGTGCGGCTCGGCCTAGACCGCCCGGCGGCGCCTGCGGTCGGCGCCGGAGAGATCGCCGCGGGAATCCAGCATGGTGGTCCAGGACGAGCGCAGCAGCGGCGCGGCGATCACCGCGGCGACCAGGCAGTCCGCCCACGCCGATCCCGACAGCCAGACCGTCAGCGCCGCCGCCACGATGGCGCCGTCCTCCAGCAGGTCGCTGCGGCTGCGGGTCCAGATCGCACGGGCGCCGGCGGACACGCCACTGTCCTTCAGGACCAGATGCGCGATGACGGCATTGGCGGCCAAGGCGCAGAGGCCGAACGCCGCCATCATGGCCGGCTGCGGCGTGCGCTCGCCGAACAGCCGGTAGATCGCGGCGATGATCACCAGGAAGCTGAGCAGGCCCTGGACCACGGCCTGGATCAGCACCGCCCGCGCCCGCGAGGTCTGGTCCCGGCCCAGCGCCAGCAGCGCGACCGCCGCGATGCTGCCGAGGCCGAGGAAGTCGAGCGCGTCGGCCGTCACCGCCTGCGAGCCCGAGAGAAAGCCGCCGACCAGAACCAACGCACCTGCGGCCAGGTTGGCGGTCGCCGCCAAGCGCAACCCGCGCCATTGTGCAGGATCAGGATGAATCGTTCCGCTCTCGCTCACGCGCGTCTCCGTAGGCGGCACGCGCCAAGGCGGCGTCCCCCGGCAGGAAACGCGTGGACGGCGGAATCGGACGACGCGGCAATTCGCCGGACGGCTCCTCCCCGCGCGGGGGAGGAGCGCCGTTTCAATCAGCCGTGGTGATGGCCGCCACCATCGTGGCCGCCGCCGTGATGGCCGCCGCCGTCGCCGCCATGATGGCCGCCGCCATCGCGACCGTGACCGCCGCCATCGCGGCCATGCCAGTCGCCGCCACGGTGGGTCGCGCCAACCGCCGCCGCGCCGGTCGCCCCAGTCGCCGCCGCCGCGCCAGCTGTCGCGGTCGCGCCAGAAATGCCGGTGATGGCGGAAATACCAGTCGTCGCCGCAGTCGCGGTAGTAGCAGGAATCGTAGTGGTGATGGCGCCAGTAATCGCCCGAATCGATGAACAGGTCGACCCGCGCCTGGACCGCGGTCGCGATGCCGAAAGCCGCCACCGCCCCCAAGGCGATGCCGGCCGACAAAGACTTCATTTTCATGCTGATGCGCTCCTGAGCGCCCCTCCAGCATCGACCCTAGGCTTTACCCGGGGCCGAAGATAGGCGCGCCCCGCTCAGCGCTTCTTGCGGCCGATGCCGAGCTGTTCGCGCCACAGCTTGGTGGGGATCTCCTCGACGCCGCCTTCGGGAAGCTGCCCGAGATGGAACGGTCCGTACTGCACGCGAATGAGCCGCGCCACCTTGAAGCCCAGCCGCTCCATCACGCGCTTGACCTCGCGGTTCTTGCCCTCGGTCAGCTTGACGCTGACCCAGGCATACATGCCCTTGACGCGCTCCAGGTCGGCGATGATCGGGCCGTATTTCACTCCGTCGATGGTCAGCCCCGTCGCCAGCTTCTCGAGCTCGGCCTGCGTCACCTTGCCGAACAGCCGCGCGCGATAGGTGCGCGTCCAGCCGCTCGCCGGCAGCTCCAGCCGCCGCGCCATCTCGCCGTCATTGGTCAGCAGCAAAAGGCCTTCGGAATTGTAGTCGAGCCGGCCGACCGACACGACGCGCGGCAGGCTCCTGGGCAGGTTGATGAACACGGTCGGCCGCCCCAGCGGATCCTTGTGCGTCGTCACCATTCCGCCGGGCTTGTGGTAGCGCCACAGCCGCGTCTGCTCCTTGGCCGCGATCGGCTTGCCGTCCACCGTGATGACGTTGTCGTCGGTGACGTTGCGCGCCGGGCTGGTCAGCACCTCGCCGTCGACCGCGACGCGGCCCTCGGCGATCATCTTCTCGGCGTCGCGGCGCGAGCACACGCCGGCGCGCGCCATCGCCTTGGCGACGCGCTCGCCGCCCGGCTTTTCGGCTTCGATGCTCTCGGTCCTTTCCGCGTCCGTGCGCGGCGACCACGTGCTAGTCTTGGCCAAGATGGGTCCTAGATGATGAACGACGACGAAGCCATAGCACTCGCGCTCGAAGAAGCCCAAGCCGCCGCGCTCCGGGGCGAGGTGCCGGTCGGCGCCGTGCTGCTGGCGGCGGACGGCGAGGTCCTGGCCCGGGACGGCAACCGCGTCGTCGAGCGGCGCGATCCCACCGCCCATGCCGAGCTCCTGGCGATCCGCGCCGCCGCCGCCCGGCTGGACAATGAGCGGCTGCTCGGCACCACGCTGTTCGTCAGCCTGGAGCCCTGCGCCATGTGCGCCGGCGCCGTCAGCCTGGCGCGGATCGGCCGCGTGGTGTTCGCCGCCGAGGATCCCAAGGGCGGCGCCGTGCTGCACGGCCCGCGCTTCTTCGAGCAGCCCACCTGCCACCACCGCCCCCGCGTCGCGCGCCTGGGCGACGCCGCCGCCGCCGGGGCGATGCTGAAGGAATTCTTCCGTATACGGAGGAGCTAGCGCAGGCATGCTTCGAGGCTCCGCCTGTGGCGGAGCACCTCAGCATGACGACCATAGGTAAGACGGCGGAAAAAGGTGCGTCGCCCTTCGAGGCTCCGCCTGCGGCGGAGCACCTCAGCATGACGATACGGGTAGGCGGCGGAAAAGAATGCGTCACCCTGAGGCGCTCCGCGAAGCGGAGCCTCGAAGGGCGACGCGGCTCAGTCCACGTCGCCGATCTCCACCGCGTCGCTCCCTTTGGGCAGGCGGACCACCATCCCGTCATGGCCGACGCGCACGCCGTCGGGGCGGACGGCGTCGACACCCTTGAGGAACGCGCGCACCGCGATCCAATTGGGCAGGATCGGCAGCAGATGGGTGAAGACCAGCAGCCTGGCATGCGCCAGGTTGGCGATGCGCGCCGCGTCCGGCGGCGATGTGTGATAGGCCGGGATGTCGTGCATGATCTTGGCCGGCCGCGGCCGTCCCGCCGCCGTCATCTCGTCCCGCATGATGCCGACCAGCTCGGGCGCCAGGCCTTCGTGCACCAGCACGTCGCTGTTCAGCGCGGCGTGCGCGAGGTCCTCGTCATAGGTGGTGTCGCCGCTGATCGTCACGCTGCGGCCATTGAAGTCGAAGCGGTAGCCATAGGCGGGGACCGCGGGCGGATGATGCACGCGGATCGCGATGGCCTTCAGTCCCGCCGCGTCGAACACCGGCGCGGTCGTCGCGTCGGCCGGGATCACGACCGGCACCGCGACCATGTCGACCGCTGCGGGCGGCAGCATCGCGGCGCCGTGATGCGCCGTGCGGTAGCCGTCGTCCAGCGCATAGGCCTCGTTGAAGCCCGCGACCACGCGCTCGATCCCCGGCGGACCGAACACTTTGAGCGGCGTGCGCCGTCCTGCGACCCAGGTCTGCAACCGGATCTCCGCCAGTCCGCCGATATGGTCGGAATGCAGATGGGTGATCAGCACGCCCGCAATCCTGTCCAGCGGCACGCGCCAGAGCTGCAGATTGCGTGCCGCATCGGTGCCGGCATCGACCAGATAGAGCCGGTCGCCGGCCGCGATCATCGTGCTGGGACCGGCGCGGCTGGCATCGGGCAACGGCGTGCCGGTGCCGACCAGCAGCACCGCCAGCTCGCCCGGCCCGGCCAGGGTGGCGTCCGGTGCGCGCACCGCATGCCGCACCGCCATGCGGAACAGCCACGTATCCACCGCGACCGAATGCAGCGCCGCCGCGCCGGCGAGCGCGAGCACCGCGACGATGGCGACCGCGCCGATCAGGAACCGCTTCATCGCGCCTGCAATCCTTTTTGCTTGAGCCGCCACAGCAGCACGTCGAGGCGGTCCTGGCCGAAGAAGGGCTCGCCCTCGAACGCCATGGTGGGCACGCCCCAATGGCCGCAGGCCTGATGCGCCGCCTGGTTTTCCTGGATGATCGCTTCGTAGCGCTCCGGCGCGGCCGCGATCGTCGCGTCGAGCGCGGCGAGGTCGCAGCCCGCGCGCGAAGCCGCCTGCGCCAGGTGGTCGCCTTCGTTCCAGCCGTCGACCGTGCCCGACCAGATCGTGTGGCTCACTTCCTTCAGAAAGTGCAGGCCGCGTCCGGCCTCGGCGGCGGCGCAGCCCAGCCGCGTCAGGCGATGGATATAAGGCTGCTCCGCCACGCCGGCCCGCGTCTCACGGTCGATCACCACCGGATCGGGCCGCGGCCAGCGATAGGGCAGCTCCAGCATCTGCGCGATCCGCAGCGTGTCGCGCATCAGATAGCCGACCCACAGCGGATTGACCTGGGAGAAGAACGCGCCCGACCGCACCGCCAGCGGATAGACCGGCCGCACCTTCACATCCAGGTCGTACTCCGCCGCCATCGCGCACAGCCGCGGCGTCGCCAGATAGGAATAGGGGCTGCGGAAGGACCAGAACAGATCGATGGACAGCGTCACAAAAGCCCCTCTGTTCCAGGTCGTGTTGACTGGGCGCCGGGAACCTGCCCTAGTCAGAACCGGAACACAAGTTCGCATTTCACGAAGGCCGATCATGGGACGCAAGCTGCTCTTCATCACCACCGACCAGCAGCGCTGGGATTCGCTCGGCTGCACCGGCAACAAATTCTGCCGCACGCCGAACATCGACGCGCTGGCGAAGAACGGCATCGTCTATACGCGCGCCTATAACCAGAACACCGTCTGCATGCCGGCGCGCTCTTCGATGCTTACCGGCCAGTATGTCCGCACCCACGGCGTGTTCGCCAATGGCGTGCCGCTGCCGGAGGATGCGCCGAGCTTCGCGCAATATCTGAAGGACAAGGCCGGCTACAAGACCGCGCTGATCGGCAAGGCGCATTTCGAGCCGGCGTTCGATCCGCAGATGAAATTCCGCGAGAACCGCCGCCAGCGCGACAACGATTTCGGCCCCTGGCGCGGCTTCGACTACGCCATCCACGCCATGCACACCGCCAGTTTCGGCGGCCGCCCGGTCGGCCATTACGGCCGCTGGCTGCGGGCGCAGAGCCAGGCGGTGTTCGACGCCTGGCCGCCGCTGCTCAACGCCACGCCGGGCGGCGACACCGGCGCGCCCGAGACCTCCAACCACCAGATCCCGCGCGGCCTCTATCACACCGATTGGCTCGCCGGCCTGTCGGTCGACTGGCTCGACACGCTGGGCGCCGACGACGACTGGATGCTGTGGCTGAGCTTTCCCGATCCGCACCATCCCTGGGACCCGCCGGCGGCCGAAAATGCGCGCTGCGACTGGCGCGACCTGCCGCTGCCGGACGGCTATCCCGGCTCGCCCGACGCCATCCGCAAGGTGCTGGCGCGCAAGCCGGCGCACTGGCTCGAATATTACGAAGGCCGCTTCATCAATGCCGAAGGCGGGCCGCAGAATTTCCGCCCGCAGCAGCTCAGCCCCGACAACATCCGCGAGATCAACGCCAAGGTCCATGTGATGAACGCGCTGATCGACGAAGCGGTCGGCAAGGTGATGGCCAAGATCGCGGCGCGCGGCTGGAACGACGACACCGACGTGATCTTCACCACCGACCATGGCGAGCTGCAGGGCGATTTCGGCTTCGTCTACAAAGGCCCGTTCCACACCGACGCACTGATGCGCCTGCCGTTCCTGTGGCGCCCGGCGCCGAATGCGAAGATCGCGCCCGCCGTCGTGGCGCAGCCATCTCGGCGCCGGTGCGCGCGGCGATGGGCTGGACCCGCGTAAAGGCGAGATAAGTCCAGGGCGAGGAGCAGTCGAAGAAGAACTCGAGCGTGGCCAAGGGCGCTTTCCGATGTCGGGGCGGCCCAAAGTAGCGCATTGCCGTACCGCTTTGAAACACGCGTCCCCTACCGGCGCGCGCAAAGGGCTGCGAAACGCTGGCACGGCGGTTGCTCACCTGGGTGGCGAAGACATTTCACACCGGACAACGCCCATGGAATCGCACACCAAGATCCGCTTCGCCGCCGCCGCCCTTGTGGCCGGCCTGGCCTTCGCCGGCAGCGCGCAGGCGGGCGATTTCAGCAATTCGGCCTCCTACAACGCGCCCTACGGCATGCAGGCGGGCCAGGAGAACCAGGCCATCAACCCCTCGCTGCGCGACGCCAACGGCAATCTGACCGCGGTCAACGGCCAGATCACCTCGGCCAATTTCGGCGTCACCTCCAGCATATCGGCCAACGGCACCGTTTCGGCACAGGGCGGGGTTGGCACGAGCGGTGCAGGCACTGCTTTCGGCGGCGCAACGGCGATCGGAAATTCGCTGAACGTCGTCACGGTCGGAAACAACAACACGGTCGTCGTCAATTCAACGCAGATCAACAACGGAAACCAGACAGCCACAACGACCGTCAACGGTCACTGACTGCCAACGAAGAAAGCCAAGGGAAGCCCCATCCCATGACACCTCGCGGAAGAAAACACCTCCTGAAGCCGCTGATCCTCCTGGTCGCGGCGATCGCCCTCGAAGGCTGCATCAGCCCGCAGGCCGACAGCGTGACGGGCCGTTACACGGCCCCGATCGGCGGCTCGCCGGTGATCTCCAACGAGACGCCCTACTCGGCCGCCCTGCGCTGCATGGCCGGCTACACCGGCCAGCGCCCGATCCGCATCGCGGTCGGCCAGATCGCCGACTACACCGGAAAGGCCGAAAGCGACAATTCCGGCCGCAAGATCACCCAGGGCGCCGCCCTGATGGCGATGAGCGCGCTCAGCAAGGCCGGCGTGCAGCTGGTCGAGCGCTTCGACACCTCGGTCGCCGAGATGGAGCTCAAATACGCCAACAACAAGCTGATCGGCGCCGACGCCGCACCGCCCACCGGCGGCGCCGACTATCGCCAGATCATCGCCGGCTCGATCCCGGGCTCGGACTACTACCTGGTCGGCGGCATCACCGAGCTGAACTTCAACATCCGCTCGGAAGGCGTCAACGGCGACGGCGGCGGCACCGCCACCAACGGCGTCAAGGGCCAGGTCGGCGGCCAGATGTACGTGATGAATGTCGGCCTCGACCTTCGCCTGGTCGACACCAAGACGCTGCAGGTGGTGGACGTGATCTCCTACCAGAAGCAGATCATCGGCCGCCAGATCTCGGCCGGCGTGTTCGACTTCCTGGGGGCGAACTTCTTCGACGCCTCGGTCGGCGAGAGCGCGCTGGAGCCGATCCAGCTCGCGGTGCGCTCGACCATCGAACGCGCCGTGCTCGAGATGACCTCGCGCCTCTACCACACCAGCGGCTCCTGCGCCGCCGGCACCGACCCCCTGGCGAGCGCGGACGATCCGGCCCCCGCACCGATGCCCGCCGCCGCCCACAACAACCCCATCACTGCCCGCAACGAGGAACACCCCCATGACGATGCGTCTCGCCAAGATCCTTATCGTTTCTTCGGCTCTAGCGATCCTGCCGGCAGCGGCCTTCGCGGGAGCGAATGACGGCAACGGTGCGCAGCACCAGCAACCGGCGGCGCAGGGCAGCACCATCCTCAACGGCCAGGTGACGTTCGGCGCCCAGTGGTCGACCGTCAACACCAAGGTCGACAATGTCGGCGGCGACGTCGTGATCCAGAGCCAGGGTGCCGGCAACGTGCTGGAGGCCGTGACCTTCGACGACACGCATGTCACCAGCAGCCAGGATGCCGAGAGCACCAATATCGGCTCGACCGTCAACGCCGGCGTCTCGAATGTCGGCGGCAGCGTGAGCATCTCCGGCACGGCGGTCTGCAACTCGACCGACGTCTCGACCGATCCAAACATCACCGCGGTCAACTCCACGCAGTATTGCGGCGCCCAGGATCCGGGTTCGGAGGTAAATGCCAATGTCCGCAATGTCGCCGGCGACGTCGCCATCCAGTCCACCGCCTTCGGCAACAACTACACCGAGGACACCAACGCCGCGAACGCCCCGACGCAGATCGTGCAGACCAACACCTCGCAGGTGTTCGGCACGGCCAACGCCACCATCCGCAACGTCGGCGGCAGCGTGGGCGTGACGTCCTCGGCGATCGGCAACAACGCGCAGATCGTCCACTACTCGACGGACGCCGCGACCACCGGCGGCCAATAACAAGTTCCGCACAGACGCCGCCGGGGGCAAACGGCGGCGTCACGGAAAGAGGGAGAGCGCAAGCTCTCCCTCTTTTTTTCTGCGCATGCTCAGGTGCCGCCCAGGCGCAGCCGCGCGCGCACCAGGTGCGGCGCCTCCGGACTGCGGCTGACGGTGAAACCGAACTTGCGCGCCAGGCCGATCGAGGCGCGATTGTCCGCCAGGATGTCGCCATACACGTCCTGCGTTCCGTGCAGACGGGCGTAGTCCAGAGCGCGGTGCAGCAGGCGCTTGCCGATGCCCTTGTGTTTCAGATCGGAGCGCACGGTGATGGCGATCTCGGCGCCCGCGTCCGTTTCGGCCAAGCGCACGACGCCCAGGATCTCGCCGCCGCCGGATTCGATAGCAAGCAGCGCCATCTCGTGCTCGAAATCGGGCGTGACCAGGCGGTCGACATGGCCCTGCGACAGGCGGCGCAAGCCGCAGAAGAAGCGGGTGCGAACGTCATCCGGCGTCAGGCGGCCGAAGAACCGGCCGACGGCGTCCCGATCGTCCGGCCGCACCGCCCGAAGAAGCAAATCACCAAAACCCTCGATCGACTCGATTCGTTCGGCGGGATAGCGCACGGCCATGGAGGAAATGTCGCGCTCCCGCGGCCGCTCGACCAGCGCAACGGCCGCAGACCCTGCCTGCGATTGTGCATACGTCAGTCTTTGAGCGCGTCGGCCAGCGCCAGGACGTGCCGCGCCTGCTTGAGGTGCGGCTGGTCGAGCATCTTGCCGTCGAGGGAGGCGACCCCCGTGCCGGCGCCGAAGGCGGCGACGATCTTATATGCATGCGCGACGTCATCGGCGGACGGCGTGAAGGCGGCATTGATCGGCTCGACCTGGTCGGGATGGATGGCGAGCATGCCGCCGAAGCCTTCGCGCTGGGCCAAGCGCGCGGCGCGCTCCAGGCCCGCGCGGTCGCGGAAGTCGGCGTGCAGGGTCTCGATCGCGTCCACGCCCGCAGCCTTCGCCGCGAGCAGCACCAGCGCACGCACCATCTTGTGCACGAAGAGGAACTCGCCCTGTTCGTCGCGATTGGTCGCGGCGCCCAGCGCGGCGGAGAGATCTTCGGCGCCCCAGCTCATCGCAGCCAGGCGCGGCGGCGGCGAGCGGTAATCCTGCAGCGACAGAACCGCGGTGGGCGTCTCCGTCGCGACGGGCAGCAGCCGGATCGAACGCTGTGCCAAACCGGCCTGGGTCTCCAGCGTGATGAGATGCGCATCGAGCGTGAGCAAATCCTGCGGTCCGTCCGGCTTGGGCACGACCAGGCCGGCCGGCGCTGCCGCAACGACGGCTTCCAGGTCGGCGACGAAATCGGCCGAAACGACCGGGTTGATGCGCACCCAGACCACCGGCCGGTGCTTCCCCTTCAGGAATTCGCGCGCCAGCCCGCGCGCCTTCGCCCGGTTCTCCGGCGCGACGGAGTCCTCAAGATCGAGGATCAGCGCATCCGCTGGCGACGAGATCGCCTTGGCGAGCTTCTTCTCGCTGTCGGCGGGCACGAAGAGGAGCGAGCGGAGGATCATTAGCTCAATCCTTTGGCTGCAATGCCGAGATCCTTCGCGATCTTGCACAGCCGCCTGTCACGGGTCCAAAGGGCGCAAAACGTAAGCGCCGCGCCGGTCAGCAAATGGACGTCGACATAACCCAGCCCTGTGCCAAACAACTCATATTGTTCGATAAATTGAATAACTTCCGGATCGCTGGCCATCTCGGCTTGCGGCAGCTTCCGCAACATTTCCATTATCGTGGCGCGTGGCCGCAGATGCCCAAGCGCAACCTCACCGAGCACGAACGGGTGCAAAACGATCTGATCGCTCCGCAACAGCCGATCCATGACGGAGTCTGTGGCTCGCAGATGATCGATCCAGATCGATGAGTCGGCCAGTATCACGATTTGCCGAAGCGCCGCCTTGGCGGCGCCTTGAGCCTTGGTTGCGATCCGCCAAGGGCAGCGAGGCGCCTTGCCGCCGCACGTTCGACAAGAGCCTTCAGGCCGGCATTCAGAAGTGCCGTCCTCTCCGTTATGCCGGTATATTTCTCGGCATCGGCGAGCAATTCGTCGTCAAGCGTGACAGTCGTCCGCACATTCGTCTCCCGCATCAAATCTAGCATCAAACAATGCCATTTTCAATGCATCCGGCAACAGCAGCCACGCACCATGCCTGCATTCGCCAGACAGCCCAAGCTCAGACTGATCCGCTGCCAACAATTTGTTTCCGGTGCATCAGCGCGCTGCGCTTGCATTCGGCGACCACTTCGCCGCGCTGGTTGATGGCCTTGTGCTGGAACAGGATGATGCCCTGGGTGGGACGGGACTTGCTGTCGCGGATTTCCAGTACTTCGGTTCGGACGCTCAGCGTGTCGCCGTGGAAGACGGGCTTGGGGAAGGTCACGTCGGTCATGCCGAGATTGGCCACCGTGGTGCCGAGCGTCGTTTCGTGCACCGAGATGCCGATCATCAGGCCCAGGGTGAACAGCGAGTTGACGATGCGCCGGCCGAACTCGGTCGTTTTGCCGTACTCCTCGTCGAGGTGAAGCGCCGCCGGATTGTGGGTCAGCGCGGTGAACAGGACATTGTCGGTCTCGGTCACGGTGCGCCGGATGGCGTGGTCGAAGGTCTGACCGACGGAGAACTGCTCGAAATAAAGCCCGGCCATGGCGCGCGATCCGAAAAGGCGCGCTATTGTTACCGGGGATCGGGGGCGGGAGGCCAGTCCTGACGGCACTGACATACATCCAGGGCGGACCCACGATGCTGGGCGGGCCGGGCTGGCGCAAGGCGTGGACGCGCGATCTTGGGCCCGGCGGGGGCGCGATCCGCGTGCTCAACGGACGCGCGATCGGTGGCGGCGTCCACGATCCGGTCGGCACGTTCTCGATCAAATGCGTGCCGCGCGGGCGCGCGGTGTATCGCGCGGGCGGCGCGAGCCATGTGCTGTCCGGCGCGCGCGCGGTGATTCTGAACGCCGGGCAACCTTACGAGCTGGAATTTCCCGCGACATTCGGCACGCAGACGCTGTGCGTGTTCTTTTCCGACGATCTGCTGCGGCTGGCGATGGCGGCGCCGGGCGACAATGCGCCGTCCGCCGCGTTGCCGGAATTTCCCGACGTCGTGTTCCGGCCCGGTACGCAGATCGCAAGCGAACTCGAACGGCTGCACGCCTCGTTCGCGGCCGACGATCCCACCGCGCTGGCCGGCGAGGAGCGGCTTCTGTCGCTGTTGCAGGCCGTCGTGGCGGCGGCACGGGGACATGCCGGTGCCGCGGCAAGGACCGGCGCGGTGAAGGCGGCGACGCGCCGCCTTCTGCTGGCGCGGCTGGAGCGGGCGCGCGAGATGCTCGACGACGCCGGCGACGTGCCGCTGGGCGTCCTGGCGCGGGAATCGGCGCTGTCGAAATTCCACCTACTGCGGCTGTTCAGGGCGGTGCACGGCACGACGCCCGCCGGCTATGCGGCGGCGCGGCGGATGGAACGGGCCAAGGCGCTGCTGAGAGGCACCGCGCTGTCCGCCGCGGCGGTCGCGGAGGCGGTGGGCTATCGCAGCGACAGCGCTTTCCTGCGCGCGTTCCGGCGGCACACGGGGGCGACGCCGGCAATGTTCCGCGCGGGGTGAAATTCGCAATCCCGGGCAATGCGGCGCGGCGCGGCACCCGCTAGGGTCGGCGCAGACGAGGAGATTTACAATGGATTTGGGACTGGGCCGGATCGGACAGATCGCATTCGGCGCCGCCGATATCGAGGCGGCGATCGCGTTCTACGAGACCACGCTGGGGCTGCGCCGGACGCTCAGGCCGCATCCCGGCATGGTGTTCTTCGACTGCGGCGGGCAGAGCCTGCTGATCGAGAAGGCGCAGAAGCCGGAGGACATTCGCATCGGTGCCGTGTTGTATTTCGATGTGAGCGACCTGGCCGTCTGTGTGCGCGAACTGGAGAGCCGTGGCGTGCGCTTCGTCGGCAAGCCGCATCGCATCGCGCCGATGCCGGCCTACGATTTGTGGATGACGTTCTTCGAGGATCCGGACAAGCACCTCCTGGCACTGCAGATGCGCGCGCCGAAAGGATATGTTTATCCCGGGACTTAATGAATCGGGTCGAAGAAGACGTGCGGGCGGCACCGGGACGTCACTCCACCGAGACGAATTCGTCGCGCGTGGTGTCGAGCACTTCGAGCTTGCCGTCGGCGATGCCGAAGCGCGCGCCGCTGAGTTCGAGTTCGCCGGCCTTGACGCGGTCGGCGACGAAGTCGAACGTCATCAGGTTCTTCAGCGACAGGCGGATGCAATCGCGCTCCATCATGACATGGCGCATATGGCCGTCGCGGACATGCGCCGAGAGGCTCAGCGCCGGCTCGAGCAGCTCGATCCAGGCCCCGAGGAAGGGCACATCGGCGACGAGGCGGCCGTCGATCGCCGCCGCGATGCCGCCGCACTGGGCATGGCCGAGGACGACGATGCCCTTCACCCTGAGTTGCACCACCGCGAAGGCGAGCGCGGCGGAGGTGCCGCGATGGCCGGTATCGGATTCGCAGGGCGGCACGATGCCGGCGACGTTGCGCACCACGAAAAGCTCGCCCGGATTGGCGTTGAAGATGGTGGCGGGATCGGCGCGGGAGTCGCTGCAGGCAATCACGAGATACTCCGGCGACTGGCCCCTGGCGGCCAGCTCCTCGTAATGGGCCCGCTCCTCCGGCCAGCGGCCGGCCTTGAATTTGCGGTATCCGTCGATCAGGCGTTGCATCGTGTTTGGGTACTATGTTCGTGCGTCACTGTCACGCCAGACATGCCGTTCGGTCATCAATAGGATTTCGGCAATCCCAGCACGTTCTCGCCGATATATGACAGGATCATCTGCTCGCTGACCGGCGCCAGGATCGGGATCATGCTTTCGCGGAACAGGCGCTCGATCTGGTATTCGCGGGCATAGCCCATGCCGCCATGGGTCGTCATCGCCGTCTTGGCGGCGCTGAAGGCGGCGCGGGCGCCGAGCAGCTTGCTGGCATTGGCCTCGGCACCGCAGGGCTGCTTCGCGTCGTAGAGCGCGGCGGCGCGCAGGGTCATCCACCAGGCGCTTTCGAGATAGGTCCAGCATTCGGCCAGCGGATGCTGCACGCCCTGGTTCTGGCCGATGGGGCGGCCGAACACGACGCGCTCCTTCGCATAGCGCGCGGCGCGACCCAACGCGTCGCGCCCGAGGCCTATGGCCTCGGCCGCAATAAGGATGCGCTCGGGATTGAGGCTGTCGAGCAGGTAGCGGAAACCCTTGCCCTCCTCGCCGATACGATCCTCTTCCGGCACGAACAGGTCGTCGATGAAAACCGTGTTCGAGTCGACGGCGGCACGGCCCATCTTCGGGATGCGGCGGACCTCGACCTTGGACCGGTCCAGCGTGGTGTAGAACAGCGTCATGCCGTCGGTGGGCTTCCTGCCGTCCTCCTTCCTTGCAGTGCGGGTGAGGAGCAGGATCTTATCGGCTTCCTGCGCGGTGGTCGTCCAGATCTTGCGGCCCGTGACGATGTAACCGTCATGGGTGCGCCGTGCGAAGGTCTCGATGCTGGTCGTATCGAGGCCGGCATTGGGTTCGGTGACGCCGAAGCACGCTTTCTCTTTGCCCCGGATCAGCGGCGGCAGCATGCGCCGCTTCTGCTCCGCGGTGCCGTGCACCACGATGGCATGCGGCCCGAAGATGTTGAGATGGATCGACGATGCGGCTGCATAGCCGCCGCCGCCGCGCGCCACCGCGTGCATCAGGATCGCCGCCTCGGTGACGCCGAGGCCGGCACCGCCCAGCGCCTCCGGCATGGTGATGCCGAGCCAGCCGGCATCGGCCATCGCCTTGTGGAATTCGAACGGAAAGCGCGGCGCCTGGTCGCATTCGCTCCAGTAATCGTCGCCGAAACGCGCCGTGATGCGGGCGACATTGTCCGCGATGGCGTCGTGCTCCGGCGAAAGCAGAATGTCCATGGCCCTATCCTGCCAGGGGTTTTCACCCAAAGAAACTCGTCGATCGCTTTGAACAATCAAAGACTTGCCCGTGTTAACACAGACCACAAACACCCAAATGGGGTGTTGCGCCGCGTAGGCCGCTGACTAAACTGACATTTAAGGGGAAAAGCCGGAGCGACAGGAATATAAGGTGCGCCGCCTCAGGGCGCGAAATCATCCGGCGGGCAACAGCGCTGTCTTGGAGATCAGATTCACAACATGAGTGTCACGGCTGAAGGGCGCCCGGCGCCCGCGCCCGCGCGCCGCCCGGGGATGGCGCCGACGAACGTCACCGATCCGAACTACTTCCACAAGGTGGTCGATTGCCAGTGGGCCTGCCCGGCGCACACGCCGGTGCCCGAATACATCCGCCTGATCGCGGAAGGCAAATACTCCGACGCCTACATGATCAACTGGCATTCGAACGTGTTTCCGGGCGTGCTGGGCCGCACCTGCGATCGGCCCTGCGAGCCGGCCTGCCGCCGCGGCCGTGTCGAGGAGCAGCCGGTGGCGATCTGCCGCCTCAAGCGCGTCGCCGCCGACAGCAAGGACGGCGCCAATGTCGCAAGCCGCATGCCGAAGCCTGCCGCGGCGAAGAACGGCAAGCGCATCGCACTGATCGGCGCAGGGCCGGCGTCGCTGACTGTGGCGCGCGATCTTCTGCCGCTCGGCTATCACGTCGCGCTCTATGACGGCGACGCCAGGGCGGGCGGGATGATGCGCACGCAGATCCCCAAATTCCGCCTGCCCGAGATGGTGCTGAACGAGGAGTGCGATTACATCCTCGCACTCGAGCCCGAGATGCGGTTCGGCGAGAAGATCGACAGCCTGAAGGCGGTGCTGGCACAGGATTACGACGCGGTGTTCGTCGGCTGCGGCGCGCCGCGCGGGCGCGATCTCGAAATTCCCGGCCGCGCCGAGGCGGCGGCGAACATCCATATCGGCATCGACTGGCTAGCCTCCGTTTCTTTCGGCCACACCACCAGCATCGGCAGGCGCGTGATCGTGCTGGGCGGCGGCAACACCGCGATGGATTGCTGCCGCACCTCGCGCCGGCTGGGCGGCGAGAAGGTCGACGTGGTGGTCCGCTCCGGCTTCGACGAGATGAAGGCGTCGCCCTGGGAGAAGGAGGACGCGATGCACGAGGACATCCCGATCCACAATTTCATGGTGCCCAAGGAATTCCGGCACGACGCCGGCAAGCTCACCGGCGTGGTGTTCGAGAAGGTGAAGGCGGAGCGCGACGCCAAGGGCCGCCGCAACCTTGTGCCGACCGGCGAGCCGGACATGCTGATGGAATGCGACGACGTGCTGGTGGCGGTCGGCCAGGAGAACGCCTTTCCCTGGATCGAGCGCGACCTGGGCCTGGAATTCGACACATGGGACATGCCGGTGGTCGATCCGGTCACCTACCAGTCGACCAATCCGAAAGTGTTCTTCGGCGGCGACGCCGCGTTCGGGCCGAAGAACATCATCTGGGCGGTGGCGCACGGCCATGAGGCGGCGGTCTCCATCGACCTGTTCTGCCATGGCGAAGACGTGAAGCTGCGCCCGTCGCCGCTGGTGAACCTGTCTAGCCAGAAGATGGGCATCCACGAATGGTCCTACGACAACGATGTGTCGATGGACCTGCGCTTCAAGGTGCCGCACGCAGCCAAGGCGCTGACGCTCCACGATGTGAACATGGAAGTCGAGCTGGGCTTCAACAAGGAGATGGGCTTCAAGGAAGCGCAGCGCTGCCTCAACTGCGACGTCGAGACCGTGTTCGCGGAGAGCCTGTGCATCGAATGCGACGCCTGCGTCGACATCTGCCCGGTGGACTGCATCACCTTCACGCTGAATGACCCGGAGCCGGTGCTGCGCACCCATCTGCAGGCGCCGGCGGCGAATCCGAGCCAGGACCTGTACATATCCGACGTCCTCAAGACCGGCCGCATCATGGCGAAGGACGAAGACGTCTGCCTGCATTGCGGCCTGTGCGCCGAACGCTGCCCGACCGGCGCCTGGGACATGAAGAAGTTCTATCTGGAGACGGCAAAGGCGGGGTCATGTCACAAGTAAGGACCCAGCCGATGCCGCAGCCTGTCGCCGCGACCAACGACTTCGTCGTCAAATTCGCCAACGTCAACGGCTCGGGATCGGCGTCGGCCAATGAGCTGTTCGCGCGCTCCGTGTTGCGCATGGGCGTGCCGGTGTGCTCGCGCAACATCTTCCCGTCGAACATCCAGGGCCTGCCGACCTGGTACGAGGTGCGGGTGTCGGGCGAGGGCTGGCTGGGGCGGCGCGGCGACACCGTCGACCTGATGGTCGCGATGAACCCGCAGACCTGGGACAAGGACGTCGAGTCGATCGAGCCGGGCGGCTATCTGTTCTACGATTCCACCAAGCCGCTCACGACGCAGAAGCTGCGCGCCGACGTGACCCTGCTGGGCGTGCCGCTGACGCAGCTTTCCAACACGCTGGAAGGCACCATCCCGCGCGAACGGCAGCTCCTCAAGAACGTGATCTATCTCGGCGCGGTGGCGCAGCTGCTGTCGATGGATCTGCCGACCATCGAGAGCCTGATCACCGACCAGTTCAAGGGCAAGGACAAGCTGATCCGCCTCAATTTCGCGGCGATGAAGCTGGGCTACGATTACGCGGCGGCGAACCTTGCCGGAAAATGCAAGCTGAAGATCGAGCGCGCCGACCTGGTCGGCGACCGCATCTTCATCCAGGGCAATGACGCGGCCGGGCTGGGCGCGGTCTATGGCGGCGCCACGGTGTGCGCGTGGTATCCGATCACGCCGTCGACCTCCCTGGCGGAGGCGTTCACCGCGCATTGCAAGACGCTCCGCATCGATCCCGTGACCAAGAAGAACAATTTCGCCATCGTGCAGGCGGAGGACGAGATCGCCGCCATCGGCATGGTGATCGGGGCGGGATGGAACGGGGCGCGGTCGTTCACCGCGACTTCCGGTCCCGGCATCTCGCTGATGCAGGAGTTCTTCGGCCTCGCCTATTTCGCCGAAGTGCCCGCGGTGGTGTTCGACATCCAGCGCGGCGGCCCTTCCACCGGCATGCCGACGCGCACCCAGCAGTCGGACATCCTGCTCGCCGCCTATGCCTCCCATGGCGACACCAAGCATCCGCTGCTGTTCCCCGAAGATCCGCGCGAGGCGTTCGAATTCGCGGCGCTGGCCTTCGACCTCGCCGAACGGCTGCAAACCCCCGTATTCGTGATGCTGGATCTCGACATCGGCATGAACGACTGGCTGTGCGAGCCGCTGACGTGGGACGACGGCCGCAAATACGACCGCGGCAAGATCATGACGGCGCAGATGCTGGAGGCCGGCAAGCCGTTCGGCCGCTACCTCGACGTCGACGGCGATGCGATTCCCTACCGCACCCTGCCCGCGACGCACCCGAGCAAGGGGGCGTATTTCACCCGCGGATCGAGCCGCAACCAGATGGCGAAATATTCCGAGGAGGGCGCGGACTACGTCTACAACATGCAGCGCCTGCTGCGGAAGTTCGACACGGCCAAGGGGCTGGTGCCGGCCCCGGTGCTGCGCCGCGCCCGCAAGGACACCAAGTACGGCGCGATCTATTTCGGCTCGACTTCACCGGCGATGGACGAGGCGCTGGCAAGCCTGGAGAAGCAGGGCGTACATCTGGACACGTTGCGCATCCGCGCCTTTCCATTCGGGGAGGACGTGGTCGATTTCGTCAATACGCACGACCAGGTGTTCGTGGTCGAGCAGAACCGCGACGCACAGCTGCAGAAGCTGATGGTCAACGAATGCGCCATCGATCCGGCGCGCTTCATCTCCATCCTGCACTATGACGGCACGCCGATCACGGCGCGCTTCATCGCCGCGGCGATCGCCGAGCGGATGAAGGTCACGCACAGGGAAGCGGCCGAATGATGGTCGTTTCGCACAGCCGCGCCTTCGTCTTCGCGCATATCCCGAAAACCGCGGGGACGAGCATCGCCGCCGCGCTGGCGCCGTTCGCGGACGGACAGCGCGCCGCGCATGGCGGCACCGGGCACGAGACGCTTGGCGCCTTCCTCGCGCGCCGGCCGGATCTGCGCGGCCATTTCAAATTCGCCTTCGTGCGCAATCCGTGGGAGCGCGCCGTGTCGTTCTATTTCCATGCGCGGCAGCGGCTGGCGCCGACGCTGCCGCAGATGCAGGCGGTGGAGAACTTCGAGGACATGCTGCAGCTGATCGACCGCGGCACGGCCTGGATCGCCGACCTGCTGTCGCTGCGGCCGCAATCCGGTTTTCTGCATGCCGACGACGGCACGCCGCTCGCCGATTTCATCGGCCGCTACGAGAAGCTCGATGCGGATTTCGCCGCGGCCTGCCGCCGCGCCGGCATCGTGGCGCGGCTGGCGCGGGCCAATCCGTCGCGGCACGGGCATTACGCAAGCTATTTCAGCGACTGGGGCAAGGGCTTCGTCGCCGACCGCTATCGCGAAGACATCGCCGCATTCGACTACAGGTTCGAGGCCGCTCCATGACCTACATCGCCAAGCCGAAGCTGCATCATCCGGGACTGAAGCCCAACGCGCTGGGGTTCACCCATCGCGACTATGAGGGCTCGATCTCGACCCTGTGCGCCGGCTGCGGCCACGATTCGATCTCGGCGGCGCTGATCCAGGCCTGCTACGAGCTGAGCATCGAGCCCTACAAGGTCGCCAAGCTGTCGGGCATCGGCTGCTCCTCCAAGACGCCGGACTATTTCCTGGGCCCCGCGCACGGCTTCAACAGCGTGCATGGCCGCATGCCGAGCGTGCTGACCGGCGCCAACCTCGCCAATCGCGACCTGATCTATCTGGGCGTGTCGGGCGACGGCGACAGCGCCTCCATCGGGCTCGGCCAGTTCGCCCATTGCGTGCGGCGCGGCGTGAACATGGTCTATATCTGCGAGAACAACGGCGTCTACGGCCTGACCAAGGGACAGTTCTCCGCCACGGCCGACAAGGGCTCGCGCAGCAAGACCGCGGTCAACAACGACAACCCGATCGACCTGGTCAGCCTGGCGCTGGTGCTGGGCGCGACCTTCGTGGCACGCTCCTTCTCCGGCGACAAGAAGCAGCTCGTGCCGATCCTGAAGGCGGCGATCGCCCACAGAGGCTCGGCGGTGATCGACGTGATCAGCCCCTGCGTGCAGTTCAACAACAACCCGCAATCGACCAAGTCCTACGACTTCGTGCGCGAGCACAACGACGCGGTGAACCGGCTGGATTTCATCGAGGCCCGCGCGCCCATCGCGGCGGACTACGAGCCCGGCACGGTCCAGGTGGTGCAGCAGCATGACGGCACGTTCCTGAAGCTGTCGAAGCTGCACGCCGACTACGACCCGACCGACCGTGCCGCCGCCATGGCCTATATCCAGCACCATCACGGCAAGGGCGAGGTGCTCACGGGCCTGCTCTATGTCGAGGAGCAGGCGGCCGATCTGCATGACGGCCTGGGCACGGTTCCGACGCCACTCAACAAGCTCGGCGAGCGCGAACTCTGCCCGGGGTCCGCCAGGCTCGCGGCGCTGAACGACGAATACCGGTGACGGCGGCGCTGCCCATCGACGTCGACGCGGTGCGTGCGGCCGGCGTGGCGCGGGAGCCGTTCGCCTGGTTCATGGTGCCCGGCTTCGTGAAGCGCGACGCATTGGACGCGATCAACGCGGATTTTCCCGCGGTGGCGCATGCGGGGAGCTTTCCGTTGCCGACACTCTCCTACGGCCCGGCCTTTGCGCGCTTCATGGCGGCGATCCGCGGGCCGGAGTTCACCGCGGCGGTGGCGGACAGACTGGGCCTCGACCTGTCGCAGCGGCCGACCATGGTGACGGTGCGCGGGATCTCGGCGCCGCGCGACGGGCAGATCCACACCGACAGCGTGACCAAGCTGGTGACCGTGCTGATCTACATGAACGGCCGGTGGGAGAGCCCGACCGGAAGGCTGCGCCTGCTGCGCTCCCCGGACAACCTCGACGACGTGATCGCCGAGGTGCCGCCCGACGAAGGCACGCTGCTGGTGTTCGAGAACAGGCCCAATGCCTGGCATGGCTTCGAGGCGTTCGAGGGCCCGCGCCGGGTGATCCAGCTCAACTGGGTCACCAATGGCCGCGTCGTGTGGTGGGAGCAGACCCGGCACAAGGTCAGCGCCGTCTTCAAGAAATTGCGCGGCAAGCGCTGACCGGAACCCCATAAGAAGAAAGCTCTGCGGCGGCCGCCGGCAAAGCTCTCGTCCTGTCTACTTACTACCGGCAGGCAGGCCGCCGGGCCCGGCAAGGACCGACGGACGAGCACCTTCGTGTTCGCGTCCCCTTGGGTCTTCGCAGGTTCGAAGGTGTCACCCTTCTACCCACGCCGGCGCCACATGTTTGCGCCAAGCCCCTGTATGTACATGTGTTTTCTGCCTACGCCGCGGATGACATCCTTGAAGTCTCGAGGGAACATATAAGAAACGATTGCATAGTGTCAATTGTGCAACTTGTGGCATTTCCGCCTCAGCCGCCCGGCGCTGGGGTCCAGAGGACGTCGTCGATCCGGGGGGCGCCGGTCGCCAGCAGGACCAACCGGTCGAAGCCCATGGCGACGCCGCTGGCGGGCGGCATCTCGGTGAGGGCGGCGAGGAAATCCTCGTCGATCGGGTAGCGCTCGCCATAGATGCGCTGCTTCTCCGCCATCTCCGCTTCGAAGCGGGCGCGCTGCTCGACCGGGTCGGTGAGCTCGCCGAAGCCGTTGGCCAGCTCGACGCCGCAGGCATAGAGTTCGAAGCGTTCGGCGACGCGCGGATCGTGCGGCGCGGCCTTGGCCAGCGCCGCCTCGCAGCGCGGATATTCGACCAGGAGGGTGGGCTGGCCGAGGCCCAGGCGCGGCTCGATCGCCGCGGCGAGCACCTTGGAGAAGATGTCGGACCAGTTGTCGGCTTCCGTCACCGCGAAGCCGGCGCGGCGCGCCTTGGCGGCGAAGGCATTGCGGTCGCCCGAGCCCGCCGGCGACAGGGTCGACAGAAGATCGATGCCGGCGTGATAGGTGAAGGCGTCCGCGACGGTGAGGCGCTGCGCTTCGGCGTGCGGGTCGCAGGCGCGGTCGCGCCAGGCGAAACGCCCGGTCTGGGCGATGTCGGCCGCGATGCGCAGCAGCGCGAGGCAATCGTCCTGGACCGCTTCGTAGGGTTCGTCGGCGCGATACCATTCGAGCATGGTGAACTCGGGCGCATGCAGCGGACCGCGCTCGCGATTGCGGAAGACCCGCGCGAAATCGAAGATGCGGATCTCGCCCGCCGCCAGCAGCTTCTTGGACGCAAATTCCGGCGAGGTGTGCAGGTAGAGCCTTTGCGCCTCGCCCGCCGTCGAAACGGCGCTGGTGGCAAAGGCGTGCAGATGCGCCTCGTTCCCGGGCGACGCCACCAGCGCGCCGCACTCCACCTCGGTGAAACCCAGCCCGTCGAAATGAGCGCGGATGGCGCGCTTCAGGCGGTTGCGCTGGTGCAGCAGGGGTTGGCGGTCGCCGTGGCGATGCCGGGACCACCAGCTTGAGCTGTTCATTTTTCCTTGCCGCATCCTTGTCCGCGCCGCTTTTACAGCATCGCTCCCGGTAGTGGATACATTCCGGCTTGGCCCGGGGGACAAGGGCTGCTATGAGCCGCAGTCTCCTTCCCCCCGAGGTCCCACTTGGTTTCCGTCATCGCCAGCAGTGTGCGCAAGGGCAACGTCATCGAAAAGGACGGCAAGCTCTATATCGTGATCACCGCCGAGAACATCCATCCCGGCAAGGGCACGCCCGTCACCCATCTGGAGATGCGCCGCATTCCGGACGGCCTGAAGACGGTCGAGCGGCTGCGCACCACCGACAGCGTGGAGAAGGCGTTCGTCGAATCCCAGCGCTTCAACTATCTCTACCAGGACGGCGAGCACTGGGTGTTCATGCAGCCGGAGACCTTCGACCAGGTCCATGTCGGCAAGGACGTGGTCGGCGACATGGCGCCCTATCTGGTCGAGAACATGGAAGTGCAGCTGCAGCTGTTCGAGAGCAATCCGATCTCGATGGAAATCCCGCAGCGCGCGACCTTCGAGATCGTCGACACCGAGGCGGTGATGAAGGGCCAGACCGCGTCGGGCTCGTTCAAGCCGGCGATGCTGTCCAACGGCGTCAAGACCATGGTGCCGACGCACATCACGATCGGCACGCGCGTCGTGGTGATGACGGCGGACGGCTCTTACGTCGAGCGCGCGAAGGATTGATGGACGGCCCCGCACGCGCGCTGGCGCTGTGTGTCGAGCCGGACGAAGACTGCCTTCTGATCGGGGCCGGTCACTGGCCGCGCAGCGTCGACCGGCGCACGCCGGGGCTGCCGCCTTGGCCGCAAGGACAATTCGGCACCGTCGCGCTGCGCCTGCCCAAGGCGCGCGACGAGTTCGAGATGCTGGCGCAGGCCGGCGCCGGGGCGCTGACGCCCGGCGGCACGCTCTACCTGTTCGGCGGCAAGGACGAGGGCATCGCCTCCGCCGGCCGCGCGCTGGCCGGCACGTTCGAACGCGTCGAGACGATCCTGACCAAGTTCCACGCCCGCGTGCTTGCGGCGCGCAGCCCGAAGGCGGGCCTGAAGTCCGGTCTTGCCGCCTGGCGCCGCACCGTCACCTTCTCGCAGGGCGGCACGGCTTTTTCCCATGTGACCTATCCCGGCGTGTTCGCCAGCGGCCGGCTCGATGCAGGCACCGAATTCCTGCTCGACGTGCTGCCCGCGGTCGGCGGCACGGTGCTCGACTTCGCCTGCGGCAGCGGACCGATCGCGCAGGTGCTGGGGCGGCGGCATCCCGAGGCGGCGTTCACGCTGGCAGACATCGACGCGATCGCGCTGGCGGCGGCGCGGGAGAATGTGGCGGGCGCGCCGGCACACCAGATAGCGAAGCTGGCCGACCTGCCGCCGGCGGCATTCGATGCCATCGTCTCCAATCCGCCGATCCACACGGGCATCGCGCAGAACTTCGCCGTGCTGCGCGATCTTCTCGCCGCGGCGCCGGATCATCTCGCCCGCGGCGGCGAGATCTTCCTCGTCGCCCAGCGCACCGTGCCGGTCGCCAAGCTGGCGGGCGCCCTCACGGCCCGCCGCCTGGCCGAAAACATGTCGTTCATCGTGTGGTCGCTGACGCGCTAGTCGTTGCGACCAAGCTGTCATGGCCCGCGACCGCGGGCCATCCAGGTGATCGTAATGCGCCGATCCCGCCGATACCGCGACGCGCCGTCGCGAACCTGTTTCGCATGCGCAGACCCATCTGGGTGGCCCGCTTTCGCGGGCCATGACATTTGGAGTTTGCGATTGCGTCCAATTCAAACCGTACAAACAAAAAGGCCGCCGCTTGCGCGACGGCCTTCCTGCATTCTGCTGCGAAGACTACGCCGCCTTGGGCGCGTAGCCGAGGACGGCCTTGGTCTCGAGGAATTCCTCGAAGCCGTGATCGCCCCATTCGCGGCCGTTGCCCGACTGCTTGTAGCCGCCGAACGGTGCGGAGAAATCGGCGCCGGCGCCGTTGATGTGCACGTTGCCCGAACGCAGGCGCGAGGCGACCTGACGGGCATGCGCGATATCGCCGGACTGCACATAGCCCGACAGGCCGTAGACGGTGTCGTTGGCCATCGCGATGGCGTCCTCTTCCGTGTCGTAGGGCAGCATCGCCAGGACGGGTCCGAAGATCTCCTCGCGCGCGATGGTCATGTCGTTGGTGACGTTCGCGAAGACCGTCGGCTTGACGTAATAGCCGCGGTTGAAGCCCTCGGGACGGCCGAGGCCGCCGGCGACCAGCGTGGCGCCTTCCTCGATGCCCTTCTGGATCAGAGCCTGGATCTTGTTGAACTGGACCTCCGACACCACCGGGCCGATCGAACCGGGACCGGCATCGGCGGCGGCGGGATCGGTGACCTTGACCTTCTCGGCGGTCGCCTTGGCGATGGCGATGGCCTGGTCGTTCTTGGCCCGCGGCACGAACATGCGCGAGGGCGCGTTACAAGACTGGCCCGAATTGGACATCATCTGCATGATGCCGCCCGACACCGCCTTGGTCAGGTCGGCATCCTCCAGCACGATATTGGCCGACTTGCCGCCCAACTCCTGCGCGACGCGCTTGACGGTATCGGCGGCGGCCTTGGCCACCGCGATGCCGGCGCGGGTCGAGCCGGTGAAGGACATCATGTCGATGCCGGGATGGCTCGACAGCGCTTCGCCCACCGTAGGGCCGTCGCCGTTGACGAGATTGAACACGCCGGGCGGCACGCCGGCTTCGTCCAGCACGTCGGCGAACAGCATGGCGTTCATCGGCGCAACTTCCGACGGCTTGAGCACCACGGTGCAGCCGGCGGCCAGCGCCGGCGCGACCTTGCAGACGATCTGGTTGATCGGCCAGTTCCACGGCGTGATGAGGCCGCAGACGCCGACCGGCTCCTTGACGATCGCCGTCGTGCCGCGGGTCTCCTCGAACGGATAATCCTTGAGGATCTTCACCGTCTCGGCGAGATGACCGAGGCCGGTCGCGGCCTGGGCCGCCTTGGACAGCCACATCGGCGCGCCCATCTCCTCGGAGATCGCCTTGGCGATGGCTTCGTACTTGGTCTGGTAGACCGCCATGATCTTCTGCAGCAGCGCGATGCGCTCCTCGCGCGTGGTGCGCGACCAGGTCGCGAACGCCTTGCGGGCGGCGGCGACCGCCTTGTCCACGTCGGCCTTGGAGCCCAGCGAGATGCGCGCGAACGCTTCTTCCGTGGCCGGATTGATGACGTCGATGGTCTTCGGCGTCACGGGATCGACCCATTTGCCGTCGATGTAGAATTGAAGCCGTTCCTGCATGTGTCGAACTCCCTTTGCGTGTCCTGAAGGCGGCGGGACCTTTGCGGTCTTTCGCGGATGGCGCTGACATAAAATCACATCCGGCGCGAGGCGGCAAAGCGCACGTTGCGGCATGCAAATCCCGTATTCCCGTGGGGACTTAGGCCGATGGGCAACGCGACAAGGCCATGAACGTTAGCGCAGGGAGGGACATGAAAACCGGCCCTGCAGCCGGAACTTGGGAGACTTCCATGCGGTCAAAACTGCTTTCCGTCATCACCCTCGCAGCCAGCCTCGCCGGCGCCACTGTCGCCTATGGGCAGGCCACGCAAGTCCCGGCGCCCGGCGGCAATCTGCCGCCCGTAGCGACTCCGGCGCCGGGTCCGAACCCTGGACCCGGCCCGAGCCCAACCGGCGGCACGGCCAGGGCACCTTCGAGCGCACGCGGACATTGACGGATCGTCCGCCATCGGACTGCAACGCGCGCCCGCCGGCGCGCGTCTGCACGTCGCGTCGACGGGCTTTGCGAGGAAACCACATGATGGCCGGAACGCTTCCGATTTGGGCCGCGGCGCCGATGATGTCCGGCGCGGCCCTCGTTTACAGCGTCCACGCCAATGCGCAGGGCGCGGCCGGCGTGCCGACGGGTTCCGGCGACCGGATCACCGGCACGAGCACGGGCGACACTCCGGGCAATCGCGGTACCAGCGACACCAGCACGGGCGCGACGGCGCCGGCTTCGATCACGCCCGACGCGAACACCGGCACGACCCACCATCGCCATCACCCTTCCGCGAACACATCGGCCACGCCGAATTCGCGCACGGGAGGCTATTGACAAGACGGGCTTCGCGTCGCCGCGCGCGGAGCCCTACTTGGGCCGGCGGAAATTCAGCTCGATCAGGATGCCGTCGGGATCGCGCACGAAAATCTGCTGCAGGCGTCCGCCCGGAACACCGGCTTCGCGGAACGGCAGATCGTGCGCCCGCAACACCGCCCGCGTCGCGTCGATATCGTCGCCGCGAAAGGCGATGTGATCGAGCGCGGCGGTATCGACGCCGCGGCGCGGGCCGTCGCGGATTTCGGATTCGGCGCTGTCGACCAGGTGCACGATGGGCACGCCGCCCAGATACATCCAATAGCCTTTGAACGGGAAATCCGGCCGTTCGCCCGCTTCGAGGCCGAGCACATCGCGATAGAAATCGCGCGTGCGCTCCAGGCTTCGGCAGCGGATGGTGTAATGTTCAAGCATCCGGACGGGCATCGGCTTGCCAAGATCAATGCGACGGCGCCAAGCTTAGGCGATTGCGGCGCAGCAAACCATGGCCGGAAACGGCGTATCGTGCCGGGCGTGGCTGCCGAGTCGATGGAGTTGTCCATGCAGTACATCTGTGACGCGCCTGGCCGCGAGACCTGGTTCCGGATCGAAACGGAAGGCGAAGCGACGATCGAATCCGAGTTGATGCGGCACGCGGTCGAGAAATATTTCCGCCGCGAACGCGACAGCGCGGTGCAGTCCTATCGTCCCGCCGTCACGGTCTTCATCGAGCGCGACATCGGCCTGGATGCGCATCTGCGGAGGGCCATGCCGATGTTTCTGACCTTGCGCGATGCGGAAGGCGCGCCGCTGGCCACTGCGATGCTGCCGCCGGGCGGCCGGGAGGCCGGCGGTTTCCGCACCATCATCGTGGGGCCG
Source organism: Rhizomicrobium sp. (assembly GCA_037355265.1). Taxonomy (GTDB): domain Bacteria; phylum Pseudomonadota; class Alphaproteobacteria; order Micropepsales; family Micropepsaceae; genus Rhizomicrobium. The sequence continues at coordinate 1,204,535 of JBBCIB010000001.1, read as the reverse complement.
GCCAACGCCGATCCGTTCGCCCAGCACGGCGAGGCGATCGCGGCGCTGGCCCGGCATTTCGGGCTGTCGCTGACGCGCGAGCGCTGCTATCCCTATCAGAACTACGGAGTCTGACGCCGTAAACGATCCGCGGGCTGGTGACAGGGCCGGCCGGCCGGAGCATGCTCCCGCGTCTTTCGCGGAGAGCACCATGAACCGTTTCGCCATCGCCCTCGTCGCCGCAATCCTCCTGGCCGCGCCGGCCGCGGCCGCGCTCAAGCCGGGCGATGCCGCGCCGGATTTCACCGCGCCGGCCTCGCTGGGCGGCAAGGAATTCACCTTCGCGCTCGCCGACGCGCGCAAGAAGGGACCGGTGGTGGTGTATTTCTATCCCAAGGCCTTCACCAAGGGCTGCTCGCTGGAGGCGCACGCCTTCGCCGACGCGATGGACAAGTTCTCCGCGCTGGGCGCCAGCGTGATCGGCGTCAGCCATGACGACATCGCCACGCTGAAGGATTTCTCGACCAAGGATTGCGCGAACAGATTTCCGGTGGCCTCGGACGGCGACCAGCGCATCATGAAGGCCTATGACGCGGTGCTGGCGATGAAGCCCGACCTGGCGGACCGCACGTCCTATCTGGTCGCGCCCGACGGCAAGATCCTGGCCGAGTACACCGACCTCGACTATTCCAAGCACGTCGACACCATGCTGGCGGCGCTGCAGGACTGGAAGGCCAAGCAGCACTAAAGCCAGTCGACCCAAGCCGCGCCGAAGGCGCCGTGCCGGCCGATCATAGTTTGCGGCTGTCATAGGCCCAGTGGAGGAGCGCCTGGCGCTGGCGCGGCCGGCAGTGGAGGTCGCCGGGCTCGCAAGCTTTGCGAATCTGCGCCACGTGGCGAACCATCTGCTTCCAGCGGCGGATCTGGCGCGCGTCGTCTTCCATGCGACGCCCCCGGTAATAACGGCAATACCACTGGAACCAGCCGCGTGGATCGTCCGGATGAATCCAGCCCTTGCGCCGCCAATAGGAGAGCGGCGCGGACGCGTCGACGCCGAAATGGTTGAGCGCGGGGTCTTTCTTCGCGGGCGACAGCCTGGCACGCGTGAACCAGGCCTCCGGGAATTCGCGCCGGCAGTCGGTCATGTACCTGCCGCCGAACACGCCCAGGCGCAGCATCTGCGGAGGCGTCAGTTCCGGCTTGAAGTCCTTGGCGAAGTCACGGCCCACCGGCGCGACCAACGCGTAGCGATAGCCGCGCTGCATCTTGTCGTGGACGACGACGATCTTTCCTCGCGCGCGGGTCATACGGCCTTTACGAACCGGCCCGGGCTCCGGATCTGCGGCCCTGCGGCGATCGCGGGGCGGCCCGGACGGGACCGGCGCCGGCGATGCTACTCCCAGTCCTTGCCCTTGTGCGGCTTGCGGACCAGCTGGGGTTCGACATAGGCGGGCGGCTTGCCGCCGGCGGAGACCGGCGTGCCGGCCTTCTTGTCGGCCTTGGGTTTCTTCTTTTCCTTGTTGCCGCGCTGTTCGCGATTGGCCATGGGAGACTCCTTCGAAGGCGCCGGACGGTGTCCGAGTCGCACGGGTGGAGGATAGTTCGAAGAGGATGGCGGGCAAAAGCCCCGTCAGGGGGCGCAGCACTTCTTGTACTTCTTGCCCGAGCCGCAGGGACAGGGATCGTTGCGGCCGATCTTTGGTTCGGTCCGCACCGGGATGGCGCCGGGCGGCGGCGGCTTGTTCTTCTGCTGCCAGTAGTCGGCGATGTCGATCACGGCCTGGGCGATCAGGTCGGGCGACTGCGCCAGGAGGATCTCGCGATCCTTTTTCGACAGGTCGAACAGCGGCACGCCGTTCTCGTCGTCGCACAGTGCCAGGATCGGATAGGCGATGGTGTCGTCCTGCTCGGATCCGAACAATTTCGACCAGGCTTCGATCCGCAGGCCCGCCCCGGTCATGAAGCCTTCGGCCCAGCCGTGCGGCAGGGGCATGCCGTCGGTATCGCGGTCGAGAATCGGTGCGTAGGTCCCGGCCGCAACTTCGCGGACGATGCCGTCATAGCGGCCGAAGATGGCGCGGCGGACGGCAATCGCCTGGGCGCTGGTTTCGAAGTCCGGCTCGGCGCCGTTCCAGACGGCCGGCATCCACTCTTCCGGATCGACCGGCTCGGGGCCGATGGCGATGGCGGCGAGAAAGCCGTCGAGCTCGGAGAGCGTCATGACGTCGTCGGCGCGCGCCGGCGCGTGCAGGTAGTCGTCCAGCACGTCGAGATCGTGGTCGTCGGATTCGGTCATCGGCTGCTCTCCGGAAGGGCGCCTGGGCGAGTATAGCCAAAACAAAAAGCCCCCGCGCTTTCGCGCAGGGGCTTTTCGAGATGGTGTGAAGGCGGTGCCCACGTTTTCGCGTGTGCGTTTGCAGACGTCCTTGGCAGGACTGGCAGCGACCTACTCTCCCGCGGCTTGAGCCGCAGTACCATGGGCGCTGGAGGCTTTAACGGCCGAGTTCGGAATGGGATCGGGTGGAATTCCTCCGCAAGGACCACCAGTCCGGCAAAGGACGCCTGCAATGCAATACGACACTTAAATCCTTAGGGCCTCACGCTCTCGCGTACGGCCTAAGCTGATTTTGTTTTCATGCTTCGCGCTTACGCGCGAGGAATGAGCCTTCGAACATCCGCTCGATGAAAACGAATGCTGCGAAGCTGCGTGATGCCTGGCTTTGTTTCCAGACATGGAACGGTGTTGCTTGAAGCGATCAAGCCAATCGAGCGATTAGGACCAGTCAGCTCAACGCATCGCTGCGCTTACACATCTGGCCTATCGACGGGGTAGTCTTCCCCGGCTCTCAAGCGAAACCTAGTTTTGAAGTGAGTTTCCCGCTTAGATGCTTTCAGCGGTTATCTCGTCCGTACATAGCTACCCGGCAATGCGGCTGGCGCCACAACCGGTCCACCAGAGGTACGTTCCTTCCGGTCCTCTCGTACTAGGAAGAAGTCTTCTCAAGTTTCGAACACCCACGGCAGATAGGGACCGAACTGTCTCACGACGTTCTAAACCCAGCTCACGTACCACTTTAAATGGCGAACAGCCATACCCTTGGGACCGGCTACAGCCCCAGGATGTGATGAGCCGACATCGAGGTGCCAAACCGCACCGTCGCTATGGACGCTTGGGTGCGATCAGCCTGTTATCCCCGGCGTACCTTTTATCCGTTGAGCGATGACCCTTCCACTCGGGATCACCGGATCACTATGACCGACTTTCGTCTCTGCTTGAGCCGTCGCTCTTGCAGTCAGGCAGGCTTTTGCCATTGCACTCAACAACCGATTTCCGACCGGTCTGAGCCTACCATCGCGCGCCTCCGTTACTCTTTGGGAGGCGACCGCCCCAGTCAAACTGCCCAGCATACGCGGTCTCGGACCCCGTTTCGGGGCCGCGGTTAGACATCAGGATCACAAAGGGTGGTATTTCACATTGCGGCTCCACTCGGGCTAGCGCCCAAGCTTCAAAGCCTACCACCTATTCTACACATCGCAGTCCTAATGCCAGCGTAAACTTGCAGTAAAGGTGCACGGGGTCTTTCCGTCTGACCGCGGGAACCCCGCATCTTCACGGGGAATTCAATTTCGCTGAGCTGGTGTTGGAGACAGTGGGGAAGTCGTTACGCCTTTCGTGCAGGTCGGAACTTACCCGACAAGGAATTTCGCTACCTTAGGACCGTTATAGTTACGGCCGCCGTTTACCGGGGCTTCGATTCAACGCTTTCACATCTCCTCTTAACCTTCCGGCACCGGGCAGGCGTCAGACGCTATACGTCATCTTTGGATTTCGCAGCGCCCTGTGTTTTTAGTAAACAGTCGCCACCCCCTGCTATGTGCCCCCTACCTCCACTTGCGTGGAAATAGGGCCCTCTTCTTCCGAAGTTACGAGGGCAATTTGCCTAGTTCCTTCAACACCATTCTCTCAAGCGCCTTAGCATACTCTGCCAGTCCACCTGTGTCGGTTTGGGGTACGGACTGAACGTGGGAGCTATTTCCTGGGACCTCTTCGCGGCCCGCCCAATCCAGTAAGGGCGAACAACTTGCAAGATCCGTCACTTCCCACAGGCCCACGAATATTTACGTGGTTCCCATCGGCTACGCCTTTCGGCCTGGCCTTAGGGGCCGGCTAACCCTGCGCAGATTAACTTGACGCAGGAACCCTTGGACTTCCGGCGAGAGGGTCTCTCACCCTCTTTATCGCTACTCATGTCAGCATTCTTACTTCCGATACCTCCAAGGTCGCTCACGCTTCCTCTTCGCAGGCATACGGAACACTCTGCTACCATTCCACCTTGCGGTGAAATCCTAAGCTTCGGTGCATGGCTTTAGCCCCGATACATTTTCGGCGCAAAGTTCCTTATTTAGATCAGTGAGCTGTTACGCTTTCTTTAAATGATGGCTGCTTCTAAGCCAACATCCTGATTGTTTTGGGAACCTCACATCCTTAACCACTTAGCCATGACTTGGGGACCTTAGCTGTAGGTCAGGGTTTTCATCCCTCTTCACGACGGACGTTAGCACCCGCCGTGTGTCTGCCACACTCAGCACTCACCGGTATTCGGAGTTTGGTTAGGTTTGGTAAGCGGTGAAGCCCCCTAGCCCATCCAGTGCTCTACCCCCGGTGGTGATATGTGACGCGCTACCTAAATAGCTTTCGCAGAGAACCAGCTATCTGCAAGTTTGATTGGCCTTTCACCCCTAGCCACAACTCATCCCCGACTTTTTCAACAGGCGTGGGTTCGGTCCTCCAGTGCGTGTTACCGCACCTTCAACCTGGTCATGGCTAGATCACTTGCTTTCGGGTCTCATCCGTCTAACTCAGTCGCCCTATTCAGACTCGCTTTCGCTGCGCCTCCGCCTTGTGGCTTAAGCTTGCTAGACAAACGAACTCGCTGACCCATTATACAAAAGGTACGAAGTCACGGGCTCGCCGATGGCGAGCGAAAGCTCCGTCGTTCCCCGCAACAAGCGAATAGCGAATAGCGAGTAGCGAGTAGGGAATCTCGAACGATCGGCCGAAGCCGACTATTCGCTATTCGCTACTCGCTATTCGCCACTCATCATTCGCGTTGTCAGCAAGGTAGACGAAGCTGCTCACCATCGGTGAGCCCGCTCCTTCTGTTTGTAGGCGTCCGGTTTCAGGTCTCTTTCACTCCCCTCGCCGGGGTGCTTTTCACCTTTCCCTCACGGTACTAGTTCGCTATCGGTCACACACGAGTACTTAGGCTTGGAGGGTGGGCCCCCCATCTTCAGACAGGATTTCACGTGTCCCGCCTTACTCAATAGTTCCGTTCCTTCTACCCGTACGGGGCTATCACCCGCTATGGCTGCCTTTTCCAAGGCATTCCGGTTCTAAAACGGAAGTTCATGGCCTGGTCCGCGTTCGCTCGCCACTACTGACGGAGTCTCAATTGATGTCCTTTCCTACGGGTACTGAGATGTTTCAGTTCCCCGCGTTTGCCTCTCTCCCCTATGTATTCAGGGACAGATAATGCTTGCGCATTCGGTTTCCCGATTCGGAGATCTGCGGGTCAAAGGGTGCTCGCCCCTCACCGCAGCTTATCGCAGCGTGCTACGTCCTTCATCGCCTGTGTGTGCCAAGGCATCCCCCAGACGCCCTTGCTTTAACGCTTGATCGCTCAGCAACTACGTTCCATGCCCAGAAAGAAAGCCAGCGTGCGGACGACTCCGCGCACTGCCACATCCAACGGGAATGGCATTCATTGCGATCAGTTTTTTAAGTGTCGTATTAAGATCTCACCGGTTGTGCGAACCGGATCGATCTTGCCTTCACAATGTCAACGCTCTCTCTCTTTGGGCGAACCAAAAAGCGGAGCGACTTGCAAACGTCCGCGGCGCCGTAGCGCCAGGCCGTTCGAAGCTGTGTTGTTTTCCGTCGTTCGTCATGTGCTGCGCGGTCGACCGGACGGCTGGTGGAGCCAGACGGGATCGAACCGACGACCTCATGCTTGCAAAGCACGCGCTCTCCCAACTGAGCTATGGCCCCGTTAGTTTGCCGAGCCGCGAAGCTGGGCGTGGTGGGCCCGGAACGAGTTGAACGTTCGACCTCACGCTTATCAGGCGTGCGCTCTAACCACCTGAGCTACGAGCCCGATGAGGTAATCGTCAGGGCGCGCGAGGTCCAACTCGCGCGACAGGGCGCGCGAGGTCCAACTCGCGCGACAGCGATAACCCGCGCGCGATCGCGCGGATATCGACGGAAAAGGAAGGGAAACGAAGGCGGCGGCAAGATTCGCCGTTTGTCTAGTACCGATGTCTGGGATTCCTCGTGAGAGTTGAGGCTTGTGCCTCATTCATCCGAAGACGTCGATCCTTAGAAAGGAGGTGATCCAGCCGCAGGTTCCCCTACGGCTACCTTGTTACGACTTCGGCCCAGTCGCTGATCCTACCGTGGCCGGCTGCCTCCCTTGCGGGTTAGCGCACCGTCTTCGGGTAAAACCAACTCCCATGCCGTGACGGGCGGTGTGTACAAGGCCCGGGAACGTATTCACCGCAGCCTGCTGTTCTGCGATTACTAGCGATTCCACCTTCATGCACTCGAGTTGCAGAGTGCAATCTGAACTGGGACGGTTTTTTGGGATTAGCCGCTCGTCGCCGAGTAGCTGCCCACTGTCACCGCCATTGTAGCACGTGTGTAGCCCAGGGTGTAAGGGCCATGAGGACTTGACGTCATCCCCACCTTCCTCCGGCTTGTCGCCGGCGGTCCCTCTAGAGTGCCCAACTTAATGATGGCAACTAAAGGCGAGGGTTGCGCTCGTTGCGGGACTTAACCCAACATCTCACGACACGAGCTGACGACAGCCATGCAGCACCTGTCTCCAAGCCCCTTGCGGGGAAACTCCCATTAAGGAGCGGTCTTGGGATGTCAAACCCTGGTAAGGTTCTGCGCGTTGCGTCGAATTAAACCACATGCTCCACCGCTTGTGCGGGCCCCCGTCAATTCCTTTGAGTTTCAACCTTGCGGCCGTACTCCCCAGGCGGATTGCTTAATGCGTTAGCTGCGCCACTGAACAGCAAGCTGCCCAACGGCTAGCAATCATCGTTTACGGCGTGGACTACCAGGGTATCTAATCCTGTTTGATCCCCACGCTGTCGCGCCTGAGCGTCAGAAACGAGCCAGTGAGCCGCCTTCGCCACCGGTGTTCTTCCCAATATCTACGAATTTCACCTCTACACTGGGAATTCCACTCACCTCTCTCGTCCTCAAGCTAAACAGTTTCAATGGCAATTCCGGAGTTGAGCTCCGGGCTTTCACCACTGACTTGGATAGCCGCCTGCGCGCGCTTTACGCCCAGTAATTCCGAACAACGCTAGCCCCCTTCGTATTACCGCGGCTGCTGGCACGAAGTTAGCCGGAGCTTATTCTCCCGGTACAGTCATTATCTTCCCGGGTAAAAGAGCTTTACAACCCGAAGGCCTTCATCACTCACGCGGCATGGCTGGATCAGGGTTTCCCCCATTGTCCAAGATTCCCAACTGCTGCCTCCCGTAGGAGTCTGGGCCGTGTCTCAGTCCCAGTGTGGCTGATCTTCCTCTCAGAACAGCTATCGATCGGAGCCTTGGTGAGCCATTACCTCACCAACTAGCTAATCGAACGCGGGCTGATCTACTGGCGATAAATCTTTCCCCGTAAGGGCTTATTCGGTATTAGCTGCAGTTTCCCGCAGTTGTTCCGAACCAGTAGGTACATTCCCACGTGTTACGCACCCGTCCGCCGGTGTGTATTGCTACACCCCTAGACTTGCATGTTTGAGGCCTGCCGCCAGCGTTCGTTCTGAGCCAGGATCAAACTCTCAAGTTATGATCCTGAACAGACGACGCGCTGATTGCTCTTGTATTCGCGTTTGTTCGCAAAACTGATTGACTAGGGTTTGGTCGCCTCGGCGCCGTCACAGCTCCGAAACGACCGAACATTTCAATTTTGTCTTGCTGAAGAACGCGAGCAATCAGTTTGTCGCTGCTCGATTAGTTAGCCCCGAGATACGAAATCTCAGAGCATGGCTAGGCAAGCCGCCGCCCACGTTCCCCTTCCTGTAATCACAATGTCAAAGAGCCGTTTCGAAAGACGAACGATAAGCTTCTCTCGAAAACAACGCCGACCGCAAGCTCGTCACCCGCGTTCGGCGTGGGCGCGGTGTATAGGCGGGCCCTTCTGGCCTGTCAAACGGTAAAACGACATAAGCGCACGAAAATTTCGGCGGCCTGTGGATGAACGCTTTTTCGCCGGAAACCGGGAAAAGCCCTGATTTTATTGCACAAGATGTAGCGGTGAGCGCCGCGGCGCACCGCAAGGCGGCCGTCACACTGGCGCCGGCACCGGTTTGGCGGCCAGACTGCCGGGCAAAGAAACTCAGGGAGACGGGAATCGTGGTTGCGAGCGGCGGATCGGTCGAGAACGGTTTCGAGGGCGTGCGCGACGCCTTCCTGGCGGCCCAGGCGGGCGATGCCGGCGGGGCGCAGCTCTGCGTCTACCGGTACGGCGCCAAGGTGGTCGATCTGTGGGCCGGCGATCCTCCGTTCGCGGACGATTCCCTGGCCGTCCTGATGTCCTGCAGCAAGGGGGTGACGGCGACGCTGGCGCATATGCTGGCCGATCGCGGCCGGCTCGATCTCGACGCGCCGGTGGCGCGCTACTGGCCGGACTTCGCGCAGAACGGCAAGGACGGCATCACCGTCGCGCACCTGCTGACGCACTCCTCGGGGCTGGTGAATTTCGACGCCGACAGCGGCTTCGTGGTCGAGGACATGTGCGATTGGGACAAGTGCGTCGGCCTGATCGAGCGGATGGCGCCGCTATGGGAGCCCGGCACGGCGTATTCCTACCATGCGCTGACTTACGGTTTCCTGGTCGGCGAGGTGATCCGCCGGATCACCGGCAAGCGGATCGGCGCGGTGCTTGAGGACGAGATCGCGAAGCCGCTGGGCGTGGCGCTGTGGATGGGCCTGCCGGAACGCGAGGAGCACCGCGTCGCGCCGCATTTCCTGCCCGGCAAGCCGCCGCGGATGGAGCGGCTGATCGCGCGGCAGAAGGAGCTGGGGGTGGATTTCGACAACCGGCTCGGCCGCGCGATGGAAGCGCAGACGCTGCGCACCTTCCCCGATTTCGACGTGCTGAACACGCGGCGCGCCCATGCGGCGGAGATTCCGGCGGGCGGCGCCATCGGCAATGCCCGCGCCCTGGCGAAGATGTACGCGGCGGCCATCGGCACGGTCGACGGCGTGCGGCTGTTCTCGGACGCGGCGATGGAGCGGGCGCGGACGCCGGGCGCACCGCTGATGCCGCCGGGCGATTTCGCCAGGCTGCCGGGCGCCGTCGCGGCACGGCCGGCGCTGGGCTACATGCTGAGCAGTCCCGTCGTGCCGATGCTGGGCAAAGGCTCGTTCGGCCATCCGGGCGCCGGCGGGCGGCTCGGCTTCGCCCATCCCGAGAGCGGAACGGCGGTCGGCTATAACTGCAACAACATGCTGTGGGATTCGATGTCGGTCGATCCGCGCTGGATCGGCTGGACCGCGGCGCTGCGCACGGCGATCGGGATGGAGGCGGCATGAGTGGCGGCACGACGGCGAAGGGCTATGAGGCCTTCCGCGACGCCTTCGCACAGGGCCAGAAGGACGACCGCGGCGGGGCGCAGCTTTGCGTCTACCGCCATGGCGAGAAGGTGGTCGACCTGTGGACCGGCGCCGATCCGGTGCGGGGCCGTCCGTATACGGACAAGACGCTGACCGTCTGCTTCTCGGTCTCCAAGGGCGCGGTGGCGACCATGGCGCACATGCTGGCGGAGCGCGGGCAGCTCGATCTGGGTGCGCCGGTGGCGAAGTATTGGCCGGAATTCGCGGCGGCCGGCAAAGACAAGATTCCCGTCCATTACTTGCTCTCGCACCGGGCCGGGCTGAACAGTTTCGATCCGCAAAGCGGCGTCGGGCCGCGCGAATTGCTCGACTGGGAGCGCTGCACCGGGGCGCTGGCGGCGATGGCGCCGTTGTGGGCGCCGGGTACGGCGTACATGTATCACGCGGTGACCTATGGCTATCTGCTGGGCGAGGTGATCCGGCGGATCACGGGCAGGACGCCGGGCCGGTTCTTCGCCGAGGAGATCGCGGCGCCGCTCGGCCTCGATCTGTGGATCGGGCTGCCGGAGGCGGAGGAGGACCGCGTCGCGCACCATTTCGCCGACCGCGCGGGCCTGACCGCGGAGCAGATGAAGGCGCTGGCGGCGGGGTTCGGCATCGATCCCGAAAGCCGGCTGGCGCAGACCATGCTGAAGGCGATGGCGGGCTCGGCCGAGAGCATCGCGCTGTTCAACACGCGCGAAGGCCATGCGGCGGAAGTCCCGGCCGCCAACACGATCGGCGACGCGGCCTCGCTGGCGCGGATGTACGCGGCAACCATCGGGGCGGTGGACGGGGTGCGGCTGCTGAAGCCCGAAACGGTGGCGGGCGCGATGCGGCCGCAGACCGAGGGCCTGACCGCGCCGGGCGATTTCGCCAGGCTGCCCAACCCCAGCCCGCTGCGCTACGGCCTGGGCTATCAGCTCACCCGCAGCGCGGCGCCGATGCTGGGGGACGGCTCGTTCGGCCATGACGGCGCGGGCGGCCGCATCGGCTTTGCCCATCCGCAGAGCGGAATCGCGGTCGGCTATGTCTGCAACGCCATGCCGTGGGACGGCATGCGTGGGCCGGACGACCGGTGGGTGCCGTGGACGACGGTCTTGCACGAAGTGGCGGGGGTGTGACCCCTCCCGAAAAATCGCTTGCGATTTTTCGACCTCCCCTTTCAGGGGAGGTATCACTTATCGGGCGTCGGCGACGGCCATGACGGGGGGATGGATGTCGTGGGCGACGATGACGTCGCGGGCGCGGCTATAGACCAGGTCGTTCTGGTCCAGCCAGATCCGCTGCGCCGGCGTGTCGTTCAGGGCTACATGGATGCGCGAGGCGCGGCCGCGTCCGTCGGTGGTCACGCCGACGACACGGCCGAAAGCCTTGCCGGAGGTGAATTCGACGGCGACGTTCCTGAAGGAAACCTCGGGATCGGCGATCGCCGCGATAGGCGTGCCGCGATGATCCGTCGAGACCTGCGCCGGCTGCATCGGGCCGTCATTGCCGGCAAGGCTGGCTGACGCGCCGCCGGCCAGAATGGCTGCAAAACAGGCAAGTCCGAAGCGGGAAACAGCCATGATACCAACGCCCTGTCGTTCAGATCAAAAACGCCCTGTGCGGGGACTCGTTCCACCCGCAGAGGGCGACGTGCAAAGAGGCCACATGCAAAGGGCCGGCGCATGGCCGGCCCTTGCTTATCTAGGACGAAATCCGCGCGTCAGAAGCGCGGATAGCGCATATGGGCCATGTCGCCGACCTGGTCGCGGCTGAGATCGCTCATGACCGTCCGGGTCTGCGGGTCGTAGCGCACATCGTCGGCATCGATCCAGGCGACGTTGTCGCCGCCGGTGCTGACTGCGACGCGCGTGATGCCGCCGCGGGCGTCGAAGTCCACGTCGCGGATGCGGCCGATGCTGCTGCCGCCCCGGCTGCTGACCGAAAGCCCCATCAGGTCCCGTTCCGGGACGGTACCCACGTCGCGGAAGCGGTCATGGCCGTAGAACGCGTCCCAGCGATGGGCATAGTCGGCGTGCTCGGCATGGTAGCGGGCGCGGTCGCGGTCATAGGTGGCGCGCTGGGCGTCGTAGTCGTTCAGGCGCTGATTGTAGTCGGACTGCGCCGCGGTGTTCGCATCGGTCGCGGCAGCGTCGTCGTCGCTCTCGCTGCGCGCGCGATCCGACGCGTCGCTGTTGAGCTGGTCGGTCTGCGCCCGCTCGGCGGGCGTCGGATTGGTGTCGTAGTAGCTGCGTTGCGCCAGCGCAGGCCCGGCCAGCATCAACGTGCCGGCAAGGGCGGCGCCGCAAAGTGCGGTCGCGCGGAGTTTCATGGGACTCTCCTCAATAAGAATGCGACGAGGCGGTGCCTCGTTCTGTCAGTACAAACGTGCCGTCACCGGCGACGTTCCTGCCGGAACCGCGGTTGCACGATTACGGACAGGGCGGCGCGCCGGCCGGCACCGACGCACCGGGCTGGCAGGCCGGGTTGGACGGATTGTCGGTCGGCTGGGTCGTGCCGTTGCGCGGCGCCGGGCTGCCCGGCGTGGCAGTATTGTTGGCGTTGGGCATGCGGCTGCCGCCGGCCGGCGCCTCGGGCGTCTGGTTGGCGTTGGGCATCGTGGTGTGGTCGGGCGCCATCGCAGTCGACGGCACCTGCGTCTGCGTCGGCATGGTCGACTGGACCGGCGTCTGCGTCGGCATTGCGCCTTGGGCGAAGGCGGACGTGGACAAAAGGGCGGCGATCGCGGCGCCGGCGAGCAGTTTCCTCATGACAGTCTCCTGAATGATTTCAGACAGGCAACGTCAGGGGGGTGGCGATGTTCCGCCGCTCTACACTTTGACAGACATCTCCAGGCCGCCGGGAAACGGCAAGGTCATGGTGCGCAACCCGTTGTTCGGATCGGCCAGAAGCTCGTAATAGGCGGCATACCCCTGCCGCGCCGCGATGACGTTGTCGGCGACGATGACGGCGCCCGGCCGCAGATGCGGCAGCACGCGCGTCACCGCCGGCACCACCATGGCGGTCCAGATGTCGAGCAGCAGGAAATCGACAGGACCTTCGATGACCGCCAGCGTTTCGGCGAGATCGCCCTCGCGCAGGTCGATGTAGTCGGCCAGCCCTGCGGCGTCGAAATTGCGCCGCGCCGCCGCCGCCTTCGCGGGCTCGTACTCGGTGCCGATCACCGTGCCGCCGCCATTGTCGCGGACCGCAGCGGCCAGATAGAGCATCGAGACGCCGAAGGACGTGCCCGCCTCCACCACCCGCGCGGCGCGCAGGGCGCGGCACAGCGCGTAGCAGAATTGCGCCTTCTCCTTCTCCAGCGCGACCAGCTTGTCGGCGAAGAAGCGGTCGGTCTCGCCGTCGAAGCGGTTCCAGTCGAGCGTGCCTTCGGCGGCGCGGCGGCGGAAATAGGCGCCGATCGCGTCGTCCTGGCCGGCGCTCTGCGCGTGGAGGCCGTCCAGCAGCGCTTCGAGCCTGGGATCGTTCAGGAGGCCCATCGGCGTCACGTCCGCGCCGCTTCGTAGGCGGCGTCGTATGTCATCGCGCCGACGCGGTTGGCTTCGGTGTCATTGAAATAGATGAGACTGCCCACCGTCTCGATCCGCATCTTGGGCATGGTGACGACCCCGCCCGCCTTGACGACGCGCGCCGCGATGGCGTCGACGTCGTCGACGCCGACCGTGATCTCGAAGGCGCGGAAGCCGGTGCCGGTGAGCGGCTCCTGCCGCTTGTGCAGCGAGCCTTCGAGGCCGGCGCCGCGGATGAGGTAGAAGCCCGGCGGTCCCCAATCCTCGAACGTCCAGCCGAACACCGCTTCGTAGAAAGCGATGGCACGCGCGGTGTCGTCGACCATGATGGAGAAGAACTTCACATGGTTGGGCATGGGAACCTCCTGGAGCGCGGTGAGGGTAGAGAACGGCCGGCGCGGCGGGCTACAGCGATCCTGACAGGAAGTATCGGGAATGCGACAGTGACGGCCATGCGATACGCGCTGCGCAGCCTCGCGCTGACCTATGGGGACGGGCATGTCCTGGAGGCCCACAGCCATCCCTGGGGCCAGCTTATCTTTGCCGGCAGCGGCACGATGCGGGTGGAGGCGGCGGCGGCGCTGTGGCTGGTGCCGCCGGGTCGCGCGCTATGGGCGCCGCCGGACGTCGCGCACGCGATCGCGATGCGCGGCGTCACCGCGATGCGCACGATCTATATCCCGCCCGAGCGCGCCGGCGGCCTGCCGCCGCTGTGTACGGCGATGGAGGTCGACCCGCTGCTGCGCGAACTGATCCTGCACATCGCGTCGCGGCAGATGCTGGCCGAAGGCGTCGACGCGGACGAACGGCTGGCCGGCGTGTTCCTCGACCGGCTGGGCCAAGCCGAGCGCCTGGTGCTGCACCTGCCGATGCCGAAGGACGTGCGGATGCGCGGGCTGGCCGAGAAACTATGGGCCGATGCGTCCGACGTGCGCACCCTGGCGGCGCTGGCGCGCGCGGCCAAGGTCAGCGCGCGCACGGTGCAGCGCGTCTTCCAGGCGCAGACCGGTCTCGGCTTCGCGCAATGGCGCCAGCGCCTGCGGCTGATCCATGCGATCGCCGAGCTGCATGCCGGCGCCAGCGTGACCACGGCCGCGGCCGCGGCCGGCTATGCCAGCACCAGCGCCTTCATCGCCGCCTTCCGCCAGCAGACGGGCAAGACGCCGGGGCGGTATGTGAAGGCGCGGGGGTGAGCTGGTTGAATCGCGGCGCGCATCCTTCGAGGCTCCCCGGCTCAAGGCCGGGGGAGCACCTCAGGATGACGCTAATGTATGCATTAGGACCGTCACCCTGAGGCGCGAGCGCAGCGAGCCTCGAAGGGCGACGGGCCGCGGCTCGGAATGTCGACGCCGTCGCTCAGGCCGCGGTGATGTACTGGCGCAGGGTCTGGGCTTCCTCGACCGTCTCGGCGATGCGGGTCTTGACCACGTCGCCGATCGAGACGATGCCGGTGATGCGGTCGTCGGCGACCACCGGCACGTGCCGGAAGCGGCCGATGGTCATCATCTCCATCAGGTCCTCGATCGAATCGGTTTCGCAGCAGGTCGCCACCGCACGCGTCATATAGGCGCAGACGGGACGCGCCAGCGCCGCGACGCTTTCGTCGGCGACGGCGCGCACCACGTCGCGCTCCGACAGGATGCCGGCGAGGCCGCCGGCTTCGCCCAGCACCACCCACCGCGCCGATGCGCTTGCGTGCCAGGAGGCGTGCCGCCTCCGACAGGGTGGCGTCGGCGCCGATGGCGATGATCTCACGGCCCTTCTCGCCCAGAATATGTTTGACAAGCATGACGTCGCTCCTCCGTTGCGGTTGATGTCAAACCGTTTCAGACCGAGGCCCGCCCGTCTCTTGTTCCGCAGGTGCGGAAGGACGTTGCGGCGGGGCCAGCGCCCGAAGGGTAGCCCCCGCTGGACGGAATGCTGCGCCACTTGGCCGCGGCTGACAAGCAAAAGCCGCAGCATGATCGAGGCCGGCCGGGAATTGTGCGGGCGGCCTCGATTTTCGCGCGCTATTTCAGAGGCTTAGGAAAGCTCCAGAACGGATCTACGCCCCAGCCAACCGGCGCAGTTCGCCAAGACGCGTCCCGCGGGATTGCGTCCGGGGCGAGGTTCGCGCCATCGTCGCGCAGGAGTGGACGGTCTGGGCCGTCCTGTCTGGCGGATATCGGATTGGGGAGACGACCATGGCCAAGGTGCTCGGAATCGGCGGCATCTTCTTCAAGGCGGCGGATCCCAAGGCGCTCGGCGACTGGTACCAGCGGGTGCTGGGATTTCCGATCAGCGACTGGGGCGGGGCGATCTTTCCCCATCCGGCGCAGGGCGTCACGCTGTGGTCGCCGTTCAAGGCCGACACCGGCTATTTCGCCCCCCTCGCCGCACGCCTTCATGGTCAATCTGATCGTCGACGACCTCGACGGGGTGCTCGAACGGGCGAAGGCCGAGGCGTGGACCCGATCGGGCGCCAGGAGGAGAGCGAAGGCCGCTTCGCCTGGATCCTCGATCCGGCCGGGGTGAAGGTCGAGCTGTGGCAGCCGCTGGGCGAGGCGGCGGCGGCCTAGGTCCAGCCCTCTACTCCTACGTCCTGCCCGCTAAATGTGGTGGTGGACGGCCTCGGTGCCGGTGACGCGTTTTTCCAGGGCGCGCAGCAGCACATAAAATAGCGGCGTCAGGAACAGGCCGAAGAAGGTCACGCCCAGCATGCCGAAGAACACCGCGATGCCCATGGCGTGGCGCATCTCGGCGCCGGCGCCGACCGAGAGCACCAGCGGCACGACGCCCATGATGAACGCCAGCGACGTCATCAGGATCGGCCGCAGCCGCAGCCGCGCCGCCTCGACCGCCGCATCGACGGTCTTGCGGCCCTGGAGTTCGAGCTCGCGCGCGAATTCCACGATCAGGATGGCGTTCTTGCAGGCGAGTCCGATCAGCACGAACAGGCCGATCTGGGTGAAGATGTTGTTGTCGCCGCCGGTGAGCCAGACGCCGCCGATGGCGGAGAACAGGCACATCGGCACGATCATGATGATGGCGAGCGGCAGGAACAGGCTTTCATACTGCGCCGCCAGCACCAGGAAGACGAGCAGCACGCAGAGCGGGAAGACCAGCAGCGCGGTGTTGCCGGCGAGGAACTGCTGATAGGTCAGGTCGGTCCACTCGAACGTCATGCCCTTGGGCAGGGTCTCGGTCAGGATCCTGGTGATTGCCGCCTGCGCCTGGCCGGACGAGAAGCCCGGCGCCGCCGCGCCGTTGAGGTCGGCGGCGCGATAGCCGTTGTAGCGCAGGGCGCTGTCGGGCCCGGCCGCCTCCGACACCGTCACCACGGCGCCCAGCGGCACCATCTGGCCGTCGGCATTGCGGGTCTTCAGCCGCAAGATGTCCTCCGGGTTGGAGCGGAACGGCGTGTCGGCCTGCGCGATGACCTGGTAGGTGCGGCCGAAGCGGTTGAAGTCGTTGACGTAGATCGAGCCGAGATAGGTCTGCATCGCGTCGAACACGTCCTGCACATTGACGCCGAGCTGCATCGCCTTGGTGCGGTCGAGATTGGCGGTGAGCTGCGGCACGGCGACATTGAAGTTGGAGAACACGCCGACCAGCGCCGGGTCCTTGCGCGCCTTGGCCTGCACCGCCTGCATGGCGCGGTCGAGCGCCGCGTCGCCCTGGTCGGTGCGGTCCTCGACCTCCAGCTTGAAGCCGCCGATGGTGCCCAGCCCGTTGACCGGCGGCGGCGGAAAGATCGCGATCATCGCCTCGCCGATGCCGGCGAATTTCTGCTGCAGCTTCTGCGAGATCGCGAGGCCCGAGAGGTCGGACGACGTACGCTCCGCGAACGGCTTCAGGGTGACGAAGACGATGCCGGCCGACGGGCTGTTGATGAAGCCGTTGATCGACAGGCCGGGAACGCCACGGCGCCCTGCACGCCCGGCTCCTTGAGCGCGATCTCCGACATCTTGCGGATCACCGCCTCGGTGCGGTCGAGCGTGGCGCCCTGGGGCAGGTTGCGCGAAGCTGACGAGATATTGCTTGTCCTGGGTCGGCACGATGCCGGGCGGCACCGCCAGGGAAGCCGACATAGGTCAGCACCAAGAGCCCGCCATAGATCGCCAGGGCGCGCGTGGCCGCGGCCGAGGATGGTTGTCACGCCGCTTCCATAGCCCTCCGAGCCGCGGTGGAACAGGCGGTTGAAGCGCCCGAAGAAGCCGCCCAGGGTGCGATCCATGACCCGCGCCACGGCGTCCTTGGGCGCGCCATGGCCCTTGAGCAGCGCGGCGGCGAGCGCCGGCGACAGGGTCAGCGAGTTGAACGCCGAGATGACGGTGGAGAAGGCGATGGTGAGCGGCGAACTGGCGGTAGAACTCGCCGGTCAGCCCGCTGATGAAGGCGATGGGCACGAACACGGCGCACAGCACCAGCGCGATGGCGACGATGGGGCCGGTCACCTCCGACATCGCCTTCAGCGTGGCGTCGCGGGGGCTGAGGCCGCCCTCGATGTTGCGCTCGACGTTCTCGACCACGACGATGGCGTCGTCGACCACGATGCCGATGGCGAGCACCAGCCCGAACAGCGACAAGGCGTTGATCGAGAAGCCGAAAGCCAGCATCACCGCGAAGGTGCCGACGATGGAGATCGGCACCGCCAGCAGGGGAATGATCGAGGCGCGCCAGGTCTGCAGGAACAGGATGACGACGAGGACGACCAGAAGGACCGCTTCCAGCAGCGTCTCGACCACCGCCTTGATCGAGTCGCGTACGAACACGGTGGGGTCGTGACGATGGAATAGTCCATCCCTTGCGGGAAATTGGCTTTCAGCTCCTCCATGGTGGCGCGCACCCGGTCGGAGATCTGGATCGCGTTCGAGCCCGGCGCCTGGAAGATCGGGATGGCGACCGCCTGCTTGTTGTCGAGCAGCGAGCGCAGGCCGTAGCCCGACGCGTCGATCTCGATCCGCGCCACGTCGCCCAGCCGGGGTGATGACGCCGGCGCATCGCGCTTGACCACGATGTTGCGGAATTCCTCCGGGTCGGTGAGGCGGCCCTGGACGTTGATCGGCAGCCTGCAGCTTGCCGGTGGTGCCGTAGGGCGGGCCGTTGATGACGCCGGCGGCGACCTGCACGTTCTGCTGGCGCACCGCATTGACGACGTCGTCGGCCGTCATGTTGCGCTCGGCGATCTTCTCCGGATTGAGCCACAGGCGCATGGCGTAATCGCCCGAGCCGAAGAGCTGGACATTGCCGACGCCATCGATCTTGGCAAGGCGGTCCTTGACGTTCAGCACCGCGTAAATTGCGCAGATAGAGCATGTCGTAGCGCCCATTGGGCGACGTCAGATGCACCACCATGGTCAGATCGGGCGAGCTCTTGACCGTGGTGACGCCGAGCGCGCGGGGTGACGTCGGGCAGGCGCGGCAGCGCCTGGTTGACGCGGTTCTGCACGAGCTGCTGGGCGAGGTTGGGATCGGTGCCGAGCTTGAAGGTGACGGTCAGGGTCAGCGTGCCGTCGGAGGCGGCCTGCGAGGCCATGTAGAGCATGCCCTCGACGCCGTTGATCTGCTCCTCCAGCGGGGTCGCCACCGTGTCGGCGTTGGTGTTGGGATTGGCGCCCGGGAACATCGCGGTCACGACGACGGAAGGCGGCACGACCTCGGGATATTCCGAGATCGGGAGCTGCGTCATCGCGATCAGGCCCGCCAGGAAGATGACGACCGAGATCACGCCGGCGAAAATCGGCCGGTCGATGAAGAATTTGGACAGATTCACGGCGTCACAGCTCCTTGGGGCCGACGACCAGGGGGACGAGCTTAGCGTCTATTGTGGTCGTATTTACCCAATTCGCCATGGCCGCCCCGTGACGGCCATGACGATTGATTGTTTATTCGACTCGGACAGGACGTGCTTTTGCCGACCTTAGCGGATGTGCCGCGGCTTGCCGGCGTCGGCGAAGCGGGCGGCGACGGTGTCGCCGGTCTGCAGCCGCTGCAGGCCGTCGGTGACGATGCGGTCGCCGGGCTTCAGGCCCCCCCCCCCCCCCCCGACAGCACGACGCGGTCGCCGCCGACCGACTGGCCGAGCGTCACCTCGCGGAACACCGCCTTGCTGTCGCCGCCCACCACGTAGACGAAGCGCTTGCTCTGGTCGTTGCCGACGGCCTCTTCGGGGACCAGCAGCACATTGCTGTTGGCCGCGCCGGCCAGGCGGACGGTCACGAACATGCCGGCCACCAGGGAATGATCGGCATTGGCGAAGCGGGCGCGGGCCGCGATCGTGCCGGTGCCGACATTGATCTTGTTGTCGAAGCTTTCGATCGTGCCCTGGTAGACGTGATCGTCGCCCTGCACCGTCAATTGCACCGGGATGCGCTGTTCCTGGCCCGGCGTGACGGCGTGCTCGTGGATGCTGCGCAGATAGGTCTGCTCGTCGACCTCGAAATCGGCATAGATGCCGTCGTCGGAGACGATGCTGGTGAGCAGCGGCGCGTTCGGCCCCGACTGCACCAGAATTGCCCACCGTGATCTGCGGCGCGGCTGACGCGGCCGCCGATCGGCGCCTTGACATAGGCGTGGTCGATGTCGAGCTCGGCCTGGTCGAGCGTGGCCTGCACCGACTTGATGGTGGCGACGGCAACGCCATTGGCGCTGTTGCGCTGGTCGTAGAGGTCGCGCGCCACGGCCTGGGCGGTCATCAGGCGCCTGCGCCCGGTCGAGCTCCACCTTGGCGAGATTGGCGTTGGTTCTGCGCCACCGCGAGATCGGCGCGCGCCTTGGCGGCGACGGCCTCGTAGGGGCGCGGATCGATCACCATCAGGATGTCGCCGGCCTTGACGGTCTGGCCGTCCCTGAAGCGGAAGTCGGTGATGCGGCCGCTGACTTCGGGCCGGATGTCGGCGGCGGTTGACCGCGGTCAGGCGGCCGGAGAAGTCCGACCAGATGCGCAGGTTCTGGGTATGGACCGCCTCGACCGTCACGGCGACCGGACCGGTGGGCGCCATGGGCGTGCTGCCGGTGGCGGAGCTGTGGGTCCAGAGCCGGCGCCGAGCAGCGCAACGAGGGCCGCGGCGCCCAGAGATTGCGCTTATTCAAGAGCTTGGAGCGCTCCGGCGCGTTGGCGGCCCGGAAGTCGTCCGATTTCATCAGCTCGGAGATATGCGACATCGGAAGTCCCTCAATTCGTATCGAACGCTACAGATATAGAGGCTGGATTCCGCGCTTCAAGGTACTTATGTATCATTCGGTATAAAATAAAAGGAGGCCCCGATGAGGATGGGGAGGCCCAGGAGTTTTTGCACGGAGACCGCGCTCGACCGCGCCATGACGGTGTTCTGGCGCAACGGTTATGAGGGCGCGTCGCTGCACGACCTCACGGAGGCCATGGGTATCGGCGCGCCCAGCCTTTATGCGGCATTCGGCCAGCAAGGAAGGCCTCTTCCGCGCGGTGCTGGACCGCTACGACGCGCGGCGCAAGGATTTCATGGACGGCGTGCTGGCGGCGACCGATCCGCGTTCGGTGGCGCAGGCGTTCCTGGATGGCGTGGCCGATTTTGCCGCCGACACCAGCGGACGCAACCCGCCGGGATGCCTGCTGGTGCAGAGCGGCCTCTCCTGCTCGGACCAGGTCATTCCCGACATGCTGGCCCGAGCATCGCGCCGAAAAGGAGCGGGCCTTGCGCGACCGTTTCGCGCGCGATCGCGACGACGGCAAGCTTCCCGCCGGCGTCGACCCCGCCACCCTGGCGAGCTATCTCGTCGCGATGGCGAACGGCATGCAGGTGCAGGCCGCCGCCGGCGCCAGCGCGGCGAGCTGCGCAAGATCGCCGCCTTCGCGCTTGCCGCGATGCCGGCAGGCGCGATGGAACCCGCTTGACAATAACTGCCTGAGCAGTCATTGGTCCCGGCAGCTAAATTGGGGACCTGGGATGGCCCGAGCCTTTTTACGCGCGCCGAAGCATTCGATTGCCGGCAATCGCTGGGCTATCTCGCTCGCCGGCTGCAGAACTTGTCCGTACCGCACGCCGAGGCGGTGTTCGCCGACGCCGAACTCAGCTTCACCCAATGGAATCATGCTGATGGGCTGCGCGACGGCGTGGCGACCACCTGCGCCGGACTGGCGCGGCACCTCAATTTACGACAGCGGCGCCATGACGCGCATGGTCGACCAGCTCGAAAAGCGCGGCCTGCTGACGCGCACCCGCAGCAAGGACGACCGCCGCGTGGTCGAGCTCGAGCTCACGCCGGACGGCCGCGCCATGGCCGCCCGGCTGCTGCCGCGGATCACCGATTTGTGGAACGGCGTGCTGAAGGATTTCAGCCGCAGCGAGTTCGACACGCTGGTCGGCCTGATGGCCAAATTGGTGGACGCGCTCGAGGCGACGCCGGTCGTCGAGCCCGCGCGCAAGGCGGGGGAGCGCAGGATGAGGCGCCTCGTCGCCCTTTGCCTCGCCGCCGCGCTATTGGCGGGCAGCGTGGCGACGCCGTCCACGACGCCCAGCCAGACGGAACTCAAGCCCGAGACGCTCGGCCTTGGCGGCGCGGCGACTCCGGCCGGTGCCCGACCGGTGGTGGACCGCGTTCGGGCGATCCGCAGCTCGACACGCTGGTGGACGAAGCGGTGACCGGCAGTTCCCACGCTGGCCGCGGCGCTGGCGCGGCTGCGCGCGGCGCAGTCCGATCTCTCCGCCGCCCACGCCGCGACCTATCCCCAGGACAGCGCCGACGGCAATGTGGTGCGCGAGCATCTCAGCAAGAACTACATCATCCCGCCGCCCTTCGGCGGCACCGACCAATGGGTCGGCACGCTGCAGGCCAATTTGTCCTGGTCGCTCGACTTCTTCGGCAAGGAGCAGGCGCAGGTCGACCGGCCAGGGCCACCGCGGCGGCGGCGGAACTGGACGCGACGGCGGCGCGGCTGCAGCTGGGCCGGCGCGGTGACCCAGGCCTATATCGCGCTCGACCGTGCCTACCTTCTGCTCGACGTGGCGCAGGAGGCGGGTGACGCGGCAGCAGGGCGTGCTGTCGCTGACGGCGGGGCGGGTGACGGCCGGGCTCGACGCCTCGGCGGCCGAGGAGCAGACCCGGTCGCTGCTCGCCTCGGCGCGCGAGGATCTGATCGTGGCGCAGGCCGGCCGCGAGCTGGCGGTGCACCAGATCGCCCTGCTGATCGGGCCGCGGCGCCGACGCTTATAATGTGACGCGGCCGAAGCTGGACCGGGCGGCGCTGGACCTGCCGGCCACCCTGCCGGCCGATCTGCTGGCAAGGCGGGCCGACATCGCCGCCGCCAAGGCGCGCATCGCGGCCGCGTTCCAGGGCCGCGAGATCGCGCGCAAGGCCTATTATCCCGACATCAACCTGATCGCGCTGGCGGGCAGCGCCGCGCTGGGGGCTGGGGCCGCTGTTCTCCGCCGCATCGGTGGTGCAATATGGCGCGGGCGCGGCGATCCACCTGCCGATCTTCGACGCCGGCGAACTGGACGCCGCCTGGCCGGCGCCACGGCGCAGCTCGACGAGGCGGTGGCGGACTACAACCAGTCGGTCGTGACCGCGGTCAAGCAGACGGCGGGATCTCGCTGACGCAGCTGGCGCACCTTGCAGGCCCAGGCCGGCGAGCAGCGCACCGCGCTGGCGGCGGGCGCAATCGAGCTTCGGGCTCGCCGAGCAGCGCTATCGCAGCGGCCTGAGCCCGCAGCTCAACGTTCTCGACGCCGAGGACCTCCTGATCCGCATGCGGCGGCAATCCGGCCTCGCTGGTCGCCGACACGGCGTCGGCGCGCGTCGGCCTGCTGATGGCGATCGGCGGCGGCTTCAATCTGCCACGGTTTTCATTTCGAACGATCAGGATCCCGTCCATGAGTGACGCAACCCCCGTCGGGCGGCACAAGCCGCATACCCGCGCAACCTGCTTCTGATCCTGGCCGTGGTGGTCGTGGTCGGCCGTGATCGGCTACGGCCTCTACTGGCTGCTCTATGCCAGCCATTTCGAGGAGGACCGACGACGCCTATGTCAGCGGCGACGTGGTGGGTGGTCGTCACCGCCCGCGAGAACGCCACGATCCTGAACCTGTTCGCCGACAACACCCAGGCGTGCGGCGCGGCCAGCTGCTGGTCGAGCTGGATCCGGCCAAGGCCAGGGTCTCGGTCGACGCGGCGGCGGCGAACCTGGCGCGCACGGTCCGCACCGTGCCGCACCGACTTCCAGAAGGTGAACCAGGGGCGGCGCCCAGCTGGCCTGCGGCGCGCATCGCCTTGACGCAGGCGCAGGCCGATACGGCCGCCGCGCCTCCGCCGGCAATGCGGTGTCGCATGAGGAGCTGGCGCATGCCCGGCGACCTGGTGACCTCGGCCGGTGCCAATCTGCGCGTCGCCGGAAAGCGGCCTGGCCCAGAGCCAGGCCTCGGTAAGCCGGCACGCAGGTCGACAACAATCCGGACGTGCTGGCGGCGATCGCGCAATTGCGCTCCGCCGTGATCGTGCTGGCCGCACATGGAAGATCACCGCGCCGGTCACCGGCGTGGTGGCGCAGCGCACCGCGCAGATCGGCCAGCAGATCGCGCCCGGCGTGCCGCTGATGGCGGTAGGGGTGCCGCTGGAGAGCGTCTGGGTGGACGCACAATTTCAAGGAAGGCCAGCTCGAGGACATGCGGCTGGGGCCAGCCGGCGCGGTGACGGCCGACATCTATGGCGGCGGCGTGACCTATCACGGCAAAATCGTCGGCCTGGGCCGCCGGCAGCGGGGCAGCGCCTTCGCGCTGCTGCCGCCGCAGAACGCGACCTGGCAACTGGATCAAGATCGTGCAGCGCGTGCCGGTGCGCGTCGCGCTCGACCCGCGGGAATTGCCGCGACCATCCGCTGCGCGTGGGCCCTGTCGGTCGCCGTCAGCGTCAACGTTCACGACACCTCCGGCCCGTCGGTTGCGTCGTTCCGCCCGCTGCGCACCATGACCGCCGATTCGGCCGATGACGGCACGGCGCAGGCGGACGCGCTGATCCGGCGCATCCTCAGCGAAAACGGCGGCTGAGCCGTGAGCGCAGCCGGCCGTCCGCAACTGCCGCCGCTGGCGGGCATGGCGCTGGCCATCACCTCGGTGGCGCTGGCGCTGGGCACCTTCATGCAGGTGCTGGACACCACCATCGCCAACGTCTCGCTGCCGACCATCGCGGGCAATCTGGGCGCCTCGACCGACCAGGGCACCTGGGTCATCACCTCCTTCGCCGTGTCGACGGCGTCGCGGTGCCGCTGACCGGCTGGCTGATGGGACGCTATGGCGTGGTGCGCGTCTTCGTCGCCGCGGTGCTGGCGTTCACCGTCGCCTCGTTCCTCTGCGGCATCGCCTGGAGCCTGAATTCGCTGATCGTGTTCCGCATCCTGCAGGGCGCGGTGTCGGGACCGATGATCCCCGGCTCGCAGGCGCTGCTGATCTCGATCTTCCCGCCCGACAAGCGGGCCACGGCGCTGGGCATCTGGTCGATCACCACGCTGGTGGCGCCGATCGTGGGGCCGATCATGGGCGGCTATATCTCGGACAATTACCACTGGAGCTGGATCTTCCTGATCAACGTGCCGGTGGGCCTGCTCTGCGCCTTCCTGTGCTGGACCAATCTGTCGAACCGCGAGACGCCGACGCGGCAGCTTCCCATCGACACGGTCGGGCTGGGCCTGCTGGTGGTGTGGGTCGGCACGCTGCAGGTGCTGCTCGACACCGGCAAGGACGCCGACTGGTTCGCCTCCCCCGCCATCGCGGTCGAGGCCGTCGTCTCGGCGGTCTCGTTCTGCGCCTTCCTGATCTGGGAATTGACCGCGCAATATCCGGTGGTCGACCTGTCGCTGTTCAAGCACCGCAATTTCGCGCTCGGCACCATCGCGTTCTGCCTGGGCTATGCGGTGTTCTTCGCCAATGTGCTGCTGCTGCCGCTGTGGCTGCAGACCAATGTCGGCTACACCGCGACCTGGGCCGGACTGGTGGCGGCGCCGAGCGGGCTGGTGGCGGTGATCCTGACGCCGCTGGCGGCGCGGATGATGGCCAAGGTCGACGCGCGGGTCATGGCCACCATCGCCTTCGCCGCCTTCGCGGTCTCCTATTTCCAGCGCGCGGGCTACACCCAGGACGCCGGCTTCTGGGATTTCGTGTGGCCGCTGCTGATCCAGGGCGTCGCGATGAGCACGTTCTTCGTCGCCATGCTGACGATCTCGCTCGACGGCATCCCGCCCGAGAGGATCCCGTCGGCGTCGGGCATCTCCAACTTCGCCCGCATCACCGCCGGCGGTTTCGCGGCCTCGATCACCACCACGATGTGGGACCGGCGCGAGGCGCTGCACCAGAGCCGGCTGGCCGACCACAGCAGCGTCTTCGAGCCGGCCTTCCAGCAGGCCATGGCGCACCTGCACGCGCTGGGCTTCGCCGACCCGCAGGCCTACACGCTGCTGCTGGGCACCATGGTGCAGCAGGCCTATCTGCTCGCCGCCGACGACCTGTTCTGGCTCTCGGGCTGGCTCAGCATCGCGATGATCGTGGTGGTGTGGGGCGCGCGCCGCTCCATGAGCGCCGGCCGGCCGGCGGTCGCCGCCGATTAGGTTAGGCCGGGGCGACCGGGAGGCTGTACAAATCCCGGCGGACTCAGCTATTTTGCCCCATCAGCAATATTTTCTTTCGCAAAGAAAACTCCGGTTCTGACGCGGCGCGGCGCCATCTGACCGCTCCGGGAATCCGCAAAGGGAGCGTCCAGTGAGCCTACCGGCAAAGGGCGAGATCGGGCAGCACATCCGCCGGCGCCGGCGCGCGCTGCGCATGAGCCTGCAGAAGATGAGCGAGGCGACCGGCCTGTCGATCTCGACCCTGTCCAAGACCGAGAACGACCTGATCGAGCTCAGCTACACCCGCATGATCGCGATCAGCGAGGCGCTGGGCATCAACCTGACCGAGCTGGTCGCCGAGGGCGAGGTCGGCAACACGCCGTCGGTGATCACGGCGCGGCGCAGCATCACGCGCGCCGGCGAAGGCTCGGTGACCGACGACGGCAACTACCAGTCGGAATATCTCAACACCGACATCTCCAAGAAGCAGATGATCCCCGCCATCGTCACGGTGAAGCACCGCACGCTGGAGGCATTCGGGCCGATGTCGGAGCACACCGGCGAGGAGTTCATCCTGGTGCTGAGCGGCGAGATCGAGCTGCACACCGAGCACTACAATCCGGTGAAGCTGGCGCGCGGCGAGTCGGTCTATATCGACAGCACCATGCCGCATGCGATGATCTCGGTCGGCAGGGAGCTGGCGACGATCCTGTCGGTCTGCACCCACAGCATCCCCAGCCGCAACAGCGCCCACCAGGAATCCTCGCCGGTGCCGATGCGCGCGGCGCAGGCCAAGACCGCCCGCCGCCGCGTCGCCAACGGCCGGTAGGACCTACGCCGGCGCGTCGAGCTTGCGCAGGACGCCGAAGCCCGGTGCGCGCAGCACGATGCCCTGGTCGTCGCGCAGGAACTGCACCTTCATGCCGACCTGCCGCGCCATGCCTTGCATGCCGCGGTAACGGCACTGCGAGCGGTAGAAGCCGCCGCCGAGCGGTTCGAGCGTGCCGTCATAGACCCAGCCGTCGCGCAGGCGGAAGTCGAGACCGCCCGCGACGGGCGTGACGTCGGCGATGCCGTTGGCGGGATGGAAATAGGAGCCCACGATCTCGCTTTCCGCCAGCGCGGGCCGGTCGGCCGCGAACTGGGAGGCGATATAGGCGCGCATCATCTGCCGTTCCTGCGCCGCCTGCGTCTCGAACAAAGCGGCCCAGTCCTTCGGCGTGCGGCCCGCCAGCAGGTCGATCAGCGTGAAGCCGGCCGCCCTGGTCGCCGCGCCGTTCGCCAGATTGGCGTAGACGGCGGCGCCGTTGCCGCGCTGCGGATCGAGGATCGTGAGGGTGGCGACGCCGAACTCGCCGCCTTCGTGCAGCAGGATCGGACCGTGCGGCGTGTCGCGGCATTGCCAGCCCATGCCATAGGCGAGGAAATTGTTGTCCAGCGCCGGGATCGGCGGGCCATAGACGTGCGGGCGGTGCATCTGGTCCATCGCCGCTTGCGACACCAGCCGCGTGCCGTCGATCGCGCCCTTGCCCAGGTGCAGCCGCATCCAGCGCGCCGCGTCGGTGGGGCTGGAATAGACGCAGGATTCGCCGAGCCGCCCGCCGCAGCGCGCGTCGCCGATCGGCACGATACCCTCCTCCAGCGTCACATGCGGGAAGGCGTGCGGGCCGGCGGGGAGATACTGGCCCTCGCAGATGAAGGTGCGGGTCTGGCCCAGCGGCGTGTTGAGCACGTCGCGCTGAAATTCTGCAAACGGCTTGCCGGTGCGGCGCGCGATCACCTCGGCGATCAGCGTGTAGGCGGGGTTGAGATAGGTGAAGGCCTCGCGGAAGCCGGCGACCGGCTCCAGATAGCGCATGCGCTCGAACAGGAAGTCGACGCCGAGCTCGGCGTTGCGGCCCCAATTGACCAGCCCTTCGTTGCGATAGCCCAGCCGCATCGACAGCAGGTCGCGCAGGGTCGCCAGCTCCGACAGCCGTTCGTCATGGAGCTGGAATTCCGGCAGGTGCCGGCGCACCGGATCGTCCCAGCCGATGTCGCCGCGGTCGACCAGGATGGCGGCGGCGGTCGCGGTATAGGCCTTGCTGCAGGAGGCGAGCTGGAACGTCGTGTCGGCGGTGACCGCCGCGCCGCCGCCCTTCACGCACACGCCATGGCCCCAGCCAAGGCTTTCGCCGCCGGACACGATTGCGAGGCCGGCGCCCGGCACGCCGAAGCGGTCCAGGATCGCGGCAATGCCCGAAACATCGAGATGGGAGAGCGCCATGGGGGTGTGCCTCAGTCGATCGTCACGCCGGCATCGAGCGGCCAGATCGGCCGCGCCAGGCGCTTGTAGTCGAAGGTGCTGAAATCCACGCTGGTCGCGCCGGGGGCGACGGCATAGACGATGCGCTCCGCCAGGCCGTTGAAGGTGGCGTAGAAGTGCTGCGCCGACTTCACGACCACCAGCCGCTTGGCGCTCAGCTCGATGCCCATTTCGGTGAAGCATTCGGGGCTGTGGACCTGCTCGCGCGCCGAGGACAGCACGATGTCGAGATCGCCGACGCGCACCGCCGCCGCAGCGCCGAGCGGCGAGCGGTAGCCGAAGGCGTTCTGCCACAGCGCGGGATTGAGCGCGGGTGACGGTGACCTCGGCATCGAACGGATCGCCGGACAGCGGGCCGGTCTTGCCGCCGATGCGCAGCGGCAGCGTCGCGCCGACGCCGGCCGCGAAGGCGAATTTGACCGCCATCGGATCCCAGATCATGCCGATGGCGGCGTTGGCGATCCTGCGCTTCACCAGTTCGCGCAGGAAATAGGTGGAATCGCTGGCGGCGCCGCCGCCGGCATTGTCGGCCGTGTCGGCGATGACGCCGAGGCCGTTGCCGCCCTGGCCCAGCTGCGCGAAGGCCTCGTCCAGCGTCGTCAGCGGCGCCGCGATCTCGCCCCGCATCGCGAAGAAGGCGTGGGCGATCTCGTCGCACAGCCGGTTCGCCAGCGCCTTGTCGTCGTCGGTCGTCACGATGATGGCGGAGCCGGCGTGCGGCGTGTCGGCCCAGGGAAAGCCGTGCGCGATGGAGATCGTCAGCACGCCGGGCGTCTTTTCCAGCGCGCAGATGCGGTCGACCAGGCCGCGCAGCGGCTGGCGCGTGGTGTGGAAGATGCCCAGCATCGGCAGCTTGCGGAAGGCGCAGACCGGCCTGGCGCGCCCGGCGACGGCGGCCTCCAGGATGTCGAGCAGCTCGTCGGCGCGCTCGGGAAAGTCCGTGTGCGGATATTCCTTGCAGGCGATGATGACGGTGGCGTTCGCCATCATCTGCGGCGTCACATTGCCGTGCAGGTCGAACTCGACGCCGATCGGCACGTCCGGCCCGGCGACGGCGCGCAGCGCGGCCAGCAGGTCGCCCTCGCAGTCGTCATAGCCCTGCGCAAGCTGGGCGCCGTGCAGGAACAGCGCGATGGCGTCGACCGGCATCGCCTTCCTGAGATCGTCGACGATCTCGTCGCGCAGCGCCTCGTAATCGGCTTTCACGGCCGGACCGCTGGGCGTCGCCGCGGCGCCGACGCTTTCGACCACGTCGTGGCCGCGGGCCGCGCCCTTGGCGGTCAGGCCGCATTCGATCGCGGTGAGGCGCAGCGGCACGAGCTCGCCGCGCGACGGCCGGTGCAGCAGCCCGTCGCGGAAGTTCTCGAGGCTGGTGGGGATCGGCGAGAAGCCGCTCGATTCATGGACCAGCGTGGCGGTGAACAGACGCATCACGCCCTCCAGTCGCGGCCGAAGGCGCGGAACGGCGGGTCCTGGCGCGGATAGATCGGGCTTGGGACGTTCTGGAAGGTCATGTTGCCATAGTCCATGTTCACGGTTCCCGGCGGCGCGGCATAGATCACCTTCGAGGCGAAGGGGCCGAAGGCTTCGTAGAAATGCTGCTGGCTCTTGACCGCCACAATGCGGCAGCGGCGCGGATCGATGCCGAAGGCCTCGAAACAGGCGGTGTCGAACACCTGCTGGCGGATGGAATTGAGCACGATCCGGATGCCGGCGGCCTGCACCACGGCGGTGGCGCCGAGCGGCGACGTGTAGCCCTGGGCGATCTGGGTCGCATCGGAGCGGCAATCGCGCACGGTGACGTCGAGGTCGAGCGGCGGGCCGGAGCCGGGCCCGGTCTTGCCGCCGATCCGCATGGCGAGGCGCGCGCCGACGCCGGCACGATGGGCGATCTCGACCGCGATGGGATCCCAGATCATGCCGACCGCGGTGTCCTCGACGCCGGCCTCCAGCAGCGCGCGCAGCAGGAAGGTGGAATCGCCCGCCGCACCGGCGCCCGGATTGTCGGTGATGTCGGCGATCACGACGGGGCGGCCTTGATGCGCCAGCGCCTGCGCGAGCGCGTCGGCGGTGCCGATCGGCGGCAAGCGGATGGCGTCGCGCAGCGCGAAATAGCGCTCGGCGATCGTATCGGCCAGCGCCGCCGCCGCGTCCGCATTGCCGTCGGCGCAGACCACGACGCCGGCGCCGCAATCGGCGATGTCGGCCCAGGCGAAGCCGTGGGTGACGCTGACGCCGAGGATGCCGTCCTTGCCCTCGAACGCCTTGGCCCAGTCGACGAATTCGCGCATCGGCGCGGCGGTGGTGTAATAGGTGCCGAGCATCGGCACGCGGCGGCGGACATTGACGGGACGTATCGCGCCTGCGGCCGCGCCCACGACGAGCCCGGCGAGCTGCCGGGCGCGGCTGCCGAAATCCGTATGCGGATATTCGAGGCAGGACAGCAGGATGTCGCTTTCGCCGACCATGGCGTCGGAGACGTTGCCGTGCAGGTCCATCTCGACGCCGACCGGAACGCCCGGCCCGACGATAGCGCGCACCGCCGCCAGAATGTCGCCCTCGCAATCGTCGACGTCTTCGGCGACCTGGGCGCCGTGCAGGAACAGCAGCACGCCGTCCACCGGCAGCGCGGCGCGCAGCGATTCGAGCAGTTCGCGCCTGATGGTCTGATAGGCGTCTTTTGAGGTCGGCCGGCTGGGCTGCGCCGACGCAATCGGGCCGCAGACGGCGTCATGGCCCAGGGCGCGCAGCAGCGACACCCAGTCCGTCCCGTCCGCCGCGGCGCGCAGCAGATCGGCACCCTCGCCGGTCGACGGCAGGTAGAGGCCGCCTTCGCGATAGCTGTCAAGGTTCGTCGGAATCGGCGAGAAGCGGCTGGTCTCGTGGCTGATCGAGGCACAATAGAATTTCATCGTGTGCGCCTCGCCATGCGTTCGAGCAGGAAGAGGAGCTGCGGCTTGCCGTGCGCGTCGAAATCGTGGAACGACACCCACACGCTGGCGTCGAGCGACGGGATGCGCATCTCGCAGACCCGGTCGGTCAGCGGCTGCAGCGCCAGCCCGCTGAACGCCTTCGGCGCCATGTCGCCGTCGACGGTCAGGACGAAAC
The DNA here is from genome assembly GCA_037355265.1 of Rhizomicrobium sp. GTDB lineage: Bacteria > Pseudomonadota > Alphaproteobacteria > Micropepsales > Micropepsaceae > Rhizomicrobium. The sequence goes on along the minus strand of JBBCIB010000001.1, from coordinate 1,173,399 downwards.
TCGCGTCCGGCGCCCGCGTGACGGTGAAGACCATGCCGTGGCGGGCATAGACGCCTTCGTAGACGCCGAGGTCCTTGGGTACCGGTCCGCCGGGCGGCGTGCGTTGCGGCGCCGCCGGCAGGCCGGCGAGGCGGCGCAGCGCCGGCTCGATCCGGCGATAGGCCGAAACGCCGCCATGGCCCGTCGCGGCGAACGCCCACACCGTGCGGTGATGCGGCGCGATGCGCAGGAAGGTGCCGGTGCCGGCAGTGCCGCCGTCATGGCCGAACAGGGTCTCGCCGTTGCCGTCGAGCAGGGTGAAGCCCGAGCCCCAGGCCTCGTAGCGATGATTGTGCGGCAGCAACGCCACCGGCTTGCGCATGCGTTCGGTCAATGCCGGCACGCGGCCGTCCGTCGCCAGATGCGACGCGCCCCAGCGGGCGAGATCGCCCATGCTCATCGCCAGCACCGTGCCCGACGCGATATTGGAGTGCGGGCCGAAATGATCGGGCTGGTCGCCGACATGGTGCAGCGCCGTGCGCCGGCGGATTTTCTCGATCGGCAGGATGGCGAGTTGCGACAGCTTGTGGTCGTTGCGCAACGCATGCGCCAGCGCATCCTCGAACACGGCGCCGCCGGCCAGCTCGACGATGCGGCCGAGGATGCCGTAGCCGACATTGGCGTAGGAAAAATACGTGCCGGGCGCGGACAGCGATCCGATCTCGCCGATCTGTGCCATGTAGCGGCGCAGCACGTCGCGGCCGCGGCCGGCGTCGAAGATCACGTCGCCGTCGAGGCCGCCGGTATGGCTGAGCAGGTGCCCGATGGTCAGCCTCTCGTCGGCCAGCGCGGCGATGTGCGACAGCTCCGGCGCGGCGGCGGCGACCGGCATGTCGGCCGACAGCCGCCCCGCCGCGATCAGCGTCCACACCAGCTCGGCGGTGAGGCTCTTGGTGACCGAGCCGATGTGGAACAGCGTGTCGGGCGTCGCCGCGATGCCTTCGACCCGGTTCGCCTGTCCCCAGGCGAATGCGAAGCTGCTTCCATCATGGATGACGGCGAGCGCCGCAGCGCTAAGGCCGCCGCTGCGGCAGGCATCGTCGAGGACCGGCGCGATGTCGTCCAGGAAGGCGGGCGCGGCCATGCTACGCCCCCTTGCGCCGGTGGATGCGGCCCGCGAAGAACAGTGCCGGGCGGCCGCGCGAATCCGGATCGAGGAAGGCGGTCACCACCTTGTCGTCGCTGCCGATGGTGGCGCGAAACCTGCCGCCGCCGAGCGCCCGCATCGGGAAATGCACGTCGGGCTGGGAGAAATATTTCTGCTTCGCCACCACGTCGAGACCGGTAGCGGTCGCCGTCACATGCATGTCGACGCCGGAATTCGCATAGACGCCTTCGTAGAGGGCGAAGTCGTCCGGCACGGGGGCGTCGTCCGGCGGCGACAGCTCGGGCGTCGCGCCGCAGATCTCGCGGAAGATCGGAAAGGCGATCGACTGCCACGCCTGGAGCGTGTGGCCGCCATTGGCGCACATCGCGACCGCGAGGCCGGCGTCGGGCACCGTCCACAGCGAAGCGACCTGGCCGATGGTGCCGCCGTCATGGCCGACGAAGGTCGTGCCGCCGCTGCGGATGATCTTCCAGCCCAGGCCCCAATCGGCATTCTCGGGCAGCGCGACCTGGGGCGTGCGCATATGCGCCGCGGTTTCGGGCGAGATCAGCATGCCGCCCGCGATGTGCGCCTTTGCATAGGCGATCAGCTCCTCGGCGGTCGAATAGAGTGTGAGGCCGGCGGGGCCGAGCGCGCGCGGCAGATGGATGAGCGGAACGACCGCCATCGCGCCGTCCGCGCCGGGCGCGTGGCCGACGGCAGTGCGGCGGAAGGCGGCCACGTCCGGCATCGTGGTCGAGCGCGCCGCGCCGATGCGGGCGAAGAGATGCTCGTCGAGGATGCGGTCGTAGACCTTGCCCCGCACCACCTCCAGCAGGCGGCCGAGCACCGCATAGCCGGCATTCGAATAGTTGTAGTAGCGGCCGGGCGCGACGAGGAATTCGAGCTGGCCGCACAGGATCATGTATCTGGCGAGCGCATCGTCGTCGCGGCCGGTGTCGAGGAAGAGATCGCCGTCGAGGCCGCTGGTGTGGGCCATGAGCTGGCGCGCGGTGAAGGCGTCGGCATGCGGCCCGCGCCCGATGCGCAGGCCGAGATGATCGCGAACCGGCGCATCGATATCGAGCAGCCCCTCCTGCGCCGCCTGCATCGCCAGCGTGGCGGTGAGCGATTTGGTGATCGAGCCGATCTGGAACAGGCTGTCGGGACGCGCCGCGACGCCGGTATCGAGGTTCAGCACGCCGGACGCGGCGCAGATCGTCTCGCCGCGATGAAGCACTGCGAAGGCGAGGCCGGGCACGCCGGACTCGTCCCGGGCGCGCGTCACGCGTTCCTCGAAATAGGCAAGGCTGGCGGGGATGCTCATGACGACGGCGCCTGGACGAGATGCGCCTCACGCCTGGCGAGGCGGTTCATGATCAGGGTGTGGCGCTTGCGGTCGAGCGGAAACCCATAGACCAGCGCGCCCGCCAGGACGTTCAGGATGGTCGGCACGATCACGAACGGGACCAGCAGGGCCGCGATGTGTCCGCTGCCGCCCTGGGCGCGCGGGATATAGCCCAGCACGCCGCTGAGCAGCAGCGCCAGCGAAGAGCCGACGGCGGTGGTGATCTTGGACAGCAGCGTGAGCAGCGCGAAATAGTTTCCCGCCGCCTTGGTGTTCTGCTTCCACGCCTCGTAATCGGCGACGTCGGCGAGGATGGAGGACGGCAGCGCCATCCCGACGCTCTGCATCACGCCGCCGACCGTCGCGATCGCCAGCAGCGGGATCAGCGATTGCGGTCCGGGGGTGAGGAACAGCACCGGCAGGCCGACCAGCGATCCCAGCCAGAGTCCGACCGCCCAGGCTTTGTGCTTGTCCATGAGGCGCGCCGCCCACAGCCAGAGCGGCGTCGCGGCGATGCCCGCCACCGCGGGAATGATGCCGAGCAGGAAGAAGCCGGCGCCGAGGCCGAGATAGTCCTGCGTATAAAGAAAGCCCAGGCCGGTGCTCATGCCCGCCGCGACGCCGGCGAGCACGGTGACCGCGACATAGCACAGGAACGGCCGGTTGCCGCCGACCGAGCGCAGCACCGACATCAGCGAGGCGGGCGCCTGCCCGACCTGCTCGAGCGGCGCGCCGCGCGCCGGCGCCTTGGCGGCGGCCCAGGCCAGCGTCGCGGGCATCAGCACGAACAGCGCGACGACCAGCGCCAGCATGGTGGCGCCGTCGATCTCCGTCGTGTGGGTGAACGGCGCCAGCAGCGGCGGCAGCAGGAAGAAGCCGAACGCCCCCACCGAGGCCAGCACGTTGCGCACGCCGAAGATGCGCGAGCGCTCGTCGTAATCGTCGGTCAGCTCGGCCGCCCAGGCGCCGTGCGGGATCGTCAGCAGCGTCCACGCCGCCATCGTCATGAAGGAGGCGATGAAGAAGTAGAGGCCGCCGGCGTCCTTGGGCGGCAGGAAGAAGAACCAGGCCGAGGGCAGCGCCAGCACCGCGCCCGCCACCATCCAGGGCAGCCGCGCCCCCCAGGCGGTGCGCGTGCGGTCCGACAGGATGCCGACCAGCGGATCGATCAGGGCATCGATGATGCGCGCGATGAGGAACGCCGCCCCGACCTCCGCCAGCGTCACGCGGGTGTGCAGCGTGTAATAGCTCGGCAGCACGCCGAACACCGGCGCGATCAGCAGCGTCGCCGGAATCGCGGGACTGGAAAAGGCGAGCAGCGACCACACCGACAGACGCTTCGCCATGGCCGCTTCGATCCGGGGCGATGGTCCGCCCGCTGCCTTCGTTAACAAGGGTCCTGGACGCCGCGGCCGGCAGGTCTCCCCGCCGGCCGTCCGCGCCTCACCATTTCGCCGCGACTTCCAGGCCGATGGTCCGCGGCTGCACATAGTAGAGCGGCTGGCCGAAGGCGGGGAAGAAATTGTCGTCGGCGATCGGCGAGGTCGAATTCCACACATTGTCGACGAACAGCGACGCCGAGTAATTGTCCCGCGTGAGCGTGGCCCGCAGATTGCCCGAACTGTAGGAGTGCAGCTCCGTCCCGATCACGAAGGTGCCGTAGCCCGGAATGGTGTCGGTGCCGCCCTCCTCCAGCTTGGTGTGCTGCGGCCCGACGATGCTGACGATGCCCGACAGCTCCAGGCCGTAATCGTCCCACACCGTGGTGTTGTAGCCGCCGGACAGGCTGAACTTGTAGGGCGGAACCGCGGGGAGCGGCGTGCCCGACGCGGTCTTGCCGCCCAGATTGGCGATCACGGGCGAGTCGAGATGCGCGTCGGTGATGCTGGCGTTGAGCGTCGACCAGAAGCCGTTGTCCCAGTGATAGGAGCCCTCGAATTCGGCGCCGCGGCTCGACGCCTTGTTGGCGTTGCCGACGAAGGTGAAGAAGCCGCCGGCATCGAGCTGGGTGAACTGCATGTTCGACCAGTCGATGTAGTAGATGTCGCCGGTCAGCGACAGGCGGTTGTCCGCGGTGACGTATTTGGCGCCGAGTTCGTAATTCTTGGTCTTGTCGGGCGCGTAGGTGGTCGGGCCCGCGAGCTGGTTGAAGCCGCCCGGACGATAGCCTTCCGAGAACGTCGCATAGGCGATCCAGTCCTCGTCGACCCGGTAGCGCAGCGTGACCAGCGGCGTCCATCCGTCGGTCGAGCGGTGCTGCGGCGCCAGCGTCTCCGATTCGTGGAACCAGCGGGCGCCGACGATGCCGGTCAGGTCCGGCAGGATGTCGTATTCGGCCTGGCCGAAGACCGCGTAGGTGTTGTAGTTGACCGAGGACGCGAAGGCGAAGACCGGCGACGTGACGCCGAGCGTCGGAACGAACCCGCTCGCGCTGGTCGAGGAGATGTCGAAGCCGTTGCGGTAATAGGCGCCGACCGTCCAGCGGAAGGGCTGGTCGCTGGCCGATACCGCGCGCACCTCCTGCGTGAAGGTCTTGACGGTCTCGGGCGTGAGCTCCTCGAACGTGCTGAGCAGCGTGGTGCCGAGCAGGACCGGCTCCTGGAACAGCGACGCATTGGTCCGCCGCGACGTGTAGGAGCTCGACGCGGTGACGGTGAAGCCGTCGAAGGCATAGGCCGCGGTCAGGTTGGCGAGCGTGCTGACATCGGTGGTCGGCCGCAAGCCCAGGTCGACATTGTCGTGGGAATCGACGTCGCCGATATTGGTGGTCTTCGACTTGATGTCGTTGGTGATGAAGGTCGCGTCGACGGTGAGGCTCTCGGTCGGCGTGAAGCGCAGCGCGGCGCGGACCGAGCTGTCATGCGAGCTGTTGGCGTCCTTGTCGACGTGCGACGTCACATAGCGGGCCGGCGGCAGCAGCGTGGGATCGGGAATCGACAGGACCGTGTCGTCGATCCAGCCCGCGTTGAACCGGTTCTCGACCACGACGCGCAGCGCCAGCATGTCGGCGATGAGCGGGACGTTGACCATCGCGTCCGCCTTGTAGCCGACGCCGCCGCCCTCGACGGAGTAGACGCTGGCCTGCGCCGACGCCTCGAATTGCGACGTGTCGGGCTTGCTGGTGACGATCCTTATGGCGCCGCCCATGGCGCCCTCGCCGTACAGCGTGCCCTGCGGGCCGCGGAGCACTTCCACCTGGTTCACGTCGTAGAGCCAGACTTCGGGCTGGCTGCGCTGCGCCGACGCGGTGATGGGGATTTCGTCGATGTAGTAGCTGACGGCGGTGACGCCGGTCTGCTCGTCCGGCGAAATGCCGCGGATGGTGATGCGGGTCTGGCCCGGGCCGAAGGTCTGCATCTGCAGGCCGGGGACGGTGTTGGCGAAGCTCTCCAGGCTGTCGGCGCCGATGCGGTTGAGATATTGGCTGCTCAGCACCGTGATCGCGGCCGGAACGGTCTTGAGGTCCTGCGGCCGCTTCTCGGCCGTGACCACCACCGTTTCGATCGTCTCGACGCCGCCCGGCGCGCTTTGCGCCCGGGCGGTCGCCATCGGCAGGATGCCCAGGCACAGCGCCGTGGTGGCGAGCAGGACCTGCCTTGTGCGGCACGCCGCCGCCGCATCGGTCTTCGTAAATCGAGCCATCTGAAAATTCCCCTTCCATACGCACACGCAGCGGTCGACCCCCGTCACCGCAGTTTCATAATTGACCAATATTGATGTCATGGCAATATTTTTCTCTATTGAAAAAATTTTGCGTATCCGTTATCCGGCTTGCGGTCGCCTCTCACCCGCCAAGCCCGTAGCGCAGATGCCAGTCCCACGCCTGTTCTCTGCCGTTCCGACGCCGCTCGATGAGACCTTGCGCATCGCGACGGGGCCGCTCGCACATCATTGCAAAGCGCTTTTCGCGAGCGGATGCGATGGCGCGGTGCTGTTCGGAACCACCGGCGAGGGAACGTTTTTTTCCGTCCCGGAAAAATTGGAGGGGCTGGAGCGCGTGCTCGCCGCGGGCGTTCCGGCCGAGAAAATCATCTTGGCAACCGGCGCTTGCGCGCTGGAGGAGGCGGCCGCGATGGCGATCGGCGCCGCCGAGGTCGGCTGCGCGGCGGCCTTGGTGCTGCCGCCCTTCTTCACCAAGCCGGTCGACGATGCGGGCCTGGCGGACTGGTTCGACGCCCTGATCGACCGCGCCGGCGGCGATGCCGCGATTCTGCTCTATCACATCCCCGCCATCGCGGGCGTCGGGTTCAGTCCCGATCTGGTCGCGCGCCTGTTCGACCGGCACGGCGGCGTCATCCGCGGCGTCAAGGACAGCTCGGCGGATTCGGCGCTGGCGCGCGAATTGGCGAGGCGCGGCCTTCCGGGCGTGCATGTCTCGACCGAAGCCGGCCTCACGGGCAACATCGCGGCGGGCATGCAGGGCACCATTTCGGCCAGCCTGAACATCACCCTGCCCTTCGTGCGGCGTGCCCTCGGCGACGACCCGGCGGCGGCGGATTCCACGGTGGCAGCCATCCGTGCCCATCTGGCCCGCCATTCGCTGGTCTGGGCGACAAAGACCGCGCTGTCCGAAGAGACGCGTGACGCCGCGTGGTCGCGGCTGGCGCCGCCGCACCGGCCGCCCGCAGGCGTGGACCGCACGGCATTTCTCGCAACGCTGCACCGCTTGCGGGCGGCGCCATGAGCGACGATCCGGTTTCGCAGCTGGCGGCGCGCGCCCAGGACGTCATGCCGGGCGGCGTCAGCCATGACGGGCGCCAGATCGAGCCGTTCGGTCTGTTCATCCGTTCGGCACAAGGTGCAGGAAAGACCGGCGCCGACGGCCGCGCCTATATCGATTTCGCCTGCGGCAACGGCGCGATCTTTCTCGGCCACGGCCACAAGCCGTCGATCGACGCCGCGACGGCGGCGATCGCCAGGGGCTTTCATTTCAGCGCGGGCAGCGATGCCGAACTGCGCTGGGCCGAAACGGTGCGCACACTCATGCCGGCCGCGCAGCAGGTGCGCTTCACCTCGTCTGGCAATGAGGCCTGCCTGCTGGCGCTTGCGGTCGCGCATGCCGCCTCGGGCAATCCCGCGGTTCTCACCCTCGCCGGCCACTATCACGGATGGGCGGCGCCGGCGGTCCTGCCGGCCGTTCCGCTCGCCGCCTTCGCGCCGGGCGGCGCCGGCATCGTGCTGGTCGAGGCGCCGAACGTGGCCGCGACCGCCGACGCCCTCGCGAGCGGGCGGTTCGGCGCGGTCATCCTGGAGCCGACCGGCGCCTCGTTCGGAAAAATCCCGATGGCGCGCAGCGAGGCGCAGACCCTTGCCGCGGCGGCGAAAGCGGCCGGCACCATCTGCATCTTCGACGAGACCATCACCGGCTTCCGCGTCGCGCCGGGCGGCGCCCAGCAGCTCTTCGGCATCGCGCCCGACCTGATCGTGCTGGGCAAGATTCTGGGCGGCGGGCTGCCGTGCGGCGCGCTGGCCGGACGGCGCGACATCCTGAGCGTCCTCGACAACCGGCCGAACGGCGCGCGCGCGCGGGTCACGCATATGGGGACCGGAAACGGCAATCCGGTGGTGGCCGCGGTCGGCGCGGCGACGCTCCAGGCGATTGCGGACGGCGGCGCCGTCGCGCGCGCCGACGCGGCCGGCGCGCATTTCCGCGACGGCCTCAACCGGGTGTTTGCGGAGCTGGGCGTGCCATGGGCCGCTTATGGGCGTTCCTCCGGGTTTCACATCTTCCTCAATCCGGCCGGCCGGGCCATCGATCCGCTGGCGTTCGATCCGGCCGGCATTCCTGCCGACGAACTCGGCGTCCGCAACGGCCAACTGACGAACAATCTGCGCGTCGCCCTGCTTGCCCAGGGGATCGACATCAATCCCTGGCCGGGCGGCCTGCTGAGCGCCGCGCACGACGAAGACGTCGTCCGCGCGGCGGTGGCCGGCTTCGCGCGCGCGGTGGATGCGATATCCGAGGACAACACGATGAGCGGCTGGGCGGAATAGATGAGCGACAACCGGACGATCGACAGTCCCTATCTCGTATTCACCGGCGACGCGCGGGACGAGGTCGTCGCCAAGACGGCGTTCGGCATGGTCCAGTGGCGCCGCACCGACTGCCTGGCGCAGGCGAGCCTGCCGGGCTGCACCATCGAACTCGGCCTGCCGCTTCTGTCTCCGCGCGAGGCGGTGGCGCAAGGCGCGCGCACGCTGGTGATCGGCATCGCGCCGCCCGGCGGTGCGCTGCCGCAGCACTGGATACCGACGCTGGTCGAGGCGATCGCGGCCGGGCTCGACATCGCGAGCGGCCTGCATGTCCGGCTGGAGACGATTCCGGCGCTGGCCGACGCCGCGGCCCGTCACGACCGGCGCCTGATCAATGTCCGCCAGCCGATCCGAAGCTTCGCGGTCGGGACCGGCGTGAAACGGCCGGGCAAACGGCTGCTGACGGTGGGGACCGATTGCGCCGTCGGCAAGAAATACACCGCGCTGGCGATCCACAAGGCGATGGCGGAGCGCGGCATCGCCGCCACGTTCCGTGCCACGGGCCAGACCGGCATCCTGATCAGCGGCGGCGGCGTCGCCGTCGACGCCGTGATCGCCGATTTCGTGTCCGGCGCCGCCGAGTGGCTGTCGCCGGCCGCGGCGGACGATCATTGGGACGTGATCGAGGGCCAGGGCGCGCTGCATCACCCATCCTATGCCGGCGTATCGCTGGGACTTCTGCACGGCTCGCAGCCCGACGTCTTCGTGGTCTGCCACGAACCGACGCGCCGGACGGTGACGAGCACCGGCTATGCCGTTCCGGACATTGAGGACGTCATCGACCTGAATGTGAGGCTTGGGCGACGCACAAATCCGAATATCCGCTGCACCGGCATCGCGATCAACACCGCGAAGCTGGATGACGCAGCGGCCCGCGCGCTGATCGCCGCGACGCGGCAGCGGATCGGACTGCCCTGCACCGACCCGATCCGGTTCGGCGCGCAAGAGATCGTGGAGGCCTTGCCATGACCCGCCGGCACCTGGAGATCGCAATCGAGGAATGGCCGCTGGTCGAGCCTTTCGTCATCTCGCGCAGCACCGATCTCAGCGCCATCGTCGTCGTGGTGCGGCTGCGCGGCGGCGCGGCGCGGGGCTGGGGCGAGTCGACTCCGTATGAGCGCTATGACGAGACGCCGCAGAGCGTCGCGGCCGCCATCGCGGCACAGCGCGCGGCGATCGAAAGCGGCGCCGATATTTCCGCCGCCGGCCTGGGCTTGCGCGGCGCCGCGGCGAACGCGCTCGACTGCGCCCTGGTGGATCTGGCCTGCAAGCGCGATGCGGTGCCGGCCTGGCGCCTGCTGAAGCAGGACGCGCCGAACCCGCTCGTGACGACCCAGACGATCACGCTCGGCGCGCCGGAAAAGATGGCCGCGAAGGCCGCGGCCTGGCCGGAATTCCGGCTCCTGAAGCTCAAGCTCGGCGCGGCGGAGGGCGACATCGAACGGCTCGAAGCGGTGCGCAAGGCGCGGCCCGATGCGCGGCTGATCTGCGACGCCAACGAGGGCTGGACCGTCGACTGGCTCGCGCGCCACGCCGACACGCTGGCCCGGCTGGGGATCGAGATGGTGGAGCAGCCCTGCCGGGCCGGCGCCGACGACGGGCTGCGCGGCCTGAGGCTTCCGGTGCAGCTCTGCGCCGACGAATCCTGCCATGTCGCGGCGGATGTGGAAGGGCTGGTCGGCAAATACGACCTGGTCAACATCAAGCTGGACAAGGCGGGCGGGATCACCGGCGCGCTCGAACTGGCGGCCGCCGCCAAGGCGCACGGAATGGGCATCATGGTGGGATGCATGCTCTCCACCTCGCTGGCCATGGCGCCGGGCGTGCTGGCGGGGCAGCATGCGAAATACGTCGATCTCGACGGCCCGCTGGCGCTGTCGCGCGACCGCTCGCCCGCGATGACCTATCGCGACGGCCAGGTCGTCCCCGCCCCCGCCGCGCTATGGGGATGACGGCGCTTGCCGTCTGGACCGGCCAAGGCTCATAGATCCAGGATGATTTGCCGCTTCGATGCGATCGTCTGATGAACCCAGTTGCGCACGCGCCGTACACGGACGGTCTGCTGGACGTCGCGGCGCGCCGACATCCAGAAGGTCCGCGTTATCGTCGCGGTCTTGCGCAGCAGACGCGTCAGCCCTCCGCCTTCGGCGTCGGCCATGAAACAGGGCAGCACGGCGATGCCGACGCCGGCCCGCACCATCTCCAGCTGCGAGCGGATCGACGAGCTGGCGACCGACGGCTTCAGCTCGGGCAGTATCTCGTCCAGATAGCGCAATTCGTTGGCATATAGCAGGTCGTCGATGTAACCAACCAGCGTGTGCCCCGTCAGGTCCGATGCCTTTCCCGGTTCGCCCCGCTCGGACAGATATCCCGCCGAAGCATAGAGGCCGAGCCGATAGTCGGTCAGGTGCTCCACGGCGAGCCGCTTGTCCTGCGGCGCGGCGAGGGTTATCGCGAGGTCGACTTCGCGGATGGCCGCGGACAGAAAGCCGGAATCGGCCACGATCTCGAGCTGCACTGCGGGCCGCTGCACCACCAGCCTGGCGACGGCCGGCGAAAGTATGGCGGTTCCGAAACCCTCCGACGTGCTGATGCGGACGCGTCCGGCGACGGCGGCCGTGCCGACCAGATCGGCAAGCTCCTCGTTCGCCAATTCGACGCGGGACGCGGCTTCGACAAGCCGCTTCCCCCGCGGCGGTCAGCGCCTGGCCGTCGCGGCCGCGCTTGAACAGCGCGCATTTCAACGCCGCTTCCAGCCGTTCGATGCGCCGCGAAATCGTCGTCGCGTCCGCCGCGATGCTCTCGGACGCGCCCTGGAAGGAGCGGTGCCGCGCAACCGCGAGAAAAACCCGCAAATCGTCCCAATTGTGCACCGCAGCAGCCAACCTGCAATTTTGCAGGCCAACGCAACATTTCGGCGAGGGCCGCGCAAGCCCGATGTGCTAGGCTCGGCGCATGCGCACCATCGACCACTTCATCGCCGGCAAGCTCCGCAAGGGAACCTCCGGCCGCTTCGGCGACATCTTCAATCCGGCGACCGGCGAGGTCCAGGCCAAGGTCGCGCTCGCGACCGGGACCGAGCTGCGCGACGCGGTCGCGATCGCCAAGACGGCGTTCCGCGAATGGTCGGCAGTCAATCCGCAGCGCCGCGCCCGCGTGCTGTTCGCCTTCAAGGCGCTGGTCGAGAAGAACATGGACGACCTCGCCCATATGCTTTCGGCCGAGCACGGCAAGGTGGTCGCCGATTCCAGGGGCGACATCCAGCGCGGCCTCGAAGTGATCGAGTTCGCCTGCGGCATCCCGCACCTGATGAAGGGCGAGTACACCGAGGGCGCCGGCCCTTCGATCGACATCTATTCGATGCGCCAGCCCTTGGGCGTGGTCGCCGGCATCACGCCGTTCAACTTCCCCGCGATGATCCCGATGTGGATGTTCGGCGTCGCCATCGCCTGCGGCAACGCCTTCATCTGCAAGCCGTCGGAGAAGGACCCGTCGGTGCCGATGCGCCTGGCCGAGCTGATGATGGAGGCGGGCGCGCCGGCCGGCGTGCTGCAGGTCGTCAACGGCGACAAGGAGGCGGTGGACGCGATCCTGACCGATCCCGACATCCAGGCCGTGAGCTTCGTCGGCTCCTCGGCCATCGCGCAATACGTGTATGCGACGGGCACGGCGCACGGCAAGCGGGTGCAGGCGATGGGCGGGGCCAAGAACCACGCCATCATCATGCCCGACGCCGATCTCGACCAGGTGACCAACGAGCTGATCGGCGCCGGCTACGGCTCGGCCGGCGAGCGCTGCATGGCGATCGCGGTCGCGGTGCCGGTGGGACGGAAGACCGCCGACGCGCTGGTGGCGAAGTTGAAGCCGCGGGTCGAGGCGCTGCGCGTCGGCATTCCCACCGATCCCGAGGCCGATTACGGCCCGCTGGTGACCGCGGCGCATCGCGAGAAGGTCAAGGCCTATATCGACCAGGGCGTCGCGGAAGGCGCGGAGCTCCTGGTCGACGGACGCGACTTCAGGCTCCAGGGCTACGAGAACGGCTATTACATGGGCGGCTCGCTGTTCGACCATGTGACGCCCGGCATGAAGACCTACCAGGAGGAGATTTTCGGGCCGGTGCTGCAGATCGCGCGGGCCGAGGATTTCGACTCCGCGCTGGCGCTGCCGACCAACCACCAATATGGCAATGGCGTCGCCATCTTCACCCGCGACGGCGACGCGGCGCGCGAATTCGCGTCCAAGGTCCAGGTCGGCATGGTCGGCATCAACGTGCCGATCCCGGTGCCGCTGGCCTATCACACCTTCGGCGGCTGGAAGCGCAGCGCCTTCGGCGACGTCAACCAGCACGGCCCCGAAGGCGTGCGGTTCTATACACGGGTGAAGACGGTGACGGCGCGCTGGCCCAAAGGCGGCGTGCGCGAAAACGCCAGCTTCGTCATTCCGACGATGAAGTAGACAGGCGGCCGATGGGCGAGGCCGTCGCTGCCCCGGCCATCACGGGGCTCCTCTTCAACCGCACCGTGCGGCAGATTCTGCGCGTGAATTATGCCGGCGAATACGGCGCGATCCGTATCTATCGCGCACAGATAGGCGTGGCGCGATTGCTGTATCCGGCGGTGGCGGCATTTCTGGAAGAGACGGTTGTGCATGAGCGCCTTCATGCGAACGCGTTTCTTGGCTTGATGCCGGCGCGCGGCACGCGCCCCTGCGCAATGACACCGTTCTGGGGCCTCGGCGGCGCGCTGCTCGGCCTGCTCACCGGCCTGATGGGACGCAACGCGATGATGGTCTGCACCGAGGCGGTCGAGCGGACGGTGCATGCGCATCTCAACGAGCAACTGACTTGGCTCGACGGGCGCGACGCGGAACTGGCGCAGACCATTGCCACGATCCGCGACGAGGAGGTCGGGCATCACGACAAGGCACGGGCGCGCAAGACCGCGGAAGGCGCGGGATTGCGCGCCCTGAATGCCATGGTTGCGGCCGTGACCTGGATATTGATCTGGTGCTCGACCTATGGCGCGTTGACGCGAATGAAGACCGGAATAACGGAATGACCGACGAACCCGAAATCCTCTTCGAACGTCGCGGCGCGGTCGGGCTGATCACGCTCAACCGTCCCAAGGCGCTGAACGCGCTGACGCACGGCATGGTGCTGGCGATGCATGTCCGGCTGCACCATTGGGCCGGCGACGATAAAGTGAAGGCCGTCGCGATCCGCGGCGCGGGGGAGCGGGCGTTCTGCGCCGGCGGCGACATCCGCTCGCTCTACGACAGCGGCAGGGCGGGGACGGCCTATGCGCTCGACTTCTACCGCGACGAGTACCGGCTCAACGCCTTCATCAAGCATTTCCCCAAGCCCTATGTCGCGCTGCTGCACGGCTTCGTGATGGGCGGCGGCGGCGGCGTATCGGTGCATGGCAGCCACCGGGTCGCCGACGAAACGACCGTCTTCGCCATGCCCGAGACCGGAATCGGGCTGTTCCCCGACGTCGGCGGCAGCTTCTTCCTGCCGCGCATGCCGGGTGAGGCCGGGATGTATGTCGCGCTCACCGGCGCGCGGCTGAAGACGGCCGATGCGCTCCATGCCGGCGTTGCGACGCATGTGACGGCGGATCGGGAGGCGCTGCTCGCGCGGCTGGCCGAGGGCGAGGCGCCCGATGCGGCGCTGGACGGCGCGGACGGCGCCGAGGCGCCGCTCGCCGCGCTGCGCGGCAGGATCGATACGATCTTCGCCGCACCGTCGGTCGAAGCCGTCCTCGAGCGGCTGGAGCGCGACGGCTCCGAGTGGGCGCTGGACATCGCCAACACGATCCGCGCCAAGTCGCCGACCGCGACCAAGCTGGCCTTCCGGCAGATCCGCGAAGGCAGGTCGCTGGATTTCGACGATTGCATGCGGATGGAGTTCCGCATGGTGAACCGCGTCGTCGCCGGCCATGATTTCTACGAAGGCGTCCGCGCCACCATCGTCGACAAGGACGGCGCGCCGCAGTGGCGGCCGGCGTCGCTGGCGGAGGTGCGCGATCGGGACATCGACGCCTATTTCGCGCCGCTGGGAGAAAAGGAGTTGCCGCTATGACCACCATTGCCTTCATCGGCGTCGGAAACATGGGCGGACCGATGGCGCGCAACCTGCTCAAGGCGCAGGACCAGGTGCGCGCCTTCGACGTCAGCCCGGCGGCGCTGAGGCCGGTCGTCGAGGCCGGCGCCAAGCCGGCGGCGACCGCTTTGGATGCTGTGAAGGATGCCGACGTGGTCGTCACCATGCTGCCGGCCGGCAGCCATGTGCGCTCGGTCTATCTGGAAACCGAAAGCATCCTGACGGCCGCGAAGCCGGACGCGCTGCTGATCGACTGTTCGACCATCGACATCGACTCGGCCCGGGCGGTGCACGCGGCAGCGGAAAAGGCCGGCTTCGATTTCCTCGACGCGCCGGTGTCGGGCGGCGTCGGCGGCGCCGAGGCCGGCACGCTCGCCTTCATGTGCGGCGGCAGCGACGCGGCGTTCGCGCGCGCCAAACCGGTGCTGGAGAAGATGGGCAGGCGCATCGTCCATGCCGGCGGCGCCGGCGCCGGCCAGGCGGCCAAGATCTGCAACAACATGCTGCTGGCGATCTCGATGATCGGCACCTGCGAGGCCTTCGCGCTGGGCGAGAAGCTCGGCCTCGATCACGCCAAGCTGTTCGACATCATGTCGGGCGCGTCGGGCCAGTGCTGGTCGCTGACCACCTATTGCCCGGTGCCCGGCCCGGTTCCGGCCTCGCCGGCCAATCGCGGCTACACCGGCGGCTTCGCCACGGCGCTGATGCTGAAGGACCTGAAGCTCGCCCAGGCCGCCGCCGCCGGCGCCGGCGCGGTCACGCCGCTGGGCGCCGGCGCCGCGCAGCTCTACGCGCTGTTCGCGGCCGAGGGCCATGCCGGCACCGACTTCTCCGGCATCATCGGGATGCTGCGGGGCGAGCGCCCCGCCTGACATCCGGCGGGCGCGGTCACTTGCCCTTGCCGGGATAGGCGAACGTCCAGTGCGCCGTGATCGGCGTCCACCATGCCGGCACGCCGGTCGCCTTGTCGACATGACGGCGGAAGCCGTTGGCGGAAGGCGGCAGGATTTCGTAGGTGAGCTGGTAGGTACCGGGCCCGCCCATCGCGACGTTGTTGGCATAGTGCGGGCCGTCGCCGGCCGTCATCGGCGCCAGCGTGCCGGTCTTGCGGAACGCAGTGCCGTCCCTGGTCAGCGTGTAGCGGATCGTGAGATAGGGAATCCACGCATCCTCGGCAAAGCCGTGGGTTTCGCCGGCGGTGGCATGGACGTCCGCCTCGAGATGGACCGCATCGCGCCCCATCGCGCCGCCCGGCGGCATGCGGTCCATTTCGATGCCCACGAGATAGTTCGGGACGATCTGCATGCCGTCCCGGACCACAGGCTCGCCGATATAGAACTCCGCGGCCGGCAGGCCGGCGACGCCCGTCAAAAGCCCCGCCAAGATCGCAACTGCCCTCTGCATGTCTTCCTCCTGTGGTGGATGCGAAAGATGTTACCCGATCGGCGCCCCACCGACAGCCGCGCGCACGCATCGCAGCGCCACGCCGAGCGGGACGGCAAGCGCCGCCCAGGCCAGCAGGCGCGCCAGGGCGCTGTCGATCGGCAAGGCGTCCAGGAGCCCAAACAGGGTGAGGCCGGCCAGCAGGACCGGCATGCGCCACGGGGCGGCATCGGCGGGCGGTGCGCTCATCGGTCTACTCCACGCTCGCGAGAGCAAGTTCGCCGGCGGCGTCGGCTCTTGCCGGGCGCCGTGCCGCTCCGCCATCGCCTGACCGGCGCCGCCGGAAGCGGCGCGGGTGCGACCCACAGCGGCTCGGCGACAATGCATTAACGGGGGCCGCGATCCGCGCGCGCGACGGGCAGCGTGAAGCGGAAGCACGCGCCGTGCGGGACGTCGACGGCGTCGATCCGGCCGCCATGCGCTTCGACGATCGAGCGGCAGATCGCCAGGCCGATCCCCATGCCGCCGTCCTTGGTGGTGAAGAAGCTGTCGAACAGCCGGTCGCGATGGCCGGGATCGATGCCGGGGCCGGTGTCTTCCACCTCGGCCGCCAGCATGCCGTCCGCGTCCAGCGCGGTGCGGATGGTCAGGCGGCGCCCGTCCCGCTCCCCCATCGCCTGCATGGCGTTGACCGCGAGATTGGCGAGCACCTGCTGGAACTGGACGCGATCGCCGCGCGTGTCGGGCAGGCCCGGCGCGAGATCGAGCACCGCCTCGACGCCGCGGCGCCGCAGCTCGGGCTGCAGGAACAGCATCACCTCTTCCACCACGCCGTTGAGCGCCAGCGTCGCGTCTTCCGGCGCGCCGCGCGTCGCCAGGCCCCGGATGCGGCGGATGATGTCGGCGGCGCGCCGCGCATCGGCGACGGTGCGGGTGGAGAGCGCGCGCAGCTCCTCGAGGTCCGGCTCGGGCCGCTGCAGCCAGCGCAGCGCCGCCTCGCCATTGGTCAGGATCGCGCCGAGCGGCTGGTTGACCTCATGCGCGATGGACGCGGTGAGCTCGCCCAGCATCGAGACGCGCGCCGCGTGGGTGAACTCCGCCTGCACCTGGGACAGCGCGGCCTGCGCCGCGACGCGGTCGCTGACGTCGACGAGGCAGGACAGGCCCAGCGCGGATCTGCCGAACGCTTCGGGAAAATAGGCGACGTAGAGGACGTCGCGGATATGGCCGTCGAAGGTGCGGATCTTCATCTCCGCCTCGAAGCGCGAGGCGCCGGCGAAGCGCGCCGCCATGGACCGGCGGATGACGTCGCCCGCTTCGCTCCACAGACGCGCGACGGGGCCTGTAAGGTCGGCCTCGTCCGGCGCCGCGAACAGCTCGACCGCCCGGCGGTTGACCTCCACCACCCGGATGGCGTTGGCGGCATAGTCGTAGAAGCCGGGATGGCTGTCGAAATAGGCCTTGAGGTCGCGCACGCCTTCGGCGCGCAGGGTCTCGAACACACCGGCAAGCTCGCTGCGGTCGAGCTGGACCATGGCGACGGGCAGGAAGTGGAACAGCATGCGATAGCGCTGCTCGCTGGTTTCCAGCGCGGTCTTGGCCTTCTTGTCGGCGGAGATGTCGATGATGCCGATCAGGAGTTTGCCGCGCGCCGGCATCTGCGGCGGGAAGCAGGCGGTGAACCAGACGTCGAAGACGCGCCCGTCGATCGAGGTCAGCCGCGTCTCGGTCGCGAAATGCGGCCTGCCCTGCACCGCGGCGACCACGCTTTGCGCATAGACGTGCTGGCTCTCCTCCGGCCAATAGGGTTCGAGGCTCGCCAGCATCTCCTGCTTGTCGCCGCGGCCGAGGAGCCCGATGCTCAGGTCGTTCACGTCGATCACCCGCGTGGCGCGGATCATCCGGCGGACGAAATCGGGATGGGCGTCGAAATAGGCGCCGAGATCGGCGACGCCGGCGCGGACCAGGCGCTGCACCATGGCGCCGACCGGCGTGAAATCGAGCTCCCAGAACGACACCGCCATGGCCTGGAAGACGTTGGAATAGCGGTGCTCGGCGCGGGTCATCGCGTCTTCCGCGCGCCGCTGGGCGCTGACGTCGATACCGGTCTCGACGAAGCCGCCTTCGTGGCGGAAGCATTTGAGCCGCACCGTGACGGCCACGTCGGCGGCGGTGCGGCGCACGACATCGCCCTCCCAGGCACCATGCGCGCGCAGCGCCGCTTCGATGCCCGCAAGGGATTCGCGCCGCGTCTTCAGAAGCTCGTGCAGCGGCTGGCCCACCGCGTCGGACCGGCTGTGGCCATAGAGCGTCTGCGATGCCGCGTTCCAGCCGGTGACGCGGCCATCGGCGTCGTGCCGCACCACGCTTTCCTGGACGAGGTCGAGAAGATCGCTCACCGCGCCGATTGAACCCGCACCTCCCGCAAAGAACAACAGCGATCTCGCCTCAGGCGACCTTCGCTTTCTTCAGGCAGGCGAGCAGCGCATCGGCGTCGAACGGCTTCTTGAGGAGGCAGACCGCGCCGCTCGCCCGCGCCTGGGCGAGGACATGCGGTTCCGACCGCGCCGTGATCATGATGACGGGCGCCGCGCTGGACCGGCGGTCCAGCCACTGCTTGAGGCCGATGCCCGAGAGGCCGGGCATCTGGATGTCGGTGATGATGCAGGCCGGCGCGGCATCCGCGCGCATGAAATCCTCGGCGCAGCCGAAGGCCTGCGCCGCGAAACCGAACGAGCGCACCAGACCCGCCAGGGCGAGCCGCATCGATTCGTCGTCGTCGATGATGCAGATGAGGGGCAATCGCGTCACTTTCCGTGGAGCCGCAGGGCTTCGGCCATGCGCACCAGGTCGGCCAGCGTGCGCGCGCCCATCTTGTGCATCGCGGCGCCGCGGTGGATCTTCGCCGTGATCTCCGAAATGCCGAGGTCGCCGGCGACCTGCTTGTTCATCCTGCCCGCCGTCACCAGCGCCATCACCTGCTGCTCGCGCGGCGAGAGGGTGGCGAATTTCGCGCGCAAGCTTGTATCCGCGGCGTCCGTCGCGCGCTGCGCCACGTCGCGCGCGACGGCGGCGTTTACCGCATCCAGCATGTCCTGGTCGCGGAACGGCTTGATGAGGAAATCGACCGCGCCGGCCTTCATGCCGCGCACCGACATCGGAACGTCCGCGTGACCGGTCATCAGGATTACCGGAAGATGAATCCCGAGATCGGCGAGCTGGCCCTGGAAATCCAGACCGCCGATGCCGGGCATGCGGACATCGAGGACGAGGCAGCCCGGCGCGTCCGGGCGGCGCGAGGCCAGGAAATCGCGCACCGAGGCGTGCGCCCGCGTCGCCAGGCCCACCGACCGCAACAGGCTGTCGAGCGCGGCGCGCATGGATTCGTCGTCGTCGATGACATGGATGACCGCCGGCTCGCCCATGGCGGCAACTATCGCCTTTCGCGCCGGCGTCGCAAGCGTTGCCGTCATGGGCTTCTCCGTCAGAACATCGTGTGGGCGTTCGCCGCCGTCTCCGGGATGGGCTGGATCACGTCCCAGTGCTCGACCACCTTGCCGTCCTCCAGCCGGAAGATGTCGACCACGGCCTCGCCGCGCGGATTGTCGGAGAGGCCGTGCCAGTGGCAATGCAGCACGACATGGTCGCCGTCCGCGAAGGCGCGCTTGATCTCGCCATGCGCGTCCGGATGGGTCTTGCCGATCCAGGCGACGAAAGCCTTCACGCCGTCCAGGCCGTCGGCGATCAGCGGATTGTGCTGGCGATAAGTGGGGCCGGCATAGAGGCGGAAGGCCTCGTCGACCTCGCCCTCGAACAGGGCCTTGGAATAGAAGGCGATGGCGATTTCCTTGTTGGTCTTGGACATGGGTTTCTCCTTTGAGGGGGACATCGGGTCGGGCTCAGGCGAAGACGGCTGGGCGGGGAATTTCCGCGCCCGGTGCTGCTTCGCGTCATTCGTCATCGGTTCGATCCTTGGGCGATCACGGGCCGGATCTTCCCGGTCGCGAGCCGCCCGAACGGGGCAGACCATCGGACGGCGGGCGCATTGCGGCCATTGCCCGTGCGTGTCGCCGGCCTCATACGTGCGGATGATTGCGCCGCCGCCGCTGCGCGCAGTGTCTTGGACGGCGGCCGGCGCTAGGATCGTCCCGGCGAGGCCACCCGCGGAGAAGCCCATGCGCATGCTTGTTGTCGGAGCCGGCTCGACCGGCGGCTATTTCGGCGGCCGCCTGGCCCAGGCCGGGCGCGACGTGACCTTCCTGGTGCGGCCGGGCCGCGCGGGCGCTGCTGCGCGAGCGCGGGCTTCGGATCGTCAGCCCGCATGGCGATGCGACGCTGCATCCCAGGATCGCGACCGCGGCCGAGCTCGGCGGGCCGTTCGACGCCATCCTGCTCGCGGTCAAGGCGTTCGCGCTCGACGCGGCGATGGAGGATTTCGCGCCCGCGGTCGGAGCCGGCACGGCGATCCTGCCCGTCCTGAACGGCCTGAAGCACATGGACCTTCTGACGGCGCGCTTCGGGCGCGACGCCGTCGCCGGCTGCGCCTGCAAGATCGCCGCCCAGGTCGACGGCGACGGCCGCATCGTGCAGCTCGCGCCGCTGCCGCAGGAGATCGCCTATGGCGAGATGGACGGCACGGCGACGCCGCGCCTGCACGCGCTCGATGCCTTCCTGCAAGGCGCCGGCTTCGAGGCGCGCCTGTCGCCTGCCATCGCGCGCGAGATGTGGGAGAAATGGATCCTGCTCGCGACGCTGGGCGGCATCACCTGCCTGATGCGCGGCACCGTCGGCGAGATCGCCGCCGCGCCCGGCGGCGCGGATTTCATCCTGCGCTTCCTCGACGAGGTGGTCGCCGTGGTCAGAGCCGCCGGCGTGCCGCCCGGCGACGCATTCCTCGCCGGTGCCCGAGCGCTGCTGACCGCGAAAGGCTCGCCGATGACCTCGTCAATGTATCGCGATCTGCAGCAGGGGCAGCCGGTCGAGGCCGACCAGATCGTCGGCGATCTTCTGGTGCGTGGCGCGGCGGCGGGCGTGAAGACGCCGCTGATCGCCCTCGCCTATGCCAGCCTGTCCGTCTACCAGAACCGGAGACCGTCCCGATGATCCGCGTGCTTCTCCAGACCACGATCCCGCCGACCGCGGACGACTGGTCGATCGCGCGGTTCGGCCGCCTCGGCGCGCTGCTGCGCGGCCAGCGCGACGCAGAGGGGCGTCCGGCGTTCGCTGTCACGATGCGCGACCGCGATCCGCCCGGCGCGCCGGACCGGGTCCTGTCCACGCTCGACCGCAGCGGTTTCGACGAGGCCTGGCTGTTCGCGGTCGACGTCGGCGACGGCCTCACCGTCGAGGATTGCGAAGGCATTTCGCGCTTCAGGCGCGGCGGCCGCGGCCTTCTCGTCACCCGCGACCACATGGACCTGGGATCGTCGGTCTGCGGCCTGGGCGGCGTCGGCAAGGCGCATCACTTCCATTCGCACAACCCCGATCCGGACGTTTCGAATCGCGCGGTCGACGATCCGTACACGACCTACATCTCCTGGCCGAATTTCCATTCGGGCGCCAATGGCGATTTCCAGGCCATCGAGGCGGTCGGGCCGGTGCATCCGCTGCTGGCCGCGCCGGCCGGCGGCGCCGTGCGCCATCTTCCGAGCCATCCGCATAAGGGCGCCGTCTCGGCGCCCGCCGACGAGCACGCCCGGGTGATCGCCCGCGGCACCAGCAAGGTCACCGGCCGCCGCTTCGCCATCGCGGTGGCGTTCGAGCCCGGCGCAACGGGCGGCCCGGCGATCGCGCAGAGCACCTTCCACCATTTCGCCGACTACAATTGGGACACCCGCGACGGCGCGCCGAGCTTCGTCGATGAACCGCCCGGCGACGCGATCCAGCGCACGCCGCAAGCGCTCGCCGACACCCACCGCTATGCGCTCAACGCGGCCTGGTGGCTCGCCGGCCGCACTAACCCGAACGTATGACGCCGCTCAAGCGGGCGCGTGATGGGCGATCCCGGCAGTCGCGCCTAGCCTTCCTCGCGTAACGAACCCTTTGCGAGGCGGCCATGAAAGTCCTGTTCATCATCTCGAGTTCCGAAACCGCGTTCTGGCTTTCGGAGGTCACCCATCCCTACTGGCATCTCACCGAGCGCGGCGTCGCGGTGGATTTCGCCAGCCCCGAAGGCGGCAAGGTCGTCTACGACCGCTACAGCGATCCCTATTTCGCGCAGTCGACGGAGAAGGACGATCTCGTCAGCAAGGGCTTCCTGTCGGACGCAACGCTGGTCGCCCGGCTCGATACGACGCTGAAGCTCGACGCGGTCGATCTGGGCGCCTATGACGCCGTGCATGTCGCGGGCGGGCGCGGCGCGACCTTCGATCTCTTCCCCAACAAGGACGTGGCGAGGGCGCTCGAGCACTTCTGGGCGAACGGCCGCGTGGTCGGCGCGATCTGCCACGGCGCCATCGCGCTCGGCAACATCCCCGAGCGGATCCGGGGCCGCAGGACGACCGGCTACACGCTCGAAGGCGACCGGACGCTGCAGCGCCTGTTCGGCCCCGGCTTCCTCATCCCGCACTACCCGCAGACCGTGCTCGAGGAGGCCGGCGCGCACTATTCCCGCGTCGCGCCCGACGATCCCTATGTGATCCGGGACGGCCGCCTGGTCACCGGCCAGAATCAGCAATCGGCGTCGGAATACGCGCTGGTCTTCCTGCATGCGATGACGGGCGCAAGCCCGGTCGCCGGAGCGTGACGGCCATGCTGTTCCATGTGGCGATGACCGTCCGGATTCCGCCGAGCGCGGACCGGGCGGAGGTGGAGGCGCTCGGCGCGCGCGAGCACGAACGCGCCGCCGCGCTCCAGCGCCGGGGCAAATGGCTCCATCTGTGGCGGGTCGTCGGCGAGTTCTCCAACATCAGCGTCTTCGCGGTCGACGGCCCGGAGGAGATGCACGCGATCCTGGAGTCGCTGCCATTGCGCCCCTACATGGAGGTCGCGGTGACGGCCCTGTGCCGCCACCCCGGTGCGCTAAACGACCCGCACGACGCGGCGCCGGCCTGACCATCCGCGCGCGGAGCGCGATCCTCCCGCGAGGCCGGAGCGCGCCTTGCCTGCCATGGCGGCGCTCGACGCGAGCGCGGCCCCTTCTTGGGCAACGCTGTATCATCGATGACAAGAAATCCCGCCTTATCGCCAACCAGGCGATCTGCCTCCTTCAGCAGGACCGCCTCGAGCGGAGCACTGTCCCAAACTCCGGAAGCGACGAAATGATGGAGTTGATCGTAGCCGACCTCGCTGGCACGCGCCGCCATCGGTTGAACGCTCTTGCGGTCTCCCGGACCAATCAAACCCGCGATATAGAGAGGGCACATCCGGGCCCGGGTCTTATGTCGTAGCGCTGCGATAAACGGCGCAAGCCAGCGGTCGAGATCACCTTGCCAGTCCACGTCCATAGATCGGCCCTCCATAAGCCGACCTCTCATGAATCACGCAAACCCCCGCTTGGGAATCCCAAAACCGCCCCGCATCACCGCCCATGCTTTGGGATTGCCGGCGATTCCGCGCTACGCTACCAATGCTCGGCCGAGACTACAGCGAAAAAGAGGGTCGCGGGCCTATCCCGCAGCGGTGTGCGGAACCAGGCTAAGTCATTGAAATGGCGGAGCCGGAGGGATTCGAACCCTCGATACGTCTTTATAACGTATAACGGTTTAGCAAACCGCCGCCTTCAGCCTCTCGGCCACAGCTCCGCAAGCAATTTCAAAGGCTTATAATCGCTCGTCCCGGCGATTCCAACCTTTGCCGGGGGGATTCCGGCATTTTCCCTGTTCGATCCGGCAAGCGCGCCGCATTTTCTGGGTTGCTTCGGTGTATCTCGCATCGGGATGCGCATAGTGCAAGGCGGCACGCGCGTCGAATGGCGCGCCGGCGCGATATTCGTCGGCCGTCCCGCCAATTGCTGCGCCGCCCTCGAATCCCGTCGATGCACCGCCCGTCGGGGGCGGTGTGGAGGAATTGATCGTGCCTGGTGCGGAGGGGGCATGCCGGCCGCGCGCTTGCCGATACACTATCGGATGACTACGGTATCCTGGAGGCCCTTCGGTGCAGTGGCATGAACTCCCACGGCGACGCCGGCAGGATCGGAACCATCGGAGCGGCCCCATGAGCGGCACACGGCAATTGAAGCTCGGCGCCTTCATGCGCCCGGTCGGAATCCACACCGCCTGGTGGCTTTATCCGGGCGCGTGGCCGGACGCCAATTTCAATCTCAAGCACCTGGTGCGGCTGGCGCAGAAGCTGGAGCAGGGGAAATTCGACGCCTTCTTCATGGCCGATCACCTGGCGGTGCTGAACATGCCGATGTCCGCCCTGAAGCGCAGCGCGACGGTGACCTCGTTCGACCCGCTCACCCTGCTGCCGGCGCTGGCGATGGTGACGGAGCGCATCGGCCTCGTCGCCACCGCTTCGACGACCTACAACGAGCCCTATCACGTCGCGCGCAAATTCGCCTCGCTCGACCATATCAGCGGCGGGCGCGCGGGATGGAATCTCGTCACCTCGGGCAACCCGACCGAAGCGTGGAATTTCGGGCGGGAGGAGCATTGGGAGCACGACACCCGCTATCGCCGGGCGCGCGAGTTCTTCGACGTCGTGACCGGGCTGTGGGACAGTTGGGCGGACGACGCGTTCATCCGCGACACGCAGGCCGCGGTCTATTTCGATCCCGAAAAACTGCACGTCCTGGACCACAAGGGCGAGTTCCTGAAGGTGCGCGGCCCGCTCAACGTCGCCCGCCCGATCCAGGGCTGGCCGGTGATCGTGCAGGCCGGCGCATCGGAGGCCGGCAGGCAGATCGCCGCCGAAACCGCCGAAGTGATCTTCGCCGCCGGCGGGCGGCTGGCCGATGCGCAGCGCTTCTATGCGGATGTGAAAGGCCGTCTCGATAAGCTGGGCCGGCCGCGCGATCACCTGAAGGTTCTGCCGGGCGCGCTGGTCGTGGTCGGCGACACGGACGCGGAGGCGCAACGCAAGCACGCGCTTCTGGACAGCCTCGTCCATCCGGACAGCGGGTTGCCGAACCTGTCGATGCGGCTGGGCGCGGACGTCTCCGGCTTCGACCTCGACGGGCCGCTGCCGGCGGACCTGCCCGAGACCAATGCCAGCCAGAGCGGCCGGCAGGCGCTGATCGACCGCGCCCGACGGGACAATCTGACCATCCGCGCGCTGGCGCGGATCGTGGGTGCCTATGGCGGGCTTGCCTTCGTCGGCACGGCGAAGACGATCGCGGACCGGATGGAAGAATGGCTGTTCAGCGACGCCTGCGACGGGTTCAACATCATGTTTCCCACCGTGCCACAGGGCCTGGACGAGTTCGTGGACCAGGTCGTGCCGGAGCTTCAGCGCCGCGGCATCTTCCGGCGCGAATATGAGGGCACTACCCTGCGCGAGAATCTCGGCCTGCCCCGGCCGGAGAACCGCTTCTTCGCCAAGGCGGCCGTCCCGGCATGACGCAATCCTCGGACCCGGAATCGCTGGCCATCGAGGGCTTCCACGCCCACATCTATTATACGCCGCAGACCAGGCCGGTCGCCGCCCGGATTCGGGCGGCGATCGGCGCCGCGTTCGCCCTGACGCTCGGCCGCTGGCACGACATGCCGGTCGGGCCGCACAGCCAGGCGATGTACCAGGTCGCGTTCGCGCGCGCGGAGTTCGCCAAGCTCGTGCCCTGGCTGATGCTGCATCGGGAGGGCTTGAGCGTGCTCGTGCATCCGCTGACGGGCGACGACTACGAAGATCATGCGACGTACGGCCTGTGGCTCGGCACGCCGCTCCTGCTCCATCTCGACGTGCTGAGAGCGTCGCATGGTGCGTGACGGAGACGGCGTGACGCGGCGCGCCTGGCTCGGCGCCGTCGCGGCGGGCGGCGTCGCACTCTCGGCCGCAAGCGAGGCAGCATCGACGCCGCGGCCCACGGCCCCCGCCCGTCTGTCGTTGAACGAGAACCCCTTCGGCCCCTCGCCGCTGGCCCGCCGCGCGATCCTGGAGCAGCTCGACCAGGCCGACCGCTATGTCGGCGCCGAAGCGCGCGCGCTGGAGGAGCAGATCGCAGCCGTCGAAGGCGTCTCCGCCGACCAGATCATCCTGGGCGAAATCCTCGACGCGCTGGGCTTGCAGCTTGCCCTGGACGGCGGTCCGGGCGGCGAATTTCTCTATTCCGCGCCGGGCTATACCGCGCTGGTCGATGCGGTCGCGCCGGGCGGCGGGGTGGTCGTCGGCGTGCCGCTGAACGATCGGCTGGAGAACGATCTGCCCGCCATCGCGGCGGACATCACGGCGCGGACGCGCGCGATCTATCTCGTCAACCCGCACAACCCGAGCGGCACGGTGAGCGAGACCGCCGCGTTCAAGGCCTTCCTGCGCGTCGCGGCGGCGCAGACGACGGTCATCGTGGACGAGGCCTATCTCGAATTCGAGCCGGACTTCGCGGATCGCACCGCCGCCGCGCTGACGCGCGCGGGCGCCAATGTGATCGTCTTCCGCACCTTCGCGAAGATCTACGGCCTGGCGGGATTGTCGATCGGCTATGCCGTGGCGCCCAAGCCGCTGGCGGCTTCGCTGAAGAACAAGGGGCTCGGTGCGCCGCACGCGCTCAACCGTCTCGCATTGGCGGCGGCGGCGGCCAGCCTGCGCGATACCGGCTACATCCCCGCCGTGCGCGCCAAGGTGATCGCCGAGCGCCAAGCCTGGAATACGCTGCTCGACGGCCTGGGCGTCCGCCGCAGCGACTCGCGCGGCAATTTCGTCTTCTTCGAGGCCGGCCGGCCTTACGAGACGTTCGCCGCCGCCCTGCTGGCCGAGGGCATCGAGATCGCGCGGCCCTTCCCGCCGCTCGACCGCTGGGTCCGCATCGCTATCGGCCTGCCGGACGAAAACGCGCGCGCCCGCGCCGCGGTGCGCCGCCTGCTCGGCTGAGCCGGCATCTGGACATACCCTATCATCTTGGTAGAATATCGGGAGATGTCGAGAAGGCTGCAACCCGGCGGGCGATGCCACGGCGCCGCGCGACCGGATACGAACCACGCATCGAAGGCGACACCATGGTCCAGGACGGCAAACTGAACTTCTTCTGGTTCCTGCCGAGCGCCGGCGACGGCAGCTATCTCGGCACCGACGAGCTGCGCCGCCCGGCCGATTTCGGCTATATGCGCGACATCGCCCTGGCGACCGACCGGCTCGGCTATGGCGGCGTGCTGCTGCCGACCGGCCATGGCTGCCTCGACGGCTGGACGCTGGCATCGGCGCTGGCGCCGCTGACCGAGCGTCTCAAATTCCTCGTCGCGCTGCGGCCCGGAATCCAGACGCCGGCGCTCGCCGCAAGGCAGGCCGCCGCGCTGGACCAGATCTCCAACGGAAGGCTGCTGCTCAACGTGGTGACCGGCGGCAATCCCACGGAACTCGCCTATGACGGCCTGTTCCTCAGCCATGACGAGCGCTACGAGCAGACCGCCGAATTCCTAACGCTCTGGCGGCGCATCATGGAAGGCGCCCCGATCGACTTCGAAGGCAAGCATCTGTCGGCCAGGGGCGGCACGCCGCTCGTCTTCCCGCCGGTGCAGAAGCCCTATCCGCCGATCTATTTCGGCGGCTCGTCGGCCGCCGGCGTCGGCGTCGCGGCCGAACATGCCGATCTGTACCTGACCTGGGGCGAGCCGCCCGCGCAGGTCGCCGAGAAATTCCGGGAGGTGCGCGAGGCCGCGGCGAAGGCGGGCCGCAAGATCCGGTTCGGCATAAGGCTGCATTTCGTCGTGCGCGAGACCGAAGCGGAGGCCTGGGAGGCGGCCGACCGCCTGATCAGCCGGCTGACGCCCGAGATCATCGCGGCGGCGCAGGCGCGCATCGCCAAGCGCGTCGAGCAATCCGAAGGCCAGCGCCGCATGATCGCGCTGCATGGCGGCAAGACCGACAAGCTCGAGATCAGCCCCAATCTATGGGCCGGCATCGGACTGGTGCGCGAAGGCGCGGCGACGGCGCTGGTCGGCGATCCGAAGACCATCGCCGCGCGCATCCGCGAATACCAGGCGCTGGGCGTCGACACCGTGATCGGGTCGGCCTATCCGCATCTTGAGGAAGCTTATCGCGTCGCCGAGCTGCTGTTTCCGGCGCTCGGCCTCGGCGCCGGCGCCTCGACCGCATTCCCGGCCGACACCAGGGCCCGCGCCGCGGGCTAGAGCGCGAACGGGGCGGCATTCCGTCACGCGTGGTCCTCGAACACGCGCCGCGCTAAGCTGCCGCGCGCACATCCGGCACGCGTGCCCGAAGATGACGCAAGCTGCTCAAGGAGCAACGCACATGCAGATAGGGATCATCGGACTGGGGCGGATGGGCATGGGCATCGCGCGCCGCCTGCTGCGCGGCGATCACGCCTGCGTGGTCTACAACCGCCATCCCGAACCGGTCGCGGCGCTGGCGAAGGAAGGCGCGGCGGCAGCAAAGGACATCGGCGATCTCGTCCGCCAGCTCAAGCCGCCGCGCGCGGTGTGGATCATGCTTCCGGCCGGCCAGGTGACCGAAGAGACCATCCAGGCGGTCGGCGCCCTGCTCAGCCCGGGCGACACGATCATCGACGGCGGCAACACCTTCTATCGCGACGACATCCGCCGCGCGAAGGCGCTCAAGGACACCGGCATCGACTATGTCGACATCGGCACGTCGGGCGGCGTCTGGGGCCTGGAGCGCGGCTTCTGCATGATGGTCGGCGGCGACAGCCGCGCCGTCGCTGCGCTCGACCCGGTCCTGAAGACGCTGGCGCCGGGCGTCGGGAGCATCTCGCGCACCAAGCGGGCGGCGGACGCCGATCCGCGGCCAGAGGCGGGCTACATCCATGCCGGCCCGGTCGGCTCCGGCCATTTCGTCAAGATGGTGCATAACGGCATCGAATACGGATTGATGCAGGCCTATGCCGAGGGCTTCGACATCCTGCGCAACAAGGACTCGAAGGACCTGGCCGAGGATGAGCGCTTCACGCTGAACCTGCCGGATATCGCCGAGGTGTGGCGGCGCGGCAGCGTGGTGTCGTCCTGGCTGCTCGATCTCGGCGCGTCCGCACTGGCGGCCGACCCCCGGCTCGACGGCTTTACCGGCTTCGTCCAGGATTCGGGCGAAGGCCGCTGGACCGTCGAGGCCGCGATCGAGGAGGCGGTGCCGGCGAACGTGCTCACCTCGGCGCTCTATACCCGCTTCCGCTCGCGGCAGCAGCACAGCTTCGGCGAAAAGATGCTCTCGGCGATGCGCTTCGGCTTCGGCGCGCATGTCGAAGGCGGCGGGCCGGCCGAACCGAAGCCGGCGGCGAGCAAGGGGTCCTAGCCGGCTGGCGGGCGAGCCGCGTCGGTCGCGACCCAGATGACGTGCCGCGCACCGCGGCCCTTGTTGGCGCGCACCTGCAGTTCCTCCACGGCGAAGCCGGCATGGCCGAGACGGCGGGCGAAGTCCTTGTTGGGCGCCGCCGACCAGACAGCCAGCAGGCCACCCGGCCGCAGCGCCCGGCGCGCCGCCGCAAGGCCGTGCAGGTCGTAGAGCCGGTCATTCGCGGCGCGGCTGAGCCCGTCGGGTCCGTTGTCCACGTCGAGCAGGATCGCATCGAAGCGCGATCGTGCCGATGCGATCACCTCGCCGACATCGGTTTCGCGGAGGCTGACTCGCGGGTCGCGCAGGCACCCGGCGGTGAGCTCTGCCATCGGGCCGCGCGCCCATGCCAGGATCGCCGGGACCAGTTCGGCGACCACGACCTGCGCATCGGGGCCGAGCCCGGACAAGGCGGCTCGCAGCGTGAAACCCATGCCATATCCGCCGATCAGGATCGTGCAATTTCGCCGGCCGCGAAGACGGTCGCAGGCCAGCGTCGCCAGCGCCGTCTCCGAGCCGCTCATGCGGCTGTTCATCAGCGCGGTGGCGCCCGCCATGATCCAGAACTCGCGGCCCCGCTGCATGAGCCTGAGTTCGCCGCCGCCGGGCACCGCCGCCGTATCCAGATGGACCCAGGGAATCACGGAAGGGCCGCAACGGCACGCCTAATGTCCACGCAGATCGGGCCTCCAGGCGGGCAGGCCGGCGCGCCAGAAGACGAAGCTGTACATGTCGGCATAGAGCTGGTCGTTCTGGGACTTGGTCGAGCCGATGCCGTGTCCGGCCGCCTCGTCGATCCGCAGCAGGATCGGCTTGGCGGTGCCGGTCGCCTGCAGATAGGCGGCGAGCTTGGCGGGCTCCCAGGGCGAGACGCGCGGATCGTTCAGGCCGGTGGTGATCATCACCGCGGGATACTGCGTGCCGTTATGGACGTGCTGCAGCGTGTCCATCTCGTAGAGATTGGCGAAGCCTTCCGTGGTCGTGATCGTGCCGAACTCGGGAATGTTCGGCGGGCCGTTGGGCGAGAACTCCGACCGCAGCGTGTTGGCGGCCGGCACGGAGTCGATCACGCCGGCGAACAGGTCCGGCCGCTCGGTCAGGGCACGGCCCATGGTGATGCCGCCGGCCGAGCCGCCGAAGATGAACAGCTTGGCCTTGGTGGTGTAGCCGCGGGCGATCAGGTCCTCGGCGCAGGCGATGAGGTCGCGCCAGGTGTGGACCTTGTTGGCGTCCTTGCCGGCGAGCCGCCAGGCATCGCCCAGCTCGCCGCCGCCGCGGACATGACAGGACGCATAGGTGCCGCCCGCCTCCAGGAAGCTCACCGCGCGCGGCGAGAAATCCGCAAGCTGCGAGATGCCGTAGGAGCCATAGGCCTGGATCAGGACGACCTGCGGACCCTTCGCCGTCTTCGGCCGGACCAGGCTGTCCGGCACCAGGACGCCATCCTCCGCCTTGGCCTCCAGGTCGCTGACCACGTAGCGGCTCGAATCGTAAGGCGGCGTCACGCCCAGCTTCAGGTCGGTGAACTGCCTGGTCGCCGGGTCGTAGGCGAACGTCGTCGGCGGCACCACGAAGCTTTCCAGCTCGAGCGTGACGCCCGGCGCGCGCGGATCGGTGAAGGCTTCCGCGACATGGCCCTTGAACGGCAGCGCGATCTCCTCGACCGTCGACGACCCGTTGGGGACGCGCAGCAGCACGGAATAGGCGCCCTTGCGGGCCAGGACATACAGCGCGTCGGACGCCGCCCGCACCGAGTCGATCACGCGGTCGGCCTGGGCGGGCACGAGCACGGTGGCGGCGGACAGCGGCTCGCCGGCCTTGACCGACAGAACCTTGAACGTCGGCGCATCCTTGTGCGACAGCAGGTAGATGCGGTCGCCGGCGGCATCGAAGCTGTTCACATCGTCGTCCCGCGTCACGAAAGGCTTCCACGCCACCTTCGGATCGCCGACCTGGTCGACCGGCGCCAGCCACAGCGCCTGCTCGTTCTGCACGCCGTTGATCGAGAGCGCGACGGCCATCGGCCCGTTCGGCACGATACCCAAGGCCGGCGTCTCGTCGGGCGCGTAGGCGGGGCCGTGACCGACCTTGGAGCCCAGAATGGCGACCGGTTCGGATTTGAGGTCCCAGGCGACCAGCGAGGCGTCGCGATAGCGCTCGGTGCCCGGATCGCCGGCGGCAAGCTGCTTGAGCCGAATGAAATAGAGCGTCTTGGAATCCTTGGACCAGGTGGTGGCGCCGAACTGCGCCCGGTCGACCGGCCCGGCGACCTGTTTGCCCGTCGCCGCGTCGTAGACCGCGATCGAGGCGTCCTCCGAGCCGCCCTCGGAGACGCCCGCCGCGACGAGCGTGCCGTCGGGCGAAGCGAGGAAGAAGTTGATCGCATAAGGCTTGCCGCCATTGGCGGCGCGCAGCGCGGCGACATCGATGATCTTGCGCGTGCCCTGGGCGTCGCGGACGACGAGGTCGAAATTGTCCGAACCGGGCGCGCGCTCCTCATAGAAGGCGCGGCCGCCGAACCGCACATAGCCCTGCACGAAGCCGAAGCTGCCGGTGAAGTCCGCGATCTTCTGCACCAAGGCCGCGCGCGGCTTGATCGCGTCCAGGATCGAGCGCGTATAGCCGCCTTGCGCCTTCATCCAGTCGATGGTCTGCGGATCCAGCGCCTCCATGTAGCGGTAATTGTCGGTGACGCTGCGGCCCCACAAAGTCTCGGTCACCGGCTTGAGCGGCGCCGCGGCGGGCTTGGGCGGCGCGCCGAGGGGGGCCAGCGGATCCGACGCCGTCGCGGCATAGGCGAACGAGGCCGCGCCCAGCAAAGCCATCGCGGCGCCGAATTTCAACGAACGGATTTTCATTGGATTGTCTCCTGATCGGCGTTGCCGGCCGTCCCCAATGCCGGATTCGCCATCCGGCGGGCGATACTAGCCATGGCCGGGCGGCGGGGTGAAGGATTGTTTGCGTCAAGCTCCCGTGAGAGCGTGGCGCATGGTCGTCGCCGCTCTGCCGCCGCCGGTGCTCGAAGTCTATTATTCCCCGACATGCGTCCCCTGCCGGCTGGAACTTGCCGTGCTGGGCGAGATCGTCCGCAAGGACGGCGCGGCCGTGCGCATCGTCGTGCTGGACCAGATCGCCCGCGCGCGCGGCGACATAAGCGCGATACCGGCGCTGCGGACGCGCGCCGCCCTGTCACCGCCCTCGGCGCTTGCGCCGCGCAAGGCCCTGCTCGCCGCCGGCGACGGCGACGGCATCCTGCCATATGCGCGCTCGCTGTCCGGATCGGGCAAGCCCTGCGCAAGCTGGCGCGGCGGCCTGACGCTGCTGCGCGCGCGGGCGCTGCTCGCCGCCTGCCGCATCAATGCACCGAGTTCGCGGCGATCTTGAAGAAGATGCCCTTCTCGCCGTTGTTGACGAGGCTGAACTGGCCGCTGACCGTGACCAGCCGGTCGGTCCACGGAATCGCCGTCGGGCTGACGACCTCGGCGACCTCGTTCGGCTCGCCCGGCGGGCAGAACATGCAGACCGGCGTGCGCCGCGTCAGCAGGAAATGCCGCGTGCGGTCGGAGCCGTCGAGCGGCAGCACCCAGCCGCTCGCCGTCACCTGCCGGTTCGCCAGCGCCCGGATCTGCGGCGACACGGTGATGCGGTAGATGCCGGTGCGGTTGTCGTAGGCGACCTTGCTGTCGAGCAGTTTCGACCACAGCGCGTCGTTCGATTTCGGCAGGCGGTCCTGCAGCGCCCGCTCCTCGGGCGGCTGCGCGTTGGGATCTGTTGCCAGGATTTTCTGCTGCGTGCGGAAACCTGCGGTCAGGAGGAAGACCGGGACGACAAGCGCGACGATCAGCGTTCTGCGGGTCATGACTGGAGCAGCTCCTCTATGGATGTGCGGGCGGCCCGGATGGCCGGGAACAGGGCGGCGATCAGCGCCACGGCCAGCGCGCCGGCGGCGAGGTAAAGCACGGCGTCGATGTCGACGTCCGGCTGGATGACCAGGCCGGTTTGATCCGCAAGAGCGTTGCCGCCAACGGCCAGCAGGGCCGCCGCCAGGCCGATCCCCGCGGCCAGCGCGGCCAGCGCGATCATCGCCGCCTCCGCGATCGCGACCGCGGCGATGGTCGCCGGCCCGGCGCCGAGCGCCCGCAGCAGCGCCAGATCGCGCGTCCGTGCGTTCATCGTCGCCATCAGCGCCGCCGCCGCGCCCGCCGCCGCGATGACCACGAGCAGGATGCCCAGCGCGGTGGCAGCGAGCGTCAGGGGGCGCAGATAGCTCATGACCCGCGCGATCTCGAAGGTGGGGCTCGCCGCGGTGAGCGCCGGATCGGCGTCGATCAGGCGCGGCACCAGCAGCGCCGCCACCGGACTCTTGTAGGAGGCGACCACCGCGGTCGCCGCGTCGGGAAGATTGACATAGGTCTCGGTCACGCCGGTCTCGGCGGCTTCGTCTTCCTGGTGCATGCGGTGGATGTAGCGGACGGTCTCGATGTCGCAGAGCACCAGGCGGTCGAGCGCCGAGCCGGTGCGCGGCAGGATGCCGACGACGCGATAGGGAAACTGCGAATGCAGCTCGCCGCCGGCGGCCAGGCCATGCGCGCCGATGAAGGTCTGGCCGATCCTGAAGCCGAGCGCCTGCGCCGCATCGGCGCCCAGCACGGCTTCGAGCGGCCTGGTCCAGATACGTCCCTGCGCGACGTCGGTGCGGTAGACCCACAGCAATTGCGGCGTGGTGCCGACGATGCGCCAGCCATCGACATTGTCGCCCAGCGCGATCGGCGCCGCGACGCGGACGAGCGGGTGCGACGCGGCGGCCATCGCCGCCTTCTGCGACACCAGCCCGCGCGGATCGGAGATGTGCAGCGCACAGCACAGCACCAGGTCGAGCGCCGAGCCCTTGGGGCCGAT
The DNA here is from genome assembly GCA_037355265.1 of Rhizomicrobium sp. Taxonomy (GTDB): domain Bacteria; phylum Pseudomonadota; class Alphaproteobacteria; order Micropepsales; family Micropepsaceae; genus Rhizomicrobium. The sequence continues at coordinate 1,139,115 of JBBCIB010000001.1, read as the reverse complement.
GACGAGATCGACGCCGCCCCAGGACCGCTCCGCCGCCGCCGGCAGCGCGTCGAGCCCGACATAGGCGACCGACACCGCCGCGACGCCCAGCGCGCCGACCAGGATCGACAGCAGCGCCTGGCCCCAGCGCCGGCGCAGATAGGCGAAGGCCAGGGTGATCGCCATCATGACAGCGCCTCCATCTCGACCACGCGGTCGACGCTGGCGAGGACGCGCCGGTCATGGCTGGTGACGACCAGCGCCGCATTCTCCAACACGGCCGATTCGACCAGAAGCGCCATCAGCGTCTGCGTGTTCGCATCGTCCAGCGCCGAGGTCGGCTCGTCGGCCAGGATGACGGCCGGGCGGTTCAGGAGCGCCCGCGCGATGGCGGTGCGCTGGGCCTGGCCGTGGCTGATGCGGTCGGCGCGCCGCGCCGCGACCGCCGCGAGTCCGAGGCGCTCCAGCAGGCGGTCGAGCCGCTCGGGCTCGGGCGGCGCCTGCGCGCATTGCGCGGCCAGCCGCACATTGGCGCGGACGCTGAGCGCATCGACCAGATGGAAGGACTGGAAGACGAGGCCGATCCGCCGGCCGCGGAAGCGGTCGCGCGCGCCGCCGCCCAGCGCCCAGGGATCGGTGCCCTCGATCGCAATCCTGCCGCCGTCCGGGGCGCGGATCCCGGCCAGGGCCATCAGCGCGGTGGTCTTGCCGCAGCCCGAAGGGCCGACGATGGCGACGGATTGCCCGGCTGCCAGGCACAGATCGGGAAGCCGCGCAAAGCGCTTGCGGTTTCGCGCCAGCCGGATATCGGTGGCCGCCAGAACGGGTTGGTCCGCGCCCTGCTCCGTCATAGCTGGTCCGTCTGGTGTCGTCATCGGCCCCTTGCCTCTTCGACCTGCGGGGACCCGCGAGCGGCGAGCGCCGCCCGCGGGCCGCCGTCACAGCGACTTGGACAGGCCCACGAAGACGCCGCGCCGGGCGCCGAATTGCGGCGCGCCGACGCCGATGCCGGAGCCGTCGCGAATCTCGTACCGCTCGTCCAGGGCGTTGAGCAGGTCGACGCGTGCGGTCATCGTGCCGGCCGAGCCGAGGGCGAACTCGTGGCTGACGCCGAGATTGACCGCGGTGTAGTCCGGCACGTGATCACCGTTGGGCGTCACGCCGTCCTTGCGCAGGCCCGAGCCGTAGAGCAGATCGGCGCTGAAGAGCAGCGTCTGCCATTTGTAGGACGCGCCCGCCGACAGCGTCGCGATCTGCTGGTGGTCGAGCGGAATGTAGTGGGTCGCAATGTAGGCCAGATCGCCCGGATCGAACTGGAACTGGCTCGACACGATGTCCTTGCCGACCGCCCGTTCATAGGCCGCGTTCACATAGGAGGAGAAATCGCCGTCCTGGTAGGCGCTGGTGAACTCCACGCCGTATTGCCGGCCGGACTTGTAGTTGAACGGCGTCAGGATGATCGGCGCGCCGAACTGGCCTTCGTCGATCAGGTTGTGCGAGGCCTTGTAGAAAGCGTCCAGTCCGGCGGTAAGGCCCGGCAGCAGGACCTGGTTGATGCCGACGTCGTAATAGTCCGCACGCTCGGCCTTGGGCGTGTCGTTCACGGTGCTGGCCGGCGCCGCGGTGGTGTTGGCGAACAGCGCGATGTCGGCGCTGGCGATCAGCTCGATCGGCGGCGGCGAGAAATAGCGCGAATAGCCGCCATGGATGGTGGTGGTGTCGGTCGGCGTCCAGACGAAGTTCACCCGCGGGCTGATCTGGCCCTCGGCGTCGAACGCCTGGAACTGGTCCCAGCGCACGCCGTAATTGATCACCAGGGTCGGGAAGATCTTCCACTCGTCCTGCAGATAGACGCTGTAGCTCCAGGCGTGCTTGGTCGAATCGTCCGGGATGACCAGCGGCACGTCGCTGGTCTGGACGCCCGCATCGTCCACGCCCAGCACCGCCGAGCTCGTGCGGCTGGCGATGTCGTCGGCCTGGTAGATCACGCCGCCGCGGATCGTGTGGCTGTCGCCCAGGTGATAGGCGCCTTCCGCCTGCACGCCATAGGCGACGTCGCGCTTATAGGCGGTCTGCGCGATGCCGTTGTAGAGCAGGTCGCCCAGCGCATCGGGCGTGAAGTCCAGGCTCGAATAGCGCCCGAAGCCCGAGATGGAGAAATCGAACGACCCCATCGTGTGCAGATAGCTCACGATGCCGTAATGGGTGATCTCGCGCTGGTTCTCGTTCAGCCCGTTGCTCGGGAACGCGGACTGCCCGTTGGCCAGCAGCACGTTGTTGCCGGTGCCGGGATCGACGGGCCCAAGGCCGGTGATGCCGTCGAGGCCGGAGGGCTGCAGGCCGCGCTGGTTGGGGATCTGGAACATGTCGTTCGACGTGCCCAGGATCGCGGTGAGGCTGCTGTTCTGGTCCAGGATGTCCTGCAGGAAGGCGAAGCCGTGCCACTGCTTGGTGCGGTCGTGCAGCGGGTTCGAGCTGCCGTCCGGGGACTCGATGCCCAGCGTGTCGGTCGTGTAGTCGCCCGAGACGAAATAATTGAAGCTGCCGACCGAGCCGCCGTAATCGATGCTCGGCGTGATCTGGCCGTTGCTGCCGCCATAGACGCCGACCTGGCCGCCGGGCGCGAACAGGCCGGTCTTGGTCTGCACGTCGATGATGCCGGCGGTGCGGTCGCCATATTCGGCCGGCAGCGCGCCGGTGATCAGCCGCACCGAATCCGCGAAGCGCGGGTTGAGCGTCTGGCCGAACACCGAGATGCCTTCGGGGATGATGATGCCGTCGATGCGGTATTGCAGGCCGTTATGCTCGCCGCGGACATGCAGCTGGCCGAACGAATCCTGCGCCACGCCCGGCGCCTGCAGCACGACCTGGTTGAGGCCGTTGTTCTCGCCCCCCGGCTGGGCGTCGATATTGGCCGAGGTGATCGTGTAGGTGGAGGCGCCGAGATCGGGCTGGATGCTGTTGCGGGCATCGGTGAGCTTCTGCGCCGTCACGGTGACGGTCTCGATGGTGTCGGCATCGGCGGCCATCGCCAGGCCGGGCGACAGGACGGCAAGCGTCGCGGCAGTGGCGAGCAGGTAGGAACGGAACATGATGTACCCTCGGCGGTATCGCCTCGCGGTCGGCACACGGCCCGGACACGACGAAGCGAGGACATTGTGAATGCGGGATACGCCGCGCGGCGAAAGGGCCGGGCCGGCGCGTCACGCGCGCAGGATCGCAATGTTCAGGCGAGAGGGGGGGCGCGGCTGAGCCAGCCATGCGTCGTCGCGCGGATGACGGCCGGCGACGGGACGAAGGACGGCGCGACCGCCGCCGTCAGCAGCGGCAACGGCAGGAAGACCGGCGCCGGCGTCAGATAGGCGCCGGCGGCGAGAAATTCCTGGCAGAGCGGACAATGCGCGGCATCGTCCGTCGGCGCGGGATGCCGATCACGATCGCGTGAAGTCGCGGCCTTCGCGCCGGGGCTCGCGGATTGCTGCGCATCGAAGGCGGCTTCGGACGGCCCGGCGATGTGGATATGCGTCTGGACCGCGAGGCTCTGCAGGACGAAGGCCACGAGCGCGAAGGCCGTAAAGACGCCGCGCAGCGACAGCGCTGCGGCTTGCCCGCGTGCCCGCTTCAATCCGAGTCTATGTCCAACCGCTCGCAACAAGATCCGGCGTCCAAATACGCTCGCACGGGCGTTACACACGATTTCCCGCTGCGTTGCAACCGCGCGGAGGCGATCGTCGCCGCACGGCCGATCAAGTTCCGGTGCGCCGTCACACGAAGTCTGTCGCCGATATTCCGGCGAGGGTTCCGACGTCGATGACGTAGTCGGCGCCGCCGGTCTGGTAGCCTGCGATGCCGTTGGCGTCGACGACGAGGAAGGTGTGGTTGACCAGCGTGCCGGAGGTGGCGGTGACCAGCACGGCATGGTGGGCGGCGAGCTGGCCGGTGCCGACCAGGCCGCCGAGCTCGGTGTCGAAATTGGCCGAATCCAGCGCGCCGGCGACCGTGGCGTCGACCCCGGTCACCGGGTTGCCGACGAACTGGAACTTGTCGGTGCCGGCGGTGAAGTCGGTGACGGTGTCGTAGGCGGTGCCGGTGCTGTTGCCGGTGGAATCGGACGGCGCCAGATAGGCGAAGACGTCCGCGCCGCCGCCGCCGGTCAGGGTGTCGGCGCCGCCCTCGCCGTAGAACACGTCGTTGCCGCTGCCGCCCCGGGCGGTGTCGTTGCCCTGGCCGAGATAGAAGTTGAACGTGCCGCCGTCGGTCTCGGCGCTGCCGTCGAGCGCGACGTGGTTGGCCGCGCCCATGCTGACCGACCAGAAGGTGAAGCTGTGGCCGGCGCCGACGAAGCCGGGCGCGGTGGTCACCGTGTAGTCGTTGCCCGGCTGCATCGCCAGGACCTGGATGTTCTGCACCTTGGCGGGGTCCAGGATGACGCCGCCGGCATAGTTGCCGTCGAGCTGCATCTGGTTGTTGCCGCCGCCGCCGCCATTGACCGCATCGTTGCCGTCGAAGGTGGCGCCGAACGCGAAGCCGTCGTCGCCGGCCCCGCCGGTGGCGGTGTAGTCCGCCGCCGCGGTCAGGTCGAACAGGTGCCCGCCGTCGCCGCCGGTGATGTGGGTATGCGCGGCATCGCCGATATAGACGGTGGACGCCGTGTCGGCGCCGGTGACCGTCACCGTCACGGCGGCGGTGCCGCCCCCGGTCAGGGTGTAGGTGAAGCTGTCGGCGGCCGCGCTGTTGGCGGCGCCCGAACTCGCCGAGGCCAGCGTATCGAAGGCGTGGTTGGGATCGTAAGCGAAGGTGCCGTCGGCGTTGACGGTCAGATGCGCCCCCGAGGCCAGGGTGAACGGGGTGCCGACATTGCCGGCCGCGCCGTTCACCGCCGCGATGGTCAGCGGCAAGGGACCGTCCACGTCGCCGTCCGCGCCATGGCCGTTGTTCGCGAACAGGCTCAGACCCGCGCCGATCGCCGTCGCATTGTTCGTCGTGAACACGTCGTTGGCGGCAACCGCCGGATCGTCGACGGCGACGACGGTGATGGTCGACTGGGTAAAGGTTCCCGGCCCGATCATGTCGTGACCGCCATTGGCGGTTCCCCCGGTGTCGGTCGCGGAGGTCAGGGTGACGATGCGGTTGACCGTCGACGGGTTGTCGCTGGTGTCGGCATAGGTGATGCCGTTCATCAGCGTCGTGAAGACCGCCGCGGAGACGCCGCCCGCGCTGGTGATCGTCACGCTGGCCGTGCCCGCCACAACGCCCACCGACATCGAGAAGCCATTGGTCGTCGACGCCACGCTGTTGCCGTCGGTCAGTGCGAGGCTCGATCCGTCGAAGCCGATGATCTCGTTCGCGCCGTCCGCCACGTTCGAAACCGTGAAGGTGATTCCCCTGATGTTCTGGCCCGCTTCGACGGTCGACAGGCTGAACACCGTGAAGATCGCCTGGGCCGGACCGTTCTCGGTATAGGTCGGGTCGGCACCCGTCAGCGAACCCGTCGGCGGATCGTTCACCGGCGTGATGGCGACGGTCGAGGTGACCGGCGCGCTCAGATTGTCGCTGCCCGAGCCGTCGTCCACGACCCAGGTGACCGTGCGCGTGGTCGCCCCGCCCGCGGTCGGATCGTCGTTGCTGGCATTGGCGAAGGTGACGGTGTTCAGGACCTGTTCGTAGTCCGCCAGCGTGTCGCTGCCGGAAAGGGTCAGGACGTGGGTCGCGGCGTCGTAATGCGCCGTGATGGCGGTGCCCGCGACGTCGGCCGCCAGCGCGTCGCCGCTCTGCGCGCCGGACGAAATCGTCACCGTCGCGCCGGCGAGATCGGCGCTGTCCGGATCGTCGAGGGTCAACGCGCTCTCGATCACGACGGGTGCGGCCTGCTCCGTATAGGCGACGGAGCCGCCGGCCCCTCCGATGTCGGGCGCGTCGTTCACCGCCGCAACGTCGACCGTCTTGACGGCGATCGTGCTGTCATAGGTGCCGTCGTTCACCGAGAACTCGACCGAGCGCGGCGTCGTGCCGGGCGTGTCGGTATCGGCGACGAAGGTCACCGAGCGGAGCACCGCCTGATAGGCCGCCACCGTGTCCGCCCCCTCCAGCGTCAACAGACCCTGGGACGGGTCGTAGAAGGCAACGATGTTGGTACCCGTCGTGTCGGCCGCCAGGACGTCGGTCGGCTCCCATCCCGCATCGATATAGACCGTGGCCGACGCCAGCAGCGCATCGTCGTCGGCGACCGTTATCCCGCTGTCGACGGCGATGGCGACCTGCTCGACCGCGCCCGTCGCACCGGCACCCGGCGTGACGACCGGCACCGCGTCCGGAACGGACACGATGGTGTGCGGTCCGTCGGGAAGCACGATCGCCACCTGGTCGGTGCCCGGCGTATTGAGGCCCTCCAGAAGGGCGACCTGGTCCCAGGTCGCGCCGGTGCCTGCGCCGTCGCTGTCCACCTCCACCAGCAGGCCGGTGTCGTATTGAACGGCACGCACGAAATCCGACGCCGTGTCGCCGGCCTGGAACCCCGGCAGAAGGTCGGTGAGGTCGATCGTGTCGCCGGCCACGAACGTATAGTCGGTGACCAGATCGACGTTCTGCACGCCGACATCGGAGAACTTGAAGATGTCGGCGCCGTCGCCGCCGGTCAGGATGTCGTTGAGCGCACGGCCCTGCAGCAGGTCGTTGCCGGGGCCACCGTTGAGATAGTCGAAATCGCTGCAGCCGACCAGGATGTCGTTGCCGTTGGTGCCCGTCAGCGTCGTCAGCGGATAGGTTGCGAAGCCGCCCTCCTGGCCCGGGAAGCTGTTGCCGCTGCCGTCGCTCTTCAGGTCGAAGGTCTGCACCGATCCGTCGGGGAATATCTGTGCCAGCTCCGCGCCGTCGGCGGTCTCCGCCTGCAGCATCAGGCTGTCGCCGAACTGCGTGAAATGCGCGTCGAAGGTGGTGGTGAGCAGATCGACGCCGCCGGCCTCGACCGGCGCCGCGGCGTCCGTGGCGTCGAGCCGGAACAGTTTCGTGGTCCCGAAGTCGGCGTAATCGTCCGCCATGAAGTACAGCGCGCCCGCGAACGTCGCAAAGCCGCCGAGTTCGCCGGCATTGCTCGGCCCCGCGCCGGCGTTGAGGTCGATCTCGGTGACGGTGCCGCCGGGATCCAGCTTGTACAGATTGGCGTCGAACGGCGAATTGTCGGTCTGGGCGGAGAAGTAGAGGCTGCCGTTGAAATCCGCGAAGCCGTTGGCGCCGGCATCCTGCAACGCGTTGCCGCTGCCGTCGGTCAGCGCCGTGAGATTTCCCTGCGGGTCGAGCTTGAACAGGGTATCGGCGCCGAGGGCATCGCTGTGCTCGTCGAAATAAAGATCGCCGTTGTAGATGTGGAAGGCGCTGGGGGTGCCGTAATCATGCGCGAGGACGGTCGAGCCCACGACCTCGGGCGTCGTCGATCCGGCATCGAGCTTGAACAGCGTGTCGCCCAGCGTATCGCTGATGGCGTTGAAATAGAGCGCGTGGTTGTAGGCGAACAGCCCGCCGTCCTCGCCCGCCGCGCTGCCATTGCCCGGCGCCGAGCGCGTCGTGATGTCGTGCAGCGTGCCGTCGGCATCCAGCCGCACGAGGTCCTGGTTGTTGGTCCCCGAGGTCGGCGTGAAGGCGGAGAAATAGAGGCTGCCGTCCAGCACCGTGAGGCCGCCGGTCTCGCCCGGATTGCTGTTGGCTCCCGGATTGGCGTCGATCGAGGTGATCGTCTCGTCCGGCGTCATCTTCGCGAGCTGGATCCCGTCCGCCGTGACGCCCTCGAAATAGAGCGCGCCGGCGAACGGCGTGAAATGCGCGTCCTGGCCGGTCAGGCCATTGACCCCGGTGACGGCGTCGAACGGATCGAGGAACGACACCAGCGAATCGGCGGCGAGGCCAGACCCGTCATAGATGTCGGCGAAGAAATAGAGGTCGCCGCCGAAATGGACGAAGCCGCCGTCCTCGCCCGCATTGCTGCCCTCTTGCGGCGCGGGATCGCCCGTCGAGCCGTCGCGGATCGGGAAGAACACGGGACCGCCGTTTCCGGGCGGCGGCATCAGGAACAGGTCGGGACCGTCGAACCCCGGCCCGATGGCGGAGAAGATCAGCAGCGGAATCGGCGGGCCGGCATCCTCCTCGGCGACGTCGTTGATCGCGATCGAGCCGGTGCTGGAGGCGATGCCGTCGCTCACGCTGTAGACGACGCTGCCGCCGCCATGCGTGCCGGTTCCGTCGGGCGTGTATTGCAGCGAGGCCAGCTCGTCGGGCGTCAGCGTGTCGCCGGCGTGGGCCTGGACGAGGGCCGCGCCGTCGAAATATTCGACGACGCCGTAATCCGGTACCTGGTCGAGCGTGACGGTCAGCGTGTCGCCCTCGGGATCGGTCGGCAGCGCGATCTGGAGCGAGAACGGCGCTGTGCCGTCGTCGGCGAAGGTCGCGTCGTAATTGTGGATCACCGGCGGGACGTTGGCCGCGACGGTCTGGTCCGAGAATTGGAGGCGTTCGATGCCGGTCAGCGTGTCGGTGCCGTCGGGCGAGCCGGCGCGCGTATCTGTGACGATATAGTCGCCGTTCGCAGCGCGGGCGATGGTGTAATCGGCCTGCACGCCCGTGAACACCGCGGTATCGGTGCCGCCATTGCCGTAGAGATGGTCGTTGCCGCCCAGGCCTTCGAGCGTGTCGTCGAAGGCGCCGCCCGCCAGGGTCTGGGACGCGGCGGTGCCGACGCGGTCCACCGCCGTGGTCGGCGCCTGGCCGAAGAGTACATAGCTGGCGCCGGAGCTGCTGCCATTGGGATCGGCGCCATCTGCACCGATGATCAGATCGGAGAAACCGTCGCCATTGACGTCGCCCGCCGACGCGACCGATCGGCCGCTGTAGTCGCCCGCCGCCACGCCGCTGATCTTGAACCCGTTGGAGCCGTCCAGCGACGACAGGGCGATATTGGCGTCGAAGTTTCCCGCATGCCCGAAGACAACATAGCTAGCGCCGGAATTGCTGGCGTGAGGGTCGGCATCGAGGGCGCCGACGATCAGGTCGGCGAAGCCGTCGCCATTGACGTCGCCCGCCGACGCAACCGAGCGGCCGCTCTGGTCGGCCGCCCCGCCCGCGCTGAGCTTGAAGCCATTGGTGCCGTCCAGCGTCGACAGGTCGATATTGGCGTCGAAACCGCCCGCCTTGCCGAACACCACATAGGTCGCGCCCGCACCGCCAGAGGCGCCCGGGGCACCGATGATCACGTCGGCGTAGCCGTCGCCATTCACGTCACCCGCCGAGGCGACCGAGAAGCCGCTGCGGCTGGCCGCCGCTGCGCCGCTGATTTCAAATCCATTGGTGCCATCCAGCGTCGACAGATCAATATTGGCGTCGAAGCCGCCCGCCTTGCCGAACACCACATAGCTGGCGCCGGAGTTGTTACCGGGCTGCGCGGCCCTTCTAGCGCCAATGATCAGGTCAGCAAAGCCGTCCCCGTTGACATCGCCAGCCGAGGCCACCGAGAAGCCGCTATAATCTTCGTCCGCCACGCCGGTGATCTGAAAGCCATTGCCGCCGTCCAGCGTCGATAGGTCGAGATTGGCGTCGAAGCCGCCCGCATGGCCGAACACCACATAACTCACGCCGGGTTCACTGCCGTTCGCATCGGCGACGGGAGCACCGACGATCAGGTCCGCGAAACCGTCATTGTTGACGTCGCCGGCCGAGGCCACCGAGAAGCCAATCTCATTACCGATTGCGCCGCTGATCTGGAATCCGTTGGTGCCATCCAGCGTCGATAGGTCGAGATTGGCGCCGAAGCCGCCCGCATGGCCGAACACCACATAACTCGCGACAGCGAGGAGCCCCGCTGACGTTGCGAATGGGGCGCCGACGATCAGATCGGCGAAGCCGTCGCCGTTGACGTCGCCGGCCGAGGCCACCGAGGAGCCGGCGTAACCGCCGTCCGCCGCGCCGCTGATCTTGAAGCCATTGCTGCCATCCAGCGACGACAGGTCGATAGTGGCGGCGAAGCCGCCGGCATGGCCGAACACCACGTAGCTCGCGGCGGATGTGCTGCCGACATATGTACCGACGATCAAGTCGGCGAAGCCGTCGCCGTTGACGTCGCCCGCCGAGGCGACCGACCAGCCGCTCTGGTCCCCCGCCGCCACGCCGTCGATGGTGAACCCGTTGCTGCCGTCCAGCGACGACAGGTCGATATTGGCGGGATACTGCGCCAGGGTGGCGGTGATATCGGAGAACTGGAGCGTCTCGATGCCGGTCAGCGTGTCGATGCCGTCGGGCGCGCCGGGGCGCGTATCGGTCACGGTGGTGTCGCCATTTGCAGCATGGGCGACGATGTAGTCCGTGAGAGCGCCCGTGAACACCGCGGTGTCGGTGCCGCCATTGCCGAAGAGATGGTCGTTGCCGCCGAGCCCTTCGAGCGTGTCGTCGAGGGCGCCGCCGGCCAGGGTCTGCGAGGCGGCGGTGCCGACCCGGTCTACCGCCGTGGTCGGCGCCTCGCCGAAGATCACATAGCTGGTGCCCGATCCGGTGGTGAAGGCAGATGGGGCACCGACGATCAGATCGGCGAAGCCGTCATGGTTGACGTCGCCCGCCGCGGCCACCCGCCAGCCGCTCTCGCCGTTCGCCGCCGTGCCGCTGAGCATGAAGCCGTTGGTGCCGTCCAGCGTCGACAAGTCGATATTGGCGTCGAAGCCGCCCGCCTGGCCGAACACCACATAGCTCGCGCCGGAGGCGCTTCCGTGTGGATCGGCTTGCGGGGCACCGATGATCAGGTCGTCGAAGCCGTCGCCATTGACGTCGCCCGCCGAGGCCACCGAGGTGCCGCTACGATCGACCGCCGCCGTGCCGCTGATCTCAAAGCCGTTGCTGCCGTCCAGCGTCGACAGGTCGATATTGGCCGCAAAGCCGCCCGCATGGCCGAACACCACATAGCTCGCGCCGGACGCGCTGCCGTGCGGATCGGCGCTCGAGGCACCGATGATCAGGTCGGCATAGCCGTCGCCATTGACGTCTCCCGCCGAGGCCACCGACCAACCGCTCCCGTCGGCCGTCGTCACGCCGCTGAGCTTGAAGCCGTTGCTGCCGTCCAGCGTCGACAGGTCGATATTGGCGGGAAAGCCGCCCGCCTGGCCGAACACCACATAGCTCGCGCCGGACAAGGCGCCGTGCGGACCGGCGCCTTTGGCGCCGACGATTACATCGTCGAAACCGTCGCCGTTGACGTCGCCCGCCGAGGCCACCGAGACGCCGCTCTCGTCGCTCGCCGCCGCGCCGCTGAGCTGAAAGCCGTTGGCGCCGTTCAGCGACGACAGGTCGATAGCGGCGGAAAAGCCGCCCGCCTTGCCGAACACCACATAAGAGGCGCCGGAGCTGCTGCCGTGCGGAGCGGCGCGGTAGGCGCCGACGATCAGGTCGTCGAAGCCATCGCCGTTGACATCGCCTGCCGAGGCCACCGAGTAGCCGCTCTGGTCGCCCGCCGCCGCGCCATCGATCTCGAAGCCGTTGCCGCCGTCCAGCGTCGACAGGTCGATATCGGCATCGAAGCCGCCGGCATGTCCGAACACCACATAAGAGGCGCCGGAACTGCTGCCGTGCGGATCGGCGTGGAAGGCACCGATGATCAGATCGGCGAAGCCGTCGCCGTTGACGTCGCCCGCCGAGGCCACCGAGATGCCGCTATAGTCGCCCGCCGCCACGCCGCTGAGCCGAAAGCCGTTGCTGCCGTCCAGCGTCGACAGGTCGAGGGTCGCGGCGAAGCCGCCCGCCTTGCCGAACACCACATAGGAGGCGCCGGAAGCGCTGCCATGCGGAGCGGCGCGGAGGGCACCGACGATCACATCGTCGAAGCCATCACCGTTGACGTCGCCGGCCGAGGCCACAGAGTAGCCGCTCTGGTCGCCCGACGCTGCGCCGTCAATTTCAAAGCCGTTGCTGCCGTCCAGCGACGACAGGTCGATATTGGCGGGGTACTGCGCCAGGGTGGCGGTGATATCGGAGAACTGGAGCGTCTCGATGCCGGTCAGCGTGTCGATGCCGTCGGGCGCGCCGGGGCGCGTATCGGTGACGGTGGTGTCGCCATTTGCAGCATGGGCGACGATGTAGTCCGTGAGAGCGCCCGTGAACACCGCGGTGTCGGTGCCGCCATTGCCGAAGAGATGGTCGTTGCCGCCGAGCCCTTCGAGCGTGTCGTCGAGGGCGCCGCCGGCCAGGGTCTGCGAGGCGGCGGTGCCGACGCGGTCCACCGCCGTGGTCGGCGCCTCGCCGAAGATCACATAGCTGACGCCCGAACCGCTTTTGGCACCGACGATCAGATCGGCGAAACCGTCATCATTGACGTCGCCCGCCGACGCCACCGAGCCGCCGCTCCGGTCGCCCGCCGCCGCGCCGACGATCTCAAAGCCGTTGCTGCCGTCCAGCGTCAACAGGTCGATAGTGGCGCCGAAGCCGCCCGCCTTGCCGAACACCACATAGCTCGCGCCGGAATTGCTGCCATGCGAATCGGCGTACTTGGCGCCGATGATCAGGTCGGCGAAGCCGTCGCCATTGACGTCGCCCGCCGAGGCCACCGAGTAGCCGTTCCGGTCGCCCGCCGCCGCGCCGCTGATCTCAAAGCCGTTGCTGCCGTCCAGCGTCGACAGGTCGATATTGGCGGGAAAGCCGCCCGCATGGCCGAACACCACATAGCTCGCGCCGGACGCGCTGCCGTGGGGAGAAGCGGAGGGGGCGCCGATGATCAGATCGGCGTAGCCGTCGCCATTGACGTCGCCTGCCGAAGCGACGGACCGGCCGCTCCCACCGCCCGTTGCGGCGCCGCTGAGCTCGAAGCCGTTGCTGCCGTCCAGCGACGACAGGTCGATATTGGCCGCGAACCCGCCCGCATGGCCGAAAACAACATAGCTCGCGCCGGAAAAACTGCCTGCTGGCAGTGTATCGACGCCGTACGCACCGACGATCACGTCGGCGAAGCCGTCGCCGTTGACGTCGCCCGCCGAGGCCACCGACCGGCCGCTATAGTCGCCCGCCGCCGCGCCGCTGAGCTTGAAGCCGTTGCTGCCATCGAGCGACGACAGGTCGATATTGGCCGCGAAACCGCCCGCACTGCCGAAGACCACATAGCTGGCGCCGGAAAAGCTGCCATGCGGGCCGGCGCCGAAGGCACCGACGATCAGGTCCGCGAAGCCGTCGCCGTTGACGTCGCCCGCCGAGGCGACCGATCGGCCGCTTCTGTCGGCCGCCGCGACGCCGCTCAGCTTGAAGCCGTTGCTGCCGTCCAGCGACGACAGGTCGAGATCGGCACCGAAGCCTCCCGCATGGCCGAACACCACATAACTGGCGCCGGATGCGGCGCCATGCGGACTGGCATATCTGGCGCCGATGATAAGGTCGGCGAAGCCGTCGCCGTTGACGTCGCCCGCCGAGGCCACCGAATAACCGCTCTCATCGGTCGCCGCGGCGCCGCTGATCCGAAAACCGTTGCTGCCGTCCAGCGACGACACGTCGATAGCGGCGCCGAAGCCGCCCGCATGGCCGAACACCACATAGCTCGCGCCGGACGCGGTACTATGCGGACTCGCGCCGTAATAACCGACGATCAGATCGGCGAAGCCGTCGCCGTTGACGTCGCCCGCCGAGGCGACCGACCGACCGGCGCCGGTGATCTCGAATCCGTCAATACCGTCCAGCGTCGATAGATCGATATTCGCAGGAAATTGCGTCATGCCCGCCCCCAGCCCCTAACCCGCGCGGCGCACCCAGGCCGTGCAAGCCACGTTGCATTTTCTGCAATGTTCGGACAGATGCAAGGGCGCGCTTATTTTTGCGCCATTGTCGCGCCGATCTGCCGGTTATATTCGGCTGCGCCAGCCGTCCTTCAAAAAAAGTTCACGAGCCGCGAAGTTCGGGCCGTCAACATCGCAGCGCTCGCGAAGTCTATTCGGACGGCAGGACCAGCAGGCGGTAGCCGACGCCGGCCTCGGTGACGAGGAGATGGGGCGTCGCGGTGTCGGGCTCGATCTTGCGGCGCAACTGGCGCATCAGCACCCGCAAATACTGCACGTCCTCGACATTCGCCGGGCCCCAGACCTCCTGCAGCAATTGGCGGTGCATGACGACCTTGCCGGCCTGGCCCACCAGATAGCGCAGCAGGCTATACTCCTTGGGCGACAGGTGCACCTCGGCGTCGCGCAGGAAAACATGGCGATTAACCAGATCGACCGACAGCGGCCCGGTGCGGAACACCGGCGCCTCGCCGACCGCCTGCAGGCCGTGGCGCAGCGCCGCCTTGAGGCGCGCCAGCAGCTCCATCATGTCGAACGGCTTGGTGACATAGTCGTCGGCGCCCAGTTCCAGCGCCTTCACCTTGCCCTCGACATCGTCGCGCGCCGACAGCACGACGATCGGCGTCAGCGCGCTGGCGCGGATGCGCTCGATGACGGTGAAGCCGTCCTGGTCGGGCAGGCCCAGATCGAGGATCACGGCTTCGGGCTTTGACTTGGTGAAGACTGCCATGGCCTCCGCGGCGGTCGCGGCCTCGATGCAGTCATAGCCGTGCGGCGGCAGGCCGGTCCGCAGGAAGCGCCGGATCTGCGGCTCGTCGTCGACGATGAGGATGCGCGGCAATCTAGCGGCCATGGCCGGCTCCATTGTCGGGCGCGACGGGGACGGCGATGCTGAAGATCGCGCCGCTCCGGTCGGTCCGGTTGGCGGCGTCGAGATGCCCGCCGAAGGACTCGACGAAGCCGCGCGCCACCGCCAGGCCCAGGCCGGTGCCCGCCACCCGGCGGTCGGACGCCTTGGCGCGGTAGAATTTGTCGAAGATGTGCGCCAGCTCGTCGGGCGGAACGCCGGGCCCTTCGTCTTCGATGGCGACGACGAGTTCGTTTCGCGCGCTTCGCGCGCGGATGCAGATGCGCGAGCCTTCCGGCGCGTATTTCACCGCGTTATCCAGCAGGTTGACCAATGCTTGCTCCAGCAGCAGCGGATCGATCAGGACGAAGGGCAAGGTCGCGGGCAGGTCCTTCTCGACGGCATGGCCGGCGAGACGCCGGCTCAGCCGCTTCTGCGCCGCTTCGACGACATCCGCGATGTCGATGACCTGCACCTTGACGCCCAGCACGCCGGCTTCGAGGCGGGACATGTCCAGCAGGTTGCCCACGAAACGGTCGAGACGCTCGGCTTCCTCACGGACGGTGACGAGCAATTCATCGGTCCGCGCCCGGTCGTAGAGACCCTCATTGGCGATGAGCGTGGTGGCGGCGCCGAGGATCGAGGCCAGCGGCGTGCGCAGGTCGTGCGACAGCGAGGTCAGCATCGCGACCCGCAGCTTGTCGGCCTCGGCCAGGACCTGCGCCTCGTCCACCCGCTCGACCAGCTGGGCGCGCTCGATCGCCAGCGCGGTCTGGTCGATCAGGGCATCGAGCAGCCGCCTTTCCTCGGGCGTGAACAGCGTGCGGTCGGACGGCCGCTGCAGGCCGATCGTGCCGACCAGCCCTTCGCCGGTGCGCATCGGCAGGAACAGCCGCTTGGCGCCCGGCAGGGTCTCGGAGTTCTGTCCCGCCGGCTGGCCCTTGTCCCAGCTCCAGGCCGCGGCGGCGAGGTCCTGGGCGTCCAGTTCGTCCTCCGGCGGATAGCCGGCACGGATCGTCGGGCGCTTGGTGACCGGATCGGGCAGCAGGATGACGACGTTCGCCTTCAGCATGGAGGAGATCTGGAACGACGACGCCCACAGGATGTCGTCGAGCCGCGCGATGGCCGCGAGCTTGCCGGTGAAGCTGTAGAGGTCGCCGGTCAGCGCGGCGCGCGCGGCCGCCAGATCGGCCTGCGCCCGCACCCGCGCCGCGAGATTGCCCGCGATCACCGCGACGAACAGCAGGACCGCGAAGGACAGCCAGTTGTTGGGATCGGCGATGGTGAAGGTGTAGAGCGGCGGCAGGACGAAGAAATTGTACGACAGCACGCTGAGGAGCGAGGTGAACAGCGCCGGCCGCAGCCCGAACGACACCGCGCTGATCAGGACCGGCACCAGGAAGAGCATGCCCGCGCTGCCGATCGTCAATGCCGTGCCCAGGAGCTGGACCACCGCTACGGTGACGGCAACGGCCAGGACGCTGGCGCCGTAATGCCGCCAGGCCAGCCCGTCGTCGCGCGGCGCGGTCCGGACGCTCTTGGCCGGGATGGTCTCGCCGCGGGAGGAGACGGCGGTGATGCTGATCGAATCGCCTTCCCGCATCAGCTCGCGCACCACCGAGCCGTTCACCGCCTCGAACCACCACGGGCGGTTGGACTTGGCGACGATGATCTGGGTGACGTTGTTCTTGCGCGCATAGGCCAGGATGGTCTCGGCGATGTTGCGTCCCGGCAGGGTGACGGCATCGGCGCCCAGGCGCTGCGCCAGGCGCAGCGTGTCGGCGATGCGGTCCTTCTCGACATGGTTCAGCGTCTGGTGGCGCGCGCCCTCGACATAGAGCGCGACCCAGCCGGCCTTGAGCGTCTGCGCGACGCGCCGGGCGCGGCGCACCAGCTCGGCGGAGGACGGATGCTCGTTGATGCAGACCAGGATGCGCTCGGTCGCCGCCCACGGCCCGGAAATCGCGTGCGCCTGCATGTAGTCGACCATGTCGCGGTCGACAAGCTGCGCGGCGCGGCGCAGCGCCAGCTCGCGCAGCGCCGTCAGGTTGCCCGGCGTGAAGAAGTTCTTGAGCGCCCGCTCGGCCTGTTCGGGAACGTAGACCTTGCCCTCGCGCAGCCGCTTGAGCAGGTCGTCGGAGGTCGTGTCGACCAGCTCGATCTGGTCGGCCTCGTCCAGGATCTCGTCCGGCACGGTCTCGCGCACCTGGACGCGGGTGATCTGCGCCACCACGTCGTTGAGGCTTTCGACGTGCTGGACGTTCAGCGTGGAATAGACGTCGATCCCCGCCGCCAGCAACTCCTCGACGTCGAGATAGCGCTTGGGGTGGCGGCTGCCCTCGGCATTGGTGTGCGCCAGCTCGTCGACCAGGACGAGCTGCGGATGGCGCTGCAGGATGGCGTCGATGTCCATCTCCGCGATGACGCGGCCCTTGTAGAGGCTGCGCTTCTTGGGAACGACCTCGAAGCCCTTGGTCAGGGCGTCGGTCTCGACCCGGCCATGGGTCTCGACCACGCCGATCACCGTGTCGACGCCTTCGAGGCGGCGCTGGCGCGCCTGCACCAGCATCTCATAGGTCTTGCCCACGCCCGGCGCGGCGCCGAGGAAGACCTTGAGCCTGCCGCGGCCTTCCCGTCTCGCCTGGTCCAGCAGCGCGTCGGGGGATGGCCTGTCGTCGGTCCTTGCCGCCATCCGCGCAGGATAGACTAGCTGCCGCCGGAAGGCATCGCGTCGAGCGCAAGATTGAGCTTCAGCACGTTCACATGCGGCTCGCCGATCAGGCCGAACACGCGGCCCTCGATATGCGCCTCCACCAGGTGGCGGACATTGCCCTCGGACAGGCCGCGCGCCCTGGCGATGCGCGGCACCTGGAAATAGGCGCCGGCCGGCGTGATGTCGGGATCGAGGCCGCTGGCCGAGGTCGTCACCAGGTCGACCGGCACCGGCACGCCCGGATTCTCGGCCTGCAGCTTGGCGGCGTCGCCCCTGACGCGCGTGACCAGCGCCTTGGAGGTGGGCCCGAGATTGGAGCCCGACGAATTGCCCGCGTCGTAACCGCTGCCCGCGGCCGACAGGCGGCCGTGGAAATATTTCGGGCCGGTAAAGCTCTGGCCGACGATCTCCGACCCGACCACCTTGCCGTTGCGCGCGATCAGGCTGCCATTGGCCTGGTGCGGGAAGAGAAGCTGGGCGAGGCCGGTCATGCCCAGCGGATAGATCAGGCCGGTGAGGACGGTCAGGGCCACGATCAGCAGGATGGCGGGGCGAATCTGTTTCAGCATGGGATGGTCCTTCAGATCAGACCGACGGCCGTGACGGCCAGGTCGATCGCCTTGATGCCGACGAACGGCACGACGATGCCGCCGACGCCGTAGATGAGCAGGTTGCGGCGCAGCATGCTCGCGGCGCCGATCGGGCGGTAGGCGACGCCGCGCAGCGCCAGCGGGATCAGCGCGATGATGATCAGCGCGTTGAAGATGATCGCCGACAGGATGGCGCTCTGCGGCGAGTGCAATTCCATGATGTTGAGCGCCTGGAGCTGCGGATAGAAGGCGATGAACATCGCCGGGATGATGGCGAAATACTTGGCGACGTCGTTGGCGATCGAGAAGGTCGTGAGCGCGCCGCGGGTGATGAGAAGCTGCTTGCCGATCTCCACGATCTCGATGAGCTTGGTGGGATCGCTGTCGAGGTCGACCATGTTGCCCGCCTCGCGCGCTGCCATGGTGCCGGTGTTCATCGCGACGCCGACATCGGCCTGGGCCAGCGCCGGCGCGTCATTGGTGCCGTCGCCGCACATCGCCACCAGCTTGCCCTTGGCCTGCTCGTCGCGGATCAGCTTGAGCTTGGTCTCCGGCGTCGCCTGGGCGAGGAAATCGTCGACCCCCGACTCGGCCGCGATCGCCGCCGCGGTCAGCGGATTGTCGCCGGTGATCATCACGGTGCGGATGCCCATGGCGCGCAATTCGGCGAACCGATCCCGGATGCCGCCCTTGACGATGTCCTTGAGGTGGATGACGCCGAGCAGCCTTGCGTCCTTGGCGACGGCAAGAGGCGTGCCGCCCGACTTGGCGATGCGCTCCGCCAGCGCGATGAAGGCGCCGGCGGTCTCCGGTCCGAGCAGCTTGATCGCCGCGGCGGGCGCGTCCTGCGTGGCGGAGACCGAGGGGATGCCCGCCTTGTCCAGCACATAGTTGAGCACCGCATCGACCGCGCCCTTGCGCACCGACGCGCCTTCGAGATCGACGCCGCTGATGCGGGTCTGCGCCGAGAACGGGATGAACTTGGCGTTCAACGGCGCCATGTCGCGGCCGCGGATGCCGTACTTGTCCTTGGCCAGCACCACGATGGAGCGGCCCTCCGGCGTCTCGTCGGAGAGCGACGCGAGCTGCGCCGCATCCGCCAGCTCCTGCGCCGTGACGCCGGGAATCGGCAGCAGCTCGGTCGCCTGGCGGTTGCCCAGCGTGATGGTGCCGGTCTTGTCCAGCAGCAGCGTGTCGACGTCGCCCGCCGCCTCGACGGCGCGGCCCGACATCGCCAGCACGTTGAACCGCACCAGCCGGTCCATGCCCGCGATGCCGATGGCCGACAGCAGCGCGCCGATCGTGGTCGGGATCAGCGTCACGAACAGCGCCACCAGCACCAGGACGGACATGTTGCCATGGGCATAGGCGGCGAAGCTCGGGATGCTCACGACCGCAAAGACGAAGATCAGCGTCAGGCCGGCGAGCAGGATGTTGAGCGCGATCTCGTTGGGCGTCTTCTGCCGCTCGGCGCCTTCCACCAGCGCGATCATGCGGTCCAGGAAGGTGTGGCCCTGCGCGGCGGTGATGCGCACCTTGATCCAGTCCGAGATCACGGTGGTGCCGCCGGTCACGGCGGAGCGGTCGCCGCCGCTCTCGCGGATGACGGGCGCCGACTCGCCGGTGATCGCGGCCTCGTTCACCGAGGCGACGCCCTCGACGACTTCGCCGTCGCTGGGGATCAGGTCGCCCGCCTCCACCAGCACGACGTCGCCGGGCTTGAGCTGCGTCGCGGTGACCAGCCGCGGCTGGGCCGCGTTCCTGTCGAGCAGCTTGGCCATCGCATCGGTCTTGGTCTGGCGCAGCGTCGCGGCCTGCGCCTTGCCGCGGCCCTCGGCCACGGCTTCGGCGAAATTGGCGAACAGCACGGTGAACCAGAGCCACAGGTTGATCTGGATCGAGAAGGCGTAGCCGCCGGCGCCGGTGACGAGGTCGCGGACCAGCAGCACGGTGGTCAGGGTGGCGACGACCTCGACCACGAACATGACCGGATTGCGGATCATGGCGCGCGGATCGAGCTTCTTGAACGCGTCCCCGATCGCCGGCACCAGGATCTTGGGATCCGTGATGGTGGCGGTCGACATGCGCTGGCGGGATTTGGTGAGTTCCATGGGAATGCCTCTGGAGGACGGCGCTTAGAACAGCGTGCCGGCGTTCATCGCCAGGTGCTCGACGATCGGGCCCAAAGCGAGTGCGGGGAAATAGATGAGACCGCCGACGATCAGGATCACGCCGATCAAAAGGCCGACGAACAGGCCGCCGTCGGTCGGGAACGTGCCCGCGGACGGCGGTACGATCTTCTTGGCGGCGAGCGAGCCGGCGATCGCCAGCATCGGCACGATCATCAGGAAGCGGCCGATGAACATCGCGAGCCCCAGCGTGGTGTTGTAGAACAGCGTGTTGGCGGTGAGGCCGGCGAAGGCGCTGCCATTGTTGCCGGTCGCGGAGTCGAAGGCGTAGAGGATCTCGCTGAAGCCGTGCGGTCCCGCATTTTCCGGGCCGGCAAGGCCGGCGGGCAGCACCGTCGCCAGCGCGGTGAAGCCGAGAATGGAGAGCGGCAGGACCAGGATGGCGAGCATCGCCATCTTGACGTCCTTCGCCTCGATCTTCTTGCCGAGATATTCCGGCGTGCGGCCGACCATCAGCCCGGCGATGAACACCGCCAGCACCGCGAACAGCAGCATGCCGTAGAGGCCCGAGCCGACACCGCCGAAGATGATCTCGCCCAGCATGATGTTGGCCATCGGGATCATGCCGGCCAGCGGCATCAGGCTGTCATGCATCGTGTTGACGGCGCCGCAGGAGGCATCGGTGGTGATCACCGTGAACAGCGCCGAATTGGCGATGCCGAAGCGGACGTCCTTGCCTTCCATGTTGCCGCCCGCCTGCAACGCGGTCGGCGCCTGGTCGACATGGAGCGCGGCGAAGGCGGGGTTGCCGCCGGCTTCGATGGGATAGACCACCGCGACTCCGGCGAGGAACAGCACACCCATGACGGCGAAGATCGCCCAGCCCTGGCGCTGGCTGCCGACCATCCGGCCGAAGACGTTGGTGAGCGCGGCGCCGATCGAGAAGATCAGGATGATCTGCACCAGGTTGGTGACCGCGTTGGGGTTCTCGAACGGATGGGCCGAGTTGGTGTTGAAGAAGCCGCCGCCATTGGTGCCCAGCATCTTGATGACTTCCTGCGACGCCACCGGGCCCTGCGCGATCACCTGCGTCGCGCCTTCGAGCGTGGTCGCGCTGGTATAGGCATTGAGGTTCTGCGGCATGCCCTGCCAGACGAAGAACAGGCCGACCACGATCGAGAGCGGCAGCAGGATGTAGAGCGTGCAGCGGGTCATATCGACCCAGAAATTTCCCACGCCGCTGGCCGAGCGGCGGGCGAAGCCGCGCACCAGCGCAACGGCCAGCGCGATGCCGGTCGCGGCCGACAGGAAATTGTGCACCGTCAGGCCCGCCATCTCGACGAGATAGCTCATCGTCGTCTCGGGGACGTAGGACTGCCAGTTGGTGTTGGTGACGAAGCTGACCGAGGTGTTGAAGGCCAGATGCTCGCCCACCGCCGGCAGGTGCTGCGGATTGAACGGCAGCACGGCCTGCAGCCGCTGGATGGCATAGAGCGTGACGAAGCCCGCCATGCTGAAGGCCAGCATGGCGACGGCATAGACCAGCCAGTGCTGGTCCTCCTTCTCGTCCACGCCGGCGAGCGCATAGAGGCCGCGCTCGAGCGGGCGCAGCAGGAACGACAGGAAGGTCCGCTCGCCGTTGAAGACGCGCGTGATGTAGCCGCCGAAGGGCGCAGTGATCGCGACGATGATCGCGCAATAGAGCGCTATCTGGATCCATCCGTTGAGTGTCATGAAAGGCGCTCCTTAGAACCGCTCGGGACGGATCAGTGCGTAGACGAGGTAACCGAGAAGGCCGACCGTGACGATCGCGCCGAGGACATAGTCGAGGATCATGGGGCGCTCCCTAGAGCCGGTCGCAGGCGCGGGCGTAGAGCATCGCGCCGCCCAGGAAGGCGAGGCCGATGACGATGAACAGGATGTCGAGCATGAAGACCTCGCAGGACGCGACCGGGGAGCGATGGAATGCATCGCGGCGGCATTAAAGTTCGAGAGGGAAAAGGAACGCCCCGCATAAGATTCCCATAAGAATCCGCCCGGGGATGACCGGAGCGCTCACAAAGCCGGCGTCAGCAGCATGGCCAGGGCGGCCAGCGCCAGCGCGGTGCCCAGCACGAGGCCCGCCTCGAACAGGACGCGTCCCGGCGAATTTTCCTCCGCCCGCTTCGCGATCTCGGCGTCCGCCGCGGCATCCGTCGACCAATCCGGCCAGCAATCGGAACGCGCCATGTCGTCCGGCAGGAACGTCGTGCTGGCGCTGCGCTCGCGCGCCTCGAACAAGGAAAGGGAACGCAGATATCTGGTACTGGAGTCGATCATGATGGTCAGCGTGTTTGGGTACGCGGACGAGATAGGCCGGACCGGCATAAGAATTCGATGCCGAACCGGGCGCGGCTGCATTAAATCCGCATAGCGGAAAGTCGGCCGCGCCGGCGCGCCCCGCTTTTTATGTTTTGCCGCGCAAACCCATATCGAATTCTTACCCCGCGCGTCCTACCTCCTGGAGCGACGAAGCCGGAGATTTCCTTGCGCCATCCCGTTGTCTACCTGCCAGGCACCTTTGTGGGACCGCTGCTGCTGCTGTCGTCCATTCCATCCGCCGAACCGCCGCGCGCCAAAACCGCCAGTCGCTCCGTCCCATCGGCGTGGCGCGTGGTGCTCAAGCGATGGACCGCGCGCTGGCGCGGCAACCCAAGGAGAACGAGCACGTGAGCGTCGCAATCAGACCGCGCGATATCGTTTCAACGCCGCGCGAAGACGCCGAACACACGGTCGGCACCGCCTACAACCAGGCGGGTGAGAAATATGTCGAATATGCCGACGGCAATCCCAACCGGCTGTTCGCCTTCGACGGCCAGTACGCCTATGGCGACCGGCAGACCTGGGCGCTGCTCGACGGCAAGCTGCGCGCGCTGCGCGCGACGGGTGCAACCACAATCCGGATTCTCGATCTCGGTTGCGGCCCCGGTACGTGGCTGCGCCGGGTGGTGACCCAGGCACTCGGCCTGGGCTTCACGACGATTGCGGCCCGTGGCATGGACATCGCGGACGCACAGGTGCGCCGCGCGCGCGGCCTCGCCCGCGACCTTGCGGCCCATCCCGGCGTAAGCCTGAGCTTCGGCGTCGGCGACATCCGCGAGCGCTTCTGCGAGGCCGATGCGAGCGTCGATCTGTGCCTGTGCCTCTATGCCGTGCTCAATCACGTCCCCCGCTGCGACCTCGCCGCGGTGTTGAGCGAGATCTCCCGCGTCACCGCGGGCGTCTTCATCGCCACCGTGCGCGCGGTCGGCAGCACGCCGACCATCTTCGTCGGCCCGCTCGAATCGGCGCGCCGCTTCCGCCAGAACAACCGCACCGACCGGTTCGACGTCGACCTGCAGAACGGGCGCCATGCTTCGTTCAATTCCCATCTGTTCGGCACTTCCGAGCTGCGCGCCCTGGCCGCGCCGCTCTTCGCGGTGGAGGACCTGCGCGGCCTCGACCTCTTTCACGGCCGCTTCGCGAACGACCCGCGCTGGAATCCGCCGGACGCGACGGCTTCGCAAGGTTTCTCGGCGGAGCTGGACCGGATGGAGGATTTCTATTGCCGCGATCCGGAATTCATCGACCACGCCACCCATCTGCTGCTCGTCGCCAGGTGCAAGGCAAGGCGGGACGCGGCCCGGTGACCGCGCCGATCCCCTCCCCGACGACGCGTTTCGCGATCTTCCGCGACCGCATCGGCCATTGGTGCGCCCGCCGCGCCGACGGCATGGTGTTCGGCACCTTCCTGGAGCGCGAAGCGGCCATCCGCTTCGCCCGCCGCGAATGCCGCGATCCCGCCGCGCTGACGCTGCTGCTGTCCTAGGCGGCGCCCGCCGCGGCGGGCGAGAATTGCGACCAGACGGCTACCGCCAGGGCCAGCAATATGAAAATCGCGGCCTCGTCCCAATAGTTGAGCGTCCCCGCGCGTGGCCGCTGGCGAAGGATCAGCGCCAGCACCACATCCATCGCCGCGCTGCCGAGCGCGAGCATGACGAAGGCCTTGGCAAAGCCCCATGACGTCCATATCTGCGCCGCCGCAAAGAACAGGATGAGGAGCAGTTTGAGGCCGAACCGCTTGGCGGCGTAGACGGCAGGAGGATCGATGGACGGCATTCGGGCTTCCGCAGACGTGCAGGCCGCTCATCTCCTGAGGGCAATGGCCGCGTCGTGGAGCTTCTGCCGGCGGACCCGGTCGCTCTGGATGAGCTGGTGCAGCACGCGCAGGTCGATCGGCTCGCCGATCACGGAACGCACTTCGGTCGACCCGTAGGAACCCGACAGCGAATAGCCGAACCAGCGATCCAGCAGGGCGGCGATCGTGGGCTGCGAATAGGGCTGGCGGGCGAGGTCGAGGAATTCCGCCAGGGAGGTGTCGAAATCGGCGGGCATGGTTCTCATCGCGCTGTTCCGGAAAGGCCGTCAGAGGCTTAAATGCGGTGGCAATAAGAATTCGATGCGA
Organism: Rhizomicrobium sp.; assembly: GCA_037355265.1. Lineage (GTDB taxonomy): Bacteria > Pseudomonadota > Alphaproteobacteria > Micropepsales > Micropepsaceae > Rhizomicrobium. Next base: position 1,114,593 of record JBBCIB010000001.1, on the reverse strand, counting down.
TTTCCGCGCCGGGCCCGTGTGATTTTCATAAGCGTGGCGCTGCCGCGGATTTCATGTCTGGCGGCCCCGCTTGCCATGGAGATTTCATCCGGGGCGGGCCCAGGTTCGCTCCGACGTGACGGCAAGACGTTGCCGTGGACCAGGCAATCTTCCCATTGCCGCTGCCGCTCCTGTTTGTGGCCATCGCGGGGCTGATCAATCATCGCCTGAACCGGATCGCCGCCCGCGGGCGCGCGACCCGGACGACCAACTGACGTTCGCCGCTCGTTGCGGATCGCGTTTGCCGGCCGAGACCGCGGGCACATAGAGTGCCGCGCCCGCGAGCTGACCATGACGCCGTTCGAACTCATCGCAATCCTGATGACGATCACCGCCCTTGCCGGCTGGGTGAACGTCAAGACGTTTCACGTTCCGCATGGCGTGGCCATGTTGATCGCCGGCCTTGTCGGCGCGTCGCTGCTGTTCGGCCTGCAATGGGTCGACCCGGCCTTCAGCATCGGGCTGCTGATTTCCCATCTGGTCGACCGCATCGATTTCGGCCCGACCGTCACCGGCTACATGCTCGCCTTCCTGCTGTTTGCCGGCGCCATGCAGGTGGACCTGACCGAGATGCGCCGGCACTGGCTGGCGATCGGCGCGCTGGCGACCCTCGGCGTCGCCGGTTCGATCGTCATCGCCGGTTTCGGACTGTGGCTGGTGGCGAACCGGCTCGGCCTGCCGCTGCCGCTCTCCTGGGCGATGGTGTTCGGCGCGCTGATCAGCCCCACCGATCCGGTCGCCGTCCTGGCGACGGTCAAGCAGGGACGGCTCTCCAGCATCCTGAAGGTGGTCCTGCAGGGCGAAGCGCTGTTCAACGACGGCGTCGGCATCGTGGCGTTCAGCGCACTGGCGGCGCTGGCGGCCGGCGGAGCGCAAGTCAGTCCGCTTCAGGTCGTCGCCGACATCGTCGTGGAGTCGCTGGGCGGCCTGCTGTTCGGGATGGCCGCCGGCTGGCTGGTGATCCGGCTGATGGGCACGCTGGACGACTTCGCCGTCGAGGTCAGCATGACGATCGCGCTGGCGATGGGCACCTTCGCCGCGGCGCAGGCGATGCATCTGAGCGGCGCGATCGCGGTGGTGGGCGCCGGCGTCCTGTTCGGCGGGCCGCGCGCCAGGACGGCGATGGCGGGCCAGACCGAAATCTACCTGACCGCGTTCTGGACGCTGGTCGACGAGATCCTCAATGCCCTGCTCTTTCTTCTGCTCGGGGTCGAAATCGTCGCCGTGCCGTTCTATGCGCACCAGACCGGGCTCTTGATCGCCGCCATTCCCATCGTGCTGATCGCGCGCTTCGCGGTGGTGCTTCCCTGGGGCTCCTATTTCCGCTTTCGCCACGCCGAGCGGCGGCCGACCGTGATCCTGGGCTGGGGCGGCCTGCACGGCGCGCTGTCGCTGGCGCTGGCGCTTTCGCTGCCGGCCACGCCGCAGCGCGCGATGATCCTGGCCGTCACCTATGTCGTCGTGGCGTTCTCGATCACCGTCCAGGGACTGACGTTCCCGTCGCTCGTCAGGTCCATCCAGCGCCGCGAATCCGCCTGACGCAGATAGCTCATGCACCGCCGGCGGGCGAACGGCCGATGCGTCCCACGAGGACGAACGCACAACCCCCCGCCGTGAGCGCGGCTGCCGCGCAGGCCAGGCTGGCGACATGGAAGGACTGCACCAGCGCGGGCCCCCTCGCCGCGAGCACACCCCCAAGCAGCGCCGTGGCGATCAGCCCGCCCAGCCGCGCCAGCGCGCTGTTCAGGCCGGAGGCGGAGCCGGTATGCCGGGCATCGACCGACGACAGCACGGCGGTGGTGAGCGGCGCGACGGCGCCGGCCATGCCGAGCGATATGACCAGGATCGCCGGCAGCATGCCGCGCCAGTAATCCGCGCCGCCGCCGAACAAAAGGAAAAGCAGAAATCCGCCCGCGACGATGACCGGCCCCAGGGTGAGCGGCAGGCGCGGACCGACGCGTCCCGCCAGTGCGCCCATGAAACGGGCGGTGGCGGCGAGCACGAGCGGCATGGGCAGCAAGGCCGCCCCGGCCGCCGTGCCGGAGAATCCCGCGCTCTCGATCAGGACATAAGGCACCAGCACCAGCATGCCGGTCAGCGCGCCATAGAGCAGCAGCGTGAGGACGCTCAGGCCGACGAAATCGGCCGAGCCGAACAGGCCGAGCGGCACCATGGCGCCGTCGGCGCGCCGCCGCTCGATCCACAGGAAGACGCCGAGCAGCGCCGCGCCGGCCGCGATGGCCAACAGGGACTCGGCCGACCAGCCGCCGCGGCCGGTGCCCAGCGTCAATCCCCAGGTGAGCAGCACCAGCGCCGCCGTCGCCAGCAGCGCCCCGGCAAGATCGATCGGCGCCTTGGCCGCGCGCGGCGGCTCGCGCACGAACGCCAGGGCCAGACCGATGGCCGCCAGCGCCACGGGCAGGTTGAGCAGGAAGATCTCGCGCCAGCCATAGCGGTCGATCAGCCAGCCGCCCAGCACCGGACCGATGGCGCTGCCGATGGAGCTTGCCGCCGACCAGGTCCCCACCGCCCGCCCCCGCGCCTCGCCGGAGAACGCATCGCCCAGGATCGCCAGGCTGCTCGGCAGAAGAAAGGCGGCGCCCGTGCCCTGCAGCGCCCGCGCCGCCAGCAGCCAGGGCAGGCTTGGCGCCGCCGCGCACAGGACGGAACTGACCCCGAACAGCGCCACGCCGGCGATCAGCACGCGGCGGTGTCCGAAGCGGTCGCCGGCGGCGCCGCCCAGCAGCAGCAGCGCGCTCAGCGGCAGCAGATAGGCGTTGATCACCCATTGCAGATCTGCCGCATCGCCATGGAGGCTCCGGCCGATGGCGGGGAGTCCGACATTGACCACGGAACCGTCGATGAAGGCGAGGCTCGATGCCAGGATCGTCGCCGCCAGGACGAAACCGGACGATTTCGTGCGGCGGCCGGCGCGGGCATTCGCAATCGAAGCGTCGCAGGGAAACTGCATCGCGCCCAATACCCCTCACGGCGACCCCGGCTTTCGTCCCGGCAGCGAACGCTCCGGACATCGTTATCGGCAGCGCGCCGGAAAATAAATGCTATGCTGGCTGTGATTTCGAACGACGGGGTGAGGCGTGATCGCGCTGCGCATAAACGGTGAGGTGCACCAGGTCGACGCGCCCGGCGACATGCCGCTGCTGTGGGTGCTGCGCGACATCGTCGGGCTGACGGGCACCAAATTCGGCTGCGGCATCGCGCAATGCGGCGCGTGCACGGTGCAGATCGACGGCAAGGCGGTGCGGTCCTGCGTGCTGCCCGTGTCCATGATCGGCAACAAGTCCGTCACCACCATCGAAGGCATTGGCGCGACGCCGGCCGGGGCCAAGGCGCAGAAGGCCTGGCTCGACCTCGAGGTCGTGCAATGCGGCTATTGCCAGTCCGGGCAGATCATGTCCGCGGCGGCGCTGCTGGCGACGACGCCGCATCCGGACGACGACGACATCGACGCCGCGATGGCAGGCAATATCTGCCGCTGCGGGACCTATGTCCGCATCCGTGCTGCGATCAAGCGCGCGGCGCAGGGGTAAGCGATGAGCGCCGTCCTCGAACCCAGCCGCCGCACCTTCCTCAAATCCGCGGCCGCCGGCAGCTTCGTCCTCGCCTTCCACATGCCGCTGGCGCAGGCCGCGACGCCCAACGCGCCGCAGGGCGCGCCGACCGCGCCGGCGGGCTTCGTGCCCAATGCCTTCATCCGGATCGATCCCACCGGCGAGACCACGCTGGTGATGCCGCAGACCGAGATGGGACAGGGCGTCTACACCTCCATCGCGATGATCCTCGCCGAGGAACTCGACGCCGACTGGAGCAAGGTGACGCTCGAAGCGGCGCCGCCGAACGAGAAGCTCTATGCCAATCCCGTGCTCACGGTGCAGGCGACCGGCAATTCCAACTCGATCCGCGCCTTCTGGACGCCCCTGCGCAAGGCGGCGGCCGGCGCGCGGGCGCTGCTGGTGGCCGCGGCGGCCAAGCAATGGGCGGTCGATCCCGCAAGCTGCACGACCGCGAACGGCGCGGTGCTGCACAAGCCCACCAACCGCAGCCTCGCCTACGGCGCGCTGGCGGGTGCGGCGAACGGCACGCCGCCGGCCGATCCGCCGCTGAAGGACCCCAAGGATTTCCGCCTGATCGGCAAACCGCTCAAGCGCCTCGACACGCCGGCCAAGGTCAACGGCGCGGAGATCTACGGCATCGACGTGCTGCTGCCCGGCATGAAATTCGCCACCCTCGCCGCCTCGCCGACCTTCGGCGGCAAGATCGGGCATGTCGACGACCGCGCCGCGAAGGCGATTCCCGGCGTGCGGCAGGTCGTGGTGCTCGATGACCTCGTCGCCGTTGTCGGCGACCATATGTGGGCGGCGAAGCAGGGCCTCGACGCGCTCGACATCACCTGGAATCCCGGTGCCAACGCCCATGTCGACACGGCGCAGATCTGGCGCGACATCAAGGTGGCCAGCGACCAGCCGGGCCTCGTCGCCAAGACGGCCGGCGACGCCGACAAGGCGCTGGCCGCCGGCGACCGGGTCGAGGCGCGGTTCGAGCTGCCGTTCCTGGCGCACGCGACCATGGAGCCGATGAACTGCACCGTGCACCTGACGCCCGGTGCCTGCGAGCTGTGGCTCGGCACCCAGATCGCGGCGCGGGTGCAGTCGACCGCGGCGGCGACCGCCAATGTCCCGGTCGACAAGGTGATCGTCCACAACCAGCTCATCGGCGGCGGCTTCGGCCGCAGGCTCGAGCCGGACATGGTGGTCAAGGCGGTCCGCATCGCCCAGCATGTCGACGGCCCGCTCAAGGTGGTGTGGACGCGCGAGGAGGACATCCAGCACGACCTCTACCGTCCGGTCTATTACGACCGGCTCGCGGCCACGCTCAAGGACGGAAGGATCGACGGCTGGCACCACCGCATCACCGGCTCGTCGATCGTCGCGCGCTGGCTGCCGCCCGCCTTCGCGGCCTACAAGGGCGTCGATTTCGACGCCATCGATAGCGCCGCCGACATCCCCTACGACATCCCCAACAGGCGCATCGAATTCGTCCGCGCCGAGCCGGCCGCGGTGCCCACCGGCTTCTGGCGCGGCGTCGGGCCGAACAACAACGTCTTTGCCATCGAAAGCTTCGTGGACGAGCTGGCGCGGAAGGCCGGCAAGGACCCGGTCGCGTTCCGCCGCGCCATGCTGACCGGAACGCCGCGCCTGATCGCCGCGCTCGATCTCGCCGCCGAAAAGGGCGGCTGGGGCCGGGCGCTGCCGCCGCGCCAGGGCCTCGGCGTCTCCTGCCAGATCGCGTTCGCGAGCTTCATCGCCACGATCGCGCATGTCGAGGTCGACGCGGAAGGCCAGGTCCGCCTGCACCGCCTCACCACCGCGGTCGACACCGGCATCGCGGTCAATCCCGACACCGTCGTGGCGCAGCTCCAGGGCGGCATGATCTTCGGCGCCACCGCGGCGCTCTATGGCGAGATCACCATCGCCAAGGGCCGGGTCGAGCAGTCGAACTTCCACGATTACCGGCTGCTGCGCATCAACGAGGCGCCGGCGATCGACGTGCACCTGATCAAGAGCGGCGAGCCGCCCGGCGGCATCGGCGAGACCGGCGTGACCACCGCGCCGCCCGCGATCCGCAATGCCATCCTGGCCGCGACGGGGATCGCGCTGCGCCGCTTGCCCATCGACCGCGAGGTCCTGGCGGGGAGGAAGCCGGCATGACCTGGTTCAACGCCTTGAGCACGCGGCTGCGTGCGCTCGTGATCGGCGCAGCGGTCGTCGCGGTCGTCGGCGCCGTGATGTTCTGGTGGCTGGTGCTGGGACCGGGTCCTACCGATTTCGCCGGCGGCGAGACGGTTGCGCTGGCCGACTATCACGGCGTCGATCCGACCGGCGTGCCGCCGGAACTGGCGCATGCCAATCTGGTCCAGCGCGGCGAATATCTGGCGCGCGCCGCCGATTGCCGCGCCTGCCATACCGCCCGCGGCGGCACGGCCTATGCCGGCGGGCTCGGCTTCGTGCTGCCCTTCGGCACGCTTTATTCCGCGAACATCACGCCGGACAAGGACACCGGCATCGGCGCCTGGACCGACGCGTCGTTCCTGAACGCCGTCCACCGGGGCCTGGACGACAAGGGCCATTGGCTCTATCCGGCCATGCCCTACGCGTCCTATACGCGCATGACCGACGCCGACGCACTGGCGATCAAGGCCTATCTCTTCAGCCTCAAGCCGGTGCACGCGCATATCCCGCCGAACAGCCTGGTCTTTCCCTTCAACCAGCGCTGGCTGATGAGCGTGTGGGCGCTCTTTTTCAATCCCGACCGGCGCTTCGAGCCCAACACCGCACGCAGCGCCCAGTGGAATCGCGGCGCCTATCTGGCCGAAGCGATGGCGCATTGCGGCGAATGCCACACGCCGCGCAACCTCGCCTTCGCGCTCGACAACCGCGCCAAGTTTTCCGGCGAGACCCAGGCCGGCTGGCGCGCCTACAACATCACGTCGGACAAGGTCTCGGGCATCGGCACCTGGAGCGCGGCGCAGATCGCGCACTACCTGGCGCTCGGCCATGCCGACGGCCGCGGCTCGGCCGGCGGCCCGATGGGCGAGGCGGTGGACAACAGCTTCAAATATCTGAGCGCAGGCGATATCGACGCCCTCGCCGCCTATCTGCAGAGCGTGCCGGCGGTGCGCTCCCACCTGCCCGCGCCCAAGGACGTCCCCGCGCCGGCATCGCACCGCGAAGGCGTGGTGGCCGACAATCCGCGCGGCAAGGCGCTGTTCGCGGGCGCCTGCGCCAGCTGCCACGACTGGACCGGCGTCAGCCCGGTCATGCGCTATGCCACCCTGACCGGCGCGCGGGCGGTGAACGATCCGGCGGCGACCAATGTGGCGCAGATCGTGATCCGCGGCCTCAAGATGGAGACGCCGGGCGGCAAGGTGTTCATGCCGGCCTTCGGCAGCACATTTTCGGACGAAGAAGTCGCCGCGGTCGCGAATTACGTGACCGCGCGCTTCGGGGCGGAGCCTTCGCACCTCACGCCGCGAAAGGTCGCCGAATTGCGGCAGCAGAGCGCGCAGTAGATCGCCGCTCTTCCCGGTCCGGAAAAAGTAGCGGCCGCGGCGTTCCGAACTCGCGGCGCCGCGGCCGGCTCATGCCCCAACCGGGGGAAATCGAGGCAGGCGCAGGAACCATGCTCCGTACGACGGCCGGGCGGTATCCGGACAATCTGCGTACGCGCGACTGCGTAGTCAGGCGTGGCCTGCGCGCGAGGCGGTGAGCGAGATCCGCACGAGGTCCGAGAGGCTGCGGGCGTTCATCTTGTCCATGATGTGCGCCCGGTGAATCTCCACCGTGCGTGGCGAAATCCCCAGTTCGTACGCCGCCACCTTGTTCGAGCGCCCGACCACGAGCTGTTCGAGCACGCTGCGCTCGCGCGGCGTGAGCAGCGCCAGCAGGCGCTCGGCGGCGCTGGCCTCGGCCGCCACGCTGCGCGTCTTCTGGCCGATCTCCAGCGCGCGCCGGACGCTGGCCAGCAGCATCTCGTCGTCGAACGGCTTCTCGATGAAGTCGACCGCGCCGGCCTTCATCGCCCGCACCGCCAGCGGCACGTCGCCATGTCCCGTGATGATGACGACCGGCAGGCCGATCTTGCGCCGGACGATCTCCTCCTGCAGCGCCAGCCCGTCCATCTCCGGCATGCGGATATCGGTGACCAGGCAGGCGGAGGACTGGATGTTGCCGGCCAGGAATTCCTTGGCCGAGCCGAACGCCTTCACCAGGAAATTGGCCGATTCCAGGAGGATGCGCAGCGAATCCCGCACATCGGCGTCATCGTCGACCACGAAAATAAGAGCGTCATCACTCATGGAATCTCTCGGAATCTGAGACGATCTTTCCGGCTGGAAGGCGAGCAGCTACGATGCCGACGCTCAGTTTGACGCCGCCAACGATTAACGAATCCAGAGCGCGGCCGAGAGCCACACTAGGCGCAACGGAAAGGCACCGTCCAAACAGGTCTGACATCTACAATCGGCGGATTAACTCGAATCCCATTCCTCCTGATCCTCATTTTGAACAAAAATGAGGCGTTTCGTTACCGATAGTTCATATCCCAGATTCTTCGGTCAGCAAATCGACGTTAGGCCAACATCCGAGCCTATGGCCACTACGTAGTCTTCCTTACAGGAAACACCTAGCTGGCCCGCCCGGCCCGGTCGCGCCCAAACTCCGCGCGCTATGTACGTCGGAGCCGGTCATGCACGATGAGAGAGGAAGCGAGCCCAAGCGTGTCGGGGAGATCGTGCGCGATCTTCGCGCCTATGCCGATTCGGGCACGCATCTGTCGTTCGGCGAGAAGTTGCGGGCGATCGCGGCCGAGCTCGAACTTCGCATTCATGCCGCCGAAGCCTCCGCCGGCGATTGACCGTCAGGCCGTCGCAGCCCCCTGGGGCAGGACGGCGCCGAAGCGCTCGAGATCGGTATTGTCCTCGAACGTCACCAGCGTCGCGCCCAGCGGCAGCCGCGTCATCGACAGCGACAGAATCCGCCCATCCGCACGCACCACGCGTCCCCATGCACCATAGGACGCCGGCTCGTTCGAGGTGACGCCCGATCCGATCATGGCCCATATGCCGTCGCGCCCGATGCGTCCGGCACTGAGCTGCGCGATCGCGGCCAGGTGCGGCCCGGCGGCAAGCTCCTCCTCCGACAGCTTCCACAGCGCGGCAAACGCCGCATTGTGCATCTTGAGCCTGCCGTCCGGTCCGAACACGGCCATGCCATCCGCGATCGCATCGAGGGTGGCGCGCTGGGTCTGCGACAGCAGGTGCAGGGCGGTGTTGAGCCGCAGGCTCTCGCTGATGTCCTCGAACAGGTAGAACACCCCGCCCAGCAGATAGGGATAGGCCCGGACGCGCGCATTGACGCCGCCGGGCGTGTGCCAGGTCTCGTCGATCTCGCCATTGTCGATCTCGAACAGGCGCAGATGTTCGCGCTTCCAGCTCTGGAAGTCGCGCTGCTCGGGCAGGCGGCGCGTCTCGCGCAGCCGGTCGAAGATGTCTTCGAGCGCCGGATGCGTGTCGAGCCAGGCTTCGGGCAGGTTCCACATCTGCGCGAACGCCTTGTTGGCGAAGGCAAGCCTGCGGTCGGCGCCGAACACGGCCATGCCGGCGCCGACGCGGTCCATCATGTCGGCATTGGCATCGGAAGCGAGCTTGAGCTGCGCTTCGGCCTGCGCCGATTCCGTCACGTCCAGCGCGATGCCGGCGACATGGGCGCTGGGCAGGCGCACGACGTCGATGGCGAGGGCGCGGCGGCGGCCTTCGATGACGCTGTAGCGCCGCTCGCCGAATACGTCCTTGCCTTCCAGCGCGGCGTCGACCAGGTCGTTCTCGGCGCGGACGATGCGCGGATCGGATCTCAGGGCGTTGGCGAGCGAGCCCGTGCCGGTCGCGGCCAGGAAGGCGCGATTGGCCCAGGTCAGGGCGCGGCGTCCGTCGCGGATCCACACCGGCACCGGGATCGCTTCGAGGAGGGATTTGAGATCGCGCTCCAGCGCGGGCGAACCGTTCTCGACCCGCATGAAGACCGCGGCCCGGCTGCCGACGACGCAGCCCTCCAGCACGACGCTGGAATGGTGCGCGGTGCGTGCGGTCGCCGAGAAGGGCACGCCGCTTTCCATCAGCGCATTCAGCTTGGTCGAAAAGGACGCGGCATCCGGCCCGGCCAGGCAGGCTTGCAGCAGCGCGCCGCCGCCGCGATAGCTGAGCGGTGCCGGCAGGTCCGTGCCCATCACGACGACCGCTTCGGGACAGGCCAGGATCATCGCTTCGCGGAAGCGGATTTCGGATTGGGCGCGCGCCAGGCTGGCGCTCATCCGGTAGTGCGACGCCGTCGCGCGCAGACGCTCGATGATCGCCCAGGCGCAGCCCAGCGCGCAGACCAGCAGCGACGCCGCGAAGATCGACGCCAGGGCCACGCCGCCGCCGCTGCCGCGCGCGAACCCGTCGAGCGCCAGCCCGAGATCGGCCGTCCAGGTCTCGAGCTGAAGGAAGGCGTTGAACAGGAGGCTGACGAAGTCGTGCATGGCAATACCGAGTGCGTTTGGGAAGCGGAAGGCGCGCAGGCCGCTAGTTCAGCGTGTTGCCCTCGGCGAGGTCGCCGAGCGCCTCGGCGTTGCGCAGGACCAGGCAGTGCGTGCCCGGCACGGCCAGCATGCCTTCGTTCTTGAGCGCGGTGATGGCGCGGCAGATCGTTTCGATCGTCAGGCCGAGATGATCGGCGATGTCCTGGCGGCCCATCGCCAGCTCGATCCGGCCGCTGCGCAGCGTGCCGGTGCGCCTGGCGAGGCGGATGAGGAACGAGGCCAGCCGCTCCTTCGCGTTCTGGCAGCCCAGCACGAAAGTATGAAGCTGCGCCGACAGCAGATGCGTCGAAAGATGCGCCAGCATGTTGGCGCGGAAGCCGGGATCGCGCTCGGACAGGCGGTCGAACTGCGCCCGCGGATAGGCGATGACCGTCACGTCGGTGATCGCCTCGGCGGTGAAGGATTGCACGCCGCCGCCGAACACGCCGCACAGATCGCCGGCCAGCGCGAATTCGGCGATGTGACGGCGCCCGTCCGGCGTATGGCGGCACAGCCGCACGGTGCCGCTGACGATCAGGTAGATGTGGCGGGCGGGATCGCCTTCGTGGAAGATCGCCGCGTTGCGCGCGAAGCTCGACCGTGTGCCGAACTCGCGCAATTGCGCCAGGTGCTCGACCAGCGTGGCCGGGCGCGGCGCCGGCGCCTGGCAGGACTGCAGGACATGCAACGGCGCCGGATGGTGCGGCGCGCCGTCGTTGCGGGCGATATCGAATGTCATCGTCGTGCTCCACTGAACCCTTGCGCCCGTCCGCAAAGTGGTTGGAGCATCGTTAAGCCTACCGCGAATCAATAGCCGGGAATTCCGCGTACGGAGAATCGCGGGGGCGGAAAGTCCGTATTTGTCCGCAGACGGAACGACTCGGATGCGGATTTGCCGGGCCGTTTAGGGGATTCAACCTACCGTTCGGCGCGCATCGGCCCCGGCCGTCGTTAAGTTTGTAGGGACATTCCCATGGCCTCCACCGGTCGCCGTGACGGCCATGCCCGGGTCCACACCCGGTTCCGATACAGAATGCGGCCCGGCTCCGCCGCTACCCACAGGTTGAATATATTCGCAGTACCACTTGACGTACATATATTTTGTTCCCATTATGTTCCTCATGACCGAGGACATCTCTGCCCGGCGCGCCCGCCTCGCGGCCGCCTTGGAACAACAATTCGACCGCTGCAACGCACTGATGCAGCGGCTTTTATGGCCGGAGATGCGCGATGTCGGCCTCGCGCCGCTGGCGATGGCGCTGACGCGCACCTGTGCCCAGCTGTCCGGCATGATTGATCGTCTGGACCGGCGGACCGAAGCGGCGGCGGAAAAACCGTCGCGAAACGGCGGTTCAAATACGCAAGATAATTGCGATGCCGTATAAGCGCGGCGCTCCGCCAGGCAATCGCAACCGCCTCGTCCATGGCCGCTACGCCCGCGCCCGGCTGGAGCAGCGCCGCGCTGCCCGCGTCCTGCTGCGCCAGACCCGCGCCGTCATCGCGGCCGCGCGGGCCATGATGGCGCTGCTCGACGCGCAGGAAGTCCTGGACTTACTCCGCCGCGATGGCCGCGGCCTTGTTGCTGTTCGCGACCGCGGGCTTGGCCTTGCTGAACCGCATCGTGCCGTCGTCGACCTTGCCGAAGCGCAGGGTGATCATGTCCAGCGCGTAGTTCTGGTACAGCCGCCACGGCTTGGTCGCGCCCTGCTTGGGCAGCACGTCGAGCGCCCGCTGGACGTAGCCCGACGAGAAATCGAGCCACGGCAGTTCGGCCACGGCGGGATCGGCCTTGGGCATCGCGATCGGCGTGCCGCGCCGGTCCATGTAGTTGATCAGCCGGCAGACATATTCGCAGGTCAGGTCGCATTTCAGCGTCCAGGACGCGTTGGTGTAGCCGAAGGCCGAAGCCAGGTTGGGCACGTCCGAATACATCATGCCCTTGTAGCTCATGGCCTTCGACAGGTCCCGGGCGGCGCCGTCGACCGTGACCTTGAGGCCGCTCAGCAATTGCAGCTTCAGCCCCGTCGCGGTGACGACGATGTCGGCGTCCAGCGCCTTGCCGGATTTCAGCGCGATGCCGGTCGGCGTGAAGGTCTCGATCTGGTCGGTGACGACGGCGGCGGCGCCGGACTTGATCGCCCGGAACAGGTCGCTGTCGGGCACCAGGCACAGCCGCTGGTCCCACGGGTTGTAGCGCGGCGTGAAATGGGTGGCGACGTCGTAGTCGGGGCCGAGCTCCTTCGTCACCATGCCGATCAGGTTCTGCTTGGTCTTTTCCGGGTTCTTGCGGGCGATGCGGAAGAACAGCATCCCGAACAGCACATTGCGCCAGCGCGTGAGGCTGTAGGCCAGTTTCGCCGGCAGCTTGGCGCGCAGCCAGTTCGCCGTCGCGTCCTCCGCCGGCCGCGACACGACATAGGTCGGCGAGCGCTGCAGCATGGTCACGTGGCCGGCCGTCTTCGCCATCTCCGGCACCAGCGTCACCGCAGTCGCGCCGCTGCCGATCACCACCACCTTCTTGCCGGCATAGTCGAGAGTCTCCGGCCAGAATTGCGGATGCACGATCGTGCCGGCGAAGCCGGCCTTGCCCGGAAACTCCGGATCGTGCCCGCCGGCATAGTCGTAATAGCCGCTGCACATGAACAGGAAGTTGCAGGTGAAGCGGACCGGCGTCTTGCCCGCGCCCGCTTCGGCTTCCACCGTCCAGCGCGCCGCGGCGCTCGACCAGTCGGCGCGCGTCACCTTGGTGTTGAAGCGGATGTGCTTGTCGATGCCGTTCTCGGCCGCGGTCTCGCGCACATAATTGCGGATCGACGGGCCGTCGGCGATCGCCTTGGCCTCGACCCACGGCTTGAAGATGTAGCCCAGCGTGTACATGTCGCTGTCGGAGCGGATGCCGGGATAGCGGAACAGGTCCCAGGTGCCGCCGATGGCGTCGCGGCCTTCGAGGATGGCGTAGGTCTTGCCCGGGCAGCTGGCCTGCAGGTGGTAGCCGGCGCCGATGCCCGAAAGTCCCGCGCCCACGATGATGACGTCGAAATGATCCATGGCCGCTTCCACCCTTGCCTTTTAGGCTTTTTGCACATCCGGCCAGAAATGACAAGTTGTCAGTCATGGGCCGCAGGACCCCGCAGGTGCGGAATGATATCGTCGGGCCGAAGACAGCAACGGAGGCACAGATGAAACGCAAAGGCTCGGCCCATTGGTCCGGCGATCTGCGGACCGGCAAGGGCACGATCTCGACCGAGAGCGGCGCGCTGGCGGCAATACCCTACGGCTTTGCGACCCGGTTCGGCGACCAGAAGGGCACCAATCCGGAGGAGATCATCGGCGCGGCCCATGCCGCGTGCTTTTCCATGGCGCTGTCGGCCGAGCTCGCCAAGGCGCACATCGCGGCGGAAAGCATCGACACGATCTCGACCGTCGAGCTGGTCCAGGCCGGCGGCGGCTTCGAGATTCCCGCCGTGCACCTGACGGTCGCCGTGCGTGCGCCCGGCGCGGACAAGGCGGCGGTCGAGACCGCCACCAACACGGCCAAGGCCAATTGTCCGGTATCGAAGCTGTTCAAGGCCGCGATCACGATGGACGCGACCTACGACGTCTGAGCGGGACCGGCCGCCCGTCGCTTTCACGCTTGATTTGGACACCAATACCAGATGTCATGAAGACATCTATTGGATACGATTTCTATTTTCTCTGGGGTACTGAATAAAGGGGAGAGCAGAATGCCCGCTTTCAAGGTCGTCGATCTATCGCATTACAATCCGACCCCCGATTTCGCGACGGCCAAGGCGGGCGGCGTGATCGGGATCGTCCACAAGGCGACGCAGGGCGCGACCTATGTCGACCCCAAATATGCCGGCCGCGTGAAGGCGGCGAAGAGCGCGGGGCTTCTATGGGGCGCCTATCACTTCGGCACCGGCGCGGACGTCGATGCCCAGCTCGCCAAGTTTCTCGCCGTGGTGCAGCCCGACGCGTCGACCCTGGTCGCGCTGGACTTCGAGGAGAACGGGCCGACCAATTCGATGTCGCTGGCGCAGGCCAGGCAGTTCCTCAAGAAGATCGAAGCCAGGCTCGGCCGCAAGGCGGTGCTGTATGGCGGCGCCTACCTGAAGGAAAAGCTGGCGGGCGCCAAGGATCCCTATCTGGCGCAGCACCGGCTGTGGTGGGCGCAATACAACGATACCGCGAATCTGCCGCCGAACTGGCCGTCCTACTGGCTCTGGCAATACAGCGACGGACATCACGGCCCCGACCCGCACACCGTTCCCGGCCTCGGCACGCCCGATTGCGACACCTTCGACGGCACCGACGACGAACTCCGCGCAAGCTGGAGCGCGTAGCCTCACTCCCGCGTGCAGGCCTGGCCGGCGTTCTGCTTGTCCAGCCAGCCGGACAGCGGCGCGAAATAGTCGGTGATGGCGGAGGCGTCGATGTCGTGCTCGCCGGTGAACGCGGCCAGTGCCTCCGGCCACGGCCTGGACTGGCCCATCCGCAGCATCGCCTGGAATTTCGCGCCGACGTCCTTGTTGTCGTAGATGCTGCAGCGATTGAGCGGCCCCGTCCATCCGCTCAGCCGGCAGGCGGCGCGGTAGAACTGGAATTCGTAGATCGCGGCGAGGAAATAGCGCGCATAGGGCGTGTTGTCGGCGACATGGAATTTGGCGCCCGGATCGAACGCATCGGCGGGCCGCGGACCTGGCGCCTTCAGGCCCTGATATTTCGCGACCAGGTCCCACCAGGCCTGATTGTATTGCGCCGGCGCGACCTTGCCGGCGAACACGTCCCAGCGCCACTTGTCGACGATCAGGCCGAAGGGCAGGAATGCGACCTTGTCCAGCGCCATGCGCAGCAGATAGGGGATGTCCGCCTCCGGCCCCGGCACGGTGTCGATCAGGCCGAGCTGCTTGAGATAGTCCGGCGTCAGCGCGCTCAGGCCCGCGAAATCGCCGATCGCCTCGTGAAAGCCGTCATTGGCGCCGTTCCGGAACAGGAAGGGCTGACCGGCATAGGCGCGCTGGTACATGTTGTGCCCCAGCTCGTGATGCGCGGTGTAGAAATCGTCCGCCGTCACGGTGAAGCAGGCCTTGACGCGCAGGTCGTCCTTGGCATCGATGTCCCAGGCGGAGGCATGGCAGACCACGTCGCGGTCGCGCGGGCGCGTCAGCATCGAGCGCGTCCAGAACGTCGGCGGCTCCGGCGGCAAGCCGATCGACTGGTACCAATTGTCCGCGGTGTGCACGATCTTCACGGCGTCGTAGCCGTGGCCGACGAGCTGCGTGGTGAGGTCGTAGCCGAGGCCGGGCCCGCCGGCCGGCGCCACGATGTCGTAGACATTGCCCCATTCCTGCGCCCACATATTGCCGAGCAGGTCGGCGCGGATCGGCCCGCTTGGCGGCTGCACCGCGGCGCCGTATTTGGCGCTCAGCTTGCCGCGGACATAGCAGTGCAGCTTGTTGTAGAGCGGCTCGACCTGGTGCCACAGCGCGTCGGTCTTGGCCTCGAACGCGGCCGGCGGCATGTCGTACCAGGACCGCCACAGCGCGCCGGTGTCGGCATAGCCGAGCTCGCGGCTGCCCTCGTTGGCCAGCACGACGAGGCGCGTGTAATCCCTGACCATCTGCGGCGACGACACCGCGCGCCAGCCTTCCCACAGCGTCCTGGTCTCGTTCGGATCGCGCGAGGTGCGCAGGATGTCTTCCAGGTCGTCCAGGGTCAGCGGCTTGCCCCGGTAGACGAATTTGGCGGTCGAATAATCGCTGTCCAGCCGGGCGGCGATGTCGGCCAGTTCCTGGCTGGCCCCCGGCTTGGACGAGGCCGGCAGGGTCAGCGCCTGCTTGAGCAGGTAGAGCTTGCGCCTTGTGACGTCGTCCACCTTCACCGCGTCGAACCGCGCCGCCGCCTTGGCATAGTGCACGCTCATGTCGGTGCCTTCGGCATTCGCCTTGGCCACCAGCCAGTTGGTGTCGTCCGTGATATAGGTGTTCTGCACCCAGGCGGCGCGGCTCTGATATTCGCCCATCCGGGCCAGGTCGGCTTCGGCCCTGGCGACGAAGGCGACGGCCTCCGCCGGCGTCGGCGCGGCGGCCGGCTTGCCGCTGGCGCCGATCGCGAGCGACACCGCGAACACGGCAGCCACCGCGGCGGCGGAAAAATATTTCGAGTGCATCGCCCATCCCCGCAATTCGGCGCGGAGTATGGCGGCAGACGCTCGGGAAGGCGAGATCGGACGAAGCCGGAAGTGTTGGCGGGCAGCCCCGGCATGCCGCTAAAGTCGGGCAAACGCAATCAGGGAGAGGACAGCATGGCCATCGACTTCGAGATTCCGGCGGAAGCAAAAGCGATCCGCGAGAAGGTGCGCCAATGGGTGCATGACGAATGCATGCCGGCGCAGGAAAAGCTCATCGCCGGCGGCGACTACAAGACCGTCCTGGACGAGCTGCGCACCAAGGCGCGGGCCCAGGGCCTGTGGTGCCCGTTCATCCCGAAGGAATATGGCGGCATGGGGCTGGGCCCGCTCGCCAATGCGCTGGTGCAGATGGAGCTGGGCGAGAGCTATCTCGGCGCCCTGTCGATGAACACGCAGGGCCCCGACGACGCGACCATGCTGACGCTGCTGCAGAACGGCACCGACCACCAGAAGGAGAAATTCCTCAAGCCGCTGCTGAACGGCGAGAAGCGCATCTGCTATTCGATGACCGAGAAGGCGGCGGGCGCCGACGCCACCGGCATGCAGACGCGGGCCGAGAAGAAGGGCAATTCCACCTATGTGCTGAACGGCGAGAAATGGTTCTCCTCCGCCGCATCCGTCGCCGACATCGCGCTGGTGATGGCCAAGACCAATCCCGACGCGCCGCGGCACCAGCAGTTCTCCACCTTCCTCGTCGAGCTGCCCAACCCCGGCTACAACATCAAGCGCAACATCAAGACCATGGCGGCGGAAGGGCCCTTGAGCCACATCCTGGGCGGCGGCCATGCCGAGATCGAGATCAAGGACCTCGAAGTGCCGGCCGAGAACCTGCTCGGCGGCGAAGGCAACGGCTTCAACATGGGCCAGCACCGCCTCGCCTATGGCAGGCTGCGCCACGGCATGCACAATGTCGCGATGGCGCAGCGCGCCCTCGACCTCGCCACGGCGCATGTCACCCAGCGCACGACCTTCGGCAAGACGCTGTCGGAGCGCCAGGGCGTGCAGTTCATGCTCGCCGAATGCGCCAGCGCGCTCTACATCGCGCGGCTGATGATCATGCACATCGCCTACAAGGCGGAGAAGGGCCTGGACCTGCGCCAGGAGAACGGCATCGCCAAGGTCTACCTCGCCAACATGGTGCACAAGGTGGTGGACACCGCGATCCAGCTCCACGGCGCGCTGGGCTATTCGATGGATACGCCGCTGGCCGCCTGGTACACCCATATCCGCTCGCAGCGCCTGGTCGACGGGCCGGACGAAGTCCACAAATGGACGACGGGCCGCAACGTCATCAAGGCGTTCAAGGCGACCGGCACGACGGCCGGCGCCTGCGGCGGCGACATCCTGTAGGCCCTGGCTGTAGGCCTTAAGCCCTGGCGGGCAGCACTTTGGGGTTGCGCAGCAGGGCCGCGGAAACCAGCGCGATGACCAGGCCGACCGGGAATATCTCCAGGAAGGTCATGGGCACGCGATAGAGCGGGTTGGCGTATTGCGCCTTCAGCGCCTGCATCTGCGCGATCTGCGCGTCGAGGGCCGCACCGGACAGGCCCTCGGCGCGCTTCGCCGCGAGGACCGCGGACGTATAGGTGTCGATGAAAGTATAGTGCGTGGCGGCGAGGTAGATCTCCCACACCACGACATAGACGACGCCGGCCATGGCGGCGATGCCGAGGCCCAGCAGGAGCGCGGGGACGAACCGGATGACGCCGCCCAGCACGGTATCGCGGTGGCGCTTGATGCCGAAGAAGATCATCGACAGCGCCAGGATCATGATCAGGTAGCCCAGCCATTCGGACGACGCCGAATTGCCGCGGTGCGGCAGCGCCAGGCTGACGATGATCCCGACGATGACAACGAGGCCCGAAAGGCTCCCGAAAATAAGCGCGTTCCTGGTCATGGACATGGCAAATCCCCTTGGTTGGTCGTGCCCAAACTTGCCGGATTGTCCGTGCCGCCGGTATCGCCCGAAAGGGTGAAACGGCGGAATCGTGCGTTTGGCGCCGCTTCAGGGGACGATGCCGAGCGCCCTGGCCTTCTGGATCGCCTGGGTCCGGCGCTGCACCTCCAGCTTCTCGAACAGGTGCTGGATGTGAGACTTCACCGTGTTCGGCGACACGCCGAGGTCGCGCGCGATCTCCTTGTTCGAATGCCCGGCGGCAAGCAGTTCGAGCACGGTGCATTCGCGGTCGGTGACGCCCAGGGATTTGAGGGCCGCGGCATTCTTCTCGAACGCCGTCGAGGCGTGCCGCGGCGTCAGCCGGTAACCGGCCCACAGGCCGAGCGCGGTGAATCCCAGCGCGACGAGGCCGACATAGAGTTCGGTCGTGAAAACCCGCGTGACATATTTGTACTGCAGCCAGTCCAGCGCGAAGGCGCCGGCCGCCAGGATCACGGCATAGACAAGAATGGGCTTCAGCATCGGCCGAGCTTGGCGAGAACGCACCGGCTGTGCCAGCCCCCTGGGCCGGTCTAAACTACCCCGCGGTTTCGTTTTCGAGGTTTCCCATGAGCGGATGGCGCGACCGGCGCATTCTCGATCTGTTCGGCATCGCCACGCCGATCGTCCAGGCACCGATGGCGGGTGCGCAGGGATCGGCGCTTGCCATCGCGGTCGGCGAGGCCGGCGGGCTCGGCTCGCTCCCCTGCGCCCTGCTCAGCGTGGGGAAGGCGGACGAGGAGATCCGTGCCGTCCGGAGCGCGACGGACAAGCCGCTCAATCTCAACTTCTTCTGCCACAAGCCGCCGCGGTTGGACGCCGAACGCGAGGCGCGCTGGCGGCTGGCGCTGCGCGACGCCTATGCGGCGCTGGGTCTCGATCCCGAGCAGCGCCTGGAGAGCGCCAACCGCGCGCCCTTCGACCAAGCCTATTGCGACTTGGTCGAGCAATTCCGGCCGGAGGTCGTCAGCTTTCATTTCGGCTTGCCGGAGCGCGCGTTGCTCGACCGCGTGCGCGCGGCCGGCGCCAGGATCGTCGCCTCGGCCACCACCGTCGCCGAAGCGGTGTGGCTGGAGGCGCGCGGCTGCGACGCGATCATCGCGCAAGGCTATGAAGCCGGCGGGCATCGCGGCATCTTCCTGAGTGAGGATGTGGCGATGCAGCCCGGCACCATGGCGCTGGTGCCGCAGGTGGTGGACGCGGTGGACGTGCCGGTGATCGCCGCCGGCGGCATTGCCGACGCGCGCGGCATCGCGGCGGCGCTGATCCTGGGCGCCAGCGCGGCGCAGCTCGGCACCGCCTATCTGTTCTGCCCGGAGGCGGCGATAAGCCCGCTTTACCGCGAGGCCCTGGCGCAGGCCCGCGACGACGGCACCGTGCTGACCAACGTCTTCAGCGGACGGCCGGCGCGCGGCATCGCCAACAAATTCGTCCGCGCGGTCGGGCCGCTGTCGGACGCCGCGCCGGACTTTCCGCTGGCCGGCGCCGCCGTCGCGCCGTTGCGCCGCGCCTCGGAAAGCCGCGGCTCGACCGACTTTATGCAGATGTGGAGCGGCCAGGCGGCACGGCTGGGCCGCGCCTTGCCCGCCGCCGAACTCACCCGCCGGCTGACGGAGGAAACGCTGGCGCTGATCGGTTGAGGCGGGCCGTTTTCTGATATGGTCCCGCCGCTTTGAATCGCGGGAGATTTGCATGCGAATCCTGACTGCCGCGTTCGCGCTTGCGGGCGCGCTCGTCCTGGCCGGCTGCGGCGACCAGGCCGGCGCGCCGCATTACGACCTGACGCCGGAGTCCAACCAGAAATTCCTCGCCGACAACGCCGTGCTCAAGGACGTGCGGACGACCGCCAGCGGCCTGCAATACCGCGTCATCACCGCCGGCCACGGCAAGAAGGTCGCCAGCCCGACCGACGTCGTCACCGTCACCTACAAGGGCTGGACCATCGACGGCCATGTCTTCGACCGCACCCAGCACGGCCAGACGGCGAGCTTTCCGGCCGGCGCCCTGATCCCCGGCTGGGTCGAGGCCCTGAAGCTGATGCGCGCGGGCGACGAGTGGCAACTCGTGATTCCGCCCGAGCTCGCCTATGGCGCGGAGGGCGCCGGCGCCGACATCCCGCCGAACCAGACGCTGGTGTTCAACATGCAGCTCATCTCCGTCAACCGGCCGAACCAGTGACCGCGGTCGACATTGGCGGCGTGGTGATCGGCGGGCGCGTGCTGACCGCGCCGATGACCGGCGTGTCGGACCTGCCGTTCCGCCGCGCCGCGTCGCGGCTGGGCGCCGCCTATGTCGCGACCGAGATGGTGGCGTGCGAGCTCTTCGCCGCCGGCCGGCCAGACATCGTGCGCCGCGCCGCGGTCGGCGACGGCCTGCCGCTCACCGTGATCCAGCTCGTCGGCCGCCGCGCCGAATGGATGGCGCGCGGCGCGCGCATGGCGGAGGCGGCCGGCGCCGACATCGTCGACATCAACATGGGCTGCCCGGCCAAGGAGGTGACGGGCGGATTGTCGGGCTCGGCGCTGATGCGCGACCTGGATCTGGCCGAGCGGCTGATCGCCGCGACGGTGAACGCCACCAGCCGGCCGGTGACGCTGAAGATGCGGCTGGGCTGGGACGACGCTTCGAAGAACGCGCCGGAGCTGGCGGCGCGCGCCGAGGCGCTGGGCGTCAAGGCGTTCACGGTGCACGCTCGGACGCGGCAGCAATTCTATCGCGGCGCGGTGGATTGGAGCGCCGTCGCCGCGGTGAAGGCCGCCGTGCGCGTGCCGGTGATCGTCAATGGCGACATCGTCGATGCGGCAACGGCGCGGGCCGCGCTTAAGCAGTCCGGCGCCGATGCGGTGATGATCGGCCGCGGCGCCTATGGCCGGCCCTGGATCGCCGGCGCGATCGACCGGGCGCTGCGCGACGGCGGCGAAGCACGGGAGCCGAACCTCGAAGAGCGCCTTGCCATCGTGCTGGAGCATCTCGCCGATTCGCTGCGCTTCTACGGCGACGCGCCGGGGCTGAAGATCTTCCGCAAGCATCTGGGCTGGTACGTCGAGACCGCGCCGCTGCCGGCGTCCGCCGCCGCGCGCCGCGAAGCCAAGGCGCTTCTGTGCCGGATGGCGAATCCGCGCGAGGTCGAGGGCGCGCTGACTTTGCTGTGGCGGGACGGCGGTCTCGCGCTCGCCGCCTGATGGCCGCCTTCGTCTATGTCCTGCTGAGCCGCGGCAAGCCCAAGCGCACCTATGTCGGCTGGACGCTCGACCTCGAGCGGCGGGTGGCGCAGCACAACCGCGGCGCCGGCGCGAAATTCACCCGCGGTGGTGCCTGGCTGCTGATCTATGCCGAGCGCCACCGCACCCGCAATGGCGCGATGCGGCGGGAAGCGGCGCTGAAGCGCGACCGCGAATTCCGCGGGCTGCTGCGATCGTAATCGCTGCGCTGCCGTGCCACCCGCTCTGCGGCTCAATCATCGTCCTCCAGAATTTCCGGATAACGCGCCGCGAAGGCGTTGAATGCATCGACAATCGCATTCACTTCTTGTTCGCCGACCTGAGGATCGTCGGCATCGAGATCGTTCTGCAGAGCATAAAGTTGCGCGCGAAGCCCTTCGGCGCCCGCGATCTTTTCGGCGCTCGCGGCAGGGTCTCTAAATGCCCGACTGACCGCCAGTATCATTTCCTCGATCCGGTCCCCGATCTGCTCCTCGTCCCCGGGCTGGAGATACGCCTCCAACGCGGCACGCTCGGCAGGAAGCGTGAAGCGGCGGTCAAAGCCCATCGTACTGGCGCCGATCGTCGATCGCAGCACGCCGACGCCCTTCAGCAAATGGGTCAGCGTGCCGTCCCCGTTCAGGCGGCCGGAATGCGCGATCTCGCCGGCATTGACGAAAACGACCGAAGGAATTTGGCCGATACGGGCAAGCAGCTCGCCGGGAAAAAGGGAGTGGCGGACGTCCTGGTGGATCGTATAGCCGTGACAATTCGGATCGTCGTCGTCTCCCTCGGGCGTCAATATCTCATGCGGCGCAGCGGCGAACGCGGGTGCCCGCGCCGCGAGGGCCGCGGCCGCCGCCTCAGGCGTGATCGGCTGGCGCTGAGCGACAGCCGGGACGGCGAGCGAAGTCCGCTGTACCGGCGTCTGCCCGGCGCCCGCGGGAACGGACAGCGCTTTCGTGCCCATCGCATCGGCCTCGCGCTCGAGCGCGGAATCGTCATTGATGGCGACCCGCCCGAGCTGCGTCGTCGGCTTCACCCGCCCTTGTTGCTGCTGGACGACATGCCACGCCTCGTGCGGCAGATGACCGTCCTGGCCGGGGGCGAGGTGGATGTCGCCGCCTTGCGCATAGGCATGCGCCCCGAGCTGGGCGGGCGCGTCGGAATTGCGATGAACGCGGACGCCGTCGAGCGAAACGCCGGCCAGCGCCTCGATCCCCGATTTGAGGCCGTCGGACAGGCCGGTCCGGTTGGCCGGGGCGGCGGCGAGCTGCGCCACGCGTCGTACCGCCGGCGCGGCGTTGAGCGATTGCGCCATGGCTTGGATCGCGCGGACCGACGGTGCGCTGTCGAACCGGCTAAGTCCGCCGCTCCCGGCGCGGTTCGCCGCCGGGGGCGCCGACGCCTTGCGGGCGGGTGGGGCGAAATCGGCCATGGCATTGCCTTCCGCAAAAATAGATAAGGCCGCCGCGAAAGTATCGGACGGATCGCGCGAAATCGCAAAGCGGAAAGATGGCGTGCTTCGCGGCCCGCAACCCTAGCCCCGGCCGACGAACGGCATCTTCGTCGCCATCACCGTCATGAACAGCACATTGGCGTCCAGCGGCAGGCTCGCCATGTAGAGCACCGCCCTGGCGACGGCGTCCGCGTCCATCACCGGCTCGGGCATCGTCGTGCCGTTGGGCTGGGGCACGCCGTCCTTCATGCGGCCGGTCATCGGAGTCTCGGCATTGCCGATGTCGATCTGGCCGACCGCGATGTCGAAGGCGCGGCCGTCGAGCGACGCCGCCTTGGTCAGGCCGGTGATGGCGTGCTTGGTCGCGGTGTAGGGCGCCGAGTTCGGCCGCGGCGCATGCGCCGAGATCGAGCCGTTGTTGATGATGCGGCCGCCGCGGGGCTCCTGCGCCTTCATCAGCCGGAAGGCGCCCTGGGTGCAGAGGAACGGCCCGGTCAGGTTCACGTCGACCACCGCCTGCCACTGCGCCGGCGTCAGCATTTCGATTGGGACCGGCGGCGCGCCGGTGCCGGCATTGTTGAACAGCAGGTCCAGCCGGCCGAACCGCGCCTTCACGGTGTCGAACAGCGCCGCCACCGCTTCCGGCCGGCCGACATCGGTCGGCACCGGAAGCATCGACGGGCCCAGCGCCGCCGTCTCCTCCAGCGCGGCCAGGCGGCGGCCGGCCAGGACGACGGCATAGCCTTCGCCGGACAGGGCCAGCGCCACGGCGCGGCCGATGCCGCTGCCGGCGCCTGTGACCAGGGCGATCTTTTGCATGGAACCCTCCGCTTTCCCTCCGGGATTCTGCCACAAACTATGCCTAGAGTGTGCGATCCCCGGTCGAGGAGACTGCTTTGGCATTGTTGTGGTGGGCCGCGCCCTTAGCCGTCGCCGTGTTCGGCGTGCTGTTCATCCTGTCGGGCTTCGGCCACGCCTTCCACGGCCATCACGCCCGCGCCGGACGCCGCTTCGTCGGCGGCACGCTGGCGGCGGCGATCGGGCTGGCGCTGGCGCTGGTCGCCCTCAACACCCAGCTCTACACGCGGCTGACGCATGAAGGGCCGGTCGCCGATGTCAGCGTCAAGGCGGTCGATCCGGCGCAGAATCTCTACCAGGTCACCGTCAAGCGCCTCGACGGCCCCATCCCGGTGCAGCGCTGCACGGTGCAGGGCGACGAGTGGCTGATCGGCGGGCGGGTGCAGAAGTGGAAGCCCTGGGCCAATGTGCTGGGCCTCGACGCCACCTATTCGCTCGACCAGGTGAGCAACAAATACTTCACCGCCGGGCGCGGCAATGGCAGGCCGATCACGTCCTGCGACCTCACCGGCAAGCCGACGGTGAACTCCTATGTGCCGGCGCCGTGGACGCAGTGGCTGCTGGAGAATTTCTACACCGAGGACCGCCGCTTCGGTTCGGCCAACTACATGCCGTTGGCGGACGGCGCGGTTTACCGCGTGGTGATCACCCAGTCCGGCTTCAATTCCGAGCCCAAGAACGCCGCCGCCAAGGCCGCCAACGACGCGCGGCCCGGCGGCGAATAGAGATGCGCCGCGCAAATCTCTGATTCGGCTTGGAAATCTCGATCTCAAAAAATCGTCCGCTTTTTCACAACCAGGGGTTGCTTTTCGTCGTATATATTCCTACTTGGGGGATGGCTCACCCCGCCGCCCGGTCCACCGCCGCGTCGCGGGCGTCGAGTTCGGCACGGATGCCGGCGTGGCGCGCGGCGTCGAGGCGCCAGCCGATGACGCAGAGGCCGCCCATCATCACGAACAGGATCGGGCCGGCGATGAAGATCCATTGCAGCGCCACGATCGCCTGCGGCGTGTTGCGGGCGCCTTCGGTCGCGTCGTAGCCGAACCAGGCGAGCAGCGGGAAGGTCAGCCCGATGGCGAAGGCGGCGGTCAGCTTGCTGGCGAAGGTCAGCACCGAATAGAGCAGGCTGATGCGCTCCTGGCCCTGGTGCAGCCGGATCTCGTCGCCGACATCGGCCATCATCGAGTTGACGGTCAGGCCGAAGCCCGCCGCCATGAAGCCGCACCACGCCATCACCGGAATGGCGGCCAGGACATTGCCTTTGGGCACGATCAGGATCGAGAGCAGCGCCAGCGAGAACGCGGCGGTGGTCAGCATCAGCGAGCGGTGCTTGCCGATCCGCCCCGCCAGCCGCGCGGTCAGGAGCGCGCCGGCGACGCCGGTCAGGATATAGACCAGAAGCAGCACCGCCGATTGCTGCTGGGTGTAGCCGCGCGCGTCGCGGAAATAGAACAGGTACATCGCGCTCATCCAGCCGGGCCCCAGGGTGAGCGCGATCTGCGCCAGGAACAGGCGGACGACCTCGGGCTTGGAGACGATGTCCCAGTAGTCGCGCAGGGCGAAGTGCCCGCTGGTCGCCTTGCTGACGCGCTCGGGCGTGCGCCACACCGCCAGCCAGACGCCGACCGGCGCCATCACGATGATCGCCCAGCCCATGGCGCGCACGCTGTCGTCGCTCGACAGGCCGAGCATCGGGGCGACGACCGGGATCAGCAGCGTCGCGACCGTGGCGGCGATGGAGACCGCGGTGCCGACGCCGAAGACGCGCGAACGGTCGTGATAGGAGGGCGCCAGCGTGGCGCTCCACGCCAGTTGCGACATCCAGAGGATCGAATTGCCGACATAGAGGATGAACAGCCAGACGAACAGATAGACGCCGCCGATCCCCTTCGGCGCCATGAACATCATGTAGGTGGCGAGCATGAAGAGCGGCACGCCGGCCGCCAGCCAGGCGCGGTAGCGGCCCAGCCGCGTATCGGTCCGGTCCATCAGGAAGCCGAGCAGCGGATCGACGCCGAGATCGACCAGCCGCACCGAGGCCCAGACGCCGCCGACCACGGCGAGCGAGACGCCCAGATGGCCGGCAAGATAGGGCGGCAGGTAGACGAACAGCACGACGCCAGCACCGTCGGTCGGCAGCGTGGCGAGGGAGAAGACGAGGATGGTGGCAAGCGAAAGCGGACGCTGACCTGAACCGCTCATCCGCCGTCCCTCACGTGTCCAGCCGCGCCAGCAGACCGGCGGCGAATTCCGACAGCGTATCGTCGCGCGCGCCCATGACGACGATGCGGTCGCCGGGCCGCGCCAGCGCGACCAGCCGCACGCCGCACGCCGCCCGGTCGGGGAGGACGTAGGCATGGCGGCCGGCGGCTTCAACGCCGCGCACGATGTCGACCGACGAGACGCTGCGGTCCGCCGTGCCGCCGTAATAGACCGGCTCGGGCATCAGGAGGACGTCGTCTTCGCCCAGCTGCCGCGCGAACACGTCGATGAAAGCATCCTTCATCAGCTTCAGGGGGCCGAAGCCATGCGGCTGGAACAGGACCAGCAGGCGGCCCGGGAAGTCGTGCAAAGTCGCCAGCGTGGCGGCGATCTTGTCCGGGTTGTGGGCGAAGTCGTCGACCACCGTCACGCCGTTCGCGGTGCCGACGATCTCGAGCCGCCGGCGCACGCCGGCGAAGGTTTCGAGCGCCGCCGCCGCGTCGGCCAGTTCGATCCCCGCCGCGCGCGCCGCGCCCAAAGCCGCCAGCGCGTTCGACACGTTGTGCCGCCCCGGCACCGCGCAGGCGCACGCGGACCGGCGCCGCGGCGTTGCGCTCGCTGACCGTGAAGGCGATGCCGTCGGGCAAGGGCTCGACGTCCTGCGCCAGCAGATCGGCCTTGGGCTCGGACAGGCTGTAGGTCAGCCGGCGCGACGGCGGCAGCTCCGCCGCCAGCGCCGCGGTCTCGTCATTGTCGAGGTTGAGCACCGCGATCTGCGACCGCGCGACGAAGGCGCGGAACAGCGCGCGCAACTCCTCCAGCGATTTGTGGTCGAGCGCGATGTTGTTGAGCACCGCGACGCGCGGATGGAAGCGCGCGATGGAGCCGTCGCTCTCGTCGATCTCGCTGACGAACATCTCGCCGCGTCCGACCAGGGCGCTGGCGAAGGGCGCGGCGGCGCCCGCGAAGTTCGTCATCACCGCGCCGTTCATCACGGTGGGATCGTCGCCGGCTTGGTGCAGGATCCAGCCGATCATGGCGGTGGTGGTCGACTTGCCGCTGGTGCCGGCCACGCCGACGGCGCCGGGGGAGTCGTTGAACAGTTCGGCGAGAAGCTCTGCCCGCAGCATCGTTTTGGCGCCGACGCGCCGCGCCGCCTGGACATCGGGAACGGTCTCCTCCACCGCCGCAGAGGCGACGAGGACCGTTGTTCTTCGACGCGAGGCCGCTGCCGTCCTGCGGGAAGAGCGCGACGCCGGCTCGGCGCAGATAATCGAACTTGGCCGCCAGCCGGCCCTGGTCGAGGGCGCGGTCGGAGCCGGACACCGCGGCGCCGCGCGCCTTCAGGATCAGCGCGAGCGGCAGCATGCCGCTGCCGCCGACGCCGCAGAAGAAATAGGACCTGTTTGAAGCCATGGCCGGACGCTATAAGCCGGCGTGCGGGGGTGACAAGCAAGGGACGGACGGCGCTTGGTTAAAGTCAGGATCGGCATTGTCGCACCGGCGGCGCGGCTGGAGAAGGCGACCGCGGAGCGCGTCGCGGCGCTGGCCGAGGCCGCATTCGGCGGCCGCGCCGAGCTGGTCTTCCATCCGCAATGCCTTCTTTCGTCCGGCCATTTCGCCGGCGACGACGCGGCCCGCGCCGAAGCCTTTCTCGATTTCGCCAACGATGCGGGCTTCGCGCATCTGTGGTTCGCGCGCGGCGGCTATGGCTCGGGCCGCATCCTCGAACGCGTACTGGGCGGCCTGGCGGCGCCGGCGAAGGACAAGACCTATATGGGCTACAGCGACGGCGGCTTCCTGCTCGCCGCCCTGTATAAAGAGGGCCATCGCGTGGCGCATGGGCCGATCCCGCACGATGTGCGGCGCACGGGCGGCGAGGCCGCGGTCACGCGCGCGCTGGCCTGGCTGGTGGACAAGGCGCCAGCGGCCCTGGAGCCGTCGATCGCGGGCAAAGCCGCCGCGTTCAATCTCACCATCCTCGGCAACCTGATCGGCACGCCTTGGATGCCGGATCTTTCAGGGCATGTGCTGATGCTGGAGGAGATCTCTGAATATCTCTACGCCATCGACCGGCTGATGTTTCATGTCACGTCGAATGCGGCGCTGCGCCGGCTCGCCGGCATTCGCCTCGGCCGCGTCAGCGACGTGCCGGACAACGATCCGCCGTTCGGCCAGACGCCGACCGAGATCGCGCGGCACTGGTGCGCGGTTTCCGGCATCCCGTTTCTGGGGACTGCCGACATCGGCCACGACGCCGACAACAAGGTCGTGCCGTTCGGTTAGTTGCCCGACACCGAATCCACCTGGCCGAACAGCTCTTCGAGCTTCGCCAACGTTTTCGGCGGCAACGGACCGCGGTTGATGGGACGCGACATTCTCTTTCAGGTGCTCGGGATTGCCGGTGCCGGTCAGCACCACGTCGATGCCCGGCTCATGGCGGCAGAAGCGATAGGCGGCATCGACCACGCCTTGCGTGCCTTCCTTGAGAAAGCCGAGCGGGTCGGCGGCATCGAGCTTGCCGCGGTCGAGCTGCCCGGCCTTCTCGATCTGGTCCAGCGCTTCCTTCAGGCCCGCCGGATCGGAGAGCGCGCGCCGCACCGCGAACATGTCCTGCACGCCGACATTGTGGGTCTGGGTCAGGCGCAGCACGTTGCGCCGCGCCGACGGGTTGAGCAGGTTGAAGCCGACCATCACCACGTCCCAGACATTGGCCGGCACGGCGGCGCTCAGCATCCGGTGCGCGGTATCGCTGCCGAAATGCTCGGTGATGCCGAGGAAGCGGATCTTGCCTGCTCGCGCGCCTGGATCAGTGCCGGCACGATCTCCGCCATCACATGGCCGAGCTGCGCGTGCAGGATGCCGTGCAGGTTGAAGAGATCGATGTAGTCGGTGCCGAGACGGCCGAGGCTCTTGTCGAGCTGCTCCAGCACCTGCGCGCCGGTGAAGGGCTTCGCGCCGGGCTCGCCCCAGGGAAAGATCGCGGTCTTGGTGGAAAGGATGACCTTGTCGCGGCGGCCTTGCACCGCTTCGCCGACGATCGCCTCGGTGCCGTAGGCGGCGGCGGTGTCGATCCAGTTGATGCCCAGATCCATCGCCGCCCGGACCACGCCCACGCTCTGCGCGACCGTGTTGCCATAGGCCTGGCCCAGCCGGCTGTGGCCGCCGCAGCCGAGCCGGCCACGCTGACGCTCAGGCCCGTCCGGCCCAGGGTTTTGTAGTGCATCGGCGTCTCTCCCGAAGGAAGAGCTTAGCGCCTTTCAGCCGGTTCCGCAGCCCGGCGTGCACGGCCCGCCGCCCATGCAGCCGCAGCCGCCATATTCGCGCTTCAGGCGCTCCAGATGCAGGTCGAGCGCGGTGCGCACGATCTGGTTGCCGCGTCACCCCTTTCTTCACCGCGGCGATGCCGAGCTTCTCATATTCGGCGGCGTTCAGCGCCACCATCATCTTGTGCGGCTTGGCGGTCTCGGGCGGCGGTGCAGGAACGGGCGCCTGCACGGGGATCGCCGCGGGCGGCGGCGCGACCGGCGGACGCGCCCAGAGCAGCGAGGGCTTGACCGTCAGGGCCGACGGCGTCGCATCGCCCTTGCGCGCCAGCAGCTCGGAGGTAACGGGGGCGAAAACGGCTCACGCGCGCCTCCTACAGCACACGGTCGGCGGCGCGGCGGCCGAACACGTGCACGCGGCGCTCCACGCCGCCGACGGGTGCCGCGCCGACGCGGCGCTCGGGCGTGAAGCGGCGTTCCGGCAGAAGCGGCGGCGGCGGCAGATCGTCGAGCAGTTCCGGTTCCGGCGCCGGCGGCAGGCGCTCCTCCGCCAGCGACGACAGGGACGACAGCGCGCCGGTGGCGAAGTGGGACGGCTTGACGTCGGGCAGCAGCTTGAGGTCGCCGGTCAGCCGCGCCATGCGCTCCTGCACATTAGAGCCACAAATCGCGCACCTCCTTGGCCGAGGGGGACTTCGGCACCACCTCGCCCACCGTGCGGCCATCGACCATGCTGGCGGCGAAATCGACGCGGTGATGCAGCGTCACCGGCGCGACCGTGCCGTGCTGCGACAGCGCCACCGCCGCCTCGCCGGTGATGCGGGCGCGCGGCGTGGCGCCGTTGACGACGAAGATGACGGGCTTGCCGCTGCGTTCGGCGATGTCGACGGTGGCGCCGACGGCGCGCAGGTCGTGCGGACTCGGCCGCGTCGGGATCAGCACCAGGTCGGCATGCGCCACGACCTGCGCGATCGAGGCGGTGATCGCCGGCGGCGTGTCGATCACGGCAAGCTTGATGCCGGCGCGGTCGAGCTGCGCCAGCGCCTGGCCGAGTTCGAGCAGGCCGACCTTGGCGAAGTGCGGCGCGGACGAGGCGCGCGAATTCCACCAATGCGACAGCGAACCCTGCGGGTCGGTATCGATCAGCGCGACGGGACCGATCCCGGCCTGGTCGGCCTCGACCGCGAGATGCCCCGACAGCGTGGTCTTGCCCGAGCCGCCCTTCTGGGAGGCCAATACCAGAACGTGCATGCGTCCCCTTCCCGATCCTATGCCCGATGCGGTGTGCTAGACTCCCATGCAGGCGTTACGGCGGCCTCAAGCCCGGGCGCTGCAATTGCCTTTGTTTTCGCGGAGTATTTGTCTCGAACTGTCGGGATCGCAAAGCCATGAAGCACCGTCCGTTGCCTTGGCCGGCGCCTTCGCCGCCGCCCTGCTGGCGCTTGGCGCTGCGCCGGCCGCCCAGGCGCCGGTGCAGGACTGGTCCAATGTCGAAGTCGTCGTCGTGACGCCGGATCACCCGGGTCCGGCGCTATGGCACATCGTCAAGGGCGCGTCGGAGGTCTGGATCCTGCCGACCGTGTCGCCCGTGCCTGAGGACATGATTTGGGATTCGCACCAGGTCGCAGCGGTGCTCAAGGGCGCCAACGCGCTGCTGCTGCCGCCGCGCGCCTCGATGGGCGTGTTCGAAGGGCTGTGGTTCTGGATGACCGGCATGGACGTGCTGGAGCAGCCCGACGCGTCCAGCTCGAAGCCACGCTGCCGCCGCCGCTGCGCGCCCGCTTCGTCGCGACCCGCACGCGCATCGGCCGGGACGCCGACCGCTATGGCGAATTCCTCGGCGGGATCGCGGCGCTGCGGCTGGAAAGCGATTACTGGAAGTTCGCCCCGGCTCACGCCGAACGGTCCCCAGAAGACCGTCGAATCGCTGGCGTCGCGGGCCGGCATATCGGCCAAGGCGACAGCCAATTATCCGGCGATGGACGTCATCAGGGACGTGCCGAACATGACGGCGGCGGCACATCTGACTTGCCTGACGCTGGCGCTCGACGACATCGACACGCAGTCGGCGCATGCCGTGGCAGCGGCGCAGGCCTGGGCGAAGGGCGACGTCGCCGGCATCAAGGCGCATTATTCCGAGACGCGGCTTGACGATTGCCTGAACCAGAACGCGGCCTATCGCGTGCTGCGCGAGACCGCGAACCGCGACATGACCAACGCGATCCTCGCGGCGTTGAACAAGCCCGGCACGACGGTCGCCGTGATGCCGATGGGATTCTTCCTGCGCAAAGGCGGCGTGCTGGAGCGTCTGGAAGCGAGCGGATTGACCGTCACCGGGCCGGGATAAAAGACGGCATATATCTCGGGTAGCATTCCCGAAAGAGCAGACTGGTCAAAATCGCTCACATTTTATGTATTCTGCGAACTCGCAAATATTTAACAAATAAATACGTGTTCATGGAATAAAAGATAATATAGACGAACTTCACAACTTCAGGTTGTGTTACCGCTGGTCCTCCCTCGGAGTGCCAGTCATGACCAACGCCCCTTCAGACCGTCCGTATCTCGCGGTTCAACCCGAATCTGCCAGCACAAAACGCGCCTGGACGGCGCCCCATCTGCGATGCCTGCCCGCAGCGGAAGCCGAGACCGGCCTCCTGGTCGGGCCGGAAGTCTTCTTCCTGCTTTCGTAGTGCGCCGCGGCCGCTTTGCATGGACTTGTCAATATTGTCCGTATCGATGGTCAATATGACCACTGCTTGAATACTTACGATACCGCCGGCTCTCCCTGGAGCGCCCGGCGTGACCAATGCGCCTTCCGTCCGTCCATTTCTCGCGGTCCGGCGAAATATGCCGCCGCCAAACGGGTTGGACCGTGCCGGGTTACACGGTCCGTCCGCATCAGGAAGCCGGACCGCTCGCCCTGATCGGGCCGGAGGCCTCGTCCTGCTCTCGTCGGCGCGCCGCCGCCGGCTCTAGACCAGGGCCGCCTGCGTTTTTTGTGCGATCTCTTCGCGCGTCACCCCCGGCGCCAGCTCGATCAGCGCCAGGCCGCCCGGCACGACGTCGAGCACGCCCAGATTGGTGATGATGCGCTCGACGCAGCGCACGCCGGTGAGCGGCAGGGTGCACGACTTCAGCAGCTTGGAATTGCCGGCCTTGTCCGTGTGATCCATGGTCACGACGCAGCGCTTGACACCGGCGACCAGGTCCATCGCGCCGCCCATGCCCTTGACCAGCTTGCCCGGAACCATCCAGTTCGCCAGATCGCCGGCCTCCGACACCTCCATCGCGCCCAGGATCGACAGGTCGATATGGCCGCCGCGGATCATCGCGAAGCTGTCGGCGGAGGAGAAATAGGAGGTGCGGTCGAGTTCGGTGATGGTCTGCTTGCCGGCGTTGATCAGGTCGGGATCGACCTCGTTCTCGCGCGGGAACGGCCCCATGCCCAGCATGCCGTTCTCCGACTGCAGGGTGACGTCCATGCCGTCGGGAATGTAGTTCGCCACCAGCGTCGGGATGCCGATGCCGAGATTGACGTAGAACCCGTCGCGCAGCTCGAGCGCGGCGCGCCTTGCCATGTCGTCGCGTGTCCAGGGCATCAGGCGTTCTCCGTACCGTGCGTTTCTCGATTCGCTTTTCGTAGTCGGCGCCGGCGAAGATGCGTTGCACGAAGATGCCGGGGGTGTGGAT
Source organism: Rhizomicrobium sp. (assembly GCA_037355265.1). Classification (GTDB taxonomy): domain Bacteria; phylum Pseudomonadota; class Alphaproteobacteria; order Micropepsales; family Micropepsaceae; genus Rhizomicrobium. The sequence goes on along the minus strand of JBBCIB010000001.1, from coordinate 1,081,616 downwards.
GGTGTCGGCGGCGAGCATGCCGACCGGCACCATCTCCTCCACCTCCGCAACCGTCGCCTTCCCGGCGGTCGCCATCATCGGGTTTGAAGTTGCGCGGCGGTCTTGCGGAACACGAGGTTGCCTTGGGCGTCGCCCTTCCACGCCTTGACGATGGCAAGATCGGCCTTGAGGCCGCGTTCCAGGATGTAGGTCTCGCCGTCGAACTCCTTGTGCTCCTTGCCTTCGGCGATCAGCGTGCCGACGCCGGTCTTGGTGTAGAAGCCGGGAATCCCGGCGCCGCCGGCGCGGATGCGCTCGGCCAGCGTGCCCTGCGGATTGAATTCGAGTTCGAGCTCGCCGGAGAGATACTGCTTCTCGAAGGTCGCATTCTCGCCGACATAGGAACTGATCATCTTCCTGATCTGGCGCGTCTGGAGCAGCAGGCCGAGGCCGAAATCGTCGACCCCGGCATTGTTGGAGATCACGGTGAGGCCCGTCACGCCGGATGGCGACCAGCGCCGCGATCAGCTTCTCGGGAATGCCGCAAAGGCCGAAACCGCCGGACATGATCGTCATGCCGTCGAACAGCAATCCGTCCAGCGCGGATCTGGCGTCAGGATAGACTTTCTTCATGGCGAATCCGCAAGTGAGACCGGCGCGGAGTATAGCGTGTCCGCCGCGCCCGGACCGTGTGTCATTCCGCCCAGGAAAGCCCCAGGCGCAGGACGCGCGGCGAGGCGTAGTTGGTCACGAAATCCGCGCTCTCGGTGGTTGCGACCCGCGCGTTGAACAGATTGTCGCCCGCGACATAGGCGGAGAGCCCGTCCCACAGCGGTAGGCGATGCGTGCGTCCACCGTCGTGGCCGGCGCCAGGGCCAGGGTGTTCTGGTCGTCGGCAAAGCGCGTGCCTTCGTAGCGCAGATCGGCCGTGACGGTCAGCCGGTCCAGCGGCGTGGCGCGCAGTCCGCCGGTGACGGTGATGCGTGGCGCCTGGGCCGGGCGCTTGCCGGTGAGTTGCGCCGCCGCGGTGCCGCCTTCGACATGGCGTCGACATAGTCGAACGCCGCGTTAAGCGTCAGCCAGTCGCGCGCCCGCCAATGGCCTTCGGATTTCGAGGCCATAGGCGTCGATGTTGCCGGCGTTCTGGCGCTGGATCAGCAGGCCGCCGACCGGCACGGTGCCGAGACCCGGCACGGTCACCGGCCCGTGCGCCACCGTGACATTGGTGACCGCGCCATGGAGCTGGTTGTAGAAGCCGGTCAGGTCCCAGCCGAAACTCTCGCCGCCCTGGCCCAGGCCGGCCTCCGCACCGTAGAGCTTTTCGGGCGTCAGGCCGGGATTGGCTTCGGTGAGGTTGTTGCCGAGCCGGAACGGCCGATAGAGTTCGTTCAGCGTCGGGGCGCGGAAGCCGCCATAGGCGGCCGAGCGCACATACAGGCCGTCGCCCAGTTCCTGCCGCACGCCCAGGCGCGCCGTCGGGACCACGCCGCTCCTGGACGGCGTGGTCTGGTTCACCGTCACGGCACCGGTGGCCAGCACCGACTGGATCAAATGGCCGCCGGTGGAAGCCCATTGGTCGGCGCGCACGCCCAACGTGAGCAACAGGCCCGGGCTCGGATGCGCCGCGCTCTCGACATAGAGGCCGCCGACGAAGGTGCGGCCGCCGCTGTCGCGGTTCATGGTCGGCGCGCCGGCGACGTACTGGTAATGCTCTTTGGAATCGCCCTGGGTGAAGCGCGCGTCGCCGCCCACTTCCCAGTCGAGCCAGGACCAGCTTCCGCGCAGCGCCGCGTTGAAGCCCCAGCCCAGCGCCGGCGTCGAATACTGATCGTTGCTCAGCGTGGTGCCGGTGCGGCCGGGCAGCACCGTCGCCGACGTGTTCGAGAAGCCGCTGTTGCGCAGCCAGGCCTGGACGCGCCAGCCCAGATCGTCCGCCGTTTCGGGATGCGCCAGGGTCAGGCTCGCGGTGACGCCGTCGGCTGACGACGTAGCGCCGACCAGGCCGGAATCGCGGTTCTCGCCATAGGCGCCCAGCCGCAAGGAGAGCAGCGTTGTCGGCCCAGGGCGTGGCCTCGGCCCGCAGCGAAACGTTGCGGGCGTGATAGGTGACGGCATTGTCGGCCGCGCCGCGCTGCGCCGGCGATATGGCGATCCAGCCGTCGCTGTCCTCGTCGCTGGCGCTGGCGAACAGCGAGATGGGGCCTGAGCGTGGTGCCGCCGGCGGCCGCGGCGCGCCTGCCGTTCAACTGCGCCAGCGAGGCATCGGCCGCGGCCAGCCCGTCGCCCCGCGCCTCGTCCAGCGCAATGGTGCCGGTCAGCGCCCCGGCACCGTACGGCCCCGCGCCGGCACCGCGCCACGACCTGCGCCCCGCCGATGTCTTCCGGCGGCAGCGCCGACCAGATCACCCAGCCGCCGAACGGATCGTTCTGCGGCACGCCGTCCAGCGTCACCAGCGCGCGCCCGGCGCCCGAGGGCGCGATGGAGCGCAGCGAGACGCCCTGCGTCGTCGGATTGGCGGACAGTGAGGAATCGCGCCGGAACAGCGACAGCCCCGGCACCTGCGCCAGCGCACGGTCGAGTTCGGTGCTGTCGTGCAGGTCGGCGGCAGAGAGGGTGGCGACGGAGAAGGCGGCATTGCCCACCGGGTCAGGCGGACTCGCGGTCACGACAACGGTCTCGATCGGCGCGGCGAACGCGACGGTCGGGAGCAGGACAACGGCAAGAGCGACGCGGCGGAGCATGGGCGGGCGGACGCTATCGCGATGCGCGGCCCGGCGCTACGCCGACATAGGTTATTGACTCCCCACCTCATTCCATACATCGTACGCGTACGCTGTACGGGGACGCCATGCCCAAAGAGCTTTCCTCCGAGGACTTCGAAGCCGTGCGCCGGAAGATCGGTGCGGCGGCGACGGCGCTCTATGCGGCGAAGGGCGAGGAGCGCGATCACCATGCGCGACATCGCGGCGAAGCTGGGGCGCTCGCCGATGGGCCTCTACCGCTATTTTTACCGACCGCGACGAGATCCTGGCCCTTCGTGCGGACCGACGCGTTTCGACCGCTTCGCCGACGCGCTGGAGGCGGCGTTCGCCTCCGGCCAGGACGCCTTCGCGCCGCGCCCGCGCGGTGGGGCGCGCCTATCTCGATTTCGCGCTCAATATCCCAACGCCTACCGGCTGATGTTCGACCTGTCGCCGCCGGACGAGGCCAGGCATCCCGAACTGCGCCGCGCCGGCAGGCGCGCCGGCGAGACCGTGACGCGCCATGTGAAGGACCTCGCCGCCGCCGGCATCGTCCAGGGCGACCCCAAGGTCATCGGCAACGCGCTGTGGGCCGCGGCGCATGGCGCGATCGTGCTGCACCTGGCGGGACGGCTGCCCGCAGGGATGAAAGTCGAAGACCTCTATTTCGAGACCATGCGGCTGACCTTCCGCGGTGCGCGCACGCCGGCGATGCGCGCGCGGGTGCCGGGCCGCAAGACCGCCTAACGCAACCAGGAGAACGACATGGCCCTCAAAGGCGCACTCACCAAGAAGCTTTTCGGTGCCGGTCATCGGCTCGCCGCTGTTCATCGTCTCGGGTCCCGAACTGGTGCTGGCGCAGTGCAAGGCCGGCATCGTCGGATCCTTCCCATCGCTCAATGCGCGGCCGCTGTCGCTGCTGGACGAGTGGCTGGCGCGCATCACCGAGGAGCTGGCGGCGTGGGACCGCGCCCATCCCGATCAGCCGTCCGCGCCGTTCGCGGTCAACCAGATCGTGCATCGCTCGAACGACCGGCTGGAGCAGGACCTGGCGCTGTGCGTGAAGCACAAGGCACCGGTGGTGATCACCTCGCTGGGCGCGCGCGAGGACGTCAACGCCGCCGTGCATTCCTATGGCGGCGTGGTGATGCACGACATCATCAACAACAAATTCGCCCGCAAGGCAGTCGAGAAGGGCGCCGATGGCCTGATCGCGGTGGCGGCCGGCGCGGGCGGCCATGCCGGCGTGCTGTCGCCTTTCGCCCTGGTCGAGGAGATCCGCGAATGGTTCGACGGGCCCCTGGCGCTGTCGGGCGCGATCTCCACCGGCCGCGCCGTGCTGGCGGCGCAGGCGATGGGCGCGGATTTCGGCTATATCGGCTCGGCCTTCATCGCCACCAAGGAAGCCAATGCGATGGAAGGCTACAAGCAGATGATCACGCAGAGCGCAGGCGACGACATCGTCTACACCAATTTGTTCACCGGCGTGCACGGCAACTACCTGCGCCCGTCGATCGTCGCGGCGGGGATGGACCCGGACAACCTGCCGGTCAGCGATCCGTCGGCGATGAATTTCGGCTCGGGCGGCAACACCAAGGCCAAGGCGTGGAAGGACATCTGGGGCTGCGGGCAGGGCATCGGCGCGGTGAGGACGTCGTCGGCGCCGGCGAACTGGTGGCGCGGCTGAAGCGGGAATACGATGCGGCGCTGGCGAAGCTGACGGCCAGGCAAAAGGAACGATCGGCGGCATGATCCGGACAGGCATCGGCGGCTGGAATTTCGAGCCTTGGCGCGGCGTGTTCTTCCCCGAAGGCACGTCGAAGGCCAAGGAATTGCAATATGCCAGCCGCCAGGTGACCAGCATCGAGGTCAATGGCACGTTCTACTCGACCTTCAAGCCGCCGACCTTCCAGAAGTGGCAACAGCGAGACGCCGGACGATTTTATCTTTTCGCTGAAGGCGAACCGCTTCGCGGTCAACCGCCGCACGCTGGCCGAAGCCGGACCGTCGATCCAGCGCTTTCTCGAAAGCGGCGTGACGGAGCTGAAAGGCAAGTTGGGCCCGATCCTGTGGCAGTTCATGCACACCAAGAAGTTCGATCCGGCCGACTTCGAGGCGTTCCTGGCGCTGCTGCCCAAAGAGCAGGACGGCGTGATGTTGCGCCATGCGGTCGAGCCGCGGCATGAGAGCTTCAAGACGCCGGCGTTCATCGCCCTGGCGCGCAAATACGGCGCCGCCATCGTGTTCGCCGATTCGAAGAAATATCCCGCGATCCCCGACGCGACCGCCGACTTCGTCTATTGCCGCCTCCAGGAGACGCAGGACGACGTGCCGACCGGCTACAAGCCGGCCGCGCTCAAAAATTGGGTCGAAGCCGCGAGGGCGTGGGAGGCCGGCGGCACGCCCAAGGGCCTGACGCTTATCGGCAAGGCGCCGCCGAAGAAGAAACGCGACGTGTTCGTGTACTTCATCGCCGGCGCGAAGGTGCGCAATCCGGCCGCGGCGATGGCGTTTCTGAAGATCGCGAAATGATCCTCCCCTGCGCAGCGGGGGAGGTGGCGCGGCGACGCGCAGCGTCGACGTGACGGAGGGGGCCAGCACCGAACCCGCCCCCTCCACCATCGCTGCGCGATGGTCCCCCTCCCCCGCAACAGCGGGAGGAGGATCAACCGCTCAGCGTATCGCCCTTAGCGCCTGTTCGAGGTCGTCGATCAGGTCGCTCGTCTCCTCGATGCCGACCGACAGGCGCAGCAGGTCGGGCGGAGCGGGCGAGGCGGGGCCTTCGGACGCTGGCGCGGTGCTCGATCAGGCTTTCGACGCCACCGAGCGAGGTGGCGCGCTTCCAGATCCTGACATTCGCCGCGGTGGCGACGGCGCCCGGCTTCGCCGCCCTTGGTGCGGATCGACATCAAGCCGCCGAAGCCGCCGGTCATCTGCCTGGCGGCGATTTCATGTCCGGGGAAATTCGTCAGGCCGGGATAGAGCACGTCCTCCACCCGCGGATGGTCGCGGAAATGCTGCGCGATCGCCAGGGCGCTCGCCGCCGCCGCCCGCACGCGCGGAAACAGGGTGCGCATGCCGCGCAGCAGCAGCCAGGCCTCGAACGCGCCCAGCACGCCGCCGAGCTGGATGCGCAGGGTCTTGATGCGCTCCCAGTGCGGATCGAGTGCGCGCGTGACCAGCGCGCCGGCGACGATGTCGGAATGGCGTTGAGGTATTTCGTCGCCGAATGCATCACGAGGTCGGCGCCGAGATCGAGCGGGCGGGTGAACACCGGCGTCGCCACCGTCGAATCCACCGCCAAGCGCGCGCCCGCGGCGTGCGCGATTTGGGCCGCTGCCGCGATATCGGTGACGGCGAGCGTCGGATTGCCGGGCGTTTCGATCCACACCAGCGCCGTGCGGCCCGGATGCATCGCGGCCCGTTAGTGCGGCGAGGTCGGTGTGTCGACGACCTCGACTTTCAGCCCCCATTCGGTCGCGAAGTTCAGCAGCAGCTGCGCAGCGACCAGTACATGACTTTCGACACGACGACGTGGTCGCCGGGCTTCAGCGCCAGGAACACCGCGGTCGCCGCCGCCATGCCGCTGGCGAACAGCATCGCCGCGGCGCCGTTCTCCAGGCTCGCCAGCACAGCTTCCGCCTGGTCGTAGGTCGGATTGTCGGCTCGCGCATAGTTGCGGCCGGAGCGGTACTGGCCATCCGCGTCCGCGCACGAAGGTGGACGAGGGATGCAGCGGCGGCACCACCGCCCGGGTCCGCTCGTCGATCCAGCCCAGCGCCTGCGCCGCAAGCGTGGCGGGTTTCATCTTCGGTTCGTCCGTCATCGACGGACAATCGCACGCGCGGTGCTCAGGCTTCAACCGGGCCCGGCTTGCCGTCTTCGACCACGAAGGTCTTGAGCGTCGAAAGTGTCGCGGCCGGATCGGTGATGTCGGACACGGTCTGGAATTTCGCGGTCATCGCCTTGCGCGTGAGATCCACCGAGACATAGCCGCGTCGGCGGCTGTCGAAGAACTTCACATGCGGGTTCTTGGGCACGAACGCCTCGAACAGGTCGTAGGGCGGGCCGTAGGAGGTGACCGAGGTGCCGACCAGCTCGGTGCCGATGGCCGGCGCCGCGGTGTCCGCGAAATCGGTCTTGAGCTCGTTGGCCCAGAAGGAATGGATGTCGCCGGTGATCGCCACCGGGTTCGAGGGCCTGGACGCCGCGATGTGCTGCATCAGCCGGTCGCGGCTGGCCGGATAGCCGTCCCAGTCGTCGGTCCAGTAGCCGCCCTGCTCGCCCTGGGCGAGCCGCGCCATCAGCACGTCATTGGCGATCACGTTCCATTTCGCCTTCGAGGTCGCGAGGCCGTCGAACAGCCATTTCTCCTGCACCAGGCCGATCATCGAACGGCCCGGCTCCATCAGCTCGGGGCAGGCCGCCGGCATCTCCAGATGGCCGCCGCCGCCATGGCCCTCGTTCTTCTTCGGATCGCCATAGCAGGCCTCGCGGCTGCGATATTGCCGGCCGTCGATGAGGTCCACGCGCATCAGGTCGCCGAAATCGTAGCGGTCGTAGAGCCGCATGTTCGGGCCGTGCGGCTGGGAAAACACCGGCTTCACCGGCATGTATTCGTAGAAGGCGCGGTAGGCGTTGGCACGGCGCTTGAGGAACACGTCCGGCGGGATGAAATCCTCGCTCCACTTGTCGGCGTAGTCGTTCTGCACCTCGTGATCGTCCCAGGTGACGAGCGACGGGACGTTCGCGTGCAGGAGTTGCAGATCGAGGTCGCTGCGATATTGCGCGTAGCGCAGGCGATAATCGGACAGCGCGTCCAGGTCGCTGCCGTCACCGCTGTGGACGCGCACGATGGTGTGCTTCTTCGTGTCCTTCTGGTGGTACTCGTAGATGTAGTCGCCGAGGAACACGGCGAAGTCGGGATTCTCCGCCGCCGCGTGGCGGTAAGGCGAGAAGTAGCCATATTCGTAATGCGAGCAGGAGAAGTAGGCGAATTTCAGCGCGTCGTTGCCCGGCGCCGGCAGCGTCATCGCCCGGCCGATGCGGCTCTGTGCGCTGCCGGAACTGAAGCTGTACCAATAGGGCCGCCCCGGCTTGAGGCCGCGGATCGTCTTGTGGACCGAATAGCCGTACTGCGCCTCGGCGAGCGCGGTACCCGTCTGGACCACATTCTTCATCGCGTCGTCGGAAGCGATCGTGTAGGCGATCGCGACCGAGGGACCGGTCATGCCGCCCGGCGCGGCGGGATCGTCGTGCATCGGCTGCGGCGCCAGCTTGGTCCACAGCACGAAACCGTCCGCCGACGGCGCACCGGCGGCGACGCCCAGGCTGAACGGATTGGTTGTCCAGTTCGTCCCTGCGATCGCCTTGGCAAGCGCCGGTGCCGCAACCAGCAGGCCGGCCGACGCACCCAGGTTCTTGAGGAGAACGCGCCGCGAGGGATGGATCAGTTCGGCCATGGTGGTTTTCCCGGATTTCCCGATCTAAGCAGCACAGTTGCGTGACGGTCGCGTATCACCGGAGCCGCCGCAAGGCCGTTTCCCCTGCGGCAATTAAAATGACGCTGTAAGACGCGGATCGCGATGCTAAAAGGGCGCCAGAAAACACGGGAGTTTTGTCATGAGTGAAGCCTATATCGTGGCGGCGGCGCGCACCGCCGGCGGCAAGCGCGGCGGCAAGCTGAAGGACTGGCATCCGGTCGATCTGGGTGCGCAGGTGATCGATGCGCTGCTCGACCGCTCGGGCGCCAACCCCGACCTGGTCGAGGACGTGATCTGCGGCTGCGTTTCGCAGGTCGGCCAGCAGGCGATCAATGTCGCGCGCAACGCGGTGATGGCCTCGCGCCTGCCGGAACATGTGCCGGGCACCAGCGTCGACCGCCAGTGCGGCTCGTCGCAGCAATCGCTGCATTTCGCGGCGCAGGCGGTGATGTCGGGCGCGATGGACGCGGTGATCGCGATGGGCATCGAGAGCATGACGCGGGTGCCGATGGGCGCCAGCGCGGCGCTGCCGGCGCAGAACGGCATGGGCACCTATATGAGCCCGGGGCTGCAGGCCAAGTATCCGAACATCCAGTTCAGCCAATTCATGGGCGCCGAAATGATGGCGACCAAGTACGGCCTGAACAAGGACCAGCTCGACCATTACGGCTATGAGAGCCACAAGAAGGCGATCGCGGCGACGCAGGGCGGCAAGTTCAAGGACGAGATCGTCGCGCTCGAGATCAAGGACGCGGAGGGCAACACCGCGCTGCACGCCGCCGATGAGGGCATCCGCTTCGACGTCTCGCTCGACGGCATCAAGGCCGTGAAGCTGCTGCGTGAAGGCGGCGCGATCACCGCGGCGACCTCGTCGCAGATCTGCGACGGCGCGTCGGGCGTGCTGGTGGTGAACGAGAAGGGGCTGAAGGCGCTGGGCGTCAAGCCGCTGGCCCGCATCCATCACATGACGGTGATCGGCGGCGATCCGGTGATCATGCTGGAAGCGCCGCTGCCCGCCACCAAGCGGGCACTGGAGAAGGCCGGAATGAAGATCGACGACATCGACCTGTTCGAAGTCAACGAGGCCTTCGCGTCGGTCCCCGTCGCCTGGCTGCAGCAGACCGGCGCCGATCCCGAGCGGCTGAACGTCCATGGCGGCGCCATCGCGCTCGGCCATCCGCTCGGCGCCTCGGGCACCAAGCTGATGACGACGCTTCTTTACGCTCTGAAGGATCGCAACAAGACGTGGGGCCTGCAGACGATGTGCGAAGGCGGCGGCCTTGCCAATGTGACGATCGTCGAGCGGCTGTAATTCCGATGTCGTCCCCGGCGGCGCGCGTTCGTGCTCGCCGGGGATGACGACGGGAGCTTGATGTGGACCTCTCCTACTCTCCCGAATACGAAGCCTTCCGCGGCGAGGTCCGCGCCTTTGCCGCGCAATATGCCGACCGCGCGCCGCGCGGGGGTGTGGGCGATGTGCGCGCCTGGCAAGCGCTGCTGATCGAGCACGGCTACGCCGCGCGCACCATCCCGAAGCGCTATGGCGGCTATGGCGCGGAGCCGGACGTCCTCAAGTCGCGCATCATCGCGGAGGAGTTCATCGCCGCCGGCCTGCCGATGGGGATGAGCGGCCAGGGCATCTCCATGCTGGTGCCGACGCTGCTCGAAATGGGCTCAGAGGAGCAGAAGCAGGCCTATATCGCGCCGACACTGCGCGGCGAGATCGTGTGGTGCCAGGGCTATAGCGAGCCAGGCGCGGGCTCCGACCTGGCGGCGCTGACGACGCGCGCGACCGAGGACGGCGACGATTTCATCATCAACGGGCAGAAGATCTGGACATCGACAGCGGCGCAGGCCGACATGATGTTCTGCCTGGTGCGCACCGAGCCGGACAAGCCCAAGCACGAAGGCATCTCCTATATCCTGTTCCCGATGACGACGCCGGGGATCGCGGTGCGGCCGCTGGTCACCATGACCGGCCGCGCCGAGTTCAACGAAGTGTTCTTCACCGATGTGCGCGTGCCGAAGTCCGGCGTCGTTGCGGGGCGCGGGCTCGGCTGGATGGTGGCGAACGCAACCTTGAAGCACGAGCGCGGCATGCTGGGCGATCCCAACCAGGCCGGCACCCGGCTGAAGGCGCTGATCGAACTGATGCGCGAGGAGACGGTCGACGGCGGCCGCCTGATGGACAATCCGGTGCTGCGCGACCGGCTGCTGAAGCTGCAGGCGCGCGTGCATGCGATGGAATTTCACGGCCTGCGCCTGCTCACCGCCGGCCTGAAGGGCGAGGACCCCGGCGTCGCCGGACTGATCGTCAAGCTGATGGGATGCGAGTTGAACCACCAGCTCGCCGCCTTCGCTATCGATGCGCTTGGCGAGCTTGGCACGCTGTATGGCGGATCGCCGCATCTGCGCAACAACGGCAATTGGCAGTGGAGCTACATGTTCGACCTCGGCCTGATCATCGGCGGCGGCACGGCGCAGATCCAGAAGAACATCATCGCGGAGCGCGGTCTCGGCATGCCGCGCGAGCCGAAGCCGGCGAAGGTGTAAGATGGAGTTCGGCCTTACCCCCGATCAGACGATGATGCAGGAGAGCATCGGGCGCACGCTGGAGCGGGTGTGCCCGCTCGACCGCGTGCGCAAGGCGGCGGATGGCAACGCGCCCGACGTGCTGAAGGCCGTCGCGGAACTGGGCGTCACCGGCATCCTGATCCCCGAGCAATTCGGCGGACTCGGCCTGCAACTGCTTGACGCAGTGCTGGCCGCAGAAATGCTCGGCCGCCATGTCGCGCCGGTGCCGTTCGTCGCGTCGGCGATGATGGCGCCACTGGCGATCCTCGGCGCCGGCTCCGAGGCGCAGAAGGCGCAATACCTGCCGGGTCTGGCATCCGGCGCGACGACGGCCGGCGTCGCGGTCGGCGAGCGTGCGAGCGGCGCGCGCGACAAGGTGGGCATCACGGCGAAGAGTGGCAGGCTCAGCGGCAAGTCGCTGTTCGTGCTCGATTTCGCGGGCGCAGATGTCTTCGTCGTCGCCGACAGATTCGGCAGCCTGCACATTGTGGACGCCGGTGCGAAGGGCCTGGAGAAGACGACACTCACCACCATCGATGCGACGCGTGCCGTGGGCGAGCTCAATTTCGACGACGTCGCAGCCGAGCCGCTGGTGCACAATCCGGGGGCCGCGCTCGACCGCATGATCGACGCAGGCCGCGTGATTCTGGCCGCCGACACGCTGGGCGCGGGCGGACGCATGATCGAGCAGGCGGTCGCCTATGCCAAGGAGCGCCGGCAGTTCGGCCGCGTCATCGGCTCCTTCCAGGCGGTCAAGCACATGTGCGCCGAGATGGCGGCCGAGCTCGAGCCCTGCCGGGCGCTGATCTGGTATGCCGCCTATGCGTTCGACGCGGTTCCGGACCAGTCGCGGCGCATGGCCGCGCACGCCAAGGCGCATACGTCCGAAGTCGGCACCTTCGTCGCACGCACTGCGACAGAGGTGCATGGCGGCATGGGCTTCACCGACCTGCTCGGTCTGCATTACTGGTTCAAGCGCGTCGGCTTCGACCGTCAGGCGCTGGGCGGTCCGGAAAAAGTGCGCCACGACGCAGCGGTGGCGCAGGGCTGGGTGGCGAACTGACCTGTAGCTCCCCTGAAAGGGGAGGTACAAGAGCCACATGACTGTTCACCCCGACGGACTTCCCACGCCGCAGCGCTATTGGGCCATCGTCACCATCGCGCTGGGCATCATCATGGCGGTGATGGATTCGGCCATCGCCAACATCGCCCTGCCGACCATCGGTGTCGACCTGCATGCCGATCCGGCGCTGTCGATCTGGATCGTCAACGGCTATCAGCTCGCGATCACCGTTTCGCTGCTGCCGCTGGCGGCGCTGGGCGACATCATCGGCTACCGCCGCATCTACATCGCGGGGCTGATCCTGTTCACCATCGCGTCGCTGCTGTGCGCGGTGGCGCATTCGCTGGCTTTCCTCGCCTTCGCGCGCGTGGCGCAGGGCTTCGGCGGCGCCGGCATCATGAGCGTCAATTCCGCGCTGATCCGCTTCATCTATCCGCACGCCAAGCTCGGGCGCGGCCTGTCGATCAACACGCTGATCGTTGCCGTCTCCGCCGCCATGGGTCCGACGGTGGCCAGCGCCATCCTGTCGGTCGGCACCTGGCCATGGCTGTTCGCGGTGAACGTACCGTTCGGCATCGTCGCCGCGGTCATCGCGGTACGCGCCCTGCCCTTCACGCCGCGCGCCCAGCGCGCCTTCGACATCCCCGGCGCGCTGCTGGTGGCGCTGATGTTCGGCCTGCTGATCGGCAGCATCGACGCCTTCGGCCACGGCGAATCCTTCGTGCCCTTCGCGGTGGAGTTCGCCGCCACCATCGCCATCGGCTTCATCATGGTGCGGCGCGAGGCGACGGCGGCGGCGCCGATGCTTCCCGTCGACCTGATGCGCATACCGATCTTCGCGCTGTCCATCGCCACCTCGATCTGCTCCTTTGCGGGCCAGATGCTGGCACTGGTGTCGCTGCCGTTCCTGCTGCAGCGGGGCATGCATTTCAGCGCGGTCGAGACCGGGCTTCTGATCACGCCCTGGCCGATCGGCACCGCCATCGTCTCGCCGATCGCCGGACGGCTCGCCGACCGCTACCCCCGCCGGCATCCTGGGCGCGCTGGGCCTGATCGCGTTCGCGGCCGGATTGCTGACGCTCGCCCTGCTGCCGGTACATCCGAGCATCAGCGACATCGCGTGGCGCATGGCGCTGGCGGGCGCAGGCTTCGGGCTGTTCCAGTCGCCCAACAACCGCGCGATGATCGGCTCGGCCCCGCGCGCGCGCAGCGGCGGCGCCTCCGGCATGCTGGCCACGGCACGGCTGCTCGGCCAGACCATCGGCGCCGCGCTGGTGGCGATGATGTTCGCGCGCGCCCCGGCGCATGGACCGGCCGTCGCGCTCTATGTCGGAGTCGGATTCGCGCTGGCAGCGGCTGCGGTCAGCAGCCTGCGGCTGTTCGACCGGGGCATTCCCAGGTCCTCCTCCTGAAAGGGGGAGGCCTATTTCACCAACCGCCCGCCGCTCACCGTGACCGCACGCGTCTCGCTGGCGGGCAGGACGACCTCCGCCTCGACCGCGCCGTCGATCTCCACGCGTATTGACGTCGCATCGCACGTCACCCGCACCCGCCACGCCGCCGCACCGGGCGCGACCAGGCTCTCGCCGTCGTCGTCGAACACCTCGGCCGCGCAAGCGCCTTCGGCGACCGGAAACACGGCGAATCCGCGCGTGTCGGCGCGGGCGGCGAAGTGTTGTTCGGCGGTGTTGAGCGCGATCACGCTGCCTGCACGGGCGAAGAGGGGCGGGCGGTCGAACGGAGCGGGACGGGTGACCGTCCGGCCGCCGTCGAACGCTTCGCCGGTCCACCAGTCGAACCAGCGCATGCCCTTGGGCAAATAGACGTCGCGCACGGTGGCGCCGGGCGCGACCACCGGCGCGATCAGCAGCGCAGCGCCCAGCATCATGTCGTCATTGCCTTCCAGGCATTTCGGATCGTCCGGAAAGTCGAAAAAGGTCGGCCGGATAATCGGTTCATAGTCGCGCGCGTATCGCCATGTCAGATCGTAGAGATAGGGCAGCAGGCGATAGCGGAACTTGATCAGGTCGCGCACGGCCGGCGTAACCTCCGGGTGCATCCAGGGTTCGTTGGCGGTGCGGTCGGTGTTCCAGGAATGGATCGAGAAGCGCGGCATGAAGATGCCGAAGCCAACCCAGCGCACGAACAGCTCGGCATCCGGCTTGGGGCCGTCGAAACCGCCGACGTCGTGGCCGGTGTTCGAGATGCCGCTGAGCGCGAGGCCGAGGCCCATGCGGATGTTGTATTTGAGCGTGTCCCAACTGGTGTAGTTGTCGCCGGACCAGGTCTGGACATAGCGCTGCATGCCGGCGAAACCCGCGCGGCTGACGAGATAGGGGCGCTTGCCTGGCTCCTTGGCGAGCTGCGCATCGCGCGAGGCGCGCAGCATCTGAAGCGTGTGCAACGGCTTCATCTCGACCGCCGCCCGCACCGCGCCGAAACCATGCATCCGCGCCTTGCGGCTGACGATCTCGAATTCGTTGTTGTCGTTCCAGGTGCCGGCCATGCCCGTCACGAGCAGCGACGTCGTCACCTTCTCCTTCCACCAAGCCAGCGTCCGGGCGTTCGTGAAGTCGAGATAGGCACCGACCGCGCCCCAAAACTGCACCCAATCCGGTTCGCCGCTCTCGTCGGCGATCAGCAGTCCCTTGTCGCGTGCTTCGCCGAACAGCGGATGGTCGTGCAGCAGCGCGGGCTTGATGTTGGGTATCAGCCGCACGCCCTTCTCGGCATAGGCCCGGACGAAGGCCGCAGGATCGGGGAATTTGTCCTTGTTCCAATGGAAGACGTGGCGCTTGGCACCGATGGAGGTGTAGCCGGACGAGAGGTGGAAGGAGTCGCAGAGGATGTCGTGCTCCTCGCATCTGGCGATGAACTCCATCATCGCGGCCTGCGCGTCCGGCCGGTCGGTGTAGGACATCGTCGAGCCCGAATAGCCGAGCGCCCAGCGCGGCAGGAACGCGGGCGCGCCGGTGAGCCAGGTGAAGCCGCGCACGATACCTTCGAGGTCGTGGCCGATGACGTAGTAGTCGAGGTCGCCGTGGTCGGCGGTGAAGCCGCGGAACAGGCCGTGATAGTTGCTGCGTTCGCAGCCCATGTCGAAGGTGCAATCCGCCAGCGTGTCGTAGAACAGCCCGACCGTCGCACCGTCCGGCCGGCGCGTGATATAGAAGGGAATGTGTTTGTAGAGCGGATCGGACGTCCTCGCGTCATAGCCCATGG
Organism: Rhizomicrobium sp.; assembly: GCA_037355265.1. Taxonomy (GTDB): domain Bacteria; phylum Pseudomonadota; class Alphaproteobacteria; order Micropepsales; family Micropepsaceae; genus Rhizomicrobium. The sequence continues at coordinate 1,066,553 of JBBCIB010000001.1, read as the reverse complement.
CGTCGACGTTGTGCATGCGGAAGCGGCGGCCGGCGCGGTTCATGCCGCCCGAGCGCTCGCCGAGGCCGAAAAACATCTCTTCCGGATCGCGCGCGAGATAATGGTGTACGCGTCCGTCCCACCAGCCGAAATCGTAGGCTTGCGTCGGCCGGTCCTTCAGCACTTGCACGAAACCATCTGCCGTGTCGTCGTAGCTGTCCCAGGTGCAGAAGAAGCCCCGCAGCCGGATCGTGAGGCGCAGATACGCCGTCTGCACGACGAGCTTGCCGTCCCCTTCGTCGACATCGAACGGCGGGAGCGTGAAGCCGGAGAGATCGAACCGATCGCGGCCGGCTATCGGCACGTCGCTCAAGCCCGGCGCGATGGCCCAGCTGCGCGGGTGGTTCAACCGCCCATCGGGCAGCACCAGCACGCGCATGATGTGCTTTTCCAGCACGAAGACGTAAGCGACCGCCGGGCCGTCGCTGGCCAGTGTCAGCCGATTGCCGTCCCATTCGGCGAGGCGGAAGACGGGCGGGTCGGCGAGCGTGCTCACCAGTTGGTCATACTACCGTCTTCCAGGCGATTCACCGGCAGGTAGGCTCTGCTGTAGGGATATTTCGCGGCCAGCGCCTCGTCGATCTCGACGCCAAGCCCCGGCGCCTCGCCCGGATGCAGCTCGCCCTTGGCGAAGCGGTAGGCGTGCGGGAAGACCGCGTCGGTCTCCCTGGTGTGGAGCATGTACTCCTGGATGCCGAAATTCGGAACCGAGAGATCGAAATGCAGCGCCGCCGCCATGCACACCGGCGACAGGTCGGTGGCGCCGTGGCTGCCGGTGCGCACATGGTAGAGATCGGCGAGAGCGGCGACGCGGCGCAGATGGGTGATGCCGCCGGCATGGACCACCGTCATGCGGATGTAGTCGATGAGCTGTTCCTCGATGAGCTGCTTGGCGTCCCAGATCGAATTGAACACTTCGCCGACCGCGAGCGGCGTGGTGGTGTGCTGGCGGATCAGGCGGAAGCCGGCCTGGTTCTCCGCCGCCACCGCGTCTTCCATCCAGAACAATTTATAGGGCTCAAGATCGCGGCCGAGCCGCCCGGCCTCGATCGGCGTCAGGCGGTGATGCACGTCGTGCAGCAGATGCACGTCCCAGCCGAGCGCTTCGCGCGCGGCGGCGAACAGTTCCGGCACGGTGCGCATGTATTTGACGGTGGACCAGACGTTTTCGGTCGGCAAATCGGCGTCCGCGGGTTCGTAATATTTCTTGTCCTTCGAGACGCCATAGGTCGAGGCGAGGCCGGGAATGCCCGATTGCAGGCGAATCGCCTTGTAGCCTTCGGCCTGGTATTTCAGCGCCTCGGCGACGGTCTCCTCGATGGTCTTGCCGTTGGCGTGGCCGTAGACCATCACGCCGTCGCGGCTCGCGCCGCCGAGCAGCTGATAGACCGGCAAGCCGGCGACCTTGCCCTTGATGTCCCACAGCGCGGTGTCCACCGCGGCGATGGCCGACATCGTCACCGGACCACGCCGCCAATAGGCGCCGCGATAGAGATACTGCCAGATGTCCTCGATCCGGTGCGCATCGCGGCCGATCAGGCAGGGGATCACATGGTCGGTGAGATAGCTCGCGACCGACAGCTCGCGACCGTTCAGGGTCGCGTCGCCCAGGCCGGTGACGCCGTCCGACGTCTCGATCTTCAGGGTGACGAAATTGCGTCCGGGGCAGGTGACGATGACGCGTGCGGAGGTGATCTTGGCCATGGCGGTGCTTCCGTGAAGGTCAGAGCTTGTAGGCTTCTTTGGGCAGAGTGTAGGCGAGGTCGACGATCAGCGCATGCGCCTCGTCCTCGTCCAGGCGATGGGTCGTCACCAACTCGGCCAGGTAGGCCGCATCGATCCGCCGCGCCAAATCGTGGCGCGCCGGGATGGAGAGGAAGGCGCGGGTGTCGTCGTTGAAGCCGACCGTGTTGTAGAAGCCGGCGGTCTCCGTGACGTTGCGGCGGAAACGCAGCATGCCTTCCGGCGAATCGTGAAACCACCAGGACGGCCCCAGCTTTAGGCACGGATAGTGCCCGGCCAGCGGCGCCAGCTCGCGGGCATAGTTGGTTTCGTCCAGGGTGAACAGGATGACGGTGAGGTCGGCGCGATTGCCGACGGCATCGAGCAGCGGCTTCAGCGCGTGCACATAATCCGTCCGCATCGGGATGTCGGCGCCGATGTTCGGGCCGTATTCGGCGAACAGCGCCGGGTTGTGATTGCGGAAGCTGCCGGGGTGGATCTGCATCGTCATGCCGTCGTCGCACGACATCCTCGCCATCTCGGTCAGCATCGCGGCGCGGAACAACTCGGCATCGCCGGGCTCGCGGCGCCCGCGCAGCAGCCGGTCGAGCAGGGCCTGGCCGTTCCGCTCGGACAAATCGGCGGTCGCCGCCGTCGGGTGGCCGTGATCGGTCGCGGTCGCGCCATGGGCGCGGAAGAACGCCCGGCGCGCACGATGCGCCGCGAGATAGCCGGCCCAGGTCGCGGTGTCCTCCCCGGTCAGCGCGCCGAAGATCTCGACGCTGGCGTCGAAGTCCGGCTTGTCCGGATCGACCACGTCGTCGGGACGATAGGTCGTCACCACATGGCCGGGCCAGTCGCGCGCGATCGCGTCGTGATCGGCCAGCGTGTCCAGCGCGCCCTCGGTTGTGGCGATCTTCTCGATGGCGAAGCGCTTGAACAGCGCCCGCGGCCGGAAGGCGGGCGTCGCCAGCGCGGCATTGATGCGGTCGTAATAGTCGTCGGCGGTCGCGGCACTGAGGCGCTGCTCGAAGCCGAACACGGTGGCGAAGACATGGTCGAGCCACAGCCGGGATGGCGTGCCGCGGAACAGGCGATAATTCGCCGCGAACAGGCGCCACGCCGCACGGCGGTCGGCATCCGGTTTCTGCAGGCCCAGCGCCGCCAGCGTGATGCCCTGGGAATAGAGCATGCGCATGACATAGTGGTCGGGCCACAGCAGCAGGCTGGTGGCATCCTCGAACGGCGCATCGGTCGCGAACCATTTGGGATCGGTGTGGCCATGCGGCGACAGGATCGGCAGCTTTTCCACCCGCGCGAACAGCGCCCGGGCGACGGCGCGCGTCGCCGGATCGGACGGAAAGAAGCGGTCGGGATGAAGTTTCAGCGCCGACATCAGCGAATTGCACTCATCGGATGACTCGGGCGCCCTTGCCCTTCATCACGGCCTCGACCTCCTTGGCGTTGACCATGGAAGTGTCGCCGGGCGTCGTCATCGCCAGCGCGCCGTGCGCCGCGCCATATTCCACCGCCGCCTGCGGACCCTTGCCTTCGAGGAAACCGTAGGCGACGCCGGAGGCGAAACCGTCGCCGCCGCCGACGCGGTCGTAGATCTCCAGGTTCTCGCGCATCATCGACTGGTAGAATTCGCCGTCGGCATAGAGGATCGCCGACCAGTCGTTGAACGTCGCGGTCTTCGCGTTGCGCAAGGTGGTCGCGGCGACCTTGAAGTTGGGAAATTCCTTCACCGCGGCCGCGATCATCTTCTTGAAGTTTGCCGGATCGATGGCGGAGAGGTGCTCGTCCATGCCTTCGACCGCGAAGCCGAGGCAGGCGGTGAAATCCTCCTCATTGCCGATCATCACGTCGACATAGCGGGCGATGTTGCGGTTGATCTTGCGCGCGCCCTCCTGGCCGCCCTGGCTCTTCCACAGCGAGGCGCGGTAGTTGAGGTCGTAGGAGACGACGGCGCCGTATTTGTGCGCCGCCTCCACCGCCTCGATCACCGCTTCGGACGTGTTGGGCGCGAGCGCCGCGAAAATACCGCCGGTGTGGAACCAGCGCACGCCTTCCTCGCCGAATAGCTTTTCCCAGTTCACCTCGCCCGGCCGGATCTGCGACGCCGCCGAATGGGCGCGGTCCGAGACGCCCAGGGCGGCGCGGATGCCGAAGCCCTTTTCGACGAAGTTCAGCCCGACGCGGGTGTTGCGGCCGATGCCGTCATGCTCGCGCCAGATGATATGGCTCATGTCGACGCCGCCCTGGAGGATGAAATCCTCGACCAGCCAACCGAGATCGTTGACCGGCAGCGCGGTCACGACGGCGGCGCGCTTGCCCCAGCATTTGCGCATGGCGCGCGCGACGTTATATTCGCCGCCGCCTTCCCACACGGTGAACTGGCGGCTGTTGCGCACGCGCCCGAAGCCGGGATCGAAGCGCAGCATCACCTCGCCGAACGAGACGCAGTCCCATCTGGTCTCGGCGGCGGAACGGATTTTCAGAACGTCGGCCATCTACTTTCCCGCGCGAATGGTTTTGATCAGCGCGACGGTGTCGCGCACCTTTTTCTCGATGCCCTGATAGTCCTTGGCGTCGAGCAGTTTCCTGGTGATCAGGTTCGAGCCGATGCCGCAGGCGACGATGCCGGCGCCGAACCAGGCGCGCAGCGACTCCTCGGTCGCATCGACGCCGCCGGTCGGCATGATCTTGGTCCACGGCATCGGGCCGAGCACGTTCCGGACGAAGTCGGGCCCGCCGACGCTGGCACCCGGGAATACCTTTACGATCTCGCAGCCCAGTTCCTGGGCGTCGCTGATCTCGGTCGCGGAGCCGCAGCCGGGCGAGTACGGAATGCCGCGGCGGTTGCACAGCCGGGCCACCTCGGGATTGGTCATCGGTCCCACGACGAAGTTCGCGCCATTGGCGATATAGAGGCCCGCGGTCGGCGCATCGACCACCGAGCCGACACCCATGATAACGCTCCCATCGGCCTTCGCGAAGTGCCGCGTCACCTCCAGGAAGACATGGGCCGCGAAGTCGCCGCGGTTGGTGAATTCGATGCATTTGGCGCCGCCATCGGCGCAGGCCTGGATGACCTTCGCGCACACCTCGACGTCGGGGTGGTAGAAGACCGGGATCACCCCCTGGTCGATGATCGCACCCAGCGTTTTCAGCCGGTCTCTGGCCATGTTCCTCTCCCGATTTCGCCCGTGGCGGCGCACTCTGCCCCGCCCGGGAACGCTTGTCATTGTCCCGATGGTAACCGGTGTCATTTTGACCGGCAACGGCTGGTTTGGCCGGCCGGCGGCTCTCAATAGCCTATCAGCCGCGTGGCCACGGCCTTCCAGAAGGGGGCGACGGCGTAGAGATAGCCGGCGGTGAGTTGGAGCGCTGCCACCCAGGCCACGCCCCAGAGATAGGCAGGGTAAAGCCGCTTGCGGGTCGCAAGGTCGTAGGCGCCCAGACTCAGGATCAGGAGATCGCTCGGCAGATAGGCCGACGCCAGGAACGGCCAGAACCCCTGTCCCAGCGCCCCGCCGATGGTGGGCGCCAGCCAGCGCGCGAAGCCGGCATCCGAGATGTAGAGCGTCGATAGCAGCATCAATCGCTTATGCGCCGACGAGATGTTGCGCGTGCGGTACGCCGCCGTCACCAGACCCGCGAACGCGATGATGTCGGTGAGCTGGATGGCGAGGAAAGCGGGATCGCTGTTCTTGGTGCCGAATTCGAGGCGCTGCATGGCGATCGCCGTCGCCGGTCCGACGATTACCATCAACAAGGCGAGCCACATCATCGCCGCGCCCAAGCGGTAATGTAGCTGCGGCCGCTTGGTGCGAATAAACAGGACCTGCGTCGTCAGCAGCACCAGCCAGCCGACGAACGCCACCGCGTGCACATGGACGATCCACGGATAGGCGGGGTCGTCCGACCGGACATGGCGGACGATGTCCCCGCCGAAGCCCATCACGATGCCGATCCAGATCGCCAGCACCAGAACGAGGAAGAAATCGCGGTCCCATTTGTGATACGGCGCGAACGGTGCCGCCGGGCGCCCGCGTCTTGCGACTGCCGCTTCCACCGTCACGTGCGCCCCCGCACAAAATCTACGGGGGATATAAAGCAAAGCGGCGGCGGCGGAGCAATCTCACCGCCGTCACGATCGAAAAGATTCGGCGCGTTCAGCGCGTCGACATGCCGCCGTCGATGACGAGCTCGGTGCCGGTCACGTAGCGGGACTCGTCGCTGGCGAGGTAGAGCACGCCCGCGGCGATGTCTTCCGGCACGCCTTTCACGCCCAGCGGCACGGCCATCTCCGAGATCGCGTCGAGGTTCGGCGCGTTGGCGCCGGGCGCGGCGGCACCGGGGACGATGCCGAGCCAGATCGGCGTCTCGATGATGCCGGGATGGACCGAATTCACCCGCACCTTGTCGCGCGCCGCGGCGCATTCCAGCGCCACCGCCTTGGTGAAGAGGCGTACGCCGCCCTTGGTGGCGCAATAGCCGGCGAGCGTCGGCGAGCCCTTCAGCCCCGCCAGCGACGAGATGTTGACGATCGAACCGCCGCCGGAGGCGCGCAGCAGCGGCAGGGAATGCTTCACGCCGAGGAAGACGCCGTCCAGGTTGATCGCCTGCTGCCGCCGCCAGTCGGCCAGCGTCATGGTCAGCACCGATCCCGCGATGGCGATGCCGGCATTGTTGACCAGCACGTCGAGCCGGCCGAACCGCGTCTTCACCGCGGCGACGACGCCTTCCCACGCCGCTTCGTCGGCGACGTCGTGGTGCAGATAGATCGCGTCGCCGCCGGCCTTTTCGATCGCGGCGGCGACATCGCGGCCCTGGTCGTCCTGGATGTCGGTCACGGCCACCGAAGCGCCCTCCTTCGCCAGCAGCAGCGCGCTGGCGCGCCCGATGCCGCTCGCCCCGCCGGTGACCAGCGCGACCTTGCCCTTGACGCGATCGGTCATGTTCAATGCTCCAGCTTGTTCAGGAACGCATCCAGTGCCGCATTGAACGCTGCGGGATTGTCGATGTTGGCGGCGTGGCCGGCGTTCGGGATCACGGCCTTCTGCGCGCCGGGGATCTTCGTGGCCATGTAGTCGGAGGCGGCGAGGAACGGCATGTCCTTCTCGCCCACCACGACCAGCGACGGCACTTTGACGCCGGGCAGGCTCTCGATCACGCGGGGGGTCTTCTGCGTCAGCATTCCACGACCTGCCCGGGCCAGGCCAGTGGCATCGCGATGCTGCGCGGTGCGCCGCTCCGCGCTTGCCGCGCCGAGTTGGCCAAGCCCCTCCGTCTCGTAGCGGTCGGCGGTGCGCAGCGCGTTCCTGTTCCAGCCCTCGCGCGCATCGTCCTTCTTGTAGCCGGGGCCGGTGTCGATGATCAGCAGCGCGCGAACGCGTTCCGGATGCGTCGCGTGAAACGCCAAAGACATGTAGCCGCCGAGCGACAGCCCGCCGACGATGGCCGTCTTTACGCCCACTGTATCCAGCAGCGCCGCCATGTCGGCGACGGTCTTGTCCTCGCTGTATTCGTCCTGATCGGCCGGATAGTCGCTGCGGCCATGGCCGCGCATGTCCCAGAGGACCAGCTTGTGCCTCTTGGACAGCGGTTCGATCTGGCTGCGCCACATTTGCGACGTCGCGGAATAGCCGTGGGTGAGCAGGATCACCGGCCCTTCGCCATGGACCTCGTAATACAGATTTACGCCGTTGCGTGCGAGTATCGCCATGTCCTACCCCGTTTCCCGGCCTCTGTCCGGGCCGTCCGCGGCGATAGTGGGAGCCTGTAACCATTTCGGCAAGCACACCGAATTCATCGATGAGCCTGCTATGCTGGCACCGGCCATTTGAGGACATCGGCATGACGGACGCGCTGCGGGAGGGGCCGACGGAATGGGACGGTCTGGTCGACCGCGTCCGTGCCGCCCTGCGCCTGCCGCCGCGAGCGCCGAAGAAGCCGACCTATCTGTTCTACCGCCACAGCGTTCCGGTGCGGGCGCTGCACTGGATCAACGCCATCTGCATGCTGATCCTGCTGATGAGCGGCTTGCAGATCTTCAACGCCCATCCGTCGCTCTATTGGGGCAACGCCTCCGACTTCGATCATCCTTTCGTCTCGCTGACGGCTGCCGGGACCAATGAACATTATTGGGGCGTGACGCAGATCGGGCCGTGGACGTTCAACACCGACGGCGTGCTCGGCGTCTCCGACACCGACGGCGTCAAGACCGTGCGCGGCTTTCCGGAATGGGCGACGCTGCCCTCGGCCTCGCCCGACCTCGCCATCGGCCGCCTCTGGCATTTCGCCTTCGCCTGGCTGTTGGTGGCAAACGGCGGGGCCTATTTCGCCTATGTGTTCTGGAGCCGCCACTACAAGGAGCTGGTGCCGACCGCGGCGGACATCCGGCACCTGCCACATGAGATCGCCACCCATGCCAAGCTGCGATTTCCCAAGGGAGAGGCGGCGAAGCATTACAACGGCCTGCAGCGCCTCAGCTATTTCGCGGTGCTCTTCATCCTGGCGCCGCTGATCGTGCTGACGGGGCTGACCATGTCGCCGACCATGGATAGCGCCTTTCCCTTCCTGCTTTGGGTATTCGGCGGGCGGCAGAGCGCGCGTACCATCCACTTCCTGGTCGCGTTCTCCTTCCTCGGCTTCTTCTTCATCCATATCGCCGCGCTGATCGCATCGGCGCCGATCAACGGAATGCGCGCGATGATCACCGGATGGTTCGCGATCGAGAAGGACAAGGAAGATGGCTGAACCCCTCCCGCGCCGCTCGTTCCTCGCCCGCGGCGCCGCGCTGGCCGGCACGCTGGTGCTGGCCGGCTGCGACGGCATCGCGTCCTCGCCCTGGGCCCTCGACCTGCTCGGCCAGGTCGAGAACCTGACGCGGCGCACCCAGCGCCTGTTCGCGGGCGGCCACGCGCTGGCGCCGGAATACGACAAGGCCGACATCGCGGCCATCTTCCGCCCCAACGGCACGCTCAACCCTGGCACGAATGATTACGCGATTCACATGGCGAACGAGTTCAAGGACTGGGTCATCCCGGTGGGCGGGCTGGTGGAAAAGCCGCTCAAGCTGACCCTGGCCGATATCCGCGCCCTGCCGGCTCGCACCCAGATCACCCGCCACGACTGTGTCGAAGGCTGGAGCTGCATCGGGGAATGGACGGGGGCACCGCTGCAACTGATCCTGGCGGCGGCGAATCCGAAGCCCGAGGCCCGTTACGTCGTGTTCTATTGCGCCGATCCGATGGGAGAGGCGAGCGTCGACGCCGGCGGCAACCCGGTGCCAGCTCCGTACTATTACGAGAGCCTCGACTTGCTGGAGGCGACCCATCCACAGACGATTTTGGCCTATGCGCTCAACGGCAAGCCCTTGCCCGTCGAGAATGGGGCCCCTATCCGGCTGCGCGCGGAGCGGCAACTCGGCTACAAAATGCCCAAATATGTCCAACACATTGATCTGGTGGACAGCTTCGCGCGTATCGGCGGTGGTAAGGGCGGCTATTGGGAGGATTTGCGCTACCAGTGGTATGGCGGCATTTGACGAATCCGCCACAGTTTGAACGATTGTCGCGGGGCCTTGTACCCGGGGGGCACCAATCCCCATATTCCGAGTTATATTGGAACTTGTAATCGATTCCGAACCTTTGGGATGTATGTAGGGGCATGAACAAGGCAGCATTCATTACCGCGGCGGTGTTCCTCGCCGGCGCCCTCTCGGGCTGCGCCAGCGACCCGAGCGGCCAGAACGATCCGTATGAGCAGACCAATCGCTCCATCTTCAGCTTCGACATGAAGGTCGATCACGCGGTCGCGCGTCCCGTCGCGGTCTTCTACAATCACGCCGTCCCCGGCGTCGCCCGCGAGGGCATCCACAATGCGTTGACCAATCTGGACAGTCCCGTCGTGTTCGCCAACGACTTGCTGCAGGGCGAGGCGACCCGCGCCGGCCAGACGCTGGGCCGCGCCGTGGTCAATTCGACACTGGGCATCGGCGGCCTGGTCGACGTCGCCGCCAAGATCGGCATCCCCGGACACGACGAGGATTTCGGACAGACGCTGGGCGTGTGGGGTGCTGCGGAAGGTCCCTATCTGGTGCTGCCTTTCGCCGGTCCGTCCAATCCGCGCGATATCGTCGGCATCGGCGGCGACTATGCGATGGATCCGTTCACCTGGATTTCGTTCAACAATTCCACGCTGTGGTACGGCATCCGCGCCGGCGTCGGCGTGCTCGACCTGCGCGCCCGCAACGTCGACAATCTGGACCAGATCGAACGGACCAGTGTCGACCTCTATGCGACGACGCGCAGCCTCTATCGCCAGCACCGCAATGCCGAGATCCGCAACGGCGCGCCGGACACCGAGAACCTGCCGAACCTCTGACATCGCACTGTGAGCAGGCGAATGATCACTCCGCCGGCGCCGGCGGAGCGTCGTCGCCCATGGCACGGGCGTACCAGCGGTCCCACGCCTGCTTGCGCCTTTTGCGCCAGCGGTCGAGATAGAGATAGACCACCGGCGTCGTGTAGAGCGTCAGGATCTGGCTCACGATCAGTCCGCCGACGATGGCGATGCCGAGCGGCTGACGCAGCTCGGAGCCGGTGCCGAAGCCGAACGCCAGCGGCATGGCGCCCAGGATGGCGGCGAAGCTGGTCATCATGATGGGCCGGAAGCGCAGCATGCAGGCCTGGTAAATCGCCTCGCGCGGCTCGAGATTGCGCTCCCGCTCTGCCGTGATCGCGAAGTCGATCATCATGATCGCGTTCTTCTTCACAATGCCGATCAGCAGGATCACGCCGATCATCGCGATCAGGCTGAACTCGGTGTTGAACAGCAGCAGCGCCAGCACCGCGCCGACGCCGGCCGACGGCAAGGTCGAGAGGATGGTCAGGGGATGGACGAGGCTCTCGTACAGCATGCCGAGCACGATGTAGATCGTGATCAGCGCCGACAGGATGAGCAGGGGCTGGCTGGACAGCGAATCCTGGAACGCCTTGGCGGTGCCGGCGAAGCTGCCCTGGATCGAGACCGGCACCTTGATGTCGGCCATCTTCCTGCTGATCGCCGCCGTGGCCTGGCCCAGCGACGCGCCTGGGGCCAGGTTGAAGGAGAAGGTGGTGACGACGAACGGTCCTTGGTGGTTGATCGCCAGGGGCGAGGTTCCCGGACCGAAGCTGGCCACCGCCGACAGCGGCACCATGGTCTCCAGCCGCGTCGACACCGAGGAGCCGGTCGAGGCGCCGCCGCGCGCGCTGTTGACCAGGGCGTTGGCCTGCTGATTGCGCACCACGTCATTGGCGACGTCGGCGGCGCTGGGCGCACCGGCGGATGTCGCCGTCGCGCCGCCGCCCGACGTCGCCCCGGCGCTGGCCGCGACCGCCACGTCGGTCGTGCCCGCCACCGCGCCGGTCGCCTGCGTGCCGCTGATCGCGCCGCCCGCCGTGCTGATATAGATGTCGCGCAGCGTCTCCGGGCTCTGCCAGAACTCCGGCGCCACCTCCATCACCACGTGATACTGGTTGAGTTCGTTGTAGATCGTCGAGACCTGGCGCTGGCCGAAGGCGTCGTAGAGCGTGTTGTCGATCTGCGTCGCGCTGATGCCCAGCCGTGCCGCCGTCTGCCGGTCGATCTTGAGCGCCACTTCCAGGCCCTTGTCGCCGCGGTCGGAGTTCACGTCTTCCAGCTCGTCCAGGTCGGACACCGCATCGGTGATCTTCGGCAGCCACTGCTCGAGCTCCTCCAGCGTGTCGGCCATGATCGTGTACTGGTAGTTGCCGTTGCCCTGCCGCCCGCCGACGCGCACGTCGCGGCCGCCCGCCAGGAACAGGCGCGCGCCGGTCACCACCGACAGCGACTTCTCGATCCGCCGCGTGACCGCGTCGGTGCTCATGCCGTTGCGCTCCGCCAGGGGCTTGAGCTGGATGAAGACGTTGCCGGTGTTGGTGGCGCCGCCGCGCGGCCCGCCGCCGCCGCCGCCCGTCGTGCCGGTCACGGTCTCGACCGCCGGGTCCTTGCTGATGATGTCCATGAACTGGACGAACTTGTCGCGCATGAGCTGGAAGCTGATCGACGGGCCGCCGCGGATGCCGCCGAACGCCTGGCCGGTGTCCTCGTCGGGGAAGAAGCCCTTGGGCACCGCGTAATAGAGGACGAAATTAAGGACGATCGCCACCACCAGGATGAAGACGATCAGGCCGGGATTGTCGAGCGACCAGTCGAGCGTGCGCTCGTACAGCCGGTGTGCGCGGTTGAACAGGCGCTCGGACGCACGCAACAACAGGCCCTGCCGCCGCGCCGGGCGGTTGATGTCGATGATCGCACACAGCATCGGCGTGGTGGTGAGCGAGACGACCAGCGAGATGCCGATCGCGATCGCCACCACCATGGCGAACTCGTTGAAATAGCGCCCCACGATGCCGCCCATCAGCAGGATGGGCAGGAACACGGCGATCAGCGAAATGCTCATCGCCACCACGGTGAAGGCGACCTCCGCCGTGCCCTGGATCACGGCCTGCATCTTCGGCATGCCCTGCTCGATGTGCCGCGTGATGTTCTCGAGCACCACGATGGCGTCGTCCACCACGAAGCCGGTCGCCACCGTCAGCGCCATCAGCGACAGGTTGTTGAGCGTGTAGCCCAGCAGGTACATCGCCCCGAACGTGCCGATCAGCGACAGCGGCACCGCGACGGACGGAATGATCGCGGCGCGCCCGTCGCGCAGGAACAAGTAGACGACGAACATCACCAGCAGGATCGACACGATCATCGAGCGCTGGACGTCGCGCAGCGAATCCTTGATCTGACCGGTGCGGTCGATGGCGATGGCGAGCTGCACCGAGGGCGGGAACGCGGCCTGGAGTTGCGGCAGGACGGCCTTCACATTCGCGACGGTCTGGATGATGTTGGCGCCCGGCGTGCGGAACAGCAGGACCAGGATGGCCGGCTTGTTGTTCGACATGCCGATGTTGCGCACGTCCTCGACGCTGTCATCCACCGTCGCGACGTCGTTAAGGCGGACCGCCGCGCCGTTGCGGTAAGCCACGATCAGGGTGCGGTACTGGTCGGCCCTTGTCGCCGTGTCGTTGACATAGACCTGGTAATGCGTGGCGCCCTGCTCGATCGCGCCCTTGGGCGCGTTGGCGTTCGCCGCCGACAGCGCGGCGCGCACGTCTTCGAGGCCGATGCCGTATTTGAACAGCGCCCTCGGATTGAGTTCGACCCGCACCGCCGGCAGCGAGCCGCCGGAAATCTGCACCTGGCCGATGCCGTCCACGGTGGACAGCTTCTGCTGCAGGATGTTGGAGGCGGCGTCGTAGATCTGCCCCGGCGTGAGCGTCGCGGAGGTCAGCGCCAGGATCAGCACCGGCTGGTCGGCCGGATTGACCTTGCGGTAGGTGGGATTGGAGCGCAGCGCTGCCGGCAGGTCGGCGCGCGCGGCGTTGATCGCGGCCTGCACGTCGCGCGCCGCGCCGTCGATGTTGCGGCTGGAGCTGAATTGCAGCGTGATGCGGGCCGAGCCGACCGAGCTGGACGAGGTCATCTCGTCGACATCGGCGATGACGCCCAGATGGCGCTCCAGCGGCGTCGTCACGCTGGTCGACACCGTCTCGGGCGAGGCGCCGGGCAGCGACGCGGTGATCGAGATCGTCGGCACGTCGATATTGGGCAGCGGCTCGACCGGCAGCAGGAAATAGGCGACACCGCCGGCCATCGCCAGGCCCATGGTCAGGAGCGTGGTGGCGATCGGCCGCCGGATGAAGGTCTCCGAGAAACTCATGCCGGCGCCGTCCGCCGCGCCCGCCGGTCGCGCACCTGCGTCCCCAGGCGGTCGAAATAGATGTAGATCACCGGCGTGGTGAACAGGGTCAAGAGCTGGCTGACCAGCAGGCCGCCGACGATCGAAATGCCCAGCGGGTGGCGCAGCTCCGATCCGGTGCCCGAACCGATCATCAGCGGCAGGGCGCCGAACAGCGCGGCCACGGTGGTCATCAGGATGGGGCGGAAGCGCAGCAAGGCCGCCTGGTGGATCGCCTCGCGCGGCGACAGACCCTGGTTGCGTTCGGCCTCCAGCGCGAAGTCGATCATCATGATCGCGTTCTTCTTGACGATGCCGATCAGGAGGATGATGCCGATGATCGACACGATGCCCAGATCGTTGCCGGTTACGATCAGCGCCAGCAGCGCGCCGACGCCCGCCGACGGCAGGGTCGACAGGATCGTCACCGGATGGATGAAGCTCTCATAGAGGACGCCGAGCACGATATAGACGGTGACGATCGCCGCCAGGATCAGCAGCAGCTCGTTGCCGAGCGCCGACTGGAAGGCCAGCGCCGAGCCCTGGAATTCGGTCGAGATGCTGGCCGGCAGGCCGGCATCGGCCTCCGCCGCCTTCACCGCGTCCACCGCCGCGCCGAGCGAATAGCCGTTTGCCACGTCGAAGGAAATCTCGGCGGAGGGGAATTGGCCGAGATGGTCGATCTCCAGCGCCACGGGCCGGGCCTCGACATGCGCGAAGGCCGACATCGGCACCTGGCCGCCGCCGGAGGATGGCAGATGGATATCGCCCAGCGAGCCCAGCGTGTTCTGCACCTCCGGATCGGCCTCCAGGATGACGCGATACTGGTTGGACTGGGTGAAGATGGTGGAGATGATGCGCTGGCCGAACGCATCGTAGAGCGCATTGTCGATGGTCGCCGAGGTGATGCCGAAGCGCGCCGCGGTGTCGCGGTCCACCACCACCGTCGCCGACAGGCCGCGGTCGAGGAAGCTGGTCGAGACGTTCTGCAGCTCGGACCGGGCGCCGAGCTTCGCCAGCAGCTTGGGCACCCATTGCTGCAACGTGGCCGAACTCGCATCCTCCAGCACGAACTGATACTGCGCGCGCGAGATCGTGGAATCGATCGTCAGGTCCTGCACCGGCTGCAGGTAGAGCGCGACTCCCGCGACGGCGCGCGCCCGCTTCTCGAGGTCGCGGATGACGTGCGTCACGCTCTCGCTGCGGTCGGCCTTGGGCACGAGATTGATCAGGAAGCGGCCACTGTTCAGCGTCGCGTTCGAGGCGTCCACGCCGATGAAGGAGGACAGGCTCTGGACATTGGGATCGTCGAGCAGCGTGGCCGCCAGCAGTTGCTGCCGGCGCCCCATCTCGGCGAAGGACACGGTCGGCCCGGCCTGGGTGATGCCCTGCACCAGGCTGGTGTCCTGAGTCGGGAAGAAGCCCTTGGGGATCACGATATAGAGAAGCACGGTCACGACGAGCGTCGCCACCGCGACCAGGAGCGTCAGCGGCTGGTGGTCCAGCACCCAGGTCAGCAGCCGGTCATATTCGGCGATGACGCGGTTGAAGGCGTCCTCCGCCTTCGCCAGCAGGCTGCCCTTGGGCGGCTCCTTGTGCCGGCGCAGCAGCTTGGCGCACAGCATCGGCACCAGGGTCAGCGACACCACCGCGGAGATCAGGATGGTGATCGCCAAGGTCACGGCGAATTCGCGGAACAGCCGGCCCACCACTTCCTGCATGAACAGCAGCGGGATGAGCACCGCGATCAGCGACACGGTGAGCGAGACGATGGTGAAGCCGATCTCGCCGGCGCCCTTGAGCGCGGCCTGAAGCGGCGGCTCGCCCTCCTCCAGATAGCGGGTGATGTTCTCGATCATCACGATGGCATCGTCGACCACGAAGCCGGCCGCGATGGTCATCGCCATCAGCGACAGGTTGTTGAGCGAATAGCCCAGCAGGTACATCGCCGCGAAGGTGCCGATGATGGAGAGCGGCACCGACAGGCTGGGGATGAAGGTCGCCGGGATGTTGCGCAGGAAGACGTAGATCACCAGCACGACGAGCACGACCGCCAGCGCCAGCTCGAACTCGACGTCGCCGACCGAGGCGCGGATCGTGTTGGTGCGATCGGTCAGCACGGTGACGTCGAGTCCAGCGGGCAGCCCGGCCTGGATCTGCGGCAGCATCTTCTTGATGGAATCCACCACCGCGATGACGTTGGCGCCGGGCTGGCGCTGCACGTTGAGCAGGATGGACGGGGTCTTGTTCATCCAGGAGAGCAGCTGCACGTTCTCCGCGCTCTCCAGCACCGTGGCGACGTCGGACAGGTGTACCGGCGCGCCGTTGCGGTAGGCGACGACGATGGCCTTGTAGTCGTCCGGCGTCTGGAGCTGGTCGTTGGCGTCGATGGTGTAGGACTGCGCCGCGCCGTCGAAACTGCCCTTGGGCGCATTCGAATTGGCGTTGGAGATCGTGGTGCGCAGGTCGTCGATGTTGAGGCCGTAGGACGCCAGCGCCTGGAGATTGGCCTGGATGCGCACCGCCGGGCGCTGGCCGCCCGCGATGGAGACCAGGCCGACGCCGGCGAGCTGCGAGATCTTCTGCGCGATGCGCGTGTCCGCCAGGTCCTGCACCTGGGTCAGCGGCATGGTCCTGGAGCTGATCGCGATGGTCAGCACCGGCGCGTCCGCCGGATTGACCTTGGCGTAGACCGGCGGCGCGGGAAGGCTCTGCGGCAGCAGGTTGCCCGAGGCGTTGATCGCGGCCTGAACCTCCTGCTCGGCGATGTCGAGATTGAGGCTGAGGTCGAATTGCAGGGTGACGATGGAGGCGCCGGCCGAGCTGACCGACGACATCTCGTTCAGGCCCGGCATCTGGCCGAACTGCTTCTCCAGCGGCGCCGTGACCGAGGACGTCATCACCTCGGGCGAGGCGCCGGGCAGGAAGGTCTGCACCTGGATGGTCGGATAATCGACCTCCGGCAGCGCCGAGAGCGGCAGATAGAAATAGCCGACCAGCCCGACGAGCAGGATCGCGATCATCAGCAGCGAGGTCGCAACCGGGCGGATGATGAAGGGAGCGGAGGGATTCATGCGTTGATCCGCGTCCCGTTGTTACGGCCCGCCGCCTCCGCCGCCGCCGTGATGGCCGCCGCCGCGGTGGAACTTCTTCAGGGCGCCCTGGCAGGCATCGCTGAAGCTGTCGCGGTTCTGGAAGACGCACATCATCGTTTCGCGTCCCGGCGCGACGTTGGGGCAGTATTTGGCGATGTCGGCGGCGCAATACTGCTTCAGCGCGGCCTGCATCTTGGCGCGGCGCGCAGCGGGGCCGGCGTCGGGCGCGGCGGCGCCGTTCGCGGCGGCCGGTGCGCTCGGCTTGCCGATCGGCGCCGTGGCGTTGGGAAGCTCGACCTGGGCGCCGTCGCGCAGACGGTCTGCGCCATCGACCACCACGGTGTCGCCGGGCTTCAGGCCGCTTGTGACGGTCACGTTCTTGGCGTCGCCTGGGCCGACCGCGACGGTGCGCTGCGCCACCGTCTTATCCGGCTGCACCACGAAGACGTAATTGCCTTCGGCGCCGCGCTGCACCGCCGCCACCGGCACCAGCGTCTGATCCTGCAGCGTGTTCACCAGCAATTGCACGTTCACGAACTGGTTGGGGAACAGCTCGCCATTGGCGTTGTCGAACTGGGCGCGCAGCTTCACCGTGCCGGTCGTGGTGTCGATCTGGTTGTCCACCGTCGCCAGCACGCCGGTCGCCAGCAGCTTGGTCTGGCCGCGATCATAGGCGAAGACGGTGAGCTTCGCGCCGGCATTCACCCGGTCCATGATGTCGCCGATATTGTCTTCGGGCACGGTGAATAGCACGGAGATCGGCTTTTCCTGGGTCACCACGACGATGCCGTTGGTCTGTCCGGCGGAGACGGTGTTGCCGACGTCGACCTGGCGCAGGCCGACGCGACCGTCCACCGGCGAGGTGATGCGCGTGAAGCCCAGATTGATCGCCGCGGTCTGCACATTCGCCTGGTCGGACTTGACGACGCCGCGGTCCGATTCCACCAGCGCCAGCTGGGTCGCATATTGCTGGTCGGAGGTCGCCTTCGCGGCCATCAGGCCCTTTTGCCGGTTCAGGTCGACGATCGCGTTGTCGAGGTTGGCCTGGTCGCGCGCCAGCTGCCCTTGTGCCTGAGCCAGCGCCGCCTGAAACGGCCTGGGATCGATCAGCGCGAGCATGTCGCCGGCCTTCACCAGCTGGCCCTCGGTGAAATAGAACTTCATCAGCTGGCCGCCCACCTGCGGACGCACCGTCACGGTGGCCAGCGGCGTCACCGTGCCCAGCGCATTGATGGTGATGTTCATGGCGCCGCTGGTGGCGTTGGCGACGCCGACGGCCTGCGGGCCGCCCATGCCGAGGCGCCCGGTGCGGCTGGCGCCCGGCCACAGGGCCCAGACGACCAGACCCAGCAGGATCAGGCCCAGCAATACCCATAGCGTGCGTGCGCCGCCAGGCACGCGCGAAACCGCGCCGCGCCATACGCCGTCATGAGGCTCCGCGGTGGAATCGACCGCGCTTTTCAGGCTTCCGGGACTGCTCATTACCTACTCGCTTGGCCGTCGGATTTTGGTAGAGGGCCCCGCCCTGCGAAACTAAACAACTAAACAATGCGATAGCGTCCAATTTTGTCGAAAGTATCGCGGGGCATGTTGTGCAGGCGGCCCAAATGCCACCATATCAGACTTGTAACACTTCGTCCCCATACGGTTCCGGATCTCTCGCCATGCATGCATTCTTCGGTTGGATCGCCGACGCGGCCAACTGGCTGCTGGCCTTCGCCAGGACACACCCCGAATCCGCTTTCCTGATCGCCTTCGCGGTGTCGTTCGCGGAATCCTTTGCAGGCATTTCTTTCCTGGTGCCGGGAACGACGATCCTGATCGGATTGGGCGCGGTTCTGCGCGTCATCGGGATCGGCTTTCTGGCCTTCTGGCCGGTATGGTTGGCGGCGGCGGTCGGCGCAATCCTGGGTGACTGGATATCGTATGGGATCGGCTACCGCTATCACGAGCATGTTCTCGATATCTGGCCGATCTCGCGCTACCGGCCGCAGATGAAAAAGGCCTTGGAGTTCTTCGGACGCTGGGGCGCCTCGGCCATCTTTATCGGCCGCTTCATGGGCCCTTTCCGCGCCACCGTGCCCCTTGTGGCCGGCGTTTCGCGGATGAAGTTCTGGCCCTTCCAGATTGCAAACGTCACGTCGGCCCTGATCTGGTCCGCGGCCCTGCTTCTCCTCGGCGCGATCGGCTGGGACGCGATGAAGGCGGCGTGGCATTGGCTGCCCGGCTGGGCGCTGGCGTCGGGCGCCGCCCTGATCGTCCTCGGCGGCATATTCCACCGCCGGATCGTACCGGTGTGGCGTTCGCTGTTCGGCTGACCGGAGAGAAGACGAGGCCGCAATCGCGATCCCGTCTCCAGTTCGGCAAGACCCCTTAAGGCGTCGGCGTCGTCAGGTCCGGCGTGGTCGCCGGCGCCGGAGCGGCAGGAGCCGGCGCGGGCGCCGGTGCGGCCGAGGCGACCTTCTTGCGCGCCAGATCCTGCATCGCGCCATGGGCGTCGGCGAAGCCGTTCAGCGAGAACGGGATCTCGAACGCCTTGCCGGTCACCGCGAAGACGCGGATCCTGGCCTGGCTCGAGCCCGACAGCGCGCCGATCGTGGCGTTGTCCAGCAGCATTTCGATGTAGCAACCGCCGCGGTCGCAGCGTCGGTAATGCAGCGCCGGCGACGTGTAGGAGTCCGAGGCCAGGATGAGACCGCGCGGGATCGAGACGCCGAGCGGCACCGCGATCTGGATCACATGCTTGTCGCCCGACGGCATATAGGCGATCGACACGCTCAGCACGCGCTGGCCGCTCTGTTTGTTGGCCAGCAGCTCGAACATGTCGCAGGGCGACGGCGAGTTGACCGGATAGCAGCGCACCGTCCAGTCGCCATAGGGCTTCGTATCGCTGGGCGTGAGCGGAGCGTTGCCGCCCGGCGGAGGCGCCGTCTGGGCGGCCGCGGAGCCGAGCGAAAGGAGGCCGAGCGCCAGCGCGCCGGCGATGCTTGCACGTAGGAATTTCATGACCAGAGTCTCCGCCACCAGGACCGGCGCTTTGCTTCGTTGTCGTTGTATGCGGCGATCACGTCGCTATAGCCCTTCAGCGAGAAGGGAAGCCCGACCGGCTTTCCGTCGAGGCCGGCGAACAGGATGCGGGCCGGAACGTTGCCGTCGGCCGCCGTCTTGAGCGACTTGACGAGATCGTCGGTGAAGGCGATGCGCACGACGCAGCCGACGCCGTTGCAGGTCTCGAACGGATAGACCTTGGGCTTGTCGGTGCCGATGCCCAGCCCGATGCCCGGGTCGAGCAGGACGTTGAACGGCACGGTCACCAGCAGCGTATTGCTGGCGTCCTTGGCGCGGAACACCGACAGGCGCGCAAGCTCGGTATGGCTCTTGGAGTCGAGGACATCCTGCTGGATTTCGCAGCTCGAGTCCTTGTCGGACAGTTGCGGGCAGGCCAGCCGCCAATCCTGGTAGATCGCGACCGTCGCCAGATCCGGCGGACTCGTCAGGGCCTTGTGGCCGAACCAGCCCACGACCAGGCCGACCAATAGCAGCACGGCAGCAATGATGCTGCGCGCGGCGGTACTGTTAACGTCAAACGGCATCTAGCGGTAGCCCCACGTCTTTGAACGGGGCGCACTTAAAGGGAAGCGCGGGGGCAGAGCAAGCCAAACCTCCGCTTTTGCCCCTTAATTGCCGGCCATGTCCGGGCATGAGGTAAATGGCCGCGATCAGCGCACCAGGACCATGCCCACCGGCGGCGAGCGCCACTGGCTGAGCGCCGCGAGAGCATTGTCGAGCTGCGGCCCGGGTCCTTCGTCGGGCCGGGCCACCATCACCACGGCGTCGGAAAGCCGGGCCAGATAGGGCGTTTCGCCGGCCGTCAGCACCGGTGGGGCAGCCACGATCACCAGATCGCTCATGCCGCGCAGATGGGCGAAGAGTTCCGCGGTCCGGGTCGCCGCCAAGGCCGCCTTCGCGTCCCGCGGCGGCGTCGTCGTGCCCAGCAGCAGGGCTGAAGAGCGCGGATCGCGCACCAAGGCCCGGTCGAGCGGTGCGGCGCCGCGCAGCACCTCCATCAGGCCGGTCTGTGCAATGACGCCGGTCAGCCGCACGACCTGCGGCTGCGCCACATGCCCGTCGACCAGGATGGTGCGAAGGCCCGCATGCGCGGCGGCGCGCGCCAGCGCCAGCGCGACGGTGGTGCCGGCGTCGCCGGCTTCGGACGTGGTCACGGTGACGACGCGGCCCTTGTCCGGCCGCTTCGACGGCGCGACCTTCGCCAGCAGAGCGGTCACGGCGCGCGAAAACGGTGCCGCCGGCCAATCGATCACATGATCGGCGGCGCCGGTGGCCAGGGCGCCCGGCACGTCGGCGAGAATCGGCGGCGTCCGAAGGGCCGACGCAGGTTGCGGCGCGGCAGGCTGCGGCGCGACCGGACGCGGTTGCGGCTTTGTGGACGCCGGCACCGGTCGCGCCGTCTGCGGCAACGGACGCGCGGCGGCGAAACGCACCGACAGCAGCGCAACGAGGCAGCCGAGCAGCAGGCCGGCCGGGATGGAAGCCAGGACGATCAGCATGCGGGGCGGCGAGCTCGGCGCGCTCGGCACCGCGGCGCGGCTGATCACGCGGCTGTCGGGGTATTGTAGGCCCTCCTGGTCCTGGATGGTGTTCAGGCGCGCGAGATAGGATTCGTAGAGCTTGCGCGTCGACGAGGCTTCGGCCTCCAGCGCCTGCAGCTTGACCGCCGTCATGTCCTGGCCGGACGCCTGGTGCTGTGTCGCGTGCAGGCTGCCTTCGAGCGATCCGAGTTGGGCCCGCGCGACCGCGACGTCGTTGGCCAAGCCGCTGACGATGCGGGTCGCTTCCTCGTTGATCTTGAGGTCGAGGTCCTTGAGCTGATTGTCGACCGCGATGCGCCGGGGATGTTTGGGACCGTAGGTGATCGCCAGCGATCCCTGCGAGCGCAGCAGGTCGGCCTGCTGGGTGCGCAGCTGGATGATCAGCGGCGAGGCGATGATCTGCGAGATGTTCGCCGGATTGCCGGTCTTCACCAGGTTCTGCGCCTGGCCGTACACGGCGGACTTGGCCGACAGGTCGGCGCGCGCCTGCACGATCTGGCCGTTGATGCCGCCGAGCTGCTGCTCGATCAGCGACGTGCCGCCGGCACTGGAATCCAGATTGTGCGTCGCGCGATAGGTCAGCGCCGCCGCTTCCTGCGTCTGCACCTGCGCGGCGAGATAGCGGATGCGCTGCGTCAGCCAGGCGCTGGTCGCGTCCGACGCGTTGAGCTTGGTGCCGAGCTGGTCGTCGACGTAAGTCTGCGCCACGGTGTCGGCGATCAGCGCCGCCTTGTCCGCGTCGCGCGAGCTGAAGGTCACCGTGATCGTGGTCGACAGGCCGAGCGCCTCGGTCGACAGGTGGGTGAGGAACGCATCGATGATCGCATCGCGCTGCGCGCCCTTGTCGGGCGGCGCGTCGCTTGGCGCGAACCAGCGCTTCGGGTTGAGGCTGGCGAAGAGCGCGCTGCCGACGCTCTGCTGCAGGAACGGGTTGAACTCGGGATCGTCGTAGAGCTTGAGCTTGGCGATGACTTCCGCCGCCAGGTCACGCGACTGGAGAATCTGAATCTGGTTCTGCAGCGACGCCGGATCGGTCGGCAGGGCGGAAAGCACCGCGGAGAGATCGGCGATCGTGTTCTTGCGCGGATCGATCATCACGACGGCGGACGACGAGAACCGCGTCGGCAGCAGGAGCACGGCGACGACCGCGACCGCGATCACCGCCGCGGCGACCCGCACGATCAGGCCCAGACGGGCTCGCAGCGCGGCCAAGATATCGGCAAGCTCGTACGACGCGCCGGGCGGGCGCGCTGGCAGGTTCGATTGTGGGTTAACACCCTGGAACAACATGCCGTCATCGCCGCGTCGGACGCGCACGAGCCTTTTGCTTCTACAACCAGATTTAGCGCCCGACCGCCTGACGAACGGTTAATGGCAGGGCGGCCGGGGGCTGCGGCGATGCTTCTTCCGGTTCCAGGCAGGCCTTCAGGACCTCCGGATCGTCCCAAGGCACATCCAGATAGGCCGATTTGAGCCATGCGCTGTCGCGATTGCGCCGCCATTCCTGCGGAAAGAGCGCGATGGTGCAGTTCCCGGTCAGGGGCGGCCTGGCCGCCGCCGGCGAGAGGCGGGATGTCAGCGCCGCCACAACATCGTGGCCGGGACCCAGCGCCATCGCGCTCGCCTGGGTCGCCCTGGGATTGATCTCGATGAGATGGGCCTTGCCCGCGGCGTCCCGGACGAAGTCCAGGCCGTGCAGGCCTGATAGCCCGAAATGCGCCGCCACGGTGTGCGCCGCGCGTTCCATGTCCCGGCAGTCGACCCGGCGCATCACGCTGGCCGGACCGGTGCTTCCCAGGGTTTCGAGCACGTCCATATGGATTGTCGCCAGCACCTGTCCCTGCCAGCAGGCGAAGGCGGTGGTCGCCGGCGCCCCGTGTACGAAACGCTGCGCGCTCAAGGATACATCCGGCGCCTGGACCGCGTCGCGGAGGAAATGCGCGTCCTTGCGAACCACGGCGCGCGCCAGGCTGCGCCAGCGCGAGACCGCCGAAAGCTTGCGGAACGCGGCGCGCGCCTGGCCTTCCGTGCGCGCGATGACGACGCCGTCGCCGCCGTAACTGCCATCGGCCTTCAGCACGAGGGGGAGACCGATGCGGGCGAGCGCCGTTTCCAACGCCTCCTCGCCGCTCACTGGGGCCGTTTCCGGCGCCACGAGACCGAGACCTCGCACCGTCTGGATGAAGCGGCTGCGCCCGATCAGGTCGGGATAGGCGTCGAGCCGCCCCAGCGAGCGGACGACAAGATCGGTGAACTTCCCGCGCCGCGCCGTCTCCAGCAGCAGCGTCACGGCACGGTCGTCGCACGGCACGATCAGATCGGGCTCGGCACGGGCGATGGCGGCGCTGCACGACGCGAGGGCGAGCAGCGGCGCATAAGCATGTCCCGCCGCCAGATAGCGGCTCCGGCCGAGCATGTGGCCTGCGGGAAACAGCGCCTCGACCCGCGCGCCGACGCTCGCGAACGCTCCGGCCAGACGGGCCGCCGACGGCCAGATGACGGTCGTGGCGAGAAGGATACGTAGGCCCATGACAGGATCGTAATGGTGCAGTCTCAACCAATCCTGAATGGCACGAAGGTTGGAGCATGTCTCTGCGAGGCGGCGGTCGGCGGAAGATCGCCCGTCTCGAAACGGGAAACGTGCCGATCTGGGACAGCGGGAATTGCCCTGTTTCCAACCGCTTCGGAAGGACGTCATGCGCAAGATTGTCGACGTTGCCATCGTCGGCGCCGGCCCTTACGGCCTGTCGCTCGCCGCGCATCTGCGCGAGGCCGGTATTTCGTTCCGCATCTTCGGCAAGCCGATGCGCACCTGGCGCGATCACATGCCCAAGGGCATGCAGCTCAAATCGGAAGGCTTTGCCTCCAATCTCTCCGCACCGGACCGGGCCTCGACGCTCGAGGCGTGGTGTGCCGCCAATGGCAAGGCCTATTCGGCGCAGAAGATCCCCGTCGCGCTGAGCGACTTCGTCGCCTATGCCGACTGGTTCACCGCGACCTATGTGCCGTCGCTCGAAGCGCTCGACGTCGTCGACATCGTGCGCGCGCCGCATGGCTATACGTTGACGCTCGAGAACGGCGCCGTCGTCCAGGCGCGCCGCGTCGTGATGGCCGTCGGCATCACCTGGTTCAAGAACCTTCCGGACACGCTGGCCGCGCTGCCGGGCAGCGCCGTGTCGCATTCCTTCGATCATCACGACTGCGAACGTTTCCGGGGCCGCGGCGTGACCGTGCTGGGGGCGGGCGCCTCGGCCATCGATACCGCCATCGCGCTGGCCGAGGCCGGTGCCAAGGTCCGGATCGTCGCCCGCCGCAAGGCCATTGCGTTCCATGAGGCGCCCGACAACGAAGACACCTCGGTTCTGCAGCAATTGCAGCGGCCCGATACGGGCATCGGCCCGGGCTGGCGTTCGTTCTTCTGTACCAACATGCCGTTGGTCTTCCATAAGCTGCCGCGGTCGCTGCGCCTGGAAGCCACCCGCCGCCATCTCGGCCCCGCGCCGGGCTGGTTCACCCGTGAGAAGGTCGAGGGCCGGATCCCGCTTCATCTGGGACAGCACCTGGCGCGCGCCGACATGGTCGACGGCCGTATTGCGCTCGAATTGACGGACGCGGAGGGTCGCACGCGCATCGTCATGACCGATCATGTCGTCGCCGCCACCGGCTACAAGGTCGACCTGAAGCGCTTGGCGTTCCTGGACGGCGGATTGCGCGACGCCATCGACCAGGTGGAGAACACGCCGGTCCTATCGGACAGGTTCGAGAGTTCGGTGCCGGGCCTCTATTTCCTGGGATTGTCGGCGGCCAACAGTTTCGGCCCCCTGCTGCGCTTTATGGTCGGCGCCGAATTCGCCGCGCCGCGGCTTGCCGCACATCTGCGCCGGCGGCTTGCCACGAAGGCGGCGGCCTAGCGTTTCGGCGCGCCGATGAAGGCGCGGGCGAGCGCGGCACGCATCGGCGTCGGCCGCATATCGGCATCCATCGGCAGGGAACGCGGATTGCCGCGCAGCAGCTGGTCGTGCACGCTCTCTGCCTTCAGGAAGCGGTCGGAATAGCCCCAGGTCAGCACCGCGATGGTCGCGCTGTTGGCAAGCACGATGTCGAGCAGACGCCGCGTCGCATCCGCCACCGCGCGGTCGCGCGAGGCGATGTCCGCCGGCCCGCCGGTGTCGTCCACGTCGTGCTCGGTCACCAGGATGCGCAGGCCCATCGCTTTGATGGTATCCAGGAACGCCCCCAGGCTCCGCGCGCCGATGGTGCGGCCGAACGCGTTGATATGCGCCTGCAGTCCCAGCGCGCCGACCGGCACGCCGCGCGCAAGCAGGCCCTCAAGTAATTTCAGCGTCGCCGCGCGGCGCGCGTCGTTGACCGGACCGTCCTGCTCCAGCCCGTAATCGTTGTAGACCAGCAAGGCGCCCGGATCGGCCGCGCGCGCCGCCTGGAATGCGTGGTCGATATAGGACGGCCCGAACCGCTGCAGCCAGAAACAGTCGCGCAGGCCGTCGGCACGCCCGTCTTTCGGCTCGATCGCCTCGTTGACGACATCCCAGGAATGCATCCGGCCGCGATAATGCGACGCGACACGGCGGATATAGTCGATGAAGATGGCTTCATCCGCCACCGCCCCGACCGCCGACTCAAGCCAGGGCGGATTGGCGGCATACCAGACCAGCGGATGGCCGCGGAACAGCATGGCGTGCTTCTGCGCGAAGGCGAGCAACTGGTCGGGCGCCGAGAAGTCGTATTGGCCCGGCGACGGCTCGGTCACCTCGCGCTTGAGTTCGTATTCCGGCACCAGGATGCCGCAGTCGCGCCCAACCGCTGCAGCGAAGTCCGCATCGCGCAGCCAGTAATTGTTGTTCGCCGCGCCGAACAACAGGCCGCGCGACGCCGCCAAGGCGCGCAGCGTCGGCGTCTCGTCATCGACGGCGCCGCGCAGCCATTGCGCAGTGGCGGGCATGGCGACGGTACTGGCTGCCAGCCCGCCGGCGAAGGCGCGGCGGCTCAGCATGCGTGCTTTGACCGGGCCGGGGGCGCCTCGTCCCGCGGCGCGCGCAACTGCATCCCGGCGCGCAGCCAGCGGATGGCGCCGTCCGCCAGCGCGCGATAGGCGCTGTCCGGCAGGAATATCTGCAGGAACACCACTGCTGCCAGCCTCGGCCGGTAACATCCCGCGGCCACGGCGCGCGCATACATCGCAAAAGCCTTCAGCGGATGGCGCAGCGCCACGCCCTTGGCCAGCGCCCAGCCGCGTCCGCCGAGATAGGCCTGGCGCGAGATGCGCGGCCGCATCGTTTCCAGCCAGAGCGCCAGCCGCTCGCCGCTGCGGCCCGCCGATTGCCGGGCGGGATCGTAATGGTCCATCCACACCGCGCCCGGCACCTCGGCCACGAGAAAGCGGCAGCCTTCGAGCGACAGGCGCACCGCGAAATCGGTGTCCTCGGCCTCGCGGAGATTTTCGTGATAGCGCACCCGCCGCGCCAGCGCGGCCGGCACGGCAAGCGTGATCGTCGGCACGAAGCCGCGGTCGCATAGAAGATAGTGCGCCATCTCCTCGCCCGGCGCGATCGCGCGCGGCGGCTTGAGAATCTGCCTGCCGTCGCCGCGGTCCACGATCATCCGCGCATAGCCGGCGGTGTTCGCCGTACCCGACAGCAGCGCGCGCAGCGCCGCCAGATGGCCGGGCAGGAAGACGTCGTCCGAATCCAGGAAGGCGATGAACGCGCCCTTCGCAGCGTCGATGCCGGTGTTGCGCGCGGCGCCGCCGCCGCGATTGGCCTGCGCGATGCAGCGGGTGCGCGGATCGCCCAGCGCGTCGACCACCGCCATGGGGTCGTCCGTCGATCCGTCGTCCACCACCACGATTTCGAAATCCTGCTCGGTCTGCGCCAGCACCGAGCGCAGCGCCGCGCCCAGCGTTGCGGCGCGGTTGAACACCGGAATCACGACCGAGAAGAACGGCGTCGCGGCGATCATCCCGCCGCCCGCTGCCGCATCTCGCGCAGCGCGACGTGCAGCAGCCCGATGATCAGCAGGATCTGCCCCCATTGCGCCGAGGTCACCTGGATGAAGTCCGATTCCATGAAGTTGTGCAGGACGTCGAACACGAACAGGGTGAACAGCAGTGCGTAGAAATTCGCATCCGTGCGCTCCCGCCCCCAGAATTGGAGGAACGGCACGACCAGCAAACCCAGCATGCCGATCAGGAAGCCGATCCAGCCGAGGGTCACCAGCATTTCGAGATAGCCGCTATGGCCCTCGCCGATCTGCGACACCCAGCCCGAGCCGACATAATGGTAGATCGGCGAGCGCACGCCGGTGTTGCCGAACGTGCCCAGGCCCGCACCGAGCAGCGGATGATCGCGGATATAGGCCGCTTCGGCGGCCCAGATCGCCGAGCGGCCGGTGAAGTGCTGCGGGTCCTCGACAAAGGAGGCGATGGCCTGCCATTCGACCGCGACCGCAACGACCAGCGCGATCAGGAACAGCGTTCCCGCCACAGCCGCGATGACGCAGTCGAGCTTGCTGCGCCAGGCCACGCGGTAGAGGAAGCCGGCCAGCAGCGCCACCGGCAGCAGGCCCATCGAGGATTTCGAGCGCGTCATCACCAGGAAGAACAGCGAGGCGGCACATAGCAGAACGTCGCTGCGCCGCCTGGTCTCCAGCGCGAAGAAGAAGAACAGCGCGGTGGCCGCCGCCGCGACCGAGCCTGCCATGTTCTTGTGCGAATGCAGGCCGCGCCAGGCCCCCGCAAGCCCTGCTTCCAGATCATCCGGCTGGTGCACGGCGTTGTGGATGACAAGGCAGGACGCGATGTCGGCGACGATGATCGCCGCCATGACATTGCGCCAGATCGTCAATGTCCGCCGCACGCCCAGCGTGTCGACCGCCATCAGCATGGAGAACACGAAGATCGCCGCCAGCACGGCGCGCCGCGCCACCACCGCGGGCTCGTCCGTCCACAGCGCCGAGACGAAGCACCATGCCAGCAGCAGGCCGATCAGCGGCGGCACAGCCGCCAAGACGCGCAGCCCGCGGACGCGCGCGGCGCCATAGGCGATCATCGCGAACGTGCCCAGGAACGCCACCTGGCGCACCGCGTCGCCGCCCGCGCTGGCGGCGTCGCGCGCGGCGATGGCCGCAGCGGTGCGCAGGTCGAACGGCGTCAGCCCAACCATGATGAGCACCAGCACGGCCACGAAGCCGATCTCGACGAGACGGGTGTCGAAGCTGGTCCGTTCGGCCGGTGCGATGGCGTCAATCGCCATGGATCACCGAATATTCTTCGTGGTGACGCCCGAACAGTGCCGCCGCCTTGCCCGCGGCCCGCCACAGGCGGCGCAGCGCATCGGCGCGGCGTTCCGCATCGAAGGCGAGAAGGACGAACAGCAGCGGCGACACCACGAAGGCACCGGCGATCTTGGCCAGTTCCCGCAGGCGCGCGGCGGTGCTCGGTGTATATTTGAGGAATATCCGCATGTCCGAATTGCCGATGCTGAAGGCGCGCGACAGCGCCCAGCCGAGGGTCACGCGCGTCGTGGCGACCGGCGCATGCGCGCGCGCCGCGTCCGACCAAGCAAAGCGCGCGCCGCGTTTCTTGAGACGCACGAAGAAATCCAGGTCCTCGCCGCCGCCGAGCGCAAAGGACGGATCGAACCAGGGCTTGGCGCTCTGTTCCAGCGCGCCGCGCGCGATGAGGATGTTGCCCGCGCCCTGCACCATCTCGACCGGCCCGCTGGCGTGGCGGATGTCCGCCATCCCGTCGAACGACCGGGTCCACGGTTGCGGCGCCGCGTCGAAGGCGAACAAGACCGAGCCCTGCACGATATCCGCGCCGGTCTTCGCCTGCTCGGCCAGCAAGGCGTCCAGCCACCCGGCCTCGGGCCACTCGTCGTCGTCGATCATGGCGACGAACGCCATGTGCGGGTCGGCGAGCGCCGCCTCGACCAGCACGTTGCGCACATGGGCGATGCCGCGCCGGGGCGCGATCACGCAACGCAGCGGCCAGCGGTAACCTTTACCGCGCAGCGCCTCGCAAACGCCGAATCCTTCGCTGCCGTCGGCATCGTTGTCGGCCACCAGCACGTTCACCGCCGCCGCCGTGTCCAGCTTCGCCAGCGCATCCAGCAGCCGCGCCAGCCCGTGCGGCCGGCGGAAGGTCGGGATCGCGACCGTCACCTCAGCCATGCGCCAGTTTCCAGCGCCGCACCCGGGCGAAAATCCCCGCCGTCATTGCGAGGTCGCCGGCCACTATGCCGAGCAGCGAAGCGATGGGGCCGAAGGCGAGCAGCAGCGCCAGCGTCGCGACCAGCGACACCAGCGACGACTTGATGCCGATATCCGCCAGCGCCCGGAATTCGCCCGCCGCCTGCAGGAACACCGCCTCGGGCGTGCGCAGGGCGCGCACGGTCATGATCGCCACCCAGATCGCGACGATGATTGCGGCCGCATGCAGATCGTAGCCCTGCTTGAGCACGAGGGAAGGGAACCAGAACAAGAGCGCCGCCGCGGTGAGGGTGGTGACGCCCAAGATTGCCGCCGCCGCGGTTCTGAATTCCTTAACGGCCCGGAAAGCCCGGGAGACGTCGCCTGCGCCGATGGCCCGCGCCATGACCGGGCGCTCCATATCCGGCAGGGAGGCCAGCACCACCGCGACGGGGCGCATCAGCAGGCCGCCCAGCGCCAGTACCGCGAAGGCGCCCGGGCCGGAGAAAAAGGTGACGAAATAGGCGTGCGCGTTGATCGTCAGTTCGGTGGCCGCCACGCCCAGCAGCGACCAGCGCGTCAGCTCCCGCCACACCGGGCCGTAGGCGGCAAGGCGGCCGGCCGCAGACGGGGCGAACTGCTTGGCCAGATAGGCCCGGTCGAAGATCGCCAGGCTCGCCGCCGCGGCTACGAACATCGCGACCGCGGCGCCCGTCAGGGACAGGCAACCCGTCAGGTCGAGCGTGCCGAAGCCCGCCACCAGCAGGCCGGCATAGGCAACATCGGACCCGGCCGCGCGGGCCGGCGTATTGGTGGCATAGGCATAGACGCGGCCGAGCCAGCGCAGGCTCATCGTCGCGCCATAGAGGCCGAACAGCGCCGCCGCCAAGGTTCCCAAGCCACTCGCCAGCAGCGCGGCGGATACCACCGCGAAGGCGAGCAGCGAGAGCACCAGATTGGCCTTCTGGAACGTCGCCAGTTCGACCGCGTCGACATGGCCCCTGGTGCGGATGCCGATGGTCGTCGGGGCGCCGATCAGCGCCGCCGCCGCGCTGATGCAGAACGGCACGACCGTCATCACGAAGGAGAAAAGCCCGAACTGCGCCGGCGCCAGGGCGTGCAGCACCAGCACGGCCCCGAGGAAATGGGCCCCGGAGATGCAGACCGGGCCCAGCGCAGAGAGCGCGTAACGCCGGGCACAGCGCAGCAGCGCGTCGAACGGACGGCCGATCGCGGCGTCGATCCCGGCTTCGAGTTTGAGTTCCGCGCTTTGCACATCCGGCTCCTGGTTGGGGCAGGCGGTGCAAATCAGGGGCCAAGTTCTGGCTAACGGCCCGTCCTGCGGCTCAGTGCACGGCGCGGGTTCCGAACACGACGGCATCCGCCCCGGTTTCTTCCTGCTTCCATTGGGGCGCCGCCGCGGTCGCCGACAGCGAGCGCGACTGGGTCGCGATCAGGATCAGTGCCAGCGGATTGGTCACCGCGTAGCGCCAGAACAGCCGCTTGGGCTCGCGGGCAAGGCGGTAGAGCCACTCCAGCGAGTATTTCTGCAT
This sequence comes from Rhizomicrobium sp., assembly GCA_037355265.1. Classification (GTDB taxonomy): domain Bacteria; phylum Pseudomonadota; class Alphaproteobacteria; order Micropepsales; family Micropepsaceae; genus Rhizomicrobium. Next base: position 1,035,523 of record JBBCIB010000001.1, on the reverse strand, counting down.
CCATTGCGGGGCGCGGGTGTAATCGCCGGTGACGAAATTGTAGCAGCCGCCGCAGGTGACGAGCCATCCGGCGCCCAGCGCGGCCTTGTTGCGCACGCAGAATTCGTATTCGAGCGGCACGCCCAGGCCGACGAACACGATGTCGGCGCCGGACCGGTCGATCTCCTCGCAGATCGCCGCCTCGTCCTCGCGCTTGAAATAGCCGTTGCGGCGGCCGGCGATCTTCAGGCCGGGGTATTGGAAGCGCAGGATTTCGGCGCAGCGCCGGTTGACGTCTTCGGTCGCGCCGAGCAGGAAGATCGACAAGCCGTTCTCGACGGCAGCCTTCGCCGCGTCATGGATGAAATCGGTCGTCGCGCTGCGCTCCGGGATCGGGGTGCGCGTCATCAGCCTGGCGCCGAGCACCACGGGCTGGCCGTCGGCATGGACGAGATCGGCCTGCTCGAACGCGGCGCGGAATCGCTCATCGGCCGCGTTCAGGGCGATGGCGTGGCCGTTGCTGGCGAACACCAGCTTGGGCACGCCCTTTTCGCGGCGGGCGGCGAAGCAGTCGTCCACCATCATCGCCGCCATATGGGCGCGGCTGACGCAGGCCGTCCTGACGCCGCCGACCAGGACTTCGGCGTAGGGATCGTTGGCCGGACGGGGCGTTGCGCGGCGCTCGGGCCCGGTCTGCACCTTGCGGATCGCGCCCATCAGTAGGCGTTCCTTCCGCTGAGCACGGCGAACGGGGTCCGCGCGAGGATTTTGAGGTCCAGCGCAAGGCTCGCATGGCGGGCGTACCAGATGTCGTGATCGACGCGCGCCTGCATGGCGGCGAAGGTCGGCGTCTCGCCGCGATGGCCGTTGATCTGGGCCCAGCCGGTGATGCCGGGCTTCACCGCCTGGCGCAGGTCGTAGTTCTCGACGACCGTGCTGTAGAACAGGTCGTGGGCGCGGGCATGCGGCCGCGGCCCGACGATGGACATCTCGCCGGCGATGACGTTCAGCAGCTGCGGCAGTTCGTCGATGCTGGTGCGGCGCAGCCAGATGCCGCTGCGGGTGATGCGGGCGTCGCCGTGCCTGGCCTGGATCACGGTGTCGCCGTTCTCCATCACCCGCATCGTGCGGAATTTGAAGATGTCGAAGGGCTTGCCGTCCCGGCCCAACCGCATCTGGCGGAAGAAGACCGGACCGCCCGAGTCGAGCAGGATGATCAGCGCAATGAGGGCCAGAAAAGGCGCCAGAAGGACCAGCGCCGGAACCGCGATGGCGAGGTCGAGCGCACGCTTGACCGCGGGGCTGATGAGCTTGGGCTGCGCATCGGCGTTCGCGGGACGCCAGACCGTGTCGGGAGAGATGCGGAATGCGGCGGCGATATCGTTCGATGCGACCCACATGATGCCCGCATCGCGATGCGAAGCGGTCAGGTCCTTGGTGAATTCGTCTGGGAGGCTCACGGCCGTCTCTCGATGCTGTCCGAGAGACCGGCTGCATCGGCCGCGCCATCCGTTCCGTCCCGCGATGGGACAGACCCGTCCTAAATCGTGCTTAACGCAGGTTCAAAGCTAATGCCGCGGTAATGCATGTACCGCGCCGGGATTCGGGATCAGCCGGCGAGCGCTTTCTGGAACTGCCGCACCCGCGGATTGCCGGCGCGCAGCAGGGCGATGCGGACCGAGAGATTCGCCGCCTCGGCCTCGATGCCATAGCGTGGCAGGAGGTAGCGATTGGTCTGCGCGTCGAGCGAGCCGGAGAGCGTAGTGAAAGCGCAGGCATAGCCCGCATCGCGCACCGCATGCCACGCAGCACGCGAAATATCTCCTTTGTTTCCAAATGGATATGAGAAATAGCGGCAGGCGCCGATCTCCGCCTCGATGCGCCGTTTCGGTTCCGCGGCCTGGACGCGCAAGGCCTCCGGTGATTGGTGTCCGTTCATCGGCCAATGGTGATGGGCGTGGGCGCCGATCTCGACGCCGCGGCGGTTCAGTTCGCGCACCTGGTCCCAGTTGAGGAACACATCCGACTCGTAGGTCGCAAGCAGCTCGGCCAGCCGCGCGGGCGCGAACTGCGCCGTCATCCAGTCGACCGCCTGCTGCGCCTTGACCATGTCCAGGCCGCGCAGATGCCAGATCGCCGCTTCCGTCACCGCCGCGCGATCGGTGCCGAGCACCACCGCCGCGGGGAAATGCGGCACCGCATAGCGTCCGTCCGGAGCATGGTGAACGAACAGGCGGATCAGGAAGATCGGGTTGCGCGCGCCCGTGTCGATATGGTGCGTGCTGACGAACAGCGTCCAGGGCAGGCGCAGGTCGTCCAGGATGTCCGCCGCCACGGTCAGGGTGTTGGCATAGCCGTCGTCCGACATCAGGAACAGCGCCTTGGAATGCCGGTCCGGCTGGCGCAGCACATCGTCGATCGCCGCCAGCGGCAAGACGTTGAAATCGGCCTTGAGGCGGCGCGCGATGGCTACGAAGGCGGCGGTCCCGTGATGGTTGGTCTGCACCCGCGGATCGATCGTGACGGGTTCGACGCCGTGGAAGAACACCGCCGCCGGCCGGCCGAGCGGGCGCACCGCCGCGGCCGGGACAAAGCGGCTCAGGCCCCGCGCGATCTGTCCGAAACGACTCATGACGGCGATGATGGCGTGCAAGGCTTACGCCGGGCTTAACCGCCGATTCCGTACTGGGAAGCTTTGCTCTACGCTGGCCGGCGCAGGCGTGGGGCTTATCCGTGTTCGTCAATGTGTTCCGCTCCCGGGATTGGTTCATTCTGGGACCGCTCGGCCTGCTCGCCATCGGGCTGGGCTATTGGGGCTTCCTGGCGTGCGATCCGTCGCGCCCCTGCCATGTGGTCTCGCAGGCCGACGCCTTGTTCCGCGCCGTCGGGCTGCTGCGCCTGACCGGCAATTACGTGCTGGGCGCCGATCCCTGGCAGCTCGTCGTCGCCCAGTTCGCGGCACCGGGCCTGTTCCTCCTGGGCGGCGCCAAGCTGTTGCTCGCCAATCTGCGCCGCGACGTGCGCGTGGCGATGGCGCACCGCGCCCGCGGCCACATCATCGTCTGCGGCCTGGGCGACACCGGCCGCAGCGTGGTCGAGGGGCTCGTCGAAGCCAAGCGGACGGCCGTCGCCATCACGCTCAATGCCGACGATGCCAACGCCCTGGCCTGCGAACGGCTGGGCGTCGCGGTGCTGGCCGGCGATGCCGCGCAGGCGCGCATGCTGTCGCTTGCCGGCATCGCCCGCGCCGAGGCAGTGGTGATGACCACCGGCTCCGATGCGCAGAATCTCGAGATCGGCCTGCGCGCCGGCGAGATGCTGGAGGGCGGCCGCAACACGGTGCAGCTCTTCGCCGAGATGCGCAGCGACTGGCTGCGCGACATCCTGGTCGGCCACCGCTCCGCGGTGCTGGGAAGCAAGTCGACGGAACTGCAATTGTTCAACCTCTATGTGAATTCGGCCCGCGTGCTGCTGAACTCGCCTGCTTTCGGCCGCGCCTTCCTGCAGCAGTGGCCGCGGCCGCATATCGTGCTGGCGGGCTTTGGCAGCGCCGGCAACGACATCGCGCGCCAGGCGATCGAATCGAGCTTCGCGCTGCCGGGCGTTCGCCTGTCCGTCACCGTGTTCGACGACAAGGCGGACGTCGCGCAGCGCCTGTTCAAGCTGCGCAATGCCGGCCTCGACGGCCTTGCCGACTTCACCTTCAATTCCTGCACCTTCGCCATAGACGATGCGGCGGCATGGCGCGGCATCGAGAGCCGGCTCGCAAAGCTGCGCGCCGACATGGTGGTCGTGACGCTGAGCGACGACGAAGACACGCTGCACACGGCGCTGCAATTCCGCGCCTGCCTCGACCGGCTGGGCCAGCTCGCCACGCCGGTGTTCGCGCGGCTGCGCCAGCAGCACAAGCTGGGCGAGTTCATGCGCCAGGTCGAGAGCCATCCGCTGCTGCCCGACCGGCTGGTGTCGTTCGGCGACATGAAGCAGCTCACCAGCCCTGAAGTACTGCTCGGCCCCGCGCTCGACCACCTCGCGCGCGCCACGCACGCGGCCTATCTCGAGACCATCCCAGCCGACGACGATTCGCCGGCGGCGGTGCCGTGGGCGCGCCTGCCGCAGCGCTACAAATCGTCGAACCGCGTCTTCGCCGACCACATCGCGGTCAAGCTGGCCGCGGCCGGCTACAAGATGGCGACGGGCGACGGGCCGCCCGCCGTGCTGGACGACGCCACCATCGAGACGCTGGCGCGCGCCGAGCACTGGCGCTGGTGCGTCGAGCAATGGGCCGCCGACTGGCGCTATGGCCCCAAGCGCGACGACGTGCGCCGCCTGCATCCGCTGCTGCGCGACTGGACCGACATCCCCGAGGAGGAGCGCAAGGCCAACCGCGACCTGGTGCGCCGCATCCCGGCGATCGCCGGGAAGGCAGGCTTCACGCTGGCGCGCGAGCTGGTGGTGCCGCTGCACGCGCCGGACGTGGCCGAGCGCATGCTCACCGAGATCGGGCTCGGCGTGACGCCAATCCTGGTCGTCGATCCCTCCGACACCGTGCAGATCGACCGCGCCAAGGCGCTGGTGGATTCGCATCGCGCGCGGCTGCGCCTGATCTGGCGCGGGGCGCAGGCGATGAACGACGTCGAGGACCGCTTGACCGGCGACCGGGCGCTGGCCGGCGCCATCGAAGGCTGGATCTGGCCGCCGGACTAGCGGCACCGATGTCAACTACGCCGGCAGGCTCAGCGGCCTGGTGCGGAACAGGACATGCCATTCGGCATTGTCGGCCATCAGGACGTCGACGGATTTCTCCAGCCGGTCGGCGAGGCGCGCGAAGTCCAGCTTCTCGTTGGCCAGCGCGTCGTCGAGCTCCTCCAAATTGACCGCGGTCTCGTGCGCACGCAACGCTACCGACTGGAAATCGCCCTGCGCCTTGATCGCGTTGAGCGCGGCGCCGACCGTGGGGAACAGCGCGGTCAGGAACACCGCCCAGAAGCGGTAGCGCTCCGCCGTCTCGAAATCGGCGATGAAGAAGAGCAAGAAGCCGACGCAGATCAGGAAGGTCGCGCCGAACAGGATGCTGCCGGCATGGTGCATGCGCTCGCCGGCCTCCTCCATCACATGCGCGTTGTGCCGGTTGTAGGCGATCTGCGAGACGATCTCCGCCTTGCGCACCGCATCGCGCACCGCCGCGAGATAGGCTTGGTCGACCACCACATTGGGCAGCGGAATCTCGCGCTCCACGGCGCGGGCATACCAGTCGACCCAGCCCGTGCCGCGGCCGCTGCGCCAGCCGGGACGGTCGATGCGCGCCGCCGCGCCCGTGAGCGCCAGGATGCGCAGATGGCGGAACGTCTCCGCCAGGCGACGATATTCCAGCCAGCGCCGGTGCCATTGCCGCCTCGTGCCTTCGCGGATCACCCACAGGATCAGCGCGATCAGCACGATCTCGCCGGCCAGCAGCCAGGGCTTGAAGGCGCCCGGCAGCAACAGGCCCGACAGCGCCAGGAACACCGCCAGCGCCGACATCGCGAAGTTGAACACATAGGCGCTGCGATAGACCTGGCCGTAGCCGGTCGAGAGATGGTCGACGAAGGAATAGGCCCTGAGCATCGTGTCCGTCACCACCGCCGCGATGCCGGCGGCGCGGGCCGGCGGGCTCAGATAGTCCTGCCAGTCCGACGCGGGATCGGCCGGGCGCACCTTCAGGTCGGTCCAGCGCAGCCGCCGCACGCCCAGCGCCGCCAGCAGCAGCGGATAGGACAGCGAGATGTTCCACCGCCGCATATGCTCGCCATAGAGCGTTTCCAGCGGCCCGCGTTCGGCCGGCTCGGCCGGCGGCGCCATCAGGATCGCGACGATCCGCTCCAGCGTGGCGACCGGGCGGCGCGCGATGTCTTCGAGACCCGGCCGCGCCGGCGGCAGGGTCATGTCGGCACGCCACAGGATGCAGGGATCGGCCGGTGCGCGCGGATCGATCAGGATCACCGGTACGCCCTCCTGCACCGCGTGCTCCACGATCAGCGCGGTGCCGCCGAGGCCGGCCGCCGGCTCCTGGTCCCACACCGCGACGACGATGTCGGCATTGGCCAGCATCAGCAGGCCCGCCGCCTCATAGGCGCGGTCGGCGGTGTCACGCCGGCCATCGAGCTCGAACACCGTGCCCGCCTGCGCCAGGATCGCGTCGAAATGCGCGGCGGAGGCGGCGAAATCGGTGCGGTAATCGGCGCGCGGGAACGGCAGGATGACGTTCAGCGCCAGGTCCTGCACCAGGCCGGCCTCGGCCACGATGCGGTCGGCGCCTTCGGCCAGTGCCGAGACGGTGGAGAGCACCGGCCGGCTGCTGGTGAACGCCCAGGCATCGTGCGCCACCGCGGCGCGCGCATGGCGGGCGATGTCGGCCAAGAGCCCATCGACCGTGGTCCGCACCGCGGCGGCCTGCGCCGCCGAGAGCTTGGGCCCGAGGCGGTGGCCGGTCACGCCGATGCGCAGATAGGGCTGCGGCCGCGGCGGCGTGTCTTCGTCTGAACCGGCGATGCTCATGCGCGTCCATGGGGGATGGGATTGGACAATGCCATGTTAGTCTCCTTTGCGGCAGGGGGCGGTTATGAGCGAAGCGGACGTTCTGAAGGATTACGCGAAATTCGATTTTTCCGACGGACGCTGGACGCGTTCCGTCTATCGCCGCGGCCAGGGGCCGGCGGTGATCGTGATCCACGAGATGCCCGGGCTGCATCCCCTGGTGGTGCGGTTCGCCGACCATGTCGTCGCGGCGGGCATGACGGCCTTCCTGCCGTCGCTGTTCGGCACGCCGGGCAAGGTCGCGACGCCGGCCTATGCGGTGCGCGAGATCGTCAAGGCGATCTGCATCCGCCGCGAATTCGACGTCTGGGCGTCGGACCGTTCGAGTCCGATCGTCGACTGGCTGCGGGCGCTGGCGCGCCAGGCGCATGGCGAATGCGGCGGCAAGGGCGTCGGCGCCATCGGCATGTGCTTCACCGGCAATTTCGCGCTGGCGATGATGACCGAGCCCGCGGTGGTGGCGCCGGTGCTGTCGCAGCCCTCGATGCCGTTTGCCTTGGGCGCCAGGCGGCGCGCCGCCATGGGCCTGTCGCCGCAGGAGGTCGCCTGCGCCAAGACCCGCTTCGCGGAGGAAAACCTGTCGGCCATCGGCCTGCGCTTTCCCAGCGACCGGCTGGTGCCCGACGAACGCTTCGCCACCTTCAAGGCGACGTTCGGCGACAAGTTCGAGACCATCGAGCTCCAGGACGAGGACGCCGCCAAGGGCACCGGCATGGCGCCGCATTCGGTGCTGACCATCCACCTGAACACGCAGGACCCGACGGGTCCGTCGCAACAGGCCGAGCAGCGCGTGATCGCGTTCTTCAGGGAACGCACCGGCGCCGGCTCATAGCTGTGGGGATTTATCCGAAATGGCGTTTGGACCGACTCGGTTCAAGGGGCGTCCGAAAATAAAAAATGTTCCCGTCCATCCACCACCCCGCGCGCGTAACGCATTGATGCGGCCCCCGATTTTTTCGCGCGGTGGTGGATAGAAGATCGGGTATGCCGGACACCGACGATATTTTGTTTCACGAAAATTATTTCGCGGCGGTTGGATAAGGCGGAGCGCATCCTTCGAGGCTCCCCCGGCTCAAGGCCGGGGGAGTACCTCAGGATGACGCTACTGCTGATGACACCACGGCTGCATTAGGCACGTCACCCTGAAGTGCGAGCGCAGCGAGCCTCGAAGGGCGACGGGCCGCCCCAGAGATTCCGTCATCACCGCAAAAGAAAGGCGCCGGGGTTGCCGGCGCCCTGCAGGTCTCACGGGTCCTAGTAATTGTAGCGCACGCCGAAGAAGTACTCGCGGCCGGTGGTGTAATAGGCCAGCGGGCGCTGGCCGATCGAGTCGTTGTACTGATACAGGCCCTGATTGGTGATGTTCAGCGCCTGGAAATCGAGCGTGAAATTGTCGTCGATCTTGTAGCTGGTCGAGGCGTCGAGGTTGAAGGTCGAGCCCTGGACCTGGGAATCGTTCAGGCTGAGGCCGGAGGTCGGCCCGACGCCCAGGATGAACTTGCTGCGGAAGGCGCCCGAGATGCGGGCCTCGAACACCGAGTCGTCGTAGTAGAGCGTCGCATTGTAGGTCGTGCGCGACAGGCCGATGAGGTCGGCCGTCGTCATCACCGCGCCCGTGGTCGCCGTCGCGGGCGTCAGGATGTAGTTCTGGCGCGCCTGGACGAAGGTCACGTTGCCCAGGAAGCCGAAATTGTCGAACGGATGGGGCAGGAAGTCGAACGGCTGCTGCAGGTCGATCTCGGTGCCGTAGAGCGGCGAGCCCTTCTGGGTGACGGTGGTGCTGTAGCTGGTCGCCGGGTCGGTGTCGTTGCAGGTCGCGGTGAACGCACCGCCGCAGAAGGTCAGCAGCACCGAATCGGGGATGCCGAGCGGGTTGGAGGCGAACGGCCCGAACAGGTTGGACGACACTTCGATGTTGTCGAGATGCTTGTAGAAGAACGCCACCGAGAACAGCGCGCCCTTCTCGTAATACCATTCGAAGGACAGGTCGGCGGTCTTGGCGCGATAGGGTTCGAGGTTGGGGTTGCCCGTCGTGACGGAGATCGGGTTCGAGCCGTTCTTCGAGATCGAGACGCCCGGCAGCAGGGCGGTCAGGCCCGGGCGGGTGACGACCTGGGACGCGTTGAAGCGGATCAGGAAGTCGTCGGCCGGCTCCACCACCATGTTCACCGACGGCAGGAAGTCGTGATAGGTCGACTTCACGTCGGTGTTCTGGAAGGTCTTGGTGGTGGAGTTGAAGGCGATGCCGATCGATTCGGTCTGCGTCTCCACATAGCGGCCGCCGATATTGCCGCGGAAGGGATGGCCGAAGAAGGTGGTGTCCCAGCCGGCCTCGAACCAGCCGCCGCGATCGTTCTCGGTCACCGTGCCGTTGGAGGAGCCGAAGCCGGCCGTGCCCTGCAGGAAGGCGCCGCAGCCCGGCGCCACGGCGCAGGAGCCCACGCCGGTCGGCAGCACGGTCGGGAACGCCGTCGGGTCGAAGATGTGGAACAGGGCGTTGGCTTTCTGGATGTCGGGCACCAGATAGGAGGTCGCCACGCCGGCCGGTATGCCGCTGAGGCCCTTGATCGAGACCAGCTGGGTGTATTGCGACAACGGCGTGTTCTCGATCGCCGACGGGATGAACGAATCCAGCGTCGTGGTGGCGCCGTTGGAGCGCGACGTCATGGACTGGCGGTTGCCGTAATTGCGCAGGTCGAAGCCCGCCTGCAGCTTCAGCCAGCGATAGGGGTCCCATTCGGCGTCGCCGGTGACGGTGCGGAAGCTGTTGTAGACCGCAGCGGTGCGCTCGCGGATCTGCGACAGGAACCAGCCGGTGGTCGAGGTCGGATCGACATTGCCGAAATTGAGCAGCGGCGTCTTGTTGCTGCCGGTGAAGTCCACCGTGAAGGGCGCCGCGGCCGATCCCGCGCCGCCGGCCTGGCCGCCGGCGCAATTGGCCGTGCTGCCGCCCGCCGTCGCCGCGGTGCAATTGTAGTCCATCGTCAGCGTGGTCTGGAGCGGGTTGTTGTGGTGCGATTCGGACCAGCCGACCAGGCCGTGGACCTTGAACGTGTCGGAGAAATTGTGCGTCGCGTCCAGCGTGCCCTGGCCGAAACGGGTGTCGAGATGGTCGAGCCGGTGTTCGGCGCGCAGGCCGACGCCGGTCGCGGTGAAGGCGTCGAGATTGTTGGTCGCCGGGTTGAAATCGTAGGACAGGATGTTGACGCTCTGGCGCCCCAGCGTGGTCGCGAGCAGCGCCGGACCGCCCGAGGTCGAGGCGAGGTTGGAGCTCACGCCATTGATGCTGAGCGAGTTGGCCTCCATGTACTCCTCCTCGCGCGTGACCGCGAAGTCGGCGGCGAGCAGGTCGAGGGTGACCAGCGTGTCCTGGTCGGGCTGCCACTGCACCGAGCCGGTGAAGCCGAGGCGCTTCTCGTGGTTCGGGATCAGGTCGTAGCGCGGGAAGCGCGGCCCGAAGGCCTCGTTCACGACGTCGTAATTGTTGGGCAGGGTGGCGGCGTTGTAGGGCGAGCCGTTCGGCACCGCGCCGACCGTCTGGCGGTTGGGCAGGCCGCCGCCGGCCGCGACGAAGGTCTGCAGCGGCGAGGTGCCGGGCAGGTTGGTGCCGTTATAGGCGACCGAGCCGAAGCGCTGGGTGGCGCCGCAATTGGCGGCGGCGCCGGGCACCGTCACGCAGCCGGCGATCATGGGCGGCGTGTGGGTTGCGTTCTGCGCCGTGTTGTCGTTCTCGAACCGCGTCGTGTCGAAGCCGAGCTGCAGCGTGTCGCGGCTGCCGACCGCGAAGGAGAACAGCGCGCCGAGCGTGCCGCCGAGGAACGTGTCGGAGACCAGGCCGGTCATGCGCGGATTGAACTCGCCGCCCTGGTCGGCGTAGCCCGCCTGGGCGCCGAGCGCCAGCACGAAGCCGTCGTGATCGAAGGGATGGGCGGTGTGCAGGTCGACGGTGGCGCCGAGCGAGCCCTCCTCGATGTCGGCGGAGGCCGTCTTGTGCACCGTGATCGCGCTGAACAGGTCGGAGGCGAAGACGTTGAAGTCGAAGGCGCGGCCGCGATTGGTGCCGCCCTGGCTGTCCTCGGCGCCGACGGTGGACATCGCTTCCATGCCGTTGATGCGCACGCGGGTGAACGTGGCGTTGAGGCCGCGCACCTGGATCTCGCGGCCCTCGCCCTCGTCGCGGGCCAGCGCGATGCCGGGAATGCGCTGGATCGATTCCGACAGGTTGAGGTCGGGGAATTTGGCGATGTCCTCGGCCAGGATCGTGTCGGACGAATCGAGCGCGCCGCGCTTGACGTCGAGGGCGCGGTCGAGGCTGCCGCGGAAGCCGGTGACCACCACCGTTTCGACGCCGGAATTGTCCGCCCCGGCATCCGCGCCAAGGGCCGCGCCGGCACCGCCGGTGGAAATCAAGGCAACGACCGATGCGCCAAGCCAAAGCTTCGCGCGCACAGAAATACGCGGTTTCACGACTGCGCCCTCCCCAGGAAGCGCGGCAGGTCGTGTTGTCCCCGCGCGCTTCGATTTGCCCCGCTAGTTTGCGGGTGACGTTTCATCCCGAACTGTCTGACACCGGTGTCATAGCAAGAGACAAAGGTTTTGTCACCGGTAGCAATGCAAAGTAATTCCGCTTTGCCTCGTGTTGCAAGATTGCGTTTGGCGGTTCGGTAAATTCGCGAAGACCGATGCAATCGCGCAACGCGGCGGCTGCTGCATCGCAGCAAGGCAAGCTTCAGCGCGCCAGCCAGCCGCCGTCGACCGGCAGGATCGTGCCGTGAACGTAGTCCGATGCCGCACTGGCGAGAAACACCGCGGCGCCGCCGAGATCGGACGGCTTGCCCCAGCGTCCCGCCGGAATCCGCGCGAGGATATCGCGACTGCGGTTTTCGTCGGCGCGCAAAGCTTGCGTGTTGCTGGTCTCGAAATAGCCGGGCGCGATGGCGTTGACGTTGATGCCCTTGTCCGCCCACTCATTGGCGAGCAGCCGCGTGATGCCGGCAAGACCGCTCTTGGCTGCGGTATAGGACGCGACGCGGATGCCGCCCTGGAAGGACAGCATCGAGGCGATGTTGATGATCTTGCCGCCGCGTCCGAGCATCGTGCGCGCCACCGCCTGCGCCAGGAAGAACGCCGATTTCAAATTGACGTCGAGGACCGCGTCCCAGTCCGCTTCCGTGAAGTCGAGCGCGTCGGCGCGGCGGATGATGCCGGCATTGTTGACCAGGATGTCGATCTTGCCGAAGCGCTGGAGCGCCTGTTGCACGATGCCAGCGATGGGCGCGGTGGTCGCCAGGTCGGCCGGGACGTGCAGGAAGCCGCGTCCGGCCGCGGTCACCACTTGTGCCGTCTCTTCGGTGCCGCTGCGCGAGACGCCGACGATGTCGGCGCCGGCTTCCGCCAACGCAACGGCGATGCCCTGGCCGATGCCGGTATTGGCGCCGGTGACGAGGGCGGCCTTGCCGGAAAGATCGAACGGATGGCTCATTTGAGCTGGCAGATGTCGAGGACGTTCATGTCGGTGTAGTCGAGATTCTCCCCGCCCATCGCCCAGATGAAGGCGTAGTTGCTGGTGCCCGAGCCCATATGGATCGACCACGGCGGCGAGACCACCGCCTCGTCGTTGGCCAGCACGATATGGCGCATCGCTTCCGGCTCGCCCATGAAATGAAACACCCGCTCCTCCGGCTTGAGGCCGAAATAGAAATACACCTCCGAGCGGCGGTCGTGCAGGTGCGGCGGCATCGTGTTCCACACGCTGCCGGTCTTGAGCACGGTCAGGCCGAGCAGCAATTGCGAGGATTTGCACGTCGCGGGCACGATGTACTGGTAGATCGTGCGTTCGTTGGAGGTCGCCAGGCTGCCGCGCTCCAGCGGCACCGCCTTGTCGATCGAGATCTTCACCGTCTCGAACCGCGCATGCGCCGGGGTCGAGGCGAGATAGAACTTGGTCGGCGCCGCCACCGATTCGAACACCACTTCGGCCGCGCCCATCGGGATGTAGAGCCCGTCCTTCGGCCCCAGCGCGTAGCGCGTGCCGTCCACCGTGATCGCGCCGGGCGCATCGCCGACATTGATCGCGCCCAGCTCGCGGCGCTCCAGGAACGGCTTGTCCCGGGCCGAGTCCGGCGCGGTCTGCGCCGGCAGCTTGAGCGGCGCGCCTTCGGGCATCGCGCCGCCGATCACGAAGCGCTCGTAATGGGTGTAGTTCAGCGCGATCAGGCCCGGCTGGAACAGCCCGGTCATCAGATAGCGGTCGCGGAGCTGATCGTTGCTGGCGCCTGCCATGCTGTCGGGATGCGACGCGTGCAGCGTTTTCGTGAACATGACCGTTCTCCCTTGCGCTGCGCCTAGGTAACCGGTGTCAGGATGCGGCGCAAGCGGTGCTAGGCCTTGGGCGGCGCGGCGGAGGATTCGCGGGGGACCAGGACCGGCACCACCTCGGTCTTCTCGTCGGTGTGGGTGCGCTTTTCGCGCGTCGTCGCGATCAGCTTGGCCGCCGCCATCTGTCCCATGTCGTGGATCGGCAGCCGCACCGAGGTGAGCAGCGGATAGAGCCGCGACGCCATCGCGCTGTCGTCATAGCCGACCACCGAGACGTCCGCGGGGATCGACAGGCCGGCGTCGCGCGCCGCCTTGTAGACGCCCGCCGCCATCTCGTCATTGCCGCAGAAGATCGCGGTCGGCCGCGATTTCATCGCCAGCAGCGCGGCGGCGTTCTCGGTCCCCGTCTCGAACGTATAGGCCGCCTCGCGGTCGTAACCGGTGGGCATCTTCACGCCGGCCTCGGCGAGGCCCTGCACGAAGCCGCGCCGCCGCTCATGCGCCGAGCGGAACAGCGACGGGCCGGAGATGTGCGCGATGCGGCGATGGCCGAGCGCGGTCAGGTGCCGCGCCGCTTCGAGCCCGCCGATATGGTCGTGCGTGACCACCATGCTCTGCGGCGCGTCCAGCGCGATCGAGGCGATGCGCACATAGGGGCATTCGATCTCGTCCAGGATCTCGATCAGCCGCTCGTCCTCCGACACCGAGGGCGGCAGCACCACGCCGAACAGCTTCTGCCGCTCGACGAAATTGCGCATGTCGGCGAGGAAGTGCGGGTCCTGGCGGTTGCAGGGGCGGATCACCAGCTCGAAGCTGGTGCCCTTCATCGCGTCCAGGATGCCCTGCTGCATGTTCACGATGTATTGCGGCGTCGGGTTGTCGTAGATCATGCCGATCAGGAAGGAGCGGCGGAACGCGAGGCCGCGCGCCTGCGGATCGGGCGCGAAGCCGAGCTCGGCGATGATGGCGGCGATCTTCTCGCGGGTCTCGCCGCGCACGAAGGGCGAGTCGTTGATCACCCGCGACACGGTCTTTTTCGAGACATTCGCAAGCCGCGCGATGTCGTTTATCGTCGGCCGCTTGCCGCGCCGCTCGCCCTCCGGCGTTCCTTGCGGGTCGGGCTGCGGCCGGGAACGCGAGGACTTTCGCGATGTCACAAAATCACCAAGGTAGAAGCAGCCCCCTCTTAGCCGCGCCGCGGGGCGAGCGCCAGAACGCCGGACGCGGTCGCGCCGCGGGCCGGCGGATTCGACCCGAAGGCCGGATTGCCGCAAAGTCGGTCTCATGACACCGGTTACCGGAAAGCCGTTCGAGCGCCTGGGGTCCGCCACGCTGGGCCGTGCCGGACCCGATGTGCGGCTGTTCGACTACGACCGCGGGGCGCTGGCGACCGGCATCGTCCATTTCGGGCCCGGCGCCTTTCATCGTGCGCACCAGGCCTACTTCGTCGACCGGCTGCTGCGGGCCGATCCGCGCTGGGCGATCTGCGACGTGGCGTTGCGCGGCACCAGCATCACCGAGGCGCTGGCGGCGCAGGACGGCCTCTACACCATCGCCGAGCTCGGCGGGCATCCCACCTATCGCGTCGTCGGTTCGGTGCGCGAGGCGATGTCGGCGCGCAGCTTCCCGCAGACCGTGCTGGCGCGCCTGGCCGCGGCGGCGACCCAGATCGTGACGCTGACGGTGACCGAGAACGGCTATTGCCTGACGCCGGGCGGCGACCTCGACACTGCGCGGGCGGAGATCGCGCACGACCTGTCCCGGCCAAAGAATCCGACCAGCGCGATCGGCTGGCTGGTGGAGGGCCTTGCCCAGCGCCGCCGCGCCGGCATCGCGCCCTACACGATGACGTCCTGCGACAACCTCGCCGCCAATGGCGCGCGGCTCAAACGCGCCGTGCTGCAATTCGCCGCCGCGGTCGAGCCCGAACTGGCGCGATGGATCGAGGGCGAAGCGCGCTTTCCGTCCACCATGGTCGACAGCATCACGCCGGCGACCGACGAGGCGCTGAAGGCGCGCGTCGCGGTGCATCTGGGCGCCTTCGACCGGGTGCCGGTGCAGCGCGAGCCTTTCGTGCAATGGGTGATGGAGGACCTGCCCGGCATGGCCGGTCCCGACTGGGCCGCGGCGGGCGTGACGCTCAGCTGCGACGTCGCGGGCTATGAGAACGCCAAGCTGCGCCTCCTCAACGGCGCCCATTCGACGCTCGCCTATCTCGGCCTGCTGCGCGGCCGCCGGACCACGCGCGATGCGATGGACGACGCGGCGCTCGCGTCCTTCGTCGGCGCACTGCTGCGCGAGGACATCGCGCCGACGCTGACGCCGCCCGCCGGCCTCGATCTACACGCATATATCGACAGCGTGCTGGCGCGCATCGCCAATCCCGCGATCGCGCATCATCTGGGGCAGATCGCCTGGGACGGCTCGCAGAAGCTGCCCTATCGGCTGTTCGCGACCATCGAGAGCGCGCTGGCGGCGAGGCGTCCGCTCGCGCGCCTCGCGGTGCCCATCGCCGCCTGGATGCGCTTCGTGCGCCGGCGCGCCCGCGACAAGATCGAGCTGATCGATCCGCTGGCGCCGCGCGTGCTCGAGATCGGCGCCGCCTGCACCGGCGAGGGCGTGGGCGACACGATGCTGTTCCTGAGCCTGGACGGCGTCTTCCCGCGCGCACTGGCGTCGAACGGCACGTTCACGCTCGCGCTCGCCGAAGCCTATGACGCCATCGGCGACAGCGGCACCCTGCCGGGCGACGGGTGGTGAGGCGCCCGTTGTCCTCCCCCGGCAAGGGGGAAGGACAACGTCACGTTCCGTGGGCGTGGGCCGACGAGTCGAGCGCCGCCGGCGTCTTCGGCGTCATGTCGAACAGGTTCCAGTCGTCGGGGTTGAACGGGGCGCGCGGTCGGCTTCTGCACCGGATAGCCATGGATGTCGGCTTCGGAATTGATGATGATGCCGCGGCCTTCGGCGACGTCGGCGATCAGGCGGACGTCGTCGTAGTCGCGGTCCCAGGGCCGGGCGCCGGCATTGTGCAGGACGTATTGCTGCACCGCGCCGGACGGCATCGGCTTCAGCCCCTCGGGCCAGGTCGGCGGCGCCGGCATCTGGATGATCTTGGCCGGCGCGGTCGTATAGCGGCCGAACATCGGCAGCGGATTGCCGATCTGGTCGACCGCGACATTGTCCCGGCCGTAGTACTGAAGATCGCATAGCCGCCGATCTCCAGGAACGCGATATGCGGCACCGTCGACTGGCCGGCGCGCGCGACATTGCCGACCGCGGTCAGCTCGCCCACCTGCCAGGGATGGTCGTCCCATTCCTCCGCCATCAGGTTGTAATGCACGATGCGCTGGCCGGATCGAAGATCAGGTTGTTGACCATGGCGAGGTGTACGCCGCCCTTCAGCAGCGGATTGCGCTCGTAATCGTGCGCATAGAGGTTGTTCACCAGCAAGATGTCGGTCGCGTTGTCGTGGATCAGCGAGCCCTTGGAGTGCTCGACCTTGTAATGCGTGGCATAGGCGAGGCCCTCCGCCGCGATGTTGTTGGAATAGGTGATGCGGTGCGAGGTGTGCTCGCGCCAGCTTTCGGGCGTGTCGCCGACGAAGCGGCTGCCCGACGCCGACATGTTCTCGTCGGTCGCCCAGGTGAACGAGCAGTGGTCCACGATCACGTCATGCGCACCGCCGACGGTGGAGATCGCGTCCTCCTCCCAGCCGCTCTTCTTCGCCGCGCCCGCTTCGCCGACGCGCACGCGGATGTGCTGGATGACGATGTCGTGCCCACCGACATCGATGCCGGCGCGGATCAGCGTGATGCCGGGCGACGGCGCGGTCTGGCCCGCGATGGTCAGGTAGGGCTCGACGATCTTCAGCGTCTGGCGGCCCAGGTCGATCACGCCGCCGACCTCGAACACCACGATGCGCGGACCCTTGGTCTCGACCGCGGCGCGCAGTGAGCCGGGGCCGTCGCCGGCCAGGGTCGTCACCTTGATGATCTGCCCGCCGCGCCCGCCGGGCGTGTGCGCCGCCCAGCCCAGCGCGCCGGGGAATGCCAGCGGTGTCGTGTCGGCCGCCGGAGCTGCTGCATGCGCCGCCGCCGCGCCGAGGATCAGCAGGGCCGCCAGCCCCGCTGCGAATGTTCTGCCCCATCGTCTCCATCCCTTTTTTATAGTGGCCGCCCCGGATCTCATCCGGTCGCGATCCGCCGAAGCGCTCCCGCGTTGAAAATGACACCGGTTTCCTCTAGACACAACGCAACCACGCCAAAAAGCGCTGGAACGGCCTCAAGGGATTGCGTGGTGAATAAAGACGGCGCGAAGCAGGGCAATTTGACCGACATGGTGGCGCGGCAATTCGTGGAGGCGCGGCTGGCCGCCCGGGCCCTGGCCGGCTTTCCGGGCGAGGTGCCGGCCGATCTGGCCACCGGTTACCGCCACCAGGACGCCGCCATCGCGCTTTATCCCGACCGCATCGTCGGCTGGAAGATCGGCCGGGTCGGGCCCGATTTCGAGCCGCGCTTCGGCCGCAACCGCCTGGCCGGGCCGATCTTCTCCCGCCAGCTCCGCCATGCGGGAGATGCGCCGACCACTTTCCCGGCGTTCGTCGGCGGCTTCGCGGCGATCGAGGCGGAGTTCGTGCTGGTGCTGGGCGCCGACGCGCCGGCGGACAAGACGGACTGGACGGCGGACGAAGCCCGCGCCCTGGTTGGCGCCATGCATATCGGCATCGAGACCGCGGGAAGCCCGCTGGCGACCATCAACGCGCTCGGTCCCACCGTGGTGGTCAGCGATTTCGGCAACAATGCCGGGCTGATCCTGGGCCCGGCGGTGCCCGATTGGGCGGCGCGCGCCGATGCGAGCCTGACCTGCGAAAGCTTCATCGACGGGACATCCGTCGGCACCGGATCGGCGGCCGAGATTCCCGGCGGGCCGCTCGAATCCCTGCTCTTTCTCGCCGCGCATTGCGCCGGGCGCGGCCGCCCGCTGAAGGCCGGCATGCTGATCTCCACCGGCGCCGCCACCGGCATCCACGATATCGCAGCCGGGCAGCGCGCGCGCGTCGATTTCGGTGCGCTGGGCGCCATCGACTGCCTTGCCGTCCCGGCCACACCGGGCGTTTGACTCATCCTCGCGTCCAACGTGGCGCGAGCGCAGACCAAGAAGAAGACCAAGCCAGGGAAGGGCGTACGATGAACGTGCAACCCGTCGACGCGGGCAAGGTGGTCGCTGCGGCCGCCGCGCGCGCGGGCAATTACCGCTGGGTGATCTGCGCCCTGTTGTTCGCCGCCACCGCGATCAACTATGTCGACCGCCAGATCCTGGGCGTGCTCAAGCCGACGCTGCAGGGCGAACTCGGCTGGAACGAGATCCAGTACGCCGACGTCGTGTTCTATTTCCAGCCGCCTATGCGGTGGGTTATCTCGGCTTCGGCTGGGTGATCGACAAGATCGGCGCGCGGCTGGGCTTCGCCGCCGCCATCGTGGTGTGGACCGCCGCCCATGTCGCCCATGCCGCGGTGCGAACCCTGACCGGCTTCACCTTCGTGCGCGTCGGACTGGGGCTGGGCGAGTCCGGCAATTTTCCCGCCGGCGTCAAGGCGGTCGCCGAGTGGTTTCCCAAGAGCGAGCGGGCACTCGCCACTTCGATCTTCAACGCCGGATCGGGCATCGGGGCGATCATCACGCCGCTGATCGTGCCGGTCATCGTGATCCATTTCGGCTGGCGCGCCGCATTCGTGATCACCGGCGCGTTCAGCCTGGTCTGGCTCGCGTTCTGGCTGCGCCTCTACACCCAGCCGGGCCAGAACAGGAACGTGAAGCCCGGCGAGCTCGCCTTCATCGAAAGCGATCCGCCCGACGCCGAGGCGCACAAATCCATCCCCTGGACGCGGCTGCTGACGGTCAAGGAGACCTGGGCCTATGCCATCGCCAAATTCCTGATCGACCCGATCTGGTGGATGTACCTGTTCTGGCTGCCGGGCTTCTTCGCCGACCGCTACCACCTGGACCTCAGGTCGTTCGGGCCGCCGGTGGTGGCGGTGTACATCATGTCGGACATCGGCAGCGTCGCCGGCGGCTGGATGTCGTCGCGGCTGATCATGCTGGGCTACACGATCAGCGCGGCGCGCAAGCTGACCATGCTGATCTCCTGCTTCGCGATCCTGCCGATCGCGTTCGCGATGTATGCCGACAATCTGTGGCTGGCCGTTGCCATCCTGGGCATCGCCACGGCGGCGCACCAGTCGTTCTCCGCCAATCTCTACACCCTGCCGTCCGACGTCTTCCCGCGCGCCGCGGTCGGCTCGGTGATCGGCATCGGCGGCACGGTCGGCGCGGTGGGCGGCATGCTGATGTCGAAATACACCGGCTATGTGCTGCAGGAGCTCGGCACCTACACCCCGATCTTCGTCGTGGCGGCCGTCGCCTATGCGCTGGCGCTGATCGTGGTGCAGGTGCTGTCGCCGCGCTATGCGCCGGCGAAGGTCGACTGAACATTCCGCCGACGCCCGCGTTACAATCGGGCGATGGCGAAATACGAAGACCTTCTGTGTCCCAGCCCGGCCGGGCTTTATTGCAAGCCGGGGGATTTCCACATCGATCCGGTGCGGCCGGTGGACCGCGCGGGTGATCACCCACGGCCATTCCGACCATGCCCGCGCCGGCCACGGCAAGGTGCTGGCGACGCGACCGACCCTCGCCATCATGGAAGCACGTTATGGCGAGGATTTCGCCGCCGCGACGCAGCCCCTCGCCTATCGCGAGAATATCGACATCAACGGCGTGACCGTTTCGCTGGTGCCGGCCGGGCATGTGCTGGGCTCGGCCCAGGCGGTGGTGCGCTGGAAGGGCATGACCATGGCGGTCTCGGGCGACTACAAGCGCCGCCGCGATCCGACCTGCGCGCCGTTCGAGCCGGTGGCGTGCGACGTGTTCATCTCCGAGGCGACGTTCGGCCTGCCGGTGTTCCGCCATCCACCGGACACCGACGAGATCGCCAAACTGCTCAAATCGGTCGGGCAGTTTCCCGAGCGTTCGCACCTGGTCGGCGCCTATGCGCTGGGCAAGGCGCAGCGGCTGATCTGCCTTTTGCGCGAAGCGGGCTACGACAAGCCGATCTATGTCCATGGCGCGCTGGAGAAGCTCAACGCGCTGTATGAAAGTTTCGGCGTCGAGCTCGGTCCGCTGGCGCCCGCGACCTCGGCCAAGAAGCAGGATTTCGCGGGCGCCCTCGTCATCGCGCCCCCTTCGGCGACGCAGGACCGCTGGTCGCGGCGCTTTCCCGATCCCGTCGTCTGCTTCGCCTCGGGCTGGATGCGGGTGCGGGCGCGGGCGCGGCAGGGCGGCGTCGAGCTGCCGCTGATCCTGTCCGACCACGCCGACTGGGACGAGCTCACCGCGACGGCGAGCGAACTCAAGCCGGACGAACTGTGGATCACCCATGGCGAGGAAGAGGCGCTGCTGCGCTGGGCCGCGCTGAACGGCCAGAAGGCGCGGGCGCTGTCGCTGGTCGGATACGATTCCAACGAGGGCGAGGCCTGATGCGCGCCTTCGCCCGCCTGCTCGACAGCCTCGCCTTCACGCCGTCGCGCAACACCAAGCTGACCCTGGTGCGCGACTATCTGCGCGAGGCCGCCGATCCCGAGCGCGGCTGGGCGCTGGCGGCGCTGACCGGCGTCTTGAGCTTCGACGCCGCCAAGCCGGGCTTCATCCGCAAGGCGGTCGAGGCGCGGGTCGATCCGGCGCTCTTCGCGCTGTCCTATGATTTCGTCGGCGACCTGGCCGAGACCGTGGCGCTGATCTGGCCGGCGCGACCCGGCGCCAACCGCGAGCCCGAACTGCCCGAGGTGGTCGACGCGCTGCGCAGCGCGTCGCGGGGCGAGGTGCAGCGGCTGCTCGAAGGCTGGCTCGACGCGCTGGACGCGGACGGGCGCTGGGCGCTGCTCAAGCTGCTCACCGGCGGCTTGCGGGTCGGGGTCTCGGCGCGGCTGGCCAAGCAGGCGCTGGCCGATCTGGGCGGGATCGACGTCGCGGAGATCGAGGAGGTCTGGCACAGCCAGCGCCCGCCCTACGAAGACCTCTTCGCCTGGCTGGAGAAGCGCAGCGACAAGCCCTCGCCCGACGCGCCGGCGCGCTTCCGCCCGGTGATGCTGGCGCAGGCGATCGACGAGGCGACCGACTTTGCGAAATACGACGCCAAAGACTACGCCGCCGAATGGAAATGGGACGGCATCCGCGTCCAGGCCGCGTCCGAGCACGGCGAGAAGCGCCTCTATTCGCGCACCGGCGACGACATCGGCCACGCCTTTCCCGACGTGATGGCGGCGCTGAACTTCGAAGGCGTGATCGACGGCGAATTGCTGGTGATGACGGACGGCCGCGTCGATTCCTTCGGCGACCTGCAGCAGCGGCTCAACCGCAAGAACCCCGATCCCAGGACCATCGCGAAATTCCCCGCCGGCATCCGCGCCTATGACCTGCTGATGGACGGTGACGAAGACCTGCGCCCGCTGCCCTTCGCCGAGCGGCGCAAGCGGCTGGAGGCATTCGTGGCGCGGCTGAAATCCTCGCGCATCGACCTGTCGCCGCTGCAGCCTTTCGCGAGCTGGGAGGATCTGGCCCGGCTGCGCGCCGAACCGCCGGAGGGCGATCCGCGCATCGCCGAAGGGCTGATGCTCAAGCGCTGGGATTCGCTCTATGAGGCGGGACGGCCGAAAGGGCCATGGTTCAAGTGGAAGCGCGACCCGCACCTGATCGACGCGGTGCTGATGTACGCCCAGCGCGGCCACGGCAAGCGCTCGAGCTTCTATTCCGACTACACCTTCGGTGTCTGGCGCGAGGATGCCAATGGCACCAAAGCGCTGACGCCGGTGGGCAAGGCCTATTTCGGCTTCACCGACGAGGAGCTCAAGCAACTCGACAAATTCGTGCGCGACAACACGGTGGAGCGCTTCGGCCCGGTGCGCAGCGTCCGCGCCGACAAGGATTTCGGCCTGGTCCTCGAAGTCGCCTTCGAAGGCCTGCAACGCTCGACCCGGCACAAGAGCGGCGTCGCCATGCGCTTTCCCCGCATCAACCGGATCCGCTGGGACAAGCCGGCGCGAGAGGCCGACGAACTGCCGACGCTGGAGCGGATGCTGGAAGCGTAGGCGCCGCGGCGGCCCCCTCCACCATCGCTTCGCGATGGTCCCCCTCCCCCGTTTCACGGGTGAGGAGTTCTGATATGTTCGGCTCCTCCACCGCGGAGCGGGGGAGGGGGACCGCGCGTAGCGCGGTGGAGGGGGCAGTGCGCGCACCGATTTTGACATTCAAGCGTGCCCGCGCGCTGCGCCGGAAAATGACCTTGCCGGAAATCCTGCTATGGCAGCAATTGCGCGGACGAAAACTACGTGGTCTTTCGTTCCGGCGGCAGCATCCGGTCGGGCCTTACATTCTGGATTTCTTCTGCGCGAGCGCGGCACTGGCCATCGAGGTCGATGGCTGAAGCCACGAGAGCCGCGTCGCTCATGACGAGCGTCGCGACCAGTGGCTTGCTAAACAAGACATCCGCGTGCTCCGCATTCCGGCAGCCGACATTCCCAAACGGGACAATATGCACAACTGCCTGGCGAAGATCGCGCGTGCGGCCGCCCCCTCCACCGCCTGCGGCGGTTCCCCTCCCCCGCTTCGCGGGGGAGTATCCTAATTACGCAAGGCCGAGCTGCTTTTTGGCAAAATCGAGCGCGGTCTTGTAGTCCGCCTTGCCGTTGGGCGCGCGCAGCGGCACGCCGGCGACCAGGATGCGCTTGGGCGTCTTGTAGCCCGCGAGGCGGTCGCGGACATGGAGACGGATGTCTTCTTCGTCGAAATCGCCGCTCGTCACCACCACCGCGGTGATCGCCTGGCCCCATTTGTCGTCCGGCACGCCCACCACCAGCGCGTCCTCGACCGCCGGATGCAGCTTCAGGGTCTCCTCGACCTCCTCGGGATAGACCTTCTCGCCCGCGGTGTTGATGCAGACGCTGCCGCGGCCCAGCAGGGTCAGCGTGCCGTCGGCCTCCACCACGCACCAGTCGCCCGGCATGGCGTAGCGTATGCCTTCGATGGCCCTGAACGTCTCGGCCGTCTTCTTCGCGTCCTTGTAATAGCCGAGCGGGATCGGCTGCGGCATGGCGATGATGCCGGGCACGCCGGAGCCGGGCACCACCGGGCGGTCCTCGGCGTCGAACACCCGGCAGCGCTCGCCGATCTGGAATTTCGCCGTCTGCACCTCGCCCGCCGCCGTCATCATCGAGGTGCCGAAGCCCACCGCCTCGGACGAGCCGAAAGAGTCGACCATGACCGCCTGCGGGATATGCGCCAGCAGGGCCTTCTTGACCTCTCTGGACCACATCACGCCCGACGAGACGATATTGACGACGCCGGAGGTGTCGTAGCGGCCCGGCTGTTCCGCCAGCGCCGCCAGCATCGGCCTGGCGAAGGCGTCGCCGACGATCACCAGCGTCGTCGCCTTGTTCGCCTCGACCGCCGCCCACAGCTCATGCGCGTCCAGCGAGGGGTGCGTCAGCGTGATGATACAGCCGCCGGACAACATGGCGCTAAGCGCCATCAGAAGGCCGGTGCCGTGCATCAGCGGACAGGCCGGCAGCAGGCGGCCGCCGGGACCGATCAGCGTGATCGCGGCGATCACCTGTTCGAGGTTTTCCGGCACCGGTCCCAGCTTGCGCAGCGCGATCAGCGAGGTCTCGCGCAGGTCGTCATGCGTCCAGATCACGCCCTTGGGCATGCCGGTGGTGCCGCCGGTGTAGATGAAGAACTCGTCCGACGGCGCGCGTTCGATCGCCAGCGCCGCGCCGTCGCCCTCGTTCGCCAGGGTTTCGAAGTCCTCCGCGAAACCGGCGGCAGCGCCGTCATCCGTCACCTCGATGAAGGTCCTCACCTTGCCCAGGCGCGGGCGGATCTCTTCGACGATATGGCGGAACTCGGCGCCGTAGACGACCGTCTGCGCGTCCGAATTGTCGAAGATGTAGAACACCTCGTCCGCCTTGTAGCGGTAATTGACGTTGACATGGGTCAGCCGCGCCTTGAAGCAGGCGGCCAGCGTCTCGCAATATTCCGGCCGGTTGCGCATGTAGAAGGCGACCTTGTCCTTCGGCTGCGCCCCGCGCGCGATCAGCGCCCGCGCCAGGTTGTTGGTGCGCCGAGAGGTCTCTCCCCAGGTGATAAGGCGCTCGCCATGCACGAAGGCCGGGGCGTCCGGCGGCAGCACCGTCTCGATGGCGTCCAGGATATCGCCGAAATTCCACGGCATGCCTTGCTCCCTGTCTGACGCTGCGGAAACATCGCCCGCACGCCGTTTTCGGCACTGTAATAAGTACGGCGCCGCGCGACAACGCGATTGCGTGCCCGCCCGCCTCGCGCTCACAATCGGACAAAATATCGGGAGAGACGGATGGCGGCACGCACCGGATTGAGGCTTCGCCTGGAACCGCAGGACGAATACACCCACACGCCCGACGCGGCCTCCAACTACAACGAAAGCATGTATTTCAACGTCTTCGATCCGACGGCGAAGATCGGCGGCTGGTTCCGGCTGGGCAACCGGCCGAACGAGGGCCAGGCCGAGATGACGGTGTGCCTCTATCTTCCCGACGGCCGCGTCGCCTTCATGTACGGGCGCCCGAAGATCGCCGACAACACGGCGATGAACGCCGGCGGCATGAAGATCGACGTGGTCGAGCCGTTCAGGCGGCTGCGCGTAACCTATGACGGCAAGGCCGTGTGCTGGCGCAGCCCTTCGACATGGCCCATCCGTCGAAGGCGTTCCGGGAGAACCCGCAGGTCGCCTGCAAGGTCGCGCTCGACTATGAGGGCGTGTCGCCGATGTTCGGCGGCGAGACGGTGCACGCGGACGGCACGCCGCTTGCGATCGATCCGGAGAAATCCTTCGCCAAGGCGCATTACGAGCAGCACATGGCCGCCAGGGGCACGTTCACGCTGGGCGAGGAGACCTTTGCGGTCGACGGCTTCGGCCTGCGCGACAAGAGCTGGGGGCCGCGCTACTGGCAGGCGATCCACTGGTACCGCTGGTGCCCGATGAATTTCGGCAGGGACTTCGCGATGATGCTCTCCATCGTCGCCGGCGCCGAGGGCAAGCCCCGCGAGGGCGGCATGGTGCTGAAGGACGGCAAGTACGACCTGATCACCGCATGCCGCATCGACAGCGACTGGGACGAGAACTGGTACCAGACGGCGCTGCGGGCGCACGTCAAGACGGAGTCGGGCGCGACCTATGACGTGAGCGGCCGCGTGATGTCGCTGATCCCGCTGCGCAACCGACGCAAGACGCCGGACGGCCAGGAACTCAACACCCGCATCACGGAAGGGATGACCGAGTACACCTGCAACGGGCTGACGGGTTATGGGTTGTCGGAGTATCTCGACCAGATCGTGGACGGCAAGCCGGTGAGCATTACGTCATGAAGATCGATCTGTGGAATCCGGACAGCTTCGCCGCCGGCCATCCGCACGCGCAATATGACTGGCTGCGCGTCCACGATCCGGTGCATTTCCAGGAAGAGCCCGCCGGCCCCGGCTATTGGGCGGTGACGCGCTACCGCGACGTCTGGGAGGTCGACCGCAATTTCCAGGCATTCTCCTCCGAGCCCACCATCATGATCCAGGACCCGCTGACGCAGAACGATTTCGGGCCCTACAAGATGATGCTGATGATGGACCCGCCGCAGCACACCGCGTTCCGCAAGCTGATCCGCCAGGAATTCACCGTGCCGGTGACCGCCGGGCGCACGCCGCGCATGCAGCAATTGGCGCGCCAGATCGTCGACGAGGTGATCGAGCGCGGCGAATGCGATTTCGTCTCGCAGATCGCGGGCGAGATGCCGTCCTATGTCATCGCCGAGCTGATGGGCATGCCGCTGGACGACGGGCGCGAGCTCTACAAGCTCACCGAGGCGATCCACACCACCGCCGGCGGCACGCCCAGCCTCGAAGGCATGGCGGCGGTCGGCAAGATGTTCGAATACGGCCGCGGCCTGATCGCGGAAAAACGCGCCCGGCCGAAGAACGACCTGGCGACCAAGCTGCTGCAGGCGGAGGTCGACGGCAAGAAGCTGGACGACATCGAATTCCTGCTGTTCTTCCTGCTGCTGATCGACGCCGGCGGCGACACCACGCGCAACCTGCTGTCGGCGGGCATGCTGGCGCTGCTCGACTATCCCGACCAGCAGCGCTGGCTGATGGCGGACCTGCCCGGCCGGCTCGGCTCGGCGCGAGAGGAGATGCTGCGCTGGGCCAGCCCCGTCATCTATATGCGCCGCCGCGCCACCCGCGACGTCGCGCTGGCGGGCCGGACGCTCAAGGAAGGCGACAAGGTGGTGATGTATTTCGGCGCCGCCAATCGCGATCCCGAGAAGTTCGAGCGGGCGGACGCATTCGACCTGTCGCGCAAGCCGAACGAGCACATCGCCTTCGGCAGCGGCCCGCATGGCTGCCTCGGCCAGCACATCGCCCGCATCGAGATCGATGCCATGCTGATGGAAGTCTTGACCCGCATGCAGGATTTCCGCCTCGCCGAGCCGCCGAAATGGCTGCCGTCGAATTTCATCTCCGGCCCGCAGGCGATGCCGGTCAGGTTCACCCCGGCAATGCGGGCGGCATGACGGCGTCGCTGCACGACGTTGCGTTCGCGACGTTGCATGAGCGTCCGCTGACGGTCGCCGCGCGGCTGCGCGTGCCGCGGGACGGCAAGGAAAGGCATCCTGCCGTGGTGCTGCTCCATGGGTCGGCGGGGCCGTCGCTGCGGGAGGACGGCTATGCCGACGCGCTCAACGATGCCGGATTCGTCACCCTGGAGCCGGATCTCTGGGCGGCGCGGAATTTCAAGGGCGGCGCCGAGGGCCGGCCGCGCCCCGCCGACGCCCTGCCCGACCTCTACGCGGCGCGCACGCTTCTCGCGGCGCATCCCGCCGTCGATCCGGCGCGGATCGGCGCCGGCGGATTCTCCTTCGGCGGTGTCGTCTGCATGCTCGCCGCAACGCACCGGCACAACGACGCGTTCCTGAAGGATGACAGCTTCCGCGCCCTGATGCCGGTTTATCCCGCGGCCTGGGTCTATAACCGCGTGCCGGGGTTCGAATTCGGCGATCTGGTCGACACCAGGCTGCTGCTGATCACCGGCGCGCTGGACCAGTACGACAACGATCCCGAGATCGGTGCGAAGCTCGTCGCCGGATTGAAGCCGGAGGACGCCGCCAGGATCACGCACCACGCCCTGCCGGACAGCCATCACGGCTTCGACATGCCCGGCGTCGACATGGAAGTCATCGACCCGTTCGGCAACCAGGGCCGCGGCGGAACGGTGATCATGCGCTATAATGCGCAATCGACGCGGCGGGCGCATGCTCTTGCAGTGCAGTTTTTCTCAGACGCCCTCGCCTAGGAGCCCGACATGAAACTTGCGACCTTCGAGGCCGGCGGGCAGGAGCGGCTGGGCGTGGTCAAGGGCGCCGCGCTGGTCGACCTGACGCCGCACCGTCTCGCCGCCGACATGACGCAGCTCATCGCGAACTGGGACACGCTGAAGGACAGGGTCGCGGCGGTCGCGGCGGCCGACAAGCCGGCCTATGCGATCGGCGAGGTGCATCTGTCCGCGCCGGTGCCGCGGCCGTCCAAGGTCATGGCGATCGGCCTCAACTATGCCGACCACATCGCCGAGAGCGGCGCCAAGACGCCGGAGAAGCAGATCTGGTTCGCCAAGCTCGGCAACGCATTGAACGCGCCCTACGATCCGATCCAGGTGCCGAAGGTCTCGACCATGATCGACTGGGAGGCCGAGATGGTGTTCGTCATCGGCAAGCGCTGCCGCCATGTGCCGAAGGAAAAGGCGCACGAAGTGATCTTCGGCTATACCTGCGGCAACGACGTCAGCGTGCGCGACTGGCAGTTCCACACCCCGCAATGGCTGGTCGGCAAGTCGTTCGACACCCATGCGCCGGTCGGGCCGTGGATCGTCACCGCCGACGAGATCGGCGATCCGCATGCGCTGGGCATACGCTGCCTGGTCAACGGCCAGCTCAAGCAGAGCTCGAACACCAGCAACCTCGTCTTCGACTGCTTCGACCAGGTCGCCTATCTGAGCCAGGCGATGACGCTGGAGCCTGGCGACATGGTGTTCACCGGCACGCCGGGCGGCGTCGGCCAGTCGATGAAGCCGCCGCAGTTCCTCAAAGCCGGGGATACGGTGCGCATCGAGATCGACAGGATCGGCTTCATCAGCGGCAGGATGATCGCCGAGCCCTGAGGCGCGCTATTTGCGCGGCCCGTGGTCGGCAAGGCCGAGAAACGCCAGCGCCATGCGCGCCAGCGCGTCGATCACGACCTGCTCGTCGGCATAAGGCCCGTCGTTCAGGAGCCGGTGCACGATGGCGCCGTCGACCGCGCGCAGCACGAAGATGCAATCCCGCGCGAGGTCCTCGCGGCCGCCGCCTTCGTCGCGCGCCAGCATGAACGCCGCCAGCATCTCGCCCTGGCGCTGCGTGCCGGCCCGCATGCCCGGCCAGTAATCGGCGCCGGCGCCGGCCAGCGAGCGCTGGAACAAAGCCCGGAAGAAGCCCTGGTTGCGCTTCATGATATGCGCGGTGCTTTCGATCAGGGTACGGAGCATCGCCGAGGTCGGTTCGTCCTGCCATTGCGGCAGCGCGAAGAACCGCCCGCCCTGGTCGAGGTTGCGCTCGGTGAAGCGGTGATGCAGGGCGCGGAAGAACGCCTCCTTGTCGCGGAAGCGGCGGTAGAAGCTGCCCACCGAGCAGCCCGCGGCCTGCGCTATGTCGCCGACATGCGCCGCGTCGTAGCCGAGCCTGGCGAACACCTTCTCGCCCGCCGCGAGCAGCCGGTCGCGCGCGTCGCGGCTGCGCGCCTGGTTCGCCGGCAGGACGCCGTCGATATGGTCGACCGATTCCAAGGCCTTGGCGAGCTCCGAAGGACCTCGCTAGCTAGACCAATTCCGCCCGCCGCGCCAGACGGCGGCCGGAGTCGGTTGTTTTCAAGTTGATGCAACCTCAAACGATGTCATCGTTTTTGACGACTCCGCCTGAGCACAACCGGCTTTAGCTCGCCCCGCCGGCCGCCGCCGCGACGACGTTGTCGTCCGAGTTGCGGTCGATCCACATGTTGTAGGGATCGATGCCGGCGAATTTCGGCGGCGCATCCGTCACCAGATGCAGGACCTGGGTGCCCGAAACGATCTTCATCGGCGCCATCTGCAGCACGCTCTGCTTGCCGAAATCGGCGTCGCCGGGCTTGGCGGTGAAGACGCCGATGCTGACCGGCTCGTCCATCTTCGTCTCCGTCTGCAGGCCCTTGCCGTCGGCATAATATTTGTGCGCGGCGACGGTCAGGGTGACGTCGTAGCGGCCGTCATGGCGCCTGACCCAGGTTGCGCTCTTCGCCGTCAGGTCATAGAGCGTGATCTTGTCGAACAGGTCGGTGATCAGCGCGCCGTATTGCGGGCCGGCCTCCTGGCGCAGGATCCCGATGAAGTCCTTCGATGACGGATAGGGCGCGGCCTTGAAGGCGTATTGCGCCAGCATCCGGCGCAGGGCGCGGTCGACCGCGGCCTCGCCGACGGTCTCCTTCAGGCGGTACATCACGACCGCGCCCTTGCGGTAATGGATGTAGCCCTGGTCCTCCACCCGGTCGAGCGGCAGTTCCTCGACCTCCTCGCTGCCGCGGTTGCGCAGATAGTTGTCGAGTTCCTCCTTGAGGAATTTGCGGACGTGGTCGAGGCCATAGAGATGCTCCATCACCAGCATCGCGGAGTACTGCGCGAAGGTCTCGATCAGCATGGTGCTGCCCTGCATGTTCGCGCTGGTGAGTTGGTGGCCCCACCATTGATGGCCCAGCTCATGCGCGGTCACGAAGGTGACGAGATCGATCTTGTCGGTGTCGGCGCGGATGGCGCGGTCGTCCTGGATGAAGCCGATCGATTCGGAGAACGGAATGGTGTTGGCGAAAGACTGCGCGAAGGTGGCATAGCCGGGGAATTCCAGGATGCGCGCCTGGCGGAACTGATAGGGGCCGAACGCCTTGCTGTAGACGTCCATCGACGCCTTCATCGAGGACAGCATGCGGTCCACCTGGTAAGGATGATGCGGATCGTAATAGACCGTCAGCGTCACGTCGTGCCACTTGGTGCTGCGCTGCGCGTAGGCCGCCGACTGGACGGAGAAGAAATACAGAATCGGCGCTTCCGATTTGAAGCGCACCGTGCGGCGCCCGTCCGCCACGGTTTCCGACACCCGGTAGCCCGGCGCGATCGGCGTCTGGTCGGCGACGGTGGAGACCGTGATGTCGGCATTCACCCAGTCGGCGAAATTGAAGAACCCGACATTGCGCGCCGAATCGTCTTCCAGCTTGGGCGGACGCAGTTGGTCGGGAAGGTGATAGCGGCGGCGCTTGACCGGGTCTTTCAGCAACTCGTTCTGATCCATGCCCAGCACGGGCGCGATCTCGGCGTTGTTCACGAACGTCCCATTGTCGACCACGCGGGTGACGTTGTCGCGGTTCTTGAAGCCCTGCTGCTCCATCACCGCGGTGAAATCGATGGTCCGCTTTTCACCGGGACGCAGCGGCTTGTCGAAGGCGTAGATCAGGTAATTGAAGCGGTCGAAGCGCTGCACCACATGCGCACCCTGCACCGCCAGCGCGGTCACCTTCAGGTCGCGCATCCAGCGCACATGCACCTGGGCGAGCGGCTTGCCCGTCTTGTTCTGGATGACGTAGTGCCCGGTGGTGACGATGCGCGGATCGTGCGGATAGATCGCCACGTTCAGCGCCACGTCGGTGATGCGGGCCGTCGGCATTGCGTGGAATTTGTACAGCGCCTTCTCGTAATCCGCCTTCCACGCGTCTTCGGCGATGCTGGTGCGGTAGTCGTTCAGCACGTTGGTGTTGTAGTAGATGTAGGCGCCCGAGCCGGCCCATACGATGACGGCGGCCGCCAGCAGCACGCCGGCCGGGCCGCGCAGCCGCCGCGGCAGCCGCGCCAAGCGGGGCTTGAGCCGCGTCTCCGTCCCGCGCCGCCACAGCGCATAGGCGAACACCGACAGGATCGTCGCGAAGGCCAGCCAGTAGATCTGGAACCAGGCGCGCCCGATCCAGAACTTGCCCTGGCCGTTCATGTCGGACAGCGGCACCGCCGGCATGGTGCCGTAGAGATAGAGGTGATGCTCCCAGCCGATATTGCCCAGGCTGATCAGGCCGATCTCGATCAGCACGATCGCGCCCCAGCCGACATATTTGTGCGGCGACAGCGCCTGCACGAAGATCGCCAGCACGGCGAGCAGGATCGCCTCGATCGAGGCGGGGACGACGTACCACAACAGATAGTGCATCCACGCGAAGTCGAAATAGCCCTTGACCGCCTGCACGGCGACCGCGGCGAGGACCGAGACCGCGATCATCGCGCTGAGCACCAGCGAGATCGCCAGGATCTTCGGCACGACGAAGGCCCAGTCGGGAATCGGACAGGCGTCGAAGATCTCATGCGTGCGGCGATCGCGCTCGCGCCACACCAGCTCGCCGGCATAGTAGATCGCCACGATCAGCGGGATGAAGGTGAAGGCGCCGTTCAGCACGTCGATCATGAGCTTGGTGACGGGCAGCACGGTCCAGTCGGACTGCTCGGTGGCGAACATCAGGCCGCCGAGGGCGTTGAACAGGCCGAGCACCATCAGGACGAAAAAGGCGGGACTGCGGAAAACCTGCGCCATCTCGAAGCGCGTCCATTTCCAGCTTTGCGCCCAGGTGGTCGCGCCGTCGAAATGCGGCGCGGGCAGCGGGCCGCTGCGCGCCCGGACGATAACGGGCTCCTTCTTCTCCGGCTTGGCGTTCTTGGCGCCGGTCGTCTCGAAGCGGTAGGAGAAATAGGCGATGGCCAGCAGCACGAAGGACGCGGCGAACCAGATGGCGCGGTTGATCAGGATGGTACCGGCAAGCGGCGGCAGCAGGGTGTTGCTGTCAGAGACCGTCCAATACTTCGTCACCTGCTGGAGAGCGCCGATGCCCAGCGGTTCGAGCAGCGCGACGATGTGGTCGTATTGCGGCTTGCGGAACAGGACCGACAGCACGAGATAGGCGATGAGAAAGCCTACCAGGCCGAGATAGGTCGCCATCATCGACCGCGTCGCGGTCGCGAGGGCGAACAGCGCGGCCCCCAGCACGAACATC
This sequence comes from Rhizomicrobium sp., assembly GCA_037355265.1. GTDB lineage: Bacteria > Pseudomonadota > Alphaproteobacteria > Micropepsales > Micropepsaceae > Rhizomicrobium. Next base: position 1,003,433 of record JBBCIB010000001.1, on the reverse strand, counting down.
GTCGGCAGCACGATCACCCCAAAGGCGAACACATAGTCCCAGGGACGGAACGGCCCGATCTTGACCGGATCGAGCCAGGGCATGACGGAGCCGACCAGGATGCCGAGCGGCAGGGCGAGCGACAGCAGCGCGCCGGCGGCGAAGGCGCCGGCGAAGCGGCCGAACAGGTAGTCGAATTTGGCGATGCGGGTCGAGCGGATGATCGGCCCGAAACCGGTCTCGTCGTCGCGCACGACGATATTCGCGACGAAGGCGGTGAGCGCGAACATGAAGAAGATGTTCATGACCCCCAGGATCTGGAGGATGGCGATCGGCGCGTTCTTGTGGACCGCGCCCACCGATCCGATCTGGACGTTCGGGATCGAGGTTGCCGCGAAGGTCAGCAGGAAGAAGGCGACCCCTGCCACCCAGAAGACGGGCGAGCGGAGCTGATAGCGGAACTCGAAGCCGGCGATCTTGGCGAACATCGGATCAGGCCGCCTGGCGCGCGTTGATCAGGGTGGAGAAATAGACGTCCTCGAGCCCCGCCTCGACCGGCGAAAAGCCGTTGCCGGGATCGGCATCGGCGACGATGTGCACCCCCGTCATGCCGCCGACCAGGCGCGAGGAGATCACCGTGTATGTCTGGCGGTAGGCTTCCAGCTCGCCCTTGCCGATGGTCTTCTTCCAGATGCGGCCCTTGAGCGCGGCGGTGAGGTCGCCCGGCGCGCCCTGCCCCACGATCCGTCCCTCGGCGATGATCGCCATGCGCGGGCACAGGTCGGAGACGTCGTCGACGATGTGGGTCGAGAGGATCACGACGATCTGCTCGCCGACCTCGGACAGCAGGTTGAGGAAGCGGTTGCGCTCTTCCGGATCGAGGCCCGCGGTCGGCTCGTCGACGATCAGCAGCGACGGGCGGCCGATCAGCGCCTGGGCGATGCCGAAGCGCTGGCGCATGCCGCCGGAGAAGCCGGCGATCGACTTCTTGCGCACCGCCCAGAGATTGACCTGGTTGAGCAGCGCCTCGACCGTCTCGCGCCGCTCGCCGGCGCGGGTGACGCCCTTGAGGACGGCCATGTGATCGAGCATGTCGTAGGCGGTGACGCGCGGATAGACGCCGAAATCCTGCGGCAGGTAGCCCAGCACGCGGCGCAGTCTTTCCGGCTCGCGGACGACGTCGATGTCGCCGAAGCGGATCGCACCGCTGGTGGGCGTCTGCAAGGTCGCGATGCAGCGCATCAGGGTCGATTTGCCGGCGCCGTTGGGACCGAGCAGGCCGAACATGCCGGCCGGGATGTCGAGGCTGACGCCGTTCAGGGCGCGCACGCCCCTCGGGTAGACGTGCGTGAGGTTCTGGATGGACAGCATGGGGACCCCTGTTTGTCGGAAAGTAGGCGTGCGGGCGCGCCGTTCAATAGCGCGGCGCGGGACGGGCGACCGGACCCTCTCCGGTCAGCGCAATATGCGTCAAAACCTGCTCGTCATGGTTCATGCGCCAGGAGAGCAGCTTCTGTGCGTATTGCAGCATCGCCGGCAAATAGTCCGGATCGCCCGCCCGGTCGACGAATTCGCCGGGGTCCTTGGCCAGGTCGAACAGCAGCGGCGGCAGTTTGGTGAAATGCACATATTTGAAGCGTTCGTCGCGGACCACGTTCAGGGTGCACTGATGCAGCGTCAGCCCCAGCTTGCGCTCGGCGCTGTCGTCGGCGGGATCGCGGAAGTCGTATTCCCAATGCGCCTCGGTCCGCCAATTGCCGGGCGCGCCTTCGCCGTCCAGGAAGGGGCGCAGGGACAGGCCGTCGCATTGCAGCGGGACCGGCGCCCCGATCGCTTCCAGCAGGGTCGGCATGATGTCGACATTCTCGGTGAAGCGGCGGACCGCCGAGCCGCGTCCTCCATCGGCCGAGGGACGCGGATCGCGCACGATCAGCGGGATGCGGTAGGAGGCATCGAAATAGCCGCTTTTGCCCAGCAGCCAGTGGTCGCCCATCTGCTCGCCGTGGTCGGAGGTGAAGACGATCATCGTGTCGTCCCAGCGATGCGTCTGCTTGAGGAACGCGAAAATGCGGCCGAGCGTGGCGTCGACCTCGGTCATCAGGCCGTAATAGACCGCCTTCATGCGCCGCAGTTTCCGTTCGTCGGCGGGGGCGCGGAACTGGCGGCGCGAAAGCTGATGCGCCAGCCAGGGATGCTGGGCGGCCTCCGCCTCCGGCGTCGCCAGGCGCGAGAAGCCCGGCACGGCCATGGGATCATACAAGGCATTGTACGGCTCGGGCGCGATGAAGGGCGGGTGCGGCCGCAGGATCGACAGATGCGCGACGAACGGGCCTTTGGCGTCGCGGATGTAATCGATGCAGCGGTCGGCAAGGAAGTTCGTGTCGTCCGCCGCGGCCGGATAGGCGAGCGGCTTGGGCACGGCGGCGCCGTCCTCGTAGTCGGGACCGGCGGCGCGCTGGGAATAGGCGAGGCCGATCGGTTCGGGAACGTCGAAGCCCCCAGCCTTCAGCGCATCGGTCCAGGCAAAGGGCTCCGCGCCCATCAGCACCAGCGGCCGAATGCCGGGCAGCGGCCCCTCATAGGTGCGCAGCCAGGGATCGTCGTCCTCCATCTCGCGCGGATCGAGGCTGGTGTCGGTATAGCCGAACAGCACCGGGTCGTAGCCGATGGCGGCCGCCTCCTTGGCCCAGTTGGTGTGGCGCGCCTCCAGCGGCGTGCCGTTGGTGCCGGAGCGGTGGTTCTGCAGGTACATGCCGGTGTGCAGCGAGGTCCGCGACGGCCCGCACGGCACCGCATTGGCGAAGTGATTGGCGAACAGCACGCCCTCGCGCGCCAGGGCATCGAGGTTCGGCGTCCTGACCGTCGGGTGGCCGAGCGCCGAGAGGCAGTCGCCGCGCCACTGGTCGGCCGTGATGAAGAGGATGTTCAGCGCCATGCTGCACCGCGGTTCGGGATCGTCCGGCAGCTTGCCCCGCGGCGCGCGAACCCGCGAGCGGGGAATTTGAATTTTGAGGGAAAGGAACATCCCCCGGCCCTGCCCGAGGAGGAACGCAGGCCGGGGGATTTCACCGCTTGCCGGGCCCCTGGGCAGAGCGCCGGCAAACGGACAAAGCGTGGTGACGCGACCGTCACGAATTCATCAACTGATGAATAGGATGGCACCGCCTTTCGGTCAACGAACTTCATCGGACGATGAATGCCGGAACGCGCGTCACGCTGCCGCGGAAGGCCATCCCGAAGCGCGCCGCTACCAAGAAGCTGCAAAGAAAAAGGGCGCCCGCAGGCGCCCTTTTCCGTGTCGGTACGTGAAGCGCTTACCAGCTCGCGCCGACCGAAACGCCCACGACGCGCGGGTCTTCGGCGAACACGTTGGTGTACAGGGCCGAGGTCGCATCCGTCAGGTACTGGCCCGTCGGGTTGCGCTTGTCGAACACGTTGGTGGCGAACACGCGGGCGTACCATTTGTCGTCCGGCGCATTGAGCTGGATCTGGGCGTTCATCGTGTCCCAGGCGTGGATCGTGTCGATATTCTCGTCGTTCCAGACGCGCGACTGCATCGAGGACTGCCAATAATAGTCGACGCGCGGCACCAGCGTGTAGGCGTCCCACAGATGGGCCGTCCACTGCGCGCCGAGGCCGATTTGCGCATTCGGCACCTGCGGCAGCTCGTTGCCCTTCAGGTTGACCGCATTGCCGTTGCCGTCATGGATGGTGGTCGCCACGCCCGTCTTCGGATTGACCGCAAGGGTGTAGTCGAAACCGGCAGTTTTCAGCGCCGCCTCCGTCGCCGTGCCGGGGGCGCACAGGCCGTAATTGACCAGCGGCACGCCGAACGGCGCGTCGATGGCGGCATTGCCGCCGTTCGGCAGGTAGAAATTGTCGACGTGGAAGGCGGTCGATTCGCCCGGCGTATGGCCCGCGGACGCGGCCGAGGTCGGGACGATCACGCAGTTCGAGCCATTGACCAGATCCTTGACCAGGATCGAGTTGGGCACGCCCGCCGTCGGGTTGCGCTGGTCCGGGATATAGGCCGTGCCCGCCTGCGACCGGGTCAGCGACAGCGTCAGGTTGAATGCCAGATCGTCCTCCGGCTGCCACACGAACTCGCCTTCCGCACCATAGAGATGCGCCGGGATGTTGAGCGTGAGGGCCTGGCGGTTGGCGATGATGCCGACCTGGTAGTTCTCGTAATTGTAGTACCAGACGTCGAGATTGGCCTGCAGCGTGCCGTCGAGCAGCGTGTTCTTGGTGCCCAGTTCGGCTGCGTCGACCGTGGCCGGCTGGTAGATGGTCGGTGCGATGTTGGCGGTCAGAGGACTGTTGGAGACGTTGATGCCGCCGGCCAGCTCGCCGCGCGACAGCGTTCCATAGACCAGCGTCTGATCCGTCCAGCTCAGCTTGGGCGTCCAGTTCACGGTGACGCGGCCGGTCCACTTGTCGGTGACCGAGTTGCCCTGGCCGGTGAGCGAGCCCGGCACCGGGATCATGGTGAGCCCGACGCTCGTCGAACCGATCGGCGCGAAGCCGTTGGTCAGCAGAGCGCCGCCGACCGCGGCCGTCGTGCGCAGCAGCGACGTGCGGTCGTCGTTGTAGCGTGCGCCGGCAATGACCCTCAGCGTGTCCGGCAGGATGTCATAGGTGCCTTCGAGGAAGACCGAGCGCGACTGGACGTCGTCGCGACGCGACTCGGAATCGAAGGTCGGATCCGCCAGGACGATCGGCCCGATATCCGGATTGCCGGCGGCGGCGTTGAGATAGCGGATCGTGGCGCCGCCCATGATCGCATCATAGTCGAGCAGCGGCGAGGCGACCCAATATTGGTTGCGGCTGGTGTAGGACATCCAGAACGCGCCGGCCGAGAAGTTGAGCGGGCCTTCGAAGCTGGTCTGGAAGCGCACTTCGCCGGTCAGTTCGTGCTGGGCGAAATTGTCCTCGTCATAAGCACCGGAATATTGCGTCTTGGTGAGGATGCCGCCCCGCGTGTTGTCGATGATGCCGCCATACGAACCGAACGTGCCGTTATAGTAGGTGTTCGACAGCGGCAGCGCGCCCGGAACGTTGAAATAGGCCGCCGTATAGGGCGTCGCCAGAGGCCCGAACACGGCGTTGAAGGCGCCGACCGCCGGTGCGACCAGCGAGCTGATATTCTCCGGCGCACCCTCTTCATAGGCCTGCTGCGTAAACTGCCGGCTGTTGACATAGCCGAAATCGACCGTCGATTTCAGCCAGCTGTTGATCGTCTGCGCCCAGTTGAAGGTGTAGGTGCCGTTGGTTCCCTTGGTCCTGGGATTGTAGGCCGTGTCGACCGTCAGCAGGTCCGCGGGGATGTGGCCGGCGGCGTTCGAGCCGAGGCCGTTGAGCGGTGCGGGACCCGCCGGGTTCACGGCGCCGCCATTGCCGGCGAGATTATAGAGACCGAGCGTCTGGCCGAGGAATTGCGAGGTCGGGAAATTGACCGGGAACGGCAGGCCGGTGTTGATCAGCGCCGTGAGGCCCTGCTTGGAGGCCAGCGTCACCGCGACGGTCGAATTGGCGTTGATCGGATCGAAGGCGAGCTGATCGGGCAGGCAGCCCAGGACGCCGGACGGATCGCGATGGCATTCCTGCTTGTCGCCGCGCACGCGCGTGTCGTTTTCATAGCCGATTTCGCCGGTGATATCGATCGTGGTGTCTTCGCTCGGCTGCCAGCGGATCGAGCCGCGGCCCGACGCCGTGCCCTGGCCGTTGATATCCTTGTCCACCGGGCTGCCGGGGAAGATCTGCGGGCCGGAATAGATGTTCTTCTCGTAGCCGTCATGCCAGACGCCGAGGGCGGCGAAGCGCACGCCGAGCTCGCCGTCGATGAGCGGGATGTTGACCATCAGCTCCGGCTTCATCGTGTTGTAGGAGCCGTAATCGAACGAGGCGCGCGCCTGGAATTCGTCGAGGTTCGGCTTGGAGGTTATGATGTTCACTGCGCCGCCGGTCGCCGCGCGGCCGTAGGAGGTCGATTGCGGGCCGCGCGCGACCTCGACGCGGTCGACGTCGAAATACTGGCCGTTCACCAGCGACGGCGCTTCGATGTAAATGTCGTTCTGGTTCTGCGCGATGGCGGCGCCGAGACCGAACTGGGTGGTGATGCCGCGGATCTGGAACTGGGCGCCGCCGAAATTCGACTTCGTGTAGGTGACGCTGGGGACGTGGAACTGCAGGTCGCGGAAGCTGTTCACCTGCTTGGACTTGAGGTCGGCGCCGGTGAGCGCAGTGACCGCGACGGGCACGGTCTGGATGTCCTCCGCCTTGCGTTCGGCGGTCACCACCACGGTCTCGATCTGCGCAAAGGCAGGCGCAGTAAAGGCCGTCGTCATCAAAAGCACGCCGGCGAATTTTGCGGAATTGGTCTGAAGCGACACGAGTGAATCTCCCCTACGTATCGGCGGCCGTTGAATCCGGCACCATAATTCATTGATCGATGAGTGATGCCCGCGGGCAATTTTCTTGTCAAAGGCAATTCATCGGCCAGTAAAATTCGGATCGCGGGTGTGGCGCGTGCGCCACGAAATTGTGCAGTGCAACGAAAAAGTGCCCGACAAACTGTCAGATATAAATCCGCGCCGGCGCTTGGGGGCGATCGCGATTCATGTAAGCTGAATGACAATGAAAATAATAATCGTTCCTTGGGGGGAAACGATTATGCAGGGAGTGGCCCCCGTTCCGGGGCGTAGAGAGCGGGATCGTTCGGCTCGAAAGGGCCGTCGTCCATTTCGCCGGGCGTTGCTGGAGGATAAGTCCTCCCGGCGGGCGCAGCGCAGCTTGGCAACGAGCGAGCGCATCCTTGACGCTGCGGAAGAATTGTTCGCAAAGCACGGCATCTATGGCGTGACGATGCGCGAGATCGCGGAACTCGCCAATGTCGATACCGCGCTGCTGCATTACTACTTCGAGTGCAAGCGCGGCGTGTTCGACGCCGTTTTCACGCGTCGCGCCGACGTCCTGAACGCCGAACGGATGCGCGAGATGGACCGCTATGAGGCGGAGTGCGGCGGCCGTTACGAACTGGAAGCGATTCTCGGCGCCTATCTGCGGCCGATGTTTCGCCTGAACCGGCAAGGCGGCCAGGGCTGGCGGAATTTCTGCGCCTTCGTCGGCAACCTGTCTTCGGCGCCGGAACTGGCCGAGATTTTCGCCGCGAAATTCGATCCGGTGCTCAAGCGGCTGATGGCCATGCTGCGCAAGGCGTTGCCCGAGGCCAGCGCGGTCGACTTATACTGGAGCTATCACATGTTCGCCGGTTCGCTGATGACCATAAATATGGCGAATGGCGCGATCGAGCATTTATCCGAAGGGCTTTGCCATGGGGAGGATTTCGACGAAATCGAACCGCGGCTGGTGAAATACAGCGCCCAAGGCTTCCGCAGCCTGTGCAAGGTGGAGCGTCCGCGCGACGCGGCGGAATAGTTTACATATCAACGTGTTAAGAGCGGCCTTGACTCTTTGTGTTCATGCTTCGTATCATGGAACGAAGAGTGAACTCATGAGCCTGCTGCTGAAAAATCTGGAAGGCGTCCGGCAATTGCTGGCGCCGATCTCGGGCGAAAGCCGGCGCGCGGCACCGGTGGCGCTCGATCGCGACAGGGCCGATGCGGTCTTGCGCGGCGGCATCGTGCCCGGCGCCTTGCACGAGATTTTCGCCGGCGATGCCGGCGCGGCGGCGGCCGGCTTCACCGCAGCCCTGGCCCAGCTTGTACGCGGCAGAAAGCGGCTGCTGTGGATCCGGCAGGATTATGCGGCGCTGGAGCATGGCGAGATCGGCCCGACCGGCCTGGCCGAGCTGGGCATCGATCCGTCCGGGCTGCTGATGCTGCGGGCCGCGGATGCGACCGATGCGCTGCGGGCGGCGGTGGATGCGCTGTCCTGTGTCGCGCTCGGCGCGGTGATTGCCGAAATTCCGGGCAATCCGAAAATCCTCGACCTCGTCGCCTCGCGCCGCCTGGTGCTGGCGGCGCAGAACCGGGGCGTCACCGCCTTCCTGTTGCGCCCCGGGGCGCAGGTCGAGCCGAGCGCGGCGGAGACCCGCTGGCTGGTCCGTTCCGCGCCCTGCACCGACCGCGAGGATTGGGGAGCCCCGCGCTTCGATGCGGCGCTGACGCGCAACCGGCGCGGCGAGACCGGGCGCTGGCTGATGGAATGGAGTTGCGACGATGGAATTTTCCGAACGGCGCCGGCGGCGCATCCTGGCACTGTGGCTGCCGCGGCTGTCGACCGACCGGCTGAAGCGGCCTCTGCACGCGCGGAACGGGACTGGCGCTGCGCCGGATAGGACGCCGCTGGTCCTGTCGCTGAAGAGCGCCAATGCGCGCATCGTCTATGCCGTTGACGCCAACGCGGCGAAGGCGGGCCTCAAGGCGGGCATGCCGCTCGCCAGCGCGCACGCCCTCGTGACCGCGCTGCGGGTGGTCGCGGCCGATCTTCCCGCCGATGCCGCGCTGCTCGGCGCCATCGCCGATTGGTGCGAGCGCTATTCGCCCTTTGTCGCGCTCGACCCGCCGCACGGCCTGTTGCTGGACATCACCGGCGCGAGCCATCTGTTCGGCGGCGAAGCGGCGATGCTGGCAACTGTTGCCAAAGCTTTCCGCGCCCAGGGATTTCTCTGCTTCGGCGCGATCGCGGGCACGGCGGCCGCGGCGCGGGCCCTGGCGCGCTTCGCCAATGGCACCATCGCGGCGCCGGGCGACGAGGCGGCGACCATCGCGCCGCTGCCGGTGGCCGCGCTCGATCTGGAGCCCAAAGACACCCATGCGCTGGAGCGTGCGGGGCTCAAGACCATCGGCCAGGTCGCGGCGCGCACGCGCGCCGAGCTGACGGCGCGCTTCGGCAAGGAGATGGTGGCCAAGCTCGAGCGTTCTTTGGGCCGCAGCGAGAAGCCGATCTCGCCGCGGCGGATCCTGCCCGCCTATCGCGCCGAGCGCCGCTTCGCCGAACCCGTGCTGTCGCAGGATTTCGTCGCCGAGACGATTGAGGGCCTGGCCGCCTCGCTGGGCGCGATCCTGGAAGAGCGCGGCCAGGGCGCGCGCCTGCTGGAGGCGAGCTTCTTCCGCACCGACGGCGCGGTGCGCCGCATCCCGGTGGAGACGGCGCGGCCGCTGCGCGATCCGGCCGTGATCGCACGGCTGTTCCGCACAAGGCTGGACGCGCTGCACGATCCGCTCGATCCCGGTTTCGGTTTCGACCTGATCTGCCTCAGCGCCGTGCACGCCGAGCGGCTGGTGCCCGAAAGCGTCGGCCTGGAGGCCAGGCCCGACGAAGAGAGGGAGATCGCCTTCCTGATCGACCGGCTGGCGGCACGCTTCGGCGCGCACCGCATCCTGAGCTTCCAGCCCCAGGACACGCATATCCCCGAGGCCGCCGGCATCGCCGTCCCGGCGCAGCATGCGGACGCGACGGACCTTGCCTGGGAGGCGCGCGAGCCGGGCGAGCCGCCGCGCCGGCCGTTGCGGATGTTCGCGAGGCCCGAGCCCATCGAGGCCATCGCCCAGGTGCCGGACGGCCCGCCCGTGAGCTTCCAATGGCGCCGCGTGCGTCATCGCGTGACCCGCGTCGAAGGCCCCGAACGCATCGCCATGGAGTGGTGGCAGCAGCGGGAGCACCGGCCGACGCGCGACTACTACCGTGTCGAAGACGACAGCGGCCAGCGTTTCTGGCTCTACCGCGACGGCCTCTATGGCCGCAGAAGCGAGCCGGATGTGCCGCGCTGGTATGTCCATGGGCTGTTCGCATGACGGAGAACATGAAGCCCGTCCGCGATGCGCGCGCGCCCAAGCCGTCGCCCGACGAGGCGCCGCTCGAAATCCTCGAGGACCAGCCGCCCTATGCCGAGATCGCAGTCACCACGAACTTCTCGTTTCTGCGCGGCGCGTCGCGGCCCGAAGAGCTGATTCAGACGGCTTATGCCTACGCGTATGAAGCGATCGGCATCGCGGACCGCAATACGCTGGCCGGCGTGGTGCGGGCCCATGCCCAGTTCGCCGATCCGCGCCTGACGGGCAGGAAGCCGAAATACCTGGTCGGCGCCCGCCTCGTCTTCGCCGACGGCACGCCGGACATCCTCGCCTATCCGACGAATCGCGCCGCCTATGGACGGCTGTGCCAGTTGCTCTCGGCCGGAAAGCTGTATGTCCGGGACGGCGAGACGCGCGCCACCAAGGGCGAATGCACGCTGTTCTGGCACGATCTGCTGGCGACACCGGGCGGCGTCGCAAGACATGAGGGCCTGCTGTTCGCCGTCATGCCGCCGGCGCGCGGGTCGTTGGACAAGGTGAAGGCGACGCTCGAAAGCCTGCGCGCGATCGCGCCGGACCGCACATGGCTTTGTGCCTCGATGCTCTATCGCGGCGACGACAAAAGGCGCCTGCAACGGCTGAACCGCCTGGCGCGCGAAGCCCGCGTGCCGCTGCTGGCGGTGAACGACGTGCTCTACCATGCCGCCGGGCGGCGCGACTTGCAGGACGTCGTCACCTGCATCCGCGAGCATCGCACGATCGGCAAGGCCGGCAAGCTTCTGGAGGCGAACGCCGAACGGCACCTCAAGACGCCGCACGAGATGGTGCGCCTGTTCCGCGATTTTCCCGATGCGATCGCGCAGACCGTGCGCTTCGCGGATCGCATCGCGTTCTCGCTGGCCGACCTCGAATACAATTATCCGCACGAGCCCGTGCCGCCCGGCAAGACGGCGGACGGGCATCTGCGCGACCTGACCTGGGAAGGCGCCGCGCGGCGCTATCCGGACGGCATTCCGGAGAAGGTCCGCCAGACGCTCGAAAAAGAGCTCGCGATCATCGCGAAGCAGAAATACGCCCATTACTTCCTGACGGTGCGCGACCTCGTCGCTTATGCGAACGCGCAAAAGATCTTGTGCCAGGGCCGCGGCTCGGCCGCCAATTCGGCGGTGTGCTATGCGCTCGGCGTGACGGCGGTCGATCCCGTCCAGATCGACCTTCTGTTCGAGCGCTTCATCTCCGCCGAGCGCAATGAGCCGCCCGACATCGACGTGGACTTCGAGCATGAGCGGCGCGAGGAGGTCATCCAGCACGTCTACAAGCGCTACGGCCATCACCGCGCGGCGCTGACCGCGACCGTCATCCACTATCGCCCGCGCAGCGCCATCCGCGAGGTCGGCAAGGTGTTCGGCCTGACAGAAGATCTGACCGCGTCGATGGCAAACAGCGTGTGGGGAAGCTGGGGCTCCGACTTGAAGGACGCCCAAGTGCGGCAGGGCAATCTCGATCCGCACAACCTCGCCATCGCGCGCGCGGTGCATTTCGCCAACCAGATCATGGGATTCCCGCGCCATCTGTCGCAGCATGTCGGCGGCTTCGTGCTGACCGACGACGCGCTCGACACCCTGGTGCCGATCGGCCCGGCGGCGATGGACGACCGCTATTTCATCGAATGGGACAAGGACGATCTCGACACGCTGCGGCTGATGAAGGTGGATGTCCTGGCGCTGGGCATGCTGACCTGCATCCGCAAGGCGTTCGACCTGTTCGCGGCGCATGAGCCGCAAAAGCCGCGCTTCACGCTGGCCAACATCCCGCGCGAGCAGCCCGAGGTCTACGACATGCTGTGCAAGGCGGACGCGATCGGCGTCTTCCAGGTCGAGAGCCGGGCCCAGATGAACATGCTGCCGCGGCTGCGGCCGCGCAAATTCTACGACATCGTGGTCGAAGTGGCGATCGTGCGCCCCGGGCCGATCCAGGGCGGCATGGTGCATCCCTATCTCAAGCGCCGCAAAGGCATCGAGCCGGTGGTCTATCCCGCGCCGCATCCGGACCATGGCGACAAGGACGAGCTTTTTCACGTGCTCAAGGAGACGATGGGCGTGCCGCTGTTCCAGGAACAGGCGATGCGCATGGCGATCGTCGCCGCGGGGTTCACCGCCGACGAGTCCAACGGCCTGCGCCGCGCCATGGCGACGTTCCGCAACATGGGCACGATCGAGCATTTCCGCGACAAGTTCATCGGCGGCATGACGCGGCGCGGTTACGAACAGGCCTTCGCCGAACGCTGCTTCGCGCAGATCGAAGGCTTCGGTTCCTACGGCTTTCCCGAAAGCCACGCGGCGAGCTTCGCGCATCTCGTCTACGTCTCCGCCTGGATCAAATGTCACCATCCGGCGGTGTTCGCCTGCGCCCTGCTCAATGCACAGCCGATGGGCTTCTATGCGCCGGCCGAAATCGTGCGCGATGCGCGCGAGCATGGCGTCGAGGTGCTGGCGCCGGACGTCGCGTTCAGCGACTGGGACAACACGCTGGAGCGGAACACCTGCGGCGTGCTGGGCCTGCGGCTGGGCTTTCGCCAGATCGACGGCTTCGCCGAAGCGCAGGCGCGTGCCATCGTCGAGAATCGCGGCTATGGCTATGCGAGCTTCGCCGAATTCATCCGCCGCAGCGAAGTGCCGAAGAAGGCGCTGATGGTGCTGGCCGATGCCGATGCGTTCCGTTCGCTGGGCATGGACCGGCGCGAGGCGCTGTGGGCGGTGCGGCGGCTTCCCGATCACCGCACCCTGCCGCTGTTCGCGGCGCAGCGCACCAAGGAGCTGCCGGCGGAACGGACCGCGCCGCTGCCCCTGATGCCGCCGGGCGAGCACGTGCTGGCCGATTACCAGACCCTGCGCCTGTCCCTCAAAGGCTATCCGATGCAGTTCCTGCGCGAGACCTTCGACGCAGAGGAGGTGAAGACCTGCAAGCAGGTCGAAGCCGCGGCGGACGGCGCGGCGGTGCGCTGCGCCGGCGTCGTGCTGGTGCGGCAGATGCCGGGCGATGCCGGCGTGGTGTTCGTCACCTTGAGCGACGAGACCGGCATCACCAATGTGGTGGTGTGGCCGCGGGTGTTCGAGCGCTTCCGCCGCGAGGTCATGGGCGCACGGCTTCTGCTGGTCGAGGGCAAGGTGCAGAGCAGCGACCATGTCGTGCATCTCGTCGCCGAGCGCATCTGCGACCGCAGCGCCGAGCTGGGCCGGCTGCTCGGCGAGCCGGTGGGGCCGTTCCAGGGCCGGCGCGAGGACATCGCCTGCCAGCAGCCGGATTCGCGCACGCCGCGGCATCCGCGCAACGTTCGCGTTCTGCCGAAATCGCGGGACTTTCACTGATCGCGCTTGCGAATGTTCCTGTTATGTTCTATAAGACCGCATGCAGATCGCGCTCGATTTCGGCCAGTCCGAGGCCTTCGTTTCCGTCCGCAACCGCCTTCGCAGACTCCATGGCTGCGTGGCGTATGAATTCCTGCGCGATCCGGTCGCGCAGCTGATCAAATCGATGCTCAGCACCCATACCCACGACCGCGTCTCCAGCGCGGCGCTGGAGCAGCTTCAGCGTCGTTACCGTAGCTGGGACGTTTTGGCCGCCGCGCCGGTCGCGGAGATCGAGACATCGATCGCGGCGGTGACCTATCCGACCGGAAGGCCCGGATATCCGGCGCGCGCTGGAGGAAGCGATTTCCGGCGATCTTTGCCTGGATTTCCTGCACGAATGGAGCGTCGCGGAATCGCTGCGCTATCTGGAAGGGTTCAAGGGCGTCGGGCGCAAGATCTCCGCCGCCTTCTCAATTTCAGCACGCTGCGCAAGCCCGCCCTGGTCATCGACAGCCATCTGCTGCGCGTGCTGGGGCGGCTGGGCTTCATCGGGTCGCGGGTGAGCGATGCGCTGCCCGCCTATGAGACGGTCATGCCGTCGCTGGCCGATTGGACGGCGGGCGAGATGTTCGAGCTGCACCTGCTGATCAAGCAGCTGGGACGGGAAGTCTGCCGGCCGGATCGCCCCGGCCTGCCATGCCTGTCCGCTGGAGACGCTGTGCCCCAAACAGGGCCTGCGCTGAGGCGCTGGCTTCGTCCCGCGATGGGGCGCTATACGTTGGGCGGGGAATACACCATCGTCCTTCATGTCCGGTATCCGCGGCGCGTCCTGGCCGCTCATCGCCATCTGCTCGCGGCTGCCATTCTCGCGGCACCGCTTTGGTGCGTCGCCATGCCGGCCATGCCCGACTATCCGGCGCATCTGGCGAGCTTCTACCTGATCGGCGGCGGACCCTCGGCCTATTACACCGTGGCCTGGGACTTCCTGCCGAACCTTGCCTCCGAGGCGCTGGTGCCGCTGGCCGCCAAGCTCCTGCCGCTGGGAACGGCGGCGCGGGTCTTTCTCACCCTGACTGTCTTCTTCTGGGTGCTGGGACCGGCGGCGATCCAGTATGCGCTGTTCGGCCGGGTGAGCTTCGGCGCGCTGTTCGCCGCGCTGTTCGCCTACAACGCAAATTTCCAATGGGGTTTCTTCAACTATACGTTTGCGACCGGCCTGAGCTTCCTCGCCTTCGCGGCGTGGATCGCCACGGACCGGCGCCGAACGCCGACGCACAGCCTGGGCTTCGCCCTGGCGTTCACGGCGATCTACTTCGCCCACCTGTTCGCGCTCGCGGTTCTCCTGCTGGCAATCGCCGGGTTCGAGATTTCCGGATGGCGCCAAAACCAGGAGCGCCGCGTTGCGTCCCTCTTTCGCCGCGCCGGGAACGTCGCTCTGCTCTGCCTGCCGGCCGCTGCCCGCCTTCCTGTTCCTCAAACCGCCGGGCACCAACAGCGGGAACCTGGAATTCGATCTCCTGGACACGTTCGCCGACCGCTTCGAGGCCGCGATCCAGTACGGTTTCGACAAGCCGGCGACGATCCTGACCGTGCTGCTGATCGCGGCATTGGCCGCGGCATTGGTGACGCGGCGCGCGGCGGTCCATCCGCGCCTGGCGATCCTGCTGGCCGCGCTCGCGGTCATCACCCTCACCGCGCCGCAATGGGCGCTGGGCGGCTGGGGGGTTCATCTGCGCCTGCGGCCGTGCTGGGCGCGTTGACGTTCGCCAGCGTCGAGTGGCGGCTTTCGCCACGACTCTCCATGGCCTTCGCCGGCGTAGCGCTGGCGCTGCTCACGGCCGGCGCGGCGGCGCTCGGCACCGGCTGGCAAACCTATGACGGGCAGTTCGCGGAATTCCGGGCGCACGCCTCCGATGTCCGCAAGGCGCGCGGCTGATGATCGTGCTCGACGGGATTCGCTGGGCATGGCCTCCGACCAGCCCTACTGCACATGGCCGAATGGATGGTCATCGACCGCGGCGGCTTCACGCCGCTGATGTTCACCACCGCGGGCCAGCATGTCATCCACATTCGTCCGCCGCTTGCGCATTTCGCAGCGGCCACCGCGCAGCAGGGCTCGCCGCCGGATATCGACGAGCTGGACGATCTCGCCCATGCACGGCTCGAGATCGACCCGGATTACCGCGACGTGTTCCCCTACCTCTCCTATTTCCAGTGCCACTTCGACCAGGCGGTCGTGATCCATGGCGCCGGACGGCATGCCCGCGTGCCCGCAATGCTGCGGCAGCGGCACGAAGGGACCTTCTACACGCTGTACGACATCGTCGGCGACGGAAGCTGCAAGACGCGATGAGCGGGAAGCTGCCGCTCCGCATTGACGGCGCTGCTGGCCGCCGGTTGCGCGGCTGGGCTGGCGCACATCGCCTGCGTAATCGGATTTCACGTGCCGTTCGATCCCAATGAGGGCTGGAACGCCTATTTCACCCAAGCCGCGCTGGCGACCGGATCGCCCTACCCGCCGGCGGCGAGCTTCCTGGTCGACAATTACCCGCCGCTGTCGTTCTATCTGGTCGGAGCTGTAGCGCGCTCACAGGCGATGCGATCGTCGCCGGCCGCATCGTGTCGCTCGCCGCGCTCGTGGCGGTCGCCGCCGGAATCGAAACGGCGGCGCGGCAGATGGGCTGCACGCGGCTCGAAGCGCTGTTCGCGGCGCTTCTGTTCAGCGCCGGACTGATGCTGACCAGCGACTATGCCGGCATGGACGACCCGCAATTGCTGGGACACGCGGTGGCGATGGGCGGGCTGGCCGCGGCGCTGCGCGAGCCCCGGACGCCGCGCCTGATGGTGATCGCCGCGCTGCTCTTCACGCTGGCGTTCTTCGTCAAGCACAACCTGATCGTGCTGCCGGCGGCGATGGCGGCATGGCTGTTCTTCGCCGACCGCCGGCATGTTGCCGTCTTCATCCTGAGCGGCGCGATCTTCTGCTGATCGGATTGGGGCTGTTCAGGCAAGCCTTCGGCGTCGGCATGCTGACGCAGATCGATTCCGCACGGAGCTTCGCCTTTGCCAACCTCAAAGCAGGTCTTGGCCAGTGGCTGCCCTGGGGCACGATTCCGCTGCTGGGCGCGCTGATATTGTTCCTGATTGCGCGGCGCGAGCGTGCAGCCGCGTTTTGCGTCGTCTATGCAGCCCTTGGCGTAGCGGTCGGCGTCTTCTTCGGCGGCGCGGGCGTGGACGCCAATGCGTTGTTCGACGCGGACATTGCGCTGGCGCTCTGTGCCGGCGTTTTGCTCAACCGGCTCGGCGGACGCGCCGCCGCGGGCTTCGCCGCCCTGGCTTATGCGCTGCCGCTGGCGATAGGTCTCTCTGGGCTGGATGCCGATTGGCGCAATGCCGCTTTCTGGCTGCATCCCATGGCGGAGGAGCGCGCCGCTGCCACCGCCGAGATCGCGCTGATACGGTCGGCGCACGGACCGTGCTCTGCGACATGCAGGCGCTGTCTGCTACTGGGCGGGCAAGCCGGCGGAGGTCGACGTTTTCAACATGGAGCAGGCTTACGCGACCGGAGCGCGCAGCGACGCGGCGCTGGCGGGTCTGATCGGCAAACGCCATTACACGCTGATCGAATTCGAAACGTTCGATCCGTTTCCGCTGACCCGGCGCATCCGCATCGCGGTCGGGCGCGCGTATCGCATCGTGCGGCGCGACGACGACCGCGTCTTCCTGGCGCCGCGCTAGCGGTGCGCCTGCACCGTGCCGGTGCGCTCCAGCTTGCCCCAGCCGACGAAGGCGCCGCGGATCGCGGCCGATATCGAGCGCACCACGACGTAGTACATGAGCTGGCGATAGCCGAAGCGCTGCAGCGGAAGCCACCACAGCAAGCTCCAATTCTCGCCGCGCTCCATCAGGAAGCCGAACGTCGCCGCCAGCAGGTCGACCACGACGAAGACGACGTAGTAGATGCCGACCGTGATGAGGTCGGCGTTGCTGAACTCGGCGCCGTGCTGCGAATAGGCGATCCACTGCTGATCAGCTGCCAGATCAGCAGCAGGTCGGCGAGCGGCGCGATCGCCGTCAGCGCGATCTGGAACAGCCAGACCTGCGGCAGCGCGATCATGCCGAGAGAGCCGTAGCGCGGGTTGAAGGTCAGCTCGCGGTATTTCCACAGGCATTGCAGCGTGCCGAAGGCCCAGCGGAAGCGCTGCTGGCGAGGCCGCGGAAGGTCGACGGCGCCTCGGTCCAGGCGACGGCCGAGCTGTCGAACTGGACCGCATAGCCCTTCACCTGGATGCCGATGGTGAGATCCTGGTCCTCCGCCAGCGTGTCGGACTGGAATCCGCCCATCAGCTGCAGCACCGAGACGGCGCCCGGGATGACGGTGAGCGTGCCGATGGCCGCAAGCGCGCGACGCTCCAGGTTCTGCGCCACGATGTATTCCAGCGCCTGCCAGCGCGTGATCATGTTGGTGCGGTTGCCGACCTTGGCGTTGCCGGCGACGGCACCGATCCTGGGATCGACGAACCAGCGCACCAGGCGCGGAATCGTGTCGTGCTGGAACTGCGTATCGGCGTCGAGCGCGACCACGATCTCGCCCGTGGCGCGGGCCAGCCCGACATTCAGCGCCGCCGCCTTTCCGCCGTTCGGCTTGCGGATCAGGCTGACGCGGCTGTTCGTCCCGAACGCCGCTTCGAGAACGTCGAAGGTGCCGTCCTGCGAGCCGTCGTCGACGACGATGACTTCGAGATCGGCATGATCGCTGGCGAGCAGCCGCTCGACGGTCTGAACGATGACCTTCTCCTCGTTGTAGGCGGGCACGATGACGGAGACGTGCAGCGCCTGCACCGGCGCCGCCCGTTCCTGCTCCCGCGTGCGGCGCAGATTCCACAGGCTCAGCCCGGCCAGGAAGAACAGCCGCGAGACGCCGAGCCAGATCGCGGCGATGAAGGCGTAATACAGGAAGCGTCCGACCCAGCTCATCGTGAAGAACACGACACGGTCGGTCATCAGCGAAAGGGTCAGCGGCAGCGGCGGCATCACCTGATTGCGCGAGAAGCCGATCAGCGCCGACGCCGGCACGAACTGGTAGCCGCGGGCGCGCAATTTGTCGATCAGCACCGGCAGTGCGGCGACGGTTTGCGACCGGTCGCCGCCCGCGTCGTGCAGAAGGACGGCGTTGCCGATCTTGTCGGGCGCGGGATGCTCGACCTGCGCCAGGGTGCGCGCGACGATGACATCGGCGCCGGGAAGCGACCAGTCGATGGGATCGACGTTCTCGCCGACCGTGATGTAGCCCATCTGCTGGGCGATCTCGACCGGGATGATGTCGCTGACGTCGCCGGGCTCGGCGTCGCCGAGATAGGGCGGGCGGAACAGGACCAGCGAACGGCGCGTCAGCGCCTGGACCAGGCGCTGGGTGGCGTTCAGCTCCAGCGGAACGGCGCCGCCCGGCGTATCGGCGAGATTGGGATGGGTATAGGTGTGATTGCCGAGCTCGTGACCCTCGGCAAGGATGCGCTGGACGAGTTCGGGATTGGCTTCGGCATTGCTGCCGATGACGAAGAACGTCGCCTTGACGTGCTTGTCCTTCAGGATGTCGAGGATCTGCGGCGTCCATTCCGGGTCGGGACCGTCGTCGAAGGTCAGCGCGATCTTGCCCGGCACATAGCCGAAGCGGCGGATGACGAAGTTGGTCGGCAGCCGCGTATAGGTCTCGTCGTCGATGTCGCCCGTGCTGCGGTCGATTTCCAGGGTGCGCGCGCCGGTCGACGGTTCGGCCTCCACCCGCAGGAAGTCGCCCTTGCCCTCGTAGTCGATATCGCCCGAGACCGGAAGATCGCGCAGTCCGGCCGGCACGCCGGCGCCGTAGATACGGTCCATGAGCTGCCAGATGGTCGGGTCTTCGCTGCCCAGCCGCCACAGCGCGTAGCCGGCGGGGCGGTAGATGTCCGAGGCGTGTATCTCGTTGTAGGCGGTTGCCGCGTCGAGGAACCAGACGTCGTGCTTGATATGGTCGTCTTCGATGTAGGAGAAGTGCGGGTTGTTGGTCGCATCGTCGAAATCAATCGGCGCCTCGGAATCGTGCGCCGCGACCACCGCCTCCTCGAAGGTCAGATCGTCGGCGCCGCCGCCGTTCCAGTCATAGGCATAGCTGCCGATGGCGACGATGGTGCGGCTGGGCGCAAGATCGCGCATGCGCTTGTCGAGCGTCGCCTCGAACCAGTCCTGGCCCGCGATGCTGCCGGCTTCGCCGGTGTCGTCGTGCTGGTCGTAGGCCATCAGCAGCATGTAATCGGCGAGGCGGGCATAGTCGGCATAGGGCCATTCGTCATCGTCGAACGGCACCGCCATGACGACGATCCAGCCATGGGGCGTGAAGGCGGTGGAAAGGGCGTGCAGGAAATTCTCAAGATCGGGATGGGCTTCCTTGGGCACATTCTCGAAATCGACGGTGATGCCCTGCAGCCGGTTGGCGGCCATGATGGCGACAAGCTTGTCGATGAGAGCCTGGCTTCGCGTCCTGTCGGCCAGAAGCTTGGCAAGGCCGGCGCCGTTCCAGGTCTGGTTCGCCGCGTTCTGCAGAACCGGAATGACGGCGAGATTGGGCCGCTTGCTGCGAAGCTCGGCCAGGAGCTTGGCGTCGACCGAGGCGTTGAGGGCCAGGTCGGGTCCCTGCAGCGCCAGCCAGGTCGGAATCAGCCAGTCGAGCTTCGGCAGGGCGCCTTGCAGCGCGGGATAGGCGTCGATCTGCGCCTGGCCCCAATTGGGATAGAACGCGATCGCCAGGGGGCGGTCGGCCTGCGGCTTCAGCATCGCGGCCAGGGGACGGTTGCGGACGCTGCGTTCGTTGCGCGCGGCGCGGGCGCGGGCGATCTCCTCGCGCCGGGCGCGGGCCTCGGCGCCGAGGCGCGTGGCGGAGCGGACCAGGCCGGGCGCCTTGGCCGCCTTTTCCAGATCGGCGAGGCTGACGCCCTTGAGCCGGACCGGCGTATGGGTCCGGCCGATCGGCGTGTAGATCAGACTGACGACGAACACCGCGCCGAGCACCAGGCTCAGCACGGCCGCGGTCCAGCCGGCGATCGATGCGCCGAAGGCGCGCCGCCCGGTGGCGTCGAAAAAGACCTGTTTGTCGGACATGGTTTATCGGGACCGGACCGTTGCGGTCGCGGGAATGCCGCTTGTCATCTTATGCTCCAGGCGCCGCAACGCAGCGCTGCGCCATCCTAGCAGAAATCGGTTTTGCCGTGCCAAAGAACCCGACATGAGCAAGCCGACAAGGAGTTCCGCCGTCCCGGGCTTCGCCACGGCTGCGATCCTGGCGGCGGGTTTTGCCGGGGCGGTCGCGATCAACTGGCCGGGGCATCTGTCCTACGATCCGGTCCTCCAGCTGCTGCAGGGCCGCAGCGGCGTCTACAACACCTGGCACCCGCCGGTCATGGCCTGGCTGCTGGGATTGTTCGATGCGATTCAGCCCGGTGCGGGGCTGTTCGTGATGTTCGACGCTGCCCTGGCGTTCGGTGCGCTGGCATCGCTGGCGTGGCGCGGGCGGCGGGCTCGGCGTGGCGGCTGCGCTGGTCATCGTCCTGCTGCCGCAACTTTGGTTGTACCAAGCGTGGTGTGGAAGGACGTGCTGTTCGCCGATGCGGCGGTGGCAGGGTTTGCCGGCCTGGCGCAGGCCGCAGCGCGGTGGGAGGCGCCCGGGAGCCGCGCCGCCTGGATCGGGGCGAGCTTCGTCCTGCTGTCGCTGGCGGCGCTGACGCGGCAGAACGGGGCGGCGGTCCTGCCTTTTGCCGCGGCGGCGCTGGGCTGGATCGCGTCGAAGCGGGGCGCGTCGCCGCGACTTGCCGCGGCGCTCGGCGGAGGGTTTTTTGTCGGTTTGCTGGCGTTCACGGCAGGAGCGAACGGGTTGCTCGACCTTCGGAGCAATGGCGATTCGGGGGCGGCGGAGCAGCTTCGGCTGCTCGAAGCCTATGACCTGTCGGGTGCGGTGGCGCGGGAGCCGGGGCTGTCGCTGGCGCGGCTGGACGACGACGCGCTGGAGGCGGCGATCCGCGGCAGCGGCGCCCGGCGCTACACGCCGGTGCGCAACGATCCCATCTCGTCGGCACCGGACATCGGGGCCACGCTGGCCAATGCCGACGACGACGCGCTGGCGGCGCAGTGGCGGGAACTGATCGTGCGGCACACAAGGCTTTATCTGCAGCTGCGGAGCGCGGCATTCGGCTGGGTGTTCGCGACGCCGGACATCGCGGCGTGCCGGCCGGTCTTCGTGGGCATCGAGGGACCGGCGCGGGAACTGAGGCATCTCGGCATCGCACCGCGGCGCGACGCACGCGACCTTGTGCTTGAACGGACCGCCAGGGCGTTCATGGGGACGCCGGTGTTTTCGCATCCGGCGTTCGCGCTGCTGGCGCTGGGGTGCCTCGTCGTCCTGCTGCGCCGGCGGCGGGCCGGCCGATATCGCGGTGGCGGCGATGCTGGCCGGCGCCTTCGCCTTCACCGCGACGTTCTTCGCGATCTCGATCGCCTGCGACTACCGCTATCTCTACGTGCTCGATCTTTCGGCGCTGGCGGCGCTGCTCTACCTTGCGAGCGGCAGGCGGGACGCGGCATGAGCATCGAGCTGGGGATCATCGAAGGCTATTACGGCACGCCGTGGAGCTGGGCGGCGCGCGCGCGGGTGATCGCCACGCTGAAGCCGCACGGCTATCGCCACTTCATCTATGCGCCGAAGATGGATCCCTTTCTGCGCAAGCGCTGGCGCGAGAGCCACCCGCCGGAGACGACGGCGGCGCTGCGCCGGCTGTCGGCGGATTGCCGGGCGCTGGGGCGTGCGCTTCGGCGTGGGCTTGAGCCCGTTCGAGCTCTACCGCGACTTCGACGACGCGGCGAAAGCCGACCTGGCGCGCAAGCTGGCGGCGTTCGACGATTGGAGGATCGACGACCTCGCCATCCTGTTCGACGACATGCGCGGCGACCTGCCCGACCTGGCGCAGACCCAAGCCGACATCCTGCATTGGGTGCAGGCGCGGACGAAGGCGACGCGGCTGATCGCCTGCCCCAGCTACTACACCGACGATCCGGTGCTGGACCGCTTCTTCGGCCAGCGGCCGCAGAACTACCTGAGCGATCTCGGCCGGCTGCTCGACAGATCGATCGAGGTGTTCTGGACCGGCGAGGAAGTGTGCTCCAGGGAGTATTCGCCGGGACATCTGGCGCGGGTGACGGCGGCGCTGGGGCGCAAGCCGTTCCTGTGGGACAATTACCCGGTCAATGACGGCCAGCGCATGTCGCAATACCTGCATGTGCGCGCCTTCACCGGGCGGCCGGCCGGCATCGCGGCGCATCTGTCGGCCCACAGCGTCAATCCGGCGCTGCAGCCGGTGCTGTCCTGCATTCCGGCGATCAGCCTGGCGGAAAGCTATGCCGCCGGCAACGCTTACGAGTACGGCCGCGCCTTCGAGCATGCGGCGCGCGCGGTGCTGGGCGATGCGTTCGCCGCGACGCTGCGCAAGGACATCCTTTTCGTGCAGGACGTCGGGCTGGAGCGGCTCGCGGCGGCGACGGCGGAGCGGCTGCGCCAGCGTTACGGCGCCATCGACCACGAGGCGGCGCGGGAGATCGTAGGCTGGCTGGACGGCGTCTACAAATTCCAGGAGGAGATCGCCTGACCCATCGCCCCCTAAAAAGAGGAGGCCCCGCAGGGTGGCCACCCCGCGGAGCCCCCTCCGGTTTACGTGCTACACAGCAGGCCAGCAGCCAGCCTTATCAGGCCCGACCAACAAGCGCGTTCGCTTCAACCCCCTCGGTCCGTTGCGGAGCGCAAGGCCGTATACCCCTGCTCCGCCGGCGCGCGTGACCCGCACCTTGGCCCTGTATGAACGCCCACGTCAGCTTCGAATGATCATCGTCCTGTTTCCTCGATCCCGTTGGAACATATAGGGAACAATATCGGTGCGTCAAGTGGTCTGAGGCTCGCAACCATTAAGTGTGTTTCGGCCGGAATCCAACGTCCTGTAATAATATTACAGAATCGACACCCGACATGCGTAGTTTCTGCGTATAGGAACGCGCCCATCGCCCCGGCCATTTTCCGGTGTCGACGGAGTGTTGCGTATGAGTTTGGGAACCAATGTCCTGGCGGCGATGGAATTGCGCCGTCTTTTCGGCGCGCCGGCCGCGGCGAAGGCGGCGGACATGATGTGTCTGATCCGAACCCGCACCGGCGACGGGACTGGCGCCCGAGACTGGGGCCAGATCGCCAGTGCCGTCCGCGAACTGGAGCGCCTGGAGCCGGGTTCGCTGTCGGAATTGGCGTGTTCGTAGGAAGATCGTCCGGCACCGACGCTAAAGCGCCCTGAGCCACGGGATGAGACGCGCGTTCACCGCTTCGGGGCGCTCCTGCTGGGTCCAGTGGCCGCAACCTTCGAGGATGTCGGCGACGCGCAGGTCGGGGACGAAGCGGCGCATGACCGCAATGGGATCGTTGCTGCCGCGGAACATGTTGTAGGCGAGGTCGCGGGTGCCGCTGACGAAGAAGCGGGCTGCTCGACCCTGCGGTCGGCGAAGCCGCGCAGATAGTCGAAATCGCGTTCGTGGTTGCGGTAGCGGCTGATCGGGCCGAAGAACCCGGAGCGTTCGAACTCACCGACATAATAGTCGAGATCCTTCGGCGTCAGCCATGCCGGGAATTCCGGCGGATCGATGAGGCCGTCGAGCAGCGTCCGGTCCGCGGTCTTGTCGCTCGGCCAGGCGCCCTTGGGCGCATCGCCGCTGAGCGCGTAGTAGAATTTGCGCAGGAAGCCGCGCGGATCCGCTTCGGCTTCCGCCTCCGGCGCGCCGAGCTTCTGGAACCAGGCCTGATAGAAGAACTTGCCGCGCTTGGTGAACAGCGCGTCGAAGATCTCGCTCAACGGGCGCTGCGGCGGGCCCAGATAGGGGCACCGACAGCGCGGCGACGGCGCGCACGCGGTCGGGCCGGATCAGCGCGTGTTCCAGACGATGGGCGCGCCCCAGTCGTGGCCGAGCACCACGGCGCGGTCGTCCGGGCTCAGCACGTCGATGACGCCGGCCACATCGGCGACCATGCGTTCCATCGCGTAATCGGCGACGGCGCGCGGCCGGTCCCGAGCCGCCATAGCCGCGCACGTCGATGGCGCAGGCGGTGAAGCCGGCCTGCGCGATCGGGCGCATCTGGTGGCGCCAGGAGAACCAGGATTCGGGAAAGCCGTGCACCATCACGACCAGCGGGCCGCCGCCCTCGACCGCGGCACGCAGGCGGATGTCCGGCAGGTCGATGAATTTGAAGGCGCGCACGGACGCAACCATAGCGGCGCGGCAAGCTTTCGAACAGGCGTGGACGGCGGTGGGGCGGATATGGACGGGCTGACGCTGTTCGGGCTGTTCGGGCTGTTCGCCGTCACGGCGATGCTGGCGACCTGTGCGCTGGAGGCCCGCAGCCGCTGGTATGTGGTCGGGTTCGCGGTGGCCTGCCGGCTCGGCCCGGCCTACGGCTTCCTGCAGGCGCCTGGCCGTTCGGCGTCGTCGAAGCGATCCGGGGCGTGGTCGCACTGCGGCGGTTTTTCAAATCACAGGCGTGCAGACTTTGCAGCGCGGCGCGTTCGGCGTATGCGTTGGGAGCATCAGCAGGCGACTCATGTCCTACAATTGCGCGAAGTGCCCGGGCTATTGCTGCTCCTATCCGATCATCCCCTTGAAGCGGCGCGACGTGGAACGGCTGGCGAAACATTTCGGCCTGACCTTCGACGAGGCGCGCGCCAGGTTCACCAAGAAGGACGGCGACGAAGAGTTCGCCATGCGGCGCAAGACGGACGCGCATTTCGGCAAGATCTGCCGCTTCTTCGACACCGAGAAAAGGCGCTGCACGGTCTATATGGCGCGGCCGACGATCTGCCGCGAATATCCCGGCGACAATCATTGCGGCTATTACGCGTTCCTGCGGCACGAGCGGCGCTCCCAGGAAGACGAAGAGCACATCGCGTCGACGTGGAACGGATGAGTGGCGTTTGACCTCGCCCCCTGCAGGCGGGGCCATCGCACGTCTCGCGACGGTCCGCGATTCGACCGGATGCAACGCGCTTCGGTCGCCCGCTGACGATCCGCAAGCGTCGGCTAATCCTTCGCCAGCGTCGTCAATTGCAGCGCGTGCAGCACGCCGCCCATGTTGCCCTTGAGCGCGGCATAGACCATCTGGTGCTGCTGCACGCGACTCCTGCCCTTGAACGCGGCCGATGCCACCACCGCCGCCAGTGATTGTCGTCGCCGCCAGGTCGGTGATCGTCACCGCCGCGTCGGGGAACGCGTCCTTGATGAACTTCTCGATCTCTTCGGCCTTCATGCCCATGGGCGCACCTCAGTTGCTCGGCGGGACGTCTTCGCCGCTCATATAGCGCGGAAACCAGCCTTCGTGCGCCGCGCGCAGCTCCGCCAGCGCGATTTCGCCCTCGCGCGCCACGCGCAGGACCTTGGCCGCGGTCGTCTTGCCGATGATGGCGTGGACGATGTTCGCCGCGCGCAGCTCGCCTTCGATCTTGTCCGCCTCGGCGGCCGGAACTGCGATCACATAGCGCGCCTGGTCCTCGCCGAAAAAGAACGGCACCGCCTCGACCGTCGTGCCCGCGAGGCCGACCTCCAGGCCGATGTCGCCCGCCAGCGCCATCTCCGCCAGCGCCACAGCCAAGCCGCCGTCCGACGCGTCGTGGACCGTGTCGGCGCGGCCGTCCTCGATCAGCCTGCGCACGAAGTCGCCGTTGCGCTTCTCGCTGGGCAGATGCACCGGCGGCGCCGCGCCTTCCTCGCGCCCCTCGATCTCGCGCAGATAGATCGACTGGCCCAGATGGCCCCTGGTCTCGCCGACCAGGATCAGCGCATCGCCCGCGCGCTTCAAGGCGACGGTCGCCATGCGGGTCACGTCCTTCATCAGCCCGACGCCGCCGATCGCCGGCGTCGGCAGAATGCCCTCGCCATTGGTCTCGTTGTAGAGCGAGCAATTGCCGCCGATCACCGGGAAGTCGAGCGCCCGGCACGCTTCGCCGATGCCGTCGATGGCGCGCACGATCTGCGCCATGATCTGCGGCTTCTGCGGATTGCCGAAATTGAGGTTGTCGGTCACCGCCAGCGGCCTGGCGCCGACCGCGGTGATGTTGCGCCACGCCTCGGCGACCGCCTGCTTGGCGCCCTCGAACGGATCGGCGAGGCAGTAGCGCGGGCGTCACGTCGGTGGTGATCGCCAGCGCCTTGGCGGTGCCGTGCACGCGCACCACCGCCGCGTCGCCGCCCGGCCGCTGCACCGTGTCGGCCATCACCGTCGTGTCGTACTGCTCCCACACCCAGCGCCGCGAGCACATGTCGGGTGCGGCGAGAATCGTTTTCAGCGACTCCAGCACCGGCCGCTTCGCATCGAATGCGGGGTTTCCCGCCGCCGCCGGCGCCTCTTCGAACGGCCGCGCGTATTTCGGCGCCGCGTCCGACAGCGCCGTCACCGGCATGTCGGCGACGACCGCGCCCTTGTGCTTGACCACCAGCCGATGCGTGTCGGTGGTGACGCCGATCACCGCGAAATCCAGCTCCCATTTCTTGAAGATGCGCTCCGCCTCCGCCTCGCGCCCGGGCTTGAGCACCGCCAGCATGCGTTCCTGGCTTTCCGACAGCATCATGTCGTAGGCGGTCATGTTGGCTTCGCGCTGGGGCACCTTGTCGAGGTCGAGCTCGATGCCGCTGCCGCCCTTGTCCGCCATCTCGGCCGACGATGAAGTCAGCCCCGCCGCGCCCATGTCCTGGATCGCGATGATCGCGTCCGTCGCCATCAGTTCCAGGCAGGCTTCGAGCAGCAGCTTCTCGGTGAAGGGATCGCCGACCTGCACGGTCGGCCGCTTCTCCTCCGAGGCGTCGTCGAACTCGGCCGATGCCATGGTCGCGCCATGGATGCCGTCGCGCCCGGTCTTGGAGCCGACATAGACCACCGGATTGCCCGCGCCCTTGGCCGCCGACAGGAAGATCTTGTCGGTGCGCGCCAGCCCGACGCACATCGCATTGACCAGGATGTTGCCGTTGTAGCTCTTGTGGAAATTGACTTCGCCGCCGACCGTCGGCACGCCCATGCAATTGCCGTAGCCGCCGATGCCGCTGACCACGCCGCTCACCAGATGCCGGGTCTTCGGATGCGACGGCTCGCCGAAGCGCAGCGCGTTCATCATCGCGATCGGCCGCGCGCCCATGGTGAAGACGTCGCGCATGATGCCGCCGACACCGGTCGCCGCGCCCTGATAGGGCTCGATGAAGGAGGGATGGTTGTGCGACTCCATCTTGAAGATGCAGGCGTCGCCGTCGCCGATGTCGATTACGCCGGCATTCTCGCCCGGCCCCTGGATCACCCACGGCGCCTTGGTCGGCAGCTTGGCGAGATGGATGCGCGTCGATTTGTAGGAACAATGCTCCGACCACATCACGCTGAAGATGCCGAGCTCGACAATGCTCGGCTCGCGGTTCAGCAGCCGCTTGATATTCGCGTACTCGTCGTCCGTGAGACCGTGTTCCCGGACCAGTTCGGGCGTGATTTCCGAAAGCGTCATCCTGAGGTGCTCGCCGAGAGGCGCTCGCACCTCAGGGTGACGGCGCGGGTTAAGGTTGTGCCGGCCTTCACGACAGCGTCTCGATCAGGCTCTCGAAGATCGCCCGCCCGTCCGTGCCGCCGAGCAGCGGATCGACCACGCGTTCGGGATGCGGCATCAGGCCCAGCACGTTGCGCTTCTCGTTGAGAATGCCGGCGATGTTGCGGGCCGAGCCGTTGGGGTTGTCGCCCTCGACATAGCGGAACACGACGCGGCCCTCGCCCTCCAGCCGGTCCAGCGTCGCATCGTCGGCATAGTAATTGCCCTCGCCATGCGCCACCGGGATCGTCACCGTCTGGCCATGGCCGTATTTGCGGGTGAAGGCGTTCTGCGTCTCCTCCACCGTCATCGTCACCGGCCGGCAGACGAATTTCAGCCCCGCATTGCGCATCAGCGCGCCGGGCAGGAGGTGCGTCTCGGTCAGCACCTGGAAGCCGTTGCAGATGCCCAGCACCGCGCCGCCCTTGTCGGCATGCGCCTTGACCGCCCGCATCACCGCCGACTGGCTCGCCATCGCGCCGCAGCGCAGGTAGTCGCCATAGGAGAACCCGCCCGGCAGCACCACCAGGTCGACGTCCGGCAGATCGGTGTCCTGGTGCCACACCATGTGCGGCTTGACGCCGGTCATTTGCTCCAGCGCGGTTGCCGCGTCGCGGTCGCAGTTCGAAGCCGGAAACACGATGACGGCGGATTTCACGACGCGCGCTCCAAAGAAAGGTTGTCATGGCCCGCAAGAGCGGGCCATCGAGTTGAAGTCTTCTCGAAACATGCAGGGGCGGTACGGGAATTCACCTGGATGGCCCGCTGTTGCGGGCCATGACATGTGAGGCGGACGTTCATCCCTTCAGCTCGATCTCGTATTTCTCGATCACCGTGTTGGCGAGCAGCTTCTCGCACATCGCCTTGAGGTCGCTGCGAGCCTTCTCCGCGTCGGTCTCGGCGAGTTCGAGGTCGATCACCTTGCCCTGCCGCACCGCGCCGACCGCGCCGAAGCCCAGCCCGTTCAGCGCATGCCCGATCGCCTTGCCCTGGGGATCGAGCACACCGGTCTTCAAGGTGACGAACACGCGCGCTTTCATCTGACCAGCTGCGGCCCCTTGTTCTCGCCCTGCATCGATTCGGGCATGATGCCGAGCCGGCGGGCGACCTCCGAATAGGCTTCGACCACCCCGCCGAGGTCGCGGCGGAACCGGTCCTTGTCCATCTTGTCGTTGGTGTTCACGTCCCACAGCCGGCACGAATCCGGGCTGATCTCGTCCGCCAGCACGATGCGCATATAGTCGTTCTCCCACAGCCGCCCGAACTCGACCTTGAAGTCGACCAGCTTGATGCCGACGCCAGGAACAGGCGGAGAGGAAATCGTTGATGCGGATGGTGAGGTTGACGATGTCGTCGAGGTCCTGCGGCGACGCCCAGCCGAATGCGGTGATGTGCTCCTCGCTCACCAGCGGATCGTGCAGCGCGTCGTTCTTGTAGCAATATTCGATGATCGAGCGCGGCAGCACCGTGCCTTCCTCGATCCCCAGCCGCTTGGACATCGAGCCGGCGGCGATATTGCGCACGATCACCTCCAGCGGGATGATCTCGACTTCCTTGACCAGCTGCTCGCGCATGTTCAGGCGCTTGACGAAATGCGTCGGCACGCCGATCGCGTTGAGCTGCGTCATCAGATATTCGCTGATGCGGTTGTTGAGCACGCCCTTGCCGTCCAGCACCGCCTTCTTGGTCGCGTCGAACGCGGTGGTGTCGTCCTTGAAATACTGGATCAGCGTGCCGGGCTCCGGCCCCTCGTAAAGGATCTTGGCCTTGCCCTCATAGATCATGCGCCGGCGTTTCATATGTCGTGTCCTTGTGGCCGCCTGAAACGCGAAACGGGAGTCGATACGCCGGCCCCCGTCGAAGCGGCAAAATAACCACCGCACCGCCGTGCGGCAACGTTGCGAATGCGCGCATACGCCCCTATCTCTGTGCTGTCCACAAGCTTGCGCCATGGTGCGGGCATCCGGCCGCCGCTAGGCGGAAGAGCGTATGAGAATCAAGGGGTTAAGATATGAGCGGCTCGTTCGACGATCGGCGCAAGGGCTTCGAATCCAAATGGGCCCATGACGCGGAAATGCAGTTCAAGATCATGGCCCGGCGCAACAAGCTGCTGGGTCTTTGGGCGGCCGAGCATCTGGGCAAGTCGGGCGACGAGGCCGCCGCCTACGCCAAGGAGGTGATCGCCGCCGATTTCGAGGAGCCGGGCGACGAAGACGTGTTCCGCAAAGTGCGCAAGGACCTGGATGCAACCGTCAGCGACAGCGACATCCGCCACAAGATGGTCGATCTCCTCGATGTCGCCGCCCACCAGGTGCAGATCGAGGCGAAGTAGGGCTCACGTCGCCCGCAGCTTCGCCAGCGCTTCGGGAAACCGCCGCGACAGCGGCACGCTGAGCGCGCCCAGTTCGACCGTATAGTCGCCGGAGCCCTCGGGCTTCAGCCCCGTCATCTGCATCGCGTTGGCCAGCCAGGAGCGGTGCACGCGCACGAAACCGTGCGGGGCCAAGCTCGGTCTCGATGGCGGAGAGCGGCGAGCGCATCAGCAGGCGGCGCCCGTCGCGCAGCGCGAACTCGACATAATTGCCGGCCGAGTTGACGGCCAGGATGTCGCGGATCGCCACCCGCGTGATCTTCGCGCCGTCGCGGATCGTGAACATGACCTCGCCGGCGGGCCGCGCGGCCGGTGCCTCCAGCAGCCTTTCGATGACGCCGAAGGACGCGATCATCGCCACATAGCCCAGCGCATCCTTGCTGAACTCGTAGAGAAAATGCGGGCCCAGCGCCCCGAACTGATAGCTGTCGCCGGCAAGCCAATAGATCAGCTTGCGCAGCAGCACGAACCCGCCGACATGGCCGATGGCGAACAGGACCGCGCCTGCGGGATGCACGGCCAGAAGGCGCCAGCGCGGCCGGCCCAGCGGCGGCGCCAAGCGGAACGCGATCCACGGAATCCAGATGAACGCCATGAATGCGACCCAGCTCGTCCCTTCCCAGATGACGGGACCAAGGACGCTGGCTTGCGGCTCCGCATGGCTCCAGGTGATGACGTTCAGCACGTTGACGATGCCGACCAGCAGGGCTGCGAAACCGACTGCGTACAGGAACGCAAGCCGGCCGGCCCCGTTCGTCCCGGATAGCGCGCCGCTCGTCCCAAGCCATTGCCGGATATCACCAATCCGGCGCGCTCCGCCCCAAATCCCTTCCGGCCCGGCCGGCTCGGGCACAGATTGATCGGCATCGGATCGGAGGTCGGACATGCTGCTCAAGATAGGACGCCGGATGCCCGAGCGGGAGGGCACGACGGCAGGATGGCTGATCGGCCTGGCACTGGCCGCCTTGCCGATTGCGCCGACCTGGGCCGGCGAGGCCGGCTGGCCCGCCTATGGCGGCGACCAAGGCGGCCAGCGCTATTCCGCGGCCCGCCAGATCACCCCGGCCAATGTCGCGGCGCTTGCGGTCGCCTGGACCTATTCGACCGGCGACATGGCGCGCCATGCCGGCGCCATGAAGCGCGCTTCGTTCGAGAACACGCCGATCCTGGCGGCGGGCCGCCTCTATGTCTGCTCGCCCTTCAACGAGGTCAGCGCGCTCGACCCCGGCACGGGCAAACAGCTCTGGCGCTTCGATCCCAGGCTGAACGACGACATCCGCTATCCCAACGACTACATCTGCCGCGGCGTCGCCTATGCGGGCAATCTGGGCCCGCCGGGCGGCCACTGCGCCGCGCGCATCTACCTCAACACCGCCGACCGGCGGCTGATCGCGCTGGATGCGGCGAGCGGCAGGCCCTGCGCCGGCTTCGGCGGCGGCGGAACCGTCGTGATCCCGCCCGGCGAACAGCGCGAAGGCCGGACCAGGCGCTTCGGCCGCACGCATCCACACGACCTCGGCACCGGTCGTAAGCCACGGCCTCGTCATCGTCGGCTCTGCGATAGACGACAACCAGAAAGTCGACGAATTGCGCGGCACGGTGCATGCCTTCGACGCCGTGACCGGTGCCCTCAAATGGAGTTTCGACCCGCTGCGCGAAGAGAAGCCACCCTTCCGTTCCGGCTCCGCCAATGTCTGGGCGCCGATGAGCGTCGACGAGGCGCGGGGTCTTGTGGTCCTTCCGGTGTCGAGCGCCAGTCCCGATTTTTTCGGCGGCCTGCGTGTGGGCGCCGGCAAATACGCCAATTCCATCGTCGCGCTCCATGTCGCCGATGGCAGCGTCGCCTGGTCGTTCCAGACCACCCATCACGACGTGTGGGACTACGACATCCCCGCCCAGCCGACGCTCGGCACCGTCACTTATAACGGCAAGACCGTCGCCGCGGTGCTGCAGCCGACCAAGCAGGGCCTGCTCTTCACCGTGAACCGCGACACCGGCGCGCCGGTCATTCCGGTGGTGGAGCGCGCCGTGCCGCAAGGCGGCGCGCCGGGCGAGCACCTGTCGCCGACGCAGCCCTTTCCCGTCGTCCCCGCGCCGCTCGCACCCAGCCGCATCACGCCGGATGACGCCTTCGCCTGACCTTCTGGGACCGCGGAGCGTGCCGCGACAAGATCGCGGCCGCGCGCCATGACGGGCTCTACACCCCGCCATCGATGCAAGGCACGATCCTCTATCCCTTCACCGGCGGCGGCACCAATTGGGGCGGCCTCGCCTTCGACCAGGCGCACGACATCGTCTATGTGAACACGTCGAGCGCGATGCATCTGGTGACGCTGATCCGGCGCAAGCAATTCCAGGAGGCGCGCGAGCGCTTCTTCGACAGGGAAGTCTCACCCAACGAAGGCGCGCCATTCGGGATGATGCGCGAGACGCTGCTGTCGCCCATCGGCATGCCGTGCAACCCGCCGCCCTGGGGCCAGCTCCACGCCGTCGACATGCACACGGGCAAGATCCTGTGGTCCGTGCCCCTCGGCACCACCGAAGACATGGCGCCGTTCAGCGAATATCTCCTGGGCAACACCGGCACGCCCAATCTCGGCGGCCCGATGGTCACCGCCGGCGGCCTCGTCTTCATCGGCGCCGCGATGGACGACTATCTGCGCGCCTTCGACGCCCGAACCGGCGCCGAACTGTGGAAAGGCCGCCTGCCCGCCGGCGGCCAGGCGACGCCGATGACCTATATGTGGAAAGGCCGCCAATACGTCATCGTCGCTGCCGGCGGGCACTCGAAGTTGAACACGAGGCGCGGCGACCAGGTGATGGCGTTCGCGCTGCCCCGCTAACCGCCGATAGACAGGATTTTGTGCGACCTGCGGCCGAATTGACTTCCCTCGCGGAAATTTGCGCATGTAGCCGCGCCACTCATTTCGCGAGGCCCCGCCATGGCAACCGCTCTCGACAATGCCCTCGTCTCCAGCGCCGTCTATGGCGACGACGACGAAATCCACGGCCTGCTGGCCGGCCTGCGCAAGGACGATCCGGTGCATTGGACGGCGCCGGACGGGTTTCGGCCGTTCTGGTCCCTTACCAAGCACGCCGACATCCTCGAGATCGAGAAGCTCAACGACCAGTTCCACAACGAGCCGCGCTCGGTGCTGATGAACGTGCAGGCCGAGCAGGACCTCGCCGCCATGTGGGGCGGGCCGGACCCGAAGACCGGCCGCGTCTCGCCGCTGCGCACGCTGGTCGACATGGACGGCGCCGACCACCGCGCCTATCGCGGCCTGACCCAGTCCTGGTTCATGCCGCCCAATCTGCGCAAGAACCTGGAGGCGCGCACCGTCGAGCTGGCGCGCCGCTATGTCGACCGCATGATGGAGCTGGGGCCGGAATGCGACTTCGCCCGCGACATCGCGGTCTACTATCCGCTGCACGTCATCATGTCGATCATGGGCGTGCCGGAGAGCGACGAGCCCCGCATGCTCCAGCTGACGCAGGAATTGTTCGGCGGCGGCGATCCCGACATGCAGCGCAAGGACCGCGATCCGAGCACCAACGTGATCGCCGACTTCTTCACCTATTTCAACGCGGTGACGGAGGCGCGCCGCGCCCATCCCGGCACCGACCTCGCCTCCGTCATCGCCAACGGCCAGGTGGGCGGCGCGCCGCTCGGGCCGGTCGAGACCGCGTCCTACTACATCATCGTCGCCACCGCCGGCCACGACACGACCAGTTCCTCGATCGCCGGCGGACTGCGGGCGCTGATCGAGAACCCCGACCAGATGCAGAAGCTGAAGGACAATCCCGACCTGCTGAACAGCGCGGCGGACGAGATCGTCCGCTGGGTGACGCCGGTGCAGCACTTCATGCGCACCAATATGGGCGACGATTACACGCTGCGCGGCAAGACGATCAAGACCGGCGAGTCGGTGCAGCTTCTCTACATTTCGGGCAACCGCGACGAAGAGGTGTGGCCGGATGCCGACAGGTTCCGCGTCGGCCGCGAGAACAACCGCCATGTCGCCTTCGGCTATGGCGCGCATCTGTGCCTCGGCCAGCACCTGGCGAAGATGGAGATCCGCGCCTTCTTCAAGGAGCTGCTCGGCCGCCTCGACGCCATCGAACTGACCGGCACGCCGAAGCGGGTGCAGTCCACTTTCGTCAGCGGCCTCAAGACCTTGCCCGTCCGCTACCGCCTGCGGGCCGCCTAGCCGCGGCGGCGGGCAGACGCTAGGTTGGGCGCATGGATCTCCCCCATTTCGCCTACCACCCCGATCCGCTCGCCAGTGGCAGCGTCAAGCCGTCGGACGCCGCCTGCCGCCGCTGCGGACAGGCGCGCGGCTTTCTCTATGTCGGCACGCCGTACTGCCTGGAGGAACTGACCGAAGCGATCTGCCCCTGGTGCATCGCCGACGGCTCGGCGCACAGGACCTTCGACGCCGAGTTCACGGACGAGATGTCGCTTGCCGCCGGCGTTCCCCGCGCCGCGGTGGAAGAGGTCGCCTGGCGCACGCCGGGGTTCAGCAGCTGGCAGCCGGAACAGTGGCTCGCCTGCTGCGGCGATGCCGCCGCCTTCCTCGAACCCGCCGGCCATGCCGAGCTCCAGGAGCGTTATCCCGCCCTCGAAGGCACGTTGATCGCCTATATCATGCAGCAGATGGGCATCACCGGCGCCGCCGCACATCTGCTCTATCGCTCGCTCGACCGCGACAACGGCCCGACCGCCTATGTCTTCCAGTGCCGGCGCTGCGACAACCGGCCGGCCTATATCGACGCGCCCTGATCCGATGACACTCGCAACCGCCGTCGGCCTCGCCGCCGCGTTCTGCACCACCGCCGCCTTCCTGCCGCAGGTGATCCAGACCTGGCGCACGCGCTCGACCAAGGACCTGTCGCTGCCGATGTTCTCGCTCTACACCACCGGCATCGCGCTGTGGCTGGCCTATGGCCTGTTCCTGCGCGACGTGCCGCTGATCGCCTCCAACGGCGTCACGCTCGTGCTGTCGGGCACCTTGCTCTATTTCAAGCTGCGCCACGGCTGAGCTATTCGCCGAACACGCGGCGGAAGATCGTGTCGACGTGCTTGAAGTGGTACTCGTTGTCGAACATCGCTTCGAGGTCGCGCGCCGCCACGGCTCTCGACACCTCGGGATCGGCCTTCAGCAGCTCCAGCAGCGTACCCTCGCCGGCCCAGGCGCGCATCGCGTTCTTCTGCACCAGCTTGTAGGCCGCCTCGCGCTCGATGCCGGCCTGGGTCAGCGCCAGCAGGGCGCGCTGCGAATGGATGATGCCTTGCGTCGAATCCAAATTCTTCTGCATCCGGTCGGCGCGGATCAAGAGCTTGTCGATCACCCCCGCCGCGCGCACCAGCGCGAAGTCGAGTGTGATGGTCGCATCGGGTGCGATGAAGCGCTCGACCGAGGAATGGGAGATGTCGCGCTCGTGCCATAGCGCGACGTTCTCCAGCGCCGGCACGACATAGCCGCGCACCACCCGCGCCAGGCCGGTGAGGTTCTCGGTCAGCACCGGATTGCGCTTGTGCGGCATGGCGGAGGAGCCCTTCTGCCCTTCGGCGAAGAATTCCTGCGCCTCCAGCACCTCGGTGCGCTGCAGGTGCCGGATCTCCGTCGCCAGCCGTTCGATCGAGCTCGCCACCACGCCCAGCGTGGCGAAATAGGCGGCGTGGCGGTCGCGCGGGATCACCTGGGTCGACACCGGCTCGACCGCCAGCCCCAGCATCTTCGCGACATGCGCTTCGACGCGCGGATCGACATTGGCAAAGGTGCCCATGGCGCCCGAGATGGCGCAGACCGCGATCTCCGCCCGCGCCGTCTCGAGCCGCGCGCGAGCGCGCGCGAACTCGGCGTAAAAGCCGGCCAGCTTCAGGCCGAAGGTGGTCGGCTCGCCATGGATGCCGTGGCTGCGCCCGATGGTGGGCGTGTATTTGTGCTCCAGCGCCCGCTTCTTCAGCGCCGCGAGCAGCAGGTCGATATCGGCGATCAGGATGTCGGTGGCGCGCGCGAGCTGCACCGACAGCGTGGTGTCCAGCACGTCGGACGACGTCATGCCCTGGTGCACGAAGCGCGCTTCGGGTCCCACGATCTCGGCCAGGTGGGTGAGGAACGCGATCGTCTCGTGCCGCGTCTGCTTCTCGATCGCCTCGATGCGCGCGACGTCGAAGGTGGCGTCGCGGCCTTTCTCCCACACCTTGGCGGCGGCTTCTGTCGGAATGACGCCGAGTTCGGCCAGCGCGTCGGCGGCGTGCGCCTCGATCTCGAAATGGATGCGGTATTTGGTTTCGTCCGACCAGAGCAAAACCATCTCGGGGCGGCTATAGCGGGGAATCATCGGCGGGACCGGTGCGTTACAGCGCTTTATAAGGCCTCCGGCGGCTCAGCGCCATCGCCCAGGGCCGCGTCGACCAGGCGCCGCGATTCGGGGTCTTTCGGATTCTTCAGGATGTCGCGCAGATGGCCGCGCTCGACGATGCGGCCGTCCTTGAAGACCATCGCATCCTCGGCCAGCGCCTGCGCCACGCCGACATCGGCGGTGACGACCAGGAAGGCCGGCCCCTCCTGGCGGCGGAAATCCTCCAGCAATTCCTTCATGATCGACTGCGCGAAGGCGTCCAGCCCGCGCAGCGGCTCGTCGATCACCGCCAGGAACGGCGCGCTGACGATGGCGCGCGCCACCTGCAGGCGGCGCTTGTCGAAGGGCGGCAGCGTCGCCACCGGCCGGCGCCCGTCATGGCTGGCCAGGCCGACGCGCTTCAGCGCCGTCTCGCGGTGGCCGGCCACCATCTCGCGCGGCAGGCGCAGATGCGCGCGCAGCGGCTCGTCGACCGTGTCCCACAGGGTCATGCGCGGATCGAGGGCGTCGTCGGCGCCGACGATGAAGGCGATGCGCCGCCGCAGCCGCGCCGTCATGGAGGCCGAGAGAATGCTCAGATCCACCTGGTCCAGCACCACGCGCCCGCCGGCGAAGCGTTCCAGGCCCAGCAGGGCGCGGACCAGGGCGCGGCGGCCCGATCCCTCCTCGCCGATCAGCGCCAGCGACGCGCCGCGCCGCAGGTCGAACGACAGGCTCTCGCGCCCGCGCGCGGCCTTGCTGCCCGGCGCGCGCAGATCCAGGCCGTGCACCTGCAGCAGCGGCTCGCCGCGCGTGACCCGCTGCGGCGTGGCCTCGCCGGGCAGCGCCTTGAACAGGGTCCGCGTATAGGCATGCGCCTGGCCGCCGGCCAGCTTGTCGAAATCGCCCTCCTCGATCACGCGTCCCTGGCGCAGGACCACGATGCGGCCCTTGATCGCTGCTGCGGTCTGCAGCCCCCGCGCGACGTACAGCAACGCGAAATTGGACCGTTTCTGCTCCGCCAGCAGCGCCGCGGTGATGGCACGGATGCCGCTGGGCGACAGGCCGGCGAAGGCATGGTCGGCGAGCAACAGGTCGGGCGACTGCGCCAGCGCAGCCGCCAGCAGCGCCCAGGAGAGACTCATCGCATCCAGCTTGCCGGGCTCGGCTTCCAGCACAGCAAAGGCGGGCGCACCGGGCAGGCGCTCCAGCGCCAGGCGCAGGTCCTCGCGGCCGCTGGCGCGCGGGCTGTCGATGCGCCGCGCCACGACGCGCGCCAATTGCGACGCGACGCTGGCATGCGGATTGAGCGGCGCCGCCGCGGCGCCGGGCAGGTAGACGATGCGGATGGCGGGTGCGAGCCGCTTGCCCGCCGGCTGCGCCTCGCCGGCGCCCAGCCCGATCGTTCCCGTGATCTCGTCGCCGCGCCCCGCATAGCCGCCCAGGACGCGCAGCAGCGCCGCGCCACCGCTCCGGTCGTCGCCCAGGACGACGAGCGTGCCGCCGCTCTCCAGCGTGAAGGACAGCTTGTCCAGCTCCACATGCCCGTCGCGCGTCACGCCGAGATCGCGCACATCCAGGACCGGCCGGCCGGTCATGCGCGCTCGCCTTCGTCCAGGCCGGCTGCCAGGCGCGCGAACAGGATCAGCAGCGTCAGCGCCAGCGCCGGAAACGCCGCCGTCCACCAGGCATGCAGGAAATAGGGCTTGGCCGCCGCGATCATCAGGCCCAGGTCGCGATGCGGCGGCTCCGCACCGAAGCCCAGGAAGCTCACGGTCGACAGGACGATGCTCACCGCCGCCAGCGCCCGCGCCGCGCCGGACAGGATCGTATCGGTGAACTCGTAGACCAGGTCGCGGCGCAGCAATGTCGCCGCCGAGATTCCCGCGGCGCGGGCATATTCCGAATGCGCCGTGCGGCCTTGCGATTCGGCACGCTCGAAGGCGCGCACGAAGGCGACGGGCGCCGCCGCCAGTCCCGCCGCGACGCCGCCCAGCCGCGCGCCGTCAGTCCGATGATCAGGATCGCCAGCAGCAAGGTCGGCACCGACGCCAGGATGCCGACGGTCCCGCGCAGGCCGAGCGCCAGCGCCCGCGGCAGCCGCGCCGCGGCAAAGCCGAACAGGGCGCCTGCGAGCAGGGTGACGACGGTCGCCGGAAGAGCCGTGCGCACCGTCGCGCTCAATCCATGCAGCGTCTCGCTCAGCAAGTCGCGGCCCAGGATATCGGTGCCGAAGCGCCATATCTCCGACGGCGGCGTCAGCAGCGGGCCGACCGCGACCGCATCCGCCGGCGCGCTGGCCAGGAAATCCGACAGGCTTACCGCCACCGCGATCAGGCCGAGTCCGGTCCAGCCGGCGGCGCGCAGCACGCTGTCGAGCGATGCCGCCGGGCGCGGCGGTGCGGCTGCCGCCAGGCTCATCGGCTCTCACCGGGATCGGCGAAGAGGAATGCCAGGCAGGCGCCCACGAAATGCGCGGCCATCGTCAGCGCCGCGAACACAAACAGGATGGCGGCGGCGATGCTCCAGTCGCGCAAGGCCACCGATTTGACGAACAGGTCCGCCGCGCCGGCATAGTTGAACACCCATTCCGTCACCGCCGCCGCCGACAGCAGCGCCAGCATCACCTCGCCCAGCGAAGCGAGCAGGCCGCCCAGCACGTCCGGGATCACATAGGCGCTTTCGATATCCCAGGCCGACAGCCCCATGCGGCGAAGCTGGATTCGCCAGCTCGCCTGCACGGTCTGCGCCGCCGCCCGCCGCAAGGCGAGCTGCGCTGCGGCGGCGCCGGCCAATCCCACCATCAGCACCGGCAGCGCCATGGCCGCGAATTCGGCGGTGCTGCCGGGCATCAGTTCGAGTCCGGCGTTCTCGCCGCTGCCGACCGGCACCGGCCAGCGCAGGATGTCGACCGCGAGATAGATCAGCGCCAGCCCGGCGCAGAAGATCGGCGCGGCCGACACGAACTGCACCAGCGGCGCCGCCGCGCGCCGCGCCGGCCCCGCGCCGAACAGAAATCCCACCGGCACGCCGACCGCCAGCGCCATGACGAAACCTTCGGCCACCAGGCCCAAGGTCAAGGGCAGATGGCCGCCCAGCTCGTCCAGGACACCGATGCCGCTGATCGCGCTATGGCCGAAATCCAGGTGCAGCATCGCGCCCAGCACGCCGCCCCAGGCGATCAGGAAGGCCAGCACGCCGTCGCCCGCGCGCGGCGCCGCCAGCGCCGCCATGGCGGCGGCCAGCAGCAAGGCCCCCAGCAGCCCCAGGCCCAGCCTTCCGGCCTCGCGCAATACGACACGCAGCATCGAAATCCCCGATTCCGCGGGACTATAGCAATTGCCGCCCGCGCGGGCGCAGGGAAGAAAATCGCGGTAAATACCGGCTCTACAGCAGCCCCAGCGACTTGAAGCTGGCATGGCCGCGATGGCCGATGACCAGATGGTCGTGGACCACGATCTTCAGCGCCTTGGCCGCCGCCGCGATGTCCCGCGTCATATCGATATCGGCGCGGCTGGGGGTCGGATCGCCGCTCGGATGGTTGTGCACCAGGATGATGGCCGAGGCGCCCAGCTCCAGCGCCCGCTTGACGATCTCGCGCGGATAGACCGGGGTGTGGTCGATGGTGCCGCGCGTCTGCACCTCGTCGGCGATCAGCACGTTCTTGCGGTCCAGGAACAGGGCGCGGAACTCCTCCTGGCCGCTGCGCGCCATCGCCGCGGTGCAGTAGTCGAGCAGCGCCGGCCAGGAACTCAAGGCGGGCTTGTTCAGCACCTTGCCCCGCGCCAGGCGCAGCGCCGCGGCCTCGATGATCTTGAGTTGCGCAACGACGCCCTCGCCGATCCCATCCACCTCCAGCAGCCGCGCCCGCGGCGCCGCGATGACGTCGGCGAAGCTGCCGAAGCGCGCGATCAGCGCCTTGGCCAGCGGCTTGACGTCGCGCCGCGGGATCGCCGCGAACAGCACCAGCTCCATCAGCTCGTAATCGGGCAGTGCGTCGGCACCGCCCTCCAGGAAACGGTCGCGCAGCCTTTCGCGATGGCCGAGCTGGTGCGGCTGCGCGACGGCGGGCGCCGCAGCCGGCGCGAACAGCCGGCCCATATCGGCAAGGCCGGACGACTCAGGCGTAGGGGGGCTTGTCCCAGCCCTTGGGCGAGCGGGTGAAGATTTCGACGCCATCTTCGGTGACACCCACGGAATGTTCGAATTGGGCGGAAAGCGAACGGTCGCGTGTCACGGCCGTCCATCCGTCGTTCAACACTTTCACGCCATAGCCGCCGAGATTGATCATGGGCTCGACGGTGAAGAACATGCCGGGCTTGAGGCCGATGCCGTGACCCGGCTTGCCATAATGGACGATGTTCGGCAGCGCATGGAAGATGCGCCCTACGCCGTGCCCACAGAAATCCCGCACCACCGAGCAGCGCTCCTGGCCTTCGGCGAAGCTCTGGATCGCATGGCCGATGTCGCCGGTGGTCTTGCCCGGACGCACTTCGGCGATGCCGCGCATCATCGCGTCATAGGTGATGTCGACCAGGCGGCGGGCCTTCAGCTTCACGTCGCCGACCAGGTACATGCGGCTGGTGTCGCCGTGCCAGCCGTCCACGATCACGGTGACGTCGATGTTGACGATATCGCCGTCGCGCAGCGGCTTGTCGCCGGGAATGCCGTGGCAGACGACGTGGTTGATCGAGGTGCAGGTGGTGTGGCGATAGCCGCGATAGCCGAGGCAGGCCGGCACGCCGCCATGGGCGACGACATAGTCATAGGCCAGCTTGTCGAGATATTCGGTGGTGACGCCGGGCTTCACCTCCGGCACCAGCAGGTCGAGCACCTCCGCCGCCAGCCGTCCGGCGCGGCGCATGCCCTCGAAATCCTCCTTGTTGTGGACCGTCACCGCGAAATGAGCGCGGCGGGTGGCTTCGAAGGCTTCGGCATCGGGCATGAAGGACATCATCCCTCCGATATAGAGCAGGATCGTCCATTCTCAATGATTTTCTTGACCGGCGCCACGGCGGCCCGGCGAAAAGCCAGCGAAATCAAGACCGTTCCGGCTCGTCGCCAATGGCGACAGGATGGCGGACGGAGACCGCGATGGCGGCTTGAGCGCCGGGCGCGGCGCGCCTAGCTTGCTGCGGTGCAGCTCAACACAGAATGCGTGATCGCCGGCGGCGGGCGGCCGGGATGGTGTGCGGTCTGCTTCTGGCGCGGGCGGGGATCGATGTCTGGGTGCTGGAGAAGCACAAGGACTTCCTGCGCGACTTCCGCGGCGACACCATCCATCCCTCGACCCTGCAAGTGCTGGACGAGCTGGACTGCTGGAAAAGTTCCTCAAGAAGCCGCACGTCACCGTGACCGAGATCACCGCCGATTTCGGCAGGGCGAGCTTCAAGGTCGCGGACATGGCGCGGCTGCCGACCCGCGCGAAATTCACGGCACTGATGCCGCAATGGGATTTCCTCGACTTCATCGCCGAGGAGGCGCGCCGCTATCCCGGCTTCCACCTGGCGATGGAGGCGGAGGTCACCGAGCTTCTGGCCAAGGGCAAGCGCATCACCGGCGTGCGGATCAGGACGCCCGACGGCACTGGCGATCTGCTGGCACGGCTGGTGATCGGCGCCGACGGCCGGCATTCGACCGTGCGCGAGAAGGCGAAGCTCAAAGTGCACGACCTGGGCGCGCCATTCGACGTGCTGTGGCTGCGGCTGCCGACGGCGGCGGACGATCTGCGGCAGCCGGTCGGCCGCTTCGTCGGCGGCGGGCTGTTCGTGATGCTCTATCGCGGCGACTACTGGCAGTGCGCGCTGGTGATCCCCAAGGGCGCGTTCGCGGCGCTGAAGGCGGAGGGCCTGTCGGCCTTTCACGCGCGGCTGCGCAGCGCGGCGGGGTTCGCGCGCGACCGCGTCGAGGCGATCAAGAGCTTCGACGAGGTGAAACTGCTGACCGTGACGGTCGACCGGCTGACGCGCTGGGCGCGCCGGGCCTTCTGTGCATCGGCGACGCGGCGCATGCGATGAGCCCGGTGGGCGGCGTCGGCATCAACCTGGCGATCCAGGACGCGGTGGCGGCGGCGAACATCCTCAGCCCCATCCTGGCGCGGCGCAGGCCGACGCTCGCCGATCTCACCCGGGTGCAGACGCGGCGCGAATTTCCGACCCGCGTCGTGCAGCGCTTCCAGGTGATGGTGCAGAACGCCGTGCTGGCGCCGACCATCCGCAGCCAGGTCACGCCGCGGCCGCCCTGGCCGCTCTACGTGCTGGACCGCTGGGCGTGGGCGCGGCAATGGCCGGCGCGTTTTCTCGGCATGGGCGTGCGGCCGGAGCACATCCGCTCTCCGATCATCAAGGCCGAACCTAAGCCAGCCGATAGCGCGCCCATTTGATCCCGAAATCGTCGACGCCCTGGTCGTCGAGGCCGGTCATGCGTTCCCAGCCGGTGGCTTCGTAGAAGGCGATGGCACGGCGGTTGGGGACGTCGAGCTTCAGGGT
This sequence comes from Rhizomicrobium sp., assembly GCA_037355265.1. Taxonomy (GTDB): domain Bacteria; phylum Pseudomonadota; class Alphaproteobacteria; order Micropepsales; family Micropepsaceae; genus Rhizomicrobium. The sequence continues at coordinate 960,473 of JBBCIB010000001.1, read as the reverse complement.
CAGCGGCGCGCCCACGACCTTGCGCACATGATCGACCAGCGCGCGGCCGATGCCCAGGCGCTGCGCGTCGGGCGCGACATAGAGGCAATGGATGAAATTCTCCGGCCGGAAGAGCGAAAGGATGCCGAGAAGAGGCAGTTCACGCCGCTCCGCTTCGCGAACCGCCTCTTCGTCGTTTGACGGTCGCGCGCCCTGACGCCGAACCGGTGACCACTTCGGCGGGGCGCGCTCCGGCGCATTGCCATCAGCGCCAGCCAGACCTCCTCGTCCTGGGCGAAAGCGACGAAGTCCTGCGCCTGGAAATGGCCGTATGGCCGCCAACTGAAGGCGGCGGTGCCGCTGTGTTCGTAGAGCGCGGCCGCGTCCGCGATCTCCGCCGCGTTCCGCGCCGTGCGGACGGTGAGGGACAGCGTGGAGCAGACGGGACGCGCCATTGCCGGGCCTACATCTGCATCGTCCAGCCTTCGACAGCCATCGCGGCCTGGCGGACGGCTTCGCTCAGCGTGGGATGCGGATGGCTGGTGCGGGCGATGTCCTCGGACGAGGCGCCGAACTCGATCGCAAGCGCGCCCTCGGCGATCATCTCGCCGGCATTGGCGCCCAGGATGTGCATGCCGAGCACGCGATCGGTCTTCGCGTCGGCGAGGATCTTGGCGAAGCCGTCGGTCGCGGCGATGGTCTTGGCGCGGGCATTGGCGGTGAAGGGAAACTTGCCGACCTTGTAGGCGATGCCGGCGGCTTTCAGCTCCTCCTCGGTCTTGCCGACGGAGGCGACTTCCGGTGCGGTGTAGACCACGGCGGGGATCGCGTCGTAGTTCACATGGCCGTGGCGGCCGGCGATGTTCTCGGCGCAGGCGACCGCCTCGTCTTCCGCCTTGTGCGCCAGCATCGGGCCCTCGCGGCAGTCGCCGATCGCCCAGATGCCCGCCACGCTGGTGGCATAGCGCGCATCGGTGACGACGCGGCCGCGCGGATCGAGCTTCACGCCCACAGTGTCGAGGCCCAGGCCGTCGACATAGGGCCGGCGGCCGATGCTGACCAGCATGATGTCGGTCTCGATGGTCTTCGCCTCGCCGCCGGCGGCGGGTTCGACGGTGACGGTGAGGCCGCTGCCCGTCTGTTCGACGCCGGTGACCTTGGCCCCGAGCTGGAATTTCATGCCTTGCCGGCCGAGGATGCGCTGGAACTGCTTGCCGACCTCGCCGTCGAGGCCCGGCGTGATGCGGTCGAGGAATTCGACCACCGTCACCTCGCTGCCCAGCCGCCGCCATACCGAGCCGAGTTCGAGGCCGATATAGCCGCCGCCGACCACCAGCAACCGCTTGGGAACGTCCTTGAGCGACAGCGCGCCGGTCGAGGAGACGATCCGCTGCTCGTCGATGGTGACGCCGGGGAGCGGCGCGACGTCCGAGCCGGTCGCGACGATGATGTTCCGGGTCTCGATGGTGCGGACGGCGCCGTCCTTGTCCTTGACCTCGATCTTGCCGGGCGAAACGACGCGGGCCTCGCCGATGATGGCTTCGGATTTGTACTTCTTGAGCAGGAAGGAGACGCCGCGCACCAGTTCGCCGACCGCCTTGTCCTTGTGCGCCATCATCGCCGGCAGGTCGAGTTCGACACTCGCCTTGATGCCGAGCTTTGCGAAATCGTGGTTGGCTTCCTCAAAGCGCTCGCTGGCGTGCAGCAGCGCCTTGGAAGGAATGCAGCCGATGTTGAGACAGGTGCCGCCGAAGGTGCCGCGCTTGTCGATACAGGCCGTGGTGAGGCCGAGCTGGCCCAGCCGGATTGCCACATTATAGCCGCCGGGGCCGCCGCCGATGACGACGGCGTCGAATGAATCCGCCATGAATTTGCGTTCCTGAAAATTGGAATGCCGTTATGCGCCAGCCGCCCTTGCGAGACAATCGCGGGCCGTCATACGAAAAAACCGGCCCTCGCCGGTCCTTTCTACTGCGCGGCTTCGCGCGCGCCCTCTCGCGCCGGATCGTTGAAGACCACTTCGATGGTGGTGCCTTTTCCCGGCACGGAGTGCAGCGTGGAGCTGCCGCCGATCTGCTGGCCGAAGGTCCTGATCAGGCGGGTGCCGATGCCGCTCTTGGTCTGCGTGTCGTCGAAACCGATGCCGTTGTCGGCGACGGCGAGCCGGAAGCGGCCGGCCGGCTCCCGCGTCAGGCCGATCCGGATCACCCCTTGCCCGCTCGGGAAGGCGTATTTGAAGATGTTGGTCAGCGCCTCGACCGCGAACAGCGCCACGGGCACCGCGACGTCGCCGGAGACTTCGCAGGGCACGAGATCCTCCTCGATGCGGATCGCCTGCTCGCCGCGCATGCCTTCGGTGATCTGGGTCGTCAGCTCGTGCAGGAGGCGCTTGAGGTCGATCGTCGTCTGGTCCTCGATCTCGTGCAGGATACGGTGCACCAGCGCCAGCGCATTGATGCGCACCTGCGCCTGCATCAGCGCCTCGCGCGCCGCCGGATCCTTGAGCTGGCCGGCCTGGAGGCTGAGCAGGCTCATCACGATCTGAAGGTTGTTCTTCACGCGATGGTGGATTTCGCGGATCAGCATGGTCTTCTGCGCCAGCGCGTCGCGCAGCTTGCGGTCGCGGTCCTGGATCGACTCCGCCATGTCGGAGAGGCCGGCGCCCAGCATGTGGAATTCGCGCGGCGCATCGTCGAGCTGCGGCCGGATGGTGTAGTGGCCGCTGCGATAGGTGGCGGAGATCCGGCGCAGATAGTCGATCCAGCGCGTGACCTGCAGCTCGGTCGCGAACCAGATACCCGCCCAGGCCAGCGCGATCATCAGGATCGGCATCAGGAAGTCGACGCCGGCATGGAAATAGGTCGGCAGGAACAGCCGGTTCTCGCGCATGGCGAAGGCGACCGACATGACGCTGCCCTTGAGCGGCGACGAGGCGAAGGTCCAGGTGTCGCCCTTCGCATCGCTGCCGGTGTGGAGATGGCCGTCCGGGCCTGCATAGCGCTGCGCCGTGCCGATCAGGGCATGGGCGACGGCCGGATTGCTGGACGCCAGCACATTGCCGTCGTGATCGTAGATGAACACGACGGCGCCCTGCGGCAGGCCGCGGGCGCGCACCATGAAATCGAGCCAGTGCAGCTGGAGCACCACCGAGACGACGCCGTCGAAACGCCCTTTATCGTCGTGCAGCGGCCACATGCCGACGATCACCGGCTGGTGCAGGACCGCGCTCTGGATCTGGCCGCTGACGACGAAGCCCCTGGCAGCGCGGGCGCGCTGGAATACCGGCCGCGCCGATGCGTTCGCCCCCTTCGCCAAGGGCAGCGCCGAGCAGACGTTGACGCCCCGGGAATCGAGGCGCGAGATGTTCGCAAAATATTTGACGCCGACCAGCGCCTCGCCCAGCACCGCGTCGCAGTCGCGTCCGACCCGGCGCACGCTGCCGATGTTCCCCAGGGCGCGGGCGATCTGCTCGGCGGAGAGCAGCAAATTCTCCTGCCCGGCGGCGGCACCTTCGGCGGACTGGGCAAGCCGGTCATGGACTTCGGCCACGTCGATGCGGGCGCGCTCGATGCCCTGCAGGATGCTGACGACGGCGATGGGAAGCAGGGCGACGGTGACCGCGATCAGCAGCGTTATGCGGAGCGGCCAGCCGCGCTCACTCGCCGGGTCCCTCGCCGGGACCTTTGCGCCGCTTGGCAGCGTGGGGACCGTCCGGGGGCGCGAGGCTATCCAATTGCGCCATGATATCACGGGCGGCCTCTCCTTCGGGGGGGCGATCGGTGTTCGGCAACGCCTCGTCGCCGTCCAGGATCGCGATCAGCGCCTTCCGCGCCCGCGCCACCCTGCTTTTCACCGTTCCAACGGCACAATTGCAGATTTCTGCGGCGTCCTCATACGAAAATCCGCCCGCTCCCACCAGAATAAGGGCTTCACGCTGTTCGTCCGTCAGGGATTTTAGCGCCCGTGCCGTGTCCGACAGCTCCGCCGCCCAGCTCTGGTCCTGGCCGCCGCCGGGGATGCGTTCCGCGGCTTCCTGGTCCCACGGCGCCTGGCGCCAGGCGCGGCGGCGGTCGGAGTAGAACTGATTGCGCAGGATGGTGAACAGCCAGGCCTTCAGATTGGTGCCGGGCACGAAGGAATCGCGCGATTGCCAAGCCTTGACCAGGGCTTCCTGCGCCAGATCGTCGGCGCCTTCCTGGTTGCCGGTCAGGGAGCGCGCGAAAGCGCGGAGGAACGGGACCAGGCCCAGGAGTTCGGTCTTGAAGTCCTGCGGTTCCTCGTCCTGAGGCGGATTGTTGTGGTGCATTGCAGCCTGCGGAGCGGTCATGACGACTTCTTCCCAGTCTTGTCCGCCCCCTGAGCATCCATCTTGCGGAGCAATTCCATGAACTCATCAGGCACGGGCTCCTGCGCCACGCCGTCATACATGCGACGAAGCTCGCGCCCGATGACCCGTTGACGGGCGCGGATCGCCCGCGCCTTTTCCCGGTTGGGGTTCTGTTCCTTGGACACGTTCCAATTCCGCGTTTGCGGTGCGCCGGACAAAGCCATTCTCCAATTCGGGCTGAATTTCTAAAGTAAGTTCAGGCCCTTAAAACGACTCTCTCGCCCACCTGTTCCCTTCGTTAGGACCGAACGTCTCGCTATTGGAATGGTTCCCCCGGAAGGGAACTTTTCCCGCAAGCGGGCATTTCTTTGGTGTAGTCATGACACCCCAGTCTGCCGAAGGAGCTCTGTTTCTATGAGCATGTCTCAGACGCTTGCGCCGCATCTTCCCTATCTGCGCCGGTATGCCCGCGCCCTGTGCGGCTCGCAGGCCAGCGGCGACACGTATGTCCGGGCCGCGTTGTCGGCGCTGCTGGCCGGCGACCAGTCGCTTGTCGAGGGCGTGCCGCCCCGGGTGGGCCTGTACCGGGTGTTCCATGCCATCTGGTCGAGCGCATCGGGCCGGCTCGACGAGGCGGGCAGCACGCCCCGGGCGGTGGACGCCAAGGCGGCCACGACGCCGGAGACGCGGCTGAAGGCGCTGGACTCCAACAAGCGCGCGGCCCTCCTCCTTACCGCCGTCGAGGCGTTCAGCCTGGAAGAGGCGGCGTTCATCCTCGACGAGACCGCCGACGACGTGGAGCGGGCCATCGTCAACGCGCAGCAGACGATCGACCGCGACCTCGCCAGCCGGGTGCTGATCATCGAGGACGAGCCGATCATCGCGCTCGACCTCGAGAACCTCGTCACCGAACTCGGACACAAGGTGGTCGCTACGGCAGCGACCCGCGACGAAGCCGTCGCCAAAGCCTTGGCGGAACGTCCGGGCCTGGTGCTGGCCGACATCAATCTCGGCGAAGGCGGATCGGGCATCGATGCGGTGGCCGAGATCCTGAACAGCTTCGACATCCCGGTCATCTTCATCACCGCCTATCCCGAGAAGCTGCTGACCGGCGAGCGGCCGGAGCCGACCTATCTGATCGCCAAGCCGTTCCTGCCCGAAACGGTGCAAGCCACGGTGGGACAAGCGCTTTTCTTCCATCCCAATACCCGCAAGGCGGCATAATCGAACGTTCCCTAAGGCTGGGCTTTAGGGCATTGTGAGGCACTTCCCGCGGCGCCGACGCGCCACGGGACAACGGAGGATTTCATGGCGGCCAAGAGCACGGATATCGACGCAAGACTGGCGACGTTGCGCACCGATCTGGAGACCTTGCAGAAGGATCTGCGCGCGCTGGCCGGCGACGTCGGCGGCGCGGCATCGGCCCAGGCCAAGGAGGCCCTGAAAAGTGCCGAAGACGTGGCCGAGCGCGCCTATGAGCTGGCGGAAGAAGCCGCAGCCCAGGCAAGCAAGAGTGCGTTCGAGGCGGCCGAAGATGTCGAGGAATGGGCCACCGAGAACGCGGAAAGCCTGCGCGAGACGGTGCGCAGCCAGCCGCTGACCGCGCTGGCGGTCGCGGTCGGTGTGGGCGCCTTCCTGGCGCTCCTGCTCAAGCGCTAGGGCTGGCGCGTCATGGGGCAAAAGATCGCCGCGTCCGCGGTGCTGGCCATTATCGGCCTGACGCTGGTCGTGTTCGGCGTCGGCTTTCTGGGCTACGCCCTGGCGGCCGCCCTGGCGCCCTCGCTGGGCGTCGCCGGCGGCGCGGCGGTAGCCGGCGGAATCTTCGTCGGTCCGCCTATTCTGTGGGCCATCGTCACCCTGCTGGTCACGCAGCGCCCGCCGGCAAAGCCCGCGCTGTCGACGGCGCAGAACGGCTTGTGGACCGTGCTGTTCGCCGCGATCGCGAAAGAGACCCCGTGGATCGCGATCGTCGGCGCCGGGGCGGTCGCAGCGGCCGAGATATTCCTCGCTTCGCGCAGGCGAAAATAGCCGGAACCTGAAGCAACCTTGCTGCGTTTCCCGTAGCAAGCGGGAAAGGGTCCGATCATGCTGGGTTACGCGCTGCTTTTTTTGTTGCTGGCCGTCGTTGCCGGCTATCTTGGTTTCTTCGGCCTGGCCGGCCTTGCCGCGACCATCGCCAAGGTCCTGCTGATCGTCTTCGTCATCCTGCTGATCGTGAGCGCGTTTTCGGGCGCGTTGCGTGGCCGGCCGCCGGTTTAGACCATGCTTCCGCCGCAGATCCGCCAGCATCCGATCGAGACCCTGATCGCCGCCGGGCTCCTCCTGGCGCTGCTTGTCGGCGCCTCGCAGCAGCCGAATTCCCAATCGAACCCGCCGGTCTCGGCCTGTGCCGGGCACGGCTGCATGGCGGCCAAGCCGCCGGCATAAAAAAGTTTGGCGAGGCTGCAACCCAATTCGGGAAGCCTCGTTATCTTAAACGAGCGGACGTCCGATCCGGAACGCCCCAGCCCCTTCGACAGCCCGCATTGGGTGTCCGCTCATCTTCTTCCCCCCGGAAAATCCACAAGGACGCAGCCGGCTAGGGTTGTCGGCCAAATCTTGTGCCGCGCCAGCCTGTCAGGCGGTACATCGTATAGCGCGCGATCGGCACGCCATGACGCAGCCGGTCGAAGCTGCCGATGTTCCGGATCTCCCGGAATTGCGCCGCCAGTTCGGCATGCTTGTCCAGCCGTGACTCCACAACGTAGAGCAGCGGGCGGCTCAGCAGCGCGGCATCCGGCGTGGTGGAATCGGCATAGCGCTGGCTCTCATTGGCCTGGATCACCGGCGGGTGGCCGGGCAGGTAGAATGCGAACCAGGCCGTAGAGGCATAGTCGGTGGTGACGATGGCTGCGGCCGCATTGTCCGCCAGCGCCGTCCCGATCTTCGCCGCAACGCCGTCCATGCCCACCGCCAGAAGCCGCGCCAGCGGATCGCTGCGCCCCAGCGGCACGACGCCGAGCAAGGCCTGCGCGTAGACCGCGACCAGCAGGACCGCTGCGACCGGAACGGCAGCCGCGCGCGCGATGCGCCACACCGGCTTCGCCAGCCGCCCCCAATCCTCGCGCGACCAGGCCTGCGCCGCCGCAACCGCCATCGCGGGATACAGAAAGCACGGCCAATTGCCCTGGATGCGGTCGTGCAGCGAATGGACGAGGAAATAGAGCGCCGCAGGGAAAATGATCGCCGCCAGCAGGAACGTCATGCTGTCGCGGTCGCGGTTGGCAAAGGCGAGCCCCAGCGCCGCAAGCGCGAAGATGAACGGCGAAGCCAGGACGAGCTGGGCGCCGAGGAATTCGAACAGGAAGCGTAAGGTGAAGCTGCCCTGCGCGATGCGGCCGAACTGGAAGGCGAAGGTCGCCCAGCCATGCGCCTCGTTCCACAGGACGTTCGGCAGGAAGACGAGCAGCGCCAGCGTGGCTCCGAGCCACGGCCAGGGCGTCGCCAGCCAGCGCCGCGCCTTGGGCGACAGCGCCAGCCAGACGAGGATGCCGGCGCCGAGGAAGAAGCCGGTGTATTTCGACAGCAGGGTGAGTCCGGCCGCGATGCCGACCGCGAGCCACCAGGAGCCTCTGCCCGTCCGATCGACCTTGGCCAGCGCGTAGAGCGCCGCGGCGGCGAACGCGACCGACGGTGCGTCGGGCGTCGCGGCCAGCATTTCCACCGACACCATCAGGGTGAGATTGAAGAACAGGCAGGCGCGGGCGCCGGCGACTTCATCGCGCAGCAGGACAGCGCCGGCGGCCCAGACGAAGGCGCTGGCCAGCACCGAGAGCAGCAGGGCGCCGAGGCGGACGCCGAACGGAGTCGCACCGAACAGCAGCGTGCCGAGGCGGATGGCGAAGGCGATCGCGGGCGGGTGGTCGTAATAGCCGGGGCCAAGATGGCGCGACCACAGCCAGTAATAGGCCTCGTCGGCCGACAGCGGCAGCATCGCGGCGGCGATGAAGCGCAGCACCGTCAGCGCCGCGATGGCGGCCAGGAAGACGCGGGCCTCCCGCGTCATCGCGTGCGCCACACGAACAGGCTGGACATGGCGTAGTTCCAGAACGCGCCCATGACGGCACCGGCGGCGCCAGCCACCCACCATACCGGCTCTTCGCGGTAATACAGCCAGGAGGCGAGACCGACATTGGTCAGCGCGCCGAGCGCGCAGAACAGGCAGAAGGCGATGAAGCCGCGCAGCATCGACAGGCCCTTGAGACGCCGGTCGCGATAGGTGAGCTCATTGTTGAGGAAGAAATTGCTGGTCATCGCGGCGAAGGTCGCGATGCTCTGGGCCCAGGCGAAGCCCGGTGCGCCGCCGAGCAGCGCCAGCTTCAGCACGACCAGATGCACGACAAGGCCGAGCGCACCGACCAGCGCAAAGAAGATGAAGCGCGGCTCGACCAGGTCGCCGGTCAGCTTCGCCAGCAGCAGGCCGAGAAATTCGAGGCCGACCTGGATGTTGAACTTGCTCTCGCCCTGCTCGCGCCGGCCGAAGACATAGGATTGTTCCGCGACGCGCAACGAAGGGCCCGCCGTCGCCACGATGTCGAGCAATATCTTGAAGCCGACGGGCGACAGGCGGTCGGCGACGGCGTCGAATGCGCCGCGCCGCAGCATGAAGAAGCCGCTCATCGGATCGCTGAGCGGCACGGACAGCACTCTGGCGGTGATGGCGGTGGCGAGGCTGGAGAGCCGGCCACGGGTCTTGTCGCCGAGGCCCTCGGCGCTGCCCCCCGCGACATAACGCGTCGCGGCGACGAGGTCGGTCTTGCCGCCGCGCAGCTTTTCGAGCATGGCGACGAGGACACGCTCGTCATGCTGGAGATCGGCGTCCATGACCGCCACATAGGGCGCGCTGGAGGACAGGATGCCCTCGATGCAGGCGCCGGCAAGGCCGCGCCGCCCGACGCGACGCAGGCAACGCACCCGCGGGTCCTGTGCGGCGATGGCCTTGGCGACGTCGGCGGTGCCGTCCGGCGAATTGTCGTCGACAAAAACGGCTTCCCAGCCGACGCCTTCCAGCGCGACGTCCAGCCGGCGCACGAGCTCGGCCACGTTCCCCCGCTCCTTGAAGGTGGGCAGAACGACGGAAAGCTCGATGGGGAAAGCGGCGAGGGCCATGCGCCGCCTTGGTGGCAACAGGCCCGCGCCGCGTCAAGCCTTACTAAAAGTAGACGCTGAAGAGGATGATGCCGGCGATGACGGCCAGGGCCATGCTGGCGTACAGCACATAGCGGACATGCCCGGTCGATTCGCCCTGGCGGGCGTCCTGGGTCGGAACGACCCGCCTGTCTTCGGTTGCCGGATAAGGCATGGGATATCTCCTAGTGATCCGCCGGCCGGACGCGCCGTTCGACCTCATGGCGCGCATCGGTGACGAGTTGAAGTCGTTGCGGCTCGTCGTCGCCGTCGCGCTTGCGGATGTCGCGCTCCCAGGCGCCCAGAATCTGCAGGCGCTCATTGTCGCTGAACCTCCGGTCGCGCACGACGTCGAACGGGGCACGGTGGTAGCGCGTAGGGTCCTGGACGATGTCGTCGAGCAGCTTCTTCTTGGTCATGCATCAACCGTCAGAAGCGGCCCAGCAAGGCGAGCACGACGATAACGATCAGGACCAGTCCGAGCGTGCCGCTTGGGTAATAACCCCAGCTGCGGCTGTAGGGCCAGGCCGGCCAGGCGCCGAGCAGGAGCAGCAACAGGACGATGACGAGAATGGTGCCGAGCATGGGATCAATTCCTTGAACACAGTCTTCTTGGGAACACCGCGCGCGCGGTGCGGTTCCGTCCGGTTCTTCGACCGCTCGCACCGATCCCGGGAACCGCGCCGCAATATAGCCTCGGTTCCGCCGGAACGCCTGCGGGCGGGAGCCGTTGAGTCCGTGCGGACGCCTACCGGTCCTCAGTCATCAAAGGAGAACTCCATGTCGATCAGGAAAATTGCGTTGGCCGGCGCCGCGGCTGCAGCGATCGCGATCACGGGCACACCGGCGCTTGCCTTCACGCATCACCCGGCGACGCCGGAAGAAATTCAGCAGACGGACGATCTGAACGCGAAGGCGCTCGCCGATGCGCGTTCGGGCCAGACCGCGCAGCCGACCGCATCGACCACGCCGCAGCCCGCGATGACCGCAACGCCGAGCCCGGACGCCGCGGCGCCGCTGCCGCCGAACAGTCCCACGACGCCGACACCCGCGCCGACCACGACGACGCCGGCGCCGGCGCCGAATACCACGGACCCGAACGGCACCACGACTCCGGCGCCCGAGCCGCCGGCCGGTTCGTCGGGCCAGTAACAAATCAAGACCTGGAAAAGGGCCGGCCCGCGCCGGCCTTTTTTTCCCGGGCGACGGCCGGCGATGACGGCCTCGCCATGCCCTTCGACACGAATGCCGAAGCGATCGGCTTGTGCGCGCAATTGCGTGGCTGCCGGCGATGCCGCATCATCGCCATATGGGGATGTTGCGGACACGCTGTTCGGCCGGGCGCGACGTGATCGCGGCTTGCACCGGCGTCGGTCCGCCTGTGGGATCCGCCGGATCGCCCGGCCGGACGACATGAGCGTCCCGCCGGCGCCGTCCGGTGGCCGCCGCGCCGCAGCCTTCGGGTTCGTGTTCGTCAGCGCCGTCGCCTGCGCGATCTCCATCGGCATCATGATTCCGGTGCTGCCCAACCTGCTTAAGCAGTTTAACGGCGGCGACACGGCGCGCGCCGCCGAATGGAGCACCGCATTCATGGTGGTCGGCGGCTTGATGAGCTTCTTTTCCGGTCCGATCCTGGGCCTGCTGTCGGACCGCTTCGGACGGCGGCCGGTGCTGCTGATCTCGATCACCGGGCTGGGCCTCGATTTCCTGTTCATGGCATTCGCGCCGAGCCTTCTGTGGCTGTTCGTCGGACGGCTGATCAGCGGCGCGACGTCGGGCGTGTTCTCGACCGCCAATGCCTATGTCGCCGACGTGACGCCGCCGGAGGGACGCGCCCGCGCCTTCGGCTGGATGGGCGCGGCGTTCAGCGTCGGCTTTCTCACCGGGCCGGCGATCGGCGGCTATCTCGGCGGGTTCGATCTTCGCCTGCCCTTCCTGGCGGCGGCGGGATTGTCGCTGGCCAATGCGCTGTACGGGCTCGTCGTGCTGCCGGAGTCGCTGCCACCGGCCAGGCGCGTAAGGACGTTCCATTGGGCGCGGGCCAACCCGCTCGGCTCGCTGCGCCTGCTGACCTCGCATTACGAGCTGCTTCCGCTGGCGATGGTGGGATTCCTGAACCAGCTCGCCAACATGATGTGGCCGAGCGTGTTCGTGCTCTATGCCGGCTATCGCTATCACTGGGGTCCGGGGCTGACGGGCCTGTTCTTCATGGCCAGCAGCCTGTTCGGCATCGCGGTGCAGAGCTTCCTGGTCGGGCCGGTGGTCCGGCGGTTCGGCGAGCGCGGCGCGCTGCTTGCCGGCAGTGCCGCGCCGATCCTGGGCATGGCGTGGTCCGGAACGGCCTGGACGGGATTTCTGTATTGCTTCGGCGTGCCGGTGAATTCGCTCGCAGGACTTCTGATCCCCGGCCTGCAGGGCCTGATGACGCGGCTGGTCGGGCCGACCGAGCAGGGACAGCTGCAGGGCGCCAACCAGAGCCTGCAGGGCATGGCCTCGGTATTGGGACCGATCCTCTACGGTCTGTCCTTCGCCTGGGCGGTCGACCACCCGCAATACCACCTGCCGGGACTGCCGATGTATCTGGCGGCGCTGACCATGCTGGCAAGTTTTATCATCGCGGTGCGGGCCGGGCGCGCGGCGCAGGCGCATGCCGACCATGGCGACACTCAGCCGATCCGCGACGCCGCGAAATAGCCCGCCGTCGCGGCCAGCGCCGTGACGAGCGTGCCCCACGAAATGTCCATCGCCGCCAGCCAGGCCGGCCACACCTTCAGCGTCGCCATATTGGTCAGGTCGTAGGTCATGTAGGCGAAAAACCCGAACAGCGCGCCGCGCAGCAGTGCCGCCGTCCAGTCGCCGTCGGAGAGTGCCGGCGACACGGCGAAGATCAGGATGCCGACGACATAGAGAACATAGAACAGCACGCCCGCGGTCATGTTGGTATGTGTGGAGAGCAGCGCACCCACGGCGGGCTCGAAGAACGCCTTCACCGCGTAGGACAGCCACCCCAGATCGAGCACCGCCATGACCAGGGCGGCGGCGAGATAGGCGATGGCGAGGCGCGTCATGCTTTTTCCGATCGGCACGCTTACGCGGCCGGAGCGCATCCGGATCACCGGCCTGCCGGGCTTTCCGCATTGATCCGGCCCCGGTGCGCCGCCGTACCAAGCCTGAACCGAACAGGCAGTCGCATGGCGAAAATTGCAATCATCGGCACGGGCATTTCCGGTCTCGGCGCCGCCTATCTGCTGAACCGGCGCCACGCCGTCACGGTGTACGAGAAGGCGGCGCGCATCGGCGGACATGCGCGCACGCTGACGATCGGTTATGCCGGCGTGCCGATTGCGGTCGACACCGGCTTCATCGTGTTCAACGAGACCAACTACCCGCAGCTTTCCGCCATGTTCCGCCATCTGGGCGTGCCGACCCACAAGAGCGACATGACCTTCGCGGCCTCGATCCGCGACGGCTGGCTGGAATGGGGCGCCAAGGACGTCAATGCGGTTTTCGGGCAACGGCGGAACCTGCTCCGCCCGCGTTTCGGCCTGCTGATCCGCGATGTCCTGAAGTTCAACGCGCAGGCCGAAGCGGCGCTGGAACGCCACCCCGACCTTACCCTGGACGGGATGATCACGACCCTGGGCCTCGGCGACTGGTTCCGGCGTTTCTACCTGCTGCCCATGTGCAGCGCGATCTGGAGCTGCCCGCCCCACGAAATGCTGCGCTTTCCGGCGCACACACTGATCCGGTTCATGGCCAACCACCACCTGCTCAGCGCCAGCGGCCAGCCGCAATGGCGGACCGTGACGGGCGGGGCGCAGGAATATGTGAAGCGCCTGACGGCCGGCTTCGCGCACCGCATCCGCACGAATTGCGGAGCGGTACAGGTGACCCGCAGCGACCGCGACGCGACGGTGCTGGACGCGCAAGGCCGCCGCGAGAGCTTCGACCATGTCGTGTTCGCCAGCCATGCCGACGAGACCCTGCGGCTGCTGGCCGACGCCGACGGCCGCGAACGGCGGGCTCTGTCCGCCTTCCGCTACCAGCCCAACATCGCCGTGCTGCATCGCGATACGTCCGTCATGCCCAGGAGCCGGCATTGCTGGGCCAGCTGGGTCTATAGCTCCGACGGCAGCCTGGACGAGCCGATGCTGTCGGTGACCTATTGGATGAACCGGCTCCAGGGCATCCCGAACGGCATGCCGCTTTTCGTGACCCTGAACCCCAAGACGCCGATCGCGCCGGAGAAGGTGTTCGACAGCCATGTCTTCGACCATCCGGTGTTCGACCATGGCGCGCTGGCCGCCCAGGCCCGGGTGCAGGCGATGCAGGGCACCCGCAACACCTGGTTCTGCGGCGCCCATCTGCGCCACGGCTTCCACGAGGACGGGCTGGCGAGCGCGGTGCATGTGGCGCGCCTGCTGGGGGCCGAGACACCGTGGCAGGCGCCGCGGCCCGCCTTCCCGGAACCTTCGCGGCGGCACGCGGTTGTTTTGCCGGAGGCGGCCTGAAAGGACCCTCTCGGTCTTTGGCGCCAAAAGGTTATAATGCCTAATCTGTAACGGGGGGTCGTTGCGGCCCGCCGATCTCGCCAGGGAAAGCGCAATGAGCCTGCTGCCGTCGTCCTTCATCGAAAAGAAATTCCGCAAAGCCGCATCGAGCCTGAAATTCGGCAGCCTGGACCTGGTCACGCCGAACGGCGAACTCATGGTCATCAAGGGCCGCGAGCCCGGCCCGCACGGCAATCTGACCATCAAGCACTGGGACATGCTGCGGCGGACCCTGGCGCGCGGCGATATCGGGCTGGGCGAGGCCTATATCGACGGCATGTGGGAGACCGACGACATCGAGAAACTGGTGTCGCTGTTCCTGATGAACATGGACGCGTTCGACGATTTCGCGGACGGCAGCCTGCTCAACCGCGTCGCCTTCGTGCTCTACGACACCGTGATCCGGCGCAACACGGTCAAGGGCTCGTCGCACAACATCAAGGACCATTACGACGTCGGCAACGAGTTCTATTCGCTCTGGCTCGACCCCAGCATGACCTATTCCTCGGCGCTGTTCGGCGGCGAGGACAAGAGCCTGCAACAGGCGCAGCTCAGCAAATACGAGCGCATCCTGCAGAAGCTCGGCCATCCCAAGGCCTCGATCCTGGAGATCGGCTGCGGCTGGGGCGGTTTCGCCGAGCGGGCCACGGCCGAGGCGCATCACGTGACCGGGCTGACGATCTCGCCGTCGCAGCACCGCTATGCCGCCGAGCGGCTGAAGAGCCGCGATGCGGAGGTGCGGCTCGAAGACTACCGCAAGGCGCGCGGCACGTTCGACAGCATCGTCTCGATCGAGATGTTCGAGGCGGTGGGCGAGCATTACTGGCCGGCCTATTTCCAGGCGGTGAAGGAGCGGCTGAAAGCCGGCGGGCGGGCGGTGATCCAGACCATCACGATCCAGGACGAGCTGTTCGAGGGCTACCGCACGCGCAGCGATTTCATCCGCCATTACGTGTTTCCCGGCGGCATGCTGCCGTCGCTGGCGCGCTTCCGCGAGGAGGCCGAACGCGCCGGGTTGAAGGTCGTGGATTCGTTCGGCTTCGGCCAGGACTATGCCGAGACGCTGCGGCGCTGGTCGAGCGCGATGAAGGCGCGCAAGGACGAGATCCTGGCGCTGGGCCACGACCAGAAATTCTTCCGCAACTGGCAGTTCTATCTCGGCATCTGCGCCGCGACCTTCGCGGTCGGACGCACCGACGTCGTGCAGGTCGAGCTGGCGAACGTCTGACGCCCGCTACGCGCCCTCGGTGCCCGGCCCCATGGCGGAGGGGCGGACCCGCATGAAGGGCACGACCAGCAGCGACAGCGCGAACAGCACGCCGATCACGATCCAGGCTTCGTTGAAGGACTGGGCCAGCGCCGCCTTGCGCACCAGGGGCTCGGCCATGGCGCGCATGGTCTCGTTCACCGGCCCCATGTCCTGGCCATGGAAGAACTCGACCGGCAGGCCGACAAAGCGCGCGGCCGCCGGATCGCCATGCTGCAGCCGCGCCGCCAGGGCATCGGCGTGCATGGGCGTCCGCTGCTCCAGGATGGTGTCGACCAGCGCGATGCCGATGGCGCCGCCCAGATTGCGCATCAGGTTGAACAGCGCGCTGCCGTCGGCCACCCCGGCGGGGTCGAGCGAATCGAGCGCCAGGCGCGTCGCCGGCAGGATGCAGATCATCACCGCCGCACCGCGCATGACCTGCGGCCAGAACAGGCCGTCATAATCCGTGGCGGTGCCCGCGAAGCCGTTGGCGATCAGGCCGGCGGCGAACAGGCTGTAGCCGACCGCCGTCAGCAGGCGCGGGTCGAACCGGCTTTCCAGCCAGGCGGCGACCGGGGCGGTGCACAGCTGCGCCGCGCCGGAGACGATCATGATGGTGCCGATCTGCAGCGGCGAGTGCTCGCGGATGATCCCCAGGAACAGCGCCAGCAGATAGACCGAGCCGTACAGGCCCAGCCCCAGCACGAAGCTGAGCGTGCAGCCGAGCGTGAAGGTGCGCTCCTTGAAGCGCCACAGGTCGACGAAGGCGTGCGGGCTGTAGAGGCTGCGCCAGATCGCGCCGGTGCCGGTCACGACGCAGATCGCGATCCACAGATAGATGAACGGGCCCTGCCAATTGTATTTCGGTGCTTCCTTGAGCACGAGTTCGAGCGTCGCCAGGAACACCGCCGTCAGGCCGATGGCCATGTAATCGATGCGCCGCCATTCGCAGGAATCGGCCTCGCCCTGGCGGACGAAGATGACGACGAGCGCGGCGACCAGGATGCCGGGGCCCAGATTGATCAGGAATATCCAGTGCCAGGTGTAATGCTCGGTCAGATAGCCGCCGATCGCCGGGCCGACGGTGGGCGCGATGACGGCGAGCGTGCCGGCCAGCGCGGTGGCGGCGATGCGGTGCTTCTCCGGCATCATCGAGAAGACCGAGGTGAAGACGCCCGGAATGAGCATGCCGCCGCAGAAGCCCTGCAGCACCCGCAGCGCGATAAAGGGCGGCAGCGTGGTGCAGGCGGCGCAGGCGAGGCTGGCCAGGGTGAAGCCCAGCGTGGCGGAGGCGAACAGCCAGCGCAGCGACATCGCCCGCGTCAGCCAGCCGGTCAGCGGGATGGCGATCACCTCCGCCATCAGATAGCCGGTCTGGATCCAGCTCAGCTGGTCCGACGTCACATGGAACGAGGCCTGGATGGTGGTGAAGGAGCTGGCGACGATCTGGATGTCGAGAATGGCCAGCGCCATTCCCAGGCACATCGCCGCAAAGCCGATCCAGATCCGCACAATGCTCTGCATAACGGCTTTGGGCTCTAGGCGCGGGCTTCGACGGGTGCAGTTTGCAGCCTTTGCACAGCCGGGTCCATCACGCGCCGCCACAGGGGCGGCATCAGGGCCAGCAGGATGCTGCCGGCGTAGCCGGCGGGCAGTTCGGGCGCCTGCGCGACCCATTCGAGGCTCTGATAGGACGCGGCGGGCGCGTGTGATGGTAGGAGTGGCGGCCCATGTTGAAGATCAGCGTGTTGGCCAGCACGTTGCTCGAATTCCAGCTGTGACGGTCGCCGAACGGCTCATGGCCGGAAGGGCGCGGGCGCGCGGCGAGCCCGTAATGGGCGATGTAGTTGAACAGCTCGAGCACGACGATGCCGACCGCGCTCTGGGCGAGGAACAGCGCGGCGCCGCGCCAGCCGGCAAACCCAAGGATCGCGAGATACAAGATGGTCATAACGGCGACGTCCTGCGCGATGCGGTGCTGCAGCAGCGACCGGCCGCGGGCGGCGACGCGGCGGCTCTCGATCCGCCAGGGCGTCGAGGAACTGGCCCGCCACGGTACGCAGGAGGAAGGCGTAGAAGCTCTCGCCCAGCCTGGGCCGTCGCGGGGGTCGCGCTCGGTCGCCGCCAGCGGTGATGGCCGAAGATGTGGGCGACCCGGAAATGGCGATAGGTCATGCCGCTCAGCATGGCCAGGCCCAGCGCCCGCTCCGGCCTGCTGTGGCCGTGCACCAGCTCATGCGCCGCCAGCATGCCGAACACGCCGGTCGTCACGCCGACGGAAAGCGCCAGCGCCGCAAAGCCCATGGCGTCCGCCTGGCGCGCGACCGCGACGGCCCAGACGATGATGCCGAGCTGCACCGGCACATAGAGATTGGGCAGCGCGCGGAACGCCCGCGAGCCGGCGACGGCGAAGGGAACGGCGCCGCGCGGCGAAACGGCTTCGGCCCCGATCAGCGCGGCCAGCAGCAGCGCCACGGTGGCGAAGGGCGCAGCGGGACCGCCGAGACAATAGAAAAACGGAATCGACAGCGCGAAGAGGAGGGACCGACATAGCGAAGCGCGGCCCGGCCCATGGCGTCACGCGGCGTTGGCAGGGGTGCGGGCACGGCGCAAGGCAAGGGCGGTGTCTTCCGCGCGGATGCGCCACGCCAGGACCGCCGCGTTCAGGACGGTGAAGGCGACCGCGACCCAGACCTCTCCGAAGGCAAGCGGCCAGCATTGCGATCTCGCCCGCCACGACCAGGTAGTTGGGATGGCGCACGAAGCGGTAGGGGCCTCTGCGCACCAGCGGCGCGCCCTCCAGGGTGATGATGCGCGTCGTCCAGAACGGACCCAGCGTGGCGATCACCCAGACGCGCGCGAGCTGCAGCAGCACGAAGGCGCCGAGCGCAATCCAGTGGATCGTCGCGTCCGGCGGCAGGAACACCCACGATGGCGGCGAGCCAGGCGGCGTGCAGCGCCACGATCATCGGATAATGCGCACGGCCCGACCTCCACCGCGCCACGGGCAAGCAGAGCGCGTGTGTTACGCTCGGCATAGGCGACCTCGACCAGCCGCTGCAGCGCGACCAGCGTGAGGATAATATAGATTGCCAGTCTCACGATCCGCCCAGCATCAGGAACACGGCGGAGAAGCCGGGCCCCAGCGCGGTCATCATCGTCCGGCGCGACGGATCGCGCCAGTTCATCCGCTCCAGCACGAACAGCGCGGTCACGGCCGACATGTTGCCGTAGTCGCGCAAGACGCCGCGGCTTTCGACCAGCGCGCCGCGCGGGATATCGAAAGCGTCCTCGAGCGCGTCCAGCACCTTGGCGCCGCCCGGATGGCAGGCGAAGCCGTCGATGTCGGAGAGCTTCAGGTCGTTCTTGCTCAGGAATCCGTGGAGGATCGGCTTGAAGTCGTTGGCGACCAGCGACGGGATGCTCTGGCTGAAGATCGCCTTGAGCCCGTCCTCCTGCACGTCCCAGCCCATGATGCCGAGCGAATCCGGCCAGGTGTATTCGCCGCCCGGGCCGACCGTCGGTCCGGCGCCGTCGGTCGACAGGATCGCGCCGGCGGCGCCGTCGCCGAACAGGGCGGTGGCGACGATGTTGCTCTTGGAGGTGTCGTCCTTGCGGAAGGTCAGCGCGCAGAGCTCGACCACGAGGAACAGGACCTTGCTGCCCGGACGCACCGCCGCCATGTCGGCCGCGCGGGTCAGGCCGACCACGCCGCCGGCGCAGCCGAGCCCGAAGATCGGCAGGCGGCGGATATCGCGCCGGAGGCCCATCTTCTCCACCACCAGCGCGTCGAGGCTGGGCGTGGCGATGCCGGTGGTCGACGAGACGACGATGGCGTCGATGTCCTCGCGCTTCAGATTGGCCTGCTTGAGCAGGTCGAGCACGATGGTCTCGAACAGCGCCACGGCGTTCTGGATGTAGAGCGCATTGCGGTCGGTCCAGCCATGGGGCTCGTTGTACCAATCGATGGGAACGCAGGAATAGCGCCGGTCGATGCCGGTGTTCTCGAACACGGGCAGCAGGCGCGCCATGTCGCGGCGGCTCTGGAACAGCGTGCCGGCGCGGACGGAGACATCGGTTTGGTCAAGCGTATAAGGGGGAACCGCACTTTTCAGCGCCAACAGACGTGGCAGCATTCTTTCTCCTAATGGATGACGCGCGATGCCCGACAGCCGCCGAGTATAGCGGCGGCCGTCGCAAAGACCACTGTGACCAAAGCTGCGGATTCAGGGCGTCCGCGCGGTGAGAAAGGCGGGCCTGCGACGCGCGTCGGCCTGGCCGATCGCCTGGCGCGCGATGCGGATACCGGCGTGTTCGGGCGCCGGAAGCGCAAGCCCATGGCGGCGGGCGGAGACGGATTGCGCGTCATGCGCGCGGCGGAAGGCGTCGGCGGGTTCCGGCGGCGGCGGGGCGATGGCGACCTCGAAAAGCTCCTGGCCCTGGCGCAGGCGCGCCTTGGCGCCGTGCCGGGGAAACACGACGGAGGTGCCGATTTGGCTGCGCCACGAGACATCGTTTCCGGCGACGGGGACGACGACGGCACCGCTTGCCAGAACCAGCCCGACGCCGGCCGAACGGGCGAGAGCGACGATTCCGTCCATGACGGGAAGGAACAGGCCGTCCGCGCCGTGCACGGTCAGAAAGAACGGCGGCCGGTCGGGCGATGGATTGGCGGCCATCGCCTGATGCAACTTGACCAGCACCACGCCGCCCAGCGCCGCCGCGGCGCTTTGGCCCAGTTCGCCGGCCGGGATGCGCACCAGCAGGACCCCGCCCGAAAGGATACGGGCAAAATCGAGCGCAACGCCGCCAGCGGAGAAGATCGTCCGGACCGCGCGCGGTTCGAGCAGCTTGTCGAGCCGGCGCAGCAGCGGCGCCGCAGCATCGGCATCGCGCGCGGCTTTCCGCAGCAAGCCCGGCATGTCGCTCAGCGGGTGCCGCCCGCCGCCGTCGAGCACGGCGTTCAGGACCTCGTGAAACAGGGCGTCGGTCCGCCGCGACCATCCCGGAGTTCCATGGCGCAGCACCGCGAGCAGGCCTTCGCCCAGCACGGCGCGTTCCTGGAGCGAATCGGCGCGCAGCAGATCGATGGCCAGCGGACTTGTCCGCGGATCGAGCAGCGCCACATCCGCCAGGCGGTGGGACGGCAGGCGGCGCAGCACCGCGTCGTACAGGTCGCCGTGCGTGTCGACGATGGCGATGCCGTTGCGATGGTCCAGATCGTGCAGCGCCAGTACGGTCGGCAGGTCCGCCGATCCGCCGGTCATTTCGAGATGGCGCAGGCGGTCGAGGTCCGAGAGCCGCACCGCTTCGCCCGTGGCGGCGTCGACGCCGATCATGACGCGTTCGTCCGAGGACGGCACCGGCGCGTCCGGCCTTGCCACCGGCATTTGCACCCCTTGCGAAGGCGCGAGCAGGGCCGAGATTTCGGCGGCGTTCAGGATCATGCCGCTCCGGCGCGACAGGCGGGCCCGAAGATCGCCGAGGTGCGGCACAGGCGGGTCGGCGGCAATGAGCCGGTTGCCGTGCGCCGTGCCGGCAAAGGCCTGCGCCATTCGCGTCGCAATGGCCTGGGCCCGCAGCAGGTCGGGTGCGGAACCGGCGACGCGCAGCACGGCGGCGAACAGCGGCTGGGCGATCTTGGACCGGCACGCCGCGACCAGGTCGTCCTCGAACAAGCCGTCCTGCGAGGGACCCAGCACGGCGCGCAGCATCTCGCTCGCCCAGGGTCCGGCCACCGGCAGCAGCAGGAGTTGCATTGCCGCGGCTTCGGCAGGCGCGAGTTCGGCCGCCAACGCCACCATCCGCCCGACCGGGCCAGGCGAACGAAACGGTCCGAGCGGCAGCATGAACTCGCGCGCGAGGACGAGTTCCGCGGTCGCCGCCCGATTGCCCTGTGGAAGGCCGAGCAGAAGGTCGGCACGCGGCGCCGTACGGATCGCGGCATCGCGCAGCCGGCCGCGCAGCACGGCGATGTCGCTGCGCGCGAGCGTGATCTGCGCGTGGACGCCGTCCGTGCGGGCAACCAGCTCGCAAGCAACGGACTGGCCCGGGTGCGGCGATGTCCGCAAGGCGGCGAGCACCGCCGCGCCGAGGCCCGCCGCCGGCGCCGCCGCGCCCAGATGGATGAACGATCCGGCCGGCAACGCGGCATCCGCCCATGGCTCCTGCCATGTCGCGCGTTCGGCGCCGTCCGCCGCGCGTCCGAATCCGATGGGACGGAAGGGCGGCTCGATCGCGACGGCATAAGGCCAGTATTGCCAACCGCGCCCGCGCAATTCCCAGTTGTAGAAGATGTCGGCAAGGGCCTCGCTTTCGTCGCGAGGCCCCTCAAGGGGCGTACTGGCCCATTCCGACATCGTCGTTCCTTAACGCCACGCGCTCGGAACCAACTGAGAGACTTGCTTCAGGTCACTCCGCGGCTTCGAGCGGCCTCTCGGAAAGTTCGACGGACGCCAGCACCAGCGGGTCGCCGGCCGGCACTCCGACATAGTGCACCTGCGGCTCGGGCACGCCGAGCGCCAGGCGCATTGCGTCGAGCGCCTGCCGGTTCACCGTGACGATCACCGCGACCTGCTTGTTGCCGTCGATGTCGACCGGCATGCCGAGCGGCTTGATGTCGATGCCGATCAGCAGATAGCGGAACAGCAGGTCGGTCGGCGTGAGGATCGTGACCTTGTCGTAGCCGGCGCGCAGGCAGAACTCGAACAGGCCGACCATCAGGCGCTTGCGCGCCGTCTCCATCGCCTTCCTGTCGAGCGCCTCCTCGTCGACGCAGGTGCGCGTCAGTTCGAGGGTCGTCTCACCGCGCTGCACGCCCTTGACCGAGCAGGCCTGCGGGAAGACGTCCGAGAATAGATGCGGCCCGGTCGTCGGCAGCATGCGATGCGCGCCGATCACCGTGCCGTCGTCCTCGGTCAGCAGCAGATAGATCGCGGCGTCGGTGTCGAACTGGTCCTTCTCGATCCGATCGGGCTTGCGCAGCGCTTCCCATCCCATCTTCTCGACGAAGATGCGGTGGCGCAGGTGAAACATGTCTTGCAGCGCGTCCCTGTACAGGAGCGCGTTGCGACTGGTGACCACTTCGATCATGGAATTCTCCGCCGTTGAAGCAAGGCGGGAGTTCAGGGGGCCGCCGCGCCGCTGTCACTCCCCCCAATTGAGGGGGAAGAGCGGGGATTTTCCGTTGTTTTCGTACCGATCAGGCGAGGATCTGCTTGGTGAAGATCGCGATCGCTACAGCCTGCGCGCGAGTCGTCGCGTTCAGCTTGGTCAGCGCGTTCTGCACATATTCGTGCGCGGTCTGCTCGGCGATGTTGAGGATCTGCGAGATTTCCCAGTCCGTCTTGCCGGCCGCAACCCAGGAGAGGCATTCGCGCTCGCGCGGCGTGAGCCTGGGGCCGCGCGGCTTGGGCGCACCCTCGGCGCGCAGCCGCTCCAGCTTGGCGTGGAAATAGATCGAGGCCAGGTGCAGGCAGGCTTCGTCCTGCTTGCCCAGCTCGTAGTGCTCGGTGCCCATGGTGATGCCGACGACGAAGCCGTCGCGGCTGTAGATCGGCAGCGCCAGGCCGTCCT
This sequence comes from Rhizomicrobium sp., assembly GCA_037355265.1. GTDB lineage: Bacteria > Pseudomonadota > Alphaproteobacteria > Micropepsales > Micropepsaceae > Rhizomicrobium. The sequence goes on along the minus strand of JBBCIB010000001.1, from coordinate 937,627 downwards.
TCATCTTGAATTCCGTCGCCTCGTCGAAGATGCGCGCGCCGGCATCGTCGTTGGCGCCCAGGGCCTCGCTCCACCGAATCGGCTCGTTGCGCGCCAGCAGCTGGTTGATGACCGGATCGACGGAGATGTAGTTGTGCGACAGCCAGTGGTTGAGCCACTCCTCCGGCCAGGTTGCGGCCCAGAGGCGGTCGCCGCGCTGCACCTTGGGCAGCGACGGATCGCCCATCATGAAGCAGTCCATCCCGTATTTGGCGATCATGTCCTGGAACAGCTTCACAAGCGACGGGATGTCGGTCTGCTGATCGACCTGTTCGATGAATTCGAAAGCGGAATCGGTGAGCATGGCCGGGCTATGACGTTCCTTTTTGCGATGCTAGCAGACGCGCACGGTACTCGGCGAGCGGCTTGACCTGTTCGTCGCGCAACGCATCGGTGAACCGTACATAGTCCGGCACGTCGCCGTGCAGGACGATCGACGGACACTGACCCTCGTAATTGCCCAGGCTCGGCAGGTGCTGCTGGTAGCCGATCAGCCCGGCGAGTTCCGGAGGGAATCGGCGCGCGATCTCCGGCGGATAGACCAGGAACTGGTTTTCATAAGTGCGCAGCCAGCCGAGGCTGTAGCTCGCGATCATTCCGGTGCGCGGCGCTTCGGTCCGGTTGCCTCCGCCGCCATGAAGTGTCGAGCCCAGAAAAAGAAGGGCGGCGCCGGGGTCCATCTGCGCCGCGACGGCCGCGCTGCGCGGCGGCTTTGGGCCGGCATAGCTGCCATGGGTGCCGGGCCACAGGAGCGTGGCGCCGTTTTCCTCGCGGAACGGCGTCAGCGGCCACATCACGTTGACGAGATATTCCGTTTCGCCCCGTGCGACGCGCCACATGTCCTGGTCGCGGTGCGGCACCTGTTCCAGTTCGCCGTTCCAGATCTCGATCGCCTGGGTGAGGTTGAGCTGGAAGCGGTCGCACCACGGTCCGAGGACGATCTGCATCACGTCCAGGATCAGCGGATGCTGGACCAGCGTCGCCGCATGCGGCGAGCGCTTCAACAGGCCGCCGAAACGCTTGGTCCGGCAGCCGAAGAAATTGCCTTCGCAGAACGGCGTCTGCGCCAGGCGCGGCTTCAGATCGCCATGGAGCGCCGCGATCATGGCCACCGGCAGGAGGTCCGGAATGATGCAATAGCCGTCCCTGAGCAATTCCCCCGCCCAGAACCGGGCCGGGTCGGGCGAGACGCGCATGGCGGAAGCGGATGTCGACATCGCGGCCTCCCGTCAGGCGGCTTGCGCGATGTGATCGAGCTGCAGCACCGGAATGCGCGACTTCATCTTCTGCCGGAACAATTGCAGCGTGGCGGGCGTGACGCTGATCGACAGCGCGCCGACCATGGTTTCCCCGACGGCTTGCGGCAGGCCGAGCGGCTCGCACTCCCATCCGACGGAAAGCAGATGGGACAGATAAGGCACATGGGTGACGCAGGTGTAGCGGCGGATGCCGTAGAGCAGGCCGAATTCGACAAGCGCGGTGGCCAGCCGCCGGCGCACGACCTTCACGTCGAAATCCTTGTCCGGCGAGGTGCAAAGGCGGGTGATCTCCCAGACGTCGTCGCCGCGGGGCACGTCGGCTTCGCAAAGCTGCGGAAACACGTCGTTCAGCAGATGCGGCCCGATCGAGGGCAGCAGCCGGACGGAGGCCAGGTGGCGCTCGCGCCGCGGATCGGCGGCGACCAGGTAGATCGCGTCTTCGTTGTCGAACTGGTCCATCTCGTACTGGCCGTCGACGACCGGGACGTCCCATTTCAGCTGGTCGACGAAGATCTTCTTGCGGTCGCGGTGCATCGCCTCGAGCATCGAGCGGAAATTGGGGCGGTTGTTCGCGGTGACGACATCGACCATGGACTGGCTCCCACAAAGGCAGGAGCAAATTCGCACCGCCGGGCGCCGGTCCGCGATTCCCCTAGTTGGGGGAGGTCAGTTCACCAGATCGGCGAAGGCGACATGGTTGTCGAACAGCGCGCAGACGATCAGCTGGATCCGGGTCGCGACATTGTATTTGCGCTTGGCGTCCTCGATGTGCTGATGCACGGTCTGGTTGCTGATCCCGAGGATCTGGGCGATGTCGCGATCGCTCTTGCCGCGCCCGGCAAGGACCACGCAATCGAACTGCCGGCGGCTCAGACTGGGCGGCACGGCCTTCTGTCCCCGGCCCTTCTTCACCGCGATGCGTAGCGCCACGCGCCGTGCCGCTTCGAATGCAAAACAGGAGACGTATTGCGCCGCCGGAAACGACATCTTGGGAAAGTCGCGGCCAAAGCGCATGGCGAAGGTGCACGACGCCGTGCTTTCGCCGGGGATATGGATCGGCACGATGAAGCTGCTGGCGATGCCGGCGAGCTTGGGCGCTTCGAACGCCTCCCTCTGCTTGGACGTCAGCGACACGAGTTGCGGCACTTCCTCCCAGGTGAAAGGCACGGCGGATTTCTGGCAGGCGACCAGCACCGGATCGTCGTGCAGATATCCTCTTTCGCGGAAGAGCTCTCCGAAGACTTCCGGATAGTCGTGCAGACGGACGGGGAGTTCCCTGCTCTGCGAAGGACGGATGTGATTGAAGAGCGCGTAATGGTCGAATCCGAGCGTTCGCACCGTGTCGCCCAGAAGGTTCTGCAGTTCGTTGAACTCGGTTACGCGGTTTGCTGCCTGCACGAATTGTTGGATATCGTTGAAGCTACTCATACGCAGACCACCTTTACTCGGGCCCGAAGCGCAGACGGTGTTCATTTCGCCTTGCGCCCATACGCGGGCCCAGCCCTCGGCTACATTACACCGAAGCCAGAAATGCTAAAGCCGATCATTGCGATTGCGATTTAAGGCGATATCGCAGTAGGTGTGAAAGAGCACTTCGATATCAATGGCTTATAAGCCAGCAACCGGAACGGCATCCCGGGGTTGCCGGGTTATTCACGGAATTAGCAAGACCCTGCCCACCGCCCGGCGGCTCTCGATATAGGCGTGGGCGGCCGCCGCGTCGCGGAGCGGGAAGGTCTTGTCGATGAGGACCTTCAGCGTGCCGGCCGCGATTTCGTCGACCAGCGCCTGGATCATGTCGTGCACGCGGTCGGTCGCGATCTCCGCGCCGAGGAACACGCCGCTGAGCGTGCGATTGCCGCCCATCAGCGGCCCGACATCGACCTGCATCGGCTCGCGGCCGGCGGCCCCGACCATCGACACGCGGCCGCGATAGCCGAGCGAGAGGATCGAGCCCTGCAGGGTGGAACCGCCGACCGGGTCGACGACGAGGTTCACGCCCGCATTGCCGGTCAGCTTCATCACCGACGCCACGACGTCGTGGGTCTTGTAGTTGATGCCCTCATCGAGGCCGAGCGGCTTCAGCCGCTCCAGCCTTTCGTCGCTGGAGGCGGTGGCCAGCACGCGAGCGCCGGCGCGCTTGGCGAGCTGGATGGCGGCGACGCCGACGCCAGAGGCGCCGGCCTGCACCAGCACCGTCTCGCCGGATTTGAGATGGCCGAACTCGAACAGGCAGTCATGCGCCGTGCCGAACGGCACCGGCACGGCGGCCGCATGCCGGACGTCGCAGCCGGACGGGATCTTCCACGCGGTGCGGGCGGCGACGGCGCGCAATTCGGCGTGGCTGCCGTTGAAGCCGACGGTCACGGCCTTGTCGCCGATCTCGAAGTCCTTCACCTCTTCGCCGATCGCGACGACCTCGCCGGCGGCCTGATAGCCGACGACGTGCGGCCGGCCCATCAGCGCGCCGCCCTGGCGATTCAGCGTGTCGCCGCCCTCGATGCTGACCGCCTCGACGCGGATGACGATGCCGGAGGGCGAAAGCTGCGGGTCCGGAACCTCTTCGTATTTGAGGACCGAGGGCGGACCGTTGTCGTAATACACGGCGGCTTTCATGGCATTCTCCCGATGGCGTCTATGGCAGGCTACCCCGCAGGCCGCGTGGTGCGAAGGCAGGCCAATTCCACATTCCGTATCCGTTTTGGCCGTATCCGTTTTGGCCGTATCCGTTTTGGCCGTATCCGTTTTGGCCGTATCCGTTTTGGCCGTATCCGTTTTGGCCGTATCCGTTTTGGCCGTATCCGTTTTGGCCGTATCCGTTTTGGCCGTATCCGTTTTGGCCGTATCCGTTTTGGCCGTATCCGTTTTGGCCGTATTCGTTTTGGAGTTTGGGGCACCCCCTCCCCCCGCCGGAAAGCCGGGCCGCTGCAATGGCTTGGGCGGCGCCGGTGGTGGATAGATGGGTGCGGAACACGCTAATCTCAAGCCGCAACATGTCGAGGGTGACGATGCCGGGATTCAAGGAAGCTTATATCTGTGATGCGGTGCGCACGCCGATCGGGCGCTATGCCGGCGGGCTCGCCTATGTGCGGACCGACGACCTGGCGGCGCTTCCGATCAAGGCGCTGATGGCCCGCAATGCGGGCGTCGACTGGGCGCAGGTCGAGGAGGTCTATCTCGGCTGCGCCAACCAGGCCGGCGAGGACAACCGCAACGTCGCGCGCATGGCGGCGCTGTTGTCGGGCCTGCCGGAGACGGTGCCGGGAACGACGATCAACCGGCTCTGCGCCTCCGGACTCGACGCGGTGGGCAGCGCGGCGCGCGCCGTGAAGGCGGGCGAAGTGACGCTCGCCATTGCGGGCGGCGTCGAGAGCATGACGCGGGCGCCCTTCGTGATGGGCAAGGCCGAGAGTGCGTTTCCCCGCGCGGCCGAGAACTACGACACCACGATCGGCTGGCGCTTCGTCAATCCGAGGATGAAGGCGGCGTACGGCACGGACTCGATGCCGGAGACCGGCGAGAACGTCGCCGAGGCCTATCAGATCTCCAGAGCCGACCAGGACGCGTTCGCGCTGCGCAGCCAGCACAAGGCGGGGCGCGCCATCGCCGGCGGCTTCTTCGCGGAGGAGATCGTCGCGGTGGAGGCCAAGGACGGCAAAGGCAAGCCGGTGCCGTTCGCGGCGGACGAGCATCCGCGGCCGCAGACCACGGCGGAAGACCTGGCGAAGCTGAAGACGCCGTTCCGCAGCCCGGGCACGGTGACCGCAGGCAACGCCTCGGGCGTGAACGACGGCGCGGCGGCGATGATCGTCGCCAGCGAGGATGCCGCAAAGCGCAACGACCTGAAGATCCGCGGACGGATCCTCGGAATGGCGACGGCGGGCGTGGCGCCGCGGGTGATGGGCGTGGGGCCGGTGCCGGCGACCGAGAAGCTGCTGGCGCGCCTGGGCCTGACGATCGGCGATTTCGACGTCATCGAGCTCAACGAGGCTTTCGCCAGCCAGTCGCTGGCGGTGCTGCGCGGGCTGGGGCTGCCCGACGATGCCGATTTCGTGAACCCCAATGGCGGCGCCATCGCGCTCGGCCATCCGCTGGGCATGAGCGGCGCGCGGCTGGCGCTGACCGCGCTCCATCAGCTGGAGAAGACCGGCGGCAAGCGGGCGCTGGCGACCTTGTGCGTCGGCGTCGGCCAGGGCGTGGCGCTCGCCATCGAGCGCGTGTGACGGAATCAAAACGGGCGACAACCGGCGCGCCGAAGGAGGGCGCAGCCGGGCTTGTTGGAGGCCGCTTTGTGTGCGTTCTTGTCGTGGCGTTTGGAGAATGAAAATGGAACTGCTGTACTTGGAAGAAACGCAGGCGGCCGCTTTCGACAAGGAATTCCACTCGCCGGCCGAGATGAATGCGAAGTACGCGCGGTTCGAGCAGCTCGCGGCGGGGCGCCCCTTGCGCATCCTGGACATCGGCGGCGGCAATGGCCGCTTCGTGGACAAGCTCCTCGATCGCTTTCCGGACGCGCAGGCGACGGTCCTCGACGTGTCGAGCACGCTGCTCGCGGCCAACAAGCCTCATCCGCGAAAGACGCTTGTGATGGCGAGCGTCGATACGCTGCCCGGCGGCCTCAACGGCGAGACATTCGACGTCATCACGATGAACTGGCTGCTGCACCACCTCGTCGGTCCGACGCACGAGAAGTGCACCGAAAATTGCATAAGCCTGCTGGACAAGTGCCGCGCCCTGCTGACGCCGAACGGCAACATCGTGGTGGCCGAGAACATGTATGACGGCTTTGCCGGCACGAATATCCCGTCCTGGCTGATCTATGGGATCACGCGCATCAAGGCGCCGCTGTTCGTTTCGGTCAGCCGGCGGTTTTTCAACACGGCGGGCGTCGGCGTCTGCTTCCGCTCGCGCGGCTCGTGGCGGCGGCTTTTCCGGCAGGCGAACTACGCCACGGCCCATGAAGACGACGGCTATATCTGGAAGATGACGCCGGTCCGGCGCCTATCCTATGCCCTTCTGGGGATACAGCATGTCTGTCATAGGCACTTCTATTTGCGCGCCCAATGACGCGCTCCGGCAGCATGGCAAGTTGATGGAGCGCAAGAACTATCCTCCCCCTCGAACGTCCATCGAAGGGGAGGATCGAAGCGCTCATCAATATCCCAGCAATGTCGCGTAGCGGTCGCGGTGATAGGAGGCGCCGCCGAAGGTCGCTTCCTGGGCGCGGGCGCGCTTGAGGTAGAGGCCGGCGTCATGCGCGTCGGTCATGCCGATGCCGCCATGCATCTGCACCATTTCATTCGAAACGAGATGCACAAGATCGCCGACCTTGGCCTTCGCCAGCGACGCGAGCTGGGCGACATCGTTGGCGTCGCGGTCGATCGCCGACAGCGCGCCTTCGACGCAGGAGCGCGCCAGTTCGAGGTCGGTGAACATCTTGGCGGCGCGGTGCTGCAGCGCCTGGAAGGTGCCGATCTTCTGGCCGAACTGCTCGCGGGTCTTGAGATAATCGAGCGTCACCTCGAAAGACTGCATCGCCTGGCCGAGCATCTCGGCGGCGAGGCCGGCGCGGGCACGGTCGAGCGTGGCTTCGAGCACGCCTTCGCCCTGGCCCGGCGCGCCGAGCACCTCGCCCTCGACATCCTGGAACGACAGATTGGCGTAGCCCCTGGAGTCGACGGTCTTGAGCTTCTCGCGCGTCAGGCCGCCGGCCTTGCCGTCGACCAGCACCAGCGTGATGCCGGCCTTGTCGCCCGGCTTGCCGCCGGTGCGGGCCGCCACGACGATCAGATCGGCGGTGCCGCCGTCGAGCACGAAAGTCTTTTTGCCATTCAGCTTCACCTTGCCATTGCCGGCGTCGGTGCCGGCAAGCGCGATCTTCTCCGGCGCGTGGTGCGGGCCCTCGTCGACGGCGAGCGTGGCGATCAGTTTTCCTTCGGCGATGGCGGGCAGGTATGCCTGCTTCTGCGCATCGGAGCCGGCGAGCAGCAGCGCGGTGGTCGCGGTCAGCGCGGTCGAGATCAGCGGCGAGGCGGTCAGCGTGCGGCCGGTCTCCTCCAGCACCAGGCCGAGCGTGAGATAGCCGAGGCCCGTGCCGCCGAATTCCTCGGGAATCAGGATGCCGGCCCAGCCCATCTCGGCCATTTCCTTCCACGCCGCGCGGTCGAAGCCGTCTTCATTGCCGCTGTCGCGAACTTTCCGGAAGACGGTGACCGGCGATTTCTCCTGCACCCACGACTTCGCGCCGTCGCGGATCATTGTCTGTTCTTCGCTGAGTACTGCCATTGGATGCCCAACCTTTGCTTGATGTTGCGATGGGCGAGTGGCGAATAGCGAGTAGCGAATAGGGTCAGGCGCGATCCCCCTATTCGCTACTCGCTACCCGCCATTCGCTTTCTTCCTCATTGATGATCGAGAAGCCCCAAAATCCTCTTGGCAATGATGTTGTTCTGGATTTCCTGACTGCCGCCATAGATCGTGGTGGCCTTGCCGCCGAGCCAGCCGCGCACCGTGTCGCGTTCGCCCTGGGTGAAGCCTTCGCCGTCCCAGCCGAGGCCCTGGAAGCCCATCACCTCGACCAGCAGCTCGGCACGGTCCTGGCCGATGCGCGAGCCCGCGTTCTTCATGATCGAGGTCGTGGCGGAGGGACCCTGGTTGCCCCTGGCCTCGCCCATCGCGCGCTGCACGGTGAGCATGAAGGCGCGGGCGTCCATCAGGTGGTTGGTGATGCGGGCGCGCAGATCGGCATCGGCGACCTCGCCGTTGTCGTTGGCACCGACATAGGCCTTGGCGACCTGGTCGAGCGAGCGGGTCTCGCCGCCGCGGTTGAGGCCGCCGCCGGCCACGCCGCCGCCGAGGCCCTGGCGCTCGAACTGCAGCAGGCGCTTGCCGATGGTCCAGCCGCCGCCCAGCGGGCCCATCAGATTCTCCTTCGGCACCTTCACGTCGGTGAAGAAGGTCTCGCAGAACGGCGAATTGCCGCTGATCAGCCTGATCGGGCGGACTTCGACGCCGGGCGATTTCATGTCGATCAGCAGGAAGGAGATGCCTTCGTGCTTCCTGGTGTTGTCGGTGCGGACCAGCGCGAAGCACATGTCGGCGAACTGCGCGCCGGAGGTCCAGATCTTCTGGCCGTTGACGAGGAAATGATCGCCCTTGTCGATGCACTGCGTGCGCAGCGCGGCGAGGTCGGAGCCGGCGCCGGGCTCGGAATAGCCCTGGCACCACCAGGTCGTGCCCTGGACGATGCCGGGGACGTATTTGTTCTTCTGCTCTTCGCTGCCGTATTCCAGCAGGGTGGGGCCGAACATCATCACGCCCATGCCGCCGATCGGGTTCCAGGCGCCGATGCGGTTCATCTCCTGATGCAGGACCCGGACCTGCGCTGCGCCGAGGCCGCCGCCGCCATACTGCGTGGGCCAGGTGGGCGTGCCCCAGCCCTTCTCGCCCATCGCCTTCTTCCATTTGGCGAAATCACCGCCCTCGGCCGGGCCGCCGTCCTCGCGCAGCATCAGGGCGGACTTGCCCTTCAGCGAAGGCGGGAAATGGGCTTCGAGCCAGGCGCGCGCGCCGGCGCGGAAGGCTTCGAGATCGGTGTCGGATTTGGGCGCGGCGCTCATGGTCGGTTCTCCGGTTGCGTTACTGGTGGTCGAGCAGGCCGAGGATGCGCTTGGCGATGATGTTGCTCTGGATCTCGTTGGAGCCGCCATAGATCGACTGCGCCTTGCCCGAGAGCCAGTTGCGCGCCGCGTCCAGCTCCTTCTGCGAATACGCGTCGCCGTCCCAGCCGAGGCCCTGGAAGCCCATGATCTCCACCAGCAGTTCGGCGCGATCCTGGTTCACCTTCACATTGGCGTTCTTCATGATGGAGGTGACGGCGGACGGGCCCCGCGATGCGCGCGCGTCGTCCTGCATGCGCTGCACGGTCAGGCGCATCGCGGCGGCGTCCATCATATGGCTTGCGATGCGGGCGCGCAGGTCGGGATCGGCGAGGCGGCCCGCGCCGTCGCTGCCGATATATTTCCTGGCGATCTCGTCGACGCTGCGCAGGTCGGCACCGCGGAAGGAGGCACCGCGGGCGTTGCCGCCCTGGCCGTCGCGCTCGAACTGCAGCAGGCGCTTGCCGATGGTCCAGCCGCCGTGGAGCGGGCCCATCAGGTTCTCTTTCGGCACCTTCACGTCGGTGAAGAAGGTCTCGCAGAACGGCGAGTTGCCGCTGATCAGCCGGATCGGACGGGTCTCGACGCCCGGCGTCTTCATGTCGATCAGCAGGAAAGAGATGCCTTCGTGCTTGCGCGTATTGTCGGTGCGCACCAGGCAGAAGCACCAATCGGCATATTGCGCGCCCGAGGTCCAGATCTTTTGGCCGTTGACGAGGAAGTGGTCGCCTTTGTCGACCGCCTGCGTGCGCAGCGCGGCAAGGTCGGAGCCGGCGCCCGGCTCGGAATAGCCCTGGCACCAGCGCACCGTGCCGTTGACGATGCCGGGCATGTGCTTTCGCTTCTGCGCGTCGGTGCCGTATTCGAGCAGGGTGGGGCCGAACATCGCCACGCCCATGCCGCCGATGGGATTGAAGGCGCCGGCGCGGACCAGCTCATGGCTGAGCACGCGGGCTTGCCCCTTCGAGAGACCGCCGCCGCCCCACAGCGCGGGCCAGGTCGCAACGCCCCAGCCCTTTTCGCCGATCGCCTTCTTCCAGGCCAGATAATCCGGATCCTTCGAGCCGTACCCTTCCAGGAAGGCAAGCGCGTCCTTGCCCTTCAGCGATCTGGGAAAGTTCGCCGCGATCCATTGGCGTGCTTCGGCGCGAAAGGATTCGAGATCGGTATCAGTTGATGCGGCCGCGCTCATCCGTCTGTCTCCCCGATATCCGGCGAATGGCGAATAGCCAGTAGCGAATGGGATGCGCCTTACTCGCTATTCGCCACTCGCCATTCGCTCTTTTTTTCATTGATGATCCATCAGCCCCAGGACGCGCTTGGAGATGACGTTCAGATTCACTTCCGACGTGCCGCCCTCGATCGAATTGCCCTTGGCGCGCAGCATGCCGCGCATCGCGGCGATCTCGGCCGGCTTGTAGGCGTCGCCGTCCCAGCCCAGCGCCTGGGTGCCCAGGGCCTCCACCAGCAGTTCGGTGCGCTCCTGGTTGATCTTGGCGGCGGCGTATTTGACGATCGAGGTCGCGGCGGACGGGCCCTTGCCCTGTTTCGACTCGTCCTCCGCGCGGCGCACGGTGAGCGCGAAGGCGCGCGCTTCCATCTTGTGCGCGGTGATGCGGCCGCGCAGGTCGGCGTCGGCGAGCCTGCCGTCCCTGTTGCCGACATAGTCCAGCGCCGCGTGCTCGATGTCGTAGGCGCCGCCGCCACCGCCGAAGCCGCCGGCGGAGATGTTCTGGCGCTCATATTGCAGCAGGCGCTTGGCGATGTCCCAGCCGCCATTGAGCTTGCCGACGCGCTGGGCCTTGGGCACCTTCACGTCGGTGAAGAAGGTCTCGCAGAACGGGCTCTGGCCGCTGATCAGCTTGATCGGCCGCGCCTCGACGCCGGGCGAGGTCATGTCGAACAGCAGGAAGGAGATGCCTTCGTGCTTCCTGGCGTTGTCGGTGCGGACCAGGCAGAAAATCCAATCCGCCTTGTCGGCATAGGAGGTCCAGATCTTCTGGCCGTTGACGAGATAGTGGTCGCCCTTGTCGACGGCCTGGGTGCGCAGGCCCGCGAGGTCCGAACCGGCGCCCGGCTCGGAATAGCCCTGGCACCAGCGGATCTCGCCTTTCACGATCTGCGGCAGGAAGCGCTTCTTCTGCTCCTCATTGGCGTATTCGAGCAGCACCGGTCCCAGCATCCAAAGGCCGAAGGACATCAGCGCGGGGCGCGCCTTGAGGCGTCCGAGTTCCTGTCCCAGCACGCGGGCCTGCGCATTGGAGAGACCGCCGCCGCCATACTCGGTCGGCCAGGTCGGCGCGGTCCAACCCTTGGCGGCCATGCGGTCGAGCCAAAGCTTCTGCTCCGGGTTCCTGAACGTTGCCTTGCGGCCGCCCCAGATGGAATCATCGTCGCCATCCGTCACCGATATCTCGGCGCCACCGCGCATCGAAGGCGGGCAGTTCGCCTCCAGCCAGGCGCGCGTCTGCGTCCGAAAGGTCTCGAGATCGTCCATGATCCTCACCGATCCGGGCACTCTATGCACCCCTGCCCGTCCGGGCACGGGTCCGGCCCGGCGCAGGACAACTGTAGCGGCGTATGCCGTCCGCGCAACGGGGACCATACCGCTTCGTCGAAAATCAGCCGGAGAACCGGCGCGGCCGCCTCAAGTCCATGATGCCGCAGCGATAGGCTGCCGTCAGGGGGAAAGTCCGGGTGGCGTCGTGCCGGCGGGAACCACGACCAGGCGATAGGCCTTGTCTCCCTTCAGCCAGTCGCGCGCGGCCGCCTGCACATCGTCCGGCGTGACCTTCTGCAGGTCCGGCACGGTGGTCCGGACGATGTCGAGCAGGCGCGGATTTTGCTGCACCCCGCCCAGCAGCGACAGCCAGTATTCGTTGGTCTGCTGCTGGCGCTGGATGTCCTGGATGCGCGGGCCGCGGGCGCGTTCCAACTCGTCGGCGCCGACCCTGGTGGTGGCGAGATTGTCGGCGACGGACGACACCGCGGCGTAGAAGTTTCCGATCTTGTCCGGCGGGACCTGCGCCAGCGCATAGACGAAGCCGTAACCGGACGACACGACGGAGGAATAGGTCGCGACGCCGGGCGTATAGGTAATGCCCTCGCGGGTGCGCAATTCGTCGAGCAGGCGCTGGGAGAAGACCTCCGCCATCACCCGCAGGCTGCGCTGCAGCTTCATGTCCTTCATGAACCCCTGGGTCGGCCAGACAATGGCGGCGATGGCCTGATTCGGCGCGCCGTGATGGGTGAGCACCACCGGCTGCGGCGCGGGGGCGGGAAAGCTTTCATCGCCGTCGCGCGGCGGGCCGGCATCGTGCCGATGCGGCAGGGCGCCGAAGGTGGCGGCGACGGACTGGATCGCCTGGTCCACCGTGACGTCGCCGACGATGGTCACGTCGAGCGGGCCGTCGGCCAGCGCGGGCGCCAGCAGCGCCTTGGCGTCGTCCTGCCTGGCGGTCTTGATCTCGTCGAGCGTCGGCGCGCGCCAGCGGGCGTCGCCGCCATGGATCAGACCGTAGAACTCGCGCCCCAGGAGGGCGGACGGCGAGGCCTCGTTCTCCACATAGAGGCCGGCATAGGAGATGCGCACCTGGTCGAGGGCCTGCGGCGACCAGGCCGGATCGGTGACATAGGCGGCGAGGACCTGAAGCTCGGCGTCGAGGTCGGCGGCGCGCGTCTGTCCGGCCAGCGTGAACGCGTCGTCGCCGATGCCGAGCGCGGCACCCCATTGCCGGTTCGCCATGAGCTTCTGCAGATCGTCGACGTCGTAGCGGCGAAGGCCGCCCTGCACGAAGGAGCCGGACAGCGCCCAGGCGGGCGAGACGGCGTCGCGCGGCAGGCCGATGCGGCCGCTTCCGGTGCGGACGTTGAGCAGGATCTGGCCGACATGGAGCTGGGTCGGCTTGACCGTCAGCGTCACGCCGTTCTCGAAGCGCACGAAGGTGACGCCCAGGTCGTCGACCGTCGTCTTCGACGCGACCTTTCCCGGCACGCCGAAGCTCGCATAGGGCCAGGCCGGCAGCGGCGCGTTGGCGGACGCCGCAGACGGCGTCTTGTCGGCATCGGCGAGCGCGGCGGTCACGGAATCCTCGCCGCCGGGAAGCGGCGCCGCGCTGGCCACGAAGACCAGCGGGCCATCGCCGCCGAACGCGTCTTTCAGCGCCGCGGTCACGCGCGCGGCGGTGAGGCCCTTGACCACCTGCTCGTAGATTTCGACGTCCGACGCCGGCGAGGTGAACACGGTCTTCTCGTCCACCGAGCGGAGCAGGCTGTTGGCGACCTGCGGCGAGGGCGTGGTATCGGCCGCCGCCGCATTGCCCTGGAAGAAGGTGCGCAGCTGCGCGACGACCTGGTCGACCTCGTCCTGGTGCAGGCCGTTGGCGACCGCGTCGCGCCAGGCGCGCTCCGCCGCTTTGAGGCCGTCGACACCCTGGCCGGAACGGTAATTGACCACCAGCTCGGTCGCGTCGGCGACGTCGGCGATATGGTTGTGACTGGCCTGGGCGGAGATGAACGGGCCGTGCGCCAGCACGGCGAGGCGCTGGTTGAGGACGCCCAGGGCCACGAAGCGCAGCACGTCGCGCGTCTCGTTCACCTTGTTGTCGGGCGAGGCGTCATAGGGCGTGACCCAGTTGAAGATGATGAAGCTCTGCGCCCCGCTCTCGCTGAACAGCTTCACCGGCCGGGGATGGCTTGCCGGCGCGTGGTAGGCGGCCGGCATGCGCGCCGGCGCCTTCGCCTTCCAGTCGGAGAATTTGGCCTTGATCTTGGCTTCCATCGCCGCCGGGTCGATATCGCCGACGATCATCAGCGTGGCGCGCTCCGGCCGGTACCACGCCTCGTAGAAGCCGCGCACCAGCTGCGGCGTGGCGTGCGCGATGATGGCGTCCAGCCCGATCGGCGTGAGCGCCGAGGCGGCACGGTCGCCGTAGAGATAGGCGAAGTCGGACTTGCGCAGATGCGATATCGGCACGTCGCGCAGATGCGCTTCGGCCAGCACGACGTTGCGTTCGGTGTCCAGCGCTTGCTTGGCGATGTCGAGGTTGCTCGCGATCTCGCGCATCAGCATCAGCGCGGTGTCGACCGAGGCCGCGTCGTTCTTCGGCATGTCGAAGGAATAGGCGGTCTGGGTGGGATAGGTGAAGGCGTTGGTGTCGGCGCCGAAGCTGAGACCCAGGCTCTGCAGGATCTTCACCGTGTCGCCGTCGGCGACGTGGGCGGAACCGCGGAACGCCATGTGCTCCAGCATGTGGGCGATGCCCTGCTCGTCGTCGCGCTCCATCAGCGAGCCGGCGTCGATGCGGAAGCGCACCGAGACCGCGCCGGTCGGCGTCGCATTGCGCTTGATGGCATAGCGCATGCCGTTGGGCAGCGTGCCGAAGCGCACCGAGGGGTCGGCCGACAGGTCGCTGCCGGTTTGCGCCCAGGGCGCCGAGGGCGGCGTGGCGTAGGCGGCAGGTGCGGCAAGGACAAAGGCGGCAAACGCCGCGGCTACCCAACGCGAGAAGATTTTCATGGATGGTTCCGATTGGAATCTTGGCCGCGCAAGGCGCGCAGGGCCGGGGCTCAGCTTGGCGTGATTGTGGGGTTGGCCGCCGGCCGGTCAAGCCCGGCAAGGTAAATAGTGCGTCAGGTTTGTCCCGGTCCGCTCGCCGGCGCGAGCACCCGGGAGATCAGCGCGGCAATTCGGAACTGCCCGTCAGGAACTCGTCCACCGCGCGGGCCGCCTGGCGGCCTTCGCGGATCGCCCAGACGACCAGGGACTGGCCGCGCCGCATGTCGCCGCAGGAGAATATCCCGGGCACGGTGGTCTTGTAGTCGAGCGTGCTGGCCTTGACGTTGCCGCGCGGGTCGACGACCGCGCCGGACTGCTGCACCAGGCCGTTGTGACGGGCGCTGAGAAATCCCATCGCCAGCAGGACGAGATCCGCCTTGAGGGCGAACGTGCTGCCCTCGATCTCGCGCATCTGCGCACGGCCGTCTTCGCCGCGCAGCCATTCGACGCGGACGCATTCCAGCGCCACGACCTTGCCGTTCTCGCCGATGGCGCGGCGGGTGACGACGGAGAAATCGCGCTCGGCGCCTTCCTGGTGACTCGACGAGGTGCGCAGCTTGAGCGGCCAGTCGGGCCAGGTCAGCGCCTTGTTCTCCCGCGCCGGCGGCATGGGCATGATCTCGAGCTGGGTGACCGAGGCGGCGCCGTGACGGTTGGAGGTGCCGATGCAGTCCGAGCCGGTGTCGCCGCCGCCGATCACGATGACGTGACGGCCCTTGGCGCTGATCGTCCCCTCCGGTGCGGCCTTCCACTCCGGGTCGCCGGCGACGCGCTTGTTCTGCTGGGTCAGGAAGTCCATCGCGAAATGGATGCCGTCCAGCGTGCGGCCTTCGATGTCGAGGTCGCGCGGCAGCTCGGCGCCGCCCGACATGACCACGGCGTCGTAATCGGCGAGCAGCATCTTGAGCGGCATGGCGGCGCCGACCTCGACGCCGGGCTGGAAGGTGACGCCTTCCGCCTCCATCTGGCGCATGCGCCGGTCGATCAGGTGCTTTTCCATCTTGAAGTCGGGAATGCCGTAGCGCAGCAGGCCGCCGATGCGGTCGTTCTTCTCGAACAGGGTGACGCTGTGGCCGGCGCGCGCGAGCTGCTGCGCGCAGGCGAGGCCGGCAGGACCCGATCCTACCACGGCGACGTTCTTGCCGGTCTTGCGGACGGGCGGCTGCGGCTGGATCCAGCCCTCTTCCCAGCCGCGGTCGACGATCTGGCATTCGATGGTCTTGATGGTGACCGGGTCGTCGCCGATGTTCAGCGTGCACGACGCCTCGCAGGGCGCGGGGCAGACGCGGCCGGTGAACTCCGGGAAATTGTTGGTGGAGTGCAGCGTCTCCAGCGCGGTCCGCCAGCTCTCGCGATAGACGAGGTTGTTCCAGTCCGGGATCAGGTTGTTGACCGGGCAGCCCGTGTGACAATAGGGGATGCCGCAATCCATGCAGCGCGAGGCCTGGCGCTGCACCTCGGTGTAGGGCAGCGGGTGGACGAATTCGCGGTAATTGTGGGTGCGCAGCTGCGGCTCTTCAGTGCCGCGGTCGTGCCGTTCGACGGTGAGGAATCCGGTGGGATTGGCCATCTCTATTCCGCCGCCACGGCGCGCAAGCCGCCCTTCTCGCGCTTCAGCGCCGCGAGCGCCCGGGCGTAATCGGTCGGCATCACCTTATAGAAGCGCGGCAGCGCCGCATCCCAATCGTCGAGGATCGCCTTCGCCCGCGCGCTGCCGGTGTAAAGGTGATGGCGCTCGATCAGGAGGCGCAGGCGCTCCGCATCGAAGCGCAGCGGATCGCCCATGCCGGAGTCGAAGGCGCTGACCGAGCGCTGGCGCGGCGCCTCGGCGTCGTCGCCGCCCGAAGCCGGCGCGATGCGTTCCAGCGCGACCATCGCCTTGTTGCAGCGTTCCTCGAACCGGCCTTCGGGGTCGTAGACATAGGCGATGCCGCCCGACATGCCGGCGGCGAAATTGCGCCCGGTGCCGCCCAGAACGGCGACGACGCCGCCGGTCATGTATTCGCAGCCGTGGTCGCCGGTACCTTCGACCACCGCCACGGCGCCGGAATTGCGCACCGCGAAACGCTCGCCCGCGACGCCTTCGAAATAGGCCTCGCCCGCGATGGCGCCGTAGAGCACGGTGTTGCCGACGATGATGTTCTGCGTCGGCTCGCGCCGCGTCGGCTTGGGCTGGCGCACCACGACGCGGCCGCCGGAAAGGCCCTTGCCGACATAGTCGTTGGAATCGCCGGTGAGTTCGAGCGTCACGCCGCGCGAGGCAAAGGCGCCGAAGCTTTGCCCGGCGGTGCCGGTGAAGCGGATGACGATGGTGTCCTCGGGCAGGCCGGCATGGCCGTGATGGCGCGCGATCTGGCCCGACAGCATCGCGCCCACCGTGCGGTCGAGATTGCGGATGCTGCGCTCGAGCGCGACCTTCTGGCCGCTCAGGATCGCGGGCTGTGCCGCCTTGATCAGGTCGTTGTCCAGCGCGGTGTGCAGATCGTGGTTCTGCTTCTCGCAATTGTAGATGTGAACGCCCGGCTTCGCCGGCGGCTGATAAAGCAGCCGCGACAGGTCGAGACCCTTGGCCTTCCAATGCGCCACCGCCTTGACGGTGTCGAGCCGGTCGGCACGGCCGGTCATCTCCGACAGCGTGCGGAAGCCGAGGCCGGCCATGATCTCGCGCAGCTCCTCGGCGACGAAGAAGAAGTAATTGATCACATGCTCCGGCTGGCCGGTGAAGCGCTTGCGCAGCACCGGGTCCTGCGTCGCGACGCCGACCGGGCAGGTGTTGAGATGGCATTTGCGCATCATGACGCAGCCGGCGGCGATCAAGGGCGCGGTGGCGAAGCCGAATTCGTCGGCGCCCAGCAGCGCGCCGATGGCGACGTCGCGGCCGGTCCGGATGCCGCCATCGACCTGCACCGCGATGCGGCCGCGCAGGCCGTTGAGCACCAGCGTCTGCTGGGTCTCCGAAAGTCCGATCTCCCAGGGCGAGCCGGCATGGGTCAGCGAGGTCAGCGGCGAGGCGCCGGTGCCGCCTTCGAAGCCGGAGATCGTGACGTGGTCGGCGCGGCATTTGGCGACGCCGGCGGCGACGGTGCCCACCCCGACCTCCGATACCAGCTTGACCGAGATGCGCGCCCGCTCGTTGACCATCTTGAGGTCGCGGATGAGCTGCGCCAGGTCCTCGATGGAATAGATGTCGTGATGCGGCGGCGGCGAGATCAGGCCGACGCCGGGCGTCGCATGGCGCACCCGCGCGATGGCCTTGTCGACCTTGTGGCCGGGAAGCTGGCCGCCCTCGCCGGGCTTGGCACCCTGGGCCATCTTGATCTGGATGTCGTCGGCGTTGACGAGATATTCGGTGGTCACGCCGAAGCGGCCCGACGCGACCTGCTTGATCTTCGAGCGCATCGAATCGCCGTTGGGCAGCGGCACATAGCGGTCCGATTCCTCGCCGCCCTCGCCGGTGTTGGAGCGGCCGCCGATGCGGTTCATCGCGATGGCGAGCGTGGTGTGCGCCTCGCGGGAGATCGAGCCGAAGCTCATCGCGCCGGTCGAAAAGCGCTTGACGATCTCCGACGCCGGTTCGACCGCGGAGAGCGGCACCGGCTCCTTGGCCGGCCTGAATTGCAGCAGGCCGCGGATGGTCAGCAGCCGCTCGCTTTGTTCGTTGATGCTGCGCGCGAAGGCCTTGTATTCCTCGGGCAGGTTGCCGCGCACGGCGTGCTGCAGCCTGGAGACCGATTCCGGCGTCCAGGCATGATCCTCGCCGCGCAAGCGGTAGGCATAGTCGCCGCCGGGGTCGAGCATGGCGCGGTAGATCGGGTTGTCGCCATAGGCGTCGCAGTGGCGGCGCACGCACTCCTCCGCGATCTCCTTGATGCCGATGCCTTCGATGGTCGTCGCGGTGCGGGTGAAATACTTGTCGACGAAGGCCTGGGACAGGCCGACCGCGTCGAAGATCTGGGCGCCGCAATAGGACTGGTAGGTCGATATGCCCATCTTGGACATGACCTTCAGCACGCCCTTGCCGAGCGCCTTGATGTAGTTCTTCTGCACCTCATGGGGCTTGAGCGAGAGGCCGCGGCGGACGCGGATCTGCTCCAGCGTCTCGAAGGCGAGATAGGGGTTGATCGCCTCGGCGCCATAGCCGGCCAGGGCGCAGAAATGATGGACCTCGCGCGCCTCGCCGGTTTCGATGACGAGGCCGGTCTGCATGCGCAGGCCCAGGCGCACCAGATGATGATGCACCGCCGCCGTCGCCAGCAGCGCCGGCACCGGGATGCGGTCGGACGACACGGCGCGGTCCGACAGGATGATGATGTTGGAATCCAGCAGGACGGCATTGACCGCCTCGTTGCACAGCCGCTCGACCGCGCGCTCCAGCCCGGCGGCGCCCTCGGCGGCGTCCCAGGTCGTGTCCAGCGTGATGGTGCGGAAGGCGCCGTCGAGCAGCGTGCCGATGCTGCGGATCTTCTCGAGGTCGGCATTGGTCAGCACCGGCTGGGCCACTTCCAGCCTTTTGTGCATGCCGGCCTGGCGGCCGTAGGAGGTTCGGGCGCGGCCCGATCATCGACACCAGGCTCATCACCAGCTCTTCGCGGATCGGATCGATCGGCGGGTTGGGTCACCTGGGCGAAGTTCTGCTTGAAATAATTGTAGAGCAGCTTCGGCTTGCGCGAAGAGCACGGCGAGCGGCGTATCGGTGCCCATCGAGCCGATCGGATCGTCGCCGAGCTCCGCCATCGGCTCCAGGAAGAACTGGATGTCCTCCTGCGTGTAGCCGAAGGCCTGCTGGCGATCGAGCAGCGACGACAGGTCGTTCGCCGGGACCGCCTGCTCTTCCGAGAAATCGAGGTCTTCGAGCTTGAACTGGGTCTTGCGCAGCCACTCGTCATAGGGCTTGGCGTCGGCGAGGGTGCGCTTGATCTCCTCGTCCCTCGATGATGCGGCCTTCCTCGAGGTCGATCAGCAGCATCTTGCCGGGCTGCAGGCGCCATTTGCGCACGATCTTCTCGTCCGGGATCGGCAGCACGCCCGATTCCGAGGCGAGGATGCAGACGTCGTCGTCGGTGACGATGAAGCGCGCGGGCCCGCAGGCCGTTGCGGTCCAGCGTGGCGCCGATCTGCCGCCCGTCGGTGAAGGCGATGGAGGCGGGACCGTCCCACGGCTCGATCACGCCGCATGATATTCGTAGAAGGCGCGGCGGCGCGGCTCCATCTGCTTGTTGCCCGACCACGCCTCTGGGATCAGCATCATCATGGCATGGGCGATGGGATAGCCGCCCGCGATCAGCAAATTCGAGCGCGTTGTCGAGGCTGGCGGTGTCGGACTGGCCGTGCGGGATCAGCGGCCACATTCTTGTCGAGGTCGGGCCCCAGCAGGTCGCTTTCCATCGTGGCGGCGGCGCGCATTCATCCAGTTGACGTTGCCGCGATGGGTGTTGATCTCGCCATTATGCGCGATGTAGCGGGTAGGGATGCGCCAGCTTCCAGGACGGGAAGGTGTTGGTGGAGAAGCGCTGATGCACCAGCGCCAGCGCCGATCTGGTCAGCGGATTCTTGAGGTCCCGATAGAAGCGGCCGACATCGGGCGCCAGCAGCAGGCCCTTGTAGACCACGGTGCGGGTCGAGAAGGACGGCATGTAGAACTGCGCGATCGACGGCAGCCGGTGCTTCTTGGCCAGGTCCTGCAGCGGGTTCTGCGTCTGCTTGCGGGATGGCGAGCAGCTTGCGCTCGAACGTGTCCTGGTCCTTCACGTCGGGGCCGTGCGCGACGATCGCCTGGCGGATCAGCGGCATCTGCTCGAGGACGGTCTTGCCCAGGCCGCTGGGATCGGTCGGCACGTCGCGCCAGCCGATCAGGCGCTGGCCCTCGTTCTTGATGAAGCGCTCGAACTGCTTGACGACGATGTCGCGCGCCTTGGCCTCGGGCGGCAGGAAGCACATCGCCACCGCATAATGGCCCGGCGCCGGCAGCGTCACGCCCGCGCCCCGGCCCAGTCGCGCAGCAGGGCGTCGGGCGTCTGGATCAGGCAGCCGGCACCGTCACCCACCAGCGGGTCCGCGCCGACGCCCCGCGGTGATCCAGATTATGAGGAGCTGAAGGCCTTGGGCAATGATTTCATTGGACTTTTCGCCCTTGATATTGGCGACGAAACCGACGCCGCACGAGTCATGCTCGTTGCGGGGGTCGTAAAGACCCTGTTTCGGCGGCAGCCGGACATCGTGTTTCAAACCCAGATCCAGTTGCGGCAAAAGCAATCTATGTGCTCATTCGGAGCTTAACTAGACGATATATTGCTCAGCGCCAAGGGCAATGCGGCGCCGCAGCATGGCTGCCCACAGCCGCGCGCGGGTCGGGGGGCAGCCTGATGCGAGGGCCCGGAAAGCGGCAAAAGAGCCGGCTTCGCCAGCGCAAAGCAGGGGTGGACAGGGTACAGGCGATAGCCTATATCCGCCCGCCTTGCCGGATACCGCAAGACACATGACGCGGGGTGGAGCAGCCCGGTAGCTCGTCAGGCTCATAACCTGAAGGTCACAGGTTCAAATCCTGTCCCCGCAACCAAATACGTCGATTGAATCGAGAAAATGGTCTCCCGGAAGGGAGGCCGTTTTCGTTTCGGCCCACCTATCCGAGGCGGCCGTCCCGATCACAATGCGAGCCGGAGACCGCCAGTCACTTCCTGCGTGGTGCCGTTGGCCCGGTAGTCGCCGGTATAGCCGACGAACAGGCTGAAATCCTGCGCGGCCCATGTATCGAGTTCGATGCTCACCAACGCGGCATCGCGGCCGGGGTTGGCGGCGTCTATGGCAAAGGGCGCCCCGAAGATCGCCGCATGCGTGACGAGGCCGTCATCACCGATGTCGTGCGTCCAGGACAGCTTGATCTGCGGCACGAGCGTAACGTCGCCGACTTCGAACCGTGTTGCCGCGCGGCCGCCGATTTCGGTCGTCACGCGCGCGAAGGTCTGTGTCGGAAAGGTCAGGCCGAAGGGCGTCGTTTCGGTGAAGCCGTTGCGCCGGATGCTTTGCGCCGTGAAGCCGGCCAATGGCTCCAGGACGACACCCAGCGCATCGAGGCGATAACCCGCCTCCAGCGCGACCAGGGCGCCGATCCCATCGGCGGAGCCGTCGGCGATTTCCGTCGTGCCCAGGACCGACACCGGCCGCTCGGTGGTCAGGTCCAACCCCGCGATGGCGGCCCGGGCCTGCAGGTCCCATGCCCCTGGCGTCCAGGTGCCGTAGAGCGCGCCGCTGTAGGTCTTGGAGCCGGCATGGCCGCCGGCGCTGTTGCTGCCGGTGTCGTCAAAGCCGAACGCCGTACCGGCGCGCAGATCGGGCGAGAGTGCGCCGTCGATGCCGAGCGCGAAGCCTTGCGCCGCCGAATGCACACCCGGCAGTCCTCCGGCATCGCCGACGCGCGACCAGGCGCCATGGCCCTGCGCCCACGCGGTCCAGCCGCTGAACGCCTCCAGCATGGCAGGATCCGGCGCCATCGCAGTCGCGCCGCTCACGGCCACCATCGACTGGCGATTGCCGATGGCTTGCGAGAATGCGGCAACAGCGTTCAGCGCGGCACCGGCATTCGCTGCCTGCTCCTGACCGGCCAGCGAGGTCAGTTCGCTGTCGTCCTGCGCCGCAGTGTTGTCGTAGAGGTCGTCATAAAGCGGCTGTTCGGCCCCTTGCGGCGCCTGGCCGGCGGCCGGTCGCGCGGCATCCACGGCCTTGGTGAGGTTGCGCACATTGGCGTTCGCACCGCGTCCCGCCTCCAGCACCGCGAAGCTGGCCGGCGTGACGTCGAGCGTGACGGCGGACGCGGAATAGACGACGTCGAAGCGCGTATTCGCCGCCAATCCGGCAGCGGGCTGCACGACCGAGCTGAATTTGCCGGCAACGGACGCGCCGTCGGTGGCCGTGACGAACGCGAACTTCGTGCCGAGGTCGGGCACGTCGTCGTTATAGGCGCCCGGAATGTCGCGCAGGATCGGCGCCAGCGCGCCGTTGGCCGTGAATATGGAGCCCATTCCCGTCACGACGATCTTGTCATAGGTGCCGGGGCCGCCCGGCGTGGCGAGCACGCCGTCGACATTGGCGCGGGTCGTCGCCGATGCGCCCAAAAAGACATTGCCCTGGAAGGTGAGCGTGCCCGGCGACGTCCCGGTCAGCGGCACGCCGGCCGGCATGACGCCGCCATTGTTGGCCTTGAGATCGGCATAGTTCGGCAATTGCCCGGCATTCAGCGTGCCGTTGATCGTCGTGTTGCCGACGATGCTGCCGAAGCCTGCCAAGGTCGCGCCCGTGCCGACCGTCATGCCGTTGGCAAGCGTGAGCGTGCCGTCGACCCCGAGCGCGCCGCCGCTCACGTTCACGATCCCTGCGGCTGCGGTGCGGCCGGCGATGATGAGATAGCCGGCGCCGGTCTTGCTGAAGCCGCCGGCGGTGTTCAGAGGCTGGCTCCAATAGGTGACGTTCTGCGCCGCGACGCCGACGGCGGCATTTGCCGCCAGGCTCGTCGGTCCTGCCACGGCGCGGTCGAGGCGGATCAAGCCATAACCGTAAGTGAGGTTGTCGGCCGGCTTGCCGTCGATGTTTTCCGCCGTCGCGAACATGACGTTGGCGAGGTCGCGCGCACCGTAATCGGGATAGGCCTGCTGCAGCACCGCCAGCACGCCGGACGCCATGGGCGCCGCGGCGGAGGTGCCGAAGAAGCCGCCATAGGATCCTTTTGAGACGCGCCCCTGCGAATAATTGCCGCCGGCCTGGGTCTCCCCGGCAGGGGCCGTGACGCACCAGCTCGCCGTCACGCCGCAAGCCTGCGCATAGGTGGCCAGCGTCTTCTGCTGCATCATCGCCGTCACGCCGATGACGACCCCGGGACCGTTGAGCATCGCGGAATAATTGAAGTTGTTGCCGCCATCGTCATAGACGCCGGCATTGGCATTTGCTGGCTGAATGAAGGGAAAGAGGGAATTGCCTTTCGGATTGAGGCCCGCAACGGGACTTATGCCTCCGTCATTGCCGGTGGAGAAAACCAGGATCTTGCCGGCATCGACAGCGTTCTGGATGGCGGCGCCGTTCGCGGTGAAGATCGAGGACGCCGGCCAGACCGTCTGGCCGCGCGGCGTAACCGGCCCGAAACTGCCGTTGAAGATCAGGACGTCCTTCAGGCCCGCGAAATAGTTGATCGCCGCGGCGCTGGCCGACGGAATGCCGGGCGCCGTGCAGTTCTGCCCTCTGCCGCAACTGCTCAGCAGCTTCAGGGCAACGACATTGGCATCATACGCCACGCCCGGCACACCGCCGTCCGGGCCGCCCATGATGATGCCAGCCACGTGCGTGCCGTGACTGTCGGCAGCAAGGTCGGCATAGGCAGACGGCACATAGGCGGTGTTCGGAGCGGTCAGAAGAAAGGTGCGGCTGCGGGGATCGATCTTGCCGGCAAAATCGGGATGCTGGAAATCGATACCCGTGTCGCCGACGGCGACCGTGACGCCCTGCCCATTGAAGCCAAGCGCCCATGCAGCGGGTGCGCCGATCGCGCGCATGCCCCATTGCCGCGGATCGGTGGCGGGAACGCTCTGCGCGCATGCAAGATGCGAGGCAGCGCCGGCAAGCAACGTCCCGAGCAGCACGGCATGAAAAAAACGCGACGCACACGCGCCAGGCGTGCGTTGTGTAAACTGCATGATGATACCGCCCGTGAGCCCCGCTTCGCGGC
The DNA here is from genome assembly GCA_037355265.1 of Rhizomicrobium sp. Taxonomy (GTDB): domain Bacteria; phylum Pseudomonadota; class Alphaproteobacteria; order Micropepsales; family Micropepsaceae; genus Rhizomicrobium. The sequence continues at coordinate 913,405 of JBBCIB010000001.1, read as the reverse complement.
GGGAATTTACAGATCGGAACGCCGCTCGCCACGGGATTTTTGCAAAGCGAAAGTTCCTGCAATGGAACCGCGCGCCGCCCGGCGCAGCCCACGGCCCGCCGGTGCCATACATCGCTGCATAGAGGCGCAACGCATATCGGTATTTTCGTTTGCCGCAACCCGCACCATTCTCTGTGCGCAAACAAGGGATGCCGGTCATAGTGTCAACGATGCAGGCGGGATGCGCGACGGGCGGGGTCCGGACGCTGCTGCGGCTGGAGGGGCTTGCCGTGCCGGCCGCCACGATCTGGATTTATTGGCCTTGGAGCTTCGACTGGCGGCTGTTCGCCCTCTTGTTCCTGGCGCCCGATCTGGGCTTCCTCGCCTATCTGGCCGGGCCGCGGATGGGTGCCGTCGTCTACAACGCGGCGCACTCGACCAATGGCGCGCTGGGCCTGGCCGTCGCGGCGCTGGCGCTCGACCAGCCGGCGATGGTGGCGGCGGCACTGATCTGGCTGGCGCCTATCGGCTTCGACCGTGCGCTGGGCTATGGACCGAAATACGGCGCGGGCTTCGGCTTCACCCATCTGGGCCGCTTCGGCAGCGCCGCGCGGGAAGCCTGAGATGTTCGTCGGACATTATGGACCGGCCTTCGCCGCCAGGACGATCGAGAAGCGGCTGCCGCCGTGACTGCTGTTCATCGCGGTGCAGTGGCTGGACGTCGTGGTCCGGCCTGGTGATGCTGAACGTCGAGAAGCTCCGCGTCGTGCCCGGCCTGACCGAGGGCCGCGCGCTCGACCTCTATTACATGCCGTACACGCACGGTCTGGTCGGCGCGCTGGCGGTGGCGCTTGGCGCGGTGACGGCGCTGTTCTATTGCGCGCGGCGATCTGGGCGGTGATGGCCGGCGCGGTGTTCTCCCACCGGCTGCTCGATCTCGTCGTGCATGTGCCGGACCTGCCGCTGCTGGGCGATTCGTTCAAGGTCGGATTCGGCCTGTGGCGTCAGGTGTGGATCGGCTTTCCGCTGGAGATCGCGCTCCTGGTGGCCGCCGCCTGGGCCTACGCCCGCGGGGTTCCTTCCGCCTCGCGCTGGGGCGATGTCTGGCTGTGGATCTTCGTGGCGCTGCTGACGGCGGTGCAGGCCTATGGCGCCTTCGGGCCGCCGAGCCTCCGGCCTGGACGAGGCGCACACGGCCATCGTCGCCTATCTGACGCTGGCAGGCCTGGCGGCGGCGGTCGACCGGGTGCGCGGAACGGCCGGGAACCCGACGGCCACGCCGTCACCACATCCTAGGCTGGTAACGCCGTCAAGGAATCGCGATTGACGGGAAGCTGCCGAACGCTATAACCCCGGCCCTCTGTCACGCGTTCCATGTCGAAGGGAGTGCGCATGGGTACCCAACTTCCTGCCGGCTACAAGCCGTCGGAGAGCGAACCCTTTATGAATGAGCGGCAACGCGAATATTTCCGCCGCAAACTCAACACCTGGAAAGAAGAGATCCTCCGCGAGAGCCGCGAGACGATCCAGAACCTGCAAGCCGAAACCGTGCCGCACGCCGACCTGGCGGACCGCGCTTCGACCGAAGCCGAGCGCCAGCTCGAGCTGCGGACCCGCGACCGCCAGCGCAAGCTGATCGCCAAGATCGATTCGGCGATCCGCCGGCTGGAAGACGGCTCCTACGGCTTCTGCGAAGAGACCGGCGAGCCGATCTCCCTGAAGCGCCTCGACGCGCGCCCGATCGCGACCCTGTCGCTGGAAGCGCAGGAACGCCACGAGCGCCGCGAAAAGGTGTATCGCGACGATTAGGAGCGCGCGCGATCCGGCCGGATCGCGCGGCGCGTTCGACGTCAGTCCGGCATCGGCTGGCCGGTGATGGCCGCCTGGAAGTATTGCACGGCGGGCCGGGCCGCGAACTGGTCGACCGGATAGGACGCGTTGGTGACCGGCGGCGGCGGGTGATTGCCCTCGTTCGAGGTTTGCGGATTGTTCGGGCTCGCAAAGGTGTAGATGCCGAACATGACTTCGGACGATTCCGCCGAGCCCTTCCACAGCTCATCCGAGAATTCGAACACGCAGCTGCCGTAGAAATAGCTGCCGGGCTGCGACTGCGGCAGCGTCGTCGAGAACTGGCTGTAGATGTTCTGGGCCTGCGTGGTCGCGCCGTTGTCGTAGGCGCTGTATCCGAGTTCGCCGTAGAAGAACGGCGTCTCGGGAAAGACGGTGTGATAGGCGCTGTAATACTGTGTGAGCTGCGCGCCGATCTGATATGAGTTGACCGACGCGATGAAGCGCTGCGCCGTCGCCGTTGCGCCGATCGCCGCCGTGAAGGCGGTGGTCAGCGCCTGGATCGCGGTGCCGCCCATGATGGTGTTGTAAGGCGCCGTGTCGGGGATGCTGGGGTTGGGCAGCGGCGGCATCGCCGTCGAAACCGGGCTGGTGAACGCCAGGACGTCCGCCGCGGCCACGCCGAGCTGGGCCTCCGCCGCGACGATATAGGACGCGATGGTCGCGACGTCGGTGGCCTCGAAATAGCCATACGATCCCGGCGGGCAGAGATCGTATTCGTTGCCGATCGCCCACATCACCGCCGGGCCGGGACCGCCGGTGGAATAGACCTCCTCCACGATCTGGGTGATCCAGGCCTGCAGGGATGGATTGGGACCGGGCTGGCCGCCGCCGGTGCGGTTGCCATAGGCGGTGGCCGTGAAATAATTGCTGATCGGCACGATCACGCTGAGGCCCAGCGACTGGCACAGCGCCAGGAAATTGGCGTGATCGCGTTCCCAATAGCTGTTCGGCGGCGGCGGCGGGACGCTCCAATTGTACATCTTGACCGTGTTGCAGCCGAGAGTCTTGATGGTCTGCAGGTCCTGGCGTCCGACCGCGTTCTGATCGACATTCCACAGGGCGGCGAAATCGTCATTGGCGAAATCGGTATCGCCGTATTTGGTCGGCGGCGGGTTGGTCGTGTCGTCGGACGGCGCGGGTTCGTAGTTCATGCCGATCATCGGCTGCGGAATCCGGCTGAATGGCGTGGTCATCGATCGATCCTTTCGACGCAAAGAGTTGGCGCGGCAAGACGGCTCGCCGCAGGCGCAATCACGCTGGGAAAAATCGGAACGCTCGCCTGGGAAGGGCCGGACGACGCGGCAGACGCAACGCCACAAGACGCGGGCTCATTAACCATAGCACAAGCCGGAGATTTGTCATCGGCCGAACGGAAGGAACCGACGCCAACGAACGGAGATAGCGCTGCGCCCGAACCCTTGCGGATCCGGGCGCTGCGCTGGCCCATTCCCTTCGCTTTGAAGTGGAATTCTCAGGTCACCACGGCATCAGGATATCGAAGAGCTGCGAGCCGTAGCGCGGCTGCTGCATGTCGCTGACCGTGCCGCGGCCGCCATAGGAGATGCGCGCCTCGGCGATCTGGCTGAGGTCGACCGTGTTGGCGCTGGTGATGTCCTCGCTGCGCACGATGCCCGAGACCTGAAGGTCGCGAAGCTCGCTGTTCACGCGCACCTGCTGATGGCCGCCGATCACCATGTTGCCGTTGGGCAGGACCTGGGTGACCAGCGCGGCGAGCGTCAGGTTGATCGATTCCGAGCGGTCGACCGAGCCGGAACCGACATTGGACGTGTCCGAGCCCATCTTCACCAGGCTTCCCGGATTGGCGCCGGTCGAGGCGGCCAGCGGCGTTTCGAGGCCGAAGAAATTGGTCAGGTTCGCGTCGTCGGAGTTGGCGCGGCTGCGCGAGGTCGTGTTGCTGAACTTGGCGGCGTCGGCGACCGAGATGTTCACCGTGATGATGTCGCCGGGACGGCTGGCGCGCGGATCGTGGAAGAAGCTGCGCGAGCCCGCCGCCCACAGCGAGTTTACGGCGCGGCTCGGCAGCAGCGGCGGCAGCGGGACGGCCGGCGGCACGGCGTTCACCGGCGAGTTGGGATCGGCCATCGTCGCCATGGTCGGCGGATCGCCGATCTCCTTGATGCGGTCCACCGCGGAGCAACCGGCCAGGGCGGCAGCGCCGGCCGCGAGGACGAGGACTTTGGCGAGTGCGCGATACATGGCGGATGACCTCTATTGTGCGAGAGCGATATGGGCCGGGCCGCCGACGGTCAGCGCGCCGCTGGCCGCGCGCACCTGGCCGGGACCGGTGACGACGCAACTGATCTGCCGGAACGAGGCCGGGTTCTGTACCGTGACGGTGTCGCCGATGCCGCCTTCGCTAAGCGCGCGGCCGGAGGCGGTGAGCACCACGCCGGGCGCCTCGAAGGTCATGGTGACGATCGAGCCCTTGGTGACGACCACCGGGTGGCGCACGTCGTCGGTGCGCACGATCTCGCCCGCGCGCAGCATGCGGCGCGCCTCCATGCCCTTGAGCGCATCCATCGAGGAGACGATGCCGGAGAACACGGTATTGGCCGGGATGGTGCCGTAGACCAGGTCGGCCTCGGCGATCGTCTCGCCGCGCGCGATGTCGCGGTCGGGCACGACGACCCGCATCGTGCCTTGCGCGAAGGCGGGATAGGACAGCAGCAGCGCCGTCACGAACAGGCAAATACGAAGCATCATGATCACGACCCTCCCAGGCGCGCGGTTTCCTGCAGCATTTCGTCGGCGGCGGTGACCACTTTCGAGTTCATCTCATAGGCGCGCTGCGCCGTGATCAGCGAGGTGATCTCCTCCACCGAATTGACGTTCGACGTTTCGAGAAAGCCCTGCTGGATCGTGCCGTAGCCGGCCGCGCCGGGCACACCGGATTGCGGCGAACCGGAAGAGGGGGTCTCGAGGAAGAGGTTGTTGCCGACGGCCTTGAGGCCCGCCTCGTTGGCGAACCGGGACAATTCCAGCGTGCCCACGACCTGCGGCGCGGTCTGGCCCGGCAGCGTCACCGACACCTGGCCCTGCGCATTGATCGCGACGGCGAGCGCGTTGTTCGGGATCGCGATGCCCGGCGCGACCATGTAGCCCTGGTCGGTGACCAGTTCGCCCTGCGGCGACAGGCCGAAATCGCCCGAGCGGGTATAGGCGTCGGTGCCGTCGGGCTGCTGCACCCGGAAGAAGCCGGGGCCCTGGATCGCGACGTCGTAAGGATTCGAGGTGTTCTTGAGGTCGCCCTGCGTGGTGACGCGGTAGACCGAGGCGGTGCGCACGCCGGCGCCGATCTGCACGCCGCTGGGCAGCACGGTGCCGGAATCCGACGAATTGGCACCGGGGACCGAGATGTTCTGGTAGAGCAGGTCCTGAAACTCCGCCCGCTGCTCCTTGAATCCGGTCGTGTTCATGTTCGCGAGGTTGTTGGCGATGACCTCGACATTGGTCTGCTGGGCCATCATTCCGGTGGCGGCAATGGAAAGCGCACGCATCTGTCGTTGCTCCTTAATTCGGCATGGCGCCAAGCTTGTCGATCGCCTGGCGCAAGAGGTCTTCCTGGGTCTGCGTCATCGTGGCGGTGGCCTGATAGGCGCGCATGACCTCGATCATGTGGCTGATCTCGACGACCGGCTCGACGTTGGAGGTCTCCAGCATCCCGGACTGGAGGGTGTAGTTGTCGGCCGTGGCCGGCGACTGGCCGTCCGCGGCATAGAGGCTGGCGCCTTCCTTGATCAGGGCCCGCGGATCGGCGAAGTCGACGATGCGGACGCGGCCGATCTGGCCGTTCTGGCCGCTGACCGTGCCGTCCTGCGCGATATGGACCTCGCCGTCGTCGGGCGTGATGGTGATCGCGCCGCCGTCGCCCTGCACGGCATCGCCGTTCGACGTGACGAGCTGGCCGGACGCGTCGAGGCCGAAATGGCCGTTGCGGGTGTAGCGCTCGCCCGCCGCGGTCTGGACGGCGAAATAGCCCTGGCCATGGATGGCGAGGTCGAACGGCGCATTGGTGGGGTCCATGCGGCCTTCGCTGAGATCGCGGACGATGCCGGCATCCTTCACGAAGCTCAGGCTCTGCATGCCGGTCTGGCCTTCGGCCGGAGCGACATTGGCGACGTATTCCTCGAAGGTCGGCTCCTCGCGCCGATAGGCGGGCGTGGAGACGTTGGCGAGATTGTTCGCGATCACGTCCATCGAGCGATAGGCCGCGATCTGGTGCGACAGGCTGATGAGGAGCGAGTTATCCATCGTGCGGGGCCTTCACGGAGCCTTTCTGGTCCGCGCCCAACCGTGCAGCCGCCGTGCCAAGCGAAAATCCGGCATTTGCCTGGACCGGAGACGGCGGGCGGGCAGCAGCAGCCCGGCGCTGCCCGGCAAGAATTTCCCCTTGGGTGGCGTTCGACCGGCAATTTGAACCAGTCCTTAACCACGTCCGCATAAGGTCTGCCTCGGATACCGCACGGGGGGCGCGCGTGGCGAAGAAAGACAAGCAGGCGGAGGCGGACGACGCCGACGGTAAGGACGGCGCGCCCGAAGGCGATGCACCCAGCCGGGGTTTCGTCAAGAAACTGCTTGGCAACAAGCTGATCCTGTTCGGGGGCGCCGGGCTCGCGCTGCTGCTGGCGCTGGGCGGCGGCGCCTATTTCTTCTTTTTTGCCGGCGCGGACACGCCCGACCCGAAGGTCGCGGCGGCCGATGTGCTGCCGCCGACACCGCCCAATGTCACGTTTTACGATGTCCCCGACATCATCGTGAACATCCAGGGCGCCGACGCGACGCCGGCCTATCTCAAGCTCTCCGTCTCGCTCGAACTGGACAGCATCGAGGAGGAAGCGGGCATCAAGGCATTGATGCCGCGCGTGGTCGACCAGTTCCAGGGCTATCTGCGCGAGCTGCGCATGGACGACCTGAAGGGCTCGGCCGGCGTGGTGCGCCTGAAGGAAGAACTCCTGCGGAGGATCAACGCCTCCGCCGCCCCCTATCGCGTGCGCGACGTGCTGCTCAAGCAGATGATCGTGCAGTAAGGCAAAGATCCCATGGCCGACGAAACGACGGAAAACACAGACGCCCTGGACGCGGAGGCTACGCCGGCCGAGACGATCCCGGTCGCGCCCGGCGCCGGCACGGCCGAACGCATCCTGAACCAGGAGGAGATCGACTCGCTCCTCGGCTTCGACGTCAACAACGACCAGCTCCAGGACAAGTCCGGCGTCCGCGCGATCATCAACTCCGCGCTGGTGTCGTATGAACGCCTGCCGATGCTGGAGATCGTGTTCGACCGCCTGGTGCGGCTGATGACGACGTCCTTGCGCAACTTCACCTCCGACAATGTCGAGGTGAGCCTGGACAGCATCACCTCGATCCGCTTCGGCGACTACCTGAACTCGATCCCGCTGCCGGCGATCCTGGCGGTGTTCCGCGCCGAGCAGCTCGACAATTACGGCCTCTTCACGGTCGATTCGAACCTGATCTATTCCATCGTCGACGTGCTCTTGGGCGGCCGCCGCGGCTCCTCGGCGATGCGCATCGAAGGCCGGCCCTACACCACCATCGAGCGCACGCTGGTGCAGCGGATGGTCGAGGTCATCCTGCAGGACATGTGCGCCGCCTTCGAGCCGCTGGCGCCGGTGAATTTCACGCTCGACCGGCTGGAGACCAATCCGCGCTTCGCCGCCATCGCGCGGCCCGCCAATGCGGCGATCCTGGTCAAGCTGCGCATCGACATGGAGGACCGCGGCGGCCGCACCGAATTGCTGCTGCCCTATGCGACGCTGGAGCCGATCCGCAAGCTGCTGCTGCAGCAATTCATGGGCGAGAAATTCGGCCGCGATTCGATCTGGGAAAGCCATCTGGCGACCGAATTGTGGTCCACCCGGGTCGAGATCGACGCGATCCTCGACGAGCAGACCATCTCGCTCAACAAGATGATGAACCTGGAGGTCGGCCAGACCATCATGCTGAACGCCTCGCCGGATTCGAAGATCGAGATGCGCTGCCGCGGCGTGCCGCTGCTCAAGGGCCGGATGGGCCGCGTCGGCTCCTCGATCGCGGTGCGCATCGACGAAGCCATCGAACGCACCGACGCCTCGCGCGGGCTCTAGGAGAACTCCCATGCACATCACACTCGGTCTCGGCGTCGAACTTGCGCTGATCGTCGTCCTCGCGGTCACGCTGGTCTATTGCATCGTGCTCGAACGCCGCCTCGCGGCGGTGCGCCGCGGGCAGGAAGGCCTCAAATCCACCATCGGCGAGCTCAACACCGCCATCACCCATGCCGGCGCCTCGATGCGGGCGCTGAAGGCCGCGGCCAGCGGCGCGGCAGAGACGCTCGACGAGCGCCTCGCCCGCGCCCGCGGCACGATCGACGAATTGTCGCTGCTGACCGCGTCCGGCGAGCGGATCGCCCAGCGCTTCGACCGCGCCGCCGACGCCAGCGCCGCCGCGCGCGAACCGGCGGCTCCGGTCAGCCATCTGCCGTCCAGCAACATCATGCGGCGCCTCGACGCGCTCCGGGCCGTGCGATGAAATCGCCGTTCCAGCATTTTCGCTTGTTACCGGTCGTGGTCGTCGTCGGCCTGGGGCTTCTGGCCATCAAGGGCGTCGACATCGCGCGCGCCGCACAAGGCGCGGTGGCGGCCGACCCCGACCAGCCGGACAATTCGGGCCTTGCCCCCACCGACACCGGCGGCGCGCCGCGGCCGGACTACGCCAGCAACGACGACCCGTCGGCCAGCGCGTCGGAAGTCGACGTGCTGAGCAGCCTGACCCGTCGCCGCGCCGAACTCGACGCGCGCGAGCGCGGCCTGAACATGCGCGAGAACCTTCTGAGCGCATCGGAAGGGCGCGTCGACCAGAAGATCGCGGCGCTCAAGGCGCTGCAGACCCAGATGCAGTCCCTGCTGGCGCAGCGCGACACGGCCCAGGCGGCGCAGATCGCGGCCCTGATCAAGGCCTATGGCCCGGACGGCATGAAGGCGTCCCAGGCGGCCTCGATCTTCAACACGATGCCGGATGACGTGCTCATCCCGATCGCCAAGGGAATGAAGCCCGGCGACCTCGGCACCATCCTGGCCAAGATGAACCCGGACGCCGCCCAGAAGCTGACCGTCAAGCTGGCGTCGCTGCTGAAGCTGCCGGAGGCGGCGACGACCGCGGCTTGCCCCGTCCCGCCACAAGCTCCGCCCACGCCGGGACCGCAGGCCGATGCCACGCCGCCGGATCCGGGCGCCAATCCGCCGGTGACCCTCACCTCGCCGCCACAACAGACCGCGGCCGCGACACCGCCGCCCGCCGCTTCGCCGCCTGCTGCCGCACCGGCGCCTCCGCCTGCGACGCCGCCCAAGCCGGCACCACGTCGCGCTGCGCATGTGACGGTGCCGCCCAAGCCTGCCATCGCGCCGGCACCCCCCAAGCCGACCCAGGCGGCCGCGGTCACGCCGCCGAGCGCGACAGCGCCTGCGCCGACGCCTGCCGCCGCGCCGGCCACCCCGCCGGCTACCCAACCGGCTCTTGCACCAACGCCGGCCAGCGCGCCGCCGACCCCGCTTACGCCGCATAGCTAGCGGAACGTCCGGATGCAGGCGGCTGGTTACGGTTTACGGACGGTTAAGGCCGCCGTGGCGACAATGGCGCAGGACAAGGGGCGTCCATGCTGAAGCCATTTCCCGCACTGCGCCTGCTGCTTGCGACCTGCGCGCTCGTCTGGGCGACCGGCGCAGCCGCCGATACGGTGCGCGTCAGCACCTCCAGCGGCTTTGCGCGGCTGCTGTTTACCTTCACGCCCAAGAGCGGCGTGCATGCGGCAGTCGATGGCGGCGTGCTGACGCTGAGCTTCGACCGCACCACGAGCATTACCGCGGCGACGCTGGCGCAGAATCTAGCCACCTACGCCAGCAGCGCGCGCAGCGATGCCGACGGCAGAACCTATCGCTTCGCGCTGGTGCAGCCGGTGCGCATCCATGCCAGCGACTCCGCCAACCTGGTGGCGATCGACCTGGTGCCGGCGAGCTTCTCCGGCACGCCACCCGACCTGCCGCCGCCTCCGCCCCCGCCGCCGAAGACGATCGACGTCGCCGCGCTGCCGGAAATCGCGGTGCGCGCCGGTGCCTATCACAACTTCACGCGGCTGGTGTTCGACTGGCCGCGCGACGTCAAATATGCAGTGTTTCCCGGCGCCGGAAAGATCGGCATCCGGTTCGAGGCGCTGAGCCGCGTCGACGTCTCGGCCATCGCCCGTTTCGCGCCGCCCTGGGTGAAGAATGCCAGCTGGCGTATCGACGGCCGCGGCACGGTGGTCGAGTTCGAGACCGATTCCGCTTCCGGCTTCCACGATTTCAAGACCGGTACCAAAGTGGTGCTGGATGTGCTGGCGCCGAAGACCGACGCCGACGCCTATCATCCCCCCGGCCAGGCCAAGCCGACCGTTACGGCGATGACGGCCAAGCCCGCCGCCGTCTCCACGGCCCAGGCCGCAGAGATTGCGGCAACGGCGCAAAAGCTAGCCGACGCCAACAAGCCCGCGGTACCAACGCCGCCGCCGGCACCGGTGCCCGCCATCCCGCCTCCGCCAGCGGCACCCGCTCCCGCAGCGACTCCGCCGGCACCGGCTGCTGCACCCGCCGTCGATGCCAGCGGACAGGTCACCCGCGCCGGTGCGGTGCTGACCTTCATCGGCGCCGCCAATCGCGGCTCGGCCGTGTTCCTGCGCGGGCTGACCGCGTGGATCGTGCTGCAGGGTGCGCCGCCGCTGGATGCGGTTCGCCTGAAGACCGAGCTCCGGGATTTCCCGCTGGCGGTCGAGGCCGCCTCCGCCGACGGGGTCAGCGTGCTGCGCATCACGCTGAAAAGCCCGCAGCAGATCGGCGCCCATGCCGACGGCTCCAACCTGAAGGTGGTGATCGGCTCGCAAGTCGACGACCAGTCGATCGCCATCGGCTTTTCGCGCAACCAGGACGACGCGACCCATTCCTCGCTGAGCACGCTGCTGCCCGGCGCGACGCACCCGGTGACGGTGACCGACCCGGTGGCGGGCGACCAGCTCGTGCTCATCCCCGCCGCGGCGGGACGGGCGATGCTGGGCGCGCACGACTATGTGGAATTCGGCGTGCTCAAGACCGCGTCCGGCCTGGTGCTGGCGCCCTATATCGACGACCTCTCGATCACCATCGACCGCACCCGCGTGACGATCACCCATCCGGGCGGGCTGGCGCTGACGCCGCCCGCCATGCCGGTCGCCAGCTCGCCAGCCGCCATGGCGGCGCGCGACGCGGGCGGGCCGTCCTTCATCGACTTCGTCGCCTGGAGCCGGTTCCAGGGCGGCAGCTTCCTCAACACCGAGCGGCGCCTGCGGGCGGCGACGGCGCGGCTCGGCGCCGACGACGCGAACCAGGCCAGGCTGAAGCTGGCGCGGTTCTATCTCGCCAACGGCTTCGCGGCCGAGGCGCTGGGCCTGATCACCACGATGCAGGCGCAGAACCCCGCCCTGCAGAGCGACGTGCAGTTGCTGACCATGCGCGCGGCAGCGGATTACATGATGGGCCGCTACCGCGACGCCCACAACGATGTCTCCGGCGCGGTGTTCGACGCCGACCGCCATGCCGCGCTGTGGCGCGGGCTGACCGAGGCGGCGCAGGAAGACTGGCAGACCGCCCAGGCCGACCTGGATCGCGCCGAGCCGGTCCTCAAGCAATATCCCGCCGACTGGCAGGCGCAGCAGCGCATCGCCAAGGCGCAGGCGGCGCTGGGGCTGGGCCATCTCGAAGTCGCCGACGCCGCCGTGGCGCGCCTGCCGCAGGGCATCGCGCCCAGCCTGGCGATCGCGGCCAACCTGGTGCGCGCGCGGCTGCTGGCGTCGGAGAATCGCGGCCGCGAGGCCGGGGTGCTGTTCGACGCCATCGAAAAGAGCGGCGACCAGCGGGCCGCGGCCGAGGCGATCTACTACCGCATCGACGCGGCGGTGAAGGCCGGCGTGATGGGCGACGACGCGGCGATCGCGGCGCTTGAGAAGCTGCGCTTCCGCTGGCGCGGCGACCTTCTGGAGATGCGCACGCTGCGCAAGCTGGCCTCGTTCTATTTCGGCAGGCAGCGCTGGCGCGACGGGCTGCGCACGCTGCGCATCGCGGCGGTGAGCTTTCCCAACGACGACATGGCCCGCAAGGCGCAGGACGAAATGCGCGCGGCGTTCGCGACGCTGTTCATCGGCGGCAAGGCCGACAAGATCGCCCCGATCGAAGCGCTGGCGATCTTCTACGACTTCATCGACCTGACGCCGATCGGCGCGGACGGCGACGAGATGATCCGGCGCATGGCCGACCGCCTGGTCGCGGTGGACCTCTTGGGTCCGGCGGCGGACCTGCTCAACTACCAGATCACCAAGCGCCTCGACGGCGTGGCGCGGGCCCAGGTGGCGACGCGGCTGGCCATGATCTACCTGATGGACCAGAAGCCGCAGAATGCGCTCGACACGATCCGCACGACCGCGATCAGCACCCTGCCCGATGACGTGAACCACCAGCGCCTGCTGCTGGAGGCGCGCGCTTTCGCGGCGCTGAAGCAGTGGAACAACGCGCTCGACCTGATCGCGGTGGACGAGGCGCCCGATACGCAGCGCCTGCGCGCCGACATCTACTGGGAGAGCGGCAACTGGGCCGTCGCGGGCCAGAAGGCGGAGGAGATGCTGGGCACGCGCTTCAGCGATATCACGCCGCTGAACGCCGCCGAGCGTGAAGAGGTCATGCGCGCCGCCGTGGCCTATTCGCTGGCGAACGACGAGGCCGGCCTGGACCGGCTGCGCGACCGTTTCGGCCCCAAGATGAAGTCCAGTCCCGACGCCAACGCCTTCGCGGTTCTGTCGCAGAGCATCGACGCCCATGGCGTCGGCTTCCGCGACCAGGCCGCGCAGATCGCCTCCATCGATACGCTGCAGACCTTCATGAAGGACTTCCGCAAGCGCTATGCCCCGATGCCGGCGGCGGCCACGAATTAGCGCTTCCCGAACCTCTCCCGCGCGGGAGAGTCAGCTCCGCTTTCGTTTGTCTTTCGCGAGCTTTTCATCCAGCCATGCAAGGACTCTTGCGGCGATTTTCTCCCAGCCGGGTTCGCCGAACAGCCAGTGGCTGTGGCCGGGGAGATCCTCGAAGGTCGCATTGCCGTAAAGCGCGGTGACGCGGCGCATGGTGGAGGGTGGATTGATCTTGTCGTGCTGGCCGGCAAGGCAGAGGACCGGGCAGGTGACGTCGCGCGTGTTCACATGCGCGGCGCGGCCGGCATCCCAGCCCCAGTGCATGATCTCGAACGTGGCCTGGCCGGACTCCGGCACGAAGCGGGCGAAGACGCGTTTGCGCTCGGCCGGCGGCAGGCGGTCCAGCGAATGGCTGGCGGCGACGTCGTAGTCCGGCCTTATGACCTGGTTGAACAGCGGGCCGGCCAGCATGATCGCCTGCGCCGAGGCGATTTCGAACATGGTGGATGGCAGCACGCCCCAAGGCGGACAGGGCGCCAGAAGGACCAGTGCGCGGGCGAGCTTCCTGGCGCCCAGCATCTGCGCCAGCAGGCCGCCCAGCGAGTGGCCGAGCAGGATCGGCGTGGCATCGAGTTTGGCGATGACGCCTTCGAGATCCTTGGCGTAGTCGAGCAGCCCGACGGAGCCCAGCGCCCGCGGCGGCTTGGTGCCGTCATGATAGCGCAGGGTCGGCGTATGGACCTTGTAGCCGGCCGCCTCGAACGGCTTGCGGAAAGCATCGAAGGCCCATGGACCGCTGAAGGCTCCATGGATCATCAGGAGGGGCGGGTGCTTCACGCCAGCGGGCCGGCGACGTCGCGGAACGCGGCGATGACCTTGGCGTAGGTGTCGCGCTTGAAGGGAACGATCAGGCGCGGCAGAGCCTCCAGCGCCAGCCATTTCCACGCGGCGAATTCGGGTTCCTTGGTCTGGATGTTGATATCCTTGTCCTCGCCGGTGAAGCGCATCGCGATCCATTTCTGCCGCTGGCCGCGATAGCGCCCGTGCAGCGCCACACCCAGCAGGTGCGGCGGCAATTCGTAGGTCAGCCACTCGTCCATTTCGGCGAGGAAGGCTGCCTGGGTGACACCGGTCTCCTCTTCCAGCTCGCGCAGGGCGGCCTGGCGCGGCGTCTCGCCGTCGTCGATGCCGCCTTGCGGCATCTGCCAGCCTTCGACCGTCTGGTCGATGCGGCGGCCGACGAACACCAGCCCGTCCTTGTTGACGAGCATGATGCCGACACAGGGCCGGTAAGGCAGATCGTCGTGTGTAAGCAGGCCCTGGCGGGGCATGGCGATTGGCGCGCGCTATTTCTTCGGGGCGACTATGGCCGATGCGGGCACCAGAACAAAGCCCCGGCCGGGGAGTCCCTGCGCCCAGGCCGCGACACGCTGCAGCGTCACCGGATAGAGGAAGCCGGCACCGGAGGCGGTGCCGTTCGCCCGTGCCGCGGTCTCGAGTTCGGACAGCTCGCGGTCGATCTCCATCGCGGTCTGGATCGAGTCGATGGTGGCATTGGCCTGTGCGAAGGCCACGCCGGATCGGCTGGCGACATCCGGCGCCGCGGAATGCGTCGCGGCGCCGTTGTCGTAGAACAAAAGGCCCCGGCGCGCGAGATAGGTCAGCACCGGTTCGAGCGAGTCCGGATCGGAAAGCAGGCGGCCGCCCAGCAGATTGGTCACGCCGGTGTAGCCGGTGAAGCGGGTGAGCGCCCAGGCCAGCTTTTCGGTGTTGGCATCCTCGCCGACGCCGGAACGCAGCGTGTGCGGACCGGGATCGCTGTCGGGGAAATCGAACGGCTCCATCGGCACTTCGAGCAGGACTTCGTGGCCTTCGCGGCGCGCTTCGGTGACCCAGCGCTGCACATCGGACGCATAGGGCGCGAAGGCCAGCGTCACCTGCGGCGGCAGGACGGCGAGCGCGGCGGCGGTCGCCTTGGCGCTGATGCCCAGCCCGCTGACGACGATGGCGATGCGCGGCTTGGCGGTGTCCGGCGCCGGCGCCGCATAGGCGCGCTGCGGGGTCGTGCCGTCGGCGCCGATGCGCGGCAAGGGACCGCCGGCCGTGCTCTCGATCAGCGCCGGGTCGGCGATGAGGGCGCTGCCGGCATAGATGCGCTCGGTGACGGTGGACGGCACGAGGGCCGGCGGCAGGACAGGCTCGCCGGTGGCGGACGGCGTCGGCGCGGCGGGCCTGGCGGCCGCCGTCGCGGGCGGTGGCGCGGACGGCAGCGCAAGATGGATCACCGGCTCCCCGGCGTGCGGATTTCCGAGGAAGACGACGGCCAGCGCGAAGAGGAAGAGGACGGCGAAGACGGCCAGATAGGCGAAGGCAAGAACGCGCAGCCCTTGCCGGGCGCCCGCGAGCGAGCCGTCGCCGGTCATGCTGGTCGCAGCCATGCTGCAAAGATAAAGCAAAACACGGTTACGGACGCGTTAACGCAAGGCTCAGGCGTGGCTGGGATCGTTGGCCTGCACGGCAAGCGTCTTGTGCAGGAAGGCCAGCGCCATGGCGAGCTGGAAGTCCTCATAGGCGCGGCCGGGTGCCGGCACGATCGCCTGGCCCAAAGGCTTGGCGGGCGGACCTTCGGCCAGGAGATGATGCGGCAGTTCGACCTCGCGCTGGTATTCGGGTGCGCCGGGGCCGCCGGCGACGACGATGTCGGGCACGATGCCGGTGACCTGGATCGAACGCCCGGCCGGCGTGTAATAGCGCGCCGTGGTCATGTGCAGCGCACCGCCGGCGCCATTATCGAGCGGGATGATCGACTGCACCGAGCCCTTGCCGAAGGACAGCGTGCCCAGGATCGTGGCGCGGCGATGGTCTTGCAGCGCGCCCGCGACGATCTCCGACGCCGAGGCGGTGCCGCCGTTCACCAGCACCACGACCGGCTTGCCGGCCGCGATGTCGCCGTAATGCGCGTCGTAGCGCTCGATCGCCTGGCTGTTGCGGCCGCGCACCGAGACGATCTCGCCGGCGTTGAGGAAGTCGTCCGACACGTCGATCGAGGCCTGCAGGACGCCGCCGCCATTGTTGCGCAGATCGATGACATAGCCCTTGAGCGACGGGCCGATCTGGCGCTTGAGCGACGCGACGGCGGTGCGCAGGTCGGGATCGGTGCGGTCGGAGAAGGCGACGATCTTGATGTAGCCGACGTCGCCCTCGCGATGCCAGGTCAGCCGCTCGACCTCGATCGCCTCGCGGGTGAGCTTCAGATCGAACGGCCTGGCGGTGCCGCGCGCCAGGGTCAGCGCCACCTCGGTGCCGACGGTCCCGCGCATGCGCGAAGAGACGTCCTCCAGCGTGTGGCCGCGCATCGGCGTGCCGTCGATGGCGACCAGCACATCGTCCTTCTTCACGCCAGCCTTGGAGGCCGGGGTATCGTCGATCGGCTGCACCACCTTGGGCATCCCGTCGACCACGCTGATGACGATGCCGACCCCGCCATAGGCGCCCGCCGCCTTGGTCTGCATCGCCTCATAGGTTCGAGGATCGAAATAGCTCGAATGGGCGTCGAGATTGGAGAGCATGCCCTGGATGGCGTTGCCGACCAGGGTGCGGTCCTCCGGCTGGTCGAGATAGTTGTCGCGCACCCGCTCGAAGGCGAGGCCGAAGCGCGACAGCTCCGCCGCAGTGCCCGACATGCCGGCGCCATAGGCGAAGTGCGATGCGGCGGCGGCAAGGCCGAACCCCGCCACCGCGCCCAGCGCGACCAGCACGACCCTGTTCATCGCCCCGCGCCCTTGGACCCTTCCTAGTTCGCCGCGTTCTTGGCCGGCAGCGCCGCGACCTTGCCGTGCAGCATGTCCAGGGCATAGGTGAGCTGGAAGTCATAGGGCTTGCCGTCGGCGCCGGTCTTGGGCGCGGTCGCCGGCGGGCGGACCACGGTCTGGTTCTTGTGCGGCGCATTCTCGCCGGTCAGATGACCCGGCAGGTCGGCCTCGGACGGACGGGCGATCTTCGGGATGTCGTCCTCGTCGCCTTCGGCCACCGCGATGTCGGGGATGATGCCCTGGGCCTGGATCGAATGGCCCGACGGCGTGTAATAGCGCGCCGTGGTCAGGCGCAGCGCGCCGCCGCCTTCGCCCAGCGGGATGATGGTCTGCACCGAGCCTTTGCCGAACGAGGTCATGCCCAGGATGGTGGCGCGGTGATGATCCTGCAGCGCGCCGGCGACGATCTCCGATGCCGAGGCGGTGCCGCCATTGATCAGCACGATCACCGGCTTGCCGTCGGTGACGTCGCCGGAATGGGCGTCGTAACGCTGGGTGTCTTCGGCATGGCGGCCGCGGGTGGAGACCACTTCGCCGGACGTCAGAAGGTCGTCCGACACCTGGACCGCCTGGTCGAGCAGGCCGCCCGGATTGTTGCGCAGGTCGAGGACGTAGCCCTTGAGGCCGGGACCGATCTGCTTCTTGAGATCGCGCACCGCGTTCTCGAGGCCGCTGGCGGTGTTCTCGTTGAAGCCGGGCATGCGGATATAGCCGATGTCGCCTTCGCGGTGCCAGCGCACTTCGTCGACCGCGACGACGGCGCGGGTCAGCGTGACGTCGAACGGCTTCTTGGGCGCGGTGGGCGAGCCGGTGCGCAGGATGGTGAGGGTGATCTTGCTGCCTGCCGGTCCGCGCATCTTGTCGATGGCGTTGTTGAGGTCGAGGCCCTGCACCGAGGCGCCGTTGATCGCGGCGATATAGTCGCCGGCCTTCAGGCCGGCCTTGGCGGCGGGGGTGTTGTCGATCGGCGAGATGACCTTCACGAGGCCGTTCTCCATCGTCACTTCGATGCCGACGCCGCCGAACTCGCCCTTGGTCTGGATCTGCATGTCGGCGAAGGCCTTCGCGTCCATGTAGGAGGAATGCGGATCGAGGTTCGACACCATCCCTTCGATGGCGGCGTTGATCAATTCGCTGTCGTCGACGGGACGGACATAGTTGGCGCGCACGCGCTCGAACGCGTCGGAGAACAGGTCGAGCTGGCGATAGGCGCTCATGTCGTTGGCGCCATGCGCGGCGGGCAGCAGGCCGATGGCGGCGACGAAGCCGACCACTGCGCCGAGGCCGACGAATACGAACTTCTTCATGTCCTTTTTGCCTTCCTTAGATCGAGGCCCAGCGAGGGTAGCGGGCTGGACGCCCGACCGTTCTGACGCAGTTCAAAGTAAAGCTCGCCATTCTGGCCCATTTGCGGCGCATTTTCGCCTGTGGCTTGCGGCATCACGCCCACCGGCTCACCGGCCAGCACCTGGTCGCCGGGCTTGACGACGATCCTGCCCAGCCCCGCGAGGACCAGATCGTAGCCAACCGAGACTTCCAGGATCAAGACTTGTCCGTTCTTATGGTAAGGGCCGGCGAAAAGCACCTCGCAATCGGCCGGTGCGACGACCTGGGCGCCGGCCGCCGCGGCAAAGGTTACGCCGGGTCCATGTCCGGCATCCGGGCCGGACAGCAGGGTTCCCATCACCGGCTGGAGCAGCTGGCCCTGGCCGCCGGCGCCGGCGTTCCGGGCGTTCACCACCACCACGGCCTGCTCTGCCGGGCGGGCCCGCAGCTCCGCCACCTTGGCGAGGAGAACTTCCAGATTGCCCGCTTGCGCGGCGACAACCGCCAGCCTGGTCTTGAGCACGGCATAGGTGGCGTCGGCATTGGCCGCCTGGACGGTCTTGCTCGCCAAGAGTTGATCGAGCTCCGCCCGGGCACGGGCGAGCAGGACCGCGTTGCGCACGCTGTCGGCGCGGCGCGCGATCAGCGCGGCGCGGGTGGCTTTCAGCGCCTCGATCCGTCGCGCCAGCATCGCCGCCTTGCCGTAGACATCGGGCAGCGAGGCGCCGACCAGCATGGCGCCGCGCGCCGCGCCCAGCGCATCGTCGGGGCGCATCGCCAGTGCCGGCGGCGTGTCGTGCTGCAGCCGCTCGATCACCGCCAGCAGCCGCGCCACCGCAATGCGGTCCTGTGCGAAGCCGGCGGAGAGTCGCCGGTCTTCCGCTGCAAGGCGCACGATCTGCGCGTCGAGGCCGATCTTCTCCCGTTCGAGACCCTGCACGCGCAGGGCGGTGGCGATCAGTTTTTGCTGCAGCGTGCGCGCCTCGCGCTTCAGGGCATCGCTGTGGGCCTTGGCGGAATCGACGATCGGCTTGCCGCGCGCCAGGTCGCCCTTGAGATGGCGGTACTGGTCCGCCGTGGAGGGCAGCCGCCCGGCGGCATTGGCCGGCAGCGCGTGCGACAGATCGGGCAGCGGTTCGATGCTGGGCGGCGCGGGTGCCGGTGGCGGCGTCTCTCGCTGCCGTGGCGGCGGCGCCGTGTGATGCGGATGGCGCCTGGCGCCGGTCAGCAGCATCGCGCAGACCGCGACGGCGCAGACCAAGGCGCGTTCGGCGCGCGTCCTCAGGCGACCGTCTCCGCCAGCGGCTCGACCAGCGAATGGCCGGTCATCTGCGCCGGCTGGGGCAGGCCCATCAGCGCCAGCAGGGTCGGCGCGACATCGGCGAGGCGGCCATTGGCGAGCTTGGTGCCTTTGGGCGCGTTGACCGCGATGAGCGGCACGTCGAGCGTGGTGTGCGCGGTGTGCGGCTGGTGCGTCACCGGGTCCTTCATCAACTCGATATTGCCGTGATCGGCGGTGACCAGCAGCACGCCGCCGGCCTTCTCCACCGCGGCGCGCAGGCGGCCGAGGCACGTGTCGATGACGTCGACGGCCTGGATCGCGGCCGCCATCACACCGGTATGCCCGACCATGTCGGGGTTGGCGAAGTTCACGGCGATGAGATCGTATTTGCCGCTGGCGATGGCTTCTTCCAGCCGGCCGATCACTTCCGGCGCGCTCATCTCCGGCTTGTGGTCGTAGGTCGCGACCTTGGGCGACGGCACCAGGATGCGGTCCTCGCCGTCGAACGGCGTCTCGCGCCCGCCGTTCAGGAAGAAGGTGACGTGGGCGTATTTCTCGGTCTCGGCGATGCGCAGCTGCTTGAGGCCGCGGTCGGCGACGATCTGGCCGAGCGTCTCGGTGATGTTCTCGGCGGGGAACAGCGCGGTCATGAGCTTGTTGAGGTCGTCGGAATATTCCGTCATGCCGGCGGCGGCGGAAAACGCGACGGTGCGGCGGCGCTCGAAGCCCGCGAAGCCCTTGTCGAGCAGCGCCAGGCAGATCTCGCGCGCGCGGTCGGCGCGGAAATTGGCGAACAGCAGTGCGTCGCCGTCGGATATGCCCGCATAGTCGCCGAGCACGCAGGGCAGGACGAATTCGTCGGTGACGTCGGCCTCGTAGGACGCTTCGACCGCGCTGCTTGCGTCGGCGAACTTGTCGCCCTTGGCATCGACCAGCGCGTCATAGGCCCTGGCGACCCGGTCCCAGCGCTTGTCGCGGTCCATCGCGTAGTAGCGGCCGCACAGCGTCGCGAGGCGCACGCCGGGCAGGCCGGCGATCGAATCCTCGAAGGTCTTGAGAAAGCCGAGCGCGCTCTTGGGCGGGGTGTCGCGCCCGTCGAGGAAGGGATGGACGAACACGGGCAGACCCGCGGCGCTCAGCACGCGCACCAGCGCCGTGATGTGGTCCTGGTGGCTATGCACGCCGCCCGGCGACAATAGGCCCAGCACGTGTACCGCGCCGTTGGCGGCGCGGGTCCTGGCGATCAGGTCGAGCAGGGCGGGACGGGTGGCGAGGCTGCCGTCCTCGATCGCGACGTCGATGCGCGGCAGGTCCTGCGCCACGACGCGGCCGGCGCCGATATTCATGTGCCCGACCTCGGAATTGCCCATCTGGCCGGTGGGCAGGCCGACGGCGCGGCCGGAGGTCGCCAGCAGGGCGTGCGGACACTCGGCCAGCATCTTGGTGTAGTTCGGCGTCTGCGCCGCGGCGATGGCGTTGTCCTGCGCCTCGGGCCGCCAGCCCCAGCCGTCGAGAATGCATAGGACGGCGGGACGGGGCGCGGGCATGCTTGTTCCTAAACGCAGAATTGGGCCGAAAATAGAAAGGGCGGCACCGTATGTCCAACATTCCCCACCTCACCATGGCCGGGTCAAGCCCGGCCATGGTGAGGTATTGTTACGTTCTGCATCGCGGCCATGCGCTGCGCTGGGTTTGATATGTCCCGGCTGGCCCTCATGTTGGGGCGATGCGCACGCTCCTGATCCCCCGCCGCGGGCCGTTCGGCCGGCCTTATGCCCTCATCGTCGTCGCCATCGTGTTCGTGGCGCTGCTGGCGGCGGCGGGGCTCAGGTCGACGCCGGCGGTGCTGATGGTGCCGTGGGAGCAGAGCTTCGGCTGGTCGCGGGCGACAATCTCCTTCGCGGCGGCGACCGGCATCTTCCTGTTCGGGCTGACCGGGCCGTTCGCGGCGGCAGCGATGCAGCGCTTCGGCGTCCGGCGGACGATGCTGGCGGCGCTGGCACTGATGAGCGCCTCGACCGGGCTCAGCTTGGCAATGACGCAGGCTTGGCAACTCGTGCTGCTGTGGGGCGTCCTCTCAGGCCTGGGCAGCGGCTGCATCGCCAATGTGCTGTCGGCCACCATTGCCAATCGCTGGTTCGTCAGCCATCGCGGCCTGGTCACCGGACTGCTGGCCGCCAGCACCTCGACCGGCACGCTGGTGTTCTTTCCCGCGCTGTCGGCGATCCTGGAGCGCGGCGGCTGGAAGCCGGTGGTGGTCGTCGTCTCGCTGGCCCTGGCGGCGCTGATCCCGCTGGTGGCGTTCCTTCTGCCGGAGCGGCCCGCCGATGTCGGCGAAACACCGTTCGGAGCGGATGCGGATCACGCCGTGCCCGTACCCAGCCGGGCCAATCCGCTGCGAACGGCGTTCGGCGCGCTGGCGGAAGGCGCCCGGTCGCGGGATTTCTGGCTGCTGGCGGGGACCTTCTTCGTCTGCGGGCTGACCACCAACGGGCTGGTCGGGACCCATATGATCGCGCTGTGCTCCGACCATGGCCTGGCGGAAGTCACCGCCGGGAGCCTGCTGGCGATGATGGGAGTGTTCGACCTTGTCGGCACCACGGCCTCGGGCTGGCTGACCGACCGCTTCGATCCCCGCAAGCTGCTGTTCGCCTATTACGGCTTGCGCGGGCTGTCGCTGATCTACCTGCCCTATGCGGATTTCACCTTCTTCGGCCTGTCCTTCTTCGCGGTGTTCTACGGCCTGGACTGGATCGCCACCGTGCCGCCGACCATCGCGCTGGCCAACAAGGCGTTCGGCGAACAGCGGGCGCCGGTGATCTTCGGCTGGATCTCCGCCAGCCACCAGGTCGGCGCCGCCACGGCCGCCTTCCTGGCCGGTGCCGCGCGCAGCGCCAGCGGCTCCTATCTCGACGCCTTCGTGATGGCGGGCATCGTGGCGGTGGGGGCGGCGTTCCTGTCGCTGTTCATCGCGGCGAAGCAGCGGCCGCTGGCGGCGGGATAAACAGCACAAAGCTCCAGGGGGCGGCCGCCCGATGGAGCTTTGGCTGGTCGGCTACACAGCTGGCCGTGCGGCCAGCCCGTTCAAGGACCCGACCGACAGGCGCGTTCGCCTCTGACCGCCCCGGTCCCGGCGCGTGGAGGCGTCACCCCGCGCCACGGCGCGCATGGAGTTGCGCCTGAGGACCTGTATTTCCACATGCTCATGTCTAGAACGGCATCGCCGTTTCTCCTGAACCGGGTGAGAACATAAGACGAACAGTTGTGATGTGTCAACGGTGCAACTAGGAATAAACGTGGCGCTGGATTGCCGGCTCCTGGGTGCCCGCCTTCGCGGGCATGACAGTTGGGCGGGGCGGGTTTGCCGGGAAGAACTTGCCGAGGGGCCCGGAAAGGCCGGCGCGGTGCCGCGTATGCCATTGAACTTGCATGATATTCTCCCGTCTCTGAACGGCACGGAAATGGCAGGAGAACCGGCGCAATAGCACCCGAGAGCAGAACACGCTCATGCGCCGCGCACTTTATATCCGCCTGCTGTGCCTGATTTTGGGCGTGAGCCTTGCCGCCGCGCCGGTGCCGGCCTTGGCGTTCAGCCGGGTCAAGGACCTGGTCGAGGTCGAGGGCATCCGGGACAACATGCTGATCGGCTATGGCCTGGTCGTCGGCCTGAACGGCTCGGGCGATTCGCTCAAGAATGCGCCGTTCACCCAGCAGAGCCTGCAGACCATGCTGGAGCGCATGGGCGTCAACACCCGCGGCACCACGATGCAGACCAAGGATGTCGCCGCGGTGATGGTGACCGCCAACCTGCCGGCCTTCGCGGCCCAGGGCACCCGCATCGACATCTCGGTCAGCGCGCTGGGCGACGCCAAGAGCCTGCAAGGCGGCACCTTGCTGGCCACCACGCTGTTCGGCGCCGACGGCCAGATCTACGCGGTCGGCCAGGGACCGGTGGCGATCGGCGGCTTCACCGCCGGCGGCGATGCCGCCAGCGTGACCCGCGGCGTGCCGACCGCGGGCCGCATCTCCAACGGCGCGATCGTCGAGCGCGAGATCGGCTTCACCCTCGCCGCGCAGCACACGCTGCGCCTGTCGCTGCGCAATCCCGACCTCACCACCGCGTCGCGCATCGCCAGCGCGGTCAACGCCTATGTCGGCGGCGGCGTCGCCGAGGCGACCGATCCGTCGACCGTGCGCCTGACCGTGCCGGACGGCTACCCCAAGGGCGTCATGGGGATGCTGACCGACCTGGAGCAGGTCAAGGTCGATCCCGACGAGACCGCGCGCGTCGTCATCGACGAGCAGTCCGGCGTGATCGTGATGGGCGCCGATGTGCGCATCTCCACCGTCGCGATCGCCCAGGGCAACCTCACCATCCGCGTCACCGAGACGCCGCAGGTCAGCCAGCCGGCCCCGTTCTCCACCACCGGCACGACCGAGGTGGTGCCGCGCACCCAGGTGCAGATCGACGACGGCAAGGGCAACAAGATGGCCGTGCTGCACGAGGGCGTGTCGCTGCAGAGCCTGGTCAACGGGCTGAACGCGCTGGGCGTCGGCCCGCGCGACATCATCTCGATCCTGCAGGCGATCAAGGCGGCCGGCGCGCTGCAGGCCGACATCCAGGTGATCGGATGAGTGGGCAGGTGATCGGATGAGCGGCGGACTCGACACCACGGTCGCGATGACGGCGCTGCGGGGCGGCTTGCCCACCACGCCCGGCCGCACCACCGATCCGGCGGCGGCGAAGACGGCGGCGGAGCAGTTCGAAGGCGTGTTCATCACCCAGTTCCTCGGCGAGATGTTCGCCGGCATCTCCTCCGACGGCCCCACCGGCGGCGGCCAGGGCGAGGAGATGTTCCGCTCACTGATGATCGACGAATACGGCAAGCAGATCGCCGCCCAGGGCGGCTTCGGCCTGTCGGCGGCGATCCAGCGCGAGCTTTTGAAGACCCAGGAGGGCGTACATTGAGCCAGCAGACCGAACAGATCGAGCGCCTGGTGAAGATGGCCGAGCGGCTGATCGCGGCGATCGAGGGCGACATCGCGGCATTGCAGGCGGGCAAGCCGCAGGCGATGCGCACGCTGGAGCCCGAGGTGCAGCGCCTGTCGGCGACCTATATCCGCGACGCGGCGGGGCTTTCCGTCGACGCCGCCCGTGCCGCGCCGGCGCCGCTGCGGTCGCGCTTCTTCGAGACGACGAAAAGGTTCAAGGAGATCCTGAGCCTGCACGCACGGATGATCACGCGGGTGCGCAATGCCTCCGAAGGCATGATCAAGGCGGTCGCCGAAGAGCTCGACCGCCGCGCCGCGCCGACCCGCACCTACAACCCGCGCGCCGCCAATTACGGACGGCCGCCGCAGGCGATGGTGTTCAACTCGGTGGTGTGAGGCCGCTTACGCGGAGCAGCCGCGGCGCTCGCCGGAACGCGGGTTTCCACGCGGAGGACGCGGAGTTCTTCGTTCCCGCGCAAAAGCCGCGTCTCCGCGTGCCGATCAAATCATGCCGCATATTCAACCAACATTGTCATGGCCTGCGACCGCAGGCCATCCAGGTGATCGCAAGGCGCGGACGTCGCAGACGACGCGATGGCATCTTGCGAACCTGCTTGTCTGTGCAGAGCCCATCATGACAGCGAGGCTTGTAGTTCCGTCCGATCCGAAGTTGCGTCCGCTCACGCCAGCAGGCTGAGCAGGCTGGTGGTGGGGTCGGTGGAGCTGCTGCTGCTCGAACTGGTCGAGCCGCCGCCGAGCATGCTGAGCGCCAGGGAGTAGCTGGAGACCTGCTGCTGCAGATAGGGCGAGACCGTGCCGGAGGTGTTGCCGGGGCCGGCGGCGGGGGTGGCCGGGGCGTTGGTCTTCTGGTAGGCGGTCTGGATCGACGACAGCACGCCCAGCAGCTGGCTGCGCGCCAGGTCGGCGCCGACCTTGGTGGTCAGGTCGAAGCTGGTGCCGAGACCGAGGCCGTAGGCGGGCTTGGCGGCGGTCAGGTTCGCCGAACCGGCGGTCGGCGTCGGGGTCGTCGACGCCGTGCCGGTGGACGCGGCACTCAGCGTGCCGGCCGGGATGCCGAGCCGCGCCAGCGCGTCGAAGCCGGTCGGCCCGGCCAGCAGGTTGAGCGTCACGCCGGGATTGACCGCGATCTTCAGGCCTTCGGCGTTGCTGGCATAGTTCACCGACGCGGCGCCGTTGGTCTGGAGCTGGATGTTGATCTTGGTCGCGAGCGATTGCAGCGTCTCGCCCTTGTCGATGGTGATGGTCGCGGTGCGCGAAGCGGTGCCGGTGAACTGGATCTGGAAGGAATCGCCGGCGCGCAGCGTGGTGGCCGAGGCGAGGTCGACGTTCTGGTTCGGATTGACGGTGCCGCGCGGCAGGCCGAGCGCGTCCAGCACGCTCGATCCCGAGGTGTCGACGGCGATGCCGGCGCCGTTGGAGATGCCGTCGACGCCGCCATATTGCTTGGTCCAGTCGATCGCGCCGCTGGAATTCAGCGCCGTCGCGAACATGTTGGTGGTGCCCTGCACGCTGCGCGTCTGGCCGGCGAAGGTGCCGGTGGTGGTGCCGGTGAGATAGATCGTGCCGTCCGGCCCGGTCGTCACCTGGCCGCCCTTCTCGATCCCGCCGGTGCCGACATAGGAGACGAAATCGGCGGCGACCGAGCTGCCCTGGTCCGTCATCGCGAAGACGAAGGCGTCGCTGCCGCCGGACGCGGCATTGGCGACGGTCGCGGCGCCGCCGGCCGTGAGGTTGGCGTTCGACGTGGTGCCCGAGACATAGACCTGGCCGCCGGACACGCTGAGGCCGCCGATGCTGCCGCCGTTCTGCAGGTCGCCGAGGTCCTCGGTCCACACCGGCGCGCTGCGGGCGTCGCCATTGGCGTATTTGGAGACGATGGCGTGGCCATTCTGGGTGCTGGCGACGTAGAGGCTGCCGTCGGGCGCGGTCGCGGTCGCCGCCACGGCGTCGCTCCCCGCGGTGCCGAATTGCTGCTCGTAGACGATGTTGCCCTTCTTATCGAGCTTGGCGACATAGGCGTCGCCGCCGCCCGACGCGGTCTGGCCGCTGCCGATCACGCCGCCGGTCTGCGCGACCGCCTGGCCGCCGACATTGGCAGTATAGCCGCCGACCGCACCGCCGATATAGACATTGCCGCTGGCATCGACGCTGACGGTATTCGCCTGATTGTTGATCAGGGTCTGGATCTGCTTGACCCAGGTCTGGTTGCCGTTGGCGTCGTATTTGGCGACATAGGTGTCGGTGTTGCCGTCGGCGACCGACGTGGTGGCGAGATTGCCGGTGGTCGAGCCCGCGATGGCGACGCCGCCGGTCGGATCGAGCGCCAGCGAATAGCCGTTGGCGGTGCCGGGGCTGCCCAGCATGCGCGTCCACAGCACGTTGCCGGCCGAATCGTATTTGGTCAGGTACGCGTCTTGCGCACCCTGGTTGAGCTGGTTGTTGAAATTGCCGGTGGCGTTGCCGATCACATAGACGTTGCCGCTGGCGTCGACCACGGTGGACTGCGCCGTCGTCGTGCCGGTGGTCGGCTGGGCGTTGACGCTGAAGGCGCTGGCGGGCGTGCCGTCCAGGTCGGACAGCTTGATAAGCCGGCCCTGCTGATCGGCGGCGGAAGAGGTGGAGGTCGTGCCGCCCGCGCCAGTGCTGGTGGTGGTGACCGCGGTCGCCTGGCCGGTCGAGCCCGCGAGATAGAGCGACGGCGTCGCGTCCGCCGAGGACAGGCTGACGGTTTCGTTGGCGCCGGGCGAGATCTGCATCCCGTAGGTCGCCTTGGTCGGGTCCTCCAGCGTGCCGGCGGTGAGCACCTTCTGGAAGCGCGTCTTGTCGCCGTCGGCCGACAGCGTCTGGTTCACATAGGCGACGATGTTGTCGAGGGTGAGCGGGCCGGAGACCCTGGACAGGTCGATGTCGACATTGCTGGTCGCGCTACCCTTCTTGATCGCGATGGTGAAGCTGTCGGACGACGACACGCCGGGCAGCGCGTTGCCGAGATTGGCGTTGTTCACCAGCGTCCTGGTCTGATAGTCGAACGAACCGAACGGGACCGTGGCACTGGACGTCACCGAGGCGGTCGGGTTGGCGGCCTGCAGGGTGAAATTGTTGAAGCTCGTGTCGGAGATGTAGTTCTCCACCTGCGCCAGGCCGGTCTGGAAGCGCGCATCGAGGCCGGCGAGCTGGCCCGTCGTGGTGCCGTCGCGCTGGCCCATCTTCGCGATATAGGCGAGCGTGTTCACCGCGGTATAGAGCGAGAAGAGCTTCTGGTTGTCCTGCTCGGTCTTGCCGTCGGCGGTCGAGGGCGTCAGCAGCGGCACGTTGCTGGTGTCGAGGAAATCGGTGGTGTCGAGGACCTGGGCGTCCA
This sequence comes from Rhizomicrobium sp., assembly GCA_037355265.1. Taxonomy (GTDB): domain Bacteria; phylum Pseudomonadota; class Alphaproteobacteria; order Micropepsales; family Micropepsaceae; genus Rhizomicrobium. The sequence continues at coordinate 885,800 of JBBCIB010000001.1, read as the reverse complement.
TCGTGGCCTGGGCCGGCGGCGTCACCGACCAGGGCGTCACGTCGTTGGCGGTGGCGCCGGTCTTTCCGGTGAGGCTGGCGAGCGATTGCTGCGCCGACGCATTGGCGGACGCCGCGTTGGAGGCCAGCGCAGCCGAACTCGTCAGCTTCGCTTGATAGAAGCTGAGCAGCAGGTTGGGATCGAAACTGACGGACACGCCCTTCGCCGCCTTGCGGGTTTGCGGGCGAGTGTCGCGCCGCGAGGCTTAACGGCGCGCTAAGACGGATCCCGGAGCGTGCTTAAGCGGGCCTTAACGCAGCGAATGCAAAGTCGGGCGATGCGAAATCCGGCGATGCACGCGCGCTCCGACCCCTATCAGGCCGGCCTGAGGCTTTCGGGCCAGGGCCGCCATGTCGAAGCCATCGAACAATACGAGCAGGCGCTGGCCGCAAAACCCGACGATGCCGGCGTGCTGTTCGCGCTGGGCAACACGGCGCGGGCGCTCGGCCTGGCGCGGCCGGCGGCGGAATTCTTCCGCCGTGTGCTGGCGCAGGATCCGACGCGGCTGGAGGCGCTGGTCAGCCTGGCCAATCTGCTGCGCGCGGAAGGACAGTTCGGCGCCGCGGCGGCGCTGCTCGAGCCCGCCCTGGCGCGCGATCCCGCGGCGCCGGAGCTGTGGCTGACGCTGGGCTCGGCGCGGCGCGAGGCGGGCGATTACACGGCGGCGGAGGCGCATTATCGGCAGGCGCTGGCGCTGCGGCCGGCCTATGCGGCGGCGCTGTCGAATCTCGCGGATCTGCTGACCGATCGCGGCGAGACGGCGGAGGCGCTGGCACTCTACGACCGGGCGATCAGGAGCGAACCGGACAACGCGCAGGCGCGGCTCAACCGCGCGGTGCTGCATCTGCTGAACGGAAATTTGAAGGACGGCTGGCGCGACTACGCGGCGCGGCGGCACGTGCCCGGCAAGGTGCCGGTGCCGGAGCACGGCCTGGCGCGGTGGAGCGGCGGTTCGCTCAAGAAAACGCGGCTGCTGGTGAGCGCCGAACAGGGCGTCGGCGATCACATCCTGTTCGCGAGCATGATCCCCGACCTGGCGGAACGCGCGCGGGCCGAGGGCGGCAGCGTGATCCTGGAATGCGAGCCGCGGCTGGCGACATTGTTCGCGCGCTCCTTCCCGAGCGTGACGGTGCATGGCTGGGACCTGGAGACCAGGGGCGGCGTGACGCGCGCGCGCCATGGCTGGCTGAAAGCTGTGGGCGGCGCCAACGCGTTCGTCGAGATGGGCAGCCTGCCGAAGTTCCTGCGCGGCGACATCGGCGCGTTTCCCAAACCGAACGCGTATCTGAAGCCCGACGGGCTCCAGATGGCGCAGTGGGGCGGCGCCTTCGCGGGCGCCGGTCCCGGACCGTTCATCGGCGTGTGCTGGCGCAGCGGCAATCTGGCGGGGCACCGCACGCTGCAATACGCGCCGCGCGAGGCCTGGGCGGCGTTCATCGCGCAGCTTCCGGGCACGGTGGTGAATGCGCAATACGATGCGCGCGACGAAGAAATCGAAGCGCTGGGCGCGCTGGCGGGCCGGCCGATCCTGACGCTGCCGGGCCTCGACCAGAAGACCGAACTCGACCGCACCGCGGCAATGCTGGCATCGCTGGACGCGGTGGTGACGGCGCCGACCGCGGTGGCGTGGCTGGCCGCGGGCACCGGCGTCGATACCTATAAAGTTCTCTACGACACGAGCTGGACCGCGCTGGGGCAGACCTATGAACCCTTCGCGCCGGCCTGCGAATTGATGATGCCGAGCGTGCGCGGCAATTGGGCGGACGCGTTCGCCAAGACGCTGACGCGGCTCAAGGCGCGACTTTAGTCATCTCTCAATCGAAAACGTGTCAGCGGACCGCCCGCCCCTGCGTCTCCGCGCGGCGCGATGCCAGCGCTTGTGCGAGGTCGGCGGCGATGCGGGCAGCGGCCTGGCCGTCGATGGTCATCAGGCCGGCGGCGCGCATGTCGCGGCGGCGGGTCGAGTCGCTCAAGAGCTTGCCGACGCCGCGCGCGATGTCGTCGTCCGACACTGCATCGGCGACGCCGAGCGACTGGCCCATGCCCGCCCGATCGAACGCCGCGGCGGAGCGCGCGTGGTCTTCGCCGAGGCAGAGATAGAGCGACGGCACGCCGAAGGCGGCAAGCTCATAGGCGGTGACGCCGAAGGCGGCGAGCGCGAGGTCGGCGCGGGCGAATTCGGTGGCGAGGTCGTCGGCGCCCTCGATGGTCTCGAAATTGGCGCGCATCTGCGCGATCTGCCGCGCGATGCGGGTGCGGTCCGCCATGCCGGGGCCGATGACGAAGCGGGCGCGGAAGGTTTGCCCCAGCCTGGCAAGCGCCAGGGCACAGCGCAGGGTGAGTCCGAGCGGATCGCTGCCACCCATGGTGACCAGCAGGGTTGGGCGGCCGGGCTGCTTGCGCTGCGCCGCCGCAGAACCCGAGCCGAGCAGCGCCCATTCCCAGCCGACGCGCGGCACGCAGGTGCTGCCGCTCCAGTCGAGCGCGTATGCCTGCGGCACCGGCGGATAATAAGCGAGGTCGGCGGCAAGACGCCGCTCCGACCCGTCATCGATCACCGCCGTGACCGGCGCATGGCGCTTGAGCGCCTCGAGTTCGGCGCGCGACGGACCTTCGCGGCCATCGAGCAGGAACAGGTCCGGCGCGGTCGTCGCGAGCAGCGAATCCAGCGTTTGTTCGCCCGGCAGAACCGCTTCGAAACCGGCGCGGCGGATGGGGCAGAGCGCATCCTCCGTGCCGTTCAGCGCGAACACCGCGCCGATGCCTTCGCGGTCGCGCAGCGCGCGGGCGAGGCCGACCATGCGCTTGACATGGCCGTAGCCGAATTGGCCGCCGCCGTCGCAGCGGATCAGCGCCAGGCCGCCGCGCGCGGCCAGCGGCTTCTGCTTCACATGCGCATTGATGCCGCGCAGGCCGGGCTCGCGTTCGAGCAGCAGCAGAATGTCGCCCAGCGAGGCTTCGCCGGCCTTGGCGTCCATCCGGGCGTGCACCGCCTCGATGAAGGCGAGGTCGTCGGGCGTGTCCACCGTGAGGCGGCCGCCTTCGCGCGCCAGCTCGGGATAGGCCGGCGCGCGCGCGATGCGCACGAAATCGGGATGCAGCTTGAAATAGCCGGTGACGTGCTCGCGCGCCACCGGATCGTCCGACGCATCCATCATCAGCTTGTCGAGCGCGGCGCGGCTGAGCGGATCGACACCCTCATGCGCCGTCGCCTGGCCCTCTTCCATCAGCACATAGCCGCCGTCCTGCGCGATCATCGCGGTCAGGAGGTGATCGACGAAGCCCGCATCGATGAACGGCGCGTCGGAAGAGACGCGCACCACGATGTCGGCGTCCAGCGCCTCTGCCGCCTGGGCGAAGCGCGCCAGCACGTCGTCTTCCGGCCCGCGCACCACGGCGATACCGTGCTGGCGGCCGAATTCGACGATGGCGTCGTCCAGCGGATTGACGGTGGTCGCGACCGCAACCTCCTCGATCAGGTGCGACTTCTTCAGCCGGTGCACGATGTGCCAGAGCAGCGGAAAGCCCGCGATGGGCCGCAAGACCTTGCCGGGCAGGCGGGTCGAGCCCATCCGCGCCTGGACGATGGCGACGATGCGCAGGTGTTCGTGCGCGCTCAAGCCGCCGGCTCCCACACGCTGCGGATGTGGCGCAGGGGGCGCATGCCGTCGCGCGGATCGGCGCGCCAGTCGCGGTCGGCAAGTTCGGACGGCTGCGGGCCCTTGAAGCCGGTGCCGTCGGCGACGGCCGATTCGCGGATGCGGGCGATGACGGGCGCGATCTCGCCCGGCAGCCAGCAATGGCCGGCGGCGTATTCGGCGCCGTCGCCGTCGAGGTCGAGATGGAATTCGACGCAGGCCGCGCCCCAGCGGTGCACGGCGCGCTCGATCACCGCCGGGCGGCGGGTGTGGTCGGACCAGCCGACCTTGCACCCCGTGGCGTCGCGGATCGCGGCGATGGCCGAGAGGTTGGCCTCCGCCGCCGGGGTGGGATAAGCGGAGACGCAGTGCAGCAGCGTGATATCGGAGGCGCCGGCGCGCTTGAGCGTGTTCGCGGCGCCCGCGATCTCTTCCATCGTCGCCATGCCGGTGGAGAGCACGACCGGCTTGCCGGTGCGGGCGCAGGCTTCGAGCAGCGGCACGACCAGCAGCTCGTAGGACGCGATCTTGTAGAACGCGACGTAAGGGCGCAGCTCCTCCACCGCCTCGATATAGAACGGCGTGCAGGAGAACTGGACGCCGCGCAGCGCGCAGCGCGCGGCCAGCGGTGCCAGATGGCTGAACGGCAGCTCCCATTGCTTGCGGGCGCGGTGCTTGGCGCTGCGGCAAAGGATCTCCGGCGCGAACATGCGGTCGATCTTGAAGAGCTGGAACTTGACCGCGTCGCAGCCGGCGGCGGCGGCGGCGTCGACGAAGGCCAGCGCCCGCACCAGGTCGCGGTCGTGGTTGGACGAGGCTTCGGCGATGAAAAGCGGCGCGCGAATCATCGCGGGGCTCCTGTCGGTCTTAACCGTTTTTTAGAGCGAACATGGCTAACGTCGCGTTAACGGGGGGGGCCGCCATGGGCGTCGAGACTGCCGAGATCACCGTGAGTTGGGCCGCGCATGAGGGACCGTGCGTGGCGCGCAAGGACGGCTATGACGTCATCCATTGCGCGATGTGCGGCTTTTGCCATGCCGTGCCGCTGCCGTCGCCCGCGGCGCTGGAACGGGAATACCGCGAAACCTATTACGGCGAAGAAAAGCCAACCTTCCTCACCCATGCCGGCGAGGACCAGTCCTGGGCCGAATTGGCGCAGACCGACCGGCTGGAGAGCTTCGAGCGCATCCTGGGGCCGGGGCGGCGGCGCCTGCTGGACATCGGATCGGGGCCGGGATTCTTTCTCAAGACCGCGAAAAGCCGGGGCTGGGACACGGTCGGCATCGAGCCGTCGCGCCAGGCGGCGGCGCATGCGCGTGGGCTGGGACTTGCCGTTGTCGAAGGCTTCTTCGGCGACGAGACCGCCGATGCGCTGGGACGGTTCGACGCGGTCAACCTGAACAATGTGCTGGAGCATGTGCCCGATCCGGTGAGCATCCTCTCGGCGGCGCGCGGCGTGCTCGCGCCCGGCGGCGCAATTTGCGTCAATGTCCCCAATGATTTTTCGCCGCTGCAGATCGCGGCGGCGGCGACGCAGGCCACGGGCGAGTGGTGGATCGCGCCGCCGCACCACCTGAACTATTTCGACTTCGCGACGCTGAGCAACCTGCTGGAGCGGCTGGGCTTCGACGTGAAGGAAAAAACGACAAGTTTCCCGATCGAGGCGTTCCTGCTGATGGGCGACAATTACCGCGCCGAGCCGGCGCTGGGCCGCGCCTGCCATATCAAGCGCAAGAAATTCGACCTGGCGCTGGAAGCCGCCGGGCTGAAGGAGGTGCGCCGCGCCTTCTATCGCGCGCTCGCCGAGACCGGGATCGGCCGCGAGGCGGTCGTCATCGCGGTTAAGCCTTGCGTGGACAGACTTTGAGCGTGCAGCCTTTCTTCATCGTGTCGAGCGGACGTTCGGGCACCGCGATGCTGCACAAAGCATTGTCGGCGAATCCCGACGTCGAGATGCATCACGAATATGCGGTGCAGGTCGCCCAGCCTTTGGCGGTGCGAAACTATCTGGGCCTGGTGTCGCGCGGCGAGGCGATGCGCATCCTGCACGAGACCCATGGCGCCGCGGTCCGCTACAGCGAGGCGGCGTATTGGGGCGATTCGTCCAACAAGCTGTCCTGGATGATCCCCGAACTGGCGCAATTGCTTCCCGACGCGAAATTCGTGCACCTGGTGCGCGACGGGCGGAAGGTGGCCGGGTCCTATTTCCGCAAGCTGGGCGCCGAGTGCTACGACGACCGCGCCACCGCCATCCTGCAGGCGCATTACGACGATCCGGCCGCGGTGCCGGCGCCGCCGCCGGAGAAGAAATACTGGTGGCCGGTGCCGCGCCGGGACGACCCGCTGGCCGGGCCGTTCCGCAGCTTTTGCCAGTTCGAGCGGATCTGCTGGCATTGGGCGGAGGTCAACCGCGTGATCCTGGACGCGCTCGGCCATGTGGCTGCGGCGCGAACATTGTTCGCGACGCTGGAAGACCTGCATGCGCGCCCCGAAGCGGTGCGGAGGCTCCACGACTTCCTGGGCCTGCCCTATCGCGACGAGGCCTTCGCCGCCTTCGCCCGGCCGCACAACGTCAACCGGCCGGAGGACCGCCTGCTCAACGCCGGCGAGCGCGCCCGCTTCGACGCGCTGGCGGGCGGCATGATGGCGCGGCTCGGCTATGCCGGACGCGACGAGTATGTGGTGAATTATTAACCAGAACCCGCCGAAGATGGTTACCGGAGTATTCCCGGGCTGTCCTCATGACCGAACCTTGCGAGCTGTGCCGACGGGCGGCGCTCGAACCGATCTACCAACCCGAACGCTCGACCCGCGGCCTGACCGTCTATCTGTGCGGCGTCTGCGGGTTGCTGCAGAGCCTGCCGCGGGCCGACCGCGCGGCGCGCGCGCCGGCGGCGGTGTCGGGCGGGGCCGACTGGGGCAATGTCCGCTACGGCAAGGGCTTCCGCACCCGCATCGCGGTCGAGGCGCTGCGCCGGCATTGCGATTTCGCTTGCGACTTTTCGCTGCTGGATGTGGGATCGAACCGCGGCAGCTTCGCGCGGGCTTTGCTCGACGCCGCGCCGGCCGCCCATCTCACCGCAGTCGAGCCGGATGAGCGCGTCGCCACGGCCTGCGCCGGACTGCCGCGCACGCACCTCATTCAAGAGCGCATCGAGGAGGTCGCGCTGGAGAGCCGGCGCTTCGACGCGGTCCATTCCTGCCACACGATCGAGCACCTGATCCATCCGGCGCACACGCTGGCGGACCATCGCCGCGTGCTGAAGGACGGCGGCCTGTTGGTGCTGGATGCGCCGAACACGGCGCTGCTGGCGAGCGAAGACATCGTCGAGGAATGGTTCATCGACAAGCACCTCTATCATTTCTCGCAGCGCACGCTGGCGCGGATGATCGAGGCGGCGGGCTTCACCATCCTCGAACAGCCCGATCCGAAGGACCGCAGCAACCTGTTCTTCGTCGCGCGCAAGAACGGCCACAAGCCGGTCAATGGCGCGGTCGACTTCCGGGAAGTGGAATCGGCGCGGGACCTGATCGCGACCTACACCGCCAACCGCGCCCGCAACCTCGCGGCGCTGACCTCCGTCGCGACCGAGCTGCAGCGCATGGCGCCGCGGCGGGTGGCGATCTGGGGCGCCGGGCGGCTGTTCGACAGTCTGGTCACCTATGGCAAGCTCGACACCGGCGCGCTGGCGGTGCTGGTCGACAAGCATCTGAAGGCGCATGTCAGCGAGCGGCATGGCTGCGCCCTGACGGGGCCGGAATCGCTCGCCGCCGCCAAGCCGGACGTCGTCGTCGTCATGTCGCGCGATTTCGCCAGCGAGATCGCGGCGGAAGTGAACGCGCTGGCGCCGGGCGCCGAAATCGTCCTCTACACCGACCTGATGAGCCGCGCGCGCCAGCTGCGCCCGGCGGCGTGAGGAAGCAGCCATGACCCTGAACATACGATCCATCACCGAAGAGACGCCGCCACGGGCGCAGGACCTGGAGAAGCAGCTCGCCGCCGCGGCCGCGTTCACGCGCAAGCACGTCATCGCGTCGATCCATCACGCGGGCTCCGGCCATCCGGGTGGGGCGCTGTCCTGCGCCGACCTGCTCGCCTGCCTGTTCGGGGCCGAGCTCAATTTCTGGCCCAATGCGATCGACGATCCGGCGCGCGACCGCTTCGTGCTGTCCAAGGGCCATGCGGCGCCCGCGCTCTATGCCGTGGCGGCGCATTACGGCTTCTGCAGCCCGAAGGCGGCGCTGTCGCTGCGCAAGCTGAACAGCCGCTTCCAGGGCCATCCGCACGTGCTGGACCTGCCCTGGGTCGAAACCAGCACCGGCTCGCTCGGCCAGGGCTTTTCGGTCGCGCTGGGCATGGCGATGGGGCTGAAGCTGCAGAAGATCCCGGCGCGGGTCTACACCCTGCTCGGCGACGGCGAATTGCAGGAGGGCGAGGTGTGGGAGGCCGCGATGTGCGCGGCGCATCACAAGCTCGACAATCTGTGCGTCATCATCGACTACAACAAGCTGCAGAGCGACAACAGCAACAGCGCGATCATGCGGCTGGAGCCGCTGGCGGCGAAATGGCGCGCCTTCGACTGGGCCATCGCCGAGATCGACGGCCACGACATTCCCGAGATCCTGACCACGCTGCGGCGCGCCGGCATCAGCCATGGCCGCCCCTCGGTCATCATCGCCAACACGGTGAAGGGCAAGGGCGTCAAATATATGGAGAACATCCCCGCCTGGCACGGCAGCGTGAAGCTGAGCCGCGAACAGGCCGAGGACGCGCTGCGCTCCCTGGGCGCCGGCCGCGACGAGATCACGGAGCTCCTCAATGGCATTTAACGGCTCTACCGCTGCGCTGCATGAGAGCGGGGCCGCCCCCGCCTTGATCGCCAACAGCGACTCGCTGCGCGAAGCGTTCGGCAAGGCGCTGTCGGCGCTGGCCGACGAATTCCCCAAGATGGTCGTGCTGGACGCGGACATCGCGGGCGGCACCGGCGTGCATCATTTCCGCAAGAGCCACCCCAGCCGCCTGCTGCAATTCGGCATCGCCGAGCAGAACATGATGGCGGCGGCCGGCGGGCTGGCGGCGACGGGATTGATCCCGGTGGTCACCACCTTCGCGGTGTTCTGCCTGCGCGCGGTGGAGCAGGCGCGGCTGTCGCTGGCTTATGCACGGCGCAACGCCAAGATCGTCGCCAGCCATCCGGGCCTCGATGTCGGGCCGGACGGCGGCTCGGCCCAGGCGCTCGAAGACCTGGCGGCGTTCCGCGCCATTCCCGGCATGACGGTGATCTCGCCCGCCGATCCCATCGAGATGGCGCTGGCGACGCGCGCGATCCTGGAATTCGTCGGGCCCGTCTACATGCGCACCGGCCGCAGCCCGGCGCGGCGGCTGTTCGGCGACGACCATGTGTTCGAGATCGGCAAGGGCCAGATCGTCCGCGACGGCGGCGACGTGACCCTCGTCGCCTGCGGCGTCGAGGTGGCGCGCGCGCTGGACGCCGCCGAGCTGCTGGCGGCAGAAGGCGTGTCGGCCCGGGTCGTCAACATGCCGACGATCAAGCCGATCGACGAGGCGCTGCTGGCGCGCTGCGCGGCGGAGACCGGCTGCTTCGTCACGGCGGAGGACCACAACATCTACGGCGGGCTGGGCAGCGCGGTGGCGGAAGCACTCGCGGCCACGCATCCCTGCCCGGTCGAGTTCGTCGGCGTGCGCGACCTGTTCGGCGCCTCGGGCGAGCCGGAGGAACTGGCCGAGCAATACGGCCTGACCGCACCGTTCATCGCCCAGGCCGCACGCGACGCGATCGCGCGCAAGGCGCCATGAGCCGCTTCTCCCTCGCCGGCAAAACCGCGTTCGTCACCGGCGGCAGCCGCGGCATCGGCCGCGCCGTCGCGCTGGGCCTGGCCGAGGCCGGCGCCGATGTCGTCTTCACCTATCGCGACCGCCATGCCGATGCGGAAGACACCGGCAACGCCATCCTCGCACTGGGCCGCCGCGCGCTGGCGCTGAAGATGGACGTGACCGACCGCGCCAGCGTCGAACAGGCGGCACGCGATGCGCGCCGCTTCGGGCCGGTCTCGATCCTGGTCAACAATGCCGGCATCAACAAGCCGACCGATTTCGACCGGATCGAGGATGCCGACTGGGACGCGATCCTCGCCACCAATCTCAAAGGCCCGTTCGTCTGCGCCCAGGTGTTCCTGCCGCTGCTGGCGGAGACGGGCGGCGGATCGATCGTGCATATCGGCTCGGTCAGCGGGCAATATGGCGGGCCGCGCACCGCGCATTACGCCGCGTCGAAGGCGGGGCTGATCTCGCTGGCGCAGGTGATCGCGCGGTTCGGCGCGGCGTCGAATGTGCGTTCCAATACCGTGGCGGCGGGGCTGATCGCCTCCGACATGGCGGCGGCGGGCATGGCGGCGGCGAGCGTGCAGAAGGCGGCTGAAGGCATCATCCTCAAGCGGCTGGGCCGCACCCGGGAGGTGGCCGACGCAGTCGTGTTCCTGGCCAGCGACGCTTCGTCCTACATCACGGCGCAGACCCTCAACGTCAATGGCGGATTGTACTTCTGATGGCGCAGCCCTCTTCCGGCAAGACCTTGCTGATCGTCTCAGGCGGGATCGAGGCGGCCGACGCCGCCAAGCGCGCCAAGGAGATGGGATATTATGTCGTCGTCTCCGACCGCGATCCCTACGCGCCCGGTTTCCAGTTCGCCGATTCCTGCCTGATCGCCGACGTCTATGGCGCGACCGAGACCGCGGCCGCGGCCGAGCGCTACAGCCGCAAGATCCGCAAGATCGACGGCGTGATCTGCGTTGCCGCCGACGCGCCGGTCACCGTCGCGACGGTGGCGCAGCGGCTTGGATTGCCCGGCATCTCGCGCGCCAGCGCCGAACTGGCCTGCGACAAGCTGGCGATGAAGAAGGCGTTCGCCGCCGCCGGCGTGCCGGTGCCGTGGTTCGAGGAGATTGCGACGCCGCAGGCCTTGCAGCGTGTCGCGCTCGCGCGCGGCCGCGATCTCGTCATCAAGCCGGTGGATTCGCGGGGAAGCCGCGGCGTGCAGCGCGTGGCGCAGGTCGCCGACCTGGCCAAGGCGTTTATGTTCGCGCGCTCGCATTCGCCGACCGACCGCGTGATGGTCGAGCAATATCTGGATGGGCCGCAGGTTTCGACCGAATCGGTGGTGGTGGGCGGCCGCTGCTTTACGCCCGGCTTCTCCGACCGCAATTACGAACATCTCGAGCGCTATGCGCCCTTCTTCATCGAGAATGGCGGCGACCTGCCGAGCCATCTGCCGCCCGACATCCAGCAGAAGGTTCGGGATGTCGTCGCGCGGGCCGCGGCGGCGCTGGGCATCACCGATGGCACGGTGAAGGGCGACATCGTCGTCCACAACGGCGAGCCCTATGTCATCGAGCTGGCGGCGCGGCTGTCCGGCGGATTCTTCTGCACGCGGGAGATTCCGCTCAACACCGGCGTCGATTTCATCGGCGCCGCGATCCGCGTGGCGCTGGGCGAGGCCGTGGCGCCCGAGGAGCTGGAGCCCAAGCAATTCACGCCGGTGATTCAGCGCTATGCCTTTCCCAAGGCCGGACGCGTGGTGTCGGTGTCGGGCGCGGACGAGGCGCGCGCCATCGCGGGCGTCGCCGAAATCGTCGTCACCGCCAGGCCGGGCGACATCATCCCCGCCGCCGGCGACAAGCGGCCGTCGGCCGCCATGGTGCTGGCCAGCGGGACGACGCGCGACGCGGCGCTGGCGGCGGCGAACGACGCGCTGGCCTGCCTGAAGATCGTCACCGCATGAACGCGCCGCTGGCCGCCAAGGACCTCGCGGCGGCGTCCGGCACGCTGCAGCTCTTCGCGCTGTTCCATCTCAATCTCGCCTTTTCCTCCATCGAGGAAGAGCAGCGCGGCACGGTGATCGCGCGTTGCTACTGGCCGCTGCTGGCGCTGGCCGAGGCCCATGGCCCCATCGGCATCGAGGCCACCGGCTATACGCTGGAGCAGATCGCGTTGCGCGATCCGGCCTGGATCGACAAGGCGCGGACGCTGCTCGCGCGCGGGCGGATCGAACTGGTCGGATCGGGCTATGCGCAGATGATCGGGCCGCTGGTGCCGGCGCGGGTCACCGAGGCGAACCTGGCGCTCGGCAACGAGACCTATCGACGCCTGCTCGGCGTGACGCCGACGCTGGCGCTGGTCAACGAGCAGGCCTATGCGGCCGGGCTGGTCGGGCTCTATCTCGACGCGGGCTATCGCGCCCTGGCGATGGACTGGGACAATCCCGGCGCGGCGCATCCCAGCTGGGCGGCGCAGACGCGCTACCTGCCGCAGTGCGCGCTGGGCGCCGACGGCCGCACCATCGGCCTTCTGTGGACCAACACCGTCGCGTTCCAGAAGATGCAGCGCTTCGTGCACCGCGACATCGAGATCGAATCCTATCTGGACTATGTGCGCGGCCAGCGCGCGGCGGCGCGGCGGGCCCTTTGCGTCTATGCCAGCGACGCGGAGATCTTCGATTTCCGCCCCGGCCGCTACAAGACCGAAGAGAAGAATGTCGGCGGCGAATGGGCCCGCATGGAAGAGGGCTTCGCGCGGCTGACGCAGGAATTCGAGCTGATCGCGCCGTCGCAGGTGCTGGCGCTGCAGGATGCGGTGGACGCCGGTCAGGTGCTGCGGCTGGAGACGGCGGCGATGCCGGTCCCGGTCAAGAAGCAGCGCAAATACAATCTGGCGCGCTGGGCCGTCACCGGCCGCGACGATCTGGGCGTGAACGCGGCGTGCGAACGCATCTATCGCGGCATGGTCGCGGGCGGCGCGGACGACGCGGCGTGGAAAGAACTCTGCTGGCTGTGGGCGAGCGATTTCCGCACCCACATCACCGACACCCGCTGGGCCGGGTTCACCGCGCGGCTGGAAGCGGCGGAACGGCGCTGGAGCGCCCCTGCCCCGCCCATCGTCACGCCGGAGGGCGAAGAAATTGACGCGCGGCACATCGACATCGCAACGCCGTTCGTCGCGGCGCGGCTGGACCGGCGGCGCGGGCTGGCGCTCGGCACCGTGCAATTCGCCGGCCATGCCAGGCCGGCACTGGGCGGATTGGCGCATGGGCATTTCGACGACATCGCCTTGCAGGCCGACTGGTACACCGGCGACTGCGTGTTCGAGGCGCCGGGCGAGCACAAGATCACCGACCTGGAATGGGCGGACACGCGACGCTGGCGTGCGGCCGATGGCGATGTGTTCGTCGCCGGGCGCATCGCGACGGCGAAGGGGCCGATCGACAAGGTCATGCGCTTTGCCGCCGATGCGCCGCGGATCGATTTCGACCTGACGTTCCATTGGAGCGATTGGGGCAAGGGCAGCCTGCGGCTGGGCCATGTGACGCTGCTGGACGATGCGTTCGATGCGGCGCGGCTGTCGCTGACCACGCAGAATGGCGGCCATGAATGCGAGCGGTTCGACCTGGGCGGCCAGACCGTCGAGCACGGCGCGCCGGTGTCGTTCCTGGTCTCGTCGTCGCACGGGCTGGGCCTCAGCGAAGGCTGGGCCGAGATCGGCGATGCGGCGACGCGGGTGCGCATCGAAGTCGACCGCGCGACGGCGCCGCTGCTGGGCCTTCTCACCCACCGCGTCAGCGGCGGCAAGCTGTTCTGCCAGCTGATGCTCGCCGCGCTCGAACTCGACGATACGCGCAAGCCTGACGCCTATCGCGACGGGCCGCGGCGGTTCCGCTTCAGCTTTATCGGCCTCTCCTGACCTCTCCGCTCGCGGGAGAGGTTATCCGGAAAAACGAAGCGGGCGGCGCCCCCCGGCCGCCGCCCGTCCGCACGCGTTTCAACCCACCGGATGCAAATCCCCTTCGCCTCGGGGCGGGGGACCGATTGTTCGATTCCCCCGGTCGTATCGAGCGGCGGCGGGGTTTTGGCCCCGCCGCGCTCACGTTTAGTGGAACAGCGACAGGATGGTCTGCGGCGCCTGGTTGGCGATCGACAGGGCCTGGACGCCGAGCTGCTGCTTGACCTGCAGGGACTGCAGCATGGCGCTTTCCTGGGCCATGTTGGCGTCGACCAGCTGGCCGATGCCGGCGGTCAGCGTGTCCGACAGCTTCTGGCTGAAGGTCGCCTGGATCGAGAACTTCTTCACGCCCGAAGACAGCTTGGCGAGAGCAGAGTTCACGTTCGTCAGCGAGGCCTGGATGGTCGCGACCAGCGTCGACGCCTTGGACTGCGTCGAGATCGTGGCCGTCGACGTCATCGTCACGATCGCACCCGAGAGCTTCATGTTCTGGGCGGCGGTCGTGATGCGGCGCGTGCCGTCCGCCGAGGCCAGGGCCGTGATCTGCGTGGTCGAACCGTCCACCAGGTTGAAGCCGTTGAACACGGCGTTCTTCACGATGGTCGAGATCTGGTCGCGCAGGGCGACGAAGTCCTGGTTCATGGCCTGGCGGCTGGCGGTGTCGAGCGATGTGTCGGCGGCAGCCAGCGCCTTGCTCTTGAGCTGGATCAGCAGGTCCGAGACCGACTGGCCGGCCGAGAGGGCAACGTCGACCGCGGAAGATGCACGGTTTGAGGCTGTCCGAGACGGAGGCATAGCCGGCGACGGCGCCGCGCTGATTCTGCGCAATGGCAAAGACCGAACCATTGTCGCGGGCCGACGCGACCTTGAGGCCGGAATTGATCTGGCTCTGGGTCTGGTCGAGCTGAGACTGGGTGGCCGACAGGTATTGCAGCGCGGTCAAGGCGCCGGAATTGGTGTTGACGCTAAAGGACATGGGTTTTCTCCGTTCTGGTTTGGTCCGAGCCTTGTGCTCGCGGGCGTTTTGCCCACGCCTTCCTTGGCAAGCGGCGTGCCGAACGGGATTTACGGATCGCTAACTGTCGATTTTCGGGCGCGTCGGGAAATAGCGGACCGGCAGAATTTGACGATCATTTTCGCTATTAGGCATTTTCTGCCACAGGCTGGGAAAAATTTGCCGGGCGGCGGGAAATTCCTGCCGCGTGCCCAACGAAAAGAGCGGCGCTCGCGCGCCGCTCTTTGCCGTGTTGCGGGATGTCCGGTTACTTGAACAGCGACAGGATGGTCTGCGGCGCCTGGTTGGCGATCGACAGGGCCTGGACGCCGAGCTGCTGCTTGACCTGCAGGGACTGCAGCATGGCGCTTTCCTGGGCCATGTTGGCGTCGACCAGCTGGCCGAGCCCGCCGGTCAGCGTGTCCGACAGCTTCTGGGTGAACGACGCCTGGATCGAGAACTTCTTCGCGCCCGAAGACAGCTTGGCGAGAGCGGAGTTCACGTTCTGCAGCGAGGCCTGCAAGGTCGCGACCAGGGTCGAGGCTTTCGCCTGGGTCGAGATCGTGGCGGTCGAGGCCAGGGTCACGATCCCGCCCGACAGCTTCATGTTCTGCGACGCGGTGGTGATGCGGCGCGTGCCGTCAGAGGACGCCAGGGCCGTGATCTGGCTCGTCGACCCGTCGACCAGGTTGATGCCGTTGAAGATGGCATTCTTCACGATGGTCGAGATCTGGTCGCGCATGGCGACGAAGTCCTGGTTCATGGCCTGGCGGCTGGCGGTGTCGAGCGAGGCGTCGGCGGCGGCCAGGGCCTTGGTCTTGAGCTGGATCAGAAGATCCGAAATCGACTGTCCCGCGGAGAGCGCGACGTCGATCGCGGACGAGCCGCGGCTGAGACTGTCGGTGACCGCACCATAACCCGCAATCGATCCGCGCTGATTCTGTGCGATGGCGTACGTCGCGCCGTCGTCTCTGGCGGAGGCCACTTTCAAGCCGCTGTTGACCGCATTCTGGGTCTGGGTCATCTGCGACTGCGTGGCGTTGAGGTATTGCAGCGCCACGAGGGCGCCGGTGTTGGTGTTGACGCTGAAGGACATGGCTAGACTCCATTCTGGTGGTGACGGCGTTCGGCGCGTCCGGAGCTCGCCGGCCCCGCGTCCCCCTTCGCAAGCCATGTGCCAGGAAAGACGGCCGCGTAAACCTTATAAGCGACTGATTCTGCTTGGGTTCGCGGCCGACCCGGCCATTCTGCATTAGGCATTTTCTGCCGCGCGGCAGAAATGAAAAAAGCCGGCGCATTTTTGCGCCGGCTTTTTACCCCAAAGGGGAACCGCGCCGATCAGGCGGCGGGCTGGAGGCCTTGCATGATGGTGCGGTTGATCTCGATCAGGGGATCGAGCGGGGCGCCATTGCGCGTGACCTGCTTGGAATATTTGGTGATCCACAGCGACAGCGAGACGATCTTGGCGCGCACGTCGTGCGTCAGCGCGTTGCGGTCGTCCATGCAGTCCGCGGCGAGGGTGCGCCACAGGGTGCGGTTCCAGTCGATCGTCTCGGCCAGCGGTCCGCCGCTGACCTTGCGGTTCCTGGCGTCGATCAGCGCGCCGGTGACCTGGCCGAACAGCCGGTACTCGGTCTGGCGCGGATTCTCAGTAACCTGCTGCGCGGTCTGGTAGGCTCTCAGGGTCATAGCTCAAACGTTCCTGTTCGAAGTCGAAAAGCTTGCGGCAAGACATAAGGGCTTTGTAGTAGTTGCCGGCGGTGACGTCGCGGCTGATGTCGATGCAGGTCGCCAGCGTCAGGCGATTCTGGATCGCGCCCATGAACTCGGTCATGCGCAGCGCGAAATCGTTGTAGTACTGCTCGCTCCCGTCGGAATCGAGATACATCATCATGATCGGCAGATAGACGCGGCGCGCCGGCGTGTTGGCGTCGGCCGGCTGCATGATGTCCTTCTCGCGCAGCACGCAGGCCTTGTTCTGGATGACGAGGCTGGCGCGCTTGTCGCCGTTGGTCAGCACGGCGCCGTTGAGGACGAATTTCTCGCCCGGCTTCAGCGACAGTTTCAGCGGCATCGTTCGGCTCCCGGCGAGGCTGTCTCGCGTCTCCGATACGAACCATAGGACCCGCAGGGTTAACAAAAGCCTTGCGATTCCGCGTTTTCCGTTCACGGCCGGTTAAGCACAAATGGGCTTGTATTGCGCCGAAATCTTCCGGATCGCCCGCCATGGCGCAGCCACTGCCGCTTCCCTCCATCGACAGCCTGGTCGGCATGGACGCCAAGCTCGAAGCTCTCGGCAAGCTCGAAGCGCTGCAGGAGGAAGTCCATGCCGAACTGGCGCGGCGCCGCTCCAACCGGATCCTCAAGCGCGCCATCCGCTGCTGGCGCAAGGGCGACATCGTCAAGGCCGGCCAGCTCGCGCTCGCCGCGACCGATGCCGACGCGGACAATGCCAAGGCCTATCACGTGCTGGGCATGGCGCTGGAGCGCATGGGCCATGTCCACAAGGCGCTGGTCACCTACAGCCGCGCCTTCGAGCTCGATCCCGACGATCCGGAGCTGCTGATCAATCTGGGCCTGATCGCCTGGAACCTGAAGCAGAACGACGGCGCGGCGCGGATGTTCAGCCATTACATCGAGGCCCGTCCCGACAGCCCGCTCGGCTACAACAATCTGGGCTCGATCCTGTGCGACATGGGCCAGCCCGAGACCGCGATCGAGACGCTGCGCAGCGCGATCTTCCGCATGCCGCACGAGCCGATCCTGTGGAATTCGCTGGCCACCGTGCTGGCCGAGGAAGGCCGCGCCGAGGAGAGCCTGGTGTTCTACAACGAGGCGGTGCGCCTCGATCCCGATTTCGCACGGCTCTATCACAATCTGGGCTATGCCTATGCCCATCTGGGGATGCTCGAGGAATCGCTGCACGCCTACGACGAGGCGCTGGCGCGCGCCGTCGATCCGGCCGAGCGGCTGGAGACCGAGCATTCGCGCGCCATCTGCCTGATCGGCAAGGGCCAGCTGCGCGAGGGCTTCGCCGCGTTCGAGCAGCGCAACAATCCGCGCTTCCGCGCCTATGTGAACCACCTGGTCAAGGCGCCGATGTGGAACGGCGAGGATCTCGCCGGCAAGCGGCTGATGGTGGTGGGCGAACAGGGGCTGGGCGACGAATTCATGTTCGCCAACATCCTGCCCGACCTCGACCGCCTGGTCGGGCCGGGCGGCAAGCTGCAGATCGTGGTCGATGCGCGGCTGGTGACGCTGTTCGCGCGCTCCTATCCGCACGCCGATGTCGGCACCTATGACGACCGCACGCTGATCGATCCGGACGGCAACAAGCCGCTGCGCTTCCTGCCCTTCATCCAGGAACAGGGCGAGCCGGATTTCTGGTGCCCGATGGGCTCGGCGCTGCGCTTCCTGCGCAAGGATCTCGCCGACTTCCCGCGCCGGCCGTTCCTCGCCGCGGATCCGGCGCGGGTCGCGACGTTCCGCGCCGCGCTGGCGCAAAAAGGCAAAGGCCCCTATGTCGGCATCTGCTGGCGTTCGATGATGCTGGCGGCCAAGCGGGCCAAATATTACAGCGCGCTCGCCCTGTGGGAGCCGATCCTCAAAGTCCCCGGCGTGACCTTCATCAACCTGCAATATGGCGAGGCGGCGGACGACATCGCCAGGGCGAAGGCGATGTTCGGCATCGACATCCATCGGATGGAGGTCGATCTCAAGGACGACATCGACGGCGCCGCGGCGCTGTCCGCGGCACTGGACCTGGTGATCTCCGCCCCGACCGCGGCGGCGGCGAATGCGGGCGCGATCGGCACGGAAGTATGGTTCCTGGCGGCCGGCCGGGTGTGGCCGCAGCTCGGCACCGATGAGTATCCCTGGTACGCGAAGACCCGCGTGCTCTCCCCCGAGAAGTTCGGCGACTGGCCGGCGCTGATGCCGCGCGCGGCGCAGGACCTGGCGGCCTTCGCAGCGGCGCCGGCCGGCCGACGGTCTGAGGATATCGGCAAGGCTGTCATGGCCGGTGAAAGCGGGCCATCCAGATGATCATCACGCGCCAGAATCGCAAGTTGGTTACAGAACCCGACGGGGTGGCCCGCTTTTGCGGGCCATGACACCAAGTGTGTGTTCCGTCCAGATCAACCCGTCAGCGATTGCCCCTGCGCAGGTTCTCCTGCACCGAGGCGAGGCAGCGCTGATAGCGGTCGGTGCCGGGCTGGTAGCCGCGCGCAACGCAGAAGCGGGGCGCGTCGGGACAGCCGGATGGCGTGCAGCCATTGGGGGCGGTCGCGACCGAGGCGCCGCCGTCGTCGCCGAAAGGATCCCCATTGAGCGAATCGCAGGCGGCAAGCCCGAGCGCCAGGCCGACCACCGCAAGCCCGATCCGAATTCTCATGCTGGGTCCCCCGTCTTCGCCGCAATGCAAAACTACATGGCCGGCGGGTGCAAGTCTCTCCCGCGCGCCCAAGCACGACGGAAATTTAATCCCGCTCAGCGGCGCAGGTTCTGCTCGACCGAGATCAGGCAGCGATCATAGCCGTCGGTACCGGGCTGGTAGCCGCGCGCGGTGCAGAAATTCGCCGCCTGCGGGCACGAAACCGCGGTGCAGGCGCCCGGCACCCGGGCGGCGGCCGGGGACGGTGCGGAATCGGGAAACAGCGCGTCGCTGACGAAGCCGCGCGGCGGCAGGCCGATCCGGGCCGCGATCCGGTCGGCGGCGCTGGCGCATCCGCCGGCACCGGCGCAGAGCAGAAGGACGATGACGAGCCGCGCTTTCACCTTCGCCTCAGAAGTTCATGACGAAATGCAGGCTGGCGCCGTTCGGCTCCGGCTCCAGCGCGATATGATAGCGGTGCGGGTGGTAGCGCGTGACGATGGCATAGTTGAAGCCGAAGGCCAGTGCGCTGCTGGCGAAGGTATCGTACCAGTGGTTCTTCTTGGCGTCGCTCAAGGCATAGGAGACGACGAAGCGGGCGGCATAGGCGGGCACGCCGTAGCGCCAGCCATAACGGCTCCACAGATAGTCGGCCGAGGCGTCGGCGAGCGCCACGTCGGGCGGCGCCATGCTGTCGAAGTCGGTCTTGTCGGGCCGCCGCTCGCGCACGAGCTGGCGCAGCGCATAGGCCGAGCCGACGGTCAGGCCGGCGGACAGCGCGAATTCGCCGATGCCCTTCCAGTCGCCGTCGTGCAGCAGGCTGACACCGACGGCGCCGACCGGCAGGGCGATGGTGAGGATGTTGCCGGCCTTGCGCAGGGAGGCATCGGCCGCTTCCGCCGGTCCGTACGGGGCCAGCAGCGCTGCGGCGATGCCGAGGCAAAGCAGTCCCGGCCGCGCAATCCCCACCCACAATCCCCATTTTTCTTCAGTAGGCGTCGGCGGGGCCGGCCCCGTCAAGACGGGCTATTGCTGCTGTTGCTGCTGATGGTAAAGATGCTCGGGCATCGACGGCGTCGCCCGCGGCGTGCTCATCGGCCGCGCCACGCGCAGGAAATCCTCGTGCCGCACCGGCGCCTGGGTCGGCTCGACCGCGACCGCGATCGCCAGCTCGCTCTCCGCCCCGCCCTTGTAGGTGCCGCGGGTGGGCGGCACGTCGGCATAGTCGCGCCCGACCGCGGCGCGGATGTGACGCTCGCCCGCGACGATGTCGTTGGTGGGGTCGAAGCCGATCCAGCCCAGGCTCGGCAGGAAGGCTTCGATCCAGGCATGGGTGGCGTTGTCGGCCGAGCGGTCCTGGCGGCTGCCGCGGTGATAGAGATAGCCGGAGGTGTAGCGCGCCGGGATGCCCCAGCTGCGCGCCACCGCGATCATGATATGCGCGAAATCCTGGCAGACGCCGCGCCTCTCCTTCAGCGCCACGTCGATCGGGGACTGTGCGTCGGTGACGCCGGATTCGTATTCGAAGGCGTCGTGGATGGCGGTGTTGAGGCGCTTGAGCGCGGTGAGCGGATCGCCCTCGGGCTGCCCGAGGCCGCGCGCGGCGGCGAATTCCGCCAGCGCCGGCGTCATGCGGGCATAGGTCGACGGCTCCATCAGGTCGAAATGGTCGTCGGTCAGGTTGAAGGTGTTGTAGCGGCCCCATTCCAGCGCGTCGGCGCGGTCGGGCAGCGCCGGCGTGCTGCCGATCTCGACCACCGCCTGCGCCTCGATGCGCAGCTCCTCATGCTCGCGCAGAACGTTGAAATGGTAGACCGCGTTGCCGAGATAATCCGTATACGCATAAAGCTGGGCGCGCGGATTGGTGGTGATCTGGAAGCTGCGCAGGCTCTGCGGCCCTTCCGAGCGCGGCTGCATGCGCAGTTCCATCACCGATTCGCGCACCGGGTGCGAATAGCGGAAGCGGGTGACGTGGCGGATGGAGTAGAACATGCTCACTCCGTTCGCGGGAGGCGAGTAGCGAATAGCGAATAGCGAATTGGGAAAGCAGGATAGCGCGAACCGATCCCCCCTATTCGCCACTCGCTATTCGCTACTCGCTTCACAGCACCGTCTCCGCGCCGTAGGAGATGTAGGACAGGTGGACGGCTTCGTGGATCTGTTCGCATTGGCGGGTGATGTCGGCAAGGAAGGGGACGATGGCGCCGCTCATCAGCTCCTCGATCTGGCCGAAATCGACCGCGGCCTTCAGCCGTCCGGCAAGGCGCTCGACCCCGGCGCGGCGGGCGGGCGGCGCGGCGCTGGCGACGCGGGACAGCGCATCCACCACGCGGTCGACCGAGAAGCACACCGAATGCGGGAATTCGGCGTCGAAGACCAGGAACTCGGCGATTTTCTCGGGCCGGATCTGGGCGGTATAGGCTTTGCAGTAGGGCTCGAACGCCGTGCAGAACTTCAAGAGCACCAGCCAGTCGAAATATTTCGGCGGTGCGACGCCCGGGGCATGGCGGAAATGCAGGTCGAGCAGGCGGCTGACGAGCTGGGCGCGCTCGAGATGGCGGCCGAGCTGGAGGAAATGCCAGCCCTCATTGTGACTGAGCGTCGAATAGATGACGCCTTCCAGCGTGTGGAAATCCTCCAGCGCCTCGCGGAACACGCGCGCCGGATGGTGACCCCACACCGCCTCGGTGGTGACGGGCTGCAGCCGCAGATAGAGCTTGTTCAGATGCTCCCACACTTCGGTGGAAAGCTGCTCGCGCACCTGGCGGGCATTGTCGCGCGCGCCGCGCAGCGACGACACGAGGGACGACGGGTTGTGGCGGTTGAACGCCAGCGTCTGGGTGATGACATAGGCGTCGTGCGCCTTGGGCGAGAACTCCTCGCCCGACAGCGCCTCGACGACGCGGAACCAGGCGGCGTCGGCGTCCTCGCGCGTCTGCTCGACCATGGATTCGAGCTTGACCGCGATCAGCCGCGCCGTGTGCTCGCCGCGCTCGAGATAGCGCGCCATCCAGTACATGCTGTCGGCGACGCGGCTCAGCACGGCGCACCGCCAAAACAATTGTCATGGCCCGCGAATGCGGGCCACCCAGGCGACGCCTTCGCCGATCCATCCGGGACGAGCGTCCCCCAATCCTGCTTCGACCGAGAAGATTTCAACTGGGTGGCCCGCATTCGCGGGCCATGACGCCGTAGCGTGGTGCGGGCGGACGCCACCATCATTCGCTCAGCACCCAAGTGTCCTTCGAGCCGCCACCTTGCGAGGAATTCACCACCAGGCTGCCGCGCCGCAGCGCCACGCGGGTCAGCGCGCCGGGCACGATCGTGGTGTGCTCGCCATGCAGGATGAAAGGACGCAGATCGACATGGCGCGCCTCGACCCCGCCGTCGACGAAGGTCGGCGCGGTGGAGAGCTGGATGGTCGGCTGGGCGATGTAGTTGTCGGGATCGGACTTGATCTTCTGCGCGAAGGCGTCGCGCTCGGCCTGGCTGGCATGCGGGCCGACCAGCATGCCGTAGCCGCCGCTCTCGCCCACCGCCTTCACCACCAGCGTGTCGAGATTGGCCAGCACATGGGAGAGCGAGGCGGGCTCGCGGCACAGATAGGTCTCGACATTGTTCAGGATCGGCTCTTCCGACAGGTAATAGCGGATCAGGCGCGGGACATAGGCGTAGACCGCCTTGTCGTCGGCCACGCCGGTGCCCAGCGCGTTGGCGACGACGACGTTGCCGGCCCTGTAAGCGTTGAACAGGCCGGGCACGCCGAGCGAGGAATCCTCGCGGAAGATCAGCGGATCGATGAAATCGTCGTCGATGCGGCGGTAGATGACGTCGATGCGCTTGAGGCCGCTGGTGGTGCGCGTATAGACGACATTGTCGTTGACCAGCAGGTCGCGGCCCTCGACCAGCTCGACGCCCATCTGCCGCGCCAGGAAGGCGTGCTCGAAATAGGCGGAGTTGAACACGCCGGGCGTCAGCACCGCGATCGAGACGTCCTCGTGGAACGGCGCCAGGCTGCGCAGCATGGCGAGCAGCTCGTTGGGATAATGCTCGATGGCGCGCACGTTCATCGAGCGGAACACGGCGGGGAAGGCCCGGCGCACCACGTCGCGGTTGGCCAGCATGTAGGAGACGCCCGAGGGGACGCGCAGATTGTCCTCCAGGATGACGAACTCGCCCTGGGCGTTGCGGATGAGGTCGCTGCCGCAGACATTGACATAGGCGCCGTGCGGCACCGGCAGGCCGCGCATCTCGCGCCGGTAGTGCTTGGAGCCGTAGATCATCGAGCGCGGGATGATGCCGTCGCGCAGCACCCGGCCGTCGCCATAGATGTCGCGCAGGAACAGGTTGAGCGCGGTGATGCGCTGCTTGAGGCCGGCGTCGATGCGCTCCCACTCCGCCGCCGTGACGATGCGCGGCAGAAGATCGGTCGGGATGATCCGCTCGGTCGCCTGGTTGTCGCTGTAGACGGTGAAGGTGATGCCCTGGTGCAGGAAGGACAGCTCGCAGGCCTGCTGGCGGCGCAACAGCTCGCCCGGCGGCAGCGTGGTCAGCCGTCCGTCGAGCGCGGCGTAGTGCGGATGCACCGTGCCGTCGCGCGCGAACATCTCGTCGTAAGGCGCGCCGAGCGTGTAATGCTCGTAGGGCGGGTCGCGGCCGGGCAGGCAGGTTCGGCTGACCAAATGCTGGTCCGGCCCCCCGAAATCCTCCGTATGCGCCAACATGTCCTGCTGCATCGCGAAATGTGACGGGATTTCAGGGCCTTCCGTCAAGCGGTCGTTTCGGGCGGACGCCGGGCCGCCCCGGTCAAAAGCGCGCAGGGCGGGTCAGCGGCGGTTTCGCGGCCATGCCGAATGGGCCCCTGCGCATGCTGCAAGGGCGAACGACATGGCCCCGCCGGCGGCTATTGCTTCGGCTTCTTCCCCGCCAGGAACTGGCGGACGTCGCGGGCGGTCTGGTTGGGGATTTCCTCCATCGGCAGATGGCCGGTGCCGGCGTAGATGATGACCTTGGAGCCGGGAATCGTGTCGTGCCAGGTGGCGGCGGTGGCGGCGGGGATCAGATGGTCCTGCTCGCCCCACAGGATCAGCACCGGCATGGTCAGCCTGGCGATGTGGTCCTTGATGAAGGCCGGATCGTAGGGCGCGTTGAAGCGCTCGAACGTCGCCTGCCGCTCGCCTGCCAGCAGCGCCATGTCCGTATAAAGATCGACCATCTGCGGCGTCAGCACCTTCTTGTTGACGATCGCCTTGTCGAGGCCGTCGCGCACCAGCGGCCGGGGATCGAGACGGCCAAGCAGTGCGTGGGCCCAGCCCGAGCGCAGCAGGCGGAAGGCGAGCGGGACCTGGTCGCCTTCCTTCGACGGCATGCCGGCGGCATCGACCAGGATCAGCGCCTTGACGCGATCCGGATAGGTCTCGGCGAAGCGCGCCGCGATGCCGCCGCCCATCGAATTGCCGGCCAGCGCGAAATTGCCGAGGCCGAGCTTGTCGGCGAAGGCCTTGACGAAGGCGACCATGCCCGCCTGGCTGTAGTCGCCATTGGCGGTCGGGCCGGTCAGGCCATGGGCAGGCAGATCGACCGAGATGACGCGGAATGCGTCGGACAGCGTGTTCGACCACGGCTCCCAGGTGAACAGCGTGGCGTTCGAGCCGTGCAGCAGCAGCAGGACGGGCGCGTCCTGCTGCCCGCGGATGCGGTAATGCGCGCGCGCGGTGACGCCGGTCGCGGCCGGCGCGCCGGGCAAGGTCGACGGATAGGTCAGGTCCACAAATTGCGACGGCGGCGTGGCGTATTTCGCCTCCAGCACGGCGCGCGGAATGTCGGGGGTGCTGAAATAGACCAGCGCGCCGACCAGGAGCACGACGACGATGCCGAGGAAGATCAGAAGTTTGCGCATGCACGTCCTCACAAGCCTTTTTTCAATATTCCAATCCGCCAGGCCCCGGGTCGTCGGGCGGGCGAGGGAGAGAGAGAGCGGCGGCGGGATCGGCCGTTACGGCCTTTTTATGCGGGACTGGCTGCGGCGGCGGTTCGGCAGGTGGCATGGTCTGGGGCGCGCTGCGGGCAGACCACAGCAGCGAGTCGAAGGCGGCACAGTTGGTGCAGACCGCGGACCAGTCGTTCTGGGTCGCGGCGCAGCGGGTGCAGCGCCATTCGGCGTCGCGCACGGCACGGGCGGCGCGCGCCAGCCAGAGATGGGCGGCGGTGGCATCGGCGTTCTCGCCTTCCTCGATCTCCGCCATCAGGGCGCAGACCCGCGCGGTGGCGTGATCGTCGGCCAGCGGCGCCAGCACGCGGCGCGCCTCGGCCCAGTTCCTGTCGAACACCGCCTCCTCGGCTTCCAGCACGCGGCTCTCGAAATGGTCGCGGTTGAGATGCGCCAGGCCGACCAGGCGCTTGATGCGCTCGGCGTGATCTTCGTCCGGCTTGATCGCGGCATAGACGGCGGCGAGGTCGGGATGCGGCGACAGCGCCCAGCAGGCCTCGACCACGCCCTGCGCCCGCCACGCGCGGCCCGAGGCGGCCAGCTTGCGCGCGGCGAGCACGGCGGCGGGCGCCAGGCCCGGCTCGATCGCCAGCGCCCCGGTCGCCAGCTCCAGCGCCTTGTCGGCATCGCCGCGATGATCGGCATCGATCGCCTGCGCCGTCAGCAGCACGGCGCGGCGCCGGCGCACCACATGATTGTCGAGCAGGTGATGCTGCGCGGATTCCTCCAGCACCTCGCGCGCGCGCTCCCATTCGCCGCGCGCCGCCTTGAGGTCGAACAAGGCGTTCGCCGCCCAGGGGACGCGCGGGCGCAGCGTATGGGCGCGCTCGGCGAAGGCCATCGCCTGGTCGGGCTGGTCTTCGCGCGCGGCCAGCCGGTAGAGGCCGTGCAAGCCCAGGAACTCCGTCGCATCGTGGTGCAGCATGGCGCGGTAGGCGCGACGCAGCGCCGTGCCGTCGCCGTCGAGCATCGCGGCCTGGGATTGCAGCAGCAGCGCCAGCGGATGGGTGCCCAGCATCCCGCGCGCGCGCTCCGCATGGCGGCGGGCTTCGTGGAGGTCGCCGGCGGCGACCGCGAGCAGGCCATGGCTGAGCGAATCATTGCCGCGGCGCAGGCGGCGGGCGCCCCACCAGGCGCCGATGGCGCCGGGGCTGGTCACCAGAACCGTGACGAGGCGCGCCAGCACCGCGACCAGCACGGTGAACAGCACCGCAAAGCCGATGGTGGCGGCGGCGCTCATATGGATCTCGTAGGCGTCGAGAGTGAATACCAATTCGCCCTGGCGGTCGGCGATCCAGGCGATGCCGCCGGCCACCGCGCCGGCGGCGAGAAGGATGCCCAGCAGGCGGATCATGGCGCGCTCAGCACGCGCGACAGGCGCAGCGCCAGCGCGTCGCCGTCCTGCCGGATCGCCTGGCGCGCCAGCGCGTCGTGCATCCAGTCCGATGCCGAGGCGCGGGCGGCGCCTTTGAGGCTCTTCATTTGGACCAGCGCGCCGTCGAGGTCGTTCTTGTCCAGCGCGGCGCCGGCGCGGGCGAGGATGGCCTCGCTATCCGCGCCTTGGCGCTCGCCGGTGCGGCGGATGACGATGAGATTGCCGATATTGGCCCAGAGCCGGCCGAGCCAGGTCGTGGCCTTTGCCCGGTTCTCGTCTTCCAGCGCTTTCGCGGCCATGGCTGGGAAGCGGTCGCGCAGCGTCGCCTGCGTCGGCGCGCCGTGCAGCGCGATGGGTGCAAGCTCGCCCGCTTCGGGCGCGTTGGGCAGCAGGACGCGGAAGGTCTGCAATTCGGCGGCGAAGGGCTGGTCGGTGCCGCTGACGCGGATCAGGTTGGCGAGCGCGAGCTCGGCGGCGGCGTTGCGCGCGACGACCGAGGGCTGGGTGTTCTCCATTTTCGCAACGCGCGCTTCCAGCGCGGCTTCGGCATCGGTCACGGTGGCGAGACGCTGCGGCATGTCGGAGCCGAGCGCGTTGCGCTCCAGCGCCGCCACACGCAGGTCGATGTCGGACTGCATGGCGGAGAGCCGGCGCTCCAGGTCGTCCAGCCGCGCCGTCGCCTGCGGATCGGGCGCGGTCTCGAGCTTGCCGATTCTGGCGGAGAGCGACGCGAGATCGGCCTGCGCCTGCTGGCTGACCGCGCCGCCGCCGGTACCGGCTTTTTCCAGCAGCGCAAGGCGCGCTTCGTCGGCGGCGAGGCGATCGCGCAGCGAGGCGATGTCGCCCTGCTCGCCCGCGGCCAGGCTAAGCGATTGCTGCGGGCCCTGACGCCTCATCTGCCACAGGAAGAGCGCGGTGACGCCCAGCACGACCACGACGCCGATCAGCAGCGCGATCATGCCCAGGCCGGAGAAGCGCGACGGCGCCGGATGCACGACGTGAACGGTGTGCGTCGGCGCCTGCGGCGGTGGGACAGCGGAATCGGTGGCGCTCATGGCGGCAAAGTATGGCGGCCCGGCCCCAGCCCGTCGAGCAGGGAGGACTGGCTGGGATGGGGCGCGATGCGGACGGCGTGGAAGGCAAGCGCGCCGAGCGGCCGGGCCGCGGCTTCGCTGATGCAAAACGCGGTCAGATGGGTGCAGGACAGGTCCGCCCGCGTCACGCAAGCGACAAAGACCTGGGCGCTGCGGGCGGAGAAGAACAGCACGGCGTCGAGGGTGGGAAAGGCGGCGCGCGCGGCATCCGGCAATTCGGCGGCGGCGGGCACGTCGTAGAGAATCTCGGTGCGGACGGTGAAGCCGGCGGCGGCGAGCGCGGCGGCGAGGCGGCCTTCGGCTTGCGCGCCCGCGACATGCAGCAGCGCACCGGCCTCCGGCTTGGCCCAGCCGGCGGCCGCCCTGGCGAGGTCGGCCGCGTTGCCGTCGGCGTTGCGGACGTCGCCGAAGCCGGCATCGCGCGCCGCCTGCGCGGTCTGCATGCCCACCGCGAAGACAGGGACATCGCGCCGTGAGCTGCGGCGCGCAAAGGCGCGCACGCCATTGGCGCTGGTGGCGAGGATCGCCTGCACGCCCTCCAGATGCAGCGGCTGGCCATTGTGATAGTGCACACCGAGGAGCGGCGCGATGATGGCCGTGTGCCCGCGCGCGTCGAGCAGCGCCGCCGTCTCGCGCGCGTCGTCGGGAGGCCGCGTGACGAGGACGCGCATCAGCGCCCTACAGCGCCAGCCACTTGGCCGCTTTCGGTTTCAGCGCTTCGCCCGCGTCGCGGCCGGCGGTGGGGGCGGCGTCGCGCGGATTGTGGCCGAGCGGCGCGCTGAACGCCGTCGCCACGCTGTCGCTGCCATCGGGAGCGAGGACTTCGCCGTTGAAGTTCAGCGTATGGCCGTCGACCGTGGCGAGCCCGGCGATGGGCGTGCGGCAGGAGCCGTCGAGCGCCGCCTGGAAGGCGCGTTCGCAGGCCAGCGCCAATTCGGTCGGCTCGTGGTTGAGCAGACCGGTGACCTCGCGGGCGTGGGTGTCGGTCTCGCGGATCTCGATGCCGATGACGCCCTGCCCCAGCGACGGCAGCCAGGCCTTCGGATCGAGGATCGCAGTGGCGCGATCGGCGAGGCCGAGGCGCTTGAGGCCCGCGAGCGCCAGGAAGATCGCGTCCATCTCGCCCGCGTCGAGCTTGCCCAGGCGGGTGTCGACATTGCCGCGCAGCAGCACGACATCGAGATCGGGGCGCAGACGCGCCACCTGCGCATGGCGGCGCACCGAGCTGGTGCCGATACGGGCGCCCTTCGGCAGCCCGGCGAGCGACTTGGCTTTGTGCGAGAGGAACGCTTCGGACGGGTCTTCGCGTTCGAGGAACGCCGAGAGGTCGAGGCCGGGCGGCAGCGCAGTCGGCACGTCCTTCATCGAATGGACCGCGAGGTCGATCTCCTCCTTCAGCAGCGCGTCTTCCAGCTCCTTGACGAACAGGCCCTTGCCGCCGGCATCGGCCAGGGAGCGGTCCTGGATGCGGTCGCCGCTGGTCTTGAGGATCACGATCTCGCATTGCGCGCCGTTGGCGGCGAGGCGGTCGCGCACCAGGTTCGCCTGCACCAAGGCGAGCTTCGAGCCGCGGGTTCCAAGGCGAAGGGGTGTGTTTTGCGGCATGGCTCGGAAGGGGCTAGAGGGACGCGGCAACCTAGCAAAAACGGCAACGCATTGCGCGCGCTGACGGTCCTCGGCATCGAAACCAGCTGCGACGAAACGGCGGCGGCGGTGGTGCGCGGCTCCGCCCCCGGGCCGGGCGAAATATTGTCCAACATCGTGTTCAGCCAGTTCGACGCCCACCGGCCCTATGGCGGGGTGGTGCCGGAGATCGCGGCGCGGGCGCATGTCGAGCGGCTGGACGGGATCGTGGCCGACGCGCTGGCGGCGGCGGGGCTCGCCTTGGCGGATGTGGACGCGGTGGCGGCGACGGCGGGGCCGGGGCTGATCGGCGGCGTGATGGTCGGGCTGACCACCGCCAAGGCGCTGGCGCTGGCGGCGGGCAAGCCGCTGGTGGCGGTCAATCACCTGGAGGCGCATGCGCTGACGGCGCGGCTGACCGAGGGCGTGGAGTTTCCGTTCCTGCTGCTGCTGATCAGCGGCGGGCATTGCCAGCTTCTGGGCGTGGAGGGCGTCGGTCGCTTCCGGCTCTACGGCACCACCATCGACGACGCGGTGGGCGAGGCGTTCGACAAGGTCGCCAAGCTGCTGGGCCTGCCCTACCCGGGCGGGCCGCGCATCGAGGCGCTGGCGGCGGCGGGAAACCCCAAGGCGTTCGCCCTGCCGCGACCGCTGCGCGGACGGGCGGGCGCGGATTTCTCGTTCTCCGGCCTCAAAACGGCGGTGCGGCAGGTGGCGGAGGGCGCCGACACCGCCGACCTGGCGGCGTCGTTCCAGGCTGCGGTGGTGGACATCCTGATTGACCGCACGGCGGCGGCGATCCGCCGCTTCAAGGCCGATTTCCCGGGGGCCGTACGCCCGGCGCTGGTCCTGGCCGGCGGGGTGGCGGCGAATGGCGCGATCCGCGCGGCGCTGACGGCCCTGGCAGGGCGCGAGGGCTTGCAGACAAAAATACCCCCGCCCAAGCTCTGCACGGACAATGCCGCGATGGTCGCCTGGGCGGGGGTGGAACATGGCCAGCTGAGCTTGTTCGACGGCATTGGGGTATCGCCGAAGGCCCGCTGGCCGCTTGCCGGTACGCCGCTCGGGGGGAGTTTGGGCGCGCCGGCGAAGCTTGGTCGTCCGGGTTAGACCGTCGCGAACGCCGCGAAAGTCATCAGGCCCGCCATCACCAGGATCGCCACCGAAAACAGGCTCGAAACGTTGGCCTGGAAGGCCGAGTGCTGCGCCGGGGCGTAAGAGTTGATCTTGGTCATTTTTGCCTCCTTTACTCTGCGCCGGAGTGGACCGTTTTGGCCTCTCACCGCCGCTGAATTCCGTTGCCGGTTTGCGCCGGCAAGGGGGATATAGGAGCGGTTCTTTTGTTTTCAATGAACGAAATCGAAAATGTTCAGCCTTCAACCGTCTGTTTACGTCGTATAAGTAATTGATTATATTGAATAATGGTGCAATGCAGCGTAAAGCCATGCGCTGCGAGCATGGAAGGAATACGGCCAGCGTGAAGATCGCCACTTGGAATATCAATTCGGTCCGGCTGCGGCGGAACCTGCTGGCGCGGTTTCTGCGCGAGCACCGGCCGGATGTGGTCGCGCTGCAGGAGACCAAGGTCGAGAACGGGCTGTTTCCGGGCGCGCCCTTCGCCAAGCTCGGCTATGTCCACCAGGCGATCAACGGGCAGAAGGGCTATCACGGCGTCGCCGTGCTCTCGAAGATCCCCTTCGCCAGGACGCAGGTCCAGGATTTCTGCCGCGAGGGGCACGCGCGGCATATGTGCGTGACGCTGGCGAACGGCGTCGAGCTGCATGACTTCTACGTCCCGGCCGGCGCCGACGTGCCCGACCCGGACGTGAATCCCAAATTCGCGCACAAGCTCGACTTCCTGCAGACGATGGAACGCACGTTCGCCAAGCGGCAGGACCGCGCCACCCAGCCCGCGATCCTGGTCGGCGATCTGAACGTTGCGCCGCTGGAGCACGACGTCTGGAGCCACAAGCAGCTCCTCGACGTCGTCAGCCACACGCCGGTCGAGACCAATCTGCTGGGCGAGGCCAAGGTGGCGTTCGACTGGACCGACGTGACGCGGCAGTTCGTGCCGCACGACCAGAAGAGCTATTCGTGGTGGAGCTACCGCGCCGCCGATTGGGAGCAGAGCAATCGCGGCCGCCGCCTCGACCACATCTGGGTCAGCCCGGCGCTGAAGGGCGCGCTCAAGTCGCAAACTATCGTCACCAAGATGCGCGGCTGGGAGCGATGCTCGGATCACGTACCGGTGGTGGCGGAAATCGAGGTTTAGCGAGTGGTGAGTGGTGAGTGGCGAATAGCGAATAGGGGGACGCGGCCTTCCCTATTGGTCATTCGCTACTCGCTATTCGCTAACGTCTCGTCATCACGCTCAGCGCGCGCGTCTTGAGATACGCCTGGTAGTTGAACGTGAAGCAGCCCATCACCATGTTGGCCGCGACGCCGTTTTCGGACAGCGGCAGGTAGAGCGCGTCGTAGTCCGGATACCAGTGGCCGCGCCAGTCGCCGCCGCCGCCGGTGACGCGCAGCGGCACGCTCTCGGTGCAGGTCTTGCGCAGGATGCACAGCACCGCGTCGGTCAGCGCTTCTTCCACCTTGGCGGCGGCATAGGCCTCGCGCACGGTCAGGCCCGTGGCGTCCGACAGGAAATAGTCGGCGACGCGGCTGCCGATCAGGCGGAAACGGAAATCCTCATACTCCGGCAGCGCGTCGACGAAGCAGAGCCAGCCGAGATATTCCTTCAGGTCGGCGGGCGCGATGTCGGCGCGCGCCGGCATGCGGCGGGTGCCGCGCTTTGCCAGCCAGTATGTCAGGAAGAAATCGAGGATCGGATTGTCCGTGACGGACGGATTCTCCGTCACCGTCGCCGAGACGGGTTGGGCGGCCATGGCGTGCTCTCGTTGCGCCGCGTGCGAATCGGCGATGCAACGATGCCTGATGGCGCTGCATCGCGACAAGCCACGCAACACCGCCTGTCATCTTTTTCATCGCCCGAAGCGTACAAAACGTACAAAGCGAGGCCGGCCTATTCGGTCTTCGCCGGCCGCTTCATCGGCGCGATCATGATCGTTGCAGTTGCAGTCGCAATGAGCTTGCCATCAGAGCGCGCCAGCGTCGCTTCGAGGAAATTGATCTGGCGGCCGCGCTTGACGACCCTGGCCTCGGCGATGTGGCGGCCGGCGCCGCCCTGGTTCAGATAGCTCACCTTCATCTCCAGCGTCGGCGCGATCTCGCCCCATTGCGCGACGAAGCCGGCGGCGACCGCCAGCACGTCGTCCATCACGCAGGCGATGGCGCCGCCATGCAGCGCGCCGAAGCGGTTGAAATGCGGCTCGCCGAGGTCGTAGCCGATCTTCACCCAGCCCTCCTCGACATCGACCTCCAGTAGGTCCTGGTTCAGCCAGGCCGAGCACGGCGCGGCGCGTTTGAAGATCGCCTGCACGTTGGGGGGAAAGTCGTCCGGCCTGGTCTTGTCGACGATGCGGCGCATGCGGGTCCGTTTTCTGCTATCAGGCGGTCATCCTGCCCATCTTCGGAGACACCGCCAAGTGCGCCTTGCCTTCCTGCGCCACGGACCGACCGACTGGAACGAACAAGGCCGCATCCAGGGCAGCATCGACATGCCCTTGAGCGCGGCGGGCCGCGTCAAGATGGCGTCGCTGCTGCCGCCGACGGGGTTCGAGACGGTGCGCGCCTATACCAGCCCGCTGGCGCGCGCGCGCGAGACCGCGGCGCTGCTGGGATTTCCCGATGCGATCGCCGATGCGCGGCTCAGCGAGCATCACTGGGGCGACTGGGAAGGCCTGACGCGCGACGATATCCTCGCCCGCGACGGCGCCGACGCGTTCACGCGGGCCGGCGCGGCGGCCGACTTCACGCCCAAGGGCGGCGAGCGCACGGCCGACCTGCTGGCGCGGGTGGCGGATTTCATCGCCGAGACGGGGCGCGGCGAAGGCGACGCGATCGCCATCGCCCATCGCGGCGTGCTGCGCAGCGCCTATACGCTGGCCACCGGCTGGGACATGGCGACGCCGATGCCGACCGCGCTGGACCTGTCGGGCGCGCTCATTCTGGAGATCGGCGCCGACGGCAAGCCGCGCGTGGCGGCGCTGAACGTGCCGTTGCGCGTTCGTCCCTGAAGGGTTCAGATCAGCCCGGCATCCGCCGCCAGCTTGCGCAGCGGGACTCCCGGCCGTGCGCCGTAATGCGAGATCACTTCCGCCGCGCACAATCCCGCCAGCTTGCCGCAATCGGCGAGGCCGCTGCCATGCGTCAGGCCGTAGAGGAAGCCGGCGGCGAACTGGTCGCCCGCGCCGGTGGTGTCCATCACCTTGCCGACCGGCCAGGCATCGACGACATGCACCTCGCCCTTGCCGGCGATGACACAGCCCTTCTCGGAGCGAGTCAGCGCCGCGATGCCGTTCCAGCCGCGCGCCTTCTGCAGCACATGGTCGAAATCGTCGACTTCGAACAGCGCCTTGGCCTCTTCCTCGTTGGCGAAGACGATGTCGAGCCGGTCCATCATCGCGCGGAATTCGTCGCCATAGCGGCCGATCAGGAACGGGTCGGACATGGTGAATGCGACCTTGGTGCCGGCCTTGCGCGCCACCTCCATCGCCTTGATGCAGCCCGCCTTGGCCGAGGGCGCGTCCCACATATAGCCTTCGATGTAGAGGATGGCGGAGGCGGCGATCTCGTCGGCGTTCACGTCGCTCTCCGAGAATTCGCGCGCAGCGCCCAGATAGGTGCTCATGCTGCGCTGCTCGTCCGGCGTCACCGCGACGACGCAGAGCGCCGTGGAGGGACCTTCGGTCGCCATCGCGGTGGTGAAGTGGACGCCGGTGTCCTTCATGCTGGCACGGAACGCCTCGCCGAGGCGGTCCTGCTTGACCTTGCCGAGATAGACGCCCTTGCCGCCCAGCGAGGCGAAGCCCGCCATCGTGTTCGCGGCCGAGCCGCCCGCGATTTCGCGCGTGCGGCCGAGCGCCGCGTGCAGCGTCGTGGCGCGATGCTCGTCGACCAGCGTCATGGTGCCCTTGGCAATGGAATGGTCGAGCAGGAACTGCTCGCTGACCGGCGCCAGCACGTCCACGATGGCATTGCCCAGGCCGGCGACGTCGAAGGTGTGCGCCATGATCGGATTCCCCGCTATAACCGCGCCTGAGTTAGAGGACCGATGCGATGTTCGCAAGCGCGGCCCGCGCCGCTTCCATGCTGTTCGACCGCCGCTTCGCCGGCATCGTGCTGGGCACGCTGGCGCTGACCGCGATTCTGTTCGTCGCGCTGTTCGCGGGCGTCGAATATCTGCTTGCCCATATGCCGCCGCTGGGCTCGATCTGGGTCAACCGGTTCCTGGAACTGGCGACGCCGGTCATCCTGATCCTGGCGGTGTTCTTCCTGGGCGCGCCGGTCGCGGCCATGGTCGCGTCGCTGTTCCTCGACCGCATCGCGGCCAAGGTCGACGCCTATTTCTATCCGGGCGATCCGCGCGCGCCCGGAACGCCGGCCGCCGCCAGCATCGGCGAAGGGTTCCGCCTGATCGGGCTGGCGCTGCTGATCAATGTCGCGCTGCTGCCGGTCGATGTCGGCGTGCCGGGCCTGGCGGAGGCCGCCACCGTGCTGACCAATGGCTGGCTGCTGGGCCGCGAGTTCTTCGAGCTGGCGGCGCTGCGCCACCTGCCGCGGCGGGAGGCGGATGCGCTGCGCCGGCGCCATGGCGGCAAGATCTATGTCGCGGGCCTGCTGATCTCGGTCCTGACCGCGATCCCCGTCGTCGATCTGTTCGCGCCTTTTTTGGCTCCGCTTTGATGGCACATCTGTTCAAGCGGCTTCAGCACCGGGACACGCCATGAAGAGAGTTCTTTCCGCCGCCCTGCTTTGCGCGGGGCTTGCCGCCTGCGCCACCGGGCCGACGACGCCAGCGCATGTGCGGCTGCCCGAGGCGCCGCCGCCGGGCGAGCCGACCGGCACCACCGGCCTGCACGAGGCCGATCTGCGCGCCGCCTACGGCCAGCCTGCGTTCGTCCGCAAGGACGGCAATGGCGAGATCTGGCGGTTCGATTCGCCGACCTGCAAGGCGTTCTTCTTTCTCTATTCGCGCGACGGCAACACGGCGGTGTGGCATGTCGAGACGACGCCGCATCCCGCCGACATCGCCGCCGACCAGTCCTGCCTCAGCGCCCTGCGCGCGCGGCCGTCCTGACCGCGGGCTTGCGCAGGACCTCGCCCTCTCTGGTCTTGTCCTTGTAGCGGCACAGATCGCGCACCACGCAGGTCGGGCATAGCGGCTTGCGCGCGATGCAGGTGTAGCGGCCATGCAGGATAAGCCAGTGATGGGCGTGCAGCTTGTACCTGTCCGGCACCTTCTTTTCGAGGCCGAGTTCGACTTCGAGCACGTTCTTGCCGGGCGCCAGGTTGGTGCGGTTGCAGACGCGGAAGATGTGGGTGTCGACGGCGATGGTCTTCTGGCCGAAGGCGACGTTGAGCACGACATTGGCGGTCTTGCGGCCGGCGCCGGGCAGCGCTTCAAGTTCTTCGCGCGTATGCGGCACCGCGCCGCCATGGCGCTCGATCAGCATCTTCGACAGCGCGATGACGTTTTTGGCCTTGGTGCGGTAAAGACCGATGGTCTTGATCGCCTCGCGCAGCTTCTCCTCGCCCAGCGTCACCATCTTCTGCGGCGTGTCGACGGTCCTGAACAGCGGCTCGGTCGCCTTGTTGACGCCCTTGTCGGTGGCCTGCGCCGACAGCACCACCGCCACCAGCAGCGTAAAGGGATTGACCGATTTGAGTTCGGTCTGCGGCGCGGGAATGGCCTTCTTCAACCGCGCGAAGAATTCTTCGATCTCATCCTTGGAAAAGGCACGCGGCATCGGTGGGAACCTCGATCGGAACCAAGCAGTGCCTTTTCCGTTAGCACGGCGGACGCACAGGAGGCAGCGATGGCGATCAAATTCCCCACCACCGGCGTACGCGTTGCCCAAGGGCTGATCTACAACGATCTCGAAACGGCGAAGGACCCGGCGGCCGAACCGGCCAAGCCGGTGGAGTCGCCGGGACTTGAAGCCCCGCGGCCCAAGTCGCATCCTCAGGACCATGGATGGTCCCGATAAGGTCCTGCTGGACACGGTGCTACGGCCCAGCCCGCCGCTGAAGCCGCGCACCTTGCTGTGGATCGTCGCAGCGGTGACGGCAGTCAACCTCGCCTTCGCGCTCTACTTTCTCGCCCATGGCGCCTGGCCGATCGCGCCGTTCATGGGGCTGGACGTGCTGCTGCTAGCCTGGGCGTTCCGCGCCAGCACGGTGGCGGCGCGGCGCGAGGAACGCATTACGCTGACGCGCGAGACCCTGTCGGTCGCCCGCGCCGTTCCCCGAAAACCGCTGCGCGAATGGCGCTTCAATCCCTATTGGGTGCGGGTGGAGATGGACGACCCGCCCGATCATTGGAGCCAGCTCACCTTGTGGAGCCATGGCAAGTTCTTGGCGATCGGCCAGTTCCTCGCCCCGGAAGAACGCGCGAAGTTCGGCCAGACGCTCAAGGCGGCGCTGCAAGACGCCCGGGAATCGGTCGCTTGAGAGGCGCAAGAAACGGGTCGAAAAGCGCGGCGCGGGCGCCCATCTTTCGCCCATGACCAACGTAATCTCCTTCGACGAAACCGACGCGAACTGGCGCAAGATGGGGCGGGCCATCCGCTATCTTTCGGCCCATTATCTGGACCAGCCGACATTGGAGGACGCGGCCGATGCCGTCGGCCTGTCGCCGTTCCATTTCCAGCGCCTGTTCCGCCGCTATGTCGGCGTCAGCCCCAAGAGCTTCGTCGGGCACCTGACGCTCGGCCATGCCAAGGGCAGCCTGGCGCAAGGCCGGAGCCTGCTCGACACCGCATTCGACGTCGGGCTGTCCGGCCCGTCGCGGCTGCACGATCTGTGCCTGAAGATCGAGGCGATGACGCCCGGCGAATATGCCAGGGGCGGCGCCGGCATTGCCGTCGCCTACGGCTTTCATCCCTGCCCGTTCGGCATCGCGCTGGTGATGGCGACGGCCAAGGGCGTGTGCGGGCTGGCGTTCGGCGACGACGGCGAGGAGGCCGCCCTGCTCGCCGACATGCAGGCGCGCTGGCCCAAGGCGGCCTATGCCGAGGCGCCCGCGCGCACCGCGGCCTATGCGGCGCAGATTTTCCGTCCCGCGAAGCGGGCAGAGGACCTGCCGCTACACCTGCTGGGCACGCCGTGGCAGATCCAGGTGTGGCAGGCGCTGCTCGCCATTCCGCAAGGCCGGATCACGACCTATCGCGCCGTCGCCGCCGCCGCCGGCAATGCCGCCGCCGCGCGCGCCGCCGGCGCTGCGGTGGGACGCAACCCGATCTCCTGGATCATCCCCTGCCACCGGGTGATCGGCAGCACCGGCGCGATGACCGGCTATCACTGGGGCCTGGACCGCAAGCGCGCGATGCTGGCCGTGGAAGCGGCGCGGGCCTATCCGGAAAGGACGTCCGCCATCGCATAGAGGCCGGGCTTGCTGCCCTGACCCCAGCGGACCGCCGCCACCGCGCCGGCCGCAAACATGGCGCGGTCCTCGGCGATATGGGTGAGCACGAGGCGCTCATGCGGCCCCGCGAAGATCACCTGGTGTTCGCCGACCACGGTGCCGCCGCGCAGCGCCGCGAAGCCGATGGCGCCGTCCTTGCGCGCGCCGGTCAGCCCGTCGCGGCCGCGCTCCGCATTCTCTTTCAGCGAAATGCCGCGGGCGCCGGCCGCGGCCTCGCCCAGCAGCAGCGCGGTGCCGCTCGGCGCGTCGACCTTGTTGCGATGGTGCATCTCGACGATCTCGATGTCGTAGCCGGGCAGCGCCTGCGCCGCCTCCCGCACCAGCTTGGCCAGCACGTTGACGCCCAGGCTCATATTGCCGGATTTGACGATCACGGCGTGGCGCGCCGCGGCGCGGATCTTCGCTTCGTCGTCCTCGGCGAGGCCGGTCGTGCCGATCACGTCGACGATGCGGGCCTGCGCCGCCAGCGCCGCCAGCGCGACCGACACGCGCGGGACGGTGAAATCGATCAGCGCATCGGCCTTGGCCAGCAGCGGCAGCGGATCGTCGGTCAGCGCCACGCCCAGCGGCTTGAGCCCCGCCAGCACGCCCGCATCCTGGCCGAGATCGGGATGGCCTTCCGCCTCCAGCGCGCCGTGCACGACCAGGCCGGCCGCGTCGGAGACCGCGCGCAGGATCTGTTGGCCCATGCGGCCGCCGGCGCCGGCCACGACAACGCGAATATCGCTCATGGCATTACCCTATACGTCTCGTCGGTCCCGGGCGACCAGAGCAAAATGCGGATCAGCCCGCGAACCGGCCGGCATGCTCGACCACATAGGCGGCGATCGCCTGGCCGAACCAGGGCACGGTCAGGATCAGCACCGAGGCGCCGACGCGCACCGCCGTGGTCTGATCGAACGGCCATTCGGGCGCCTCCGCAATACGCTTCTCATAGGCCAGCAGGCCCTGCAGCTTCACCGCGCAATCGGCATCGGCGGCAATGCGCGCCTGCACCGCCTCGATCTCGCCGCGCAGGCGCTCGAGCTCCAGCGCCTTGGCGCGCAGGATCTTGCGGTGGACCTGCTCCATGGTGGCGACGAACACCCAGAGTCCCATCGCGGCGCAGGCGATCAGCAGCACCGCGGTGAAAAGCGTCAGCCCGCCGCCGATGAACAGGAGGAAAATCACCGCGCACACCGTGAACCAGACCAGCGACGAACGCGCCGCCGAGCGCCCGATCACCGTCAGCCGGTCGATGCGCAGCAGGTCGATGATGAGCTCGTCGTCGATGGTGCGGCGCATATCGGCGGCGCCGCTGCGCGTCAGCGCGACGCCGCGCATGAAGCTCGCGATCAGGCTGGTGGTCATCAGCACGAACCAGACCAGCAGGGTGGGATAGGCGAGGAGGTTCTGCGCCCCGCTCGCGACATAGAGCAGAAAGCTCACGCCCAGCCCGACGGCGAGGCCGATGAAATTGGCCAGGCCCAGGCGGGCGCGGCTCGGCGTCAGCTCGGTCATCGCCGCGGCGCTCTGCCACCTGCCGCGCAGCACGGCGGCATAGCGCGCGATGTCCTCGCGATCCTTCGCCCGGCTGTAGCGCTGCATCGCCAGCACGGTGGTGAGCATCAGCGAGAACCAGGACGCCAGCCAGACCAGCAGCCCGGCATGAACATGCCCGCCGGTGACGGTGAGGAACGGGCGGCCCGAGGCGACCCAGGCGATGGCGAAACTGCCCGCGAAGACGGCGAACAGGACGATCGCGGTCGGCAGGATGCCGAACGGCGAATAGACGAAGATGCGCTGTTCGAGATAGGCGTGCCGGTCCGAGGCGCCCAGGGCGCGCGCAATGCCTTCCGGAACGGCCGCGTCGCTCATGGAAGGAGCTTTGCGCGGGGGCCACAGCTTGTCGAGGGTCGGAGCAAAAGCTGTCGTCCCCCGGCTGAACATCGCGAAGCGATGTGAGGGGAAGGGGACCCAGGCGTTGGTCACTTGCACAGGATTTCGACGCCCGGGGGCCCCTTGTAACTTGCCTTGTCCGGATCGGCCGCTTCCCTCGCACGAACGCCGTCCGCGTTCGTGCTCGCCGGGGACGACAATTGTGCTTGCGGTTACAGACGCCCGAGCGCGTAAGCGACCGCCAGGTACACTTTCCCCGTATCGGCGCTGAGCATGGTCGAGAGCAGCAGCCCACCGCCGTCGCCCTGCTTGGCGCGGGCGAGCAGGTCCTCGAACTCGGCGATATAGGCGTTGGCGGCGTCGCGGAAGCGCGGCTCTTCGCGATAGAGCGTGGCGATGCGGTTGACCGTGTCGTCGTCGATGCTCTCCGCCAGGCGGCGCGCGAACACCGAGCGGTCGCCGGCAAGATAGCGCCGCCATTCGTCTTCGCCGGGCGACGCCGTGGCAGTGATGCCGTCGAGATCGACCGCCATGTCGGCCAGCGCCGCTTCCAGCGCGCCCAGCGCGGCGGCGGAGGCGGGCTTCAATTCGTTCTTCTCGCTGGTCTCGACCGCGGCCAGGAGCTTGCGCATCTCCCAACCCTTGCCAGGCTCGGACGGCACCCCTTCGGGACGCGGCTTGCGCGGCCGCTGGGTCAGCCGCTTGGCCATGCCGAGCAGGCCTTCACTCTCGGGCGGCTCGGGCGGCGGCGGCTCGTCGGGCTTGCGCGGTACGCTGCGCGGCGCGGTGCGGGCATGGATGGTCGACAGCGTGCGGGCCGAGAGGTCGAGGATCTCCTCGGTCTCGCTGCGCACCATCTCGCGCACCCGCCGCGCTTCCTGCTGCGCAATGCCCGGAAGGGTGAGCAGGTGCTTCTGCACGTCCTCGACGGTCTTGGCCAGCGTCGAGCGGATCTCCGTCGCCTCGGCGGAGAGCTCGGCGGAGGTGCGCAGCAGGCGCTCGCATTCCACCATGGCTTCGCCGACCAGCGAACGGGCATTGGTCTTGGCCTCCAGCGCGGTCTCGCCGATCAGCGTCTGGGCCCCCGCATTCGCCTCCTGCAGCGCGTTGATCATGTTGGCGAGCGTGGTGTTGGCGGAATCGCTCGCCTGTTTCAGCTTCTCGGCCTCGCGCATGAAATTGCTGGTGAGCTGCGACGCGCGCGCCGAAGCGTTCGCCATGATGAGTTCGAGATGGCGCTCGGCGCCGCCGGTGACGGTCTCGAATTTCTGCGCCTCGCCGCCCAGCGCCTGGATCGCCTGCTCCATCGAAGAACGTTCCTTCGACAGCGCCGTTTCGAACGAGGCGCTCTCGTCCTTCAGCCGCTGCATGAGTTCGTTCATGCCCGTGCGGTGGCGCTCCTGGCGGCCGAGCACGAATTCGGCGCGCGCCATGGCGGCGTCGGCGACCGCCTCGATGCGCTTGGCCTGGCGGTCGAGCTCGACCGCAGCGGCATGCGGCGCATCGGCGGCGGCGCCGGCGGCGGCGCGGAAGGCGGCGGCCTGCGTCTCCAGCGTCGTCCCGGCGGTCTTGAGCGTCGCTTCCGCAGTCTCGATCGACGATTTGAGCTGCGCGGTGCGGCCGGCGACCGTCTCCGCGGCGCGCGCCGCGGCGTCGCTCAGCGAACCGGCGACGGCCTCGATCCGCTCGCGTTCGGCGGTCAGGCGGGAGGCGACGGCCTCGCCGCGGACATCGGCGCGGGCGCCGGCTTCGTCCAGGGCGGCGATCTGGTTCTCGAGGACGCTTTCGAGCGCGCGCAGCCGGGCGAAGGCGCCGTCGAGGCCGGCGTTCAGCGCGTCCAGTTCCCGGCGCACCGCCCGGCCGAGCCGGGCTGCGGTGCGCGAGGCGGTCTCGTCGGCCGCGAACAGCCGGTCGGTCGCATCGGCCAGGACCTCCGCCGACACCGCCATCTGCTGGGCCCGCGCCAGGGCCCAGGCCGAGGCGATGAACAGCAGCGGCGGAATGAAGGTGGCGGCGACGAACAGCGCCAGTTCCTGGAGGTCCAGGCCCGCCAGCCCCTTGGGGCCGAAATAGCCCCATAGCCAGGCAGCCGAGGCGCCGACCCAGAAGGCGGACATCACCAAGGAGAAGATGAGGGCGGCGGTGCCGGATTTCGGGCTCGGCCGGGGGGCAAGGCGCGCTTCGGCCTCGGCAAGCGGCTCAGCCGTCTGGAGCAGCACGGGCTGGCTGCGATCCGATCCGATGCTTGCCATCAGTCCCTCATGAAAAAGCGTCGCATCTTAACCATCGAATGCCGTGCAGCGCGAGAGTCACGGCGGGATTCCGTAATTTTAACGGAGTGTTGAGCGATCACAGCCATCATCGCCCGTCAATCCGGCTTTGGACAGGCACATGGCTGCGGATGCCAATACCGTCATCGACCTCGAACATCTGGCCCGTTACACGGGCGGCGACCAGGCGATCAACGCCGAGGTCATGCGCCTGTTCGACATGCAGGCGACCGAGCTGGTCGCGCGCCTGAACGGCATTCTCGACGCGCGCGACGCGAAATCGTGGAAAGAAGTCACCCACACGCTGAAGGGTGCCGCGCGCGGCATCGGCGCCTTCGCGATGGGCGATGCGGCCGCCTATTGCGAGCCCTTGGACGTGAACGACCGCGCCCGCGCCGCGGCCGGCATCGGCATCCTGAAGCAGCATTCCGATGCGGTTCA
This sequence comes from Rhizomicrobium sp., assembly GCA_037355265.1. Lineage (GTDB taxonomy): Bacteria > Pseudomonadota > Alphaproteobacteria > Micropepsales > Micropepsaceae > Rhizomicrobium. The sequence continues at coordinate 843,746 of JBBCIB010000001.1, read as the reverse complement.
GGCTTTCATCAGGGTCTATCTGGCCGCCTGAGACTTCGTGTCGAACGCCGCGAATTCATGTGCGATGCAGCGGTCGACCAGCGTGCGCCACACCGGCTCCGCGATTGCCGGGCTCAGGCCCGCCGCACGGGCCGAGACCAGAACCTTCGCGACCACGTCGTCGATGCGGGCCTGGTCGTGCACCGCGTCGCGGCTGGGTTTGATTTCGGCGGCGCGCTCGATATAGGTCTGCCGTTCGGCCAGCAGCACGACCAGGGCGCGGTCGAGGCGGTCGATCTGCGCACGCAGCTCCGCCATGGTTTCGCAAAGGGGTGCGGGTTTTGCCGGATTTGCCATTGCTTTGAGGCGCTTGAGGTCGTGCAACGGTACCCTCTTGGTTCCCCTTCCGCGCTGCGGCACATTTGCGGATCGGCTTGAAAGAGTTGCCCGGCCGGCCATTTTTACATAATACGTGCGCCACTTTTCCAAGTCATACAAAATCGGACTGTGAATAGCTTATGAGCACGCTTGTCGAGACGGATGTCGCCATCATCGGAGCCGGCCCCATCGGGTTGTTCGCGGTGTTCGAACTGGGGCTTCTCGACCTCAAATGCCATCTGGTCGACATCCTCGACCGGCCGGGCGGACAGTGCACCGAGCTCTATCCGGAAAAGCCGATCTACGACATCCCCGGCCTGCCGATCGTCACCGGCCAGGAACTGACGGACAAACTGTTGCAGCAGATCAAGCCGTTCGGGGCGCAGTACCATTTCGGCGAGATGGCCGCGTCGCTGGAGAAGCTGGCCGACGGCAAGTGGAGGCTGAAGACCGATGCGGGCACGGAGATCGTCGCGCCGGTGGTCGTGATCGCGGCCGGCGGCGGCAGTTTCGTGCCCAAGCGCCCGCCGGTGGCGGGCATCGAAGGCTTCGAGAACAAGGGCGATGGCATCGGCGTGCATTATGCGGTGCGCAAGATGGAGACCTTCCGCGGCAAGAACGTGCTGATCGCCGGCGGCGGCGATTCCGCGCTCGACTGGGCGATCAATCTCGCGCCGCTGGCGAAGTCCCTCACGCTGGTCCACCACCGCGACGGCTTCCGTGCCGCGCAGCACAGCGTCAACCAGATGCGCGCGCTGGAGAAAGAGGGCAAGGTCAAGTTCCACGTCGCCAGCGTCAAGCAGCTCCATGGCGACAACGGGCAGCTTGTCGGCGCGACGCTGTCGGGCGCCGACAAGAGCGAGTGGCATCACGAGGCCGACGCCTTCCTGCCGTTCTTCGGCCTGACCATCAAGCTCGGTCCCATCGCGGAGTTCGGCCTGAATTTGCACGAGAACCTGATCCCGGTGGACACGGCGCGCTTCGAAAGCTCGACGCCGGGCATCTTCGCCATCGGCGACATCAACACCTATCCGGGCAAGCTGAAGCTGATCCTGTCGGGCTTCCACGAGGCGGCGCTGATGGCGCAGGCCGCGTTCCACGTCGTAAAGCCGACCGAGAAGCTGCGCTTCCAGTACACGACCTCTTCGTCCAATCTGCAGAAGAAGCTGGGCGTGACCGCCTGAGGCTTCGCCGCGCGCCGGAGTTTTGCCATGAAAATCATCGCCACCGATCGCATCGGCAGGGAGCACGTCGTGGACGGTCGCGACGGCTGGAGCGTGATGGAAATCCTGCGCGATGCCGGCCTTCCCATCGCGGCGGAATGCGGCGGCGCCTGCGCCTGCGCCACCTGCCACGTCTATGTGACCGACGGCTGGTACGAGAAGCTGACGCCGCCGTCCGACGCCGAGATCGACATGCTGGACATGGCGCTGGCGGTCGAGCCAATCTCGCGGCTGTCCTGCCAGATCGTCTGCGCCGAGGCGCTGGACGGCATCAAAGTCACGGTGGCGCCAGAATAATTATCGATTGACGATAATTTATTCCCACGGCACGATGTCCGCAACATGGAGATCGTGATGGCCGACCAATCGACTTCGAATCTTGTGTGGCTGAGCCGGGTGATGGCTTGGCTCTCCACCATCGGGCTGGTGCTGTCGCCGCTGCTCGACGTCGTCGCTTATGCGATGCCCGGCGCCCGGGATTCGATGAATTTCGATGCCGATCACATGGGCCAGCTGCTGAATGACGGCATACCCCTGCCCTATCGGCTGGCGGCGCTGGCGTTCTCGCTGAGCGCCGAACTCTTCACGGTGTGGGCGCTGTGGTCGTTGCGTGCGCTGTTCCTGATCTATGCGAGGGGCGAGGTGTTTTCGCCGCGGGCGCTGAAGCTGCTGCACAATGTTGCCGTCGCGCTGTTCGCCGGCGTCATTGTGACCTTCGTGGTGCACGCGCCGATCTCGTTGATCCTGACCCTGCCCCTCGGCGCGGGACACCACGCCATCTCGCTCGATCTGGGATCGGGCGACGTGGCGACGCTGTTCCTGGCCGGCGCCGTGCTGGCGATCTCGCGCGTCATGGTCGAGGCAGGCCGGATCGCCGAAGAAAACGCGAAGTTCGTCTGATGGCGATCGTCGTCAACCTCGACGTGATGCTGGCCCGGCGGAAGATCCGTTCGAAGGAACTGGCCGAGACCATCGGCATCACCGAGGCCAATCTCTCGCTGCTCAAATCCGGCAAGGTGAAGGGTGTGCGCTTCGAGACGCTGGAGAAGATCTGCGCCGCCTTGGAGTGCCAGCCAGGGGATCTCCTGGAATACCGGCCGGGCGCCTGATATGCGCGGCCGCAGGCTTGCCAGCCTCGGTCTCGTCGCGGCGTTGCATGTCGCGATCATTGCAGCGCTGGTGACGCTGTCGCATGTGAAGATCGTGATGCCGCACGCCGCGCCGAGCCAGGAACTGATCTGGCTCCTGCCACCGCCGCCAAAAAAAAGCCTCCCGCCGGCGCCGCGCGCCGCCAGCCGGCCGGCGGTGCCGACAGCGCTGCCGCGCCCGGCGGCGTTACCCGATTATCGCGGCATCACAATTCCGGATGCGCCGCCTTCGGCGCCGTCGTTGGGAGGATTGCACGGTTCGCTGTTCGGCTGTGCCGATCTCGACAAGCTGTCGCCGGAAGACCGCATGCGCTGCGGCAGCGCGCTGGCCGTGCCCGACAATTCCGTCGACTTCCATGACGGGGTGAACCGCTCCCGGCAGGCTGCGTTGTGGGAGCGTGGACGCATGCGAAAGAACGGCCCGCTGCTGCTGCCCTGCATGAATCCGCAAGGCGCCCCCAACCCCCTCGCCGTCGCTGCATGCCTCGCCAAGAACGCGATGGAGGGCGGTTTCAAGCCGGACGAACAGCCCGGCTATGCCGACAAGCCCGAAATCCTTCACCTTCCCAACAACGGCGATCCGCCGGCGCATCCCACGGGATTCTAGGGCTTGTGCCGTTATCACGTATGTTATAACACGTGATTATAACGATTGTAGGAACGTGCCATGCACTTCAAGCTGAAACTCATCCAGATCGGCAATTCCATCGGCGTCACCCTGCCCAAAGAAGTGCTCGCCGCGATGAACGTCGACAAGGGCGACACGATTACGGTCACCTCGGCGCCGGATGGATTTCGCGTTACGCCCTTCGACGAAGAGCAATCCGGGCAGCTCGACGTCGCGCGCGCCATCACGAAGAAGCGGCGCCACGCGCTTCGTGAGCTGGCAAAATGACGGATTGGGTGTGGCTCGATCCGCAAGTCCTGCTGGTCGTGCACGACGAACAGATTGCCGAGCATGGCGGCGCCGGTGGAATTCGCGATTCCGGGCTGTTCGAATCTGCTCTGGCGCGCGCCCGAAACCTGGCGGCATACGAAAACCCGGATGTGTCCAAGCTTGCGGCGGCATACGCTTTCGGGCTGGCGAAAAATCATGCGTTCATCGACGGCAATAAGCGCATCGCGCTGATCGCTATGGAATTGTTCCTCAATCTGAACGGCTACGAATTGGCGGTCGACGACGCCCAATGCGTGCTGGTGATCCTCTCCGTCGCCTCCAGCGCGATGTCCGAAGCGGAACTGGCGGCGTGGATCGCCAATAACATCCGGCCGCTTTGACCGGCCTCGCACGGGATCGTGACGGCCGCTCCCTTGTCCGGGGCGCGGCCGCCCCCTAGCTTTCCAGCGCGCGCCGAGAGGATCGCCTATGCTGAGCCGCCGTTCCATCCTGAAATCGGGCGCCGCGAGCGCCGCCGCCCTTGCCATGATGAAGCCCGCCCTCGCCGCCGACCCGAGCACGACGCTGAACGCGCTGTTCGACGCCTTCATCGACGAGAATCTGGACCTGTCGCCGACCTTCGCGACCGGGCTTGGCGTCGACACCGGCAAGCGGGCGTACCAGAAGAGCGAACTGGACGACGTCTCGCTGGCCGGTATCGCGAAGCAGCAGGCGCTGACCGCAAGCCAGCTGGCGCGACTGGAGGCCTTCGACCGGAACACGGTCGGCGGCGACGACCAGGTCAGCTACGACGTCGTGATGTTCACCCTGAAGAACAGCGACGACGACGACAAGAAATACAAATATGGCGGTGGCGGCGCCGGCGCGCCCTACGTCATCAGCCAGAAGAACGGGCTCTATAGCTACGTCCCGTCCTTCCTCGACAACCAGCACACGATCGAGACCAAGGCGGACGCCGACGCCTATCTGGCGCGGCTGGAGCAGCTCGGGACACGGCTGGACCAGGAGTCCGAGGTCGTGCGGCATGACGTGGCGCTGGGCGTGATCCCGCCGGATTTCTGCCTGGCAAGCGCGATCAAGCAAATCCAGGGCCTGCGCGGCCAGCCGGCGGACAGCGCGCCGATGACGCTGTCGGTGGTTCGCCGCACGGCGGAGAAGGCCATCCCCGGCGACTGGAAGATGCCGGCGGCGAAGATCCTGGCCGACAAGGTCTATCCGGCGCTGGACCGCCAGATCGCGCTGCTGACGGAATTGCAGCCCAAGGCGACGCATGACGCCGGCGTGTGGAAGCTGCCCGACGGCGAGGCCTACTACCACGACAGCGTCCTGACCTGGACGACGTCGACGATGAGCCCGGCGCAGATCCACCGGACGGGCCTCGAGATCATCGAGGACCATAGCGCCCGGATCGACGCGCTCATGCGCAAGCAGGGCATGACCGCGGGCACGGTCGGCGAGCGGCTGCGTGCGATGTATGCCGATCCCAAACTGCTCTACGCCAATACCGACGCGGCGAAGGAGCGGCTCATCGCCGACCTGAACGTGAAGGTTGCCGCGGTCCGCGCCAGGCTGCCGCAATATTTCGGCGTGCTGCCCAAGGCGGACGTCATCATCAAACGGGTGCCCAAGGAGATCGAGGCAGGGCAGGCCGGCGGCTATTACGATGCGCCGTCGCTCGACGGGAAGGTGCCGGGCATCTACTGGATCAACCTGCGCGATACCGCCGAGCAGCCGCGCTGGCTGCTGCCGACCCTGACCTATCACGAGTCGATTCCGGGGCATCACCTGCAGCTGTCGATCCAGCGCGAGGCGAAGATGCCGCTGATCCGCAAGGTGTCGTTCTTCTCCTCCTACATGGAAGGCTGGGCGCTTTACGCCGAGCAGCTTGCCGACGAGATGGGGATGTATGACGGCGACCCGCTGGGCCGCATCGGCTTCCTGCACGACGCGATGTTCCGCGCCGTGCGCCTGGTGGTCGACAGCGGCATCCATGCGATGAAATGGAGCCGCGAGCAGGCGGTAAAGTTCTATGTCGACACGCTGGGCGACCAGGAGAGCGGCGCGATCACCGAGATCGACCGCTACTGCGTCACGCCGGGCCAGGCCTGCGGCTACATGCTGGGCAAGCTCGCCTTCCTGGCAGCACGCAAGAAGGCGCAGGACGCGCTGGGCGCCAGGTTCGACATCAAGAGCTTCCACGACGCGATGCTGATCGGCGGCGCGGTGCCGCTGGCGATGATCGACGGGATCACGGACCGCTATATCGCGAGCCGGAAAGGGTAAAGGCAGCGCTGCCCCCTTCGGGTGCCGGATCACGGACCGGGCCGCAGGCTGGTGCCCCAGGCGACGGTCTCTTCGTCGCCGAGCGCGCGCTGGCCGGGCGCCGCCGCGGCGTTCAGCGTGTGGACGTCGGCGGCGAGGCCGGCGCCTTTCAGCACGAAATACATCACCACGCCGGTCCACAATGCCGCTGTGTCCTTGTAGATGCCGTGCGCGGTGAAGACGTAATAAAGCCGGCCGTCGGCGGTGCGCGCCTTGATCTTGGTCGCGATCTGGAAACGGCCGTGCGGATAGCGCTCGGTCAGGAAGCCGGTGGCGAAATCGAGCGCCGCGACGTCGCTGTTGGGGATCAACGCGGTGAGCGCATTCCATACCACCGTGCGCTCGCCCGCCGCGCCATGGGTGCCGGTGGCAGGATCGAAGCGGAAAACGACAAAGCCATTCGGTCCGGTCGCGAATTCCCGGTCGAGCGGAAACACGGTGCTGTCGGCGGCGATGCTGAAGGCCCGGTTGGGCGCGACGTAGCGCAGGCCATCGGCGCACAGGCCATCTGCGCCCGGGCCGACAAACGCCGCCGCGGCGATCAGGACCCGCAGACGGCGCACGGCGTCACCGGCTCATGAGCGCGTATTCGCCGCCCTTCTCGACGCCGATCTTGTAGGCCGGGCGGGCCTGGATGCGGTCGCGGAATTTGACGAGACCGGGATAAGGCTCGAGGCGCGCGCCGGCCGCCTCGACCACGAAGCTCAGCATGATGTCGGCACCGGTCAGCCCGTCGCCGACGAAGAAGTCGCGGCTGCCGAGGCTCGCTTCCATATAGGAGAGGTTGTTGGCGATCTCGCTGTCGACGCGCGGCTTCAGCATCGCGGCGGCGTCGCCCAGCATGCCGGTGTAGAGCGCCATCAGCAGCGGCAGCATCGCCGAGCCTTCGGCATAGTGCAGCCACTCGACATAGCGCCAATAATCGGCGCTGCCGCGTTCCGGCTTGAAACGGCCTTTGCCGTAGGTGTCGATCAGATATTCCACGATGGCGCCGGATTCGGCGATGGTCGTGCCGCCGTCCGTCATCACCGGCGACTTGCCGAGCGGATGCACCGCCTTCAGCTCCGGCGGCGCGAACGGCACCGGCGACAGGCGCTGGTATTTGACGATCTCATAGGGCGTGCCGAGTTCCTCGAGCAGCCACAGGATGCGCTGCGAGCGCGAATTGTTGAGGTGGTGGACCGTGACCGTCATGGCGTTTCCCCCGATTGTTCTGCCGGCATGGGAACAGGATCGCGGCAGGGGTGCAAGGGCACGACGCCGGCGGCCCTACGCCCACCGCATATGGATATCCGTTCGGGGGATTACCCGCGCGCCTCGCGCCACATCGGCCACAGCGTCGGGCCGTTCGGGATCCTGATCTCGCCGGTCACCGCAAAGCCGAAGCTCTGGTAGATCGGGATGTTCGTGTCCTTCGAGGATTCGAGATAGCACGGCATATGCGCCGCGTCGGCGCGTGCCAGCTGGTCGCGCATGATCACGCCTCCGAAGCCCTTGCCCTGCTTGGCCGGATCGGTGCCGATGACCTGGAGATACCAGTGCGGCTTGGCGGGATGGACCTTCTCCACGCGGTCCATCGTCGACATCGCATTGAACACGCCGGTGCCGAACACGCCGAGCAGCTCCGGCGCGTTGACGATGTAGTCCTTGACGCGAACATGCCAGCCGCCGGGCGGCCGCCAGAACGTCGCCGCCTCATAGCCGTCCGTCACATAGCTCGCGCCATAGGGCAGGCCGAGCTTGAGCAGCACCTTGAACAGCCGCGGCAGCTTGTGCCGCGCCGATGGCGGCAGCAGGTGCATCATCATCGGATCGTCGGCAAAGGCGCGCGCGAGCGTCTGCGACAACGGGCCCGGCATCGGCCCAGGTGGCGACGCGGACGGTGGTGCTCGACGCGCTTGCGCTTGCAGCTGACATGTCCGTCCGGCCTACCGGTTCAATTCCCGCATCGCGTTGTCGAGTCCGCCCAGCGTCAGCGGGAACATGCGGCCGTTCAGGAGCTGGCCCATCAGGGCGATGGACGGGGTGTATTCCCAGTGCTTCTCCGCCACCGGGTTCAGCCACACGCAATGTTCGAACATGCCGGCGACGCGGTCGAGCCAGACGGCCCCCGGCTCCTCGTTCCAGTGCTCGACGCTGCCGCCGGGATAGGTGACCTCGTAGGGGCTCATCGTGGCGTCGCCGACGAAGACGACCTTGTAGTCCTTCGGGTATTTGTTGATCACGTCCCAGGTCGGGATCTTCTCGTTGTGGCGGCGGCGATTGTCCTTCCACACCGCCTCGTAGAGGCAGTTGTGGAAGTAGTAGAAATCCATGTGCTTGAATTCGGTCTTGGCGGCGCTGAACAGCTCCTCGCACAGCTTGATGTGCGCATCCATCGAGCCGCCGATGTCGAAGAACAGCAGCACCTTCACCGTGTTGTGGCGCTCGGGCACCAGGCGCAGGTCGAGATAGCCCTTGTTGGCGGTGTCGGCGATGGTGCCGGGCATGTCGAGCTCGACCTCGGCGCCCTGGCGGGCCCATTTGCGCAAGCGGGCAGCGCCACCTTGATGTTGCGGGGTGCCGAGTTCGACCGAATCGTCGAGGTTCTTGTATTCGCGCTTGTCCCAGACCTTGACTGCCTTGCCGTGGCGCGACTTGTCCTGGCCGATGCGCACGCCTTCCGGGTTGTAGCCGCCATTGCCGTACGGAGACGTGCCGCCGGTGCCGATCGCCTTGTTGCCCTTCTCGTGGCGCTTCTTCTGCTCCTCGATGCGCTCTTTCAGCTGCTGCATCAGCTTGTCCCAGCCGCCGGCCGCCTCGATCGCCTTCTTCTCCTCCTCGGTGAGGAAGCGCTCGGTCAGGGCTTTCAGCCATTCCTCGGGGATCTGCGCGATGATCGAGCCGTCGAGGCCTTCGAGGCCCTTGAAGACATGGCCGAAGACGCGGTCGAACTTGTCGAGATTGCGCTCGTCCTTCACCAGTGCGGTGCGCGACAGGAAGTAGAATTCGTCGATCTTCATGTCGATGACGTCCTTGTCCAGGGCGTCCATCAGCGCGAGATATTCCTTCAGCGTCACCGGAATCTTGGCGGCACGAAGCTCGTCGAAGAACTGGAAGAACATGGGGACCTTCCGGGGCAGGCGATAGCGGTCCGCGGAAGTCTATCGCGGCTTGGGCGGTGGGGCCAGCGGCGCGGCCGGGAGCGGGGCGGCTGGCGCGGTGGCGGTTTCCGCGGGAATCACCGGACCGGCCGGCGGCGGGGTCTTGGCGATATGGACCAGGGCCTCGGTGAAGACGGCGTTGAGGAAGTCGCGCTGCTTGTCGTCGTCGCGCGGGGTGGCGAATTCGACCGTCGCCTCGACCGCCCAGGCGCCGACCGTGCCGGAGGAGAACTGGATGCGGTAATGCAGCGTCTCCAGCGCCGCGGTCTCGTAGGTGCGCGAATAGACCGAGACGGGCGCGGCGCCGCCGCCGATATTCATGGTGCGCTCGCCGATCATCTTGCCGCCGATGCCCTCCTGCTCGGTGAATTCCGGGATCAGCGCGGGTCCTGGCGTCATAGGCGGCTTTGAGCGGCGTCAGCGTGATCGTGCCGTAGACGCCGTCGATCGCGGAATAGGCACAGAAATCGGCACCGCTGGACGGGTCGCGCTCGCCATAGGCGTCGCGCTCGAAATGGCCGATGAACAGCGGGCAGACGAAGCCGGACGCCGAATGCACCTTGGCGTCGTCGCCGGCATCCTTGAAGGCATCGATGTCCGTGGTCTGGGCGAGGGCCGCCGGACAGGCGAGCACCGCGAGCGCGCCCGAGAACGCGTAAAGGCGCAGCGATTTCAGGAGCATCATCGCTAACCTGTTCTCAATCCGTTTCTGCAGGATAATAGCAGGATGAGTGGCGAAATGGACAATCTCGTCTTGGAGCAGCTCCGCCACATCCGGGCGGCAGTCGACCTGACCAATCAGAGGCTTGCCGAGCTGACGTTTCGCGTCGGCATGCTGGAGAGCAATATGGCAAGCCTCCAAGCGCAATATGCCCATGTTTCCAATCGGATCGACCGCGTCGATGAGCGGCTCGAACGTATCGAGCGCCGCATCGGTCTCGTCGACGCCTAGTTCCTACTCTCCCGTCGCGCGAGAAATGCGAGGCGCTCGAATAGATGCACGTCCTGCTCGTTCTTCAGGAGCGCGCCGTGCAGCGGCGGAATCAGCTTGGTGGGGTCCTTTTCCTTCAGCGCTTCGGGCGGGATGTCCTCGTTGAGCAGCAGCTTCAGCCAGTCGAGCAGTTCGCTGGTCGACGGCTTCTTCTTGAGGCCGGGCACGTCGCGGATCTGGTAGAAGACGTTGAGCGCTTCCGCCACCAGCTTCTGCTTGATGCCGGGATAGTGCACGTCGATGATCTTCTGCATCGTCTCGCGCTCGGGGAACTTGATGTAGTGGAAGAAACAGCGGCGCAGGAACGCGTCCGGCAGCTCCTTCTCGTTGTTCGAGGTGATCAGGATGATCGGGCGGATCGCCGCCTTGATGGTCTCGCCGGTCTCGTAGACGAAGAACTCCATGCGGTCGAGTTCGAGCAGCAGGTCGTTGGGGAATTCGATGTCGGCCTTGTCGATCTCGTCGATCAGGAGGACCGGGCGGCCCTCCATCTCGAACGCCTCCCACAGCTTGCCCTTCTTGATGTAGTTCTTGACGTCCTTCACCCGCTCTTCGCCGAGCTGGCTGTCGCGCAGGCGGGTCACCGCGTCGTATTCGTAGAGGCCCTGGATCGCCTTGGTGGTCGATTTGACGTGCCAGGTGATCAGCGGCGCCTTCATCGCATCCGCGACCTGAAAGGCGAGTTCGGTCTTGCCGGTGCCGGGCTCGCCCTTGATCAGCAGCGGACGCTCCAGCGTGATGGCCGCGTTGACGGCGATCTTGAGGTCGTCGGTCGCGACGTATTTCTCGGTTCCTTCGAAACGCTGGCGGGCCATCTTGGTCTCATGGTTGGAAATAGCGGTACGGAAAGGGTAGGTGGCGGGGGCCAAGGGCGCAAGGGCGCGCCCTTGGCGCCCTTTGCGGCTAAAAGGATGCCATGAGCGGAGCCCCGACAAGCCAGATTGCCGCGTCGATCGTCCAGGCGGTCGGCCTGATCAACCAAGGCCAATGGGGCCTTGCCGAGCGCGTGCTGGGCCAGGTGCTTGGCGTGGCGCCGCGGGAGCCGGACGGGCTGCAGCTGATGGGCGTGGTGCGCGCCGCGCAGGGCCGGAACGGCGAAGCCGAGGCACTCTATCGCCGCTCGCTGGCCGCCAAGCCGAAACAGCCTCATGTGCAGGTCAATCTCGGCAAGCTGCTGGTCGGCATGGGACGGCCGCAGGACGGCATCGCGATGCTGCGCGCGGTGGCGCGCGCCAATCCCGCTTACGTCGACGCGCTGCTGGTGCTGGGCCAGGCGCAGCAGGCGGCCGGCGATCTTGCCTTCGCGGAGAAGAACCTGCGCGCGGCGCTGAAGCTGGAGCCGGGCCATGCCAGCGCGATCCTCAGCCTCGGCGCGCTTTTGAACGACGCCAGCCGGCCGGCGGAAGGCGAGGCGGTGCTGCGCCCGGCGCTGGCGCTCGATCTTCCCGCCGATCTGCGTGCCGCGATCGAGCAGAACCTCGCCGTGGCGCTGAAGTTGCAGAACCGCCACGGCGAAGCGCTGGCGCTGTTCGATGCCGCGCTGCGCCATGCGCCCGGCCTGCCGCTGGCCGACGCCAACCGCGCCAACACGCTGCAGCATCTGGGGCGGCAAGAGGAAGCGGTGGCCGGCTATCGCAAGGCGCTGGCGAAGGATCCGCTGCACCTGTCGGCGCATCAGGAGCTGAACGCGCTGCTCTATCGCATGGGACGCGATGAGGACTTCCTCAAATCCTTCGACGACGCGGCGGTGCGGGCGCCGGAGGCGGCGCTGTTGTGGCTGGGCAAGGGCGGTTTCCTAAACCGCACCGAACGCTTCGCCGAGGCGCGGGACTGTTTCGCGCGCGCGGCGCGGGCCGCGCCGGACAATCCCGAAGCGCAGAACGGCTGGCGCTGGCGCTGGCCGGGCTGGGAGAACTGGACGCCGCGGTGGCGGCCTACGAGACCACGCTCGGGCTGCGCCCCGGCGACGTGCCGACGCGGGTGAACTCGCCGGCACGCTGCTGCGCCTGGGCGAGGCGAAGCGGGCGCTGGCGCTGACCGGCGAAGCGGTGGCGGCGCAGCCGCTGGACCAGGGCGCGCTCGCATGCACGAACTGGCGTTGCGGGTGACCGGCGACGGCCGCGCGGATGTTCTCGCCGATTACGAAAAGCATGTGCAGGTGTTCGACCTCGACCTGCCGGACGGGTTCAATGCCGAGCTCGACGCCTATCTCGACGGCCTGCACGGCGATGCGCGCGAGCATATCGACCAGACCTTGCGGCACGGGACGCAGACCATGGAGCCGCTGTTCGACAATGGCCATCCGCTGGTCGCGGCGCTGCAGGCGCGGGTCGAAGGCGCGGTCGGCGCCTATATCGCGCGGATGGACGATGCGCCGACGCATCCGCTGGCAGCGCGCCGGACGGCGGGTTTCCGCTTCGCCGGATCGTGGTCGTCGCGGCTCCACGACCGGGGCTTCCACACCAACCACATCCACCCGAAGGGCTGGATCAGCTCCTGCTACTACGTCGCGGTGCCCGATGCGGTGGAAGACCTGCAGCAGGGCTGGATCAAGTTCGGCGAACCCACCTTTGCAGCTGCGCTGGCCGCGCCGATCCGCCGCGCGGTGAAGCCGGCGCCGGGGCGGCTGGTGCTGTTCCCGTCTTATATGTGGCACGGGACGGTGCCGTTCCACAGCGGAGCGGCGCGCACCACCATCGCCTTCGACGCGGTGCCGGTCCCGGCCTGAGCGGCGTTGCAACCGTTGCGCCGCCCGGCCTGTTGCGCGTCCCGCGAAATCCGGCCTGATTGCGTGGGGGCTGTCATGACCGTCGCGCACGTCTATACCGTCGCGTTTCCAGGGCATCGACGCGCGCGAAGTCGACGTGCAGGTGCATATCGGCGAAGGCGGCGGCGGGCTGTTCAACATCGTCGGCCTCGGCGACAAGGCGTCGGCGAGAGCAAGGAGCGGGTGCGCGCCGCACTCTCGGCCATCGGCCTGGCGCTGCCCTGGCAGCGCATCACGGTGAAACCTGGCCCCGGCCGACCTGCCCAAGGAAGGCAGCCATTACGACCTGCCCATCGCGCTCGGCCTCTTGGCGGCGATGGGCGTGCTGCCGGCCAGCGAGATGGCGAACTATGTCGCGCTGGGCGAGCTGTCGCTGGACGCGCAGATCACCGCCGTGGCCGGCGTGCTGCCCGCGGCGCTGGCGGCGAGCGCGCAGGGGCGCGGCCTGATCTGCCGGCGGCCTGCGGGCCCGAAGCGGCCTGGGCCGGTGGGATCGAGATCGTGGCGCCGCCATCCCTTATCGCATTGGTCAATCACGTGAAGGGCGTCTCGGTGCTGAGCCCGCCGGTGGCGAAGCTGGCGAACGACGCGATCAGCGTGCCGACCTGCGCGACGTGAAGGGCCAGGAGACCGCCAAGCGCGCGCTGGAGATCGTCGCGGCGGGCGGCCACAACCTTTTGATGATCGGACCACCCGGCGCGGGCAAGTCGATGCTGGCGCAGCGCCTGCCCGGCCTGCTGCCGCCGCTGGACGCGCGCGAGGCGCTGGAGCTGTCGATGGTGCAGTCGCTGGCGGGCGAGCTGGCCGGCGGTGCGATCTCGCGGCGGCGGCCGTTCCGCAATCCGCACCATTCGGCCTCGATGGCGGCGCTGACCGGCGGCGGCCTGCGGGTCAAGCCGGGCGAGGTGAGCCTCGCGCATCTGGGCGTGCTGTTCCTCGACGAGTTGCCGGAATTCCAGCGCGCCGTGCTGGATTCGCTGCGCCAGCCGATCGAGAGCGGCGAGGCGGTGGTGGCGCGCGCCAACGCGCATGTGCGCTATCCCGCGCGCTTCCAGCTCGTCGCCGCGATGAATCCGTGCCGCTGCGGTTATTTGAGCGATCCGGCACAGGCCTGCGGCCGCGCGCCGAAATGCGCGGTGGACTATCAGTCGAAGATCTCCGGCCCCTTGTTCGACCGCATCGATGTCCATGTCGAAGTTGCGGGCGTCTCCGCTGCCGACCTTTCGCTGCCGCCGCCGGCGGAGGGCAGCGCCCAGGTGGCGGCGCGGGTGGCCAAGGCGCGCGACCTTCAGCGGGCGCGCTATGACGGCAAGCCGCTACGCACCAATGCCGAAGCGGAGGGCGAATTGCTCGATCTTGTCGCGGCGCCCGATGCGGCGGGGCAGCGGCTCCTGACCGGGGCGGCGGACGCGATGCGGCTGACGGCGCGCGGCTATCACCGCGTGCTGCGGGTGGCGCGCACCATCGCCGACCTTGCCGGCGCCGAACGCGTGGCGCGGCCGCACATCGCCGAGGCGCTGGCCTATCGCCGGATCGCGCAGGCCGGCTGAAGCGGAACTTCGGTCCCCTCCGGCCGTTCCATGGCGGCGCCGGGAGCGGCGCTTGCAACGGGGACCAAGACCATGCGCGGACTGACCATCATCGGAATTCTATTGGTCGTGCTGGGTGTCGGCGCGCTGCTGTTCGGTCACTTCACCTACAGCGAGACCAAGCCGGTTCTGGACGCCGGTCCGATCCATGTCGACACGCAGGAGGACCACACGGTATGGATTCCGACCATTGCCGGCATCGTGGTTCTGCTGGGCGGCGTGGGCCTGATCTTCGCGGGCCAGCGCCGGGCCTGATTGCTCGACTCGCGATACCGGCTGGGATATTACGGCGCCGGGATCAGGACGGGGATATCCATGACGTTCGGACGGTGGCTTCGCGCCGGTTTCGCGGCGGCGCTGTTGCTGCTTGCGCCCGTGGCGGCGCAGGCTGGGATCACGGTGTTCGCCGCGGCGTCGCTGACCGATGCGCTGAACGATGTCGGCAAGGCCTACAAGGCCAAGACCGGCAACGACGTGGTGTTCTCCTTCGCCGGGTCCTCGGCGCTGGCCAAGCAGATCGAAGCGTCGGGCGGCGCCGACGTCTTCATGTCGGCCGACACCGACTGGATGGACTATCTCGACAAGAAGGGCCTGATCGCGCCGGGCACCCGCAAGAACCTTCTGGGCAATCACCTGGTGCTGATCGCGCCGGTCAGCGACACCGTCGCGATCGCCATCGCGCCGCATTTCGACCTGTCGGGCGCGCTCAAGGGCGGCAAGCTTTCGGTCGCCGATCCGGCCTCGCCCGCCGGCAAATACGCCAAGGCCGCGCTGACCGCGCTGGGCGTGTGGGACAGCGTCGCCGGCCAGCTCGTACCGGCGGAGAATGTGCGCGTCGCGCTGTCCTATGTCTCGCGCGGCGAGGCGCCGCTGGGCATCGTCTACACCACCGACGCGCTGAGCGACAAAGGCGTGCACATCGTGGGCACCTTCCCCGAGAACACCCATGCGCCGATCGTCTATCCCGTCGGCCTGGTGAAGGACGGCAAGCCGGAGGCGAAGGCATTCATCGCCTTCCTGGGCGGGCCGGACGCCAAGGCGATCTTCGAGAAGGACGGCTTCACCATCCTGGGCGCGCCGTGATCCGCGCGGCGCTGCTGGCCGGCGGCCTGGCGGTCCTGGTCGCGACGCCGGCCTTCGCCGACGATGCCAAGCCGTGCGGCAAGTTCAACTGGCCGGTGGACCGCGAGCCTGGCACTGCTGCAGGCGGCGCCTGTCACCCGCGTCCGGTACGACCCTGCCGGGCACGCCGCCGCTGGCGGTCGCGCTGACGCTGGGCACCGGCGGGACGCTGCCCGTGCCGCCCGAGAAGCCCGCCGATCCCGCGAAATTCGCGGGCTTCGTCCGCTTCGGCGCGCCGGCGGCGGGCGATTACCTGGTCTCGCTGTCGGGCGAGGCCTGGGTCGACGTGATCCAGGACGGCGTCCCGGTCCGCTCGACGATGCATTCGGGCGATCCCAACTGTCCCGGCCTGCGCAAGAGCGTGCGCTTCACGCTGGACACGAGCCCGGCGACGCTGCAGATCAGCGACGGACCGGAGGATCACATCGGCATCGCGGTCACGCCGTGGTTCTGGGGCGCAAAATAGCCGCGATCACCAGGCCGGCCGCCAGGAAGCCGGCGATCTCGACGAAGCCGTAGGCCAGCGTGTAGTCGAGCGGGAAGCCGTACCAGTTCCAATAGGGCACGTTGGTGATGATGGCGGCGGCGATCCCGACCACCGTCACGAACGCGACCCGCGCGCCATAGGCCGCGAGCGCGGTCTGCGCCAGCAGCCAGGCGGCGAGGACCGCCTCCACCAGTTCGGTCAGGAATTCGATGACCAGGTTCGACGGCCGTATGCTGGTCGGCGTGTGCGGATTGAACACCAGAAAGCCGCCCGGCGCGGTCGCCGCCGACGGTGTGCCCGACATGTTCATGGGAAACAGGTAGAGGCCCGGCCGGCCGCCGACCGACGAGGCAAGGTTGGCAGCAGTGATGCTCTGATTCGGCAAGGTGTCGACACCGACGGCGCCCAGCGGCGTCGCAACATGGGCGATCGTCGACCAGATGTACATCGCAAGCCCGCCGAGCAGGCCGGCGATCAGGATACGCAGCATGATGTTTCCCCAACGAAGCGCGCGAACCCATTATAACGCCGGATCGGCGATGCTGCGCTGCGAAAAGCGCGCGCTTGGCGGCGGCGGCGCGATGCCGTAATTCTGAGGCGACGGTTCGGGGATGGGCATGGCGGACACACCAAGGCGGCGGAGGTCTTTCCGCGCAATTCACCTTCTGCTGCTGCTCCCCCTATATCGCGATGCTGTGGGTCGGCTCGTATGACCGCGCCCTGCCGGCGCTGATCGGAATTCCGTTCTTCTACTGGTACCAGATGCTGTGGATCGTGCTGGGCGTCGCCGTGATGCTGCCGGTCTATTTCTTCGACGAGCGCAACGAGAAGCGGTGAGGCAATGAACACCACCGCGGTCACGATCTTCATCGTGCTGTTCGGCCTTGTCACGGTGCTGGGCTTCGTCGCGGCACGCTGGCGGCGCGGCGACCTCAACCAGCTGCACGAATGGGGCCTGGGCGGGCGGCGCTTCGGCACCGTCGTCACCTGGTTCCTGCTGGGCGGCGATCTCTACACCGCCTACACCTTCATCGCGGTGCCGGCGGTGCTGTTCGGCGCCGGGGCGACGGGTTTTTTCGCCGTGCCTTACACGATCCTGGTCTATCCGATCGTCTACGCGGTCTATCCGCGGCTGTGGTCGGTGGCGCAGGCCAAGGGCTACGTCACCGCGGCGGATTTCGTGCGCGGCCGCTTCGGCAACGGCACGCTGGCGCTGGCCGTGGCGGTGACCGGCATCGTCGCGACCATGCCCTATATCGCGCTGCAGCTCGTCGGCATGGAGGTCGCCATCGCCGGGCTCGGCATCAGCATGGACATCGCGGTGCCGGGGATCGGCGTGGTCCATGACTTGCCGCTGCTGATCGCTTTCGTGGTGCTGGCGGTCTACACCTATTCCAGCGGGTTGCGGGCGCCGGCGCTGATCGCGCTGGTGAAGGACGCCTTGCTCTATGTGACGGTGATCGCGGCGGTGATCATCATTCCCGCCGAACTCGGCGGCTTCGGCAAGATCTTCGCTGCCGCCGATCCCAAGACGCTGCTGCTGGCGTCCGCGACGGCCACCAGCCTGGGGCCGCAGGCGGCCTATGCCACGCTGGCGCTGGGATCGACGCTCGCGCTGTTCCTCTATCCGCATGCGGTGACGGGATTGCTGAGCGCATCCAGCCGGCATGTGGTGCGGCGCAATGCAGTGATCCTGCCGGCCTATTCCTTCGCGCTGGGGCTGATCGCGCTGCTGGGCACGATGGCGGTGGCGGCGGGCGTCAAGTCGATGCCGCAGTTCGCCGCCGGCTTCAAGGCATTCGGCAACCAGTACGCGGTGCCGGCCCTGTTCGTGCATTCGTTTCCGCCGTGGTTCGTCGGCGTCGCCTTCGCGGCCATCGCGGTCGGCGCGCTGGTGCCCGCCGCGATCATGTCGATCGCCTGCGCCAACCTGTTCACGCGCAACATCTACCGCGAATATATCGATCCGGACTGCAAGCCGGGGCGCGAGGCGCAGGTCGCCAAGATCGTGTCGCTGGTCGTCAAGCTGGGGGCGCTGGCCTTCATCATCGAGCTGCCGACCTCCTATGCCATCCAGCTGCAATTGCTGGGCGGCATCCTGATCATCCAGACCCTGCCGAGCGTGATCTTCGGGCTCTACACCAACCGGCTGAACCCGTGGGCGCTGCTGACCGGCTGGATCGCGGGCATCGGCAGCGGCACCTTCATGGCGGCGGCGAACGGCTTCAAGGTGTCGATCTATCCGATCACCCTGTTCGGCTACACCATCCCCTGCTACGCGGCGGTGTCGTCGCTGGTGCTGAACATCGCCGTGAGCTTTGCGTTGAGCTGGCTGTTCGCCGCGGTGCTGCGCACCCCACCGCGCGACGCGACAGTCGAAGCGGATTACGCCTGAAAGCCGTCAGGCGCGGCGGATCAACCGCACGATCAGGAGCAGCACCACCGCGCCGATGGTGGCGCTGACGATGATTGCGACGACGCCGGCGCCCAGATGGACTCCGAGGCGCGGCAGCAGCCAGCCGCCGAAGAACGCGCCGACGATGCCGACGACGATGTCGCCCAGCAGGCCGAAGCCGCCGCCCTTGACGATGACGCCGGCCAGCCAGCCGGCCACCGCACCAACGATCAGCCAGATGAGAAGGGTTTCGACGGGCATGGCGGGTCTTTCAAATTCAGAGGGGAACGCGGCGCGGGCAACGCGCCCGCGCCATCCTACTCAACTGGCGTGATGAAGGCTAATCGCGCCGACGCCGGCCGCGACGTTCAGGCCGCGATCGCCGCTGAGGCTGAGCGGCTGCAAGGCAAAGGACTGGTCGAAGCCACCGACCAGCGCGTTGGCGCCCACGCCAAGGCCCACGGTGGCGCTGGCAGTGGCACCGACATAATCGCCATCCAGGCCGCCGGGGCGGGTGTCCGACGACGGCGCGAAGACGCCCCACACCAGCACGCCGCCTTCGGTGTAGCCGATATCGACACCGTATTTGGAGATCGAGCCGGTGTAATGTTCGGGCGGCCGGTTGTTCTGCCGGAAGGTACAGTGCAGGTCCTTGGAGGAGCCGAAGACGAAGCCCCAGCCGCTGGCGACGTTGCAGGTCAGCGAGCCGACCTCGACGCCATGCGGTGCGGCCGCGGCCGGCGAGACAACGGCAAAGGCGGCCAGCGCCACCGCGCCGACAAGGGAAAATGTGCTGTTCATGTTAGGTATTCCTTTATGGGAAAAATCCGTACGCGACCGTGCTGCCGCGCACGGTTTGCCGTCAGTGATGCTGCCAGCCGTGATCGGCGTCGCGGGTGTGGTTCCAGCCGTGATAATTGGTGCCGTGGTCGCGATAGCGGGCGAATGCGGTGTTGTTGCTCCAGCTGTGCCACTGGTGGCCGTTGTCCCAATAGCCGTCGCGATAGCCGAAGGCGACGTCGTCGAAGCCGATGGTGACGGCGGCGCCGCCATGGCTGCGGCCGCTGTCGCGCATATGGTCGTTGCCGAAATCGGCCGCTGCGGCACCGGTGGCGCCGGCGCTTAAGGCGACGACCGACACGGCGAGCAACATGCTCATCCTGTTCAACATTATGGTGTCCTTTGTGAAATGCCGGCGCGAGGTTCCGAAGGGAAATAGCGCTGGATAGGGAAGCGCCCAAGCGCTCGCTCGTGCAGGGAACACGCTCGCCCGGCTTTCGATCCGGACAATCGGGTTCCCGCGCATTGCCGCGCCGCGGCACAGGGCCTAGGTTGGCCACGCCACCGGAAAGGTTCGCATGCTAGGTCTCTTCGATCGGATCGAAGATGCGCGCGCGCTCGCGCAGGTCATCGTGGAGACGGTCCGCGAGCCCTTGCTCGTGCTGGACGGCCGTTTCCGCATCCTGTTCGCCAGCCGCTCCTTCCATGACCACTTCGCGGTCGCGCCGGAGGACACGCTGGAGCGCAGCGTTTTCGCGCTCGGTGCCGGCGCCTGGGACATCCCCGAACTGCGCACGCAACTCGGCGCCGTCCTGGCCGATGGCGGCGCGATCGAGAATGTCGAGGTCGGCAAAGCGTTTCCCGGCATCGGCCTGCGGACCCTGCGCCTGCATGCGCGCCTGGTCGCCGCCGTGCCCGGCGCGGCAACGATGATCCTGCTGAACATCGAGGACATCACCGAGCGGCGCGCCATCGAGGTTGAGAAGGAAGCGCTCAAGCACCAGGCGGACGAATTGATCCGCCACAAGGAGACGCTGCTGGAGGAGATGCAGCACCGCATCGTCAACAGCCTGCAGATCATCGCCAGCATCCTGATGCTGAAAGCGCGCGCGGTCACCTCGGAGGAGACGCGGCAGCATCTGACCGACGCCCATCGCCGGGTGATCTCGGTCGCCGCGGTGCAGCGCCATCTGCACGGCACGGGCCGGATCGACCGGATCGAGGTGGGCCCCTATCTGTCGGAACTATGCAAGTCGCTGGCCGCATCGATGATCGGCGAGGGCGGGCCCGCCGTGCTGATCGTGGCGGCGGACGACGGAACGGCGCCGTCCGCCGATGCGGTGAGCCTGGGGCTGATCGTGACCGAGCTGGTGATCAACGCCCTGAAATACGCGTTTCCCGCATCCGCGAAATCCGCCGAAGTGCGAGTGCGCTACGAGGTCCACGGCACGGACTGGAAGCTGACCGTGGCGGACAACGGCGTCGGCAAGCCCGAAGGCGACGGGATGGCGGCGAAGGGCGGCCTCGGCACCAGTCTGGTCAACGCCCTGGCGCAGCAGCTCGATGCCAAGGTCCTGACGGCCAGCGGGCCGGGCGGCATGACCGTCACCGTCACGCACGCCACCTTCACCGCGCGGCAGGCGGCGTAGAGTTATTGTTTGGTCGCAATTGCGGACGGAGTTGGTAGCGACAGCGTACCAACGCTTCGCGCTTTTCCCGGAATTGCTCTAAAGATCAGCCGAAGCGGCCGGTGATGTACTGCTCGGTCTGCTTCTTTTCCGGCGCGGTGAAGATCTTCTCGGTCGGACCGAACTCGATCAGCTCGCCCAGATACATGAAGGCGGTGTAGTCGCTGGCGCGGCTGGCCTGCTGCATGTTGTGGGTGACGATGACGATCGTGTATTCGGCGGAAAGCTCGTCGATCAGCTCCTCGATCTTGGCGGTCGAGATCGGGTCGAGCGCCGAGCACGGCTCGTCGAGCAGGATCACTTCGGGGCGCGTCGCCACGGTGCGGGCGATGCACAGGCGCTGCTGCTGGCCGCCGGAGAGCGACAGGCCCGACGCCCTCAGCTTGTCCTTGACCTCGCCCCACAACGCGGCGCGCTGCAGCGCGTCCTCGATGCGTCCGTCGAGTTCGGATTTGGCCATGCGCTCATAGAGCTTGATGCCGAAAGCGACGTTGTCGTAGATCGTCATCGGGAACGGCGTCGGCTTCTGGAACACCATGCCGACGCGGCTGCGCAGCAGGTTGGTATCGAGGCGGGCCGACAGGATGTTCTCGCCGTCGAGGATGACCTCGCCGTCGGCGCGCTGGTTGGGATAGAGCTCGTAGATCCGGTTGAGGATGCGCAGCAGGGTGGACTTGCCGCAGCCCGACGGCCCGATGAACGCCGTGACCTTGCGGTCGTGCAGCGGCACGGTGACGTTCTTCAGCGCCTTGGTGGCACCGTAATAGAAGGAGACGTCGCGAATATCGACCTTCGTCTTTTCGCCGTTTGTCGTCGTCGGCGCGCCATCCGCGTCCATGTCTAACTCCGTCTGTTTTCGAGAAGCCGCGCAAGGATGCTGAGCGTCAGCACCGTGGCGGTGATGAGAAGGGCGCCGGCCCAGGCCAGGCGATGCAGGTCTTCATAGGGGCCCATCGCGAAGTTGAAGATGATCGCGGGCAGGCTCGCCATCGGCTGGTTGAGGTCGGTCGACCAGAAATTGTTGTTCAGCGCGGTGAACAGCAGCGGCGCGGTCTCGCCCGAGATACGGGCGATGGCGAGCAGCACGCCGGTCACGATGCCGGCCCGCGCGGCGCGCCAGGTCACGGTGCGGATCACATTGCTGCGCGGCGCACCGAGCGCGGCGGCGGCCTCGCGCAAGCCGTTGGGCACCAGCAGCAGCATGTTCTCGGTCGTGCGCACCACCACCGGAATCACGATGACGGTCAGCGAGGCGGCGCCGGCCCAGCCCGAGAAATGCCCCATCCGCAGCACCAGCACTTCGTAGATGAACAGGCCGGTGACGATCGACGGCGCGCTCAGCAGGATGTCGTTGACGAAGCGCACGACGAAGGCGAGCCGGCCGTAACGGCCATACTCGGCCAGATAGGTGCCGGCGAGCACGCCGAGCGGCGTTCCCGCGGCCACCGCGATCACGCTCATCATCACGCTGCCGATGATGGCGTTGATCAGGCCGCCCTTCTCGCCCGGCGGCGGGGTGATCTGGGTGAAGACCTGCGGCGAGAGGCTGGAAAAGCCCTCGTAGAACAGATCGCCCAGGATCAGCGCCAGCCAGACGAGGCCGAACGCCGCGGCGGCGATCGACATCAGCAGGAAGAAGCGGTTGACCAGCTTGCGCCGGACGATGAGGGCCTGGTTCTTCATCGTTCAGCCTCCCGCCCGGCGTTCCAGCGCCCGCAGCAGGAGCTGCGCGCTGGCCAGCACGATGAAGGTGATGAAGAACAGGATCAGGCCGAGATAGATCAGCGACGGCGCGTAGAGCTCGCCGACCGCCTCGGTGAATTCATTGGCGATGGTGGCCGAGATCGTGGTGCCCGGCGCGAACAGCGAGTGAGGCAGGTGATGCGCATTGCCGATCACGAAGGTGACGGCCATGGTCTCGCCGAGGGCGCGGCCCAGCGCCAGCATCGCGCCGCCGACCACGCCGGCGCGGGCGAAGGGCAGCACCACCCGCCACATCACTTCCCAGGTCGTGCAGCCGAGGCCGTAGGCGGCTTCTTTCAGGATCGCCGGCACGGTCTCGAACACGTCGCGCGTCACCGCCGAGATGAAGGGCAGGATCATGATCGACAGGATCAGCGCCGCGGTGAAGATGCCGATGCCATAGGGCGGGCCGGCGAAGATGTCCCGCAGCACGGGCGTGTCGGCGAAGGTGTCGACGAACCAGGTCTGCACATGCTCCTGGAACCATGGCGCGAACACGAACAGGCCCCAGATGCCGTAGATGATCGACGGGATGCCGGCGAGCAGCTCGATCGCGGTGCCGACCGGACGGCGCAGGGGGCGCGGGCAGATCTCGGTCAGGAAGATCGCGATGCCGATGCCGACCGGCACGGCGATGAACATGGCAAGGAAGGAGGTGACGAGGGTGCCGAAGACCGACGGCCAGGCGCCGTACTGCTCCGTCACCGGATTCCACTTGCTGGACCAGAGGAAGGGCAGGCCGAATGCCTTGATCGCCGGCATGGCGCCGATCACCAGCGAAACGATCACGCCGATGAAGATGCCCAGCACGACCAGCGCCGCGGCCAGCGTCAGGAGCCGGAAGCGGACATCACGAGCGCCGCCCTTGCGGACGGCATCGGCACGTTCGGGGAGTGAGAGCATTTCTTCGTTCAGGGCTATATCGGCCATGGGATCGCGCACAACACCGTTTCAGACAAGGCGGAGCAGACGAAATCCGCCCCCCTGGATGACGTTTCACCGTATCCCACCGGGGTTGCGCGCAAGGACCATCACAGTTTTGCAAAGCTTTTGTGACGGCCGCCGTCGGTGTTGGGATTGCGGTCTAAGCAACTGACATCATAGGGAAATCCAGATTGCGAAATCTGTGCGTCGGTCTGCCCGAACAGTGTTCACGGCGAGGCGCCCAGCTACGCCGCAACCGGTACGCGGCCTGCCGGCGTGCAAATAACCTTTTCTGAACCTTGCCGGAATTGTTCCCTTTAAAGATTTCGGAAGACAGTCCATGGCTAAGTTCCTCGGGGTACGATCAAAACGGGCTGCGATTGCGCACGCTTCGCACAGTTCTGGGCTTTGTCGCGTTCGTCATGCTGGTCGTGGCGTTCGGCGACGTGGTCCTGCACAACACCTTCACGCTGATGCCGCCCGCGGTGTTCGCGGTGCTGGTGGCGGTCGTGCTGGGCTTCCTGCTGCATGAATTCGTGGTGGCCCGCCAGCGCATGGAGACGCTGGACCGCCAGGCGGTGCAGCTCAAATCGGCCGGCCAGCGGCTGGAGCAGTCGCTGCACGCGGCGGCGGCGTTCAATTGCCCGCCTCAACCAGTCGGAGGCGCGCTACAAGGGCCTGGTCGACGCGCAGGGCGATGCGATCTTCCGCCGCGCCCCCGACAGCCGCCTGACTTACGGCAACGACGCCTTCTTCAAGCTGTTCGGGCTCAACCCGCAGCGCGATATCGGCCGGCCCTTCGCGCCGGAGCTGCATCCCGACAGCCGCGCCCCGGTGTTCGGCAGCTTCGCGGGGCTCGAGACCGGGCGGGCGCGGGTGCGCTACGACCAGCATGTCCGCACCGCCTATGGCTGGCGCTGGATCGCCTGGGAAGACTATGCGGTGCGCGACGCCCAGGGCCGCCTGGTCGAGGTGCAGAGCGTCGGCCGCGACATCACCGAGCGCAAGGCGCTGGAAGACGCGATCACCGATGCGCGCGACAAGGCGGAGGCGGGCAGCCGCGCCAAATCCGGCTTCCTGGCGACCATGAGCCACGAGATCCGCACCCCGATGAACGGTGTTTTGGGCATGGCGCGGCTGCTGCAGGAGACCGAGCTGCGGCCCGAGCAGCGCACCTATGTCGCGGCGATCAGCCAGTCCGGCGAGGCGCTGCTGACGCTGATCGGCGACATCCTGGACTTCTCCAAGATCGAGGCGGGAAGCTTCACGCCCGAGGAGGACGAGGTCGAATTGCGCGCGCTGGTCGAGGGCGTGGTCGAGCTGTCCTGCCCGCGCGCCCATGACAAGGCGATCGAGCTGGTCGCCGCGGTCGATCCCGGCGTGCCGCAGGCGATCCGCACCGACGGCGTGCGCCTGCGCCAGGTGCTGACCAACCTCGTCGGCAACGCCGTCAAGTTCACCGAGCGCGGCGGCGTCGAACTCAAGGCCTATGTCGTGCAGGCGCATGACCGCCACTATGTCCGCTTCGACGTGCGCGACACCGGCGTCGGCGTGCCGAAGGAAAAGCGCGACGAGATCTTCCGCGAATTCGTCCAGGCCGATTCCAGCCATGCGCGCAAATTCGGCGGCTCGGGGCTCGGTCTTGCCATCTCCAAGAAGCTGGTCGAGGCGATGGGCGGCGAGATCGGCATCGAGGAAGCGGCCGGCGGCGGCAGCCAGTTCTGGTTCACCGTCCCCGCGGTGATCGTCAAGCCGGCGCCGGAGCATACGCTGCCGCTCGAAGGCCTGCAGGTCGCCCTCGTCACCCGCAACGCCGTCCTGCGCGACGGCCTTACGGCCCAGATCCGCGCTGCCGGCGGCAGCGTCATGCCGGCGGGCGAGCATTTCGGCCCGCGGGCCGATGTGACGCTGGTGGACGCCGGCACCGATGCCGAGCCCAATCCGCCGGCGGCGCCCGATCCGGGCACGCCGGCCCTGGCGCTTGTCACGCCGGCGGCGCGGTCGCGGCTCGTATCGCTGCGCGAGATGGGCTTTGCCGGCTATCTGGTGAAGCCGGTGCGGCAATCCTCGCTGGTCCAGCGCCTGCGCAGCGCCCAGGCGCAGGGGGCGGCACAGCCCGCCGCCTATGCTGCCGCGGCACCGGCAGCACCGGCGCCGCGGCAGGCGCCGGTCCCGGCACCCGAGCCTGTTGCCGAGCCGTCGTTCCGCGCCTCGCTCAAGATCCTGCTCGCCGAAGACAATCCGATCAACGCGCTGCTGACGCGCGAATTGCTGCGCCGGCGCGGCCACAGCCTCATCGAGGTGACGTCGGGCGACGCCGCGGTGCGCGCGATGGAGACCGGCGTGTTCGACATCGTGCTGACCGACATCCACATGCCCGGCATGGACGGCATCGAGGCGACACGGGCGATCCGCGCCCATGAGGCGGCGGCCGGCAAGCGGCGCACGCCCATCGTGGCGCTGACGGCCGACGCGCTGGAGACCGGCAAGCGGGCTTGCAAGGATGCGGGGATGGATGGTTTCCTGACCAAGCCCGTCGACCCCGCCCAGCTGGACAAAATGTTCAACATCTTCTTCCCGTCCGCCGCGGCGCTCACCAACGCCGCGGCATGACCGCCGTCACCAGGACGGCCTCGAAGCCCGACCGCTCGCTCAAGGCCTATCTGCAACCCAAGACGCTGCAGATGCTGGTGCTGGGGTTTTCCTCCGGCCTGCCCTTCCTGCTGGTCGGCAACACGCTGAGCTATTGGCTGCGCGACGAAGGCGCCTCGCTGGCAGTGATCGGCTATGTCTCCTGGGTCGGCATCACCTATTCGCTCAAGCCGATCTGGGCGCCGCTGATCGACCGGGTCAGCGCGCCGGGCCTCGGCTTCCTCGGCCGGCGCCGCAGCTGGATGGCGGTGTCGCAGGTCGTGGTCGGCATCGCGCTGGCGGTGATGGGCGTGATCGGCCAGCATTACGGCCTCGCCGCGCTGACGGCCGCCGCTTTCGTCGCGGCGTTCGGCGCTGCCAGCCAGGACATTGTGATCGACGCCTGGCGCATCGAATCGGCGGCCAACCATGACGAGCTGGGCCTGCTGTCCTCCGCCTTCCAGTTCGGCTACCGCGTCGCGCTGCTGGCGACCGACGCGCTGATCCTGGCGCTGGCGGAGCATACGAGCTGGTCGTTCTCCTATGTCGTCTATGGCGCGGCGATGGCGATCGGCCTGGTCGCGACCTTCTTCGCGACCGAGCCGGCCCGCGCCGACGCGGTGATGGAGGCCAAGGAAGCGGCGGCGCCGATCTACACCCCGCGCGGCTTCTTCGACGCGGTGGCCGGGCCGTTCATCGCCTTCTTCAAGACCTATGGCTGGATCGCGCTGCTGATGCTGGTGGCGATCAGCTTCTACCGCGTGCCCGATTTCATCATGGGGCCGATGGTCAATCCCTATTACCACGACATCGGGCTGACCAAGGATGCGGTGGCGGCGGTTCGCGCCTCGGTCAGCTTCCTGGCCTCGCTGGGCGGCATCGCGGCGGGCGGCTTCGTCGCCCTGCGCTTCGGCTATATCCGCGCCCTGATCCTGGGCGGCATCCTGCAGGCGGCGGCGATCGCGGCCTTCGCCGTGCTGGCCGTGACCAGGACCGACCTCGAAACCTTCGTGGCGGTCATGATCTTCGACAGCGTCGCGACCAGCTTCGCCGGCGTGGCGCTGGTCTCCTACATGTCGAGTCTGACCAGCCTGGGCTACACCGCCACCCAGTATGCGTTGCTGGCCGCGAGCTACACCTTCCTGGGCAAGTTCCTCAAAGGGCCTGTCGGGCAAGGCGGTCGAGCTGCTCGCCCAAGGCGGCGACCTCATGCACGCCTACGCCGTGTTCTTCATCGGCTGCGGGCTGGCCGGGCTGCCGGGGATCGCGCTGTTCCTGCTGCTCGCGCGCATTCACGCCAGGCGGGAAGCCGCGGCGGCCGCGCTGGCCGCCGCCCAGGCACCGTAACGTCTTGGTTTGGCTGCCGGCTTGCGGTAAAATGCGTCCACAGGGTTGAGGCCAGCTGGCTCTACAGAAGTCGGCGCCGCCCCAAGGGATATACGCGTGGTCAACATTCACGAGCCTGGCTCCTTCGAGCGCAGACTTGCGCAATGGCCCGTCCTCGCGACCGCGGGGGCGCTGGAAGTGCGCCTGGCCGAGACCGACGCGGAAGTCGAGCAGGCGCAGCGCCTGCGCTATCACGTCTTCTATGAGGAGATGGCGGCGGTGCCGTCGCCCCGGATGCGCGAGGCCGCGGCGCGATTTCGACCGCTTCGACGAGGTCTGCGACCATCTGCTGGTGATCGACCGCGCCGCGACGGACGAGGACGGACAGCCGCGCGTGGTCGGCACCTACCGGCTGACGCGCGACGTCGATGCGGCGCGGGCCGGGGGCTTCTACACCTCGGGCGAATTCGACCTGTCGCGCATGCTTGGCGCCTATGAGGGCCGGCGCCTGCTGGAACTCGGCCGCTCCTGCGTGCTGAAGGCCTACCGCAACCGCACCACGACCATGCAGCTGCTGTGGAAGGGGCTGCTGGCCTATGTGGCGCGCTTCTCCATCGACCTGATGTTCGGCTGCGCCTCGTTCCCGACCACCGATCCGGATTCGATCGCGCTGCCGCTGTCCTTCATGCACCATTTCCACGCGATCCCGGCGGGGATCGAGGTGCGGGCGCGGCCCCGAGCTCTACGTGCCGATGGATCGCATGCCGAAGGACGCGATCGACCCCAAAGAGGGCCTGCGCGCCCTGCCGCCGCTGCTCAAGGGCTACCTGCGCGCCGGCGGCTGCATCGGCGACGGCGCGGTGATCGACCGGCAGTTCGGCACCATCGACGTGTTCATCTACTTCCCGCTCTCCGGCATCGACCCGCGCTACCGCAGCCGCTTCGGGCTGGCGGAGTAGCGTCGTCTGTCATCCCGGCGCAGCATTCGCCAGCAATTCCGAACTTCTTTCGGACAGGCCCGACCAAGCGGCACGGCCTGGCCCCCTCGCGGCGCGCTGCGCCGCTCGGCCGGGGATGACAGCGGCTGCTATGGTTTCTTCCTTCTCTCGATCGCGTCCCACACCAGCGCCGCGATGTCGGCGCCGCCGAAGCGGCGGACTTCGTGGATGCCGGTGGGGCTCGTCACGTTGATCTCGGTGAGATAGTCGCCGATCACGTCGATGCCGGTGAAGATCAGGCCGCGCTTCTTCAGCTCCGGGCCGATGGCGGCGCAGATCTGCTTCTCCCGCGCGGTCAGCGTGGTGGCTTCGGGACGGCCGCCGACATGCATGTTGGAGCGTGCCTCGCCCGCCGCCGGGACGCGGTTGATCGCGCCGGCGACGGTGCCATCGACCAGGATGATGCGCTTGTCGCCCTTGCGCACCTCCGGCACGTAGCGCTGCACGATCACCGGCTCGCGATAGAACTGGGTGAACATCTCCAGCAGCGCGCCCAGATTCTCGTCGTCCGGCCTGATGCGGAAGACGCCGGCGCCGCCATTGCCGTAGAGCGGCTTGACGATGATGTCCTTGTGCGCGGCGCGGAATTCGTTGATCTCGGCGCGGTCGGTGGTGATCAGGGTCGGCGGCATCAGGCCTTCGAACTGGGTGACGAAGATCTTCTCCGGCGCGTTGCGCACGCTGGCCGGGTCGTTCACCACCAGCGTCTTCGGATGGATGTTCTCCAGGACATGCGTCGCGGTGATGTAGGCCATGTCGAAGGGCGGGTCCTGGCGCATCAGCACCACGTCGGCGCCGGACAGGTCGTAGACCGAGGCTTCACCCAGCGTGAAGTGATCGCCCTTCTGCGGCCGCACGCTCAAGGACCGGACGCGCGCGGTGACCTTGCCTTCGCGGAAGGTGAGGTCGCGCGGTCCGTAATAGAGCAGCTTGTGGCCCCTGGCCTGCGCCTCCAGCGCCAGCGCGAAGGTCGAATCGCCGTTGATGTCGATCCGCTCGATCGGGTCCATCTGGATCGCGACTGTCAGCATCGAAGTCTCCTAATTGAGGCGGCGCTTGAGGGTGGCGAGCGAGACGGCGGCTTCGTTGTGCAGCGCCCCGCCCTGGCCGGTGCATTCCAGGCATTTCTCATAGGCCGCCCGCGCCGCACCCAATATCCCCATCGCCTCGTTGATCCGCGCCATGTCGAACCACAACTCCGCCCGGCGCGGCGCGATCAGCGCCATGCGGGTGGTGATCTGCAGGGCGCGCTCGTTCTGCCCGGTCTCCAGCGCCCGCTGCTTCAGATTGTTCTGCAGCCGCAGCAGGACGTCGACATCGCCGGCCGGCTGGGCCAGGCGCGCATCGTATCCGCGCAGCTCGGCCGGCATATGGTCGCGGTCCACGACGGCGCCGCCATTGAACGGATCGAGCGTCACATCGTCCTGGCGGTGGGTGATGCGGATCAGGAAATGGCCTTGGGTGTTGAGGCCGCACGCCGTCATGCCCGCGGCGCGCGCGGCATGGACATAGAGGATGCCGAGCGCCACGGGCAGGCCGCGGCGCCGCGCGATCACCGAGACCAGGTCGGCATTGCCCGGATCGTCATAGCGCACGCGGTCGCCGTCATAGCCGAGGCGGTCGTGCATCAGTCCGGCCAGCACACGGGCGCCGTCGGCGACGCGCCGGATCATCCCCGCCTCCGCGCGCATCGCGGTCTCGATATCGAAGAGATGGCGCAGCAGGGGATCGAGCGCGGCCTCGGCGTGGTCGAGGATGGCGAGCATCAGCGCGGCGCGGGCGATGTCGTGCGGGCCCTCGCCGGCCTCGCCGATGCGCCGCAGATAATCGAGCGGGTTTTCGCTCATGGCCGCCAGGCGTCCCGGATGTGTCGCGGCAGCGGCGCCACCGTGACGATGTCGAAGCGCATCGCCGCCGCCGCCAGCGCCGGCCTGCCGGCGACGAACAGCGACGCGGCGCGGACGATGCGCTGCTGCTGGCGCGGTGCCACCGATTCCAGCGCGGCACGCGATTGTCCGCGCGCCTTCACCTCGACGAAGCACAGCACGCCGCGCGGGCTCCTGGCGACCAGGTCGATCTCCCCGGCATGGGTGCGCACGCGGCGGCCCAGGATGCGGTAGCCCTTGAGGCGCAGCAGCAGCGCCGCCAGCGTCTCGCTGCTGCGACCGCGCTTCTCGGCGCCTTGGCGGTGTTGCGTGAAGCGGTCAGCCATCGTGCTTCTTCTCCAGGGCGCGCTCGTAGATCTCCTTGCGGTTGACGCCAAGCGCCAGCGCGATCATCTCGGAGGCGGCCTTCACCGGCATGAAGGGCAGCGCATGGTCCAGCAGGGCGTCGATCCGCGCGAGATCGATCTGCTCCTCCGGCGGCGGGCCGATCAACACGGTCACCTCGCCGCGCGGCGGCGCTTCTTCGGCGTATCGGCCGGCGAGGATGGCGAGCGTACCGCGTCGCACCTCCTCGTGCAGCTTGGTGAGCTCGCGGGTTACTGCGACGGCGCGGTCGCCCAGCACGTCGTGCATCTGGCCGAGCGATTCGGCAAGGCGCTGGGCCGATTCGAAGAAGATCAGCGTGGCGCGCACGGTCTTGAGGCCGGCCAGCACGCTGGCCCGCTCCCCGGCCTTGGGCGGCAGGAAGCCGGCGAACAGGAAGCGGTCGCTCGGCAGCCCCGCCAGGGCCAGCGCGGTGAGTGTCGCCGAAGCGCCCGGAATGGCATGGACCGGCACCCCCTCCGCCAGCGCCTCGCGCACCAGCTTGTAGCCGGGGTCCGACACCAGCGGCGTGCCGGCATCGCTGACCAGCGCGATCCGCGCCCCGTGGCGGAGCCGGGCGAGCAATTTGGGCCGCTCGCGTGCGCCATTGTGGTCGTTATAGGCGGTGAGCGGCTTGGAAATGCCGTAGATCGCCAGCAGCTTGGAGGTGACGCGGGTATCCTCCGCCGCAATGACGTCACACAGGGCCAGTACATCCAGCGCCCGCAACGTGATGTCCCGCGCGTTACCGATCGGCGTGGCCGTCACGTAGAGCCCGGGGGGCAAGTCCGCGTTTCCGCCCGATTTACGGAACGCGTCCAAAGCCTTAGGGTCGGTCTGCCCTGGAGGTCTCAATGCCTGTCGCATCCCATCTTGCCGGTCCTGTCCGCGCCTTGCGCCTTTTTGCCATTGCCGGGGCGGCGGCGATAGCGCTGAGCGGCTGCGTGACCAAGCCGGCCGCGCCGCCGCCGGCGGCGGCGCCGACCGCGGAAGACACCGGCACCAAGCCGGGCAATCCGCTGACCGAGAACAAGCCGACCTTTCTTACCATGCCCAACATTCCATCCGACCATACG
This sequence comes from Rhizomicrobium sp., assembly GCA_037355265.1. GTDB lineage: Bacteria > Pseudomonadota > Alphaproteobacteria > Micropepsales > Micropepsaceae > Rhizomicrobium. The sequence goes on along the minus strand of JBBCIB010000001.1, from coordinate 811,889 downwards.
CCGGTGCGGGTCGGTGTGATCCTGCCGTTCAACAGCGGCACGCCGGCGGTCAAGGCGCTGGCGGCGGCGATGCTGAAAGCGGCGCAGCTGGCGATGTACGAGTCCGACAACAAGGACATCGTCCTGATGACGGCCGACGAAGGCGCGACGCCGGAAAGCGCCGCCGGCGCGGCGGTCAGGCTGCTCGACCAGGGGGCGGAGATCATCGTCGGGCCGCTCTATGCGCCGTCGGTCAAGGCGATCAGCCATGAGACGCGCGACCGCGGCGTGCCGGTGCTGGCGTTCTCGACCGACCGCAGCGTGGCGGGCGACGGCATCTATCTGATGGGCTTCCTGCCGGAGAACGACACCAGCCGCGTCGCCTCCTATGCGATCGCGCAGGGCCATCACAAGATCGCGGCGCTGATTCCCGAGACCGCCTATGGCGATGTCAGCCTGCATGCGCTGAAGGATGCGCTGACCGACGGCAAGGGCGAGTTGGGACAGGTCGTGCACTTCTCCGCCACGGTCGATGGCGTGCTGGCGCCGGCGGCCAAGATCGCCAAGACGGAGGCGGATGCGCTGTTCATCCCGCAGGGCGGCGCGATCCTGCGGGCGGCGGCGCCGGCGCTGGGCACCGCCGGACTGGACCGCGACAAGGTCAAGCTGCTCGGCACCGGCCAGTGGAGCGATCCCGCCAACACCGCCGAGCCGTCGCTCTATGGCGCCTGGTTCGCCGGCCCGGACCCCAAGGCCGAGCAGAGCTTCGAGGCCAGGTATCGCGACGCGTTCGGCGCCAACCCGCCGCCGCTGGCGGCGCTGTCCTTCGACGCGGTCTCGCTGGTCGCGGCGCTGGCCAAGGGCGAGCCCTATAAGCGCTTCACCCGTGCGGCGCTGGCCGATCCCAACGGCTTCGACGGCGCCGACGGCATCTTCCGCTTCGCGCCCGACGGCACGGCAGAGCGCGGCCTCGCCGTCCTCTCGGTCGGCGCCGACGGCTTCCACGTCGTCGACCCCGCGCCGAAGACCTTCGTGAAGCCGGGGTCATAGTTATCCTCGCCCGCTTCGCGGTGGAGGATCGTTAGTCCGCGAGCGCCGCGATCACGCTGTTCAGGAGCAGCCGGCCGCGCGGGGTTGCGGTGAGGCGGTCGGCTTCCAGCGTCACCAGGCCGTCCTCCTGCAGCGACGCTATGCGCGCCGCGTCCGGCGCGGTGCCCCAGCGGGCGCGATAGGCGGCGAGGTCGATACCTTCGGCCAGGCGCAGATTCATCAGCAGGTGCTCGCGCGCTGCATCCGCGCTGTCGACCTCGGATTGTTCGACCAGGCCATGGCCGGTGCGGGCGACGGATTCGCGCCAGCGCTCGGGCAGCCGTTCGGTCTGCGTCGCGATCCGTTTGCCGCCAAGATCGAGACGGCCATGCGCCCCTGGCCCGACGCCGGCATAGGCGCCGTAACGCCAGTAGAGAAGATTGTGCCGCGCCTCCGCGCCCGGACGGGCATGGTTGGAGATTTCGTAGGCGGGGCGGCCGGCGCTTTGCGTCATCTCTTGCGTCAGTTCGAACAATTCGGCGGCGCGGTCCTCGTCCGGAATCGTCAGCGCGCCGGTGCGATAGAGCGTGGCGAAGGGGGTCGCAGGCTCGATGGTCAGTTGATAGAGCGACAGATGGTCGGTGCCGAAGGCCAGCGCCTCCGCCAATTCGCGGTGCCACGCGTCAAGGGTTTGCTCGGGCCGCGCATAGATCAGATCGAGCGAGACGCGCCCGAAATTTCGCATCGCCAGCGCCAGCGCGGCCTTCGCTTCGGCGACGTTGTGCAGGCGGCCGAGCTGCTTCAAATCGGCGTCGTTCAGCGCCTGCACGCCCAGCGACAAGCGGTTTACGCCGGCCGCGCGGTAATCGGCGAACCGCGTGGCATCGGCGCTGGCAGGATTGGATTCCAGCGTCACCTCGACGTCGTTGGCGGTGCGCCACAGCCGCGCGACGGTGTCGAGCGTGCGGCCGACGCTGGCGCCCTGCATCAGCGAGGGCGTGCCGCCGCCGAAGAACACGGTTTCGACGATCGGCCGGCCGTCGCCCTGGAGCTGCGCAGTCCATTCCAGCTCGCGCACGATGGCGTCGACCCAGCCCGCCTCGTCGATCCGGGTGCGGACATGGGAGTTGAAATCGCAATAAGGACACTTGGCCGCGCAGAACGGCCAATGCACATAGATACCGAAGCCGGTCATGTGCTTTGCCGTGCCGCTACGCCGCGCGCCACACCTTGGTTGTCATGGCCCGCAAAAGCGGGCCGTCCAGGTGACGTGGCGTTGCCTGCGCAGAACAGTGGCGCACCAACTGGGTGGCCCGCTTTTGCGGGCCATGACAGCGGAGGGGTCGGGTGCTTGACGATCACCGTTTGAAGACGTCGCTCGCCACGAGCTTTGCGAAGGCGCGGGCGCGGTGGCTCATCGCGTGCTTGATGGCGGGATCGAGTTCGCCGAAGGTCTGCGTCATCCCCTCGGCGACGAAGATCGGATCGTAGCCGAAGCCGTGGCCGCCGCGCGGCGGGAAGGTCAGCCGGCCGCGCACCTCGCCTTCGAAGATGCGTGGTTCTTCGTGCGGCCGCGCCAGCGCCAGGGCGCAGACGAATTTTGCCGACAGGTCGGCCGCGCCCTTGGCATTCAGTTCGCGCTCGACGCGCGCCATGGCGGCGGAAAAATCCTTGCCCGGCCCGGCCCAGCGCGCCGAATAGATGCCCGGCGCGCCGTCCAGCGCGTCGACCACCAGGCCCGAATCGTCCGACAGCGCGATGTGGCCGCAGGCGTTCGCCACGAAGCTTGCCTTCAGCGCGGCATTGCCCGCGAAGCTGTCCGCGGTCTCCTGCGGCTCCGCGATCTCGATGTCGCCGGCGCCGAAGACGTGCAGCCGGAACGGCGCGAGCAGTTCGACGATCTCGGCGACCTTGCCCCGGTTGTGGCTGGCCACGACCAGCGTGTCGCCGCGGGCCAGCTTCATCCGCCGAGCACTTTTTTCTGCAGTTCGACCAGTTCGCCGATGCCCTTGCGGGCGAGCTTCAGAAGCTGCGCGAACTCCTCGTCGCTGAACGGCGCGCCCTCGGCGGTGCCCTGGATCTCAACCAGGCCGCCGGAACCGGTCAGCACGAAATTGGCGTCCGTCTCGGCCGTCGAATCCTCGTCATAGTCGAGGTCGAGAACCGGCGTGCCTTTCCAGATCCCGCAGGACACCGCCGCGACATGGTCCTTGATCGCGGGCTTGGTCACCATGCCGGTCTTCTTCATGAATCCGATGCACTGATAAAGCGCCACGAAGCCGCCGGTGACCGAGGCGGTGCGGGTGCCGCCATCGGCCTGCAGCACGTCGCAGTCGATCACGATCTGGCGCTCGCCCAGCGCGCTCATGTCGACCACGGCGCGCAGCGAGCGGCCGACCAGGCGCTGGATTTCCTGGGTGCGGCCCGATTGCTTGCCCTGCGCGGCCTCGCGCCGCATCCGCTCATGCGTCGAGCGTGGCAGCATGCCATACTCCGCCGTCACCCAGCCCTTGCCGGTGCCGCGCAGGAAGCTCGGAGCGGTATCCTCCAGGCTGGCGGTGCACAGGACATGGGTGTTGCCGAATTTGACCAGGCAGGAGCCTTCGGCGTGCCGGGAAAAGCCTGGTTCGAGACTCACGGCCCGCATCTGGTCGTTTGCGCGCTGGGATGGGCGCATGGTTGTTTGCCTTGAAGTTTTGGCGTTGCGCCGTTACCTAGCGGCTTTGCCGGGGGGCAAGCAAACGGCCCGCCGGCCGGTTTGGAAAACGTAACAGAGTCAAAGGATTAGAGAATTGGATCAGGCTTCGGCCCGCGCGTTGAACGCAATCCTTGGCGAGCGGCCCAAGGAAGTGTTCCGCCATTTGGTCGAGGCCTTCCTGTCCTCGGGCGAGCCGGTGGGCAGCCGCACCTTGTCGCAGCGCCTGCCGCTGACCCTGTCGCCGGCCTCGATCCGCAACGTCATGGCGGACCTGGAGGCGATGGGCCTGCTCTATGCGCCGCACACCTCGGCCGGCCGGGCGCCGACCGAGAAGGGCCTGCGCCTGTTCGTCGACGGTCTTCTGGAAGTCGGCGAGCTGGCGCCCGACGAGCGCGTCGCCATCGAGGCACGGATGCGCGGTTCGGGCCGTGGCCTCGAAGACGTGCTGACCCAGGCGACCAGCCTGCTCTCCGGCCTGTCGAATTGCGCCGGCCTGGTGGTGTCGTCCAAGCAGGATTCGCTGCTCAAGCATGTCGAGTTCACCGCCATCACGCCGGGCAAGGCGCTGGTGGTGATGGTGAGCGAGGACGGCCAGGTCGAGAATCGCATCATCGACACGCCGCTCGGCCTGCCCGCCTCGGCGCTGGCCGAGGCATCGAATTATCTGAACGCGCGCCTGCGCGGCCGCACGCTGGATTCGGCGCGGGCCGAGATCCTCGAAGAGCTGGACGGCGAGCGCGCCGAACTCGACACGCTGACCGCCAAGATCGTGGCGGAGGGTCTCGCCACCCTGTCGGCGTCGGCCGGCGACAGCCGCCACACGCTGATCGTGCGCGGCACCTCGCACCTGCTGGACAGCGTCGAGGCGCAGACCGACATCGAGCGCGTGCGCACCCTGTTCGAGGAGATCGAGCGCAAGAGCGACCTGATCCAGCTCCTGGAGCTGGCCAAGCAGGGCGACGGCGTGCGCATCTTCATCGGCGCGGAGAACCGGCTGTTCAGCCTGTCCGGCTCCTCCATCATCGCCGCGCCCTACGCCAACGCCGCCGGCAAGATCGTCGGCGTGATCGGCGTCCTGGGCCCCACCCGCCTCAACTACGGCCGCATCATCCCGATGGTCGACCACACCGCAAAAGTCGTTGGCCGATTGCTCGGCTGACGCGTTAGGAAACCGATATGAGCGAAGCAGACGAAGAAATCCCGCAGACCGATCCCACGATGGGCTCTGGGCAGCCGCATCCCGCCGACGTCATCCAGGCGCTGAACGCCGAGAATGTCGAGCTCAAGGACCGGCTGCTGCGCGCCCTGGCCGAGATGGAGAACGTGCGCCGCCGCGGCGAGCAGGAGCGCCGCAATGCCAGCGACTATGCCGTGACCCGCTTCGCCCGCGACATGCTGGAGATCGCGGACAATTTCGCGCGCGCGCTGAGCCACCTGCCGCAGGCGGTGCGCGACGCCGCCGATCCGCAGATCCGCTCGGTGATCGAGGGCGTCGAGGCGACCGAGCGGCAATTGCTCGCCAAGCTCGGCGTGCACGGCGTCAAGCAGATCGACACCACCGACGCCAAATTCGACCCCAACCTGCACCAGGCGATCGCCGAAGTGCCGGGCGAAGGCAAGCCGGCCGGCAGCATCGTGAGCGTGGTCCAGTCCGGCTACACCATCGCCGACCGCCTCTTGCGTCCTGCCATGGTGACCGTGGCCCGCAAGGAGCCCGCCGGCAACGGCGCCGCCCCCGAAGGCGGCGGCGTCGATACGCGGGTTTGACGCCAAGCTCCGCTGTCATCCCCGGCCGAACATCGCGAAGCGATGTGAGGGGAAGGGGACCTAGGCGCCGCGATGCGAACGGTCCGGAAGTTTTTCGTAGTATCTTCGTCGATGGTTTTCAGGTGATCGGCACCTGGGTCCTCTTGCCTTCGCGATGCTCTCGCATCGCTCAGCCGGGGATGACGGCTTGTTTGTCGCCATCAGACGACCCGCCTGAAGCGCGCCGCGTAGAAGCCGTCCATGCCGCCGCTGCCGCCCAGGTGGCAGGGCAGGGTGCGCAGATCGCCTTCGGCGTTGATCCATTCGGCGTGGCCGAACACTTCGCCTGGCTGCACCGGTTCGCGGGAGAAGCGCGCATCGCGGGCCAGGAACACCTGCGCTTGCTCTGGCCCCTCCTCGGGCTCCAGCGAGCACACTGCGAACACCAGAACGCCGCCCGGCGCGACCATCTGCGCCGCGGCGTCGAGCAATTCACTCGCGCCCCGCTCGCACAGCGTCACATCCGCGGCGCTCTTGATCCAGGGCAGTTCCGGATGACGGCGGATGGTGCCGGTCGCCGTGCACGGTGCGTCCAGCAGCACGAACGGTGCCGGCGCCTCCGGCGTGAAGTCGCGCGCATCGCTGGTCACCAGCGCCGCCTCCAGCTTCGTCCGCGCCAGGTTTTCCTGCACGCGTTGCAGGCGGACGCCATCGCGTTCGACCGCCGTGACGAGCGCGCCGGCGGCGCCAAGCTGCATCGTCTTGCCGCCCGGCGCGGCACACAGATCGATCACGCGCTGCCCGCGCACATCGCCCAGCAGAAGCACCGGCAAGGTCGCGGCGGCGTCCTGCACCCACCATTCGCCCTGATCGAATCCCGGCAGCGCATCGATGCGCCCGGCATCCTTCAGACGCACGACATTGCCGAACAGAGGTTCGCCGGCCGGCGCCGATGCGCCCGCATGTTTCAGCACGATGTCGACCGGCGGTTGTTGCAGATGCGCCGCCGCGATGGCGCAGGCGATGTCTTCGCCGAACGCTGCGCGCCAGCGGTCCCACAGCCAGTCCGGCGTGTTCAGGCGCGCCGCGTCCTGCGCCGCCAGCACATCGCGGCCTTCGCGCGTCACCCGCCGCAGCACGGCATTGATCAGCGATTTGAAATGCCGCGCCTTGGCATCCGTTTGCGCCAGACGGTTCGCTGCATCGACCGCGGCATGGGCGGGGACATCGAGGAACAGCAACTCGCAGGCGCCGGCGAACAGTATCTCGAGCGCCGGTCCCGATTTATGCGGCGGCAGGCTCTTGGGGACGAAGTGCCGGACCAGCGCCTCGATCTGCCCGAACCGCCGCAGCGTCTCCGTCGCGATGGCGCGCGCGAAGCCGGCGTCGCGCGGCGGCAGCGCCCGCATGGACTCCAGCGCGAGGTCGAGTGGCCGCCGCTTGCGCAGCACCTCGGACAGGACGGCCTGTGCCGCGGCGCGGGCTGGAAGGCCCCCGGCCGTCGCCGATCCGCTGTGCGTGCCGCTCATGGCCCGTTGATGTATGGTGGCCGCAGCAGCGTCAAGCGAACGATCCATGGCGGAACAAGCGCAACAGCCCACCGGGAGTGACGTCGAAGCCCGCATCCGCGCGGCCGGCGAGCGCGCCAATGCCGAGGCGGAGGCGCGCCGCAAGGCCGCCAAGGTACAGCCGATGCCGCCGGAACTCGGCGGCCCCAAAGGACCCGAACCCACCCGTTACGGCGATTGGGAAAAGAAGGGAATAACCTCGGATTTCTAGGGCTTTGGCGGCGTCTTGATCCCCGGGCGGGCAAGGTCCATGTAAGCTCTACGGAGACGCCGATGTTCATCCAGACCGAATCCACGCCGAACCCGGCGACCCTGAAGTTCCTGCCCGGCCGCGAGGTCATGGGCGAGGGTCAGGTGGCCGACTTCCCGAGTGCCGAATCCGGCGCCCGTTCGCCGCTGGCCGCCGCGCTGTTCGGCGTGCCCGACGTCGCCCGCGTCTTCTTCGGCTCCGACTTCATCTCGGTCACCAAGCGCGACGGCGATTGGAAGCACCTGAAACCCGCCATCCTGGGCGCGATCATGGAGCACTTCACCCGCGGCCTGCCGCTGATGAGCGGCACCGCCGAAGAGACCGACGGCGCGGCCTTCGCCGAGGACGGCGATCCCGAGGTGATCTCCCAGATCAAGGAATTGATCGCCACGCGGGTGCGGCCCGCCGTGGCGCAGGACGGCGGCGACATCATCTACAAGGGCTTCGACAGCGGCGCCGGCATCGTCTTCCTGCATCTGCAGGGCTCCTGCGCCGGCTGCCCGTCCTCCACGATGACGCTCAAGAACGGCATCGAGAACATGCTGCGCCACTACGTTCCGGAAGTGAACGCCGTCGAAGCGGTGTAGGCTTCGGGGGCGATTCCACTTTCGGGGCCCCATGGACCATCACGCCGTCAACGACGAAGCGCTGGACACGATCTTCCGCGCCGCGCGCACCCAGAACAAATGGCAGGACAAGCCGGTCAGCTTCGCGCTGCTGATGGCGGTCTACGACCTGATGCGCCTGGGCCCGACCAGCGCCAATTGCTCGCCGGCGCGCTTCCTGTTCCTGACCACGGCGGAGGCGAAAGCGCGGCTGGCCCAGCATGCCTCGCGGGCCAATGCGCCCAAGATCCTGTCGGCGCCGGTCACCGCGATCATCGGCTATGACCTCGATTTCGCGCAGCAATTGCCCCGGCTGTTCCCGCATGATCCGACCGCAAAGACCTGGTTCGCCGATCCGGCGGTCGAGCAGGCGACGGCGTTCCGCAACGGGACGCTCCAGGGCGCTTATTTCATCGTCGCAGCGCGGGCGCTGGGCCTGGATTGCGGGCCGATGTCCGGCTTCGACAATGCCAAGGTGGACGCGGAATTCTTCGCCGGCAGCCGCGTGAAGTCGAACTTCATCTGCAGTGTCGGCCATGGCGATCCGTCCGGCATCTTCCCGCGCAATCCGCGGCTGTCGTTCGACGAAGCCTGCAAGATCCTCTGACGTGACGATCCTGGCCGTCGACACCGCGCTGGGCGCCTGCTCCGTCGCCATCCTCGACGGCGAGCACGTGCTGGCGCACCGTTTCGAGGCGATGGAGCGCGGCCATGCCGAGGCGCTGGCGCCGATGGTCGAAGCGGCGATGGCGGATGCCGGGCTCGCCTTCGCGGCGCTGGACCGGCTTGCCGTCACCACCGGCCCCGGCACGTTCACCGGCCAGCGTGTCGGCCTTGCCTTCATGCGGGGCCTGCGTGTCGCGCTGAACCGGCCCCTGACCGGCGTCACCACCCTGGCGGCGATGGCGGCGGAGGCCATGGCGGAAACCGGCTGCACGACCGCCGCGGCGCTGCACGACGCCCGCAAGGGCGAGGTCTATCTGCAGATCGTGGGGCAAGATGCTTCCGACCCGGATGTCCTGCCATTCGACGCCGCGACCCGGGAGATCGAAAAACTCAAGGGGCCGTTCGCCCTGGCCGGCACGGCCGCACCTGCGGCGTCGGCGGCCATTCCCCATGCGACACTATCGTCCGTGCGCCAGCCCGATGCGCTGTGGGTCGCGCGCCTCGCCATGTCCCAGGCGATCAGCGATGCGGCCCCCAAGCCGCTCTATTTGCGCCCGCCGGATGCCAAGCTGTCGGTGCCGAAATGAGCCCGCGGCTGCTTGCCGCCGATGCCGATCTGGAGCCGCTGGCGGCGATCCACGCCAGCTGCTTCCCCGACGCCTGGAGCGTGCAGGACCTGCGCGATCTCCTCGCAATGCCGGGGACATTCATGCTGGCCGTCGATGACGGATTCATCCTGGCCCGCATTGCGGCCGATGAGGCCGAGATTCTGACGCTCGCCGTCTCGCCGGAGGCGCGCCGCAATGGCACGGGGCGTGCCCTGGTCGCCACGGCTGCGACTCATGCGCAACAGCTGGGTGCGGGAGTGATGTTTCTCGAAGTCGGCGTCGCGAACGAGGCCGCACGCGCGCTTTATGCAGACCTCGGCTTCATGGAAACGGGCCGCCGCAAGGCTTATTACAGCGCGGGCCGCGCCGAACCCGAAGATGCCCTTGTATTACGCAGCAATCTTCCGATTTCGCCCCTTGGGAAACGGTGCGGGTCTGGCTAAAATCGATCCCATGACACAGCGCGCCCGGGGATATGCGTGACGCGGATCGAGAAACTCTGCGCCGACAAGGGCCTGCGGATGACCGACCAGCGGCGCGTCATCGCGCGCGTGCTGTCCGACGCTGCCGACCACCCGGATGCGGAGGAACTATACCGCCGCGCCTCCGCCATCGACCCGCACATCTCCATCGCCACCGTCTACCGCACGGTGAAGCTGTTCGAGGACGCCGGCATCCTGGAACGCCATGATTTCCGCGACGGACGCTCGCGCTATGAGGAGACGCCGGAGGCGCACCACGATCACCTGATCGACATCCAGACCGGCAGCGTGATCGAATTCCGCAACGAGGACATCGAAAAGCTCCAGCGCCGCGTGGCGGAGGAACTCGGCTTCGAGCTGGTCGACCACCGGCTGGAGCTCTACGGCGTCCCGAAGGGCAGCAAGAAGCCGCGCTGATGCAGACGTTGCGCGCCTATGGCATCGTTGCCGTCTTCCTGACCGTCACCCTGCTGGGCATCCCCTACCAGAGCGCGGCGCTCCGCTTCGGCTGGAAGAGCGGCAAGAGCTTTCCCAACCGCTATCACCGCTTCATGGCCAGGCTGTTCGGCATCGGCATCACCGTCATCGGCAAGCCGCCGAAGGACGAAGGCGTGCTGATCGTCGCCAACCACACCTCCTGGCTCGACATCATCATCTTCTCGGCCATCGGCGAAGTGTCCTTCATCGCCAAATCGGAGGTCGCGACCTGGCCGCTCTTCTCCACCCTGGCCAGGCTCCAGCGGACGGTGTTCGTCGAGCGCACGCGGCGCCAGGCCACCGGCGATGCGCGCGACCAGATCCGCGACCGCCTGCTCGCCGGCGATACGCTGGTGCTGTTCCCCGAAGGCACGTCGGGTGACGGCAATGGCGTTCTGCCTTTCAAGAGCGCGCTGATGGGCGCCGCCGAGGCGCGGGTCGACGACGGCAAGGGCGGCACGCGCGCCGTGCGCGTCCAGCCGGTCTCGACCGCCTATGTCGGCCTCTACGGCATTCCGATGGGGCGCGAGAACCGGCCGCTGTTCGCCTGGTATGGCGACATGGAGCTGGTGCCGCATCTGTGGGAGGCGGTGCTGACCGGACCGATCGACGTGATCGTCGAATTCCACCCGCCGCTGAGCGTGGACGAGGCCGGCGGCCGCAAGGCGCTGGCGGCCGCGGCGGAAGCGACCGTCCGGCGCGGCCAGGCCCGTGCCCTGGCGGGCCTGACGGGGCCGACCCCGGCCGAGGCGCCGGTGCCGGCCGCCAGCCCGGTGCTGGCGTCGGCAGTGGCGTGACCGTATAACCGCCGCCCCATGAAAAAACTCTTCATCAAGACCTATGGCTGCCAGATGAACGTCTACGACTCCGCGCGGATGGCGGCGTTGCTGGCGCCGATCGGCTATGGCCCGACGGACATGGCGGAGGATGCCGACATGGTCGTCCTGAACACCTGCCATATCCGCGAGAAGGCGGCGGAAAAGGTCTATTCCGAGCTGGGGCGCCTGAAGAAGATCAAGGACGCGCGACCGCTGACCATCGCGGTGGCCGGCTGCACGGCGCAGGCCGAGGGCGAGGAGATCATCGCCCGCGCGCCGCAGGTCGACCTCGTGGTCGGCCCGCAATCCTATCATCGCCTGCCCGAGATGATCGCCAGGATCGCCCGCTCCGGCGGCCATGCGCTGGAGACCGATTTCCCCGCGTTGGAGAAATTCGACGCCCTGCCGCAAGCGACGCCGGTCGGCGGCGTCACCGCGTTCCTCACCGTGCAGGAAGGCTGCGACAAATTCTGCACCTTCTGCGTCGTGCCCTATACGCGCGGCAGCGAATATTCGCGTCCCGTGGCGCAGATCGAGGACGAGGCGCGCCGCCTGGTCCGCGGCGGCGTGCGCGAGCTCACCCTGCTCGGCCAGAACGTCAACGCCTATTGCGGCGAAGGGCCGGACGGCACGGACTGGTCGCTGGCGCGGCTGCTGGACCGCCTGGCCCGCATCGAGGGCCTGGATCGCCTGCGCTACACGACCAGCCATCCGCGCGACATGGGCGACGACCTGATCGCGGCGCATGGCGATATCGAGGCGCTGATGCCCTATCTGCACCTGCCGGTGCAGTCCGGCTCCGACGCGATCCTGGCGGCGATGAACCGCCAGCACACGGCGGAGAGCTATTGCGACCTGGTCGCGCGCATCCGCCGGGCGCGGCTCGACATCGCGCTGTCGTCGGATTTCATCGTCGGTTTCCCGGGCGAAAGCGACCGGGACTTCGAGGCGACGCTGGCGCTGGTGCGCGACGTGACTTTCGCCAGCGCCTTCTCCTTCAAATACAGCAGCCGGCCCGGAACGCCGGCGGCGGCGGCGGCGGCGCGCAAGCAGATCCCCGAAGATGTGAAGGACGCCCGCCTGCAGACGCTGAACGCGCTGCTGATGGCGCAGCAGGACACGTTCAAGCGGTCCTGCGACGGGCGTATGCTGGACGTGTTGTTCGAAAAGCCCGGACGCAAAGCCGGCCAGGCGGTCGGGCGCAGCCCCTATCTCCAATCCGTGCACGTCGAGGATGCGGGCCATCTGATGGGCGAAATCCATCCCGTGCGCATCGATGGCGTCTTCCCCAACAGCCTGAAAGGCTCGCTCGTCCACGCCGGAAAAAAGGCGCCGGCGCATTGACGAAGCGAAAAGCCGGGACGAAGGAGCAGATCACGCTCGAATTTTCCGACAACAAGCTGCTCGCGGCGCTGGCCGGCGGGCAGCAGCGCCATCTGGTGCGACTCGAACAGAAACTGGGCGTGCGCATCGACACCCGCGGCAATCTGATCGCGATCGAGGGATCGCCCGAAATGCGCGAGCGCGCCGCGACGATCCTGCGCGCGCTCTATGCCCGGCTGGAGGGCGGCGACGCCTGTACGCCCTCCGACGTCGATGCCGAGATCCGCTTTGCCGCGGAGAAATCGGCCAATCCCGTCGGCAACACCTTCGGCTCGCCCGCGATCAAGACGGCATCGTCCAAGACCACGCGCGCCCGCTCGCCCGCCCAGGCCGCCTATCTCGACCTGATGCGCACCCATCCGCTGGTATTCGGCGTCGGCCCCGCCGGCACCGGCAAGACCTATCTCGCCGCCGCCTTCGGCGCCCATCTGCTGCACGAGCACCAAGTCGAGCGCCTGATCCTGTCGCGCCCGGCGCTGGAGGCCGGCGAGCGGCTCGGCTTCCTGCCCGGCGACCTGAAGGAGAAGATCGATCCCTATCTGCGCCCGCTCTACGACGCGCTGTTCGACGTGCTGGGCGACCGCACCGAGAAGCTGATGGAGATCGGCACGATCGAGGTCGCGCCGCTCGCCTTCATGCGCGGCCGCACCCTGGCGCGCGCCTTCGTCATCCTGGACGAGGCGCAGAACGTGACCCCGGCACAGATGAAGATGTTCCTGACCCGGCTGGGCGAGGACAGCCGCATGGTGATCACCGGCGATCCGTCGCAGAGCGATCTTCCGGGCGGCCGCGCCGACGGGCTGAACGAGGCGCTGCGCATCCTGGCCGGCGTCGAAGGCGCCGCGGTCGCGCATTTCTCCGAAAAAGACGTGGTGCGCCACGCCCTCGTCACCCGGATCGTCGCCGCCTATAATAGAGCCGACGCGCAGAAGCACGGGCCGTGAGTTTCTCCATAGAGCTGCAGTTCGGCGACCCCCGCTGGCGAAAGGTCCGCGGCCTGTCCGTGCGCCTGAACGAGGCCGTCGCGCTGACGCTGCGGCGCGGCGGCGCGCCGCGTGGCGCCGCCCTTACCGTGCTCCTGACCGGCGACCCGCAGGTCAAGATTCTCAACCGCGATTTCCGCGGCAAGGACAAGCCGACCAATGTGCTGTCCTTTCCTGCGCCGAACGGCGACCCCTATCTGGGCGACGTCGCGCTCGCCTATGGCGTGACCGCGCGCGAGGCGCGGCTCGCCGGCAAGCGCATGGCGGATCACACCACGCATCTTGCGGTGCATGGCGTGCTGCACCTGCTGGGCTTCGATCACGTCACGCCGAGGAAGGCCAGGCTGATGGAGCCGCTGGAAACGCGGATCCTCGCCCGGCTCGGCATCGCCGATCCCTACGCCCCGGAGGCCGCATGACGGTCGACGCCGGAAACGGCGACAAGGCGCAGTCGCTGTTCCGCCGCATCGCCGCCTTCATGCGCGGCGACGACGCCGCCTCGCAGATGCGCGACAGCATCGAGGAAGCGATCGAGGAGAGCGACCGCCACAGCACCGAGCTCTCCGCACCCGAGCGCATCATGCTCTCCAACCTGCTCAAATTCGGCGAACTCAAGGTCAGCGACGTGATGATCCCGCGCGCCGACATCGTGGCGGTGGAGGAGGAGACCTCGCTGCCGGATTTCATGGCGCTGATCCGCGATGCACAGCATTCGCGCCTGCCGGTCTATCGCGAGACGCTGGACGATCCCACCGGCCTCATCCACATCAAGGACGTGCTCAACCACATGGAGCCGCAGCCGGATGGCAGCTTCCACTGGAAGGACGGCCCGATCGGCCAGTTCAAGCGGCCGCTGCTGTTCGCGCCACCGTCCATGCCGCTGCTCGACCTGCTGCTGAAGATGCAGACCGCGCACACCCATCTGGCGCTGGTGATCGACGAATATGGCGGCACCGACGGCCTGGTCTCGATCGAGGACATCATCGAGGAGATCGTCGGCGACATCGCCGACGAGCACGACGAGGACGTGCCCCAGGTCAAGAAGCTCGAAGACGGAGTCTATGCCGCCGATGCGCGCATGGACCTCGAGGATTTCCGCGCCCAGACCGAACTCGACCTTGCACCGGAGGATGCCGATTCCGTCGACACGCTGGGCGGTCTCGTCGTCTCGCTGCTCGGGCGCGTGCCCCAACGCGGCGAGATCGTCACGCATCCCTCTGGCTATGAATTCGAGGTGCTGGAGGCTGACCCGCGACGAGTCAAGCGCCTGCGCATCCGGGCGCCGGTGAAGCCGCCTGACGACGAGACCGCGGGCGAGAAGCCGGCGTGACGGCCGTCCTTTCGCGCCTCGGCGAGACGACCAGCGGCTTGTCCGGCTGGCGCGCGCTGGTTGCCGCGGCCGTCGCCGGCGTTGCGACGGCACTCGGTTTTGCGCCGTTCAATGCCTTTCCAGCCCTGCTTCTGGGCTTCGCGGCGCTGGTGCTGCTGCTGGACGGCTGCGCCGCAGGGCCGAAGCCGGTCCGCCGCGCCGCGCTGATCGGCTGGGGCTTCGGCTTCGGCCAGTTCGCCGCCGGCATGCACTGGATCTTCTATCCGTTCCTCGTCGATCCGATCGAGCACGCCTGGCAGATACCGTTCGTGGCGATCCTGTTTCCCGGCGGGCTGGCGCTGTTCGCTGCTGCGGCCTGTGCCGCGGCGATGGCCGTCTGGCGGCCCGGCGCGCCGCGGATCTTCGCGCTCTCCGCCTGCTATGCTGCGGCAGAATGGCTGCGCGGTCATGTCCTGAGCGGCCTGCCCTGGAATCTGCCGGCCTATGGCTGGGGCGCATCGCTGGCGATCCTGCAGAGCGCGGCCCTGTTCGGCGCCTATGGGTTGTCGCTGCTGACGATCCTGTTCGGCTGCGCGCTGGCGGAGGTCTGTGCGCGGCCGGGCCGAATCGGCCTGCCGGCCGCGATGGCGCTGCTGTTCGCCCTTCTGTGGCTCGGCGGGGCGCTGCGCCTCGGCGCATCGCCCACGACCTTTGTCGCCGGGGTGCAACTGCGGCTTGTGCAACCCGACATCCCGCAGGACGAGAAATATGTCCGCGACCTGGTACCCCGGAATTGGCAAAGGCTGATGGCGCTCAGCCTGCGCGACGCGCCGACGCAGCCGACCGTGATCGTCTGGCCGGAAGCAGCACCGCCGGTCCTGTTGCAGCGTGCGCCCGATGCGCTGGACCAGATCGCGGTGCTGACCAACACCAAAAAGGTCCTGCTGACCGGCAATCAGCGCCTGGTCGTGGACGCGGCGGGGCATCGGCGCTATTTCAACAGCCTGTACGTGTTCGGCCATGGCGGCGAGCTGCGGGCGACCTACGACAAATTCCACCTGGTCCCGTTCGGCGAGTATTTGCCGCTGGAGCCGCTTTTGAAGGCGCTGGGCATCACCAAGCTGGTGGGCTTTCCCGGCAGCTTCACGGCCGGCGATGGTCCGCATACGGTCGAAGTCCCCGGCGCGCCGCGTGCGGGTCCGCTGATCTGCTATGAGATCCTGTTTCCCGCAGCGGTTGTCGGACAGCCCCGTCCGGGCTGGCTGGTCAATGTTACGGACGATTCGTGGTTCGGTCCCTGGGCCGGGCCCCGCCAACATCTGCTCGCCGCCCGGGTACGTGCGGTTGAGGAGGGGCTTCCCATCGCGCGTGCCGCGAACACCGGAATATCGGCGGTTGTCGACCCCTTCGGACGCATCCTCGCCGAACTTGATCTCGGTCAAGCCGGCGTTGTGGATTCCCCATTGCCCGAATCACTGGCTCCCACGCCCTATGCCCGTCTCGGCGATTCAGGCTTTGCGTTGCTTTTGCTGCTGTGTACGGCATTCTCCTGGACCGGGATGCGTCGCCAGCGTCCTGTGTGCCTGTCGCATGTGAATTAATTCTTTCCCATCCACCGGCGGACCGGCGTTCAAGGTCCGCGCTTTACGGAGCGTTGTGTAATCACCGTGCCCAAGAAACAAGCCAATCCGATCGACGGCCAGGTCGGCAATCGCGTCCGACTTCGCCGCATGCTGATCGGCATGAGTCAGGAGCGGCTGGGCGAATTGCTCGGCCTCACTTTTCAACAGGTGCAGAAATACGAAAAGGGCGTCAACCGCATCGGCGCCGGCCGTCTGTTCGAGGTCGCGCGCATTCTCGGCGTGCCGATCGATTATTTCTACGAAGGCGTGACCAACCAGCTCGCCGGGGGATTTTCCGAGAACGACGCGTCACCGCCGGTGATGGAATTCGTCTCCAGCGGCGAGGGCCTGCAGCTCAGCCTTGCCTTCATGAAGATCAAGGACCCGAAACTGCGCAAGCGCGTGCTCGACCTGGTCAAGCAGATGGCCGAGGATGGGCAGGACTGACGCGTCACGCCTTCGTTTTGCGTGCGGCTTTTTCGGCCAGTCCCGAGCGGCTTTCGCGTGCCTTGAGCGCGGCGTAGACGTCCTCCGGCGTCACGCCGCACGCCGCCCATACGACCAGAAGGTGATAAAGCACGTCCGCCGATTCCGCGGCCAGCGCGTGCTTGTCCTCCGATACCGCCGCCAGCACGACCTCGACCGCTTCCTCGCCGAATTTCTTGGCGCATTTGGCGGGGCCTTCTTTCAGGAGAAGCGCGGTATAGGAGTTCGACGGATCGCCGCCCTTGCGCGCCGCAATCGTGGCGAACAGCCTGTCGACCGCATGCGCTTCTTTCTTTTCCGCCATCGCCGGCTCCTTTGCTCCGCGCTGTCTATCACGCCCGGAACGGCCGCGGCAGCGGCGGAAATTCAATTCCGAGACACGCGCTGAGCCAGTCCAGCGCGGGAAAGAGCTGCAGCTTCTGAATCCATCTGAGCCGCGGCAGCGCCGGTATTTCCGCCGTGCCGGCGCGCGCCGCGAAGAAGCCTGCCACGGCCGCCGCCGCGACCGCGATATCCTCATCCGCGAAGCGGAAGCCAGTCGCTCGCTCGTAAAGCTTGAGCCCTTCGGCGCAAGACGGTCCGCTCTCGCCGGCCAGGCTCGGCAGGAAGAACGCGATGTCGAGAAGCTGCGGCCCGTAGGACAACACCGGCCAGTCGACCAGCAGAAGCCCGTCCCCGGCGAAGACCAGATTGTCGGAGCGGATATCCATATGCATCCAGCCGCGCGGACCGCCCAGCGCCGCGGCACGATCCTTGAGAGCGATGAGACGGTCGAGCTGCGGCTCCAGCCAGAGCGCGGCCGCCTGTGGATCGCCGAACAGGGCGAGAAATCCCTGCCGCACCGCGGCATCGCGCAGCGAATGCCAATTCTGCGTTTGCGCGATGAGATCGGACGCCGTTCCCTCGGCCAAGGCTTGCGCCGCGCGGTCCGGCGTCGCGGCATGGAAGGCGGCAATGAGGTCGATCGCCCGTCGCACCGCTTGCGACGTCCAGGGCGGTATCTCTTCGACACGGTCCACGAATTCCAGCACCGCCAGATGCCAGTCGCCCTCCTGCGCCATGCCGCGCCAAGCGGGTCCGAAGCGTGCGAGTTCGGGAAAGCTTGCGAGGTTGCGGCACTCGCGCAGCATCGCCGCGTGGCCCGCCGGCGTGTTTCCCGGGTGCGTGCCCTTGCAGAAATGCCGCGCGCCGGAAGTCGTCGTCAGCGCGAAGGTCGCGGCCGGGCCGAAGCCGCCCCACACCGTCGCAGCTTCGACGATCGGCTCGCCGGCGATCGCCGCGATCTTCTCGCGCAGGGCCGGCGGCACGTCGCGCCAGTCCGGCTTCGGCTCGCGCGGCTCAGTTGGCACGATCTTCCAGCAGGCGGCGCGCGATCACATTGGCCTGGATCTCGGCGGCGCCTTCGAAGATGTTCAGGATGCGCGCGTCGCACAGCACCCGGCTGATCGGGTATTCGAGCGCGAAGCCGTTGCCGCCATGGATCTGCAGCGCATTGTCGGCGCAGGTCCAGGCGACGCGGGCGCCCAGCAGCTTTGCCATGCCGGCTTCCAGATCGCAGCGGCGGCCTTCGTCCTTCTCGCGCGCGGCATAGTAGGAGAGCTGCCGCGTGATCGTGATCTCCACCGCCATCATCGCCAGCTTGTCGCGCACGCGCGGGAATTCGACCAGAGGCTGGCCGAACTGCGTGCGCTCGATGGCGTAGCGCACGCCCAGATCCATCGCGCACAGCGCCACGCCGACGGCGCGCGCCGCGGTCTGGATGCGCGCCGATTCGAAGGTCTGCATGAGCTGCTTGAAGCCCTGGCCCTCCTCGCGGCCCAGCAGGTTCGCCGCGGGCACTTCGAAGCCGTCGAAGCCGATCTCGTATTCCTTCATGCCGCGATAGCCGAGCACGCCGATCTCGCCACCGCTCATCCCCTTGGCCGGGAAGATCTCCGTCGCCGTGCCGCGGGGTTTTTCCGCCAGGAACATGGACAGGCCGCGATAGCCGGGCCGCTCGGGATTGGTCCGCACCAGCAGCGTCATCACATCGGCGCGCGCCGCGTGGGTGATCCAGGTCTTGTTGCCGTAGATCTTGTAGACGTCGCCGTCCTTCACCGCCCGCGTCTTCAGCGCCGCGACGTCCGATCCGCCCGACGGCTCGGTGAACACGGCGGTCGGCAATTTCGCGCCGGACGCGATCAGCGGCAGCCAGTGCGCGCGCTGGTCCCCGGTGCCGCCGGTCAGGATCAGCTCGGCCGCGATCTCCGAGCGCGTCGCCAGCGAGCCGACGCCGATATAGCCGCGGGACAGCTCCTCCGACACCACGCACATCGCGGTCTTCGAGAGCCCCGCACCGCCGAATTCCTCAGGGATCGTCAGGCCGAACACGCCCAGATCGCTCAGCTCCTGCACGACCGCCATCGGGATCAGCTCGTCCTTCAGGTGCCATTGATGCGCGAAGGGCGCGACCTTCTCCTGCGCGAAGCGGAAGAACTGCTCGCGGATCAGGCCCATCGTGTCGTCGAGGCCAGGCTCGCCGACGAACATCGCGCCCTGGTGCTTGGCCATATAGCCCGCGATCGCCGCGCGCACTTCGGGCCGTTGGCCCAGCCGCGTCAGCTCGCGCACCGTCTCCGTCCAGAAACCGGCGGTATCGGCATCGTCGAGGCCCAGATCGTAGGGCCGCGCGATCTCGTTCTGGCTCATCGGAATGCCGCCGGCGATCTGGGCCAGGTATTCGGCGAAGCCCGCGAGCAGCAGGCGCTGCTCGATCTCGCCGAATTTCTTGTCGTGCTCCAGGTGCCGGCCCCAGCGCGCCATCTGGCGCAGCGCTTCCACATAGGTCGCCAGCCAGGCCAGGCCGTGCGTGGCGCGCTGCTCGCGGTCCAGCGCGGCGGCCGAGATCTTGCCGTCCACCGCCACCAGCCGTGCGACCGAATCCTTCGCCGCGATCAGGAAGCCCTCGGCCGACAACACGGCCTCTTCGCATTTGGCCAGGAGATGGGGAACGGCGATGGAAAGCATGTTCGACACTCAGAATGGAAGCGCAGGCCCGCAAGCGGCCGGAAATCATCGGCGGAACATGCGCCTTAAGCCTTCTGCGCGTCCAGCACGTCCTCGAAGGTGCGCAGGCCGGTGTGCTGGGCATTCACCAGCACCGCCATGTTGCCGGGCAGGTGCTCGTTCTTCCACATCTTGGTGTGGGCGCGCGGGATATCGGCCCAGGAGAACACTTCCGACATGCACGGATCGATGCGGCGCTCGACCACCAGCCGGTTCGCCTGACTGGCCTGCATCAGGTTGGCGAAATGGCTGCCCTGGATGCGCTTCTGCCGCATCCAGACATAGCGCGCGTCGAAGGTGATGTTGTAGCCGGTGGTGCCGGCGCAGAACACGACCATGCCGCCGCGCTTTACCACCAGGCAGGAGACCGGAAAGGTCGACTCGCCCGGGTGTTCGAACACCATGTCGACGTCGTTGCCCTTGCCGGTGATGTCCCAGATCGCCTTGCCGAACTTGCGCGCTTCCTTGGTCCAGGCGTCGTATTCGGGCGTGTTCACCTTGGGCATCGCGCCCCAGCAATTGAAGTCCTTGCGGTTGATGACGCCCTTGGCGCCGAGCGAGAGGACGAATTCGCGTTTGGTCTCGTCCGAGATGACGCCGATCGCGTTGGCGCCGGAGACGGCGCAGAGCTGGATCGCGAACGAGCCCAGCCCGCCGCTCGCGCCCCACACCAGCACGTTGTGGCCGGGGCGCAGGATGTGCGGACGGTGGCCGAAGAACATCCGATAGGTGGTCGCCAGCGTCAGCGTATAGCAGGCGCTTTCTTCCCAGGTCAGGTGGCGCGGCCGCTCCATCAACTGACGGTCCTGCACGCGGGCGAATTGCGCGAAGGAGCCGTCCGGCGTCTCATAGCCCCAGATGCGCTGGCTGGGCGAGAACATCGGATCGCCGCCATTGCACTCCTCGTCGTCACCGTCGTCCTGGTTGCAGTGGACGACGATCTCGTCGCCGACTTTCCAGCGCTTCACCTTGGAGCCGACCGCCCAGACGATGCCGGACGCATCGCTGCCGGCAATGTGGTAGGGATTCTTGTGGCCGTCGATCGGCGAGATCGGCGTGCCCAGGCCCGCCCAGACGCCGTTGTAGTTCACGCCCGCCGCCATCACGAGGATCAGCACGTCGTGGGAATCGAGCTCCCAGGTGGGCACGACCTCGATCTGGAACGATTTCTCCGGTTCGCCATGACGCTCCTTGCGGATGGTCCAGGCGTACATCTTGGCCGGCACGTGGCCGAGCGGCGGAATTTCGCCGATCTCGTAGATATCCTTGTAAACTTCCAGATGCGGTTTCGTCTCGGCGGTTTGCTGCGCCATAACTCGATCCTTTTTCCCCTGCGGCAGACTTATTGCGCCTGCTCAAACGGCCGTAAGTAGGCCCGGAACTCTGCTGCATTGCAACAGAAATCCGGATGATTACTAACAATGGAACGACGATGGGCGCAATTAAGTTGCGTCGCGGCTGCGAAATCCGCGCCCGAAGCCGCCCTTGCCAGGCTTGCCGGACCGCCCCTTGGCCGCGATTTCCTTGAGCTTCACAGCCTGGAGGACCGAAAGCGAGGCGTCCGGCCCGCCCTTTTCGAAGTCGCGAAACGCCCGTCCGTACTTCTCGACGCGCCCCTCGACCGAGCCCAGGAATTCGCCCTCCCAGTCGGAAAGCTTGACGCCCGCCGCCTCGACCGCCTTGCGTGCCTTCCTGAGCGCGCGCAGGGCGGCGCGCCTGGCAGCCTTCTGGCGGTTTTCGCGGGTGGGCCTTGCCGATTTCATGGCTTGTTCCGATGCGCCGGGCAGTCTGGACTGGCAGGAGACATCGGGGGAAGCAACCATGGAGATCAACGGCGTCGCCCACACCTTCATCACCGCGGGCGATTTCGCCGGGGCGCGCGCTTTCTACGGCCGACTCCTGCCCTTCCTCGGCCTGGCGGTGATGATCGATACGGCCGATACGTTCTACTGCGTCGGCGGCCGCACCGGCTTCGGCATCCATGCACCGGCGCCCGAACATGCCGGACAGCGCTTCGTCCAGGGCTCGGTCGGCCTGCACCACCATTGCTGGCGCGCCCGCGACCGCGCCGACATCGATGCGGCGCATGTCTTCCTGGTCGAGGTCGGCGCCAGGATCGTGCATCCGCCGCAGCCGGACGATTTCGTGCCCGGCTACTATTCGGTGCTGTTCGAGGACCCGGACGGCACGCGGCTGGAGATCAACCACGTGCCCGGCCGCGGCTTGCTGGAGCCCGGCACGTAGACCGGCGGCGGCGCTTTGCCCGATCAATGCGCGTGGTGCGGGTCTTTCTCGCCCGCGCGCACTTCCATCGCGATCGAATCGATCGAGACCGGACAGGTGAAATAGGCCGAGCGCGCGCAATTGGGGTTGTAGGCGTCGTTGAAATCGATGGTCACGGTCCTGGGCGGAAACGGCCCGAAGCCGTCGACGTCGACATAGCGGCCGGCGCCATAGGTCACCTTGCCGGTCAGGTCGTCCATGAAGAACGCGCTCAGGTCGGCGATCTTTTTCGGATCGCTGTCGCCGGCATAGAAGGGCAGGGTGAAGGTCTTGCCGTGCAGCGCGAAGGTCGCGTCGCCGGCATGGAAGAACTGCTTGTCGGTGCCGCGCGAGGTGCGGAAGACGCGCGGCGGCAGCTTCGGATCGGGCTTGAACGTGGCGGTGACGCGGTAGCTGGGATCGTAGGGGAAATAGTCCACGCCCTTGAAGTTCAGCGCGTCGGCGCGACGCTGGTTGAAGAGCATGACCCGCACGCCGAGCACGCCCGCGCCGACCTGGGTCGCAAAGCCCTGGATGTCGATAGCGGTGTCGATCGCGATGCCTTTGCGGAATCCGGCATCGTCCAGCGTCTTGCCGCCCATCGCACCGCTCATATGCCCGGCGCGATAGGTCACCCACAGGATGCCGTCCTGCTGCTTGCCGGGAGTCCATTTGTAGCTGGCCGGCTTGCCCTTGGTGCCGATCAGCGTCGCGCTCTGGCCTTCGCCCAAATAGGCCGCGTCCTGGATTTTGAGGATCGCATGCGGGACCTCGGCCCAGGCCTTGTTGGCGTCCGCGATGTCCGCGCGCCATTTGGCCGCAATGGCCGCCGGCGTCTGCGGCGGCGTCGCCATGGCGGCCAGCATCAGGCCGGCACCGAGGATCGCCGCGAGGTTGAGCAGCCGCATGTCATCTCCTGTTTTGCAGTGCAGCAAAGTTTCTTATAGGCTGCGCGCCACGCAATTTCCCGAATGTCCGAACCCATGTCACGCGACAAGCCCTGGATTTTCCGCACCTATGCCGGCCATTCAAGCGCCGCGGCGTCCAATGCGCTTTATCGCACCAACCTGGCCAAGGGCCAGACGGGCCTGTCGGTGGCGTTCGACCTGCCGACCCAGACCGGTTACGACAGCGACGACCCGCTGGCCAAGGGCGAGGTCGGCAAGGTCGGTGTGCCGGTCAGCCATATCGGCGACATGCGGGCGCTGTTCGAGGCCATCCCGCTCGACAAGATGAACACCTCGATGACGATCAACGCCCCGGCCGCCTGGCTGCTGGCGCTGTATGTCGCGGTGGCGGACGAGCAGGGCGCGCCGCGGTCCTCGCTCACCGGCACGACGCAGAACGACATCGTCAAGGAATACCTCGCGCGCGGCACCTACATCTTTCCGCCGACGCCGGCGCTGCGGCTCACCACCGACACGATCGCGTTCACGACGGCGGAGCTGCCCAAGTGGAATCCGATCAATTTCTGCTCCTACCACTTGCAGGAAGCCGGCGCCGACGCGGTGGAGGAAGCGGCCTTCGCGCTCGCCACCGCCGTGTCCGTGCTCGACGCGGCGAAGGCGCGCGGCGCGATTCCGCCGGAGCAGTTTCCCAGCGCCGTCGGGCGCATGAGCTTCTTCGTCAATTCCGGCGTCAAGTTCATCACCGAGATCTGCAAGCTGCGCGCCATGGGCGCGCTGTGGGACGAGATCACCCTGCGCCGCTACGGCGTCACCGATCCCAAGCTGCGCCTGTTCCGCTATGGCGTGCAGGTCAATTCGCTGGGACTGACCGAACAGCAGCCGGAGAACAACGTCTACCGCGTGCTGTTCGGCATGCTGGGCGTGACGCTGTCGAAGAACGCCCGCGCCCGCGCGGTGCAGCTGCCCGCGTGGAACGAGGCGCTCGGCCTGCCGCGCCCGTGGGACCAGCAATGGTCGCTGCGCCTGCAGCAGATCGGCGCCTTCGAGACCGACATGCTGGAATATGGCGACATCTTCGACGGCTCGACGGTGATCGGCGAGAAGGTGGCGCAGCTCAAGGTGCAGATCCTCGAAGAGATGGCGCGGATCGAAAAGCTCGGCGGCACCGGCACCCAGGCGGCGCTGGAATACATGAAAGAGCGCCTGGTCGCCTCCAACGCCGCGCGGGTCGAGGCGATCGAGCGCGGCGACGAAATCCGCGTCGGCGTCAACGCCTACCGCGAGACCGAAGTCTCGCCGCTGACCTCGGGCAACGGCTCGTTCATGACCGTCGACGCGACCGCGGAAGCCGAACAGATCGGCCGGCTCAAGGCCTGGCGCGCCGAGCGCGACGAAGCCGGGGCGCACGCCGCTCTCGCCGCGCTGGAACGTGCCGCGCGCGAGGACACCAACCTGATGCCGGTGTCGATCGACTGCGCCAAGGCCGGCGTGACGACCGGCGAATGGGCGCGGGCCTTGCGCAAGGTGTTCGGCGAATACCGCGCCCCCACCGGCGTCGCGGCCACCGCGCCGTCGCGCAATGACGAGCGCATCGGCGCGCTGCGGGAGGAGGTTGAGGCTGCATCGAAGAAACTCGGCCGCCAGCTCACCTTCCTGGTCGCCAAGCCCGGCCTCGACGGCCATTCCAACGGCGCCGAGCAGATCGCCATCCGCGCCCGCGACGCCGGCATGGCCGTGATCTACAACGGCATCCGCTATTCGCCCGACGACATCGTCGCCGAGGCGCTGGCGAAGAAGCCGCACCTGATCGGCCTGTCGATCCTGTCCGGCAGCCATGTCAGCCTGGCGCGCGACGTGATGGCCAAGCTGCGCGCCGCGGGCCTGGGCGACACCAAGGTCATCGCCGGCGGCATCATCCCGCCCGAGGACGAGGCCGCGCTCAAGGCGGCCGGCATCGACGCGGTGTTCAGCCCCAAGGACTACGACCTCAACCAGATCATGCACGACCTGGTCGCGCTGGCGGTGCGCTAAGCCGGCGCCGTCCACCACGTCGAGGCCGGCGACAGCTTCTCTGCCGCGAGGAACGTCTTTTTCTCGGTATCCTTCGCACCGCTGATCACCACGATCTGCCTGAAGCCACGTTCTTTCAGCCGCGCCCGCGCCTCGCGCAGCAGGGGCGGACCAACCGAGGCCCACAGGGCTGGATCCTCGACGCAGAAATCGTCGATCATGGCCGTCGGTCCCGCCTCGTAGACCGGCGGTGCCGGCGTCGGCACAGCGATCAGGAACCCGGTCGGCGATCCGCCCCATTCTGCGACCAGGAACACCGTCTCCGGCCGTGCCAGCAGATGGGCGAACCATGCCCGGCTCAGCGCCTCCGACCCGGGCTGGCGCTTCCAGAACACCGGCTCGAACGCCTCGTAGCGGACCCGCCGGGCCTCGGCCATGGCCGCGGCGGCGTCCAGATCGGCCGGCGTTGCCGTGCGAACGACGCTCATCCCGCAATTCCCCTGTGAATTGTGACGGAGCCCGCCGCAATCCGGCCCCGATATGGCTTAACTATTTCTTTACCGGGAAATGCCCGGCGCGTCCTGCGCCCTCGGGGAGCTTTGCCATGGCCGATCAGTCCTCCAATGCGTCCTATTCCCATCGCAGTCCGGTCCGGCGGACGGCGCTCAGCCACGAATTGTTCCACGGCCTTTCGCCGGAGGAATTCGACCGCGAAGCCCGCTCGCTGGCCGATGCGCAGGCGATGACGCCGCGGGTCCGCGGCCGGCTGGAGGCGCAACTGCTGCAGCGTCTCCGAACCCCGGTCGATGCGCCAAGCTGGGGACCGGACTGGGTTCGCCGTGGCGAGCGCGCCGCCGCACCGCGGCGCGGGGCAGGATGGTTCGGCCGCGGCGCCGAGGAAGAGGACGCCACGCCCGATCCGCTGGGCTTCGCCGAACGCGACGATGCCGCCGCCATCATGGGCAATCTGGAGAAGAGCCGCCAGGTCGCGCATTACCGCCCGCTCTATCTGCTCGCGGTCATCATCGGCCTCGCCGTCGCGCTGCTGGCGATGTTCGTGGACTACCAGATCATCCGCGGCGATGTGTGGACGCGCGCGCTGTCGAACGAGTTCATGGTGGTGCCGGCGTCGCTGCAGAGCTCGGTCGTGTTCAAGAGCCTGCAGGTCATCTTCGCCGTCCTGATCGTGCATGTCTTCCTCAAGATCAGCGGCAGGGCGGGCCGCAACGCGATGATCGCGGTCGCCTTCGTCTTCGCGCTGGTGATGATCGGCGGGCTCGGCTATCTCGTCGCCTACAACAACATGGCGGGCGCGACCTCGGCGACGCTGGATCAGCCGGCGCAGGCGGCAGCCAGTCCCAACAGCGCCATCGATGCGCTGTTCACGACCTCGAAGCCGGCCGCGGCGCCCGCGAATGACGGCGTGTCGCTGGGCCTGCCCAAGCTGTCCAATACATCGCTCGCCAATGCCGATTCGTGGTTCTGGCTGGCCTTCGCCTCGGTGATCTTCTTCATCGTGACCACCGTCGCGGCGCTCTACATGCTCACCGTCGAGCAGAACGTGCGCAACCTGCATATCGCGCGCGACCATCGCCATCGCGAACGCCAGCTCGCGCAGCTTCACCTGCTCCAGCTCGCCGACAAGCGGCCGTGAAGCTCCTGCTTGCCATCGTCACGGCGAGCGGCCTGCTGGGCGGCGGCGCGATCGCCTGGCACGAGGCGCGGCAGGGCGCGCGCCTGGAAGCCTCGTTGACCGACGAGGCGGCGATCGCGCCGCGGCGCCTCGTCATCGGCCTCGACATCTCCAAGTCCAATCCGCTGGTCGACAATGCGGCCTTCGCCGACAAGGTGGCCACGCGCATCGCCGGGATCGTGCGCGGGCTGGGCATGGCGAGCGAAGTGCATGTGCGCACCTTCGGCAGCTACGACGCCGCGTCGAACAATTTCACCTATGACGCGATGATCTCGGCGCGGAACCGGCCGGAGACGGTGGCGGCGGAGATCCACAAGCTGGTGGCGGGCACGCCGCTGCTGGTCCGGCGCGGCACCTGGACGTCGCAGCAGACCACCAACATCCTCGCCTTCCTCGACAATGTCGGCCAGAGCATCGGCTGCGCCGGGATGCCGACCACCGTCGTGCTGGCGTCGGACGGCATCGAGGATTCCGAATATGTCCGCCTGCAGCGGCCGGACGCGCATCTGCCCGCGCCGGAGGGACGGCCGTTCCGCGACTGCGCCGAGATGCAGATCCTCGGGATCGGCCAGGGCACGCACAGCCCGGTCGTCACCACCCGCCTGCGCGGCGAATGGACCCGCTGGGCCGCCGCGGCCGGCTTTGCGCATTTCGTCGGCCTGAACGACTGGTAGGCCGGCTCAGACTTGAAGGCGCGCGCGAATCTCCGCCGGCGTGACGCCGGCATCGCGCAGGCTGCGCAGCGTCACGGCGCGGTCGCGCTTGGCGAATTTGCGGCCGCGGTCGTCCAGGATCAGCCGGTGATGCGCGTAGTCCGGCGCCGACAGGCGGAGCAGCGCCTGCAACAGGCGCTGGATATGCGCGGCATGGAAGAGATCATTTCCCCGCGTCACCAGGGTCACACCCTGAAAGGCATCGTCGACCACCGCCGCAAGCTGATAGGACACCGGCGTGTCCTTGCGCGACAGCACGACGTCGCCGAACAGGAACGGCTCGACCGCGATGGCGCCGTGCTCGCCGTTCGGACCGGCTCCGCGCTCGTCGAAGAACAGCGGCCCGATGCGGCGCGCGGCTTCGTGAACATCGAGGCGTACGGCATAAGCCTCGCCGCCCGCGATGCGCGCCTGCCGTTCCTGCGCCGGCAGGGCGCGGCAGGTGCCCGGGTAGAGATGGCCTTCGGGGCCGCTGGGCGCGTCGACCGAGCGGGCGATCTCCCCGGCGATCTCCCGCCGCGTGCAGAAGCAGGGATAGGTCAGCCCGTCCGCTGCCAGGCGCTCCAGCGCCGCGGCGTAAGTCGCGAACCGCTCCGACTGGCGCGTCGCCGCGCCGTCCCAGGCGATGCCGAGCCAGGCGAGGTCCTCGAAGACCGCCAGCTCGTATTCGGGGCGGCAGCGCAGCCGGTCGATGTCCTCGATCCGCAGATGGAAACGCTCGCCCGCGGCGCGTGCGGTAAAGGCCGCGAACGCATGGCCGAGATGCAGATATCCCGTTGGGCTGGGCGCGAAGCGGGTTACGATCATGCGCCGAGCCTACACGACGCCGACGCCATGATCATTCGTCCCGCCACGCCGCACGATGCGCGCGCCATCGCCGAGGTCCGCGTCGCGTCCTGGCGCGCGACCTATCGCGGCGCCGTGCCGGACTCCTATCTCGAGGCCATGAGGCCGGACAAGAGCGAAGCG
Source organism: Rhizomicrobium sp. (assembly GCA_037355265.1). GTDB lineage: Bacteria > Pseudomonadota > Alphaproteobacteria > Micropepsales > Micropepsaceae > Rhizomicrobium. The sequence continues at coordinate 783,580 of JBBCIB010000001.1, read as the reverse complement.
CATTGGCGCGCCATCGCCGCCGGCGAAAGCCCCGGCACCGAACTGCTGGTCAGCGACATCGATGGGGCCGTCGTCGGCTTTGCCGTCTATGGCGCGGCGCGGCCGCCGAGCCACGGCCATGAGGGCGAACTGCATGCGATCTACTACCTGCCGCAGGCCATGGGCAAAGGCCATGGCAGCGCCATGCTGCACGAGGTCGTTCGCGGGCTGCGGCGGCTCGGCCATGACGACATGATCGTCTGGGTGATGGAGGCCAATGCGCGCGGCCGCAATTTCTACGAAACCGTCCTGCACATGACGCTGCTGGCGGACTCCCGGCAGACTTTCGAGATCGACGGCGCGACGATCGGCGAGATTGCCTACAGCCTGCGCCCGCTTCCCGATCCGGACGTGCCGCGCTAGAACCGGTCATGGCCCTCGGCTCCCGCCCCCTGTCCGGCCCGCGCCTGCCGCCCGCGCGCGGCGCGGCGACGCATCTGGTCGTGCTCTGTCACGGTTACGGCGCCGACGGCAACGACCTGATCGGCCTGGCGCCGCACTGGCAGCGCCTGCTGCCGACCGCCGCCTTCGTCGCGCCCAACGCCCCGGAACGCTGCGCCGGTGCGCCGAGCGGCTATCAGTGGTTCGCCATTTCGCGGCTCGATCCGGCCGAGATGCAGCGCGGCGTCGAAGCGGCATCGGGTCTGCTCAATGCATTCCTCGATGCCGAACTGGCGCGGCTGGAACTTCCGCCCGAACGGCTTGCTCTGGTCGGCTTCAGCCAAGGCACGATGATGTCGCTCGAGGTCGGCCTGCGCCGCACGGCAAAACCCGCCGCCGTCGTCGGTTATTCCGGCCTGCTGGCGCGCGGTGCGGAGATGGAGACCCTGGCGCCGGACGCGCCGCCGGTCCTTCTGGTGCATGGCGATGCGGACCAGATGATCCCGCCCGACGCCATGCTGTCCGCGGCAATGGCGCTGGGCCGTGCCGGCGCGGCGGTGCAATGGCACCTGTCGCCCGGCGTCGGCCACGGCATCGATCCGGTCGGCCTGGACATGGGCGGCGCGTTCCTCGCCGCCGCGTTTCGCGGCCTGCTACGGCGGCGCGAGGCGGAGATCTGCTGCGCGATTTGACGGCCGGAGTCACCTTTCTGTCACGCCGAATCGCTTAAACTTCTCCCGAACTTTGCAGGGCGCGTTTTTGCCCCTATGGTTCGCCCGCCGAATGAGGAGTGACTGCCAAAGGGACGTTCCTGTGTTAGCCGCGCGGCTTCCGGACAATTGCCCGGCCTTGGTGCTGAACGCCGATCATCGGCCGCTCAGCTACTTTCCGCTTTCGCTGTGGTCGTGGCAGGATGCCATCAAGGCCGTCTTCCTCGAACGCGTGAACATCCTGGAGCAGTACGACCGCGTCGTGCGCTCCCCCAGTTTCGAGATGAAGCTGCCTTCGGTGGTTTCGCTCAAGACCTACATCAAGCCGGCGCGCAATCCCGCCTTCACGCGGTTCAACCTGTTCCTGCGCGACCGCTTCGAGTGCCAATATTGCGGCGATGAAGAAGACCTAACCTTCGATCACGTCATCCCGCGCAGCCGCGGCGGCCGCACGACCTGGGAGAATGTCGTGACGGCGTGCGCCCCATGCAATCTCTTGAAGGGCGGACGCCTGCCGCAGCATATCGGCATGCATCCCAAGCACCGGCCGCACCGGCCGACGATCAACGAGTTGCGCGCCAATGGCCGCAAATTCCCGCCCAACTACCTGCACGACAGCTGGGCCGACTATCTTTACTGGGACAGCGAGCTGGAGCCGTAGGCCGTTCGGGTGGGGCGCACGCCTAGCGCCCGGCGCGATAGGCTGCGCACGCCGTTTCCTCGCCTTCAACGAAGATTCTGCCCGCACAGACGCCGGCGGCACTCGGTGGTGCGACTTCGCTTTCAAGCTGGATCGCGGCGAAGACCGATGGCTTGGGCGCGGTTTCGTCGAACTGCAATATGGTGCTCCGGCCTTCGATGCGCATGCCCGTCAGCGGTCCATCGGCGTTTTCCAGTTGCGCTACCAACAGGTTCAACGTCTTCAGCGTCATCCCGCCAGGCATGATGACTTCCTGCATGTCGAAACTCCTCAAGAGGCCGGTACAGCGTGACGGCCGGCCCGCCAGATGCAAGCCGCCGCCCGTCCGGCAATATGGATTGTTACAAAGAAAAAATTTCCAGGATTCAATCCAGCCGTGCCGGGCGCCACATGCCGAGCAGGGGCGGCGCCCCCGGCGGGGCGATGTTCCTCTTCGCGATAAAGCCGGCGCGTTCGTACAGCCTTGTATTCTTCGGATTGGAATTCTCCAGATAGGCGGGCCGGTGCTGCGCGTCGGCGCGCGCCGCTGTCGTCTCCAGCAGCGCGCCGCCGAGGCCCAGGCCCTGCAGGCGCGGCGCCACCGCGATGAAGGCAAGATAGAAATGCGCCTCATGGGGATGGTTCTTCTCCATCGCCGCGCCTATCCTCGAGCCGCGGGAGAGGCGCGGCAGGCCGCACAGCCGCACGAACATCGGCAGCAGGCGCATCTGCTGGGCGAAACCGCCGGGACCGGCATCGGTGCCGGGCGGCAGCCAGGCGGCGCAGACGCCGGCATCGGCGCTCATCCACACCTCGCCGAACGGGATGGCGCGCACCCGCAGCAGCCAGAAGAAGAACCGCTCCAGCGCCAGCGCCCGCTTCGGCCCGGGACGCGCGATCCAATCCATCACCGGATCGGTGGTGAAGGCGGCGCCGAACAGGCGCGCCAGAGCGCGCGCATCGTCGATCGTGGCGCGACGCGGCGTTCGCGCCGCCGCGAGCAGCGCGTGACGGTCTTCGCTCATACCTTCTCGGACAGACGGATCGCCAGCCGGCAGCCGGCCTTGATCGCCGCGCTGAGCACGCGGTAGCCCGGCGCATCCTCCGCGCCATGCGCCAGCGCGGCGTCGCGGTGGGCGATCTCCTCGGCGCGGAAATCCTCCACCGTCGCCTTCAATTCGGGATCGCGCTTGCCGAGGCTGGCGACCTGCTGCGCGTAATGCGCGTCGATCACCTCTTCCACCGCGGCGGTGCAGGCCATCGCCGCCTTCTCGCCCAGGAGCGCGGTGCCGGCGCCGAGCGCGAAGCCGGCGATACGCCACACCGGCTCCAGCGCCGTCGGGCGCACCCGGCGCGCGTTCACCAGCGTGTCGAAAGCCTTCAGGTGCCGCTGCTCCTGCCCGGCCATGTGGCGGATGGCGTCGGCGGCGGGCGAGTTGCGGGCGCCGAGCACCGCAAGCTGGCCTTCATAGATGCGCACCGCACCATATTCGCCGGCATGGTCGACGCGGATCATCGCTTCGATCTGCGGCGACGTGCCGGGCGCAGCGGGGCGGGCTTTGCGGCTCATTTCGCGCGCGCCCACAGCACGGCGCCGAGCGCGGCGGCGCCAAGCGAGATGATGGCGTTGAAGCCCGCCAGCGATAGCCCGAGCAGCGTCCAGGCCGGACGATCGCAATACGGCACCGGCGCGTTCAGGTCGATCGGTCCGCCGCTATACTGAAAGCCCGTCGTGCACGCGGTCGGCCCGGACCACCAATGATATTCGACACCGGCATGGAATACGCCGAGCCCGCCGGACACCGCGACGCCCAGGATCGCCAGCGCTGCGACGAAAGGCGCGATGCGCACCGGCAAAATGCCCTGCGCCAGAAGGATGCCGCCGCCCAGACCGACCGCCGCCGCGGCGATATGAGGCCAGCGCTGCCAATGGCACATCTCGCAGGGCGGATAGTGGAGCGCGTATTGGAAGAACAGCGCGCCGGCGATCAGCGCCAGCGCCACCGCGCCTTCGAACCATGCGATGCGGGCGGTCATCGAGGCCTCATTGCCGCGCGAAGATCCGGCTGTCGTCGTCGAACGCCTTGAACTCGAGCGCATTGCCGCTGGGATCGCGGATGAAGAACGTCGCCTGCTCGCCGGGCAGTCCTTCGAAGCGGATGTCGGGTGCGATCACGAACGGAACTTCGGCCTGCGTCAGTTTACCGGCAAGTTTGCGCCACTCCGGCATCGAAAGGATGACGCCGAAGTGACGCACCGGGACCTGTTCGCCGTCGACATCATTATGCGCTTTATCGTGCGGTGCATCCGCGCTTAAATGCGCGACGATTTGGTGGCCGAAGAAATCGAAGTCGATCCACGCCGCGCTCGAACGTCCTTCGGGACAGCCGAGCAGATTGCCGTAGAAGGCACGCGCTTCGCGCAAATCGCGAACGGGAAATGCAAGGTGAAAACGAGGACGCGTCGTCATGAACGATTCCGCAAGGATTAGGGAGCGATAGGGAAGCGCATGCGCAAGCCCCTGGCAACCCGGCGCGCCCACCGCGAATTGCTCAAGATCGACGGCCGCGCCGTCGAGGTGACGATGCGGCTCAATCCGCGCGCGCGGCGGCTGATCGTCAAGGTGCATCCGTCGACCGGCGAGGTGACGGTGGTGGCGCCGTCGCGCCGGGCGCTCGACCGCGCACTGGACTTCGCGCAGGGCGAGGCGCCGTGGATCGCGCGCCAGCTTGCGCGCGTGCCCAAGCCGGTCGCGCTGGTGGCCGGCGCGCGCATTCCGCTGCTGGGCCGCGAGCACGCGATCGTGACGTCGCCGGACGGCCGCGGCGCGGTGACGCGCGATGCCGATGCCGGCACGCTGCTGGTCGGCGGCCGTGCGGAACACGTGCAGCGCCGCGTGCTCGACTATCTCAAGCGCGAAGCCCGCCGCGTGCTGGACGAACGCAGCCGCGCCTTCGCCGCCCGCATCGACGCCAGCGTGCACCGCGTCGCCGTGCGCGACACCGCCAGCCGCTGGGGCTCGTGCTCGACCGCCAAGGCGATCTCCTATTCGTGGCGGCTGATCTTCGCGCCGGACTTCGTGCTGGACTATGTCGTGGCGCATGAGGTGGCGCATTTGCGCGAGATGAATCACGGCCCGCGCTTCTGGAAGCTGGTGCGCAGCCTGGTGCCCGACATCGAGGCGCCGCAAGCCTGGCTGCGCAAGAACGGCACCGCGCTGCACCGGTATGGGGCGGTCTGAACTCGGTTCGGTCCAGTTACGATTTTTACGGATTCACAAGCCCCGGTGTCATGGCCCGCGACTGCGGGCCATCCAGTTGGGTTTTGCATCTGTGAAGCAGGTCCACGACAGCCCTGCGTCACTTGCGATACCGGCTCTTCACGATCACCTGGATGGCCCGCAGTCGCGGGCCATGACAGTTGCTGTTTGATTTTCCGAAACCGGGAAGACTTTACGTCCCGCTGCCGAAGATGCCGTTGATCAGGTCTTCGATGCTGTCCGGCTTCTTTTTCGGCGGCGGGGCAGGGTCGTTGGCGTCGCTGGGCTCGACGCCATCGGGCGGCGGCGCGGCGGCGGGTTCGCTGGCGGCGACGACCACGCTGCCCGCCAGCGGCCGGACCGGCAGGCCGGCTTCGGCCGCCGTCATGAAGGCGTGGAAGATCTTCGCCGGCAGCGTGCCGCCGGTGGCGTGGATCATCGGCGCGTTGTCGTCATTGCCGATCCACACGCCGCAGACCAGGTCCGCGGTGAAGCCGACGAACCAGGCGTCGTGGAAATCCTGCGTCGTGCCGGTCTTGCCGGCGGTCGGCCGTCCGTCGAGGCGGGCGGCCTTGCCGGTGCCGGTGGTGACGGTCTCCACCATCAGCCGCGTCATCTGGGCGGCGTTGAGCGGCGAGATGATCGCGCCGAGGCCGGAGCTGGAGCGCCGGTAGAGCACGCGGCCGCTTCTGGTGCGGATGCGGCTGATGGCGAAGGCGTTGACGCCGTGGCCGCCATTGGCGAAGGGGATATAGGCCGCGGTCAGCTCCAGCGGCGTCACGCCGGAGGTGCCGAGCGCCAGCGACGACACCGCTTCAAGCGGCGAGGCGATGCCGAGGCGGTGCGCGGTGCGCGCCACGACGGCGGGGCCGACTTCGGCGGTGAGCTGCGCCGCGATCACGTTGGAGGATTTGGCAAAGGCGCGGGTGAGCGAGATCGGGCCCTCGAACTTGCCTTCATAGTCGTCGGGCTTCCAGCCATGGATGTCGACCGGCCCGTCGGTCATCACGTCGTCGGGGGTGTGGCCGTGCTCGAAGGCGGCGAGATAGACGAACGGCTTGAACGCCGAACCGGGCTGGCGCACCGCGTCGGTGGCGCGGTTGAAGGAACTTTCCTCGTAGGAGCGGCCGCCGACCATGGCGCGCACCGCGCCGTCCGGCGTCATCGCCACCAGCACGGCCTGGCCGGCATGCATCTGCTCGCCCTGGGCGGAAAGCCCCCGCGCCACGGCGCGCTCGGCCTGCGCCTGCACATCGAGATCGAAGGTCGTCTCGACCACCAGCGACTCGCCGGAATCACCGACATAGCCCGACAGCCGGCCGATCACCCAATCGGCGAAATAGCCCGAGCCCGGCGTGCCCGCGCCATGGACGATGCGCGGCCGCGTCGCTTGCGCGTCGGCGCGCGTCTTGTCGTCGATGAAGCTGCAATCCTCCATCGCGCGCAGCACCAGGCCGGCGCGCGTCATCGAGGCGTCGACATCGGCCAGCGGATTGTAGCGGGCGGGCGCTTTCACGCTGCCGGCCAGCATCGCCGCTTCGGTCAGGGTGAGCTGCTCGGCATGCTTGCCGAAGAAGCGCTGCGCCGCCGCCTCGATGCCGTAGACGCCGGCGCCGAAATAGACGCGGTTCATGTAGAGCGTGAGGATCTGGTCCTTCGAATAGCGCGACTCCAGATAGAGGGCGAGCATCGCCTCCTGCATCTTGCGCTCGAAGGTGCGGCTGGGGTCGAGGAAGAGGTTCTTGGCGAGTTGCTGCGTCAGGGTCGAGCCGCCTTGGCGGACATGTCCGGCCATCATGTTCTCGAACGCGGCGCGGACCAGGCCGATCGGATCGAGCCCGAAATGCGAGCGGAAGCGGCGATCCTCGATCGCGATGAAGGCATTGGGCACATAGGACGGCAGGCGCGAGACGTCGACGCGGTCGCCCTGGGTCAGACCGCGCCGGGCGATGAGGCGGCCCTGCACGTCCAGCACCGTCACGTCGTGGCTGACGCCCTTGACCAGCAGCTTGGTGGTGTCGGGCAGGTCGGACAGGAAATGCGACCAGAAGATCGCCCCGAAGATCGCGCCCCAGGCGGCCAGCAGCAGCACGGCATAGGGCCAGGCGCGGCGGCGCCGGGGCTTTGGCGGCGGCGGCATGGGTGCGGTGTCGCGCGCGCCGACGCCGGCGATGCGGTCGCGGGAGCGCTTGTCCATGTCCGGTTTGCGAGCCATTGGCTGCCGTTCTAGGCGCGGAGAGTTAACGCGCGTTAAACATCCCGCACCGCGGCCGCTGGAACAATTCGGGTTTCCCCTTGGAAAACGCGAATTCGCGCGGTTTTGCACATTGCGCCGGCGCGGACGGATCACTACCTGTCTTGCCGGATTTGGGGTTAACGCCGTTGGCGGACAGCTTTCCTGACAAGCGGCCACCGGCCGATGGCGGCCTTGCCGGCCGCCTGGGCCTTGGGGCGGCGGCGACGACGAAATTCACGCGCGCGCACTGGGCCTGGATCGGCGCCGGCGTGGTGGCCGTGCTGATCGGCCTCTGGATGGCGGTCGGCGGGGCGCCGGTGCAGGCTTATGTGACGCAGCCCGTCGCGCGCGGCGACCTCTCCATCGCGGTCAGCGCCACCGGCACGCTGCAGCCGCGCAACCAGGTGGACGTCGGCGCGGAGGTCTCGGGCAAGATCGACGCGCTCTATGTCGATTTCAACGACCATGTGCGCAAGGGCCAGAAGCTGGCGCTGATCAACACGCTGCTGTTCGTGGCGGCGCTGGAGCAGTCGCGCGCCAATCTGGCCCAGGCGCAGGCCACGCTGGTCCAGGCGCAGCAGACGCGCACGCGCACGCTGGCGCTGGCCAAGAGCAACGCCGCCTCGCGCCAGGCAGTCGATGCCGCCAATGCCGATTATCTGCGCGCCGTCGCCGGTGTCGGGCTGGCGCGCGCCACGGTGAACTCGAACCAGTCCACCCTCGCCAAGGCGACGATCTATTCGCCGATCGACGGCGTGGTGCTGGACCGCAAGGTCTCCGCCGGGCAGACGGTGGTGGCGGCGATGACCACGCCGGTGCTGTTCACGCTCGCCAGCGACCTGTCGCAGATGGAGCTGGACGTCGACATCGACGAGGCCGATGTCGGCCTGCTGCGCGACGGCGCCAAGGCGATCTTCACCGTCGATGCCTATCCCGCGCATCCTTTCGAGGCCAGGCTGATCTCGATCCACAACGCACCGCAGACGGTGCAAGGCGTGGTCACCTATCGCGGCGTGCTTCTGGTCCGCAACAATGAGGGGCTGCTCAAGCCCGGCATGACAGCGACGGCGCAGATCGATGCGGCGCATGTGCATGACGCGCTGCTGGTGCCCAATGCGGCGCTGCGCTTCGTGCCGGCCGACGACATCAAGTCCAAGGCGCCGCCGCAGCCGGTGCCGCAGAACGGCATCAATTGGGGCCGCGTCTGGGTGCCGGACGGGCGCAAGCTCACGGCGCACGACGTCAAGCTCGGCGCCACCGACGCACGGATGACCGCGGTTCTCTCCGGCGACCTGAAGGACGGCGACCTCGTCGTCACCGACACCGCCGGGCCCAAACCGGTCCCGAAGACGACGCCATAAGCGATGGCGGCCCTGATCGAACTTCGGCGCGTCGCCAAGCTCTACGGCACCGGCGAGGCGCAGGTCGCGGCGCTGGCCGGCATCGACCTCACCGTGCGCGACGGCGAGTTCGTCGCGGTGATGGGCCCGTCCGGCTCGGGCAAATCGACCTGCATGAACATCCTGGGCTGCCTCGACGCGCCGACCTCCGGGCACTACATGTTCCGCGGCACTGATGTGAGCGGGCTGACGCGCGACCAGCGCGCCCTGCTGCGCCGGCACTATCTGGGCTTCGTGTTCCAGGGCTTCAACCTGCTCAAGCGCACCACGGCTCTGGAGAATGTCGAGCTGCCGCTGATCTATCGCGGCCTGGCGCGGTCCGAGCGCCGCGCCAAGAGCCTGCAGGTCCTCGAACAGGTCGGCCTCAAGGGCCGTGAGGATCACACCGCCGCCGAGCTCTCCGGCGGCCAGCAGCAGCGCGTCGCCATCGCCCGCGCGCTGGTGGCCAGCCCTTCCGTCGTCTTCGCCGACGAGCCGACCGGCAATCTCGACAGCGCCAAGAGCCACGAGATCATGCGGCTGCTCAAATCGCTCAACGCCGAGCAGGGCCTCACCATCGTGCTGGTGACGCATGAGGAGGACGTCGCGGCCTATGCCAGCCGCCAGGTGCGCTTCCATGACGGGCTGATCGCCTCGGATACCGGAGCGTCCGCGCCATGATGCTCAATGCCTTCCTGCTGGCGCTGCGCGAGATCCGCAACAACCTGCTGCGCGCCGGCCTGACCACGCTGGGCATCGTGATCGGCGTCGGCGCGGTGATCCTGATGGTGACGCTGGGCGCCGGCGCCAACAGCCGCGTGACCTCCGACATCGCGACGATGGGCAACAACCTGCTGGTCCTGATCCCGGGCCAGCGCAACGGTCCGCCCACCGCGACCACGCCGTTCGACATGGCGACGGTCGAGGCGATCCAGCGCGAAGTGCCGGGCCTCGCCGAAGTCGTGCCGGAGCTGGCCGTCCAGGGCGTCGCCGTCAGCGGCAACCACAACCACTCGACCCAGATCGACGGCACCACCAACGCCTATCTGCGCAGCCGCAGCTGGAACGTGCTCTATGGCCGCGACTTCTCGGCGGCCGAAATCCTGAGCGGCAAGTCGGTCTGCATCCTGGGCGAGACGGTGCGGCGCGACCTCTATGGCGACCAGATCCCGATCGGCGCCCGCATGCGCCTCAACAAGATGACCTGCGAGGTGATCGGCCTGCTCGAGCCCAAGGGCACCTCCTCCTTCGGCCAGGACATGGACGAGATCATCCTGATGCCGCTCAAAGCGGTGCAGCGGAGGCTGGCCGGCAACACCCAGATCAACGTCATCCGCATCTCCGTCGCCAACGCGCCGGAGATGGGTCATGCCAAGGATTCGATCACCCGGCTGATGCGCGAGCGCCGCCACATCCTGCCAGGCCAGGTCGCCGATTTCGACTTGGAGGACATGCAGGAGATCACCCAGGTGGTGCAGGGCGTAACCGGCATCCTGACCGCCTTCCTGTCCGCCGTTGCGGCCATCAGCCTGCTGGTCGGCGGCATCGGGATCATGAACATCATGCTGGTGTCGGTGACCGAGCGGACCCGTGAGATCGGCATCCGCCTCGCCATCGGGGCGCGCGAGCGCGACGTGCTGCTGCAGTTCCTGATCGAGGCCGTCGTGATGTCGGCGTCCGGCGGACTGGTGGGCGTGGCGCTGGGGCTGGCCGGTTCGGCGGCGCTGTCGCGCGCGCTCGGACTGCCCTTCATCTTCCAGCCGGGCATCGTCCTGATCGCGGTCGGCTTCGCGGCCCTGGTCGGGGTGGCATTCGGCTATTTCCCCGCCCGCCGCGCGGCGCGGCTGGATCCGATCGAGGCGCTGCGGCACGAGTGAAAAGTCCTCCCCGCAAAGGAGGAGGACTTGCCATCAATTGTCGTCTCCATCGTCGCCGCCGTGATGGTCATGCGGCACCGGAGGGACGGGCGGGACGTGCGGCACCGGCGGGATGGGCGGAACCGGGGGGGTGGGCGGGATTGCCGGGATTGGACGGTCGCCGATCACGACGTCGGCCATGCCGTCATTCGACAATTTGCCGCGATAGGCCTTGATGTGAACGTTGCCCGAACCCATCGCGCTGATCGACGGATTGACCGCCAGGCCGCCGAAGAACAGGTCGCCGGCGCCGATGATGTCCACCCGCAGCGGATCGGCGACGCCGTCGGCGATCTTGACGTTGCCGGAGCCCGCGATGTCGACCCGCACCGGGCCATTGACCCGGCGGGCGGTGAAATCGCCCGAGCCGGCGATGTCGACGTTGACGCCGGCCGTAACGTCGCCGACCTGGGCGTCGCCCGAACCGGCGATGTCGGCCTTCACCGAACCGGCATGGCCGGCGGTGACGCGGCCCGAGCCCGCGATGTCGATGCGCAGCTCGCCCGCGACGTCGGTCACCGAAGTCTTGCCCGAACCGGCCAGCGAGATGCGCGCATCGCCGACGCGACCGACCGTGGCGTCGCCGGCCGTCGTTTCCAGCCGCACCGAGCCGTAGGTATCGCCGATGGTGGCGTCGCCGACCAGGTCTTCGATGCGCACCGGCGTGCCCTTGGGCACCGTGACCTTGATGAACAGCTTGCCGTCGTGGTCGTCATGGATGTGGGAGAAGTCGAACCAGCGCTTCCAGTCCCACACATTGACGGCGGCCACCTCGCTGCCCGAAATGCGCAGCGCGCCGCCGTCGGATTTTACCGTCAGCCCGTTGACCAGGTTCCGGCTGCCGGAGACGTCCAGCTTCATCGGTCCGTCCGCGACGTTGACCCGGACATTGCCGACCACGTCGTCGACACGCAGCGAATTCGCCTGGACCGTCTTGGTAGGCCACACGACCCACCCATTGTCGCTGGCCACGGCCGGCAGGACCAGCAACGCGGCCACCGCCGCGCCGACCAGCATCGAACCTCTTCCGCTACGCATATCCATCGCCTCCGGGCGCTGTCCTTATCGCAACTGACAAATAGTGTGTCCCCATTAGTAAGCGACGAACACTAATTTCGCAGGGCGACCATGCGGGGACGGAAGGGGAACAAACTAGCGGAAAGCCCGGCTCGACCTTCGTCATCCCGAGGTTCCCGGCGCGTGCTTCGAGGGCCGCTTCGCGGCCACCTCAGCATGACGCGCTGGGCCTCGAAGGATCACGGCATCAGACGGTAGCCGCCGCTTTCGGTCACCAGGAGGCGGGCCTGGCCGGGGTTGGCCTCGATCTTCTGGCGCAGCCGGTAGATGTGGGTTTCCAGCGTATGCGTGGTCACCGCCGGGTTGTAGCCCCAGACCTCGTGCAGGAGGGTTTCGCGCGCCACCGTCTCGCCCGAGCGGTAGAGGAATTTGAGGATGTTGGTTTCCTTTTCCGTCAGCCGGATTTTCCGCTCATTGGCGTCCAGCAGCACCTTGGCGCTGGGGCGGAACGTATAGGGGCCGATGCGGTAGACCGCCTCCTCGCTCTGGCCGTGGCTGCGCAGATGCGCGTGCACCCGGGCCATCAATACGGCGAAACGGAACGGCTTGGTGACGTAGTCGTTGGCGCCCGATTGCAGCCCCTCGATCGTGTCGGAATCGGCATCGGCGGCGGTCAGCAGGATGATCGGCGCGGTGACGCCGTCGTCGCGCAGCGCGCGGCAAAGCGCGCGCCCATCGCCGTCCGGCAGGCTGACATCGAGGATCGCGAACTCGTAAAGACCCTCCTTGGCGCGCGCCTTCGCCTCGGCGACAGTGCCGGCCTCGACGATCGTATAGGCGCCCTCGCCGGCCAGCTGCTCGGCGAGCGAGCTGCGCAGCATGGTATCGTCGTCGACGAGCAGGACGCGCTTGGCGCTGGGCATGCTTCCGTTACATCCGGGTCAAGGCGGGGAGCCTACCCCGAATCCGGGCTGCGGTGTATGTGGAATGCAGATGAAACGCCAGTCCAATGCCCAGACCTCCAGCGTCGACCGCGTCATCCGCGCCGTCGATGCGTTCCGGCGCGGCCGGCCCGTCGCGATCGCCGGCGCGGGCGGCAGCGTGCTCGCCCGCGCGGTCGAGACGTTGACGGCGCAGACGCTGAAGGCGGCGCGCAAGCCGCGTCTGGTGCTCAGCCATGCGCGGGCGCGGACCTTGAAAATCAGGCTTTACACGCCCGATGTGGTGGCGCTGGCGGTGCCGCCGGACATGGACCTGGCGCGCCTCAAGGCCGTGGCCGACCCGACCGACGACCTGACTTTTCCACTCAAGGGACCGTTCGACACGCTGCGCGAGGACCTGCCGCAAGCCTATGCCGCGTCGGTCAAGCTGGCCAAGCTCGCGGGATTGTTACCGGCGACGCTGATCGCGGCCGGCGGCCGTCCCGCCGCCGCCTTGAGCGCCGCCGACATCCTGGGCTATGACGACGAGATCGTCCGTACCCTGAAGATCGTGGCGCGCGCCCGTGTGCCGCTGGAAGGCGCGGAAAGGACGGAACTCGTCTCCTTCCGTCCCGAGGATGGCGGGCCGGAGCATTACGCCATCGTCATCGACGCGCCGCCGACGGCAAAACCGGTGCTCACAAGGCTGCATTCGGAGTGCTTCACCGGCGATCTCCTGGGTTCGCTCAAATGCGATTGCGGCGACCAGTTGCGCGGCGCCATCGCGGCGATCGAGAAGGCCGGCGGCGGCGTGCTGCTTTATCTGGCGCAGGAGGGGCGCGGCATCGGGCTGATCAACAAGCTGCGCGCCTACCGCCTGCAGGACCAGGGCTACGACACGATCGACGCCAATGAGCGCCTGGGCTTCGAGGCCGACGAGCGGCAATACGGCATCGCGGCGCGGATGCTCCAATTGCTGGGCTACAAATCGGTGCGGCTGTTGACCAACAATCCGGACAAAGTCGCCGCTCTCAAAGCCGCCGGCGTCAAGGTCGCGGCGCGGGTCCGGCACGCCTTCCCCGACAACGAACACAACCGCGGCTACCTCGCGACCAAGGCAAAGCGGGCGGGGCATCTGCTCTGAGATCGGCAAATCCTGCCGTTTGACAAAAGGCAAAACCCGCCTCTTCCGCCGCGTTTACAGTGGCAAGGCTCTTGCGAGGGCCAGCGACATGACCGCCGTCGATTTCTCCGCCCATGCCGTGAATCCGACCGCCGCCGGACAGGCTGCCGGCGCGGCGTCCGCCGCGGCTTCGCCGGACCAGGGCGGCATCAGCTTCGACGACATCGTCGACATCGTGAACCCGCTGCAGCACCTGCCGGTGATCGGTACGCTCTATCGCGCGATGACCGGCGACACGATCAAGACCTTTCCCAAGATCGCGGGCGACGCGCTCTATGGCGGCGTGATGGGCCTGGCCGGCTCGGTCGCCGACACGGTGTTCGAGAAGGTCACCGGCCACAATCTCGGCGACACCGTGCTGGCGGCGGTCGAGCGGATGTTCGCGCCCGATGCGCCGGCGACCGGCTTGGCGAGCAACGCGCCAAGCGACACCGCCGCGGCGCCGGCCGCTTCAGACGCGCCACAGCTCGCTGCGCCCGCCGTGGTAGCCGATGCCTCGCTCGAAGGCCTCGTGATTCCCGGCCAGGAGGCGCTGATCTCGGCCCTCCACCGCAACGGCGTCGCGCCGGATGTCGCCGCACGCGCCACCCTGGCCTATCGCCGAGCCGTCGGCGTCGCCCATGGCGCGTCGGACACAGCGATGGGCGCGCCCGCCCTGCGGACCAGCATCGCACGATGAATCCGGTCATTACGGCGCGGGTATAGGCCGGTCGCCGAAGATCGCGCTGCCGACGCGCACATGGGTGGCGCCGAAGCCGATCGCGGTCTCGAAATCGTTGGACATGCCCATGCTGAGCAGCGGCAGGCCGTGATCCGCCGCGAGCTTCTGCAGCAGCGCGAAATGCGGCGCCGACGCCTCGTCCGCCGGCGGGATGCACATCAGGCCCTTGAGCGGCAGACCGAGCTTGCGGGCATGGTGGATCAGGTGATCCGCCTCGCGCGGCAGCACGCCGGCCTTCTGCGGCTCCTCGCCGGTGTTGACCTGGATGAACAGGAACGGCGTGCGGTCGGTGCGGTCCAGCTCGGCGCGCAGCACATCGGCCAGCTTGGCGCGGTCCAACGTGTGGATCGCGTCGAACAGCGCCACCGCCTCGCGCGCCTTGTTGGTCTGCAAGGGGCCGATCAGGTGCAACTCGACGTCGCCATAGTCGGCGCGGATCGCCGGCCATTTGCCGTGCGCTTCCTGCACCCGGCTCTCGCCGAACACGCGCTGGCCGGCGATCAGCGCCGGTTCGATCGCCTCGCGCGGCTGGGTCTTGCTCACCGCGATCAGCGTGGTCGACGCCGCCGGCTTCACCGCCGCCTTCCGCGCCGCGTCGATGCGCGCCACAATCGCGGACAGGTTCTCGTTGATGGTCTCGGGGTTCATGTGGCTGACGCCTTGTCGCGCCGGAAACTAGCAAGCGCCGCCGCGCGCCTCAACGCGCGGCACGCAATGGCCGGCCTGCTGCCGCCGCTGGTGCTGATGACCGACGACGCGCGGCTGCCCGATCCCGTGGCGGCGGCGCGCACCCTGCCAGGCGGTTCGATGGTCGTGGTGCGCGCCCGCGATGCGGCGCGGCGGGCGGTGCTCGTGCAGGCGCTGCTGCGGCTTTCCGGGCTGGTCGTCCTGGTCGCGGGCGATCCGTCGCTGGCCGCGCAAGCCGATGGCCTGCACCTGCCGCAGGCCCGTGCCCACGAAGCCGGCCATTGGCGCGCGCGCCACCCGCGCTGGCGCATCACGGCCGCGCTGCACGGCGCGGCGGCGCCGGGTCCGCATCTGGATGCGGCATTTCTCTCGCCGGTCTTCCCGACCCGGTCGCATCCAGAGCGCTCCGCCTTAGGCGCCGCCCGCGCCAACCGAATCGCCGCAGCCATATCGACGCCGCTTTATGCCCTCGGCGGCATCGATGCGCGCAACGCGCACCTGCTGGAAGGTTTTGTCGGCATCGCGGCCATCGGCGCGCTGGATTCAGATATTCATCACGGCGTGTAGGAATACCGCGTCCATCACGATGCGCGGGGCGCCGTTGTAGAACGTGCCGATATCGCGGGAGTAGTGGAGCTGCTGCCAGCCGCCGCTGAGCTGCAGATTGGTGTTCACCGCATAAGCCGCGTCGACCATATAGCCGTTGATGCCGAGGCTCGGATCGCCCAGCGAGCCGTCCGCGGTGCCGTTGCCGAGCTCGCCGCCGAGCGACCACGAGCCATAGGACAGCACGCTGCTCAGATGCATGCTTTGCGTGGTGCCGATGGTGCGCGCGTCGTTGATGTTGAAGGTATAGGTATTGGCCTGGCGGTATGCGCCGCCGACGGCGAGCTTGAGGTCGTCATCGATGTTCCAGTCCGCCTCGGTACCGAAGGCGAAGTCGGTCAGGCCGCCATGGCCCGGCGTCTTGCGGTCGCCATGGCCGACCGTGACGCCGCCATAGAGACCCAGCGTAACCGGGCCGAAATCGTCGGAATAGTTGAACGCGCCTTCCCACAGGTATTTCTGCCGGTTCGCCACGTTCGGGCCGTTGTTCAGGAAGGGGACGACGTCCTTGCCCTCCGACGGCGTGAACGACATGGCGAGCTGCAGCCCGAACAGGCGCGGCGTGTAGTAGGAGATCTTGGCGTAGTTCAGCGAGGATTCGACCGCGCTGTTGAGCGCGAACACGCCGGTGAAATTCTGCTTGGTCGAGGGATCGAGGAAGAAGCCGGCATTGGAATTGTCGATCGTGACCTCGCCGTTCACGGTCGGACCGGTGATCGCCAGCGTATAGGCGGCGCCGTCCGCCATGCCGACATCGATGCGGCCGAGCCCCGTCTGCGCCGTGCCGTAGACCTTGGCGATGAGGTCGCTGCCGTAATTGTCGCCCGAAAGCCGGTCGTGATAGAGCGAGAACTGCCCCTTCAGCGCCAGCGACAACCCGCTGTCGTAGTCGCGCTGCAGGCTGACATTGGCCTGTGCCGCGCCGGTGACGCGGTTGTCCTGGAACGGCTTTGGCTGGCTGGCGTCGAACACCGAGCCGTGGAGCTGGCCGCCGACCGTGTAGTCGATGTCGGCGAGCGAACCGCGCAGCTGCGGAACGTTCCAGTCGTCCCACGCGGCCTGGGCCCCGGTGGCCGGCAAAAGCGCCAAGCCCGCAACGGCCAGAAATGACAAACGCATCTGTGCTGAACCCGAACCGGCGCTTCCACCTCCGGTCTAGCATGAAGCGGTTACGAATTTCTCCGCCCCGTCCGTGCCTTGGCGTGCTCGGGCAGGCCCTGGGCCGGTTGCGCCGGTGGGGCGCGCCATTTATAAGCGCGCCCCAGGGGGGACGGTCCGAGGGTATTTCCCGAGGGGCGTGCGAACGGCGCTGACAGCGCCACACAATGAAAGCGGCCCGATGCGTTTCCTGCCACTGCGTGTTGTAGCGATCTGCGCCTTTGCCCTGGGCTTGGCGGGCTGCGGCTCCTCGGACAATTCCATGCCCGAAACCGGCGGCGCCACGACCATCGCCGGCGCGCGCACCTTGGGCGTGAATTCCTATCTGTGGCACGCGACGCTGGACACGCTGTCCTTCATCCCGCTGGCCAGCGCCGATCCGTTCGGCGGCGTCGTCATCACCGACTGGTACACCGCGCCCCAGGCGCCGTCCGAGCGCATGAAGGTCACGGTCTATATCCTGGACCGCAATCTGCGCGCCGACGGGCTGAAGGTCGCCGTGTTCCGCCAGACCAAGGACGCCGCCGGCGCCTGGGCCGACGCACCGGTCGCCGGCGACACCTCCACCAAGCTCGAGGACGCGATCCTGACGCGCGCGCGCGAGCTTCGACTTGCCAGCGGCGGTAGCTGAATTTCCGACAAATCGCTGTAGCCTGATCCGTGCCGGAGGCCTCAGCGCCTAGAATCCGGCACCCGAAGGATCATGTGTGATGGCGCGCTACAACGCCAAGGAATCGGAAGCCAAGTGGCAGGCGGCGTGGAACGCGGCCGGCAGCTTCCTGACGCCGACCGTTTCCGCCAAGCCCAAATGCTATGTGCTCGAGATGTTCCCTTATCCGTCGGGGCGCATCCATATGGGGCATGTGCGCAACTACACGATGGGCGACGTGATCGCACGCTTCCGCCGCGCCCAGGGCTTCAACGTGCTGCACCCGATGGGCTGGGACGCGTTCGGCCTGCCGGCGGAGAACGCGGCACGCGACAATGCCGCCGCCGGCAAGAACAGCGGCATCAATCCGCGCGAATGGACCTATGCCAACATCGCGGCGATGCGCAGCGAGCTGCAGATGCTGGGCCTGGCCATCGACTGGACCCGCGAATTCGCGACCTGCGACGAGAATTATTACAAGCACCAGCAGAAGCTGTTCCTGGATTTCTACAAGGACGAGCTGGTCTACCGCTCCGAGGCGGACGTGAACTGGGATCCGGTCGACATGACCGTGCTGGCCAACGAGCAGGTGATCGACGGCAAGGGCTGGCGCTCGGGCGCCACGGTGGAGCGGCGCAAGCTGAGCCAGTGGTTCTTCCGCATCACGCGCTATTCGGAGGAATTGCTGCGGGCGCTGGACGGGCTGGAGAAATGGCCCGAAAAGGTCCGCGTCATGCAGCGCAACTGGATCGGCCGCTCCGAGGGGCTGCGCTTCAGTTTTGAAGTTTCAGGGGGCGATCTGTCGAACCCGACCGCGCTGGACGTGTTCACGACGCGGCCCGACACGTTGTTCGGCGCCAGCTTCGTGGCGCTGTCGCCCGATCATCCGCTGACGGAGGAACTGGCGAAGGCGGACGGGACGCTGCGCGACTTCATCGCGCTGTGCCGCAAGACCGGCACCGCGGAGGCCGAGATCGAGACGGCCGAGAAGCTGGGCTACAACACCGGCCTGACCGCAGCGCATCCGTTCGATCCCGAGTGGAAGCTGCCGGTCTATGTCGCCAATTTCGTGCTGATGGGCTATGGCACCGGCGCGATCTTCGGGTGCCCCGGCCACGACCAGCGCGACCACGATTTCGCGGCCAAATACCGTCTGCCGATCCTGCCCGTCGTGGTGCCCGAGGGCGCCGATCCCAAGGCGTTCAGCGTCGCCGCCGACCCCTATGTCGGCCCCGGCAAGCTGGCCAATTCGCGCTTCCTCGACGGCATGGACGTTGAGGCGGCGAAGAGCGAAGTCGCGTCGCGGCTGGAGGCGATGGGCAAGGGCAAACGCACGGTGCAGTATCGCCTGCGCGACTGGCTGGCCTCGCGCCAGCGCGCCTGGGGCTGCCCGATCCCCATGATCCATTGCGCCCGCTGCGGCGTGGTGCCGGTGCGCGACGGCGATCTGCCGGTGCGGCTGCCGGACGGCCTGGATTTCAACGTGAAGGGCAATCCGCTCGACGCCCATCCCACCTTCAAGCACGTCGCCTGTCCATCCTGCGGCGGCGAGGCGGTGCGCGATACCGACACGCTCGATACCTTCGTCGACTCGTCGTGGTACTTCGCGCGCTTCGCCGATCCCTTCGCGGCCGAGCCGGTCAACCGCGACGCGGTGAACTACTGGCTGCCGGTGGACCAGTATATCGGCGGCATCGAGCACGCGATCCTGCACCTGCTCTATGCGCGCTTCTTCACCCGCGGCCTGCACGCCACCGGCTGGACCAAGATCGACGAGCCGTTCGAAAGCCTGTTCACGCAAGGCATGGTCTGCCACGAGACCTACCAGACCGCGGCCGGCCAGTGGGTCGAACCGGCAGAGGTCGAGAAGCGCGGCGAGCGCGCCTTCCTGAAGGGCACCGACATCGAGGTGACGGTCGGCCATTCGGAGAAGATGTCGAAGTCCAAGAAGAACGTCGTCGCGCCGATGGGCATGATCGAGGTGTTCGGCGCCGATGCGATCCGCTGGTTCATGCTGTCGGATTCGCCGCCGGAGCGCGACGTCGACTGGTCGGAATCAGGCGCCGAGGGCTGCTGGCGCTTTGCCAATCGTATTCACCGTCTTGTGACGGAAGCCGAAGCCCTGCCGCCGCCCGGCGCCGCGATCGGCGAGGTCGCGGGCGGCGCGCTGGAGTTGCGGCAGGCGACGCACAAGGCCATCGCCGCGGTGACCGAGGACCTGGCGCATCTGCGCTTCAACCGCGCCGTGGCGCAGATCTACACGCTGGCGAACGCGATCCAGCAACACGTATCCGTCGACGGCGCGGTGCGCCGCGAGGCGCTGGAGGCCATCGTCAAGCTGATCGGCCCGATGATGCCGCACCTGGCGGAGACCTGCTGGGAAGCCCTGGGCCACACCACCATGCTGGTCGACACGCCCTGGCCGTCCTTCGTCGCGGCGCTGACGCAGGCGCAGAGCGTCACCATCGCGGTGCAGGTCAACGGCAAGCGTCGCGCCGAAGTCACCGTCGCGCTCGACACACCCGAAGACGCGGTGAAGGCCGAGGCGTTGAAACAGGAGGGCGTGGTCCGCATCCTCGAAGGCCGGACGCCCAAGAAGGTGATCGTCGTGCCCAACCGCATCGTGAACATCGTCGCATGAGCACGCTCGGTCATACCTCCCCTGCAAGGGTAGGTCGGGGCCTGGCCGTGGCCGTCTCTCTCCTTCTTTCCGCCTGCGGCTTTCATCCGCTCTATGGCGGCATGAACAGCGGGATGCGCGCGACGCTGTCGACCATCTATGTGGAGCCGGTGCCCGACCGCATCGGCTATGAGATGCGCAACCAGATGATCGACCTGCTGGACGGACCGGGCACCGCGGCGGGCGCCACCTATCGCCTGAAGTTGTCGCTCACCACGACCACCCAGGGCATCGCACTGCAGCAGAACGGCACCACGGTCGGAGGCCAGACCAGCGTCGACATCACGCGCTACAACGACACGCTGAAGGTCGCCTATACGCTGACCGACATGAGCGGCAAAGTCGTGACTTCCGGCATCGAGACCGGCCTGTCAGCCTACAACGTCCTGCCCTCGGGTCCCGGCCTTTATCCCAATGCCAATTACGGCACGCTGGCGGCGCAGCAGGACGCCGACAAGCGCGCCGCCGAAGACATCGCCGATCGCATCCGCCTCGATCTGAACGTGTTCTTCGCCAAGCGATGACCGAGATCAAGTCCAACGCGGTGGAACGAACCCTCACGCATTTCCCCAGGGAGATGGTGGCGGCGCTGATCTACGGGCCTGACCAGGGGCTGGTGCGCGAGCGGGCGGAGACGCTGATCCGCACCGTCGTGCCCGACCTGAAGGACCCGTTTCTCATCGCCGACCTGGACGATGGCGCACTCGCCGCCGATCCGGCGCGGCTGTTCGACGAAGCGGCGTCGATCGCGATGCTGGGCGGGCGGCGCGTGGTGCGCGTGCGCGGCGCCGGCAACAACCTCGCCAAGCTGTTCGAGCGCTTCCTCGACGATCCGGCCGGCGATGCGCTGGTGGTGGTCGAAGGCGGCGATCTCGCCAAGAGCGCGGCGCTGCCCAAGGTCTTCCTGGCCGCCGATAATGCCGCCGCGATCGCCTGCTATGGCGACACGATGCGCGACCTGCCCGACGTGGTGCGCGACGCGCTGCGTGCCGAGGGCCTCACCATCGCGCCGGATGCGCTGGAGGACGCTGCGTCGCGGCTGGGCTCCGACCGCGGCGTCACGCGGCGCGAACTGGAGAAGCTCGCGCTCTATGCGCGGGGCGCCAAGCAAGTGACGCTCGAAGACGTCCGCGCCGTGCTGGGCGACGAAGCGGAAGCGCGGACCGAGGAGGCGCTCGATGCCGCGGGCCAGGGCGATCTCAAGAAGCTCGACCTGGCGCTGGAGCGGCTGTGGATCGCGGGCACCTCGCCCGCCCAGATCATCCGCATGGCCCTCTCGCATTTCCAGAAGCTCGCGCTGACGAGGTCCGACATGGACAAGGGCGATACGTTCGACGGCGCCATTCGCAAGCTGCGCCCGCCGCTGCACTTCATGCGCCAGGCGTCGTTCAGGGCGCAGGTCAATATCTGGGATGCCCCGCGCCTGTTCGATGCCTGCGATCTCCTGCTCGAAACCGAAGCGCTCACGCGCACCACCGCGATTCCGGCCGAAACCGTCACCGCGCGCGCTCTTTTCAACATTGCCGCCATGGCCCGGCGGAAGCGAGTAGCGAGTAGCGAGTAGCGAATGGGGACGAATGTCTCTAATACTCGCCATTCGCTACTCGCTATTCGCTGACCATGCTCAAAATCCGCATCATTCCCTGTCTCGACGTGAAGGACGGGCGCGTCGTCAAGGGGATCAATTTCGAAGCGCTGCGCGACGCCGGCGATCCGGTGGAGCAGGCGGTGATCTACGATGCCGCCGGCGCCGACGAGCTGTGCTTCCTCGACATCACCGCCAGCCACGAGAACCGCGGCACCATCCTGGATGTGGTGCGCCGCACCGCGGATGTCTGCTTCATGCCGCTCACCGTCGGCGGCGGCGTGCGCACGCTGGACGACATCCGCGCCCTGCTGCTGGCCGGCGCCGACAAGGTCTCGATCAACACCGAAGCGGTGCGGCGTCCCGAATTCGTGCGCGAGGCGGCGGAGAAATTCGGCAGCCAGTGCATCGTCGCCGCGATCGACGCGAAGCAGGGCGGTCACACCCACAACCATCCGCCGTTCGAGGTTTTCACCCATGGCGGGCGCAATGCGACCGGCATCGACGCGGTGGCGCATGCGGTGAAACTGGTCGAATACGGCGCCGGTGAGATTCTGCTGACCTCGATGGACCGCGACGGCACCAAGGCGGGTTACGACATCGCGCTGACCCGCGCGGTGGCGGACGCGGTGCCGGTTCCCGTCATCGCCTCGGGCGGCGTCGGCACGCTGGACGACCTCGTCGCCGGCGTGCGCGACGGCCACGCTTCGGCGGTGCTGGCGGCCTCGATCTTCCATTTCGGCCAGGCGACCATCGCCGAGGCCAAGGCGGCGCTGGCCAAGGCTGGATTGCCGGTGCGGCCGACATGAGAGAGGATGTCGCCATGGAAGAGCCCCGCGTCGCCATCGTCCGCACCTATCGCCATGCGCCGGGCAGCACGACGGCGCGGAGCATCCATGCCCGCCGCGTCCATCTGCGCCGCCGCATGACGGCGGAAGAGGCCTTCCGCGCCACGGTGCTGGAATGCCTGGCCCAGGTCGGCGGCAACGCGCCGGCGATCCGCGCCCGCGATCCCGAAGGCGTGCACCAGATCCGCGTCGGCCTGCGCCGGCTGCAGATGGCGCTCAATTCCTTCGGTGACTATGCCCACACCCCGGCGCTGAAAGCGCTGGGCAAACGCGGCCGCGCCATCGCTGACGCCTTCGGCCCGGCCCGCGATTTGGACGTCTTCGCCGCCGAGCTGCTGGAACCGGTGCAGGGCAAATTCCCCGACCACGAATCCTTCGTCGCGCTGCACCTAGCGCTGCGCCATGCCCGCGGCGAGGCGTGGGACGATGCGCTGGGCGAGGTGCTCAATCCCGATTTCGGCGCCTTCCTCAACGACGTCGCGGCCGCCGCCGAGTCGGTGCCGATGGGCGGCAAGCCCGTCGCCAAAGTCGCGCGCCGAGCGCTGGATGATCACTGGGCCAAGGCGAAGAAACGCTCCAAGCGGGTGGGCAAGACCTATGATCACCACACCCACAAGCTGCGCATCGCGCTCAAGAAGCTGCGCTATGCGGCGGAGTTCTTCGCGCCGCTCTATCCCGGGCAGAAGACCGCGCGCTACATCGGCCGGCTCAAGAAGCTGGTCGGTTCTTTCGGCGAGGCGAACGACGTGCATGGTATTGCCGACACGCTGGCGCGGCTGGGGTCCGATCCATCCTCGCGCTTCGCGGCCGGCGCCATCGCCGGCTGGCATGGTGCCCGCGAGAGGGACCTGACGAAGCGCGCCATGGCGGGCTGGGAAGATTTCCGCAAGCGCAAGCCGTTCTGGAATTAGCTCATTCGCCGATCACATGCGCCGCGATCTCGCGCCGGTGCGGGCGGTCGCGGTGTTCGAACACATAGATCGCCTGCCAGGTGCCCAGCACCGGCCGGCCGGCCTGCACGGGAATGGAGAGGGAGGTCTGCGTCAGGGCGCTGCGGATATGCGCCGGCATGTCGTCGGGCCCCTCGGTGGTGTGGCGGTAGAGCGCGGTGTCGAGGCTGACCGTACGGCGCATGAAGGTCTCCAGGTCGGCCAGCACGTCGGGATCGGCGTTCTCCTGCACCAGCAGCGACGCCGAGGTGTGGCGGATGAACAGGGTGAGCAGGCCGTCGCCGATGCCGCTCGCGCGTACGAAGTCCGCGACCTTGCCGGTGATGTCGACCAGGCCGGGTCCGCGCGTCGCGATGGAAAACGTGTCCAGATGCTGCTTCATCGGTTCTTGCGCAGATAGATGTAGAGCGCCCCTTCGCCGCCATGGCGGCGGTGGGCGGCGCGGGTGCCCGCGATCAGGCCGGCGAACTCCTTCTCGTTGAGCCAGCGCGGCACCGCGGCCTTCAGCACGCCGCGCGAGCGGCCCTGCAGCTCCATGTCGAACGGTGCGTCGGGCGCGACCGGCCTGCCCTTGCCGGTGACGACCAGCACCAGCTGGTGCCGCCGCGCCTGCGCCGTCTTGAGGAACAGCAGCAGGGTGCGGTGCGCTGCGGCCTCGGTCAGGCCGTGCAGGTCCAGGCGCGCCTCGGGCGCGAGCGCGCCGCGGCGCAGGCGATCGTCGGTGTTGCCGTCGACGCCGGTGCCGCCTTCGACGATCCGCGGCGTCGGTTTGGGCGCCGGCTGTTCCAGCACCTGGGCGGCGATGGGACGCGCCTCGGCGAAGCTCTGGCGGAACAGCTCGCGTTCTTCGGCAGTGGTGGTGCGGCGACTCATGTCGGCAATTTCGGCGCGGCGCCCTTCGGGTACAAGACATAGAAATATGCCCGGGCCTTCATCGTGCCGGCGGCGCTTTCCGCGCCGGCGCCGAAGCCGAAGAAAATGTCGGCGCGCACCGCGCCCTTGATCGCACCGCCGGTGTCCTGGGCGATGAAGAGATTGGCGATCCCGCCGCCCGCGATGAAGACGGGCGTGCCGAAAGGATGGAATTTCGGATCGACGGCGATGCTGGCGCGCGGCGTCAGCACCACGCCGGCGCTGCCTTCGGGTCCCAGCGCGGCATCGCCGATCGGCGCTTCCTTGAAGAACACGAAGGAGGCGTCGCTCTCCATCACCGGACGCGCCTCGCCCGGATGGGCCATCAGCCAGGCGCGGATCGATTGCATCGAGACCGTTTCGCGGCTCAGCGCGCCGCGTGCGATCAGGACGCGGCCGATGGCGGTGTAGGGATGGCCGTTCTGGCCCGCATAGGTCACGCGCAGCATGCTGCCGTCGTCCAGCCAGACGCGGCCCGAGCCCTGGATATGCAGGTAGAACACCGACACCGGATCGTCGCCATAGAACAGGACCCGGGTTTTCGCCGGCGGGCGGGCGTCGATCTCGGCGCGCGCCGGATAGGGCGCGACGCTGTGGCCGACGAGGCGGCCGGAGATCGTCTCGCCCCTCCATTCGGGCCGGAATTGGCCAAGGTCGATACTCACCAGGTCGCCGGGCAGGCCGTAGACCGGCGTCTGATACGGGCCATGGCGGGTGCGGCTGCCGTTCAGCAGCGGCTCGTAATAGCCGGTGACCAGCCCGCCGGACGGGCCGATGGCGTAGGGCGTGAAATTGCCTTCGAAAAAGCTCCGCGCGTCTCGGGTCCCCGACGCGGTATCGCAGGCGCTTCGCCACTCGCCGGCGATATGGCCCGCGCAGGATCGCCGGAAGGCCGCGAGGGCGCCGCTGAGGTCGCTCGCCTGCCACCCGGGCAGGTCGGTGAACGCCACGGCGGTCAGCGTGACGTTCTCGACCGGCGGGGCGCAAAAGAACCACCACCATACGCCGAAACCGGCGGCAGCGACCGCCACGACGACCAGAAGAAGGACCGCGAGCCGGGAACGGGACATTCCCGGCAGCTTTTAGGGCATGCCGCCGGAAGTCGCCACCAACAGCCAGTTGGGATCGCGGGCCCGGACGTCACGCGTGAAGGTCCACACGTCGGTCACGTCGCGCACCGTCTTCGTGTCGCCTTCGATCAGCTGCCCGTCCGAACCCGACGTCGCCGAGATGAACTGGGCACCGATGGCGGCCGTGATCTCCGCCACGCGGCTCTTGAGCGCGGCGTGGACGATCTTGACGTCCTTGAAGCCGACGAAAGTGAACGCGACATGCTCCTTGCGCTGCTCGCGCCCGGCGATGACCTGGTCGAAGGCGGCGAACACCTCACTCGACAGCAGCGGCTTCAGCGCGGTGCGGTCGCCGCGGGCGAAGGCGGTCACGATGATCTCATAGGCCGATTTGGTGCCGGCCAGGAAATGGTCGGCCTCGAAGCTGCGGTCGGCGAGCTTGATGTCGAACAGGCCGCGCGCGACGGGATCGGCGGGGCGCTCGGCGATCTGCTCGGTGCGCGAGGGCAGCGCGATGACATTGTCCTTGGACGGCGCATCCGGCGGCGCATTGGCGGGCACGCGGTAGGACGCGTCCTGCGGCGGCGGCTCATGGCCGGTGCGGCGGCCCAGCACCGTGTACAGGCGGAACAGGATCACGCCGGCGATCAGCGCCAGGACCAGGATTTCGAGCAGTTGTGCATTCGGCATCGTCAGACCTTCAGCGGCTGCGCCCTCCGCCCGTCGCGAAGATAGTCCCCTCATTCCCAAGGGTCCAGCACGGGGTTAACGCGGGGAACGGCGGATCGGCCCTTGCCTTGTCACAGACGCGCGATCCGTGGTACCGGCGCCGCGGATTTCCCAAGGAAAGCAATATGAGCAGCACCGGCGCGCTTCCTCCTGACGGCGACAACGGCCTGGCCGCGCCCCGCGTCCAGGTCGTCACGCAATATGTGAAGGATCTGTCGTTCGAAAACCCCGGTGCGCCCAGCCAGCTCACCCAGCGGCCGCAGATCGAACTCGGTGTCGATCTTTCGGCCAAGCGCCTCGACGGGCCGCTGTTCGAGGTGGAGATGAAGCTGCGGGTGAATGCCAAGACGCCCGACGACAAGCCGGCCTTCCTGGTCGAGCTGTCCTATGCCGGCCTGTTCCAGATCACCAATGTTCCCGAAGAGGTCCTGCAGCAGGTCCTGCTGATCGAGGGGCCGCATCTGCTGTTCCCGTTCGCGCGGCGCGTGATCTCCGACGTCGTGCGCGATGGCGGCATGCCGCCCTTGATGATCGAGCCGATCGACTTCAACGGTCTCTACCGCGCCCGCGCGGCCCAGTTGCAGCGCTCGCCGTCGGAAACGAATTAGGCGGGCACCAGCCCCCACACGGGGTCCTTGCCCAGTTCCTTTTCGATGAAGGCCCGGTGGGCAGCGTCTTCTTCGGCGCTAAGCCGAGCGGGGAGCGGTTCGGGGCGGAGGCGCGCGGTACGCTGCTCGTCGGCCTGGGCCGCCGCCGCCGCGACGGGATCGAGCGACAGCTTGCGCTGGCGGCCGCCGACGAGCTCCAGATAGACCTGCGCCGTCAGCTCGGCATCGAGCAGCGCGCCA
Organism: Rhizomicrobium sp.; assembly: GCA_037355265.1. Taxonomy (GTDB): domain Bacteria; phylum Pseudomonadota; class Alphaproteobacteria; order Micropepsales; family Micropepsaceae; genus Rhizomicrobium. The sequence goes on along the minus strand of JBBCIB010000001.1, from coordinate 756,418 downwards.
TGCTTGGTGCGCGCCGTCAAGTCGATGGCAAAGCGCTTGCACAGCTCGTCGAGCGAGTAGCGGGCACCGGGGATCTTGCTCTTGGCGATCTCGATCGTGTCGATGGCGCGGGCATGCGGGATCGGCGGACGGCCGACACGGTGCAGTTCCGAATTGACGAATTTCAGGTCGAAGCTGGCATTGTGGATCACCAGCGTCGCGTCGCCGAGGAATTCGAGGAATTCCTCGACCACTTCGGCGAATTTCGGCTTATCGGCGAGGAATTCGTCGGTCAGGCCATGGACGCGCTGGGATTCGATCGGCACCAGCCGTTCGGGATGCAGATAACAGCGATAGCTGCGGCCGGTGGGCAGGTGGTCCATCAGCTCGACACAGCCGATTTCCACGATGCGGTGGCCATCCGACGGTTCGAAGCCCGTCGTTTCGGTGTCCAATACGATTTCGCGCACTATGCGTCGTCCTTTGCCAGGCGGTTCTTGAGCGCCGCCACGATCATCTTCACCTGCTCGAAGGCATGCTCCAGCCCCTGGTCGGTCGCAACCAGGAAATGGGCTTTTGCACGCTTTTCCGCGTCCGGCGTCTGGCGGGAATGCAGGAAGGCGAACAGCGCGTCCGTCATCCCCGGCCGCGCCAGGACGCGCTCCCGCTGGATATGGGACGGCGCGGTCGCCACGACAACCGCGTCCATCGCCTTGTCGCCCTCGGTCTCGAACAGGCGCGGGATGTCGAACAGGATGAGGTCGGCGCCGGCGGCCGTGGCGTCGGCGATGAATTTGGCGCGCTCGCCGGCCATCAGCGGATAGACGATGCGTTGCAGCCGCTCGGTCTCCGCATGGTCGTCGGTGATGCGCCTGCCCAGTTCGGCGCGGTCGACCTTGCCGTCGCGGGTCGTGCCGGGGAAAGCCTCCTCGATCAGCGGCACAGCGGCGCCGCCGACATCGTAGAGCCGGTGCACCGCCGCGTCGGCGTCGTAGACCGGCACGCCCAGGCGGGCGAACATCCTGGCCGTCTCGGTCTTGCCCATGCCGATGGAGCCGGTCAGCCCGATCTGCAGCGGCCGTCTAGCGGGCACGCAGCGCCTCCTCCAGATGGGCGCGCAGGGCGGGCGAAACCTTGGGTACGATGCCGAAGAACGCCGCGAACGCCGGAACGCCCTGGTGCATCAGCATCCCCAATCCGTCCACAGTGCGCAGGCCTGCTGTGCGTGCTTTCGCCAACAGGGAGGTTTCGAGCGGGTTGTAGACGATATCGCAGACCGCAGCCGTCTTGGGCAGGGCCGAAAGGTCGATATCCAGCGACGGTGCGCCTTTCATCCCGGCGCTGGTTGTGTGGACAACCAAGGCGGCATCTGCGGCTGCTGCGGCCCAGTCCTGGTCATCGTAAACGCACAGCCTGGGCGTCACCTGGGGGCCGAGCGCGGCCGCGATCTGCTCGGCGCGGCCTCTGGTGCGGTTGAGGATTCGGATTTCCCCGGCGCCCAGGTCGTGCAGGGCGACGACCGCGGCGCGCGCCGCGCCGCCGGCACCGAGCAGGACAGCCGGCTTGCCGCGGACGCAATCGGGCCCAAGCTCTTCCCGGAGCGAGGCGGCAAGGCCGGTGGCGTCGGTGTTGCGGCCCTCGATGCGGCCATTGTCGTGAAAGATCAGCAGATTGACGGCGCCGGCGGCGCGGGCCGCGAGATCGCAATCATGCGCCAGCGCAAAGGCGGCTTCCTTGTGCGGGATGGTGACGCTGGAGCCCTTGAAGCCCGCCGCCATCACGCCGCGGACCGCCACCGTGAAATCCTCGGGCTTCACCGCCAGCGGCACCAGCGCGCCGTCGATGCCCATCTGCGCCAGCCAGAAGCCGTGCAGGCGCGGCGAAAAGGCTTGCGACACCGGCCAGCCCATGATGCCGGCGATCCTGGCAGCGCCTGTGATGCTCATGTGGCGATGACACCCTTTCGTCGAAGCTCCGCCAGCAAGGGCAGGAGCGGCAATCCCAAAATGGAAAAGTAATCGCCTTCGATGCGATCGAAAAGCTGTACGCCAAGGCCTTCGATCTTATAGCAGCCGACGGCGGCGAGGAGCGAGGGACCTTCGGTTTCGAGATATGCGTCCAGATAGGCATCCGAGAAGTCGCGCATCCGGAGTTGTGCCGTCTCGGTATGTCGCCAGACGATTTCTCCGCCACGCGCCAGCGCCAGCGCACCGACCAGCCGATGCGGCTTGCCGCGAAGGCGCAACAGCAGGCCGCGCGCCTCGACCAGGGTCCCGCATTTGCCGACCAGCGCTTCGCCGAACAGCAGGGTCTGATCACCGCCAAGGACCAGAGCATCGGCATGAACACGGGAAACATGCGCCGCCTTGGCGTCGGCCAGCGCACCAGCCACTTCGACGAGCGGGCTACCCTTGCGCAACAGGTCGTCCTTGAGAGCAGCTTCATCGACCTCGGCCGGGATCGTCGCGAACACCACGCCGGCAGCGGCCAGGACGCGGGCACGCGAGGCGCTGCCGGAGGCGAGGATGAGCATGGCTCAGGCCTGTTCCTGGCGTTCGGCCAGCAGATTGACGATGGCAGCCGCGGTCTCCTCCACCGAACGGCGCGACACGTCGATCGCCGGCCAGTCCTGCTGCTCGAACAGCCTGCGAGTCGCCGCCACCTCGGCGCGGACCGCCTCGACGTCGACATAATCGGTGTTGCGCGACTCACCCATCATGTTCAGGCGGTTGCGGCGAACCTGGATCAATCGGTCCGGCGACGCCCAGAGGCCGACGATCAGCGGTTTCTTCGCCGCAGCAAGCTCGACCGGCATGGGCATGCCCGGCACGAGCGGGACATTCGCGGTAAGGATGCCGCGCATCGCCAGATATACACAGGTAGGTGTCTTGGAGGTACGGCTGGCGCCGGTGAGGATGACTTCGGCGTCGCTGATCGTTTCGAGACCCTGTCCGTCATCGTGGGCGATGGTGAAGTTCAGTGCCTCGATGCGCTGCAGGTATTTCTGGTCGACATCGTGCTGGCCGCCGGGGCGATGGGTTTCGGCCGCGCCGCCCAGGAACTGCTTCATCACCGCGATGGGCGTTTCGAGAACGTCATAGGTCGGCAGCGACAACGCGGCACATTGCTTGAGCAGCGCCTCGCGCAGCTCCGGATTGACGAGCGTGAAAAACACCAGTCCCGGTTCGGTACGGATATGTTCGATGGCGCGCTGAAGCTGGCGCTCGCTGCGCACCAGCGCGTAGAAATGCTCGTTGACCACCACGCCTTCGAACTGGGCGAGTGCGGCGCGGGCGATGGCGTTCAAGGTCTCTCCGGTCGCGTCGGAGACCAGATGCACATGGAACTGTTCGCTCACAAATTCATGCCTATTCCGTCCACCCCGGCTGTTGGTGGGCGCCGCCCAGGGGTGTGGACATGTATGGGTGTTCATGGTGGCGTGACGATACCGATTTTGTCACCAGACGCCAAAGGGCGTGAGGGCCCGCAACGGCAGCCAGACGCTTGAGTCGAAAGGCGTTCCAGCCTAGAGCAACAAGCACGCACCGCTTCGTCCACACATCACAGGCCCAACATCAACTTCAGAATCTTAGATTCTTAAGAGTCTTGTTTTGAAGGAGAAGGAGGAACGGGATAACGCGTGAAGCTTGCGGTGGTCTTGTTCAACCTTGGCGGGCCGGATCGTCCCGAAGCGGTCGAACCGTTCCTGCGCAATCTTTTCGGCGATCCGGCGATTTTGCCCATGCCGGCACCGATACGCCGGCCCTTGGCGTGGTTCATCGCGAAGCGTCGTGCGCCGATCGCGCGGGAAATCTATGCCAAGATCGGCGGGCGATCGCCGATCGTTGCGGAAACGAGAGCGCAGTCCGATGCTTTGGATAAGGTGTTGGCGGATCGCGGTGTCGAGGCGAAGTGCTTCATCGCGATGCGATGCTGGCATCCGTTCAGCGATGAGGCGGCAGACGCGGTGAGGGCCTGGGGCGCGGACCGCATCGTTCTTTTGCCGCTTTATCCCCAATTCTCGACTACCACGACGGCATCGTCGTTTGCCGATTGGGATCGCGCGGCGTGGAAAGCCGGACTGCGTGTGCCGACATCTCGGATTTGTTGCTATCCCGACGAGCCGGGTTTCGCGCAGGCGGTGACGTCGCTCGTTCAAAATACGCTCACAAGACGGCGTGGCGATGTGAGCTACCGGTTGCTGCTGTCGGCCCATGGGCTGCCGAAGCGGACGATCGCCAAGGGCGATCCTTATCGATGGCAGGTCGAGCGCACTGCACGGGCGATCGTCGATGCCTTGGGGATTGTCGGGCTGGATTGGTCGGTCTGCTATCAGAGCCGGGTGGGGCCGCTGGAGTGGATCGGGCCGGCGACCGATGGTGAGATCCGCCGGGCGGGTGCCGAGGGCAAAGGATTGATCGTGGCGCCGATCGCGTTCGTGTCGGAGCACTCCGAGACTCTGGTCGAACTCGATATCGAATACGCACATCTGGCCAAGGCTAGCGGCGTGCCGGATTATCTGCGGGTGGCGACGGTCGGGGCGCATCCGGCGTTCATTGCCGCATTGGGTGGGCTGGTGATGCGGGTAAGTGCCGCCACGTCTACAATCAGCAGCCGTGGGACGCGGATATGTCCTGCGGGCTTCAGGACCTGTCCCAACCGGGAGTGACGCGATGTTGATGTACCTGTCCGATCATATCGATTGGATCAAGGCGTTCCATGTGATCGCCGTCATCGCGTGGATTGCCGGCATGATGTATCTGCCGCGCCTGTTCGCCTATCACGCCGACGTGCCGGTGGGATCGGATCGCTCGGAGATGCTCAAGCGGATGGAGCGGGGTCTGCTCCGGCGCATCATCAATCCGGCGATGATCGCGGTGTGGGTGCTGGGATTGACCTTGGCTTACGTAACGGGGGCTTACGAGGACACCTGGCTGCGGATCAAATTCGCCCTGGTGCTCGCTCTGAGCGGCCTGCACGGTTTCTTCGCACGTGTGACCAGGGATTTTGCGCGGGATGCCAATACCCGCCCGGCGAGGTTCTACCGTATCCTCAATGAAGTTCCGTTCGTGCTGGTGGTCTTCATCGTGATTCTGGTCGTGGTGAAGCCGTTCGAATAAAGTTTCATGAATCGAGCCTTGACGGGCGTTTGCAACATGCCCAAATCAAAGCTATAACCTGTCCGTTCCCCTTGGTACGCATCGGCGCCTGCGCGCGCCGTGACCCGGCTGGACCGGCGCGGGCCAACAAACTCCGACAATAGACTGGCTTGGCTCACCCATTCGGGCCTTCGGCCAGGCGGACCAGACCCCCAATGTTTTTCAGGTGCAATTCACAATGACAGTTCAGGAAGGCCTGCAGACCATGAAGCTGCAGGATCTCAAATCCAAATCCCCCACCGATCTTTTGGCCTTCGCGGAGGAGCTCGAGATTGAGAACGCGTCGTCCATGCGCAAGCAGGACATGCTGTTCGCGATCCTCAAGGAGCTCGCCGAGCGCAATGTCGAGATCATGGGCCAGGGCGTCGTCGAGACCCTGCAGGATGGTTTCGGCTTCCTGCGCTCGCCGGAGTCCAATTACCTCGCGGGACCCGACGACATCTATGTCAGCCCGTCGCAGATCCGCCGTTTCGGCCTCAGGACCGGCGACACGGTGGAGGGTCCGATCCGCGGCCCGAAGGACGGCGAGCGCTATTTTGCGCTGCTCAAGGTCACGACGATCAATTTCGAGGACCCTGACAAGATCAAGCACAAGGTCCATTTCGACAACCTGACGCCGCTCTATCCGACGCGGTGGCTGAACATGGAATTGGCCGACCCGACGATCAAGGACAAGACCGGCCGGGTGATCGACATCGTGGCACCGCAGGGTATGGGCCAGCGCGCCCTGATCACCGCCCAGCCGCGTACCGGCAAGACGGTCATCCTGCAGAACATCGCCAAGGCGATCAGCGCCAACCATCCCGAATGCTTCCTGATCGTTCTGCTGATCGATGAGCGGCCCGAGGAAGTGACCGACATGCAGCGCTCGGTGAAGGGTGAGGTTGTCGCCTCGACCTTCGACGAGCCGGCGTCGCGCCACGTCCAGGTCGCCGAAATGGTGATCGAGAAGGCCAAACGGCTGGTCGAGCACAAGCGCGATGTCGTGATCCTGCTGGATTCGATCACCCGCCTCGGCCGTGCCTACAACACCGTCGTCCCCTCATCGGGCAAGGTGCTGACCGGCGGCGTCGACGCCAATGCGCTGCAGCGCCCCAAGCGCTTCTTCGGCGCGGCGCGCAATATCGAGGAAGGCGGCTCGCTCACCATCATCGCCACCGCGCTGATCGATACCGGCAGCCGCATGGACGAGGTCATCTTCGAAGAGTTCAAGGGCACCGGCAATTCCGAAATCATCCTGGACCGCAAGGTTGCGGACAAGCGCGTCTTCCCGGCGATCGACATCCTCAAATCCGGCACCCGCAAGGACGAGCTGCTGGTCGACAAGGGCACGCTGGCCAAGATGTACGTCCTGCGCCGCATCCTGGCGCCGATGGGCACGATCGACGCCATTGAGTTCCTGCTCGACAAGCTGCGTTCGGCCAAGAACAATTCGGACTTCTTCGACAGCATGAACACCTGACGGGCACGGGCGGCGCTGTGAGGCTGGTTCTGCTGCACAGCCCGCTGGTCGGGCCTTCGACGTGGCAGGGCGTCGCGGCGCGATTGGCGGTGCGCGGACATCACGTCGCCCTGCCCGATCTCTCGGCCGTGATGCGCGGCAGTGGGCCGTTCTATGCGGCGCTGGCCGAGCTGGCCGCAGCCGCCATCACCGATACATCCGTCCTGGTGGTGCATAGCGGTGCCGGCGCGCTTGTTCCCGCGATTGCTGTCATGGCGCCGGTCGCCGGCGCGGTGTTCGTCGACGCGCTGCTGCCGCACCCCGGTGAAAGCTGGTTCAGCGGCGTGCCGGAGCCGCTGGGGCAAAGGCTGCGCGGTTTGGCGAAGGCGGGAAGGCTCCCGCCTTGGCACGCCTGGTGGCCCAAGGGCGCGATAGAGGCGATGCTGCCCGATGGGGCGGTCGCGGCGGCGTTCCTGCGCGAACAGGCTGAATTGCCGCTGGTCTATTTCGAGGAACGCGCACCGGACATCGCGCTGGCGACGCCCAGCGCCTATCTGCAGTTGAGCGGTGCTTACGAGGCCGATGCCGATGCGGCAGAGGCCGCGGACTGGCCGGTGGCGCGGCTGAACCTGCACCATCTGGCGATGCTGACCGATCCGGGCCTGGTTGCCGTGCAGATCGAAGGCCTCGCCACGAAGCTCTGACGCTTCAGGTCAGCTTCAGGCCGCAATATTTGGCGAAATGGCGGAAGTCGCTGTCCCGTGTGATCAAGACGATGTCGTGGTCGATGCAGGACTGGGCGATGAGGGCGTCCGCGACCTTGGCCCGCAGTTTCTTGGCTTTCAGCAGCTTGCGCGTTTCCCCGGCTCGGCGCCAATAGCCGTCGGCAATATCCAGGAGCTGAATTTCGGGCAGATTTCGCTGTAGCGCTTCGCCGAGATGCGGCTCGCTCAGAATCTCCGTCATCACGACGGGCGGAAATGCCACAGAGCCGGACCTCAGGGCTTCGATGAGGTGTTGAACGTCGTCGCCGGCTTCACCCGCGAGAAACGCCGAAAGGGTTGACGTGTCGACCGCGATCAATCGCGATCCTCGCGCAACTCCTCCAGGCTCAACGAGAATTTGACGGTGCCGCGGAGTTTCAACAATTCCTGCTGCGCGCGGATCGAGCGAAGTTTCTTCAACGCGGCGCGAACCGTTTCGGTTACGCCCGTACCGGTATATTGCTGCGCGGCGGCCAGATCGTCTTCCGACACGTCCACCGTGATCTTACGCATTTCTCCCATGGCCAGTCTTTTTACCATAATCGACACTGGTATTCAAGCTGGGTCTGCAGGAAAAAAGAAAGCCGCGGGGCGTCTCCCGCGGCCTATTTGTAACGTTGGCAACGCGCCGTCAGTGCTCGTGCGCTTCGTGGTGCTCGACTTCCTCGATCTCTTCGTTTTCGGCGCCCTGCTCGCCCAGATAGTCCATCGCGGCCAGTACGATGCCGGAGACCAGGAAGACGCCGTGCAGCATCATCAGCCATTCGAGATTGGCCTTGTCGACGGTCTCGATCGACATGAAGGCGCGCAGCAGGTGGATGACCGAGATCGCGATGATGGACGCGATCAGCTTCAGCTTCATGTTGGAGAAGTCGACCTTGCCCATCCAGACCGGCTTGTCGGGATTGCCTTCGAGGTCGAGCTTGGAGACGAAATTCTCGTAGCCGGCAAAGACCACCATCAGGGTCAGATTGCCGGCAAGCGACATGTCGATCAGCGTCAGCAGCCAGAGAACGACCGTGTTCTCTTCCAGCTCGAAGGTGATGACCTTGGAGGTCTCCTCGAACACCTCCTTGCCGAAGGTGATCATCAGGACGATCAGCGCGATGATCAGGCCGACATAGAACGGCGCCATGAACCAGCGGCTGCGGAACAGCGACTGTTCAAAAATCTCTTCGAAACTCTTTCCACCCATGGAAGGCCCCCCAAGGCCATGATTCGGCAACCGGACGGTAGACCCTTAAGTGCCTGTAAAAGAAGGGACCGTGTCAAATAATTACGGCGGATTGACCGCTCGGGGCGGGTTGGACGACAGTGTTGCCGGATTACCCAGGAACTTTTTCGCATGATCGAGCAACCGTCCGACCGCGCACAGTTCAAGGCCATGGCCGAGGGAACCCGGGACGACTGGACGAAGATCGCCGCGGCGTCGGTGGCCTTCAATCGCGATCTGCCCAACCGCGTGCTGGCGCATCTGAAGATGCTGAAGGGCGATTGCGGCGGCTTTGCCGTCGACCGGCTGGAGCATTCGCTGCAATCGGCGAGTCTGGCGCTGCGCGACGGGATGGATGAGGAATACGTCGTCTGCGCCTTGCTGCATGATGTCGGCGATATCCTGGCGTCGACGAGCCATGCGGAACTCGGCGCCACGATCCTGCGCCCTTACGTTTCGGAGGCGAATTGCTGGATGATGGCGCATCACGGCATCTTCCAGGGTTACTACTTCTTCCATTACCTCGGCCTCGACAGGGACATGCGCGACCAGTTCCGCGGCCATCCCCATTTCGAGTACACCGCCCGCTTCTGCGCCCGGCACGACCAGAACGCCTTCGATCCGGCTTACGACACGATGCCGCTCGAGGCGTTTGAGCCGATGGTGCAGCGGGTGATGGCGCGCCCGAAGAACACAATCTATATGCGTCCGGACCGGAAGGTGGCGGCAGAGTGAGCGCCGCGAATGCCGCTGCGTTGCGCGATATCGTTCCGGCGCGCCGCTTCCGGCTGATGCATCTGATCGAGCGGCGGGCACGCCGTCAGAACAGCACGGCTTGGCTACGGGTGGAGCCGGTCGATTGGCAGCCGCATCCGGTCACGATGCTGCATTGAAGCGCGTCAGGGAACCAGCACCGTCGCGCCGGTGGTCTTGCCGCCGTGCAAGGCTTCGTGCGCCTTGGCGGCTTCCGACAGCTTGAAACGCTGATGCACGGCGATCTTCACGGCGCCGGACGCGATCGCCGCGAACAGGTCGTCGGCGGTCTCCTGCAGCTCGGCGGCGTCGCGGGTGTAGCTCGCCAGCGTCGGCCGGGTGACATAGAGCGAGCCCTTGCCGGCCAGGATGCCGGGCTCGAAGGGCGGCACGGCGCCTGACGAGTTGCCGAAGCTCACCAGCATGCCGCGTATTGCCAGCGCGTCGAGCGAGCCGGCGAAAGTATCCTTGCCGACGGAATCATAGACCACCGGCACGCCTTGCCCGCCCGTCAGTTCACGGACCTGTTTGGGCCAGTTCGGGTCGCGGGCGTTGAGAACATGGGCCGAGCCATTGGCTTTGGCCAAGTCGGTCTTGTCGGCATGGCCGACCGTGCCGATGACGGTGGCGCCGAGATGCTTTGCCCATTGTGCCCCGATCAGGCCGACGCCGCCGGCGGCCGAATGAAACACGATGGTTTGCCCCGCCTTCACCGGATAGGTGCGCTTGAGCAGATATTGCACCGTCATGCCCTTCAGCAGCGCGGCCGCGGCGGTCTCGTCGCTCACGCCATCGGGCAGTTTCACGAGTTTGTCGGCGGGGATGTTGTTGGCTTCCGAATAGGCGCCCATCGCGCCGGCATAGGCGACGCGATCGCCCGGCTTCACGGTTGTGACACCGGGCCCGGCCGTTTCGACCACGCCGGCGGCTTCGCTGCCCAGGCCGGAAGGCAGCGTCAGTCTGTAGAGGCCGGAGCGGTGATAGGTATCGATAAAATTAACGCCGATGACGGTGTGCTTCACCCGAACCTGTCCGGGACCGGGCGGCGGCAGCTCGATATCGACATAGCGCAGGACGTCGGGTCCGCCGGTTGTCTCGAAACGGATCGCTTTCATGGTTTTTTCTCAAGCTTTCGTCAATCGAATGAAGAATACCCTTCGCCAGCAGGCGGGGGAAGCGATGGCGACATACGTACTGGTCCATGGACACATGCACGGCGCGTGGTGCTGGGCGAAGGTCACGCCGCTGCTGGAGGATATGGGCCACCGCGCGGTGACGCTCGACCTGCCGCGCGAGGGCGCGCACGAAGCAGTGTCGCTGGCGAATTTCGTCGCCGCTGCGGAGGAGGTTGTGCTGGCCCAGGAAGGCCCTGTCGTGCTGGTCGGCCATAGCGCCGGCGGCGCGGTGATCAGCGAAATCGCCGAGCACATGCCCGAGAAGGTCGAACGGCTGGTCTATGTCGCGGCGATGCTGCTGCCCGACGGCGAGTCGATGTTCTCGGCCTTCATCACCAAATCGCCGCTGGATCCGGCGATCGCGGTCGATGGCGCCACCGCGTTCAAGTCGGACGATACGCTGATCCGCCGCCGCTTCTACAACACCAGCACCGACGAAGATGCCGCCTGGGCCGTGGCCAGGCTATGCGCCGAGCCGATCCCGCCCATGACCCATCCGGTGCGGGTGACGCCCGAGCGTTATGGCCGCGTCAAGCGCGCCTTTATCCAGACGCTGAAGGACAATGCGGTGCCGGTCGACGCACAGCGGCAGATGTGCGAGGCGCTGCCCTGCGAGGTGATCGAGATGGACACGGACCACTCGCCGTTTCTCTGCCGCCCGCACGAATTCGCGGCCCATCTGGACCGCTTGCGGGCCTAGTGTCCCGAACCGGAAGCTCGTTCGATTCAAAAAAGGGTTGTCATGGCCGGCGCCCTTCGACGCCGCCTGCGGCGTCGCTCAGGATGACATGCGGGCCAAAGGTCGCCGACGGTGAAGCGGCCGTCGAGATAGTCTTTGGCGCCCAGGCGGGCGGCCAGCTCCTTCAGCCGCAGCCGTACGCGCCGTTCGAGCTGCGGCCGGCGTTCCTTCCCCAGTCTTCCTTCTCGTGGAAGAACAGCTCGCCATATTGCTGGATCGCGACTTCGATGGTGTTGAGGGCGCAGAACAGCCAGGTCGTGGCGCGTGCCCGCCCGCCCGCATCCGTCGGCAGCAGCGCTTCGCTCTTCTCGCCGATATGCAGGACGATCGCGCCGCTTTCGAACAGCGCCAGGCCGTCTTCTTCGTGGGCTGGAACCTGGCCGAAAGGCTGCCAGGCGCGATAGGCGGGCGAGGTCTGGTCTTCGAAGCCGATCAGGCGCGAGCTGTAGGGGATGCCGGCTTCCTCCAGTTCCCAACGCACCCGCAGGTCGCGCACCTGCCCCCGCGCGAAAGGCGGCACCCATTTGAAGGCGGATACGGTGATCATCGGCGATCTCCCCGCGGAGCCGTGCCCCCCACTGCGCCGGTATCAGCTCAAATGCTGGCGGAAGAACGTCGCGGTGCGTCCATTGGCGAGGTCGGCACAGGCCTTGTCGTAATGGGCGCCACCCTGTCGGGCGAAGGCATGGCTCATCTCCGCATAGGTGTGGATGGTGACCAGCGGGTTGCTTTTCAGGCCGTCGATCACTTTCTTCTGCGCCTCGGGCGGCGTGAACTCGTCCTTCTGGGCGATGTGCAGCATCAGCGGCTTCTTGATCTTCTGCGCCTCGCCGAGCTTGTCCTGGATGCCCACGCCGTAATAGCCGACCGAAGCATCGGAATCGGTTCGTGCCGCGGCCAGATAGGCGAGCAGGCCGCCGAGGCAATAGCCGACCGCGCCGACCTTGCCGGTGCAGCCCATCACGCTGTGGCGCAGATAGGAGATGGAATTCTGGACGTCCTTGACGCCGGCATCCTGGTCGAACCGGTTCATCAGGTCGAAGGCACGATCCCAGTCGGCCTGGCTGTGGTCGGTGAGCTGCACACCGGGTTCCAACCGCCAGAACAGATCGGGGCAGAGCGCGAAATAGCCGCGTGCCGCGAACTCGTCGGCGATGGTGCGCATTACCTTGTTGACGCCGAAAATTTCCTGGATGACGACGATGCCGGGGCCGCGGCCCGATGCCGGCGCCGCCAGATAGGCCCCGAATTCGCCATCCGGGCTGCTTTTGATCTTCACATCCTGACCGGCCATGTCCGTCTCCCCATTGAGAGCGACAGGTTAGCGATTTGCATGTCGGTTTTGTAAGCCCCTTGTCTTCCCGATCCTTTATCCTTGGGATGGGCGGTCCGGTCGAGTTTGCCGCTACTGCACCTGGGCGCCGGGCTGGGGACGCTGCGGCAATTGGAGCATCTGCGACAGCGTCACCGGATTGGTGATCGGCGCCGAGCAGGTTCCGCGTTGGCACAGATAGGCGGTCGGCTGTCCGTTCTGCATCGTCTTGCCGTGCATCGGATGTCCGACGGGGAAGGCGTCGTCCGGCGCGACGACGGTCAGGAAGCGGTTGGGCAGGACGCGGTCGAGAACCGCATTGGCCAGCTCATGCGTCTTGGGATGGCTCAGCGGGCCGATCACGACGAGATGGAGCTGGGCGAGCGCAAACTCCAAGCTGCTGAAATACGAGCCCATGGAGAGGAAAACGCGCTGCGCCTCGCCGGCGAAGGTGTTGACCAGCTTGTTGATGCGGTCGGCATGGGCCTGGTCGCCCGTCACCATCATCAGGCGGGCCAGCACCTGGATCATCATGTTGTTGGCGGCCGGGGTCGGCTGGTCGAAGACCATCCGTGGACGGACGATCATCGGATCGACGTCGTCGGAGGTGAAGAAGTAGCCGTTGTTCTGCTCGTCCCAGAAATGCTCGTTCAACACCCGCACCCAGCGCTGCGCCTGTTCCAGGAAGCGCTTTTCGCCGACCACTTCGAAGAGGATGAGTGCGGCGCGGGCCATATGGCAGTAATCGTCGGCGAAGCCCGGCGCGCCGCGCCTGCCGGCATGCCAGGAGTGGAACAGGCGATCGCCGTCGCCCAGCGCCTTGGCGACGAAATCGAACGCGGCGATGGCGGCGGAGGTCCAGTCGCTGCGCCGCATCGCCGCGCCGGCGTTCGCCAGCGCTGCGATGGTGAGTCCGTTCCAGTCGGCCAGCACCTTGTCGTCGCGCATCGGCGCCGTGCGCTGCTGGCGCACCTTCAGGAGCAGGGCGCGCTGCCGGGCGAGCAGTGCCTCGTCGGCTTCCGACTGCGGGAACGGCGCCGGCGAACCCAGGCGCTGCAGGATGTTCCTGCCCTGGTAGTTGCCGGCGCGGCTGACATTGTAGACGGTCTTGAACTTGGCCACGAAGGTGCCGGTCAGCGCCGCATCGATCTCCGCTTCGGTCCAGAGATAATACTTGCCCTCCTCGCCGTCGGAGTCGGAATCGATGCTGGCGGCAAAGGCGTCGCCCACCTTCATGTCGCGCAGCAGGAAATCCACCGTCTGGCCGATACGGGCGGTGCACAGCGTGTTGCGGTTGAATTGCCAGACGCTGGTCATCATCTCAAGGATCTGCGCCTGGTCGCACAGCATCTTCTCCCAGTGCGGCACCAGCCAGCGCTCGTCGACGCAGTAGCGCGAAAAGCCGCCCCCGACGTGATCCCACAACCCGCCCAGCAGCATGTTGTCCAGCGCCGTCGAGACCAGGGTGATGAACTGCGGCATGCCGGTGCGCAGGAAGGCGCGCCACAGCACTTCGACCTGCGTGATGGAGGGAAATTTCATCGGGCCGGTGGGGCCGCCGAAGAAGATGTCGAAGCGCTGGCCGATGCGGATCGCGGCGGTGTCGAGCGTGTTTTGATCCAGCGCCCCGCGCATGTCGCGGCGCCAGAGATTGGCGAGCTCGCGCGTGACCTGGTCAGTGATGGCCTGGACCTGGCCGGGCTGGTCGCGCCAGGTGGCGAGCACGTCCTCCAGCACGCGGCGGATAGGCGGCGCCAGGCCGGCGCGCTCTTCCTTCGGGAAATAGGTGCCGACGATGAAGGGCAGGCGCTGGGGCGTCAAAAAGGCGGTCAGCGGCCAGCCGCCGCCATGGCCCATCAGGTTGGCGGAGGCCTGGTAGACCTGGTCGATGTCGGGGCGCTCTTCGCGGTCGACCTTGATATTGATGAAGTTGGCATTCATGAACGCCGCCAGGTCCGGATCGCGGAAGCTCTCGTCGCGCATGACGTGGCACCAGTGACATGCGGTGTAGCCGATGGAGAGCAGGATCGGCTTGTTCTGCGCCTCGGCGGCGGCGAGCGCTTCCGCGCCCCAGGGATACCAGTCGACCGGATTGTCCTGGTGGAGCTTGAGATAGGGGCTGGATTCGTTGGCGAGGCGGTTCATCGTTCTTTTCCGGCTGGCCCGCGAACGCAATTGAGGCGGCAGGCGAAGTTGCATCGGGAGGCGTGATCGGGGGAAGCTTCTAGCGATGCGCGGCGCGGCTCACAAGCGCACAGAAATTAACGGATTCGGCGCGATGAAAATGAATGTTCAGATCGACATGACGCCCAAGGAAGCACGGGAATTCCTTGGGCTTCCCGATGTTTCCAAGGCGCAGGAGCGCATGATGGCGGAGATCGAGAAGCGCATGAAGGCGGCGGTCGACGTCAACGATCCCGAGGCGATGATGCGGGCCTGGATGCCGCTGGGCGGTGCCGGGTTCGAGCAATTCCAGAAGTTCATGATGGACAGCGCCCGGACCATGGCGAGCGGCGGCGCGTCGCGACGGGACGCCGGCAAAGCCAAGGAATGACCGACACGATCTACGCGCTGTCGTCGGCGCCGGGGCGCGCCGGCGTGGCGGTGGTACGGGTGTCGGGACCGCTGGCGCGGGATGTGGTGACCGGGCTCTGCGGTGCGGTGTCCGAACCGCGCCGGGCGACGTTGCGGACGCTGTCCGGCAAGACGGGCGAGCCGGTCGATCAGGGGCTGGTGCTCTGGATGCCGGGGCCGGCGAGTTTCACCGGCGAGGACGTCGCCGAATTCCATGTCCATGGCGGAAGGGCAATCGTCCAGGCGCTGTTCGATGCGATTGGAGGGATAGGCGGATCGCGGCCGGCCGAGCCGGGCGAATTCACCCGCCGCGCCGTTGAGAACGGCCGGCTGGACCTGACCCAGGCCGAAGCTGTCATGGATCTGGTCGATGCCGATACCGAGGCGCAGCGACGGCAAGCCTTGCTCCAGCATGGCGGTGCGTTAGGTCAGCTCTACGATGTTTGGCGTGAACGTCTGATCCGCGCCCTGGCTTGGGCAGAGGCGGAGATCGATTTTTCGGATGATGAGCTCCCCGACGCATTGATCGGTCGTGCGCGCGCGCTGATTTCGGAAATTATTGAGGAAATACAAACACATACCGACGATTCGCGGCGTGGTGAGATCGTGCGGGACGGGGTCCATATTGCGGTGGTCGGTCCGCCGAACGCCGGTAAGAGTTCCCTCGTCAATGCGCTGGCGAAGCGTGATGTCGCCATTGTGCACGAAACGGCCGGGACCACCCGCGATGTCATCGAGGTGAAGCTCGATCTCGATGGCTATGCCGTCATCGTGTCGGACACGGCCGGTTTGCGCGAAACGTCCGACGGAGTCGAGGCGGAGGGCGTGCGTCGTGCTCTCGCCCGCGCTGCCGCGGTCGATGCGACATTGTTGTTGGTCGATGCCAGTGCGGAAAATCCGTTTGAAGGTGTCCCGCCGGAGGTTCGGTCCGACGCAGCCCTGACGATCTGGAACAAGACGGATTTGGCACGTGGTCCCGTCGGCGCCTTGGACTTGTCGCTCAAGTCCGGGGAGGGTTGGGAGGCGTTTCTGAGCGCACTGCGCACGCTTGTCGGAGCGACAGTGGATCGTGCCGGCGAGGCGCCGTTAATCACACGTGCCCGCCATCGCCGGGCCTTGGAAGAGGCCGTCATCGCGCTGACGCGCGCGCTTGGGACCGCAGAACCCGAGTTGTTTACCGAGGATCTCCGTCTCGCCGCCCGCGCCATCGGCCGCATCACCGGGCGTGTGGATGTCGAAGAGCTGCTTGATGTCGTCTTTCGAGATTTCTGCATCGGCAAGTGATGTTTCACATGAAACAGGCCGTCGTGCTTGTCCACAGCCCCACCCTCGCTTAAGACGCCGCCCATGGAGCGCTACGATGTCATCGTCATCGGCGGAGGGCATGCCGGCTGCGAGGCCGCCGCGGCCTCGGCGCGCTTTGGCGCCCGCACGCTGCTGCTGACCCACAAGGTCGAGACCATCGGCGAGATGTCGTGCAATCCCGCGATCGGCGGCGTCGGCAAGGGCCATCTGGTCCGCGAGATCGATGCGATGGACGGCCTGATGGGCCGGATCGCCGATGCCGCCGGTATTCAGTTTCGCCTCCTCAACCGGCGCAAGGGCCCGGCGGTGCACGGACCGCGCGCCCAGGCCGACCGCAAGCTCTACCGCCAGGCGATGCAGGCGGCGCTGATCGAGACGGCGGATTTGACGATCCGGGCGGCCGCCGCCGAAGACCTGATTGTTGAGAACGGCGCCGTGACCGGCGTAATCACCGCGGGCGGAGAGAGCATTGCCTGCGGCGCCGTGGTCCTGACCACGGGCACTTTTCTGCGCGGACTCATTCATATCGGCGAGACCAAGATTCCTGCCGGGCGCGTGGGCGATGCGCCATCGGTCGGACTCTCGGAAAAGCTATATTCCATGGGTTTTTCGATGGGCCGGCTGAAGACCGGGACGCCGCCGCGGCTGGACGGCAAGACCATCGATTGGGCACAGTTGGAGGTGCAGCACGGCGACGATCCGCCCTCGCCCTTCTCCTTCCTGACGCGGGGGATCACGACGCCGCAGACTGTCTGCCACATCACGCGGACGACGCCGGCGACACACGCGATCATCCGCGACAACCTGCATCGCGCCCCGATGTATTCTGGTCAGATCGCGTCGACCGGTCCGCGTTACTGCCCCTCCATCGAGGATAAGGTGGTGCGCTTCGCGGCCCGCGACAGCCACCAGATCTTCCTCGAGCCAGAGGGCCTGGACGACGATACTGTCTATCCCAACGGGATTTCGACCTCCCTGCCCGAGGATGTGCAGCTTGCGCTGCTGGCGACCATCCCCGGCCTGGAGAATGTCACCGTCAGGCGGCCCGGCTATGCCATCGAATACGACTATGTCGATCCGCGCGAGCTCAAGCCGACGCTGGAGACCAAGCGGACGCCGGGCCTTTATCTGGCGGGCCAGATCAATGGGACGACCGGCTACGAAGAAGCGGCGGCACAGGGCCTGATGGCCGGGCTGAACGCGGCACGGGCCGTTGGCGACACCACGCCCGTCGTTCTGGACCGGGCGGCTGCCTATATCGGCGTGCTGATCGACGACCTCGTGACCAAGGGTGTCAGCGAGCCCTACCGCATGTTCACCTCGAGGGCGGAATACCGCCTGACCTTGCGCGCCGACAACGCCGACCAGCGCCTGACGCCCATCGGCGAGCGGGCTGGACTGGTCGGCGCAGAACGCAGCGCAGTCTTCGCGGCGAAAATGGACCGGCTGGAGACGGCGCGGTCGGCGATGCGCGGACTCGCCCTGACGCCCAACGAGGCGCAGAAGCACGGGCTGGTGGTGCGGCTGGACGGCGTGCGGCGCTCGGCAATGGATTTGCTTAGCCTGCCCGGTATCGATCTGCCGACGCTGGCGCGTGTCTGGCCGCAAATCGGTGGCTTCGACGCCGACATTACCGAACAGCTCGAGATCGACAGCCGGTACGCGGGTTATCTGGACCGCCAAGATGCCGACATCCTCGCCTTCCGCAAGGACGAAGCCCTTCGCTTGCCCGAAACGCTGGATTATCGCGGAATTGCCGGTCTTTCGACCGAGTGCGCCATCAAACTGGGCCGAATCCGGCCGGCGACGCTTGGCCAGGCCGCCCGAATCGACGGTGTCACGCCCGCAGCCCTCACCCGTGTCCTGGCCCATGTCCGAGCCCAGCGCGCCTGAGCCGTTCGGCTCCGAAGACTTCGCCGCCAAGACCGGTGTTTCCCGTGAAACATTGGCGCGACTGAAGGCTTATGTCGGGCTGCTCCAGGACTGGAATCAGCGGCACAACCTGGTGTCGCGGAACTCCCTGGAGGACGTATGGCGGCGCCACGTCTGGGATTCGGCGCAGCTCATGCCCTTCGTTCCCGCCAAAGCTCGGACTCTGGCCGATCTTGGAAGCGGCGCCGGTTTTCCGGGCTTGGTGCTGGCGGAACTCCTGCGCGGCCGGGTCGGGGTGACGCTGTTCGAAGCGACCAGCAAGAAATGCGATTTCCTGGCTGCGGCGGCCGAACGGATGGACCTCAAAGTTCGCATCTGCGCCGAGCGGATCGAGGCCACGCGGCTTGGGCCGTTTGATGTCGTCACCGCGCGGGCGCTGGCGCCGCTGGACAAGCTGCTTGGCTATGCACAGCAAATCGCCGCCAAGCGCACGGTTTGCTTGTTTCCCAAGGGACAATCCCTAGCGGCTGAATTGACCGAAGCCCATAAATCTTGGAAGATCAAAGCTCTTCAGCATCCCAGCGCCACCGACCCGTCCGGCGTGATCCTGGAGGTCCGGGAGTTCCGCCATGTCCACCCCAGTTAGGCCGCGCGTCCTCGTCGTCGCCAACCAGAAGGGCGGCGTCGGCAAGACCACGACGGCGATCAACCTGGGCACGGCACTGGCCGCGGTCGGCGAGCCGACCCTGGTGATCGACATCGACCCGCAGGGCAACGCCTCCACCGGGCTAGGCATCGCGCGCGCCGAGCGCAAGGTGACGACCTATGACGTGCTGATGGGCGAGGCGAAGCTGGCAGACGCGGTGGTGGCAACGCGCATTCCGCGGCTGTCGATCGTGCCGGCGACGGTCGATCTTTCGGGCGCCGAGCTTGAACTGGTCGACCGCGGCCGGCGCAACTACATCCTCAAGGACGCGCTGGCGGAATATTCTGCACACGGATCAAATCCGTTCTCCTATGTGCTGATCGATTGCCCGCCGTCGCTCACCCTGCTCACGATCAACGCGATGGCGGCGGCGGATGCGGTGATCGTGCCGCTGCAATGCGAGTTCTTCGCGCTCGAAGGCCTGTCGCAGCTGCTCAAGACGATCGACCTGGTGAAGGCCAATCTCAATCCCGGCCTCGACATCCAGGGCATCGTCCTGACCATGTACGACAAGCGCAACAAGCTGTCCGAGCAGGTCGAGGCCGACGTGCGCGGCACGATGCGCGACAAGGTCTATCGCACCACGGTGCCGCGCAATGTGCGGGTGTCCGAAGCGCCGAGCCACGGCCTGCCGGCGCTGGTCTACGATCTCAAATGCCCCGGCAGCCAGGCCTATATAAAGCTGGCCGGCGAGCTCATCGCGCGCGAGCGCGAACGCCTGCGGGCGGCGGCGTGATGGCGGCGGAAGAACGTCATCGTGGTCTGGGCCGCGGCCTCTCGGCTTTGATCGGCGAGGAATCGGTGCCGACGCGCGGCGAGGTGCGGGCGACGCACCGGCTGCCGGTCGCCTTCCTGCGCCCCAACCGGCTGCAGCCGCGCAAGCGTTTTGCGCCGCAGGACCTCGACGACCTGGCGCAATCGGTGCGCGAGAAGGGCGTGCTGCAGCCGATCCTGGTGCGGCCGGTGAAGGGCGAGCCGCAGGCCTATGAGATCGTCGCGGGCGAGCGGCGCTGGCGCGCGGCCCAGATGGCCAAGCTGCACGACGTGCCGGTGGTGGTGCGCGAGATGGGGGATTCCGAATCGCTCGAGATCGCCATCATCGAGAACGTCCAGCGCGCCGATCTCAACGCGGTGGAAGAGGCGGCCGCCTATCGCGAGCTGATGGATCGCTTCGAATACACCCAGGAGCAGGTGGCCAAGGAAGTCGGCAAGAGCCGGCCGCACATCGCCAACACGCTGCGCCTGCTGACCCTGCCGCCGGCGGTGCAGGACATGGTGCGCGACGGGCGGCTGACCGCCGGCCACGCAAGGACGCTGATCGGCACGCCCGACCCGCTGGCCGGTGCCAACGCGATCCTGGCCGGTTCACTCAACGTGCGAGAAGCCGAACAGCGTTCGGGAACTCACAAATCCTCCAAAGCCCACAAGGCTGCGCCGGATCCTAACATCCGTGACCTGGAAGAGCGTCTTTCCAATGCCTTGGGCCTGAAAGTTCAGGTTATGCACAAAGGTTCCAAAGGTGGCGAGATACATATTGCCTACAAAACCCTGGAACAGCTCGACGAGGTAAACCGGCGTCTGAGCAGATCGCGGTAACTGCCTTATCTATTTGAATATTAAGTATAATTCTTGGAATTGGTTAATCAGCGAACGTCGTTCGCCAGTCTCAGAGCATCCCTGGGGTCGATTCGCCCGTCATAGAGAGCCCGCCCGACCACCACGCCTTGGATATTGGGCTCGTCCGCCGCGATAAGGTTCTCGATGTCGCTCAACCCTGCGACGCCGCCCGACGCGATGACCGGAATCTTGACCGCCCTGGCCAGTGCCGCGGTTGCCGCTACATTCACGCCCTTGAGCAGGCCGTCGCCGTCGATGTCAGTGAACAGGATCGCGGCGACGCCGGCGTCCTCGAACATGCGGCCCAGCTCTGCCGGCGTCAGGTCGGAGACCTCGGCCCAGCCCTCGGTCGCGACCTTGCCGGCTTTGGCGTCGGCGCCGACCACGATCCGGCCTGGGAAGGTGCGCGCGGCTTCTTTCACAAAGCCGGGGTCCTTCAATGCGGCGGTGCCCAGGACGACGCGGGTGATGCCGGCGATGAGCCAGGCCTCGACCGCCGCCAGATCGCGGATGCCACCGCCGAGCTGGATGGGCAGGCTGATCGCAGAACGGATGGCTTTGATCGCTTCTCCGTTCACCGAGCGGCCATCGAACGCGCCGTTGAGATCGACACAGTGCAGCCAATGAAAGCCGGACCGCTGGAACGCCTGAGCCTGCGCGGCGGGATCGTCGTTGAACACGGTGGCCTGGTCCATCAGCCCGCGCTTCAGCCGCACGCAGCGTCCGTCTTTCAAGTCGATGGCCGGAAACAGAATCATGGACGCCACGCCAGGAAATTGCCGAGCAGGGTCAGGCCGACGGCCTGGCTCTTCTCCGGATGGAATTGCACGCCGAGGAGATTGTCCCGTCCCACCACAGCGGTGACCGGGCCGCCATAATCGGTGCGCGCGACCACGTCGTCCAGCCGCTCGCAGACCATCGCATAGGAGTGCACGAAATAAGCGTTGGGCTGCGGCGGCAGGTCGGTCAGCACCGGGTGCAGCCGGGTCAGAACGAGGTCGTTCCAGCCGATCTGCGGAATCTTAAGCGCCGGGTCGGACGGCGTCATGCGCACGACTTCGCCGGCAATCCAGCCCAGCCCCGGATGATCGCCGAACTCCCGCCCGACGCCGGCCATGAGCTGCATGCCGACGCAGATGCCCAGAAAGGGCGTGCCGCGCGCGATGACGGCAGCTTCCAATGCCGCCGTCATGCCCGGCACGGCGGCGAGGCCGTTCATGCAATCGGCGAAGGCGCCGACACCCGGCAGGACGATCCGCTCGGCCGCGGCCACGACCTCCGCGTCTGCGGTGACGACGACGTCCTGGCCGGTGCCGCGCTCGGCCGCGACACGCGCCAGCGCCTTCTCCGCCGAGCGCAGATTGCCGGAACCGTAATCGACGATGGCCACGACAGGGCGCATTTCAATCATCCGTGCACGGACAGGTCCGAACCGCTCGAACCGGGCCGTTCTGATAGACGAAACCGGCGCGAAAATGAACTACGGGCGGCAAGGCTCCGTGTCGGAGGCGGTCGGCGTCGGATGCAGGTGGACGCCCTCGATCACCCAGTCGCGCCACATGGCGTGCGGCGGCGCGACGGTGGCATGGCCGCCACGCAGCGCATCGATCATGCCCGGGCAATTGCCGCTGATGGTGGCTACCGGTGTCCAGGACCGGTCGGCACCCCGGCGGAAGATCGTGCCCCAGAAGGAGTAGGCGCTGGGCGACACCAGCACGACGTCCTCGCTGCCGTCGCCGTCGAAATCGCCGAAGAATGCGTCGCATTTGACGTTTGCCGCAGTCAGGCAGGCGGGGGCGCCGCCGACCCTGCTCCAGTCCTGCTCCACGAAGCCGTGCGGCAGGGCGCGGCTGGCGGGATAGACCGTGATGTTGGCCGTCAGATCGGTCTTGGTCGGGGCGATGGTCGTCGCTACGCCGGCCAGCTCCGTCCTGGCGAGCTTGCGGATCAGCGCAGTGCTCGCGCCGAATTCTCCCGTGGCGAGTTCGCCCAGGGCCGCACGGCCGTAGCGGCCGCCCTCTGCGCGCAGATAGTAGAAGTCAAAGGCCTTGGGGGACACGGCGCCGCTGGTGAGCCGGGTCACCTGGCTGTCCACCGAGAGTCGCGCCGGGTCGGCCAGCGGCGTGAACAGCGCCAACAGGACGGCCAGCACGATGAAAGCGGTGACGATGTTCACCCGCTCCAGCAGCACCATCCAGATGCCGCCGCGCAGCGACAGCAGCGCTGCGACGGCGTAACCGAGCGCATAGCAGAGCGCGACCAGGATGGCGGCCGCGGTGCCGATCCGCTCCGCCGTCCAGCCATATTGCGCCACCCGCAGCCACAGGGCGTAGGCGGCGATCAGCACGAACGGCACGAGCACCAGCGCCGCCGCGAATTCGGCGTAGCGCAGAACGACGCTGCGATTGTGCGCCGGATCGCCGTCCTGGAAGGCGGCGTTGAGGAGGATCACCAGCACCGCCGCTGACGTGAGCAGCAATC
Organism: Rhizomicrobium sp.; assembly: GCA_037355265.1. Lineage (GTDB taxonomy): Bacteria > Pseudomonadota > Alphaproteobacteria > Micropepsales > Micropepsaceae > Rhizomicrobium. The sequence continues at coordinate 733,328 of JBBCIB010000001.1, read as the reverse complement.
CCGCGGCCGACTTGGTCGCCCACAGCGGCGAGAGGCCGGTGAAGAGCAGGCTGACGGTGAAGCCGACCGCGATCAGCACCATCAGCGGCAGCAGCCAGGACAGCAGGGTATGCGCCACCGTCCTTATACCGGCGACCAGCCGGGCGCGGACGTCGGTGACGTGGATCGCCGCCGCCACCGCCAGCGTTGTCGCAGGTATGGCGAACCAGGACTTTTCGATGAGGGTCTCGACGAAGCCGAGATTGATCAGGTTGAACAGGACGGCGCCCAGCCACAGCACGCCCCAGAAGACGCCGACGAACAATGCCGCCAGCAGGAGCTGGATTTCCAGCTTCCAGGCGGCATCGAAATAGGCGGCGTAGGAGGCGACGAATCTGCGCTCGGCATCGGCCGCCGCAATCAGCGATTGGGCGATGAAGAGGCCGACCACGGCGGACACGATGAGGGCCGCCGTCGTCGCGGCATCGCTGCCGCCGTTGAACGTCTGAGGCTCCCAATGGCGCCAGATGTCGTACCAGGCCAATGCCGCCAGAAGGATCGCCGCGGCCACCGTCCAGATCGCCAGCGTCCGCGTCCGCATCGTCCCCACCGCCTGCTGGAAGAGGAGCGGCACGAACACGAACACCAGCAGCAGCGGCGCCAGCCAATAAGGATCGGTGGCGGGCCAATGGCTGTCGTCGACGGAAAGATAAAGAAGATAGAGGCCGAGCCCCTGCACAAAGCCGGCGGCCAGCCGACTGACCGCCAGCGTCCGCAAATACCCCGTGCCGCGATTGTCGTCCGGCGGGATGATGACTGTTTCGACCTTGTCCGACATGGCGCGCCCCCTGTTGGCGGGAGCTTAGCCGCAATTGCGGCTGATCTGCGTCAGAACCGGTAGGCCACCAGGGCGGCGCCGCCCGCGATCATGGCAACGCCCAGCCAGTTGGCGCCGCTCAGCTTCTCGCCCAGGAAAAGCACGCCGAAGATGGCGACCATGACGACGCTGAGCTTGTCGATCGGCGCCACGCGCGACGCATTGCCGAGCTTCATGGCGTGGAAGTAGCACAGCCACGACGCGCCGGTGCCGAGGCCTGAGAGAACCAGGAACACATAAGTCCGGCCGGTGATGCTGGCGGGCGCCTGCCACTCGCCGAGCAGCGTCAGGATGCCGGCCAGCGCCACGATCACCACGAGGGTGCGCACGAAGGTGGCGAAGTCGGAATTGACGTTCGCGACGCCGATCTTGGCGAAGATCGCGGTCAACGCGGCAAAGACGGCGGAAAGGACCGCCCAGAAGGCCCAGTTTCCCGTCATCGCATTCATGGCATGCCTCCCATGCGCAGCGCCAGACGGCCGGGCCGGGCCGTCAGGGCTCCCGGATGCGCCCGTCGCGCTCTTCCGGCGATTTCTTCCAGAAAAACAGCAGGTAGAACACCCCGAGGCAGAGCAGCCAGACCGCGCCGGTGAAGACAATGGAATTCATCGTGGTCAGCCACGTCGTCTGCAGCGCGAGATAGCGCGCCGTCACCGCCGACGGGTGGGGCAGGGCCTGCAGCGCGTCGTAGATCGCGGGCTTCAGATTGGTCTCGAACAGCATCTGCCCGAAGAACAGCACCATGCCGACCATGTAGGCCGCGAACGCGAACAGCCGGAACGCCAGCCGCGCCTGGTGGAGGAAGTAATAGATCGCCACCACCATCGCGAAGGTGATGGTGATCATCTGGCTGAAATAGCCGATCTCGTCCTGCGTGGTGGAGCGCGCGAGATTAAGAAGGTCGAGCTCGGTCATTACGCTTGACGTAACGCATACAGGCGACTATTGTCAAGCATGATCCTGAGTTACGGCGATGTCAGGACGGAGCGTTTCGCCAAGGGCGAACGGGTCAAGCCGTTCGAGCCGTTTCGTCGGCAGGCCGAAAAGGTCCTAGACCGACTCGATCTGGCTGCGAATCTGACCGACATCGCCGCGTTTCCGGGTCATCGGCTGGAAAAGCTCAAGGGCGACCGCAAGGCGCAATGGAGCGTCCGGATCAACGATCAGTGGCGTATCTGCTTCATCTGGGCGGACAGCGCGCTGGGGCCGGCCCAGGTCGAAATCGTCGATTATCATTGAGGTGAGTTGATCATGGCACGTACCCCCATCCATCCCGGCGAGCATCTGGCGGATGCCCTGAACGAAATCGGCATGTCGGCAGCGGAACTGGCGCGGCAGCTAAGGGTGCCGACCAATCGGATCACGGGAATTTTGAACGGAGAACGCGCGGTCACGGCGGACACGGCGCTGCGGCTCAGCCACTGGTTCGGCATGAGCCCGGATTTCTGGCTGAATTTGCAGAAGCTCTATGAACTACGGCTGGCCGAACAGGAAGTCGGCGCGGAGATCAGGAAGCTGCCGAAACGCAAGGCGGCTTGAAGTCCGCGCCCGCTCAGTCCTGGTCCATCTTCAGCGCCGCGATGAAGGCTTCCTGGGGGATGTCGACCTTGCCGAACTGGCGCATCTTCTTCTTGCCCTCTTTCTGCTTGTCGAGGAGCTTGCGCTTGCGGGAGATGTCGCCGCCATAGCATTTCGCGGTCACGTCCTTGCGCAGGGCGGAGAGCGTCTCGCGGGCGATGATCTTGCCGCCGATCGCGGCCTGGATCGGGATCACGAACATGTGGCGCGGGATCAGCTCCTTGAGCTTCTCGCACATGGCGCGGCCGCGGCCTTCGGCACGCTGCCTGTTCACGATCATCGACAGCGCATCGACCACGTCGCCGTTGACGAGGATCGACATCTTGACGAGGTCGCCTTCCTCGTAACCCTCGATGTGATAATCGAACGAGGCATAGCCGCGGCTCACCGATTTCAGCCGGTCGTAGAAGTCGAACACCACTTCGTTGAGCGGCAGGTGATAGACCACCATGGCGCGCGCGCCGGCATAGGTGAGCTCGACCTGGCGGCCGCGGCGGTCCTCGCACAGTTTCAGCACCGCGCCCAGATGCTCGTCGGGCACCAGGATCGTCGCCTTGATCCACGGCTCCTCGATGCGGGCGATCTTCATCACGTCCGGCATGTCGGACGGATTGTGCAACTCCATCATCGTGCCGTCGGTCAGATGGATATGGTAGATCACGCTCGGCGCCGTCGCGATCAGGTCGAGATTGAACTCGCGCTCCAGCCGCTCCTGCACGATCTCCAGGTGCAGCAGGCCCAAGAACCCGCAGCGGAAGCCGAAGCCGAGCGCGGCGGAGGTCTCCATCTCATAGGTGAAGCTGGCGTCGTTGAGATGCAGCCGGCCGAGCCCGCTGCGCAGGTCTTCGAACTGCGCCGCGTCGACCGGGAACAGGCCGCAGAACACCACCTGCTGTGCCGGCTTGAAGCCGGGCAGAGCGGTGGCCGTGCCGCGCTTCTCGTCGGTGATGGTGTCGCCGACCTGGGTGTCCGCCACCTGCTTGATCTGCGCGGTGAGGAACCCGACCTCGCCGGGACCCAGCACCTCGATGTTGACTTTCTTGGGCGTGAAGACGCCGATCTGCTCGACTTGGTAATAGGCGTCGGCATTCATCATGCGGATCCTCTGGCCCTTGCGCAGTTCGCCGTCGATCACGCGCACCAGCACGACAACGCCCAGATAGGCGTCGTACCAGCTATCGACCAGCAGTGCCTTGAGCGGCGCCGTGGCATCACCCTTGGGCGCCGGCAGGCGGGTGACGATCGCCTCGAGCACCAGGTCGATGTTGAGGCCGGTCTTGGCCGAGATCGGCACCGCTTCCGACGCGTCGATGCCGATCACGTCCTCGATCTGCTGGCGGATGCGCTCGGGCTCGGCGGCGGGCAGGTCGATCTTGTTGAGGACCGGCACGATCTCCAGATTGGCGTCCATCGCCTGGTAGACATTGGCCAGGGTCTGCGCCTCGACGCCCTGGCTGGCGTCCACCACCAGCAGCGCGCCCTCGCAGGCCGCGAGGCAGCGGCTGACCTCATAGCCGAAGTCGACATGACCCGGCGTGTCCATCAGGTTGAGGGTATAGGTCTCGCCGTCCTTGGCCTTGTAGGCCAGGCGCACCGTCTGCGCCTTGATGGTGATGCCGCGCTCGCGCTCGATGTCCATCGAGTCCAGCACCTGGTCCTTCATCTCGCGCGTGCTCAGTCCGCCGGTGAATTGGATCAGCCGGTCGGCCAGCGTCGATTTGCCGTGGTCGATATGCGCCACGATGGAGAAATTGCGGATTTTGGACAGGTCGGTGGCCATGGAGGTCTTTATCTACGGCCTGACGCGTCGCTGCTGGGGGCCGGGCCGGGGGTATACCGGTGCGCGGTTGCCGGGTCCACACCCTGTCGCGGGAATCCCGATACCGGTAACATGATGACGCAAAGCGCAGCCGAATGCGCCAAAAAGGGGGAGGATTCATGCGGCTTCTGGCGCGGGCGGTTGTGGCCATGGCGATGCTGGCGGGCAGTCCGGCCGCGGCGAAGGTCGCGGATTTCTATGGCGTCTGGACCAATCCCGCCGTCGACGCCAGCGGCATTGCGCGGCTGGTGGTCACGCCGGGCGACGGCCAGCGCGTGGACATCCACCTCTATGGACGCTGCCAGCCCCGGGAATGCGATTGGGGTCGCCAGCCGGCGCGAGCTTATAGTGAGAACCCGGCGTCCAGCGACGTGCAAAGCATCGCGGCCGATTTCGACACCGGCTTCGCGCGCAAGCGGGTCATCCTGCGCCTGGCGGTCGGCGGCGGCCTGCGTTTCGCGGTCGAGACCGAATTCACCGACAAGTCCGCGCGCAATGATTACGCCAGCGGTGGCGGGCTGACCTATGCCAGCGACTGGAATATGGCGCCGCGCGTCGCCGCGGCGGTGCCGGTGCCGACGCAAACCCCTGCACCGCAGCCGGCAGCGCCCGTTCCGGTCCCGGACGTTGCCGCGCCGACACCCGTGCCTGTCCCGCCGCCGTCGAGTTCCAACGATGGCTGGTTCGGCAGTTCGGCGCCGGTCGGCATCGGCCCGCGCTTGCCGGAGGGTTACGAGCCGGCGCCGGGCGAGGATTGCCGGCCGTTCGATCCGAACCAGACCCGCGCCGCTGCGGTGGACGGGTCGTGGCGGCTGGGGGATTTCTCGCGCCGCCTGGTCGATTTCCAGAGCGACCGCGCCGCGGCGCAGACCGCGCAGATCGTCGTCGGCGCCTATCATTTCGACGAGCAATGTTTCGTAAAGGGCGCCAATACGACGGCGATGTACTGGAAGCGCGCCGGCGCCGTGCCGAAAAACGACATGAAAGGGCAGGATTGCGTCGCCTTCGACCTGCCGGTGGTGAAGGTGGCTGCGGAGGGCGAGTCCTGGCGCGTCGTCGCCGGCGCCGCCGTGCTGGCGGATTTCGGCGACGACCGGCTGGCGGCGGACCGCCTGCTGTCGGTTATCCGCACCTACCGGCTGAACCGGCAATGCTTCTTCTCGCCGTCGCACGCCCGCGCCCAATACTGGCTGTCGCAATAGGGCGATTTTTCCGTTGCCTGGGCCTTGCATCCGTACTGCGGTACGGAGCGCAGGCTGTCCGGCATGGAGAACGTCGTGTCCAAACGTATCGGAGATGTGGCCAAGGCGGCCGGTGTCGGGGTCGAGACCATCCGCTTCTATGAGCGCCAAGGCCTGATCGACCAGCCGCCCAAGCCGCAGCGCGGCTGGCGCGAATATGACGAGGCGGCGCTGGCGCAGCTCAGCCAGGTTCGCCTGGCCCAGGCCGTCGGCCTCACTCTGCGCGACATGAAGCAATTGAAGACCCGCGCCAAGGGGCCGCGCGCGGCGTTCTGTATCAATGTCCGCGAGCTGGTCGCGGCGCGCCTCGCCGCGATCGAGGCGGAGATCGCGGTGCTGAGTCAAAAGCGCGCCGCGCTGCGGCAATGGCGCCGGCGCTGCGCCGCCCGGGGCGATCATGCCGACTGCCCGCTCTACGCTCGGGTGGCGGCACTTGCCGTCAAACCCACAAAGGAACGATGATCATGCCCGCCGCCGCTTCCGACGAACCGTCCGCGCTGCTCGGCCGCTTCATGCAGGCATGGAGCGCCGCCGACGCGAACGCCATCGCGGCGCTGTTCGCCGACGACGCCGACTTCGTCAGCCCGGACGGCTACAAGGCCTGCGGCCGCGCCGCCATCGCAGCGTTCTACGCCGCGGCCTTCGCGCGCGGCTATGCAGGTTCGCATGGCGCAGGCGAAGTGGCGGCGATGCGTCCCGTCGCGCACGAGCTGATGCTGATCGACGGCCGCTGGTGCATCGACGGTGCCAGGACGGAAAGCGGCGACGCCAGGCCGGCGCAGCGCGGCCTCCTCGCCGCCCTGGTGCGCAGGACAGACGGCGTCTGGCGCATCGCGGCGCTGCGCGAAGCAGCCGGCGCCGCCGATTTCACCGCGTTCCCGCCGGGGTCTTAGCGAACTGGCGGCGGCGGCGCCGGGCCGCTATAGCTCGCGCATGACACGGCAAGACCGCGCGCGGCGCGGCGAAACCCCGCCCGCCGCGCTCACCGAATTGTGGCCCGGGCAGTCGGTGGCGCTGCTCAAGGCGCTGCACATCCTGACGCGCGACGGCGCGCTGAACGCGGATTCGCGGCGCAAGCTCAAGCAGGTGCTGCACCTGGCGCAGCTCATCAAGCCGGCGGTCGAGGCCGCGCTGGCGCAGACGGAGCAGCCGGTGCTGGCCGATCTGGGTGCCGGCAAATCGTATCTCGGCTTCGTGCTCTACGACCTGTTCTTCGCCGAACGCGGCCTGGTCCATGCGGTCGAGGCACGCCACGACCTGATCGAGACGTCGAAGCGCATCGCGGCGGACAGCGGCTTCGACCGCATGCACTTCGTCGAAAGCGACATCGAAAGCGCGACCGTGGCCGACGGCCGCGCCGATGTGGTGACAGCGCTGCATGCCTGCGACACGGCGACGGACGAGGCGATCCGCTTCGCGCTGCGCCATGACGCGAAATTCGTCGCGCTGGTGCCGTGCTGCCAGGCGGAGCTGGCGACCGCGCTGGAAGCCTCCAGGAAGCCGGAGCGCCAGCTCTGGCGCCATCCGATCCAGCGCCGCGAATTCGGCGCCCATCTGACCAATGTCCTGCGCGGGCTTTATCTGGAAGCGCATGGCTACAAGGTGCGGGTGACCGAACTGACCGGCTTGGAGCACTCGCTGAAGAACGAATTCATCTTCGCCGAGCGGCATCAGCGCGCCAACGCGCAGGCGCGCGGGGAATACGAACGCCTGGCGCAGCAATTCGGCGTGACGCCGAAGCTGCTGACGTTTTAGCGCAAGGCCTCGATCGCGCGGGCGAGGATGGGGTCGTCGCCATCTGCCGTCGCGAGATCGACCAGCACCGGCGGCGCCCACTTTTCGCGCGGCGTGCCATCGAGGTGATAGAGCCGCTCGACCGGGAAGCTGACGCCGATCCGGCTGGCCGGCAGGATGAATTGCTGCGTCGCGCCGCAGAGCCCGGCCATGTGGGTGCCGATGACGGTGGCGCGCTTCAGTCCGTCGAGCCCGACCGCCATGCCTTCGCCCATGCTGCCGGTCCAGCGGTCGCACAGCACGGCCAGCTTCTGGGCGACCGTGGCACCGCGCGACGCGACCCAGCGGACATAGCCGTCCTTGGGAAAGCTCTTGCCCCGACCCGGGATGAAGCCGCGCTGGTAGCCCGGCCGGCCCGTGACGAAGCGGCCCAGGATCGGCTCGGCCACGTCGGTGTTGCCGCCGCTCGGCGTGTTGCGCAGGTCGAGGACCAGGGCGCGTGCGTCGTGCGCCTCATCCAGCGCGCGGTCGAAGGCGGCAACGAGCGCGGCGTCGCCCAGGCTGTTCTCGATCCGGATGCACACGATGCCGTGGTCCAGGCGGCGCGGCGTCAGCGGCGCGCCATGGGTCTCGGTGACATGCGGCGGCAGCGCGATGCGCTTTTCGCCTGCCGCGCCTTGGACGGTGAAGATGCGGCTCGCGCTATGCGTGCCGGCCAGCAGGACGCGGAGGGTATAGTCGTCCGCTTCGGGATCGGGCGCCGCCAGCGCGCGCGGCGCTGCCGCCGCGACCGCGTCCACAACCGGGCGGTCGGCGATGGCGATGACTCGGTCGCCGGACCGCACGCCTGCCACCGCGACACTGCTGCCGGCGCGGACTTCTTCGATCACGGCCTGTCCGTCCTGGAACGAGGCCCATAGCTCGGCGCCGGTCGGCACCAGCAGCGGCGAGGCGGCGTTGTTCACATTGGCTTCGATGTGATGGTCGTGCAGCTCGGCCAGCAGGCACTCCAGCACATTCAGGAAGACATGCGGATCGCAGGTGGCACGGGCCTGCGGAAGATAGATCTTGCGCAGCTTGCCCAGGTCGATGTGCCGGTCTGGCAGATAGGCGTAGTGTTGCGCCAGCGTATCGATCAGCCAGCCGATGTCGGCTTCATTGGCCGCCGCATTGGTGCACTGATCGGCGCGCGCGGGGAAGGGAAGCGTCACGGCCATCAGCGCGCCCAAGAACATCCTGCGATTCATGGCGCAGGGTTATTCCAGCCCGCGCCGGTCAGATCAAACGCAGTTTCGGCCCCGGCAGCTGCGGTGGCGATGGCGAGAACTCGCCGCGCTCGAACTCTTCGGCCCAGGCCTCGTAGGACTGCGCCGAGCCCGCGCGCGAATGGAAATAGATGCGCTGCGCCAGCGCCTTGGCGGGTGACGTCATCAGCAGCGCGTCGATCAGCGTGTTGGGCGGCGCCAGGTCGAGCAGGCGGCGCAGCAGACGCTTGCCGCGAAATTGCGGCGCTTCCTTTGCCAGCGCGCCGACCGGGTGCGGCCCGCGATCGGCCAGATAGTCGGAGACGAGCTGGGCCGCGCGGCGGCCGAAATGCAGCGCGGTATGGATGCCGCCGCCGGTCAGCGGCGAGACCATGCCCGCCGCATCGCCCACCAGCATCACGCGGTTGGTGCCGAGGTGCCGGAGCGTGCCGCCGGCCGGGATCAGGCCGCTGCGCCGCGCCGTGACCTTGATCTCGCGGATGTCGCACACGCTCTTCAGCCGCAGCAGAAGCTCGCCGAGATCGGGCTTGGCAGGCCGGCGCGCCGCGACGCCGATCTGCAGCGAATCGACGCCCGGCACCGCCCAGGCGATATAGCCCGGCGCGATGCGGCTGTCGGCGAAACAATGCAGGAAGCGCGGATCGAGCGCGGCGAGCGGTTCGCACTCGATCTCCAGCCCGGCGAGGAAATGGCTGTTGCGGCCGAGGCCGAAATTCTCCGCCACGCGGCTGCGCGCGCCGTCGGCACCGATCAGGAAAGCGGCATGCAGGCCGAGCGAAGGCAGGGCGACGCCGCGGGCGTGCTCGACCGCATCCTCGAATTTGTGGCCGTAGAGCAGCGTGGCGCCGGCGCGGCGCGCCTCGTCCGCCATCCAGCGCATCACGCCGGGCGTGTCGGTCGCCTGGAAATAATAGCCGGGCGCGGTCAGGTCGACGGATTTGTCGTTCGGCGCATAGAGGCGGACGCCGCGGATCTTGCGCATCAGCCGCGCCGGCAGGTCGAAATCGTCGCTCGCTTCCTTGACCACGATGCCGGTGGTGCGCACCCGCGCCCCCGGCTCGTCCTTGCCGTCGAGGACCGCGACCTTCAGGCCGCGCAGCGCGGCGGTGCGGGCGCAGGCCAGCCCGGCGAAGCTGCCGCCCACAATGATGAGATCGTAGCGCTGGATCATGGTGCCCTCCCCGAGAGCAGGAGCATATCCCGCGATGGGGCGGGATTGTGACGGCGCCCATTACCTCCCGGCAAGGAGAGGTGATTCAGGTCCGCAGCACCGCGCCCGTCGCCTTGGCCACTGCGGCCACGATTTTCTGAGCCAGAGCCTCGATTTCCGGCTCGGTCAGGGTCCTGTCCCTCGGCTGGATGCGCACCGCGATGGCCAGAGATTTCCTGCCTTCCGGCACACCCTTGCCTTCGTAGACATCGAACAGCGTGGCGGCCTCGATCAGGGCGCGGTCGGCGCCCTTGGCGGCGCGCAGCACCTCGTCGGCAGTCACCTTGGCGTCCACCACGAAGGCGAAATCGCGCTCGATCGCCTGGTAGGGCGAGGACGCGAAGGCCGTGCGCGCCTTGGCCCTGGCTTTGGATTCGGGGATCGCGTCCAGGATGACCTCGAACGCCGCAATCGGGCCTTTGAGATCGAAAGCAGAGAGAATCTGCGGGTGCAACTCGCCGAACACGCCCAGCGTCCTGGGACCGAGCGCCAGCGTGCCGGAGCGGCCGGGGTGATACCAGGCCGGCGCACCCGCCTTCACCGGCGCGGTCATCGCAGCGCCCATCGCCGTCTCGACCGCTGCCAGCATGTCCGCCTTGGCGTCGTAGGCGTCGGCGGCGTGCGTCGCCTTCATCCAGTTGCGGGCGCCGTCGCCGACCCGGATACCCGCCGCGACGCTGGCCTGCGCCCCGGGCATGCCGCTGTCGAACTGCGCGCCGATCTCGAACAGCATCAGCTCGCCGAAGCCGCGGGCCGCGTTGCGCCTGGCGGCCGCCAGCAGCGAGGGCAGCAGCGACGGCCGTAGTGCGTCGAGATCGGCGGCGATGGGGTTCTCCACCTGCCGCGCGTCGTCGCCGCCGCCGAACAGGCGGGCGTGCTCGCGCGGGATGAAGGAATAGCTGATGGTCTCGTTGAAGCCGCGCGCCGCCAGCGCCCGGCGCACCGCCCGTGTGCGCCGCTGGCCCGGCGTCAGGGTCGGCTTGGCCACGGCGCTGTGCCGCGCCAGCGGCGCCGACGGCACATTGTCGAGGCCGTGGATGCGCACGACTTCCTCGACCAGGTCGGCGGGGCCGGTGACGTCGCTGCGCCAGGACGGCGGCGAGACTTTCAGGATGGTGTGGTCCTCGACGCCGAAGCCGAGGCGCCGCAGGATCGAGATCGTCTCGCCCTTCGGCACGTCGAGGCCGCCAAGGCGTGCGACGTGGTGTGGATCGAATTCAATGGTGCGCTTCCAGTCCGGCGCAGCGCCCGCGACCACGACCTCCGACGGCTCGCCGCCGCAGAATTCCAGGATCAGCTTCGTCGCCAGCTCAAGCCCGGGCAGCACGAACTCCGGATCGACGCCGCGCTCGAAGCGGTAGCGCGCGTCCGAGACGATGCCGAGCTTGCGGCCGGTCCGCGCAATGGAGATCGGATCGAACAGCGCCGATTCGACGAATACCTCGGTCGTCGCCTCGGTGCAGGACGAATCCTCGCCGCCCATCACGCCGCCGATGCCGCGCGCCGCCACGTCGTCGGCGATCACGACCATGCTGGGGTCGAGCCTGTAGGTCCGTCCGTCCAGCGCCAGCAGCGTCTCGCCGTCGCGGGCGAAGCGCGCGCACAGGTCGCCCCTGAGCTTGCCGGCGTCGAACACATGCAGTGGGCGGCCGCGGTCCAGCGACAGGAAATTGGTGACGTCGACCAGCGCGGAGATCGGCCGCAGCCCGACCGCCTTCAGCCAGTCCTGCAGCCATTTGGGCGAGGGGCCGTTCCGGATGCCGCGGATCAGCCGGCCCGCGAACATCGGTGCCGTGCCGGGTTCGACCGCGGTCTTGATCGGCGAGGAGAATTTGCCCGGCACCGGCGACAGGTCGCCCGCGCGCAGCCGGCCCAGGCCCGACGCCGCCAGGTCGCGCGCCACGCCATAGACGGCGGTGCAGTCGCCGCGATTGGGCGTCAGGTTGATCTCGATCACCGGATCGGTGAGGCCGAGCGCGTTGGCCGCCTTGTCGCCGACCTTGGCGTCGGCGGGCAACTCGATGATGCCGTCATGGTCCTCGCCCAGCAGAAGCTCGCGCGCCGAGCACAGCATGCCGCGCGATTCGACACCGCGGATGGTGCCGACCTTCAGCGCTTCGCCGCTGATGGGGATGACGGTGCCGGGCCGCGCGAACACCGCTTTCATGCCGGCATGCGCGTTGGGCGCGCCGCACACGACCTGAATGGGAGCGCCGCCGCCGTCGTCCACCTGGCAGAGCTTCAACTTGTCGGCGTTCGGATGTTTCTCTGCCGAGACGACCTGCGCGACGACGAAATCCTTCAGCCGCGCGCCGGCATCCGCGACCGACTCGACTTCCAGGCCGATGGCGGTGAGCCGTTCGGCGATGGCGCCGACATCGGCGTCCGTTTCGAGCGGCGCCTTGAGCCAGGAGAGGGTGAACTTCATCGGCTCAATCCTCCGTCCAGCGTCGGAAGATCCAGCGCGGCGAAGCCGTAATGGCGCAGCCAGCGGATGTCGGATTCGAAGAACGGTCGCAGGTCGGGGGCGCCGTATTTCAGCATCGCCATGCGGTCCAGCCCGAAGCCGAAGGCGAAGCCCTGATACCTGGTCGGATCGATGCCGCACATCTCCAGCACGCGCGGATGCACCATGCCGGAGCCGCCCAGTTCCAACCAGTCCTTGCCGGTGCCGAACGCGATCTTGCCGGGGACCGAGCGGTCGCAGCGCATGTCCCATTCGACGGATGGTTCGGTGAACGGGAAGAAGCTCGGCCGCGCCCGCAGCGTGACGTCCTCGATCTCGAAGAACGCCTTGCAGAACTCCTCCACCACCCATTTGAGATTGCCCAGATGGGTGGTCTCGTCGATCACCAGCGCTTCGAGCTGGTGGAACATCGGGGTGTGGGTCGCGTCGTTGTCGACGCGGTAGGTGCGGCCCGGCGCGATGACGCGGATCGGCGGCTTCTGCCCCAGCATGGTGCGCACCTGCACCGGCGACGTATGCGTGCGCAGGATGTGGCGCGAGCCGTCTTGCTGCCGCGCGATATAGAAGGTGTCGTGCATCTCGCGCGCCGGATGGTCGGGCGGGATGTTCAGCCGGGTGAAATTGTAGTCGTCATATTCGACATCCGGCCCTTCGGCGATGGCGAAGCCCAGATCGGCGAAGATCGCGGTGATCTCGTCCAGCACCTGGGAGACGGGATGGATGCTGCCTAACGGCTCGGGCCGCGGCGGCAGGGTGATGTCGAGCTTTTCGCCCGCCAGCCTGGCGTTCAGCGCCGCATCGCCGAGTTCGGCCTTGCGCGCGGCGATGGCGGCGGTGACCGTGTCGCGCAGGCCGTTGAACAGCGGGCCGTTGGCTTTCCGCTCCTCCGGCGACATTGCGCCCAGCGTCTTGAGCAGTTCGCTGATCGTGCCCTTCTTGCCCAGCGCCGCGACGCGGATGGCCTCCAGCGCCGCCTCGTCGGGCGCAGCCTGAATGCCTGCGAGAAGCTCGCTTTCGCGTGTCTGGATATCGCTCATCTGAAACCCTTGATCGGAATGGCTTGGACCATGGCGCCTGGGCGTTGCCAAGCTCCCCGGCGGCTCCGACGGGATTTCGACTTCAGCCCAGCGAGGGGGCGTTCGCCGCGGCCTGATCCACCAGAGCCTTGAAGGCACCGGGCTCGTGCGTGGCGAGATCGGAGAGGACCTTGCGATCGATCTCGATGCCCGCCTTGGCGAGCCCGCTGATAAATCGGCTATAGGTCAGGCCGTGCTCGCGGCAGCCGGCATTGATGCGCTGGATCCAGAGGGCGCGGAAATTGCGCTTCTTCTCCTTGCGGCCGATGTAGTTGTGCTGAAGAGAACGATCGACCGCGGCATTTGCCGAAGTGATCGTGTTCTTGCGACGGCCGTAGAAACCCTTGGCGGCCTTCAGGACCTTCTTGCGGCGGGCGTGGCTGGGTACGGAACGGGGGGCGCGTGACATGGCTCAGAACCCTCCGCCATACGGCATCCAGCGCTTGACGCGCTGGGTTTCCGACGTGGACAACAGCGCCGTGCCGCGCAGGTCGCGGGTGCGGGCCGGCGAATTGTTGATCAGCCGGTGGCGCTTGCCGACCTGGTGGGTCTTGATCTTGCCGGTCGCGGTGAATTTGAAGCGCTTTTTGGCGCCCGACTTGGTCTTCATCTTGGGCATTTTGCGGTCTCCTTGGGACCCCGAAGGGCCGGCGCGTTTGGAGCGGCCAAGGCATGCCCTGCCCGGCTGCTCGCGAAAGAGCGGGCGTCTTAAAGGGCGGGCGCCCCGAATGCAAGTGAAAGGCTAGCGTGCGCCTTGCCCGTCGGCGGATTTTGCTTCGCGGGCGGCGTCAGGCATCTCCGACGGACCGCCGATGACGCCGAAGTCGCGCGAATAGCTGCCGGGCCCGACCGTCGCGAATCCGTCCGCCGACAGGCCGCGCTTCAGGAGTTCGCGGATGGCTGCGGCGCGGCTGGGCATGCGGCGGGCGAAACGCCAATTGTCGAGCGCTTCAACCTCTTGCAGCGTCAGCATGATTTGCAGGCGCTCGCCGCGAGTCAGATCGGAAGCCATGGCAGCCCTCCTCACCTTGCCTACTCATCCTACTCAAAGACCGATAAGAGCGGCAACAACGTGTTGGCCATAGAAAAAGTTCCATACCGCCTTGGCAAATTAGGCGGGATAGCCGCCAACTTAGTATTTAAGTGACTGTAACTATTACATTTTCTCTGGACAACCCTTGCTGGTTTCTACACTCTCCGGACTCTGAAGTTGGAGGCACGCATGAGCGTCGCCCGCATCGAACCTACCGCACACGCCCTTCCGGCAGACCTCCTGCGGGAGACCAATCATCGCATTTCCAACCATCTCACCCTGCTGGCCGGCATGATCCAGACTCACGCCAGCGCCGTGGCGCGGGGTCCCGAAACGCTGCCGCGCGAGGCGGCGCGGTCGATCCTCCAGGAGGTCGCCGGCAAGGTGATCGGTGTCGGCCACCTGCACCGCCGCCTGTCCGACCGGCCGGGCGACCAGGGCATCCATGTCTGCGAATACCTGATCGGCTCCTGCACCGCGCTGATCTCGTCGCTGGCGCTGGGCGAGCGCGCCTATGTCGTGCAGCATCTGACGGCGGATTGCCTGATCTCGCCCGACCAGGCGCAGAAAATCGGCCTGCTGGTGAACGAGATCGTGATGAACGCGGTCAAGCACGCGCATCCGACCGGCCTGCCGGTGCAGATCGCGATCGGCTGCCGGCGCGAAAGCAGTGGCCGCTTCACCATCGAAGTCGGCGACGACGGCGTCGGCCTGCCCGAAGGCAGCGATGCGGCGACAACGGGCGGCGTCGGGATCGGGCTGATCCGCTCCCTGGCGCAGTCGCTGAAGGCCGATTTGCGGATCGAATCGGATTCGCTTGGCCTGACCTTCCTGCTCATGCTGCCGGCGCCCATGCACGCCGTTGCGACGGATGCGCGTTAACACACCCCGCCGCAAATCGGGCTAGATCGGCAGGCATCTCTCGTGTCCGCCATGTCGCTCCGCCAGCTTCTCCACCGTTTCCGCAAGCTCGACGCCTGGCTGCTCGTGCCGGCCGTCCTGGTCGTGGTCTATGGCGAGTTGGCGCATTCGACGCCGATCTCCGAGCTCGAGGGCCTCGTCTGGGACAAGGCGCTGCACTTCACGGCTTATTTCGGCCTGGCGCTGATGGCCACCATCGCCGTGCGCGCCGACCGCCGCGCCCTGTGGGCGGCGGTCGGCCTGATCGTGCTCGGCGGCGGGCTGGAAATCGTGCAGGGCGTGACGGGGCGCGACGCCGACGTCTGGGACGAGACCGCCAACACGCTGGGCGTCCTGTGCGGCGCGGGCCTGGCCTGGGCCGGGATTGCCTTTCTCAGGGCGCGCCAGCTTGTTGACGGAAAGGGCCCGGATTAGCTTGCGCCCGCAGCACCCGGGATGGTCCCATGTTCAAGGAATTCCGCACCTTCATCATGCGCGGCAATGTCGTCGACCTGGCGGTCGGCGTGATCATCGGCGCCTCCTTCACCGGCATCGTCAGTTCGCTGGTCAAGGACATCCTGATGCCGCCGATCGGCCTCCTGCTGGGTGGCATCGATTTCTCCGACTTCTTCGTGGTGCTGAAGGGCGACCACAATCTTGCGAATCTGAAAGCGGCGGCCAATGCCGGGGCGGTGACGCTGAACTATGGCCTGTTCGTCAACGCGATCCTGAACTTCCTGATCGTGGCTTTCGTGCTGTTCCTGCTGCTGCGCCAGATCAACAAGCTGAAGAAGCCGCCCGAGGCCGCGCCCTCGACCGAAGTGCCGGAGGACATCCTGCTGCTGCGCGAGATCCGCGACACGCTCAAGGGCCGCACGCCGTAACCGCAAGGCGCGACGAGCGAATAAGAGGCTGTAAGCCAAAGGAGACGACGATGTCGAACGACAAGACCGATGCCGATTGGAAGGCCGAGCTGACGCCCGCCCAGTACCGCGTGCTGCGCCAGCACGGCACCGAGCCGGCGGGTTCCAGCCCGCTCAACCACGAGAAGCGTACCGGCGAATTCCGCTGCGCCGGGTGCGGCGCGGAGCTGTACGACTCCGCGACCAAATATGAGAGCGGCTCGGGCTGGCCCAGCTTCTACCAGGCCAGGGAAGGTGCGGTGGAGATACGCCGCGACACCAGCCATGGCATGATGCGGGACGAGGTGACGTGTGCGAAGTGCGGCGGCCATCTGGGCCATGTCTTCCCCGACGGGCCGCGGCCGACCGGCCTGCGCTACTGCATGAACGGCACGGCGCTGAAATTCGAGCCGAAGTCGTAAAGCCGATGTTCGACGGCGGACGCCCGACCGGTTCCAAAGCGCAGATCTACCATGAGCTTGCGCTGATGGCCGAAGGGCTGTTCGCCGGCGAACGCGACGCCGTCGCCAATGCCGCGAACCTTTCGGCGCTGCTCTTTACGGGTCTGGACGGGCTGAACTGGTCCGGATTCTATTTCCTGCGCGGCGCCGACACGCTGGTGCTGGGTCCGTTCCAGGGCCGGCCCGCCTGCGTGCGGATCGCGGTCGGCAGGGGCGTCTGCGGCACGGCGGCGCGGACGCGCGAGACGATCGTCGTTCCCGACGTCGAGGCCTTTCCCGGCCATATCGCCTGCGATGCGGCGTCGCGGTCGGAGATCGTGGTGCCGCTGCTGCGCGACGGCCGCCTCATCGGCGTCCTGGACCTGGACAGCCCGCTGGCCGCCCGCTTCGACGCGGAGGATGCCCGAGGGCTCGAACAGCTCGCGGTCCTGTGGCTCGCGGCGAGCGATCCGCTCTGACGGCCATGGCCGGCCGGAAGCCGGCCATGGGTAGCGCGGTCCTATTCTTCGTCGCTGCCGGCGGCGTGGCTCTTGGCTTCGGCTTCCGCCGCTTCCAGTTCCTTGCCCTCGGGACCGTCCAGCGCGGCTTCCGCGGCTTCGCCCAGCGCCGGGATCTCGCCCTTGTGGGTCTTGACGAAATTTTCCTGGCTCTTGCGGAAGCGCTTGGACGCCTTGTAGTTGCCCTCGCCGAATTCGCCGGACGCAGCGGTGTTCTTCGCGGCCTTCTTCTTGACGGCTTTCTTCGCCGGCACAGTCTTCTTCGCCGGCACAGTCTTCTTCGCTGCGGCCTTCTTCACCGGGGCGGTCTTTTTCGCCTTCTTCGCCTTCTTCTTCGTCGCCGCCTTGCGGACCACGGTCTTGCGCGTCGCCGCCTTCACCGGGCGCTTCTTGGTCTTCTTCGCCTTGACCGTCTTTTTCGCCGACTTCTTCTTCCGTGCTGCCATGTCCGATCTCCTGGTTATGGGGCCGCCCGCTCGCGGCCCGCGGTCTACAAACCCGTCATCTCGCCGACTGCGCCGACCGTCGCCTGCTTCGCGATGTCTGCTTTTCCGCCGCCATGTCGCCCTCTTGCCCGGCCGCACGCGAATCGCATGAACGATCAGACAGTGTGATTGTTCCAGAGTGAAGTGAAGTGAAGACCGGCGACCAATGCAAGACCGATGAACAACGAAACCGTGCCGAGCGCGACTGCGCCGTGCACGTCGTCGTCGGCGACGACGAACGATGCCGCGAACGGTCCGAGCGCGCCGGCCAGGACCTGGGTGCTGCCGCTGAGCACCGCGGCGCGGCGGGAGGGATCGGCCTCGATCGTCATCGGCACCAGGAAGGCCGCGATCAGGATGCTGACGAACCCGCCGGCGGCGTTGGCCGCGATGAAGGCCCAGGCCGGCGTGCGGACCAGAAACACCGCCCAGGTCGCGACGATGACGACCGCCGCGAAAACGAAGACGGTCAGATAACGTACATGCCCGGCCAGCGCGGTGGCCGCCGCTCCGCCGGCGATCTGCGCTGCCAGCGAGGTCCAGACCGCAGTGCGGGCGACATCGGCCGAAAGTCCAGCCTGATGCGCCATGGGCTGGAGATAGACGCCCACCGTGCCCGATGCGCCGATATAGATCAGGGTGGCGAACAGCGCGTACCAGCCGCGCGGCGGCGGTGCCCCGCTGACCTCGTCCTTGACCAGCGCCGCATAGTGGCCGGGCACGAAGAGCGCGACCGCGACCCCGGCCAGGCTCGCCAGGCCCAGGCCGGCGAAGCCGCCATCGGCGCCATAGGCGGGCAGCACCCATTCCGCGAAGACGAGCGCGATCGCGAGCTGGCCGGCGGTCAGGGCGGTGAAGAACACGCCGGCCCAGCGCTCGGGCGTCTGCGTCCGGGCGATCATGCCGACCGTGATCCACAGCAGGATGCCCTCCGGCACGCCGGCCACGGTCCTGATCGCGATAACCGCCGTATCGTGCGCGTGCAGGGTCGCGAGATCGGCGCCGGCCAGCATCAGGGACGCCAGGGCGGCGACGAGCTTCAGGTGCTTCGGCGGCAGGACGATGCCGGCGGCAGCCGTCGAAAGGCCCATGGCGAGCGCCTCGAAGGTCGCGGTCAGGCCGATGCCGGCGGCGGAGAGGCGATGTTCGTCCGCCAGCGCGCCCAGCAGCGCCGGCAGCACGCCGGCCAGCAGCAGCGCGATCACCCCGACGGCGATCGCGGCGGCCGCCTCCCCCAGGGGCAGGTCGGGTCCGACCGCGTCGCGAGCGGCGGCAGGGTGCTCGCTCATGGCCTTACCATTATTGCCGCACCACCTCGACGCGGCGGTTCTGCGCCCGCCCGATATCGGTGTCGTTGGCGGCGACCGGCCTGGTCTGGCCGAAGCCGGCCGCCGACAGCCGTCCCGCATCGACGCCGGCGGCGGTCAGTGCGGCCTTCACCGAAGCGGCGCGGCGCCGGCTGAGATCGAGGTTATGCGCCGCATTGCCGGTCGAATCGGTGTGGCCCTCGATCGACACGTTCCAGGCCGGATTGGCCTTCAGCGCGCCGAGCAGCTGGTCGACCGCGGGCTTGGCATCGGGGCGCAGATGATCGCTGTCGACGTCGAAATTGATGCCGTAGAGGCGCACCCGCCCTTCGGATGCGAGCGCACTGGCCACCTGGTTGCCGCTGGCGCCCTTGGGATTCCAGTTCGGGCAGGAGCCGACCGTGTCGCTGACCTTCTTCAGGTCCCAATTGGTGTGCCAGCCCGTCTCGCCGGTATTCGCCCACCAGCCTTCGAAGCTCCTGCCGTCGCGCTTGAGCACCATGACGGCAGGGCCGCTGCCACTGTCTTCGTGCCAGGTCAGCCGCATCAGATTGGCCTCGGCGCCGCCCTGTACCAGTCCGCCTTTGTATTCGTAGCAGCCCACCAAGGCCGCACCCGTCTGCTGAAGATGGAACTTGTTGTAAGCGTCGCTGGCATAGGTGCCCGACAGGTTGGTGGGCATCGGCGTATGGGCGATCTGCGTGCCGAGGGCGCGGAATTCCATCAGCTCGGTGTAATCGGCGTCGCCATTGCTGCTCTTGAACAGCAGCTTGATGAAGCGACCTGCGCCCGGCTTGGCGAGCGCGAAATGCTGCTTGTCGAGCCCCGGCTTGAGCGCGACGCTGGCCAGGGGGACGAAGCCGGCGGTCGCCGAGACGTCCGACACCGAGACATCGATGTCCTTCGCGCTGCGAAGTCCGCCATCGCCGTCGACCGAGGCGGTGTCGAATTCCAGCGCATGGATCTCCGACCGCTCGGGCAGGGAGATCACGATGGTGAACGGCCCCTTGGCGCCCTTCTCGGTCGCCCAGCCGGTTTCGGGGTTCTCGTCGGTGAGCCAGCGGGCGGTCCAGCCGCCGCCATATTCGGAGCTGACGCTCTCGACCAGCGCGCCGTTGGCGAAGGCCGTCAGGTCGATGTCGGGCGTGGGTGCGGCGGCCGCGCTGCCGGCCAGGGCTAGCAAGGCGACCAGCATGAACCGGCGAAATCTCATGGCGAATCCCCCCAGCAAGCGCGCCAGCATCGGGGGCAAGGCCCGAAAGTCAATCGCGCATCAAACCCGCAGCGCCGCCATCAGGTCGCCGGCGCGGTTGACCAGCACCGAGAAATGCCCCTCGCCCTCGTAGAAGGTCGCGGTGCAGTTGCGCAGGATGCGCGCCATGCGGCGGGCCGGCGCGACCGGCATGATGCGGTCCTCGTCGCCGTGCCACAGGAACAGGCGCGGCCCGGTGATGGCCCGGACGTCGAAGCCCCAAGGCTTGACCAGGCGCTCGATCTCGGCGCGGTTGCCCGCTCCGCTCTGGCGCGCCGTCTCCAGCATGGTGCGCAGCAGGATGGCGCGCATTTGCGGGAGCTGCATCAGGTGCAAATCCTCGCCACCCAGCCACAGCGCCACGCGCTGCATGCGGCGTATGACCATGTCCTCGCTGGGCTGTGCGTCGGGGCGGAATTCCATCAGCCGCTTGCGCAGATAGCGCGGGAAGCGTCGCGCCGCCCACCACAGCAGGCGCCGCACCCGCGGACCGGCCCGCCGCGCGACCTCGGGCGTCGGCACCGCGCTGACCAGCGAACAGGCGGTGACGCGCTCGGGATAGGCATAGGCGCAGGCCAGCGCATAGGGCCCGCCCGCCGACATGCCCTGCACGGCGAACCGGTCGAAGCCGAGGATGTCGGCCGCCTCGGCGACGTCGTGCGGCCAGTCGCGCAGCCGGTCGCCCGCATGCGGATCGGAATAGCCGATGCCGGGGCGGTCGAAGGCGATGACCCGCAGGCCCATGGCATGCGCGGCGCCCTCCAGCATCAACGCCTCGATGCGCGAGGAGCCATGGCCGTGGAAGTGGAACACGACATGGCCGCCGGCCGCGCCGACGTCGAGATAGCTGAGCCTGCGGCCGTCCTTCAACGTCAGCGCGGCGTAGGGCTCGCCCTGTCCCGCCTCGCCCATCAGGCCAGCCTCGTGTTGATCGTGTTGCCGGTCTTCAAAGCCAGGGTGACCGGGGTGCGCTCGGCGATGTCGGCCAGTCGCGTCCGCTGCTCGGCATCGAGCTCGCCTTCAATGTGCAGCACACGCTCGATGCGGAACGCCTTGTCGTCGCGGTAATAGTCGAGCTCGACCGCGATGCCGGTCAGATTCCAGGCCTTGCGCTCGGCATACATGCGCAGGGTGATCGCGGTGCAGGCGGCAAGGCCCGCCAGCACATAGCCGAACGGCGACGGACCTGCGTCGGCGCCGCCGGCGCCCGTCGACTCGTCGGCGACCAGGTCGTGATGTCCGGCGCGGATGTCGGTGCGATAGCGCGCATTCGCCGATGCAATCTTGCCGGTCGCGTGCGCGACCAGGCGCGTTCCGCTCTGTTGTTCGCTCATCTCAGCTCTTTTACGGCCCTTGGACGGCCAAGCCGTTAGCACGAAGCAGCGCTGGAACGCCATCGGGACCGACCAGATGGGCGATGCCGACCGCGACGAAGAAGATGCGGCTCTCATGCGCCATGCGCTGGATCTGGCGCGCCCAGTCCCGGTTCCGCGCGTTGAGGCGCTCCTGTTCCAGCGGCAGGCCGTGCAGCCCCGCCGCGATCAGCGCCGCCGACGCAGTAACGTCGCCCGCTGCCCAGGCGTCGACGAATTTCGCCTCGCGGTCGGCCTGGTTGGGGAAATCGGCCAGCACCGCGCTGAACTGTTCCGTGCTGGTGCTTTCGTCGGCGCCGGCCAGGAACTCCATCTGCTGATGCGTGGTGTCGAGATAGCGCACCTCCCTGCCCAGGCGCGCGGCGAAATCATGCGCCTCGCCCTCGGGCGTGTGCGCCGCGGAATAGTTGCGGCGGTACATCGCCTGCACGGTCAGCACGACCTCCGCCAGCCAGGGTTGTTTCTCGTCGACATTGCTCTGGTCGACGCCGGCCAGCTCCAGCGCGCGGCGGAAATTCTGCCGTCCGTCCGGCGTCAGGCGCAGGCTGAGCCGCTGGCCCTCCGGCAGCAGGCCGTTCTGGGCGATGAACCGGGTTTCCTCCTTGCGCTCGCTCTCGCCGGTCGGCACTTCGAACACGAAGCTGTCGGCGCTCTGCATGGCATGGTCGATATCGGCCCGGTGCCAGTCGAGGTTCGGCGGCAGCAGGTGCAGCGAACTGACCAGATAGATCGTGCCGCGGTCGCCATGGACGGTCCAGATCGCCGGGCGGGCATCCTGTGCCTGCGCCGAAAAGCCAAGCGTCATCGCCATCAGTCCGGCCAGCAGGAAGTGCCGCATCGTTCCGCCCTTGCGTATCGTGCGACCGCGCTACGGCGAAATGCGCCAGCGGATCGCGTCGCCCCGGCGTTCCGCCGCCACGGTCAGGTCCCGATTATGCACGGCGGCCATGCCCTGCCAAAGCGCGTTCCAGGCGGGAAACAGCGCCTCGCCGGCGGGCACGCCCTGCATCAGCCGCCAGCCGGTCTGCACCACCCCATCGTCCGCGTCCAGTTCGACCGTCTCGCCCTGGCTCGCGGCCAGCGACGCGAGCAGAAACGCGAAATCGCGCGCGCCGGTCCCGGCGATGCCCAGAAGCGCCGCGCAGTCGTCGTAATATTGCAGCCCGATCAGCCGCGCCGCGCGGCCGACAAGGCGCCCCGCCTCTTCGGCGCCGAACAGCTCCAGCATCGTGGGCAGCAGGGTGCGCACATATTCCATAGCATAGGAGCGCTCGACCTTGAGCAGCCGCTCCTGCGGCCAGCTTGCGGAGTCCAGCTTCGGCGCCCCGGCCGGATCGAAGCGTGGCGCGTGCTCGTCGCCCACGAAGCGCACACGTTCCTCCGGCGCGATCGCGCGGTCGTATTCGCAGTAATAGCCTTCGAGCCCCGGATCGCCGTTCACGGTCTGGCCGGTGCATACGAAGCCCAGCCGCGGATTGCCCAGGGTCACGCCATTATGGCCGTGCCAGCCATGCAGCATCGCCTCGTTCACTTCGCGCGGCACCGCGCAGATCGCGGCCCCCGACCAGATCCAGCGCGGCGGCGGATAGCGCACCCAGGCCTTGGCGTCGCTCTGCGGCATGTACTGCGTCTTCACGCCGCCCAGCGCGTTGGAGAAATAGTGATACTGCGCGCAGGCCACCGCATCCGGCAGGCCGTCGAGGCCAAGCTTTTTGAGGCCGCCCAGGAATTTCTCCAGGTGCTGGCGGCGGAAATGCGCGAAGACGAAGCGCCGCGCCGCCTCGGCGTCCATCTGCGTGATCAGCGTCAGCACGACGCCGGTCATCAATGCGTTGTAGAGCTTCGACACGGCGCGATAGCCGGCGGGCGAGGCCGCGATCGTCACGGCGCCGTGTCCGGCAGCACCGAAACCTTGGTGACGACGATCGGCGTGACGGGCGCCGCGCCGGGCATCGGTCCGCGGTCGCCGACCGGCACGGCGGCGATCTTGTCGACGACGTCCATGCCGACCACCACCTGTCCGAACACCGTGTAGCCCGTGGCGTTGGCGGTATCGGCCGGCTGGTGGTCCAGCGCCGCATTGTCGGCGAGGTTGATGAAGAATTCCGCCGTGGCGCTGTTCGGCTCGCCGCGCGCCATCGCCACCGTGCCGCGCAGATTGGTCAGCCCGTTATCGGCCTCCAGCGGGATCGGATCGTGCGTCGGGCGCGCATGCATGTCCGCGTCCCAGCTTCCCATCTGCACCACGAAGCCCGCGACGACGCGATAGACCGCCGTGCCGTCGAAATGCCCTTCTTTCGCATAGCGCAGGAAATTCGCCACCGTCAGCGGCGCATGTCCCGGGTCGAGCTGCAGCGTGATGTCGCCCATCGAAGTCCGGATCAGCACTTTCGGTCCCGCGACAGGCGTTGCCGGCGGGACATCCTGCGCGTATGCGGGGGCGGGCAGGGCGAACAGGAGGGCGGCGAGGACGGCGATCAGGCGGTGCATGGCGCGGCGGTCTCCGGCGGGATGACGGAGTGTATCAGGGGTTCGGCGCAGCGGCATCGTCGCCGCCGCCCGCGCCGTGCCTGAGAACTGGCCTGAGAACTGGATTGTCCCGCCCGCAAGCGTGTAGCTTCGGCGGCGAAGCCGTTTGCGAATCGGTATGGGTCGACTGGTCAATCGTTGTCTGATCGCTGCCGCGGTCCTGCTCGTCGCCTCCGGCGCGCAGGCGGCACAGGACGATCTGGCCTCCGCCATTCTCAAATGCCTCGACCAGCAAGGCGAACAGGCGCAACTCGCCTGTTACAACCGGATCGCGCTGCGGTTGAGGGCCGAGAGGGCGATCTCCGTGCCGTCCCCCGCCGTCCCGCCGCCATCTGTGGCGGCCAAGCCGTCGGATTTCGGCAAGGAGAGTCTGCCGACGGGAGGCGACGACTCGGCGGAGCATGACAGCCTCACGGCGCAGGTCACGGGCGTGACCTACAATCCTTTCCGCCGCTTCACGGTGAGGCTGGACAACGGGCAGGTGTGGCGGCAGATGGACGGGGACAGCAGCGTGGCGCGCTTCCGGAACGACGGCACGGAGGCCGTGCGGATCGCGCGCGGAATGTTCAACAGCTATCATCTCTTCATCGTCGGCGTCACCGGCAGCTACGTCGTCAAGCGGATCAAGTGATCTGCCGAGAAGACGGCGTGCGTTGAAGACGGAATCGAAAACCGGGCGGGCGGGCAAAGCAGGGTTGGCATGGCGGCTGCTTTGACCGCCCGCCGACAAAAGTGGCGCACCCGGCAGGATTCGAACCTGCGACCTTCGCCTTCGGAGGGCGACACTCTATCCAGCTGAGCTACGGGTGCGTGCGCGTGCTCTATAGCTCACCGGCGGGGCGGGCCGCAAACCGCCCCTGTCAAACCATCCCAGTCACAGCGCCGCCAGGGCCGCGCCGACCACCTCGTCGGCATGGCTCCAGACCATGCGCTTCCACTCGGCGGTGTCGGGATAGAAGGCGTCGCGCAGCTCCAGGCGGATGTCGCGCGCGGCCTTGTTCTGGTGGCGGCCCTCGGCGAAGCAGTGCAGCCAGTTGTCCTTGCGCAGCGCGTTGAACACGGTGCGGGTGTCGCGGGTGCCGACTTCGAGCGCCGCGAAGGTGAGCTTGACGCCCTTCAGCCACGCCGCCACCGCCTTGTCGACGGTGCCCGACAGCGGCGCGGAGACCGATTCGCCCGCCTCGCTGGACGCGACGCGCCCGCCCCACATCGCCTTGGCGCGCGCATAGGGTGCGCTGCCGGGGATGTCCTCGGTGATCATCTCGCCGGCGCCGAACTGGCCCAGCCCGGTGTGGAAATCGACGACGATCAGCTCCTTCACCGCCCTGAGCGATTCGACGAAGACGTCCTTGAGCATCTTGATCGACCACGCCTCGCGCGCGCCGCCGTAATAGACGCCGTCGGGATATTTGTACTGGCCCCGGGAGACCGCTTCCTGCAGTGCGAAAGCGCCATGCGCCTTGAGGAAGGCGATCAGCTTGGCGTTGGCCGCCTTCATCGCGCTTTCCGAGACGTCGCGCGGCGAGATCTCCTCGTGCAGGTCGTCATAGGGCGGGTTGGCCGGCGGGTTGGCGAAGTCGACGCAGTTGCGGTTGATGTCGGCATTGTCCTCGTTCACCCGCCGGTCCCAGGAAAAGCCATACGGGTTGAGCGCGTGCAGCAGCACGATCTTGGCATCCTTCGGGGCACGGGCGGCAAGGCCTTCGCGCAGCAGCCCGGTCTGCACGCCGGAGCCGAAATAGCCCTCCACCCCATGGGTGGCGGAGATCAGCAGCAGCGCCTTCTTCGCATCGCGCGGCCCGATCACGGCGGTGTCGAGGAACAGCGGCTTGCCGTCGCGGCCTTCCGCCTTCGGATGGACCCGGCTGATCGCGTCGATGCCTGCCTGCGCGCAGGCGGCGACGAAATTGTGCCGGCCCTCGCGGTAGTCGCCGGGAAAATGGTCTTCGGGATTGCTGGTCATGGGCGCTAGTCTAGCGCCCTCGGCGGATTTCGGAATGACCCTGTTCGGCGCACCGGAAGAGTTGCGGACGCGCCCGATCGGCGGCCTGGCGGCGATGCGGGCGCGGCACAGCGGATACCGGCGGCATCCCATCGCCCTATTCCAATGTCCATTACGGCGAGCCGCTGGTCGATGCGCGCCGCCTCGGCCTGGCGGGCGAGAACTATTATTTCTCGCCGCGCAACCCGCCCTATTGGCGGCGCGTCCACGGCACGGTTCCAGACTTGTTGCTGTGCCGGTCGGTCGCGGAAAAGCTGGCGCGAATCGACGCGCGGCTGTGCGCGGCGGGGCTGGAACTGCTCCTGCTCGATGCCTGGCGGCCCAAGGCGGTGCAGGCCTGTTTCCACGACATCTGGATGCCGAAGATGCGCGGCGAAACCGCGGCGCATTACGGGTTGGCGAATAGGGAGTAGCGCGTAGCGACTACTATTCGCCACGCGCCATTCGCTACTTCAATATCGGCCGGAACGCGCCGTCCCAGTCGGCGCCGGGCGGGTTGTCCTGGAAATAGGCGATGCGCTTCAGGTGCAGGTCGTAGAGCTTCTGGCTGGCGCCCGACAGCTTGCGGCACTGCTCGATCAGCTCGCGCGCCTTGTCCCATTGCTGGGTCCGCAGCGACTGGAAGATGTGGTCGTGGAAGGTCAGAAGGGCGCGGAATTTGGGACTGGCGCGCATCACCGGGCTGCCCAGCATGGCGTAGAGCCTGGTCGGCTCGTCATGCACGCCGGCGGCGATGTAGTCGACCTCCAGGAAGGCGAAGCCGCGCTCGGCCGCCTTGCGCGTGTCCTCGGCGACGATCACGGCCGGGCCGTATTGCGCCGACAATTGCTGCACCCGGCCGGCGACGACGGCGCAGTCGCCGGTCACCGAGTAGGCGGTGCGGCCATGGGCGCCGAAACCGCCGGCGATCGCCGGCCCGGTCGAGATGCCGATGCCGATCTCCACCGGCGCGAAGGCGACGCCGTCATTGCGCCGCTCATGGGTGATCACTTCGTTGTTGCGGGCGATGGATTCCATCATCGCATTGGCCGCTTCGCAGGCATGGATGGCGTGCTCGGCGTCGTCCAGCGGCGCGTTCCAGAACGCGCCGAAGCCATCCACGGTCAGCCGGTCGATGGTGCCGCCGCGCGCCAGCACCACGTCCATCAGCGGCACCAGCACGCGCTGCATCAGCCGCGTGAAGGCGGCGGGATCGTCCTTGAAGCTGTCCGCCAGCCCGCTGAAATCGCGCACGCCGCAACGCAGATAGGTGACGGTGCGGCTGGCGCCGTCCAGCCGCAGCAGGGCGGGATTGCGCGCGATCGTCTCGATCAGCGGCGCCGGCAGCGAATCCGCGAAGGCGGCGCGCACCTTGGCGCGCGCATTGCCGACCTGGATGGCGCGCACCAGCGTCGCCGCCGCGAAGGTGAAGGCGAGGCCCAGGCCGGGATACAGCGCGTCGAACAGCACGCCGTCGGCGGCATAGAGATGCCAGGAGACGAACCCCGCGCCCGCGATGCTTGCCGCGACGAACAGGCCGGACCAGACCACGCCGAAGCGGACGAACAGGAAGATCGCTGCCGCGCCGAACAGCGCCAGGCAGACGAGTTCCGCTTCGATCGCCGAGGCGGGGCGGCGCAGCGCCGTGTCGGTCAGAAGGTTCTCCAGCGCCTCGGCATGGACGGAGGCGGTATCGCGCAGGCCGCTCGGCGTGACGATAGCGGCGCCCGGCGGGCCCAGGATCACGATGGCGTTGGCGAGGTCGAAGGTCTTGCCCGCGTCCAGCGCCGCAGCCGAGATGTGCCGCTCCGCCCGGTCGCCGGAATAGGCGATCCAGATCGAGCCGTCCGCCGCGGTCGGCACGTCGGCGTTCTGCACCTGGACCGAGGCGACGCCGGCCGGCGCGCCGATCAGGCCAGTGTCGCCGTCATCGCTGCGCAGGCTCAGGGCTTTCCTGTTCTGAAGCACCCGCAGCATCTCGGCAGCCAGCGACGGCACCGCCTCGCCGTTCAGGCGGAACGCCAGCGGCATGCGGCGCAGCCTGCCATCGCCGTCGAGCGGAAGGTTGAGCGCGCCGTCGCCCAGGCTGGTGCGCTCGATTTCGGCGATCGGGCCGGCGGCGCTGTTGAACGCCGGCGCCCGGTCGAAGGGGTCCTGCGCGCCCGTGAACAGCAGCGGGGCGCGGACGGCCGGCGGACGCGCGGCCATATCCGTGCCCAGGGTGAAGCCGCTGACCGTCGCCAGTTGCAACATCGCCGCCGCCAATCCGTCGTCGGGCGAGGGCATCTGCGACAGCTGGCTGCGGACCGCGTCATAGGCCGCGCCGGGCGGCACCAAGGGCAGGAGGTTCTTCGGCGTCGCCGGATCGGGCCGGTCGAGCGGGAAGGCGAACACCACCAGCGCCGCATGCTGCGCCTTGAGGCTGCGCACCAGCCTGGCGAGCACCGCATGCGGCCACGGCCAGGGTCCGAAGCGGCGCAGGCTCGCGCCATCCGCGTCCAGCGTGCGGACCGCAAATCCGGCGCGCGGCTTGACGTCCTGGTAAGTCCGGGGCTGCCAGTGCTGATAGGCGTCGAACAGCACGCCGCGCAGCCGCGTTCCCACGGTGCCGGCATCCGTGGCCAGCACCAGCAGAAAGACTGCCAGCACGATGGCGGGAATCGCCCAGGTTGCGACCGGCCTGCCGTGAAAGCTCATCGGCGGCTCATGAGGGAAAACCGAGGCCTGGCGGCGCCCTGTGACATCGCGGAAGGCCGCAGCGCCGCCTCACATTCGCGACAACGCCTGCCATGGCGAACCTTTGTTCGCCTAACCGCCTGAAATATCTTGTTTTCCATCAGAGAGGATTTCTTGACGCCGCCGTCATTTTGCCTTGCCCTGTAAATTAACAGCGCTATTCTTATGTCAAAGCCGCACACGGCGCGTAAGAGGGAGAAGCTCATGGATAACATCACCAAGGATCCGGCCTACAACGCGGTCGATCCGCACGATTTTCCCGCGATGCTGAACCCGGCGCGTTATGGCGAGCGCACCACGGCGTTCGACAAGATCATCAGCGCCACCCACGATCATTTCTGGGATCCGCTGGACAAGAAGTACATCGACTTCTCGGCGCCCTTCGACATCACGAAGGAGTACATCGTCAATCCGCAGATGAACGGCGACCTGAAGACCGCGATCGGCGACAGGCTCGACGAAGGCCAGAAGATCAAGCTCGCCAATCTCGACACGCTGTGGTCGATGTCCTCGATCCTGCATGGCGAGCAGGGCGCGCTGTCGCTGTCGGCCTCGCTGTGCCACATCCTGCGCGATCCCGGCGCCCAGGAATACGCCGCCAACCAGACGCGCGAGGAAGCCCGCCACGTCACCGGCTTCTCCAAATACGTCGCCGCCCGCTGGGGCGCGCCGGCACCGGTCGGTCCTGCGCTGGGCAACCTGCTGAACGAGATGGTGTCGTCGCCGCTGGTCTGGAAGAAGATCGTCGGCATGCAGATGCTGATCGAGGGCCTCGCCATGGGCGCCTTCGCCTCGCTCTACAAGGAGGCACGCGATCCCCTGCTGCGCCATCTGTGCCAGCTTGTGATGACCGACGAGGCGTTCCACCACAAGTTCGGCAAGATCTGGGCCGACCGCACGATCCCGAACCTGTCCAAGAGCGAACACGAGCTGATCGAGGACTGGGCGGCGCAGGTGTTCCAGGTGCTGCTCTACAATCTGGGCTCGCCGGACCAGAAGGCGTGGATCTACGAGGCCGTCGGCCTCGACCCCGCCTGGTGCCAGCAGGCCTTCATGGAGGCGATCACCGACGCTGCCATCCGCGAGGACATGCAGGACGCGACCAACATCTTCCGCGTCCTCATCAAGACGCTGCTCAAGGCCGGCATCATCACCGACCGCACGCGCGGTGTGTATGCCGCCTATATCGACATGGTCGAACTCTACAATGAGGGCGACCGCATGGTCGGCGACGACATCGCCGAAGAAGGCATCAAGTACCTGATCAAGCTGAACGGCGGAAAGCTGGTCCTGCCGTCCTCGACCCTGGTGGCGGCGGAATAACGCTGCCGGATGTGCGATCGGATCAAGGGCGGGCCGCAGGGTCCGCCTTTTTTGCTGCGCGTTCTTTAGAAGATTTCCAGATATCCCGCTGGATTTCATACCCCGATCCCGGTATGAATGAACATTCATTCTAAAGGGCGCGATGATGGAAGTTGCGACGCATACCGAGGTCAAGGCGGACGACAAGCGCGCCCGCCTGCTCGATGCGGCGCTGGTCCTGTTCGAGAGAAGCGGTTTCGATGGCGTCGCGGTGCCGCAGATCGCGGCCAGGGCCGGCGTCGCAGTCGGCTCGGTCTACCGCTATTTCCCGAGCAAGGAGGCGCTGGTCAACGCGCTCTACCGGCATTGGAAAGGCGTCTATAATGACTTCGTCCTGGCGACCTTGCCGCGCGGCCTGACGGCCCGCGACCGCTTTACGACCTATTGGCAGCGGATGACGCTGTTTGCCCGCACCCATCCAAGCGCCGTCCGGTTCCTTGACCTGCATCACCATGGCGACTACCTGGACGCGGAATCCCGCGCCATGGCCGGCACCTACCGCGAGGCCGCCGAGCGCTTCCTCGCCGAGGCGCGGGCGGAAGGCGCCATCCGTGCCCTCGACCCGATCATGGTGGTCGCCCTGATGTGGGGCGCCGCGGCGGGCCTGGTCAAATTCGCCGGCCAGGGTGCGATCACGTTCGACGCGGCGCTGGCCGCCGAAATGGAAGACGCGCTGTGGCGTGCGATCGCCAACGACCAGGAGGGGACGACATGGCTCGCAAAGGTGAAGAACAGACGGCGCTGGTCACGGGTGCCAGCATGGGAATCGGCGTCGACCTTGCCGAATGCTTTGCGCGGGACGGCTACGACCTGATCCTGACGGCGCGCTCGGAGCCTCAGTTGAACGCGGTCGCGGCCAGGCTGGCGGACAAGCACAAGGTGAAGGCCGCCGCCATCGCGCTCGATCTCGGGGCGCCCGGCGGCGGCGAAAAGCTTGCGGCGGAGATTGCGGCGCGCGGGTTTGCGGTCGACGTGCTGGTCAACAATGCCGGCTATGGCGCGGCAGGCGCCTTCGCAGGCTCGGACCGCGCCGCCCAACTCGGCATGATCGACCTCAACGACCGCGCCCTGGTCGAGCTGACGCACATCTACTGGCCGCGCCTGCTGGCCAGCCGGCGCGGCGGCGTGCTCAACGTCGCCTCGACCGCCGCGTTCCAGCCCGGCCCGCTGATGGCGATCTATTACGCGTCCAAGGCCTTCGTGCTGTCGTTCTCCGAAGCGCTGTGGAAGGAGGCGCAAGGCACCGGCGTGCACGTCTCCTGCCTCTGCCCCGGTCCCACCGTCAGCGCGTTCCGCGAGCGCGCCGGCACCGGCAAGACCCGCCTGTCGCGTACCGGCACGCCGATGGGCTCGGCGGCCGTGGCAAGGCTTGGCTATGACGGCTGGGTAAAGAACCGCCGCGTGGTCATCACCGGCGCCCGCAACAAGCTCACCGCCACGCTTGCACCCTTCCTGCCGCGGCGTACGCTGCTCGGGATCGTGCACAATCTCCAGAGCCCGGCGTAATTTCGACGCAAACCGGGCCAAAATTCGCGCACCGCTTCGGTGCCGTTCTGTGCGCGGTTGGCATTCAACGTTCATCCTGACTGTCATCGCGGTTCGCGCGTGTCGAGCCCGCCCTATCGCGACGTCGCGGGCTCATACCAGGCCTTTGACTACGCCATCTCGCCGTCCGACGCCGGCGGCCGCTGGTTCCTGGTCGAAAAGCATCTGCCGACCACCTGCGTCTCGACCAGGTCGGGCATCACCTATTCGGTACTGCGCCGGCGGCCATGCCATTGCGGCCCAGGTATTGTTTGCGGGCCATGGCAATCTGTCCTGGGCCAACGAGGATTGCGGCCGGCTTTCAGTAGGGCGCCGATTTCTTCGAGATCCGTTCACGGGTTCGGCAGCGACGCCGACCTTGTCGAGATCGTCCGCCGCTTTTCCGTTGTCGGCGGGTGGTTACGCCGGCGAAGAACCCGGCGCCGCAGTGGGCCAGGCTCGGCCGTCCGGAGGGTCGGCATGCGGCGGCGTGCGGCTTCGCAGGCGATCCGGAGATCCGGGCCGTTCGTGCCCGGCAGGTCTTGCCGCCAAGCGGCAGAGGCTGCCGCCTTTGTCGCAAAGCTGTCCCCGACAGGCTGTTGTTAAGGCTGTTTTGGGGGCGCCGTGGCCGTGGCGTCGCGGCACGTCTTTCGCTCTGTTTTCCGGTGCCGGCGCGTGGGGACGTGCGGTGTCCAATTGCGGAAGACCACCATGTCCATGAGCATCGGTCCGGCCAGTCAGACCCTCGCCGCCCTGCTGGCACGCTTGCAAGCCGCGCAGGCCGCGCCGCCGGCCAGCAAGCTCGCCGCGACGCCGGCCGTCATGCCCGCACCCGACGACGACGAGCCGCCGCCGGACAACGGCCTCACCGGCAGCGCCACGCCGTCCCTGAGCGGCGACGTGCTGACGACGCTGATGCAGATGCAGAATTCGAACAGCGCCGCCGCCCCATCCGCCGACCCGCTCCAGAACCTGTTCGCCGCGATGGACAGCGACGATGACGGAACGGTGTCGCAAGGCGAGATGGGAGAGCTACGTCCAGAACGCCGGCGGCACGGCGTCCCAGGCCGATGCGCTGTTTTCCGCGCTCGACCCGGATGGCGGCGAAGGCGTCTCGGAATCGCAGATGGCGAGTGCACTGCCGTCGGCCCAGGCACAGGGCGTGGGGCATCACCACCATCACCATCCTCACGCCGGCGGCACCGACCAGGCCGCCAGCGATCCGCTTGCCGCGCTGCTCGATACGGCCGAGAACGAGCCAGCACCGCCGAACACGACCGCTGCCGCGTCCATGGGCACGCCCGCTGCGCAAGCCGGTCTTCTTTCGCCCGTCGATACGGGCAGCCTGGCGCCGCTGAGTTCGGCCGATTTCGCGAGCCTTCAGCAGACCCTGCAATCGCTGGGCCTCGGGCTGACAGGATCGCTAGCCTCGATGTTCGACGCCTTCACCGGCGCGACCGCGACAAGCGCTACGACAGATGTGATGACCTGATCATTTCGTGATCCGCATCGCGACCTGCGCCAGCAGCACCTTGGCGCCCTTGCGGCCCAGGGCGCGGTCGGCGACGGCCTGCAGGCGGCTGGCGATCTCCGCGACGTCCGGCTGGTGCCAGGAGCGCACCGCGGTGGTGCTGAAGCTCAGCAGATTGCGCACGAAGGCGTCGCGCAACACCGGCATGGCGTGTGCCGCCTGCGCGCGCAGCTTGGCGTCGGGGATGTCGATCCCCACTCCGATCATCAGCATGCCCACGGGACGGTCGCCGTCCAGGATGGTCGAATACATCGGATCGACCTCCAGATAGGAATCCGATTGGGTGACTTTGTGCTTGGGCTTCTTGTCGTCGTCGCCGCCGCCATCATCGGCGCGCGCCGGCGCGGCCAGGGCAAGTCCCAGCATCAGCGCAGCAAGCAGGCGAACGGATCGCATTGTGATACCCACACGTTCTCCTTCAGGTTTAGACTGGCGCGCGTAAAGCCTTTGTTGACGCTGCCCGCCCGGAGATCCGCAATGATCGCTCGCCGCACTCTCGTCTTTGCTGCCGCAACGACGCTTCTCGGTGCCGCCGGCGCCTTGGCCGCCGACCAGCCGGGCCAGAAATTCAGCATATCGGTCAATGCTTTGCCCGGGCCCTATGCGACGCCGGGCGGCGACAATCATTCGATCACCATGCCGCGGCCATCCGGCGCGCTGCCCGCCGTGCCGCCCGGCTTCAAGGTCGCGGTCTATGCCGCCGGCCTCAGCAATCCGCGCTGGATGGCGGTGGCGCCCAATGGCGACGTCTTTCTGGCCGAGCCGTCGGCCGGCCAGATCACGGTGCTGCACGAAGCCAACGGCGGCAAGGTGCAGACATCCGTCTTCGCCGCCGGCTTCAGGACGCCGCACGGTCTCGCCCTGACCCATGACGCGCTCTATGTCGGCGACCTTATGGGGGTGTGGCGCGTCCCCTACAAGCCAGGCGACACGAAAGCCGGACCGCGCAGCAAGGTGACCAGCGCGCCGGATCTGAGCCCCGTCGGCAACCATGTGACGCGCGACTTGGCGATCGATTCCAAGGGCACGATCTATGTCGCCATCGGCAGCGCCAGCAATGTCGGCGAGGATCCGCCGACCCGCGCCACGGTGCAGACGGTCGGTCCCGACGGCGCGCTGAAGCCCTATGCCACCGGCTTGCGCAATCCCGTTGGCATCGCTTTTTATCCGGGCACGGACGATCTTTTCGTCACGGTGAATGAGCGCGACGGGTTCGGCGACGAACTGGTGCCGGGACTATCTGACCCATGTCCGGCGGGGTGCGTTCTATGGCTGGCCCTATGCCTGGCTCGGCCAGCATCCCGATCCCGACTGGGGCAGCAAGCGGCCTGACCTCGTCGCCAAGGCGGTGATGCCGGACCTGCTGTTCCACGCCCACTCCGCCCCGCTCGGCCTGGTGTTCTATGAAGGTGCGCAGTTTCCCGCCGCCTACAAGGGCGACGCCTTTGTCGCGTTGCACGGCTCGTGGAATTCCGGCGCGCCCCACCGGCTACAAGGTGGTGCGCCGTGCCGTTCAAGAACGGCCGGCCGGCCGGCGGCTACGAGAACTTCGTCACCGGCTTCTGGAACGGCGCCGGCAAGCCGGGCGATCCGGCGCATGTCTGGGGCCGCCCCGCCGGCCTCGCCGTCGCCGGTGACGGCAGCCTGCTGATCGCCGACGATGTGGGCAAGGTCGTATGGCGGGTGAGCTATGGGGGCAGGTGAGCCGGTGCAGATTGGCTTGCCGATCGAAGCTGCGCGGTGCGTGGCCCGGCCCTCCTTCGCCCTGCGGGCCTCGGCGGGCAATCTCCGCTGCTGCGCAGCGTAGATTGGTGGAGCTGAGCGGAATCGAACCGCTGACCTCCTCATTGCGAAATCAGATTTGATATCTGAACATCGCGGACATACAGGCACTTAAACCGTTGGGCGCCGTTGCTATTTCCCGCACTGGGAGTATCGCGGCTGAACCTGCGTGAACGCTGCTTCGCAGCCTTCGCGCGAGACAATGGTGAGACAAATGCGCCTGACCGATATCTCCATCCGCGCCCTGAAATCTCCGACCGAAGGCGCAGCGATCTTTTACGACGACACCCTAACTGGCTTCGGCGTCCGCGTCTCCGAGGGCGGCACAAAGAGCTTCATCCTCACGCACGGGCGCAGGCGGCAGCGGGAGACCATCGGACGCGTCGGCGTGATCGAGCTAAAGGAGGCGCGGGCTGAGGCCAAGCGGCGGCTCGCCGAGTACACGCTCGGGCGCGACAAGCCTAAGTCCATCGCGTGGAACGACGCCCTCAAGCAATACCTCGGCGAAGTTGCCGAGACTTGCAAGCCGCGCACCCACGCTGACTATGACTACTTCCTCCATCGTTTCGTGCGGTACGGCGATACCAAGCTCACAGAAATCTCGCCGCACGACGTGCGCCAGGACTATCGAACGGCTCGCGCATAGCCCGGCAGTGCAGCACCGCGCGTACACCATCCTCCGCGCGTTCCTATGTTGGGCGCACCGCAAGCACTATCTCGACCGCAACCCGATGGAGCGGATGCAAGCGCCGCCAGCCTCCGCGCCGCGCGACCGCATCCTCACCGACGATGAACTCAAGCGCGTGTGGCTTGCCGCAGGCGACGACACCTATGGCAGAATCATCAAGCTCCTCATCCTCACGGGCCAGCGGCGCGGCGAGATCGCCGGGCTCACCGGTAGCATGGTCGGCACTGATGCGATCACCTTTCCCACCGGGTACGCCAAGAACGGACGGCAGCACGTCCTGCCGCTCGGTGCGATGGCAAAGGAAGCCCTGGGCCGCGAGCGTTCCGGCGGCGACCTCTACTTCCCGGCACGCGGACGAAAGACGCCGTACAACGGCTTCTCCAAAAGCAAGGCGGAATTAGACGCGCGTTGCGGCTTCGACGATTGGACCGTGCATGACCTTGCGGCGCACGTTCGCGTCCGGCCTTGCGTCCCTGGGCGTGCAGCTTCCGGTGATCGAGCGGCTGCTGAACCATGTCTCGGGCAGTTTCGGCGGGATCGTGGGCGTGTATCAGCGCTACGACTTTATGCCGGAGATGCGGGCCGCCGTGGGGCGGTGGGAACAGCATGTGCATGACTTAGCCGCCTAGTTGGACGCCTTCATCATCCGGCGATATTATGGGTGCCTTACCTCGCTTGGATGCACTCGAAATGGATAATGACGACAAAGAATTGGCCGCGATAAACGTCATCGTCGGCGCACTGACAGACTTGGATGATGAAGCCAAGAGTCGCGTCATCGACTACGCGATCAAGCGGTTTCGCATTGCGACAGCGCAGTCCGAGATGGTGGCGCCTCCCGCTTCGCCATTGAGCGATGCTGAAACGCCGGTACAAGGGGAAACTCGCCGAGGCGCTCCGTCAATACAGACCGACATCAAAGCGTTGAAAGAAGCTAAGCAACCGTCAACCGGCGTGCAAATGGCGGTTGTCGTCGCCTATTATTTGAAAGAGATCGCGCCCGCCACTGAGCGAAAGGATGCTATTGCTGCTACTGATATCACGACCTACTTCAACCAAGCACGGTTCCCCCTTCCGACGGGCAAGAATGGCCCGGCCGATACACTCAACAACGCGCGCGCTGCCGGATACTTCGAGTCGGCCGGACGAGGCCTTTTCAAGCTCAACTCTGTTGGCTTCAATCTTGCGGCGTACAACTTGCCCTCGGATAGCGGTACGCGTGCGCGCGCGCCGAAGGGCGGCAAGAAGGCCCTAAAAGCGCGCAAGTAGGCTCAACCTATGAGCGAGCAGACTGCCTCAGAAGCCGCTCGCGATCTAACTCGCGAGCTTGAACGTATACGGAAAATGCTCAACGCTGCTCCAGGCAGGCAGTTGCAAGCAGCGCGTGATCGGGAGCGCATTCGCGGCTTCGTTCAAACTTACTTTCGCATTGCTCGGCCCAAATGTCTCGCATTGAAGCTGAGGATGGACGATATCGATGCAACGATGCACCGGTTGCTTGAGCTGGCGAATAAGAGCGGCGCGCTCTCTCAGTACAAGCAGGTTGCAAACCGAGCTTAAGGCCCAACTCAGCCAACTAGAAATGGATGGGGAGCAGCGTCAGAGCGATTCAGTTGCATCGGACAGGGACGCAGGGCTGGACCGAGGTTGAAAGACGTATTGTCGAGACACTGGCACCGCTCCTGCCGCCGACGGCGCAGTCGTATCAGCAAGTTTTGAGCGACCTGGCGGCCCCGACCCGGTTTTCGTACCGAGGAACAGCAACAGAGCTGCGCGAGAATTTTGCGCGAAACCCTCGATCAGCTTGCACCGGATAAGGATGTCACGGCCAGCGCGGGGTTTAGCCTCGAGAAGGATAGAACCAAGCCGACGATGGCACAAAAGGCGCGATATCTCCTACGGCTGCGCGGGATGCCGAAAAAACGCTGCCGACGTCCCCAAAAAAGCAATCGAAATCGTCGAGGTAACCGTGTCGTCGCTCGTGAGGTCCACTTATGATCGTGGGTCAATTGATACTCACACTTCATCGGGTATCAGCAAGTCGAAGTCCATCAGTTAAAGATGTATGTCGATAGCGTTCTTTGCGAGTTGCTTGAGATTCATGGGAATTAAGAATTGTCGCGCTAAAGGCTCGGCTCGGCATCCCATCAATCATCAATTTCAAATACGTACTGTGGTTTGGTAAGCCGAGCAGGTCCTCCACATCGAACTTCGGCTGAAACTCCCTTGCTAGGTACAGCGCATCCTCCGCGCCAATTCGAAAGCTGATAAGCGTTCCCCGTCGTTGCCAATGTACCGCCGAGCGGATAGCCGGATCGAGCTGGTGAAAGTGCTGATTGGCGAGCGTCATGCCAACGCCATACTTGCGAAGCTCGGGGAGCATCGTGGCGAGCATGAGCGTGGTGAAGGACTGAAACTCGTCCACATAGATAAAGTAGGGGCTGCGCTCGCTGCTGTCCGCGCGGGAGAGGGGCTGCCAGCGATAAGGTGGATAGGGACGAGTGCGCCTAGCATGAGCGAGCTATCGGCTCCGAGCCGCCCCTTCGAGACGTTCACGAGCAGCGCCCGCCCTTCATCCATCATTGAACGAAACTTCAGGTCCTCTTTTGGCTCAACGAGGATGCGGTAGAGCGTGGGGTCCGAGAGAAGGGCGCCGAGCTTGTTCTGTATGGGCGCTATCGCGTCCGCCTTCTGGCGGTAGTGGTACTGCTCAAACTCGCTCAGCCAGAAGTGCCGCACACTCTGATTGCGGACCGCGCGGGTGATCGCTTTGCGATAGGTCTCATCCCTGTAGAGGCGCAAAATGTCCGGTAGACGCGCATTCTCCTGCTCCAAGAGGGCATAGAGGGTGTTACGGAGCACATGCTCCATGCGCACGCCCCAAGCATCCGGCCAAAGCTTTCTGAGCGTTTCGATGAAGCCGGAGACGGCGAGCGGTATCTTGTCGTCCCGCACGCGGCGCAGGGGGTTGTATCCGTAAGGCTGAGCGCGATCCGGCGCATTGAGGTATGCGATACGGTCCCCGCCTTTCGCGCATCCGGCGATCCTCTCCACGAGGTCTCCGTGGGGGTCTATAAGCGCAAAACCCCGCCCAGTTTCTAAGTCCTGCTTTGCCAAGGTCTCGATGAGCGTGGACTTGCCGACACCTGTCTTTCCGATGATGTAGATGTGCGAGAGACGGTCTGCCTGCTTAATGCCGAAGGGAGCGTTGCTGTTCCGATGATTGGTGCGGGCGAAGTACGAGATTGCAGCAGAATCCATCGGCACAGTTTGCGCGCGTATCTCTCAGCCGCATATGCGTGGAAATATCTCTACGCAGCGTCCCGTGTACGAAGTGTGAGACCGTGGGAAATATCTCGATAGGAGATATTACCACGCATAGTGTGCAACCTGCTCTGCCCGCAAACTGGCGGCATATGACTACACAAAAATTCCGCGACCTGTGCCAGCAGTTTCTTGTACCGATGCTTACCGAGGTCTTCGAGCGTCATCTTGTCGATATCCATGACATGATCGACATATCGTCCAATGAGCTTATCCGAATCGGCGAGCGCCTTGACGATATCGAAGCGCAGTTTTTTCCGCTCCGAGGAAAACGCGTAGCAGCGCGGCAATAGCACCCGTGATAAAATGGATGCGCCTGATCCAGGCATGTTCCTTGACAAGCAACCGATGGGATTGGCCGACCTGTTGACGGTCGCAGAAGCAGCGAAGCTGCTCGGCGTTTCCGCGTCAGGGATGCGCCGTCTCCAGCAAGAGCGGCGGATACCGTTCTTCAAGGTGGGGGCGCTGCGTTGCGGTTCGCCAAAAAGCGACCTCGCGGCATATCTGGCACGGCGTCGTGTGGATTCCATCGGCTAGATAAAATGAAAATGGCAGTACGACTCATTCGAAAGTCGTGGTGGGTTGATTTTCATTTCGATCACACGCGATATCGAAAACTGAAGCCCCGAGAACTCGCGCACCAGGTGCGCGCGCGTACGAGCTTGCTCTGCGACAACGCCTCGCCAGTGGCGAGCAGATTGATGGGAGAAAGCGACCATCCGAAAGGCAATTATTCGCGGAGTTCGCCGAACGGTGGCTAAGCGAGTATGTGCTTACGAATAACAAACCGGGAGAACAGAGGGTAAAGAGATACACGTTCGCCGCCTCACTGATGCCGTTCTTCGGACAGATGGCAATCTCTGAAATCGGCGTGCGTGACATCGAGCGTTATAAGGCGCAGCTCATCCAAGAAGGAAAGCGCGCAAGACAGTCAACAACTACCTCACGATGCTTCGGAAGTGCCTTCACACGGCTTACGACTGGTTGGAGATCGAAGGCACGCCGCCGAAGGTAGTGTGGCTCAAGTGTCCACCGCCACGTACCGATTACCTCACGGCCGAGGAATGCGATCTCCTGCTTCAACATTCCAATAGCACAACGCGCGAAATGATCCTTGCCGCGCTGCGGACGGGAATGCGGCAGGGAGAACTCAAGGGCCTGCAATGGACTTCAATTGATTGGGCCAATCGTAGCGTAGCCGTGCGGCATTCGCAGTCTGACTACACCAAATCGCTGGGCACGCCGAAAAGCAATCGAGAGCGGCACATACCGCTCGACATTGACCTCTACGACGTGCTGAGCGCGCGCCGACAGACTGACGGCTACGTCTCCTGGGCAGCAACGGAGAGCCTCTCAACCACGAGAAGGTGAGCACGGCCCTTGCTAAGGTATGTTGCCGTGCTGGGAATGCGGAAGGTGGGATGGCATCTGTTGCGGCATACCTTTGCGACGCAGCTATCCATGAACGGTACGCCGCTCAACATCGTCAGCGCTGCTCGGGCATTCAAGCATCACCACAACCATGCGCTACGCGCATGTGGCGCCATCGGCGCTGCGGACAGCAATCGAGCTGGCAAATCCTCGAACGGCTGCCGCAAGCGTTGGGCAACCGGTGGGCAACAGATGGCAGGAACGGCAGTTGCAAGATCGTGCTGCAAAAGGTGAAGCGGATGAAAGTCTAGCATCCACGCCGTGATTTTCACCGGAGCTGTAGAAGCACGTCGAAAACTAGTTGTGCTCCCGGTAGGAATCGAACCGGCAGGAAGTAAGCAAGACGGCTTGGCATTGGGAGAGGGAATACGCGACATCGTGGCGGAAATGCTGGAGCAGGGAGGAAACACAGCATCACAGAATTGTAGTCAGGAGCGTCACGAACAACGACCCATTCATCCGCTTTTGGGCAACCCGTAGGCAACGCCGAGCGGCGTCGCCTGTAGGGATTATCAGC
Organism: Rhizomicrobium sp.; assembly: GCA_037355265.1. Lineage (GTDB taxonomy): Bacteria > Pseudomonadota > Alphaproteobacteria > Micropepsales > Micropepsaceae > Rhizomicrobium. The sequence goes on along the minus strand of JBBCIB010000001.1, from coordinate 692,467 downwards.
AAGGAGCTGCCTGGATCGAAGCGATGAATGAATGCTCAAAGGCCACCCTCACGGGTGGCTTTTGAGCTTTTCTTTAGACCCGCTTCATATTCGCAATATCTCTAACAGCGATAATTCCACGCATAGTATTGCCAACGTCTTTGAAAGAATGGACCTACCGCGCTATATGAATGCCTGCCGCCTGCACAAGTTCAGGAAGTCCGCCAATCTCACGCAGCGTGAGGTGGCGGCGCTTGTAGGCTACGCATCGCAGCGCGCGTACTCGGATATGGAGATTGGGAATAAGCGCCCGGCACTCGGTACGGCTCTTGGTTGCAGCATTTTGTTCGACGCCCCCGCTTTCCGAGTTGTTTCCCTGGCCTCACAGAGCTTGTCGGACGCGATGTGCTAGCGCGTGCGAAGAAAGCTGGAAGCTGAATTATCCCAGCATCCGAACCGCGAGGCAGCCGCTTCGCAGGTCGCCGAGATCGTAAGCCGTATTGCCAGTTCTAGCGTACTGGAGTGACGCCAAGGCCTGAGATCGTTCTCGGTCTCCCATCCTTCGGCTCGTGGCTTCGGATGGGCGCTATTTGAGAACGCACAATCGCTCCTCCACTGGGGAACGGTGGATATCCGCCGGGACAGAAACGAGGCCGCGCTTAGACGCATAGAGCGAATGCTCGATAGGCACATACCCGGGCGTCCTCGCCATGGAGCAACATGATGCGGAGAGCGCTCGGCGTTCAAAACGGGTTCGGCAATTATATCGAGCCGTCGTTAGGTGCGCGGAGGCTAAAGGAATTCGGGTTCACTGCTATTCGCGGGCCGAGATTTCGCGCTCGCGGTATCTTAGGGGCGCTCGTACGCGCGATGAACTTGCTGCCGCTGTCGCGGACTGTCTTAGCGTGCTCAAGCCCCGCCTTCCCAAGCCGCGTCCCATTTGGATCGGCGAGGCCTTGGGGATGTCCCTATTCTGCGGCGCTGCCTGTGCCCTTACATACTTCGCAAGCCAAGAAGACCTACCTCCCGGCACCTGACCGCTCCCGCGCACCCCGGAGCGCCGGAATCTTCCGGCGCTCCCCATGCGCAGGAGCAAACAATGGAGACAGCAGTACCTTCAGAGCGGCGCGACATACACGCCGCCATCACCCAGACCATCATAGACGCCATCGAAGCGGGCGCAGGAAAATCCGAACGCCCGTGGCACCGGCCCGGACTCCCAAATGCCGCTCAACGCGGCGACAACGAACCACTACAAGGGCGTGAACGTGGTGGCGCTGTGGGCGCAGGCCATAGACCGAGGATACGGCTCGAAACCTGTGGGCCAGCTACAAGCAGTGGCAGGACCTCGGAGCGCAGGTGCGCAAAGGCGAGCGCGGCTCCATGATCGTCTTCTACAAGCGTCTTGAAGGCTTGCCGCTAGAGCAAGGGGACGATGCCGCGACCGGCCTCAAGTTCGTGGCCCGTGCGTCGCACGTCTTCAACGTGCAGCAGGTAGAAGGCTTCGAGGCGCCGCCGATCGCGCCATTCTCAGCCTTCCAAGCCAATGCGGAAGCAGAAGCGTTCGTTCAAGCGGTGGGCGCCGACGTCCGGCACGGCTTCGCTACCGCCTGCTATCGACGTGACACCGACAGTATCGCCATGCCCGACCGGAAGCGTTCGTAGGGACGGCCACCAGATCGCCCCGTTCAAAGCTATTACGGTGTCCTGCTCCACGAGCTGACGCACTGGACAGGTCCGCCGCATCGGCTAGGCCGGGACATGGGAAAGCGCTTTGGAGACCAAGCCTATGCGATGGAGGAGCTGGTGGCTGAGCTAGGGGCGGCATTCTTGTGCTCAGCGCTCGGTATCGCCGCTGAGCCTCGGCCTGACCATGCAGCCTATGTCTCGACCTGGCTTCAGGTGTTCAAGGGCGATCCGAAGGCGATCTTCACGGCGGCAAGCAAGGCGCAGGAGGCGTTCGAGCATCTGGCGTATTTGGCGACGGCGGACAAGGCGCAAAGCTCCTGAAATTAAGCCCCGGCCACCGCGCCGGGGTTTTTCTTAAACAAAAAGGCACAACCCCACGCCGCTGCTAGGTTGATTTTGGCTCATGGTTCATTGGCCGCTGAATGAGCGTCGGAGGTGCAAAAACCGATTCGTCGGCTCACCGACTCGCAGTAGAAGGCGCGTCCACCAAAGGAGTGCCTTTCACATGACTCATACCCAACCCGGTCTCGATCACCGGCACCCGCGACAAGAACGGCGAGATCAGCCGCAAGCACGGCAATACGAAGATCTCGACGCTCCGCCAGACGTACGGCGCGCATTTCGCGCCGGGCGTGGACGGCAACAAGACGCTCGGCGAGGTTCTGCATTCGATTGACGAGCCGTCCCTAAGCCAGCTGTGCAAGCAGTGCAATCCGTAGCACTGCCGGCGGGAAACCCTGCGACGGGGGGCGCAGGCGTTTCTTTATTAGAGCTCGGTCAAGCGCTAGTGGCACTCGCGAAAGATGTTCGCGTGTACACCCTCGCCGAAGCCGCACATGTCGTTCATTCCCGCCGCCATTTTTCGGACTGCCGCTCTGGTAGCTCATGGTCGTCCAGTGGCCGTGCTTCTTCTCAAGCATCGCGTCGAGCGCCGGGTCGCGCGCGAAGAACGCCGGAAGCGGCGACGACGCCGACACCCGCGCCACGATATACGCATAGCGGTCGTTCTTGCGGATAACCGATGCCCTGAGCGTCACGGGGAACCCAAGCTCATGCTCAAGGTATGCCTGTGTCGCCGCGACGATGTCGCGCGCGTCCAGTCCCGTTGCCGGTAGGGCTGGGGTCCGCGTCGCTTGCGCGGCGCTGGCGAGCGTAAGGCTCAACCCAATTAGAGAAGCCCGCAGCGGCTCGTTGTATTGCGTTACGCATCGATACTGTTCCTTTCGGTCATCGGATCGAGTCCACACGCCAGCCGGTTGCGTCGAGCTTTTGGAAGAACGCGGTGTGTTCAACCGTCCAGCCGGCCGACATCTCGTCCACGCGCTCGTCGGCAGACGGAGTAGGAGACAGCGCGAACATGTCGGCAGCAAAGGGGTGTCGCCGTCTTGGGTCCGTAGCGGAAGGTCACGGTGGCGGACTTGCCCGATGGATCAATCGTGGTGTCGAGGACGCTGATCGACGACGGCACCCACAAGCATCCCTGGACGTTGCGCGATCCGGCGAACATCGCAAATCGGATGACTTTCACCCTCATCACGGTGCCTCGGTAGTCGTAGGTGTACACATCGGGATCGCCAGCGACGTTGGGGTTGCCGACTGATTGCAGACGATAGCCCTTGCCGGTCAGTCGCTGCGCCCATGCGTCGATGATGGGAAACTGGCTCGGCGCGTCCCAGATGTACGGGTCCATGCGGCAGTTCAGGAGCGCGTAGGTAAGGAGCATCGGAGCCGCCGTGTCCGCATTCAACTCGGACGTATCGACCGTTTGCGATCCGCTTGCTGCGCTGTTGCCTTTCCGACCCCCTTCCGCAACCCGCGAGGCTGACGCTCGCGGAGCGCGACCAAGGCCACCGCCGAAAGCGCCCGAAGCACTTTCCGTGACACTCGTGTCGTTGTCGTAGCCGATTTCTCTGACATGTATTCCTCCAACGGGATGCTCAGGGGGCAGTTCGCGCCACGCATGATCGAGGGCGTGCCGGCGATCATCGAGACAACGCGCCCTGAGATATCGGTGTCGAAGCGAATGCCCTGCGTATGGTGATGGAACCAGACGGTCATCGTCTTGGCTGGAGGCGGGATGGAACTCGCTGGAGCTGACAACAAGCGCCGCGCCGTATGCCGCCCGAACCTCGTCCTCAGTCGAACCGAGGTGGATACCGCGCGCCGTCTGGATGTCTCGCACCCCGCGTATCGAGATGCGGGCGAGGTGATCGTGCTCGAAGACGAAATGTGGGCCGGGGCGTTCGGGGAAGTACCCGCCCATGCAGCCGGGCGTCGGCGTGCCTTCGAGCCACGTGCCTGAGCCTTCGGCGGGCTTCCCGAGGCGCATAGCCTCGAAGCCGTTAGAAGCTAGTACCGATTGCCCGTTCGGTACTGCCCGCCGTTGGCGATGCTCCAAGGATACAAAGCATCGAGGTGGCGCACAGCGCCGTTGCCGATTTCCAGCCCATATCCGCCCTGAAGATTGAAACAATATGGCTGATTTTGTTTCAAACGGTGATCACGCGGAGCAGAATCCCTAGCCAGATAAATCGTCTACTTTTGGGCGACTTTCGAAAACGGAACCAAAAAAGTCTCCCGTAGTTGTGCTGGCTTAAGACGCGCCTGCGTCAGGGAGCTCTCGCAGCGCTCTCGCAGCGCTTCAGCGGTTCCGGGCGCATCGACCAAGTCGATCAATACTCCCCGCAGTGCCGTCACCAATCTTGCGATTTCGGATAGGCGGAGCGCCATAGTTCCTTCAGATGTAGCCTTCGTGTCCGCGACAGGCTTCGGGAGCGCAGAAACCCTTGTCGAATTGCGCCCCGGATATTCGCCTTCAAACCAATGCTGCGCTTCGAGCAACTGAGCATGTTCGGATTTGAATAGCGGGCTATTTGGCTCCTTCTTGCTCTTAGCTTCGATAACGAAATCGAAATCGGCGTCAGTTCTCCAAAGCACGTCCGGCCCAACCTGATAGAGCTTTTCAGGCCGGTCAGCGTCAAATCCTAAAAACTCGCCCAAATTAGAGAGGCCTTCCTCATATCGTCCCGACGAAGCTTCCGGTACAAGATTTGATACCGCCTCATCAAAATCGGCGAGGAAAGACCCTCTGCGATCGTATTCGAGTAGCTTATCGACAATAGCGTTAGACTGCCTACCAGGAAACGGGACGCGGTACGTATGTAGGTCGCACCTTCGGTGGCGTGTGATTGTTGTTCACGGCGTAGGCGTTCGTTTGATACCGCTGTCCACGGGTATCGCTTCCAAGTGCGAACGCCACTCTTGCAGCCATTGACGAGAGCCACGCGCGCATCGAGGCGTCGGTCGCCGCCGTTAATTTGTCCATCAATGCTTCAAGGGTCTGAATTGCGGGCTCGTATTGACCGAGCCGAGTCTGCCGGAACGCGCGACGTTCCTCGCCTGCAAATTCTCAGGGCTTCAATATCAATTGGTGCCGCATTTGCGGCATCAGCCAATTCCGACGCGTGGTACCCAACCCAGTCAGGATCACGGTTTAGGCACTTCACGACGGTGTCGTACATCTCTTGAACATTGGTGACTGAATCACTTATCTCACGTCCCATTTTTAGCCTGCACACGCGTGCTTGCGGTAAGATGTGGCAAGTTTTTTCGCTTCCCTACCCAGCCAACCAGCTTGCTTCCGATCAGTACGACAACACAAATATCACTTCCCCCTCGCGTCCCACGCCCGATCCCTTGCTCGATGCGCTGAGCCAAAAGCGAAATTCACCGCCGAATCTGCGATAACGTTGGCCCGAAACATGTCATAGTCCGACGTGCCTTGAGGCAATCCATCAAGAACGAGACAACGGCAGGCATTCCCCGCCAAATCTATGCCGTCGTAACGATTTGCAAGCACGAGCGGTCCAAAATTAGTTCCCGCTTGCATCGTAGTAACTGCGGCGGGAGACATCAGCGGATTTGCTCGGATACTGCGCGACGTCCGGCCCAGGTTTTCGCAACCTCGCCAGAAGGGGTCAAAATCGCAACACCCATGTTTTTGGCGGCGATATCCTTCGCGAGTTTTTTTGCAAGCGGTGTAATGGCGGTGTTAATCCCGAGCTTCATAAGCTCCGGAACCAAAATCATGCGCTCGCCCACGCCGGCAAGCGATGCCGATGTGATGGGAGAGCCCACGGCATCTGCGGACGCGCCAAAGGTGCGAACGATCTCACTGTCATCCGCAATCGTAGCAGACATGTATATGCGCCGCGGGGCAATCATCAAAGGTCGGCAGGAGATCCACGGGGGGAAACGTTGGCGTGATGGTGACGGAAGCTCGGCTAAAGAGGCAATGGCAAACAGAAAGCGTGTCTCGCAACAACGGCCATACAAAGGGATCAATTTCGCCGACGTTTTCCGCTAGGAATGCTCGCGTCTCCTCGAGCTTGCTTTGCCATGCCCAGCTGGGCGCTTCCAGAACACCAAAGTCGTTGCCCTGTACTATGTCGGCGAAGGCGCCGCCTCGCCCAACATCGTTGAACGCCGACCTAAAGCGCGCGGCCAATTCGTCATAAACCTCGCGGTGATCTTTGGCCGAAACTGTGAGGCTGAATGCGTCGCGAACCGAAGTAAGTGCAACATGGGCGTCATCTAAGATGATTGATCCAACTTTTGTTGCAACGCCGGAACCTCTCACACCGAACTTGCTACGCCCATTGAATAGTGTCTCATAAGCTCCGACCAGAACGCTCTTGCCGTTGTAAAACTCTGTGGGGAGCGGCTGCCCCGACACATAAGGCAAACGCCGATATTCCGTAGTCTTTGCTTTTCGCAATGACCTGTTCCACCAACTGCTTGGTTGGCGAAAGATACAGAACCGGTTCCCCGGTCTCGTTCATGACGGACTGTGCCATCAGCAGCGCCACCAGTGTTTTCCCCGCCGCCTGCTATGAAGCTTGACGACAACATCTTTTCGGTGCGCCGCGAAAACCAAGCGTCCGAGCACCTCAGCTTGGCTCGCGTAGAGATCATTTATCCCTGGTGGTTTCGGAAGCGCATTGAAGATTTCACGGGGATTAATAGGGAGCGGTTTACCCTTCCCTTCACGAAGCTTTTTGAAATCAACCCAATGCACACCTCGCTCAAATGGACTCGAGAAATCGGTACTTCAAAGCGGTAATCGGCCGTCCTCGCCCAAGTCGAGACTAAGGACCTAGGGGCGGCGCTTATACATCAAGTTTTGTCTAATGTCCGCTATCATCCCAACTCTCGTTCAAGACGTTCCCAAGTTCTCTTGGCCACCGCTCTCTCTTCATCTCCTATAAGCGTAGTATAAATTGCGGTTGTCTTGATGCTCGCGTGGCCGAGCCATTTCTGCACCATCGGCAGAGCTACCCTTCATCGACGCTTCGGCTCCAAATGCATGTCGCAACGATTATTTTTTATTTGGGCTTGCAGACGTACTCCGGGTGCGCAGCGCTGCGCATGACAAACTTTATGCGTCGCCAGGCGGTTGTCCGGCTGAATTTCCATATTCTCTGACCCCGCCCTAGTCGGATCGCGTTGTGCGTCGCGATATCTAATGTACGCAGTCAAGATATGTGAGCAGTTTGCGCGGCACAGGGACGGCGCGGAATCACAAAGGGCGCGCCGCTTCAGCGTGCGGATATTGATAGCGCCATTTGCGTCGTCGATACGTTCGGGCGTGATTGCCAGTGCCTCGGATATCCGAGTGCCGCAGAAAACCATCACGGCGCAGAAGCTCGCGGTCTCACCACCAACGTCCAATGCCGCTTGAAGGAACGTCCTGCGTTCCATCGGAACGAGATACTTCCGCCGCCCGCGTTCATCGAACAATGAATATGCCATGCGCAGATGATCTCCGCGCTTGGGGAACACTAGTCGAATGATCGTTGTTGACTTCGCTAATGCCTTTGAAACAAAATCAGCCATATTGTTTCGCTAGTATATAGCAAAATCCAGTGAACTTCTGGTCGCGATCTTCTCTTGCAAGAATTTTGGAGTGCATCGCTATACCCGAATAGCTGGCCAATACGAAATCCGCCGGCTCGATTTATCGGACAGGAGCGCGGGCCCTAGCCGTCTTAGCTTGCGCATCCAGTTACCTACGCGGCCAGTGGCCTTCAGCGAAGCATATTGTCTACTCTAGCCAGCTTTCGTGCGTTACTCTCCAAGGCCTTCCAAGCATCGCCTGCTGCTGTCTTGAGTGTTCTGATAGCAAAGTCATCTGCTCGTGCAAGATGGATTTTGTTGGCGATGTTTGGCTCGATGTACCGATTGATCCTAATGTAGCGCTCTCCGAGCATTCGGTCGGCCAAAAAAACAGTGGTGTTGTCTTGAGCATCTAGCAGAAGTTCGACGATGCTAAGCTTAAAGGCCCAGCCCAACCTTCCGAGATTTCGTCGGTGCAATGTCGGCATTTCTCGATACGAGTAAGTTGTTCCAATGCTCACCATTCCTATTTGTGATAGCGGCGCATTGTACGTACGCAACGCTTCGGAAATAGCGATGATGTCCGGCGCATTGGCGTGTAGCCCACCATCTGCAAATAGTTCTCCATCTATCGAATGAAGCGGGAAGTATGTGGGCGCCGCAGTTGTTGCGAGCGCGGACATCCCGCAGCAGTCTCGGATTCGCTCTAGGACCTAACCGAAACTCAAAAGGTTTTCGCTCCGACACATTGAAGGCTGGAACAACTATTGGGACTTTCAAGCGATCAGACTTGGCGCCCGGTCCCAGTAATCCGTCCGTCAGCGACGCTATTCGTTGAGGGTCGAACTGCGACCGAAGCAATCCCACAGGGAGACGCAGTGCTGCACGGATGCGCTGGAATCGGGAATACCGAAAAATTTCCGCACCTTGCGTCAAGAATGTTGATTGAAGGGTTGCCATAGGAATTTCGGCGGCAATTGCGATTGCGAGCAACCCTCCGACTGAAGTACCGGCAATCAGGTCAAAGTGGCTTGCAAGCGGTGCACCAAAGCGCTTCTCAAGGCGCGACAGTATTTCGATACTGAACAGCCCGCGAAATCCGCCGCCATTGAGGGACAATATCCGAAATGGACGCTTTGCAATCTCATCCATCGGACATCACATATCGCCCCGATGGAATGACCAGCTTGATTAAAATGAGAAGGATCGCATATTGCGCCGAGCGTTTCGCAGAACATGGTATGTATACGCGCGCGCATCAGTCATCTGTTTAAACGAAAACGCGATCGATTGCTTCCTAGGTGGCGCGTTGAGGATGTCAAGTCCTCGCCCTACGTCAATAGTATGGTCCGCTCCAATGATGAAGCGGTCATGCATCACCTGTTCGGCCGTTGCCTGGTCGGCAACCAAAATAGTCGCATTTTTCAGCTTTGCTTTACCGCAAAAATTAAGAAGGCGCGCGACTTCTTCTTCGTGTTTGCTCTTGGGGCTTCGGAAAGAAGTCATTATTTCCACATGTCCGAGGTTCTGATGCTCTTGAGCTATCCGGTTAATTAGAAAGCCTAAACCAGCGCTGTGTGGGTCTTTCTCTTTAAGGAGATTGGCCAGCGCGTACGGATCGACCACACAAATAAGATTTGTCGATGCAAACAGCGGTAGAAGCTTGTCTCGCCAAACGTTCGCGGGCGTCTGCTCCGGTGGAATATCAGCGGCTCGGAGGCGCTCAATTTTCTTTCTAGTATCAGTAAGCAGGAGATCTCGGATACGGCAAATTTCTTCACGCGCTCGCACGCGAAAAGTGAGGTCTTTGGGACTTGGGCGAACTTCTTCGTACAATCCTTCCAAGATGCCGATCACGTGGAGGTTGAGATTGTCTATTGCACTGTAGTCGCCCGTAGACAGCGCTCCAATTACAGCATCGAACGACATGTCCGAGTGCTCCAGCCGCTTTGAGAAGTGCTGAACCTTTTTATAAACGAAGTCGTATTTTTTTCGCAGATCGTCCGGTAGCGTTTCCCGCAGCGGGATATGGTTAAGTGCAACAAAAATTCCATATTCAAGCCAGAACTGCAGAAAGTGTTCAAACGCGGAATGGCCCGCGCCTAAATGGACATCGGGCTGTGTGAATTGAAACGCGTTTGTGTCGATCGTAAATCGAGCGTAGGTCATTTGCTTCCGCTGAATATCTCAGCCCCTTGTTCGTCAAAAAACCCGTTCGGCCACGGGACCAAAAAGCGACCATCACGATCAATCTCAAGATCAAAAATTTGGCTTGCTGGTGTTCCTGGGTTGGCACTTGATGGAGGGTCTACATACAGGACGCGAATGCTTGTGTGTGGAAGCTTTCCTTCGCGAACCCTGCGCAACAGTCGCAACAAAATCAGTTCGCTGTGGCTTTCGATAATCCACTGGTTCCCGGTTGGATTTTCTGCTGAATACGAGGTTTCAACGATCAAATCGGCAATGTCTGCTTGAAGCTTTGGATGCAGGTGAAGCTCGGGTTGTTCGATCATGATGATCTTATTCTCAGATAGCATTCCTTCGACCACTATGGGAATGATCTGACCGATGCCGAACCCAATGTCTGTTGATGAGACGTTGGTGTTGAAGCGGTTATCGCGATAATTGATTTGAACAACTTTTCCCGCGATTGCGCTTCGGTCTTGTAGATCAGCATGCATTAGTTCGAGCGTATAGGGAATATTGAGCTTCTTAAGCCAACGGTTAAGCATCAGCGAACGTTTGTCTTTCTCATACAGCACGTAGTGAAAATATTCGCCTGCTCGTCCCACCGTGTCGGTAGTCCGATCGCGAAGGATTTCAATTCGATCTGGAGGGCGTCTAAACGGACCAATATAAGAAATTTGGTCAAAGAGAAGACGGACTTCGTCAGCAAACCTCGACAAAAAATCCGTACGAAATCCATAGCTGTCTACCAAGTACTGGTTGTTTAGGTCGTCCGATCCCTGCTCGGAACCTTCCTTGGCTCTCGGAGGCCTATGCAAAGCAGATGGAAGAAAATCGTTGGTAGAAAAAAGAGAGGTAACAAGGAGGTCTTTTATAGCTTTTTTTCGCGTTGAAGTGCCCTGCGTTGAACGCTGCGCCGGAGCTTCAGGTTCGACCTGCTGTAGGTCGGCGTTGAAGAATTGTGTCAGATATCCCGCGACTTGATCTAATTCTCCTATTTCAGCAGCTCGAAAAAAATGATGCTCTCGCCCGCGACGATATCGAAGCCCAAACTCTCGGGCTTCCGCGTCGGCGTTTTGCACCGTGAACTTAAACGCCTTGTTTGATGCTGGGCCTGTTGAGCCGCCGATCCGATATGTGCATTTTTCCAGTCCGATATAGCGACGACTACGTTTTCTTGATTGGGTAGTCCAAATGTCTTCCGTTAGCGAACTGAACAACAAATCGACGGACCGCTCGCTCTCGGTGGGCGGGAGTAGGTAATTCGTCGGACGACGAATGAAATCGGTCTTATACGAAATTCCGAATTCGATCGGCCTCTCAGTATGGCGATGCACTGCATTTTTATAGTCGCCTAGATCAACGAGGTGCCCATTGAAGTCGAGCACATTGATTGAAGAACGCGTCGCGGCAACAGATTGCTTCAAAAGCAATAATGCTTGAATTAAAGACGATTTCCCGCTCGAGTTTGGGCCAAATATTAGGGTAATTGGTGCCAGTTGTGCGTGCTGCACTGAGGAAAAAGACTTAAAGCCGCCGACCCGGATTTCAGTAAGCATAATGCCCCATCTGCACAAAGGTCGGCGATGTATCCCCGCTACAAGTGTATGGCTCACGACAAGGCAATTCAAGGTTGAATATACAGTAATGATGGTGTATAAGATAAATGTCGGATAGGAGTGTCAACGACAGCTCGCCGTCCGGCCGCTATCCTCACCAAGCTGTACAAGGCCTCAGGCTGACTGCTCAAGTTCTTTAGGCGCAACCAATTTGGCCTGTGTTGCAGGGTGATGATGCAAGCCCCTCAGATATCTGGGGGGCTTGGTGCTACTGCCTGCGATCACTCCTCTAACCCGGAAGCTATGCGCTTATCGGCATTTATCTGGTTGGCGTCCTGGTTGAATTGCGCGAGACTTCCCCTCGCAACAAGGTGATGTGCCGGGGGATACCGCTGGCGATACCGCACCCCCCTTGAAACACAATCCACGGCTCAAATTTCCATATAAGGCCCTCGAGTTACCAGCCTTCGGCTCTTGTACTTCAACCAGACTTCCCGGCCTTTTGGCCTCCTTCCCCCTATTCCGGGGGGATGCCTGCTCGCTACGCTCCCGCATACCGTTCCCTTAAGCCGGGGGGCGTTCATGCAGCTAAAGATACAGCGGTCTCAGCGTATGGGAGGCATGTTGGGCAACACGGTGGTGTTCTGCCTCGACGTGCGGGCCGAATACAGCGCCGAGGAAGCCGCCAACATCAAACGGTACAAGCTCGGCCGCGAGGTCATATATTCCAGCCAGCATGCCCGCCAGCATCTCGCGCACGCGGGCGTCCACATGATCGGGGCGAACATCGGCACGACCGGCGAGCGCGTCGGGAGCCTCGCGCGCGGCGTCGCGCAGATGGCGCTTGCCAAGCTCCACCTCAATATATCGATAGCGAGCCTCGGGCGCGGCCAACACATCGAATGCAAGGACCTGGGCGAGCTGAGCGACGCCGAGGGGACCGTCCTCGAAGCCTGCCGGAGGCTGCGGGACTATCTCAAGATGGCGGCGAGCTTCAACGGGATGGTCATCCTCGTGGATTTCGAGGACGGCGAGAAGGTGCAGGTGGCTCCGGGGGTGGTTTCTTTTGCCGAGCCCGGTGCCGCTTCGCTCGCGTCCGCCGCACTTGCGCCGGACACCATCCAGGACGCCGAGTATACCGAGGTAGATGGCGACACGCCGCTCCTTGAGGGACCGGAAGACGCACTCACGCCGGACGCCGCTGCTGTCCTCATGGAGACGATCAAGCAGCACTATACGCGCTACCCAAAAGCCTTCTGGATCGGCGGGATCGCGATAGCGGTCCTCGTGCTGTATCTCCTCACCAAGTCGCTGGTTGTGGCGCTCATAGTCGCGCTGCTCGTGGGCGGCATCGCCTACCTCGTCCAGTCTCGCGGCTAGCGATGGACCACTTCGGCCCTTCCGTCTTCTCGCCCTTCCTGCGTCGCTTCACGGACGAGCGCGCGCGGGACGTGAAGCAGACGCGGGCGCTGTTCGCCGAGGTGGGCGCGAAGTTCAAGGCGTCGAAACTGAGCGCGACCGACGCACGCGAGACGTTCGCTGAAAACGTCTTCGCATATTCTCGCGCCGACTACCCGGAGTCGCTGCACGAGACCGTCCTCGACATCATCAAAGCCATTCTCGCGCACGAGAAGGCGATTTTCGACTTCCCGCCGACGAGCCTCGATCCGTCCCGCCTCTCGCTCAACGAGCAACAGGACCTCACCCGTTTCCTCTACGCCAAGGCGCACGCGCTCCAGCACGAAGAGAAGGTTCTCGACTACCTCTTTAGCGGCATCGACCGGATCATCAACGGTCTCGGAAGAAACCTGCCGCCGAGCGCGGGACGGTCGCCGTTCTCCATCCCGCTCATACATGCGCTCAGCAACCCGAAGTCATGGGTGGAGGGCGTGTACGCGATATTGGAGGAAGCGCGCTATCGGGAGAACGGCCTGTTCACCGAGCTGTACCGAAAGCTCTATCTCAATTTGTGCGCCGTCTCGGGTATCGCGGACCCTGACCATCCCAAAAAGCAGTTCAGGCTGCCTACCAATAACCCCGCTCCCATAGACGAGATCGTGCGGGACTATCTCGGCGGCACGCCGCTCTACGACCTCTTCACCGCGCCCGCGCCGCTCTACGGGTCGTATGAGGATCGTTTCAGCCATACGCACATCGTGGGCGGCAGCGGGGCGGGCAAGACGCAGTTGCTCCAGCACCTCATCCTCCATGACCTGCAATCGGACGACCCGCCCGCGCTCGTGATCGTGGACAGCCAGACTGACCTCATCAGAAAGCTCTCGCACCTCGCGCTATTTGACCCCGAAACCGGTCCGCTCGCCGACCGCCTCCTCTACATCACCCCGCGCGACATCCAGCACCCGCCCGCGCTCAACATCTTTGACGTGAACCGGGAGCGGCTGGGGCGGTACGACGAGGCGGTGAAGGAGCAGGTCACGGCGGGCGTCATCCAGACGTTCGACTATCTGTTTAACGGGCTCCTCGGCGCGGACCTCACCGCCAAGCAAGGCGTGTTCTTCCGGTTCGTGGCGCGGCTAATGCTGGCGCTTCCCGAGACCCTGGGCCGCACCGCCACCATCCTTGACCTCATCAACCTCATGGACGATCCGGCGCCCTATCGGAAAGCAATCGAGAGCCTGCCGCCCATCCAGCGCAATTTCTTCGAGCGGGACTTCGCCAGCAAGACGTTCGTGCAGACCAAGGAGCAGATCCGCTATCGCCTCAACGCCATTCTTGAGAACCCAACGCTTGCCCGCCTCTTTACCTCGCCCTCGACCAAGATCGACCTGTTCGATGCGCTCAACAACAACGCCATCATCCTCGTGGACACGGCCAAGGACTTCCTCAAGGGCGCTTCCGGGCACTTTGGGCGCATCTTCATTTCTCTAGTGCTGCAAGCGATCTTGGAGCGCGCGGCGATACCGGAGCACGAGCGCAAGCCCGCCTTCCTGATCGTGGACGAGGCCGCCGCCTATTTCGACAGCAACATCGACGACCTTCTGACCGAAGCTCGCAAGTACAAGCTCGGGTGCGTGTTCGCGCACCAGTTCCTCGACCAATGCACCAGCTCGCTCAAATCGTCCTTGGCCGCCAACACCGCTATCAAGATGGCGTCCGGCGTCTCGACGAGCGATGCGCGGGCGCTTGCCCCTGACCTCCGCACCACGCCGGACTTCATCCTCTCCCAGCCCCGGCTCCATTTCGCCGCGCATATACGGGGCGTGACGGACAGCGCGATATCGATTCCTGTCCCGGCCGGCGAGTTGGAGCGGCAGCCGATGCTTTCGCATGAGGCGTATGTGCGGCTGCGGGAGATCAATCACGGGAGAGTGAGCCTGCCGCCCGCGTTGCTACCACCTAAAGGCGAGGCGCTTTTTGATAGCGTTGGCGAAGAAATGGAGGCGCACGTTGCGTCTGAGGACCTCACTAGAGCCTCGACCGAGTGGTAAACGAGGGAGAAAGAGAGGGAATCGCCCTAAAGTCGGCCACGTATATTTCAGCTCGAGCGCGGCATCTTGCGCCATGCGCAGTCATGGCGAATAGCCCTATCGATATTTGACGGCGATACGGTATCCCCATCTGTATCGCCCACGGTATCCCCTGGAAGACGGTTGTCATGAGGCAAGTGTCACCGCTCCCAAAGGATTTGATGATGGCCAGGACGCCCTTCGACGAAGTCGAGCGATGATGGTGTCAAACCCCCACCGGGTCGAGCTTCGCAATGACCGATCCTTCCACGAATGCATCACTCGCGTGTTCTCGCCGCGTAGGGCCCAGCATGATGTTGGGGGAATGTTTAGCGCGCGATTTAAACCTCTTGATGTCGTTGAGGGGTAAGTTCAGGTTCGCCTGGCTATCACTGCCGGTAGCGCGATGGTCATCCCCGAACGGTCAGAGGTGCTGAAAATGTCCAATCAGATATTCTTTGCTACCAATTCCAAGCCGTTTGAGTCAGGCGACGAGCCCTCGACAATTTTTGCCGATACAGCGAGCGAACTTGGGTTTCGGCCCATACCCCATGCTGGGTTAGGGCTGCAGGTACGGACTGCGATATTGGATCGTGAAGTCCGACAGAATTTCTATGAATTTCCAATTATCGTTCTTTATCTAGGCAGATCCAAAGAGGGCAGCGGTCCGCGAGACAATTGGGCGTTACCGGAAATGACGCATGCTCTTGAAATGAAAAAGGCATGCCTTGTGTATACCGCGCCGGATTTCCCAGAAGAAGTTTTGCGCGAGTATGGAATTGCAGGCGTTGCCAAGACCGTGCGTGACAGTGACGACTATAGGCAGCAGCTTACAACCGATCTGAAAAGCTTGAAGAAGGCATAGCGATAGTCGCCGTAAGCTAAATCCATGTCGGTGGAGATTCGCTGCGACTAAGCGCGACGTCTTACGCCGGTTCCGGCAATTTGCTCCATGTGGTCAATGCGCTTTTGTATGAGCTTAGACGTTCCAATGTCCTGCCTGTGATGGACAGGGCCGCGAACTGATGAAGCTGCTTTTTCTGAGATTTTCTCAGCCTCTTGCAATGTGTCCGCAACTCCCACCAACGCTAACGAGCGCGAGTCGGTCAGACGAATTGCGCCGGCTTCTTCGTTCACAGCGCCGTAAAAAAGACGCAGCTTGGAGCCTAGGTCTGGCGAACGGAGGACGCGTGACAAGTCAATCTCTCTGCCAACTGCCGAGGCGGATTTCTTTGGATAACCTTCCGGCACAATATATTTGCAGACGCTGGCTTGATGCTTGAACTTGATTGGCAGTTGATTCAGCGTACCGCGAATTATCGCTTGGCAAATGTCGACAAAATCGGTTTCGAGAAGCGACATGACGTTCATGACTTCGGGATCGCCAAACCGCGCGTTGTACTCGATGACCCGAAGCCCGTTCTTTGTCAGCATGAAGCCGCCGTACAGGACGCCTTTATATTCCTGGCCCGTCTCTTTCAAAAGCGCCTCGCCGACCAACCGGTTTATCTCACCCGCTTCTTGAACATGCTCTTTGGTGAGGAATGGAAGAAGATGATCCGCGCACGAATACGAACCCATCCCTCCCGTATTCGGACCCGTATCATTGTCGAATGCACGCTTATGGTCCTGGATGGGGATCATATGTGCTATATGTCGCCCATCGAAAAACGACTGGAATGAAAACTCTTCACCGTCGAGCTTCTCTTCTATGACGACCGTGCGATGGCCGAGATCAAAAAGCTCTTGGCAATATTCGACACCTTCGGAAATTGTCGCGAGATGTTCGCCAAAGACCTTTACGCCCTTCCCACCGGTGAGTCCGTCGGGTTTGACGACGAATTCGCCACGTTCCGCCAGATATTCAGCAAGGCCGGCTTCGCCATTGCGGAACACCCTGAATTCGGGATTTCCGGAAATTCCATATTTCGCGATTAGCTGGCGCGTGAATGCCTTGCTCGATTCGAGCTGCGCAAGTTTTTGGAACGGGCCCACACACGGGATGCCCAATTCAGCGAGCTTATCTACCACACCTTTTTCGAGCGGTTCCTCTGAGCCGATAACCGCAAAGTCGGGCTGAAGACGTTCGGCGTGCTTCGCAACCTCGATCGGATCATTTGTGTTTCCGATGATGAGTTCGTCGGCCTTGTCCGCCAATCCGGGATTCGCAAAATCGGAGATCACATAAAGCTTCAACAAGTTGGAGCTATTCCGCAAAGCGCTTGCGATGCAGTCGGACTTTCCGATGAGTAAGGCCGTCAACTTCATTGCCAGTTTCCGTTCAGTGTACCAGACAGGATCGGACCGCTATCCACAGCCGTGCTTCCTAAGAGATTCCGTGCTTCTCAAGATATTCGTCGAGTGCTTCGCCAACGACCCACGATACGGACGCCTTCTCACGCTTTTTGAGCGCCTCCAGCTTACGCGAAACCGACACCGGAATCGTCGCGTTTACGCGGACGGTTGCCTCTTCAGTCTGTACGCGTTTGGTTATCGCCATGGCCTGCTGCGGAGTGATGCACTCCGACTCACTTCGACTCACTAGGTTATGTGACATTTTTTTGGTGCCTCCAAGGGGCTCGGCCACTAGATGTTGGGTTTTTTTACCGATTGCGCCTTGCGAGGAAAACGGCGGGCGTTCTAGGCAATTATGCCGGAGGCCGCAATCGTGACATTCCGCCCTCCCAAACGCCTCCTCGGTGGCAAGTTAGCCCTGAGAGGTTTTGGTATCAGCTCAGCTATCGCGTCTTGGCGCGCCTTCGCCAAGTCCGGCAAGGTCGCATCGGACCGTCGGCGCAGAAAAAGGGGTCCAGCGCCACCACTCATCAAGCAGGCAAATGGGCGCCGGCTATCGCGGTAACGGGTATTAGCTGTTTTAAAAAGAGGGCGGAGCGTTCCCGCCCCGCCCTATCGCTCCGTCATCGGGAGCCTTGTGGTGCCTGATCTCGGCGCGTGATGCGCTCCTGAAGCCAATCCATCACTTCCTGCTCGATCCACCCCACTCTGCATTGGCCGAGCCGTATCCGCTTGGGAAACGCTCCTGCCGCCTCAAGGCGGGCAACATGTTGCGGGGAGTAGAGAACAAGCTCCTTGAGCTGACGCTTCGACAGTATCCGCATCGCGGTATCTCCTCGTGAGAGGAGCATCGCGACGCCCCATGGGTTACGCCCAGTGGACGCGCTGAACATACTGCTCAGCGGCGACGTTTGAAAGAACGCGCAGGGCGCCCCACGAAAGAGTTGATCTAAGAACATGGTGACGCATCCGCGCCATAACTGAATATGCCGGAACATGCCGCGCGTGTTTGCGTGGGCCAGCGGCTGATACAGCGGCGGCCATGGCGACGAAACGGCGACCACGCACGCAAGCCACGCGATCCGGCAAGCGCATAGAACTTACCGACCGCGACCTTGAGATTTTCCGCGCGCTTCGCCGCTATCGCTACCTCTCATCGACGTACCTCCACGCCTTTGTCGGCGGCGCGTCTGCCACAAGGCTCAAGGAGCGGCTGGGTAATCTCTTTCATGAGGGCTATCTGGACCGGCCTGCGGTCCAGTGGGAGCAGGCGAATTGCCGGTATCGCCCTGCCGTGTACGAGTGCGGCGCGGGAGCCAGGCGGGTGCTTGCTGAGGCCGAGGATGCGGACGATGCCCGGACGTTCCTTGGCGCAGGGTCGCACAAGCAGTTCCTGCATTCGCTGATGATCTGCGAGATGCTGGCCTCGATAGAGTTGGCGGCACGCGCGAGGCCATCTCTCCGGTTTATCGCGTGGCCTGAAATACTGCAACGAGCGCCCGCCGATACCCGCACCAATGCCATCCCGTTTCGCATCCCGGTGCCCTCGGGCGGCTTCTTGGTGCCGGACGGGCTGTTTGGTCTCGAATATGGCGGGCCACAAAAGTCCTATCGCTTCTTCGCGCTCGAAGCGGACCGGGGCACCATGCCGGTATCGCGGACCGGTCGTTCCCAGACATCGCTCCTCGGCAAGCTGGAGGGCTACCGCTCGATCATCGCCCAGCAGCGCTACAAGGCGCACTGGGGCGTCCCGAACCTGCTCGTGCTGACCGTAACGTCGAACGCAGGACGGCTTGCGCGCGCATTGCAGGGCTTGGAGGGGGCAGGGGGAAGCCCCGCACTCCTGTTCAGGACAGCGACCGGCTTGCAGCTTAAGACGCCCGTTCCGTCCCTGCTTGAGGCGCCGTGGGAGCGTGCAGCGCTGCCGCCGATCCGGATCGATGGCGCGGATCAATAAGGGCGGGAGGAGGGGATTGAGTCACACTGACTCAGGGCCAACTTCGGCCTTGAGACAATGTGGAGACAAGCGCAGGATCGGGTCCAGGTTAAGTACCTGGTGGAGCTGAGCGGAATCGAACCGCTGACCTCCTCATTGCGAACGAGGCGCTCTCCCAACTGAGCTACAGCCCCGAGCCACGCAACCGCGCCCTTCCGGCGCGGGCGGGTATGTAGGGAGCGGCCCCCAAGCCTGTCAAGCGCGGGCAAGCCGTGCGCGTCCCTGGTCCGGCCTGGGATCGAAAATCCGATTGCGGCACGCCGGGAGCAGTCTCCCGCCCTCGGGTCTCTATGGCCGACGCCAGACCTCGGAGCGGCAAAGAAGGAACCGGCAGCCCTCGACCTCGAGCGTATCGGGCGCCGTGAGCCTGAGCGTCGAATCGCCCGACAGATCGCCGGTCTGCGGATCGTAGACCGTTCCGCCGCGCCACTCGGCCGGGCCGCCGCGATAGCCTTCGAGGATGCGCAGGTCCTTCACCGGGCGCGAACGCTTGGCAGGATCGGGGTTGCGGATGTCGGCCTGTGCCGGGTCGGCGCGGAGCTGGTCGCCGTCGACGATATGGGCGCAGACGGCGTCGCCGCAGGTTTCGACGACCACCCGGCCGTTGTTCTTCGGGGTAAGCCAGAGCCCCAATATGCCCGCGGCCTCGGCCGGTGCGGCGGAACAGGCCAGCGCGAGCACCGCGACACGAACGAAATTGTGCATCAGCCCCGCGCGTAGCTGGCCTGGAGCTCGCGATCGGCAGCCGACGTCAAAGCGCGGTCGTCGACACGCCAGGGGTGAAACTGGGGAAGGTAATAGGTCAGATAGCTCCCCATGACGCGGCGCAGAATACCGGGGCGCACGAAGGCAAAGTGCAGCCATCTCACCCAGGTCGACCGGCCGCGGATGCCGTCCTGGGCGAACAGCGCGTCGAGCCCGAAGCGCAGGAAGTCGAAGAACAGCACCGTCGCGGTCATCATCACATAAGCGCGCAGGCCCCAGCGCCGAAGCGGCGACAGGTCGCGCGTGACGAACAGGAAGGTGTCGTAGGCGACGGCCTTGTGCTCGATCTCCTCGATCGCATGCCAGCGCCACAGCCTTGCGATCTCCTGCGGCGCACGGTCCAGATGCCGTGGATCCGACAACAGCGCATGGGCGAGGATCGCGGTGAAATGCTCCAGCGCCGCGGTGGCGGCCAGCTGCTCGACCGGCTTGCGCGAACGCGCCCAGCCCAGCACCGACTTGAGATAGGAGTTGATCCGGCCGAGGTCGTAGCCGCCGGCCTCGATCTGACGGTTGAGCGACAGATGCTCGCGGGTGTGCAGCGCCTCCTGCGCCAGGAAGGCGGCAATCTGCCCCTGCAGCGCCGCCGGCGCGCGGTCGCGGTGATGGCGCACCGCGTCCATGAAGAAGCGCTCGCCGAGCGGAAAAGAGGCGGACAGCACGTCGTAGAAAATGCTCGCGACCGGATCGCCGCCCATCCACCAGCGGGACTTGGCGGCCTCGCCCCGGATCGCGAAATCGCGCGGCCGGATGATCAGGTCGGACGGGGATTGCGTTTTCGAAGCCAAGGTATGAACCTCCGATGTAGACAGCCCTGTAATTTAGACTGACATAAATGTCAATAAGACGCGCAGCGAAATCCGGACCCAAGCCTGCGCCGCGCCGTCGTCGATCGGCCGGCGAAGCCAAAAGCGAAGCGCTCGCCTCGGCGCGCAAGCTGTTGCTGGAGAAAGGCCCGGACGCGGTGACGCTGAAGGCGGTGGCCGCCGACCTGGGCACCAGCCATACCAATCTGCTGCATCATTTCGGCACCGCGGCGGAGCTGCAGTCGGCGCTGATGGGCGCGATGGTGCGCGATCTTGCGGCCGCCCTGGAGAAGGCGGTGGCGCATCTGCGCTCCGACAGCGGCGCTCTGCGCGAACTCGTGGATATCGTGTTCGATGCGTTCGAAAAGGGCGGTGCGGGCCAGTTGGCGGCGTGGATCGCGCTTTCCGGCAACCTCGGCCAATTGGCGAGCGTGCGCGAGGCGGTCAGCGAACTGGTCAAGGCGGTCGAGGAAAAGTTCGTGCATGAGGCCGGCGACCCGCATCAGGGCGTAACATCGGCCGTGCTGTTCCTGGCGCTGATGGCGTTCGGCGATTCGGTGATCGGGCCGCCGCTGAAGGACATGCTGGAACGCGAGCGCGCCGCCTCGCGCAAGATCGCGTCGTTCCTCCTGCCGAAATTCTTTCTCTAGAAGTTTCCCTCGCGCGGCGGCCGGACTGTTGCCGCCGGAACACGCAAACGCACTTTCCGCCAGCGTAACTGACACTAATGTCAATCTATATTGACAGCGTTGTTAGTATCTGGAAACGTCGCGAACAACAAAAGGCGGCCCACCGCCGACCAGGAAAGCGAACGGCTGCCCGATCCCGGGCCACAGCCGGAAGGGGGAGGTTCGGTCGATGCTCTTTTTCTCACGCCATAGATCCGTGCTCTGTGCGGGCGCCTGCGCCGCCGCAATGACCGCGGCCTTTCCGGCCGTCGCGGTCGACGCGGGCGGCGGCGTCGAGACGGTGGTGGTCACGGGCCAGAAGGTTCACGGCGACATCCAATCCATTCCGATTGCGATCACGGCGCTGTCCCAGGCCGAACTGACTTCGCAACAGATCGCCGGCGGTCCCGACCTGATCAAGACGGTGCCGAACCTGACCTTCTCCAAGACGAATTTCGCGGGCTACAACCTCGAAATCCGCGGCATCGGCACGGAAGCGATTTCGGTGACGACCGATCCTGCGGTGGCGATCGCGTTGAACGACACGCCGTTCATCCGCAATCATTTCTTCGAGCAGGAATTCTTCGATCTCGATCAGGCGCAAGTCTTGCGCGGACCGCAAGGCACGCTCTATGGCCGCAACGCCACGGCCGGCGTCGTCAATCTCATCACCGCCAAGCCGACGGATCAGTATGAAGCGATGGCGTCGGTCGACATCGGCAACTATTCCGGCCGCCGCCTGGAAGGCATGCTCAATGTTCCCATTGTCGGCGACAAGCTGGACTTGCGGGTCGCGGGCGAGTGGACGATGCGCGACGGCTATACGTCCGACAATGTCACGGACAAGAACGTGGACGGTCGCGATCTGTGGTCGGGACGCGCGACCGTGCTGTTTCATCCGATCGAGGGCCTGACCGCGAACCTCGTGTGGGAGCATTTCTCCGAGGATGACGACCGTCTGCGCGCGGGCAAGCAGCTCTGTACACGGGATAACGGACCGTCGGTTGTCAACGGCCCCGCCGGACCTCAGATTCCCGATACAAACGATCAAACCGGAAATTTCGGAGAGCCCTGGTTGAGCCAGGGCTGTTCGCCGGGATCGCTTTACGGGCCGTCGGCGTTCCAGACCCCCAATGCCGGCGCCGTCCCCTTCATCGCCGCGGGTTACATATTCGGCCTCACAAACGCCGGTCCGGACCCCTATGGCGGAATCAACCAATCGCCCGATCTGCGGACGATCAGCTCGGCCCTGGCTCCGCATTACAGGGCCAAGAACGACACGGTCGAGTTCAATGTCGACTATGCCGTGACGCCGGATCTCACGATCACGTCCCAGACGGGCTATGGCAAGGACCGTCTTTATTCGACACAGGATGTCGACGGCTTCGACTCGGCTACGGGCGTGTTCCTGGACACGACAGGTACGCTGGGAGGAACCTTGGTCGGCCAAGACGGAGCGTTTTGCGATCCCCAACTGGGCTGCTCGAATAAATTCATCGGCATGGACATTTCCCAGGAGCATTCCGAACAATTTTCACAGGAACTGCGGCTGGCGTCGAGCTTCAACGGGCCGTTCAACTTCAGCATCGGCGCCAATTATCTTCACTATCAGACCGTCGAGGATTACTATGTCCTCTACAACGCCGCCACCGCCTTTGCGGAAGGCGCCAATACCTTCTTCGGCGCGGGCGCACCCTTTCCGGCAGACGCCGCGCATATCCCGTTCGATCCGGTTTTCGCCAACAGTTGCGGTCCGGTGCCGTCCGTACCCAATAATCCCGACCTCGGCGGCGGAACGGGGCTGGGTTGCATCTATGTCGATCCCAACCCGCTCAGTCAGATCGACGGACAGGGCCACAATTATTTCCGCAGCGAGAATCCCTATCGGCTGCATTCCTACGCCATTTTCGGTGAGGCTTATTATCAGGTGACGCCCGACTTGAAGCTTACCGGCGGATTGCGCTGGACGGACGATCAGAAGAGCTTCACGGAAATTCCGAGCTGGGCCCTCGTTCTCGGCCAGGGCCTTCCCGTCAGCGGCATCCTGAATCAAGGGTGGAAGGAATGGACCGGCCGATTCAATGCGACTTGGACGCCGAAGCTCGATTTCACCGATCAGTCGCTGTTCTACGCATCCTATTCGCGCGGCTATAAGGCCGGCGGCGCCAATCCGCCGGGCGTGATCCCGCTGACGAACGGCGTCGGCGGATTCGCCGGTTCGCCGAGCGACGCGACGCATCCGTTGACCTTCAAGCCCGAATTCATCGACGCCTTGGAATTCGGCACCAAGAACACGATGCTGGGCGGCGCACTGACGGTGAACGCCGATATATTCTACTACGCCTACCAGAGCTATCAGATTTCCGAGATCGTCGATCGCACTTCGGTCAACCTGAACTTCAATGCCCATGTGAAGGGCGCAGAGCTGGAGGCGACATGGGAACCGATATCAGGATTGCGCCTCAACTTCGCCGGCGGCTACGAAGACGGCACGCTCGACAACGGTTCGCAGGCGATCGACCTGATGGATCGTACCGCGGGTCAGCCCGGCTGGATGGTGGTCAAGCCCTACATTACGCAAACATCGAACTGCGTGCTTCCGACGGCCGTGGTCAACGAACTTCTGGCGACACACAATGTGCTCTTCGGCTGCATCAACGCCTACAACCCCGGCGTGATGTGGGACCCCGTCACCAACGCGCCCTATGTGCCCAATCCGGCGGGCTTTCCCGGCTATGCCGGCTTCGATCCCGCCACCGCCCCCAACAATGGCGAAGGCTTTGCCAAAAACCTGGCCGGCAACAAGCTGCCCAACATGCCGCCCTTCACCTTGTCGCTTGGCGCACAATATACGATGCCGGTGAACGGGACCTGGACGGCAACCGTGCGCGGCGACGGCTATTGGCAGGGCAATTCCTTCGCCCGCGTGTTCAACGACAAGCCCTATGACCAGATAAAAGGCTATACCAACGTGAACCTGTCGCTGACCCTCGCCAACCCGGACGGCTGGCAGACGATGCTCTATATCAAGAATGTGTTCGATACGACGGCGATCACGGGCGCGTTCCTCAACTCCGACGACACGGCGCTTACGACCAACGTCTTCCTCACCGACCCGCGCCTGTTCGGCGTTCGCATAAGCAAATCCTTCTGAGCCCTGCCCCGGGGGATATACACAAGCGGCGGAGGCAACTCCGCCGCCATTTTCTTCACGCCTTCGTCTTCGCATGACGGCTGCCCCAAAGCGGCCGTGGCGCGGACCTCGATTTGGCCCAAGTCCCGCCGGGGCGCCCCCGGATAAAGCCGAATTGCCGCCGCGGTGCCCTTGGAAAGGCGGGTTGCGGCTTGTACAAGCTGATCCGCGCCCCTGCCGGCGCCTATCCGAGGAGCGCCGCCCCGTTCGATGTCCTTTCTAACCGTGGTGATCGTTCCCCTCGCCTGGCTCGTCGACACGCTGCTGGCGCTCTACACAATCGTGGTGATCGCTGCGGTGGTGGTGAGCTGGCTGATCGCCTTCGGCGTCGTCAACATGAACAACGCCAATGCGCGCCAGATCGTGCGCATCCTCGACGCGCTGACCGAGCCGGTGTTCCGGCCGGTGCGCCGGATCATCCCGCCGATCGGCGGCCTCGACCTGTCGCCGCTGATCGTGCTGATCGCCATCGAGCTGTTGCGCATCTTTTTCGCCAATCTGTTCGCCTACATCCTCATCCACGTCTGACGCCGGTGCGGGTGCGCAGCCGGGACGGCCGGATCAGCTTCAGGCTCCGTCTCACCCCCCGGGGCGGTCGCGGCGCCATCGAGGGCTGGACGCAAGGCGCCGACGGCGCCGAGCACCTGAAGGCGCGCGTGGCGCCGCCGCCGGAGGACGGCAAGGCGAATGACGCCCTCGTCGCACTCCTCGCCAAGACCCTTAAGATACCCAGATCCTCGGTGCGCATCGAAGCGGGCGAGACCTCGCGGCTCAAGACCATCGTCATCGACCCCGCGACGCCGGCGCTTGCGCTGCGCCTCGAACAGTTCGGAGACCACCCATGACCGCCACGATCATCGACGGCAAGGCCGCCGCCGCGAAACTGCGCGAGCGCGTCATCGCGCAGACGCAGACGTTGAAAGACAAGCACGGCATCGTGCCCGGCCTCGCCACCGTGCTGGTCGGCAACGATCCCGCCAGCGAGGTCTATATCCGCAACAAGGGCAGGACCGCCAAGGCGGTCGGCTTCAATTCCTTCCACGACACGATGCCGGCCGACGCCGGCGAGGCCGACGTGCTGGCGAAGGTCCGGGCGCTCAACGCGGATAAGTCCGTACACGGAATACTCGTGCAGATGCCGCTGCCCGCCCAGGTGCGCGAGGCGGCGGTGCTGGACGCGCTCGATCCCGCCAAGGACGTCGACGCGCTGACCCCCGTCAATGCCGGCCTGCTGCTGAGCGGCCGGGCGCATCTGGTCTCCTGCACCCCGGCCGGGGTGATGATGCTGCTCAAGGCGTATGTCGGCGACGTCGCGGGCATGGAGGCGCTGGTGATCGGCCGCTCGCTGCTGTTCGGCAAGCCGGCGGCGCAGCTCCTGCTTGCCGCCAACGCCACGGTGACCATGGCGCATTCGAAGACGCGCGACCTCGCCGGCGCGGCGCGGCGCGCCGATATCCTGGTTGCCGCCATCGGCCGGCCCAATTACGTGCCGGGCGACTGGGTCAAGCCCGGCGCCGCCGTGATCGATGTCGGCATCAACCGGATCGACGCCGGCAACGGCAGGACCGGCATCGTCGGCGACGTGCTATATGACGAAGCCGCGAAAACCGCCGGCTTCATCACGCCCGTGCCGGGCGGCGTCGGCGCCATGACCATCGTCTGCCTGATGCGCAACACCTTGATCGCCGCCGCGGCCCAGGCAGGATTGCCGCCGCTCGATATCTGAAGGAGATTTCCATGCGCCTGACCTTTCTGCCGCTTTGCGCTATGCTGCTCGCGATCTCACCGGCGGCGCGGGCCGCCGCCAGCGCGGAGGCGCCGATGACGCCGGCACCGATCGTATTCTTCGACATCGCCGGTCCGGACGCGGCCAAGCTGAAGGACTTCTACGCCGGCAATTTCGGCTGGACCATCGACGCGGCGAATGCGATCAAGACGCCCGGCCTCGACGGCACGCTGCGCCAGGACCCGCCCGAGAAGATCATTTATATCGGCGTGCCCGACATCGACGCCGCGATGGCGAAGATCAGGGCGTCGGGCGGCGAGATCGTCACGCCGAAGATTCCGATCCCGACCGGCGTCTTCGTCCTGTTCAAGGATCCTGCGGGCAACCGCATGGGCCTGGTCCAGGCCAAGCCTTAGAGTTTGTCCCGCAGTTCTTCCGCCAACCTGTCGGGCCCGACCGACGTGTCGTCCCAATAGGCCACGAACTTGCCATCCGGACCCATCAGGTAGATCACGCTGGAATGGTCGAGCCCGTAATTGCCGCCCGCGAGCGGATGCTTGCGGACATAGACGCGGTAGTCGGCGGCCACCTTGATGATGGTCTTCAGACTGCCGGTCAGGCCCACGAAATTCGGCCCGAAGGCGCGCATATACGGTTTCAGCTTGGCCGGCGTGTCGCGCTCCGGATCGATGGTGATGAAGATCGGCACGATGCGGTCGGCTTGGCGCCCCAGCTTCGCCAGTGCGTCGCCCATCAGCGACAGCGTCGTCGGGCACACATCGGGGCAATAGGAATAGCCGAAATAGATCAGCAGGAAGCGGCCATGGAAATCGGCCGACTTGCGCGCGCGTCCGTTCTGGTCGATCAGGGTGAACGGCGCACCGATCTGCGCCGTGCCGGTTCCCACCACACGTCCCAGGCCGGGCAGGTCGTCGCTCGCCCGCCACAGGAACACGCCCAGCACCAGCGCCGCGACCAGCGCGATCGGCAACAGGATGAAGGGCAGGCGGCGCATGGGACCGGCGATTGAAGAGACGGGTGCGGCGATTGATACTGGCGCGCCGCCATCCTTGAAAGCGGCGAATCGGCGCGACCGGGAACCATGAGCGACTCGACGCAGACAGACCTTGCCCCGCCCCGCGTCCGCGTCTTCGCCGCGGCACCGACCTCCGCCGCGCGCGGTCGCGTCCGCCTGCGCACCCTGTCGAATTTGCGCTGGCTGGCGGTGGGCGGCCAGTCGGCGGCCCTGTTCGTCGTCTATTTCGGTTTCGGCTACACCCTGCCGCTGCTGCTCTGCGCCGGCATGATCGTGGCCGCCGCCGCGCTCAACGTCGTTCTGGCGCTGCTTCATCCGGCCAGCCACCGCCTCACCAACCGCGAAGCCACGGTCTATCTCGCCTTCGACGTGCTGCAGCTCGCGGCGCTGCTCTTCCTCACCGGCGGCATCACCAATCCCTTCACGCTGATGTTCCTGGCGCCGGTGGTGATCGCGGCGGCGACGCTCAATATGGGCAATACGCTGATCCTGGCCGCCATCGCCTTCCTGTCGGTGTCGGTGATCGCGGTGTTCCACGAGCCGCTGCCCTGGCCGGTGGGCGAGGAACTGCGCCTGCCCACGCTCTACCAGGCCGGCATCTGGGCCTCGCTGGTGATCGGAATCGGATTCACCTCGATCTATGCCTGGCGCATCGCGTCGGAAGGCGCCCGCATGTCGGCGGGGCTTGCCGCGACGCAGCTCGCCCTGTCGCGCGAGCATCGCCTCGCCTCGCTGGGCGCGCTGGCGACCGCGGCGGCGCACGAGCTCGGCACGCCGCTCGGCACCATCGCGGTGGTGGCGCGCGAGCTGGAGCGCGCCCTGCCGCCCGGCTCGTCCGAGATGAGCGATGCACAGCTGCTGCGCGAGCAGGCCGAGCGCTGCCGCGCCATCCTCGCGCGGCTCGCCAATCCGGAAGAGGCGCTGCTGGGCGAGACCGCCCGCCTGCCGCTCGGCGCCTTCCTGGAAGACATCGTCGAGCCTTATCGCGGCGAGGATCTGCGCATCACCATCGCGCTCACGCCGGACGTCGTGGGCATGGCGCCGCCGCAGGTCTGGCGCGCGCCGGAACTGTTGCACGGCCTGGGCAACATCATCGAGAACGCCGCCGACTTCGCCAGGAGCCAAGTGCGCGTCACCGCACGCTGGAATGCCAGCCGCCTCTACATCTCGGTGGAGGACGATGGCCCCGGCTTCGCGCCCGACATCTTCGAACGCATCGGCGAGCCCTACATCACTTCGCGCCCCGGCACGTTTGCCCTTGGCGAAACGGAGCTCGGTCCCACCGGCACGCTCGACAAGCACGAAGGCATGGGGCTGGGGTTCTTCATCGCCAAGACGCTGCTGGAGCAGACCGGCGCGACGGTCACCGCCGTCAATCCCGACAGCGGCGGCGCGCGCGTCAGCGCCACCTGGCCGCGCGGCACCGTCGACGGCGAAGCCCCGCCCGGCCGCGGTGAGGGATAGGCGGCAGGAAGCCCTTGCATGGCAGGGGTTTACCACGTTCGGGCGAGCTTTTGGTTGTGGCGCCGGGCGGGGGGGTATATGAACGCGCCCGGACGTGAACACCGGTAGGAAATGACAGCCGAAGACAAGACCCTGCTTCTGGTCGAGGACGACCGCCCCCTGCGCGAGCGCCTGGCCCGCGCCATGGAAGCGCGCGGCTTTACCGTGACCATCGCCGAGAGCGTGGCGGAAGGCAAAGCGCGCGCCAAGGAAGCGCCGCCCGCCTATGCCGTGGTCGACCTGAAGCTGGACGACGGCAACGGTCTGGACGTGGTGGAGACGCTGCATGTGGTGCGCCCCGACAGCCGCGTCGTGGTCCTGACCGGCTTCGGCAATATCGCGACCGCGGTCGCCGCGGTGAAATACGGCGCCATCGACTATCTGCCCAAGCCGGCCGATGCCGACGATATTCTGGCGGCGCTGATGGCGCAGCCCGGCTCCAAGCCCAAGCCGCCGGAGAATCCGATGTCGGCCGACCGCGTGCGCTGGGAGCATATCCAGCGCGTCTACGAACTCTGCGGCCACAACGTCTCCGAAACCGCGCGCCGCCTCAACATGCACCGCCGCACGCTGCAGCGCATTCTGGCGAAGCGTTCGCCGCGCTAGAGCAAGCGCTGCGCGTCCTGTTCCCTCCCCGCACCGGCGGGAGAGGAAGGACAAGTCGGCTTTCGCCGGTTTCCCGGCGATCCGAACCTACGGGCTTCTCGTCAGCCGGAGACTCGGATCGTCGGGTCCCAGGCGTAATAACCCTTTAGCACGGGCTGCCCGGTATTGGGGTCGCGGGTGTAGAGCGCGAATTGCACCATGTAGCCTTCGGTGCCCTTGGTGCTGACGCTGGCTTGGTAGAACCAGAAAATCTCATCCACGATTCTGGCCGGCAACACGGTCGTGGTGGAGTTCGGGACGACCGCCGACTTGGTGAAATTCTGGTAGTTGAAGGGGCCGAACACCGGCTGGCCACTGAACATGGGCATGCCGTAAAGCAGCACCGAATCCTCGAAATTATCGGAGCCGGATGTTGCGAAGGCGCGCACGGTGTCGCCGACCAGGGCGTTGAAGTCGAGGTCCCCGGTCCCCTGTCCGGAATTGACGGTCGTCCCCGTGCAGACCATGTAGCCGAGATTGTGGGCGATGCCGGTGGGCTGGGCCGAGTTCTGGCTGGGATTCGGATAGTTCTTCTGGACGGCATCGGTGTCGATCGTGATCAGAATGTTGATGGTCTTGCTCATGGCGTTTTCTCCTCTTGTGCGTTCGTCGGATCGCAGTGAACGGTGAGTTTCAGGTCCCACCGGTAGAGACCGGCGAATCGGGGTTGTCCCTCCTCGTCACGGTCGTGGAGGGCGAGCACCAAGCTACAGCCGTGGGTTCCTTCGCCGACGACGGCGCATTGCCAGAACCAGGACACCTGCTGCACAACCTTGGCGGATTGCCCTGCCATCTCTGCAGTGGGGATGAGCCCCATCCGCGGCAGCTTCAGAAGCTCGAAATTTTCGAGGATATTGTCGGTCCCGATGCCGCGCATGTCCTCGATCAGGACGGCGTGCTCGAAATTGTTCGATCCCGACTTGGCGAAGAAACGGACGGTGTCGCCGGCACAGGCGTCCAAGGCGATGTCGCCCGTGTCTTGGTCCATGGTCCCGCCCGTCGCGGTCGCGGCGAACTGCCCGCTGACGAAGCCGATCTTCGTGGGCGTCCTTGCGTCGGCGTTGCGATCGGGCCTGTCGCGCAGGACGCCGGCCGCGTCGACGACGATGCGGACGTAGACTGTCCGGTGGGCACGCCCGGCAACCGGCCCGCGGCCGGCAGCGCCCTCTTTCGTCATGTCGATGGCCATGCTCGCGCCCATCTGCCGCCGACGCGGCAAAACTGAAGACATACGGCGCTGCAGCCCGTTCAGTACGCGGCGGAGCGGCGTCGCAACGCGGACCTATGTTTCGGGTATTTCGTCATCTCAAGCAAATACAAGTTCTCACGATCGGTATATTGGAGTCAATCATTCACAAGTATTCATCCTGATATCGACAATAATAAAACGTCATTATGTGTTCGCGACAATTAAGGCGGTCGCGGCCTGTACCCGGAGATGGGGCGCGTATCCCGCTCGGCAGCCCGGTGCGCTTGGGATGGGGCGGGCGATCCTATTTCCGGGCGGTCTTGCCGACGGCGGTGGCCGCGCGCCTCGGGCCGGATGCCTCTCCGGCCGCCCTGAGCAGTTTTTTGGACGCCACGGCGCGCCAGCGGCGTTCCAGCATCTTGCGCAGCATCGCCTTGTCGATCCGCGCGATGCGCACCAGCACGGACGGGTAGTTCTTGTAGTGATCGGTGATGAAATAGGTCTTGGGATCCATCTCGATCAGATTGTCGCGTTCGTCGATCGAATCCACCATCCACACCATGGAATCGTCCTCGCTGCGCAGCCGCGTGAAGAACTTCTTCTCCACTTTGAACGCCGGCTGGCCGTAGGATGACGCCTCGATCGCGCCGGGGAAGGACAGCGCGATCTTCCGCAGATATGCCTTAGTGACCGGCATCGGGCAGCACCGTTATCTGGCGCGGGTTCTCCGCGAGGTCGAGCAGGGTGGCGAGCCGTTCGGCCGCCACCTTGGCGAAGCGCAGCGTGACCGCCTTGCGCCGGCTGGCATGCACCGCCGTCGGCCACGCCGGCCGCACGATCGCGCCGCCATAGCGGTCCGCCACGATCAGCCCGGTGCCGGCCGGCACATGCTCATCGGGGAAATCGGGCGGAATGGCGAAATAGAAATGCTCGCAGAATTCCAGATAGTCCGGCCATTTGGTGTCGCCGCGCAGGTCGGCCAGCGCGACCTTGATCTCCACGCCCAGCAGCGCGCCGTCCGCCCCCAGCGCCGCCACGTCCAGCCTTCGCCCGTTCGCCAGGGTGAACTCGAGGATCGGGCTGAAGCCGCGGCCGATCAGGAGCCGGCTGACGCCGCGCGCCACGTCGGCGGCGGTTGCTGTCGAGAGAAGGGCCATCCGAGCCATTGGAACATTCAAGGAACAAAGGAGTCAACCGGTCAAAGCAGCCGCTCGTAAAACCCGCCGAAACTGCGCGTCCGGTCGACCAGGTGGATTTCCAGGATCCAGTTGCGCAGGCGGCCCAGCGTATCGGGCAGCGCCATCGCTTCGTCATTGCCCGGCGCGATATAGTTGCGCGCGCGGTCGCCGGGCAGCGGCGCGCTGGGGAAGCGGCCGCCGATGACATGGCCGGCGATGGTGCCGCCGAACAGCCAGCCGGCCTCCTCGGCCGCCCTCTGCGCGAAGGCATGGAGCGCCGCGCCGGCGATCCCGGGCGTGGCGCGGTAATGCGCCTGCACGACGTCGAACAGGCGCGGCAGGTCGGCGACCAGCCGCCGCTTCTGCGGATCGCCGCCCATCGCATAGGAGCGGCCGATGTCTGCCCGCCATTCTCCGAACACCGGCCCGAAATCGAGATAGACTGTGTCCTCGGGTCCGATGACGCGGTCCGCCGGATCGTCGGAGAAGATGCACACCGTGTTCGGTCCGGCGCGCACGATGCGCTTGTGCCAGTGCTGCGCGACGCCGAAGCGCGCCCGCGCCAGGTCGAAGATGTCGTGATCGACCTCCATCTCGCTGCGGCCGGGCCTGACGATGCCTTCGCGCTCGACGGCGTCGAACAGCGCCATGCCCTGAGCCTCGGCCGCTTCCAGCCCGGCGCGGATTGCGATCTCGTCGTCCATGCAAACCGCATAGCCGAAGGCCCGACGCTTTTCTATCCCGCTGGCCGTATGGCAGGCTCGCCTGATGCGGATTCGTGCTTATCGGGTAGAAGACGCGGCGCAGGTCGGCGTCGTCTTCCGCCGCGCGATCGTCGAGATCGGCGCCAGGGATTATACGCCTGAGCAGGTGGCGGCCTGGGCGGGTCCGGACCTAGCCGGCGAAAGGCTGCACGCCCGCTTGATGGATGGCCGGTTGGCGCTGGTGGTGGCGGACGCGGCGGATCATGTCCTGGCTTTCGGCGACCTGGAGGCCGACGGCCACATCGATTTTCTCTACGCGCTGCCGGAGGTCGCGGGAACGGGCGTCGCCGCCGCGCTCTACGAGGCGCTTGAAACCGCGGCGCAGGAGCGCCGCCTCGGCCGGCTCTACACCGAGGCCAGCGAAGCCGCCCGGCGCTTCTTCCTGAAGAAGGGCTTCACCATCCGGCACCGCCGCGATGTCGCGGTGCGCGGCGTACCGATCCACAATTATGCGATGGAAAAGCGGCTGTAGCGCCGCGCCCAACGCAAAACGGGCGGCCCTTGCGAGCCGCCCGTCTTACACTTGTCTGCGACGACCGTTATTCCGCGGCGAGCAGCGTCGTGCCCTTGCTGTTGTCGCCGAAATTGATGGTCTGGAGGTATCTGATGCCCTCCTCGGCGATGTCGTCGCCGATCATGCGGACGCCTTCGTTCTTGAGTTCGTCCATGTCGACATACATGCCGTAGAACGCCTTGGTGCGCTCGGTGATGATGCCGGCGTTCAGCAGCGTCTTGACCAGAACGCGGAAGATGTTGGCCGACTGCTTCATGCTCTCGCGGCGGTCTTCGTCGGTGAAGGCCTCCATGATCGCGGCGCGGGCATCCTGCCAGTCGATGCCGACGCTGGCATAGACGACCTGCATCTGCTCGGCATTGATCAGGTTGAACAGCAGCGTCTGGAAGCACTGCGCCGCCCAGTCCTCGACCAGGTTCTGCTCTTCCTGCGACAGTTTCGGGATCGTGCGGTCGGCCCAGATCTTGCCGAACTTGTGATGGAAGGCCTCGTCGGTCATGACGAGCTGGCAGAGCTTGACCAGCAGCGGGTCGCGCGACTTCTGGTACAGCGTCGCGAAGGCGCCCATGGCGAGGCCCTCGACCAGCATCTGCATGCCGACGATCTTCTTGTAGACCTCCGGCGCACCGACCATTTCGGTCAGCAGCGACTGCAGCGTCGGGCCGCAGGGCAGCGGGCTGCCCCAGCGGGCATGGATGTAGTTGGAGAAGCCGGTGACGTGCCGTGCCTCTTCGCGCGCCTGGTTGGCGGCATATTCCTGGGCGCCCGGGTCGCGCAGGATGTGGCACAGCGAAGCCGAGAGCGACAGCGCGCCCTGCTCGCCGTGCAGGATGGCGGAAAGCTGCCAGCGCGCCGATTCGTTGGCGAATTTGATCTTCTGTTCCTCGGTCATCGTCTCGCCGATCCTCGTGTGGAAGATCGGAAAGAAGTCCGGCGGCAGGATCATGTCCTTGGTGATGTCGAACGGCGCGGTGAAATCGATGTATTTCTTGTCGAGCGGATCCCAGAAATGATCGTGCGTCGCGCTGATGATCTTGTCGAACGCCGTGGTCCGCACGCCATAGCGTACCGGGTTCAGCATCGCGGGGAAATCGTCCGGCGCCACCGCGTCATAGGCATTGTCTTTGGTGATCTGGACCATGGCTGGACTCCCGGTTGCTTCGAAGGCGGACGGTGACGACACCGTCACTCTAAAACGGGCGCGCTCCGAAAGTCAATGAAAATGACGCAAGCGTCATCTAATAGGTCCGCAAAAATATGTCCAGGTAATCACCACGGAAGTTGAATGTTCCAGCCGACAACACTACGCTTTCACAGGGTCTTGGGGGCAAGGGCCATGAATTGGCGCATATTCGCCGTGCTGATGGCGACGGCTGCATTGTCGAGTTGCACGCCTTTTATTCGAACGCCGGAAATGGCGATTGGAAGTTCCACGGACCCGATGGTCGTGAAACTCCAGCTCGACGCGACCGAAACGTTCGACGACACGTTCAAGCCGGCCATGGCGCGGGTCGATTTCGTGATCCGGGACACCGCCTCCGAGCTGCAGGATCAGCTTCGCCTCGAAGGCCTGACGAACGCGGCCGTCATGGTGGGCATCGGCGGCGCCGGCATTGCCGGCCTGTTCCACGGCTCGCGCGATCTGGTCACCGGCTTTGCGACCGTCGGTGCCGCGGGCTTCGCCGTCAACAACCTCTATGGCTCGAAGGCATACGAACTGATCTACATGGAGGGCCTTCGCACCCTTTATTGCGTGCGCGGCAAGGCCGTTGGCCTGGCGAAGACGTTCGAACCCGCGCGCGACGCCGAACAGGATGTCGCCACCGCCGCCACGGCGGTCCAGGCCGGTCTCGACGCCGTAGATGCTGCCCGAAACCGGGCCCAGGGCATCGCCGATGCCGAAGCCGATCCGCCCAAGGCCGCGCACCAGGCTGCGCTGGCGGCGACCGTCGGCGACGCCCGAATCTTGGCGGCGAGAGACGGGCTCTCGTCTGCCACGGCAAGCTACGCAGCGGCCACGACACGCACGGATCAGGAAGTCCGCTACGCCGCCGCGACCCAGCAGGCGGTGGATTCGATCGTCGGCGAGGTGAACCAGCAGATCCTCACGATCCGCCCAAGCGCCGCCGATATCGCGGCCGCCGCCGGCGGCATTTCGGCAAGCGCGCAATCGACTGCGGCGGCGGATATTCCCAAGCCGGCTGCAGCACCGGCCGGCGCAGCAGCGGGGATGGCTGCCGCCCCGCCGCCGCACGCCGCAACATACGACGCCGCGAAAGCCGCACTGGACAATGCACTCGCCGACCTCGACCTGGCCACGAAGGCGCTTCTGGCCGCGACGCAGAAACTCGACACCATCGTGGCGAAAATCCCCGAGGCGGAGGACACGGTCTTCTCGAACTGCGCCATGGCGGACAAGACCAAAGGCCCGCCGCTGACGACCGACGCGCCCAATCCGCTCGCTCTCGCCGCAGGCCAGACCATGCGGTATGGCATCAATGGCGGCGGCGGGCTGATGCGCCACGCCGAATGGTCGGGCGTCACGCCGAAAAACATCACGGCGAGCGTGGTCAACTCGACGGTGGTGGAGATCGTCGCAGATACGGCGGGCTGGACCGCGGGCCAGTCCTACACGCTGAAAGTCTATGAGACTGGCGCCGGCGCGGGCGCGCCGGCCACCATCGCCATCACGACGAAATAGGCACCTCAGCCCTTCTCGCTGAGCATGCCCTTGGTCGAAGCGACGCCGCCTTCGAGGCGCTCGTCCGGCGTCACCGCCTGGCGCAGGGCGCGCGCCATGCCCTTGAAGCAGGTCTCGACGATGTGGTGGCTGTTCTCGCCGTAGAGATTCTCGATGTGCAGGCAGATGCCGGCGTTCTGCGCGAAGGCCTGGAACCATTCCTTGAACAGCTCGGTGTCCATGTCGCCCAGTTTGGGCTTGGGGATATTCACCCGCCAGATCAGATAGGGCCGGTTCGACACGTCGATGGCGACGCGGGTCAGCGTCTCGTCCATCGGGATGGTGGCGAGCCCGAACCGCGCGATGCCGGCGAAATCGCCCAGCGCCTGCTTCACCGCCTGGCCGATGACGATGCCGGTGTCCTCGGTGGTGTGGTGGAAATCGACATGCAGGTCGCCCTGGGCGCGCACCTTCAGGTCGATCATCGAATGCCGTCCGAAGCTCTCCAGCATGTGGTCCAGGAAGCCGATGCCGGTGTCGATGTCGGTCTCGCCCGAGCCGTCGATGTCGAGCGAAACGACGATCTCCGTCTCGCGGGTCTTGCGTTCCACAGTCGCCGTGCGCATGGCCATATCCGGTGCGAATCCAGGGCTTATTACCGCATGTATCCCGGGCTGTCGAAGGCCGTCCCTAGCCGGCCCTGGCCGCCAGCGCCAGGAGCGCGTCGGGCGTCGGCGCTGCGATCACGCGGTCGCGGCCCTCGCTCTTGGCCTGGTAGAGCGCGGCGTCGGCCACATGCAGCACCGCCATGCCGGTCGCGCCATGCGCGGGGAACATCGCGACGCCGGCGGACACGGAGACGGGGCCGAGGGACTGTCCGCGCAGCAGCACGCGCAGGCGCCGCGTCTCCGACCGCACCAGGTCGAGGCGCTCCTTCGCCGTTTCGAGCGGCGCGCCGGGCAGGATGATCGCGAATTCCTCGCCGCCATAGCGGCACACGATGTCCTCGCTGCGCGCGTGATCGCCCAGCAATTGCGCGAAGGCGACCAGCAGCGCGTCGCCGCCTTCATGGCCATGGGTGTCGTTGAAGCGCTTGAAATGGTCGATGTCGACCATCGCGATGGACACCGGACCGCCATGCCGCTGCGCGCGCGAGATTTCCCGGGCCAGTGCGTCGTCCATGTAGCGCCGGTTGAACAGCCCGGTCAGTGGATCGCGGAACGACTGGCTGCGCAGCGTCTCCTGCAGCCTGAGATTGGCGAGCGAGAGCGAAAGCTGCTCGGCGATGGTCTGGATCGCCTGCCGGTCGATCTCGGCATAGCCGTTCGCCGCGACGGTGCGCAGGGTCAGGACGCCCAGGGCCTCGCTCTGCGCCGACAAGGGCAGGCAGATCGTCGGCACCTCGCCGCCGCCGATATGGGTGCAGCGCGGCTCGCCGTTCTGGGTGCCATGCACGCGGCCGCGGCGCAGGCCCCAGCATTCGTCCGGCAGGAAGCTGTCGGCAAGACCGCTCTCCGCACCGATTTTCTGCACGATATCCAGCATGTCGCGCTGGTTGTTGAACAGGGCGATTGCGCCCGACACGCCGGGAAAGAGCTCCTCGTAATGGCGCGCGGTGATGGCGAGCGCCTCGCCGGCGTTGCGGCAGGTCTGCAGCAACTCGCCCAGGATCGCGATGGAACGGGCGGTATCGTTGTAGCGGCGCAACTCGCCCAGCGATCTCCTCAGGTGGCCGTTGCTGTCCTTCAGCGAAGATTCGCTGGCCGCGCGCAGGCGCACTTCGCGGCGGACCAGCCAGAACACGAAGGCGAGGATGGCGATGCAGGCGGCGACGCCGAAGCTGCAGGCGACCACCGCGACCCAGGCGTTGCGCTGCACGGTGTGCAGGCGGCCCGCCAGCAGGCCGCGTTCTTCCGCCTCCATGGCATCGATGGTCGCGAACACGCTGCGGGTGGCGCGGGTGTTGGCGGAATCGGTCAGGCTCGCCTGCGCGTCGCGCACGTCGCCGCGCAGGTTCTCCGCGACCACCGCGCTCATCCGCGCCAGCTCGTCGTTCACTCCGGATTTGAGGGGCTTCGACGCGGCGCTGCTGCGCCGGGTTGTCTGCCGTCAGGGCGCGCAGATTCGCGATCTCGGAATAGATGCGCGGCAGGTCCGAGCGGAAGGGCGAGATCAGCGCCTGCTTGCAGGTCGCCACATAGCCGCGCTCGGCCGACTGGGCATCGGTGAAGACGTCCTCGGTGACGTCCAGCGCGTCGATCACCTGGTAGCTGTGCGCCACCCAGCCGGTGCTGTTGATGAGCTGCATGATGCTGCCGAACAGCACCGCGGTGACGCCGGCGAAAATGACGCTCGTCAGCCCAAGCCACACGAAGACCCGCTTGCCGAATTTGGTGCGCGCACGCAGGTCCGCCGGCGCGTCTTGGGACACGTTCATCCGCTGAACCTGCCGCGATGAGGTTAATTTGAATCGAACGGCCTCAGCGGCGGTGCGAACACGGTAAACCGATGCTTAACGCGGCGTCGGATTACGCCAGGCGGAAGACCTGCGTCACCGGCTCCGTGCCTTCGGTGCCGATCAGGGCCAGCGCGCCGGTCGCGGCATTGGCGTTGAAGGCGAGGCGGCTATGCGCGTTGGCGATCGGCGGCCTGAACCAGCCGAATGGGCTCGCGAAATCCTCGGCCCGGAGTTGCCGGGCGCAGGCGGCGCGGCCCAGGCTGTCGATCGGCCGCGCCCGCCAACCCAGTCCGGTTTCCGTCCCAGCCTCGACTCGAAGTGATTGGCGACGCAGACCGCGCCCGCCGCCAGCGTGCGGATGGCCGGCCGCGTCTTCCGTACGCTCGATGATGCAGCCTTCGCCGGGTGCGACGCCCGACAGGATGAAGATCGCCGGCACGGCCAGCCGGGTCTCGCTCAGCATGGTCTTGGCCGCAGCATAGTCCGGTGCCCGCTCCAGCACCTGGCGCAGCAGATGTGCCGGCGGCATCCCCGATCCCGTCGCGCACCGCGATGCGGTTGCGCAGCCAGTCGCCGGCGATGCCGCGACGGTGCCGGCGCATCGGCGCCTGGTTGATCGCAGCGGCGAAGCGGCCCGGTGCCAGCCCCTGGAAGCTGCCGGCAAGCCCCGGCCAGGTCGGGTTGTAGAACTCCCCCGCCGGCCCCGATTGCAGCGCCACCACCATATGCGTGCCGAGCTGCGGAAACGCCCAGTCCAGCACGCGGCGCAGCACCGGACCGTCCGGCCCCCGCCACACGCCGGAGGTGCAGCCCCACTCGAAGCAGACGTTCAGGAAATGCACGCCGCTGATGCCCAAATGCGCCGCCAGCGCATCGATCTCGGCCAGATAGGGATTGTCGGTCCGCGCCAGCCAGCGCCGCGACGCGCGGTCGCCCAGCGGCATCAGCACCGTCGACGCCGCTCGCGATGCCAGGCCGAACGTGCCCATCGCGGCGCGCGCCAGCGACCGGGCCGTCGCCTCATGCTGCTCCATCAGGTCGAGCGGCGTGCCGCCGCGGATGTCGACAAAGGGGATGGCGGGCAGCATGCGTCAGTTCGCCGGGTTCGCGTCCCAGTTGCCGTACATTGCGTTCGGCAGCAGGAACAGGTCGACGCCGATCCCGTCGCCGGAATCGGTCTGGCGCATGGCGCCCAGCAGCCTGCCGCGCCGGTCGCGCCGGGCAAGGTCGGTCACCTGGTCGCCGATCCACATCACAGCCACCGGATGGCCGCCGAACTTCGCCGCCAGCGCCGTCTCGGCACCGCGCCAGCGTTCGGTCTTGTCGGAGGTGATCGCCGTCCATGCCGATCTCATAGTCGAACCGGATTCCGGCTTTTTTGAGCGTGTCGCGGGTGATGGCGTCGTCCTTCCGCGCCCGGTTGGTCACGATGCCAACCAGTCCGCCCAGCGCATGCACGCTGTTGGTGAAGGCCGCCGCGCCCGGCACGTCGCGCGCGAGCCTGGCCGCGACCCAGCTTTCCCATTGCGCGTCCTTGAATTCCCCGTTGCAGGCGTCCGCGTTCGCGCTCGAACAGCGATATTGTCGATCACCGTCTCGTCGGCATCCATCAGCACGACCCATTGGCGGCGGCGATGGGTCTGCGCCAGGCGCCGGGCCGCCCGCAGCGCCGCGTCGTAGACGCTGACGGTGAGGCGGCAATATTCCAGCGAATTGCGCTGCCAGCGGACGGCGCTGGGCGGCTTGGAGATGGTCGGCACCAGGCATTGCCAGGGATTGGCATCGCCCGCACGGGCGGCGGAATCGTCTCCACCCTTGTCATGCGGGCCTGGCAGTCATAGGTCAGGGGCGCGGCTGCGGCCGGCGGCGCGTTATAAAGCCCCGCCACAGGCCCGCCGCGGCCAGGGCGATGGGGCGGAGTTTCACGGCATGTTCGAATAGGACATGCGCGACAATAGGTTGATTGCCATGGCGGAAAAAGAGAAATGGCGCTCCACGACGATCCTGTCGGTGCGCCGGGGCGGCAAGGTGGTCGTCGCGGGCGACGGCCAGGTGACGGCCGGCGCCACCATCATGAAATCCAATGCGCGGAAAGTCCGGCGCATCGGCAAGGGTGACGTGCTGGTCGGCTTTGCCGGCGCCACGGCGGACGCGTTTGCGTTGTCGGAGCGCCTGGAAGCCAAGATCGAGCAGCATCCGGGCAATCTCGCCCGCGCCTGCGTCGAGCTGGCCAAGGACTGGCGGACCGACCGCTATCTGCGCCGGCTCGAAGCGATGATGGCGGTCGCCGACGCCAGGACGTCGCTGATCCTGTCGGGCACCGGCGACGTGGTCGAGCCGGAGGACAGCCTGATCGGCATCGGCTCCGGCGGGCCCTACGCGCTCGCCGCCGCCAAGGCGCTGATGAGCCTGGACCTGTCGGCCGAGGAGATTCGCGCGCCGCGCCATGAAGATCGCGGCCGACATCTGCATCTACACCAACGACAACATCGTCATAGAAAGCCTCGACACGATATGAGTTCGTCCTTCACGCCGCGTGAGATCGTTTCCGAACTGGACCGCCACATCGTCGGCCAGCACGACGCCAAGCGCGCCGTCGCCATCGCGCTGCGCAACCGCTGGCGCCGCCAGCAGCTCGAGCCCGAGCTGCGCGAGGAGGTGCTGCCCAAGAACATCCTGATGATCGGCCCCACCGGCGTCGGCAAGACCGAGATCTCGCGCCGTCTCGCCCGGCTGGCGCAGGCGCCGTTCATCAAGGTCGAGGCGACCAAGTTCACCGAGGTCGGCTATGTCGGCCGCGACGTCGAGCAGATCGTCCGCGACTTGGTGGAGGTCGGCATCGCCCAGGTGCGCGCCGCCAAGCGCCGCGACGTCGAGGCCCAGGCCGAGGCGCGCGCCGAGGACCGCATCCTCGACGCGCTGGTCGGCGCCTCCAGCGGGCAACACGCGCGAGAGCTTCCGCAAATCGCTGCGCCAGGGCGAACTCGACAAGAAGGAGGTCGAGCTGGAGATGAAGGATACCGGCGGCGCGCCGATGTTCGAGATCCGGCATGCCGAACGCGCAGATCTCGATGGTCAACCTCTCCGACATGCTGGGCAAGGCATTCGGACAGAAGGGCAAGAAGCGCCGCATGACGGTGGCCGACGCGCATGCGCCGCTGGTCGCCGAAGAGGCCGACAAGCTGCTGGACGAGGACCAGGTGATCCGCGACGCCATCCACACGGTGGAGAATCACGGCATCGTCTTCCTCGACGAGATCGACAAGATCTGCGCCCGCAGCGAGATGCGCGGCGGCGGCGACGTCTCCCGCGAGGGCGTGCAGCGCGACCTGCTGCCGCTGATCGAAGGCACCACCGTCGCCACCAAGCACGGCCAGGTGAAGACCGACCACATCCTGTTCATCGCCTCGGGCGCGTTCCACACCGCCAAGCCGTCCGACCTTCTGCCCGAATTGCAGGGCCGCCTGCCGATCCGCGTCGAGCTGAAGGCGCTGACCCGCGACGATTTCCAGCGCATCCTCACCGAGCCGGAAGCCAGCCTGATCAAGCAGTACGTGGCCCTCATGCTGACCGAAGGCGTGGCGCTCGAATTCACGCCCGACGGCATCGGCGCGATCGCCGACGTCGCCGCCCAGGTCAACGCCTCCGTCGAGAACATCGGCGCCCGCCGCCTGCAGACCATCATGGAGCGCGTGCTCGACGAAGCCAGCTTCTCCGCCAGCGAACGCGGCGGCGAAAAGATCGTGGTCGACGGCCCCTATGTCCACAGCCGCGTCGACGACCTGGCGAAAGACCAGGATCTGTCGCGATTCATACTTTAGCGAATGGGAAATGGCGGCGGGCGCTCCCCTTCGCTTCCGCGCTTGCATCGCGTCCCGATTTGGCTCTTGCTGGCATCGTGTTCGACCGCGAATTTTCCGACTTCAAGCCGTTGGAAGGCGAGACCTTCACGCTGGTGCTCGGCCCGGACGCCGAACTGCCCTTCGTGCTGGCCGGGGTCGTGGCGCGCCGTCCGCATGCCGCCCCGCCCGCCGGCGCCAAGTTCCGCAGCCAGCCCTTCTCGCTGTTCTTCGAATGCCGGCTTCCGTTCCTGTGTCCGCAGGACAATTACCGGCTGCGCCATCCCGCGCTGGAAGGGCCTATCCATCTCGTGCCGGTGGGCGTGCTGGAGGGCGGCGGCTTCCGCTACCAGGCGGTGTTCACCTGACGGTCCACTCCAGCAGCACGTAAGGCCCGGCCTCGCCGGCCTGCCCGAAGCCCAGGCGGCGGTAGAGGCGCTGCGCCGGATTGCTGCGCTCGACATGGATCGAGACCTTGTCGCCGCGCGCTCCGGCGTCCGCCATCACGGCCTTGATAAGAGCGCCGCCGATACCGCGATTGCACCAGGCCGGCAGGAACGCGATGTCGACGATCCGCATGTCGCCGACGCCGCGATAAAGATAGAGCCGGCCGGCATCCTCGCCTTTGACCGTCACGACGCTGAACGCCGCGCCGGGATAGGCTGTGATGTAGTGCCGATGCTGCAGCACGAACTGGTCGGCGAGGAACGCCGACCGGGTCGCGGGCGGCCAGCCGAACGCCTCGACCTCAGCCCGGCGATAGGCATCGTATATATCGCCCAGGAACGGCAAGTCGTCATCCGCAACCGGCCGCAGTGCAACACCCTGCGCCGCCAGCGCTTCGGGGATATCCGGAAGCGGCGTCACCGCTCAATCGGGTCGCGGCGGGAATTCGCCGGCGATGCAGATGCAGAAGTTCACCACCTGGAAGGGCGAGCGGTTCTCGTGCGGCGTGGGCACCAGCGTGTACGCGTTCGCCAATGTGGAAGCGCCCATCATCGCGGTGGGAGCCTGACCGTTCTGCCAGAGCTGAAACGCCGCATAAGTCTGCGGATTGGTATTGGGAATCGGCGCTTCGGGGCGCGACGGAGCGGCGTTCGCGGGAGACTGGGCCAGGCCGGGATAGGAGGCGTTGCCCAGATTGAGCTGATGCGTATGTGTCGGCATCCCGGCCTGCGTCAGCGTGACGGTCGGCGCGCCAAGCTGCTGTCCCAGCTGGACGGTCATGCCGGCTGAGGCCGAGGTGCCCCAATGCATCGGCACCGCGTTCGCGAGATCGGGCAGGGCGAACGTCGTGCGGCCGTCGCCGCCGAATGTCGCGCCCAGGACGGCGTAAAGCGCGGAGTTCTGCTGGATCTGCATCATGGCGCCATTGCATAGGGCCCAGTCGA
Organism: Rhizomicrobium sp.; assembly: GCA_037355265.1. Classification (GTDB taxonomy): domain Bacteria; phylum Pseudomonadota; class Alphaproteobacteria; order Micropepsales; family Micropepsaceae; genus Rhizomicrobium. The sequence continues at coordinate 649,045 of JBBCIB010000001.1, read as the reverse complement.
TCGGCGGCCAGTTGAATCCGAAGGCGCGGATCTCGCCGTAAAAAGGATCAGCCATGGCTAACGATCTCCGTCGCGTCAGTTCGGAAAAGTCGGGTAGAGCCCGTTCAGACAGATGATGTAGGACAAGCCGAGGCTCAGCATCAGATTCGGATGCGGCTGGCTGCTGCCTGCCGTCGTGATCGCGACAGGATCGGCCTCATATGTGGTCGTCGGGTTTGTCACATAGCCGGCGGCCGGCGCCGTCGTGGCGGCGAAGAGATTGCCCGGCGGCCCGGCCGCCGTTGCCGGCTGGCTGCTCGCAGTGGCCTGATGCGTGTGCGACGGCATCGTCGCCTCCGTCAGCGCCACGGTGGTCGTGCCGCCCGTCGCTGCGAGAGGATAGCTGAAACTCATGCCCGGCGGCACGGCGGCGGACTGCCCGACAGCGAGATGGGCGCGCAGGTCCGGCACGGCGAAGGTCGACCGCCCATCGCCGCCATATGTGACGCCGATAAGGGAGTACAGCGCCGTGTAATCGGTGATCGCCAAGATCTGGCCGTTGCATAGCATCCAGCCTTCCGGCGCGTAATTGCCGCCGAAAACTCGGATCTCGCCGGTAAAGGCTTCGGACATGGCGATGGCTCCTTGGGTCTATTGCCGCATCGGGAAAAGGCCGACGACGGCGATGCAATAATTCATCGCGATATAGGGCTGGCGATTTTCATGGGCCTGTCCGCCGCCGACCGACGAGACCATGCCGGCCGCCATCGCGACCAGCGATTGGTTCGAATTCGGGATGAACATGTTCGGCGTGGGGACGCCGGAGGCTCCGCCCGACGCAAGCACGGCGGGAAAAGCGCTGTTCGGGTTGAGCGTGTTGCCCGCCGTGGCATAGGCCTGCACGTTGTGCGTGTGTTGCGGCATGTTTGCGGCCGTCAGAGACACCTGCTCGGCGCCGCCCTTGGCGCCGACCGTCGGATTCTGGCTGCTCTGGCATAGTGGCACCCGACCCTGCAGATCGGGCAGATTGAAAGAGGTCCCAGGCGTGCCGCCGTACAGGGTGCCGATCAGCGCATACAGTGCCTGATACTGTGTGGCTTGCAGCGTCCGGCCATCACATGGCAGCCATCCGGTCGGCGCCCTGCCGAACGAGAACAGCCGGATTTCACCGACGAAGGGTTCCATCTGCGGCTCCTGAAGGGGTAATTGGGCTTTGCACTGCGTGTCTCGCCGCCAAATAACGCGGCAGTTCAAGTGCAGTCATCATTAGTGCCCTATTCCGACAATTCCAATACGCCTTTGCACTTTTGTCGCCCAATTTGGGCACCGTTCCGTGCATCTACCCGCACCGCACAGCCGGTGTTTGACGATTCGCATGGTCATCGCTATTGATTCTTTGACGAATTTTCAGGGGGTGCTCATGACGGACCATCATCAGGACGGCGAACGGGATCGCGAAGCGCGGGCCGAGAGGCTGTCCTGGACGTCGCCGCGGCTGACCCGGCTCGGCGCCATCGAGGCGCAGGGCGCCCTCAACGGCGCCAATGACGACGGCAATTTCGGCCTGGATAGCTGAACGGGCGGCCCGTCGAACGGGCCGCACTGCTGTCACGGCCTGTTGACCCCTTGGCAATTCCTTGCCAGAAGTCGCGCCGTTTCGATAGAACTTAGGCGTGGGGTCGAACCTGATGCGTTCCAACTACCTTTTCACCAGCGAAAGCGTGTCCGAAGGTCATCCGGACAAGGTCTGCGACCGCATCTCCGACGAAGTCGTCGACCTGTTCTTCCGCGAAGGTCCCAAGAGCGGTCTCAGCGAATGGGACATCCGCGCCGCCTGCGAGACGCTGGCGACCACCAACCGCGTCGTGATCGCGGGCGAGACGCGCGGTCCCAAGCATATCGGCCCGGAACAGGTGATCGAGGTCGCCCGCCAGGCGATCAAGGATATCGGCTACGACCAGGAAGGCTTCAGCTGGAAGACCGCGAATATCGAGGTCCTGCTGCACGCCCAGTCGCCGCACATCGCGCAAGGCGTGGACGCGTCGGGCAACAAGGACGAGGGTGCCGGCGACCAGGGCATCATGTTCGGCTATGCCTGCCGCGAGACGCCGGCGCTCATGCCGGCGCCGCTGTTCTACAGCCACAAGATCCTCAAGCTGCTGGCCGATGCCCGCCATGCCGGCAGCGAGCCCAAGCTCGGCCCCGATGCCAAGAGCCAGGTCACGCTGCGCTACGAGAACGGCACGCCGGTCGAGGCGACCCAGATCGTGCTCTCGACCCAGCACACCGAGGAAAGCCAGACCTCGGCCGATATCCGCGCCATCGTCGAGCCCTATATCCGCAAGGCGCTGCCCGCCGAATGGATCAGCGACAAGACCATCTGGCACGTCAACCCGACCGGCACTTTCGTGGTCGGCGGTCCGGACGGCGACACCGGCCTCACCGGCCGCAAGATCATTGTGGACACCTATGGCGGCGCGGCCCCGCATGGCGGCGGCGCGTTCTCGGGCAAGGACCCGACCAAGGTCGACCGCTCGGCCGCCTATGCCGCGCGCTATCTGGCCAAGAACGTCGTGGCGTCGGGCGTCGCCGACCGCTGCACGATCCAGATTTCCTACGCCATCGGCGTCGCCGATCCGCTGTCGGTCTATCTCGACCTGCACGGCACCGGCAAAGTCGACGAGGCGAAGCTGGAAAAGCTCCTGCCCGAGCTGATGAGCCTCAAGCCGCGCCGCATCCGCGAGCATCTGGGCCTCAACCGGCCGATCTATGCCCGCACCTCGGCCTATGGCCATTTCGGCCGCGAGCCGGACGCGGAAGGCGGCTTCTCCTGGGAAAAGACCGACCTCGCCGACGCGATCAAGGGCGCGATTTAAGCAGAGCGGGCGAACCGGAAGATTCTCGCGATCGTCTCCGCCGCCCTGCGGCGGGGACGATGTCAGGCGGATCGCTTTTCGAGTTTGCTGATGCGCTGGCGGGTTGCCGCAAAAGGCTCCCTGATGGACGCGTCGGCGGACGCTTCCCGCCCGGCGATGAACGAGTCGGCCCAGCTCTTCAGCCTTTCGTTTTTGGCCTGCCTCGCCATTTCGCCGCAGATATAGGCCATGTGATTGATCAGGCGGGGGTCTCCGGCCGCGATGACCTGCGGCACGACCTGCATGATCTCCTGCGCCATCTCCTTCGAATCCATCCAGACGCCCACATCGCCCAGGACCCACGCGGCGGAATCCCCGACATTGTAGTTTTCAGGGACCGACAGGAGGATCTCCGACGCGGCCCGCAACGCGCCGAATTCGTGGCGCAGGCGCGCCATCGAACTCAGGCGATGCGCACAATCGCGAATCTCGTTCACGTCCGTGGCCTTGAGGAAGCTCGCCTTCGTGCCCGCGATCACGGCGTCGCTGGCCTGGTCCAGCAATTCGCAAATCCGCTCGAACGGATCGGGCTTGCGCGAGCGGAAATCGACATAGAGCTTCGATCTCAGGATGAGCGGCAATGCCGTGTCGTCGAATTTGAGGCAGATGACCTTCGTCATCTTGCCGGCGATTTCGTCCGCCCCGACGGCCGCCAGTTCCCGTTGCGCCCATGCCCCGCCGCCATGGTGGCGGGAATGAACGACGAAAAGATATCGCGACCTCGCCATGCCGTCGGAAATCTTGTGGAAGAGATCCTCGCCGAGCCGAAGGTTTTTCTCGGCATACCACGATGCATAGCCGCGCTTCGTCAGCCGCTCGTGCAATCGCCGGGCCCGCGCGATGTCTTTCCAAGCGAAGGAAATAAAGGCGTCGTATTCAAAATCCATGCGCAGCCCGGATAGGGAAATCGTTCTTTTCCTGCCGGCATGTTACGCCACACGGAGCGATGACGCTCAAGTGGCATGTTTCGGGCTTCGGCAAGTGCCCCATGTCCGGATGGCGCCGATATCGGGCCGCCTCGACGGCTGCGATTGCGTCCGATGCGGGAAGGCGTTTTATGGAGCGGAAACTTGCGCATGCCGCGCAGCCATTCGCGAGTCGCATGAACGCGCAAGACGGTTCCGAGAGTCCGCAGCGCCGCCGCCGTAACCTCTACGGACGGCGCAAAGGCCCCGCGCTGTCGGCGCACCAGGAATCGTTGCGCGCGACGCTGTTGCCGTCGCTGCTGCTTCGGCCCGAGATGGGCAAGGATCCGCGCGCCTATTTCTCGCCTCCCCCTTTGAGAGATTTCGGTGACGTAAGCGAGGTCTGGCTCGAAGTCGGCTACGGCGCCGGCGAGCACCTGTTGTGGCAGGCGCAGCATCATCCGCGCATCGGCCTGATCGGCGCCGAGCCCTATATCGCGGGCACCGCCAAGCTGCTGTCCCGGCTGGAGCAGCAGCCCGCCGAAAATGTCCGCCTCTACGAAGACGACGCGCGCGACATCATCGATGCGCTGCCGGACGCCAGCATCGGCCGTTTTTTCCTGCTATTCCCCGATCCTTGGCCCAAGACGCGGCATCACAAGCGCCGTTTCGTCCAGATGCCGATGCTGGACGCGCTCGCGCGCATCCTCAAGCCCGGCGCAGAGCTGCGCTTTGCCAGCGACGATGCCGGCTATCTCGCCCATGCGCTGGAGCGGCTGATGGCGCATGCCGCCTTCGCCTGGACCGCGACCGGTCCGTCGGACTGGAAGGCCCGTCCCGCCGACTGGCCGCCGACGCGCTACGAGGCCAAGGAACTCCACGGCCCGCCGGCTTTTCTCCGCTTCGTCCGGACTGATAAGATCGCCGCATGAGCCTTCCCGACGACGACGATGACGACCGCGCGCCCATCCCCTGGGGCGACTATGCCACCATCATCCTGGCGGCGATTTTCTCGCTGACCGGGATTTACCTCATGGTCGGGCCATCGCCCTTCACCGGGGTCAAGCTGCCCAAGGCGCCGCCGCCGGCGCAAAGCCGGCCCGCGCCAAACCAGGAAGTGACGGTCGGAATCGGCTCCGGCAGCACCATCCATCCGCCCAAGCACCCTTGAAATAAGCCCCCTGGCGGCGTACATAGCCGTCATCCCAGACAACAGAACGTACTGTTGTGTGGCGGTCGCAAGATCGCCGCGCGGGAAGAACATTGGAGTTTCCGGTCCTTGCTCAGCGCCATGGCCCATCTGGAGCCGATCCTCGAACCCGCCGTGGAAGCGGCTGGGTTCCGGCTCGTGCGCCTGCGGCTGATGGGCGGATCGGTCAAGACGCTCCAGATCATGGCCGAGCGGCCCGACGGCACGATGAATGTCGAGGATTGCGCCCGGCTCAGCCGCGCGCTGCTCGACTTCATCGAGAGGGAAGATCCGCTGGAAGGCGATTTCGAGCTCGAAGTCTCCTCCCCCGGCATCGACCGGCCTCTGACCCGGCTCACGGACTTCGCCCGCTGGGCCGGTCACGAAGCCAGGATCGACCTGCATGCGCCGATCTGGAGCGTTGGCGGGGCCGGTAGCGACAGCGTGCCGGCGAGCGACCCATCAAACAAAGGCCGCAAAAGGTTCCGCGGGCGGCTGCTGGGACTCGACGGGCAGGACGTCACAATCGAGACGCAAAATCAGCGTTTCAGCATCCCCTTCCGCCAGATCGCGGAGGCCAAGCTGGTGCTGACCGATGCGCTGATCGCCGAAGACCTGAAAGCGCGCAAGCACGCGCAATAGTTCTGCATAAGCGCGCTTCGGGCGCGCCAGAAGGAGAGAAGACAGAAAATGGCAGCCATTGCCGCAAACCGGACCGAGCTCCTGCAGATCGCAGACGCCGTCGCGCGCGACAAGTCGATCGACAAATCCGTCGTCATCACCGCGATGGAAGAGGCGATGCAGCGCGCCGCCAAGGCCCATTACGGCAGCGAGAACGAGATCAAGGTCGAGATCGACCCCAAGACCGGCGAGACCCATGTCTCGCGCTACCTGCACGTCGTCGAGCTGGTCGACAACGACAAGACCGAGATCAGCCTGGCCGATGCGCGGGCCCGCAATCCCGCCGCCCAGGTCGGCGACATCATCGCCGAGACGCTGCCGCCGGTCGATTTCAACCGCATCAATGCGCAGAACGCCAAGCAGGTGATCGTGCAGAAGGTGCGCGATGCCGAGCGCGCCCGGCAATATGACGAATACAAGGACCGCATCGGCGAGATCGTCCACGGCATCGTCAAGCGCGCCGAATTCGGCTCGGTGGTCGTCGATCTGGGCCGCGCCGAGGGCGTGGTGCGCCGCGACGAGATGATCCCGCGCGAGAGCTTCCGCACCGGCGACCGCATCCGCGCCTATATCTACGACGTGCGCAGCGAGACCCGCGGGCCGCAGATTTTCCTGTCCCGCAGCCATCCGCAATTCATGGTCCGGCTTTTTGCGCAAGAAGTGCCTGAGATTTATGATGGAATTATCGAGATCCGCGCCGTGGCGCGCGATCCCGGCTCCCGCGCCAAGATCGCGGTGATCTCCAAGGACAGCTCGATCGATCCGGTCGGCGCCTGCGTCGGCATGCGCGGCGTGCGCGTCCAGGCGGTGGTGCAGGAGCTGCAGGGCGAGCGCATCGACATCATCCCGTGGAACGGCGAGGCGGCGACCTTCATCGTCAACGCGCTGGCGCCGGCGGAAGTCTCCAAGGTCGTGCTCGACGAAGACACCCACCGCGTCGAGGTCGTGGTGCCGGACGAGCAGCTCAGCCTCGCCATCGGCCGCCGCGGCCAGAATGTGCGCCTGGCCTCGCAGCTCACCGGCTGGCAGATCGACATCCTGACGGAAGCCGAGGAATCGGAGCGCCGCCAGAAGGAATTCACCGAACGCACCAAGCTGTTCATGGACTCGCTCGACGTCGACGAGACCGTGGCGCAGCTCCTGGCCAGCGAGGGCTTCGCCAATATCGAGGACGTGGCCTATGTGCCGCTGAACGAACTGGGCGCCGTCGAGGGCTTCGACGAGGAAACCGCAACCGAGCTGCAGCAGCGTGCGCTCGAATTTATCGAGGCGAAGAACAAGGACATGGACGACAAACGCAAGGAACTCGGGGTCTCCGACGACGTGCTCGAGGTTGATGGCGTCACGCCGGCCATGGCGGTCGCGCTGGGCGAGAACGGCGTCAAGACGCTGGAGGATCTCGCCGGCTGCGCCACGGACGACCTGCTCGGCTATTACGAGGTCAACAAGGAGAAGGAACGCACCCGCATTCCCGGCGCCCTGGAAGGCTTCAACCTGACGGCAGAGGATGCCAACGCCATCATCATGAAGGCGCGCGTCAAGGCGGGCTGGATCGAGGCGACGCCGGAAGAAGGCGAAGCGGCGGAGGACGAGCAAGCTTGAGCCTGGCTGCCGCCATCCGCGACGAGGACGACGAGGCGATGCGGGACAGGCGCTGCATCGTAAGCGGCGAGGTCCTGCCGGACGACAAGCTCGTCCGCTTCGTCGTGTCGCCGGATGGCGAGGTCACGCCGGACGTGGCGGCGAGCCTGCCGGGCCGCGGCATCTGGGTGGGCGCGGCCGCGGCCACGCTGGGCATCGCGGTGAAGAAGAACCTTTTCGCCAAGGCCGCCAGGGCGCAGGTGAAGGTCGCCCCGGACCTCGTGGCTAGGGTGGAAGGCCTGTTGGTGGCGCGCATGCAGGCCGATCTCGGCCTGGCGCGGCGTTCTGGCGTCCTGCTGACCGGCTTCGACAGCGTCACCCGCGCGATCCAGTCGGATGCCCCGCCCGCGCTCCTCGTCGAGGCCCGCGACGGCGCCCCCGACGGCAAGCGCAAAGTGTTCGCTGCGGCGCATGCACTCAGGCTGAAAATCGAGACTGTCGCATGCCTGACATCGGCGGAAATCAGCGTGGCCGTGGGCCGTGAGAATGTGATACATGCAGCCCTCAAATCCGGGCGGCTCCAGGAACGCTTGCAGCACGATGCCAGACGGCTGTCGGGCTTTCGGCCCGTTCCGGCCGCCGCCGACGAAAGAGACGAATGAGCGATACGAACGACACCACACGCAAGCAGGGCGGCGGAGCGAAGACTCTGTCGCTGAAGAAGACTGAGACTTCGACCGTGAAGCAGAGCTTCAGCCACGGCCGCACCAAGGCCGTCGTGGTGGAAAAGAAGCGCACGCTGGGTCCGACGCCGCCTGCGCCGGCCAAGGCGCCCGCCCCGGCGCCCACGCAGACACGTCCCCTGGCCTCCGCGCCGGCGCCGCAGCCTGCGCCGCCCTCACCGCCGCCGGCGCCCCGCGGCGTCGTCCTGCGCCAGCTCACCGAGGAGGAGAAGGCCCGCCGCGGCGCCGCCCTCGCCGATGCGCGCGTGCACGAAGAAGAAGCCCGCAAGCGTGCCGAGGAAGAGGCGCGCCTGCGCAATGCCGAAGAAGAAAAGCTGAAGATCGAACGCGCCGCCGCCGAACGCCGCAAGGTCGAGGAAGACGCACGCAAGGCCGCCGAAGACCTCGCCCGCCGTCACGCCGCCGAGGAGGTCGCCCGCCGCGAGAAGCGCGAGGAGCCTTCCACCGGCACGACGACGCCCGCCGCAGCCGGTGCCGCCGCCACGGCCGCTGCCGCCGGCGTGCGCCCGGTCCGCCGCCCTCTCGAAGAGGAAGAGGAAGAGGCTGTCACCAAGAAGGGCGCCAAGGTCCCGGCCAAGCCGGCCGCCGCGCCCAAGAAGATCAGCGACGACAACCGCCGCCGCGGCAAGCTCACCGTCACGCGCGCCCTGTCCGACGACGACGAGCGCATGCGCTCGGTCGCCTCCTATCGCCGCCACCTGCAGCGCGTGAAGGGCGTGCAGGCGGCGCCCGCCGGCCCCGCCGGCCCGCGCGAAGTCATCATCCCGGAGACCATCACGGTCGCCGAGCTCGCCAACCGCATGGCGCGCCGCTCGGTCGACATCATCAAGGTCCTGATGAAGAACGGCCATATGGCGACGGTCAACGACGTGATCGACGCCGATACCGCCGAACTGGTCGCCGCCGAATACGGCCACACCGTCAAGCGGGTCGCCGAATCCGACGTGCTCGAAGGCCTCAAGGGCGGCGAGGACGACGCCGGCCATCTGGTCTCGCGCCCGCCGGTCGTCACCGTCATGGGCCATGTCGACCACGGCAAGACGTCTTTGTTGGATGCCTTGCGGAAAACGGATGTGGTTTCGGGCGAGGCCGGCGGCATCACCCAGCATATCGGCGCCTATCAGGTGCAGCTCAAGGGCGGCCAGAAGATCACCTTCCTCGACACGCCCGGCCACGCCGCGTTCACCGCCATGCGCAGCCGCGGCGCCAAGGTCACCGACCTCGTCATCCTCGTGGTGGCGGCGGATGACGGTGTCATGCCGCAGACGGTGGAGGCGATCGCGCACGCCAAGGCGGCGCATGTCCCGATCATCGTCGCCGTCAACAAGGTCGACAAGGGCGACGCCGACCCGATGCGGGTCAAGACCGAGCTGCTGCAGCACGAGATCCAGGTCGAAGAGCTGGGCGGCGAGACGCTGGCGATCGACGTGTCGGCAACCAAGAACATCAACCTCGACAAGCTCGAGGAAGCGATCCTGCTCCAGGCCGAAATCCTCGACCTGAAAGCCAACCCCGACCGCAGCGCCGAAGGCGCGGTGATCGAGGCCAAGCTCGACCGCGGCCGCGGCCCGGTGGCGACCGTGCTGGTCCAGCGCGGCACGCTGCATGTCGGCGACATCGTGGTGGCCGGCTCCGAATGGGGCCGCGTGCGCCTGTTGCAGAACGACCGCGGCGAGACCATCCCGAGCGCCGGACCGGCGATGCCGGTCGAGGTGCTGGGCCTGTCAGGCGCGCCGGAAGCCGGCGACGAGATGGTCGTGGTGGAGAACGAAGCCCGCGCCCGCGAAGTCACCGAGTACCGCGAGCGTAAGCGCCGCGAGGCGCGCCAGGCCGCGTCCTCGCGCCAGACGCTCGACCAGCTGCTCAAGACGCGCGACAGCGGCGAGAAGCGCCTGCTGCCCCTCGTCATCAAATCCGACGTGCAGGGCTCGTCGGAAGCGATCCAGGGCGCGCTGGCCAAGCTCGGCACCGACGAAGTCGCGGTTCAGATTCTGCAAGCCGGCGTTGGCGGCATCACCGAAAGCGACATCATCCTGGCGCATGCCTCGGGCGCCGCGGTGTTCGGCTTCAACGTCCGCGCCGACAAGCTGGCGCGCGAGCGTGCCAAGCGCGACGGCGTCGACATCCGCTACTACAACATCATCTACAACGTGGTGGACGACATCAGAGCCGTGCTCTCGGGCATGCTGGCGCCGGAGATCCGCGAGAAGTTCCTCGGCAATGCCGAGATCCTGGAGGTGTTCGACATCTCCAAGGTCGGCAAGGTCGCGGGTTGCCGCATCACCGACGGCGTGGTGCGCCGCGGCGCCAAGGTCCGCCTGATCCGCGACAACGTCGTGATCCACGAAGGCGAGCTGTCGACCCTCAAGCGCTTCAAGGACGAGGTGCGCGAGGTCCAGACCGGCCAGGAATGCGGCATGGCGTTCGCCAACTACCAGGACATGAAGAAGGGCGACGTCATCGAGTGCTTCGAGGTCGAGACCATCCAGCGCGCGCTGTAGCGCGCCGCTGCGATGGTCCGGTCCCGGTGCGCTGATCCGCCCGCAGGTCAGGCCGATGGTCGAAATCAACAGAGGTCCTGCCGACCCGATCCGTGCGGCGCGGTTCAAGGCGCTGGCGCAGGAGGTCGATGCCGCCGTCGGCGCCCAGGACATGCCGCGCGCCGTCGCCGGTGCGCGGCGGGCGGTGGAGGAAGGCTTTGCCCATCCCTCGTTCTTCAACCTGCTCGCCTATCGTGACGTCACGCAGGGACGCTACCGCGAAGCGATCGCGCTGCTGCGCAACGGCCTCGTCATGGCGCCGCAGGACGCCAATCTGCTCAATCTGCTGGGTGTCGCCCACAATCATCTCCAGGAGTACCGGGAAGCGACGGCCGCCTTCGATTCTGTGATCGCCGCGTTTCCCGAATTCGCGCCGCCCTATTACAACCGGGGCCTCTCGTTCGAGGGCCTGGGAGACCTGGGCCGGGCCCGTGCGGATTTCGAACGTGCGGTGACGCGCCAGCCGGATTATGCGGAAGCGCTGTCGCGGCTCGCCTATGCGGAAACGATGCGCGGCCGGCACGCGCTGGCGCTGGACTATGCGGCGCGTGCGCTCTCCGCCAACCCGCGCGATGCGCTCGGCCAGCTCGCCTCGGGGATGGCCGAAATCGCGCTCGGCCGGTTCGAAGCCGCCGGCAGCCGCCTGACGGCGCTCCTGCGTGGTCACCAGCTCGGCGACGTGAACCGCGCCATCGCCAGCGGATTGCTGGGCGACGCCTTGGACGGCGCCGGCCGGTACGCACCGGCCTTCGAGGCCTATGCCGCGTCCGGCAACCTGCTGCGCAAGGTCTATGCCCCCGGCTTCGGCGCGGACCACGCCTTGCAAAGCGCGCAGATGCTGCGGGACTATTTCGAGCATGCGTCACCGGACGCTTGGGCGGCCGACCGCGCCGCCGCTTCGGATTGCGATATCCCGCGACATGTCTTTCTGGTCGGGTTTCCGCGTTCGGGTACGACACTGCTGGAACAGACCCTGGCCGGCCATCCCGGCGTGGTGACGAGCGAGGAGCGCGATCTTCTTGCCGACGCCGCACACGCCTTTGCGCGCAGCCCGGCCGATCTCGACACGCTGGCGGCGCTGACGCCGGCGATGGCCGCGCAGTACCGCGCGATGTACTGGAACCGCGCCGCCGCCGCCGGCCTGGACACGAAGGGCGTCGTCTTCGTCGACAAGCTGCCCCTGAACGCTTTGCTGCTGCCGCTGGTGGCGAAGCTGTTTCCGGCCGCGAAGGTTCTGTTCGCGTTGCGCGACCCGCGCGACGTCGTATTCTCCTGCTTTCGGCGCCGTTTTGCGATGTCGAACCAGATGTACCAGCTGGTGACGCTGGAAGGCGCGGCCCGCTACTACGATACGGTGATGGGCGCCTGCGCGGCATACCGCGAGAAGCTCGGCCTGGATTGGCAGGACGTCCGGCACGAAGATTTCGTCGCCGACTACGACAGGCAGGTGCGGGAGCTCTGCGGCCGGCTCGGCCTGGCCTGGGCGCCCGGCATGACCCAGGTCGCAGAACGCCTCCGGACACGGGCCGTCGACACGCCGTCGAGCGGTCAGATCGCCGGTGGCGTGCGCGCGGAAGGCACAGGCGCCTGGCGGCACTATGCGGCGCAGATGGCGGGCGTGCTGCCGCTGCTCGCGCCCTGGGCCGCGCGTTTCGGATATGAGGATTGACGCGGTGAGCGGAAACCTGGCGATAACGGTGGCGCGCCTCGTGCAACAGGCCATGGCGGAGGCCGATGCCGCAATGGCCGCCGGGCGTGCCGACATCGCGCTGGCCGCGCTGCGGCGGGCCCGCGACCTGGCACCGCGCAATCTTCAGGTTCTCAACCGCCTCGGTGCCGGCCTGCTCGGTCTGGGCCGCGCGCGCGAGGCGGTGGAGGTGTTCGACGCGGCGCTCGCCCTGGCGCCGGACTCTCCCGCGCTGCTTCTCAACAAGGGGGCAGCACTGGAAGGGGCCGGCCGGCTGCGCGAAGCGGCTGCGACACTCGAACGCGCCGTCGCGGCGAAGCCGGACCATGCGAAGGCCCTGGCGCGGCTCGCCGGGCTTGCGGTGCGCCGCGGCGACTGGACGGCGGCACGGGATTTTGCCGGGCGTGCGCTTGCGCTGTCGGATTTGCCCGCCGCCAGGCTCGCCTGGGCGAGCGCCGATCTCGCGGACGGCAATTTCCAGGCGGCCTTAGACGGCCTGCAGCCCTTGCTGAGCGACGCGTCGGTCGAGGCCGTGAACCGCTCGCTGGCCCATACGCTGACCGGCGATGCGCTCGACGGTCTCGACAAGCCTGCCGAGGCATTCGCCGCCTATGGTGCGGCGCGCCAGATCCTGGCGGACCGGTATGCGGCCCGCTTCGCGCTGCCGGGCGCGGAAACGGCGCGCGCGCAGGCCGACCGCCTGACGCGCTACTTCGCGGCGGCCGTGCCGGCGGTGCTCCCGGAAGGCGGCGCCCCCGAGCCCTTGCACGTGTTCCTTGTCGGCTTTCCGCGCTCCGGCACCACGCTGCTGGAGCAGGTGCTTGCGGGCCATCCCGATATCGAGACGCTGGAGGAATCCGATGCGCTGTTCGATGTCGGCGAGGACCTCATCGCCAACGACGCCGGCCTCGCGCGCCTGTCCGCGCTGTCCGGCAGCGAGTTGGAGCCGTTGCGCGCGCGTTACTGGCAGCGAGCCGGCGCCCGGCGGGACCGGCGCGTGTTTGTCGACAAGATGCCGCTGAACCTGACGCTGCTTCCCGTTGCGGCGCGGCTGTTCCCGCAGGCTCGGGTGATTTTTGCGTTGCGCGATCCGCGCGATGTGGTTCTCAGCGCCTTCCGCCGCCGCATCGCCATGTCGCAGTCCATGTACGAACTGACGGCGCTCGCGCGCGCCGCCGGCTATTACGACGCGGTCATGCGGCTGGCGGACGCGTATCGCCATGCGCTCGGCCTGCCGGTCCTCGAACTGCGCCACGAAGACCTGCTCGCCGATTTCGCGGCGCAGACAAGGCGGATCTGCGATTTTCTCGGCGTGCCCTGGAACGCCGGCCTGCGCGACTTCGCCGGGCACGCGCAACGGCGCGACATCAAGACGCCCAGCGGCCCGCAGCTTGCCCGCGGCCTGTCGGACGAAGGCATCGGGCAATGGCGGCGCTATCGTGCGCAGCTCGAGCCCGTGTTGCCGATTCTGCGGCCCTGGATCGAACGTCTGGGCTACGCGGACGCATAGGAGAGACCATGTCGCGCCGGCCATCCGTACACAGTGAATCCCGCACCGGTCCCACCCAGCGCCAGTTGCGCGTCGGCGAGATGCTCCGCCATGCGCTGGCCGACGTCCTCAGGCGCGGCGACATCCGCGATCCCGAACTCGCCGGCGTCTCGGTGACGATCACCCAGGTCAAGCCGTCGCCCGACATGCGCTATGCGACTGTGTTCTGCGAGCCGCTCGGCGGCCGGAACGCCAAGGCGGTGATCGCCGCGCTCAACAAGCACAAGGGCTATCTGCGTGGCGAGATGGGCCGTCTGATCGCGATGAAGTTCACGCCCGACCTGCGCTTCGTCGAGGACGAGTCCTTCGCCGAAGCCGAAAGGATCGAAACCATCCTGAAATCGTCGCGCGTGCAGCAGGATCTCAAGGACATGCCTCCCGGAGAGGACTGAGGGCCATTTGGCCCCGCTCTTGCTGGCCCCGCTCTTGCTGCGTGTCTTCCAGATGCCGGGATGCTGTCCCGTTCCGGCACACCGCGGAAGGATTGCCCATGCTCGATCTCATCAAGCCCGCCGCCAAGGTGCTGCTCAACTCGGCGCTGTCCCTGATGCCGGAATCGGCCCGCCTCAAATACAAGGAGCATCACGAGCTGCGCTATTGGCGTGGCGTCGCGGCGACCATGGTCAGGAATCCGGTGCAGCAGGCGCATGAGCGCGCCCATTACGAACACTTCTTCACCGCCTTCTTCGGCCTGGCCAAGGCGGACTATGCCGGCAAGGCGGTGCTCGACATCGGCTGCGGTCCGTGCGGCAGCCTGGAATGGGCCGACACGGCCCGCGAGCGCGTCGGCCTCGATCCCCTGGCCGACGCCTATCGCAAGCTGGTCGAGGACGACCGCCAGCAGATGACCTATTGCGCCGCGCCGTCCGAGAAGATGCCCTATCCCGACGGCCATTTCGACATCGTGACGAGCTTCAACAGCCTGGACCATGTCGACGACGTCGACGCCACGATCGCGGAGATGAAGCGCGTCACGGCACCGGACGGCCGCATCCTGGTGATCGTCGAGATCGGCCATGCGCCGACGCCGACCGAGCCGCACCGGCTGGACGAAACCGTCGCCGACAAGTTCGGCCCGGAATTCAAGGCCCAGAACCTCCGCCTGTTCGGCGTCCGCGCGGACCACAATCTCTACGCCTCGATGAAGGACAACGTGCCCTACGTCAAAGGCGAGGAAGGCATCCTGGCGGTGCGGCTGGAGCGGGCGTAACCGTGCCGGCCTTCGCCAGGACGCCCCCGCCCGACGCCCCCGCTCGGCTTCGTGTCGGTCGATGTCGACTATTATTCCGCCGCCAAGGCCGCGATCCCGATCCTCGAAGGCGCGCCGGAGAATTGTTTGCCGCTGGTGCCGGTCTATCTCGACGATATCGGGGTCGACGGCGCCAATCCGTCGAACGGCGAGCCGCTCGCGGTGACCCGAGTTCGACGCGGAAAATCAAACGCGCAAGATCGCGCCCTTCACGCTGCTGCGCTCGCGCCGCATCTTCAAGAACACCCAATGGACCGACCGCATGTTCGCGGCCATATCCGGGACCACCCCTACCGCTCGCCAGCCCACAAGCGTGCCGCGCAATGGGTGATCGGGAACGAGTACCCGTCTTGATTACAGGCGCGTGACGGACGGATTTCCTCGCAGACCGGCCATGGCGGCCGCCATTTTCATGCTAAACACCGCCAATGGCGGGATGGATCGAGCGGTTCTTGGAAACGGTCCGCGAGCGGCGGCTCGACCGGCTGGCCGCGGCCTATGCCGTGGCCGCCTGGCTGCTGGTGCAGGCGGCCTCCATCGCCCTGCCGGCCTTCGATGCGCCGGCCTGGGCGCTGCGCTGGCTGATCGTCGCGGCCGTGCTCGGCTTTGCGCTCACCTTGGCGGCCGGCTGGGTCCTCAACAAAGGGCGAGTCGGCGCACCGTCATCGCTCAAGGGCAGCGAGGCGATTTTCCTGGCCGCCATCGCGCTGGTCGGGGTGCTGACGCTGGGCGAGCTGGCATGGCATTGGTCGGCCATCGTTCCATCGGGACCGAGCGAAGACGCATCGGCGCCGGCCGGCTCCGTCGCCGTGCTGCCGTTCGACAATATGAGCGGCGACCCGCAGCAACGCTATTTCAGCGAGGGCATCTCCGACGAGCTGATCGGTCTTCTGGGGCGCAACCCGGCCTTGCGCGTCGCGGCGCGCACGTCCTCCTTCTTCTTCGAGGGCAAGGAACAGGACATCCGCGGCATCGCGCAAAAGCTGAATGTGCGCTCCATCCTGGAAGGCAGCGTGCGCCAGCAAGGCGGGCGTGTGCGCATCGAAGCGGCGCTGATCAACGCCGAGAACGGCTATCAATTGTGGTCGCAGAGTTATGACCGCTCGCTCAGCGACATCCTCGCCGTGCAGGCCGAGATCGCAGGGGCCATTGCACAGGCGCTGGCGCCGACACTGACGGGTGCGCCGTCAAAGCCGCGCGTGCCGAAGCCGGCGCAAATCGATCCCGACGTCTATCGCGACTACCTGCAGGCACAATTCTATTTCGATCAGCGCTTGTCCGAGGCCCAGACGCCGGCGACGCAGAATGCCCTGGCTCAAGCCGTGGTGCTGCTGCGCAGCGTCGCGGCGCGGGCGCCGGATTTCGCGGACGGAGAGGCGGCCCTGGCCCACGCGTTGCTATGGACGCAGAACGATACGGAATTGAATGGGCAGATCCAGCAGGCCGTAAACCACGCGCTCGGCATCGATCCTGGAAACCCCCAGGCCCTGCTGGTGAAGATAGAGTATGCCGAAGGCATATGGGACTGGAATGGCGTGATCGATAACGCCGTTCTGCTTAAGCGGTCGGCCGCGCATACGGCGGTCGGCGCGGAAGGATTGGGGCGGGCCTATTTCAACTTCAATCTGCTGGGTCCGTCCTTGGCGAGCTATCAGGAAGGCGTGCGGCTGGATCCGTTTTCGGCGCCGGCCTGGGAGAGCATCGCCAACAATCTTTTCGCGCAGGGGCGGTATCAGGACGTCATCGCCGCCAGCGATAAGGCCCTCCAGCTTCACCCCGGCGATCCGGTGACGCTGGAATACAGATGCGTTTCGCTGGCCAATCTGAACCGCATCGGCGAGGCGAAGGAGGTCTTGAGCCAGCTGTTGCAGCCGGGGACGCCGCCGTTCATGGGTGTCCATTGCAAGTTCTTCGTCACTTTGCACAGCGACGGCGCGAAGGCGGCAATCGCGTTTGTCGATGACGTCCTGGCCCATGACCGCAAGACGATCGGATTCGTTGGCGACGCCGGCTTCATGCTGAGTCATGCCGGGGCTTTCGACCAGGCCATGGACTGGTATGAAAAATCCTTCAGCCGGCAGGCATGGGTTTTCGGCTTTTATCCGGGTGTGACTACGCCGCCGGCATTTTTCAAAAACCCGCGCTGGATCGCGCTGACCCAGCGGCCGGATTATCAGCGCTGGCTGACCGCGCGGGCGCGCGCAATACGGGTGCTGGCCGACGGCAAGTCCTAACCCGCGCCTTGCTTGTTGCCGCCGCCTTTGGCAGAAGCGCGCCGCAACCGGTGTCCTAGAAAGACCCCCATGGGACGCAGGAAGAAGGGCCAGCCGGTCAATGGCTGGGTCGTCATCGACAAGCCGCAAGGCATGACCTCGACGCAGGTCGTGGGCGCCGTCCGCCGCATCTTCGACGCCCAGAAGGCCGGCCATGCCGGCACCCTCGATCCCATGGCGACCGGCGTCCTCGCCATCGCGCTGGGCGAGGCGACCAAGACCGTTCCCTATGCGATGGATGCGCAGAAGGTTTACCGCTTCACCGCGACCTGGGGCGAAGGCCGCGACAGCGACGACGCCGAGGGCAAGGTGACCGCCACCTCCGACGTCCGTCCTTCCAGGGAGGCCATCGAAGCGATGCTGCCGCGCTTCACCGGCGCGCTCGTCCAGGTGCCGCCCGCCTACTCCGCGATCAAGGTCCAGGGCGAGCGGGCCTATGACCTGGCGCGGGAGGGCGAGACCGTGGTCCTGGAACCCCGCACCGTCGACGTGCTCGAGGCGCGCCTGCTGGCGGTTCCGGGTCCCGACCAAGCCGAGTTCGAAATCCTTTGCGGCAAAGGCACTTACGTCCGGGCCTGGGTCCGGGACATCGCCCTGGCACTGGGCACGGTCGGCCATGTCTCGGCGCTGCGGCGCACCCGGATCGGCGGTTTCACGGAAGATTTGGCGGTACCCCTAGCGCGGGAGGGGGGTAATGTGCATATTCCCGCCGCTTTTGAGCACTTGAGGCCCATTTCGACCGCGCTGGACGGCATCCCGGCGCTGGCCGTAACGGGCCCGGATGCGGTTCGCCTGAAAAGCGGCAATCCGATCCTGATCCGCGCGAACCAGTTCGCGAAGATCGCGGAAGGCCGTTTGGAGGGCGACGATCTTCAAGGGCTCACGGTTTTTCTTCAGACCTCTGAGGGCGAGCCGGTGGCACTGGCGGAATTCGCGGCAGGCGAGCTCCGTCCGTTCCGTGTTTTCAACCTCTGAAGGACCCGACGCCGAACATGATCACCACAGAACGCAAGAAAGAAGTCGTTGCCCAGTACGCCACCAAGGAAGGCGACACCGGATCGCCCGAAGTCCAGGTGGCCGTGCTGTCGGAACGCATCAACAACCTGACCGACCACTTCAAGGCGCACGCGAAGGACCACCATTCGCGCCGCGGCCTGATCGCCATGGTGCAGACGCGGCGCAAGCTGCTCGACTATGTGAAGAGCGTCGATCCGAAGCGCTACGCGTCGCTGATCGAGCGCCTCGGGCTTCGCCGCTGAGCGGTTCGGGTTCATCGCAACAGGGTTTCGCGCCGGGTCCGCGATGGTCGTGGGCTCGCGTAAGAGCGCAATCGGGCGCAGCCCGGAAATTGCGCGACCAACAAGTTTCAAAAACGGGATTGCGACGTCGCAATCACGTTTTTGCGCATCTGGAGGCATGGGCCGAAGGGTGCATCCGCGCGTCAGGGCAATGAGGCCCGGCGCGCAACGGCCGCCGCAATCCGGCGACGGCAACCGAAGAAAGAAGACCGAAGATGTTTACCGTACACAAGGAATCGTTCGAATGGGGCGGCAGAACGCTGACGCTCGAAACCGGCAAGATCGCGCGCCAGGCTGACGGCGCCGTCCTCGCCACCTATGGCGAGACCGTCGTTCTCGCCACCGTCGTGGGCGCGCACAGCCCGCGCGAGGGCGTGGATTTCTTCCCGCTCACCGTCAACTACCAGGAACGCTATTACGCCGCCGGCAAGATCCCGGGCGGCTATTTCAAGCGCGAGCGCGCCCCGACCGAACGCGAGACGCTGATCTCGCGCCTGATCGACCGCCCGATCCGCCCCTTGTTCGCCGAAGGCTACAAGAACGAGACGCTGGTCGTGGTGCAGGTCCTCAGCCACGACATGGAGAACGATCCCGACATCGTCGGCATGGTCGCCGCCTCCGCCGCGCTCACCATCTCCGGCATCCCCTTCATGGGCCCGATCGGCGCCGCCCGCGTCGGCTACATCGACGGCGCGTACAAGCTGAACCCGCCGATCGACGACATGGTCAATTCCCAGCTCGACCTCACCGTCGCCGGTACCGCCGACGCGGTGCTGATGGTGGAATCCGAGGCGCAGGAATTGTCCGAGCAGGTGATGCTCGGCGCCGTGATGTTCGGCCACCGCGAGTTGCAGCACGCCATCAACGCCATCATCAAGCTGGCCGAGAAGGGCGCCAAGGAACCGCGTCCGGTTCCCGAATCCGGCACGCATGTGCTGGCGATGGAGATCGAGAAGGTTGCCGGGATCAATCTCACCGGCGCCTTCCAGATCCCGGTGAAATTCGAGCGCCGCGACCGCATCGCCGAGATCAAGAAGAAGACGGCGGAGTATTTCGTCGGCGAAGGCGACGGCAAGGTCTCGGCCAAGGAATTCGGCAACCTGTTCCATGAGCTCGAAGCCAAGATCATGCGCAATGCGGTGCTCGACACCAAGACGCGCATCGACGGCCGCAACCTCACCACCGTCCGTCCGATCGTCGCCGAAGTCGGCATCCTTCCCCGGACGCATGGCTCGGCGCTGTTCACCCGCGGCGAGACCCAGGCGCTGGTCGTCACCACGCTCGGCACCGCCGAGGACGAGCAGTTCATGGACCAGCTCGAAGGCACCGTGAAGCAGAGCTTCATGCTGCATTACAACTTCCCGCCCTACTCGGTCGGCGAGACCGGCCGCATGGGCGCGCCCAGCCGCCGCGACATCGGCCACGGCAAGCTGGCCTGGCGCGCCATCCATCCGATGCTGCCCAAGAAGGAAGAGTTCCCCTACACGCTGCGCGTGGTGTCGGAAATCACCGAGTCGAACGGCTCGTCCTCGATGGCCACGGTCTGCGGCACCAGCCTCGCGCTGATGGACGCCGGCGTGCCGATCAAGAAGCCGACCGCCGGCATCGCGATGGGCCTGATCCTGGAAGGCGAGCGCTTCGCCGTGCTGTCCGACATCCTGGGCGACGAGGATCATCTCGGCGACATGGACTTCAAGGTGGCGGGAACCGAGGACGGCATCACCGCGCTGCAGATGGATATCAAGATCGCCGGCATCACCGAGGAGATCATGCGCGTCGCGCTGGACCAGGCCAGGCACGGCCGCGTCCACATCCTGGGCGAGATGAACAAGGCGCTCAGCCACAACCGCGACCAGCTCGGCGAGCACGCGCCGCGCATCGAGCAGATCAAGATCCCGACCGACAAGATCCGCGAAGTGATCGGCTCGGGCGGCAAGGTGATCCGCGAGATCGTCGAGAAGACCGGCGCCAAGATCAACATCGAGGACGACGGCACGGTGAAGATCGCCTCCGCCGACGGCGAGTCGATCAAGGCGGCGCTCAAATGGATCCGCGGCATCGTCGCCGAGCCGGAGATCGGCGAGATCTATGACGGCAAGATCGTCAAGGTCATGGATTTCGGCGCCTTCGTGAACTTCTTCGGCCCCAAGGACGGCCTCGTCCATGTGTCGGAGCTGGCGGCGCAGCGTGTCAACAAGCCGTCCGACGTGGTCAAGGAAGGCCAGGAGGTGAAGGTCAAGCTGCTGGGCTTCGACGACCGCGGCAAGGTCCGCCTGTCGATGAAGCAGGTCGACCAGACCACCGGCGAGGACCTCAGCAAGAAGCCGAAAGCCGAAGCCCCCGCGGCGCAGTAAGCCAAGGCGCCTCAAGACAAAGCCGCCCACGGGAAACCGCGGGCGGCTTTTTGTTGCCGGTGGTGCATACCTTAGCTAAGCTAGGCGCATGGAGAAGACGGTCAACATTCACACCGCGAAGACGACGCTGTCCAAACTCGTCGCCGAAGTCGAAAACGGCGGCGAGGTCGTGATCGCGCGCGCCGGCAAGCCGGTTGCCAGGCTGGTCGGGGTCGGCAAGAAAGCCCGAGCGCAAGCCAAGACGGCGGTTGACCGCAAGCCCGGCTTTATGAAAGGCAAGATCTGGATCGGCCCCGATTTTGACGAGCCTCTGCCGCCCGACATGCTCGTGGCCATGCTGGGTGAAGACGGGTGAAGCTGCTCCTCGATTCCCACATCCTGCTATGGTGGGCGGCAGGTGACCCAAAGCTGGGCAAGCGTGCCGAGAAGCTCCTGGCGACAGCCGGGAACGACTTGTTCATCAGCGCGGCGAGCTGGTGGGAGTTGGCCGTCAAGCAGGTCCTGGGGCGGCTGCGGCTGGATTTGGCGCAAACATGGCGCGTTCTGGATCAGCGCGGCGTGCGTGCGATCCCGGTTACGCTCGAACATGCCCAGGAAGCCGGGATGCTGTCCGCCTATCACAGCGATCGATCACATGCTTGTCGCCCAGGCATCGTTCGAGGGTCTCACCCTTCTCACCCGCGACAAGAAGCTCAGGCCATACGGTTCCCCCGTTCTTTGCTAAGAGCGGTCGCGTCCGGCGGTGGCGTTCGCCGGACTAACCTGCCTAATTGCCGGGCAGCGGAAACCATGCGCCGCGAATGATGGTTAACCGCGCTTGACCATGCTTGTGCCCGAAAGTTCCGGTCGCTAGCCTCACAGAAAATGGGGGCCGAACATCATGTTCGTGGTGCTGCGTCTGATAAGCCTGATTCTCGTCGTGTCCGCGCTGATGCTGCTGGGCGCCGATGCCGTGACCTCGCTCGAGAACGGCGGCAAGATCACCGTGCGTTCGCTCGACCAGGTCTGGGCGCTGTTCACGAAAAGCGGCGAAGAGGCGTTCCATGCCTGGTGCACCGCGCACCTGCCCGGGCTGCTGACCCGCGGCATCGGCGCCGTGACCGCATTGCCCGGCTGGGCCGCGACCGGCGTGCCCGGCATCATCCTCGCCTTCCTGTTCGGCCGCCGCACCGTCGACGCTTAAAGCGATCCGCTTTAAGTCATTATCCGGTCGCAATTCCGGACGGAGTTGGTAGCGGCAGCGTACCGACGCCTCGCACTTTTCCTGGAATTGCTCTAGCGGTTGGCGCCCGGCACCCACAGCACGTCCTTCGCGCCGCCGTCATTGGCGAAGCGGCCGGCGACGAACAGATGGTCCGACAGCCGGTTGATGTAGCGGATCGCCGCTGCGCCGACCGTCTCCGCCTGGCTCAGCTCCACGATCAGCCGCTCGGCGCGCCGCACCACGGTACGGGCGTGATGCAGATGCGCCGCCGCTGCCGTGCCGCCCGGCAGCACGAAGGATTCGAGCGGCTTCAGGTCCGCGTTCATTGCGTCGATCTCGCGCTCCAGCCGCTCCACCTGGGCGTCCACGATACGCAACCGTCCCTCGCCCCGCCGCCCATCCTCCGGCACCGCCAGATCGGCGCCCAGGTCGAACAGGTCGTTCTGGATGCGCCCCAGCATCGCATCGAGTTCGTCGCGTGTGTGTTGCCGCGCCAAGCCCACCACGGCATTGGCTTCGTCCACGGTGCCATAGGCGGCGACGCGCAGATCGTGCTTGGGCCGCCGCGTGCCGTCCCCCAGCCCCGTCTCGCCCTTGTCGCCCGTCTTCGTATAGATGCGGTTCAGCGTTACCATCGCGCAAAGCTAGCCCTTCAAAGCCTTGTCGCATAGACGATTTCCAGCCCCGTTGCGGTCGTGGCGTCCACCGGTATGATCCGCCCCGCTCAACCATCCAAGCGGAACCCATGACGATAGAAGCCCCCGAGATCATCGAAGTCGACGACACCCGCGTGATGTGCGACGGCGTCGGGGGCGCGCTCGGGCACCCGCGCGTCTATCTGGAGATGGGCGACGAGAATTTCGTCGAATGCCCCTATTGCGACCGCAGATTTGTCCTGAAGGCGGGGGCGCACCGGCATTGAGCAAGCCTGCGGCCAAGGCAGCCCTGAAGGAAGGCGATCATCTCTACCTGATCGACGGCTCCGGCTATCTGTTCCGCGCCTATCACGCGTTGCCGCCGCTGACGCGCAAATCCGACGGGCTGCCGGTCGGCGCGGTCAGCGGCTACTGCAATATGATGTGGAAGCTCTTGGAGGACATGAAGGGCCCCGATGCGCCGACCCATCTGGCGGTGGTGTTCGACGCCGGCGCCGTCACCTTCCGCAACAACATCTACGACAAATACAAGGCGAACCGGCCGCCGCCGCCCGAAGACCTCATCCCGCAATTCCCGCTGGTGCGCGACGCAACGCGCGCCTTCGGCGTCTCCTGTGTCGAGATGGAGGGTTTCGAGGCCGACGATTTGATCGCGACCTACACGCGCCTGGCGCGCGAGGCCGGCGCCCGCTGCACCATCGTTTCCTCCGACAAGGACCTGATGCAGCTGGTCGAGGACGGCAAGGTCGAACTGCTCGACACCATGAAGAACAAGCGCATCGGAAGCGCCGAGGTGATGGAGAAGTTCGGCGTGCCGCCGTCCAAGGTGGTCGAGGTGCAGGCGCTGGCCGGCGATTCGGTGGACAATGTGCCCGGCGTTCCGGGCATCGGCGTCAAGACCGCGGCCGAACTGCTCGGCATCTATGGCGACCTCGAGACGCTGCTCAGCCGCGCCGGCGAGATCAAGCAGCCCAAGCGGCGCGAGACCCTGCTGGCCAATATCGAGAACGCGCGCATTTCCCTGAAGCTGGTGACGCTGGATCTCAACGCCAAGCTGCCGGAAGGACCGGAGAATTTCGCGGTCCACGAGCCGGAGCCCGCGACCCTGATCGCCTTCCTCAAGGGGATGGAATTCAACACCATCACCAAGCGCGTCGCGTCGCATTTCGGTCTGGCGGATGTCGACGCCATCGCACCGGCGGTCGAGCCGTCCGCCACGGCCGCCAACCGCGTGGTCAGCCAAGTCGAGCGCGAAACGCCCAAGGTCGTCGAAAGCCGGGTGGGCGCGGTGATGGATCGCGCCCGGATCACCGCGAAGATCGATCTCGACGCCTACGAGACGGTGACGACCGCCCAGCGTCTCGACCACTGGATCGAACGCATCCGCGAGGTCGGCCATGTCTGCGTCGACACCGAGACCACCGGGCTGGATGCGATGACCGCCGGCCTGTGCGGCGTGTCGCTGGCGGTCGCGCCGGGCGAGGCCTGCTACGTCCCCTGCGGCCACCGCAAGGGCGACACGCTCGACTTCGCCGCCGCCGGCGACATCGACCAGATGCGGGAAGGCGAGGCGCTGGCGCGGCTCAAGCCGGTGCTGGAAGACCCCTCGATCCTGAAGATCGCGCAGAACCTGAAATACGACTATCTGATCTTCGCCCAGCGCGGCATCCGCGTCGCGCCCCATGACGACACGATGCTGATCTCCTATGTCCTCGACGGCGGCCTGCACGGCCACGGCATGGACGAGTTGTCGGAGCTGCATCTCAGCCACAAGCCGATCTCCTTCGCCGAGGTCGCCGGCAAGGGCAAAGAGAAAGTCACCTTCGACTGCGTCGACGTCAAAGCCGCCACCCGCTATTCGGGCGAGGATGCGGACGTGACGTTGCGGTTGTATCTGCTGCTGAAGGCGCGGCTGGCGGCGGAAGGCGCCGCAACGGTCTATGAGACGCTGGAGCGCCCCCTGGTGTCGGTGCTCGCCGACATGGAGCGCGAAGGCGTGATGATCGATCCCGAGATGCTGCGCCGCCTCTCCAACGATTTCGCCAAGGCGCAGGCGGAGATGGAGACCGAGATCCACAAGCTCGCCGGCGAGGCGTTCAACATCGGCTCGCCCAAGCAGCTCGGCGACATCCTGTTCGGCAAGTTCAAGCTCGAAGGCGGGCGCAAGACCAAGACCGGCGCCTGGTCGACGGATTCCGACGTGCTGGAAGACGTCGCGGCCCAGGGCCATCCGATCGCCAAGAAGGTGCTCGACTGGCGCGGCCTCGCCAAGCTGCGCGGCACCTACACCGATGCGCTGCCGACCTACATCAACGCGCAGACCGGCCGGGTGCATACTTTCTACAACATGGCGGCGACCTCGACCGGCCGTCTCGCCTCGACCGATCCCAACCTGCAGAACATCCCGATCCGCACCGAGGAAGGCCGCCGCATCCGCCAGGCCTTCATCGCGCCCAGGGGCTTCAAGCTGATCAGCGCCGATTACAGCCAGATCGAGCTGCGCCTGCTCGCCCATATCGCCGACATCCCGCAGCTCAAGACGGCTTTCGCCGAGGAGCTCGACATCCATGCCATGACGGCATCGGAGATCTTCTCGGTGCCGATCAAGGGCATGCCGCCGGAGATCCGCCGCCGTGCCAAGGCGATCAATTTCGGCATCGTCTACGGCATCTCGGCGTTCGGCCTGGCCAACCAGCTCGGTATCGCGCGCGGCGAGGCGGACGACTACATCAAGAAATACTTCGTGCGCTTCCCCGGCATCCGCGACTACATGGAAGAGACCAAGCGGTTCGCGCGCGACAATGGCTATGTCCAGACGCTGTTCGGCCGCCGGGTCTATATCCGCGAGATCAAGTCGCCGGTCCCCGGCCATCGCGGCGGCGCCGAGCGCGCCGCGATCAACGCGCCGATCCAGGGCTCCGCCGCCGACATCATCCGTCGCGCCATGGCGCGCGTGCCGGACGCGCTGGCGAACAAGAAGCTCAAGGCCCGGATGCTGCTCCAGGTCCATGACGAGCTGATTTTCGAGGCCGCCGACGCCGAGGTCGAGAAGGTCCAGGCGCTGGCGAAGTCAGTGATGGAGAAGGCGTCGCTGCCCGCCGTCAGCCTTTCAGTCCCTCTCACCGTCGAAGCCCGCGCCGCCCAGAACTGGGACGCGGCGCATTGATGTGGTAGGGTGAGTTTATGGCTCTGAAAGTGAAAATCGAAATCTCGGAAGAAGCCCGCGCGGTCGCGGAGAGGGAGGCTGCGGCCAGCGGCTTCGCCACGGCGGACGCCTATGTCGAGGCGTTGCTGCTCGGCGACGTCGACGACCTTGACGCCATTGTGGGCCAGCCGTGGTTCGTGAAGAAGATCGAGGAGGGCGAGGCGTCTCCGATTGTCGGGGAATTGACGCCTGAGCGCATAACGCAACTGGTGCAGCAAGGCATCGCCCGCGCCAAACGCGATAAATGACCGCCGGCTTTGTCGTTACCTCGGCGGCCGCCGAAAACGATATCGAGGATATCGCCCTTTACATCTCAGCCGACAGCACGAGTTCGGCCGAACGGTTCGGGGTCGAATTTCGCGATGCGCTCGAACGCATCCGTGCTTTTCCGGGATTGGGTCGCTCAATTCCGGGCAAGCCGCACCTTCACTCGATGCGGGTATCCGCGCGCTTCTGGCGCTATCTGATCATCTATCGCCTCGAGAACTCGGGAGTCGTGATCTTGCGCGTCCTGCACGGAGCGATGGACCTCCGAGCGAGCGTCGCGAATCTATAGCGTTCCGGCGCCTAACCAAGCGGCTGTGAGGCTTCGCTACGCCGCCCGCAAATCCGCCGTCAGCGTCTTGCGGCCTTCGAGACACGCCGCCAAGTCGGTGCCGGTGATGCGGTTGCCGTTGCCGTCGTCGATGGTGACGAAGGCCTTGCCGTCCGCGATCAGCTTCCGGGCGAAGGCCATGGCGCCGGCGAGATCGAAAGCCTTGGCTCCATCGCCCAGGTCGAGCGCCGCGGCGTCGCCGTCTTCATGCGTGACGATGTAGTTCAAGGTCCTGCTCCGTCAGGCCGCGATCGCTTTGAGGCCGGTCTCGGCGCTGATGCCGGCCTTGCCGAGCGTGTCGACCAGCGCCGCCATCGCGACATCGGCGCTGTCGCCGCCCTGCTGCGCGACATAGGCGGTGAGGAAGCCCGGCCGCGACAGATAGCCGACCACGATCGCGCGGGCGCGCGCCGACAGCCGGCCCTCGGTCAGCAGCCCGCCGGCGCACAGCCTCAGGAGAGTCGTCGCCTTCTCGGCCGGGCTTCCGGGTCTTGTGTCGATCGCCTCGAAGATCTTGGCACGCGCCTCCAGCAGGCAGGCGATCTTGTCCAGGATATCGGCCATCTCCTGGCGCTGGTTGTCCTGGAAGCCCGAGCGCCGGACGCGCGCCTGAAGCTGCGCCAGGCGCTGCAGCCGCGACAGTGCCGGCGTCTTGGCGGTCAGGAAATAGGTCTCGAAACTGCCGGCGGTCATCAGCGGCATCACGAAGGTCGCGAGCTGGCGCTTGTTCTCCGCTCCGATCACGTTCTCCTCGACGAACAGCATCCGCTCCAGCTTGTCGTCCGCCGTCGCGGCGCCGGCCATGTATTCGCCCAGCGTCTCATGCGTGACCAGGCGCCTGGAGCGCAGCGTGAACGCGGCGATCAGGTCCTCGTGCCGCAGATATTTGCCGATCCCCAGCACCACGCGGTTGGCGATCTGGCGCAGCGCCTTGAACTCGTCCTCCAGCGAGGCGGGGCAGAGCCGCTTGGCGCTTTTGAACTCCGCCATGATGCGGTTGGCGATGGCGGTGCGCGCCTCGGGAAGATCGTCGGCGGCGAAATGCTTGGTCAGCGCGATCAGGCCGGCGCGGTCGCCCGGCGACGAGGGGTCCTGCCCCAGGAAGAGCAGCACCAGGCTCATCAGCGCCTGGCCCAGATCGTCCTTGGTGCCGATCAGTTCGTGCAACGCCGCCGAGCCGGCCAGGATCTCCGCCACGATCGCGTCGATCGCGGTCAGCAGCATCAGGCTCGCCGGCCCGTCCGCCACCGGCGCCTCTTCCGCCAGTGCCAGCAGCCGGTAGACCTTTTCGTCCCAGCCCCTTGCGTCGCGCAGATGCCGCGCAATGGCGCCGTTCAGCACATAGGCGCCGTCGGGCTGCGCCACCAGTTTTGCCGCCAGCGCCGCAAAGCCGCCCGGCTTCACGTCCGGGAACAGCTTGTTGCGCTCGTCGCGATAGACGCGGTTGAACGCCTTGGTCGTCAGCTCGTTGAGGCTCTTGACGATCTGCGCCACCGGCATCGTGGTGGAGGCGGCCTGCGCCACCGCAACCTTCTGGATCGCGTGCTGCAGCAGCGTGCCGGTCGCCTCCAGCTTCTCCAGCAGATCGGCGCGATGGACCAGCTCGGTGATGGTGATCTTGTTGCGGCCGAGGAATTCGGCGATCAGGCGCGTCATCGTCGCGCGCGCATGGTAGGAGTAAAGATCCTCCGGCTTGAAGCAGGGCAGGGCGTGCGGCACGTCTTCCTGCGCCGGCGCGATCTTCATCTGGTTGTGACCGTCTTCGAAGATCTTCAGCGAAAGATAGTCGCCGGTCTCCTCGTTATAGGTCTCCTTGACGACTTTCACGCCGGTGGCGCGCTCTTCCGCCATCATGGTCTGGGCGTATTCGATTGCCGCCTGGCGCTCGGCGCGCACATCGGCCATCTGCCAGCCGCCCTTGGCGCCCTGGCGGGAGAAAATCTCGTAGTGGATCGATTGGGCCATGGATATCTCTGCGGCGCGGCTCGCCGTCGGCCGATCATGGGATTGCGCCGATTAAACCGCGGTTAAGCCTGGCCTGCCGCCAGGTCGCGGATCGTCGGCGCCGTGCCGCACAGCGCGCAGGCCGGATCCTTCTTGAACGTCACGGTACGGAAGCGGGTGGTCAGCGCCTCGTAGATCAGCAGCCGCCCCGCCAGGCTTTCCCCTGCGCCGGCGATCTCCTTGATCACTTCGAGCGCCTGCAGCGTGCCCATCACGCCGGAAGCGGCGCCCAGCACGCCGGTCTCGGAGCAGTTCGGCACGGTGCCCGCCGCCGGCGGCTCCGGGAACAGGCAGCGATAGCACGGGCAGTCCGCCATATACGCCTTATAGGTGGAGAGCTGGCCGGCGAACTCCGTCACCGCCGCGGATACCAGCGTCTTGCGCGCGAAGAAGCAGGTGTCGTTGACCAGGAACCGCGTCGCGAAATTGTCCGATCCGTCGGCCACGATGTCGTAAGCGGAGACGAGGTCCAGCGCATTGTCCGCCGTCAGCCGCACCGGATGTTCTTCGATCCGGACATGCGGATTGATGGCGTTCGCCGTGTCGCGCGCCGACGCCGTCTTGAGCCGGCCGACATCGCTCGTCCGGTGCGCGATCTGGCGCTGCAGGTTCGACAGCCCGACCGTGTCGAAGTCCACGATCCCGATCGTGCCGACCCCGGCGGCGGCCAGGTACAGGATCGCCGGACTGCCCAGCCCGCCGGCCCCGACCACCAGCACGCGCGCCTGCGCCAGCTTCGCCTGTCCCGCGCCGCCCACCTCGCGCAGCACGATGTGGCGGGCGTAGCGTTCGACTTCGTCGTCCGAAAGGCTCATGCCCGGTCATATCCCATCCCGCCGCGCGCCCATATGGGCCTGAGCGGCACTCCGTCGCGATCCTGATTGCTACCGGTGTCATTTGTAACATTCTGAAATCTTGAGGCTTTTTCTCAACCCGGACCACTGTTCCCTGATTGATGACACGCCTGGCACCCTCTAATTTGAAAAACAAATTCGATCGGCCCGCGCCACACGGCGCAGGGGACCGGCTCAGGGTCGGTTTCATTTAGAGGATTTGGAATGACGGGTAACGCAACGGGCGCCTTTGGCCTCGACAAGCAAGGCTTTCGCAATCTCAAGGCGGTGCACTGGAATCTGACGCCGGCCGAATTGTATGAGATCGCGATCCAGCGCCACGAAGGCAAGCTCGCCAAGGACGGTCCGCTGGTCGTCCTGACCGGCGAGCACACCGGCCGCTCGGCGTCCGACAAGTTCGTCGTGCGCGACGAGCATACCGAGAGCCAGATCTGGTGGGACAACAACAAGCCGATGAGCCCGGCGCATTTCGACGCGCTCTACGCCGACATGATGGCGTTCGCGGAAGGCCGTGAGCTGTTCGCCAAGGACCTGTTCGGCGGCGCCGACCTCAGTCACCGCCTGCCGGTGCGTATCGTCACCGAATATGCCTGGCACTCGCTGTTCGTGCATCAGCTCCTGATCCGTCCGACGGCCGACCAGCTCGAGGGCTTCACGCCCGAATTCACCATCGTCGACCTGCCGAATTTCGAGGCGAATCCGGCCCGGCATGGCTGCGCCACCAAGACGGTCATCGCGGTCAACTTCACCAGGAAGCTGATCCTGATCGGCGGCACCTCCTATGCCGGCGAGATGAAGAAGTCCGTCTTCACGATCATGAACTACCTGCTGCCGCCCAAGCGCGTGATGTCGATGCACTGCTCGGCCAATGTCGGCAAGGACGGCAAGGCGGCGATCTTCTTCGGGCTGTCCGGCACCGGCAAGACGACGCTGTCGGCCGACGCGTCGCGCACCCTGGTGGGCGACGACGAGCACGGCTGGTCCGAGCACGGCGTTTTCAACATCGAGGGCGGCTGCTACGCCAAGGTGATCAAGCTCTCGCGCGAGGCGGAGCCGGAAATCTTCTCCACCACCGAGCGCTTCGGCACGGTGCTGGAGAATGTGGTGATGGACGAGCACACCCGCGCCCTCGACCTCGACAGCGCGAAATATGCGGAGAACACCCGCGCCGCCTATCCGATCGATTTCATTCCGAATGCTTCGGAAACCGGCCGCGCCGGCCACCCCAAGAACGTCATCATGCTGACGGCCGACGCCTTCGGCGTGCTGCCGCCGATCGCCAGGCTGACGCCCAGCCAGGCGATGTATCACTTCCTCTCCGGCTTCACCGCCAAGGTCGCCGGCACCGAGAAGGGCCTGGGCAAGGAGCCGCAGCCGACCTTCTCCACCTGCTTCGGCGCGCCCTTCATGCCGCGCCATCCGTCGGAATACGGCAACCTGCTGCGCGCGCTGATCGCCGAGCACCAGGCCGATTGCTGGCTGGTCAACACCGGCTGGACCGGCGGTGCCTTCGGCACCGGCTCGCGCATGCCGATCAAGGCGACGCGTGCGTTGCTCAATGCCGCGCTCGACGGCAGCCTCGCCCATGCCGAGATGCGGGTCGATCCGCATTTCCGCTTCCGTGTGCCCGTCGCGGTGCCGGGCGTCGATACCAGGATCTTGAACCCGCGCGACACCTGGGCCGACAAGGCCGCCTATGACGCGCAGGCGCGCAAGCTCGTCGCCATGTTCCGCGAGAACTTCAAGAAGTTCGAGGGCCATGTCGGCAAGGACGTCCTCGACGCCGCGCCGCTGCTGGCCGAAGCGGCGGAGTAAATTCGACGACAACAAGCGCCGCGCTTCACCGAAGCGCGGCCTTTTTGTTTGCTATCGCCGCCGATAGACCCAGACATAGCCCGGCGGGACGTTGCGCCAGACGAAAGCCGCCCGCTCGACCGACATCGCGTCCGTCGCCGGCATCGCCGGCGTGCCGCGATACGATATCTGGATGAACGGTGCGCCGCGCGGCATCCGCGCCAGCGCGTCGGCGATCACGGCCTTGCGCACCGCCATCGGGAAATTGATCAGCGGCAGCCCGGACACGATCGCCGCATAGCTCTCGCGCGGCGATCCCAGCACGGCCGTCAGGTTCAGCGCATCGCCATTCAGCACGTAGAGCCCCGGAAACCGCGCCGCCAGGAGGTCGGCGAAGGTCCGGTCGTATTCCACCGCGACGATGCGCGAGACCGGGATGCCGCGCGCGACAATCGCCTGCGTGACGGCGCCGGTGCCGGGGCCAAGCTCCAGCACGGGTCCGTCCCGCGCCGGATCGATCTGAGCCGCCAGCGCCTCCGACAAGGCACGGCTCGACGGCAGGATGGCCGACACGCCGGCCGGGCTTGCCAGCAGGCCGCGCAGGAAATGAAGCTTCTCGCGCCAGCCGCCGGTCGGCGATGGACGCGCGCGTGACGGCAGGGCCTCGGACAGACGCATCTCCAAGCAATGCACCGGGACGGGAACCGTTCCGTTGCCCGTCAGCGCCGCCGGTATACCCATACCCGTGCCGGCGGGATGTTCAGCAGCACGACCGCGGCTTGGGCGACGGTCACGCCCGCGGGCGGCGGCACCGGACAGCCCAGCCGATAGGAAAATTGCACGAAGGGTGCGCCGGGCTGCAGCCTTTCCACGGCATCGCTGAGCAGCGCTTGGCGCGTCGCCATGGGAAAATTGACCAGCGGCAGGCTGGACAGAATCGCTGCAAAGCCGGTCGCCGGCCGGTTGCGCAGCGCTCTTGCGAGATCGAACGCGTCGCCCGCGATCACGTGCACGCCGGCAAAACGCGAGGCGACCAGCGCCGCGAAATCGCGGTCGAACTCGATAGCGGTCAGCCGCTCCGGCGCGACGCCGCGGGCCAGGATCGCCGCCGTCACCACCCCGGTGCCCGGCCCCAGCTCCAGCATCGGGCCATCGCGCCGCGGATCGACCTGCGCCGCCATCGCCCTGGCCAGTGCCTTCGACGACGGCGCCACCGCGCCGGTGCTGCGCGGACTGGCGATCAGGCGGCCGATGAAACGCAGAGTGTCGAGCACGGGCATCCGGCGGGAATCCGTCGCCACTATAAGGCCGCGCCGCGACCCGCGTATACGGCGGCGCCGAACCATGGCACGCTTGCCGCGACGACGGAGTTGCGCCGTGGCGCTCAGTGCCGTTTCCATCGAGGGCTATCGCTCGGTCCGCCGCCTCACCTTGCCGCTCAGCGGCCTGTCGGTGTTCGTCGGCGGCAATGGCGTCGGGAAGACCAACCTCTATCGGGCGCTCGGTCTCCTGCAGGCCGCGGCGCAGGGCGGGATCACCCGCGCCATCGCGCAGGAGGGCGGCGTCGGCTCCGTCTTGTGGGCGGGGCCGCGGTCAAAGGGAAAGCCCGTCCGGCTCGCTCTGCGCGCGCATTTCGACGTGTTCGAATACGGCATCGAGATCGGCCTGCCGGGCCCCAGCGAAGCCGCGTTCGCATTGGAGCCCCGCATCAAGGAAGAGCGCCTCGTCCTGCGCGGGGGCCGGCGCGATGTCGTGATGATGGAGCGCAGGAACGCCGCCGTCACGCTGCGCAACGCCGAAGGCGCGCGCGAGACGCTGACCGACGCCGTCCTGCCGTCCGAGAGCGCGCTCGCCGCCTTTCGCGATGCCGTCCGCTATCCCGAGCTTGAGATCGTCCGCCGCGAACTGCTCGATTGGCGGCTCTATCACGATTTCCGCACCGACGCGGATTCGCCCCTGCGCCGGCCATGTCATGCGATCACGACGCCGACGCTCTCCGCCGACGGGCGCGATCTGGCTGCCGTGCTTGCCACCCTCTTCGTCATCCGCGGAGACACGGTGGATTTGCGCCGCGCTGTGGACGATGCTTTTCCCGGTGCCAGACTCGCCGCAAGCGACCATGGGACGAGCTGTTGCGATCTCGGCATGGAATTCGCCGACATGCCGCGCCGGACGTACCGGGCGCGCGAACTCTCCGACGGCACGCTGAAATATCTCTGCCTGCTGGGCGCGCTGATGGGCTATCGCCTGCCCGGGCTGATCGCCCTCAACGAACCCGAGGCGAGCCTGCATCCCGCCCTGCTCGGTCCCTTGGCCCGGCTGATCGCGCACGCCGCCGAACGGACGCGGGTCTGGATCGTCACCCATTCGCAGGGGCTGGCGGATGCGCTGGAGGCCGAGGCGGGTGCAAAGCCCCGCCGCGTCGTAAAGATCGACGGAGCGACGAAGATCGAGGGCCTGAAGCTGTCCGGCGAATTTGCGGATGACGAAGAGTAGACGGTTCCGCCGCATCGCCGGCGGATCGCTCAGTTCTTGGTCTCGCTGCCGAAGAAGCTCTTGGCCTTTTTGAGCCAGCCTTCGGTGTCGGGGTGGCAGCCGGCTTCGCTGAGCTTGTCGAACTCCTTGAGGAGCTCCTTCTGCTTCTTCGAAAGCTTCACCGGCGTCTCGACCGCGACCTCGACATAGAGGTCGCCGTGCAGTCCGCCGCCGCGCAGCACCGGCATGCCCTTGCCGCGGACGCGGAACTGGCGGCCGGACTGCGTGCCGTCCGGCACCGTCACCCTGGTCTTGCCGCCCTCCAGAGTCGGCACGTCGATCGCGCCGCCCAGCGCCGCAGTCACGAACGACACCGGCGCGCGGCAGTAAAGATCGTGGCCCTCGCGCTGGAAGATCTCATGCGCCTTGACCGAAACGAAGATGTAGAGGTCGCCGGCCGGCCCGCCATTCATCCCCGCCTGGCCCTCGCCGGAGAGGCGGATGCGGGTGCCTTCCTCGACGCCCGGGGGGATGTCGACGCTGAGCATGCGCTCCTTCTGCACGTGGCCGGCGCCCTTGCAGCTCTTGCACGGGTGCTTGATCATCCGGCCGGTGCCGTGGCA
The DNA here is from genome assembly GCA_037355265.1 of Rhizomicrobium sp. GTDB lineage: Bacteria > Pseudomonadota > Alphaproteobacteria > Micropepsales > Micropepsaceae > Rhizomicrobium. The sequence continues at coordinate 614,692 of JBBCIB010000001.1, read as the reverse complement.
GCCGGGGCAGGTGCGCTCGATGGTGAAGAAGCCCTGCTGCGCCCGCACCTTGCCGATGCCCGAACAGGTCGTGCACTGCTCCGGCTTGTGGCCCGGCTCGGCGCCGCTGCCGCCGCAGGTCTCGCAGGCGACCGCGCTCGGCACCTTGATCTGGGCATTGCGGCCCTTGAACGATTCCTCGAGGCTGACTTCCAGATTGTAGCGCAGGTCGCTGCCGCGGTTCTGCCGGCGCGCACGGCGCCCGCCCATGAACTCGCCGAACAGGTCGTCGAACACGTCGGTGAAAGAGGAAGCGAAATCGAAGCCGGCGGGGCCGCGCCCGCCCATGCCGTTCTCGAACGCCGCATGGCCGAAGCGGTCATAGGCCGCGCGCTTCTGGTCGTCCTTCAGGACGTCATAGGCCTCGTTGATCTCCTTGAACTTGATCTCGGCGGTGTGGTCGTCCGGATTGCGGTCCGGATGGCACTCCATTGCCAGCTTGCGGTAGCTGGCCTTCAGCTCGGCGACGGGCGCGCCCTTCTGGCAGCCCAGGACTTCGTAGTAGCAGCGCTTGCTCATGACCGACAAATCACACACGCCCCGTTGAAAAAGGGGCCCGGACGCGCCGGGCCCCGATGCTGACCCGGCGGTTACGCCGCGCCCTTCTTGTCGTTGTCGTCGACCTCGGAGAACTCCGCGTCCACGACATTGTCGTCGCCCTTCGGGTTGTTGCCCGCGCCGTCGGCGGCGGCATCGGCCGCAGCCGCACTGGCCTGGCTGGCCTTGTACATCGCCTCGCCCAGCTTCATCGAAGCGGTGGCCAGGCTCTGCGTCTTGGCCTTGATGTCCTCGGCGTCGTCGCCCTTGACCGCTTCCTTCAGCGCCGCCATGGCGTTTTCGATGCCGGTGCGTTCGGTCGCGTCCAGCTTGTCGCCATGCTCGCCGAGCGCCTTCTCCGTCGAATGGACCAGCGCGTCGGCCTGGTTCTTGGCCTCGACCGCTTCGCGCCGCTTCTTGTCGTCGGCCGCGTGGCTTTCGGCTTCCTGCACCATCTTCTTGATGTCGGCGTCCGACAGGCCGCCGGAGGCCTGGATGCGGATCTGCTGCTCCTTGTTGGTCGCCTTGTCCTTCGCCGTGACGGAGACGATGCCGTTGGCGTCGATGTCGAAGGTGACCTCCACCTGCGGCACGCCGCGCGGCGCCGGCGGCAGGCCCATCAGATCGAACTGGCCGAGGATCTTGTTGTCCGCCGCCATCTCGCGCTCGCCCTGGAAGACGCGGATGGTCACGGCGGTCTGGTTGTCCTCCGCGGTCGAGAAGATCTGCGACTTCTTGGTCGGGATCGTCGTGTTGCGGTCGATCAGGCGGGTGAACACGCCGCCCAGCGTCTCGATGCCGAGCGACAGCGGCGTCACGTCGAGCAGCAGGACGTCCTTGACCTCGCCCTTCAGCACGCCACCCTGGATCGCCGCACCGATGGCGACGACTTCATCCGGGTTGACGCCTTTGTGCGGCTCCTTGCCGAACAGCTGCTTGACGACTTCCTGCACCTTGGGCATGCGGGTCATGCCGCCGACCAGGATGACTTCGTCGATCTGGCTCGCGGTGACGCCGGCATCCTTGAGCGCCGCCTTCACCGGCCCGACCGTCTTCTGGATCAGGTCGTCGACCAGCGCTTCCAGCTTGGCGCGCGTGATCTTGATGGTGAGATGCTTCGGCCCCGAGGCGTCGGCCGTGATGAACGGCAGGTTCACTTCGGTCTGCTGCGCGCTGGAGAGTTCGATCTTCGCCTTCTCCGCCGCGTCCTTCAGGCGCTGGAGCGCCAGACGGTCGGCGCGCAGGTCGATGCCGTTCTCCTTCTTGAACTCGTCGGCCAGGTAGCCGACCAGGCGCTGGTCGAAGTCCTCGCCGCCCAGGAAGGTGTCGCCGTTGGTGGACTTCACCTCGAACACGCCGTCGCCGATCTCCAGCACCGACACGTCGAACGTGCCGCCGCCCAGGTCGTAGACCGCGATGGTCTGGCCGGCGCCCTTCTTGTCCATGCCATAGGCCAGCGCGGCCGCGGTCGGCTCGTTGATGATGCGCAGGACTTCGAGGCCCGCGATCTTGCCCGCGTCCTTGGTCGCCTGGCGCTGGGCGTCGTTGAAATAGGCGGGGACGGTGATCACGGCCTGCGTGACCTTCTCGCCCAGATGCGCCTCGGCGGTCTCCTTCATCTTCTGCAGGATGAAGCCGGAGACTTCCGACGGGCTGTACTTCTTGCCGTCGCGGCCCTGGACCCAGGCGTCGCCATTGTCGGCCTTCACGATCTTGTACGGGACCATGCCGATGTCCTTCTGGGTCATCGGATCGTCGAACCGGCGGCCGATCAGCCGCTTGATCGCGAAAAAGGTGAATTCGGGATTGGTCACGCCCTGCCGCTTGGCGGGCTGGCCGATGAGGCGCTCGCTGTCCTGGGCGAAGGCCACGATGGAGGGCGTGGTGCGCGCGCCTTCCGCATTCTCGATGACTTTGGGGGCCGAGCCCTCCATGACCGCGACGCACGAATTGGTGGTGCCGAGATCGATTCCGATAACTTTTGCCATTTGCTTTTCCTTACCTTTTGGCGGACGGGTTCCTGGCCTTCAAAGAAGCGCCCTCCGGGCCGTCCCCTGAACTGGAAATCGCGCCAAAAGCCCTGGAAAAGGCCGTTAGCGCGTCAGGGGCTATATAGGGACGGCATTCCGGCACGGCAAGACCGCTGGACGCTGATTCGCCACCAGCCTATAGCCAGTTCACCCCGCCGAGGGAACCCTCAAAGGGCTTCAAATCCTTGGGCTTTTCGGCATAACAGGCGGGGCGGGACGAACGGGGTTTTTCCATGTCGTGGAGCGTGAAATGGCCGGCCTTGGCGATGGCCGCAATGCTGGCCCTGCTGACCCCGGCCGGCGCCGCGCCGCCGCTGCATCCGGTGTCGCCCACCGCCGCCCTGGTCCCGGCCGGCACCCCGGCTGCGGGTGCCGAAGTCGTGACCGTCGGCGTCTACCCCACGGTGGTCGACGACCTCAACGTCGCCGCCAGCACCTATGACGTCGTCGCCTATGTCTGGTTCAAGTGGAAGGGCCCGATCGACCCGACTGTCGGCCTCGAATTCACCAATGCCACCGAACGGCAAAACTTCGTCCAGCACAAGCTGCTGGAGACCCCCGCCACGCTGAAGGACGGCAGCCGCTACCAGCTCCTGCAGATACATGGCCGCTTCTTCCAGCCCTTCAGCCTGATCGACTTCCCGTTCGACCGCCAGACGCTCGACCTTGCCTTGGAGGACGAGGTCAATGCCAGCCACCGCATCGCCTATGTCCCCGACCTGAAGGAGTCCGGCTTCGGCAGCAACCTGCAGGTGCCGGGTTGGCGAACCCTCGGCTGGCATGCCGAGGCGACGATGCAGGACTACGCCTCGCATTTCGGCGCGCCGGAGCTGGCGGGCAGCAGCCGGCACGCGGGCCTGCGCTTCGGCATCGTGATCGCGCGCCGCGCCAGCTTCTTCGTATGGAAACTGTTCCTGCCGCTGCTGATCGTGCTCAGCGCCAACTGGCTGGCCTTCCTGATCAAGCCCGACCTGGTCGACGTGCGCACCGCGCTCACCGCCACCGCGCTGCTGACGCTGGTGTTCCTGCAGAAGAGCTATTCCGACGACCTGCCGGAGGTCGGCGCCCTGGTCCTGATGGACAAGATCTATGCCGTCGCCTACCTGCTGGTGATCGCCACTCTGGCGCATGTGGTGGCGATGGCGACCTGGCAGAAGCACGCCGAAGTCACCGAGGCCCGCATCGTCCGCGTGGATTGGACCAGCCTCGCCGTGCACGTGGCGTTCTTCGCCGCGGCGGTCAGTGTGATCGTGATGAGCGCGGGGCAATCCTCCCCGTGAAACGGGGAGGTGCCGGGCGCAGCCCGGCGGAGGGGTGTGTCTTGACGCCACTATCCCCCTCGCCGCGCTTCGCGCGGCACTCCCCCGTTGTCACGGGGGAGATAGAAGTGTCCTACCGCCCGCATGATCCTCCAGCACCGTCGCGATGCAGGCGCTCACCTTTTTCGCGGTCGGGATGTGGAGGAATTCGTTGGGGCCGTGGGCGTTGGAGTGGGGGCCCAGCACGCCGGTCACGACGAACTGGGTCTCGGGGAATTTCTCGCCCAGCATCGCCATGAACGGGATCGAGCCGCCTTCGCCCATGAATGCCACCGGCTTGCCGAACGCCGCCGCGCTCGCCCGCTTCAATGAAGCCTCCAGCCACGGCGCCAGGGTCGGCGCGTTCCAGCCGGTCTGCCCGTTCTCGGCATCGAATTCGACCTCGGCGCCATAGGGCGCGTCCGCTTCCAGCTTCGCCTTGATCGCCAGCGTCGCCCGGACCGCGTCGCAGGTCGGCGGCAGGCGCACCGACAGCTTGGCGGTCGAATAGGGCAGCAGCACATTGCCGCCGTTCTCCGGCAGCGGATAGCCGTCGATCGCGGTCACCGCGAGCTGCGGCCGCCAGGTCCGGTTCAGGATCAGCTCGGTCAGGTCGCTTGCCATCGGCCTGGTGCCGCCTGCCAGCGGCATCTTGGTGTAAATCTCTTCGCCCAGGATGTCGGCCGACGCCCGCGCCTGCGCCAGCCGGTCCGGCGGCACCTGCACATACAATTCATCGAGCTTCATCTGACCGGTCGCCTCGTCCTCGATGCGCGAGACCAGCCCGCGCAGGATGCGGAACGAGGACGGCACGATGCCGGAGGCGTCGCCCGAATGCACGCCCTCGGTCAGCACGCGGACGGTGAGGTTGCCCATCGCGACGCCGCGCAGCGAGGTCGTGAGCCAGAGCTGATCGTAATTGCCGCAGCCGCTGTCGAGGCACACGACGAGGTCGGGCGTGCCGATGCGCTCGGCCAGGTGATCGATATAGTGCGGCAGGTCGTAGGAGCCGGATTCCTCGCACGCCTCGATGCAGATCACGCAGCGCGCATGCGGCTTCTTCTCGTCGCGAACGCTGAGGATCGCCGCCAGCGAGGCGAACATCGCATAGCCGTCATCGGCGCCGCCGCGGCCATAGAGCTTGTCGTCCTTGCGCACCGGCGTCCACGGCCCCGTGCCGTCCGCCCAGCCCTTCATCTCCGGCTGCTTGTCGAGATGGCCGTAGAGCAGCACCATTCCCCTGGCCGCGCCCGGGATCTCGATGAAGATCAGCGGCGTGCGCCCCGGCAGCCGCACCACCTCCAGCGTCGCGCCGGCGATCGGCCCGATCTTTTTGCGCGCCCACGCCTCGAACAGCGCCACCGCCCGCTCCATATGGCCGTGCTTCTCCCATTCGGGGTCGAAATGCGGCGATTTGTTGGGGATGCGGATGTAGTCGGTGAGGGTGGGAAGGATGTCGTCTTCCCAGATGGTGTCGAGGAACGTGCTGACGGCCATGCGGGACCCGGCGGTGAAGTGGCCGCTCATCCTACCGGCCAGCGCCAGCCTCGGCCATGCCGGAGATTTTCGGGACACCGGAAAGTATTACTTTCCCCAGTAAGAAGAGGAAATCGCCATGCGCGTCACCAGCAAAGGCCAGGTCACCATCCCCGCGCATCTGCGCGAGAAGGTCTTCTGCCGCATACCGAAGTTGTCGCGCCCCGACGAACCGCCCTGGTCGGAGGCCCGATAACCAGCGCGGACATCCGATCCCGCTGCGCGTCGCTCAGCCGCAAACGATTCAAAACACCCATGACTGCTTCCAAAAGCAGCCTCGAAACTTAATTTGCATCCTCTTGGGAAATCCCAAGATTCCACGGTACGTAAAGGCTCAGGAAAATAGGTTCCCATCGGTACTTGGGTTTATACCGATCTCCGCTTCAGCCGCATCAAGCTTGCGGAGCCCGGGGGTGTTCCAAGCCAGCCTGGCTTCAGAGTCTTGCCGCGCCTCCTCAGTTTCGATGTTCATTTCTATCCCCTTCAACACTTGCCGGTCGCAATATTGCGCCGCCAAGTAACTGTAGTCTTTCTGAGAGCGTTGACACAACGAGGAAAACTGTCAGGCCAAGAAATATCCGCTCTACCCGTGACAAAGGCAGACCAAGCATCTTGAACTCAACTATCTTGGAGCCATCCGGCATGTAGTTTCACCGCGGATCGTCAATGGACTTATTAAGACGCGTCGGGGAAGGCGATGCGCGAGTGAGTTTTCGCGCGGTCCCTAGCTACAGCGCGGCGATCACCGCGGCGTTGTAGATCTCGCTCATCTTGGCGCCGAGCGGGGCGATCTGCACCGATTTCTCCAGGCCGATCAGCAGCGGGCCCATCATCGAGACGCCGCCGAGCTGCGACAGCAGCTTGGTCGAGATCGCCGCCGAATGGATCGCCGGCATGATCAGCACGTTCGCCGTGTCGGTCAGGCGGCAGAACGGATAGAGCAGCATCTTCTCGCGGTCCAGCGCCACGTCGACCGCGATCTCGCCGTCATACTCGAAGTCGACGCGGCGATCGTCCAGGATGTGCACCGCCTCGACGATGCGCTCGGACCGCTCGCTGCGCGGAAAGCCGAAGGTCGAGGATGCCAGCATCGCCACCCGCGGCGTGAAGCCGAAGCGCCGCGCCACGCCGGCCGCCTGCACCGCGATGTCGGCCAGTTCCTCCGAGGTCGGCATCTCGTGCACCGAGGTATCGGCCACGAACACGATGCGTCCGCGCGAGAAGATCACCATCACGCCGATCGGCCGCTCGCCCTTGGGCGGATCGAGCACCAGGCGCACATCGTTGAGCGCCGCGGCATAGTTGCGCGTCACGCCGGTCACCATCGCGTCGGCGTCGCCCTTCATCAGCATGCAGGCGGCATAGACGTTGCGGTCGTTGGTCACCATCCGCACCGCGTCGCGGTGCAGCGTGCCGCGCCGCTGCAGCCGCTTGTAGAGATATTCGATATAGGACTGTGCTTCCTGCGCCGAATGCGGCACCCGGATTTCCAGGCTGTGCTCCTCCACCCCGGCGCGGCGCACCCCGGCGCGCACGATCTCCTCGCGCCCGACCAGGATCGCCTTGCCGAGGCCCGAATTCTGGAACGCCGCCGCGGCGCGGATGACCGATTCCTCCTCGCCCTCCGCGAACACGACACGCTTGGGATTGGCCCGCACGCTGGCGGTGATGCGCTGGAACAGCGCCGCCGAGGGATCGAGCCGCGCCGAAAGCTGGAAGGAGTAGGCGTCGAGGTCCTTGATCTCGCGCCGCGCCACGCCGCTCTTCATCGCCGCTTCCGCCACGGCGCGCGAGACGCGGCTGATCAGGCGCGGATCGAACGGCACCGGGATGATGTACTCCGGCCCGTATTCGGGCCGCGCCCCGCGATAGGCGGCGGCGACCTCGTCCGGCACGTCCTCGCGCGCCAGCTCGGCCAGCGCGTTGGCGGCGGCGATCTTCATCGCCTCGTTGATGGTCTTCGCCCGCACATCCAGCGCACCGCGGAAGATATAGGGAAAGCCCAGCACATTGTTGACCTGGTTGGGATAGTCGCTGCGACCGGTGGCGACGATGGCGTCGGAGCGCACCGCCTTCACGTCTTCCGGCGTGATCTCCGGATCGGGATTGGCCATGGCGAAGATGATCGGCGCCTTGCGCATCGACATCACCATCTCCTGCGTCATCGCGCCCTTGACCGACAACCCTAGGAACACGTCGCTGCCCTTGACCGCATCTTCCAGCGTGCGCTTGTCGGTGTCGACCGCATGGGCGCTCTTCCACTGGTTCATGCCGTTGGTGCGGCCGCGCCAGATCACACCCTTGGTGTCGCACAGGATCGCGTTGGCGCTGGGCAGCCCCATCGCTTTCAGCAGCTCCAGGCAGGCGATACCGGCCGCGCCGGCGCCGTTCACCACCACCCTGGTGTCGGCCAGCGTGCGCCCGGTCAGGTGCAGCGCGTTGATGATGCCGGCGGTGGAGATGATCGCGGTGCCGTGCTGGTCGTCGTGGAACACCGGGATGTCCATCAGCTCGCGCAGCTTCTCCTCGATTACGAAGCAGTCCGGCGCCTTGATGTCCTCCAGGTTGATGCCGCCGAAGCTCGGCCCCAGATAGCGCACCGCGCCGATGAAGGCGTCGATGTCGCTGGTGTCGACTTCCAGGTCGATGGAATCCACGTCGGCGAAGCGCTTGAACAGCACCGCCTTGCCCTCCATCACCGGCTTGGACGCCAGCGCGCCGAGGTCGCCCAGCCCCAGGATCGCGGTGCCGTTGGAAATCACCGCCACCAGATTGCCCTTCGACGTGTACTCGTAGGCGAGATCGGGATTCTCTGCGATCGCCAGCACCGGCACGGCCACGCCCGGCGAATAGGCGAGCGACAGGTCGCGCGCCGTCGCCATCGGCTTGGTCGGCACGATCTCGAGCTTTCCGGGCTTGGGATGGGAATGGAAGGCGAGCGCTTCGTCGCGCGTGAAGGAAGGGCGTCTGGGCTGGGACATGGGTCGACCGAATAAGTGATCCGCGGAATATCCCCTTTTGCCGCCTTGCTTTTCAATGCCTTCGGGCCGCGCGCAGGGCCGGCATGTTAAAGTGCCGCGACGACCGAAGAGCGATGTTCACCTGCGGCGAACTTTTCTTCCGCCGCCGCCGGCCGCGCAATTAATTGAGTCGATCCACGACATTGTTGCAGCGCGATACACGCGCCGGCTGTCTTAGCCGCAGCGGCCTCTGCTAACTTTGCCGCGCATGGATACCCCGACACCAATCGACGCCGCGCCGTCGACGCCGATGATGGCGCAATATCTGGAGACCAAGGCCGCGCATGCGGACTATCTCCTCTTTTACCGCATGGGCGATTTCTACGAGCTGTTCTTCGACGACGCGGTGCGCGCCGCCGCCGCCCTCGACATCGCGCTGACCAAGCGCGGCAAGCACCTGGGCGCCGACATCGCGATGTGCGGCGTCCCGGTCCATGCCGCCGATGCCTATCTCGAAAAGCTGATCCGCAAGGGTTTCCGGGTCGCGGTCTGCGAGCAGATGGAAGACCCGGCCGAAGCCAAGAAGCGCGGCGCCAAATCCGTGGTGCGGCGCGAGGTCATCCGTCTCGTCACGCCCGGCACGCTGACGGAGGATGCGCTGCTGGAAGCGCGCGCCTCCAACACCCTTGCCGCGCTCGGCCGCGCCGGCGGCGCTTTCGCCGTCGCGGCCTGCGACATCTCCACCGGCGCGTTCTCCGTCGCACCGGTCGAGGCGGCGGAGGTCGCCACCGAACTGGCCCGCATCGCGCCGCGCGAGCTGCTGGTGCCGGATGCGCTGCTGGCCGACGAAGCGCTCGGCCCCGTCTTGAAGGCGCTCGGGCCTGCGCTGTCGCCGCTCCCCTCGGTCAAGTTCGACTCCGGCGCGGGCGAACGGGCGCTGAAGGACCACTACAAGGTGCAGAGCCTCGATGGCTTCGGCGCCTTCAGCCGGGCCGAGCGGTCCGCCGCCGGCGCGCTGATCGCCTATCTGGCGCTGACCCAGAAAGGCAACATCCCCGCGTTGCGCACGCCGGCGCGCGAAAGCCCGCGCGCCTTCATGGGCATCGACGCGTCGACCCGCCGCAATCTCGAGCTGACGCAGACGCTGGCGGGCGAACGGCGCGGCAGTCTCCTGTCGGTGATCGACCGCACCGTCACCGCCGCCGGCGCGCGCGAGCTGTGCAACCGCCTGACCGCGCCGCTGACCGACGTGACGGCGATCGCGGCGCGCCATGACGCCGTTGCGCTGTTCGCCGGCGATTCGGAGTTGCGCCGCACCTTGCGCGACGACCTCAAGCGGGCGCCGGACATCGCGCGTGCGCTCGCCCGTCTCGGCGTCGGCCGCGGCGGCCCGCGCGATCTCGCGGCGCTGCGCGACGGCATCGACTGCGCCCGCGCATTGCGGGGCAAGCTGAGGCTCGACGATCCGCTCGAACCTGCGCCTGGCGAGCTCCGCGCGGCCTGCCGCGACCTGGTCGACGGCATCGCCGAAATCTCCTATCTCGCCGACCGCCTCCAGGTGCTGCTGGTCGCCGAGCCGCCTTTCTTTGCCCGCGACGGCGGCTTTATCGCTGCGGGCGTTCACCCGCCGCTGGACGAGGTGCGCAAGCTGCGCGACGAATCGCGCCGCGTCGTCGCTTCGCTGGAGGCGCGCTACCGCACCGCCTCCGCCGTGCCGCAGCTGCGCATCAAGCACAATGGCGTGCTGGGCTATTTCATCGAAGTGACGCCGCAGCATGCCGACAAGCTGCAGAGCGGCGACAATCGGAGCGTCTTCCGTCACCGTCAGACCATCGGCAGCGCCGTGCGCTTCACGACGGACGAGCTGGCGACGCTCGCCACCCGCATCAGCCAGGCCGCCGACCAGGCGCTGGCGCTGGAAAAAGACCTGTTCGACCAGATGTGCGCCCTGGCGGTCGAAAGTGCCGGCGCGCTCGGCCGCCTCGCCGCCGCGCTGGCCGTGATCGACGTCGGCACGGCGTTGGGCGAGCTTGCGGTCGCGGCTCGGCACACCAGGCCGCGGATCGATTCGGGCGCCGCCTTCTGCGTCGTGCGCGGGCGCCATCCGGTGGTCGAGGCGGCGCTGGCCGGCGATCACGCCCATCCTTTCGTGCCCAATGACTGCGATCTGTCGCCGGACGGGATCGGCCGGCTGTGGCTGGTGACCGGCCCGAACATGGCGGGCAAGTCCACCTTCCTGCGCCAGAACGCGCTGATCGCGATCCTGGCGCAGGCCGGCGCCTTCGTGCCCGCCGACAGCGCCCATATCGGCATCGTCGACCGGCTGTTCAGCCGCGTCGGCGCCGGCGACGATCTCGCCGCCGGCCGCTCCACCTTCATGGTCGAGATGGTGGAGACCGCCGCGATCCTCAACCAGGCGACCGAGCGCAGCCTCGTGATCCTGGACGAGATCGGCCGCGGCACCGCCACCTTCGACGGCCTCGCCATCGCCTGGGCCACCGCCGAGCACCTGCACGAGAAGAACCGCAGCCGGGCGCTGTTCGCCACGCACTATCACGAGATGACGGCGCTGGCGGAGCGGCTCGCCTCGCTCGCCTGCGTGACCATGCGGGTGCGCGAATGGAACGACAGCATCGTCTTCCTGCACGAAGTCGCGCCCGGCGCCGCCGACCGTTCCTACGGCATCCACGTCGCCAAGCTCGCCGGCCTGCCCGCCGCCGTGGTCGGCCGCGCCGAGGAGGTGCTGCGCGCCCTCGAAGAAGGCCGCGAAGGCCACAAGCCGCTGGCCCGCATCGACGACCTGCCGCTGTTTGCCGCCAACACGCCGCCACCGGCGAAGCCGAGCGGCTTCGAGGAAGCCCTGCGCGCCATCGAACCGGATTCGCTGACGCCGAAGGAGGCGCTGGAGATGTTGTACAAATTGAAGGCGATCAAACGGTGATCGCAGTCTCCACTGCATTGCATTGCATTACAGAAATGGTATAATATTTATATCATTACCGATGTGATCTGTGGAATTCGAATTCGATCCCGCAAAGAGCGCTATCAACCGGCAGAAGCACGGCATCGATTTCGAAGAGGCGCAGGTGCTTTGGAAGGACGACAACCGGTTCGAGCTTGCAGGACAGTTCAATGGCGAGCCGCGCAATCTCGTCATCGGTAGGATCGGCGACAAGTGCTGGACGGCAGTGATCGCATACCGAGATGCTCGGATAAGGCTCATATCGGTCCGGCGCGCACGGGAGTTGGAGGTAGCTTGTTATGAAGGCTAGCGAATTCGACCGCATCTTCGATGAGGGTAAGGAAGATATCTTGCATCTCTTCGATGTGAAGAACGGCCGCCGTCCCGGCCTCGAAGCCAAGCGCGTGAACGTCGACTTTCCCGACTGGATGGTGCGCTCGCTCGACCGGGAAGCCCGCCGGGTCGGCGTCACGCGCCAGTCGCTGATCAAGCTCTGGCTTGCGGAGCGGCTGGAAAAGAAAGCGTCGTAACGCTCACGCCATCGTCACCACCACCGCGCCGCGCCTGGTCGCGACCAGCGTGTGCTCATACTGCACGGTGGGATGATCGGCGTTGAGGGTCCAACCGTCGCCGCTGTCGGTCGCCCAGCTCGATCCGGTCGAAAGAAACGGCTCGATGGTGAAGACCAGCCCGTCGGTGATGCGGCGCCGGTCGCCCGGCTCGTACCAGGTCGGGATATGGCCGGGCTCCTCGTGCAGCGCGGCGCCGACGCCGTGGCTCGCCAGGTTGCGGATCAGCGTGTAGCGGTTCTTGTCGGCGAAGCTCTGGATCGCGCGGCCGACCGCGTTCAGCCGCTCGCCACTTTTCACCGCCTTGATGCCGCCCCACAGCGCGCGCTTGCCGTCGCGGCACAGCCGCTCGACCTTGTCGCGCACCGGCGGGATCGCGAAACTGCCGCCGGTGTCGGCATAGGTGCCGTCGATGTCCGCCGACACGTCGATGTTAACGAGGTCGCCGGCCTTCAGCACCTGCTCGCCCGGAATGCCGTGCGCGATGGCGGGTGACACCGAGATGCAGGTCGCGCCCGGAAAGCGATAGGTCGATTCCGGCGCCGGCCGCGCGCCTTCCTTCTCCAGCAGCGCCCGCCCCAGCGCGTCCAGCTCGCGCGTCGTCATCCCCGGCTCCATCGCCGCCGCCATCGCCTTCATGGTCGCGGCCACGACGCGGCCGGCGGCCTTCAGCTTTTCGAGCTGGTCTTCGTTTTCGATGGTCATGTCGGCGCCCTTGCTGCTGCGACCGCCATGGTGTCAGCATCGCCGGCCATGAGCGAGCCCTTCCTCGAACGTCCGCGCAAATTCCTGGTCGTGGTGGACAAGACCCCGGAAGCCAAGGTCGCGGTCCGTTTCGCCGCGCGCCGCGCCCAGCACACGGGCGGCCGGGTCACGCTGCTCTGCGTCGCCCAGCCGGCCGATTTCCAGCAATGGCGCGGCGTGGAAGAGATCATGAAGGACGAGGCGCACCAGGAGGCCGAGAGCCTGATCTATGCCGCGGCCAAGACCGTCAACGAGCTCGCCGGCATCATTCCCGAACTGGTCATCGCCGAGGGCCGCCCGACCGAGGCGCTGCTGGAACTCATCAAGTCCGACAAGGATATCTCGATCCTGGTCCTTGCCGCCGGCCTGGCGAAGGAAGGGCCTGGGCCGCTGGTCTCGCTCTTCACCAGCGGCGTCCAGGCCATCCCGGTCACCATCGTGCCGGGCAATTTCAGCGACGAAAAGATCGACCAGCTCGCCTGACCCTTGAAATGTTCCCGTAACGTTCGCACCTGGCAGGGGTGGCGGTGCATGGTCCTCTGGAAGCACTCTTAGGCGACAAGGGGAGAGGGGGTATCAAATTTCGGTGGAACAATTATATTGCCGAATGCGTTCTAAGCCATTGATTATATGCGATATTGAATTTATCAACGTATCAGCCTACCGCGCCGCGGCGAACGTGAAGCCGCCGATGATCGGTGACTCCGCGTCCGCCGCGCCTCCGCGCGAACAGCGCGGTTCAGCCCTTTGGCGCGCCGATCTGCCAGGCATGGCCGAACGGGTCGGTGAACATCGCGAAGCGGTCACCCCAGAACATGTCCTGCGGCTCCTGGGTCACGCTGGCGCCCATCGCCTTCGCCCGGGCGGCCAGCGCGTCGACGTCGCCCGGCTTGTCCAGTCCGACATAGACCGACGCCATCGCCGGCACGCTCTGCGCTCGCTCGCGGAACTCGTCGTTCAGATAGAGCGTGCCGCCGGCGAAATTCAGCTCGCAATGCATCAGCCGTTTCTTGTCCTCGGCCGGCATGCGCATCGCTTCCCGCGCATCGAACAACTTTGTGTAAAACGCGGCGGCTTCCGCGCCGCGGCCGGCGCCAATGGTGAGATAGGGAACAACGGACATCGTCTGGTCTCCTGGTCGCTGTCGCGGCCATTGTACCACCAGGCAAGACTTGCGCGTGTCAGCAGCCCGTCCGATAAAAAGGCGTCGTCCAGGGGGCCAAGGGCCATGTGGGATTTCAGCTTCGGCCGCGCGCTGGCGATGACCCTAAAGACACTGCCTTTCGTCGTGCTGCGCCTGATCGTCTATCTCGGCATCGCGCTGGCCTATGTTCTGACCGTTGGTGTCGGCGGTGTGCTCGGCTGGGGTTTCGGCCATCTGGGCAGCAGTCCCGACGCCCATGCCGGCGGCGCGTTCTGGGGCGGCCTCATCGGCTTCGCGCTGGTGTCCGGCGTGCTCTATTTCGCCCGCGAATACGTCCTCTACCTGGTGAAGGCGGCGCATATCGCGGTGCTGGTGGAAGTCTACGACAACAAGCCGGTCCCCGCCGGCCAGGGCCAGATCGGCTATGGCGCGAATTTCGTGAAGACGCATTTCACCGAATCGTCGGTGCTGTTCGGCGTCGACCAGCTCATCAAGGGCGTGCTGCGCGCGCTGTTCGGCACCATCAATTTCTTCACCTCGATCCTGCCGGTTCCGGCGCTGCAGCAGCTCATCCGCATCGCCGAGGCGTTCATCCGCATGTCGCTGACCTATGTCGACGAGATCATCCTGGCCCATCTGATCCGCACCCAGACGCGCAATCCCTGGGCCACGTCGCGCGACGGGCTGATCCTGTTCGCGCAGAACTACATGCACTTCCTCAAGAACGCTGCCTGGCTGTCGGTGATGATGTGGGGCCTGACCGTGCTGCTCTTCCTCGTGCTGGTGGCGCCGATCGGCGCGCTGGTCGCGATCTTCCACACCGGTTCCGGTGTCTGGGCCTTCGCGCTGGCCATCGTGTTCGCCATCGCGGTCAAGAAGGCGGTTATGGAGCCGATCGCCATCGCCGCCCTGATGCAGGTCTATTTCCGGGAGATCGAAGGCCAGACGCCCAATCCCGAATGGACCGCAAGGCTGGACCAGATCTCCACCAAGTTCCGCGACCTGGCGCAGAAGGCCGCCGGTTGGGTGCCGGGACCGGCGGTGACGCCCAGCGCCGCGCCGCCGGCGCAGACCGCATGAGCGGCAAGCTCGCCGTCGGTATCGCCATCGCCGTGGTCGCCTCGATCCTGGTCGCGGGCCTCTACACCCTGTTCAAGGGCGGCGAGGTCTCCGCCACCTGGTCCAACCGCCTGATGCGCTACCGCATCGCGGCCCAGGCGGTCGCCATCGTCATCATCCTGCTGGTGCTCTACTTCGCGCGGGGGTGAACGACGATGCGGCGGCCCTGGGATGCCATCGCCTGGTGGGAAATCCGGCGGATCGCCTTCAACGCCGCGCTGCTGGTGGCTGGCGCCGTGACCGTTCTGGTCGTGCTGGGCCTCGGTGACTCGATGGTCCCGCCGGGCGAGGACGTGGTTGAGCCCTCCCTGCTGTTCTTGCTCGGCGCGGCCTATGCCGTTGCGGCGAACATCTTCTATACGCTGGGCTGGCTCACCGAATTGCTCTGGAGCGCCGGCGACACGTCCAGGACCGCGGCGCAGCGTCCCCGCGTCTTCCGGCTCGGCATGATCGTGTCGATCCTGCTGACGCTCGCGCCAAGCGTGCCGATGCTGCTTTTGTGGCTGGTCCATCGCCGCGCCTGACGCAACAAACCGCATGTGCGGCCGCGTGAAATCGAAAGGGTCTTGCGAGCACGGTCGCAAAATGCTGTTAGTCCGCGATGACCGGCAAGACCCTCTACGACAAGATCTGGGACGCCCATCTGGTGCACGAAGCGCCGGGCGAATCCTCCGTGATGTATGTGGACCGCCATCTCGTGCATGAGGTGACGAGTCCGCAGGCCTTCGAAGGCCTGCGCCTGACGCACCGCAAGGTGCGCCGCCCCGACCTGACGCTGGCGGTGCCCGACCACAACGTGCCGACCACCAGCCGCTCCATGGGCAACACCGATCCGGAATCGCAACTCCAGGTCGCCACGCTGGAGGCGAACACCAAGGAATTCGGCATCGACTATTATCCGCTGTCCGACATTCGCCAGGGCATCGTGCATATCGTGGGGCCGGAGCAGGGCTTCACCCTGCCGGGCACCACGGTGGTCTGCGGCGACAGCCACACCTCGACCCATGGCGCGTTCGGCGCGCTTGCCTTCGGCATCGGCACTTCGGACGTCGAGCACGTGCTGGCGACGCAGACCCTGCTGATGCCCAAGTCGCAGAACATGCGCGTCAGCGTGAACGGCACGCTGCCCATCGGCGTCACCGCCAAGGACATCGCGCTCGCCATCATCGCACGCATCGGCACCGCCGGCGGCACCGGCTATGTCATCGAATATGCCGGCGATGCGATCTCCGCGCTGTCGATGGAGGGGCGCATGACCCTGTGCAACATGACCATCGAGGCGGGCGCCCGCGCCGGCCTGATCGCGCCGGACGAGAAGACCTTCGCCTATGTCGCGGGCCGGCCGCGCGCCCCCAAGGCGGCGCAGTTCGAGCACGCCGTGATGTACTGGAAGACGCTGAAATCCGATCCCGACGCGGTGTTCGATGCGCAGATCGATTTGAACGCCGCCGACATCGTGCCGATGGTCACCTGGGGCACCTCGCCGGAGCAGGCGCTGCCCGTCACCGCCGCCGTGCCCGATCCCGCCGCCATCGCCGATGCGCAGCATCGCGCCAGCGTCGAACGCGCGCTGCACTATATGGGGCTGACGCCCGGCGTGGCGCTGACCGACGTGAAGGTCGACCGCGTCTTCATCGGCTCCTGCACCAATGGCCGGATCGAGGATTTGCGCGCCGCCGCCGCCATCGCCAAGGGCCGCCATGTCGCCGATCATGTGAACGCGATGGTCGTGCCCGGCTCCGGCCTGGTGAAGATGCAGGCCGAAGAGGAAGGCCTCGACGAAATATTCCTCGAAGCCGGCTTCGAATGGCGCGACCCGGGCTGCTCGATGTGCCTCGCCATGAACGCCGACAAGCTGGAGCCCGGCGAGCGCTGCGCCTCGACCTCCAACCGCAATTTCGAAGGCCGCCAGGGCCGCGGCGGCCGCACCCACCTCGTCTCGCCTGCAATGGCCGCGGCGGCGGCGATCGCGGGGCATCTGGCGGATGTGCGGGAGTTTCAATAGCTTGCCGTTTCTACCTTCTATGGTAGAATTCTACCTTGCGAGGTAGACATGGGCCTGAACATCAAGAATCCCGAGGTCGAATCTGCGATCCGCAAGCTTGCCATGCGCACGGGCGAAAGCTTGACGGACGCAGTGGCCAATGCCGTGCGCGAAAAGCTGGCCCGTGTCGAAGAGGACGCTGCGCGCAATGCACCGGCCAAGACCGTCGAGGAATTTTTCGCGCAAATAAAGCCGCTTCAGGACGAAGCCGCAGCGTATCGCCGCGAACGGGGCGATACGCGCAGCTTCGAGGAATTCATGAGGGATTTCGACGACGAGTTCTATGATGAAAACGGCTTGCCGAAGTGATCATCGTAGACACCTCGGCCATCATAGCCATTGATCTGCGCGAGCCGAATCATGCATCGCTTTTTGCCCGAATAGTGTCGCGCACGCCACGATTTATGCCCGCCACCGCGATGGTCGAAGCCACGATGGTTCTGTCTCGCCTGCACAAGGATCCGAAAGCCGTTCTCGATCGATACATCTCGTCTATGAGCATGTCGCTTGTGCCCATCGACGCGGAAATCGTTGCCGCGGCGCAAGATGCCTTTCTCAGGTTCGGCAAGGGCCGTCATCCGGCGAGGCTGAACCTGTGCGATTGCTTCTCTTACGCCGTTGCGAAGGTGATGAATGCACCGCTTCTGTTCGTCGGAAACGATTTCGCGCAGACCGACATCGCCGCGTTGTGATCAGAAAAAACTCACCGGGTCGACGTCCACCGCCACGCGCACCTTGTTCGACAGCTTCGCGCCGGCGAGCCAGGCGCGCAGATAGGCCTGCACGTCGATGCCGCGTTCGGCCTGCACCAGCAGGCGCTCGCGGACCTGGCCGCGGAGCAGATGGTAGAACGCCGGGGTCGGGCCCCAGACCTTGACGCCCTTCGCCGGCGGCGCGGCTTTGGCGAGCACGCGGCCCGCTTCGAGCACCGCTTCGCCGTCATGGCCGGAGAGGATCAGGGCCGCCAGCCGGCCATAGGGCGGGGCGCCGGCGCGTTCGCGGAAGCCGCGCTCCTGCTCGTAGAACGCGTCGCGGTCGCCCGAGGCCAGCGCCGCCATCACCATGTCGGCGGGATTGCGCGTCTGCAGCAGCACCAGGCCCGGCTTCTCCGCCCGCCCGGCGCGTCCCGCCACCTGCTGCAACAGCTGGAACGTCCGCTCGCGTGCCCGCGGGTCGCCTTCGGCGCCACCGAGATCGGCATCGATCACGCCGACCAAAGTAAGCTGCGGGAAATGATGGCCCTTGGCGATGATCTGGGTGCCGATCAGCACGTCGATCTCGCGCTTGGCCATGGCGCGGATCGCGGCCTGGGTCTCGGCCGGGCCGTGCATCGTGTCGGAGGAGGCGATGGCGACCCGGGCCTGCGGGAACACCGCCGCGAACTCCTCCGCCACGCGCTCCACCCCGGGGCCGCAGGCGATCAGCGCCCCTTCCGCGCCGCAGTCCGGGCATTTGGGCGGCACGGCGGTCTCGTAGCCGCATTGATGGCACATCAGCCGCTTGCGGTAGCGATGCTCCACCAGCCAGGACGAGCAGGCGCGGCAGGTCATCTTGTGGCCGCAGGCCCGGCACAGGGTCAGCGGCGCGTAGCCGCGGCGGTTGAGGAACAGCATTGCCTGCTCGCCGGCTTCCAGCGTCGCGCCGACCGCCATGCGCAGCGGCTGCGACAGCCAGCTTCCCGCTTCCACCGTCTCGTGCCGCAGATCGACCAGCCGCATCTGCGGCATCGCCGCGGCACCGTGCCGGCGCGGCAGCTTCAGATGCGCATAGCGCCCGCTCAGCGCGTTGACATAGCTCTCCAGCGACGGCGTCGCACTGGCCAGCACGATGGGGCAGCCTTCGGTCCGCGCCCGCACCACCGCCATGTCGCGCGCGTGATAGATCACACCGTCTTCCTGCTTGTAGGCCTGCTCGTGCTCCTCGTCGACGACGATGAGGCCGAGCGTCGCAAAGGGCAGGAACAGCGACGAGCGCGCCCCGACCACCACCCGCGCCTCGCCGGTCATCACCGCGCGATAGGTGCGGGTGCGCTCCTTCTGCGACAGGTCCGAATGCCATTCCGCCGGACGGCAGCCGAAGCGCTCGGCGAAACGCTCCAGGAACTGCACCGTCAGCGCGATCTCCGGCAGCAGGATCAGCACCTGCCTGCCGCGTTGCAGCGCCTCGGCCACCGCCTCGAAATAGACTTCCGTTTTACCCGATCCGGTCACGCCGTCGAGCAGGCTGGCGGCGAAGGCGCCGCGCGCCACATCCGCCTTCAGCGCATCCGCCGCCGCACGCTGCGCCGGATTGAGGTCCGCCGCCGCCAGCGCCGGATCGGGGCGCGGAAATGTCGTGAACTCCGGCAACAATGTCTCGACCAGCGCGTCCGTCGCGATCAGACCGCGCACCACGGCGGCGCTGGCATCGGCTTCCTGCGCCAAGGCCGGTACGCTGCGCGCCAGGCCGTCCTCGGCGACCGCCAGGACGCGCGCCCGCGCCGGCGTGCTGCGCTGCGGCGTGTGGCTGCCGCGCACATAGGCGACGCGCATCGCTTGCGGCGCAAAGGCGCGGCCGGAGCGCAGCACCATCGCCAGGATCACGCCGGGCGGCGACAGCGTGTACTGCGCCACCCAGTCGACGAAATCGCACAATTTGCGCGGGATCGCGGGATGGCCGTCCAGCGGCACCGCCTCTTTCAGGCGGTTGTCGCCGACGCTGCCATCTGCCGCGCCCCACACCACGCCCAATTGCGCCCGCGGCCCCAAGGGCGCCGCAACCAGAAGCCCGCGGGCCGCGTTTGTACCTTCAGGCAGCTTGTAATCATACGCGCCGGACAGCGGCAAAGGCAGCAAGACACCGGCGCGGGGCGCAGGCTGCAGCAACAAATCTCCGGCAGGTCTCAACGCCGCTAGTTTCATGCGGTACACTTGTTATGCTGATTCTGCCGGGTCAACTCCAAAGTGAGACCATGAAACTCTTCCTCGATACCGCCGATCCCAAGGAAATCGCCAAATGGGCCGAAACCGGCCTGGTCGATGGCGTCACCACCAATCCCTCGCTCGCCGCCAAGACCGGCATGGACTATGTCGAGTCGCTGAAAGAGATCTGCGCCACGGTGAAGGGGCCGGTCAGCGCCGAAGTGCTGGCGATCGACACCAAGGGCATGCTCGCCGAAGCAAGGGTGTTCGGGAAGATCGCCAAGAACATCACCATCAAGGTGCCGCTGACCTGGGACGGGCTCGCCGCCTGCCGCGCGTTGCGCGCCGAGGACATCATGGTCAACGTCACGCTGTGCTTCTCGCCGGTGCAGGCGATGATGGCGGCGAAGGCGGGTGCGACCTTCATCTCGCCCTTCATCGGCCGGCTCGACGATGCCGGCCAGGACGGCATGGAGCTGATCCACGAGATCCGCACCATCTACGACAATTACGGCTTCGAGACGCAGATTCTCGCCGCCTCGATTCGCGGCATCCCGCATGTGCGCCAGGCCGCCCTGGCCGGCTCCGACGTGGCGACGCTGCCGGTCGACGTCTTCAAATCGGTTCTCAACCACCCGCTGACGGACAAGGGGCTGGCGGCCTTCCTCGCGGATGCGAAGAAAGCCGGCGTGCGCATCAGGGACGAATGAGCGAACAGGCAACATCCCTTCCGCCGGCGGAGGCTGCGGCGGAAGCGGTAAAAGCCTATATCCGCATGCACCGCGCCCGGCTCGCGGCCGATGGTGAATTGCTGGCGCTGCTGGTGCCCGA
This sequence comes from Rhizomicrobium sp., assembly GCA_037355265.1. Classification (GTDB taxonomy): domain Bacteria; phylum Pseudomonadota; class Alphaproteobacteria; order Micropepsales; family Micropepsaceae; genus Rhizomicrobium. Next base: position 593,979 of record JBBCIB010000001.1, on the reverse strand, counting down.
GCGCGCCGACATCGGCGCCGCGCGCGATTTCCAGCGCTTCGTGATCGAACGGCTGTCGCTCGAAAATGCGTCGCTGAAGGCCGAGCGCGACGGCCTGCTCGGACGGGAGAATTCCTCGGTCCGCATGGGCGAAGGGGTGCGGCGCTTCGTGCTCGACCTGATCGACGCGCGCAGCTTCGCCGAGGCCATTGCGGTGGTGATGGCGGCGGCATCGTCGTTCGGCGCCGACCGCGCCGCGATCTGTGTCGAGGGCGATCCGGGCTCGGCCAAGCCGCGCACCGAAGGCGTGCGCATGATCGCGACGGGCACGACCGAGGCGGTGCTGGGCCGCGACGGGACCGGCGCGATCCTTTCCGGCGGCGGCGAGCTTCTGCTCGGCCGCGGCGGCGCCGAGTGCAAGAGCCTGGCGGCCTTCCGCCTCAAGATCGGCCGCGACGCGCCCGCCGCGCTGTTCGTGCTCGGTGCGCTGGCCGAAGGCGCCTTCGACGACGAGGCCACCGCCAGCGACCTGCGCTTCGCGGCGCGCGCCCTCGAACGCGCGATAAGGGCATGGCTCGACCTGCCGAAGATCTGAAAAAGGAATGGCTGGCGTCGCTCGCGCATGAGCGGCGCGCCAGCCCGCACACGCTGCGCGCCTATGGCGACGACCTGGCGCGGTTCCTCGACTTTCTGCACGGCCATCTCGGCGGCGGCGTCACGGACCGCGCGCTGGGCAGGCTGGTGCCGGCCGACATCCGCGCCTTCATCACCGTGCGCCGTGCCGAAGGCCTTGGAGCCAAAGGCGTGCAGCGTGCGCTGGCGGCGGTGCGCAGCTTCTTCCGCTATCTGGCGCGCGAGGCCATCCTGGACAGCGCCGCCGCGCGCAATGTGCGCACCCCGCGCATCCGCCGCGGCCTGCCGCGACCCTTGAGCGAGCGCGACGCCGTCCGCGCCATCGACGTCGCCGGCGAGAACGCCATCGCATGGATCGCCGCGCGCGACGCGGCGCTGCTGACGCTGCTCTACGGCGCCGGCCTGCGCATCTCCGAGGCGCTCAGCCTCCGGCGCGGCGACGTGCCGCTTTCGGCGTCGCTCACCATCCTGGGCAAGGGCAACAAGGAGCGGGTCGTGCCGGTGCTCGATTCGGTGCGCGAGGCGATCGGGTTCTATGCCGATCGCATCCCCTTCACCGGCGCGAAGGATTCCGCGCTGTTCCTGTCGCGCCGCGGCAAGCCGATGAGCCCGCGCGAGGCACAATTATTGATGCAGCGGTTGCGCGGCGCGCTCGGCCTGTCCGACCGCGCCACGCCGCACGCGCTGCGCCATTCCTTCGCGACGCACCTGCTCGCCAATGGCGGCGATTTGCGCGCAGTGCAGGAACTGCTCGGCCACGCCTCGCTGTCGACGACGCAGACCTACACCGAGATCGACACGCGCAAACTGATGGAAGTCTACGAAAAGGCCCATCCGCGGGGGTGATTACGGCGCCAGCGACACCAGCCGGCGCGCCGCCATCGCCTTGAGGACGGTCCAGATACGTTGCTGCGCCGCGCTATCGCCTCGATCCTCGGCGTGGATCTGCGCCTCAGTCAGCAGGCGCCGCAGCGCGTAATTGTTCTCGTTCAGCTTCGAGATCAGCAGGGATTCGTCGCGTGTCGCGGCCGCCGCTTCCAGCTTTGCCTTCAGCGCCGCGTCCGCCACGTCCGGCGCCAGTGCCGCGAACAGGGCGCGCAGCTCGGCATTCTCGGTGACGCGGATGTCGGCGCCGCGCTCATATTCCTTCGCGGCGAAGTTCAGCATCGTGCCGATCAGGCCCATCTGGCCCTGCGCGAAGGCCGCACCGTTCTCGGCCAAATCGCCGTTCAGTTTCTGCACCGTCAGCGCCAGGATGGTGGGGATTTCCGGGCTCATGCCGCCGCCCCCAGGCGCTGCGCCAGGACGTTGTTGTGGAACGCCAGCGTGAACCAGCCGGAGAAGGCGTTGATCGGATCGATGTTGCGCCCTTGCGCATATTCGCGCGCCGCCGAGATCCAGATCGCCGCACCTTTCAGGCTGGCGAAGATCTCCCACCAGGTGAGCGCCTCGGGATCGGCCTTCAGCCCGCTCGCCTTCTCCCAGAGCGCGATGCCTTCGGCGCGCGGGATCATGCCGCCGGGACGGGCGACGTCGCCGCCGCCGGACCACAGCGGATCGATCGCCCAGCCCAGATCCTCCAGGGGATCGCCCAGATGCGACATCTCCCAATCCAGGATGGCGCGGATGTCGCCCTTTTCGTCATAAAGAAAATTGCCGGTGCGGTAGTCGCCATGGACGACGGAGATCTTCTGCGCCGGCGGCGGCGGGTTGCGCTTCAGCCAGCGGATCGCGGCGCGCGCGATCGGCTGCGGCTCGATCTCGTCCTCGTCGATCACCTTTTCCCAGCGCGCCACTTCGTGCATCGCCACGTCGTGGATGTCGGTCTCGCCCTCGAAATCGCTTAAGCCCACGTCGCGCGGATCGGCTGCTGCGATCCTGCCCATCACCGTGTAGAACTGCCGCCCGACGCTCTGGCGGTGCGGCCCGAACGGATCGGGCGAGAGGATGGCGCCGGCCTGGCAGTTCTCGATCTCCTCCATGATGAAGAAGGGCCGCTCCAGCGGCGCCGGATCGAGCTCCAGCGCCACCGGCGCCGGCACCGGCAGGCCGAGTCCGTGGAACGCCTCATAGGCGCGGTACTCGGCGGAGCGCTCGGTCTCGATCAGGCTGGCCGTTGGATCGCGGCGCAGGATCAGGCCGCGCTCCTGCCCGCCCTGCCGCGCGCGAAAGCGATAGGTCTCGCGCGAGGCGCCGCCCGGGATGCGCGACAGGCCGCTCACGGTCAGGTCGGGCGCGTCGAGCTTGACACGCAGATAGGCCTGAAGCCTCTCGGACAGGTCGCTCATGGCGCGGGGTCGAAGATGCCGGCCAGGCCGTGCGGCGCGAAGGGCCCGACCACGAGCTGCTCCAGCACGCCGACGCCACGCGTCTCGACGCCCGGGCCGGTCAGCGTGGCGGTGACGAAGGCCTGGATGTGCTGGAATTGCGGCTCGTTCTCGTTGACGTCCGCGGTCTTGTAGGAATCGTAGCCGAGCTCGTTCTCGCCGCGGTAGCGGCCATGGCTCCATTCGGGATGGCCGTAGCCGACACCCGACATGTAGAAGTTGAACTGCGGCGTCAGCTCGGCGCGCCATTCGCCGCCCCTGGCGTCGCGGGTCTCGATCGTGCAATGCCGCGCATGCCGCGTGCCGGGCTTGTAGTCGATCGTCGACCGGCAGGCCGCCATGTGCTCCGCCGCGCCGTCGCCGGCCGGGCCGATCACCGAGGCGGTGTTCCAGGGCCTGCCGGCGCCGTCGGCATTGTTGTGATAGAGCAGGAAGCGCTCGGGGAAATTCAGCGGCGACCACAGCCAGTAGAATTGCGGCAGGCGCGGCGGCGCCACGCCTTGCGGATTGCCCAGCCCGACCGGCCGCACGCCCCAGGAGCGGTCGCGCGTCCCCAGGAAGCGGTCGCGGCGTACCTCGATGCGCCTGCCCGCGACCTCGATCCAGCCTTCGTAGCTGCCGTTCTGCGTCAGCCGCGTATAGTCCATCACCGTCATCGGGCCCTGGCGATAGGTGAAGCGCGGCTCCTCCACCGGCAGCGCCCTTGCGTGGAAGGTGAGGTCGCAGCGCACGCCGTGGCTGTTCTCGTCCGCCGTGACGCGCAGCACCTTCAGCGGCTCGACCACCGTCACTGCCAGCGGGCCGACGCGGGTATCCATCCGCTCCATGTTCAGCAGCCGCGAGGCGCGCAGATTGTGCTGCACCCCGTCCGCGATCACCGTCAGCGACGCGTCCATCACGTTCAGATGCGGATAGACGCCCAGCGCCGCCGCAAAGAACACCGCGCCGTCCGGCGAATAGCCGTTGAAGAAATAGCGGTCGTAGAAATTCCGGTCGGTTCCGGACGTGGCGATCGGTTCCGGCAACTGGTGCACCGGAAAGTCGTCGGCTTTGGTCAGCATGGGCGTTCCGGAGCGTTTCTTTATTGTCGTTGCGGCCAGCATGGCCCCCCGTTTTGCGCGAGGCAACGCCAAAAAATGAGGTTTCCTTTAGGGAATTCCTGTGTTGCAGTTGCGCGCGGGACTGCGTATTTTCCGCGCGCTTCGGGAAGCCGCCTTAGCTCAGCCGGTAGAGCACCGCATTCGTAATGCGGGGGTCGCGTGTTCGAGTCACGCAGGCGGCACCAGCACTCAAGGCCGAGTGCAGGATGCCTTAATTTCCGGATGGCTCCAGGAGCAAGGTCTGGGAGTTCCGATCGCGCTCCGGTCCTTATGGTCCGGCCCGCTCAGCGTTTCTTGCTGTGTTCCGCCTTCACCGCCGCGACCGTGCCTTGGGTCGTCATGCCGGTGAATCGCGTTCGCTTTCCCTTGGTGGCGGTCGGCGGCGGCACGCGGGGCTCGCCGGCTCTCGCGTGGAGCCTTGCCTCGAACCGTTCTGTATCTCCGTCGATGTAAGGAGCCCGGGTTCGGCCCTTGGACTTGTTTGGCACTTTCACGCGCTCCACCATGCGGCCTCCGGTCGGCGGGGAAATCTGGCACGGAACCGATGGTGCAAGCTGTTCCATATCGCTCAGCCGCTTTGCACGGGCGCCGGCACGCAGAACCCGATCGGCCCGTTTCAGTCCGCGGTCGCTACTTCGTCTTGCTGGGATAGGTGAACGTCCAGCTTGCCGTCACCGGCTGCCACCAGGCCGGCACGCCGCTGGCCGCGTCGGTATGGCGGATGAAGCCCTTCGAAGAGGGCGGCAGGATCGTGTAGGTCAGTTGATACTGGCCCGGGCCCGCCATGTTCACATTGTTGGCGTAGTGCGTGCCGTCCTTGGCGATCATCGGATACAGCTCGCCGGTCTTGTGGAACGCCGCGTCGCCGACCTTGGTCAGCGTGAACTGGATCGTCAGATAGGCGATCCACTGGTCTTCCTGATAGCCGTGGGTGTCGTCCTTGGTCGCGTGGACGTCGGCTTCCAGATGTACATTGTCCGCGCCGCCCATCTCCATGCCCGGCGGCATGGCGTCCATCGTGATCCCGGTGAGGTAGTTCGGCACGATCTGCATGCCCTCCTTCACCACCGGTTCGCCGATATAGAACTCCTGCGCCGCGCCGGCAGCGGCGGGGGCGAGCGCAGCGAGGCCGCCGGCAAAGATGAAGATCAGGGAACGCATCTGGATATCTCCGCGGTTGGAATATCTGTCGCGCCGGGGCGCCGCCGGTCCGAGCCGGACAATTACCCTCAATAGCCGCTAAAGTCGAACCCGGCGCGGTACAGCGCCAGCATGGAGCGCTCGATATTGGCATAGACGCTGCGGACGGATTCGTAGCCGTCCTCGATCGCCAGGCGCTCGCGCGGCACGATCAGTCCCTTGACGCCGATGCGCACCGCGCTGCCGTCCTGCACCATCTTGCCGGCATAGCGCCGCACCGTCTCGTAGGGCATGCGCAGCGAACTGGCGACCGCGTTCACCGTGATCGGCCGGCGCGCCTCGTCCGGCGGCAATTCCGTCAGCCCGCCATATTTCAGATTCTCGGACGAGGCGGTGATATGGCGCACATTCGCGGTCCAGATCGCGGTGAAGATGATGGCATAGAGGAAGTCGCCCTTGTGGAGGATGCCGAGCTCGTCGATGCCGCGCATCATCATCTCCATCACCACGCGCAGGACCGCGCGCATGTTCGGCGGCGGCGTACCGTCCTGCGGCATCGGCATCGGCACCGTCGTCGGCAGGCGGTGACGATAGGGCGCGAAGTCGAAACCGACGCGCTTGAGGTCGGTCAGGAAGCGCAGCAGGCTCGGTACGCCCTCCCTTATGGCATCGTGGTGCGACCCGCGCGCCACCACCTCGGCCGGCACGAGCACGCCCTTGCCGCCGACGCGGATGCAGGTCCCTTCCCGCAGCAGGGTCTGCACGTAGCGGCGCACGGTCTCGTAGGGGATGCACAGCGAGTTCGATATCGCCAGCACGCTGACCGGCTTGCGCAGCGCGTCGGGCGGAATCTCGTCCATGCCGGCATAGCGCCGGTTCGCCGCGGAATTGGTGATGTGCTTGACGTTGGCGGTCCAGATCGCGGTGAAGACCAGCGCCTTGATCAGGTCGTTGCCGGCGACCGCCGCCATGCTGTCGATGCAGCGCAGGAAGAATTCGTTGCCGACGCGCAGGACGGCGCGGACATTGGCCGGGACCGGCTGGCCTGAATGCGCATGGACTTCGGAGCTGCGGCCTCGGGTCGGCGCAAATTCGTCGCTGGACATGACCGGTGGAAACACAACGCGGATGGCCTATCCATCTTGTCGGTCGCGTTCTCCGATCACAAGGCGCGGCCGCGTTCCGACGCCTGCAAGAGTTCCGCAAGATGCGATTGCCACGCCGCTGCCCAGCTGTGCGTGCCATGGCCATGCGTCCGGTCGCTGGTCGGGATCAGGATGAAAGTTCCGTGCGGGATCTCCCCGACCTTAACCTCGGCGATTCCCAGTTCCGGCGGATTGATGAAGTCGTCCGCCGAGTTCACCCACATCAGCGGCACCGCGATCGAACCCAGCTTCGCCGACGGATCGTAGTCGCGCGATGCGTCGAGCTGGTAGAGCAGGTCGTTGGCGTCCAGCGTCGACAGGTCGCGGCCGATGGCGTCGGTCAGCCAGGCGTCGGCGGCGTCGCGCGTCGGATAGGCTTTCTGCGCCAGCAGCGGCGTGGTGCCGGCGATCACCAGAAAATCGGACGCGGTGCGCAAGCCCGCCAGCGGCTGGCTCCCATATTCGCCGCCGGCCCAGGCCGGGTCGCTGCGGATCGCGTCGATGCTCATCTTGCGCCACAGCCGGTTGCGGCCCGCGATCTGCACCGGCAGGCAGGCCAGCGGCATCAGCGCATCCATGAAATCCGGATGGCTCTCGCCCCAGACGAAGGCGTGCATGCAGCCCATCGACGTGCCCATCACCAGCCGCAGATGATCCACGGCGAGGCCCTGCATCAGCAGCGCGTATTGCGCCGCGACCATGTCGTCATAGTCGTAATGCGGGAATTTCGCGTGCAGCCCGTCGCTCGGCTTGGAGGATTTGCCGTGGCCGATGCCGTCGGGCATGACGATGAAATACTTCGCGGCGTCCAGCAGGCCGCCGGCCGCGAACAGCACGCCGGAAAATTGCGGCCGCAGGAATTGGTGCCCGTCGCCGCCGGTGCCGTGCAGGATCAGCACCGCGTTGTCGACGCGGCCATGGCCGTCGCGGTGCGGCGTGCCCAGCGTGGTGTAATGCAGCCGCAGGTCCTTCAGCGTCTCGCCGTCCTTGAACTTGAAGTCGTGGACGACAAAGTCGCCCTCCAAGGTTGCCGGGACGGGCGGCGCGTCCGCGGCCGATGCCGCCGTCAGGAACGCACCCAAAAAAAGTCCGGTCGCCAGTGCACGGATCACGTCGATCTCCCCCGATGTTTGCCTATACTAGGGACTCGTTCGATCCAGGGAAGTCCTGCCACATGAAGCTCGTTTCATTCGCGTTGATCGCCACGGCGCTTCTCGCGGCACCGGCCTTCGCCGCACAGGATGCCCGTACCGTGTCCCTGCATCGTCTGGAACGGATGGCAGGCTGGCGTGTGGCCGACGATAGCTGCGACGGCGGCGGCGTCTGCCCCGCCGGCCAGTGCTACAATTCCGCCTGTCCGGTCAACGCGCCCTGCACCTGGCCGAACCGCCGCGCCAACAAGGCCAACTGCCACGGCAGCCACTGACGGCATCGCCTGCTGTCGCCGCCTGCGCCCGGAATGTTAGGCTGCCGCCGGATGATATCGGGGAGACGGACATGAACGGCGCGGAAAGCCTGGTGCGCACATTGGTGGCATCGGGCGTCGAGGTCTGCTTCGCCAATCCCGGCACGTCGGAGATGCATTTCGTCGCCGCGCTCGACCGCGTTCCGGGCATGCGCGCGGTGCTCGGCCTGTTCGAGGGCGCGGTCACCGGCATGGCCGACGGCTATGGCAGGATGGCGGAAAAGCCGGCCTGCACCCTGCTGCATCTGGGGCCGGGCCTGGCGAACGGCCTCGCCAATCTCCACAACGCACGCCGTGCCGCGACGCCGATCGTCAATATCGTCGGCGATCACGCCACCTATCACGCGCAATACGATGCGCCGCTCGCCTCCGACATCATCGGCTTCGCGCGGCCGGTTTCCGCCTGGGTGCAGTCCTCGCCCAGTGCCCTCACCGTCGCCGCCGACGGCGCCCGTGCGGTGCAGGCCGCGCTGTCGCCGCCGGGCCAGATCGCGACGCTGATCCTGCCCGCCGATACCGCCTGGAACGAAGCCGAAGGCGAGGCCTCGCCCCTGCCGCGGCCCGCGCCGCTGGCCGTCGCGGACGCAGCGGTCGGGCGCGCGGTCGCAGCGCTGCGCAATGGCAAGAAGACGACGCTGCTCATCCGCGGCGCGGCGCTGAAAGTGCGCGGCCTGGCTGCCGCCGGCCGCATCGCCGCCGCGACCGGCGCCCGGATCGCCTGCGATACTTTCGCGCCGCGGCTCCAGCGCGGCGCCGGACGCGTGGCGCCGGCGCGCATCCCCTATTTCGCCGAGCTGATCGTCGAGTTCTTCCAGGAGACCGAGCAGCTCATCCTCGTCGGCGCCAAGCCGCCGGTCTCCTTCTTCGCCTATCCCGGCAAGCCAAGCTGGGGCCTGCAACCCGGTGCCACGATCCACTATCTCGCCCACCCGCACGAAGACGGCATCCAGGCGCTGGAGGCGCTGGCCGAAGCGCTCGGCGCGCCGAAGGAGCCGGTCGGCCTCGCGCCGCTCAAGCAGCCTGAAACCATCGCCGACAAGCTCGACCAGTACACGATCGGCCAGGTCATCGCCCGGCACCTGCCTGAAGGCGCCATAATCTCCGACGAGGGCGCCACCTCGGGCGCCGGCACCGCGCTCGCCACCGCGACCGCGGCGCCGCACGACCATTTGAGCCTCACCGGCGGCGCCATCGGCCAGGGCGTGCCGGTCGCGACCGGCGCCGCGGTGGCCGCGCCGCAAGCCAAGGTCGTCTGCATCCAGGGCGACGGCGGCGCGATGTACACGCTGCAGGCGCTATGGAGCCAGGCGCGCGAGAAGCTGGATGTCACCACCGTGATCTTCGCCAACCGCTCCTATGCCATCCTCAACATCGAGCTGGCGCGGGTCGGCGCCGGCAATCCGGGCCCCAAGGCGCTGTCGATGCTCGACCTGCACAATCCGGAGCTCGACTGGGTGAAGCTCGCCGGCGGCATGGGCGTCGAAGCCTCGCGCGCCGCAGGCATCCGCGACTTCGAAAGCCAGTTCGAATCCGCGATGCAGGGTCGCGGCCCGCGCCTGATCGAAGTCGTGCTAGGCTGAGCCCAACAAGGGGAAGCGCCATGGACAAGCCGGTGGACGATCTGGAGCTGTGGCGCGAAGGCGCCCGCGAATTGATGCCGATGGTGGTGGCGCTGCGCCGCGATATCCACCGCTTTCCGGAACTCGGCCTGCATCTTCCCGAGACGACGCGGCGCGCCCGTGAGGCGCTGGCCGGGCTGGACGTGGAGATCGCCGACAGCACGTCGACCACCAGCATGATCGTCACGCTCCGGGGCGCCCAGCAGGGGCCGACCATCCTGCTGCGCGGCGACATGGACGCGCTGCCGATGCCCGAAGACACCGACCTGGAATTCAAGTCGCGCAACGACGGCCGCATGCATGCCTGCGGCCACGATTCGCACACCGCCATGCTGGTCGGCGCGGTGCATCTGCTGCATCGCCACCGCAACCGGCTGAACGGCAACGTCAAGTTCTTCTTCCAGACCGGCGAGGAGGGCTATGCCGGCGCCCGCCATGTCATCGAAGAAGGCATGCTGGATGCGGCGCCGATCCCATCCGCCGCCTTCGCGATCCACATCTCGCCCAACATCCCGGCCGGCGTGATCGCCACGCGCTCCGGCCCGCTGATGGCGGCGACCGACACGATCGACATCCAGCTCGTCGGCAAGGGCGGCCACGCCTCCATGCCGCACTACACGCTCGATCCCATCCCCGCGGCCTGCGAGATCGTCACCGCGCTGCAAAGCCTGGTCACCCGCCGGATCGAGGCGTTCGACCCGGTCGTGCTCTCCGTCACCAAGATCGAGGCCGGCACCACCGGCAACGTCATCCCGGAAAGCGCCAATCTGCTCGGCACGCTGCGCAGCTTCTCCGAAAAGAGCCGCAGCGCAGCGCGCGAGGGCATCGAGCGCGTCGCGTCCAACATCGCCCGCGCCCATGGGCTGGAGGCGAAGATCGCGCTGACGCCGGGCTATCCCGTCACCATCAACGACGCCAAATTCGTCGACTTCGTGCATGGCGTCGCGGTCGACCTTCTGGGCGAGCACGGCTTCACGCGGATGCCGGTGCCGATCATGGGGGCGGAGGATTTCTCCTATGTGCTGCAGAAGATGCCGGGCGCCATGGTGTTCCTGGGCGTGGCGCCGGACGGCACGTCCCATCACCACGCTCATGCCTGCCATTCCAACCGCATGGTGATGGACGAGGGTGCGATGGCCAATGGCATCGCGATGCACGCCGCCGTCGCACACCGCTATCTGGGCGGCTGATTCACGTACAAGCTGATTCACGTACAAGGAGCCTGATATGCCCGAAAACGCGGCGCTGGAAGCGCATGAGCACATGGAGCATGCCGAGCACGCGGCGCATGAGCACGATCCGTTCATCTCGCGCGTCGCCATCACGGTCGCGGCGCTGGCGGTGTGCGCCGCCGCGGCGGGCAGCCTGGAGACGATGGAAGGCGAAGGCGCGCTCGGCGCCACCAGCGAGGCGGTGCTGATGCAGGACCGCGCCACCGACACCTGGAACGAATTCCAGGCCGACAGCATCAAGAAGCACGTCTACACCATCGCCGGCCGCAACGCGCCGGCGGGTGGCGGCGACGCCGACTACTATAAGAAGCAGGCCAAGGAGTACGGCGACACGCAGACAAAGCTGCGCGAAAAGGCCGAAGACAACGAGAAGGACCGCGACCGCCTGCTGGCCGCCAGTGCTGCGCATGAGGATCGCCACAAATGGCTGACCGCCGCCGCGACGCTGTTCGAGATCGGCATCGCCATGTCGACCGTCGCGATCATCACCCACAAGACATGGCTGTGGTACGCCGCCATCGGCTTCGGCGCCGTGGCCCTCGGCCTCGCGGCAACGGCGTATGTCATTTGAATGGCGTCTACCGCGTTCCGATCACCGTGCTCACCGGCAATTGCAGCCGCGCGCCGCCTTCGACTTTCGGCGCATAGGAATCGCTGGGATAGGAGATCCTGTAGTTCGCCATCACGCTGGCGATCACCGCGTCGAAGCGCATCGAGGGGTTCTTCCTAAGCGCGTCCAGGATGAAATAGGAGAAGGCGGTGAAACGCGCCGGATCACCGCCGATGCGCGCCGCGGCAGGTCCCGGGTCGGCCACGATCAGCGGCGTCGTCTGATCGGCGCTGGATGCGAAGAACGCGACATAGTTCTTGGGCCAGTCCTTGTCGCGCGGCGACGGCCCAAAGGCGGGCGGCGGCGCTTGCGGCGGGATCAGCGGCCTGGCCGGCGTGCGTGTCGCGTAATCCAGATTGTGCATGCCGGCCGAGGTGACCGGCCCGCGATGCAGCAGCAGCGCGTCATAGGTCATCGTGTCGGAATGGCAGGAATCGAACACCAGCCAGATGAACCCGGCATGGCGCGCGATCGCCTTCAGGTGCGGTGCGATGTCGTGATCGACCAGCGCATTGGCGAACGGCCCTTCCGGGTCGCCGGCCGGCCGCGGCCCCGCATCCATCGGCAGGAACACCTCGTCGAGATTGCCCGGCTTGGGCGGATCGCCCTTGGCCGCGCGCTGCTGGCTGCCATGGCCGGCGAGAACGATCAGGACAGTGTCCTTGCCGCCGGTCTTCTCCAGCCGCTTCTCGAGATCGCCGAACGCCCGCTGGATGTTCGCGCGCGTCGGCGGCGCGACCCTGGGGTCCGCCTTGGCCCATTTGACGTCGCCGGCATCTAGGCCTTCGGCCAGCACGGCGATGTCGCCGAAGCCGTGCGCTTTCAGATAGTCGTGCCACAGCAGCACCGAATTGCGCGGCCCGTCGAACAGGCTGACGCCCGGCAGGCTGCCATAGTCCTGCACGCCGACCAGGATGGCATGGCGCACCGGCGGCGGTGCGGCCGCGGCCGGCGTCAGCCCGAGCAGGACGCAAAGCGGAAGAAGCCAGTATCGCATCGGGGCGAGAAGGGGCCGCCGGCGCGGCCCCTTCCGGTCAGTAGCAATAATACTCGTACCAGCAATAGCCCCACGCATTGCAATAGTACTGGTAAAGGCAGGTTGCCTGGGTCGAGCTGACGTTCTTCATCTCGGCATCGATCGCCGAGGCGAGCGAGGCGTTCGGCCCCGTCGCATAGCTTTTGGCGAGCTTGAGCAGGGCGAGCGGATCGTAGGTCTGCGGCTTGCCGCCGCCGGCCGCCATTGCCGTTTTCTGCCCGACATTGGACTTGAGGCCGTTGATGATGTGCGCCGCGGCCAGCAACGTCGCCGGATCGTGGGTCGACATGCCGTACTGCGCCAGCGTGGCGGCCAGGTTGGCCTTCGCCACGCCGTCCGCCGGCGGCGTCGCTTCCTTTGCGGCGCTCGGGCCGAAGGTCGCGACCATGGTGAACGCAGCGACCGCGACCGCTGCGATGAACTTCCCGTATCTCATGCAATCCCTCCAGATTGGTGTGCGCCGACAAGGCAGGACCGGCGGTGAATGCGCCGTGAGAATGCGGGTTACGATAAGTTAAATTGCGCCCCCACGGCGCGTATTCTCGCCCCGACCGCCGCACGCTGCAAATGCTTTACTTCAGGCAAAGCGGCGGTCTTTGCCATAATAGTGCCACGCTTTGTCCGGCACGAGGTGGCGCCGTCCGCCTCGATTTGGGGCAGGGGAGCATTGCGCCCCGCACGACGGCGGCGATATTCATCCGTAAAAGGACTTTTGGGGGTACCGACATGCCGACAGGCGCCATCGCGAGACTGGCCGAAATTCGCCGCAAGCATCCGCTGCGCAACACCTATGCCGAGCTGAAAGCGAGCATGGGCAAGCTCGAACGCATCGCAGTGTGGATCACCGACCATGTCGGCACGATGGCGTTCTTCCTGGCGATCCTGGTCTGGACGGTGGTCTGGCTGGGCTGGAACCTGCTGGTGCCGCCGAGCCTGCAGTTCGATCCGCCGATGGGCTTCGTGTTCTGGCTGTTCATCTCCAACCTGATCCAGATCATGCTGATGCCGCTGCTGATGATCGGGCAGAACATCCAGGGCCGCGCCTCCGAAGCGCGCGCCGAGCACGACCTCGAAATAAACATCAAGGCGGAGGCCGAGATCGAGACCATCCTGCATCACCTGGAGCGCCAGAACGACATGCTGGTGGCGATGCTGGAAAAGCAGGGCGTCAAGCTCGACGAGGCGCTCAAGGCCGGACAGGCCTGAGTGCGCGGTGCCGTTCTTGCGGTCCTGCTGGCGGCCGTCGCGCCCGCGCAGAGCGATTTCGCCCATTGGATGCAGGCGGCGCCGGGCCGGGCGCAGGAGGTCCGGGCCTTCGAGGCCTATCTGCACCGCGCCGGCGTCGGCGGCGTGCTGCCGCTGCCGCCGCTGCTGCTGAATTCCAGTTCCTGGGCGGCGTGCGCCGACGCGCCCTACAGCCTGCCGCCGCGCGCGCTGTGGCCGAATATCGTGCCGACCCTGCGCTTCGTCCGCGCCCGCATCGTGCCCGCGCTGGGGCCGGTCGCGGCGCTGTCCGGCTATCGCAGTCCCGCGCTCAACAAATGCTCCGGCGGCGCGCCCAAGAGCGCCCATGCGCAGTATTTCGCGCTCGACCTGACCCCGCTGCAGTTCAAGGATCGCGGCAAGATGATCGCGGCGGTCTGCGCGCTGCATGCCCGCTACGGGCCGGCGGCGCAAGCGGGGCTGGGCTTCTACAGCGGCATGCGCTTCCACATCGATACGATGGGCTTCCGCCGCTGGGGCGCCGACTTCCACGGCGCGACGTCGCCCTGTCTGGCGCTGGCAGCCAAAGGCTGGACTAGGTCCGCGCGCGAACCTGTTCGCGGTGGTGCATCGCGATGCCCAGCGGGATCGAGGCGAGATAGATCACCATGCCGACCGTGGCGGTGATCCAGGGCCAGGTGATCATGAAGCCGGCCAGCAGGCCGACGAAAGCCCAGACCAGCAGGCGATGCTGCCGCGCCGGCCGCATATACTTGATCGACGGCGTCGGCAGGCGGCTGACCATCAGGCTGGCCGCGATCGCGATGGTCGCGCCGCTGATCAGCGGCTCGCGGAAGAACGCATGCCCGAACTGGAAGCTCAGCAGCATCGGCAGCAGCAGCAGCCCCGCCGCGGCCGGCGTCGGCAGGCCGGTGAAGAAGGGATTGTGCTCCGACGAGCCCTCGTCGCGCACGCTCTGCACGTTGAACCGCGCCAGGCGGATGGCCGAGCAGGTGCAGAAGATCAGCGCCGCGATCCAGCCCGCCGTGCCCATGCCCGACAGGCTCCACATATAGATCAGCACGCCCGGCGCGACGCCGAAGGAGACCAGGTCCGCCAGCGAATCGAGCTGCGCCCCGAACCGCGTGTCGGCGCCCAGGAATCGTGCGGCGCGTCCGTCCAGCATGTCGAACAGCATCGCGAAGATGATCGCGACCACGGCCGCGTCCCACTCCGAGCCGATCGCGAACTTGATCGCGGTGATGCCGCTGCACAGACCCAGCAAGGTCAGGACGCTGGGTACGACCCGCCCGACCGACAGCTCTTCCAGCCGCTCGGCCATGCGCCGGGGATCCATTCTGCGATACGCCAATTCCGATGCCTTAAAGTTCGGCCAGCACGGTCTGGCCGGCCACTGTCACGGAATTGTCTTCTATCACGATTTTGGCGGAGGGGGGCAAATAGACGTCGAGCCGGCTGCCGAAGCGGATCATGCCGTAGCGGGCGCCCCGCGCCACGCGGTCGCCTTGCGCCACATCGCAGACGATCCGCCGCGCCACCAGGCCGGCGATCTGCACCACGACGAGGTCGTCCTCCGGCGCGGAACTTCCCGCCGGCCGCAGCCGCAGCGACATCCGCTCATTGTGCAGGCTGGCCTTGTCGAACGAGGCGTTGAAGAACTTTCCCGGCCGATAGGCCAATGCGACGACCGTGCCGGACAGCGGCATCCGGTTCACATGCACGTTGAACACGTTCATGAAGATGGAGAGCCGCCGCCGCGGTGCGCTGCCCAGCCCCAGCTCCTCCGGCGGCACCGCCTCGACGATGGGCAGCAACACGCCGTCCGCCGGACTGACCAGAAGGTGCTCGCCGGGCGGCGGCGTGCGCTCGGGATCGCGGAAGAACGCGATGCACCACAGCGTCAGCGGCGCGAAGGCCAGCGCCGCCCAGGGCGACAGCCAGTACAGCAGTGCGTTCACGCCCGCGAAGATCGCGATGAACGGCCAGCCTTCGCGGTGGATGGGAAGCCTCATGGCGCCAATCTAACGTCCGAAAAAAGAAAAAGGGCGGCGCGCGAGCACCGCCCCGAAATCCTGCTGCTGCGAAGCTTAGGCGCGCTCGCCCGAGAACGGGAACGAGCCGAAGGCGCCGGCCTTGACGTTGCCGGAGATCTTGTCGCCGTCGACCGCGCCGGTGAAGCCCAGCGTCATCGGCATCGGCGAGGTGATCGAGACCTCCCACGCCACGTTGTTGCCGTCGGCCTTGCCGTTGGCGATCGCCATCGAGCCCTGCTGCGCGGCCTGGGTGCCGGTCAGCGAAGCGCCGTCCGCCTTCAGGTCGAGTGTCGCTTTCTGCGCGCCCATGGGCGAATTAATCGTGATGTTCCACTTGCCGTCGACGGACATGTTCGTCCTCCCTTGAGAAGATGCGCATCTAAGAGACCCGCGCGACGCGGCGCAAGCCTTAGATGACGACAACGTCACGAAATCTCGGGCGGGCCCGAAAATCCCATTTGGGATCAATCCTTAAGCCAGCGGCATCAGGAGCGAGCTGCGCCCGATCGTGCTGCGCGTCAGGGCGTGGCGCCGGGCGAACAGTCCATCCGGATCGCGAGTCTGCGCGCGCGAATTCTCCCACACGCCATGGCTGGCGTAATAGGTGAGCAGCAGCAGGCGGCCCACGCCCTCGCGCAGGTCGGCGGCCGTGATCTCGGCGGTGAACAGGCCGAAGATCTGGGTGTCGTAGCTGGTTTCGAATTCCGTCCAGGCCCGGTTCGACAGCGCGACGAAATCGGCGGCGCTGTCGCCGTCGACCGTGAACCAGCGATGCACATAGATGCCGCCGGCGCGCAGTGTGTCTTCGTCTTGCGGCCGCACGGTGGGCGTCAGCGTCTCGGGATGCATCGCCACGGCGCCCGGCGCCGCGTCCAGCTCGCGCAGCCGGCCGCGCTCGGCGCCCGGCCAGCGCAGCAGGACGACGGCCTCGGTCGAGGCAAAGCCGAGCTGCCCCTGGAACAGCCCCAGCACCGCGCCGCCGGCCGCCTCGACCGCCGGCGCCGCAACGCCGCGCAGATGCGCCGTGAAGTCGGCCCAGGCCTGGCGCCCGCGCGCCAGTTGAAAGCTCAGATAGTCGTAATGCGCCGGCATTGCGTTGCCTCGTGCCCGGATGCCCAATGGCGCCAGCGAACAGGAGTTGCACGATGACCGCAAGCCGCGAAATCCATCTGGTGAGGCGCCCCGATGGCATGCCGAAGGACAGCGACTTCGCGCTCGTGGAACGGGTGCTGCCCGATCCGGCCGACGGCCAGGTCGAGGTGCGCAACCTCTATCTCAGCATCGATCCCGCCACCCGTCCGCGGCTGACGCGCGGCCAGGACCTGGACACCGTCGTCGGTGGCTTCGCGCTCGGCCGCGTCGTCGGATCGCGCAGCCCGAACCTCAAGGAAGGCGACATCGTGCGCGGCGCTTATGGCTATCGCGACCGCTATGTCGCCGATGCCCGGCATCTCGCCAAGGTCGAGGCCGATCCGGCGCTGCCGCTGACGGTCTACCTGCATGTTCTGGGCGGCGCCGGCTTCGTCGCCTATGGCGGGCTGATCGAGATCGGCAGGATGAAAGCGGGCGAGCAGGTCTTCGTCTCCACGGCCGCAGGCTCGGTCGGCTCGCTGGCGTCGCAGATCGCCAAGCTCAAGGGCTGCAGCGTGATCGGCAGCACCGGCGCCGACGACAAGGCGGCGTGGCTCAGGGATCTCGGCCTCGATGCCGTCATCAACTATAAGAAAGAGCCGATCGGCGACGCGCTGGAGCGGGCGACGCCCAAGGGCATCGACGTGTATTTCGACAATGTCGGCGGCGATCACCTGGAGGCCGCGCTGCGCCGCATGAACAGCCTCGGCCGCATCGCGGTGTGCGGCATGATCTCGACCTACAACGACCAGCAGGTCGGGGTGCGCAACCTGTCGTCGATCATTTATGGCCGCGTGAACATCCGCGGCTTCGTCGGCGCCGACTTCCTGCATCTCCATCCGCAGTTCACGGAAGAAATGACCGGCTGGCTCAAGGACGGCCGGATCAAATACCAGGAGACCCTGTTTGAAGGTCTTGAGAACGCGCCCAAGGCGCTGATCGCCCTGCTGAAAGGCGCCAATACCGGCAAGATGATGGTGAAGCTGGCAGAGCCGGCCTAGTCCGCCAGCATCGGCTCTGCGACATGCGTATGCGCGCCGGGCCCCCCAGGTCTCGAACGCGTCGGGCAGGCTGGTGACGCGCACACCGTCTTCGGAGAGCGGCAGCAGCGGCACTTCGCGGTCCGATATGCCGGAACTCAATTCTCCAGCATCACCTTGCACTGGTGCGACGGCTTGCGCAGCGCCTCGAACGCGGCGGGCAGCCCGTCGAGATCGACGATATCGGTGACCATGTGCCCGACATCGACGCGGTCGGCCGCGATCATCGCGATGACGTAGTCGAAATCCGCCGGCCGGTAGCCGAGCACGAATTGCAGCTCCAGCTCCTTCATGATGCCGATCAGCGGCATGATCGTGTCGGGCTTCTGGCAGACGCCGGCGACGACGATGCGCCCGCCGCGCGGCGCCTCCGCCATCACGCTCATCAGCATGCCGGGATTGCCGACGCATTCGAAGATCACGTCCGGCGCCTTGCCCGCGATCTTCTCGACCTGCGGCGTCAGCGGCTGGCCCGGATCGATCGCGTCGGTGGCGCCGAAGCGCGCCGCCATCGCCTTGCGCACCTCCGCTTTCTCACTGACGATCACATGCCGCGCGCCGAGGAACTTGGCCCACAGCATGGTGGCGAGTCCCACCGGCCCCGCACCGATCACCAGGACGGTCGCGCCGCGCGCCAGCTTCGCCATGTCGACGGCGTGCAGCCCCACCGCCAGCGGCTCGACCATCGCGCCTTCGCGGAAGCTCACATTTGCCGGCAGGCGATAGCCGCTGCCCGAGCCGATGCGCACATATTCGGCGTAGCCGCCGGGGCTGGCGCCGAGCCCGACCGGAACCATCTTGGCGCATTGGCCGCGGCCGGACAGGTTGAGGCACGGCGTATGCTCGCCGCAGCAGATCACGGGAAAGCCCGCGACGCGGTCGCCCGGCTTCCACAGATGCGTCACCGCCTTGCCGACCTCCATCACCTCGCCGGCGAATTCGTGTCCCATCACCGCGCCCGGCGGCAGCGGCATGATCGTGCCCGGCTCGGTCATATGCAGGTCGGAGCCGCAGATGCCGCAGGTCTTCACCTTGAGGACGATGTCGGTCGGTCCCGGCACCGGATCGGCGATGGTTTCGATCGCCAGCGGCCTGGACAATTCCTTGAAGACGGCGGCGCGCATCGGTGCCTCGGGCTTGGGGTGCGGCGGCACGTTATGCCATGTTCGGCGCAAGACAAACGGAGGCAAGGATGATCGACACTTACGCTACGGCACGGTCGATGCTCGCCGATCTGGGGTCCAAAAAGGTTTCCGCCCGCGAGCTTCTGACAGCGCATCTGGCGCGCAATGAAGCGGTCGCCAAGCCGATCAACGCCGTCGTCGAGACCGACATCGCCCGCGCCGAGCAGCACGCCGCCGCAATCGACGACGCCCGCGCGAAGGGCGAAACGCTCGGCGCCCTTGCCGGCCTGCCGATGACGATCAAGGACGGCTTCGACGTCCGCAACATGCCCGCCACCAGCGGCAATCCCGCGTTCAAGGACCGCCCCAAGGATTGCGCCGACGCGACCGTGGTGGCTGCCGCGCGCGGTGCCGGCGCGGTGATCTGGGGCAAGACCAACGTGCCGTTCATGCTGTCCGACATCCAAAGCTACAATGCGATGCATGGCACGACGAACAATCCCTATGACGGGACGAAAGTGCCGGGCGGTTCGTCCGGCGGTGCCGCCGCGGCGCTGGCGACCGGCGTGACGCCGCTGGAGATCGGCTCCGATATCGGCGGCTCGCTGCGCCATCCCGCGAATTTCTGCGGCGTGACGTCGCTCAAGCCGACCTGGGGCGCGCTTTCGCAGCGCGGCCATGTCCCGCCCCTGCCCGAGAAGTACGACGATCGCGACTTCAACGTCGTGGGTCCGATGGCCCGCACTGTCGACGACCTGAAGCTGCTATGGAGCGTGCTGCGCGGCACGCAAGAGCAGGCGCGCCGCGATGTGAAGGGATCGCGCATTGCGCTATGGGATGCGGAAGCCTCCTGGCCTTTGGCGCGCGACGTGCGCGACGGCGTGACGCGCGCGGGCGAAGCGCTCGAGAGCGCCGGCGCGCAGGTCGAACGGGCCAAGCCCGATATCGACGGCGCCGACCTCATGGACTTCTACACCACCCTGCTGACGCCGATCATCGCGCTCGACCTGCCGGATGCGATGATCGCGGCGTTCGCGGCGATGCGCGACAGCGACGCCAAGATCGTCGCGGCCGGCGCCGCCGGCGCCGCCGCGGCGCTGTTCCGGCTGCGCGCCTCGGCGCCCTATCGCGAGATGGTCGCGGCGCAGATCAAGCGCGAGGCGTGCAAGGCCATCCTGGCGAAGTTCTTCGTCCGCTACGACGCCATCGTCATGCCCGTCGATATGGTCACCGCGTTCCCGCACCAGCAGGAACCGTCCTTTCCCGAGCGGCTGCTCGAGGTCGATGGCGCGACCGTCCCCTATCCCGCCATCCTCAACTGGATCGCGCCGGCGACCGCGCTGCATGCGCCGGCGCTCGCCGTGCAGGCCGGGCAGACCGTCGAGGGGATGCCGGTCGGCGTCCAGATCGTCGGGCCGTGGCATGGCGAAGACCGGCTGTTCGATTTCGCCGCCGCGATCGAAGACGGAACCGGCGGCTTCAAACGCCCGCCAATTTGACGTGGCGTAAGCGGGGACTCGCCGCAAACGCTGTGGCATAAACCCGCCCAGAAAAACCGAAGGGAAGCGCCATGGCCATCAAGCTCAAGAACGGAATCTTCCTCGCGCCGTTTCATCCGATCGACGAAGACCCGACGCTGTGCATCCAGCGCGACCTGGAGCTGATCGACCATCTCGACCGCCTTGGCTACGAAGAAGCCTGGATCGGCGAGCACCATTCCGCCGGCTACGAGATCATCTCCAGTCCCGAAGTGTTCATCGCCGCGGCGGCGGAGCGCACCAAGCGCATCATGCTCGGCTCCGGCGTCATCTCGCTTCCGTATCACAATCCCCTGATGGCGGCGAACCGCGTCATCCAGCTCGACCACCAGACGCGCGGCCGTTTCATGTTCGGCGTCGGCCCCGGCCTGCTGCCGTCGGACGCGTTCTCCATGGGCATCGATCCGTCGACCCAGCGCGACCGCATGGTCGAATCGATCGAGGTGATCCTGCGGCTCTTCAAGGGCGAGCGCGTCACGCACAAATCCGACTGGTTCACGCTGGTCGACGCGACCTTGCAGCTGAGGCCCTATACCTGGCCGCATCCGGAGATCGCGGTGGCCTCGTCGGTGACGCCGTCGGGCGGCAAGCTCGCGGGCCGCCACGGCTTCGGCATGCTGTGCGTGGCCGCGACCCAGGCCGGCGGCTATGACGCGCTCGGCATCAACTGGAAGATCGCCAACGAGGTCGCCGCCGAGCACGGCACCGCGATGAATCCCGAAAAGCTGCGCCTGGTCGGCCCGGTCCACATCGCCGAGACCCGCGAGCAGGCGTTCGAGAACGTGAAGTTCGGCCTCGCCAAATGGCAGCACTATTTCGGCAGCATCAGCGGCGTCGCCGGCCGCCAGGCGACCGAGTCGCGCACCGTCGAGGACCTGGTGAAGGACGGCCAGCTCGTCATCGGCACGCCCGACGATGCCGTGGCGCAGATCCGCCGCCTGCAGGCCAAGCAGGGCGAGTTCGGCGTGTTCCTCCAGCTCGCGCACAATTGGGCGAATTTCGAGAACACCAAGAAGTCCTACGAGCTGTGGCAGCGCCATGTGACGCCGGTGATCAACGGCGCCAACGCCAAGCGCGAGGAAGCCTTCGCCTGGGCCGGCGACAACAAGGAAAAGTTCATCGGTGCCGCGATGACCGCCGCGATGGCGACGATCCAGAAACACCACGAAGACGAAGCCAAGAAAACCGCCAAGGCGGCGGAGTAACCCAACGGAGCGCGCCATGAGCACGGCCCTGGTCGTCATCGACGTGCAGAAAGGCATGTGGGGGCATCCCGACTATCCGCCCCATGACGGCGACGGCGTCGTCGCGCGTATCGCCGAACTCATCGCCAGGGCGCGCGCCGCCGGCGTGCCGGTGCTGTATGTCCAGCATCACGATCTGGACGAGCCGGACCATCCGCTGAAGCCCGGCCTGCCCGGCTTTGCCTTCCACGACGCCATCGCGCCGCAGCCGGGCGACGACGTCACGGTCAAGCACAAATCCAGCGCCTTCCACGGCACCGATTTCGACGCCAAGCTCAAGGCGCGCGGCATCGACCACCTGGTCGTCACCGGCATGCAGTCGGAGTTCTGCGTCAACTCCGCGATCCGCGGCGCCTATGAGCGCGACTACAGGATCACGCTGGTCTCCGATGCTCATTCGACGGGCGATACCCACGCCGCGAAAGCCGGCATCATCGTCGCCCTCGAGAACCAGACCGCCCGGGACTTCGGCGCCGTCCGCCCCGCGGCGGAGATCGTGTTCTAGTGTCCTGAACCGGAAGTTCGTTCGATTCAAAAAAAGGTTGTCATGGCCCGCGAAAGCGGGCCACCCAGGTGACGTCTGCACCGTTTGTGCAGGATTTCACCTGGGTCCGCCGCATTCGCGGCGGATGACAAAATGGGATGAACTTCCGATTCACGACACTAGCTCAGAGCTTCACCTTGCCGGACACGATGTCGGCATGGCGCTCCGCCGTCAGCGGAACGTACTGCCCTGCGGCGGCGTCGTACCAGTAGAGCGGATCGGCGATCGTGGCGGGATCGAAGCCGTCCTTCACCAGGTCGACCTTGCGCTGCTTGAACGTGCCGGTGATCTCGAGCTCGGGCAACAGCCGGATGAAGACGGGCCGTGCATAGGTGGGCAGGTTGCCGGCCAGCGCGCCGGCGAGCCCGGCGATGTCGAAACCGGTGCCGGTGACCAGCGCCGCCATGCCGGCGCGGCCGTCCTGGCCGGGTACGCTCACGCCGTAGACATTGGCCTCCTTGACGCCGGGATAGACGCCGATCGCCTCCGACACTTCGCTGGTGGCGACGTTCTCGCCTTTCCAGCGGAAGGTGTCGCCGATGCGGTCGACGAAATAGAAATAGCCGTGGCGATCCGTGCGCATCAGGTCGCCGGTGCGGAACCAGCGGTCGCCCTTCTCGAACACGTCGGCGAGCACCTTCTTCTGCGTGTCCGAGGCCTTGGTGTAGCCGTCGAAGCTGCGGCCCGGCTGGTCGGTGATCTTGCCGATGCACTCGCCGGCCTCGTTGTCGGCGCATTCGATGCAGAAGCCGTCCGGCCCGCGCACCGGCACCTCGTGCTCGATGTCGAACTTCACGATCCGCGTGGTGAACAGCCCGCGCATGTAGAACGGCACGCGGCCGACCGCGCCCACCGTGCCGTCATAGTTCAGCATCGAGACATTGCCTTCGGTGGCGCCGTAGAACTCGATGATCTTGGGGATCGCGAAGCGATGCTGGAAGTTGTGCCAGATCTCCGGCCGCAAGCCGTTGCCGGTGATGGCTCGGATCTTGTGATCGGCCTCGAAGCGCGACGGCGGCGCGTTCAGCAGGTAGCGGCAGAGCTCGCCGATATACTGGAACAAGGTCGCGTCGTAGCGATGCACGTCGTCCCAGAACTCGTGCACCGACAGCCGGCGCTTGATGATCACCGCGCTGCCGGTCAGCAGCGCCGGCCCGACCGCGCACACCCCGCCCGCCGAATGATAGAGTGGCAGCACATTGTACATCCGGTCCGTCGCCTTGACGTTCAGCCCGCCGGCGAAGCCGTGCATCATGAACAGCATGCGCAGATGGGTGAAGTTCGACGCCTTGGGCAGGCCGGTCGTCCCCGACGTGTAGATGTAGAACGCGCGGTCCTTGCCCGTCACGCCGGCCCGCAGCGCCTTGTCCGCCGGCGCGCCCGATTCCGCCGCCAGGGCCGCGTCGAGATCTTCGAGCCCCGCCGCCGCGCCGCCGGCGCTCCACGCGACCGGTCTGGGATCGAGCTGCGGCGCCGCTTCCAGGAATATCTCCGCCAGCTCCGCGCCGACAATGGCATGCCGCGCTTCCGCGATGGACAGCGAATGGGCCAGCGGCGTGCCGCGCAGATTGGTGTTGATCAGCGCCACCACGGCGCCGACCTTGAGCAGGCCGAGCCAGGTCGCGACATATTCCGGCCGGTTCTCCATCAGCAGCGCCACCGCGTCGCCTTTGGCGATGCCGTTGCGCGCCGCCCAATGCGCGACGCGGTTGGCCGCCGCGTCCAGCTCGGCATAGGTCATGGTCCGGTCGAGGAAATAGAACGCGATATTGCCGGGCACTTCGCGCGCCCGCGCCTCCACCTCGTCGACGATGGTATGCGGACTGTCCGGCTTGACGTGCCGCAAGCCGAACAGTGTCCGCGTGATCGCCGCGAGATAGGTCGACTCGCGTGAAAGAGCCTCGACCAGCCCCATGCCCTGATGCCTATTTGCCGATGTTCGCCGAATCTACGCTGAGCCGGATTTCGAAACCATGTCCGAACCGCTCGACCTGCGCGGCCTGAAGTGTCCGCTGCCTGCGCTCCTGGCGCGCCGCGCGCTCGCCCGTGCCGCGCCGGGCGGCGAGATCGAGGTGATCGCCGACGATCCGATGGCCGCGGTCGACATTCCGCATATGTGCCACCAGGAAGGCCACATCGTCGTCGCGCAAAGCCGCGACGGCGACGTCACCCGCTTCACGCTGCGCCGCTAATGTGCCGCAGGCGGCGCCGCCTGCGGTCCCAGCCGCGCGATCACGTCCGATGCCTGCAGCGCATGCGGATCGGCCTTGGCCTGCTCCGGCGTCAGCAGGACGATCTCGGCATAGGCCTCGTAGCGCGTCGTCGGGAAGGCGGTGTCGTGCCAGAAGGGATCCCAGGGATCGTAGCGCCAGCTGTGCCGGTACCAGCCGAAGCCCGCGCCCCAGCCCGGCCCCCATCCGGGATAGCCCGCAAAGTCGGTGTGGTAGGTCGTCTTGGCTTCGGTGTCGCGATTGTCGAATTCGAACCAGGCATAGCCCGCGTCGCGCGTCACTTCGGCCGAGCGCAGCAGCAGGAAGTTCTCCACCGTGTCGCGCCGGGTCGATGAATTGCCCTGGAAGGTCACGCGAAATCGGTTGTCGGCCAAGCGCTCGTCGGAATAACCGGTGGCGCGCGAGTTCTCCGCCGGCTTATAGGGCGTCGATGTCGCACAGCCGGACAGGGACAAGACGAGAAAGGCAACGGCCAGTCGATTGATTTTCATGGGCGATCTCCTGCCAGACGCTTCTAAACCATGGAACCCGGTAAAGTTCCGCCGGACTGGGTTGCATAAATAATACTTTATAACTGAACGGTCAGTTATTAATGAGGGGCATGGAGATGCCCACCCCCGAACAGCGTTGGACCCGCCGCAAACAAGCCCGCCCCGGCGAAATCCTCGACGCCGCGCTGAAAGTGTTCGCCGAAAAGGGTTATGCCGGCGCCCGGATGGACGACATCGCCCGCCGCGCCGGCGTCACCAAGGGCACGATCTATCTCTACTTCGAGAACAAGGAGGCGGTATTCAAATCGCTGGTCCGCGAGGCGGTCGGCGCCGCGCTGGCCACCGCCACCGCCGATGCCGCGTCCCTCGAAGGCTCGGCGCGCACGCTGCTCGGCATGACGCTTGGCACCATGGGCGCCATCCTGATCGACAGCGACAAGGTCGTCCTGCCCAAGATCGTCATCGCCGAGAGCGCCAATTTCCCCTGGCTCGCCGAATTCTACCGCTTCGAGGTGATCGAGAAGGGCCTCGGCCTGCTGACGTCGCTGATCCGGCACGGCATTGCGCGTGGCGAATTCCGCCCGCTGCCGCCCGAGCACGTCGCCCGCCTCGTCGTCGCGCCGATGCTGCTCAGCGCCATCTGGCGCGTGACCTTCGAGCGCCTCGATCCGCAGCCCTACGACCACAAGGGCCTGATCGCCCTTCATCTCGACGTCCTGTTTCGCGGGCTCAGCCCCGAGGGAGCCACGCCATGAAGCGCGCCAGCCTGTTGCTGCTGCTCCCGCTGCTCGCCGGCTGCGGCCAGAAGGCGGATTCGCCGTGGCTGGGCTATGTCGAAGGCGAAGCCGCATTCATCGCCGCGCCGCAGGCCGGCTGGCTGGCGCGTGTCGCGGTCAACCGCGGCGACCTTGTGAAGACCGGCGATCTGCTGTTTACGCTCGACGACACCAACCAGACCGCGGCGCGTGACCAGGCGCAGGCTTCGATCGTCCTGGCGCAGAGCCAGCGCGTGGCGGCGGTCGCCAATCTGGCGTTGACGCAAAAGGAATTGGTGCGCCAGGCGCATCTGCTGGCGGCGGATGCCGGCACCAAGCAGTCCTACGACGTCGCCAAGGCGGCCTACGATTCCGCCGTCGCGCAGGTCGCCCAGATCGATGCCCAGATCGCCCAGGCCCGCGCCGGCCTGTCGGGCGCCGCCTATCAGCTGTCCGAACGCGACGTCGTCTCGCGCACCACCGGCCGCGTCGAGGATGTCTATTTCCGCACCGGCGAATATGCGGCGGCGATGACGCCGGTCGTCTCCGTCCTGCCGCCGCAGAACATCTATGTCCGCTTCTTCGTGCCGGAGACGCAGTTCGCGCATGTGAAGCTCGGCCAGCGGGTCGCGATCGCCTGCGACGGCTGCGCGCCGAACATCGTCGCCACCGTCACCTTCATCGCGGCGCAGGAGGAGTTCACGCCGCCGGTGATCTTCTCGCAGGAGAACCGCGAGAAGCTGGTGTTCAAGATCGAGGCGCGCGCGCCCGGCGGCCTCAAGCTCAATCCCGGCCAGCCGGTCGAGGTGCGTCCGCTCTGATGGCCGGTGAACTCGCCATCGATGTGCACGGTCTGACCAAGCGCTTCGGCACCAAGGTCGCGGTCAACCGCGCCGACATCGAGGTGCCGTATGGCGAGGTCTGGGGCTTTCTCGGCCCCAACGGCTCGGGCAAAACCACGACCATCCGCATGCTGTGCGGCCTGCTCCGCGCCGACGAGGGGCAGGGCACCTGTCTCGGCTACGACTTTCGGACCCAGGCCGACCGGATCAAGCGCGAGGTCGGCTACATGACCCAGAGGTTCAGCTTCTGGGAGGACCTGTCGATCCGCGAGAACCTGGAATTCGTCGCCCGGGTCTACGGCCTGCGCGACGTGCGCGGCGCGGTCACGGCGCAGATCGAGCGGCTCGGCCTGCTCAAGCGGCAGCACCAATTGGCGGGCGATCTGTCCGGCGGCTGGAAGCAGCGCCTGGCGCTTGCCGCCTGCATGCTGCATGCGCCCAGATTGCTGCTGCTCGACGAACCCACCGCCGGCGTGGACCCCAAGGCGCGGCGCGATTTCTGGGACGAGATTCACCGCCTGAGCGACGAAGGCCTCACCGTGCTGGTCTCGACGCATTACATGGACGAGGCGGAACGCTGCGACCGCATCGTCTACATCAATCTGGGCGACATCGTCGCCCGCGGCACCGTCGCCGAGGTCATCGCGCAATCGGGCCTCTCCACCTTTATCGTCGAAGGCCCCGGCGCCCGCAGCCTCGCGGCCCAGCTTCACGGCAGGCCCGGCATCGACTTCGTCGCGTTCTTCGGCGCCGCGCTGCATGTCAGCGGCAAGGACGGGCACGTGCTCGAAGCCGCCTTGAAGCCCCTCGCCGACCGGAAGGGCCTCGCCATCCACGCCGCCAAGCCCAGCCTCGAAGACGTGTTCATCCAGCTCCAGGACAAGGGCAGGGGCGCTTACGCATGACGGTCGCTGCGACACAGGCCGCGCCCCGCTTGCCGCGCTTCTCGCTGCGCCGCATCGGCGCCGTGCTGGGCAAGGAATTCATCCAGATGCGGCGGGACCGGCTCACGCTGGCGCTGGTGCTGGGCGTGCCGCTGATGCAGCTCCTCCTGTTCGGCTTCGCCATCAACAACGATCCCCGGCACCTGCCGACCGCGGTCTCGATCTCCGATCCCGGCACGTTCTCCAACTCCATCGTCGCGGCGCTGCGCAATTCGAGCTATTTCGACGTCGTGAATGCGACCAATTCGCCGGAGGTGGCGCGCCGCCTTCTGGCCGAAGGCCGCGTCTCCTTCGTCGTCGAGATCCCCACCAATTTCTCCCGCGACCTGGTGCGCGGGGCGCAGCCCGAACTGCTCATCCAGGCCGATGCCACCGATCCGGCCTCGTCCTCCAACGCCGTCGGGGCGCTCGGCGACATCGCGACGGAGGCGCTGCGCGACGACCTGACCGGGCCGCTGGCGGTGCGCGCGCTGGCGGCGCCGGCCTTCACCACCGTGATCCACCGGCTCTACAATCCGGAGATCGTCACCCAGTACAACATCGTGCCCGGCCTGCTCGGCATCATCCTCACCATGACCATGGTGCTGATGACCTCGATGGCGCTGACCCGCGAGCGCGAGCGCGGCACCTATGAGAACCTGCTGGCCATGCCGACCACGCCGGTCGAGATCATGATCGGCAAGATCACGCCCAACATCCTCGTCGGCCTGGTGCAGGCCGCCCTGGTGCTGCTTGCGGCCAGATATGTCTTCGGCGTGCCGATGATCGGCTCGCTCGTCCTGCTGTTCGGCGTGCTGATCGTCTTCATCGCCGCCAACCTGGCCGTTGGCTATACGTTCTCCACTATCGCCCAAAGCCAGCTCCAGGCGATGCAGATGATGGTGTTCTTCCTCATGCCCGCCATCCTGCTGTCGGGCTTTGCCTTTCCCTTCCGCGGCATGCCGGTCTGGGCGCAGTGGATCGGCGAGATCCTGCCCGTCACCCACTTCCTCCGGGTGGTCCGCGGCATATTGCTCAAGGGCAATGGGTGGACCGAGATCTGGCCGGATGTCTGGCCGCTGCTGCTCTTTCTGTTCGCGGTGGGCTCTATCGCCCTGCTGCGCTTCCGCCGGACGCTCGATTGAGGCGCCGGGCGGACCTTGCTAAAGCTAACCGCCCGTTACAAATTCCGGGGCAATTGCACCCCCGGGTCACACGGGGCGTTTCCTTCGGTGTCTGAGTGGGGTCCAAACGCTTCGCATGACCGGCTTGTCCGTCCTTTTGCAGTGCATGCTGGCCGGGGTCCTGGTCGTCATTGCCGCTTTATCCCTTCAGCTCGTGATCCTGGGCTATTTCCGGCTTTATCGCTTGGCGCCGCGCGTGCGCATGCCGGTGCTGCCCGACGAGGCGCTGCCGCGGGTGCTGGTGCAGCTGCCGGTGTGCGACGAAGGCCCGCTGGCGGTGCGTGTCGCCGCCGCCGCCAGCCGACTGGACTGGCCGCGCGACAAGCTCGAGATCCAGGTGCTGGACGACGGCCGCACCGGCGATCCGGGCGAGCTCGTCCGCGCGGTGCGGAGCGTGGTGCCGGAGGGCGTGAACCTTTCCGTCCTGCGCCGCAACGACCGCACCGGCTTCAAGGCCGGCAATCTCGCCTTCGGACTGACCCAGTCCGATGCGCCCTATGTTGCCATCTTCGACGCCGATTTCGTGCCGCCGACCGATTTCCTGCGCCGCACCGTGCCGGCACTGATCGCCGACCAGGGCCTGGCTTATGCCCAGGCACGCTGGGGCCACGCCAACCGCACCAAGAACTGGCTGACCCGCGCCCAGGGCATGCTGCTCGACGCCCATTTCGCGGTGGAGCAGGAAGGCCGCTTCCGCGGCGGGTTGCCGATGTCGTTCAACGGCACCGCCGGCGTCTGGAGCCGGGCGGCGATCGACAATGGCGGCGGCTGGACCGGCGACACGCTGACCGAGGATCTCGACCTGTCCATGCGCTGCGCCATGAAGGGCTGGCGCACCGTCATGCTGTCCGACGTCGAAGTGCCCGGCGAACTGCCGGAGACCGCGGCCGCCTGGCGGGCGCAGCAGGCGCGCTGGACCAAGGGCCACGCCCAGACCGCCCGCAAGCTCCTGCCACTTATCTGGGTCAGCGCCATGCCGTTCTGGAAGAAGGCGGCGATGACGCTGCAGATGATCCAGTTCGCGTTCTACACCCTGGCCTTCCTCAGCGCCGTCATCAGCCTCACGCTGATGTATATGGGGGTAACTTATATCGCGAGCGTTTCGGCGCTCGGCCTGTCGGTCTCGGCGCTCGGCCTGATCGCGTCGACATCGTATCTGTATCTGGGCCAGCTCATGCTCGGCCGCGAGCGGCTTCCCTGCATCGCCCGGTCGATCGCCCTGGCCGTGATGTTTCCATCCGGCCTGATCCTGGCCAATACCCGCGCGACCTATGAGGCCTTCTTCAGCACGGTGATGACCTTCCACCGCACCCTGCGTCCGGGGGAGCGTTATGTCGGCGGCTGGCGCGGCGGTCCGGAGCTGGTTGCCGGCCTTCTCCTGCCGATTTTCGCCTTTGCGGAGCAGGCCTGGAGCGCCCCGTTCTTCTTCTTTGCCGTGACCGGATTGGTCTCGATCGGGGCCATGGGCCTGTCCGGATCGGCCAATCCCCTGCCGCGCCGCGAAATCCAGCCCGGAGAATAACCGCAAAATCAAGTAAAATTTGATCTTTTCAAATGCGGTTCAATTCTCTAACTGCGATTTGTACCGCTGCCCGTAGCATGGTCACGCCAAGGCCGCACGGGCTCAAAAGGGGCAAACCAGATGAACTTCAGACCGGCCATCAAGGTCGTGATCGTTGCCGGCATCTGTGCGCTGCTCGGTGCCTGCACCAGCGGCGGCGCCCAGATGCTCACCAATGCGACCGTCACCTATGCGCCGGCCGAGACCGGCACGACGCCGCCGGCGCCGCTTGCCGACCCACGGCTCTTCCCCGACGGCGACATCGACGCGGCCGCGCCGTCCAGCGTTCCGGCCGGCCTGCAATGCGTGCCCTATGCCCGCGCCCATTCCGCCGTGAACATCCATGGCGACGCCTATACGTGGTGGGACAAGGCGGCCGGGGTCTATGCCCGCGGCGCCGCCCCGCTGCTCGGTGCCGTGATGGTGATGGTGAATTATGCCGGCCATCATCACGCCCATGTCGCCGTGGTGGCGCGCCTGATCACGCCGCGCGAGATCCGCATCGACCACGCCAACTGGCTCAACGACGGCGCGGTCTACACCAACGATCCGGTGGTCGACGTCAGCGAGGCCAATGACTGGTCCAAGGTGAAGGTCTGGAACATCCGTACCGGCTCCTGGGGTATCCGCACCTACAATGTGAAGGGCTTCATCGGTCCAGGCCCCGCCGGCGCCGACGCCAATGCGGTGGTTGCCTTCAACCGCTGGACCTCGCAAGCCGCCGATCCCATCGCACGGCAGATTTCCACCGCCGGCACCGACCTTCCGGCCATCCAGCCGGCCTCCGCCCGCAGCGTGCCGGACGGCCGGGACGACGATCTCCTGAACGATTCCGGGGCGGATCGCTGAGGCAAAACAGGGAATTGCGGAATAGCTGCGCTATTTTCGCCTCCCCCTCTTTGCCCGCCCCGCGGACCGGCCTATTTTCCCGGCCCTCGCAGACGCGGCCGATGACGTCGTCCGTTGCTGCGGGTCTCGCCCCCGCAAGCCGGCGAGAGCGTCGCAAACCTTCAAGGCCAGCTTCGCGTTACCGCCCTGCCGGATGAGCCCAAACCCGATCCCGTGAGCACGCCAGCCCCCATCGCGCCGATGGCGAACGACCCGCTGGCCGGAATCGACCAGACGCCCCTGCCTGCGCCGCACGCAGCGGCGGCTGCCACTACCGAGCGGTCCTGGAAGCGCGACTCGGCCTTGACCCTGGGCGCGCTGGGCGTGGTGTTCGGCGACATCGGCACCAGTCCGCTCTACGCGATGCGCGAAACCGTGCTGGCCACCGGCGGGGCGATTCCGGGCCAGACCGCGATCTTCGGCGCCCTGTCGCTGATCCTGTGGGCGCTGATCATCATCGTGACGCTCAAATACGTCGTGCTGATCATGCGCGCCGACAACAATGGCGAGGGCGGCGTGCTGGCGCTCGCCACCCTGGCGCACCGCTCGCCGCGGATCGGCCGCCGCGTCAAGGCGATGATCGGCTTCGGCGCGATCCTCGGCCTGGCGCTGTTCTACGGCGACGGCATGCTGACGCCGGCGATCTCGGTGCTCTCCGCGGTCGAAGGCCTGACGGTCGGGCGCCATTCGCTCGAACCGCTGGTCCTGCCGCTGTCGCTGGTCATCCTGGTCGGCCTGTTCCTGATCCAGAGCCGCGGCACCGCACGGATCGGCCGCCTGTTCGGGCCGGTGATGGTGATCTGGTTCGCCGTGCTCGCCGTGCTGGGCATCAGCTGGATCGTCCGCGCCCCGGTGATCCTGACTGCGATCAATCCCTGGTACGCGATCCGGCTGGTCACGACGGAGCCGTGGACGGCGTTCGTGGCGCTCGGCTCCGTCGTCCTGGCGGTGACGGGCTGCGAGGCGCTCTACGCCGACATGGGTCATTTCGGCCGCCGCCCGATAAGGCTGGCCTGGATCGGCGTGGCGCTGCCGGCCCTGATGCTCAACTATTTCGGCCAGGGCGCCTCGCTGCTGGTCAACCCGCACCACGCCGCCACCGCGTTCTACTCGATGGCG
This sequence comes from Rhizomicrobium sp., assembly GCA_037355265.1. GTDB lineage: Bacteria > Pseudomonadota > Alphaproteobacteria > Micropepsales > Micropepsaceae > Rhizomicrobium. The sequence continues at coordinate 561,821 of JBBCIB010000001.1, read as the reverse complement.
CCGGCCTGGGCGCATTACCCGATGGTGTTCCTCGCCACCTTCGCCACCATCATCGCCAGCCAGGCGGTGATCTCCGGCGTGTTCTCGATCACCCGCCAGGCGGTACAGCTCGGCCAGCTCCCGCGCATGGAAATCCGCCATACGTCGATGACCGATTACGGCCAGATCTACGTTCCGCGCATGAACGCGCTGCTGCTGATCGGCGTCGTGCTGATCGTGCTGATCTTCCGCAGCTCGTCCAATCTGGCCGCCGCCTATGGCATCGCGGTGACCGGCGTGATGGTGATCGACACCTTCCACGTCAGCATCGTCGCGGCGCGGCAATGGCATTGGGGCCTGAAGCTGGCGCTGTCGGTGTTCGGCGCCCTGGCGCTGGTCGACGTCACCATGCTGCTGTCGAACATGCTCAAGATCCCGCAGGGCGGCTGGCTGCCGCTCGCCATCGCCGCCGCGGTGTTCGTGGTGATGGAGACCTGGCGCATCGGCCGCCGCGCCCATCTGGAGCGCATCCGCAGCGAATCCATGCCGATGGCTCTGTTCCTGGAGCGGGCCGAGAAGACGCCGGTGCGCGTCGCCGGCACCGCCGTCTTTCTCAGCGCCCGCAACGACGTCGTGCCCGGCGCGCTGCTGCACAATCTCAAGCACAACAAGGTGCTGCACGAGCGCGTCATCCTGTGCAATGTCGTGGTCGCCGACCAGCCGCTGGTGCCGCCCGAAAAGCGGCTGGAGGTCAACAAGCTCGGCAAGGGGTTCTACACGGTGCGCATCCATCACGGCTTCTTCGAGACGCCGGACGTGCCGCGCGCCCTGGCCGAGGCGCGCCCCTTCGGCATCGTGATCGACGTCGAGACCGCGACCTTCTTCATCGGCCATGAGACGCTGGTGCCGGGCGAGCATCCGCAACTCGGCCGCTGGCGCACCTGGCTCTACATGCAGCTCGCCTCCAACGCGCTGTCGCCGGCGCGCTTCTACCACCTGCCGCCGGGCCGGGTGGTCGAGCTCGGCACCCAGGTCACGATCTGACATGACGGCGCGCACGGGAGCCGAACTGACATTGCGCCGCGAGGCCGGGCTGACGCTGGGCGCGCTCGGCGTCGTGTTCGGCGACATCGGCACCAGCCCGCTCTACGCCGTGAAGCAATCGGTGATCGCCGCCGGCGGGGCGTTGCCCGGCCATGCCGCGGTGCTCGGCGCGCTGTCGCTGATCTTCTGGTCGCTGCTGATCGTGGTGACGGTCAAATACGTCGTCTTCATCATGCGCGCCGACAACAATGGCGAGGGCGGCGTGATGGCGCTGGCGGCGCTGGCGCACCGTTCCACCGGCCTCGGCCGGCGCCTGAAGACCGCCATCGCGCTGGTCTCGCTCGCGGGCCTGGCGCTGTTCTACGGCGACGGCATGCTGACGCCGGCGATCTCGGTGCTGTCCGCGGTCGAAGGCCTCGGCGTCGAAAGCGAAAGCCTCAAGGCGCTGATCCTGCCGCTCACCCTGGTCATCCTGGTCGGCCTGTTCCTGCTGCAGCGCTACGGCACCCATCGCATCGGCAGGCTGTTCGGACCGGTGATGGTGGTGTGGTTCATCGTGATGGCGGTGCTGGGCGCCGCCGCGATCCGGCACGATCCGCAGATTCTGTGGAGCATGAACCCGATGTTCGGCGTCGCGCTGTTCCTGGCCAGGCCGTGGACGGCCTTCGTCGCGCTGGGCTCCGTCGTGCTGGCGGTGACGGGCTGCGAGGCGCTCTACGCCGACATGGGCCATTTCGGCCGCCGCCCGATCCGCAATGCCTGGCTCTTTTTCGCGCTGCCGGCGCTGCTGCTCAACTATTTCGGCCAGGGCGCGCTGGTGCTGTCCGACCCGCGCACGGCGTCGAACACCTTCTACGCGCTGGCGCCGCATTGGGCGCATTATCCCGTCGTCGTCCTCGCCACCTTCGCCACCATCATCGCCAGCCAGGCGGTGATCTCCGGCGTGTTCTCGATCACCCGCCAAGCGGTGCAGCTCGGCCAGCTCCCGCGCATGGAGATCAAGCACACCTCCGCCACCGAAATGGGGCAGATCTACGTGCCGCGGATCAACGCCATGCTCGCCATCGGCGTGCTCTTGATCGTGCTGATCTTCAAGACGTCGGATGCGCTCGCCGCCGCCTATGGCATCGCGGTGACCGGCGTGATGGTGATCAGCACCTTCCTGGTCGCGGTCGTCGCGGTGCGCCAGTGGCGCTGGCGCCTGCCGGTGGTGATCGCCGTGTTCGGCACGCTCGGCCTGGTCGATCTCGCCTTCCTGTCCTCGAACACGCTGAAGGTCATCCAGGGCGGCTGGCTGCCGCTCGCCATGGCGGGCGTCGTGTTCGTGCTGATCGACACCTGGCGGGTCGGCCGCCGCGTGCATCTGGAGCACCAGCGCGACGGTGCGCTGCCGATCGACCTGTTCCTCGCCCGCGCCCCGGCCGAGCGCGTCGCCGGCACCGCGATCTTCCTCGCCGCCCGCACCGACGTGACGCCTGGCCCGATGCTGCACAGCCTCAAGCACTACCACGTGCTGCACGAGCGGGTGGTGCTCGCCTCGATCACGGTGGACGACATCCCCTTCGTGCGGATCGAGCGCCGGGTCGAGGTCAAGAAGCTCGGCAAGGGCTTCTTCGAGGTGAAGATGCGCTTCGGCTTCTTCGAATTCCCCGACGTGCCCCGCGCCTTGGAGCGCTGCCGCCAGTACGGCCTGTCGCTGGACCCCGACACCTCGACGTTCTTCCTCGGCCGCGAGACCCTGGTCGCGGGCGAGCATCCCGACATCAAGAGCTGGCGCATCGCGCTCTACACCTGGCTCGCTTCCAACGCGCTGTCGCCGGCGAAGTTCTTCCAGCTCCCACCCAACCGCGTGGTGGAACTGGGCACCCAGATCACGATCTGACTGTCCTCCCCCGCTTACGGGGGAGGTGCCGCGAAGCGGCGGAGGGGGAAGTTCCGAATGCCGAAACACACGATCCGCCGCCTCGTGCTCGTCGCCTTCCTGGCGGCGCTCGCCACGCCCGCGCTCGCCGCGCCCATAGTCACGACGGACCAGGGCGCGCTCACCGGCGCGACCGACAATGGCGTCGACTCCTACAAGGGCATTCCCTACGCCGCGCCGCCGGTCGGCGATCTGCGCTGGCGGGCGCCGCAGCCGGGCCCGCATTGGCGCGCACCGCGCGACGCCGCCGCGTTCGGCGCGGTCTGCCCGCAGCACGTCACCGAGGGCCCGATCGCCCGCGCCAACCTGCTCCAGAGCGAAGACTGCCTGAGCCTCAATGTCTGGACGCCCGCCCAGCATGCCGGCGGCAAGCTGCCGGTCATGGTGTGGATCCATGGCGGCGGCTTCACCCAAGGCGGCGCCTCGGTCCCGCGCTATGACGGCGCCCAGCTCGCGCGGCGCGGCGTGGTGCTGGTGAGCTTCAACTATCGCCTCGGCCGTCTCGGCTTCTTCCCGCATCCGGCGCTGGACGACGCAAATTTCGGCCTGCTCGACCAGATCGCGGCGCTGGGTTGGGTCAAGCGCAACATCGCGGCGTTCGGCGGCGATCCGGCCAATGTCACGGTGTTCGGCGAATCCGCCGGCGGCATCAGCGTCGACCTGCTGATGATCGCGCCCCTGGCCAAAGGCCTGTTCGCCAAGGCGATCAGCGAATCCGGCGGGCTGTTCGGGCCGATGGCCACCATCGCGGACGCCCGCAAGGGCGCGCTCGATTTCGCCGCCAAGCTGAAGGCAACCGACCTCGCCGCGCTGCGCGCCGCGAGCGTGGCGCAAGTGCTGGCGGCCGATGACGATGACGACGACGACGGTCCCGTGATCGACGGCAAGGTGGTGACGGAAGATCCGATGGCCGCCTTCGTGGACGGCCGTGCCGCCGGCATCCCCTATCTCACCGGCACCAACAGCGATGAAGGTGCCGAGTTGCGGGACGGGCAAACCGACTGGGTCGCCAAGCCGTTCGGCGACAAGCTCCCCGCGCTCCGCGCGCTGTATGAAAAGGACGGCAAGCTTTCCGACGACGACTTCCACCGCCGGCTTTTCAGCGACCGCTTCTTCGCCGGCCCGACCAGCCGGCTCGCGGCCCATGCCGGCCCGCCCGTCCATGTCTACCGCTTCGCTTTCCGCAATGCGCTGACCCGCGGCCGGGGCGAGGCCGGCGTGCGGCATGGCGGCGAACTGGGATTCGTGTTCGGCTTCGGCCCGCTTGCCGTCTTCGCGCCGCCGCAGGACATCGCGGTGCAGGACAGGATGCAGCTCTACTGGACGAACTTCGCCAGGACCGGCGATCCCAACGGCCCCGGCCTGCCGCTCTGGCCGACATTCGAAGGCCCGTCGCCGCAAACGCTGGTGATCGACGACACCACGCATCCCGTCGCCGATTTCCGCAAGGCACAGTTCAACGCCGCGCTGCGGCTCTGGTCGCAGCCGGCGGCGGTGCCGTAACCGCTAATCCAACGCGTAGACCAGCGCCTTCAGATACGCCGTCTCCGGCAGCATCGGATGCACCGGATGGTCCGGGCCCGTGCCGGTTTGGCGGATCAGCGCCGCCCGCCGCCCGGCGCGCGCGATGCCTGCCGCGCATTCGGCCGCGAAGCGCTCGACCGGGATGTTGTGCGAGCAGGACGCCAGCAGCAGGTAGCCGCCCGGTCCCGTCACGTCGGCCGCCAGCCGCGCCAGCTTGCGATAGGCCTTGGCGCCGGGCTCCAGATCCTTGCGCGCCCGCACGAAGGGCGGCGGATCGGCGATCACGAGGCCGAAGGTCTCCTTCGCCGTGCTGAGCCGCTCCAGCTCCTCGAACACGTCGGCCTTGACCGCCTTGACCGACACGCCGTTCGCCGCCGCCGACTCCTCGGCCAGCGCCAGCGCCGGCGCCGAGGAATCGAGGCAGATCACTTCCGTGGCGCCCGCCTGCGCCGCCGCGATCCCGAATCCGCCGGTATAGGAATAGGCATCGAGCACGCTGCGGCCCTTGGCCAGCGCCGCCATGAAGGCATGGTTGTCGCGCTGGTCGTAGTACCAGCCGGTCTTCTGCCCGCTCGCGAGGTCGGCGAAAAAGCGCACGCCGTTCTCTTCCAGCGCAACGCGCCCCGCCTCGCCCTTGGCGGCGCGGACATACTCATCGAGCCCTTCGAGGGCGCGCGACGGCGCATCGTTGCGCAGGATCACATTGACCGGCGCGAGGGTCTTCTCCAGCGCCTTCAGCAGCGGCTCGATCAGCCCTTCCATGCCGGCGGTCGTCACCTGCGCCACCACCGTGTCGCCGAAGCGGTCCAGCGTCAGCCCCGGCAGCCCGTCGCCCTCGGCATGGACCAGCCGGTAGAACGGCCGCGGATAGAGCGCCGTGCGGATGCGCAGCGCGCGCTCGATCTGGCGCACGAAGAAGCCGGTGCCGACCACCACGTCCAGCGCGCGGTCCAGCACCCGCGCGCCGATCAGGCTCCGGGGATTGAAATAGCCGGTGCCGAGCGGCTGGCCGTCGTCGAACAGGATGTTGACCACGCTGCCGGGCGCCAGCGCTTTCGTGGTGGCGTCCATCTGGATCTCGTTGGAGAAGATCCACGGCGCGCCGGCGCGGGCGCGGCGGCCTTCCTTGGGCTTCAGCTTGATGGTTTTGTGAGCAGGCATGGCGCGGCGTAGCATGAAGACCAGAGCAAAGCACTAAGAGCCGGCTGCGATAAGGCGCGCGGACCTTGGCGGAACCCAGGAGCGCGCTTACAAATTGTCCGACATAGGTCGAACGCTTGAGGAAGCCTCGATGTCCAAAGCCGCCGATTTCGACCTCGCCGCTGCGCATAGATATTTCGCCGCGGACTGCTTCAATCGGGCTTGGGACCTGATCGAAAAGAAAGACCGGACCGAAGAAGACGATCGTATGATGGTCGCCCTGAGCTACGCGTCGATCTTTCATTGGACGAACCGTCCCGATTGCGACAGCCGGAAGCTGTCGGTCGGCTATTGGCAGGCCTCGCGGGTCCAGGCGCTGATCGGCAATCCGCGCGAAGCGGCCCGGCTGGGCGGGATTTGTCGGTCCTACAGCCAAGGCCTGCCCCCTTTTTTCGTAGCCTATGCGCATGAAGCGCTCGCCCGCGCGCATAGGCTGATGGGCGACCGGGCGGAGACGGAGCGGCATTTGGCAGAGGCGCAGCGGCAGCTCGTGCTGGTCAAGGACGAGCACGATCGCAACCTCCTGGAGACCGATCTCCAACAGCTTGCACAGCCACGATGATCTTCGAAGCGGCGCTACGCCGATCGACCGGTGCTTAGTAACGCGGGCGATAGGGCAGAACCCAAAGCACGCCGGTGTCCCACCCGGTCTTGGACAGCGTGTATCCCCTGTCGTCCATGCAATTCAGGAAGATCGTCGAGCTGGGCCGATTTACGTCGATCCACCGCGCGCGACCCAAGGGGGCGTAGCGTGTTCGCGTGGCGCGATGCGCACAGACATCCCGATCGCTCTGAAATTGCGCGGGCGTCGCGCCCGGTTTTTCGTAGATGAAGTGTATGGGGGTCTGAACCGAAGCGGCCGAAACCTGGATCGAAAGCATGCCGGCAACGCAACCGACGGCTATTTTGCGCATCGCGAGCCTCCTGCTTGTACAACGCGGCAAGCTTAGCTGGGCGTCAAAGCGGATTGTATCGCAGGAATGTAATTTTTCCTTCGAAATTTGTCGTAGCCCATTATCGCATGGCTGGCTGCGATGTTGCGAGGACTCACGCGCCGATCTGGTCCGCCGCGATCGCCTCCCATGCCTTCCGCCGCACCTCGTTCGGGGCGCTCGTCATCTTCGGGGCGCCGTCGCCGAAGATCATGGTGGCGCGCCTTTTGGGCTCGTAGCGCAGCCAGGCGCCGGATGTGTCGTTGGACGGATTGCCCGCCTTCGCGAAGGCGATCCAGGCGTCCATCATCGCGTCCGACAGTGCTTCGGCCTCTTCGCCCGCACCGAAGAACGGCGCGGCGCCCTTCATCCGCATCGTGCCGAAGGTGAAGCCCAGTTCCAGCGCATGGCAGGCGCCCAACGCCCCGTCCAGCATCGGCGAGGGCCAGTCGAAGCGGTAGCCATAGACCGGCGCATGCGCACCCTGCGCCTCCAGCAGCCGCGTCGCCGGCACGAAGAAGGTGCGGTCGGTGTTGATGTCGTTCCAGCGGTCGAAGGGCGAGCCCTGCGCGTAGGCGGCGAGCACGCCGTCGGCATGCGCCTCGCCCACCAGCCGCGCGGTCAGCCGGCGCAGCCCCGCCCCATCCAGCGTCTTGAGGTTCGGTGCCGCCACGGTGAACAGCTTCCACTCGTCGCGCGTCGTGCCCGTCATCACCGGCACGCCCGCGGCCGAGCCTTCGGCCACCGCCGCGATCGCGCGCCGCGGCAGGATCGCGCCATCGATGGTCGGGCCGAATGGCATGCCGCCGGTCTCGCGCGGGCTGGCCAGCAGGTCCTTCTGGATCTCCAGGATCGTCTCCCAGGGCGCGCTCAGCGGATCGGCGCCGCCCAGCGCCGCCAGCACCTGCCGGCCGACTTTCGCCGACACGTCGCGCGGCGTGCCGATGTCGCTGGCGCCCGATTGCGGGATCGCCTTGTGGAACAGGCCGCGGGCGCCCGGCATGCCCAGCAGCGCGCCGACGCTCATCCCGCCCGCGCTCTCGCCGAAGATCGTGACATTGTCCGGATCGCCGCCGAACGCGGCGATATTGTCCTTGACCCAGCGCAGCGCCATCACCTGGTCGGCCAGGCCCTCGGCGCCGGTGCCGGGCAGCTTGCCCTCGCTTGCGTCCCTCAGGTTCAGGAAGCCGAACGCGCCGAGCCGGTAGTTGATCGTCACCAGCACGATGTCGCCGCGCGGCACCAGGAACTTGCCGTTATAGGTGCCGACGCTGCCCGCGCCGGTGACGAAGGCGCCGCCATGGATCCACACCATCACGGCGCGCCGGCTGTCGTCGCAGCCCGGGGTCTGGACGTTGAGATAGAGGCAATCCTCCGACCGCGTCCCAGGCGTGCCGCCCAGCACCGCGCCCGGGGCGCTAACCACCTGCGGCGCGATAGGGCCGAACTTCGACGCATCGCGGACGCCGGACCAGCCCTCCGCCGCCTCCGGCGCCTGCCAGCGCAGGGCGCCGACCGGCGGCTTGGCATAGGGAATGCCGTTAAACTTGAGCACTCCGTCCCGCGCCGCGCCCTGAAGCTTGCCCTGCGCGATCTCCACGCCGGCGGCCTGGTCCATCCCGTTCCCCTGTCTTTCGGCTTGGCACCATGATCCGCGCCGGCATTCCTCCGCGCAAGCCTGTCGATGCGCAGCCCCGGCTGCGGCGCAGCAAATGTTTTGTCCCGGCATTAAGCTTCCGGTTACCGGTTGTGCGCTGAACTACCCGTTATGGGTGATGCTGCCGACAGGTCGAACGCCATTTCCAAGCAGGAAGGCTGGTCCATGCGTGCCGATGCGACGCTGAGCTTCGACGCGCCGGAACTGAACGCCCTGTGCGATCTGTGGCGTCACAAGGCGCGGCTCGCCGGCGGCTTGCCGTCGCGCGCCGATTTCGACGCCCGCGCCCTCAAGCCCTTCCTGCGCAACATTTCCATTGTCGAGCGTGCCGCCAATCCGGCCGGCCGCATGAGTTACCGCTACCGCTTCTATGGCAGCGCCCTCGCCCAGCGCTTCGGCGAGCAGACCGGCCGGTTCGTCGAAATGTCGATCCCCATCGACCGCCTGCCGAATTGGATCGAGGCCTTCGACTCCGTGCTCGACGCCGGCGGCCCGATGCGGTTCATGAGCCACTTCACGATCCCGCGCGTAAGCTATCTGAACGGCGAGAGCTTCTCCGCGCCGCTGGCGAACGGGGGCCGCAAGCCGACCACGATCCTGGCTTGCACCTATTTCACGCCGAAGGTTCATCTGCAGGTGAATACGGGCTGACGGCTAGTGTCGTGAATCGGAAGTTCATCCCATTTTGTCATCCACCGCGAATGCGGCGGACCCAGGTGAAATCCTGCACAAACGGTGCAGACGTCACCTGGGTGGCCCGCTTTCGCGGGCCATGACAACCTTTTTTTGAATCGAACGAACTTCCGGTTCAGGACACTAGGTCACCACGAACCCGGCGCGCGGGAAGTGCACCACGACCTCGCCGATGGCGGGATCGTGACGCCGGATCGCGATCTCGTGCGCGTTGCTGAACACCAGTTCGCCGGCGACCGGATCGCGGCCGTAGTCGTCCGCCGAGACCGTCACCTTGTCGCCCGCCTTGCGGCCGTTTGGATCGTGCGGATCGCTGCGGGCCTCGGCGTCCGATGTCGCCGCCTTGGCGACGGCGAGGGCTTCCGCCGGAGTCATGTCGGCCGGCGAGCCATGGCCGATCGCCTTTACGCGCGCATACCATGCGATCAGCCGGGGAAATTCCGCGATAAACTCCGTCGCCTTATGGGGCAGGGCGCTGGCCACGAACCACGGATTCATGAAGGCGTGGATGTCGGCCAGGCCCGGCTTGGCGCCGCCCCAGAACGCCCTTCCGTCCGACAACTGATCCTCGATGAAGCGCAGATGGGCGCGGTACTGGTCGCGCATGAACGGCACCGCCGCTTTCAGCGCCGCCGCATTGAAGCCGCCGCCGCTCATCGCGGCACGGTCCCTTTTGAAGTCCTCCGGCACATAGTCGCCGATCTCGCCGAAGATGATCGCGACCGCCGCCTGGAACATCGGCCGGTCGGCCCAGAAGCCCAGGCCGTAGGGCGCGCCCTTCTGTCGCGCCAGGGCGGGCTCCGGAAACCGCCGCTCTATCTCGCGCAGGATGATCTGGGTGTCGCAGAACAGGTCGGCGCCGATCTGCAGCACCGGGATCTTGCGATAGCCGCCGGTCAGCGGGATCAGGTCGGGCTTGGGCATGATCACCGGCTGCACCACGGAGCGCCAGGCCAGTCCCTTGATCCCGAACGCGACCCGCACCTTCTCGGAAAACGGCGAGTTCGGATAATTGTGCAGGACGATCTCGTGCGCCATCAGCGCAGCTCGTTCGAAAAGCGGATGTTGTCGTTGCGGATGCCTTCCAGCACCACGTCGATGCCGCCGGCGCGGATCATCCATTCCAGGCGGTGGTCGCGGTATTCGCGCTTGAACACGCCGCTGCGCACCGCGCCGGCGACATTCGCCATCGAAGCGATCACGTCCGCCGCCGCCTTCGCCGCCTTCTGCACCGACGGCCGGCCATTGGCCCGCTCCAGCCACAGGCTCAGCGTCGAGCCGCGCGCCGGCGCGAAGCCGGAACCGACCGCACCGTTGAGATAGGGCACGACCGACAGATCGGCCCAGCCGAAGCTCTCGCCGTTGAACCATTGCCGCTCGCCGAGCTGGCGCGTCAGCCATTCATAGGTGCCGCGCGCCTGGTTGGCGGCATGCGCCTCGATGGTGCGGGCGCGCTCGCCCTCGGCGCGCTTGAACCAGCGAATCTCGCCCATGCCCCAGTTGATCGGCTCGAAGAAGGTGTCCATCACCTCCTCGACGGTGCGCGCCATCGCGCGCGCCTTCGCATCCCTGGGCAGCAGGGCGGGCGCCGGCCATTTGTCCTCGATATATTCCAGGATGATGGTCGAATCGAACACGGAAAACCCGTCGTCGATCAGCACCGGCACTTCGCCGCGCGGATTGGCTTTGAGGAATTCGAGGTCCGGCTGGCCCGAGCCGATCGCGGTCGGCATCTTCGCCTCATAGGCGACCGCTTTCTCGTCCAGCGCGATCTTCACCTTTTGCGCATAGGGCGACAGCGGATGCTCATAGACGACGACGGTCATGTCCTGTCCTTCCACAATTGCGCCATCCAGCCGAACAGGGTGGCGGCATCCGACGGCGCGTCCTGGGCGCCGAACTCGCGGTAGAGCGTGGCGGTGTTGACCGCGATGCGCTCCGCATCGCCCCACCCCGCGAAATCGTCGAGCGCGATGGAGCGCGCCGCCTCCAGCGCACCCAGCCCCGCATCATAGCGCTGGCGCGCCGCGTCGCGGACATAGACGAGGTAGTCCCGCACCCGCGCCACGCCGGTCTTGTCGGTCACCGGGCCATGCCCCGGCACGATGGTCTCGACGTCCATCGCCGCGATGGTCTCGCAGGCCGCGATCCAGTTGCTCACCGGCCCCGCCCACACGATCGGATGTCCGCCGATGAACAGGATGTCGCCGCTGAACAGCGTCCGGTCCGCCGGGACATGGACGAGGGCGTCGCCGCCGGTGTGCGCCGGCCCCACCTCGATCAGGTCGACGCGCTTGGACCCCACCATCCGCGACGCGGTGCCGGTGAAGGTGGTGTCGGGCGCGCGCACCGAACAGTTCTCGAAATCGAAATCGCCGAAGCAGTGGACGAGATATTCGCCCATCAGCCCCAGCCGCGGTGCCGCCTTCATGAGCTGCGCCAGACCCTGCGGCGTCTCGTGGCGCATCGCCTCCGCCGCGCCCGCGGTCGCGACGATCTCGCAGCCTTCGACGCAGCCATTGCCGTAGCAGTGATCGCCATTGTGATGGGTGTTGACCAGCGTGCCGATCGGCGCCCGACTGACACGCGCGAAACCGTCCAGCATCGCGCGGGTATGGGCGGTGTCGAACATCGTGTCGACCAGCAGCGCCGCGCCGCCATCGGTCACCAGCCCGGCATTGGAGAATCCCCAGCCGCCATCGGGCTGCAGATAGGCGAAGCAGCCATTGCCGAAGCCGGCAACGCCCGGCTCGTAGGACGCCTTGCGGAACTGGAGCGCCATCCCTCACCTCTTGTCGCAGTCTTGCCCCGAGACTTGACCGATTAGGGCGCGGGCTGCTTCCTGACGCAAGCAAATTGAGGGCCGGCATGACGATCGAAGCGGTGATCTGGGATTTCGGCGGCGTGTTCACCACCTCGCCGTTCGAGGCATTCGCGCGCTATGAGCGGGAGCGCGACATCCCGGTCGGCACGATCCGCAAGATCAACGCGACCGATCCCGAGACCAATGCCTGGGCGAAGTTCGAGCAGTCGCTGGTCGACATCGACGGCTTCGACCGGCTGTTCCTCGCCGAGGCCGCCGTGCTCGGCCACACCATTCCCGGCCGGGACGTGCTGCCGCTGCTGGCGGGCGATTTCCGCCCCGACGTGATCGCGGCGCTGCGGCGGGTGAAGGCGGCGGGCCTCAAGACCGGCTGCATCACCAACAACATGCCGCACAACGCCGCCGGCGGCACCGCCGCTGGCCGCTCGCTTTACGCTACGGACATCATGAGCCTGTTCGACGTGGTGATCGAAAGCGCCAAGATCGGCATCCGCAAGCCCAACCCGAAGATCTACGAGATGATGTGCGCACAGCTCGGCGTGCAGCCCGCGTCCTGCGTCTTCCTCGACGACCTCGGCGGCAACCTCAAGCCCGCCCGCGCCATGGGCATGACCACGATCAAGGTCGAATCCGGCCCCCAAGCCATCGCCGACCTCGAAGCGGCGACGGGGCTGAAGCTCGGATAACTTTCCCGCGCGAGCGCGTTGTCATGCCCAACTCGCTGGCACTTTCGTCGCGCGCTGGTTGACCAGGAGCTTGGCGCGGCGGGCCTTCTCCGCGTCGGACAGCGTCGCCGGGTCCTCGATCGCCTCGGGCGGCAGCGCCGCTTCCATCGCTTTCTTCACCGCCGGGCGCGCCGCCATGGCGTCCATCCAGCGCTTCACGTTAGGGAATTCGTCGAGGTCGATCTTGCGCATCGCCCAGGTGACCGCCCACGGATAGCAGATCATGTCCGCGATCGTGTATTCGCCCGCGGCCAGCCAGTCCTTCTTGTGCAGGCCCAGATTCATTACGCCGTAGAGCCGGTGCACCTCGTCGCCGAAGCGGCGATTGGCGTAGGCGAGATCGCCGTTTTCGGCGTTCTGCGAGGCGCGGAAGAAGTGCCCCTGCTCGCCGAATTTGGGCCCCTGATTGCCCATCTGCCACATCACCCATTGCACGACGTCGTATTTCTTGTGCGGCTCCTGCGGGAAGAAGCGGCCTTCCTTCTCGGCGATGTACATCAGGATCGCGCCCGATTCGAAGATCCGCACCGGCTCGCCGCCGCCTTTCGGCGCGGTGTCGACCAGCGCCGGCATGCGGTTGTTGGGGGAATATTTCAGGAGCTCGGGATCGAACTGGTCGCCGCGCCCGATATTCATCGGCACGATCTTGTGCGCCACGCCCAGCTCTTCGAGCAGGATCGTGACCTTCTTGCCGTTGGGCGTCGGCCAATAGTGAAGTTCGAGCATTGCGGATCCTCCATTGTCGCTGCGCAAGCTTAACATGACGGCACAGGCGCGCTTCGCTAATCTCGCGCAAAACCCATGGCAATGAGTCGAGGAACGCCAATGACCATTTCGATGTATCAAGTATCCGTGCCCGTCTTCGCGCGCAGCCTGGGCGCCCTGAGCGGCATCCTGAGCAAGGCCGAAAGCTTCGCGGAGGCGCGCAAATTCGACCAGGCGGTGCTGCTCGCCACGCGGCTCTATCCCGACATGTTTCCGCTCGGCGTCCAGGTCGGCCAGGTCTGCACCCATGCGGCGCGCGGCGTCGCCCAGCTCGCCGGCCTGGTGCAGCCCGAATTCGGCGCGACCGAGGTCACGCTGGCGGCGCTGAAGGATCGCGTCGGCAAGACCCTCGACTTCGTCCGGAGCGCCACGCCGGCGCAGATCGACGGCACCGAGGACAAGGACATCGTGCTGAAATTCGGCACCCGCGAGATGCCGTTCAAGGGCGAGCAGTTCCTGCTCGGCTTCACCCTGCCGAACTTCTTCTTCCACTACACCACCGCCTACGGCATCCTGCGCAGCCTCGGCGTCGAGATCGGCAAGCGCGACTTCATGGGGTCCCCGCCGGCCTAGGCGGTGACCCGCCGGCCTAGGTACATTTCCCAACTTGGATATTAACGCGGCGCGGACGCGGAACGTCTACCATGGCGGATGACCAGCTCCGCCGCCGCCTTCAACGCCTTGTCGCGCCGGCACGATTGGGAGCAGTTCTGCGACCCGACGCTGGCGTTCGATCACGGCGACCATGCCAGGGTGCTGGAGATCTGGCGCGCGCAGGCCGGCGCGGACATTCCGGCACGTTCGGCGATGTCGGCGCGACTGCTGAAACCGTTCCTTCCCCAGATCGGCCTGGTCGAGCGCGTTGCGACCGATCCGCCGCGCTATCGCTGGCGCCTCCTCGGTACCGGCGCCGTGCAGGTTCTCGGCGAGCGCACCGGAACCTGTTTCGAGGACAATGCCTCGCCGCGCCAGGCGGCCCGCTGGAACGCCTCGGCCAGCCTCGTGCTCGAACTGCGCCGGCCTTTGCGCTTCGTCGCGCGCGTCGCGATCGAGGGCAAGGAGTTCCTGGCCAACGAATCCCTGCTGATGCCGCTCGCCGACGATGACGGCGATACCCGTTTCGTCATGGGCTACAATCGCTACGAATACGGCACGACCTGGGAGCAGGCGGCCGCCCAGGCGCGACGGGCGGCCGAGCGGGGCTAGGCGAAATCCCGCGCCAGCGCCGCGCGCGCGGCTTGCGGCACCACGGCCATGTGGCCGTAATTGGGATGGCCGATGCCGATCACCACCGGCTCGGCGCCCGCCCGGAACGCCGCGACCTGGGGCGGGGTGAAGACGAAGCGCAGCCAGTGCACCGAGGAAGTCTTGCCGTCCGGCGTGGTGCGGTCCTCATAATCGGTCGGCGTCGCCTTGATCCGTTCCCGGCCGATGTCGAGGAACACGCTGTCCTCGATATGGCCCAGGCGCCTGAGCTCGCGGTCGCGGCGCGCCCCATCCTCGATCTCGATCATCATGGTCGCGATCAGCTCGGCGCCCTGCGGTATCAGCGGATTATAGGCTTCCAGCTCGCCCGCGATCTGGTCCGGCCCGCCCTTCTCGATGCGCAGCATCTCCTGCACCTGCAGCCACATCGACTCGTAATTCTCGAAATAGAGCGTGGCATAGGGCCCGACTTCGAGCCGCCGGTCCTTCTTCTGCGCGATGGAGGCGGCGCGCAATTCCTTGCGCTGGGCGTTGTAGGCGGCGTCGGGAAGAATGTCGGCCGGGGTGATCTTGCGCTGCGCGGCGGGCATCATGCGGACTCCAAGCCATAGGCGCGCGCCATGATCTGAATCGGATGCTCGGGCGCGCGCGCCTTCGCCGGCTTTCCGTCCCGCTCCGCCATCTCCGTCACGTTCTGCACGATGTGCTGCGCCGCCAGCGGGCAGTCGCTGACGATGTGCCCGCGTCCCTGTTTCTCGGCGGTGCGGAACACCGGCCGTCCCACCTTCACCGCCAGCGCATGGGTCGGCTTGACCACGCCGAAGGTGCCGCCATGGCCCGAGCAGCGCTCGATCACGTCGACCGGCGTGCCCGGAATCAGCCGCAGCATCTCGGCCGCCTTCGGCCCCATGTTCTGCGCCCGCGCATGACAGGCCAGGTGCACCGTCACGCCTTCCGGCAGCGCGTTCATCCCGGCCGGCAGGCCTTCCTTCTTGGCCACGTCCACGACGTACTCGTCGATGTCGAAGGTCGCCGCGGCGACCCGCTTGACGTCGGCATTGTCCGGCACGATCAGCGGCCACTCGAATTTGAGCATCAGCCCGCAGGACGCGGTGAGCGCGACGATGTCGTAGCCGTCGTCGATCAGCTTGACCAATTCCTTCGACACTTTCGCCGCATTGCTTGCGACGCGCTCCAGCTCGGCCTGTTCCAGGAACGGCATGCCGCAGCAGCCGGGATAGGCGACCTTGGTCTCCACCCCGATATGATTGAGCACCGCGCGCGCCGCCAGGCCGGTCGCCGGTTTGTTGTAGTTGACGAAGCAGGTGGCATAGAGCGCCGCCTTGCGCTTGCCGAAGGCGGGCGCCGCGGGGTTCACCGCGTTCGGCTGGCTGCGATCCGCCGAGACGAAGGTCCGGGTATGGAATTTCGGCAGCTCGGCGGTGCGGTCGATCCCCGCGACGGCTTCCATCAGCGGCCGCGTCAGCTTGTTGCCGACATCCGAGGCCCAGTTGACCACCGGCGAGGCGAACCGCGCGGCGATGCCGTTGCGGTCCATCTCCGCCAGCTGCTGCTGGGTGGCGCTGGTCTTGCCCTGTTCCCGCTCCACCGCCCGTGCCCGCAGGATCAGGTGCGGGAAGTCGAGCTGGAATTCGTGCGGCGGCACGTAAGGGCACTTGGTCATGAAACACATGTCGCAGAGCGTGCAAGCCTCCACGACGCCCGCAAAATCCTCCGACTTCACCGCCTCGATGGTCTCGTCCGCGCTGTTGTCGATCAGGTCGAACAGCCGCGGAAACGAATCGCACAGATTGAAGCAGCGCCGGCAGCCATGGCAGATGTCGAACACCCGCCGCATCTCCTTGTCGAGCGCCGCCGGATCGGTGAACGCCGCCTCGCGCCACGCGATCGCATGACGGGTCGGCGCTTCGAGACTGCCTTCGCGGGACATTGCGCTTCCGCGCGAGTAGCGAATGGCGAGTAGCGAATAGGGGAATGCCCTCTATTCGCTATTCGCTATCTCGCTATTCGCTTTTATCGTTGTTGCTTACTTGCCCAGCGTGTCCAGCGCCCGCTGGAAACGGCCGGCGTGGGACTTCTCGGCCTTGGCCAGCGTCTCGAACCAGTCGGCGATCTCGTCGAAGCCTTCGGTGCGCGCCGTCTTGGCCATGCCCGGATACATGTCGGTGTATTCGTGGGTCTCGCCCGCGATGGAGGCCTTGAGGTTCAGCGTGGTGTCGCCGATCGGCTCGCCGGTCGCCGGGTCGCCGACGGCTTCGAGATATTCCAGATGGCCGTGGGCGTGGCCGGTCTCGCCTTCGGCGGTGGAGCGGAACACGGCGGAGACGTCGTTGTAGCCCTCGACGTCGGCCTTCTGCGCGAAATAGAGGTAGCGGCGGTTGGCCTGGCTCTCGCCCGCGAACGCGTCCTTCAGATTTTCGGCTGTCTTGGAGCCCTTGAGGTCTGTCATGCGTCTTCTCCTTTGCCCGTGGAAAATCACTTTCCACGGCGAAGAAGACACCCGCGCAAAGGTGCTGTCAACAGTTTAGAATCGTTCTAATCTGAGAGTCGTTCGCAGGACGCGGGGGCTCAGGCGCGCTTGACCCGCACGACGACGTCGATGCGGTCGACCGCCATGCCCTTGGGGGGCTCCGGGACCCCGGCCACGGCGATATGCTCGCCCGGAATGTCGATCAAAAGGCCTTCGTCCTCGACGAAGAAGTGCTGGTGATCGCCGGTATTGGTGTCGAAATAGCTGCGCGCCGCATCGACCACGACCTGGCGCAGCAGCCCGGCCTCGGTGAATTGGTGCAGGGTGTTGTAGACCGTGGCCAGCGAGACCTGCACGCCCGCCGCCAGGGCGTCCTCATGCAGCGATTCGGCCGTCATGTGGCGGTCGCCGTCCGCATAGAGCAGCCCGACCAGCTCCAGCCGCTGCCGGGTCGGCCTGAGGCCGGCCGCGCGCAGCCGCGCCACCGCTTCCATCCCCGATTCGCGAACTTTTTTGCCCATACCGGGTTACCAGACCTCAGGCGCTGACACGCGCGCCACAACTTTGCTATTCTCGGAACCAAGCACTATTTGCTTAGAACGCTTCTAACGTAGAAATCGGCCCAAACTCCCTGCCTGTCAAGGGCCGCCGCAAAGGACCTGAAGGACGTGGACAAGCCCAATCCTGCCCGCAAATCATCGTTCGACCTGGCCGGCCTCCTGGCCTGCGCCCGCGGGGAACTTTTCGGCCCCGGCAATGCGCGCCTGCCGCTGCCGCCGATGCTGATGTTCGACCGCATCACCAAGATCACCGACACCGGCGGCAGCGCCGGCAAGGGCGAGGTGGAGGCGGAACTCGACGTCAATCCGAACCTCTGGTTCTTCAAATGCCATTTTCAGGACGATCCGGTGATGCCGGGCTGCCTGGGCCTGGACGCGCTGTGGCAGATGGTCGGCTTCTTCCTCGGCTGGGCCGGCGGCATCGGCAAGGGCCGGGCGCTGGGCGTCGGCGAGGTCAAGTTCACCGGCATGGTCCTGCCCACCGCCAAGAAGATCACCTATTACGTCGAGCTCAAGCGCGTGATCATGCGCCGGCTGGTGATGGGCGTCGCCGACGGCATCATGAAGGTCGACGGCAAGGTGGTCTACGAAGTGAAGGACATGAAGGTCGGCCTGTTCAGCGACGCCATGGCCGCGCTACAAGCCGCGGCCGTTCCGGCGACGGCTTGAACGCATCCTGTCATGCCCGCGCAAGCGGGCATCCAGCACAATTGCCGCTCTGCTGTGGGTTGGCGGGCGGCACAGCAGAGCGGCAATCATGAAAAGAGTCGTCGTCACCGGGATGGGCATCGTCTCGTCCATCGGCAACAACACGCAGGAAGTGGTCGCCAGCCTGCGCGAGGCGAAGTCCGGCATCGTCGCGGCGGAGGATTACATCCGCCTCGGCTTCCGCTCCCAGGTCCATGGCAGCCTGAAGATCGATCTCGACGCCGTGGTCGACCGTAGAGCCCGCCGCTTCCAGGGCGACGGCGCCGCCTATTGCTGGGTGGCGATGACCCAGGCGATCGCCGATGCGGGGCTGGAGGCGAAAGACGTCTCCAACCCGCGCACCGGACTGATCGTCGGCACCGGCGGGCCCTCGACCAAGGCGATCGTCGCCGCTGCCGACGTCACCCGCGCCAACAACAGCCCCAAGCGCATCGGTCCCTTCGCGGTGCCCAAGGCGATGTCGTCCACCGCCAGCGCCAATCTCTCGACCTGGTTCAAGACCAAGGGCGTCAACTACTCGATCTCGTCGGCCTGCTCGACCTCCGCGAACTGCATCGGCAACGCCTATGAGATGATCCAGTGGGGCAAGCAGGACGTGATGTTCGCCGGCGGCGGCGAGGAGCTCGACTGGACGCTGTCCGAGCTGTTCGACGCGATGGGGGCGATGTCGTCGAAATTCAACGCGACGCCGCACAAGGCCAGCCGCGCCTATGACAGGAACCGCGACGGCTTCGTGATCTCCGGCGGCGGCGGCATCCTGATCCTCGAAGAACTCGAACACGCCAGGGCGCGCGGCGCGAAGATCTATGCCGAGCTGGTCGGCTATGGCGCCACCGCCGACGGCGCCGACATGGTGGCGCCGAGCGGCGAGGGCGCCGTGCGCTGCATGCAGATGGCGATCGAGAACGTCCGGGCGCCGATCGACTACATCAATCCGCACGCCACCTCGACCCCGGTCGGCGACATCCCCGAGATCAACGCGATCCGCGAGGTCTTCGGCGAGCGGATGCCGCCGATCAGCGCCACCAAGTCGCTCACCGGCCACAGCCAGGGCGCCGCCGGCGTGCATGAGGCGATCTACACGCTGCTGATGATGCAGTCCGGCTTCATCTGCGAAAGCGCCAATATCGAGGAGGTCGACCCCGCCGTCGCCGGCGCGAACATCGTGCGCGAACGCATCGACAACGCCCGCATCGACACCGCCCTCTCCAACAGTTTCGGCTTCGGCGGCACCAACGCCTCGCTGGTGTTCCAGCGTCATGCATAAGACTTGCACCGGACGGGGACGCATGCCGCGTCCCCTGTCCCAAAAAGAAACAGAGGTATCATGGCGAACGCCGGACTGATGCAGGGCAAGCGGGGCCTGGTGATGGGCGTGGCCAACGACCACTCCATCGCCTGGGGCATCGCGCGCGTGCTCGCCGCGCAGGGGGCGGAGATCGCCTTCACCTATCAGGGCGACGCCCAGGCCAAGCGGCTGCGGCCGCTGGCGCAGTCGATCGGCGCGCAGATCGTGCTGCCCGCCGATGTCGAGAACGACGCCGAGCTCGACGCGGTGTTCGACCGGCTGAAGAGCGCGTGGGGCGGGCTCGATTTCCTCGTCCATGCCGTCGCCTTCTCCGACCGCGATGAGCTCAAGGGCCGCTATGTCGACACCTCGCGGGCCAATTTCTGCAAGACTTTGTCGATCTCCTGCTACTCCTTCACCGCCGTGGCGCAGCGCGCCGCCGCACTGATGGACAAGGGTGGCGCGCTGGTCACGCTCACCTATCTGGGCGCCTCCCGCGTCATGCCCAATTACAACGTGATGGGCGTCGCCAAGGCGGCGCTGGAGGCCTCGGTCCGCTATCTTGCCGCCGATCTCGGCAAGGACGGCATCCGGGTCAACGCGATCTCCGCCGGGCCGATGCGCACCCTGGCCGGCAGCGCCGTGGGCGACGCGCGCATGGTGTTCAAATGGAACCGCAGCCACGCCCCGCTCAAGAAATCGGTCGAACTCGACCATGTCGGCGGCGCGGCACTGTACTTGCTTAGTGAGCTTTCGGGCGGCGTGACGGGTGAGGTTCACTTCGTCGATGCCGGTTTCAACGTGGTCGGCATGCCGCCGACCGCCGATCTCAAGGGCTGGACCGCCCCCGAGGCCGGCGAAGCGTCCGAAGGAGCGAAGACCAATGCCCGGGAGCCTGTCTAAGACCAATCCACCCCCCTTCAGGGGTCGCAGGGCCGGCGGGGGGACGTCTGTCGTCCTCGCCCTCGCAACCATCCTGGCCCTCACCACCGCCGCCTCCGCCGCCTGGCAGGACCAGGCGTCCTCGTTCGACCAGGGCCGCCTCGCGGCGCTGGGCGAAGCCAAGCAGAAGGCGCTCGCCGAAGCCCACGCCGGCAGCGGCGGTACGGGCGACGCCTCCGCCATCGACGCCGCGCTCGGTCCGGCCAGCCATGCCCCGTCGCCGGCCGAGATTTCCGGCTCCTGGCGCTGCCGCACCATCAAGCTCGGCGGCGTGACCCCCTATGTCGTCTATTCCTGGTTCAGCTGCCGCATCGCCATGCGCGGCGGCGGCCTGTTCTTCGAGAAGCGGAGCGGCAGCACCCGCACCTCCGGCTATCTCTACCCGGCCGATGGCGGGATGGTGTATCTCGGCGCCGCCTACGTCACCGGCGAGCCGCAGCACGCCTATTCCGGCAACGGCGCCTCCGCCGGCGCGGCCGCGACGCCGGACGACCAGATCGGCGTCCTCACCGCGATGAGCGCCAACCACGCCCGCATCGAGATGCCCTACCCGGTCCAGGAATCGACCTACGACGTGATCGAGCTGAAGCGCTGAAGCCCAGGTGCCATTGACGGACTCGGTGTCCGCAATTAATTCTCTCGCATCCACCCAACCTCTCACCGAGGTTCCATGTCAGAGATTGTCGTCCTCCACTGATTGCTCGCGCCTGTCGCGGGCCTAGACACGCGGTTTCGCGCGCGCAGGCGTTTGCCTGCCCGTCCCGAAGCGCGGAGTTCGGTGCGATGAAAGACGACTCTCTTGAACATCTCGAAACTGGAGCAGCGCGTGCTGCACCGCCTGGCGCAGGGCGGCCGCATTCAGCACAGATGGGCTGACAATCGCATCGTCGAAATCGATTGCTTCAACCGCGACGGCCACCGCCTCGCCGACTGCACGCTCGACGTATTCAAAAAGCTGAAGCGGCGCGGCCTCATCGAATCGCGGGGCGGCGCGGCCTACCGCATTTCGCGGCTCGGCCTCCAATCCGTGCGCGCCCAGGCCGACAATCAATAGGAGACACGACCATGACCGATGAAGATCTCACCGCGCGCCTCGTCCGGCCGCGCTTTCCGCGCAGTTCGCGCTATGACGGACGCTGGATCGTCGACAACATGATGGGGCCGCATGTGCTGTGGCTGGCGGAGCATCTGAGCGAGGCCCTCGACCTCAGGCCCGGCATGCGCGTGCTCGATCTGGGCTGCGGCAAGGCGATCAGTTCGATCTTCCTGGCCAAAGAGTTCGGCGTGCAGGTCGTCGCCGCCGATCTGTGGATCGCGCCGGCCGAGAATGCCCGCCGCATCGCGGCCGCCGGCATCGCGGACCGCGTCCTGCCCGTCCACGCCGAGGCGCATGCGCTGCCCTTCGCGCCCGAATCGTTCGACGCCATCGTCAGCCTCGACGCCTACCAGTATTTCGGCACCGACGATCTCTATCTCGGCACGATCCTGAAATTCCTGAAACCCGGCGGCCGCCTCGGTATCGTCGTTCCCGGCTTGGCGCATGAGATAGATGCCGTACCGGCGCATCTGAAGCCTTGGTGGGAGTGGGATTTCTGCTGCTTCCATGCGCCGGACTGGTGGCACCGCCACTGGGCGAAGACCGGCCTGGCCGCCGTCGAGACCGCCGACTGGATGGACGATGGTCACGCCCTCTGGCTGGAATGGTGCACTATCGCCGCACCGCTTGCCGAAGGTTTCCACAAGACGTCTTCGGTGGACGGCGCCGCCATGCTGACGGCGGATACGCAGAAGCTGTTCGGCTTCACCCGTGTGGTGGCGAGAAGGGACTGACATGCGACTGAACCAGGTCACGGTGCCGGCGCTCGATATCGCGCGCTCCATCGCCTTCTACCGGGCGCTCGGCCTGCGGCTCATCGTGCAGTCGCCGCACTATGCCCGTTTCGAGCTGCCGGACGGCGAGGCCACCTTCTCCCTTCACCTCGCGGCCGATGCGGGCAGGGCGGCGGAGGGCGCGGGCATCTATTTCGAATGCGACGACCTCGACGCCCGCGTCGCCGCGCTGAAGGCCAAGGGCATCGTGTTCGACAGCGACCCGGCCGACCAGAACTGGCTGTGGCGCGAAGCCTGGCTCACCGATCCCGCGGGCGTGAAGCTCTGCCTCTACAAGGCCGGCGAGAACCGCCGCCATCCGCCCTGGCGCCTCTAAGCCTCCCCCGCGCAGCGGGGGAGGTGGCGCGTAGCGCCGGAGGGGGTGCCGCTACGCCGCGCCGCCTTCGGGGCCGAAGAACACCACCCAGGCCTTGAACTCGGCGGAGAAGCTGGCGAAGCGGTGGGGGACGCCGGCGGGCACGAACAGCACGTCGCCGGCGTCGAAGCGCACGGTCTCGCCGCCGCGCTTGAAGATGCCGTGCCCGGCCTGCACGAAATAGAGCTCGTCGCGCTTGTGCGCCACCTGGTTGTCCTGGTCCTGCGGCACGAACAGCAGCAGGTTGACGTCGCCATGCTGGAACAGCGTCACGCTGGCGTCGCCCGACGCCGCCAGCTTCTGCGTCGAGGCGATGAGATCGATCTTCACCGGCGAGTTCGCCATGGGTCAGCGTCCTGATTTCGCCGCGCGGGCGAAGCGTTCGAACAGATAGTGGCTGTCCATCGGGCCGGGCGAGGCCTCGGGATGGTACTGCACGCCGAACACCTTCCGGCCGTCGACCCGCAGGCCGCAATTGGTGCCGTCGAACAGCGAGACATGGGTCTGGATCACGCCCTTGGGCAGGCTGTCCGCGTCCACCGTGAAGCCGTGATTCATCGACACGATCTCGACCTTGCCGGTCTCCAGGTCCTTCACCGGATGGTTGGCGCCGTGATGGCCCTGCGCCATCTTCCGCGTTTTGCCCCCCAATGCGAGGCCGAGCATCTGGTGCCCCAGGCAGATGCCGAACACCGGCACGCCGGTTTCGACCAGGCCCTGGATCGTCGGGATCGCATATTCGCCGGTCGCCGCCGGATCGCCCGGGCCGTTGGACAGCAGCACGCCGTCCGGTGCATGCCGCATCACGTCGTCCAGGCTCGCCTGCGCCGGCACCACCGTGATGTCTGCGCCCAATCCCGCCAGCATGCGCAGGATGTTCCGCTTGACGCCGAAATCGACCACCGTGACGCGCCAATCGGGCCTGGGCGTCTCGCCATAGCCCTTGTTCCACGCCCACGGCATCTCGTTCCAGCGATAGCTCTGCTTGGAGGTGACGTCCTTGGCGAGGTCCAACCCCACCAGCCCCGGAAACGCCTGCGCCGCCTCGCGGCCCGCAGCGGCGCTGCCGCGGGTCAGCGCGCCGTGCGGCATGCCCAGCGCGCGGATGCGGTTGGTCAACGCCCGCGTGTCGATCCCCGCCAGCGCCGGGATGTTGTGCTTCTTCAGCCAGCCGTCCAGCGCCGACAGGGCGCGGTAGTTCGACGGATGCTCCGCATCGGCGCGCACGATCAGCCCGCGCACCACCGGCGTCAGCGTCTCGACGTCCTCATTGTTGGTGCCGACGATGCCGATATGCGGAAAGGTGAAGCACACGATCTGCCCGGCATAGGACGGATCGGTCAGGATCTCCTGGTAGCCCGTCATCGCGGTGTTGAAGCAGACCTCGCCGACGCCCAGCGTGTCGGCGCCGAAGGCATGGCCCTCGAACACCGTGCCGTCCGCCAGCACCAGTTTTCCGCGCGAAAACGCCGCCGCCGGTTTGTCGGCGGTTGCGGCGGGTGCGTCTGGCATGGAAGGGTCCGTTCGGTTGCGCGGAAAATAGGGATGCAGCCGTCAAGGGTCAAGGATTTGTGACGCGCAAATAGCGCCGTCTTTTCAAGCGTTTGGCAAAGTGCCGCGACGGGATTAGATTGCGCCCTCTCATCCGGAGTTGGAACCATGGGCCTGCGCGAGCAGATCAACGATTCGGTCAAGGCGGCGATGAAGGCGAAGGACAGCAAGCGCCTCACCACGCTCCGCCTGATCAATGCCGCGATCAAGGACCGCGACATCGCCGCCCGCACCGCCGACAGCCGCGACCTGCTCGGCGACGACGACGTGCTCGGCCTGCTCGCCAAGATGATCAAGCAGCGCGAGGATTCGATCGCCGCCTACGAGACCGGGAACCGCCCGGAACTGGCGCAGAACGAGCGCGACGAGATCGCCATCATCCGCGACTTCATGCCCAGGCAGATGGACGCGGAGCAAACCCAGGCCGCCATCGCCGCGGTCGTCGGCGAGGTCGGCGCCGCCTCGATCAAGGACATGGGCAAGGTGATGGCGGCGCTGAAGGAGCGCTATGCCGGCCAGATGGATTTCGGCAAGGCCTCGGGCGCCGTGAAGACGCTGTTGTCGAAGTAGCCTGTGATCCTCCCCCGCGCTTCGCGCAGGGGAGGAGCGGATTGATGATCGCCCCGCCGTCGCGGGCACCTGGCGCCGCGCGGCATCGTGGACATTACGAATGGCCGCCGCCACGCCCTATATTATATCCTTCACTTTTCTCCCGGTAACCTGCTTCCAATGCCCGACGGTTCCTCTACCACCCATCTCTACCAGCCCAAGCTGCTCTCCACCTTCGCCGCGGGCTACGGCCTGCCCGATTTCCGCAAGGACGTCATGGCGGCGCTCACCGTCGCCATCGTCGCGCTGCCGCTGTCGATGGCGATCGCGGTCGCCTCTGGCGTCTCGCCGGCGCGCGGCCTCTACACCGCCATCATCGGCGGCGCGCTGGTGTCGCTGCTGGGCGGCAGCCGCTACCAGATCGGCGGCCCGGCCGGCGCCTTCATCGTGCTGGTCGCCGCGACGGTAGCGAAATTCGGCGTCGAAGGCCTGCTGCTGACCGTCCTGCTCTCGGGCGGCATGCTCACCCTGATCGGCGTGCTGCGGATCGGCTCGCTGATCCGCTACATCCCGCATCCGGTTACCGTCGGCTTCACCTGCGGCATCGCCGTCACCATCCTGGCCAGCCAGCTCAAGGATCTGGGCGGCCTGACCCTGGCGCACGAGCCGGGCCCGCTGCTGCCCAAGCTGGCAGCGCTCGGCGCGGCGCTGCCCACGGTCACGCCCGCCGCCGCGCTTCTGGGCATCGGCTCGGCGGCCTTCATCCTCGGCTTGCGGCGCTATCGCCCCACCTGGCCCGGCATGCTGATCGCCGTCGGCCTTTGCGGCGGCATCGCGGCGCTGCTGCACCTGCCGATCGAGACCATCGGCACCCGCTTCGGCGGCATCCCCAATGGGCTGGAATGGCCCCGCCTGCCGCCGATGTCCTGGTCGCTGGTGCTGGGCGTCCTGCCGGCGGCGCTGTCCTTCACCCTCCTGGGCGGGATCGAGAGCCTGCTGTCGGCCAAGGTCGCGGACAGCATGACCGGCCGCAAGCACCGCTCCAACATGGAGCTGGTGGCGCAAGGCATCGCCAATATCGCCTCCGCCCTGTTCGGCGGCATCAGCGTGACCGGCACCATCGCGCGCACCGCGACCAATATCCGCGCCGGCGCGCGCAGCCCGCTGTCGGGCCTGATGCACTCGGCGTTCCTGCTGCTGTTCATGCTGGTGGCCGCGCCGCTCGCGTCCTATGTGCCGCTGGCGGCGCTGGCCGGCGTGCTGGTCGTGGTCTCCTGGAACATGGCCGAGAAGGACGAGTTCGTGCACCTGGTGCGGCACTGGCGCAGCGCCGTGGTGCTGCTGGCGACCTTTGGGCTGACGCTGGTGTTCGATCTCACCACCGGCATCGTCGCGGGCTGCGTCCTGGCCGCGCTGATCGCCGTCTACGACCGCTTCGCGCGCCGCTAGGCCGCCTGTGCCCGCGCCATCGCCGCGGATACGGCAGCCGCCAGCGTCTCCACCGCGCCGACCTCGCGCGGCGTGAAGGCGCGCTTGTCGCGCCAATAGGCGCCGATCGCCGCCACCGGCGAGTCGAACCCCACCGGCGCCATCACCAGGCTCTTGACGAAGGTCGGCCGGTAGGCGTCATGCGGGATGCGCGGATCGGCATAGATGTCGGGGATCGCCGCGGTCCGGCCGTTCAGCATGCACCAGCCCGAGATGCAGGCGGTCATCGGAAAGCGCTGCCCCTTCCACAGCGGCCCCACCGCGTCTTCCTCGACATAGTGGCACTTGCCGTTGTCGCGCAGCACGAAGGTCACGCCGTCTGCCGAGACCACGCCGCGCGCTGCCGAGCGCACCACCGCGATGATGTCCTCCTGCGTTGCGGCCATCGCCAGCCGGTCGCGGGCCGCGTCGAGCAGCTTCCAGCGCGGATCGTTGTCGCCGTCGAAAATCGCTTCCCGGGTCATCGCCAGTCCCACCGCCAAAGGCTAGCCGCGGTCGTTTAACAAAAAAACAACGGGGCCAGTATCCTCCACCGCGAAGCGGGGGAGGGGGACCATCGCGAAGCGATGGTGGAGGGGGCGGCCACAGGCGCGCCAATTCCTGTGACAATGGCGGATCGAAGACCTGCGCCGACGGTCGCCCCTTCCGTCTCGTCCGCCGTGCGGCCGATCCACCTCCCCCGCCGCGCTTCGCGCAGGGGAAGATCAGGTCGCATCCTTTATTTTCCTGCGATTCGGGACAAAGCCCACAGCGGCGTGCCCCAAGGCGCGGGACAAAGCGCGCACCTGTGCCTAAAATGGCTCATGCGCTTTGGCCCCAATCTCCTCGAGGAAATCCTCCGGCGGACGGATATCGTCCAGCTGGTCGGCCGGCGGGTGAAGCTCGCCCGCAAGGGCCAGGCGTTCTGGGGCTGCTGCCCGTTCCACCAGGAGAAGTCCGCCTCCTTCAAGGTCGAGAATGCCCGCCGCACCTATCACTGCTTCGGCTGCGGCAAGGGCGGCGACGCCTTCAAATGGCTGACCGAGACCGAGGGCCTGTCCTTCCCCGAAGCGGTCGAGCGCCTTGCGGGCGAAGCAGGCGTCGAGCTGCCCAAATGGACGCCCGAAGAAGAAGCGCGCGAGGAAAAGAAGAAGTCGCTCTACGACGTCGTCGCGGCGGCCTGCGCCTTCTTCGAAGAGCAGTTGCTGGCGCGGCCGGGCGCCGAGGCGCGCGAGTATCTCAAATCCCGCGGCCTCGACGCCGAGGTCGCGAAGAAGTTCCGCCTCGGCTATGCGCCCGACTCGAACAGCGCGCTGATCGGCCATCTCACGACGAAGAACGTCGTCATGGACGATATGGTCGCTGCCGGCCTGGTCCGTCCGGCACAGGATGATCGCGGCCCACGCGATTTCTTCTATGACCGGCTGATGTTCCCGATCACCGACCCGCGCGGCCGCGTCATCGCCTTCGGCGGGCGCGGCCTGTCGCCCGACGCCAAGCCGAAATACATCAACACCGGCGAGACCGCGCTCTTCTCCAAGGGCCATCTGCTCTACAATTTCGCCACCGCCCGCCCCGCCGCGATCAAGGCGCAGACCGTCGTCGTCGCCGAAGGCTATATGGACGTGATCGCGCTGGTGCGGGCCGGCTTCGATTACGCCGTCGCGCCGCTCGGCACCGCGCTGACCGAGGACCAGCTCCACCTGCTCTGGCGCACTGCGCCCGAACCGATCCTCAGCTTCGACGGCGACGAGGCCGGGCTGCGCGCCGCCTATCGCGCCGCCCGACTGGCCTTGCCGCATCTGAAGGCCGGCTATTCGCTGCGCTTCGCCTTCCTGCCCACCGGCGAGGATCCGGACAGCTTCCTGCGCACCAATGGCCCGGCGCCGATGAAGAAGCTGCTGGACGAGGCGCTGCCGCTGTCGCAGGTGCTGTGGCGGGCGCAGACCGAGGGCAAGGACTTCTCCACGCCGGAACGCCGCGCCGGCCTGGAGCGCGCCCTGGCCGAGGTGGTCGGCGCGATCGGCGACGGCAAGATCGCCGACTATTACCGCCGCGACTTCGACACCCGGGTGTTCGACGCCTTCAAGCGCCGCCCGGCCGCGCCGCGCCGCGACTGGGTGCCTCGGGAGAAAGGGGGCCGCCGCGGCCAGGCCGGGCGCCCCGCGCCGCTGGGCGCCGACGAGCGCGTCTCTCCCGCGGTCAAGGCCAGCCTGCTCGCCCGCTCGGGCCGTTCGGGCGCCTTGCGCATGAAAGAAAACGAGCTGGCGGCCCTTTTGCTCGGGGAACCCGACCTTGCCGCCCGGCACGGGGAGCTGCTGGCGGACCTGCCGTTCCTGGACCGCGAACTTGACAGGCTCCGGCAGGTGCTCTTAAACCTCGCCGCCTCCGGCTCCAGCCTTGAAAAACAGGGGTTTGAGAACCATCTCAGCCGCCTGGGAATGGCCGAACTTGTCGCCCGCCTCAAAGCGCGGACGCCAGCGGGATCGGAACCGGCGGATATGGACAACCCTACGCCGGAGGATTTCGAAGCACGCTTTCTCCAGGCTGCCGGCGATCTTCGCGAGATGGCGGAACGCGCCCCGGAGCGGGCTCGCGCCATGGAGCGTTTCAAGACCGACGGCACCGAAGAGAGCTGGCGGGAAGCCGAGCGGCTTCTCGGGCATCCGACGGGCGATTGAGGCCTTTTCCGCCAAGGGAAAAGACCGCATCGTTAAAAGCGGATTCACTCGCCCCTATATAGGGGCTCTTTTTGGGACGGACGGACGCGTGGTGACCAAGACGGCAACGAAGAAACAGGCCAAACCGGCCAAGAAACACGGGACGGCCAAGCCGGCCCCCGCCAGGAAGGCTGCCATGCAACCCAAGCCGCAGCCGAAATCCGCGCACAAATCCGCCGCCGCCGCCAAACCTGCCGCCAAGGCAACCTCGGCCGCCAAGGCCAAGCCCGATCCCAAGGCCGCCAAGACGGCCGTCCTCAAGCCCGGCCAGAAGGCAGCGGCCCAGCCGTCCGCCAAGGCCAACGGCCAGATTCCGGCGAAGTCCGCCGCGAAAGCCGGCGTCAAGGCCGCCAAGCCCGGCGAGGAAACCCCCGGCGACGCCGACTCGCCGCTGCTGGACATGTCGGACGTCGGCGTCCGCAAGATGATCGCCAAGGCCAAGACCCGCGGCTACGTCACCTATGACGAGCTGAACAAAGTCCTGCCCTCCGACAAGGTCTCGTCGGAGCAGATCGAAGACACGATGTCGATGCTCAACGAGATGGGCATCAACGTCATCGAAAGCGAAGAGCAGGAAGAGGGCGCCGACGACAACCTTCCCGCCGTCCAGGAAGGCGGCAAGGAGGTCGCCACCAAGACCGGGACCGCCGCCGAGCAGTATGACCGCACCGACGATCCGGTGCGCATGTATCTGCGCGAGATGGGCAGTGTCGAACTCCTCTCCCGCGAGGGCGAAATCGCCATCGCCAAGCGCATCGAGGCCGGCCGCGAGCTGATGATCGGCGCGCTGTGCGAGAGCCCGCTGACCTTCGAGGCGCTGACCGTGTGGCGCGACGAGCTCAACGAGGGCAAGGTCCTGCTGCGCGACATCATCGACCTCGAAGCGATGTACGGCGCCGGCCCCGAGGGCCAGGCCGCCGCCGCCGCCCAGGCCGCCAACGCCGCCGCCGCCGAGGCGGCGCGCAACCAGGGTCCTGGCGCCATCGCCCCTCGCCCGGCGCCGCCGCCCAAGCCCGCTCCCGCCCCCAAAGCAGACGGCGAAGAACCCGATCCGGGCGAAGCCGCGGCCGCCGCCGACGGCGCCCAGGACGGCGACGATTTCGACGACGAGGGCAACCTGCCGCTCAGCGCGATGGAGGCCTCGCTCAAGCCGCAGGTGCTCGAAGCGCTCGACGCCATCGCCACGCTCTACAAGAAGCTCGGCCGCCTGCAGGACGCCTCGGTCGAGGCCGCGCTGGCCGACGACGAGCTCTCCACCGGCCAGGAGCGCCGCTTCAAGAAGCTGCGCAACGAGACCATGGATCTGGTCAAGGGCCTCAAGCTCAACAACAACCGCATCGAGGCGCTGGTCGACCAGATGTACGGCATCAATCGCCGTCTGGTCAGCCTGGAAGGCCGCCTGCTGCGCCTCGCCGAGGCGCATGGCGTGGCGCGCGAGGATTTCCTCAAGGAGCATTTCGGCAACGAGCTCGACCCGCACTGGGCGCGCCGCGTCGGCCGGCTCAGCCGCATGGGCTGGAAGGATTTCGTCCAGGACGAGCGCGACAAGATCGCGGCGCTGCGCGACGAGATCCAGGCGCTGGCGACCGAGACGCGCCAGTCGGTCTCCGACTTCCGCCGCAACGTCCAGACCGTGCAGAAGGGCGAGCGCGAGAGCGGCCAGGCCAAGAAGGAGATGATCGAGGCCAATCTGCGCCTGGTGATCTCCATCGCCAAGAAATACACGAATCGTGGTCTTCAATTCCTGGATCTGATCCAGGAAGGCAATATCGGCCTGATGAAGGCGGTCGACAAGTTCGAGTACCGCCGCGGCTACAAGTTCAGCACCTATGCGACGTGGTGGATCCGCCAGGCGATCACCCGCTCGATCGCCGACCAGGCGCGCACCATCCGCATCCCGGTCCACATGATCGAGACCATCAACAAGCTGGTCCGCACCAGCCGCCAGATGCTGCACGAGATCGGCCGCGAGCCGACGCCCGAAGAGCTGGCCGAGCGCCTCGCCATGCCGCTCGAAAAGGTCCGCAAGGTCCTCAAGATCGCCAAGGAGCCGATCAGCCTCGAGACGCCGATCGGCGACGAGGAGGATTCGCATCTCGGCGACTTCATCGAGGACAAGAACGCGATCCTGCCGATCGACGCCGCAATCCAGGCCAACCTGCGCGAGACCACCACGCGCGTGCTCGCCACGCTGACGCCGCGCGAGGAGCGCGTGCTGCGCATGCGCTTCGGCATCGGCATGAACACCGACCACACGCTGGAAGAGGTCGGTCAGCAATTCTCGGTCACCCGCGAACGCATCCGCCAGATCGAAGCCAAGGCGCTGCGCAAGCTCAAACACCCCAGCCGCAGCCGCAAGCTGCGCAGCTTCCTCGACAACTGACGGCACCCTCCCGATCCTCCCCCGCAACGCGGGGGAGGGGAACCGCGAAGCGGTGGAGGGGGCGACCGCCTGGCACGCCTGCACGCAAC
Organism: Rhizomicrobium sp.; assembly: GCA_037355265.1. Taxonomy (GTDB): domain Bacteria; phylum Pseudomonadota; class Alphaproteobacteria; order Micropepsales; family Micropepsaceae; genus Rhizomicrobium. The sequence continues at coordinate 530,358 of JBBCIB010000001.1, read as the reverse complement.
GCGAAGACCCAAAAGGCCGCGTCCCCTTGGGCAAGTAGACGCCGCCGCCCGCGCCGTTGAAACCGCGGCCGCACGTCCCCACATCAATCCCGCAACGCCAGCGAGGCCTCTCATGACCCGCATCGCCGCCGCCGGATTCATCGCCGCAATCGCTCTGTCGTCTATTGCCGCCGCGCCGGCCGAGGCGCGCGGCTGCTTCAAGGGTGCCGTGGTCGGCGCCGTCGTCGGGCATTACGCGCATCATCACGCCATCCTCGGCGCCATCGGCGGCTGCCTCGTCGCCCGCCACCTCGCCAACCAGCACGACCGTGACGTCCGCGACGCCCATGCGCATGGGGATGCGGCGGGGCGTCATTAGTAGGCGAAGCGCAAGCACGCTTGCCGGCGCGCGAGGGTGGTCGTGCGCTCCCCACAAGGTGGAACGCGAGAGCAGGTCCGCTACACGCAACTGGTTGCAGTTCCGCACCGGGCTCGCATAGCCTCCGTTCAAGCGGAGGAGCCCTGCCGACCGTTTCCTATTTCTACGGCATCGCCATCGCGATGTTCTTCAACGATCACAATCCGCCGCATTTCCACGCGCGCTATGCCGCGCCCGCGCCCTCGTCCGTATCGCGGACGGGGAGATCATCGCCGGCAATTTGCCGCCGACCGCGCGTCGCATGGTGCGCGACTGGGCTCTGGCGCGGCGTGCCGAATTGGAGGAAAAATTGGCGTCGTTCGCGAACCCATGAATCGTTGGAGCGGATCGCAGGTCCCGATGGCCAAGGCTGAATTCCCGATGGTCGACGTGCTGAAGCTAAAGCCGCTGGACGGCTTCAGGCTCTGGCTCAGTCTCCGACGGCAGCGAGGGCGTTCGCGATTTCGCAGACATCCTGGCGGCGGGCGGTCCGATGCTAGCGCCGTTGAAATCCCCTGACTGTTTCAAGCGCGTGTTCGTCGAGTCCGGCGCGCCGACCTGGCCGAACGGCTTCGACCTTGATCCCATCGCGCTTTATATGGAGATGCGCGACGCCGGCGCCCTGATGCAGACGGCGGCGGAATAAGCGGCCGTTCGAACCGGCGAGACATATTGCGTCGGCGGCCGATAGGGAAATCTGCCTTGCGCAAACTTTGATCGTTTGCGTCGACTCTCTGCAATCGATCGCTTTTGCCTGGCTTATCGAGGCGAAAAACTCTCGACTCGCTTATAGACCCGCCAAGTCGAAATAACCTTGGCCTTCTTATAACTGAAATATACGGAAGATCCGCTCAGCGTTTTCAGGTCCTGAGAGAGATGAAGAACGAATGCGCCGATTAGTTGCTCCGGCGATGCGGTGTCTTCCCAAGTCATCACTATTTGGTGGCCTGACATGCTTCCCTTATACCGGAAGAGCCTATGGCTCCCGCTTTCGACTCGCTGAACTGTCGCGTCTACACGTGTGCCCGACTGTCGAATTCGAAGTGTGCTGGAGAAGCCATCCCTTGGATTCTCCTCGACCCGACTCCAAACGGAGCCGTCCAGTCGCGGTAGCTCGCGCAGTCGACCGCGGATGATTGGAACAAGCCCAAGATAAGCCCGATACAAGAATGCGCCGATAGCAGTTGCGGCAAGATTTATGAGCAAGTCCCTAATCGTTGCCATGTGATTTCCCCCAGACTTGCGATAATTCTACAAGAAAGACCGGGCGAATAAGCAATCGTCGATGTAGGACTTAATCAACCCCCACCGCATTCACGTATACCGCGTACACGCTGGTGCTGGCAGCGATGAACAGGCGGTTTCGCTTGCGGCCGCCGAAGCACAGGTTTGCGGTCGTCTCGGGCAGGTGGATCTTGCCGATCAGGGCGCCGCCCGGCTCGTAGCAGCGCACGCCGTCTTCCTTCGCGTCGCCCCAGCCCATCGAGCACCAGACATGGCCGTCGGTATCGAGGCGCACGCCGTCGGTGATGCCGGGCGCGAAGCCGGCGGCGAAGACGCGGCCGGCGCCCAGGCGCGTGCCGTCGGCCGCGACGTCGTAGCGGCGCAAGGTCGCCGCGCCGCTGTCGACGATGTAGAGGCCGCGGCCGTCGGGCGTGAAGGCCAGGCCGTTGGGCCGCTCCATGTCGTCGGCCACCGCCGTCGCGGCGCCGCTCTGCGCGTCGATGCGGTAGACGCGGTTGGGCAGCTCGGGCGGGGCGCGGTCGCCCTCGTAATCGTTGGCGATGCCGTAGCCGGGATCGGTGAACCACACCGCGCCGTCGGCTGCCACCACCACGTCGTTGGGCGCGTTCAGCCGCTTGCCGTCGAAGCGGTCGCACAGCACCGTGATCGTGCCGTCATGCTCGGTGCGGGTCACGCGGCGGGTCTGGTGCTCGCAGGTGATGAGCCGGCCCTCGCGGTCGCGGGTGTTGCCGTTGGCGTAGTTGGAGGGCGCGCGGAACACGCTCACCCGCCCGTCATCCTCCAGCCAGCGCAGGATGCGGTTGCCGGGGATGTCGCTGACCAGCAGATAGCCGCCGTCGGGGAAATAGCACGGCCCCTCCGCCCAGCGCAGCCCGGTCGCGAGCCGCTCGACCGCGGCATTGCCGATCTTGGCGGTGAAGCGCTTGTCCAGCGCCTCGATCCGCGGATCGGGGTAGTGCGTGCCCGCCAACACGCCGAGCGGCAGCTCGTCCGCCCGCGCCGCGATCGTCGCCGATACCGCTACCGTTGCGGCGCCGGCCAGAAACTCCCGCCGCTTCATGCCCGATCCCCGTCGTTGTTTCCCCGGACGAACCCTCGCGCCGGGTGCACTGACTGACAATCGCGAAAAAGACTCCTCTGCGGCCCTTGCAATCCTAGGTTGTTCTCGCTATGTTCTGCACGGAGTTTAAGGAAGAGCCGATACCGCTATAACGATACAGCGAAGGAATACAGGGCCTTAGGCGTGCTGCTCGCGCACGCCGCTGCCGGTCGGAAGCGATCTGCCTGCCCGCCGAGGCGCCAAGGCGCGCGGCGACGCTTCCCCAACCGAATGGGACCGAGGGATACGAGGTGACGGTGCTTGTTGGTCGATCCGATGGGATCGGCCGCCTGCTGGCCAAACGCCTGCAATCGGGGAGAGCCCCGCGCGCCGTCACGACTGGACGCAGCGTGCGGGGCTTTGGCCTATCTGGAGGCCAAGAGCCTACATCCCCGGCCAGATGCCGCGCATCACCATCCCGATGCCCGCGATGGCCGCGACCCAGACCAGGGTGCGCAGATAGGGAATCCCCAGCGCATAGATCGGCACATAGGCGACGCGCGACCAGAAGAAGACCTGCGCCCCGATCACCGACGTCCCGGTATGCTTGTTCAGCGCGTTCGCCATCAGCACCGCGGCGGCGAAGAACACATAGGTCTCGAGGTAGTTGCGGAACGCCCGCTCGATGCGCCCGCCCATCATGCCGAGCGGCGGCGCCGGCTGATCGCGCGGCCCCACGCCCCACGGCATGCCGCGCTGGCCGACGCTGAACAGCACCGCCAGCAGAAGCTGCAGCAGGCCGAGCGCGGTGCTCAACCACAGCATCTCCATCTCGACCGATCCGAATATGTTCGCGTTCATGCGCCCCTCCCGTTGTTTTGCCGCGCCGTCACAGCCAGTGAATCACCGCGTAGAGGACCAGACCGGCAATCACCGCGAAGACGGCCACCAAGGTCACGCCCGCGAAGGTCAGGCCCAGCGCACCGGCAAAGCTGTCCTCGTCGTGCGGCACGTCCCTATGCGGCGGCTCGTCGTCGGTCATGGAGTCCCCTTCCGGTCACCCTAGCCCACCAGCCGGCGCCGCGGCCATGCCCCTGGCGCCCTGCCGTCAAAAGACCATGATCGCCGCCGAGGCTGCGCCGACCAATTGCTCCTGGGGGACATCATGATCCGCAAAACCTTGCTGGCACTGGCCTTGGCGGCCGCCGCCGTCGCGCCGGCCTCCGCTGCCGAAGTGATCGACAGCTACAATGCCTGGCTCAGCCCGGCCGACCATCGCAATTCCAACGGCGAGCGGCTCACCACGGCGGCGGCCGTGATCCGGCAGGACCGCGCCAATTTCCACAAATTCGGCGTCCGCGATCCCGGCGACGACGACGACACCTACTTCGGTGACGTCAACAACCGTGCCGTCCTGGAGCGGATGCTGAACGACGGCAGCTCCGACCCGGGCGTGCTGCAGCGCATCGTCGCCGGTCCCTGCCGCATCCATGTCGACGTCTATCGCAGCAACCATCACGGCGACTACGTCGTCGTGACCCTGCTTGGGGCGTCGTCAGGGGGCTATTAGCTCCGGCCGGTACTCGAAATGCATGGTGTCGTAGTGCCACCAGCGGCCGCCCCAGATGAAGCCGTGGCGCTCGAACACCCGCGCGATCTCGACCGGGATGCGGTTGTGCCAGCCGTCTTTCGACCAGCGCCAATAGTCCGACGTGGCGCTGTTGATGTCGATCGCGGCGCCCCAGGCATGGACCGAGCGTGAGGTCGAACCCGCGATCTTGCGGCAATTGTAGGTGCCGGAGCTCGGGATCAGATATTTGATGAAGCGGTCCGGCAGCGCGTCCAGCTCGGCGCTGACCGCCGCCAGCGCCTTGTCGACGCCGTTTGCCGTGGTGATGGAGACGCTGCCGCCGTGATGCCGCGGCAGCCAGGCGATGCTGCGCATCCTGGGCGCCACCTCGCCGCGGTCGCAGTCGCCATACATCGCATCGAACAGCGGCTCATAACGCACCCGGCCGGGATCGAAATCCACCGCCGGCGCGGTCGCCGCCGCGCCGGCCGGGTAATCGGCATAGAACATGTCGTCGACATCGGCATGCTCGACCATCTCGTCGAACGACTTGTCGTGCCGCCCGTCCGAGATCGGCAGCCGCCGCCCGTCCTTCAGCAGCAGCCATCTGTCGTCATGGCCGGCCAGGAAATCGGGATAGACCTTCACCAGCCGGTCCAGCCTGGCGCCCAGATCCGGCGGCGGCGCGCCGTAGCCGGCGGCGAGGGCCGGCGACGCAACGGCCAGAAGCGCGGCGGCGAGGAGGATTCTCATGGCCGCATCTTAAGCAAATATACCGGGCGCCGCGTCAACCATTCGTCAGGCCGCTGCATCCAAACTGGCGCCGGGACGTATCCCAACGTGCTGCGACCACGGGCCGATGGACGGGGCGGGCGCGGCACGCCATATAGGATTTGCTATGACCATCATCGAGAAAGCCGAACGGATCTACTCGCGCTTCGAGCATCGCGCCGACGCGACCATCCATGTGCTGGGCATCCTGTTCGCCATCAACGCCAGCCTGTGGCTGCTGTGGAACGTCACCGGGCTGTCGGTGTCGATCAGCGTGCTGGTCTATTGCGTCGGCCTGCTGGGCATGATCTGCGCCTCGGCCGCCTATAATCTGGCGCCGCACGGCCCGTCCCGGGCGATCCTGCGCCGTCTCGACCATGCCGCGATCTTCATCATGATCGCCGCCACCTATACGCCCTTCGCGGTCAACCGGCTGGGCGCGCCTTATGGCGGCATCATCCTGGCGGCGATCTGGCTCAGCGCCAGCTTCGGCGTGACGATGAAGGTGCTGTTTCCGCGCCGCTTCGAATGGCTCAGCATCGGCCTCTACCTCGCCATGGGCTGGCTGATCGTCACCGTGATCCAGCCGCTGCACGCGGCGATGAGCGCCACCGACTTCTGGCTGCTGGTCGCCGGCGGCCTGGTCTATTCGGCGGGCGTGCTGTTCTACGTCACCGAGCGCATCCCCTATCACAAAGCGATCTGGCACGCCTTCGTGCTGGTCGCGGCGGTGCTGCACTTCTCCGCCATCGCGTTCGAATTCACCGGTTAGAGCCCGCAAGAACTCCATGATCAAGGCCGTCATATTCGATTGCGACGGCGTCCTGGTGGACAGCGAAATCCTCGCCCATGAAGCCGAAGTCGCGGCTCTCGCCGAGATCGGCCTGCACTACGACAGCCACGACTTCATCGTCCGCTTCATGGGCATGAGCGACAAGGCGTTCTGGACGGCGCTCGAATTGGAAGGGCAGGAAAGGCTCGGCCGCTCGATCATCGCCGAGATCAAGGAGCCGATTAAGCAGCGCTACGCAAAGCTGGTCGATGAGCGCCTGACCGAGGTCGACGGCGCCCTCCGCGCCATCCGCGCCTGCCGCCTGCCCAAGGCGGTCGCCAGTTCCAGCACGGTGCGGGGCCTGGACGTCAAGCTGCGCAAGGTCGGCCATTGGCATCACTTCGCGCCGCACATCTATTCGGCGGAGCACGTCACCCATTCCAAGCCGGCGCCGGACCTGTTCCTCCACGCTGCGAAGGCCCTCGACGCGCGTCCGGAGGACTGCCTGGTGATCGAGGACACGGTGAACGGCGTCACCGCCGGCCGCGCCGCCGGCATGACGGTCTGGGGTTTTTCCGGCGGCGGCCATATGACGGAGCGGCTCGCCGACCGGCTGATGCAAGCTGGCGCCGAACGCGTCGTGAAGAGTTGGGCTGAAGCCGAAGACCTGTTCGCCGCGCTTTAGCGATAGTTGAAGCTGATCGAGATCCGCCGGCCTCGGCCGGCGGTCTGCGGCACCTCATGCCGCAGCCAGCTCTCCCACAGCAGCAGCATGCCGGGCTTCGGTGCGATGCTGATAAAGGTCCTGCTCGCGGCCCGGGCGGTCTGCTTGCGCACCGGCGCCGCCATCATCAGCGGCAGCCGCGGATCCTCGAATTTGATCGCGCTCGATCCGGGCGGCAGCGCGACATAGAAAGTCCCGCTGATCGCCGAATGCGGATGGATGTGCCCGCCATGCACTCCGCCGCTGGCCATCACATTGACCCAGAGGCTGTCGAGCGCCAGGCGCCGCCTGCCCAACTCGAAATCCAGCGCCCGCGCGAACGTCGCGACATGGCGGTCCAGCGTCCGGTTCAATGCGGCGAATTCCGGCATCCGCTCCGGCAGGTCGTCGAGCGAGGCATAGGAGGTGTAACCGCGATAGCCATGCGCCTTCGCCCAGCGCCGTCCCGCGAGATCGTCGCGCGCCAGCGCCAGGCAGGCTCGCTCCAGTTCTGCGTCCGGCGTCAGTTGTGCGCGGTAGATTTGCGTGGCGAAGACGGAATCGATGCGGGCCATTGTGAAGGAACCTTAAGCTTCGCACCGGATGTCCGCCAACATCGGCCGGGGCATCGCGGGGGCCGTTAGTGGTTCATTGACCGGTTCTGTGCCAATATCGGCCGGTCGAAGGGAAAATCCACCATGCGCGCGCTGCTGCCTGTTGCCGTTATTGTCGCCCTCGGCTTCTCGCTCTCGGGCTGCATCGCCTACGACGTCGCCAGCGCGGGCGTCAGCGTCGCGACCACGGTCGTCTCCACCACCGCCCATGTCGCCGGCGACGTGGTCGAAGGCGCTGCCGATACCGTCTCGCCGTCCAGCGATGACGACGACAAGGACAATGACAAAGACTCGCACCATCATCGTCACAGCGGCGATGACGACGACAGCGACAAGTCCGATAAATAAGCCTTAGAAATTATCCTTGCGCCTGCGCATCTCGGCGAAGACGTCGACGTCGTCGGCATGGATGAGGCCGAGCGAATGGCGGATCTCGGGCGAGCCGGGCCGCAGGAACGGATTGGTCGCCTTTTCGAGGCCGATGGTCGAGGGGACGGTCGGCGCATTCTTCGCCCGCAGCGCTTCGACCTCCTTCATGCGCGTCTTCAGCGCGGCATTGTTCGGCTCGATGGCGAGCGCGAACTTGCCGTTGTTCAGCGTGTATTCGTGCCCGCAATAGACCCGTGTCGCATCGGGCAGCACCATCAGCTTCGACAGGCTCGACCACATCATCGCCGGCGTGCCTTCGAACAGCCGCCCGCAGCCCATCGCGAACAGCGTGTCGCCGGTAAACACCGCGTCGTCGAAGATGAAGGCGATATGCGCCCGCGTATGCGCCGGAATCTCCAGCACCGGCACCCGCCGGCTGCCGAACATCCAGACCTGGCCCTCGATCACCCCTTCGTCGATGCCGGGGATGCGTTCGCGATCCTTTTCGGGTCCTACGACCGTGGCGCGGAACTGCTCCTTGAGCGGAATATTGCCGCCGGTGTGGTCGAAATGGTGGTGCGTGTTCAGGATATGGGTCAACGTCCAGCCGCGCCGCTGCAGCGCATGGCGCACCGGTTCGGGTTCCGACGGATCGACGACCGCGGTCAGCCCCGCCTCGGCGTCGTGCACCAGATAGGCATAATTATCCTTCAGGCAGGGCACCAGTTCGATCGATAGCGCGGCCATGTTCTTGTCCTTCCCGCGAGGCCTCCCGACCCTACCAGCCGCGTTCCCGCGTTGAACCGGACGCGGTGTCGCGCTACGGAAGGCAGCATGCAGCTGGATGCCGCAGAGCTCGCGGATTTTTATGAGGCGCCGCTGGGCCTTTTGACGCGGCGCATCATAGCGCGGCAGCTCCGTGTCCTGTGGCCATCGACCAAGGGCGCCTGCCTGCTCGGCTATGGCTTCGCGGTTCCCTATCTGCGCACCTTCCAGACCGATGCGGAACGGGCCGTCGCCCTGATGCCGGCGCAGCAGGGCGTCGTCGCCTGGCCGGCGGACAAGCCGCTGACCGCGATGAGCGACGAATCGGCTTTGCCTTTTCCCGACGCCTTTTTCGACCGCATTCTTGTGGTGCACGGGCTGGAAGGCGCCGATGCGATCCGTCCGCTGCTGCGCCAGCTCTGGCGCGTGCTGGCCCCCGAAGGCCGCCTTCTGCTGGTCGCGCCCAACCGCACCAGCCTGTGGGCCCAACTCGAACGCTCGCCCTTTGCCGTCGGCCGACCGTTCAGCCGCGGCGAACTCGACCGCCTGTTGCGCAGCGCGCTGTTCGAGCCGGTGGCATGGAACCGCGCGCTGTACATGCCGCCCTTTCGCGGCCGCCGCCTGATCCGCGCTGGCAGTGGTTGGGACCGATTGCTGCGCCGTCTGTTTCCCGCGCTGTCCGGCGTCCACCTGGTCGAAGCGACCAAGACATTCTATGGCGCCGCGCCTGCGGCTGCCGCCAACCCGGTGCGCCAATGGTCGACGGCGCGCGACGCGCCGGCGGCGTCTGCGCAACACTCCTTGACGCACGCGTCACCGCCTCGACGGTCGGATGTCACCGAAGCGTGATGCGGCGCTATTGGGAAGATCCAATAGTGCGAAGCTCCCGCCGTTTCGCGCAGCCGCCATGCGCGCAAGCGCGGTGTCACATACCTCGCGCGGAATGCCACGGATTTGGCGTCGGTGGCTCCACGCTCCGTCACAACAGACACAGATCAGTGATTGGCAGAACCTTTCAACGCGCGGCATAGCTCCTATCTACGGATCACCGGACCTACGGACGTTCGGTTCAACAGGAGGATGCAATGAATTTCGGAAAGTCTGCCATTTCGGCCGCCGCCCTTTGCGTGGTATTCGCCGGCACTGCCGCCTACGCGCAGGACTCGGACGAGCCCGCGAGCGTGATCGGTTGCATGCATATGCAGAAGAAGGTGTCGGCCGCACTCGACGCCAATCAGCAGTCGCCCAACTACGGCGCCGCCCGCGCCCAGGCGCAAGGCGCCTCGGGCTTCTGCACCCAAGGCCGCTACAAGACCGGCGTCAACAGCTACGCCAAGGCGCTCGATCTCCTGGGCGCCAGCTAAGCGTTACGCGGCGGGCGGGTTCTGCGATCCCCGCCCACCGCGTAAATCGTCTTGTCTATCCCTGCCGCCCCTTCAGCAGGAAGATCGCGCCATTGGCGAAGAGATTGGGGCCCCAGGCGTCTGCGCGCATCTCATGGATCGCGCCGTCCTCGTCCAGCGCCAGGGCGCGTTCGATGGCGGCGTCGCTCTGCTTCGCCAGCGCGACGAAGTCGGCGATGGTGCAGAGATGGATGTTGGGCGTGTCGTACCAATGATAGTCCAGCGCTTTGGTCCGGGGCATGTGCCCGTGCACCAGCAGCGACAGCCGCACGCGCCAGTGTCCGAAATTCGGCAGCGAGATCACCGTCCGCCGTCCGATGCGCAGCAGGTGGCCCAGCACGTCGCGCGGGCTGCGCGTCGCCTGGATGGTCTGGCTGAGGATCGCGACGTCGAACGCGGCGCTCGGATATTCGACCAGATCGGTATCGGCATCGCCCTGCATGACCGGAAGGCCGCGCGCGACGCAGGCGTTGACGTTCTGCTGCGACAGCTCCAGCCCGCGCCCGTCGACGCGCTTGGTCGCCGCCAAGTGCTCCAGCAATGCGCCGTCGCCGCAACCGACGTCCAGGATGCGTGCGCCGCCCGGAATCATCTCCGCGATCGCCGCAAGGTCGGGACGCAGCGTCATGCCCCGGCCGACGCTGCGACGGAATTCAAGAAGCCGCGCACCGTGCCGAACATCTCCGGTTCGTCCAGCAGGAACGCGTCATGGCCGCGGTCGGTGGCGATCTCCACGAAGCTGACGGTCGCCGTGCTTGCGTTGAGCGCATGCGCCACGAGCTTGTTCTCCGACGTCGGGAACAGCCAGTCGGAGGTGAAGGCGATGAGGCAGAACCGCGTCTTCGAGCCGCGAAATGCCTCGGCCAGCTTGCCGCCGTTCTCCTCGACGAGGTCGAAATAATCCATGGCGCGGGTGATGTAGAGATAGGAATTCGCGTCGAAGCGGTCGACGAAGGCCATGCCCTGATAGCGCAGATAGGATTCGACCTGGAAGTCCGGCTCGAAGCCGAACGAGATCTGCGCCCGCTCCTGGAGATTGCGGCCGAATTTGCGCTGCAGCGCCGCCTCCGAAAGGTAGGTGATATGCGCCGCCATGCGCGCCACCGCCAGGCCTTTGGACGGCTGCGTGCCGTGGAGCTGATAGGTGCCGCCCTTCCAGTCCGGGTCCGCCATGATCGCCTGGCGCCCGACCTCGTGGAAGGCGATGTTCTGCGCCGAATGGCGCGCCGCGCAGGCGATCGGCACGGCGGAGACCACGCGCTCGGGAAAGCTCGCCGCCCATTGCAGCACCTGCATGCCGCCCATCGATCCGCCGATCACGGACAGGATCTTCTCGATGCCCAGCGCATCCAGCAGCATCGCCTGCGCCTTCACCATGTCGCGGATGGTGACGACCGGGAAGTCCAGGCCGTAGGGCCGCCCGTTCGGCGCGGTCTCCGCGGGTCCGGTCGTGCCCATGCAGCCGCCCAGCACATTGCTGCAGATGACGAAGAAGCGGTCCGTATCGATCGGCTTGCCGGGCCCCACCATCGTGTCCCACCAGCCGGGCTTGCCGGTCATCGGATGCTCGCTGGCGGCGAACTGGTCGCCGGTCAGCGCGTGGCAGACCAGCACGGCGTTGGAGCGCGCCGCGTTCAGCGTGCCATAGGTCATATAAGCCACGGTGAGGGGGCTCAAGGACTTGCCGCAGTCGAGCTTCAGCGGCTTGTCGGCGCCGAAGGTGACCGCGTGGCCGATATCGGCGTCCGCGGCGGTCACGGGTCGAAGAAATCTGGGATTGCCGGCCTCGGCCATTTCGCCGCGTATCCTCGAGCAGGGCGGGTTTGCTAAGGCCGCGGGGCGGCGGTGTCAAACCCGCACACCCGCCCGGCTTTGATTTTACCGTGCCCGACCCTTATCAATACCGCCCCCTCGGGCTTCAAGGCCATCCGGCGGGATCAACCCCATGGCCGCAAAGGCGATTTTTGGAAGTGCCGCCCCGCCCAACCTCGCCCACCGATCTGGCTGCCAAGCTGGACGCGCTGGACGACAAGATCCACGACTTGGTAATCCGGCGCGCCCAATTGGCGACCGCCGTCACGCCGGCGCAGCAATCGCGCACGCTGCGTCGCCTGGCGGCCCGCCACCAGGGCCGGCTGTCCCTCATCGCCCTGGTGCATATCTGGCGCGAGATGATGGCCGCCGCCGCCAATCCCAAGCGCGTCGTTCATGTCTATGCCGCCGACCGGGCCGGCATCTTCCGCGATCTGGCGCGCGGCCTGTTCGGGTCGGTGGTGCCGATGCAGAGCCACCTGTCGGCCTCCGCCATCGTCAATGAATGCAGTGCCGATGCCGAGGCCTTCGGTGTCGTGCCGCCGCCCGAGAGCGACGAGAACGCCCGTGCCTGGTGGTCGCAGCTCACCCCCGCCGGGCAGACCGGTCCGCGCATCGTCGCCACCCTGCCGCTCGCCGGCGACGGCCGCGCCGAGGCCTATGTCATCGGCACGCTGGACCCCGAGCCGAGCGGCGACGACACCACGCTCATTCGGGTGGAAGCCGACGAAACGGTCAGCACCTCGCGCCTCCAATCGCTGCTCAAGCAGTGCGGCTTCGATTCCCGCCTCCTGGCCGTCAGCCGCGACGCGTCCGGCGCGCGCCAGCACCTGCTCGAAATGTCCGGCTTCGTCCCCACGGACGATGCGCGGATCGGCGTGCTGCTGGAGCAGGCCGGCGGTGCCGTGCTGCGGGTCGCCTGCGTCGGCACCTACGCCAATCCGCTGAACCAGGAGGCGCCATGAACCCGACGCCCAAGCCCGGCATCCTGGACATCGCGCCCTATGTCGGCGGCCGCCACCAGGTCCACGGGGTCGCCAATCCGGTCAAGCTGTCGTCGAACGAGTCCGCGCTGGGCGCCAGCCCTCAGGCGGTAGAGGCGTTCAGGGAGTCCGCCGGGGGACTCGATCTCTATCCCGAAGGCAGCGCCAAGATCCTGCGCGACGCCATTGCGGAGCATTTCGGTCTGGACGCCGGCCGCATCGTCTGCGGCAACGGCTCCGACGAGCTGCTCACCCTGCTGGCCAACGCCTATCTGCGTCCCGGCGACGAAGTGATGTTCAGCGAGCACGGCTTTCTCGTCTACAAGATCGCCGCGCTTGCCAACAGCGCCACGCCGGTGATCGTGCCGGAGAAGGACCGCCGCGCCGATGTCGACGCGATGCTGGCTGCGGTGACGCTCCGGACGCGTCTCGTGTATCTCGCCAATCCGAACAACCCGACCGGCTCCTATCTGCCCCATGACGAGGTCCGCCGCCTCCACGCCGGCCTGCCGTCGCACACGCTGCTGGTGATCGACGCGGCCTATGCCGAATATGTCCGGCGCAACGACTATGAGGCCGGAATCGAGCTGGTGTCGACATCGCAGAACGTCGTGATGACCCGCACCTTCTCCAAGATTTACGGCCTTGCCGGCCTGCGCGTGGGCTGGGCTTATTGTCCCGCCGCCGTCGCCGACGTGCTCAACCGCATCCGCGGGCCCTTCAACGTCTCGGTGCCGGCGCAGCGCGCCGCCGCCGCGGCGTTGCGCGACCGCGCCCATCTCGAAGCCAATTTCGCGCACAACGACAAATGGCGCGACTGGCTGATCGGCGAAATCCGCAAGCTCGGATTTGCGGTCGACGACAGCGTCGGCAATTTCATCCTGATCCATTTCGGCCAGGAGAAGGGCAAGACCGCCAAGGCTGCGGACGAGTTCCTTGCGGCCCGCGGCCTGATCCTGCGCGGCGTGGCCGCCTATGGCTTGCCGGATGCACTGCGTCTCACCATCGGGCCCGAAGCCGCCAACCGGGCCGTCGTCGCCGCGCTGGCCGAATTCGCCAAGTCGTGAGCCCGCGCAAACCCATGTTCGGCCGCGTGGCCATCCTAGGTATCGGGCTTCTCGGCTCGTCCGTGGCTCGCGCGATGAATCGCGCGCACCTGGCCGGCCACATCGTGGGCCACGACAAGAACAAGACCTATCTGCGGGACGCGGGGAAGCTCGGATTCGCCGATTCGCTGACCGACAGCGTAGCCGCCGCGGTGAAGGGCGCCGACCTCGTCATCCTCGCGACGCCGGTCGGTGCGTTCGGCGCCGTCGCGAAGGCCATGAGCCCGTACCTGAAGACCGGTGCCATTGTGACCGATGTCGGCTCGGTCAAGGCTGCCGTGATCGCCGATGTCGGCCCGCACATCCCCAAAGGCGTGCACTTCGTCCCCGCGCACCCCATTGCCGGAACGGAACGCTCCGGCCCCGAAGCGGGGTTCGCCGAACTGTTCGACGGCCGCTGGTGCATCCTCACCCCGCCCAAGGGTGCCAGGAAGGGCGCCGTCGCGACGCTCAAGAAATTCTGGGAAGCCCTCGGCAGCAATGTCGATGTCATGGACGCCAAGCATCACGACCTTGTCCTTGCGGTCACCAGCCATGTGCCGCATCTCATCGCCTACAACATCGTCGGCACCGCCGACGACCTGCGCAACGTCACCCAGGGCGAGGTGATCAAATACTCCGCCGGCGGTTTCCGCGACTTCACCCGCATCGCCGCCTCCGATCCCACCATGTGGCGCGACGTATTCCTGAACAACAAGGACGCGGTGCTGGAAGTGCTGGGCCGCTTCTCCGAGGATTTGAGCGCGCTGCAGCGCCAGATCCGCTGGGGCGAAGGCGACGCGCTGTTCGACCTTTTCACCCGCACCAGGGCGATCCGCCGCAGCATCGTCGATGCCGGCCAGGACAGCGCCGCCGTGAATTTCGGCCGCACCCCGCAAGCGACGCCGAAGAAGACAAAACGCTGATCTCTTCTGCCTGTGAGGCGGAAATCAATAAAGCGGTTCTTCGTCCGTCGCCTGGACGTCGCCGACGCTCACGACGCCGTTATGGAATGCCACCACCGCGCCCAAAAGTCCGGCTTCATTGTTGCCCGCCCGCGCCGCACGCAGCAGCAGGGCTTGCGCGATGCCGCGGAACTGGTCGCCTCGCACATGACGCCGTGCCGCCGCGTCCAGCAGCGTCTGGATTCCGGCCACCTTGAAGTCCAGCAGGCCCTGCATCGCGTGCCGGTCGTCCAGCCCAAGCGAGCCCTTGCCCATGGCGCTAAACCGGTTCCACGAGATCTCCAGGTCGCTGACGCGCAGCACGCCATTGGCCGCGCGCCAGGTCTCGAGTGCGCTTACCCAATCGGTTTTGCCGGCGCGCAGCCCGTCGAAGGCGCGTGACGGCGCGGCGGAGGCGCTGAATCGCACCTGTGTGACATCGTCACCGAACAGCGAAGCCAGGCGCGGCGACAGATGCACGGTATCGGCGGCGCCCGCGATGTCGACGGACCGTCCGTCGGGCGCGATCCGCGCGTGCAATTGAATCCGCGCCGCCGTCAGCGCCGGCGAGCCGAAGCCGATCAGGTCCATATCGACGCGCGACAGCCCGCGCCCGCCCCGGATGGTGCTCGCATGCCATTCGCCGACCGCGAACGGCATGCCGTGCGGCTTGCCCTGGGCGTCGTGCCAGCTCAGCGCCTGCCGCCCTGCCGCCTCGATGATCATCTGCTCGCGGCCATAGGTCAGCGCGTGCAGTGCGAAATTCTCGCTGCGCCAGGACGACGGCCCGTGCGGCGTCGCGACCTCGACGCGGAAGTCCTTGAACACCACGTCCAGATTGAACGGAAAGCCGCCGACGGTCTTGGACGCGAAGCTGAGCCGCACGCCCGGTACCGCCTCGTGTCCGTTCAGCGCGTCCAGCCGCGCCGACAGGGCCGACGCCTCCCGCCACCACATCATGCAGACCGCCGCCGCGATGGCGAGAAACACCGCCAGCGGCGCGTAGAGGAAGAACCGGCTCGAATATTTCATGGGCGGCGACGCTAGCCGGTTTTGACCGCGTCGTGCGGGAATACGATGTCGCGCACCTCGGCGAGCCAGGCTTGACGCTGCAATTCGCGTTCGAGCTTGCCCCGCCGCAGCTTGCTGAGGCCGAGCCGCGGCTCCATCCACAGCGCCTTCACGGCCAGCCGGTCCTTCGCACGCTCCGCCTTCATGTCGATGCGCCCGACGAAACGATCACCTTCGAGCAGCGGAAAGACGTAATAGCCGTATTTGCGCTTCGGCTCGGGGACGAAGATCTCGATCGTATAGTCGAAGCCGAAGATGCGCTCCACCCGGACCCGGTCGCGCAGGACCGGGTCGAACGGCGACAGCACGCGCAGGCGCGAGGTCGGTGCGGGCAGGTGCCTGATCTGGTCCTCGATGTCCGGCCGTGCCACGGCCTTGAAACTTCGCAAGCCCGGTGCCGCTTCCAGCGTCACATCGATCAGGCGGCCTTCGTTGCGCTCGGCGGCGATCCATTTCGCGGCTTCCGGGATCGTGGCATGGCCCCAGAAGTCGGCGAGCATCCGCGGCGTCGCCGCGCCCAGGCGATCCAGCGCCGCATTGTGCGCCCAGTCGATGGTCTGGGCCCTGGTCGGCCGCGCCTCGCGCAGATGCGCCGGGATCGCGCGCTCCGACAGGTCGTAGATCTTCTCGAAGCCGTCGCGCGCCAGCACCGCCAGCTCGCCGGTGCGCCAGAGATATTCCAGCGCCGCCTTCGCCGGTCCCCAGCCCCACCACGGCCCGGTGCGGCCGCCCAGATGGGCGAAGTCGCGCGCCAGCGAGGGGCCGTTGGCCGCGATATGCGCGCGCACCGTCGCGATGGCGCGGACATCGCCGATCCGCTCGTGCCAGGTGGCGCGGTTGGCCTTCGACTTGGCGAAGCGGTGCCGCCAGTGCGGATAATGCTCCAGCGGGATCAGCGAGGAATCGTGCGTCCAATGCTCGAACAGCGCCGGCGCCTTGCCTTGCAGGCGCTCCAGATGGCGCGGCCGGTATCCGCTGTGGCGCGAGTAGAGGATGTGATGGTGCGCCCGCTCGACGATACGGATGGAATCGAGCTGCACATAGCCGAGCTTGCGGATCAGCGGCGCCACCGCGGCCGCGCCGCCCTCCTGCCGCACGCCGGACAGCCGGTGCCGTGCCAGGATCAGGGCACGGGCCTTGTCGTTTGGGATGTGAAACGGCGCTTTATCCACGACGATCGCTTCGCTGCCGCATCAGCCGCAGCGCGCGTAGCCGCAGGAGAGGCACTGATCGCAGCCCTCCAGCTTCACGAAGCTGGGCGAAGAGCAGCGCGGGCAGAACCGCGCCGGCGCACCTTCCGCAGCGACCGCGACGGCGCGACGCTCGCCGGGCGGCTCCGGCAACTCGCGCGGCGCGATGAAGCCGGTCGAGACCATGTGCTTCTCGATCACGTCGCCGATCGCCGCCATCAGCGACGGCACATAGCGCCCCTCGCTCCACTGGCCGCCGCGCGGATCGAAGATCGCCTTCAGCTCGTCCACCACGAAGGACACGTCGCCGCCGCGCCGGAACACCGCGGAGATCATCCGCGTCAGCGCCACCGCCCAGGCATAGGCTTCCATGTTCTTGGAGTTGATGAACACCTCGAACGGGCGCCGCCGACCATCCTTCTCGATGTCGTTGATGGTGATGTAAAAGGCGTGGTCGCTGTCGACCCATTTGATCTTGTAGGTCTGGCCGACCAGCGCGCCGGGGCGGTCCAGCGGCCGCGTCATGTAGACGACGCCGCCTTCGCGCGCGCGCGCCGGAATGGCCGATGCTTCCTCGCGCGCCGGGGATGCGACCAGCACCGATCCCGTCACGTCGTTGGGCCGATAGGTCGTGCAGCCCTTGCAGCCCAGCTCGTAGGCGCGGGCATAGATGTCCTTGAACGCTTCGAACGAGATGTCCGCCGGCACGTTCACCGTCTTGGAGATCGAGCTGTCGATGTGCCGCTGCGCCGCGGCTTGCACCGCCAGATGATCCTCCGGCGACAGCGTCTGGGCGTTGACGAAATAGTCGGGCAGGGCGGCGTCCGGCCCGAACTTTGCGCGGAAGACCTTGACCGCATAATCCTCGACGGTCTGCGTCGTGGCCGACCCGTCGGGCTGCAGCACCCGGCGGCTATAGCTATAGGCGAACACCGGCTCGATGCCGCTCGATACGTTGCCGGCGAACAGCGAGATCGTGCCGGTCGGCGCGATCGACGTCACCAGGCCGTTGCGCATGCCGTGCTCGGCGATGGCAGCGCGCACCGGCTCCGGCAGACGCCGGACGAAGGGCCGCGCCAGGAAGTGCTGCGCGTCGAACAGCGGGAACGCGCCCTTCTCGCCCGCCAGTTCCGCCGACGCCAGATAGGCCGCCTCGCTCAGCGCCGACAGCCATGAGTCGATCAGCGCCACGCTCTCGGCCGAGCCATAGCGCACGCGGCAGAAGATCAGGGCATCGGCCAGCCCGGTGACGCCCAGCCCGATGCGCCGCTTGGCCAGAGCTTCCGCGCGCTGCGCCGGCAGCGGAAAGCGCGACACGTCGATCGCATTGTCCAGCATCCGGACCGCAGTGCGCGTCAACCGCCTGAGCTCGTCGAGATCCAGATGCGCGCCTTCCTCGAACGGCGCCTTCACCAGCCTGGCCAGGTTGATCGAACCCAGCAGGCACGCGCCATAGGGTGGCAGCGGCTGCTCGCCGCACGGATTCGTCGCGCGGATCGTTTCGACGTAAGCGAGGTTGTTTTCCGCGTTGATGCGATCGATGAAGATCACGCCGGGTTCGGCGGTTTCATAGGTCGCGCGCATGATGCGGTCCCACAGCGCCCGCGCCTTGACCGTGCGGTAGACCCGCCCGTCGAATGTCAGGTCCCATTCCGCGTCCGTCTGCACCGCGTCCATGAAAGCATCGCTGACCAGCACCGACAGGTTGAAATTCGACAGCCTGCCGCGTTCGCGCTTGGCGTCGATGAAGGTCTCGATATCGGGATGATCGACGGCCAGTGTCGCCATCATCGCGCCGCGGCGCGAGCCCGCGCTCATGATGGTGCGGCACATCGAATCCCACACATCCATGAACGACACCGGCCCCGATGCGTCGGCGCCGACGCCCTTCACCGTCGCGCCCTTGGGCCGCAGGGTCGAGAAGTCGTAGCCGATGCCGCCGCCCTGCTGCAGCGTCAGCGCCGCTTCCTTCACGGCCGAGAAGATGCCGTCCATCGAATCGGTGACGGTGCCCATCACGAAGCAGTTGAACAGCGTCACGCTGCGGTCGGTGCCGGCGCCCGCCAGGATGCGCCCCGCCGGGAGAAAGCGGTGCCCGGCCAGCGCGGCGGCGAACTCCAGCGCGTGCGCGGCGCGGCTTTCCGGCGGCTCGGCCTGCGCCGCGGCGAGTGCCACGCGGGCCCAGGTATCGGCGAAATCGCCGTCCACGGGCGTGCCGTCCGGCTGCTTCAGCCGGTATTTCATGTCCCAAATCTGGCGGGAAATATCGCTCATGGCCTCGTCCGATAACCCGCCGCAAGCGGCTTCGACAAATAACGCTTCGACGTCTTAAAATCAAGTTCTGTTCGTGAAATGTTCTTGCGAAACGGACCAGACCTTCGATCGAATCCGCGCCATTGCCGGGCTTTTGACGGGAGCCTAGGGTGCCGCCATGAACGATCCCATCGCCTTCGACGACCTGCCGTCCTGGACCTTCATCCCGGCCGAAATTTCGCCGGGGAACTGGCGCGTCGACGGGGTCCATCCCGATGGCCGCTCGGTTACCCGGTCCGGAACCGACCTGGAATTGCTGCTCGTCGAATGCGCCGACGACGCCAGGCAATCGGCAGGGAACGGCACGGCCTGACGTCCGGCCGGTACGGGCCTCAGCGCGCCAGCAGCATGCGGCCTTCGGCGATCAGCGTGTCGGTGGCGGTTTCGATCTCTTCCTGCAGCCGCGCCATGAACGCGCGGCGCGGCAGGCCGGGCGGAATGGGGGGGAGGAATTCGATGACGATGGTGCCCTTCTTCTTCAGGAACCCGACCGGCCCGGTCCAGAACAGCCCGGAGTTCAAAGCCACCGGATAGCAGGGTGCACCGAGCTGCCCGTATAACGCCGCGACGCCGGATTTATAGTCGGGCGGCGCGCCGGGCGTTTTGCGCGTGCCCTCCGGGAAGATCGCGATGCTGCGGCCGGCGGCGATCTGCTCGCGGGCCTTGGCCGCCATCACGCGCAGCGCCTGCGCCCGTCCGTCGCGGTCGATCGCGATCATGCGGGCCTTGCGCAGGTACCAGCCATAGAACGGCACATAGGTCAGGCTGCGCTTGAGCACGATCGCCGGATCGTCGAGCAGGGCATAGATCGCCATCGTCTCCCACATGCTCATATGCTTGAGCGCGATGAGGACGCCGTTGGGCGGGACCGCTCCCCGCACCTCGAAGCCGAGGCCCGCGAAGACGCGCAGGCCCCAGAAGTTCAGCGCCACCCAGAGCCGTGCCATCAGCGTGGTGAGCCGCCGCGGCCCCAGCAAGGCGGGCAGGAACACCACCGCCAGCACCGCCGACACGAGGGAGAACCAGGCGATGAAGATCGCCGACCGGAGGATCGTCATGCGGAGAGGAGAATCGCGTTAGGACGTGGCGGCAGACTTGCCGCCCGGCGCGTGCCGGTCAACCACCGTCATGACCAGGCTTGCCATGTATTTGAGATACTCGTTGTGCAGCAGGTGCAGCGTCCCCGGCTTCCACCAGGCACGGGCGTCGGCCGGCTCGACCGGATAGGCGATCAGCGTCACGCCGGGCATCCGGGCGCGGAACAGGACCAGGCTGCGCGGCATGTGGTAACCGGCAGTCACCACGATCAGGCTGTGGAAGCGGTGCCGCGCGGTCCATTCGGCGGCTTCCTCAGCGTTGCCGTAGGTGTCTTCGGCGGCATAGCCGATGTCGGCGCAGCATTCGAAGCGCCGCCCGCCCTTGGAGAGATATTTGAGCTCTGCCTTGGTCGAGACCTTGTTGGCGCCGGTGATCAGCAGCCGCTTGCCGGTGCCGCCCTCGAACAGCGCTACCGCCGCGTCCAGCCGCGCGTCGCCGCCGGTCAGTGCGACGATGCCGTCGGCGTTCAGGCTGTGCGTCGGCCGTGCCGGCAGGCTGGCGACGAACCACGCGAAGCCCGCGACGTACATCGCGATCAGAACACCGACGACCTGGGCGAGCCGCTTGATCATATCCGTTACGAATAGCCTTCAATCCGGGCAAAAGCTCGGCGGGATATCTTAATCAGTAAATCTCCCGCACGGCGGCCAGCACCGACAGCCGCGCCGTCGCCCAGGCGATCGCGGTCGCGACCACCGGTACGCCGGCGAGCCAGACGATCTCCGTCAGTGTCAGCCCGACGGGCGGCAGGAACGGCACCGGTTCCACGCCGGCGAACTCCAACCCGCCGGCCGCGAGGAACAATAGCGCTGCCACCGCCGCGCCCACTGCGCTGGCACCCAGCGCGGCCAGCGCATAGTGACGCTCGAAGGCGCGCGAGATGAACCAGGCATGCGCGCCCATCTGGTGCAGCAGCGCGACCATGTCATGCTGCGCCTCCAATCCGGCGCGCGTCGCAAAAGCCACGGTCGATGCGGTCGCGACCGCGATCAGCAGCAGGATCGCCCAGGCGCTCCACACGATCGTGTTCGCCAGGGTCTTGAGCCGCGCGATCCAGCGGCCATGATCGTCCAGCTGTGAATCCGGCGCCGCCTGCTTCAATTGCGTCGCCAGCCGCGCCAGATCCACCGTCGCGCCCGGCGTGATCGTGGCATCGATCAGCCTGGGCAGCGGCAATTCGTCGACCAGCGCGCCCTTGCCGAGCCATGGCTCGACGAGCGTCTGCATCTCGTCCTCCGATAGCGGCGCCGCATGCGCAATGCCGGGCGTCGCGCGCAGCACGGAAAGCGCCGCGTCGGTCTCCTGCGCCAGGATCGATGCGACCTCGCCCTTGGTCGGCACCAGAATCTGCACCGTGAGCCGGTCGGCGAGGCCCGCGCGCCAGCCGACCGACGCCCGCTCCGCCAGCAGCGAGGCGCCTAGCGCGAGCGCCGCCAGGAACGCCATCACGCCGATCACCACGTCCAGCGGCGCGGCGCCCTTCTCGCGCGGCAGCAGGCGTCCCGAGCGGCTCATGCGCGCGCCGCCTTGCGCAGTTCGACCAGGCGTCCGTCCACCAGCCGCATCTCGCGCGCCCGCGTCGATTCGATCAGGGCGCGGTCATGCGTCGCGATCAGGACGGTGGTTCCCAGCCGGTTGAGCTCGCCGAACAGCCGGATCAGCCTGGCGCCAATCTCCGGATCGACATTGCCGGTCGGCTCGTCGGCCACCAGCAGGTCGGGGCGGGCCACCACGGCGCGCGCGATGGCGATACGCTGCTGCTCGCCGCCCGACAGCGTCGCGGGCCGCGCCTGCATGCGGTCGCCGAGGCCGACCCAGGACAGGAGTTCCTCCACGTCGTGCTCGTAATCGCCTTCGTGCCGGCCCGCGAGCCGCAGCGGCAGGGCGACGTTGTCTGAGGCCGAGAGGTGACCCAGCAGGCGGAAATCCTGGAACACCACGCCGATGCGCCGCCTTATTGCCGGAAAGTCGCTGCGCCGCGCCGTCGCCATGTCGTTGCCGAACAGGGTGATCAGGCCGCGGCTCGGCGGCTCTGCCAGATAGATCAGCTTGAGCAGCGTCGTCTTGCCGGCACCCGACAGGCCGGTCAGGAAGGTGAACGAGCCGGGCTCCAGCGTGAACGTGACGTCGCGCAGGACTTCCGGCCCGGCGCCGTAGCGCATGCCGACATTTTCGAAGCGAACCATGGGATTGCACCATAGAGCGCGAACCGCGCCAGTGGTATCCGGCTTGACGAATCAAAGGCCTACGCCTTGCGAGGGCGAACCCCTTAAAGCTATTTTCGCATCCGTCGGAGATACTCCCGTTCATGATTCTCACATGCCCGCAATGCGAGACGCGCTACCAGGCGGATGCGGCGAAGTTTCCGGCCGCGGGCCGCAATGTCCGCTGCGCCAAATGCGGCAATGTCTGGCACCAGCTGGGCCCGGAGCCGGAGCCTGACGCCGACACCGAAATCCTCGTCCAGGAGCAGCCACCCGCCCCGACGCCTCCCGAGCCTGCCGGCGTCGCAGCGCAGCCGCGGGCTGCAGCCTTTGCGCCGGCCGCAGCGGTCGTTGCCGAGTCGGTGCCCGCGCCGCCGCCGCCGCCCTGGCTGGGCCGCGCCGCGGTCGTCGGCGGATGGGTGCTGCTGGTCGGGCTGGTGCTGGTGATCGGCTGGGCCGCGGTCGGCTTCCGCGACACGATCGCGACCTGGGTGCCGCAGACCTCGTCCTTCTATAACGCCGCCGGCCTTCCGGTCCGTCCCAAGGGCCTCGCCTTCGCCGACGTCGCCAAGGACATGGGCAAGGAAGACGGCCAGCAGGTGCTCTCCGTCACCGGCAAGATCGTCAACCGCTCGAACCACGAACTGACCGTGCCGCTGGTGCGTGTGGGGCTGCTGGATGCCGACAAGCGCGAGATCTATCACTGGACCTTCGTGCCCAGCGTCGCGACCTTGCAGCCGGGCGCCATCGCGCGGTTCCGTACCAGGCTCTCAAGCCCGCCGCCGGCGGCGCATGAAATCGAACTCCGCTTCGCCAAGGCCAATGAATAGCGAAGCTCAGAACTGCTTCAGCAGCCGGTCGATATAGTCGAGTTCCTGCTGCGGCCGGCCGCGCTCGGCGGCGCGGCGGCGCAATTCCATCAGGATGTCGCGCGCCCGCCTGAGGTCGGAAGCATCGGGCAGCTTCGTGCCGGAGCCGGTCATGGCGCTGCCCGGCTGGCGGCCGAGAGGGTCCTGGTCGCCGTTCTCCGGGCCGTTCTGGTCCTGCCCCATCTGCTTCATCAGCCGCTTGGCGAGATCCGACGAGGCGCCGCGCAGCGCGTCCAGCGCATTCTTCTGGTCGATGCTCGATCCGTTCAGGTCGCTCGATCCCAGTTCCTGGCCTGATTGCCCCATCGAATTGCCCGCCCGGCCGAGGTCGGACGGCGCCGCCTGTTTCTGGCCGCGCAGGCTCCTCTCGATGTCGCCGAGTTGCCTGGCGATGTCGCCCTGCTGCTGCTGCAGGTCCTTGGGGTCGACATGCTCGCCCTGGCGGCCCTTGAACGTCTTGTCCAGCAGCTCGCGCTGCTTGCCCATCAGGCCGTTGAGACCCTTGATCGCGTCGCTCAGCGCCTTGTTCTGCGGGCTGTCGGCGTTGCCGCCGGGGCCGCTGCTCAGCTTCAGATTCTCGAGCAGGCTTTGCAGCAACGCCATCATCTGCATGGCCTGCGCCCGGTCGCCGCTCTGCGCCAGTTGCTGGATCGCCTTGAGCAGCGCCTGCAGGTCCTGCTGACTCAGCACTTTGGCGCTCGGTGGCGGCGCCTGGTCGGCGCTCTGCGGCGGATTCTCGGCGAGCGCCTGCATGTAGCGCTGCATCGCCTCCTGATAGCGCTGCAGCAATTCGTCGATCACCTCCTGCGGCGCGCCGGAGGCGAGCGCCTGCGCGATCATCGCCTGCAACCGCCGCAGCTCTTCCGCTGCCGAGAGCAGGCCGCCGCGCTCCAGCCCGACCGCGATCTGCCACAAAAGGTCCTGCACGTGATCGACGTCTTCGGCATGACCGGCATCGGCCAGGCCCCAGCGCGCGGCGCGGATGGCGGTGTAGACGCCCGGCTGGGTGGCATAGAAGAGCTGCGGCGCGACGGTCAGCGCGTCCAGCATCCGCACCACGCGGCTGCGTTCCTGCGGCGTCTCGCTGGTGGCGAGCGCTTGACGCTGCTCGATCAGCGCGCGCGCCAGCGGATTGGTGAAGACGCGCGACGGCAGCCGGAACGGCACCGGCGCGGTCGACGTCACCTGTCCCAGCCCGTCCACCGCCTGCAGCACGATGTCGACATCGAGCCCGGCATAGGGATGCGCGGTGAGGTCCTGATAGGACGACTGGTTCACGGTGCGCGACGATGCCGGCAGGCCGAGGTCGACGACGACCGGCTTGCCGTGGCGGCCATGCGGCGTGATCACCGCGCGCACTGCCGTCACGCCGTAATCGTCCGACGCCTTGAACGACAGCTTGAGCGCCGCGTGCTCGGTGCGCGACGGCTTGGCGGTGAAGGCGATGCGCGGCGGCTTGTCGGGAATCGCGGTGATGCTCCAGTCGCCGATGGCCCGCCCGCCGCTGCGCACCCGCACGCCGGCATCCGACTGGATGCGATAGGTCGCGGCATATTCGCCATGGCCGCCGCCGAAGCCGCTGGCCGCCGTCGTGCTGTCCAGCGACAGGCCGGGAAGATGGCCCGCGCCATGCACGCGCAGGTTCAGGGTCGATCCGACCGGCACGGCCAGGCGCATGCCCGGTGTCAGATAGACCGGCGGCTCGCCCGTATAAGGCGGCGGATCGATCCAGGCATCGACGGTGGCGCGCGACGCGGCGCTGGTGTCGTTGAAACCCGCCCACAGCCGGCGCAGCGAATCGTTCCCGGCCCACGCCACGCCGGCCGCCAGCAGCAGCAGCACGACGAAGCGGATCGCGCGGCGGTCGCGCGCCGGCAAGCCCGGCGACGGCCAGGCAAGCCGCAGCCGGCCCACGCTCGCCAGAAGCTGGCGCACATGCAGCTTCCACAATTCCTCGGCCATGGGATCGCCGGTGCCCACCGCCATCGCGTCGCCCGCTTCGGAGATCGGCCGATGCCTGAGGCCGCTCGACCGCTCCAGCCGCCGCGCGCCCTCCATCCAGTCCGGAAGGCGGAAATCCTGGAAGCTGAAATAGAGGCACAGGCCGATCGCCGTGATCGCAGCCGCCAGGATCAGCGCATGCACGGCCCAGGGCAGCGGCGCGAAGATGTCGAACAGCGCCGCGGCGGCGAACACGCCGGCGATGCCGCTCGCCGGCCACAGCGCTGGCCAGACACGCTCCCACAGCAGCGCGGCGCGTGCGGCAAGGATATAGCGCTCGGTCTGTTCAGCCCGTGAGCCAGTCTGGAATTCGCTCTGATCCGAATAACGCGTCATCTTCCGGTCTTGGCCGCACCACGCTCCACAGATCGCCCTTCACCAGCACTTCGGGCGCTGGCGGCCGCGCATTGTAGGCCGAAGCCATCACCGCGCCATAGGCGCCGGCACTCAGGATTGCCACAAGATCGCCCGATTTCAGTTCCGGCAGGTCGCGATCCGCGGCGAAGATGTCCGAAGTTTCGCACACCGGACCGACCACATCATAGCGCCGCCGGGGCGTGTGCAAGCCCGGTTCGTTGATGCGCACGATCTCGTGATGGGCATCGTACAGCGCCGGCCGGATCAGGTCGTTCATCCCCGCATCGATGATGGCGAAGGTCTTGGCCTCGCCCTTTTTCACATAGAGGACGCGCGAGACCAGGATTCCCGCATTGGCCGCGATCAGCCGCCCGGGCTCCAGGATCAGCTGCACGCCCAGGTCCTGCGTCACCCGCGTCGCCATCGCGCCATAGGCCTGCGGGTCCGGCGGCGGCGTGTTGTCGGTGAGGTAAGGCACGCCCAGCCCGCCGCCGAGGTCGAGCCGCGAAATCGCATGTCCGTCGCGGCGCAGGACGCCGGCCAGCGCGACGACTTTCCGGAATGCTGTCTCGAACGGCTCGAGGTCGACGATCTGGCTGCCGATATGCACGTCGATGCCGACGATCTCGATGCCCGCCAGCCTGGCCGCCAGCGCATAGGCGTCGCGGGCCTGGGCCCACGGAATGCCGAACTTGGTCTCCGACGTTCCCGTGGTGATCTTGGCGTGGGTCCTGGCATCGACATCGGGATTGACGCGGATGGTGACCGGCGCGGTGCGGCCGAGCGATTGCGCGACTTCGCTCAGGGCCTCCAGCTCCGGCTCGCTCTCGACATTGAACTGGTAGATGCCGGCCTCCAGCGCCAGCGTCATCTCCGCCCGCGTCTTGCCGACGCCGGAGAACACGATCTTGTGCGCCGGAATGCCGGCCTTCATCGCCTTGCGCAGCTCGCCGCCCGACACCACGTCGGCGCCGGCCCCGAGCTGGGCCAGCGTCTTCAGCACCGCGATATTGCCCAGCGCCTTGACCGAGAAGGCGACGAGGCTGCCGCGCGGAAACGAATCCGAAAACACCTGGAAGTGCCGCCGCAAGGTCGCGGTGGAATAGCAATAGAACGGCGTGCCGACCTGCTCGGCCAGGGCGCCGAGCGCGACCTGCTCGGCGTTCAGCGTGCCGTCGATATAGGCGAAGTGATTCATACGTTTTGCTGCTGCTGCTGCGGCGGCGGCTTGGACGGGTCTTTCTCGGTCTTGGGTGTCGGCTTGCCGTTCGGCAGGAGCAGGTCGCTCTTCACGCCGCAACCGGTGACACCGAGTGCCAATAGGATCGCGAATGCGACGGGCAGCTTCATTTCAGCTTCTCCCGCCAGAAATGGAGCTGTTCGCGCACCCGGTCCGGCGCGGTGCCGCCATAGCTCATCCGCGCCTTCACCGAGGCTTCCAGCGGAAGCACTTTGAACACCGCGTCGGTGACGCCCGGCTCGATCGCCTGCATCTCGGCCAGTGGCAGCTTTTCCAGTGGCAGGTTCATCTCCTCCGCCCGCCGCACGATGCTGCCGGCGATGTGATGCGACTCGCGGAACGGCTTCTTCAGCGTGACGACGATCCAGTCGGCCAGATCGGTCGCAGTTGGATAGCCCGCCTCTGCCGCGGCCCGCATCGCGTCCGGCTTCACGGTCAGGTCGGCGATCATCGCCGCCATCGCCGCCAGGCAGACCTCGATCGTATCCGCCGCGTCGAACACACGTTCTTTGTCTTCCTGCAGGTCGCTGCCATAGGCGAGGGCGAGGCCCTTCACCACCGTCGCCAGCGCCACGAAGTCGCCCAGCACGCGCCCGGTCTTGCCGCGGATCAGCTCGGCCGCGTCCGGATTGCGCTTCTGCGGCATGATCGAGGAGCCGGTGGTGAACGCGTCGGACAGGCGCACGAAGCCAAAGGCAGGAGTCGACCATTGCACGATCTCGCCCGCCAGCCGCGAGATATTGGTCGACATGATGGTGGCCGCCGCGAGATATTCCAGCGCGAAATCGCGCGCCGACACGGCATCGAGCGAGTTGCGCATCGGCCGCGCGAAGCCGAGCGCCTTGGCCGTCACGTCGCGGTCGATGGGATAGGGCGTGCCGGCCAGCGCCGCGGCGCCCAGCGGCGATTCGTTCAGACGCCTGGCGCAATCGGCAAAGCGGCCGCGATCGCGATAGAACATCTCGACATAGGCCAGGCAGTGGTGCCCGAACGTCACCGGCTGGGCCGGCTGCATATGGGTGTAGCCCGGCATGACGGTAGCGAAATGCGCTTCGGCCTGCGCGAACAGTGCGCGCTGCAGGTCCTCCAGCCCGGCTTGCGCGCGCGCACAGGCCTCGCGCACCCACAGCCGGAAATCCGTCACCACCTGGTCGTTGCGCGAGCGCGCGGTGTGCAGCCGCCCTGCGGCGTCGCCGATCAATTCCTTGAGACGGGATTCGATGTTGAGATGGATGTCCTCCAGCTGGCGGCTGAAGGTGAAGGTTCCGTCCCCGATTTCCTTCTCGATCATGTCGAGACCCTTGAGGATTTCCTCGGCATCGAACTGCGAGATGATCTGTTGCAGCGACAACATGCGCGCATGGGCGCGGCTGCCGGCGATGTCCTGCGCCGCCATCCGTTTGTCGAAATCGATGGAGGGCGTTATGACCTCCATGATGGAGGCGGGACCACCTTCGAACCGGCCGCCCCACATTTTGTTAGCGCTCATGAGATGCCCGTGAAGCCTTCTCGCCTTGTCCTGATCGCCGCCGCGGCCGCCGTCATCTTCGCCGCTGCGGCGCTGTTGGTTGTTCTATATGGGATGGGGGCCAAGCCTGTCCACGAACAGGCCGGCCCGCCGCTCGCGCTGGCGCCGTTTGCCGCCGCCGCCAAGCCGGTCGCCGCGCCGCAGGTCGCCATCGGCGACGCGACCGGCGCACGGCTGTCGCTCGCCAGCTTCAAGGGCCGCTATGTCCTGCTCAATTTGTGGGCGCCTTGGTGCGGGCCCTGCGTGAAGGAGTTGCCGGCCCTCGCCCGGCTGAAAGCCGCCCTTCCCAAGGCCGGATTCGCCGTCGTGGCCGTCGATGTCGGGCGCGGTGCCGCCACCGACGCGCGCGCCTTCCTGGATGCGCATGCGTCCCAGGCGCTGGACACCTATGTCGACGCCAATTCCGCCCTGCTGCACGCCTTCAACGCCTATGGCCTGCCGCTGACGATCCTGATCGACCCGCAGGGCCGCGAGATCGGCCGCGCCGTCGGCCCTGCGGCGTGGGACAGCCAGGACGCGATCGCTTATTTCCGCGGCTTGGCGGCAAAGCCTTCCTGAACATCCTGTAAGGCGGTGTCCAAAATGTCCCGTTGCCGGAGGCGTGCCGGACTGTGACAGTGGCGGGTCGCGGGTCGGCCGGCCCGCGCAGCAAGCCCCGGGGGGGATGCCATGGCCGCGACAGCCGAACAAGCCATGCCGGAGGCCCGGATCCGGCGCCGGGCCATCCTCGCGGCGACCGTCGGCAACGCGCTGGAATTCTACGACTTCATCACCTACGCCTTCTTCGCCATCCAGATCGGGCACGCCTTTTTCCCGTCGCACAGCGCCTATGGCAGCCTGATGCTGTCGCTGGCGACGTTCGGCGCGGGCTTCATCACGCGGCCGCTCGGCGGCATCGTGCTGGGCGCCTATGCCGACCGGGTGGGCCGCCGGCCGGCCATGATGCTGAGCTTTACGCTGATGGGCGTGGCCATCATTTCGATCGCGCTCATTCCGTCCTATGCAAGCATCGGCATCGCGGCGCCGATCCTGGCGGTGCTGGCCCGGATGGTCCAGGGCTTCTCGCTCGGCGGCGAGGTCGGGCCCACCACCGCCTATCTGCTCGAGAGCGCGCCGCCGCATGGCCGTGGCCTCGCCGTTTCCTGGCAAGGCGCCAGCCAGGGCATCGCCGCGATGACGGGCGGGCTTGTCGGCGCGGGGCTGTCGGCGGTCATGGCGCCCGCGGCACTCGACGCCTATGGCTGGCGCATCGCGTTCCTGCTGGGCGCGATCACGTTGCCGTTCGGCTTGTGGATCCGGCACGGGCTGCCCGAGACGTTGCACGCGGCGGAGCCGGCGGCCCCGGCCTCCGCGGCGCAGGAAAATTGGCGCATCATCGTGCTGGCCATCGCCGTGCTCGCCGCGGGCACGATCAGCACCTATGTCTTCGATTACATCACGACGTTCGCGGAGAATACGCTGCGCCTGCCGGCCGGCGTCTCGTTCCTGGCGGGCGCGCTCGGCAACGTCGCCGCCGTCGTGGCCGTATTATCGGGCGGATGGCTGTCGGATCGCATCGGCCGTCGGCCGCTGATGATCTGGCCGAACCCGGCCTACCTGGTCCTGATCCTTCCGGTCTTCTTCTGGATCGTCGAGACGCGCAGCCAGACCGCGCTGCTGATCGGGACGATCGCGCTCGGCTTCATCAGTTCGGTCGGCACCGGCGTGTTCTACGCCGCTTTCGCCGAGACCCTGCCCAAGCGCATCCGCGGCGGCGCCTTCGCGACCGTCTATGCCACCTCCATCGCGCTGTTCGGCGGCACCACGCAACTCATGATCACCTGGCTTATCAAGTTCACCGGCAATCCGATGGCGCCGGCCTGGTATCTTCTGGCCGCCACCATCGTGGGACAGATCGCCTATATGCTGATCCTGGAAAGCGCGCCCGCCAAGTCGCTGCCTCAGGCCGTGCCCCTCGCCGTATCGTAATCGGCCCATATCGGCGCGCAATCGACCAGGCGGCGCTCTTGCATCGCCCGGTCGATGGCCATGACGGTCAGGCCTGCCACCATCGAATCCCAGGGCGTCACCGGAAAGGGCGCGCCGGTCTCGAGCGTCGCGAGCAGGTCCTTCGCCATCGCCTGGTCGGCGCCATTGTGGTTGTCGTCGGTGCGGTTGGCGTAATCGATGCGCTCCGGCTTGGCCTTGTCCAGAGCGCGCCGGAACATCAGCTTGTTGCGCACCAGATCGGCCAGCAGCGTGCCGTCGGTGCCTGCGATGTACCAGCGCCGCTCGCCCAGGGCGACATGGCTGTTGGCGTGGAAGGACAGCTGGAAGCCGCTGTCATATTCGACCAGCGCGGTCTGGTGGTCGGTCACGTCCATGTCGGAGTGGAAGGCGTCATTGGCGCCGGCCCAGCCGGCATCGCGCAGCGCATAGGCGGGCGCGCCGTCGCTGTAAGTGCGTGCCACGTCGCCGCGCTCGGCGCGGAAAATGCGCCGCCCGCCCAGGCTGGCCACGCGGCTGGGGCGCGAACGCGCGAGGCGCCCGAAGATATCGAAATCGTGGCACACCTTGTCGAGGAAATAAGAGCCGCCCCAGGCCTGCTTGCGCCGCCAGTTGCGCGCCAGATAGCCGCCATGCTCGGGCGGCAGATGCTCGGTCGCGTCCATCGAGATCAGCTCGCCCAGCGCACCCGCGTCGACGCGCCTGATGGTCTCGCGCACGATCGGCATCGAGCGCATGACCAGGCCGATGAACAGCGGGGGCGTCCTGCCGCCCGCCAGGTGCCGCGCCAGCGCGAAGGTCTCCTCCTCGGTGCGCACGATCGGCTTCTCGGCAAAGATCGGATAACCGGCCGCGAACGCCGCCAGCAGATGTTCGTAGTGCAGGTGATTGGGCGACCCGATCATCACCAGGTCGAACGGTCCGTCCTTCAGCAGCGCCGCCACGCTGGGATAGGCCTTGCCGGGCGCGATATCCTTCTCGGCCAGGATCGGCATCCCGACCGGGCCCGGATCGACATAACCCGCGACATTCAGCGTCCAGCCGACCTCGTCCATGGCGCGCAGCACATGCGCGATGCGCTGCCCCAGTCCGATGACGCCGATGCGGTAGGTTTTGCCCATGGCGCAACGCTAGCGCGCCGCATCCGCACTGCCAACCGGCCGCTACGCGACGCTCTGTACCGCAGGAAATCCACCGCCTAGTCTGGCGCCATGCTCGCGCTCTATACCGACAGGCTCAGCGTCGCGCCCGGCGCGCCCTTCGCGATCCACGCCAGCAGCGATGCCGGACCGTGCATGCTGGAAATCGCGCGCGTCGGTGCCGCGCGGGAAATCGTGCTGACCGCGACGCTCGATCCCGGCGCGCATGCGACGCCGCCCGACGCCGACACCAGGGGTTGCCGCTGGCCGGTCGCGGCGACGCTGATCGCCGGCGCGGCATGGCGCAGCGGCTATTACGACATCGTGCTGACGGATGCGAAAGGCGCACAGGCGCGTCACTTCATCTGCGTCACCGCCGGCGCCGCGCGTCGGCGCATGGTCCTGGTTCTGGCGACCAACACGCTGCATGCCTATAATTACTGGGGCGGCGCCAGCGCCTATTGCCATGTCGAATCCCTGATGCGCCGGGAAAAGCCGCTGGCGGACGCGATGGCCGGCGCCATCGGCGTGCTGTCGACGCAGAGGCCGTTTCCGCCGCTGCTGCTGGCGCCGCCGCCGGAGATGCCGCGCCTCGTGACGCTGCGCCCGCGCGAGTTCGGGGAACGGACCTGGGGCGGCGCCGATCCCGCCTGGTCGCGCGCCCTCAACCAGTCGCCCTATGACGGCTCGGCCGGCTATCTGAACAAATGGGAGCACGCCTTCGTGCGCTGGGCCGAAGGCGAGGAAGGCCTTGCCTTCGACTATCTCACCGATTTCGACCTCGACCGCGACCCGCGGGCGCTGGATGGTTACGAGGTCGTGCTGCTGGTCGGCCACAGCGAATACTGGTCGGGGCCGGAGCGCGATGCGCTCGACGCCTTTGTCGACCGCGGCGGCCGCCTTGCGATCTTCTCCGGCAATACCGGCTTCTGGAAGGTGCGTTGGGAGGACGAAGGCCGCACCCTCGTGTGCCGCAAATGGAAGGGCGCGGACGAGGCGGTGCCCGACGCCGACAAGACGCATCTGTGGTCGCATCCGATGTTCGGCCGCCCCGAAGCGGCGATCACCGGCCTCAGCTTTCTCTACGGCGGCTATCATCGCCTCGGCCTCTGCGCGGCGCGCGGCGCCGGCGGCTATACGATCTATCGCGACGGGCATTGGGCGCTGGAAAGCTGCGATCTCTATTATGGCGATGTGATCGGCGGCGGCGTGCCGCTGGTCGGCTACGAGAATGACGGCTGTCCCATCCGCTTCGGCGCCGACGGCCTGCCGGCGCCCGATGGCGGCGTCGGCGTGCCCGGCAATCTCGAAATCATCGCCTTCGTGCCCGCGGTGTTCGCGGAGAGCCCGGACAATCCCTACCGCCCCCTGATCCCGCCCGAGCAGATGGATGTCGTCGCGCGCGTCGCTTACGGCGATGCCGCGCCGCAGACCCAGGCCCGTGTCGCGCGCGGTCATGCGGTGATGGCGTCGTTTGTCCGCGGCAAGGGCGAGGTCTTCAATGCCGGCACAACCGAATGGGCGCATGGACTTAGCGCCGGCGACCCGTTCGTCACGCGGATCACGCGCAATGTGCTGAACCGGTTCCTGGGGAGGACGGCATGACGGAGGCGATCGAAGGCGGCTGCCGCTGCGGGGCGATCCGCTATCGCGTGCGGCTCGACAAGCTGCCCAACGTCTATGCGTGCCACTGCCTGGACTGCCAGACCTGGACCGGCAGCGCCTTCAGCACGCAATTCATCGTCCCGGAAGAGGCACTCGAAGTCAGCGGCGCGCCTTATGTCTATGAACGCGTCTCGGAGGACGGTGCCCGCATCTCGCGCCAGCGCGGCTGTGCGACCTGCCTCACCCGTGTCTACAACACCAACACGCGGCGGCCCGGCCTTGTCGTGATACGCGCCGGCACGCTCGACCGCAGCGACGAACTCGTCATCGCGGCGCACATATGGGCCAAGCGCAAACTGAAGGGCATCGACATCCCGCCCGACGTCCCAAACTGGCCCGAAGCCGCCCCGCCGGCCGACTTTCTCGCGGCGCTGATGCGTTAAAGGCTGAGAAACGGCGCGAGCCTTGCGCCGATCGCATCAAGCACGTCCTGCGATGTCGCCCCGGCGATTTTCAGATGGCGCGCCGTGCGATCAAGGCTGCGTATCTGGTCAATCAGGATCACGCCCGAAACCGGCGAGTCGGGCGGCAGTTTAACCTCGGTCGGCCAGCCGCGCTCTCTGGTCGTGATCGGACAAACCACCATCATCGTGGAGCGCTCGTGAAATGCACGCGGCGTGAGGACAATGGCGGGACGACGGCCTGCCTGCTCATGGCCGCGATGTGGCGAGAACTCCAGCCACACCAAGTCTCCGCGATCCGGAAGCTCCATCGCAGCGGCTATTCGTTGTTCGGAAACTCGTTGCCGCGCGGCTCGTCATCGATGAGCGGAGGGTGTGCTTTATCCGGCGTCATGCCGGCGATCAACTCTTCCAGCGTGTAGCGCCTGTGCGCCTTGCGGATGACGACGGAGCCGTCTTCGCGCGCTTCGACATCGACCCTGGTGCCTTCGCGCAGACCGGCCTGTTCGGCGACATCCTTGGGCACGCGCAGCCCCAGGCTGTTGCCCCATTTGGCGATTTGAACCCGAATTCCCATCGCAGTCTCCGTATATCCGAAAGATATACGAAATCGCCAAAAAAAGAAAGTTACCGCGTCGGGACCGGGTGGTCGCCGCGGTAGTCGTAGAAGCCGCGGCCGGTCTTCTGGCCCAGCCAGCCGGCCTCGACATATTTCACCAGCAGCGGGCAGGGCCGGTATTTGGAATCCGCCAGGCCCTCGTAAAGCACCTGCATGATCGACAGGCAGGTGTCGAGGCCGATGAAGTCGGCGAGCTGCAGCGGCCCCATCGGGTGGTTGGCGCCCAGCCGCATCGCGGTGTCGATCGCCTCGACGTTGCCGACGCCTTCGTACAGCGTGTAGACCGCCTCGTTGATCATCGGCTGCAGGATGCGGTTGACGATGAAGGCCGGGAAGTCCTCGGCATAGGCGGCGGTCTTGCCGGTGCGCCGGACGATCTCCAGCGCCGCCTGGAAGGTGCCGTCGTCGGTCGCGATCCCGCGGATCACCTCGACCAGCTGCATCACCGGCACCGGGTTCATGAAATGGATGCCGATGAAGCGCTCGGGCCGGTCGGTCGCCGTCGCCAGCCGCGTCACCGAGATCGACGAGGTGTTGGTCGCCAGCAGGGCCTTGTCGTTCAGGCGCGGCGTCAGGTCCTGGAATATCTTCTTCTTGACCGCCTCGTCCTCGGTCGCCGCCTCGATGACGAGGTCGCGGTCCTTGAGGTCGTCCAGCGCCGTCGTGGTGCGGATGCGCGCCATCGCGGGCTCGATCTGCTCGGCCTTGATCAGGCCGCGCGCCGCCTGGCGATGCATGTTCTTGGTGATGCGCTCCAGCGCCTTGGAGAGCTGCTCCTTGTTGATGTCGTCCAACACCACATCGTAACCCGCAAGCGACAGGACATGGGCTATGCCGTTGCCCATCTGGCCTGCGCCGATAACGCCGATGCGTTCGATAGCCATGCTTGATCCTTGTCGGCTAGTAGCCGAGCTTGGTGAGCTCTTCTTCCATCTCGGGCAGCGCCTTGAAGAGATCGGCGACGAGGCCGTAGTCGGCGATCTGGAAGATCGGCGCCTCTTCGTCCTTGTTGATCGCGGCGATGACCTTGGAATCCTTCATGCCAGCCAGATGCTGGATCGCGCCGGAGATGCCGACCGCGATGTAGAGGTCGGGCGCCACCACCTTGCCGGTCTGGCCGACCTGGTAGTCGTTGGGCGCAAAGCCGGCGTCCACCGCGGCGCGGCTGGCGCCCACGGCGGCGTGCAGCTTGTCGGCGATCTTGTCGAGCATGTGGAAATTGTCGCCCGACTGCATGCCGCGGCCGCCGCTGATGACGATCTTGGCGGAGGTCAGTTCGGGCCGCTCGGATTTCGACAGTTCCTCGCCGACGAATTTCGATAGGCCGGGATCGGAGCCGGCGCCGACCTTCTCGATGCCCGCGGAACCGCCTTCGGCGGCGGCCTTGAACGTCGTGGTGCGCACGGTGATGACCTTCTTGCCGGCGCCCGCCTGGACGGTGGCGATGGCGTTGCCGGCATAGATCGGCCGCTCGAACGTGTCGGGGCCGACGACCTTGATGATCTCGCTGATCTGGGCGACGTCGAGCTTGGCGGCGACGCGCGGCATGTAGTTCTTGCCGTTGGTCGTGGCGGGGCTGAGGATCGCGTCGTACTTGTCGGCAAGCGACAGGATCAGCGTCTCCATGGTCTCGGCGACCATCTTGACGTAGAGCGCGTCGTCGGCGACCAGCACCGTCTCGACGCCCGCGAGCTTGGCGGCGGCCTGCGCCACCGCATCGCAGCCTTGGCCGGCGACCAGCACGTGCACCGGTCCGCCAAGCTGGGCGGCGGCGGTGACGGTCTTCCCGGTCGCTTCCTTCAGAACCTTGTTGTCGTGTTCGGCGATGACGAGCGAAGCCATGCTCAGATCACTCCCGCTTCGTTCTTGAGCTTGTCGAGCAGTTCGCCCACCGTCTTCACCTTGATGCCGGCCTGGCGCTTGGGCGGCTCGGTCACTTTCAGGACCTTCAGCTTGGGCGCGATGTCGACGCCGTAATCGGCGGGCGATTTCTCTTCGATCGGCTTCTTCTTCGCCTTCATGATGTTGGGCAGCGAGGCGTAGCGCGGCTCGTTGAGGCGCAGGTCGACGCTCATCACCGCCGGCAGCCTGACCTCGACGGTCTGCAGGCCGCCATCGATCTCGCGCTCGATCTTCGCCGTCTCGGCGTCCAGTTCGAGCTTGTGGGCGAACGTGCCCTGCGCCCAGCCGAGCAGTGCGGCCAGCATCTGGCCGGTCTGGTTGCTGTCGTCGTCGATCGCCTGCTTGCCGGTGATCACCAGCGACGGCTTCTCGGCCTCGCAGATCGCCTTGAGGATCTTGGCCACCGCCAGCGGCTCGACCTCCTGGTCGGTCTTCACCAGGATGCCGCGGTCGGCGCCCATGGCGAGCGCGGTGCGGATGGTCTCGGATGCCTGCTGCGGGCCGATGGAGACGGCAATGACTTCCGTCGCCTTGCCCTTTTCCTTCAGACGCACCGCTTCTTCGACGCTGATCTCGTCGAACGGGTTCATGGACATCTTGACGTTGGCGAGGTCCACACCGGACTGGTCCGCCTTCACGCGAACCTTGACGTTGTAGTCGACCACCCGCTTGACGGGCACCAGTACCTTCATGAGTTCGAAAATCCCTGAACGTGGGCGGTTGGTTTAGCTTGGGCGTGCCGTGCGCGCGCCTCGTTTTTTTCCGACCGCCCCCTCTTGTGCGGCGCAAAAACTAGGACTGCCTGCCATGGCGTGTCAACGAAGCGTCATTCGGGTTTGCTTAAGGAAACAACGCCCCAGATTCCCTTGAGAATCGTGTGTGCAGTGCAGCATTACGGTCCAGCCAGCGTCATTCCGCCGCATCTGTCAGTGGCGCCGCGACATTCCATGCGGACGGCGATTCCGCGTTCCATCCGCACCATGCGTCTCGTCATCTCCGGAAGCATGGCCCATTACGACAGGATGCTCGTGCTGCAGGCGACGCTGAAGGCCGGGGGGCATCGACGCCATCGCGCCGGCCGACGAGCGCGGCGCGGCGAAAACCGCGCGGCTGAAAGGCGATCTGTCGAAGCGATATTTCCGCATCATCCGCCGCCAGGATGTCTGGGGCATCCTGGTCGCCAACGGGACCCGGCACGGCAAGCGCAACTATATCGGCCCCAACACCTTCGCCGAGATCGCCATCGCGGTCAGTGCGAACAAGAAGGTCTTCCTGCTGAACGGCCTCTACGCGCCGTTCAAGGACGAACTCATCGCCTGGGACGTCGTTCCGCTGCACGGCGGCCTGGGTGTGCTCGGCCTCGGCGGCTAAGCCTTTTCGTTGCGCTTAGTTGCGTGGCCTTTTGTTCAGGATCGCCTCGGTTGCGGCGCACAGGTCGTCCTGTCCGCCACCGGAATATTGCGTCGTGGTCCTCAGTCCCTTGCCGTCGACATCGGCGAAGACGACGATCGCCTTGAAATAGGCGATGCCGCCCTGCTCGTACCAGACGAACCAGCGCCGGTGGTCGGTCGTGCCGGCGCGGATGAAGCGCCGGCTCGGCCCAGGATGCTGGATCACATCCGTCGCGTTGTAGAACGCGCCGCGCTCCGCGATAGGGCCG
The DNA here is from genome assembly GCA_037355265.1 of Rhizomicrobium sp. Lineage (GTDB taxonomy): Bacteria > Pseudomonadota > Alphaproteobacteria > Micropepsales > Micropepsaceae > Rhizomicrobium. The sequence continues at coordinate 492,643 of JBBCIB010000001.1, read as the reverse complement.
AGCTTGGTCTGGACCATGCGCGCCAGTGGCGGCGGCAGCGCCTTGAGCGAATCGTACATCGCCGCGGTCTCGCGCAGCTTGCAGGCGAAGTCCGGGTTGCCCGCCGCCGCCGCAGGAGCCGCGGTCAGCACCGCGAGTGCGGCTATTTGAGCGAGTCGAGATAGGCGACGACGTCGTCTTCGTCCGACGGCCTGCCGAGGCCGCCGAACGCCATCTTGGTGCCCGGCACCAGCCGCTGCGGGCCCGAGACCCAGGCTTTCAGCTTGTCGTTCGTCCATGTGATGCCCGACGCCTTGAGCGCGCCCGAATACATGTAGCTCGGCAGTGAGGCGGCTTTGCGGCCGGCGACGCCGAACAGGTTCGGTCCCAGCCCGTTCGGTCCGCCCTTGTCGTTGGTGTGGCAGATGGCACAGCGCGCGAAGATCGCCTTGCCATTGGCGGCATTGCCGGCCGCCTGCGCAGCGCCCGCGGCCAGCGACAGGACCGCGGCGATCATAAGAAGGTTACGCATCGAAAGAGGCTCCGTGTTCAGCGCGGCGGGTAGGCGGCGGATTTCGCGCTCTCGATCGCGGCGCGGAAGCCGATGGGATCGGCGATGGTCGGCAGGTCGACGTGATCCACGCCGGTGCCCTCGATGCGAAGATGGCCGTAGCCCAGGATCCGGCCCCAGAAGGACTGGGTGACGCGGACGCCTTCGATATTGGGCAGCGCCACTTCGAAGGTCTTGAGCGTGAACAGGCCTTCCTTTTCCACGAAGCGGTGGGTGGTGACCGCGATCTCGGTGGTCCACTTCTTCACCATCATGCTCACGAAGATCACGATGCCGATCACGATCCAGCCCAGGAAGATCAGCGCCAGCCACGCTTTCAGGCTGTACCACCAGTGGAAATGCGCCCGCGCCACCAGCTTTTCGCCCTGGCCGAGCGACTGTTCGATATACGACATGAACCCCTCCGCAAACCGGCGCGACTGTAGCCTGCAATGCGGCGGAAATGGGAGCCTGGACGGCTGCGTCTTTTGTTCCGCTTGCCGCGACATTGGGTTAGGATTGGCACGGGCGGGTCGCGCATGGAAACGGCAAGGACGGGATTCGGTGCATTGTGGCGACCGGTCGTCGCCATGCTTGTTCTTGCCGCAGGCCCGTTCGGTTGTGTTCATGAGTCTTCCGACGATTCGGCGCCTTCCGCAGGCGATGCTGCTGGGATCGGTCTTATAGCGGGCGCGCTTATAGGCGGAGCGATTGGCGACAAGAGGCATGAGGGGAATGCCCTGGGTGGTCTTTTCGGTCTCAGCGGGCTGCCCCCTTTTCTATGGCCGCCGCCGCCAGCTTCGGCCCGGATCGACTTGCCGCGCAGCGGCGTTCTTGCCGGGCTGGGCAGCACGCCGTCGCAATCGGCAGTGGCGTGGCGGCTCGTCAAGGCGCTGTCGGCCCATGGCTATGCCGAGTACTCCTACTACAGCGTGCCGGACGGTTTCGCGCTGGTCGAGCGGCTGGAGCAAATCCAGCCCGATGGTTCGCCGGTGCCGCGGGGCGTGCGCTTCCTGGATCCCGACATCGCCGAACCGTTCTCGCTGACGCACTATCTGGAACATCTCTTTGTGGCGCCCAATGGCTATTATCGCCTGATAGTGTTCGTGGTGACGGATCTGCCCGTCACCGCCCGGGGCGCGCCTCCCACCGCCGGGACGACGCGGGAATGGCTCCGGGTGGGCGCCGACAAGCTGCCGCCGATCTACGACAAGCTGCCGTTCACCGCCGATCATCAGGTGAGCGTTCTGATCTTCGAATTCCAGAAGATGGGCAACGAGCCGGTGACGACACTTGTTCCCGGGCGCCTCGATGCTCACACCCATCTGGAGAAGGCGGGTCTCTATGCCTCCTTTGCCGCCGCGCCGCGATAGTCCATCCGACGGTTCCGCCCGGCGGTCGATGAACCGCTGCGCGAGGGTCTTGACGTCGCTGATCGTCATCGGGGCCATCGTTGCGATCGCCCTGCTTGCGGCTTTTTTTGCCTACAACGCTCCGCGCGGGGATGGCGCGACCGATGAAGCGGCCCCGCAGCCGACGGCTCTTCCCGATGCGCGATCTCCGTCGCGCATACCGACATCGGGCCCGCCGCGCCGCGACTTCCTTGCGCCGTTCGCGCCTTGGCCGCCGCCCTTGCCTTCCGAGCAGATGAGCCTGCCGCGCGGCTTGCTCTTTCGCCACGGCAGCCAACCGTCGCTCGCCGCCGTGGCCCAACGCTTGGTCGTTGTGCTCGATGGAGCGGGCTATCCGGAATACAGGTTCTATTCCGTGCCCGGCGGCTTCGCGCTGGTCGTCCGACTGGAGCAATTCGAGTCCGACGGCCGGCCCGGCCCGGAGGCGGACCGCTTCGTCTATCCTGACGTCGACCAGCCGTTCCGGCTGTCCGACTATGTCGCGCAGCTCTTCTTCGCACCGGACGGCTACTACCGGCTGATCGTCTTCGTGGTCACGGACCGTGACATCCGGCCGGGCGCCCCGGCGCCCCGGCTCGTCGCGGCCGAGCGCTGGCTCGAAATGGGCTCGAGCCGGCTTCCCGACGACTACGACCGGATGATGTTCACGCCCAAGCATCAGCTCGCCGCACTAATCTACGAATTCCACAAACATGGCAGGGAGCCGATCGCGACCCTGGAGCCCGGCCGGCTCGACGCGCGCACCCATCTGCGGAAGTCGGGCCTTTACGCGACGCTGGTCCACGGTCCCTAGGTGCGCGCATGAAAGTTTTTTTAAGCTATCGCCGAGACGACTCGCAGCATTTCACCGGCCGGCTTGCCGAGCGCCTGCGCCGCGTGCGGGGCATCGCCCACGTATTCCTCGACGTCGACAGCATCACCCCGGGTGCCGATTTCGAGCAGGTCGTTCACGAATCGCTCGTGCAATGCTCGGCGGCGCTGATCGTGATCGGACCGCGGTGGCTGGAGCCTTCCGCAGGAGGCATCCCGCGGCTGTTCGAGGACGCCGATTTCGTTCGCCGCGAGATACGCGAAGCGCTCAAGAGCGAGAGCCGCGTCATCCCCGTTCTGGTCGACGGCGCGCCGATGCCGATGCCCGAGCAGTTGCCGTCGGATATCCGCCTGCTCGCAACGCGCAACGCGGTGTCGATGCGCCACGCCGCATTCGACCGTGATCTAGCCCCGTTGATCGACTCGGTGCTGCGGCGAAGGCCGCCCGGGCGATTGGTTCAGTTCCTGCGCGAGCATCCGATCCTAGCGGCGTTGCTGGACGGGCTCGTGGGAAGCGTGGTTGCGTTCTTCGCGCTGGTCGTTGGGCTGGCGGTGTTCAACGCGATCACGCATCGCTCGCTCGACGAAAAGGTCGGCGGACCGGGGATGGCGCTCATCTTGACCGCGCTGATACTTATCATCGGTGGCGTGCTGCCCTGGCACCTGCGCCACCGCGGGATCCTGCGCTGACGGCGGAGAAGCCGCGGCTTACTCGTCCGCGTGGTCGGGCAGCAACACTTCGCGCAAGCCCTTGTGGTTGGGCTTGGAGACCACGCCGTCATGCTCCATGCGCTCGATCAGGCTGGCGGCCTTGTTGTAGCCGATCTGGAGGCGGCGCTGGATGTAGGACGTCGTCGCCTTGCGCTCCCGAGCCACGATCGCCAGCGCCTTGTCGTAGAGATCGTCGCCGGAATTCGAATTGCCGCCACCGCCCGCCAGCGCGTAGGGATCGTCGCTCTCCTCGTCCGGCTCTTCGGTCACCGCGTCGAGATAGTCGGGCCGGCCCTGGGTCTTGAGGAAGCGCACGACGTCTTCGACCTCGTGGTCGGTGACGAACGGCCCGTGAATGCGCCGGATGCGGCCGCCCGCCATCATGTAGAGCATGTCGCCCTGGCCCAGCAGCTGCTCGGCGCCCTGCTCGCCCAGGATGGTGCGGCTGTCGATCTTCGAGGTGACCTGGAAGGAGATGCGGGTCGGGAAGTTCGCCTTGATCGTGCCGGTGATCACGTCCACCGACGGGCGCTGCGTCGCCGCGATCAGGTGGATGCCGGCGGCGCGCGCCATCTGCGCCAGGCGCTGGATCGCGCCCTCGATCTCCTTGCCGCTGATCATCATCAGATCGGCCATCTCGTCGACCACGATCACGATGAACGGCATCGGCTCGAGCTCGAGCATCTCGTCCTCGTAGATCGGCTTGCCGGTCTCGCGGTCGAAGCCGGTCTGCACCGTGCGCTTGAGCGTCTCGCCCTTTTCCTTGGCCTTGCGCACGCGGTCGTTGAACGCCTCGACGCCGCGCACGCCCAGCTTGGACATCTTGCGGTAGCGCTCCTCCATCTCGCGCACCGCCCATTTGAGCGCCACCACCGCCTTCTTCGGGTCGGTCACGACCGGCGAGAGCAGGTGGGGAATTCCATCGTATACGGACAATTCCAGCATCTTGGGGTCGATCATGATCAGCCGGCACTGCTCCGGCGCCATGCGGTAGAGCAGCGACAGGATCATGGTGTTGAGGCCGACCGACTTGCCCGAGCCGGTGGTGCCCGCGACCAGCAGATGCGGCATCTTGGCCAGGTCCGCCATCACCGGCTCGCCGCCGATGGTCTTGCCCAGCGCCAGGGTCAGCGGCGCCCGCGCCTTGTCGTATTCCGCGCTCGACAGCTGCTCGCGCAGATAGACGGTCTCGCGATTCTGGTTGGGCAATTCGATGCCGATGACGTTGCGCCCGGGGATCACCGCGATGCGCGCCGCCACCGCGGACATCGAGCGCGCCACGTCGTCCGACAGCGAGATCACACGCGAGGATTTGACGCCCGCCGCCGGCTCGAACTCGTACAGCGTCACCACCGGGCCGGGTCGCACCGCCATGATGCGGCCCTTGACGCCGAAATCGGTCAGCACCGCCTCCAGCATGCGGGCGTTCTCTTCCAGCGCATCGTCCGACAGCGCCGTCGCGTCGTGCAGCACCACGGGCTCGGCCAGGAGGCTGAGCGCCGGCAGTTGGTACTCGCCGGAGACCAGGTCGAGCGCCGGCTGCTTGGCGCGCTTGGCCGGCGGCGCGGCGGCGCGCCTGGCTTCCTCGCGCTTGACACGGTTCTGCTGCCGTTCGGCCAGCCTGGTCGCCGCGATCGGCTCCGGTGCCACGTCCAGCGCATAGCCGTCGTGATCGGCCTCCTCGTCGCCGGCCTCCGGCTCATCGTCCTCGTCGTGGTCGTAGTCGCGCGCGAAGCTCGGCATCTTCAGCTTCGACCCCGCCCACAGGAAGAAAGCGGGGACGTTCGCGGCGCCCGTCAGGATGGGCTTCAGCCGCAAACCGGTGGCGAGGAACGCCAGAGGCAAGCCGGCGATGAGCAGCAGCAGCGGCATCGCGATGCCGATCCATGTCCCGCCATAGACCTGGGCCACATGGTGCGACAGCGCCGCCACGGCGATGCCGGTCAGCCCGCCGTCGCCGGCCGGCAGCGCCTGCAGCGCCGGAAAAGCGCCCAGCCCGGCAGCGACCAGGACGGCGCCCATCGGCCAGGCGAAGCCGCGCCAGAACACGTGCCGCAGCGTCTTGCCGCGCATCGCGACAAGACCCCAGGTCAGCAGCGGCGCCAGCACGAACACGGCCGCCAGGCCGAAGGCTTGCAGCAGGATGTCGGCGGCCGTGGCGCCAAGCCCGCCGAACAGGTTCGACGACTCGACACCGGTCGCGTTGTTCAGGCTGCCGTCGCCGGGCGAATAGGTGATGAGCGCCAGCAGCGCGGCGAGGCCGGCGACGAACAGCAGCGCGCCGGCGCTGCGCATGATCACCAGCTTCAGCAGCCGCGCCAGGGAGCGCCGCGCATCGGCCAGCGCATCCGCCATCGCAGCGCCGCGCGAGCGCGGCTGGTACACGCCGCCCGCCATCACTCGACGCCCTGCCTGGCTCATGCCCGCTCCAGCACTTCTATCGTCCTTTCGAGTGCGGCCCCAATGGTTGACAGGTCGTTAACGAGCGCCACCCTTATATAGGAAAACCCAGGATTGCTGCGGGGATTTCCCGCGATCACTTCTCGTCCCATATAAGCGCCGGGCAGCGTCCGCACCCCGGCCTCGCGCCACAGCCGGAGCGCGACCGCTTCGCCGTCGCCGACCTCCAGCCAGAGGAAGAACCCGCCTTCCGGCACGCGCAGGCGGTTGCCGAGCATACGCTGGGCGAGGTCGAACTTGTCGCGATAGGCGGCGCGATTGGCTTCGACGTGCACCTCGTCGCGCCACGCCGCGGCGCTGGCCGCGATGATCGGGAGCGCCACCTGCGGGCCGGCATAGTTGCGCAATTGCCGGAAGCGCTCGATCAGCGTCGCGTCGCCGGCGACGATTCCCGAGCGCAGCCCCGGCAGCCCCGACCGCTTCGACAGCGAATGAAAGGTCAGCAGCCGCTCATAGGGCGCGCCCCGCGCCGGCAGGGCGCTGACCGGCGGCTGGTTCAGATAGATATCCGCGTAACATTCGTCGGCGAACACCGTGAAGTCGTAGCGATCCGCCAGCGCGAACAGCGTTCGCCAGTAATCGGTGTTGGCGCAGGCGCCTTCCGGATTGGACGGCGAGCAGATGTAGACCGCCGCCGTCCGCTCCAGCAGGTCCTTTGGCTGCGACGCATAGTCGGGCAGGAAGCCGGTCGCCGCCGTCGCGGGCACGAACACCGGCTCGCCGCTGGCCGCCAACGCCGCAGCTGCATAGCACTGGTAGAACGGATTGGGCAGCAGCACCGCCGGCCGCTTGCCGGCCTTGGTCTCCGGCATCACCGCGAACAGCGCCAGGAACAGCCCCTCGCGCGTGCCGTTCAGCGGCAGCAGGTTCCTGTCGGGATCGATCGACGTGGCGGGCAGGGCGAAGCGCGTGACCAGCCAGTGCGCCGCCGCTTCGCGCCATTCCGCGCTGCCGTTGATCGGCGGATAGATGCCGAAATCCTTGACGTGCCGCGCCAGCGCTTCGCTGATGAAGGCAGGCACCGCGCCATTGGGGTCGCCCACCGCCAGCGAAATCGGCGCCCTACCGGGCGCATGGGGGTCGAGCAGCGTCGCCAGTTTCGCAAACGCCGAAGGCGGCAGTGCGGAAAGCCGTCCGGGAAAGAGCATGGGAGCAATCTAGCACATGTCATCCTCGCCCTGAAAAAGGGAGGATAGCTAGGCACCCATCAGTGTCGCGCGAACATCGCCGGCGATGTCGTAATAGGCCAGCAGGCGATTCAGCCGCTCCATCTGGGCCGGCGAGAAATAGCTTCGTCCGCGGCCCTCGACGCCCTGGTTGAAGCGCAGTTCGCCGCGTTCGCGCCACACCCGGTCGAGCGCCGCCTGGCAGACCACCATCGGCTGCTCGACTTTCGCATGCTTGAGCGCGGCATGCAGCACGCCGGCGGGGCTCGACAGGAAATCGCGATAGTCCAGGATGCAGACCCGCGCCGGCTCTTCTTGCGCATAGCTGAGCCAGCTGGCGAAATAGCTCGCATACCAGGGCGCCAGGACGTCGATCATGAACTCGGCCTTGTCGGCGCGGGCCATGGCGGGAAAGTCGCGCGGGATCTGGCAGTTCAGCCCTTCGCTGCGCGCCGCCGGGTCGCTCTCCAGCATGTCCCAATAGGATGCCAGCATGTCGGGCACGGCGCGCAACATCACGACGGGCCGCAGGTTCAGCGCCTCGATGAAATGCCGGTTCGCCGGCAGCGCCTGCATATGCGCATGCGCCACCAGGACGTTCGGGGTCAACTTGCCGAGATAGTAGGCGATGAAGGTCGGGAGATAGGGCTGCACGTCGCGTCCGCCCTGCGCGTGGCCGATGCGCACCAGCTGCCCGTCGATCGCGAGGATCGCCGCGGTACGGAAGAACGTGCCGGCCGCCTTGGGCGCGAAGGCCAGGATCAGCGACGGCTTGCGCAGCGACAGCAGATGAACAGTCGCGCCGAGCTGGCCTTCGAAGCGTCCGTCGGACAGCGGCATCGAGAAGGCGGCGTTGACGGCGTCCGTTTCGTCCAAGGCGAAGCTCCCTTCACCCCGCCATCAGGCGCCGCGGATTTCGCCGCGCCTTGCTGCGTTTGTCGTCGCCTGTCGCGCGCGCGTTACATCGCGGCCAGACATGGACGGCCGGTTGCGGCGCCGTAATCGTTGCCGGCTTGTTACCGGCGCGCCATGGTCAACGCGAATTTAACCTTGTGTGCCGAAGATCGCCGCGGGCTTTGAGGGCATCCGCAATGAGCAGTCACGCGCTACGCACGGACACGCAGGCGACCGGCGACGAAATCCAGCGCTATTCGCAGATGCAGCGCGCCTATTACGAGGATGCCGGCGCCAAGGAGCCGGAGCGCTGGGTGGTCGGGCACTACGATTTCCACGAGAATTTCCCCTACGAGACGAACCTGCTCTTTCACCATGGCGATCTGCGCAGCCCGATCTTCGACGATTTCAAGGACCGCACCGCCTTCGACATCGCCTGCGGCGAAGGCCGCATGGTGCGCCGGATGCAACGGATATTCCGCAAGGTCGACGGCGCCGATATCAGCGCGTCGATGATCGACCTCGCCGAAGACCGCACGCCCGGCAGCGAATTCTGGGTGACGGACGGCATCAGCGCCGGCGCGGCGCCATCGGGGTTCTACGATCTCGTCTACTGCACGATCTCGATGCAGCATATCTGCGTCTTCGAAACCCGCGACCTGATCCTGAAGGACATCTGCCGCATCCTGAAGCCGGACGGCAAGATCACGCTGCAATACGCGTATTCGCGCAACTATCCGGCGCTCCCGCTGACGCCGGTCCAGACCGTGTCCGCCGGTATCGCGACGCAAGTCTACAAGATCGACGGCCACCACGCCTCCTGGTTCGACAACAAGACCGACGCCCAGGCGACGAATGGCGGCTGCGATGTCGTGATCGGCCCGCAGGATCTCCCGGCGATCCATGCCTATTTCAGCCGCTACTTCGAGACCGTCGACTTCTGGTTCCATGACGTCTCGATCGGCCGCGGCGGACTGGGACAATCCCGCCTCCTGCCGGCGGTGCACCCCAACAGCCACGTTTCGGACGACAGCCACGTCACGCATTTCGTCTTCATCCATTGCTCCGGAAAGAAGATCTGAGGGCGGACGATGCGAAGAACCCTGCTCCTGCCCTGCGCCGGCAAGTCCTCGCGCTATCCGGGCGTGCGGCCCAAATGGATGCTGACGCTGCCCGAAGGCGAACTCGCCATCGCGCGCGCCGCCGCCAGCGTCCCCAAGGACGCCTGGCACCGCGTCGTCGCCGCCGTGCGCGGCGAACACGAACAACGCTACGGTGCCAAGGCCCTGCTCGCCCGCATCTTCGGCGACGCCATCGACGTCGTGGTGCTGGAGCACGACACGCGCGGCCCGGCCGACACGGTGGCCGAGACGATCGCGCGCGCCGGCGTCAGCGGCCCCATCGCGATCAAGGACGCCGACAGCTTCTTCGATCCCGGCCCGCTGCCCGAGGGCGGCTTCGTTTCCGTCAGCGATGTGCGGTCCAGCCCCGGCATGACGAATGTCGGCGCCAAGAGCTTCGCCGTCGTCAACGGCCAGGGCCTGGTGGTCGAGATGGTCGAGAAGAGCCTGGCCTCCAACCATGTCTGCGTTGGCCTCTACGGATTCGCCGACGCGGTCCAGTTCGTCGCCGCCTTCCGCGAGGTCTCGCGCGAGGCGCCGGACGGCGAGATCTTCGTCTCCCATGTGATGAACCGCGCCATCGCGGGCGGCATGATCGTGCGCCCGCACATAGTAGGCGGCCTGATCGATGTCGGCACGCTCGAGGAATGGCGCCGCTATGTGCGCAAGCGCGGCACCATCGTCGCCGATCTCGACGGCGTCGTGTTCAAGAACCATTCGAGATATTTCGCACCGTTCTGGCACGAGCCGGACGAGCCGATCGCCGAGAATGTCGACGCGCTACGCCTCTATGCCGCCGAAGGCACCCAGCTCATCTTCATGACCGCGCGGCCCGAGGAATACCGCGCCCGCACCGAGGCGACGCTGCGCCAGCTCGGCCTTGCGCCGCATGCGCTGATCATGGATTGCCGCCACGGCCGCCGCTTCCTGGTCAACGACCACGCCGGCACCAATCCCTATCCGTCCGCAGTCGCGATCAGCCTCGACCGCAACAGCCCGACGCTCGGGGACCATCTGCAGGATTGGCGGTGAGCGCCCACGCCGTCCTCGCCGCCGCGACGCCGCCGGCGCGCGCCATCCAGGCCCTGGGCGGCCACTCCGGCGCCGCGCTCATCCTGTGCGAGGAGGCCGGCCGCTCGGTGGTGCGCAAGACGGCCGCTGCGCCGGCCGCCAACCTCCGCCTGCGCCAACAGGCGATCAAGCAGCGTCTGCTCGCGGCGCAGGGCTTCGCCTTTCCCGCCGTGCGCCGCATAGCCGCCGACGATACCGGCCGCGCCTTCTTCGAGATGGACTATGTCCCCGCCCGTACCCTGGCCGAGGTCGTCACCGGCGCCGTTCCGTGCAGCCGTGACGCCATCATGGACGCCGTCGCCGGCCTGGTCCGCGCGTTTGCGGCATTGAGTGCGTCCGCCATCCCGGCCGCCGCCTTCCGCGACAAGATCGAAAGCATCGCGGCCGCCGCGCCCGGCAACCTGGCCGTCGCAGGCATCGCGCGGGATCTGCTTGCGCGGGACTGGAGCGATATCCCGCGTTCGCCCGATCACGGGGACCTGACGCTCGAGAATATCCTGCTCACGCCGGACCAGTCGGTGGTGTTCATCGATTGCGACGTTGCCTGGACGTCGTCCTGGTGGCTCGACCTGGCCAAGCTGTTCCAGGACCTCGAAGGCCACTGGTGCCTGCGCGCGGTGGCGTCGCCCAGCATCGACGCACTGGAGCGCCTGCGCCTCTTCGCATCCGATTTCCGCCGCCTTGCGCACGAGCTCGATCCCGCACTGCCGCCGCGCCTGGCACAGCTTGCGGCGCTGCACCTCCTGCGCACTTTGCCTTACGCGAAGGATGCCGCAACCGTGGCCTTCGCAAGTGCCGCGGCGCAACGCCTGCTGCGAGCTTCGTCATGAATCGTCCCGTCGACATCGTCGTCACCGGCTTCGTCCGCAATGCCGAACTCTGCGTCCGAAGCTTCGAGACGCCGCGCCGCCTGCGCCGGATGGGTCTGGTACGCGCCATCCGTTACGTCACCTGGGATTCGCCCGAACTCGATGCGGCGGTCGCGCCCGTCCTCGCGATGGACGATGTGGAGATGACCCGTGTGCCGGCGCCGACGCCGTCCGGCAATTTCAAGCAGAAGGGCGTCGTCCATCAGGTGCGCAATTTCGAAGCCGCGCTGGCTCAGGTACCCGGAGACGACACGCTGGTCGTCAAGACGCGGCCCGATTTCCTGTTCGGCGCCGATTTCCTGCAGCGCAAGATCCGCGATTTCGACCGCCAATGCCTGATCGACGTCGGCGCGACCGCCTTCGGCGTCAAGCTGCGCCGCGCGCCGTTCTTCCGCAAGATATGGCTGCCCTGGGCCGACGCGAACCAGCCCTTCTTCTACGAGGACGCCGCCTTCGCCGGGCTCAAGCGCGATCTGGCGCACCTCGTCACGCCCGCCGTCGAGTCGCGGCTCGGCGCCATGGCAGACCCCGAATGCGGCTCGCTGGCGCATGTCGTCCGCTACGGCACGATCTTCCTCGAACGCTTCCCGATCTTCCGCGGCTATTTCGAGAACTACCATGTCTTCGCCAACGACATGGACTATCGACGCGGCCAGATCGGGAAGGCGATCGAACATCCGTTCTTCTGGCATCTCGCCCTGGCACATGCCTGGATCCTGTACAGCAGCTTCCACGTCGATGCGGGCCGCCCCGGCGACCTGCGCTTTTTCGCCAACAATGTGAACCAGAAGGCGGACTGGAACGATCTGGCCACGGTGAAGCTCGCCGCGCCCTACAACGATCTGCCGGGCTGGCGCGCGAACGCGAAAGCCGGCACCGAGGTCTTTTCCGGCGTCAGCCGGGTCTATGGCCGCCTCATGGACGACGCGTGGCAACATGCCCTGTTCACGCAGCGCTTCGCCGACATCCCGTGGGAGACGCTTCAGGGAATCGCGCAGAGCCTCACCCATTACGACACCGGCGTTCTGGGCGACATGGAGCGCGAATACTATGCCCTGCTGGACGCCCATTGGCGGCAGCACTGGCTGCCGCGGCAGCGTCGGGCCGCCTAGAGCGGCGTCGCATCGCTTCGCAGGATCATCACATCGGCGCGCCGGGCCCGCAGCCGTGCCGCAATCTCCCCCTCATGCGCGCCGCCGTTCAGCACGACCAGCGGATGGCGCGCGCCGGGCAACGTCATTTCCGGCGCCGCGACCAGGAGGTTCGTACCGGAGAGCCGCCGATACTGTTTCACCGCCGCATTGTCGAGCAGCGCCTTGAATCGTGCCGCGTCCAGTCCCTCGGCGATCAGCGCCTGCGCGTACACGCTCGCCGGCATCAGGAAGGCGTCGCCATCGTGCCCGGCCAGCGCGGCGTTCAGCGCGCGGGCGCGGGCGCGGAAGCCCGCGTAATAGGCCGCGATGGCCGTCCGTGCGCGGCCGGTCGCGGGCGGCGCCACGGCTGCGCCGGCGCTGCCGCGGACGAACGCCAGGAAAACCGTGTCGTTTTCCTCCCACACGACACGCGCCTCCAGCGTCCAGCCGAACTGCGCGAAGACCGCCGCCAGCCGTGCCACGCCGACATAGATCCCGTGCTCGAAATTGAGCGCCCCCGCCATCCCCTTCGCCAGCCATTTGTCGAGGTCGGGCCATGCCACGATCACATGGGCACAGTCCTGTGCTTCGGTCAGCGTCGCCAGCGCGGCGCGCAGGTCGGTGACGTGTTCGAGCACATGGCTCATCACCACGCTGTTCGCGTCCGCCAACGAGGCGCCGTCCAGGAAGCCGTCGATAACCCTTATGTCCGCCGGAAGCTCTGGCGAGCGCAGCGCATGGGGTTCCAGGATCGTATAGGCGGCGTCGCCGCCGGCGCGCCGATAGGCCGCCGCCAGCGTCCCGCTGCCGCCGCCGACGTCGACGATCGCCCCCGCCGCATGCGCCTTTACGAAACCTGCGAACGCCGCGTGATGCCGCGCCCAGGCCGCGCCGAGGCCCGTGGCATGCCCCGCCTGGTAGATGCGCGCCAGCGGCGGCAGCGTCACGATCTGGGCCGATCCGCACGCGCTGCACGATGCCCAGTCCATCGCCGCGCGCTCGTCCGGTCCGGGCGCGAACGCGACGCAGCCCTGATAGACCGGATAGGGCGGGGTGGTCAGGATCGGCGCAAGTCCGCCGGCTCCGCACACCGTGCAATGCTCGCGGCGCATGTGGTCGTCCCGAATCAACCGGGGCAGCTTGATACCGCACGGCGCAAACAAAAAGGGCGCCGGTCGCCCGGCGCCCCAGTTGAGGAGGATGAACCGCTACACGGGGGATCAGCCGTGTATCGTTTCTCCATGGAGGTTGATGTCGAGACCTTCGACTTCGACTTCCTGGGAGACCCGGATGCCCACGATCAGGTCGATCACCTTCAGGATGATGAAGGTGGCGATCGCGCAGTACACGAAGACGACCACGACACTGTAGAACTGGATCAGCACCTGGTGGACATTGCCGTCCGCCAGCCAGCCCTTGCCGGCCGAGTTGATCGCGTTCTTCGCGAAGACGCCGGTCAGGATCGCGCCCAGCGCTCCGCCCACGCCGTGGACGCCCCAGGTATCGAGCGCATCGTCATAGCCGAGCCACTTCTTCACCCAGACCGCGGAGATGTAGCAGACCACGCCCGCGGCCAGCCCGATGATGAGCGCGCCGAACGCGTCGACGAAGCCCGACGCCGGGGTGATCGCCACCAGACCCGCCACCGCGCCGGAGATCATGCCGAGCACGGAGGGTTTGCGGTTGATGATCCACTCCGCGAACATCCAGGCCAGTGCCGCCGCCGCCGTGGCGATCTGCGTCGCCGCCGCCGCCATGCCGGCATTGTAGCCCGCCGTCACCGCGGATCCCGCATTGAAGCCGAACCAGCCGACCCACAGCAGCGAGGCGCCGATCAGGGCGAACAGCAGGTTGTGCGGCGCCATGTTCTCGGTGCCGTAACCCACGCGCTTGCCCAGCATCAGGCAGGCGACCAGGCCCGCGGTGCCGGCGTTCAGATGCACGACCGTGCCGCCGGCATAGTCGAGCGCGCCCCAGGAAGCCCCGAGGAAGCCGCCGCCCCACACCCAATGGGCGATCGGGCAATAGACCAGCAGCAGCCACAGCGACATGAACCACATGAAGGCGGAGAACTTCATGCGGTCCGCGATCGCGCCGGCGATCAGCGCCGGGGTGATGATCGCGAACGTCATCTGGAAGAACATGTAGACCGATTCCGGAATGGTTCCGGCGAGCGGGTTGATGCTCTTCAACGTCATGTTGAACAGCATGAACTGGTTGAAGCTGCCGATGAACTGGTTGAGGTTGCTGTCGGTATTGGTGGTGAGCGACACCGAATAGCCGATCACCATCCACAGGATCGTGATGATCGCGGTTGCGCCGAAGCTTTGCGCCGCGGTCGCCAGGATGTTCTTCTTGCGCACCATGCCGGCATAGAACAGCGCCAGGCCCGGAATGGTCATCATGAGGACCAGCGCGCTCGACGTGATCATCCACGCCGTGTCGCCGGAATTCAGCGGATCGGGTGGCGGCGCGGCCGCCAGCGCCGAACCGGTCGTCAATGCCAATGCCCCAAGGCCGGCGGCGATGCCGGCACCCACTCGTTTCAACGTCGCAAAACTCATTTCTAGTTCCCCTTCATGGATCCCAATTGCAGTGAAGTGCTTACAGCGCGTCCCCGTCTGTCTCGCCGGTGCGGATGCGTACGACCTGTTCGAGCGGCGTGACGAATATCTTTCCGTCGCCGATCTGGCCGGTCTTGGCCTTGGAGGTGATGGCTTCGATCACCGCGTCGGCCATCTCGGCTTTGACAGCCACCTCGATTTTCAGTTTCGGCAGGAAGCTCACGGCGTATTCGGCGCCGCGATAGATTTCCGTGTGCCCCTTCTGGCGTCCGTAGCCCTTGACCTCCGTCACCGTCATGCCCTGCACGCCCAGGGCGGAAAGCGACTCCCGCACCTCGTCGAGCTTGAAGGGTTTGATGATCGCCGTAATAAGCTTCATCCCCAGTCCTTCCATGGTTGAACCACCCGGAAGAACCCCCTCCAGGCCGTTAACACTTCATCAAGAACCGTGCCGCGCCGCAGGGAAATGGCCCGGCCTTGATTCAAAAGGGAATTTTCTGTCCGAGAGGCCGCCGCCACCTTTTCGGGTCTACACATTTGCCGGTTTTATAGGCATAATGAAAATATCGCATAATTATTGGGCTGGGCGTCGGCGTGCGCATCTGGACCATTCCCGCCGCCCCCATCCGCGCCTAGGTTCCTGCCATGACCGGATGTGACGTCATCATCGGCGGCGGCGGCATGGTGGGGCTGACCCTTGCCATCGCGCTGGCCAAGGGCGGCCTCGATGTGGTGGTGGCCGATCCGGTGCCCAAAGGGGCGGCGCTGGAGGCCGCGTTCGACGGCCGCGTCAGCGCGCTCGCCTATGCCTCGGTGCGCATGTTCGGCGCGCTGGGCGTCTGGCCGCACCTGGAAGCCCATGCCCAACCGATCAACGACATCCTGGTGACCGACGGCAAGCTCGGCAGCGCGCCGTCGCCGTTCTCGCTCCATTTCGATGCCGCCGAGGTCGGCGCCGCCGCGCTGGGCCACATCGTGGAGAACCGCCACATCCGCGCCGGGCTCTTCGCGGTCGGCGAGACGCTGCCCAACCTGCGCCTGGTTGCGCCCGCCGCGCTGGCCGGCCTGGAGACGACGGCCGCCGGGATCGCCGCCACGCTCAGTACCGGGGAGACGATTGCCGCATTGCTCGCCGTCGCCGCCGACGGCCGCGATTCGCCGATGCGCGAGTTGGCGGGGCTGTCCGTGGTCGCGTGGTCCTATCCGCAATGGGGAATCGTGACCACGGTCGAGCATGAAAAGCCGCACAATGGCGTCGCCTATGAGCATTTCCTGCCATCGGGGCCGTTCGCGATATTGCCTATGACCGGCAACCGCTCGTCGCTGGTGTGGACGGAGGACGAAAAGCTCGCACCCGACATGATGGCGCTGGATGCCGAGGCCTTCGATGCCGAGATCGCGCGTCGCTTCGGCAGCCATCTCGGCGCCACCAGGGCGGCCGGCCCGCGCTGGTCCTATCCGCTGAAATTCCATCTCGCGCGCAGCTTCGTGAAACCACGCTTCGCGCTGGCCGGCGATTCGGCGCACGGCATCCATCCCATCGCGGGCCAGGGCCTCAATCTCGGCCTCAAGGACGCCGCGGCGCTGAGCGAAGTCGTGCTCGACACTGCGCGCCTGGGCCTCGACATCGGCGATCTGGGCGCGCTCGAGAAATACCAGCGCTGGCGGCGGTTCGATTCCTTTGCGCTATCGGTGGCGACCGACGGCCTCAACCGGATGTTTTCCAGCGACATCGCGCCGCTGCGCCTGGCGCGCGACCTGGGGATGGGAGTGGTGGACGCGATCGGACCCGCCCGCCGCTTCTTCATGCGCCATGCCGGCGGCGACATCGGCCGGCTGCCGCGGCTGATGAAAGGCGAAGCGGCTTAGTGCAGCGTCTCGTCGCCGCGCCGCAGCGGCACGACGTTGGAGCCCGTGCTCCGCGGTGAGGGGCCGGGCGCAGAGGTTCCCTGCACCGTCGTCTGCTCCTTGCGCTCCGCCAGTGCCGCCGGCAGTTCCACGTAATAGCCGCGCGCGATGGCGCGGACCTTCTCGGCACGCGCCCGCTCTGCGTCCTCGCGTGCCACGAAGCGTTCGCCGTCGAACACGAAGAGCGCGACCGGCGTGCCCAGCCGCGCGTCGCGCACCGTCACCGTGCCGACCGCTTCGACCTGCTCCTCTGCCGTCTTCAGTGTGTGGCGGTAATGCGCCAGCGGGTCGGCCTTCTCCATCTCCTGGTCCCGGATGCGCTGCACGTTGCGCGCATCGAAGCGGCGCAGCGCGTCGAGCATGGCGCGGTGATAGCGATAGATCAGGATCGCCACCGCCAGGAAGCCGAACAGGGTCAGGACATCGCGCAGCATCTGCCCGATTGAACCTTGTATTTCCCGGCCCGTCTAGCGCAGACGCTCAATGCGCGCCGTGACCGCGCTTTAAGTATTCCTCGCTCTGCATCTCGTGCAGGCGCGAGACGGTGCGGCGGAAGGCGTCGGCGCCGT
Organism: Rhizomicrobium sp.; assembly: GCA_037355265.1. Classification (GTDB taxonomy): domain Bacteria; phylum Pseudomonadota; class Alphaproteobacteria; order Micropepsales; family Micropepsaceae; genus Rhizomicrobium. Next base: position 475,426 of record JBBCIB010000001.1, on the reverse strand, counting down.
CACCGGCGGCATACAGCTCTTCCGGCGGCGCCGCTGCCGAGCAGATCAGCTTCACGCCCTCGTCGTAGAGCGTGTCGATCAGCAGCACGAACCGCCGGGCCTCGTTGCGCTGGTCGGCGGCCAGGCGCGGAATGCGGTCGATCAGGACGGTGTGGAAGGCATGCGCGACCGCCAGGTAATCGGCGCCCGCCAGCGGCTGGGCGCACAGATCGTCGAAGGCGAAGCGCGCCACGTGCCTGGCCGCCTGCGGCACGCGCAAGGTGCGGCCGAGAACCGTCAGGCTGGCCGGGGTGCCGGCGGGCGTGTCGGTCAGCCGCCGCCATGCCGCGTCCATCGCTGCATCGGCCTGCGGCCCCAGCGGATGGATATAGACGTCGAGGCCGGACATCCGCAGCATGCGGTAGTCGGTGCCGCCGTTCAGCTCCACCACTTCCAGCCGCGCCTCCAGTTCGGCGATGAAGGGCAGGAAGAGCTGGCGGTTGAGGCCGCCTTCGTAGAGCCGGTCCGGCGGCGTGTTGGAGGTCGCCACGATGACGACGCCGCGCGCGAACAGCTGCTCGAACAGCCGTCCCAGGATCATCGCGTCGGCGATATCGGCGACCTGGAATTCGTCGAAGCACAGCAGCGTCGCCCGCTCCGCGATCTCGTGCGCCACCGGCCCGATCGGATCGCCCGATCCGGCGCGCTGGCGTTCCGCATGGATGCGCGCATGGGTGTCGACCATGAATTCATTGAAGTGGATGCGCGTCTTCTCCGCGACCGGCGCCTCGGCGAAGAACAGGTCCATCAGCATGGACTTGCCGCGCCCGACATCGCCCCACAGGTAAAGCCCGCGCGGCGGCTTCGCGGCGGCGAAGAACAAGCGCCGGCCCGGCCTGTAGGAGGCCAGCGCCGCCGCCAGCGCGTCCAGCTTCGCCGCCGCGCGCGCCTGCGCCGCGTCGGTCTGCAATTCCCGTTCGGCAATGGCGGCGCGATAACGCTCGAGAACGCTCATCCGCGCGGCAGAACCGCCCAATAGTCGAAATCGAGGATGACGTTCGGCGGATAGGCGCCCGCCGCGTCCTTGTCGGGGAAGCCCGCGCAGGGAAGGTCCTTGGTCGCCACCAGCCGCAGCCGCAGCAGCCCGGCATCCTTGCGATGTACCAGCGGCTGCTTGTCCAGCACCTGGCTCCAGGCGAACACGGTGCCGCCCGCGAACAGAGGATTGACGTGCCGCCCGCCATTGATTCCCGCGATGGTGAACGCATTGGCGAGCCCGTTGAAGGAGATCGCGCGCGCCAGGCTGATCACATGGCCGCCATAGATCAGCCGGCGGCCGAAGCGTCCCTGCGCCTCCTGGAACTGATTGAAATGCACCCGCGCGGTGTTCTGATACAGCCGCGTCGCCATCATGTGCTCGGCTTCTTCTACGGTGATGCCGTCGGCATGGTCGATCTTCTCGCCGACCGCGTAGTCGTCCCACAGATGCCTGGAGCCGGACAGCGCGGGATCGAACAGGGTGTCGAATTTGAGCGCCGCGGGCACATGCAGGTCGCGCACGTCCACTGCTTCGGCCAGCGCCGGCACCACGCTCTCCGGCGCCGGGCTTTGCGGGTCGCGCTTGCGCACCATCACCCAGCGCACATAGGACAGGACCTGCTCGTCCTTGCCGTTCAGGCCATGGCTGCGGACATAGACGACGCCGGTCTGGCGGTTGGAGTTCTCCTTGAGGCCGATGACCTCCGAATGCGCCGACAGCGTCTCGCCCGGATAGACCGGCCGCAGGAAACGCCCCTCCGCATAGCCGAGATTGGCGACGGCGTTGAGCGAGATGTCCGGCACCGTCTTGCCGAACACGGTGTGAAACACCAGCAGGTCGTCGAGCGGACTGCGCGGCAGGCCGACGAATTGCGCGAACGTATCGGAGGATTGCAGCGCGAACCGCGCCCCGTACAGTGCCTGGTACAGCGCGGCATCGCCGTGGCTCAGCGTGCGCGGCGTCGCATGCGCGATCTTTTGCCCGACGCGGAAATCCTCGAAGAAATTGCCGGGGTTGGTTTTCATGCGGCCTCCAGCGCCGCGATGGCGTCGGCCATGGCCACGGTGCGGCGGGCGATCTCGGCATGCAGCAGCTCGACCATGCGGCCGTCCAGCTTGATCGCGCCCTTGCCCTTGTTCTGCGGCAGCTCGAACGCGGCGATCAGCTTGCGTGCGTCCTCGACCTCGGCGGCGGAGGGCGCGAACACCATGTTGCAGGGCGCGACCTGGGTGGGATGGATCAGCGTCTTGCCGTCGAAGCCGAAGGCGCGGGCCTGTTCGCAGGCCGCGCTGAATCCGTCCGTGTTCTGAATGTCGTTGTAGACGCCGTCGATCACCGCGATGGCGTTCGCGCGCGCCGCCAGCACCGACAAGCCCAGCGCTGCCGCCAGGTTCAGCCGGTCCGGGGTATGGACGCCGCGGATTTCCTTGATCAGGTCGTTGGTGCCCATGACGAAGCATGCGAGCCGCCCGCCCGCCGCGGCGATCGACGCCACGTTCAGGATCGCCGCGGGCGTCTCCACCATCGCCCAGACGGCGATGGAGGGATCGGCGGCGCCCAGCATCCGTTCGATGGCATGAAGATCGCCCGGCGCGGACACCTTCGGCACCAGGATCGCGTCGGGCTTCGCCTCGGCGGCGGTCCGCACATCGACCTCGCCCCATTCGGTGGAAAGCCCGTTGACCCGGATGATGACCTCGCGCTTGCCGAAGCCGCGCGCCCCGAACGGCGTCGCAGACCTGGGCGCGCGCGACGTCCTTGGCGTCCGGCGCCACGGCGTCTTCCAGGTCCAGGATCAACGCGTCGGCGGGCAGGGCGCGCGCCTTCTCCAGCGCGCGGGCGTTGGAGCCCGGCATGTACAGCACCGACCGGCGCGGCCGTATGGTCGTCATGAGCATCCCCTCGATTGCGGCTGGCGTCAGACTACCGTCTGGCGGCCCGCGGCGTAACGGGCGCGAACCGCCGCAGCATAGGCCTCGACGTCCGCCCGACTGCGCAGGCGTTCGGCCCAGCGGCCCATCACCCGGGCCATGCGCTCGGGGGCGATGCCGAGCTGGGCATGCGCCACGCCGCCGTTGACGCTCTCATGGTATTGGGCGATCAACCCATCCTTCAGGACGAACCGGCTGATTCCGTCGATCACGATCTCCTTGCCCGCATATTCCGGGATTTTGGAAATGAAGGTCGACAGCGAATGCGCATAACCGATGTCGCCGTTCACCACCGGATCGTAGAAGGTCCAGTCGTATTCCGCCGCGTCGCGGTGGAACAGTTCTTCCAGCATCTCGCAGATGCTGCCGCGACCCTGATGCGGTCCGTAGATGTAGTCGTAATAGACCCCATCCGGCGTGAAGCAGTCCGCCAGGGCCTTGCCGTCGCCCGCCGTCGCGGCGGCACCGAAGCGCTGCACCAACCTGGCGAACGCGTCCGGCGTCACGCCGCCCTCTTCAGCAGCTTGCGGTTGATCAGCGCTTCGGCGATCTGCACCGCGTTCAGCGCCGCGCCCTTGCGCAGATTGTCCGCCACGATCCACAGCGACAGGCCGTGCTCGACGGTCGGGTCCTTGCGGATGCGGCTGACGAAGGTCGCATCCTCGCCGGCGCATTCGATCGGCGTGACATAGCCGCCGTCCTCGCGCTTGTCCGACCACCAGGATGCCCGGCGCGGCGCGCAGGATCTGGCGGGCGCGGTCGGCGGTGATCGCCCTCCTCGAACTCGATGGTCACCGCCTCGGAATGGCCGATGAACACCGGCACGCGCACGCAGGTCGCGGTGAGCTGGATGTCGGGATCGAGGATTTTCTGCGTCTCGACCATCATCTTCCACTCTTCCTTGGTCAGGCCGGAGTCGAGGAAATCGTCGATATGGGGAATGACGTTGTAGGCGATCTGCTTGGTGAAGCGCTCGATCTCCACCGGATCGGCGACGAACACGGCGCGGGTCTGGCGGAACAGCTTCGTCCATCGCGTCCTTGCCGGCGCCGGAGACCGACTGGTAGGTCGACACCACCACGCGCTTGATCTTCGCCGCGTCGTGCAGCGGCTTCAGCACGACGACGAGCTGTATCGTCGAGCAGTTCGGATTGGCGACGATGCCCTTCTTGAAGCCGCCGGCCAGCGCGTCGGCGTTCACCTCCGGCACGATCAGCGGCACGTCGCGGTCCATGCGCCAGGCGCTGGAATTGTCGATCACGATCGCGCCCTGCGCCGCGATCTTGGGCGCCCACTGCTTGGAGACTACCCCGCCCGCGCTCATCAGCACGATGTCGGTGCCCTTGAAGTCGTAGTAGTCGAGCGCCTTGACCTTCAGCACGCCGTCGCCGAACGACACGTCGGTGCCGTCGAGCGGGTCGAGGCCAGCGCCACCACTTCATTGTAGGGAAAGGCGCGCTCCGCCAGCACGCTCAGCATCTCGCGGCCGACATTGCCGGTCGCTCCGACCACCGCTACTTTATAGGTCATGCTTGATTCCCGCGCTGTGCGGCGTTCCCATACGCCAATCGGACAGCGCCCGCAAAGCTACCAGGACAGCTTCAGCTTGATGCCGCCGCCGTCCACCAGGCCGTAGATCTGGGTGCGGGCGGAAGGCGCGTTCTCCAGGGTGGTAGCGGAACAGTTCGGCACTGCCTTTCGCGATGCCCAGCCTGGTGGCGATGATCTCGCCGATCGGCCGTTCGACCAGCCGCGCATTCGGCTGCTGCGACGACCAGGGCTGGCTCACCGCCTGGGTCTCGTAGGCCTGGTAGGTTTCCGGTGTGGCCCCGGGCATCACCAGACCTGCCGCGCAAGCGGGTGCCGCGAAGGTCAATCCGATGAGCAGTGCGGCGTTCCGGAGCATCGCGCTTCGGCCTTGAGGGACATGACATAAACGCGCACGCCTTGCGCTTTGTTGCGCCTAGACAATGCCGCCGGCCCGCAATCGCGCGATTTCATCGTCCGACAGGTCGAGGATGTCCGACAGGATCGCGTCCGTGTGTTCGCCCAGCAGCGGCGGGGCGTTGCGGTATTCCGGCGGCGTGGCCGACAGGCGCAGCGGACTGGCCACCAGGGTCATCGGTCCCGTCGCATGGGTCATCGCCACCGTCAGCCCGCGCGCGACGGCATGGGGATCGGCGAAGACCTCGTCGATGCGGTTGATCGGGCCGCAGGGCACGTTCGCCGCCTCCAGGTCGGCGATCCATTGCGCCGTGGTGCGCGTGGTGAAGACATCTTTCAGCATAGTCGACCACCGCCTGCCGGTTCGCCACCCGGGCGGCATTGGTCCGCAAAGCGCGGTCGCGCGCGGCGTCGTCCAGTCCCGCGACGGCGGCGAAGCGGGCGGAACTGGCCGTCGTTCGAAGTCGCCAGGATCAGATGTCCGTCCGCCGTCGCGAACACCTGATAGGGCACGATATTGGGATGGGCGTTGCCCAGCCGCCCCTGCACGACGCCGCCGACCAGATAATTCATCGCCTGGTTCGCCAGGCCCGCGGCCTGGGCATCGAACAGCGCCATGTCGATCGATTGCCCCTCGCCGGTGCGTGACTGGTGGATCACCGCCGCCAGGATCGCGATCGCGGCATAAAGCCCGGTGACGAGGTCGCTCACCGCCACGCCGACCTTCATCGGCTCGGCCCCCGGCTCGCCGTCCTTCTGGCCGGTGACGCTCATCAGCCCCGCCCATGCCCTGGATGACATAGTCGTAGCCGGCCTTGTCCTTGTACGGTCCGGTGTGTCCGAATCCGGTCAGCGAGCAATAGATCAGGGCCGGATTTTCCTGGCGCAGACTGTCGTAATCGAGGCCGTATTTCGCCAGCGCGCCGGTCTTGAAGTTCTCCACCACGATATGCGCCCGCCGCGCCAGCCGCCGGATCAGCGCCTGGCCCTCTGGCCTGGCCATGTCGACCGTGACGGACTTCTTGTTGCGGTTGGCGGTCAGGAAATAGGTCGCGTCGCCGCGGCTGCCGTCCGGATTGGTCAGGAAGGGCGGACCGAAGAGGCGGGTCTCGTCGCCCTCGCCGGGCTTCTCGATCTTGATCACCTCGGCGCCCAGGTCGCCGAGAATCTGGGTCGCCCAGGGCGCCGCCAGGACGCGGCTCAGATCGAGCACGCGGATATGTGAAAGTGCGCCCACCTAAGCTCCCGTCATGCGTCGCGGGGCGCGCATGGAATCGCGCGCCCCGGACGAACGAAAGCATATCAGCGCGGATCGATCACCACGCGGCGATTCTTCGGCTCGCGCGTGTGGCCGCCGGTCGGCACCGCCAGGTCGTCGGATGCGAAGGTCTCGATGTCGCCCGGATGCATGCCGCGGCGGACCAGCTCGTCCTTGACCGCCTCGGCGCGGCGCAGGCCCAGGTCGCGGCAGTGATGCTCGGCCGTGTCGCAGAAGCCGGTCAGGACCACATGGTCCGGCGGATGGCCGTTGTGGCTGATCGCGTCGGCCACGGCGTCGGCCGCGGTCGCCGTCAGGTTCGCCTTCAGGAAGTCGAAATAGACCACCACGCGGTCCCAATGCACCACCACATTCGGCGGCGGCGGCGGCGGCGGCGGCGGCCGATCTTCGGCGCAGGCCGAGAGCGCCATTGCGGCGAGTGCCGCCATCATCAAGATTCGTGTTTTCATGTCCATCTCCCCACACTGACCATCGCCCGATGGTAGGGCCTGTCCCGCAACGAGACAATGCACAGGCGGCGGAATGGTAAACGCCCAAAACCCTATCCGGTGCAGATGTTGATGGCGACGCGGCGGTTCTGCGCCTGCTCGGCATCGGTCCTGGGGTCGGGAACGGCCGGATCGTTGTCGCCCAGCGCCATGGTGGAGACATCCCGGGTCATCATGCCGTCGCGGGTCAGCTCCGCCGCGACCGCGCCGGCGCGCCGCGCCGCGAGGCCGTCGGGATTGCTCTCCGCCGAATCGGCATGGCCTTCGACGCCGGCGGCGAGACGCTTTTGCAGCGCATCCTGCGCAACGGCGAGGATGGCCGCGGCCGACTTTGCGTCCAGGGTGGCACTGCCTGCGTCGAAGTAAACGTTGTGCGGATCGCACGGGATCGGCGGCGGCAGCACGGGCAGGGGTGCGGCGGCCTGCATCAGGGCGGCGAGAAACGTCGCGCATAACGCGCCGGGGAGCGGTCTCAAATCTCGGTCCTGACTTCCCAGAGCTCGGGATAGAAGGTGAGTTCCAGCGCCTTCTTCAGATAGTTCACGCCCGAGGTGCCGCCGGTGCCCATCTTGTTGCCGATGATGCGTTCGACCGTCTTCATATGGCTGAAGCGCCAGAGGTGGAAGCGATATTCCAGGTCGACCAGCTTCTCGGCCAGTTCATAGAGGTCCCAATGGGTCTGCGCATCGCGATAAACCGCGCGCCATGCCGTCGTCACGCGACGATCGGCGGTATAGGGCTGCGAGAAGTCGCGCTTCAGCTTGTTCTTCGGGATCGCCAGGCCGCGCCGCGCCAGCAGCGCCAGCGCCTCGTCATACAGGCTCGGCTCGTGCAGGGCCGCATGGACCTGGGCCGCGATGTCCTTGTCCGATTCGAACACCCGCGCGGTGGCGGCGTTCTTGTTGCCCAGCCGGAATTCGAGCATGCGGTACTGGTACGACTGGAAGCCCGACGATCTGCCCAGCGCGCCGCGAAAGCCCGCATAGTCGAACGGGGTCATCGTCGAGAGGATATCCCAGGACTGGATGAGCTGCGCCTGCACCCGTGCGACGCGGGCCATCATCTTGAATGCCGGTCCCAGGTCGCCGGCGCGGATTTGCGCGATCGCCGCGGTGATCTCGTGCAGGCAGAGCTTGATCCACAATTCGCTCGACTGGTGGATGACGATGAACAGCGTTTCGTCATGCGCGCCGGAGAGCGGATTCTGGCAGGCGAGCAGCGATTTCAGCCCCAGATAGTCGCCATAGGACATCGCGTCGCGAAAATCCCAATGGACCTTCTCGTCCTTCAGGTCGACGGCTGGCTTGGGCGCCTTGCTGGCCACGGGGAACCTTCGAGAAGGGGATTAGCAGCCCCGAAAACCCGATGCTATTGTGCCGCCAGCAGCCACACAATGAGCCGAGAAAACATGGGAAAACGCATGGAAGGCGGGTGTTTGCCTTGCCGCAATCGCCGCCATTTCACTGGGAGATGCACAGGCAGCGCGGCGGCCGAGCCTGCGCTGCGCCCAGCCTGCCGAAGTTGCCGCGATCCAGACCACCGTGGTCGACCAGCAGCTGGTCGATGCCGCGCTGACCTGCGGCGACGCGACGCGCGAGGCCTTCAACGCCTATCGCCGCTCCTTCGGCGGCGAGCTTCTGAAGAGCGACAAGCTCCTGCTGGCGATGTTCAAGCGCATCCAGGGCGGCGCCCGCGGCGATGCGGCCTATAACCTGTTCAAGACCGACATGGCGTCGAAGGCGGAATTGCGCCGCGTCCACGACGCGCAGAATTTCTGCAGATCCGCGGACCTGGTCCTGGCTGCGGCCAACGGGCCTGCCAAGCCGGAGCTGAAGGATTTCGTCGCCGGCGTGCAGGTCGCCGATACCGAGACGCCGGTCGAGATGTGCGGCGTCAAGGTCGACGTGACGCTCAAGGGCGTGCAGGCCCTGCCGCTGGTCACGCCGCTGCCGCGTCCGCCCCAGCCCGACGATCCGCCGGAGGAAACGGTGGTGGCGACCAATGTGCCGCCGGCGTCGGCCGGCGTGAAGATCGGAAGCCTGACCTGCAACGTCTCCAGCGGCTTCGGCTTCATCTTCGGCTCGTCCAAGGAGCTCAAATGCACCTACGCGCCCAACAGCGGCGAGGGCGAGCACTACACCGGGACGTTCTCGAAATACGGCGTCGATATCGGCTTCGCCGACTCGGCCGTGCTGGTCTGGGGCGTCGTCGCGCCGACATCCGACATGCGTCCCGGCTCGCTGGAAGGCGACTATGCCGGTGCGACGGCGGGCGCGACCTTCGGCGTGGGGCTCGGCGCCAATGTCCTGATCGGCGGCCTCGACAAGTCGATCGCGCTTCAGCCCATCAGCGTGCAGGGCAATACCGGCCTCAACATCGCCGCCGGCGTCGGCGTGATCACGCTGAAATTCGCGCAATAGCAGCCAGGCATACCTCCCTCGAAGAGGGAGGTCGAAAAATCGCAAAGCGATTTTACGGGAGGGAGGCGATGCACACGTCTTGCACCGTCTCCCTCCCGTAATCCGTTCGCATTCGCTCGCGATTCTCCGTCCGTCCAGCCGCCACAAACAAAAAGGGCGGGTCTTGCGACCCGCCCTTTCCGTATTCCTTGAGCGCTGGACTCAGCCGCCGAGGTCGATGACTGCGCGGCGGTTCTGAGGTTCGCGCACGCCCGGACCGGTCGGGACCAGCGGATCGTGGAAGGACTTGCCCACGATCTCGATGCCACCGCCGTCCAGACCTTCGCGGACCATCTCGTCCTTGACCGACTCGGCGCGGCGGATCGACAGCGCCTGGTTGTAGCTGTCCGAGCCGACCGTATCGGTGTGGCCGGTGACCAGCACCTTGACGAACCCATTGGCCTTCGCCGTGCGTACGGCCTCGGCCACGACTTCCTGCGCCTTCTCGGTGAGGTTCGACTTGTCGAAGTCGAAGAAGACGATGAACGTCTTGACCGGCGGAGGCGGCGGCGGCGGGGGAGGCGGCGGGGGGCGGCGGCGGCGGGGGAGGCGGCGGCGGCGGGGCTTCCTCTACGTACCAACGGATGCCCACCATCGCGACGTGTTCCTGCGCCTGCGAGATGTGGATCGGATCCAGGGCGACGAAGTCCGAAGCATAGCCGTGATCGACTTCCGCCGAGCGATAGCGGTAGTCGAGGAAGAGCTCCACGTCCGGATCGATCTCGTAGTTCAGGCCGGCGATGCCCTGCCACATGAACTCGGTGTGCTGGCCGCGCAGGACCTTGAGCCCCGGGAAGAGCGAATCCTTGACCGACATGTCGAGCGCACCGGCGCCGAAGCCGCCGCCGAGCGACAGGCTCCAGCGGTCGCCAAGATTCCAGTCGTAGATGAAGTTGACCAGCGCGGATTTGAGCTGGTTGTTGCCATCCAACGTGCCGGCGAAGGGCGCGTTGTGTGCATGCTGATCGTGCGAGTCGTAGCCGGCTTCGAATTCGAGGCGAAGGCCGCTGGCCCATTTGTAGCCGAAGCTGCCGGTGACCAGCACCGTATCGCTCTGACCGAGATCGGAATGAGCCGACAAGGGCGGTGCCGTGACGGCCTTGATCGGATCCATGTGGTCGTACCCGACACCAAGACCCAGATACCAACCCTGGGTATCGTTGGCCATAGCGGGTCCAACACTGAGTGCCGCGGCGGCAACGCCGGCAAGCACAATAGAACGAAGTTTCATTTTCTACCCTCGCTTCAAATACCGACGGGCAGGGACCCCCCCACCTAGCGTCCGGACGACAACGCTCTCTATAACGACGATCAACGCCAATGTCTCCCCTATATGCTTCTGGAATCGGTGTTATTTCGTCGCCGGGCGGTATATTTGCGCCCGGTCTGTGACCGCCCTGCAACAGGCCGGAAGTCGCTCAAAGCGTCGCCCAGGAGGCCAAAATCAGATCGCCAGGAGCTGGTCGTGCTGGCGGATGACCCATATGAAGGCATAGCGTCCCGCCAGTAGCGTCAGCCGCCCCGCCGCACCCTGCCGGCAACCGGCTTCGATCGCGGCCAGCAGTTCTTCGCGCGGGGCGACATGAAACAGCGCCAGCCATCCCCGCAGCACGTGCTCGGCGATCCGCCCCAGGCCCTTCAGGTCGCCGAAATCGACGGCATGAATTCGCCCGTCCGGCGCCAGTGCCGTCTTTGCCGACCTAAGCGCCTGTTTCCAATCGGGTATCATGGAAAGCGAGTAGGAGAAGACGATATCGTCGAACGGCGCCGTCTCGCCGAACAGGGCAGGTGACAGGTCCTCGGCATAGGCCTGGACCAGCTTGATCCGTCCGGTCAGCCCCGCCCGTTCGACGGCTTTCGCGGCGGTGCGGAGCATCTCCGCCGATGCATCCAGCCCGAACAGGTGCGCATCGGGATAGGCGTGCGCGATCGCGATCAGGTTGCGGGCCGTGCCGCAGCCGACCTCGATGATCCGTGCGCCGGGCCCGGGCTTCAGCTCGCGGATCAGCCTGTCGCGCCCGAACAGGTAATATTTTCGCGTAAAATCATAGATATAGCGCTGGTAGCGATAGACGTCGTCCATCAGCGCGGCGTGCTCGGTCATGGTTCAGGACAGCGGCCGGCGGGCGTAGACGTGGAAGCCGCCATAGATCGAGGAGCGGTCCCTCGCATGCCAGGCCTTGCTCTCCGGCTCCAGATACGTCCAGGGCGCCAGCACGTCCGGCGGCAGCTTGCGCGGCAGCGGCGATTCGGGTCCGGCGGTGCGGAAGATCACCCGCGCATCCCGCGCATGCGCGGTGCGATCGATCTCGCGCCACAGCGCGGTGATCTGGTCGTTGTTCATCCAGTCCTGCGCGTCGAGCAGCACATAGCGGTGCAGCGAGTTCGGCGCCTGTGCCAGCAGGAAGTCGGTCAGCGAGGCGTGATGCACCTCGACCTTGTCCGTCCGTGTACGGATGACCTCGTAGATGTCCTGCCGCAGGTAGTCGGGCACCGCCTCCTTGTGCTCCAGGTCGTAGCCGCGGCCGAACGCCTGCCAGGCGAAATAGTTCTCGTGGATCGGGAAGTCGCACGCCAGCCGCTCGACGCGCTCGCGCAGCACCGCGATGGGATCGCCGGCGGCTACAAGCTCGTCATACTGCGCCGGCGGGATGCCCAGCGCGTACAGCGACACCGGGCTCCTGGAGAGCAGCTTGATCGACTTGAATTCGAACAGCGGCGCGATATCGCGCTCGAACAGCCGGCGCTGCTCTTCCGGCGTCCGCGCCGACAGGATCGGCTCGAGCTTCTTGCCGTGCAGCTTGGCCACCGCGTGCAGGATGCCGATGAAACGGCCGAGCAGGCCGTAGCGATAGAGATTCTTGCCGAACATGTTGATGCGCTTGCCGCGCAGCGGCCGTTTCTTCTCCCAATATTCCCGCGTCTCCTCGTCCAGCTTCTTTCGGAGGTATTTGTCGTAGGCGGGGCGGTTGGCCTTGTCGTTGGCCTGGCCGAAGAAGCGGAAGAAGGCGTCGTAATTGGGTAGATATTCGAGCGCCGCCAGCTTCAGCTTGGTCAGCGCGATGTGGTTGGGATTGAGGTCGACGGCGACGATCTGCGCCGGATTGGCGCCCAGATAATTCAGGACGTTGCAGCCGCCCGAGGCGATGGTGATCAGCCGGTGCTCGGGCTTGAGTGCCAGGGCCGCCAGGTCGACGACCGGGTCTTCCCAGATCTGGTTATAGACAAACCCTTGAAACATAAGGGTAAAAAGGCGCTCCAGCGCCCCCCTTTTGGTGGTCGCCGGTTTCTGATGCGCAGCCTTTTCCAGAAGTAGATTCGCCATCGGGCCTCGTTGTACCCCTTGAGATTCGCCGCGTGCAGGAAGTGGCAAGGTTTTATGACGGATTGAAGGAGGAGGGCAAAGAAATTCCCGTTCCCTCGGGTTCCCGCTGCCGTCTTGCGCGGTGCAGCAGCCGGCCTTATGGGAGCGCCATGACCGAGACGCCCACGCCAGCCAAGACGCCGATCGAAGAAGTCATGGACCTGCTCGACCTGGAAAAGATCGAGGAGAACATCTTCCGCGGCCAGAGCCCCGAAGACCGCATGCAGCGGGTGTTCGGCGGCCAGGTGCTGGGCCAGGCGCTGGTCGCCGCCAGCCGCACGGTGGACGGCCGCGTCTGCCATTCCTTCCATGCCTATTTCCTGCGCGGCGGCGATCCCAAGGTCCCGATCCTCTACGAGGTCGACCGTGCCCGCGACGGCGCCAGCTTCACCTCCCGCCGTGTCGTCGCCATCCAGCACGGCAAGCAGATCTTCAACATGTCCGCCTCCTTCCAGGTGCCGGAGAAGGGCCTGGAGCACCAGTTCGACATGCCGAACGTGCCCGGCCCCGAACAGCTCGTCGACGAGCACGAGGCGCGCAAGCAGTGGATGGACAAGATGCCGGAGGAGCAGAAGGCCTGGATGAGCCGGCCGCGCCCGATCGAGATGCGCCCGGTCGTCCTCGACAACTGGCTGGACCGCGCGCCGCGTGCGCCGTTCGACAATGTCTGGATCCGCGCCACCGGTCCGGTGCCGGACGACGTGATCGTGCAGCAATCGGTCATGGCCTATGCCTCCGACATGTCGTTGCTCGACACCGCCCTGCTGCCGCATGGCCGCTCGTGGAACTCGCCGATCCAGATGGCGAGCCTCGACCATGCCATGTGGTTCCACCATCCCTTCAAGATGGACGAATGGCTGCTCTATGCGCAGGATTCGCCAAGCTCGTCCGGCGCCCGCGGCTTCAACCGCGGCTCGCTCTTCACCCGCGAGGGCAAGCTGGTGGCGAGCGTCGTGCAGGAAGGCCTGATGCGCCTGCGCGAAAGCCGCAAGAAGGATTAGGGACAGGAAGCGGGGCCGGTGATCGTCGCGCTGCGCCGCGGACGCGAATAGAACGTCGAGGTCATGTTGGTCGTCCCGACCAGGAATTTCCCCACCGCCGAGTTGTAGGGATAGGTCACCTCCGCCAGGATGACGCTGCTGCCGCTTATGATCACGCCGGCCGGCACGGCGACGTTGCTGTTGACGCTGCGGGCCGTGGCGTTCTGCGCGCAGCTCCACACGACCTTGCCGCCGCCCGATCCGTTGTCGACCAGGCTGCTGATGGTGATTTTGACGTTCGCCGTCGGATAGGGATAGATGATCGAGTTCACCGCCGCGAACACGTTCGACATGTCCGCCGTCGCGACCGTCTTCTCCTGGGCGATGAGATCGGCGGCCGTGCTCGCCAGGCCGGTCACCTTCTGCTTGCAGGCGAGCGCATCGGTGAGCTCGATGCCGCCCAGGAACATCGTGACCATGATCGGCGCGACCATCGCGAACTCGATCGCGGCCAAGCCGTCCGTGGCGCGGACGAAGCGGCGGAGCCGGCTCAGCATCCCGCCACCGCCGAGGTGAACGGCTCGTTGCGGAACGCCGCCGTCGCGGTGACCAGGTGATAGCCTCCGCCCATATTGGTCAGGAACTGCGAGAGCACCGGCGTGATCACGTGCCATTTGTAGAACACGCGCAGCAGCACGACGTTGCAGGCGGTCCCCGGGTTGATGTTGTGCTCGGGATTGAGCGTGCCGTCCGGCAGGATCGGGTTGCTGAAGCTGTTGCCGGTATAGCCGCCGGTGTACGCGTTCATGTCGACCTGCAGGTTGCCGTCGCAGGTGACGAGCGGCGCAGCATCGGCGCAGATGCGGTTGCGGAAGTCCGCCTCTGTCATCGGCGGGTTCATGGCTTGCGCCTGGCCGGTGCGCACATAGCGCGCGGCATTGTCGGTGGCGTATTGCAGGGTCGAGCCGGCGAAGAAGATCACCCCGTTCTCGATGATCCCCATCAGCAACAGGAAGAACACCGGCGCGATCATCGCGAATTCGATCATGGCGGACGCCTTGCGGCTGTCGGCGCGCATCCGCGCCGCGGTCGCCGCCAGGCGTCCGCGCAATGCTGCGCCGATGGAACGGATGCTCATTGCGACGTCGCCGGCTTAAGCCTCTTCCCCTGGCAACTCTTAAGGCGGGGCGCTGCCGATGCGAAGGATAAGCCCGCAACGTGTTCAACAAACGCTTAACCCAACCCGTCCAGTCCCGCTCGAATGGTTACGAGCCAAGGGCGGTCTTCATGCTTTGCTAAGCTTCGTTTATTTCGACTGGAATGATGCGCACATCGCTAACGAAGGCCTAACCACGCTCCGAGATAGGAACGGCATTGTCGCGCTTCCTGGTGGATGATGCGCCCGCTGTCATCCCGCCGGGACTCCATCCGCAATGCATATCGGCATCCGTCTTCGTCTTGCATTGAAACGCGTCCGCGCGTTGCTCCGCAACAGCGATGCCAATGTCGCGATGCTGTTCGCGCTCTCGCTCATCCCCATTACCATCGCGGCGGGCGCGGGCCTGGATTTGTCGCGCGCCATGATCGTGAAGACCAATCTCACCGAGGCGCTCGATGCGGCGTCGCTCGCGGTGGCTAGCAACAATGCCATTCCCGCCAATTCGGACGCCAGCGCGGCGGCGCAGGCCTATTTCAACGCCAACTACACCGTCGATTCCAGCTATGGCACGCCGGTCGCGGTCACCGCCTATAAGTCCAGCACGACGGTCACGGCCTCGACTTCCGTTCCGATGCCGACGACCCTGATGGGCGTCGCCGGCATCCACACCGTCGACGTCACGGCGTCCTCCACGGTGGTGTGGGGCCAGACCAAGCTGTGGGTCAGTCTCGTGCTCGACAACACCGGATCGATGTGCCAGACCGACAGCAACCCGAATGCCGGCTCCCCCTGTCCGAATGCGCCCTCGAATAGCAAGATCGTCGCGCTAAAGACGGCCACGCACCAATTGCTGACCATGCTGCAGGGCGCCGCGGCAAATCCCGGCGACGTGCAGGTCGCGATCATACCCTTCTCCAAGACGGTCAATGTCGGCACCTCGAATGCCGGCGCCACCTGGATCGACTGGACCGACTGGGACGCGGCGCCGCCGAGCAGCACGCCGTCGAGCAGCGTCGGTCCCGGTTCGAACTGTCCCTATAGCTGGAACGGCAGCGGCTATGCCTGTGCCCCCAGCGCGGCGAACGATCCGAACTGCACCGGCAGCGGCTGGGGCAGCGATTGCGTCTCCACCATTCCGACCAGCGGCCTGATCTGCCCCAGCGTTCATGCCACCAACGCCAGCACCGGTCAGGGCGGCCACTATTACAACGGCTGCTACGACAGCGTGCCGACCAAGACCAAGACCACGACGCAGATCACCACCACGCCCATGCAGGACAAGCAGACCTGCCGCCAGACCGGCAGCGGCCCGACCACCTGCGCCGATCAGTCGGGCTATCCCAAGACCACGGGCAATCCGTCGGTCGGCAATCCCACCAGCGTCACCACGAACGGCTACACCGGCGATAGCGGCCCGACACCGACCACGACCTACACCACGTCCAACACCCAGGACGGCAGCAAATCCTGCACGGGGCAGAATCCGAACAAGGCCTGCTCCTGGACCCGCACGCTTACCGAGACCAAGAGCGACACCACCGTCACCGCAACCGGCGCCGCGCCCTACAATCACACTTGGCACGCCAACGACCACACGACCTGGACCGGCTGCATCATGGACCGCCAGCAGAGCAACGACGTCAGCATTACCGCGCCGACCGGCACGGCGACGAACTTCCCTGCGGAGAACAGCCAGAGCTGCGTCAGCAGCGTGCTGGGCGCCATGGGGTATGACTGGGCCACGCTCGGTTCCCAGATCGACGCCATGCAGCCCAACGGCTCGACCAACCAGACGATCGGCCTGGCCTGGGGCTGGCAGGCGTTCACCGGCGGCGATCCGCTGAACGCGCCGACCCTGCCGCCCAACACCAGCCAGTTCATCATCCTGGTCAGCGACGGCCTGAACACGCAGGACCGCTTCGGCGGCGATGGGCTTAACCAGAGTTCTACGACTGACGCCCGCATGGCGCTGGCGTGCACCAACGCCAAGGCCGCCGGCATCGTCATCTACACCGTCTTCGTCGATCTCGGCGGAACTCAGGGCAACTCGACCGTGCTGCGGAACTGCGCCACGGATACAAGCAAATATTTCGATCTGACGACGTCCAATGCGATCATCACCACGCTCAACCAGATCGGCCAGCAGATCACCAATCTGCATGTGTCGCAGTAGCGCGCCGGCCGGAAACCTTCGCGAAAGCATCGCGACCCTAGACTTGGCCCCAGTTCCACCAGAGGTCCTTCATGGTTGGCGCCGTTGCGCTTGATGTGATTGCCGGTCTCGCCCAGACGATCCTCCATCTGCTGCCTTATCTGGCAGTGATGGCGGTGGGCTTCGCGGCCCTTACCTGGTACGCGCCCTGCAACGCGGGCAAGCCGTGGTGGCAGAAGCGCGGCCTGGTGACCGATCTGTGCTACTGGTTCATTGTACCGGTATTTACCCGCTATGCCCGCATCGGCTTCGCCGTGCTCGTCGCGGTTTATTTGATCGGCATCGACTCGGCCGGCGGATTGGTCGGCTTCTTCGACCACGGTCACGGCCCGCTGTCGCGCCTGCCGTTCTGGTGGCAGCTCGGCCTCTATGTGATCCTGAGCGAGTTCTGCCTGTACTGGACCCACCGCGCCTTCCATTCCGGCTGGCTGTGGAAATACCACGCCGTGCACCATTCCTCCGAGGACCTCGAATGGATCTCGGGCGCGCGCTTCCATCCGGTCAACCTGATCCTGGGGACGGTGGCGATCGATGTCTGCGCGCTGCTGATGGGCTTTACCTCGGACATCTTCCTGATCATGGGTCCGTTCAACACGCTGACGTCCGGCTGGGTGCACGCCAATCTCGACTGGACGCTGGGGCCGTTCAAATACGTCTTCGCCGGACCGGTTTTCCATCGCTGGCACCACGCGCGCGAGAAGGTCGGCGTGAACTTCGCCGGCACGTTCTCGCTGTTCGACGTGATCTTCGGCACCTTCTACATGCCGCAGGGCGCGCTGCCGAAGAGCTATGGCATCGACGACGAGAAAATGCCCGAGAGCTTTGGCATGCAGGTCGTCTATCCGATCTTGCACTGAGAATAGGGCGGGAGAGGCCGGCGCGAAGGCGCGGCGCTACTGCTGGGTGCCCTTGCTGCCCATGTCGATGTGCTTCTGGAGGTCGCCCATCACGTCGCTGTAATGCGCCTCGCCGGGAAGCGGTGCGGGCTGGCAGCGCTGGCCCGAGCAGGCCAGGGTGGTCTGCGCCGTGCCCTTGGTCAGCGTCACCACGCCGCCATTGCCGGCCGACACGCTCACCACCGTATTGGAAACCTGGTGCCCGGTTGCGTCCAGGGCCACGATGTTGGTCTTGCCGAACGACTTGCCCAGAATGAAAGCATGGCGCGAATCGATGATGTTCACATCGGCGATCATCGGATTGCCGACATAGACCGTCGCGACCGCGCGGCCGAAGGTGACGGTGCGCACTTCGTCCATCGGAACGGCCACGCCGCCGGCGCCGAGCGCGGACGTCGCGAACAGAACGAAAGCCAGAGCGGCGACGGGAGTGCGGCGCATGGAACCCACCTGTTATTTATGGCTCAAGCCTAGCGCGGGCGCCGTAAAGGAGGGCTTAACCGGCCGGCGCGATCACCGCGCGGGATTGTCCCGAAACTGGACGACGGCGTAGCGGTCGCCGTACAGCCTGCGCCAGCCGGGACGTGCATCGAGCTCGGCCACGATCGGCGAACCGGGACTGAGGATCGACCAGCGGATGTCGCGGCGGCGCAGCTCGGCGTCGAGCGCCGCGCCGTCCGGCTCGATCAGCGCCGCGTAGCGCTCCAGCCCCGCCTCGCCGTAAAGCTCCGCCCGGGAATCGATGAACGGTCGCACGCCGGCGAAGATCAGATAGCCGCCGAAGCTGTAGTCGTTCAGCACCGGCTGGGTGCGCAGCGCCGCCGGCACATGCGCCAGCGCCGTCATCGGTGCCGCCGCCGCGTCGCCGCGCGTCAGCGGCAGTGCGAGGCGCAACGCGACGAGCAGGATCGCGGCGGCCGACGAGACGGCGCCCAGCACGAACCAGTTTCCCCGCCGGGCGCGCGTGTCGTGCAAGGCCTTGCCCAAGGGCTCGGCGAGCAACAGCGGGGCTACGACCGCAAGCACGATCTGGTGCCTGGCATGTGCGATCGCCATGAAGAGAAGGATCGCCAGCATCGCCATCCGCACGAGCGAAATCTTCACCCGCCGCGTCACCAGGATATAGATGGTCGCGGCGGCGGCGGGGATGACGGGCTGCAGCAGCGAGACCGTCGTGGCCTGCCACTCGCCGACATGCGCCAGGCCGGGCGTGCCCATCAGGGTGAACGGGAAGATCACGCCTTCGAGGAAATGTGGATTGATCGCGGCCGCCGCCAGCGCGCCCAGCCCGAACAGGCCCCAGTCGCGCAGGAGGCGGCGCCAAGCCGCGCGGTCCTGCCACAGCGCCTCCAGCGCCAGCCCTGCGGCGACGGCGAAGCCGAGCAGGAAACTCGCATGGATGTTGACCCAAAGGCTCATCAGCGGCAGCAGCCAGAGCGACGGTACGCGGCTGTCGGCGCGCGCTGCGACCAGCTCCGCAGTCCATACCGCCAGCAGCGGCAGCGCCAGCAGATGCGGCCGCGCCAGCAGGCTCCCCGTCATGCACGCCATCGCCAGCAAGGTCGCCGCCGCCTGCACCGATGGTGCGAGGAAGCGCCCGAGCGCACGACTCAAGATGGCCGCCGTCAGCCCCGCCGCGCAGGCGAACAGCGCCATGAGCCCGCTCCAGCCGCCGCCGGCATAGCAGAGCGCCATGACGACCTCGGCGAGCCATTCATGTGCTTCCCAGGGTGCGCCGCCGAAGGTGTAGGAAAACGGATCGGCGAACAGGACCGCGTGATCGGCGAGCATGCGTCGTCCCGCGGCGATGTGCAGGAACGTGTCGCCGTCG
Source organism: Rhizomicrobium sp. (assembly GCA_037355265.1). Taxonomy (GTDB): domain Bacteria; phylum Pseudomonadota; class Alphaproteobacteria; order Micropepsales; family Micropepsaceae; genus Rhizomicrobium. The sequence goes on along the minus strand of JBBCIB010000001.1, from coordinate 455,865 downwards.
TTCAGCACCTGCGGCGCGAACGCGGTGACCGCGACGGCGGCGCAGGCCGCGGCCGCCGCGATCGCGCGCCTTGCGCTCCATCGATATCCGCCAAGGATATTCGGCATGCCCATTCCCGCACTGCGCAGATACGGCATGGGTAATGCAAAGGAATGAGGGAATGGTTGATTGTGCGACGGCGTGCTGCATGCAGGTTCCGTGCGTCAAGCACGCGATTTGCACCCGCTTTCGCTCATCGTGGTGAAGAAGGCGCAAATCTCAAGGCGGGCGAACGTCCCGGCAGGCTCTTCTGTGCTGGCCTGACACAACGCAAAATTCATTCCAATTGTAGGCTTAAGCTGCCGTTAATCGGCCCGCGCCTATGTTTGCGGAGGTCCGAGTTGGTCTCTCGCAATGATGCTGGCCGGACGTCCTAGGGTGTCATTTGTGGAGGCTTACATGAACAACCTTTTTGCACGCTTCGTCCGTGACGAATCCGGCGCGACGGCCATCGAATATGGCCTGATCGCCGCGCTCATCGCAGTCGTTGTCATCGGTGCCGTCACGGCGGTCGGAACGAACCTGTCCACGACGTTCACCAAAGTGTCGGGCAGCATCAAGTAAAGGCGTTCGCAACTCGCGGATGTCTGGTGTGCGGCCGCTCCCTTCGGGAAGCGGCCGTTCGCGCTTCACCGAAGCGAGAGGGCTATGGCGGCTGAGCTTCTCGTCCTGATCGTCCTGCCGGCGCTTCTCGCGCTGGCTGCCGGCTGGGACCTGGCCAGTTTCACGATTCCGAACTTCCTGCAGCTCGCGCTCATCGCGTGCTTCGCAGTGTTCGTCGTCGCCAGCGGCATGAGCGCAGGCGCGATCGGCGGCCATCTCCTGGCCGGATGCGTCGGCCTTGCCATCGGCTTCACGCTGTTTGCGCTGGGCTATATCGGTGGCGGCGACGCCAAGCTGTTCGCCTGCATCGTGCTGTGGTTCGGTTTCGTCAATCTGCTGGACTACGCGCTCGTCGCCTCCCTCATGGGCGGTGTGCTCACCGCCGCCATCCTGGCCGCGCGGCGCCTGCCTCTGCCGCCCGTGCTGGACGGCCAGTCCTGGATCCGGCGTCTGCACGACGCCAAGGCCGGCATCCCCTATGGCGTGGCGCTTGCCGCGGGCGCCTTCGCGATTCTTCCGCAGACGGAAATTTTCAAGATCGCGTCAACGCTCTAGCAATCGCGTTGCGGAACGCCCCCGGTCGGGCGGCCGGGCAGCGTTCCATTAAGCAAATTCTAAAGGGTTACGTGGTGGGATGACGCCCAAAGGGAGCCTGTTCTCATGAACATGCCGCGCATGCTTATTCTCGGTCTGGCGGTGATCGCCGCCGGCGCCGCCGCGTTCCTCGCGCGCGGCCTGCTGGGCGGCGGCACGCCGCCCGTGGCCGCCATGATCGCGCCGCGCCCCGCGATCGAGACCAGCGACGTCCTCGTCTCCAGCCAGGCGCTGCAGCCCGGCACCTCGCTCAACGCGACCATGGTGCATTGGCAGAAATGGCCGCGCGCGGCGGTGGATTCCTCCTTCATCACGCGCGAGGAGACGCCGAGCCTCGACGCCGCCCTGGCCGGCACGGTGCTGCGCGCGCCGATGGTGCAGGGCGAGCCGCTCAGCAACACCAAGTTCGTCCACTCGGATGCGGCGGGCTTCATGGCGGCGACGCTGTCGCCCGGCATGCGCGCGGTCTCGATCCCGATTACCACCGAGTCCGGCGCCGGCGGCTTCATCCTGCCCAACGACCGCGTCGACCTGCTGATGACGCAGCAGATCTCGGACAATCCCAAGAAATTCCTCGCGCGCGTCGTGCTTCCCAATGTCCGCGTGCTGGCGATGGACCAGACCTTCAAGCAGGACAAGGACCAGAAGGTCGTCCTGGCCAAGACCGCGACGCTCGAAGTGACGCCGCAGCAGGCGGAGACCGTGGCCAGGGCGCAGGCCGCCGGGCCTCTCACGCTCAGCCTGCGCGCGCTCGGCGACAACAAGACCGTCGCCGCCTCCCAGAACAATGCCGACGACTCGCCGAACGGCAGCGGCGTCACGGTCATCCGCTTCGGCGTGACCCCCGCCGGCGGCACCGGAAGGAGAGAGTAGGTCATGCGCAGGCTGTTGATTGGCCTCGTCGTCGCGGCGCTCGGCATCATGGCCGGCGGCGCCCGCGCCATGCCCGACCGCACGGCGGACAGCGGCGCGCGCGTCGTCACGATCGCCACCAAGGGCGGCACGGTCACGCAGCGCATCACCCTGGCCCTGAACAAGGCGGCGATCATCCAGCTCGATGCCGATGCGCGGGACGTGCTGGTCTCCAGCCCCGACATCGTCGACGCCGTGGTGCGCACCCCGCGCCGCATCTTCCTGCTCGCGCTCAAGACCGGCCAGACCAACGCGTTCTTCTTCGACGGCGCCGGACACCAGCTCGCCTCGATCGACATCCGGGTCGAGAAGGACACCACCGACCTGTCGGGCATCATCCACAACAACATGCCCGGCTCCAATGTGCGGGTCTCGGCGCTCAACGACAACGTCGTGCTGAGCGGCACGGTCGGCAGCGCCCAGGAATCGGCGCGCGCCCAGGATCTTGCCGCGCGCTTCGCCGGCGATCCGGCCAAGGTCGTCAACATGCTGCGCGTCGCCGGCGGCGAGCAGGTGATGATCAAGGTCCGCGTCGCCGAGATGCAGCGCAATATCGCCAAGCAGTTCGGCGTCGATCTCGCCAGCGCCGCCATCGTCGCGGGCGTTCCGATCGCCGCCTCGTCGTCGCCGACTTTCGCACTGGTCGGCCAGGCGCTCAACGACCTGATGGGCGTCCAGGCCGGCCAGGTCTGCACCGTCGCCAGCGGCACCGCCTGCACCGGCGGGCCCAACAACCTCCAGGGCACGCTCCATGCGCTGGAGCAGGTCGGGCTGGTCCATACCCTGGCCGAACCGAACCTCACCGCGGTGTCGGGCGAGACCGCGAAGTTCCTCGCCGGCGGCGAGTTTCCCGTCCCCGCGGGCCGCGACACGCAGGGCAACGTCTCGATCGAGTTCAAGCAGTTCGGCATCGGCCTGTCCTTCACGCCGGTGGTGCTGAGCGCCGGGCGCATCTCGCTGCAGGTCTCCACCGAGGTCAGCGAGCTGACCAACACCGGCTCCTTCACGCTGCAGGGCTCCACCCCGACCAATGGCCTGACGATCCCGGCGCTGTCGGTGCGCCGCGCCCAGACCACGGTCGAGCTGCCGTCCGGCGGCAGCTTCGCCATCGCCGGCCTGATGCAGCACGCGTCCAAGCAGGTGATCCAGGCCTATCCGGGCGTGAAGGACATGCCGATCCTCGGCGCGCTGTTCCGCAGCCGCGACTACCAGAACAACGAGAGCGAGCTGGTGATCATCATCAGCGCCTATCTCGTCGAGCCGACCGCGGCCGCCAATCTCGCCCAGCCGACCGACGGTTTCGTCTCGCCGACCGATCCGGAGACCATCCTGCTCGGACGTCTCAACGCAGTCTACGACAAGCCAGGTGGCGGCGGGGCGGCAAAGCCCAACCCGTCCGGCTCCGTCGGCTTCATCGTGCAATAGGTGGCCGCCATGACGCCCAACACCAAGGACATCTTCCGCGTCGTCTCGCTGCTGGCGGTGCTGGCCGCGGGAAGCTGCGCCGCGCCCAACAGTCCCGACAACCTGTTCGACGACCCGATGGTCAATCATCCGATCCAGGTCGCGCCCAGCTATCACACGCTCAGGGTGCCGTTCTCGGCGCCGGAAGCCGGGTTGATGCCCGACGATGCCCAGCGCTTCGACGCCTTCGTCGCCGGCTATATCCAGCACGGCAACGGTGCCATCTCGATCTCCGCCCCGCAGGGCGCGGACGCATCCGCCGCCATCGAATATTTCGGCGAGCGCCTGGCCTCGGCCGGCGTCGCACGCGACCGCATCCTGGTCGGCACCAAGGCGTCGGCCGACGGCAAGGTCGAGATCGGCTATATCGGCTATGAGGCGACCACCGCCGCCTGCGGCGACTGGTCGACCGATCTGTCCTTCACCGCCGACAACCAGGTCAATCCCAATCTCGGCTGCGCCGTGCAGCACAACATCGCCGCGCAGGTGGCCGATCCGCGCGACCTCGTCGCGCCGCGCGACATGGACCCGGGCGATGCCAGCCGCCGCGCCGTCGTCTACGACGCCTATAGGAACGGCAAGACGACCGGCGCACAGACGACCAGCGACCAGTCCGGCGCCGTGTCCGACGTCGGAACCAAATAGGATCGTCATGACCCCGAAACCGGACCAGGACGAAGCCTTCGGCGCCGCGCCGCATGAGCGGCCCGTGCCGCGCATCTCGATCGGCGCCTTCGTCGAGTTCCCCGACACCGGCACCGCGCTGCAGCGCGCCGCATCGGACCGCCGCTTGGCCAAGGCGCATGTCACCGTGCAGCTCGGCGGCATCCAGGCGGCCGTCGACCACTATCACGGCCAGGTCACGCCCAACCTCCTGATCGTCGAGACCCGCCTGAACGGCCAGGCCGCCCTGGAAGAGCTCGACCGGCTGGCCGAGGTCTGCGACCCGACCACCAAGGTCATCGTCGTCGGCCGCGTCAACGACGTGGAGCTCTACCGCGAGCTGATGCGCCGCGGCGCTTCGGAATATCTCGTCGCGCCGCTCAATCCGCTGCACCTGATCGAGGTGATCTCCGGCCTCTACCTGGACCCGGATGCCGCGCCGATCGGCCGCATCGTCACCTTCGTCGGCGCGCGCGGCGGCGTCGGCTCCTCCACGCTGTCGCACAATGTGGCCTGGTGCGTCGCCGAGGAGCTGCGCATCAACACGACCGTGGTCGATCTCGACCTGCCCTTCGGCACCGCCGGCCTCGATTTCAACGACGAGCCCAGCCAGGGGGTCGCCGACGCGCTGTCGGCGCCCGAGCGCCTGGACGACGTGCTGCTCGACCGCCTGCTGGTCAAGCGCGGCGAGCACCTGTCGATCTTCGCGACGTCGGCGCTGATCGACCGCGAATACGATTCGCCGTCGGACGCGTTCGAATCCGTCCTCGACGCCGTGCGCCAGTCGACGCCCTGCGTGATCGTCGACCTGCCGCATCTGTGGACGCCCTGGATCAAGGCGACGCTGATCGGCTCGGACGACATCGTGATCGTCGCAACGCCCGACCTCGCCGCCCTGCGCAACGCCAAGAACATGTTCGAGCTGCTGCGCACCGGCCGTCCCAACGACACGCCGCCGCGCCTCGTCATCAACCAGGTCGGCGTCGCCAAGCGTCCGGAGATTCCGGCCAAGGACTTCGCCGAGACCATCGGCGTCGATCCGGCGCTGGTGCTGAATTTCGATCCGGCGCTGTTCGGGCAGGCGGCCAATAACGGCCAGATGATCAACGAGGTCGCGCCGAAATCGGCGACCGCCCAGGGCATCCGCACCCTGGCGGAAGTCGTCACCGGCCGCGTGCCGCAGCCGATCCAGAAGGTTTCGCCGTTTCTGTCCTTCCTGACGGGAAAGAAGAGAGCGTAAGGGATGTTCGGCAAGCGCAACGCCTCCACCGACGCGCCCGGCCGCGCCGCGCCGCCGCCGGCGGGGTTGCCGCCGGCCGCCGGCCTGCCGCCCAGGGCCGAGCCGCAGACCGCGCCGCGCAGCGCGCCGCTGATGGTCACGCCGATGCCGTCCAAGCAGCCGGCGCGCATCGTCGCCGACAGCCGCTCGGAAGATTACTACCAGATCAAGACGACGATCTTCTCGGCGCTGATCGACACCATCGACCTGGCGCAGCTGGCGCAGCTCGATCCGGATTCGGCGCGCGAGGAAATCCGCGACATCGTCAACGAGATCATCTCGATCAAGGCGGTGGTGATGTCGATCGCGGAGCAGGAACACCTGCTCCAGGACATCTGCAACGACGTCCTGGGCTACGGCCCGCTCGAGCCGCTGCTGGCGCGCGACGACATCTCCGACATCATGGTCAACGGCGCCAACCGGGTCTTCATCGAAGTCTCCGGCAAGGTGCAGCTGACCAATATCCGCTTCCGCGACAACGCCCAGCTGATGAACATCTGCCAGCGCATCGTCAGCCAGGTCGGCCGCCGCGTCGACGAAAGCTCGCCGATCTGCGACGCGCGCCTGCTCGACGGCTCCCGCGTCAACGTCATCGCGCCGCCGCTGGCGCTGGACGGACCGACCCTCACCATCCGCAAGTTCAAGAAGGACAAGCTGACGCTCGACGACTTGGTCAAGTTCGGCTCGATCAGCCAGGCCGGCGCCCGCGTCCTCTCGGTGATCGGCCGCTGCCGCGCCAACGTCCTGATCTCCGGCGGCACCGGCTCGGGCAAGACCACGCTGCTGAACTGCATGACCGCCTATATCGAGGCCGACGAGCGCGTCATCACCTGCGAGGACGCGGCCGAACTCCAGCTGCAGCAGCCGCATGTCGTGCGCCTGGAAACCCGCCCGCCGAACCTGGAAGGGCAGGGCCAGATCACCATGCGCGATCTGGTCCGCAACTGCCTGCGCATGCGTCCCGAACGCATCATCGTCGGCGAGGTGCGCGGGCCCGAGGCGTTCGACCTCTTGCAGGCGATGAACACCGGCCATGACGGCTCGATGGGCACGCTGCACGCCAACTCGCCGCGCGAGGCCATGTCGCGCCTGGAATCCATGATCACCATGGGCGGCTTCCAGCTTCCGACCAAGACCATCCGCGAGATGATCGTCGGCTCGATCGACGTGATCCTGCAGGCCGAGCGCCTGCGCGACGGCTCGCGCCGCATCACCAAGATCACCGAAGTGGTCGGCACCGAGGGCGAGGTCGTCATCACCCAGGACCTGATGAACTACGAGATCATGGGCGAGGACGAAACCGGCCGCCTCAAGGGCAAGCATGTCGGCACCGGCATCGTGCGGCCGAATTTCTGGGAGCGCGCCCGCTATTACAACATGGAGCGCGAACTGGCCGAGGCGCTCGACGCGCTGCAGGTGTGAGGCGCTGATGCTGTTCGTCTTCGCCGTCATGTTCACGGTTCTCGCGCTGGGCGGCGCCTATTTCGTCTTCGCCGGCGGCGCCGGCGGCGCCTCCAAGCGCGTCAATGCCATCGCCAGGCCCCAGGCCGCCGTGCGGGGCGGCAAGACGCCCCAGGACGCCGCGCTCAAGCGCAAGAACGTCCAGGCGATGCTCAAGGAGATCGAGAACAAGTCGGCCGAGAAGAAGGCCAGGGTCACGATGCGCCAGCGTCTGGAGCAGGCCGGCCTCGACATCGTGCCGCGCACTTTCTACATCGTGTCCGGCGTGGTCGCGCTGGTGGTCATGCTCCTCACGCTGCTGTTCGGCTACGGCTTTCTCGTCGCCGTCCTGATGGCCTTCGCCGGCGGGCTGGGCCTGCCGCGCTGGGTGCTGAGCTTCCTGAAGGCGCGCCGCGAGAAGGCCTTCACCAACGAGTTCGCCAACGCCATCGACGTCATCGTGCGCTCGGTCCGCTCCGGCCTGCCGACCAACGAGGCGCTGCGCATCGTCGCGCGCGAGGTGCCGGCACCCTGCGGCGCGGAGTTCGGCCGGCTGTGCGAAGGCCTGAAAGTCGGCGTCACGCTCGAGCAGGGCGTCAAGAAGATGTATGAGAGCATGCCGACGCCCGAGGTCGCCTTCTTCGGCATCGTCATGACCATCCAGCAGAAATCGGGCGGCAATCTCTCCGAGGCGCTCGGCAATCTCTCCACCGTGCTGCGCGACCGCAAGCGCCTGGTCGGCAAGATCAAGGCGATGTCGTCGGAGGCCAAGGCCTCGGCGATGATCATCGGCTCGCTGCCGCCGGGCGTCATGGGCATCGTCTGGCTGACCACGCCGGATTATATCGACCTGCTGTTCACCGAGCATGTCGGCAATCTGCTGCTCGCGGGCTGCGCCTTCTGGATGTCGTGCGGCATCTTCGTGATGCGCAAGATGATCAACTTCAAATCCTGAAAGCGCGGCCATGCTCAGCGTCGGCATCTTCGAGATCCTGTTCGACCCGACCTTCCTGGCGACGCTGGGGGCCGCGATCTTCGCCTTCGCCACCATCGTGACGCTGGGCCTGCCGCTGGCCAACCGCGACGGCCTGGGCGCGCGCCTCAAGGCGGTGTCGGAGCGGCGCGAGGAATTGCGCGCCAAGCACCTGGCGGCGCTGAACGCCAAGCGCGGCGCGCTGCGCTCCACGCCCACCGGCTACATGAAGTCGACGCTCGACCGCTTCAAGCTCGGCAACCTGCTCGAATCCGAGGACACGCGCGAGAAGCTCGCCCGCGCCGGCTATCGCGGCCAGGGGCCGATCGTCACCTTCATGTTCTTCCGCTTCGTGATGCCCTTCGCCGTCCTCGTGCTCGCGCTGGTCTATCTGTTCCTCATCGCCCATTTCCAGTGGTCGGGCTTCTTCAAGGTCATCGTCGCGATCTTCTGCTCGCTGCTCGGCTTCTACCTGCCCGATCTGTATCTCAGCAACGTCATCTCGCGGCGCCAGCAATCGATCATGCGCGCCTTTCCCGACGCGCTCGACCTGCTGCTGATCTGCGTCGAATCGGGCATGTCGGTCGAGGCCGCGTTCCAGCGCGTCGCCGCCGAGATCGGCAGCCAGTCCTCCGAACTGGCCGAGGAGTTCGGCCTCACCACCGCCGAGCTGTCCTATCTGCAGGAGCGCCGCCAGGCGTTCGAGAACCTCGCCGCGCGCTGCGGCCATGCCGGCGTGAAGGCGGTGGCCACCGCCCTCAACCAGTCCGAGAAATACGGCACGCCGATGGGCCAGGCGCTGCGCGTCGCCGCCCAGGAGAACCGCGAGATGCGCATGGCGGAGGCCGAGCGCCGTGCCGCCTCATTGCCGGCCAAGCTGACCGTGCCGATGATCCTGTTCTTCCTGCCCTGCCTGTTCGTGGTGATCCTGGGTCCCGCGATCATGAAGATCATGCACATCACGCACTGAGGACCGCGCGGCAATCAGCGACGCAGCCGGCCTGCTCCAGCATCGTATAGCTGCGTGCCTGAGGGCGTTCGCAACCGTGCCGGCGGCGGTGCCTTACGGCTTGCTTGCGTCCGCCGTCATGCGCAGCGCGGGGACATGATCCTTCGCCGGCTTGGCGGGCTTGGCCGGTGCCGCCGCGGCGACATGGCGGTCGTGCGCGGCGCGATCGTGCGCAGCGTTCCTGGCCTGCCGTGGCGCAGGCTTGTCGGACTTCGCCGGATGGCGCGGGGCGACCGGGCCGGCCAGCGGATCCACCGGCACGGCCTGCATCACCACCTGGGCGCCGCCACGCGTCAGCGGCTGCGGCGCGCCATGCGCCGCCGGGGGCACCGGCAGCGTGTTGCTGGCGACGGCGCGGGTCGGCGGCGGCGCGACAGGGAAGCCGCTGCGATTGGCCGGCGCCGGTGCCGTGCCGGCGGTCATGCCGTCGAGCAGCGCGACATTGCGCGCGATCTTGGGATCGGTCGAGCCGCTCGCCTGCGCCCGCGTCAGCAGGGCGCGTGCCTGGACGGTATCGCCGGCCAGCATGCGCGACATCGCGAAATTGTTGAGCACCGCCGGCTCGTCGGGCTTGAGCACCAGCGCGTGCTCATAGGCGGTCTTGGCGCTGGGGTGGTCGCCCTTCTGGTCGTAGGCCACGCCCAGCGCGGAATAGTAGCTCCACTCGCTCGGCTGCAGTTCGATGGCGCGGTTCAGGAACTGCACCGCGTCGTCGGAGCGGCCCTTCTGCACCAGCAGCTTGCCGTATTCGCCGACCACGCGCGCATCGTCCGGCTCCGCCAGCATCAGCTGGCTCAGCACCCGCGTCGCACCTTCGAGGTCGCCCTTGCTGCGCAGCGCTTGCGCCTGGACCAGCGCGCCCGTCACGTCGACGCCGGGCCCCATGCCCGCCAGATTGTCGGCATGCTCGCCGGGCGGGGGCGCAGTGGGGCTGCCGCCGTCGCCGCCCAACATGCCGCATCCGCCCAACGCGCCGGTGCAAAGCGCCAGCGCCGCGATCCGAACGAGTTGACGGTTCATATGCGAATTCCTTCTTTCCCGGTCGTTCCGGACATGGGCTTTCGGCCGGGAAGGATGCGCGATAGGGGGTCAACAAACCCTTAAGTATATTGCGTCATAACGATGTAACCGCCGTCTCCGACGGACCGAACCGTGCGTTTGAGGCAGCGCGTCCGTCACCGTTCCCGCCATCGTTAATGCCGGGTGAAAGCGTCCAATTCCTGACGCATTGATGGGTTTGATAGGCCGCGATGATCTTGCGCCGCGCCGCCTGGATGCTTCTCGCGGGACTGGCCCTGCCGGTCCTCGGCCTCGCGCTCGTCGCGGCGAATCTCGGTCCGGCCGAGGCTTTCTCCCAGCGCATCTCGTTCCAGATCCTCACCGGCTCGACCGGCGGAACCTATTTCCCGCTCGGCCAGCTCATCGCCGGGCTGATCAGCCACCCGCCCGGCGTCGACCGCTGCGAAGGCACCAATGTCTGCGGCCCGTCCGGCCTCATCATCAGCGCCCGCACCTCCGCCGGCGCCGTTGCGAACGTGCTGGCGGTGAACGCCGGCGAAGCGGATTCCGGCCTCGCCCAAGGCGACGTCGTCGCCGCCGCCGTCGCGGGCAAGGCGCCGTTCCACGCGGTGCAATCCGACATCCGCGTCATCGCCGACCTGTTTCCGGAGGACGTTCATCTGCTCGTCGCGCGCGGCGCGAAAATCGCCGGCGTCGCCGATCTCAAAGGCAAGCGCGTGTCGCTCGGCGCCGACAATTCAGGGACCAGCGCGACGGCGCACGTCATCCTCGCCGCCTATGGCATCCCCGAATGGCGGCTCAAGGTGCGGCGCGACGGCGCCGACATCGACGCGCAGGCGATGCAGCGCGGCCAGCTCGACGCCTTCTTCTTCGTCGGCGGCCGGCCCGTCGGCCTGGTCGGCGATCTCATCGCGCGCGGCATCGCCCGCCTGGTGCCGATCGACGGCAAGGGCCGCGACAGGCTGGTCAGGTCCGTGCCGGCGCTGGTGCCCGACGTCATCCCGGCCGGGACCTATCGCGGCATGCCGGCGGTGCAGACCGTCAGCGTCCGCGCATTGTGGATCGTCAACGCGAAAGCGCCGGACGGGCTGGTCTACGGTCTTGCCCGCGCGCTGTTCGACCCCGGCAACCGTGCCGCGCTGGACGATGCCATGCACGGCGCGTGGATCCGCCTCGACAGCGCGGTGCGCGCCCTCCCGGCACCGCTGCATGCCGGCGCCATGCGCTTTTATCACGATGTCGGCAAACTGCCGATGAACAACAAGGCCGGAAAAATGTAGGGCGCACCTCTCCTGAAAGGGGAGGTCGAAAAATTGCGTAGCGATTTTTCGCGAGGGGTCCGACTACGCGATTCCCGCATCGACCTCCTTCTGCGCCGCCGCACCCCAGTCGCGCATCGCCGGCAGCGCCATGATCCGTTCGCAATAAGCCTCGACCGCCGACGGCATCTTGACCCCGAAGGTGACGAAGCGCGACACCACCGGCGCATACATGCAGTCGGCGACCGAAAATCCGCCGAACAGATAGCCGCCCGGAAACCGCGCCAGCGCCGACGACCATGCCTCGATGACGCGCGCGATCTGGGCCCGCGTCGCCTCGCGCAGTTCGGGCAGGGGCAGCCGCCGCACGAAATCCATCGAGAGCTGGTCGCGCAGGTCGGGAAATCCCGAATGCATCTCCGCCGCATAGGAACGCGCCTCGGCGCGTACGAACGGATCGGAGGGCCACAGCTGCGCTTCCGGATGGCGCTCGGCCAGCGTCTCGCAGATCGCCAGGCTGTCCCAAACCGTCACCTCCCGTCCGTTCGCCGCGATCTTCAGGATCGGCACGCGTCCGGCCTTGGAATAGCGGTTGATCTCGTCGCCGGTGAGCGGATGGCGGCGCAGCGTCACCACCACTTCCTCGAACGGCGCCCCGGCCGCGCGCAGCGCCAGATAAGGGCGCAGGCTCCAGCTCGACCATTCCTTGGTGCCGACGATCAATGTGTAACTCATGGCGCCCTCGCGATCTGCGCCGCCACTCTGGGCGATCTGCGCGCCTTAAGGGAGGGGAAATCGGTGCAGCGCCGCCCCGCCTTGCGCGCATCGCGCATTTGCGCGATCCATGCGGCCGCTCGACACCGAAGGCACCCATGCACGCAAGCTTCGCCAGACCGGCGGCCAATGCTACGCCGCTTCATGCCGTCACTGTCGCCGGCCTTGAGGCCTTCCTTGCCGGGCGCGACAGGCGCGACACCGCTTTCCTCAAGAACGCCGGCTTCGCGGCGAAAGCGGGCGAGTTGCGCCTGGTGCCGGATGCGGCGGGCGCGATCGCCTTCGCCGTGCTGGGCTTGGGCAAGGGCGGCGACAGTCTTGCGGCCGCCGCCTTCTCCGAACAGCTTCCCGCGGGCACCTATGTGTTCGGCGACGTGCCGGAGGAGATCGGCGGCGCCAATGGCGCGCTCGCCTGGGCGCTCGGTACCTATCAGTTCACCCGCTACAAGAAGGGCAAGCCGAACGGCGCCAGGCTGGTCGTTCCCAAAGGCGTCGATGGCGCGGAAGCGAGCAACATCGCCGACGGCGTCTTCCTGGCGCGCGACCTGATCAACACGCCGCCCAACGACATGGGACCTGAGGAGCTTGCGGCCGCCGTGCGCGACCTCGCAAAGAAATACGGCGCGAAATTCAGCGTCGTGACGGGCGATGCGCTGCTCACGGCCAATTATCCGCTCATCCATGCCGTCGGCCGCGGCTCGGATCGCGCGCCGCGCCTTGCCGGCTTCACCTGGGGGCGCGCCGGCGCGCCGAAGGTGACGCTGGTGGGCAAGGGCGTCTGTTTCGATACTGGCGGCTACGACCTCAAGCCGGCATCGGGCATGGGTGCGATGAAGAAGGACATGGGCGGCGCCGCCGCCGTGCTCGGCATCGCCGCGATGGTGATGAGGGCCAAGCTCGACATGCGCCTGCGCGTGCTGATCCCGGCGGTCGAGAATTCGGTATCCGGCAACGCCTATCGCCCCAGTGACGTGTTCCCGTCGCGCAAGGGCCTCACCGTCGAGATCGGCAACACCGACGCCGAAGGCCGCCTCGTGCTGGCCGACGCGCTCACCGAGGCTGATGCAGAGGCGCCGGACCTGCTGATCGACATCGCCACGCTCACCGGCGCGGCGCGCACCGCCACGGGCTTCGAACTGCCGCCCTTCTTCACCGACGACGAGGCGCTGGCCGCCGACCTGATGCATCATGCCGCGCTGGCCAACGATCCGATGTGGCGCCTGCCGCTGTGGCGCAGCTATGAATCGACGCTCGATTCCACCGTCGCCGACCTCAACAACAATCCCAGTTACGGCTATGCCGGCGCCATCACCGCGGCGCTGTTCCTCAACCGCTTCGTCGAGAAGGCGAAAAGCTGGGTGCATCTCGACATCGCCGCCTGGGTCGACCGCCCCAAGCCCGGCCGCCGCACCGGCGCGGAAGCCACCGCGGCGCGCGCGCTCTATTCCCTGCTCAAGGCGCGTTACGGCGCCAGGGGATGAGCACGATCAAGCGGCTGTAGCGATCAGTATCCGCGGTCCATGTCCACGACGTTGTCCGGCGCTTCGCCGCGCTCCATCGCGGCGATGCCGTCGATGACGGCCCGGGCGGCGGCGGCCGGCGAGGTGATCGCGGCGATGTGCGGCGTCGCGATGATCCCGGGATGTTTCCAGATCGGGCTGGTCGGGGGCAGCGGCTCGGTCGCGAACACGTCCAGCGTCGCGCCCGACAGGTGACCGGAATCCAGCGCCGCGATCAGGTCCGCCTCGCTCAGATGCCCGCCGCGCGCGATATTGATGACATAGGCGCCCTTGGGCAGCTTCGCGAAGGTCTGCGCGTTCAGGATGTGACGCGTCTCGGCGGTCAGCGGCAGCACGCAGATCAAAAAATCGCAGGCCGCAAGGAACGCGTCGAGTTCGCCGGCGCCGGCATAGCTGGTCACGCCCGCGACGTGCTTGCGCGAGCGGCTCCAGCCGGTCACGGGAAAGCCCAGATCGCGCAGCCGCTCGGCGCACATCGTGCCGATCTCGCCCAGGCCCAGAATGCCGACCCGCGCCTGTTCGGTCGGCCGCGGCAGCATGCGCTGGCGCCAGGCGCTCTCGGCTTGCGCTGCGGCGAAGAAGTGAACCGTGCGGTGCTGCATCAGCACGTGCAGCACGGCGAACTGCGCCATCTCGCGCGACAGCGTGACGTCGACGAAGCGGATCAGCGGAATCCGTTTGGGAAAATCGGGATCGAGCAGGAAGCCGTCGATGCCGGCGCCCAGCGAGAACACCGCCTTGAGCCGCGGCAGCGTCTTGAGCAGGCCCGGCGGCGGGCGAAAGCTCACCGCGTAGTCGATCTGCGCCGGTTCATATGTGTCGACGCCGTGCGCGAAGACGTTGAGCCCGCCGTTCGCCAGCGGCTGTTGCCACAGCCCGCCCCAGCCGGGCGGCACCAGGAGAAGGACATTGGGTTGCGCGCTCATGCGCGCACGCCACGATATTGCGCGCTCATGCGCGTAAGCTACCAGATTGCGCGCTCGCCCGCGCGAGCCCGCTATTTCTTCGGCGGCGTCGCCGGTGTCGCCGCCGATGCGTCGGCCTTGGCGGGCGAGGGCGCGGGGATCGGGGCCGGCGTGTCTTCCTGTGTGCGCAGGAAGGCGATCAGGTTGATGCGGTCCTGGGCGCTGCGCAGTCCCGCGAAGCTCATCTTGGTGCCGGGCACATAGGTCTGCGGCTGGTGGACGAACTTGAAGATCTTGTCATAGGTCCACGGATTGTGGTCCGCCGCCATCGCGCTGGAATAGGAGAAGCCCGGATTGGTCGCGCGCGGGCGGCCGATCACGTCCCACAACTCGGGGCCGATCTTGTTCGGTCCGCCCTTGGAGATGTCGTGGCATTGCTCGCAGCGCGCCGAGATCGCCTTGCCGCCTGCTACGTCGGCGGTGGGAAGGACGGTGCCCCAATCGGGGATCGGCTCTTCAACCGGCGCCGCCGCCGGTCCGCCGGCCGATGCGGTCTCCACCACGCCTTCGACGTGATAGGCCTCCTTGGCCGGCTTCTCGACGTCGAAGATCGCGTCGGTCGAAAACTTGATGACGAGCACGAGGATCAGCGTGCCCAGAACGGCGCCGGCGATCTTGTTGAACTGCCAGGAATCCATAAGGTGCCCGCTCCGCTTAGCCGTCCGAAATGCCGGGCGACATTACCCATGGCCGGGGAACCGTCATTGCGGCGAAGCGTCGCAGAATTCAAGGGAATTCAAGGGTTTCGATGAATCCGATCGTGCTTATCCCCGCCCGCATGGCATCCACGCGCCTGCCCGGCAAGCCCCTGGCCGACATCGCGGGCAAGCCGATGATCGTGCGCGTCTGGGAGCAGGCAGTGGCGGCCGAGATCGGCCCCGTGGTCGTCGCCGCTGCCGAGGCCGAAATCGTCCGCGCGGTCGAGGCCGCCGGCGGCCGCGCTGTGCTGACCTCGCCGGCGCTTCCGTCCGGCTCGGACCGTATCTTCGAGGCGCTCGAAAAGGTCGATCCCGAGGGGGCCTACGACACCGTGGTCAACCTCCAGGGCGATCTTCCCGGCCTCGATCCGGAGATGATTCGTGCGGTGGCCGACACGCTTGCGCGCTCCGGCGCCGACATCGCGACCCTGGCGGCGCCGATCGAGGATCCGGCCGATGCCGACAATCCCAACGTCCCCAAGCCGGTCGTCGCCTGGGACGAAAGTGAAAGACGCGGCCGCGCGCTTTATTTCACGCGCGCCCGTGCGCCCTATGGCGAAGGGCCGGTCTATTTCCATATCGGCATTTATGCCTATAGCCGCGCCGCGCTGGCGCGCTTCGTCGCGCTGCCGCCGTCGCCGCTGGAGCGGCGCGAGAAGCTCGAACAGCTCCGTGCACTGGAAGCGGGTATGAGCATTGCGGTGGCGCGCGTGGACAGCGTGCCGCTCAGCGTCGATACTCCGGCCGATCTCGAAAAAGCGCGTCACGTGTTGCGTTTGAAAGCATCGTCATGAGCGGATCGGCCATTCGAAATGCCCACAAGGTCGCCTTCCAGGGCGAGCCGGGCGCCTACGGCAATCTCGCCGCGCGCGAGGCGCTGCCGCACGCCCGATACGTGCCGAGCCCGACCTTCGAGCACGCGGTCGATGCGGTGAAGCGCGGCGAGGCCGACCTGTGCATCATCCCGGTGGAGAACTCGCTGATGGGCCGTATCGCGGACATCCATCACCTGCTGCCCGACGCCGGCCTGCACATCGTGGGCGAGCATTTCCTGCCGATCCATCACCAGCTCCTGGGCATCAAGGGCGCGACGCTTGCCGGCCTGAAGAGCGTCTACAGTCAGGGTCCCGCGCTGGCGCAGTGCCTCAAGATCATCCGCGACATGAAGCTGAAGGCGGAGAACTGGCACGACACCGCCGGCTCGGCGCGGCACGTCGCCGAACTCAAGGACCTTAGCGTGGCCGCGATCGCCTCGAAGATGGCCGGCGAGCTTTACGGCCTCGACGTGCTCAAGGCGGATGTCGAGGACGAAAGCCACAACCACACCCGCTTCCTCATCATGTCGAAGGCGCCCGACGCCGCGCCCAATGACGGGCGGAAGATCATCACCACCTTCGTCTTCCGCGTCCGCAACGTGCCTGCCGCGCTCTACAAGGCGATGGGCGGCTTCGCCACCAACGGCGTGAACATGACCAAGCTCGAAAGCTACCAGCTCGGCGGCTCGTTCAACGCGACGCAATTCTACGCCGACATCGAAGGCCACCCCGACGATCCGGGCGTGAAATTCGCGATGGAGGAGCTGGCGTTCTTTACCTCGCGCCTGACCATCCTGGGCATCTACCCCGCCCACAAATTCCGCGACGAGATGCCGGAGTAAGGAGAATTATGGTTGGCGCCGCCACCGGTAATACACCCGCGGCCCGCTCCAGCCCTCCTGCAGCACCTCGTTCTCGCGCATGAAGCCCTCGCGCTCGTACCAGGCGATCGCCTCGGTGTTGGCGGCAGCGGTGCGCAGCAGGATCTCGTCCGGCAGGTGCCGGCGCGTGAAGGCCAATAACGCCTTGCCGATGCCCTTGCCCTGATGCTCCGGAGCCACGAAGATCTGGTCGAGATAGGTGTCGCGGGTGCGGAAGGCGAGCATCGCCGCGACCGCGCCGTCCAGCTCGGCGACATAGAGCTGCCAACCCGCTTCGATTTCGACTGGAATCCGCGCCCGCAATTCGGCACGCAGCGCCTCCGTCGCGTCGCCCAACCCGGTCGACGCATGGCTGCGCATCCAGACGTCCGCGATCGCGTCGAATTCATCTTCGCGTGCGGGACGGAGGACGACGGCGCTCACAGCCGCATGCTTTCGCCGAGATAGGGCAGGCCCAGCCGCGCGATCACGCGCTGCGACGACAGGTTGTCGCGATGGGTCGAATAGAACAGGGTGCGTTCGCGCAGCTCCGGCAGGGCGCTCCATGCCGCAGTGACCGCCGCCGCCAGCCCACGGCCGCGGTACGGCGCCAGCGTGTAGACGCCGATGTCGGCACCGTGACCGCCCAGCCGCGCGGCGAAGGCGATGGCGGCGATCTCGCCCTCCACCAGCGCCGCGCACCACGGCGCCCAGAAATCGTCGACGCTGGTGAATCCCGCCTCCGCCAGGCCGGGCGGCATGCCCGCCGCCAGCTCCGTCCACAGCGCGTCGCCGTCCGGCGTGTTGTGGCGGACGATGGCAATGCGGCTGCTTGCCCGCGTGCCGTGCGGCAGCAGATGGACCGGTCCGTAGTTGCGCGCACTCAAGGGCTCCGCCACGCCCAGCAAGGCGCGATAATCCTCGGCAAAGCGCGGCGTGGTGCCGGGACGCCGCAGCGGCGGTTCGCGCCGGACGAGTTCCTCGATCGCCCGTGCCGCCCGATCGTCCACGTCGTCGCGGAACCGCACGATCCAGCCGCTCTCGCAGCCCGCCAGATGCATACGCGGCGGCGGGACCGCGTCCGGGCTGTTGACCCGGATCATGCGACCTTCGGGCGAGTACACGCAGCCGGTCGCCGCATGCAGCTCGAGCAGATCGGTCGTCACATCGCGCCTTCGGCGAACGCCTTGATCAGGTGATGCGCGATGGCGACGGCCGGCGGCACCGAGATGTCGGCCATGCGCTCGCCGGCGATCAGGCGCCGCGCCTTGTCGCGGTCGATCCACATCGCGTCGGCGATCTCCTCGCCGTCGGGATGGAAGTCGCGGCTCTCCGCCTCGGCGAGGCAGCCGATCATCAGCGAGGCGGGGAACGGCCAGGGCTGTGTCGCATGGTAGTGCACCTTGCCGACCTTGAGGTTCACTTCCTCCATCAGCTCGCGGCGCACCGCCTCCTCGATCGTCTCGCCCGGCTCCATGAAACCCGCGAGCGCCGAATAGAAATTGCCCGGAAAGCGCTTGTTGCGGCCCACCAGGCAGGCACCGTCATGCACCGCCAGCATGATCACCACCGGATCGGTGCGCGGGAAATGCTCCGCCTTGCAATTGTCGCAGATGCGGCGCCAGCCGCCGTCGGTCAGGTGCGAAACCGTGCCGCAATTGGCGCAGAAGCCGTGCCGGTTGTGCCAGTCGATCATCGCCTTGGCCTCGCCCATGATCGCGGCATCCTTCAGCGGCAGCGTCGCCGCCGCGGCGCGGGCATCGCGGAAATGGCCTAGGCCCGCCAACGGCCCCTCACCCGCCGGATCGCGCGCCGCGGAGATGTCGAGCGCGAACATCGCGTGGTCGCCTTCCAGCCCCAGGAAGACGCAGGGCGCGTCCGGCGCAGCCAGCGAATCGGCGAGACCGGGCTTGAGCAATCCCAGCTCCACCGGTGCCGGCGACTTTTCGGGCCCGATGATGAAGGGTTGCAGCCGCCACATCGGCAGGATGAAGGACGACGCATCGCGACGCCGCTCCGCCAGCCACGTTGCATCGGTCCGCTTGATACCCGCGCGGTCGAGCGGATTGCCGGTAAAAGGGATCATGGAAACACCCGATAGCTGTGAACGCGCATGGTAAAGGGCCGCCGCCGAAAGTCGAAACCGCCGGGCGCGGTATCCGACTCGCATTTTTCGGCCGGCCGCCCTATATCCCCGTCCGGAAGTCGGTTGGACGGGCCGCTCGCTAACCCGGTCAGGTCGGGAACGGTGAGGGCCGGTTGGCGAGAGCCGACAGGCTTTCGCGGCCCGAACGCCGTACCGGCATTCCGGACTCGCAATTGCTGCCGCCCCCCTTTATATCTCCGTCCGGAAGTCGGTTGGACGGGCCGCTCGCTAACCCGGTCAGGTCGGGAACGAAGCAGCCGTACCGAATCCGGCTCGGGTCAGCCGGCTTCCATCTTCCCGCAAACGAAATGTAAGGCACGCTCACGACAAATCGATGGGCGGCCGCCGCGGTCCGGGAGATATTCACCGATAGCACGCGCGCATGTCTTGGCTTTCGCGCGCGGGCAGCTTGCTATAATCGTCGTCCGATGAGCGACGACGAACCATCCCTGGGCTTTGCGCCGGCCGCGCCGAAGGCCGCACCCTATCGCGTGCTGGCGCGCAAATACCGCCCGTCCGACTTCACCGGCCTGATCGGGCAGGAGGCGCTGGTCCGGACGCTGTCCAACGCCTTCGCCACCGGCCGCATCGCGCATGCTTTCATGCTCACCGGCGTGCGCGGCGTCGGCAAGACCACCACGGCGCGCATCATCGCCCGGGCGCTCAACTGCATCGGCCCCGACGGCACGCGCAAGGAACCGACCATCCATCCCTGCGGCGTCTGCGAGCCCTGCGTCGCCATCGCCGAAAGCCGGCATGTCGACGTGCAGGAGATGGACGCCGCCTCCAACAACGGCATCGACGAGGTGCGCCAGATCATCGACAGCGTGCGCTATGCTCCGGCCTCGGCCCGCTACAAGGTCTACATCCTCGACGAAGTGCACATGCTGTCCAAACCGGCCTTCAACGCGATCCTCAAGACGCTGGAAGAGCCGCCGCCGCATGTGAAGTTCATCTTCGCGACGACCGAGATCCGCAAGGTCCCGGTCACCATCCTGTCGCGCTGCCAGCGCTTCGACCTGCGCCGGATCGAGACCGGCGAGCTGGTCGGCCTGCTCGCGTCGATCTCCGAGAAGGAGAACGTTGCCATCGCCCGCGATGCGCTTGCCCTGATCGCCCGCGCTGCCGAAGGCTCGGCCCGCGACGGGCTTTCGCTGCTCGACCAGGCCATCGCCCATGGCGAGGGCGGGGGAGATTTCCGCCGAAGCCGTCCGCGCCATGCTCGGCCTCGCCGACCGCGGCCGCGTGCTCGACCTGTTCGAGAAGGTGATGGGCGGCAAGGTTGCCGAGGCGCTGTCCGACCTGCACGGCCTCTACGATCATGGCGCCGATCCGCTGGCGGTGATGCAGGACCTGCTGGAGATCGTCCACTTCCTCACCCGCCTCAAGGTCGCGCCCGCCGCCCAAGGCTTCTTCGACGGCGGTTCGGGCGAGGCCAAACGCGCTGCGGAAATGGCGGCCAAGCTCGCTGTCCCGTCGCTGACCCGCGCCTGGCAGATGCTGCTCAAGGGCCTGATCGAGGTCCGCGACGCCACGCGCCCGGTCGCCGCCTGCGAAATGGCGCTGATCCGCCTCGCCTATGCCGCCGACCTGCCGCCGACCGACAAGCTGGTGCGCGACCTGCTCGACAATCCGCCCGCCGCACGGACCTCTCCGGCCCCCGCCGCAGGCGGTGGAGAGGGCGCTTCTCCGCGCGCCATGACCTCGGCCGCGCCGGCCGCCCGCGCCAAGCCCGCGCCAGAGCCGACGATGGCCGCCACGCCGCAGGTGGAGCTGCGCAGCCTCGAAGACATCGCCGCGCTCGCCCAGGCCAACGGTGCGCCGGTGCTCAAAGTGCATATCGAGAACGACATGCATCTCGTCCATATCGAGCCCGGCAAGATCGAATTCCGTCCCACCGCCAAGGCGCCACGCACGCTCGCCGGCGACCTGTCGCAGAAGCTCAAGGACTGGACCGGCATCCGCTGGTCGGTCTCCATCGCCCGCGACGGCGGGGCGCCGACGCTGGCCGAGCAGAAGCGCGACGCCCGCGCCGCCAAGTTCGAAAGCGTCACCCAGGAACCGCTGGTCCGCGCCGTGCTCGACCGCTTCCCCGGCGCCGAGATCAAGGAAGTCCGCCGCCTCGCGGATGAGGACATCGCCGCGGCGATGCCGGACGACGAGTCGTAATGGCATCGCTTCCCGCCGGCCCCGAGATCGAGCGCCTGATCCAGCTGCTTGCCAAGCTGCCGGGGCTTGGGCCCCGCTCCGCCCGCCGCGCCGCGCTGACGCTGCTGAAGAAGCGAGAGATGCTGCTCGAGCCGCTGGCGGGCGCCATGCGCGATGCGGCGGCGGCGATCAAGACCTGCGAGATCTGCGGCAATCTCGACACCACCAGCCCCTGTTCGCTGTGCCGCGATCCGCGCCGCGACACACATATCCTGTGCATCGTCGAGGACGTCGCCGATCTCTGGGCGCTGGAGCGCGCCGGCGTGTTCCGCGGCAAGTATCATGTGCTGGGCGGCGCGCTCTCGGCGCTCGACGGCGTGACGCCCGAGCGCCTCAATGTCGCCGGCCTGATCGACCGTGTGAAATCCGGCGTCGACGAGGTGATCCTCGCCATGAACGCCACCGTCGAGGGCCAGACCACGGCGCATTACCTGATGGACACGCTGGCCGCGACCGGCGTGAACGTCACCCGCCTCGCCCATGGCGTCCCCGTCGGCGGCGAACTCGACTACCTCGACGAAGGCACGCTCAGCGCCGCCTTCAAGGCGCGGCGGTCGCTGTGAGCCTCAAGGGGCTCAATAGCCGTGCGGCGTATGCGGTATCCTGCGATAATGCGGCTGGTGCATATGGGTGTTCGTCCACTTCGGCGGGCATTTTCTGACGCAACGAACCGAATGGGCCGACGACCCGCCCGCTGCCAGCGCACAGACCGCCAGCGACAAGGCGGCGGCGCAAACGAATTTCGTGACAACGGCTGCGCGCATGGGCGGTCCATCTAAAAGCTCGACCCGGATGATAGCCCGAATCCGCCGGGGAGACATCGACATCTGCGATATCTGCGGGCGATCAAACGCCCGGGAGCTTCGCCGTTACGTCCGCGGGCGATCCCAGCTCCACCTGACCGATCCGCTCCGCATGCCGGTCGATGCCGCGCATCGAGGTCTCGATCTCGGTGATGTCCTTGCTGGTGCGGTCGAAATGCTGGCGCAGATTTCCGACGCGCTCGCTGAGCCGCTTGACGTCCAGCAGCAGGGCGCCGACCTCCTTCTGGATCTCGTGCGCCTGCTCGCGCATCTTGGCGTTGCGCATCAGGGTCTGGATCGTGCTGATCGCCAGCATCAGGACGTGCGGCGACATGATGACGACCTGCTGCCGCCGGGCCTGCTGCACCACGTCGCCGAACGCGGTGTAGAGCTCGGCATAGATCGACTCCGACGGGATGAACATGATCGCCGGCGTCTGCACCTCGCCGGGGATCAGATAGCGCTCGGCGATGTCCTTCACGTGCTTCTGCACGTCCGCCTTCAGCCGCGCCGTCGCCTGCTTGCGTTCGTCGTCGCTGCCGAGGCCGCGCAGGGTCTCGAACGCCTCCAGCGGAAATTTGGCATCGACCACGATCACGCCGGCGACGTTGGGGATGCGGATCACGCAGTCCGGTCGCCTGCCGTTGGACAGCGTGAACTGGAAATCGTACTGGTCCGGCGCCATCTGGTCGGCAATGATCGCCTCCATGCGCTCCTGGCCGAAGGCGCCGCGCGACTGCTTGTCGGACAGGATTTCCTGCAAGCTCACGACCTGCCCCGACAGCGCGGTGATGTTCTTCTGCGCCTCGTCGATCACCGAAAGCCGGTTCTGGATGCCGCCCAGCATCTCCGCGCTCCTGGTCGCGCTGTCCGCCAGGCTGTCGCCCAGCCGCTGGTTCAAGGCATCGATGCGGTCGGACAGCGCCTTCTGCAGCTCCGCCTGGGCCGCGATGGTCTGCTGGAAGCGGCCGGTGATCTCGCCTTGGCCCGCCAGCACGGTGTCCAGCCGCGGGTCGAGCACCGGCGGTTCCGGCGCCGCACGGCCGCGTAGTGCGAAGGCGACAATCGCCGCCGCCGCGACGACGCCAACTGCCAGGACGGTCAGGGCCATTTCCATGCTCACGCTTTTCGTTCCCTTGACCCCAAAGGCCGCCGAGATTATCTCCCGCTGATGGCCATTCGCCCCATCCTTACCGCGCCCGATCCGCGTCTCAAAGCCGTCTCCCAGGCCGTCGAAACGGTCGATGCCGGCACGCGCCGGCTGATCGACGACATGGTCGACAGCATGTACGAGGCGGACGGCATCGGCCTTGCCGCCGTCCAGATCGGCGCGCCGCAGCGCATCATCGTCATCGACCTCGACCAGCGGGACGGCAAGAAGAATCCGATCACTTATGTCAACCCGGTGATCACCTGGCGCTCCGGGGAACTGGCGACCTTCGAGGAAGGCTGCCTGTCGGTGCCCGAGATCTGGGAAGACGTCGAACGCGCGGCGCGCATCAAGGCCGAATATCTCGACCGCGACGGCAAGAAGCAGCTGCTGGAAGCCGATGGCCTCCTCGCCACCTGCTTGCAGCACGAGATGGATCATCTCGAAGGCGTGCTGTTCATCGACCATCTGTCGCGCCTCAAGCGCTCCATCGCCCTGCGCAAGCTCCAGAAGGCCAAGCGTCTGAAAGACGCAGGGTAAGCGTGTCGCTCCGCCTTGCCTTCCTCGGCACCCCCGATTTCGCCGTGCCGACGCTCGCCGAGTTGATCGGCCATGGCTATGATATCGCCTGCGTCTATTCCCAGCCGCCGCGTCCCAAGGGCCGTGGTTATGAAACGATCCCGTCGCCGGTGCACGCCTGGGCGCTGGCGCACAAGATTCCCGTCCGCACCCCGGTCTCGCTGAGGGACGCTGCGCAGCAGGAACTGTTCGCCGCGCTGGGCCTCGATGCCGCGGTGGTCGTCGCCTACGGCCTCATCCTGCCCAAGCCGATTCTCGATGCGCCGCGGCTCGGCTGCTTCAACCTGCACGGCTCGCTGCTGCCGCGCTGGCGCGGCGCCGCGCCGATCCAGCGCGCCATCATGGCCGGCGATGCGCAGACCGGCGTGATGGCGATGCGGATGGAGGCCGGCCTCGACACCGGCCCGGTCCTGATGGGCGAGCGCACGCCCATCGGCCGCAAGACCCATGGCGAACTGCACGACGAACTGGCCCGTCTGGGCGCCGACCTGATGGTCCGCACCATGGCCGCGCTGGAACGCGGCAGCGCTGTGGAGACGCCGCAGCCGGCCGAAGGCGCGACCTATGCCAAGAAGATCGCCAAGGAAGAAGCGCATATCGACTGGAACAAGCCCGCCGCGGAAATCGATTGCCTGATCCGCGGCCTGTCGCCCTTTCCCGGCGCCTGGAGCGACGTGAAGGGCGAGCGGATCAAGATTCTGAATTGCGAACCCATCGACGGCAGCGCAGAGCCGGGAACACTGATCGACGACGCGCTCGTCATCGCCTGCGGCCAGGGCGCGCTGCGCCTCACCCGGCTGCAACGTCCCGGCAAATCCGCCATGAGTGCCTTCGACCTGCTGCGCGGCTTCCCGCTGCCGCGCGGCACGCGCTTTGCCTGATGCCGCGCCATCGCGTCACGCTCGAATATGACGGCGGCACGCTGGTCGGCTGGCAGCGCCAGGACAACGGCCTGTCGGTCCAGGCGATCCTCGAAGACGCGCTGGAGAAGATCTCCGGCGAACGCGTCACCGTGCATGGCGCCGGCCGCACCGATGCCGGCGTCCACGCGCTGGGCCAGGTCGCGCATTTCGACCTCGAAAAGTCCTTCACCGGGGACAAGATCCGCGACGCGCTGAATCATTTCGCCCGGCCGCATGTCGCCGTGCTCGAAGCCGCGCCGGCCGCGCCCGATTTCCACGCCCGCTTCTCCGCCACGGCGCGCCACTATCTTTTCCGCATCCTCACAAGACGGGCGCCGCCGGTGCTGGAAGCGGGCAAGGTCTGGCATGTCGCTCACGCGCTCGACGCCGAGACGATGCACGCCGCCGCGCAGGCGCTGACCGGCAGCCACGACTTCACCACCTTCCGCGCCGCCGAATGCCAGGCGAAGTCGCCGGTCAAGACGCTCGACGTGCTCTCGGTCAGCCGCGTCGCCGACGAAATCCATATTCAGGCCGGCGCGCGCTCGTTCCTGCACCACCAGGTCCGCTCCATGGTCGGCTCGCTCAAGCTGGTGGGCGAGGGCAAATGGCGGACGCGCGACCTGAAGGACGCGCTCGACGCGCGCGACCGTGCCCGCTGCGGCCCCGTCGCGCCGCCGGATGGGCTGTATCTGGTGCGCGTGGATTACTGAAGATCGACCAGTTCGACCGATCCCGGATCGATCGGCTGGCCGAGGAAGATTTCGCCCACCCGCGCGAAACGGTCCGGCGCATCGGTCGCCAGGAAGCTGTGCCCGCCCATGCGCGCGGTGCCGAGCAGGCCACGCTCGCGCAGGCGCTGCTCTACCGCGATGGCGGTCGTCGCGGCGCTGTCGACCAGCGCGATGTCCGGCCCGGCGATCTTGGCGATGGTGGCCTTCAGCGCGGGAAAATGCGTGCAGCCGAGCACCAGGGCGCGCGGCCGCGGCACCGCCGCCAGCAGCGGTTCGAGGTAGCGCCGGGCGATCGCCTCGGCGATGTCGCCCGCGACCAGGCCTTCCTCCGCGATGGCCACGAACAGCGTGCAGGCTTGCTGGATCACCGGCATGTCGGGCGCCTGCGCCTGGATGGCGCGGACATAGGCGCCGCCACGCACCGTGCCTTCGGTCGCGATCACCGCTATGGGACCCGCCGGCGCCGCGGCGATGGCGGCCTCGGCGCCCGGCGCGATCACGCCGACCACCGGAGTCGGCGCGAACATCTCCTCCAGCGCCGGCAGCGCCACCGCCGACGCGGTGTTGCACGCCACCACCAGCATCTTCACGCCGCGCGCCATCAGCGCGCCGCCGGCCTGCAGCGCATAGCGCGTGACCGTGTCGCCGCTTTTGGTTCCGTAGGGCAGCCGTGCCGTGTCGCCCAGATAGATGAAGCGCTCGGCCGGCAGTTGCGCCATCAGCGCCCGCATCACGGTCAGCCCGCCGATCCCCGAATCGAACACCCCGATGGAGCGCGGATCGCTCATGCCGGCGGCGCGGCGAAATAGGCGCCGAGCACGCGGGCGTACAGGTCGGTCAGCGCCTCGATCTCCGCCACGGGCACGCACTCGTCCGCCTTGTGCATGGTGCCGCCCGGCAAGCCCAGTTCCACCACCGGGCAATGATCCTTGATAAAGCGTGCGTCCGAGGTGCCGCCGGTGGTCGACAAGTCCGGCGCGCGTCCTGTCGCTGCTTTGACCACATCGCTCAGCAGCGTCGTGAACGACCCCGGCGCGGTCAGGAACGGCTCGCCGCTGGCATGCGCCGTCACCGCGATGCGCACGCCGCGCGCGCGTTCCACCGCGGCGGCTTCAGCCTTGATATGCGCCAGCAGGCCGGCGCTGTCGTGGCGATCGTTGAAGCGGATGTTGAAGCCGGCGCGCGCCTCCGCCGGGATCACATTGGTCGCCGGATTGCCGACATCGACGGTGGTGAAGGCAAGGGTGGAGGGATCGAAATGCGCCGTCCCATCGTCCAGCGTCCAGTCCGCCAGCCGCGACACCAGTTCGGCCAGCGCGGGAATCGGGTTGTTCGCCTTCTGCGGATAGGCGGTGTGGCCCTGCACGCCGGTCACCGTCAGCCGCGCATTCAGCGTGCCGCGCCGCCCGATTTTCAGCACGTCGCCGCTCGTCGCCGTCGCGGTCGGCTCACCGACGACGCAGTGCGACAGCATCTCGCCCTGCTCCTTGAGCCAGGCCAGCATCCGCCTGGTGCCGTTGATATTGGTCGGACCTTCCTCGTCGCCGGTGATCAAAAGGCTGATCGAGCCATAGGGCCGTCCCGTCGCCAGGAAGCGCGCCGCCGCCGCCGCGAAGCCGGCGACCGCCGACTTCATGTCCACCGCGCCGCGGCCATAGAGCGTGCCGCCCTCGATCACTGCGCCGAACGGATCGTGCCGCCACAATTTCGCATCGCCCGGCGGCACCACGTCGGTGTGTCCCCGCAAAGCAGAAATTCGGCCCCCGCGTGCCGATCCTGGCATAGAGATTGTCGACTGCCGGCGCGGCGTCTTCCTGGAAGCGCAGCTTGTGGCAGGCAAAGCCCAGCGGCTTCAGCGTGCGCTCCAGCACGTCCAGCGCGCCCGCATCCGCCGGCGTGACGGAGGGGCAGCGGATCAGCGCCTGCGCAAGCGATACCGGGTCGAGGCTCATCGCTTGGCATGTACGCGCGCCGCTCGCTATGGTCAATCGACGCAAAGGGAGGCCCACATGGCGGGACGCTTGGACGGAAAGGTCGCAGTCGTCACCGGCGCGGCCAGCGGCATCGGCCGCGCCACGGTCGATCTCTTCGTCGCCGAGGGGGCGCGCGTCATCGCCGCCGACATCCAGGACGACAAGGGTGCCCGGATCGAGGAAGACCACAAGGGCATGGCCCATTACGTCCGCTGCAATGTGACGGAGGAAAAGGACATCGCGGCCGCCGTCACCGCCGCCCGGCAGCATTTCGGCCGCCTCGACATCCTTTTCAACAATGCCGGCACCGGCGGCGCCAACGATCCGGCGGACGGCGTCACCGCCGAAGGCTTCGATTCGGTCATGCACCTGCATGTGCGCGCCGCGCTGTTCGGCATCAAATACGCGGTGCCGCTGATGCGCGCGGCCGGCGGCGGCTCCATCATCTCCACCGCCTCGGTTGCCGCGCTGCGTACCGGCTATGGGCCGATCCTCTATTCCATCGCCAAGGCCGCCATCGTCCACATGACGCATGCCGCGGCGGCGCAACTGGGGCCGGAGAACATCCGCGTCAACTGCATCTGCCCGGGCCTGATCGCCACCAACATTTTCGCCCAGGCCTTCGGCCTGCCGAGCCACGCTGGCGGACAGCCGGATCGAGGCGATCGCCGAATCGACCAGGCAGTCGCAGCCCATCCCGCGCGGCGGCCGCGGCCGCGACATCGCCGAGGCCGCGCTCTACCTCGCCGGCGACGGCGCCGGCTTCGTCAACGGCCTTGCCCTGGTGGTCGATGGCGGCCTCACCCTGGGCGCCGCCGGCCTGGCAGTGTTCGCGCCCATTGTGCAAGCGCTGGGCGCCGCCCAGGAACAGCTCGCCGCCGCGCTGGAGGGCAAGCCGGGCTAGACTTTCCCCGCCAGCGGATCGGGACCGTAGCGGTTGTCGCCCACCGTGCCGCGCAGGCAATAGAGTTCGACGAACGCCCATAGACCGATGAGCGAGGCCGCGCCGCCCGCGACAATCGCGATCGGCCCGCCGATCTCCATCGTCCGGCCCTGCTGCGCCAGCGCGATGAACGTGCCGTCCTGCACCGCGTGCCAGATCGCGATATTGCGCGGAGTGCTCAGTATGATCGGCAGCACATAGAATACGAGCAGCCACCAGGCACCCTTGTTGCGGTCATGCAGGCGCTTGACCGCCACCGCGAGGGCGGACCACAGCGTCAGGAGATAGAACACGCCGCACAACGCCAGAACGATCCCCAGCTTGGCGAGCAGCTCCGCCGGCGAGATCGTATCGGTGTCGTGGCCGGCGGTCTGCACCGCGATCGCGACGCCAAGACCGATGCCGATGACGACCACACCCCTACGAGGATGGCAAAAAACAGCCAGATCTTCGCCCGGTTGATCCGGCCGCTGAATCCAAAGAGATAATGCAATGATGCCCCCCGCCTTTATGCCCCGGACAGCATTATTTCCAGCGTATGAAACCCGCGGGAAGGGGTCAGCCCATGCTGCGGGTGCATCAATCGCGCAAAAGCTCATTGATCGAGGTCTTGGAGCGGGTGCGTTCGTCCACCGTCTTGATGATGACGCCGCAATAGAGCGCCGGCTTGCCCGGCCCGCCGCCCAGCGATCCGGGCACTACCACCGAATAGGGCGGCACGCGGCCGCGGTGACGATCTCGCCCGAATGGCGGTCCACGATCTTGGTGGTGGCGGTCAGGAAGGTGCCCATCGCCAGCACCGAGCCCTCGCCCACGATCACGCCCTCGGCCACTTCCGAGCGGCGCCGATGAAGCAATTGTCCTCGATGATGGTGGGCGCCGCCTGCAGCGGCTCCAGCACCCCGCCCAGCCCCGCGCCGCCCGAGATGTGGCAGTTGGCGCCGACCTGGGCGCAGGACCCAACCGTCGCCCAGGTGTCGACCATGGTGTTCTCGCCGACATGGGCGCCGACATTGACGAAGCTCGGCATCAGCACCGCGCCCTTGGCGATGAAGGCGGATTTGCGCACCACGCAGCCCGGCACGGCGCGGAAGCCGGCGGCCCGGAACCGCGTCTCGGTCCAGCCGGCGAATTTGGAATCGACCTTGTCCCACCACGATGCGTCGCCCGGCGCGCCGGCGATCAGCTTCATCGCGTTCAGCCGGAACGACAGCAGCACCGCCTTCTTCAGCCATTGATGCACGACCCATTCGCCGCCCAGCTTCTCGGCGACGCGGAGGCGGCCGGCGTCCAGCTCGTCCAGCGCGGTCTCGACCGCTTCGCGCACCGGGCCGGCCGTGGCCGCGTTCAGCGCGTCGCGGTTTCTCCCAGGCCGCGTCGATGATGCGGGACGTGTCGCTCATGGTCGTCAGATCCTGATGGAATGGAGGAAGGCGGCGAGGTCGTCGGTCTGGTGGTCGATGTGCCGCTCGGGATCGTCGATGCGCCAGTGCGATTGGCCGAGCCCGTCGTTCAGCCACACCGTTTTCATGCCCAGCGCCCGGGCCGGCACCAGGTTGCCGCGGGCTGTCGTCGAACAGCACGGCGCGCGCCGGATCGAACCGTCCCAGTGCCAGCAGCGTGTCATAAGCCGGCCGTTTCGGCTTAGGGATGAAGTCCATCGCCTTGGCGTCGACGATGCCGTCGAACAGGTCTTCGACCGCCAGCCGCTCCAGCACGTTGCGCGCGAAGCGCCCGCAATTGTTGGTGAAGACCAGCCGCCGTCCCGGCAGCCGTTCCAGGCCGCTGCGCAGCGCCGCATCGGGCGCAAGGCGCACCGCGTCGATGTCGTTGACGAAGTCGTGATAGGCGTCGGGATCGATCTTCTCGTGCATGACGAGCCCGGCCAGGGTGCTGCCGTACTCGGTGAGATAGCGCTTCTGGATCTCCCACGCCGCGTCGCGCGGCAGACCGAAATGGCGCTGCACATAGCGGCAGATGCGCTCCTCCATCTCCGCCTGCTCGGCGGCGTTGAAGGTGTAGAGCGTGTGGTCGAGGTCGAACACCCACATGTCCGCGCCCCGAAAATCGGGCGCGGCAAGGTCGGGGATCGGTCAGGATCGCGGCGGGCATGGCCGGACCATGGTCGAAGCCCCGGGCGCAGGCAAGCCGTAAAGCTTTCTCAACCACATGTCTTAAGCAGGGGTAAACCGGCCCGGGCCGAGGATCGGCGCGGAGGTCCTCTCATGGCGCGCGAAGCGCACAAGCAGCCTGCAATGACGCGCGACCGGGCACTGGCGCGCATGGAAGAGCTCGCCGTCGCGGCGCATCACGAACTCGCCGGCCGCCGCGACGCGGGCGAGGCGGTGCTGCACTACCTGGCGCAGAACGGCGCGCCCGCCACCCGCCGCGCCGTCGCCGCCAATCCGTCCGCCGCCGCCCTGCACCAACCGCTATCTCGCCGACGACCAGGACGACGATGTCCGCGTCGAACGGGCGCGCAAGATCGCGCGGCTGATGCCCGGCCTGTCCGCGGGACGAGAGCGATCATATTCGCGCCCTCACCATCGAGACGCTGGAGCGCCTCGCCGAGGACCAGCTGACGCGGGTGCGCGCCATCCTGGCCGACGCGATCAGCCACGACGACTCGATCCCCAAATTCATCGTCGCCACGCTGGCGCGCGACGTGGAGACGCTGGTCGCCGCCCCGATCCTCGAATATTCGCCGCTGCTTTCCGACACCGATCTGATGGAGATCATCGCCACCGCCCGCGCCGAGGAAGTGCTCGCCGCCATCGCGCGGCGCCGGCCGCTCGATGCCAAAGTGTGCGACGCCATCGTCAGCGCGCTCGACATTCCCGCCATCGCGGCGCTGCTCGCCAATCCGGATGCCAGGATCCGCGACAAGAGCTGGAAGATCTCGCCGCCGCAGGCCGAGACGATCCAGTCCTGGCAGGTGCCCGCTGGTGCAGCGCGCCGACCTGTCCCGGCGCGCGATCCGGCGCATCGCGTCTTTCGTCGGCTCCAGCCTGATCGAGCAGCTCGTACAGCGCTACGGCCTGGACGGCGAGATCTGCCAGCACCTCAACAAGGAGTTTGCGCGCCCGTCTGCAGGAAGAGCGGGGCGGCGAGATGCTCGCTGCCGGCCACGCAGCGCAAGACGTCGCTGCCGCCCGCGGCGCTGGCAAGCTGGACGAGGCGTTCGTCGATGCTGCCGCCAATGGAGGCCAGCGCGATGCGGTCGTTCTCGCCATCGCGGCGCTCGGCAACGTTCCCGAAGCGGTGGTGCGCAAGATATTTGCCTCGCGTTCGGCCAAGCCGGTCACCGCGCTGATCTGGCACGCCGGGCTCAGCATGCGCACCGCGTTCAAGATCCAGAGCTTCGTCATGAAGCTGCCGGCGTCGGAGCTGCTGCCGGCGCGCGCCGGCATCCACTTCCCGATGACGGAAAACGAGATGCGCTGGCATCTCAACTATTTCGGCATCACGGGGTGACGCGCTATTGTTTCGGCGTCACGGGGTGACGCGCTATTATTTCGGCGTCACGGGGTGACGCATGGGCTTGACCAGCCCGCCCTCGCCGACATGGGCAGAATAGCCGCTGAGGCCTTTCACCTTGGTCTCGGCGAAGCCCGCTTCGGTCAGGCCGCGCTGGGTGCATTTGGTCCGCCCCTGGATGTCGAACTCGATGTCCGCGACGCAGAATTTCTCGGCGCCGGTGACCAGCGGTCCGCCGCCGATCTTCTGGACGAAGAGATAGAGGCTTTCGATGCCGGTCAGGTCGGCGGCCAGCTTGGCGCAGCTTCCCGCCGCGATCTTCCACCAGCCATGGCTGATCCAGTCGTTGTGCTGCTTCTGCGCCAGCGCCGCGGCGACCGACTTGGCGGTGTCGTTGCATACCGAATAGCCCGCCGGGGTCGCAGTCTTCAGGGCCTCGGTCTCCAGCGCGTCGAACAGATCGTCCATCGTCGCCGCCGCCGTCAGGCGCAGCCGCTTGCGGAAATCGCCGATCGCCGCGTCGGTGGCCCGGTCGGGCTTGCCGTCGATTGCGCCGATGCGGTAGCCCAAATCCCGTAGCAGGCGCTTCAGCCCCGCCAACTGCGCCTGCGGCAGGCTGGCAAGCGCCGGCGTCTCGCTCAAGGTCATGGTCCAGGACCGCATATGGTGGATGTCGACCGCCGCGAATGGCAGCTGGAAGAAATCATCCGTGACGCAGCTCGACGATGCGAACGGGTTGAGCGTCGCGAAATTGGTGTCCTTCACGCAGACATTGGCGCCGCCGCCCCAGGCCCGCGACGGTCCGGCATGCGCCTGCGAACTCCTGGCAAAGACGTAATAGGCCGGCGCCGTCAGGTCGCGCGGTATCACGGTCTTGCAGCCGCCCGGGGCCACGCGCGCCCAGCCCTGGCTGGCGACATTGGTGTTCATTTGCGTGCCCGTCGCGGCATAGAGCACATAGGATGTCCGGTTGCACAGGTTGAGCGCCGCTTCGGCCGGACTTGGCCCCGCCCACGCCGCGAGGGCGAGCATCAACACGCCCAGACAACGCGACAGCAGGTTCATTCGGCGGTGATCAGCGTTCCGGCGCCGTGCTCGGTGAACAGTTCGAGCAGCAGCACATGCGGGATGCGCCCGTCCAGGATGACCGCCGCGTTGACGCCGCCCTCGACCGCGTCGATCGCGGTCTGGATCTTGGGGATCATGCCGCCCTTGATGGTGCCCGCCGCGATCAGGGCGCGCGCCTCCGCCACCGTCAGGCGCGGGATCAGCTTCTTCTCGCCGTCCAGCACGCCCTCGACGTCGGTCAGCAGGATCAGGCGCTCGGCCCGCATCGCCCCGGCCACCGCGCCGGCCACCGTGTCGGCGTTGATGTTGTAGGTCTCACCCTCGGCGCCGACGCCGATCGGCGCGATCACCGGGATGATCTCCGCCTTCATCACCGTGTGCAGCACTTCGGGATTGACCTTCTCCGGCTCGCCGACGAAGCCCAGGTCCTGGCCGTTCTTGACCAGCTTGCGCGCCAGCATCAGCGTCGAATCCTTGCCCGACAGGCCGATGGCGCGGCCGCCCGCCGCGTTGATGGAGGTGACGATCTGCTTGTTGATCGATCCGGTCAGCACCATCTCGACCACGTCGATCGCCGCCTGGTCGGTGACCCGCAACCCGTCGATGAAGGTGGACGGGATCTGCAGCTTGCTCAGCATGGCGCCGATCTGCGGCCCGCCGCCATGCACCACCACCGGATCGATGCCGGTCTGCTTCATCAGCACGATGTCCTGCGCGAAGTCGGCCGCGGTGCCGCCGCCGGCCATGGCGTTGCCGCCGAACTTCACCACGATGGTCTTCTGGTCGTATTTCAGGATGAAGGGCAGCGCCTCGACCAGGACGCGCGCCGTGGAGCGCCAGCGCGCCATGACGCGCAGATTGCGTTCCTGGGCGAACTCCTCGGTCAGCGCCATGGACTCAAAACCTTCACAGAAAGCGCGGGCCTTATAACCCAAAGCTCAGCGCTCGGCCAACGCCGCGAGCTGCAGTTTCAAACCGTCCAGTCCCAGCCCCCGGAACGCGGAGGTGGCGCAGATTTCCGGGAACGCCGCGGTGTGCTTGCGCGCCGCAACGTCGGCCGCGGCGATCGCGGCGTCCGCTTCGGCGGATGTCAGCTTGTCGATCTTGGTCAGCGTCAGGCTGTAGGACACCGCGGCGTCGTCCAGAAGTTTCATGACGTCCTCGTCCTGTTCGCCCACGCCGCGCCGCCCATCGATCAGCAGCGACACGCGGCGCAGGCTCGCGCGGCCGCGCAGATAGGCGAAGATCATCTCCTGCCATTGCGCCGCCATCGTCTTCGAGGCCTTGGCATAGCCATAGCCGGGCAGGTCCACCAGCATCAGCCGGTCGCCGAGCTTGAAGAAGTTGATCTCGCGCGTGCGCCCCGGCGTGTGGCTGACCCGCGCCAGCGTCTTGCGGTTGGTCAGCGCGTTGATCAGGCTCGACTTGCCGGCGTTCGAGCGGCCGACGAAGGCCACTTCGGGCAGACCCTGCGGCGGCAGGCTGTTCACGTCGCCGGTGCCCCAGACGAAGTCGCAGGCGCCTGCGAACAGCTTTCGCGCGGCGGCCAGCCTTAATTCGTCCTCCGCCGCGTTCACTTGGCTTTGTCGGGCGCGCCGGATTTGCCGCCGAGAAGGCGTTCCAGCCTAAGGTTCTTGAACAGGTGAACCTCAACGCCCTGCCGGCTCATGATGTACCATTGCTGCGCGACGCCGAGCAGGTTGTTCCAGGTATAGTAGATCACCAGGCCGGCCGGGAAGGTCGCGAACATGAAGGTGAACATGATCGGCATCAGCCCGAACATGCGCGCCTGAATCGGATCGGCCGGCGCCGGGTTGAGCTTGGTCTGCACCCATTGCGTGATGCCCATCAGGATCGGCCAGATGCCGATCGACAGGAACGCCGGAATGAAGTGCGGCACGCTGTAGGGCAGAAGGCCGAACAGGTTGATGATCGAGGTCGGATCGGGCGCCGCCAGATCGTGAATCCAGCCGTAGAACGGTGCATGCCGCATCTCAATGGTGACGAAGAACACCTTGTAGAGCGAGAAGAACACCGGAATGACCAGGAGCTGCGGCACGCAACCCGTCACCGGGTTCACCTTCTCCTTGCGGTACAGCTCCATGATCGCCTGCTGCTGCTTGGCGGGATCGTCGGGGAACTGCGCCTTGATCGCCTCCTGCTGCGGCTGGACCTTCTTCATCTTCGCCATGGTCTTGGCCGAGGCGTTGGCGATCGGGAAGGTGACGGCCTTGACGCACACCGTCAGCAGCAGGATCGCCAGCCCGAAATTGCCGAGCAGCTTGTAGAAATAGTCCAGCACCCAGAACAGCGGCTGGGTGATCGGCCGGAACCAGCCCCAGTCGATCGCCATGGTGAAGCTGTTCACCCCTAGCGTTGTCTCGTAGTGCTTGAGCGTGTCGACCACCTTGGCGCCCGCGAACAGATGGTGGGTGACGCTGACGGTGCCGCCGCCGGCCGCCGCGGTGCGCGCGCCCAGCCGGTAATCGGCCTGGTAGGATTTCACGCCGGAGAAGGAGGCGGAGCGGAAGGCGCCGTCGAAATTCTCGTTCTGCGGCGGGATGACGGCCGCCATCCAGTATTTGTCGGTGATGCCGGCCCAGCCGCCGGTCGCGTTGAAGGTCTTGGGCGGGGTGCCGTCGTCCTTGAAGTCGCTATAGGTCGGATCGACCAGCGTCCCGGCCCAGCCGACGAAGCCCTCATGCAGCACCCAGTAGTTCTGCGTCGCGGGCACGCCGTCGCGCACCACCAGCGCATAGGGAAACAGCGTTGCCGCCGTCTTGCCGGTGTTGGTGACGCTGTCGCTGACGGTGAACATGTACTTGTCGTCGACCTGGATCAGGCGCGTGAAGATCAGGCCGCGGCCGTTGTTCCACTCCAGCGTCACCGGCTTGCCGGGCGACAGCACCATGCCGCTTTTCAGCGTCCAGGGCGTGTTGTCGTCGGGCACGGGCTGGCTGACGCCCTGGGCGTTGGTCCAGCCGAAATCGACGAAATAGGGATAGTCGGTGCTCTTGGGCGCCAGAAGGACGATCTCGGGGCTCTTGGGATCGGTCGTCTCGCGGTAGTTCTTCAGCCGCAGATCGTCCAGCCGCGCGCCTTTGAGCAGCAGCGAGCCGTCGACGTCCGGCGTGTCGATGCGCACCCGCACCCCGCCCACCGCCAGCGCCTGCGTCCGCGACATGTGCGCCGCCGCGCCGCCCACCGTCGGCACGCCGCCCGGCGTCGCGGGATGCTTCTCTTCCTTGGCGAGGACCGCCTGGCGCGCCTGCTCGGCCTTCATCGCCGGCGCGGCGACGAAATACTGCCAGCCGAACAGCACCGCCGCCGACAGCACCACCGCGAGGATCAGGTTACGATTGTTGTTGTTGTCGTTCATTTTGACCTATCGGGGCGGTACGGGATCGAAGCCCGACGACCCGCCGAGCCAGGAGATGGGATGGCAGCGCGACAGCCGCCGGAGCGCCAGTCCCAGCCCCTTGAGCGGTCCATGCACCTCGATCGCCTCGATGGCATAGCGCGAGCAGGACGGTTCGAAGCGGCAGGCCGGCGGAAACAGCGGCGAGATAAAGATGCGATAGAACCGGATCGGCGCGACCAGCGCCACCGTCGCGAATCCGCCCTTGTCTCTATCCCTCAACGGATATCTCCCGCCCGGCCCAGCTTCAGATGGGCGGCGCCGAGCGCCTGGGCAAGGTCGGCTTTGAGGCTTTCGAACGGCCGTGTCACCGTGTCCCGCCGTGCTACCAGGACATAATCGGTGGCGGCCAGCCCCGAAACCGGAAGAATCTCTGCCGCGATAGCCCGCAGGCGCCGTTTGGCCCGGTTGCGCACCACGGCGCCGCCGATCTTGCGGCTGGCAGTGAAGCCGACGCGCGGGGCGCCGCCTTCCGGACGGGTGCAGATTTCAAGGGTCAGGCCGGGCGCGACCCGGCGGATGCCGCGCTGGGCGCGCAGGAAATCGGCTCTGGCTCTCAGGTGGTCCATGGTGCGCCCCTCTAAGGGGCCGCGGTCAGGCCGACAGCTTGGCGCGGCCATGGGCCCGGCGGCGGGCCAGGACCTTGCGGCCGCCCTTGGTGGCCATGCGGGCACGGAAGCCATGGCGCCGCTTGCGGACGATCTTGCTCGGCTGGTAGGGGCGCTTCATGGGCTGATCTTCTTGGCGGACGAAAAGAGGGCGGTTTCTAGTGTTTCGGCTAGTAGGATGTCAACCGCGCCGGTTGGAACCGGTTTGCGCCTGCCCTATCTGTCCTTTTCCTGCCTCTTAAGGCTTTATGCCGCCCATGCCTGGCCGCCTCCGCGCCCGACTGGCCGAAGGATATGGGCTCGTCGCCCATAGCCTGTCCGGCCGCCTGCTGCTGCTCACCGTCGTCTATGTGATGGTGGCCGAAGTGCTGATCTTCGTGCCCAGCGTCGGCCGCTACCATCGCGAACTGCTCGACAACCACATCCAGTCCGCGGAACTCGCCGTCCTGCCCTTCACCGAGCCGGGGGGCGACCGGCTTTCGACGGACGTCCGCGGCCGTCTTTTGCAGCGCGCCGGCGCCATCGCGGTGCTGCTGCGCAGCCCGGACAACCGCGCCATGTACCAGATCGAGGACCAGCTTCCGCCGATCGACGCCACCATCGACCTCACCGCCGGCTCGATGTTCGCCGACATGTTCGACGCCATCGACTGCCTGTGGGCCGGCGGAAGCCGCGTCCTGCACGTCATCGCGCCGACCCGGATCACCGGCGCCGACAGCATCGGCATCTTTCTGAAGGAGGGACCGATCCGCGCGGCACTGGTGGCCTATGCCGACCGCGTCATCGTCACGGGCCTGATCGTCTCCCTGGTCACGGCCTTGCTGGTATTCGCCAGCCTTTATCTCGTCCTGGTACGCCCGATGCGGCGGCTGACCCGCGCCATGGTGTCGTTCCGCGACAATCCCGAAGACCCCGCCAACATCGTCTCGGCCAGCGCCCGCCAGGACGAGATCGGCATCGCCGAGCGCGAACTCGCCGCCATGCAAAGCGATCTTTACGGCTCGCTGCAGCAGAAGACGCGGCTGGCGGCGCTCGGCGCCGCGGTGGCGCGCATCCAGCACGATCTGCGCAACATCCTGGCGACCGCCCAGCTCGCCTCCGACCGCCTCGGCGCCGTCGACGATCCGGTGGTCAAGAAGCTCGCGCCGCGCCTGGTCTCGTCGATCGACCGCGCCGTGTCGCTCGCCACCAACACGCTGCGCTATGGCCGCGCCGACGAGCGCCCGCCCAAACGCAAGCTGATCGGCCTGTCGCCGCTGGTGGCCGAGGCCGCTGACTCCGCCATCGAGGCGCGCATCGCCCCGGTCGACATCGCGCTCGTCAATGGCGTCGGGGACGACGTACAGATCGATGCCGATTCCGAGCAGCTCTACCGCATCGTCCTCAACCTTATCCGCAACGCGGTTGAGGCGCTGGTCGAGCAGGGCCGTCCGGGGAAGATCTGCGTCAAGGCCGAGCGCCTCGGCCAGCGTGTCCGCCTCGAAGTCGCCGATGACGGCCCGGGCATCCCGGCGGCGCTGCACACCCGCCTGTTCCAGCCCTTCGCCACGGCGGCGCGCAGCGGCGGCAGTGGGCTGGGCCTCGCCATCGCCCGCGACCTCGCCCGCGCCCATGGCGGCGACGTCACTTTGGTCGCGACCGGCGACACCGGCACGACCTTCCGCGTGGAGATACCGGATCGCGAGCTGATTTAGCTCCGGCGGACCGTCACGGCGACTGCACGAAGGTGAAGTTCGCGCCGACCATGTTGTCGTCGGTGCTGCCGTTCGCCGTGGGCAGCGACCAGGAATTCCCATCGCTCAGCCGACCCAGGAAGAGGTTGAAATGCGAGCCGGGCGAGCCCGTGTTCGGAACGAGCCGGGAATAGAGGAACAGGTCCTCGTCGGCCGGCGCGGCATCGGCCTTGCTGGCGGCGCAGTCCGCGGCGTTCCACTCCAGCATCATGTGGCTGTATCCGAAATATACATAGATCGTGTCGCGTTCCGACGTATCGGCCCACCGCGTGTAGAAGAAGTCGTACAGGTCCGTCATCTGTGGGTAGTAGAAGGACAGGCCGCTCGTCTTCGGATAGAGCACATTCGTGGCGGTGATCGTCTCGTAGCGCGCGATCTGCGAATCCGCGCCGACCCCTTTCCAGTAGTAGATGTATTTTCCGGTCGGCGAATAGACGGGTCCCGAATATTCGTTGGTGCCCGAACTGCCGGTAAAGACCTGCACGACGTTGCTGAGCGTGGGATTGCCGCTCCCGTCCGGGCTGACGTCGGCGGTCGCAATGCCGAAATCCCGCTTCCAGACCAGCTTCTTGCCGTTGGGGAGAAAGTGGGGGTCTTCGTTCCGCGACCCGCCCGTTGCCAGCTCGACGGCCGCGCTGGGCGACGCGCTCACCTTCCAGTAAAACAGCTTCCAGTGATCGCTCTGGACCGCCGGAAACACGATGCCCTGGCCGTCCGGCGTCCACACCGGATTGCCGATATCGGTGAAGGCCGGCGAATTGGTAAAGCTCGGCTGGGTGCGCGTTCCGGTCTTGAAGTCGTAGATGTAGAGGATGTTGGCATCCTCGTCGATATAGGCGGCGCGTCCCAATATGTCGTTGGGGAAGGTCGTCTGGTCGACGTGAAAGGTGCAGGTTTGCGCCGATGCAGCCGTCGCCATCAGGAAGATGCCGAGCACGATGGCGAGCGCGCGAAACATGGCTTGCTCCTGTGTTTGGAAAGCGGAGACGAGCTTAAGTCGCACGGATCCGTGGCGCAAGACAAGGCGCGGTCGATACAGAACAGAAATTTTCACAGCAATAGAAGGGAAGAACTCATGGCCTGGAATCCGCATCTTTATCTCACCTTCGCCGACGAGCGTACGCGGCCGGCAGCCGAGCTTTTGGCGCATGTGCCGGACGAGGCGCCGGCGCGGGTAATCGACCTGGGTTGCGGTCCCGGCAATTCCACCGCGCTCCTCGCGGCGCGCTGGCCGCATGCCAGGCTCGAAGGCCTCGATTCCTCGCCGCAGATGCTGGAGCAGGCGCACCGGTCCGGCGTCACCGCGCACTGGATCGAGGCCGACCTCGCGACCTGGCAGGCGCACGAGCCCTATGACGTGGTCTATTCCAACGCGGCCTATCAGTGGCTTCCCGACCACGCCGCTCTGGTGCCGCGGCTGATGGGGTTCGTGGTGCGCGGCGGCAGCTTCGCCTTCCAGGTGCCGCACAACATGGACGCGCCCAGCCACGCCCTGATGCGGCAGACCGCGGCGGACGGTCCGTGGTCGGCGCGGCTGGCCAATGTCCGCGAGATCGTAGTCCTGCACGCCGACGCCTATTACGACATCCTCAAAGCCCACGCCGCGACGGTCGACATCTGGGAGACGGAATATCTCCATGTCCTGCGCGGCGACGACGCCGTCTATCACTGGGTCAGCGCCACCGGCCTGCGCCCCTTCATGGCTGCGCTGGCGGACGACGAACGCGACGCCTTCATCGCCGCGTACAAGCAAAAACTCCTCGCCGCCTATCCCCCGCGCCCCGACGGCACGACGCTGTTCCCGTTCAAGCGGCTGTTCGCGGTGGCGCGGCGTTAGTCCCCGATCGCCACGCCGTCGCGCCTGGGATCGGCGCCGCCGATATAGCCGCCGCGGACGCGCTCGACGGTGTGCAGGCCGCTGTCCAGATCATAGGGCACGACGGTGTGCCCCATCGCAGCGAGCTGTGGCGCCAGCGCGTCCAGCGCAGTGCCTTTCTCCAGCAGGGTCGGCCCGTTGGCGTTGAGCGGATGCGGCAGCGCTGCCGCCTGCTGCGGCGTCATATGCGCGTCGATCATCGCGATCAGCGACTGGGCGACGAAATCGATGATCGCCGGCCCGCCCGGCGAGCCCGTCGCGATGGCGAAGCGGCCATGCGAGTCGAACACGATGGTCGGCGACATCGCGCTCATCGGCCGCTTGCCCGGGCCGGGCGCATTGGCGACCGGCTTGCCGTTCAGCACCGGATCGAAGGAGAAATCGGTCAGCTCGTTGTTGAGGACGAAGCCGGCCGCCATGATCTTGGAGCCGAAGGCGGACTCGACCGTCGTGGTCATCGAGACCACCTCGCCGCCGTCATCCACCACCGACAGATGCGACGTGCCCGGCAATTGCCGCGAGCGCTGCGGCGCATAGTCCGCGCGCTTGTCCGGTGGATTGCCGGCGGGCGCCATGCCCATGTCCTTCTTGGGATCGATCAGCGCCGAGCGCTGCGCCAGATAGGTGCGGTCGAGCAGGCCGCGCAAGGGCACGTTGATCACGTCGGGATCGCCTAAAAACATCATGCGGTCGGCGAAGGCGAGGCGGCTGGCCTGGGTGAACAGGTGCACCCCGCTCAGGCTGGTCGGCGCCAGCGCGGCGGACGGGAAGCGCTCCAGCATCCCCAGCATCTGCAGCACCGCGACGCCGCCAGAGCTCGGCGGCCCCATCGAGCAGAGCCGGTAGGCGCGATACGTCCCGCACACCGCCGGCCGCTCCAGCGCATGATAGGCGCTCAGATCCGCCAGCGTCATGCCGCCGGGATGGACCGGCGCATGGTTCACCGCATCGACGATGGCCTGGGCGATCGCGCCGGCATAGAACGCCCTGGCGCCGCCGGCCGCGATCGCGCGGAAGGTTGCCGCCAGCTCGGGGTTCTTCAGCGTCTCGCCCTCGGCCACTGGCGTGCCGCCAGGATGGAAGAAATAGCGCTTCATGTCCGGCATGGCGGCGATCTCGGGGAATTGCCGCAGCTCGGTCGCCAGCTTGCGGCTCACCGGAAAGCCGTTCTCGGCGAGCTTGATCGCGGGGTCGAACAGCCTCGCCCAGGGCAGCTTGCCGTAGCGCTGGTGCACGATCTCGAACAGCGCCAGCACGCCCGGCACGCCGGTCGAAAGCCCGCCCGGGATTTCCTCATTGTGCGGCTTGGGCTTGCCGTCGGCGCCCAGGAACATGCCCGGCGTGGCGCTGTGCGGCGCCGTCTCGCGGCCGTCGAAGCTCAGCGTCTTCTTCGTCCTGGGATCGTAGAGCATCAGGAAGGCGCCGCCGCCGATGCCCGACGATTCCGGCTCGACCAGGGTCAGCACCATCTGCGCCGCGATCGCCGCATCCACCGCCGAGCCGCCGGCGCGCATCATGTCGCGTCCCGCTTCCGCCGCCAGCGGGCTGGCGGCGGCGATCATGTGATGCCGGGCGAGCGTGTCGGCCGCGGCCGGCGACGCGCACACCGCCAGGACAAACGCTAGAAGCATACGGCGCGCACTGTTCATGATCGTCTCTTTCCGGCTCCGGCCCCAGGGGCTAGTTTGCACATATGGTACGGCCAGGCGCGCGAAATCTCATAACCGACGTGGCCGGTCTGCGCGTCGGCAATGCCGAAGACCACAAGGTCCGCACCGGCGTCACGGCGATCCTGGCCGACGCGTTCTCGACCGCCGTGGCCGATGTGCGCGGCGGCGCGCCCGGCACGCGCGACATCGATGCGCTCGACGCCATAGCGATCGACGGCGGTGCCGACGCCATCGTGCTGTCGGGCGGCTCGGTCTACGGCCTCGATGCGCCGGCCGGCGTCACCGCATTGCTGCGCGAACAGGGACGGGGCGTGGCGTTCGGCGGGCTGCGCGTCCCCATCGTGCCGGGCGCCATCCTGTTCGACCTCGTCAATGGCGGCGACAAGGATTGGGGCGAGGAGACGCCTTATCGCGCGCTGGGCCGCGCGGCGGCGGAACGGGCCGGCCTCGACTTTGCGCTCGGCAATGCCGGCGCCGGGCTCGGGGCCCGCGCCGGAATCTACAAGGGCGGACTGGGCAGCGCCTCGTCGCTGACCGATGACGGCTTTGCCGTCGGCGCCATGGTGGCGGTGAATGCGCTGGGCTCGCCGCTGATCCCGGGCACCGACGTGTTCTGGGCCTTCCCGTTCGAGCAGGCGGGCGAATTCGGCAACCGGCGCCTCGGCAAGGGCTTCGACAACGATCTCGACCTGCCGTCCGACATGAAGGGCGCGGCGCCCAGACAGAATACCACCATCGCCGTCGTCGCGGTCGATGCCGAGGTCAGCCATGTCGAGCTCAAGCGCATCGCCATCATGGCTGCCGACGGCTTCGCCCGGGCGCTGCGCCCCGTCCACACCCCGTTCGACGGCGACGTCGTGTTCGCGATGGCGACCGCGCGCCGTCCCATCGGCGAGCCGCGGCCGCGCCAGGTGATGCGGCTGGGCTCCATCGCCGCCGACACGCTCGCCCGTGCCATCGCCCGCGGCGTCTACGAAGCCGACACGCTGGGCGCGATGAAAAGCTACCGCGACTCGTTCTGACGCCTGCGCCGTGCGGCGCCGCGCGCATCGGGGGGATGCCGATTGCGCGGTTCAATCGGCGGGCGGCGCGCTCTAGGCTGAGCCGCGAAAAGGGAGAGCAGCACCATGGACAAGTCCACCGAACACGCCTTCGAGATGCCGCGCCGGGCCTTCGTGACCACGCTGGTCGCGGGCTTCACGCTTGCCGCCGGACCCGTCCGCGCCGAGGCCATCGTCACCAATGCGACCGGCCTCGACGCCGGCCCGGTTGACGTGACGGTGGCGGACGGCAGGATTCCCGCCTATCGCGCCAGGCCGGCGGGCAAGGCGAATCTTCCCGTCGTCCTCGTGGTGCAGGAGGTGTTCGGCGTGCATGAGCACATCAAGGATCTGTGCCGCCGCCTCGCCCATGCCGGCTATTACGCCATCGCGCCGTCGCTCTATGCGCGCCAGGGCGATCCGGGCAAGTACGATCTGGCGCATGTCGGCGACCTGCTCAAGGACATCGTCGCCAAGGTCCCGGACGCCGAGGTGATGAGCGACATCGACTCCGCCGTCGCCTTTGCCAGAGGCGAGGGTGCCGACACCGCCCGCCTCGCCGTCACCGGCTTCTGCTGGGGCGGCCGCATCGTCTGGCTCTACGCGGCGCACAACCATGCGGTGAAGGCCGGCGTCGCCTGGTACGGCCCGCTCGCCGGAACGGACAACGACCTGCGGCCTCACACTGCGATCGAGCTGGCGCCGCAGATCAAGGCGCCGGTGCTCGGGCTCTATGCCGGCCTGGACGAGAACATCCACCAGGCCGACATCGACGCGATGACCGCGGCGCTGAAGGCGTCCGGCAACACCGCGTCGCACATCGATGTCTTCACGGACGCCCAGCACGGTTTCAACGCGGACTACCGCCCCAGCTACAACGAAA
The DNA here is from genome assembly GCA_037355265.1 of Rhizomicrobium sp. Taxonomy (GTDB): domain Bacteria; phylum Pseudomonadota; class Alphaproteobacteria; order Micropepsales; family Micropepsaceae; genus Rhizomicrobium. Next base: position 411,767 of record JBBCIB010000001.1, on the reverse strand, counting down.
AGGATGCCAAGGAAGGCTGGGCGCGGATGCTGGCCTGGTTCAGGACGAATGGGGTGGGGTAAAGCGAGTAGCGAATAGCCAGTAGCGAATAGGGCGCAAACGCCTCCCCACTCGCTATTCGCCACTCACTATTCGCTTATCTGATGAAGACCCGCACTTCGCTGGACGTCGCGCCCGGGTCGGTGGCGGAGGCCACCGCCAGGCGCGAGGCCGGCACGCCCATGTCGGTCATCGAGCGCAGCACTTCCTGGGCGTGGTTCTTGGCCGAGGTCTGCGCCAGCTGCACCGCCGCCGCGCTGCCCCGTGTCGGCGCCACCGCGACGACCGAGAAGCCGGCATTGGGCCGCGACTGCAGCGCCTGGCTCAGCGCCGCGTAGAGGATCTGCTGATAGTCCACGCCCGGCCGGTCGAAGCGGATCACCACCAGCGGCGTGCCCGCATAGGCGAGCGTCGAAGCGGACACCGGCCCGCCGGCCGCCGTCGCGATCGCCGGCGTGCCCAGATCGGCGCCATAGAGCTCACCGTTCTTGATCGCTGCCGCCAGCGTCGTCAAGTTGGCGCGCTCATTGGCGACATAGGCAGTCTGGCGCTGGGTGTCCTCCGACGCGGCGCGCAGCAGCCGGTCGATCAGCACGATGGTCTGGTTGGTCTCATCCTCCAGCACGGCGAGCTGGCGATGGTCTTCGTCCACCGCGCCCGAGACGTTGTAGGTCGCCTGGATCTGGTCCAGCAGGTAGTGCGCCGCCGACGAATCCGACGCCAGCGCGGCGGCGAGCCCGTTCAGCGCGTTGATGTTGCCGGCCAGGCTGTCCAGCGAGCTCTGTGCGCCGTTCCACTCGGTCACCAGCTCGGGATTGCCGCGCGTCGTGCCGATCTGCAGCCGGGTCGTGATGCGGGCCTTGGATTCGTGATAGGCGCCGGCCGAATCGGCGCCGGCATTGCGCAGTTCGGTGAGATGGGCCGCGTTGCTGCCCAGATGGTCTTCCAGGGACTGGAGCTGGCCGCGCATGGTGGCGATGGAGGCGCTGACTGCGGTGCCGGTGTTCGAGCCCGGCTCGACCGGGATCGGCGTGATGGCGACGACGGGGGCGGAGCCCGCCGCCGGCGGGCCGCTGGTGGTGGCACCCGGCAGCGAGCCGGCCGGCCCGCTGCCGGGCGGAAACTGATCGCCGCTGGCGGCGGAGGTCGAACCGTTGTCGGCCTGGCCGCCGAACATCGCGCTGTCGAGATCGGTGCAGCCGGCGAGGCCAAGCCCCGCGGCAAGCGCCAACACACTGACAAGGCGAGGCTTATGGCCTGTACCCGCCGACCAAGTTCCCCTCATGTGCCGCTCTCCGCGCAACCGGTCGTCGCTCCCCCACCGGAGGCAACCGGCCTTATCCAGCCTGCCCACGCGCCCGCAATGGGCCGCGCAAGTCCAACAGCGAGCAGTCTTAACCAGCGCGCTTGTCGCAAACAAGGGTACGCGATGCCGCTTCCTGGGGAGATTTTGCCGAAGGGCGAAGGACTTGGATCATTTTGGCCCGCTTGCGCCCGCACCGTCAGAAAGCTGTCATCCCAGCTTGCCTTTGGCGGGCGCCGACAATAGGTTCGGCGCCCTTGAATGCACCCGTAGCTCAGCTGGATAGAGCATCAGACTACGAATCTGAGGGTCAGGAGTTCGAATCTCTTCGGGTGCGCCATTTCTGTTGGACGTCAGACGAGTCTGGACATAGTCGGACAAAATTGGATCGGCCGCACAGGCCGACCTTTTCGGATACTGCCGAATAGGACTTCATCTCCGAAAGCCGAGGCTATGGATTGAACGTCCCGACATTTCGCTTCGCCGCGATGTAGTTGCGGTTGTAGGGGGTGGGATAAGCAGGTGTCGCCACGCGCTCGCGCACGACAATGCCGTAATTCTCCAATTGCACGATCTTGTCCGGGTTGTTCGTGATCAAACGTATTTCCGTCGCCCCCACGGCACGCAACATGGCGGCCGCCGCAGAATAATCCCGCAAGTCCGCCGGAAGCCCGAGTTCACGGTTCGCCTCGAATGTATCGAAGCCTTCATCCTGCAAGCGGTATGCGGCCAATTTTTTGTAGAGACCGATTCCCCTACCTTCCTGGCGCAAGTAAACAAGGAAACCTCCGTCGAGAGACATGAGCTCCAGGGCGCCTGTCAGCTGTTGACCGCAATCGCAGCGCAAAGACCCGAACAGATCCCCCGTCAAGCATTCGGAATGCACGCGCACCAAGGGCGCCGCCGTCCGGCCGGGTTCTCCGACGATGATCAGCAGGTGCTCTTTCTGCTCATCCAGCCCCGTGAAACTGCAAAACTTGACCGTGCTTCGAATCCGCGAGATCGGAATCTCGACCGTTTCTGCAATTTTTGGGGAATGTTCTGCCGGACCACCGATCTCGAAACTTGTCATTGCCACCCAGGGGTTGCGTGTTGCGGATATTTCGAATATCATACATACGATACAAACGAAACAGCCCTATTTCAAATGGCCCGATATGGGGAAAATCCGACCAAATCCGAGGTCGCGATGGCGCAGGCGGCCAAGCGCGTCCTCGAACAGGCCCGCGGCGGACCGGCGAAGGTTTCGCGCGCGTCCCACAGATCCGCCGTGCTGCCCGAAGCGGCTTTCCGGATCCTGCTTGAAACTCTCAGCCAGATGGCGCGCGGCAACGTCGTCGCCGTCACGCCGCTTGAGGCGAGCCTGACCACGCAGCAGGCGGCGGAGCTTCTGGGCGTCTCGCGGCCACACTTGGTGAAATTGCTTGAATCGGGAGCCATTCCGCATCGGAAGACCGGAAAACACAGGCGTGTCAGCCTGAGCGACCTCAATTCCTATCGCTCACCGAAACACTCAGCGGCAGAGGGACTTATGAAGCTCGATAAGGTGGACGACGCGATCCGGGCAATCGCGCGTGGCGAGATGGTCGTCGTGGTCGATGACGACGACAGGGAGAACGAAGGCGATCTGATCGTTGCCGCCTCGAAGGTCACCACGGAACAGGTTGCCTTCATGATTCGCCACACGAGCGGCATTTTGTGCGCGCCGCTCACGCGAGAGCGCGCGCAACGCCTTCGACTGGACCCCATGGTGCGTGAAAACAGTGCACCGCTGCAGACGGCATTTACGGTCTCCGTGGACTACCGGGAAGGACTGACGACCGGCGTTTCCGCAAGCGAGCGGACGAATACCGTCCGTGCGTTGGCAAACGGCAACGTGGCGGCGGGCGATTTCGTGCGCCCCGGTCACGTCTTTCCGCTGATCTCCGAAGACGGCGGCGTCCTCATGCGCTCGGGCCATACGGAAGCGACAACGGATCTCGCACGCCTTGCGGGCCTGCCGCCGGTCGGCGTCCTGGGCGAACTCGTGAATGACGACGGCACGCTCAAACGGCTGCCGCAGCTCGTCGCCTTCGCCAGAGAGCACAAGCTGGCAATCGTGTCGATTGCCGACTTGATCGCCTATCGGCGGGCGCGGGAAAAGCTGGTTGAACGCATTTCGGAATTTGAAATCTCTACGGAAATCGGAACGGCGAAGGCGGTCGCCTATGCGACGGCGTTCGACGCCGTACAGCATCTCGCCCTGGTGTTCGGCGACATCGAAACCGGCAGGCCCGTCCCGGTGCGAATTCACCGTCAGGAGGTGATTTCCGATGTCTTCGGGCAGCGCGGCGTGCCCAATCTCATTTCATCCGCGCTGCGGATCATGAAATCCGAAGGCGGCGGCGTCCTTGTCTATCTGCGGGAAGGTGCGTCGGGCGTCGCCACGCCGACATGGACCGATCAGCCCGCAGCCGAAACCAAGGGCGCGCATCGCAGCGAAGCCAAGCGCGAGAGACAATGGCGCGAGGTCGGGATCGGCGCCCAGATATTGAAGGATCTGGGGCTGAGCGCGATCAAGCTCCTCACCACGCACCGGCTGGACTATGCCGGCCTCGAGGGCTTCGACATCCAGATTGCCGAGAGCGAGATCATCGGTTCGCAGGCATCGGGCGAACACAGTTGACGAGGGAGTGTGTGGTGGCAAAGAAACTGGGAATTGTCGATACGAGCTTTGCGCGGGTCGACATGGGCGGCATCGCCCTCAAATACCTGAACGGCGCCGGTTCGGCCGGGGACGATATCGAATGCGTCCGCGTGACCGTTCCCGGCTTCAAGGACCTCGCGGTCGAAGCGAAGCGATTGGTGGAACGGGATCGATGCGACGTCGTCCTGGCGATGGGCTGGTCCGGCGGTGCCGAGCTCGACGCAAGGTCGGCGCAGATCGCCTCGGCAGGGATCATGCTGGCGCAACTCATGACCGGACATCATATTCTCGAAGTGTTCATCCATGCCGAAGAAGCCCCGGATGACGAGCGGCGGCTTCGGTCGATTGCCGAGAGTCGCGTGCGCGGCCATTGCGAGAACGCCCTGCGGATGCTGCGCGACCGGTTCTCGCTGGTCGGCCGCGCCGGGACGGGCCGCAGGCAGGGAGGGCTCGATGCCGGTCCGCTTCCTTCCCACGGACGTTGAGGCGAGCATGGGCCTGCCGCCGAATCGAAACCGGTCCGGACATTTCTGACGGAAGGCGTCGGTGGCCCAATCTCGTGCGACGGATCGGTCCGGAAGGGGTGACGGCTTGGGTCGTAACCCCACGAAACCGAGGCCGAATCCAGTCCTTTGTGACGCCCAGCAGTTTTTCGGGCAGGCATCCTGCTTTGCCCGCCCGTTTGAGCAGGCGGCGCGATCAAGTCAACAGCCACCGGAATGTGCGTTCCAGGAACGCCTGACCGTGGTCCTCGATCGGGGCGGCATGCGCCATCACCACATTCTTGGCCGGCCAGGCGGTGATGCGCGCCAGTGCGGCGCGCGCGGCGCGGCGGTCGAAGAAGGCGATGCGGAATTTTCGGGGCACCTGCGGTTCGGGCGCCGCCATGAGGTCCAGCCTGGCCACGACCGCACGCCAGCCGGCGAACCAGGTCGGGCCGAAGTGCTGGATCAGGTCGGTGAAGATCGCGGTGCGGCTCTTGCGGTGGAAGAACACGGCCTCCGTCGCGATCGCATTGCCGCGGACCAGGACCTGGTCGATGTCTTCGGACCATTCAGGGGCCGGTGCGTCCCCCAGGTCGCCGTCGAAGGCGATGTCCTTGCGCCGCGCGCGCAAGCCCGGCGGCGCATAAAGCCTGGCGCCGGGATAGGCGCGCCGCCATTCGCCGAGGAACAGGTGATGCAGCGAGTTCGGTGCGATGACGTAGCGCACGTCGCCGAGCGCATCGACCGCCGCCCGGAGCTCCTCCGAGAGCGGAATGGGAGACCAGATGAAGAGCGCGCCGCCGGACAGAAGGATGACGGCCATCCGCGTCGGGTAGCGGAAGCCCAGCACGGCGGTCACGGGCCCATCCGCCAGCCAGATGTTCTCACCGAAGGGCTGCAGCATCGGCGATGTCAGGCCTCGACCGTGAACGTCACGCCGGCGTGTTTCGGCAGGCGCGCCAGCAGCGCGTCCGCCATTGCCGCCGCCGGGCTCCAGCAGCCGCCGGGCGTGACCTGCCGCGGTACGTCGAACGCCAGCGCCAGCGCCGCTTCGGCCAGGATCTTGGACGTCGAGCCATAACCCGGATCGCGGTCGCCCCTGACCGCCGCGCGCAGCGGCCGTCCGTCGGCCATCTCCGCCACGAAGACAATGTCGTAGAAACCGTTTTCGCGCTCGTCCTTGCTCGGTCCCTCGCCGGGCCTGGGCATGTGGGCCATGTCCAGGCTGAACCCGGGCGCGGCGGCGCCAGGCTTGGGCGGCCCGTCGATCATCTGCATCTCGTCATATTTGAAATCCGCGCCCCAGCGATGCCGAAGCAGGAAGTTCGTCCGATGCACCGCCTTGGTGTTGATCCCCGCCATCATGAACGGGCCGACCCAGGAACCGACGGCCTTGTCCTCGTAAGGCGTGTTGCCGTCGGGCTGTTCCGGTCCGGTGAAGCCCGGCGTGAGTGCAAAGGGATTGTTCAGCAGCTGCGCCACGCTGCGGTCCTTTGCGATTGCCGCCATCGTCGCCTGGCCGCTCGCCAATGTGCCGCCGGAGAGGCCGCCGCGCAGGCCGCGGATGCGCCCGCGCGCCCGCGGCGCATAGGCGCCGAAGCGCTTCTTCGCCTCTTCCTGCGCGAACCACACGCCGAGGTCGAACGGAATGGAATCGAAACCGCAGGAGAATACGAGCCGCGCGCCTGATGCTTTCGCTTGCCCTTCATGCGCCGCCATCATCTGCGCGATCCAGTTCGACTCGCCGGTGAGGTCGACATAGTCGGTGCCGGTCTTCGCGCACGCCGCGACGAGGTTGGCGCCATAGAGTTGGTACGGCCCCGCCGTGGTGACGATCACCTTCGCCCGCCGGCACATCGCCTCCAGCGACACCGGATCGTCCGCATCGGCGACCACCAGCGCCAGGCTGTCCGGCGCGCCGATCTCTGCGCGCACCTGCGCCAGCTTGTCCTTGCTGCGGCCCGCCATCGCCCAGGTCGCGGCGCCGGATTTGAGGAAGCGCTCGGCCACCAGCCGCCCGGTATAGCCGGTCGCTCCGAACACGATGACATCGAACTCGGCCATGCATGCCTCCCTTGTTTTTCAAGCTTCGGTCTGCGGCGCGTGCAGCGGCTTGACCGCGATGATGAAGGCACCCAGTGCCGCCGCCAGCACCGATCCGATCAGGACGCCGATCTTGGCGATCGCCGAATCGGCGTCGTGCGGAAATGCCTGGTCCGCCAGCAGCAGCGAGACCGTGTCGCCGATCCCGCACAGACAGGCCGCGCCGACGAAGCCGCGGAGCGTCACGTCGCCCGGCGCCTGGCCGATCCGCAGTGCCACCGCCGCCAGCGCCGCCAGGCAGATGCCCAGCGGCTTGCCGATCACCAGCCCCAGGATCACGCCCGTCAGCACCTTGCCGGCATCCGGCGCCGACAGGTCTACCGCCAGCCCGACCCCGGTGGCGGAGAACGCGAACAGCGGCAGCGCGACATAGGTGCTCCACGGCGCCACCGCGCGCTCGAAGCGGTCCGCGGTCGATTGCAGCCGGTCGCTGGTGGCCGACAGGTTGCGGCTGGCCCACTCCCAGATCGGCTCCTGCCGCACCGCCGCGCGGTCGCCGGCGGCGTGCGCCTCGTTCTCGGCATATTCCAGCGCCGACAATGCGGTGGCCGCCTGCGCCAGCAGCGGCGCCACCGACGGCGTCGGCCGCGTCGGCAGCATCGCCGCCAGCACGATCCCCGCCAGCGCCGCGTGCACGCCGGCACCGTGCAGCGCCACCCACAGCACCACGGTCACCACCAGATAGGGCCAGCTCGCATAGACGCGGAAGCGGTTCAGCGCGTAGAGCCCCGCGCAGCAGACGGCGCTCGCGATCAGCCAGTCCGGCGAGAAATCGCGCGGATAGAAGATCGCCAGCGTCAGCACCGACAGGATGTCGTCCACCACCGCCAGCGCCGCCACGAAGACGCGCAGCCCCGTCGGCACCCGCCGGCCCAGCAGCGCCAGCACGCCCAGCGCGAAGGCGATGTCGGTCGCCGTCGGCACCGACCAGCCCGCTGCGGTGCGTCCCTGGTTCAGCGCCAGATAGATCGCGGTCGGCGCCAGCACGCCGCCGACGGCGCACAGGGCGGGCAGGGCGGCGGCGCGCAATTCGGTCAGCGCCCCCGACGTCATCTCGCGCCGGATCTCGAGCCCCACCAGCAGGAAGAACACCGCCAGCAGCCCTTCGGAGAACCAGTCGCCCACGCTCATCGACAGCGCGCTGCCCGGCGTGCCGATGCCGAACGGCGTCGCCATCACCGCATGATAGAGCGGCGCCAAGCCCGTGTTGGCCGCGATCAGCGCCGCCGCCGCCGCCAGCAGCAGCATGAAGCCCGCCGAGGCCGGCAGGTTGGCGAAGGCCCGCGCCGAGCGCTCCAGCCGCAGCGCCACCGGCCGCTGCAATTCCTCGAGCAGCGAATGGAAATCCCACGCCCCGTCATAGCGCAGCCCGTCGATGAACACGGTCGGCGTGCCGGTCACGCCGTTGCGCCGTCCGTCCTCCAGGTCGGCGATGACGTGATCGCGGGCCGCTTCGCTCGCCGTGTCGCGCTCGAACCGGTCCATGTCCAGGCCGATGCCGCGCGCCAGTGCCCGCACGTCGTCCGGCGTCAGCTGCGGGTCGGCATCGTAGATCGCGTCGTGCATCTCCCAGAACTTGCCCTGGGCGCCCGCGGCCTCGGCGGCCTGCGAGACGAACTCCGCGCCCGGATGCGCCCGCTCATTGGGAAAATGCCGGAAGATATAGGCGAAGCGCTCGCCCAGCGCCTCGCGCAGGCGCACCAGGATGCCCTTGAGGCGCCGGCAATAGGGGCACAGATAGTCGCCATAGAGCACGACCTGGACCGCATAGGGCGCGTTGCCGCCGCGGACGTGGTCGCGCACGCGGTCCACCGGACGCCGAAGGGTTGAAAGCGTGCTCTCTGCCATGCGGTTCCACCATAAGAAAAGCGGCGGCCGGCGCCAGCCCGGCCGCAAATCGAGGATCAGATTTCGAAACGATGCGTTTCAAGCACAAGACTTCAAGAGTGGACCGACAAGCTTATTTGACATTCACGAGATAAGGACGGCGCTGCCCCCCCATCGCCGCCCCAATGTTGGGCCGGAGCACATGCGGTTACCCCCTCCCCGCAGCTCCGGCCCAACGCTTTTCCGAGGGGCGGGCGAGCAAGGCGCCGCCCACCAACCCGCTTTCTCCACCCGCCTGGTTACATCGCTGATACCAATCTATGAACGCTGCGTGCATAGATTGGCGTTGCGGCTGTTCGTGCGGCGCGCCGGCAAATCGTCCAGGCACATCGCTGATCCCACGCTGCGCGTGTGAGCACAAAATGCAACGCGCCCAGAAAAAGCCGCCGCCTCGCCAAGATGCATGGGCGCATTGCTGCGATCACAACACAGTCCCGCCGCCATCGCTCTTGAACATGGAACCAACGCGCACAATCTAAATCTTCCGGTTTGGAGCCTTCACGTGCATACGATTTTGACGCCCACACATTTCGCATGGTTGCTGTCCTCGGCTTTTGCCGTCGCCGCGGCGCTGCATCTCGCGGGCCCGCGCTTCGTGCGCGAGGCCTATGAGCGCTGGCAGTACCCGCGCGGCTTCCGCCAGGTTACCGGCACGCTGCTGGCGCTCGCGGCGATTTTCCTGTCGATCCCGCTGACCCGCTTCTGGGGCATCGCCATCGCCGCCGTCGTGATGTTCCTGTCGGCGATCACGCTGATCAACCACCGGCAGTATGGCTATGCCGCGCCGATCGTGGCGCTGCTATTTGCGCTGGTCCCGGCGTCCCTTGCCGGCCCGGTGTGAGGCGGACAGCTTTTCGGCCAGGAATTCGCCCAGCACCTCGACCCGCGCCGGCTTCGGCCCGCCCGGCGGCGTCACCCAGTGCAGCCCGCTCGACGGCAGCGACCAGTCCGGCAGCACCCGCTCCAGCTTTCCCTCCGCCATCGCCTCGCGCAGGAGGAAATCGGGCAGCACGCCCAGGCCCAATCCGGCGATCAGCGCCGGCAGCATCGCATCGCCATTGTTGACCCGAAGCGGCCCGCCCGCCGGATGCACCACCGCGCTCTCGCCGGTCTTGTGCGTGAAGCGCCAGCTATCGGGCGTGACGATATAGGCATAGGCGAGACAGGCATGATCCGACAACGCCATCGGATGTTTCGGCCGTCCATGCTCCTTGAGATAGGACGGCGCCGCCACCAGGTGGCGCTCCACGGTGCACAGCCGCCGCGCCACCAGCGATGAATCCGGCAGCGACGCGATCCGCAGCACCGCGTCGAAGCCCTGGCCGATCACGTCCACCATCGCGTCGTCGAGGTGCAGGTCGATCTGCACGTCCGGATAGGCCTTGAGGAATTCGGGGATGATCGGCGCGATCGCCAGCAGCCCGAACGACATCGGCACCGCCAGCCGCACCAGCCCGCGGGGCGACACCGACTGGGACAGCGTCTCGTTCTCCGCCGCCTCCGCCTCCGCCACGATGCTCGCCGCCCGCCCTGACAAAAGCCGTCCCGCATCGGTCAGCGCCAGCCGGCGCGAGGTGCGGTTGAACAGCCGTGTGCCCAGCCTGCCCTCCAGCCGGCTCACCGCCTTGGACACCGTCGCCTTGGACAGGCTCAGATCCCGCGCCGCCGCCGCGAAGGACCGCGTCTCCACCACCTTGGCGAAAATCGCCAGGCCTTCGAAATCGGGCATCTTGGCCATGACGTTTCCTGAAACGATGGGTTTCGGACGTTTCTATTTTTAACCTGTCCGGCCCGGGTTATCTACAGCCTCGGAACGAAGGCCGACGGCCTTCCGGAGAGGACGAATCCCATGATCGAAGTCAGACCCTTTGCCAAGCTCGGCGGCGCCAACCACGGTTGGCTGGACGCCCATCATCATTTCTCGTTCGGCGAGTATTACGACCCGCGCAACGTCGCCTGGGGCGCCCTGCGCGTCTGGAACGACGACGCGATCGCGCCCAACACCGGCTTCCCGCCGCATCCGCATGCGAACATGGAGATCATCACCTATGTCCGCACCGGCGCGATCACCCACAAGGACAGCCTCGGCAATGAAGGCCGCACCGAAGCGGGCGACGTCCAGGTGATGAGCGCCGGCTCGGGCATCCGCCATGCCGAATACAATCTGGAGCCGCAGACCACGACGCTGTTCCAGATCTGGATCGTGCCGCGCAAGGACGGCGGCCAGCCGAGCTGGGGTGCCAAGCCGTTCCCGAAGGACAACCGGTCGGGCCGCTTCGTGACCCTGGCCAGCGGCTTCGACAACGACAATGACGCGCTGCCGATCCGCGCCGACGCCCGTGTCCTGGGTGCCACGCTGAAGGCCGGCGACAGCGTCGAGTACAGGCTCGGCACCGGCCGCCATGGCTATCTCGTCCCGGCCACCGGCCGGATCGAGATCAACGGCACGCCGGTGGGCGCCCGCGACGGCGCCGCGATCAAGGACGTCGACACGCTGACCGTGACGGCGCTCGAAGACAGCGAACTCGTATTGGTGGACGCCGCCTAAGCGGCGCCTGCGGGCCTTTCGTATCAACCAAAGGATGTTTTCCATGACCAGGGTGCTAGTCCTGTATTATTCGGCCTACGGCCATATCGAGAAGATGGCGGAAGCCGTCGCCGAAGGCGCGCGCGCCACCGGCGCGGAGGTGGACATCAAGCGGGTGCCCGAGCTGGTGCCCGAGGACGTCGCCAAGGCGTCCTATTACAAGCTCGACCAGGCGGCGCCGGTCGCCAAGATCGACGACCTGGTGAACTACGACGCCATCATCATCGGCACCGGCACGCGCTTCGGCCGCCTCAGCTCGCAGATGGCGAACTTCCTCGACCAGGCCGGCGGGCTGTGGGCCAGGGGCGCACTGCACGGCAAGGTCGGCGGCGCCTTCACCTCGACGGCGGTCCAGCATGGCGGCCAGGAGACGACGCTGTTCAGCCTGATCACCAACATGCTGCATTTCGGCATGGTCGTGGTCGGCCTCGATTACGGCCATGCCGGCCAGATGACGCTGGACGAGATCACCGGCGGCTCGCCCTACGGCGCCAGCACGATCGCCGGCGGCAACGGCGCCCGCCAGCCGACCGAGAACGAACTCGAAGGCGCCCGCTACCAGGGCCGCAAGATCGCGGAGACCGCGAAGAAGCTGCACGGGTAGGGAATGAAATAACCTCTCCCGCTTTGCGGGAGAGGTCGGTTTCGCGCAGCGAAACCGGGTGAGGGGCAGTCCGCTTGCGCGGAGAGGTCCTACACCCGCCGGAACCGCCGCACGCCCAGATAGCCCGCGACGGCGAAGGCGACCAGCACGATGAGCTGCGCCGCGCCGAACACCGGGCCGGCGCCGGTCGGCGCCAGCACATGCAGCGCGGGCACCTTCTGGAACGACTGCACCACCAGCACGAAGCAGTTGAGATAGAGCGACATCACCGCGGTCACGACATAGATCCACCGCCACGCGCCGGCGAGGTGGAACAGATAGAGCCCGGCCAGCGCCAGCGCCAGCAGCACGCAGGAGATGATCCCCACGATGATCGCCGGCGTCACGCCGTGGAACGGGAACAGGAAGCCGGTCAGGCTGGTCAGCACGGTGAACAGCAGGAATACCGCGGTGATCGCCGGCATGCGGCCGTTGCGCAGCAGGCCGTAAAGCCAGATCAGCCCCGCCACGATGGCGACCAGGGTGATGGCGACGTGGATGTTGGTGAAGGTCTGCGATGCGAAGAACATGGTTGCCCCCGGGGTTAAACAGTGTGTCGCGCTACGCGGCGATGCGCACGTCCATCGCTTCGAAGCCCTTGACGAAATTCGAGTTCATCCGCTTCGGCTCGCCCACCACGTCGATGCGCGGGAAGCGCTTCAATATCTCTTCCCACATGATGCGCAGCTGCATCTCCGCCAGCCGCATGCCGACGCAGCGATGGATGCCGAAGCCGAAGGAGACGTGCTGGCGCGGCCGCTCGCGGTCGATGACGAATGCGTCCGGCCGGTCGATCGCGTCCTCGTCGCGGTTGCCCGAGACATACCACATGATCACCTTCTCGCCCTGGCGGATGGTCTTGCCGCCAAGCTCGATGTCCTCCATCGCGGTCCGCCGCATATGCGCCACCGGGCTCTGCCAGCGGATGATTTCCGGCACCATGCTCTCGATCAGGGACGGATTTGCGCGCAGCCTGTCGTACTGCTCCGGGTTCTCGTTCAGCGCCAGCAAACCGCCGGTGATCGAATGGCGCGTCGTGTCGCTGCCCGCGACGAGCAGAAGGACGATGTTGCCCAGATAGGCCTCCGGCGTATCGCGCCGCGTCGCTTCGTTGTGGCAGAGCATCGAGATCAGGTCGTGCTGCGGCGGCTTGGCCAGCCGCTCATTCCACAGCGCCACGAAATGCCCGAAAATCTGGAAGAACTCGACTTGGCGCTGCTCTTCGGTCTGCACGATGCTGTCGGGGCCGGGTTGCGCCAGGATCAGGTCGGAGGCGCGGGGCAGCAGCCGGCGCAGTTCGAAGGGAAAGTCGAACAGCGTCGCCAGCATCTGGCTGGTCAGCTCCACCGCCACCTTGTCGACGAAGTCGAAAGTCTCGCCGCGCGGCAATTCGTCCAGGATCGCCGCGGCGCGCGTCCGGATCAGCGGCTCCAGGATTTTCAGGCTGTCGGGCGCGAACATCGGCGCGATCACCCGGCGCTGCTGGTCGTGCGCCGGCGGGTCGAGCGAGATGAAGCTCGTCTGCTCGCGCGGCTGGCGGCTCTCATAGATCGTGATGCCGCCGATCTCGCTGTCGGAGGAGAACACGCGGTGGTTGGAATCCACCGCGATGATGTCGCGGTGCTTGGTCACCGACCAATAGGGGCCGAACGCGCTCTGCGCCGTATAGTGGATCGGATCTTCCTTGCGCAGCCGCTCGAACCATGGCCACAGCGTGTCGGCGCGGAAAATCTCCGGATCGCCGGGCTGGAATTCGTCCAGCGGCGTCGCATAGGCCCGCTCGCGCGCCTCGGCATAGCGGCGTCTCAGAACGTCCTGCATGACCACATCCTCCCGGGCGCGGACAGCAGAGCAAGGTGCGGGAACCCGGTCAACCGCCCGAAGACAGGACGCCGCCACTCATAATAAGGTGCGGTTGTGGGTCAGGGCACCAGGGCGTGGCGAACACTTCTCCCGATGACGTCGCATTGCTCAAGCAGGAGCTGGCGCAGTTCCTGCTGGCCGAGATCACCTCGGCCGGCGGGGCGCAGGCGTTCCGCAAGGAGGTGGGCGACCAGGTCGGCGCCGTCATCGACCGGATCCTGAACGAGCGGCTCGATCCCGCCCTGGCCGCGATGCAGCGCCAGGCGGCGGAGCAGATGCGCGTGCTGACCGAGCGCGTCGAGCGTGCCCTGCGCCGGGTCGAGGATCAGGCGCCCGCCGGGCCGTCGCCGGAGACCGACCGGCAACTCGCTGATCTTACCGCGCGGCTCGACGACATGCGCCAGAGGCTGGCCAAGGTCGAAGAGGCCAAGCCCCGCGCCACCGCCCAACCCCTGCGCCCGCCGGAGACCAAACAATCCGAGACCAGGCTCGCCGACGAGCGCCTCGCGGTGGCGCCTGCCAGCACCTCGTCGCTGCCGCGCTGGGCGTTGTGGCTGTTGCTGCTTCTGCTGGCGCTCAGCGTCCTCGGCCTGGGCAATCTCTATTATGAGCGCCTGATGGCACCGGACGCCGTTGCATCCCCGCCGCCGGTCTTTGTCGCGCCCGCGCCGTCTGCACAGCCGCCGGCGACGCATGTCTCGGTCCCGCCGCAGACCCCGGCGACCATGCCGACCATGACTCCAACTCCGGCACCGGCGCCGCAAACCGCGCCGCCCGTCATCACGCCGCCGCCGGCCGTGCTGCCGAAACCCACGCCGCCACAACAGCACGCCCGCGCCATCCCGGCCGATTTCGCGATCGAGCGCGGCTGGCTCGCCGCCCAGCCCTATGCGGTCGAACCGCGCCTCGCCCGCCGCGTCGGCACCGCCGGCAGCCTGCCGACGCTCAAATCGGTGGTCTGCGGCCGCGCCGGCAACTGCACCTCCGACGCGCTGATGAGTCCCGGTTCCGAAGCCAAGCAGCTCATTGCCCTGCAGATGCTGATGTCGCAGATCGGCGACCGCTTTTGCGCCCCGCGCCGTTCGGTCGACGTCACCGGCCAGGTCAGCGCCGAGGGCCTCGCCGATCTCGCCGCCATCGCCAAATGCGCCGGTGGCGCCGCCTATCCCTGCCGCGAGACCGACAACAGGGTGTGTCCGCCAGATTCGGATTCGCTCCAGGCGGGCCTGCCCGCCGCGCGCGCGGCGCTGCTGCGCTGGGCGCTATGGAAGACGGGCTCGACGTGAGCGCCGCCGAGCGACCGCTCCCCACCGAGATCGAAGCCTCCTTCGTCGTATTGGGGCCGCGCAACGAAGGCAGCAATTACGGCATCATCACGCAATCGCCCGGCGCGCCGATCGACAATGTCACGCGCCAGCTGCTCGAAGACTACGCGCTGATGACGCTGGCCGCGGCGCCGCTCGACCGCCGCTATTTGAGCTTCCTGCCGCTCGGCCAGAGCGGGCTGTGGCTGCTCGCCTCCACCAGCCATGTCGGCGAGGCGCAGCGCGGCGCGGTGCGCATCACCTGGGGGCTCCTGCTGGACGAGATGCAGGTGTGGATCGTGCGCTCGCATCTCTCCGCGCTCGCCGCCGCCTTCCCACCGCCCGCCGCGCCCGCCGCCGCGCCCGATCCGCTGGTGTGGCGCATTCCGTCGCCGTCGCCGCGCCCGTCGTCGCATCTGCTCAGCGAGATCGGCAACATCGTGCGCGACCGGCCCACCGCGCTGATGGTGCCCTCGACCATCTCCACCGAAGACGCCGCGCTGCAGCTCTACGAGCGTTGCAGCCAGGTCAATGCGCGCCTGTCCTTCGTCACGCGGCCCGACCTCGAGGCGCGCGGCGGCATGGCGGCGGTCGAACGGCCCTGGCTGATCGTGTTCACCGAGGACGATCCGCCGGTCCCGATGGCGCGGTTCGAGGGCTACCACCCGGTGCGCCTGACGCAGGAGCGCCACCTGGTCGGCGCGCCGCCGATCCCGGCCGGCCGCCGCGAATGGTTCGCGTTGCTCGACGCCGCCCATGCCCGCTATCCGCACCAGCACGAGCGCCTGCTGGAGAGTGTCAACCAGCCGGTCAACGCGGTCGAGGACGATCCCGAAGGCGTGGTCGCCGCCAAGGTCACCAGCCTGGCGCGGCGCCTCTTTACCGACCCCTCCGCGCTGACCGCGCTGACCTGGCTGGGCGGCGGCGCCGCGGCGCTCAGCGAGGAACAGGTCCGCCTCACCGCCATCCGTGCCTTCCAGAAGGGTTTCGCGCAGGCGGTGCCGCATGCGGGGCAGGAAGCGTCCGACTTCCTCGACCGCTACACCGCCGACCTCGAATGGTTCCTGACGCCGCCGCGCCCGGGCGTGCCGCGCGATCCCTTCGCCGCCGAGCTGGCGCTGGACCGCGGCATCGTCTTCCTGGCCGGTCCGGCGACTTTGAGTAAAATCGCCGACGATGTGCTGATGCGCCCGGAAAAGCTCAGCCTGTCGCTGCGCTGGGCCTCGCAACATCTTACATCGTTCCTAAGTTTGATGCGGGAACTTGGCCGCCGCCTGGCCGAAGGTCCGCCGGACCTGACCTTGGCGGAGAGTGGACGCTTGCTGCTCGAAAAATGGACACAATTGCGCGGGCAAGATCGTACCGTCGACGATGCGGTTGTGGCGCTGATCCGGGCTTTGGCCCGGCAACCCTATCATCGCGTGCTGGCCCGCCTGTTCCATGACGGGCTGGGCCGGGCGTTGCTGGAATCTGGCGGACGGGACAGGGTTCGTGCGATCATGAACGACGTCGCGAAGGGCTTGCGCGGGCTGGGCAAGGGCGCGCATCGCAATGCCGACGCGCTGGCGGCGTCTTTGCTGCTGACCGTGCAGATCGCCAGGCTGTTTCGCTGACCGGGGAGCGACCGTCGATGGGTGAGCGTGGCGAAAGGACCGGTCTTCAGGGCGTGGGCGCGGTCCCGCGCGCCGAGGACGTGTTCGGCAACGCGCCGGCCTATCGCCGCGACACGGTGCTTGCCACCGCGCCGATGGACAGCGACGAGCAGCAGAACCTCCGCGACCTGCTCAACCTGTGCAAGCAGTCGGGCCGCCCGCCCATCATCCTGCTGTTCGGCTTCTCCTACAGCGGCAAGACCGCGCTGGCGCTCCGGCTGCAGGACATCTTCCAGAACCGCGGCTATGGCGTGTCGCCCGCCGTCGGGCCCAAGGCGCCGGCCGAGCGCACCAACAAGATCCAGCCCTATTTCTTCTCCCATCCGCGCCGCCCCTCCGACGCCTTCGTGCTGGTCGACCTGCCCGGCGAGCGCTTCAGCCGCGCCAAGGAGGCGAATTTCTCCGACGCCGTCGCCAAGGAGACGCTGGCGCTGATGGCCGCGGCCGACGCCTATCTGCTGCTGCTCGAAGCCGACAAGACGCTCTATCTGGAAGAACTGCGCGGCCAGGGCTCGATCAGCGATTTCGAGGCGAAGGACTACCAGGAGGTCGTCGCCACCATGGTCCAGTTCGCCAAGCTCGACTGGCAGCTTGCGCGCAAGCTCGGCCGCCATGGCGACATCGAAGCCGCCGCCAAGGCCATCGCCGAGATGAAGCCGGAGGAGCGCTTCCGCGAGCTGTCCCGCGGCGCCCGCGCCAGCCGCAAGCCGGTGCTGCTCGGCCTGTCCATCGCCGACCGCCTGCACGACAACATGATCGCGCTGGAGACCGGCGTGCTCCGGAAGCGGCTCGAAGCGCGGGGCGAGACCCGTCCCGTCAGCGATGCCGAGCGCGCCACGATCGGACAGGTGGTGTCGAATTTCGACCGCGACCCGCTGCTGCTGCTCAACCTGCGCCAGAAGAAGCTGGTGGCGCAGGTGATGAGCAGCTTCCGCTATTTCCGCGCCGATTTCCTCACCAGCTTCGCGGGCCTGCCGGCCAATTTCACCGGCGCGGTGAATCTGGCGCACTATCCGCCGCGCGGCGTGGAGCGCAATTTCGACTGGCTGCGCGACGCCGCGGTGCGCAGCCGCGGCGGCCGCCTGCGCACCTTCGCGCGCAAGAGCCGGCTCCTCCATCCGCTGGTGCAGGCGCTCGACTGGCTGCCGTCCCTGGCCGAGACGTCCTGGGCGCTGGACGCGCGCGCCGCCTGGGATGAGGCGCTGCGCCATGCTCGCTGAGGCCGCCGAGGACAGCGTCAAGCCCGCCAAGCCGTCGCGCACGGCGCCGCCGCGCGGCCTGCTGGGTCGCCTCAAGGGCTTGGCGGTATTCGAGGCTATCGACGGCCGCGGCGAGCGGCGCGCCGGGGCCAACGCCCCGTTCGCGCCGCGCCGTTCGCACGGTTACATCGTCGTCGCCTGCGTGCCCGGCGTTCTGCTCCTGCTGCTCGCGGGCCTGCTGACCTGGCGTCCCCTCACCGCCGATCCCGATGCGCTCAGCACCATCCCGGTCGCCGCGCCGTCGCAGACCGGGGCCGAGCGCAGGCTGCTTGGCCGCATCACCGTGCTGCGCGACGGCCTCTGGGAGGCGCGGCTCGGCCCCTGGTCCGACATCCCCGCCAAGGGCATCGCGCGGGTCGGCAATCCCACCGTCCACGCCGCGCTGGCGACGCTGCTGGGCGACATCGCGAGCTTCGGCGAGACCATCGGCGACCGCGCCCCGCCCGGCGTGCGCCGCGACCGCATCTTCCTCGGCCAGGTCGCGGACCTGCGCCGGCGCCTGAAGGCGATCGATGCGCAACTGGGCGGCGGCCGCAGCGTCACGTCGTATCATCTCGGCCTGCTGGCGCTGTGGGTCGGCGACGCCGAAGATGCCGAGCCGCAATTCGCTTCGGTGATCGATATCGCGCGCAAGACCGTGCCGGTCGACGAAGCTGGCCGCCAGCGCCTCGACGGCATCGAAGCCTCTGCCGCCTATGGCCTCGGCCTCAGCGACGCCGCGCGCGGGTTGTGGAAGAAGTCCGTCGGCGATTTCGACACCGCGCTCACCGCCGCCTGCCGCGCCTCGGCAGGCGGCGACACCGGGCTGGTGCTCGGGCCCGCCAATCTCGTGGCGCTCGACACCCGCGCGGTGCGCAACGACCGTCTGGTCGCGCTGCTGCGCGCCCGCAACGCCGGCGACGACAGCGTGCGCCGCGTCGTCACCAGCCCATCCTGCACGCAATTGCTGGCACCCTCGGCGCATGCGTCCAGCGGCGACGCCGATGCCGAGACGCGGGCGCTGTTCGGCGCTTTGGCGCTGGCAGGCGATCCGATCCTGGCCGCCAATCTCGAACTGCGCGCCGCACTGATGGGCGAGCGCGACACCGTGCAGCGCCTTCTGTTCGAAGGCGGCGACACCGACGCGCAGACCGCCCAGGGCCTGGCGCGCGCCATCGTCGCGCTCGATCCGCCCGCCGATGCCGGTGGCGGCGTCGACCGCTCGGCACTCGCCGATCTGCAGCATCTGAGCGCGCTCAAAGCCCGGCTCGACACGCAATTGCGCAACGGCACGCTGGCCGAGCCGCAGAGCGATCCGGCGTGGAACTGGTCCGATCCCACCCTGTTCCACGACTGGAAGAAGAACACCGGCGCGGCGCTTGCGGCCTCGCTGCTGGCGGCGGCGGACGACGCGGTGCGCGACAATCCCGGCCTCGCCGCCGCGCTCTACGGCACGGTGATCGACAACCGCAGCTGGATGCCGCTCGGGGCCGTCACCGATGCGTGGTGGCGGATCAACACCGGCGTGTCGCTCGGCTTCGTGCTGTGGATGCTGGCCATCGCCGCGGCGCTGACCGGCGCGATGCTGCTGCTGCTGCGCCGCCTGCGTGCCACCTATCGCACCACCTTCGAGTCCTGGCACCACGACGACCGTCTCGCCGCGCCGGAAGGATGATAGTGCTCGATTGGGACGTTCCGGTTCTGCTGCTTGCCCTTGTCGGCCTGTTGGCCGCCGCCGCGGCGTGGCCGGATGCGCAAGGCCGCCCGCGCGCCTGGCTGGTGATCGCCGCCGGCACAGTGGCGCCGCTGCTGATCGGCTCCAGCCTCGGCGTCGCCGCCGATCACGGCCGTTTCGGCGATCTGCGCCTGTCGGTCGTGTCGGTGAAGCTCGCGCCCGAGGCGATCGACGGCGCCAGCATTGGCGGCGACCGGGCGCACGATGTCCTGCTGGTCGGCGATCTTCCCGCCGCGCTGATCACCCTCAAGCGCCTCTCCGACCGCGACATCGGGCTCAGCGTCGCGCGTCCGCTGCGCGGCACCTTCGCCGGCGCCGTGGTGTTCGAGCCGGCGGCGCCGGATCTGTGGTCGCGATTCGCGGCGCCCGCGCCACGTTTCGTGGGCGAGCGACCGGTGCGCCGCGGCGAGGTCTATTGCCCGCTCGGCTGCAACACCGGCTGCCGCATCCGCTTGCCGGCCGACGGCGACCGCCTCTCGGTCGAAGGCGACAGCGCCGCGCTGCCGCGGATGGAGACGCGCGGCTCCATCGTCTCCTGGGGCCCGGCGCAGCGCATCTATCCCTTGCGCACCTTTGCGCTGTCCGGCGCCGGCGCCTGCGACGACGCGCTGGAGGGCGAGGGCGGCTTGCCGGTCACCGCCTTCGTCTTCCGCCATGGCGGCTTCGACAGCCAGCTCTACGGCATGTTCCTCGACGCGCCCGCCGCGGCGGCGCCCGACGCGGTGCTGGCGCGCGGCGGCCCGGCGCTGCGCATCCATCTCTACCGCGTCGACTTCAACACCGCCGGCTATGCCGAGGAGCACGACCATCCCAGCCGCATCGTCGAGCGCCGCAGCGTCACCGCGCGGCTGGACGCCGACGGCAGCCTGTCGATCGTGTTCGACACGCCCGAAGACCTGCAGCTTTCGGCGCCCGCCATCGCCAATGTCATGGCGGCCAGGCCGGGTGCGGACATCGTGCTGCCGATCGACAATGACCGCGGCTCGGGCCGGCCCTTCGTCGGCGATTCCACGCTGCAATTCCGCTCGCTCGGCGGCCAGCTCGCGGAGACCGCGCTGGGCCGCCTGTTGCTGCATCCCGACCGGCGGGGCAGGGCGCTTGCGCCCTGGTTCACCGTTGTCGGCGGCGGCCAGACGCGCAACGTGCCGTTCGGCGAGCATTTCTCGCTCGGCAGTTCCTACGGCGCGCAGTTCGCCCTGGAGCGCCTCGACCGCGACAACGGCGTGCTCGGCCTGCTGACATGGCCGTTCCTGATCCTCGCCGCCGCGGCGCTTCTCGCTGCCACCTGGCCGGCGCGGCGTCAGTCGCCCGCGATGTTCGCGGTGCTGGCGCTGGTCGAGGCGCTGCTCGCCTTCCGCGTCCTGATCGCGGTCTCCGGCTCCTATGTCGATGCCGGCGCCGCCCGCGCTTTGATCGCGCCCTCGGCGCTGTTCGCCTGGATCGCGGTGCCGTTCCTCATCGCGCAGGTAAGCGGCGCCAAGCGCGCCTTCCTCGCCGAGCTTGCCTATGCCGCGCTGATCGCGGCCGTTTTCGTGATCGCGCAGCGCGATTACGGCCTCGACAAGACATCGTGGATCGTCGCCGCGCTGGTGCTGGTCACGGTGCTGGCGCGCGCGCTGGCCCAGCCGGTGCTGCCCGAGGCCGTCCACGCCGCCAGCCGCGCCATCGGTGCCCGCCTGAAAGCCGGCCTCGCCTGGCCGATGACGGAGCTGCGCGCGCAGCCCTGGTATCCCGAAGGGATCGGCCACCCGCTGATCGGCCTCGGCCTGCTGGTCGTCCTGCGCCTCGCGCTGCTGCTGATCGGCGTGAAGGAGGGCATTCCGGTGTTCGGCTTCCGCATCGCGCTCAGCACGATATATCTGCCCCTCGCGCTGCTCCTGCTGGCGCGCCTGCTCCACGTGCTGCGCGCCGCCGACGACAACGCGCTGTGGCGACCCTTGTTGTGGAGCGGCGCGGTCGCGCTGGTCTTCGCCGCGCCCATCGCCGCGCGCGACACCGGTTTCATCATCTTCGCCATCGGCAATGCCATCCTCGGCCTCGTCGCGCTGGCGACCAGGCCGCAGATGAAAGCCGATCCGCTGGCCTGGCCCGCCGCGGTGATCGCGCTGCCCTTCGGGTTCCTCTTGATCTGCTATGTGCTGCTGCACTCCTTCATCGTCGACAGCGCGCTGGGCTTCGCCCTCGCCGCCGCCTGCGCGCTGCTCGCCGTCGCGGTCGCGGTCAGCGCGATGCATCTGAGCACGCGGCTGGCGCAACTCGCCCCGCCGCTGCCGCTGATCCTGCTGGGCGTCGCGGGCGCGCTGCTGCTGGTGCCGTTCTTCGTCCTCACCGACACCACCGATGCCGGCCTGGTCGCCGCCGGCGCTGCGTGCGTGTTCGCCGTGCTGTGGAAGCGGCCGGCGTCGGCCTGGGCGCTGCCCATCGCCTTCGCCATCGCGCTGGGCCTCTCCTTCCAGCTTCCGGTGCTGCCGTCGGCGTCGCTCGGCGCCGAGCGCAGCGCGGCGCGCGAGCTCGACGACCAGATGCAGAAGACCCAGAACATCCTGCGCATCTGGTACAGCGTGCGGCCCGAGGACGCCGGCGGCTTCGCCACCTCCAGCGCGCAGAATCTCGGCGCCGCCATGGCGCATCTGCACGATTACGGCGCCTGCCCGGAGCGGAGCTGGCCGGGCTGCCTCGCCGGCCACGGCTATCTGGCGATTCCGCGCCCCACCGTGCTGGCGCCCTATCACCTCAACGACAACGTCACCGCCATCCACCTGATCGCGCCGTTCGGCCGTCTCGGCGCCGCCGCCTTCCTGCTGCTGCTGGCGGCCGTCGCGCTGCTCTACACAAGCGCGGCGCTGCGCGAGGACGACGCGCCGCCGCCGCTCACGCTCGCCGGCATCGCGGCACTGTGGACGATCTTCGGCGCCGCGCTCTACATGATCCTCGCCAATCTCGAAGTGCTGCCTTTCACGGGCAAGAACGTCTATTTCCTCGCCGCCAGCTCGGGCAGTGATTTGATCGAAGGCGCCGTCCTGATTGCGCTGGCCGCCGCCGCCCTGTCGCGGAGGCGTGCATGAGCTGGCGCAAATTCGTCATCGCCACCGCGGTCGCCGCCCCGCTCGCCTTCGTGCTGCTCGCCCCCTCGCGCGACCAGGGCGCCTATGTCTATTCCGCCACCGGCTATACCAGGCTGATCGAGGACGTCTTCATCCCCGACGATTTCCTCGAATACACCGCCAATTTCGATTCCGACGACCTGCCCATCGTGCGGCTGTCGCCTTCCGCCGAGCGCATCGAATCGGTCCGCCGCTTCGCCGCCAATTCCTATCTGCGCGACGATCTGCGCCGCAACGATGTGTGGGAGCTCAAGGGCGGCCATCTGCACATCAATCCCAACGCCCACAACATCGCTTTGCCGCTGACGCTGCGGCCCGAATGGACTGGCAATCTTCTGTTCCATCACGGCGGCGAGCTGCGCGCCGTGCTCTCCGGCCCGTCCGAGACCACGCTGGTGCCGCTCACGCGCAAGCTCGCCGCCGACGATCCGGGCATCGCCAGCCGCGATCCGTTCCGCGCCGGCCCGCCGCTTTCCGGCGTGGTGCGGCTCGACTTCGACTATGGCGGCACCGCCGGCGGCGTGGCGCGCGTCTTCCTGCTGGGCGAGGACATGTGGGTGCGCAGCGAGGACAACGCCCAGGCCAACCTCTTCGTCGATGGCCGGATCGTGCCGCCCGGCTCCTATCGCCGCCTGCCGCCCGGCGCCGAATTGCGCTTCCAGACCGGCAATCTGAGCCGGTTCTATTTCAGCCGCGGCGTCGCGGGCGCCAATGTCTTCGTCTCGCACTACCAGCCGCTCGCCGGCCGCATCCGCCTGCCGCTGCTCGAATGGTTCGCGCTGCGCTTCGAGACCGAGATGGACCACCTGGTGCAGCAGAACGGCGCCGAGCCAGACCTGGGCGCCGCCACCCGCGCCCGCAACCGTGCGGTGCTGGACGGCGACGTCACCACCTCGCTCGACGCCGACCTGCAGGCGGCGCTGCAGCGCAAGCTGGAGGATTTCGTCGCCCCCGGCCTCAAACACGAGAACGGCCGCGGCTTTCCCGCCGCCATCACGGTGATGGACGCCAGGACCGGCCAGCTCCTCGCGCTCGCTTCCTATCCCGCGACGCCGGCGCAGGGCGGCGGCACCCGCCGCGCCTGGGAGGAGAACCAGAACTTCGTCGACCTGCCGATCGGCTCCGCCGCCAAGCCGCTGTTCTCCTCCGCCATCCTCGAGATCTGGCCCGAGCTCGCGACGCTGCAGATCCCGGCGCCGGCATCCGGCGGGCACGACAGCCTGCTCGGCCTGCACATCGCGCCCGCGCTCAACGAGGAGGCCGCATTCGGCGGCGGCTGGATCGGCTTCGACGACTATCTCCAGCGCAGCTCCAACATCTACGCCGCGACGCTGATGATGCTCGCCACCTCGCTCGATCCGCTGAAGCCCGACCCGGCCAGGCCGTCCACGCCCTGGCGCCTGCTCGGCCAGGCGCAGGGCCACCTGCCGGTGCTGCAAATCGCGCAGGGCAATGTGCTCGACACCATCTCCTGCTGCGTGAAATGGCCCGACGAGCTGGCGCGGCTCTATGACATCCATGTCGAGGACATCGAGCACCAGGGCGAGACTTCGATCTTCGCCGACGACCGCTACGACAAGGCGCTGTGGCGCCCGATGCTGGATGCGCTGCCCGATGCGCGTTTCCTGCGCCAGGACAATCTCAATTCGGTGTCGCCGGCGCGCGTCGACCTGCAGCTCAACAATGTGCGCAATTTCCGCACCGAATATCTGACGCTGATCCTCGGCGCCAGCACGTCGCGCTGGAACAACGTCAAGCTGGCGGAGGCCTATGCGCGTCTTGTCACCGGCCGGCGGGTCGAAGCGCGGCTGACCGAGGCCGGCCCGCCGCCGGCGCCGATGACCGGCTGCAACACCGGCCGCGATCCCGACGGGCTGTTCTGTGCCGGCGAGCGCGACGTGCTGCTGCACGCCATGTCCCTGGTCGCCACCGGCGCCGGCACCGCCGCGGGGCAGGTGGGGCCGAAGCTCGCGCCCTTGATTGCCGAAGCGGCGCGCCGCGGCGAGGCGATCGGCTTCTACTCAAAGACCGGCACGCCCAAGATTCCCGACGCCAACAATTCGCCCGAGGCGCTGGCGGTGCGCCAGCTCGGCGGCGACGGCGTGCTGAAGCTCGACGCCAGGGGTCACATGATCGCCGCGGTCGGGGAGAGCACCTTCCCGCTGCGCCATGCCGCCGATGCCGCACCGGCGCTCGCCGCCATCGAGGCCGACAGCCCGACCTTCCAGTCCATCGGCCGCAGCCGCGCCCTGCTGCGCAAGGTGATCGCCCGCGCGCTGGCCTTCAACCGCGCCCGCACGCCGAGCCAGGGGGCGCAGCTCTTCCGCATCGTCGACCGCCGCGTCGCCGGCGTGCCGGTGGGCGAGGGCAAGCAGCACGAAGGCCGTGTCTATGTCTTCGTCATCGGGGTGTGGCCGGCGGCGGCGCTGAAGCATGCCGAGACCCACGAAGTCGACACCGCGGTGCCGCCCTTGCGCGCCCTGTCCGTCGCGGTGAACATCCAGGACAATTGGGTCGGCGAGCATCCGCATCTGGGCGCCATGCTGGGCGGCGAGATGCTGGCGCTGCTGGCGCCGCAACTTTTTCCGGCGGACCGCAGATGAAGGACCTCAGCCACCGCTTCGGCGACGACGAAAGCGCGCGCAAGCCGCCGGCGCCGCGCCCCGACCCGCTGGCGCGCCTGCATCAGCCGGCGCCGGACGAGGCGCCGCCGGAGCCGGGCGTGCTGCGCCTCCGGCTCGAACGCTTGAGCCGCCGCGCCGACGTGCTCGCCGCATTGTTTGCCCTCGCTGCCATCGCCGCGATCGCCTGGCCGCGCTCCGCGCCCGCGCCGCCGCCCGACGTCGCCCACGCTGGCGACGAAGTCGCCACGCTGACGGTGCAGCCGCTCAGCGACAACGGCACCTCGGCGGCGCCCGACTGGTATGCGCTGTTCAACGCCTACCAGCTCGAAACCGCGCTGCGCGACATCTCGATCCGCTGCAATTACGGACTGACGCCGGACGCCCGTACCGACCGCTACCTCCACGCCAGGCTGGACCCCGGCACGCAGATCAAGATTTTCCTGGCCGATCCCGGAACATGCCCGAAACTGTAAAATCGCCGTCCGCGATCATTCGTCATGGCCGGCCTTGTTGGCGACCGGGGAAGGGGCCTGCCGTGCCCAATCGGGTCGTGCGGTCAGGACGGACGCCAAACGACGTCGCCCCATGCGGCTTTGCGGGTTAGCGCGAAGGCTTCCCTGTCGCGCTTGGCAACGAAGCGGTGTTCGAGACCGGCGGGCGTGCAAAGTTTCAGTTCGACGCCCGGCTTTCTCTCCTTGGGCGTCGCCAGCACGCGGGCTTGGCCATCGAAAGCGGAACGGCGCGCGCGGCTGACGGCGAGCCAGCTGTAGCGTTCGTCCTCATACGGAACGTTGGCGCCTTTCGCCTGCATGTGGTCGCGCGAGCGCGGCAGGCGTTGCGAGAAATGGCACCAATCGGGCGGAAGCATTGGGCACAGGTTGGCGTGCGGGCAGGGCGCGAGCACATGCGCGCCCTGCCCGATCAGGCTTTTGCGGGCGGCGCGGATGCGCTCGAACCCCTGCGGCGTGCCAGGCTCGATCAGGAGCAGGACGTCCGCGGCGGCGGCATGGAGCTTTTCGACCACGGGCTGCTGCGCGGCCGGCGCGATTTCGGCGAGCACGAAGCTGGCGATCACCAGATCGGCGTTCGGCAGGTCGTCGCTGACGAGGTTGCGCGCGAGATGCTCCGCCTCGGGCACGAGCTTGCGGGCGAGGTCGAGGAAGCGCGCGTTCGAATCGGTGAGCGTCACCTGCTTGAGTGCCGGCCAGGTCTCGCGCGCCGCCCAGCTTGCCGTGCCGGGGCCGGCGCCGACGTCGAGCAGCGAGGCGGGCGCGAAGCCCGGCGCGGCGTCGCGGATTTGCGCCAGCGCCGCCGCCGCCACGGCATAGGTCGCCGGCATGCGGGCGACCAGATAGGCGAGCGTGTCGGCTTCGCTGGTCACCGCGGAGGCTGAGCCCCGGCCGGCGCGGTACTGCGCCGTGATCGCTGTGGAATGCGCCGCGAGTTCCTTGCGCGAAACGCCCTGCAGCAAGGCATCGGCTGCGGCCTTGAGGGCGGCGGGAAGGGCTGGATTCATGCGCCCTTGCTTACCATATCGCAGTTGTGGTTGACGCGACGGAGCATCGGGCTTTAGATCGCGATCGAACCGTGCGAGGGCGCCGAACGGCGCGGAAGCCTATGACCGACGTTCAGAAGCGCATCGACGACGAAGTGAAGGGCAATACGGTCCTTCTGTTCATGAAGGGCACGCCGGTGTTTCCGCAATGCGGATTCTCCGCGTCCGTGGTGCAGATTCTTTCGCATCTGGGCGTGAAGTTCAAAGCGGTCGACGTGCTGAAGGACCCCGAGATCCGCAATGGGATCAAGGAATATTCGAACTGGCCGACCATTCCGCAGCTCTATGTGAAGGGCGAGTTTGTCGGCGGCGCCGATATCATCCGCGAGATGTTCGAGAACGACGAGCTGGCGGCCTATTTCGCCGGGCACGGCGTCGAGCTCGAGAACGCTTGAATCTTTGATCGGCGCGCAAGCGAGAGCTTGCGCTTATGCGTAGCCCGAACCCTTCATCACGTCTTCCAGGGGCCGGCGCGGCGATGGCAGCGCCGGCTTTTCCGCGGTGCCGAGGCGGAAGGCGAAGGTCGCTTCCCAGTCGCCGGCGTGAGCCAGCGCCTGCAGGTCGCGGCGGTCGGTGTCGGCGCGGCCGAGCATCGCGTTGCGGTCGACGCATTCGACCGGCTGGTTCAGCGGCTGCGCCGCGAGACCGGCAGCCGTCGCGGCCAAGTGCAGGCGCTGCCAGGCGCGGCCGGCGTCGATGGCCTGCGCCATGTCGAGCCGGTCCTTCACCAGGATCAGCCCAAGCACCGGCGCATGCACCTGGGTGTCGCGCGTGCCGGAAAGCCAGTATTGGTCCTGCGAAGCCGGGCCGAGGTCGGGCAGCAGCTTGGCCGTCATCACGGTCGCGAGCGGCAGGCCGGCGGCGTCGACGGTGACGCCGTCGCGGTGATCCGCGACCTCGCGGCGGCCGGTGCGGATCCAGCGGGCGCTGGCGGCGGACATTTCGGGATCGGCGACGATGCGCTCGGTCGCGCCGACGATCAGCGCGGCCATGTCGGCGCGGGCTTTCGCGTCCATCAGGAAGACGACGCGGACGCTCTGGCTGTCGACCAGCGCGCCCAGGCTCGCCAGCACGCCCTGTCCCGGCGGCTTGTCGAGATAGCGGCCGCGATTGGTATGGCGGTTCGGGATCGCCTGCCACAGCGGGTCGAGGCCCGGGGCGCCGGGATCCATCGTGATGTGCGCCGCGACGAAGGGCTCGTCCGGCGGCGTATTCGTCAGCCGGCCCTTCACGGGGTGCACATAGGGCGTGTAGCCATAGACGCCGGCGGCGCGCACGAGGTTTTCGATCGCGGCGCCCAGCCCCAGATGCATCTCGCGCCGGAAGGGATCGAAGGCGCCCAGGTTGCGGATGCGATCGGCATAGACCGTGATCGAATCATTGCGCGCGTCGAACAGCCAGGGCTGGGTGTCGTGCGGATTGGCGGCGAGGATCGCGGCGCTGAGCGGCCGCGCGATGCCGTCGACGATGCTGCCCTGCCAGCGATCCCAGGGCGCATAAGCCGGGCCGCCGGGCCCTGCGAACACGCCGCGGTCCCAGACGCGGTAGCCGAGGCCCGCCATGACGGCCGCGCCGGCGCCGCCCGCTATCATCATCCGCCGCGAAACCATCGCCAAGCCTCCCGCGGCGCTTATAGTGGCGGCGAACCGCGTCCAAAGTGGGGCCGGTCAGCCGCCGAAATGGTGCTGCCAGACGGGCGCGATGGCGGGGCGTTCGGACAAGGCCGCGGCCAGCGCCTGCAGCTTGGGCAGATGCACCCCGACGTCCCAGTCGCGTCCGAGGCTGCCGCGCCAGCGGCTGAACATCGCGGCATAGATATCCAGGATCGAGAAACCGCTGGCCAGGAACCATGGACCGTGCGTGAAGCGCTCCACAATCTGCAGCCTTTCGCGCAGGCGCATGCGGGCCTGGCCGCGCAGCGCCTCGGCGGCGGCGCCTTCGGGTGCGAAGCGCTCCGGATAATCGGCGATCTCCACCATCGGATAGATCTCCGACGCCATGAAGGCGAGCCAGCGATAGGCCCTGGCACGATCCGGCCCCGCCTGCGGCGGCAGGAGCCGTGCAGTCGGGAAGTGGTCGGCGATGGTCAGCAGGATCGCGGCGGATTCGGTGATGACCTCGCCCTCGGGCAGGCGCAGCGCCGGCAGCTTGCCGCTGGGATTGATGGCGAGGAATTCAGGCCTGCGCTGCTCGTTCTTCTCCAGCGAGACGAGCCGGAAGCTGTAGGGCGCGCCGACTTCGGCCAGCACGGCCTCCGCCGAGAACGCGCCCGATCCCTTGTCGCCGAAGATTGTGTAGCTCATCCCGGCTACACTTAGGACGGCTTTGGCGGAATACAAATGAAAAGGCCGCAGGGGAGGCTTGCGGCTTTGTCCCTTTGTCGCGCTGTAGTTTGCCGCGACGAAGCGGGATCACCTGTGGAAGGCTTGCCTTGGCAGACTCGGGGGAATATACCCCCTAGGGGTATGAAGATGAAAAAAGTCCACGGCGCCGGATCCGACAAGCAGTTGCTCACGCGGCTGGTGCGCATCGAAGGCCAGGTGCGGGGTGTCGCCCGCATGGTCGAGGAAGACCGCTACTGCATCGACATCCTCAACCAGATCCAGGCGGTGAAGGCGGCGCTGACCAAGGTCGAGCAGCAGGTGCTGAAGGGCCATGCCGCGCATTGTGTCGCCCATGCCATAGAGAGCGGAGATGTCGAAGATCAAACCCGGAAATTCGCCGAGCTCATCGAGCTCTTCGGCCGCTATGGCAGCTAGCACAACGACGGTGCGCGATCCCGTTTGCGGGATGACGGTCGACCCGAAAACCACCCCTCATCATGCGACGCATGAGGGAACGGACTATTATTTCTGCAGCGCCAAATGCGCGGCAAAATTCGCGGCCGATCCCGACAGCTTCGTGAAAGCGAAAGAGGCGGCCGCGCCCAAGCCCGGCGTCATCTACACCTGTCCGATGCATCCCCAGATCCGCCGCAACGGGCCGGGCACCTGCCCGATCTGCGGCATGACGCTGGAGCCGGAGATGCCGACGGCGATGCCCGAGCACAATGCCGATCTGGCGGACATGACGCGGCGCTTCTGGATCGCCCTCGCGCTGTCGGCGCCCGTCGTGGTGCTCGAAATGGGCGGCCACCTCATGCGCCTGCCGATCCGCGAAAGCGTGTCGAACTGGATCCAGTTCGTGCTCGCCAGCCCGGTCGTGCTGTGGGCGGGATGGCCGTTCCTTGAGCGCGGCTGGCAATCGATCGTGAACCGCAGCCTCAACATGTTCACGCTGATCGCGATGGGCACCGGCGCGGCGTGGCTCTACAGCGTCATCGGCGTCCTGGCGCCGCAGATATTTCCACCCGCCTTCCGCATGGACGGGACGGTCGCGGTCTATTTCGAGGCGGCTTCGGTCATCACCGTGCTGGTGCTGCTGGGCCAGGTCCTGGAATTGCGCGCGCGCGAGCATACGTCGGGCGCGATCCGCGCCCTGCTCGACCTCGCACCCCAGACGGCGCGGCGGATCAAGGCGAATGGCGACGACGAGGATGTCGCGCTCGACGCCGTCGCGGTCGGCGACAGGCTGCGCGTCCGTCCCGGCGAGAAAGTGCCGGTGGACGGCGAACTGACCGAAGGCCGCTCGTCGCTCGACGAATCGATGGTCACGGGCGAATCCATGCCGGTGACCAAGGAAGCGGGCGCCAAAGTCATCGCCGGCACCCTCAACCAGAGCGGCGGCTTCGTCATGCGCGCCGAGAAGGTCGGACGCGACACGCTGCTGTCGCGCATCGTGCAGATGGTCGCCGCCGCGCAGCGCTCGCGCGCCCCGATCCAGCGGCTGGCGGACCAGGTGGCGGGATGGTTCGTGCCCGCCGTGATCGCCGTCGCGGTCGCGGCGTTCGCCGCCTGGGCGGTCTACGGGCCCGAGCCTCGCCTCGCCTATGGCTTTGTCGCTGCGGTGACCGTGCTGATCATCGCCTGTCCCTGCGCCCTGGGTCTCGCCACGCCGATGGCGATCATGGTCGGCGTCGGGCGCGGCGCGGGCGTCGGAGTGCTCATCAAGAACGCCGAAGCGCTGGAGCGCATGGAAAAGGTCGACACGCTGGTGGTGGACAAGACCGGCACCCTGACCGAGGGCAAGCCCAGGCTGGTCGCCATCGTTCCCGCCGACGGCATGGCGGAAGACGAAGTGCTGCGCCTCGCCGCCAGCGTCGAACGCGCCAGCGAGCATCCGCTGGCGCAAGCCATCGTCGCGGCCGCCAAGACGCGCGGGATAGCGTTTGCCGAAGTAAGCGATTTCGATTCGCCGACCGGAAAAGGCGCACTCGGCCGCATCGACGGCAAGCGGATCGCGTTGGGCAATGCGCGGTTTCTCGAGGAACTCGGGATCACGACCGCGGCGCTGGCCGAAAGGGCCGAAACGCTCCGCGCCGACGGCGCCACGGCCATCTATATCGGGATCGACGACAAGGCCGCCGGCATTCTTGCCATCGCCGATCCGGTCAAGGCGTCGACCGCGCCCGCGCTGAAGGCGCTGACCGCGGCCGGCATCCGCGTCGTGATGCTGACCGGCGACAACCGCACCACGGCACTGGCGGTGGCCAAGCGGCTCGGCATCCAGGACGTGGAAGCGGAAGTCCTGCCCGACCGCAAGAGCGCCGTCATCGAGAAGTTGCGCGGCGAGGGCCGCGTCGTCGCGATGGCCGGCGACGGCGTTAACGACGCGCCGGCCCTGGCCGCCGCCGATGTCGGCATCGCGATGGGCACCGGCACGGACGTCGCCATCGAAAGCGCCGGCGTCACGCTCCTGCAGGGCGATCTGGGCGGCATTGTGCGGGCGCGCAATCTGTCGGTCGCCACGATGAGCAATATCCGCAGAACCTGTTCTTCGCCTTCATCTATAATCTGGCCGGCGTGCCGATCGCCGCGGCATTCTCTACCCGGCGTTCGGCCTGCTGCTGTCGCCGATCTTCGCCGCCGCTGCCATGGCACTCAGTTCGGTGTCGGTGATCGGCAATTCGCTGCGCCTGCGCGTCGCCAAGATCTGAACCGCGCCGCCAAAAGAAAAAGGCCGCGGCGGACGATCCCGCGGCCTTTTCGAACCTCGGCGCGCCGGCCTTAGCGCGAGTAGAACTCGACGATCAGGTGCGGCTGCATCTGCGACGCATAGGGCACGTCGGCGAGCTTGGGCGTGCGCAGGAGCTTGGCGGTCATCTTGTCGTGGTCGACCGACACATAGTCCGGCGTGTCGCGCTCCGCGCTTTTGGCGGCCTCGAGGACCAGTGCCATTTCCTTGGCCTTGGACGACAGCTCGATGGCGTCCTTCTCGCTCACCTGGAAGGACGCGATGGTGACGCGGCGGCGTTGACCTTCACATGGCCATGGCTGACGAGCTGGCGGGCGGCGAATGGCGTCGGCACGAATTTGGCGCGATAGACCACGGCGTCGAGCCGGCGCTCGAGCAGGCCGATCATGTTCTCGCCGGTGTCGCCGGGGCGGCGCGAAGCCTCGGTGTAGTATTTGCGGAACTGGCGCTCGGTGATGTTGCCGTAATAGCCCTTGAGCTTCTGCTTGGCCTGGAGCTGCGTGCCGTAGTCGGAAAGCTTTTTGGCGCGGCGCTGGCCGTGCTGGCCGGGGCCGTAAGAGCGCTTGTTGACCGGGCTTTTGGGCCGGCCCCAGATGCTTTCGCCCATGCGGCGGTCGATCTTGTACTTGGCGTTCTCGCGCTTGCTCATAACTCTCTCGTAACTCTCGTGGTCTGGTCGTCCGGATTGCGGGCAGGGTGCCGCGAAGGCGGCGCACTATAGTCGCGACTTGCGAAGTCAACTCCGCTTAAGCCTTGTGATTGCTCACGTTTTCCGTAGTGGCTCAACCTATGGATGCGCAAGGGTTGCAGATCCGCCCGCCGGGCGGGCGCATTGCACCGGGATCCGCCGGCGCCGACGCGAATATTCGCCTCGTCTTCAAGACCAGCGGCACGGGCCGGACAGCTATACGAAGCATTCGGCAAGTACAATCAAAATAAATCTTACGGAAAAATCAAACCATCTTGATGTTGCCGTGCACGGGATTTTAATCTGCAAGCGGGGACAGGCGATGGGGTGAATATGTTTGGAACGCGGGCGGTGACCGCCGGCGCCTTGGCGGCGGCGATGGCGGTACTGCAACCCATGGATGCGAGCGCGAGGCCGACTGCCTGTCCGGCCGCGCTGCTCGCAATACCGGAGAGGGGGCCCTGGCGGGCGGGCTGCTCGGCGGGTTGGGTCGCCGGACTGGCCGGCGGCTCGCGCCATCGCGGCGACCGGATCGGGACCGGGGTCGTGGTGGGCGGATTCCTGGGCGGCGCGGTCGGCTGCTGGACGGCTCATGAGCAGGCCGTGGCGGCGGCGCGCGAAGACCGGCTGAACGCACGCGCCGACGATCTGGAGCGGCAGATCGCCGAGCTTCATGCCTATAACGACGAGTTGGCCCAGAAGGCCGACACGCTGCGGCACGAACTGGCCGAGGCGCGCGCGACCGAAGGCCGGATGGCGGCGCAGGACGACACCTACCGGCAATTGCAGTCCGAACAGGCACATGCGCGCGAGCAGCTCGGCAATGTCGACCTCGCGCTGACGCATGTCGAAGGGATGCTCGACCATCTCGACCGCGAGGACCCAAAATACGGCCAGTTTTCACGCGAGCGCGACGAATTGCTGGCCGCGCGCGACAAGCTGCAGACCATCGTCGAGCTTGCGGTATGACGACGGTGACGCGCCGCTTTGCGGTCATCGGCTCGCTGCTGGCGACCGCCGGCTGCGCAACGCGCACGCCGGACCAATGCGACCCGCACAATGGCGGGATGTTCGACTACTTCGCCTGCCGGCCGCAATACGGCGTGCGCGAGGGCCAGGCGGTCGACCGGGTGCTCGACGCCGAAGACCGCTTTCGCAGGGAGCAGGCGCGCACGGTGCCGCTGCAGGCGATGGTCGATTCGCTGAACGCGCAATTGCGTATGGTCGACGCCCATATCGACCAGATGCGCGCGACGCGGAGCGATCTGGAACGGCGATTGGGCGATCTGCAGGAGGACCAGCAGGCGCTGCAGCAGTATGTCGCCGACCTCCGGCGCTTTCTGCTCGCATTGCGCGCGTTCAACGACGATGCGAGTCGCGTTTCGCTGCCGCCGCTGCCGGACGATCGCAGGATCAACGCCGCCATCGCGGCGATGTCGCGCGCGCGCCAGGCCCTGCCTGCCACGCAGACGTTCGATCGCTGGTTCGCGATGCTGGCGAAATTGGGCGGCGATTACCTTACGTCCGAGGCGATCAAATTCGTCGCCGGGCGCATCTTGCGCGACATCGGCCTCGATGTCCTCGAGCCCTATGTCGGCTATGCGCTCACGATAAAAGACGCCTACGACGCCATCGAATATATGAGCGGCCAAGGCTAGTCAGGCGCAGCGCCTCGGCCGGACCGGGCGCAATCCGGATATTTTTCGGCTCATCCGAGTTGCCGGCAGCCCGGGAAGGCCCGATTCTGTCGCGTGCCGCAACCCAGTTTGGGGGAAACGTGAACCGCGCCTACGCCGTTGTCGACCGCTTTCTATCGCATCGGGAACATCTGGACTTGTGGGACGCATTTCGGCAGGCCGTCATTCCACCTGCCGACACGCGCGAGTGGAACCGGACCTACCAGCTGATGGACGGCGAAGATGTCGTCAACTCGAAGTTTGGCGTGCGCAAACCCGCGTTGCGAGACGGGACGCCGGGCGCTTCGCCGGGACCGTCGGCCATGCGCGTGTTCGGCGAGAAGCTGTCCGCCCTGGTGATCGGCGACCGGGCACCCCTTTCCATCGCGCCATGGACGGGCTTCAGCGCATCGGCCTGGATTTATCGCGCCGGCGCCGGCCTGGAATGGCACGCCGACACGGGACGGCCCGCCGCTTATATCTACTACGTGCATCCGGCTTGGCGCGCATCCTGGGGCGGAGAGTTGCTGGTGGCGGCGGACGCCCCTTCTTCGTCCGGCGTTGCGGACGCGGCGCCGTCCCGCTCCGACGATTCGAGAAGCGCCATCGAGGCGGTTTGCACCACCGGCGGCGCCTTTATCTATCCGCGTCCGAACAGGCTGGTGCTGTTGCGCGGCGGTACCTTGCATTGCGTCAAAAAGGTCGAGCGCGCGGCAGGCGAGGCGTTCCGCGCGAGCGTGTCCGGCTTCTTCTTCGACACGGGCACGCCGGAATCGCCGGCTCGCTAGACAGGCCGTCATCCGATGCCCGCGCCTCGACAATCCATGTGGTGCGGGCGGCCGGACTCGAACCGGCACAGGCCTTTCGGCCCTACGGATTTTAAGTCTGCAAACGAAAACACTAAGTTATTGTATTATATTGAAGTATTCAGTCTATTTTGAGCTAATGTGCTAGGCGATGTGCTAATTTTTTGATGGAAAACGCGCCGGACTAGCTAGCCCAGATTGACCACTAAACATCTGATTCTGCAAGGTGATTCGAGACGGGCTGGGGATAAACACGCTTAGAACTCCCAAAAACCACGCTAAAACGACCATTTGGGCATTTAAGGCGGGTTAGAAAAGCGATAGCTGACGACGCGCGGCCTGCTGGGCTTGCCACTTCGGCGTCGCCGCTTCCGCGTCGAGCCATGCGCGAATGTAACCGAGTGGCCCACCCCATTCGACAACCTTGGCCTCGCTCAGGAAGTGCGAGCGATAACCGGTCCCCGTGATGGGCAACGTTGACGTGCTCGGCTCTACGATTTGGATTGAAAGGTGAGTCAGGTCCCGCATGCTTGCATATCCGCGCTGATAGGATACGGAAATGGTGATGCCCTGCCACTCTAGCTTTTCGGTGGTGATGGGGTTTTCTGTTTTCATAGCTAGCTCCTTCATGGTTTGCGCAATGCAAACCGAACTAGCCCAGCGGCAATGAGCGGGGGGAGGCCGTCACAGACCGCAGCCAAGTGAACTGGCGCGGGCCGGAGCGAAGCGATTACACGGCACTTGGATGCGCTCGTCTTGGTCTTGACGGCAAAGGGCGCGCAGCCCCCAAAAAAAGTAAACCTATAGTTGTCAAAGGCTGTTTCCTCTTCTAACCACTTGGGAGGGATTGGCAGGGGCGGACAATGAAGGCAGGACCCATCGAAATCGGGCGGCTTCTCCAACAGCGGCAACGCTTTTGTGTGCCCATTTACCAACGGCACTATGTCTGGACTCGCACCAAACAGTGGGAACCGCTTTGGAACGACATTCGCACCAAGGCCATTGAATGCCTCGCCGGACGCCAGCGCCGCTTCTTAATCAAAGCTGTGATTCCCACCCACATTGACGGGGGAAACGACACTAGATCGCGTGTTCCAGCCTTCCAGGTCATTGACGGGCAGCAACGGCTGACGACATTTCAAATCTTCCTGGCAGCGGCGCGCGACTACGCGCGGGCGGCCGGCTTCGAGGCCACCGCCGAGCAAATCAGCGCGTATCTTTTGAACGACAAAGCCAACTTGATGGAGGACAAGGAGGTCGAGATCTACAAAGTCTGGCCCACCCAATACGACCGCCAGCTTTTCGTCGATATCATCGAGGGTGACCTCAAGGCGCTACGCCGTAAGTATTCTCAATTCTTCTACGCCCGACGAGACAAAGTCTACGACTACAGCACGGTCCCGCCGTTGCTCGGCGGGTACGGATACTTCTACGAGCGGATTCAACACGCCGTTGAAACGGACGATCTGGATGACGAATTCACCGAAGCTCCTGAAATCGAAGAAACGGCAGAAGGCGAGAATGCTGCCGATAGAGAGCGCGAGATCAAGCTGGACTCAATTTGGAAAGCACTGGTCGAAGAGTTCAAAATCGTCGAGATCACACTCGAAGAGGGCGACGATGCCCAAGTGATATTCGAGACATTGAACGAGCGGGGCGAGCCTCTCCTCGCCGCCGACTTGGTCCGAAATAACATTTTTTATCGCGCCGATGCGGCCAACGAAAAGGCAGAACAGTTATTTTCCGCGCACTGGAAATCCTTCGAGCATCCGTTCTGGAACGGCGAGGAAAAGCAGGGGCGCTATAAAAAGCCGCGTATTGAGTTTTTCCTGGCGAACTTCATTGCGGGTCAGATTGGTGGAGAGGTCAATCTCACAAAGCTGTTCAGTGAGTACAAATCGTTCACGAAAACGCGGCGCTATCCGAGCGTCTCGGCCGAACTCAAGGAACTTGAACGCTATGGCGCCATCTACCGCCAACTGATCGAGCGCGAGGCCAACACTCCGCTGGCCCAATTCTCGCGAAAGCTTCAGCCATGGGACGTGACCACGGTCTATCCGCTTGTGTTACGCATTTGGGCGGACGACGAAATGGAAAATTCGGAAAAGGCGGCGTGCCTCACCATGCTGCTATCTTTCATTGTTCGCCGGACGATCTGCGGACTCACCAATAAGAACTACAACAAGTTCTTCCTCAGCGTCGTTTCCCACCTGAAAGAGACTGGTTGGACGCCCCAAGGTCTGGCGGAATTTCTATTATCTCAGAAGGCAGAGACCACGCGCTTCCCGCGCGATGAGGAATTCGAGCAGAAGTGGCTGTCGTCGCCTTCTTACACCGTGCTTCAGCCAGCTCGAACACGCGCGGTTCTTGAGGAAATCGAGCGCAAGAAACGTACGAAATTTCACGAGACAAGCGAACTCGCGCCCCACCTTACCGTCGAACACATCCTTCCGCAGGAATGGGAAGAACACTGGCCTCTTCCCGACGGAACAACACCCGACTCCGACCAGCTTACGAATGCATGGTTTGCATCGGAAGACGACACTGTCATCGGTGCCATCGTCAGGCGCCAGCGACTGAAAGAAAACTTCGGCAATCTGACGCTGCTAACCAGCCCGCTAAACAGCTCCGTCAGTCACGGGCCGTTTCCGGCCAAACGTGCCGCGCTTCAAGAGCACTCCTTGCTCGTATTGAATCGTGAAGTGACGCAGAAGGAGAAATGGGACGAATCCACGATAACGAAACGGAGCGCGGCTCTATTTTCCCAGGCAAAGGCGCTCTGGAAGTTGCCGAATGCGGCCACCTCATGATTCTGGCGGTAGAGACAAGGCGTGACGCTGACCGAATTCGTCACGAAAGCGGCGTGACAATCCACTGACCAAGCATCAGGCATCCCATACCTTTTTGATCGACCTATGCCGCCTGCTCGATGAGCCAGTTCCTCACGGTGCCGGCACCGATGACGAAGCCTATATTTCGGGCGGGGTACAAACCAAGACCACAGGCGCCGATGGCTGGGCGAACGTTTGGGAGAGAGGCGACTACACGGCACTAGAAAGCGCTCGCCTTGGGCTTGACGGCAAAAGGGCGCAGCCACATTTCGTGCGAAGGATAACGATCCGCAGATAAAGCTTCACAGCGATCCGGCGCGCAGTGTTTTGCGGAGGAGGCAAAAAGGCGGTGAGCTCGTATCCTAGGCGGCGGCGGGAAGAGTGCACTCGCACCCTTCCACGACCGCATTTAGTAGAACCAGCGTGTCAGAAGGGGGCGCAATGACTTCTGCACACGGGCGAAGATCGAGGCGCAGCGGCGCTGAATCCTTGCTGCGAACCAAGAGAAATGCTTGCCAATCTTTTGGAAACCCGGCCGAAACCGCGTGGTCAACCACAGAATAAGTCGCACGAGTTGCCGCGATGCTGCCTCGACCAGCTCGTAGGCGCCCGTCAGCGCCAGCAGCAAGCACGCGGCGACTCCAATGATTGTGAGTTCGGGCAGCGCCCACACTCTCATCCAAAGTTCGTGAAGGTTGGCGCAGCCGTGAAAGGGTTCGAACGCGATCCTGAATAGGATCAGCTCGACAAGGCGGCGAATCAGAAAGAACTGCATATCGCACTCCATCCCGGCGTAGGAGCCGGACCGCAGATGGGGGAGTGATATGGATTAGGGCCTGCTGCTGAACAAGGTAAGAAGAGCTAGCAAAAACAAGTATTTAGCTTGCTTAAGACTACGACTAGCTCAAGCGGGCTGCGTTCGCGTTCCGATGAATACGGCGTCATACGGAAGCCTACGGCGACCTAAGGCCGCACGACACTTCTTGTGAAAGAAATATAGCAACGTGATCGCGCTTTGTCATTGGAACATCGCTGTTTATTCCACTTCCGGTGTCTACGGGAGCCTACCGACACCTCCACTTGCCTTTAAGACCCTACCGCTGAATACTATGCTTAATTTCTAGGCTGCGGGGATACCGTGAGTAGTGCAGGACCACAGGCTTCAATCAAATCGCTAAGCAGTCGGCCCAATAATGTGACCGATTTGCTAATCGACCCCGTCGTCGGGAACGAGTGGCTCTCCGAGAATCAGGACAAGAAGCGCTTTTTTCTGGTCGGCGCCACCCAGGTAATGACGATGATTCCAAAGATGCGTCCGAACAATTGCGCGCAATATTTCTTCGATGCGGCCGACGTCATCGCCGACGAGACGACGTGGACGACGGACTACCCTTTCAACTACGTCAGCTCGAACGTTCAACTGCGGCCCAAGAATATTTTTAAGCCTCGTACGTTCGGCAAAACGGTGGCGACAATTGTGGGCTTTGAATTGGCGGCCCGGGCGTTAGCGCCGCACGTCAATGTGTACGAACATCTTCGAATTCTAAGCGGCGAGTATTTCGTCGATGGCTATACGAAGGAGCGACTCGAGCAACTGCGCCGGGTCCACGCCTCATGGGACCAGGCCGCGCGCGAAGAGAAGTTCGGAAAGACGAAGTCGTCCTCAACGTTCGACATCGCCTGCAACATTTATCTGGGCCAGTTTGCCAATCCCAACCCGCTGTCAGATATGAGCGAGGGATTCTGCGCGACAGAGTATGTCTGCCATCGTCTGAAGGAATTTGTTCAACGTCACTATCCGCAAGACCTGCATCTTGGTGAAGTGCTGCGAGTTGGCCAACCGGGCGGCGATCAGATCAGCGGGTCGAAGAACGCGTCAGAACGTGTGCGTGTTCCCAAGACGCTAGCAAACCTGACGATTTACACGCCAGCAGAGGCCAGCGGTGGGACTTCGCCGCCGGGACAGAGCCAAACCGTCGTTGATCTCGCTGCGCGCGACAATATTGCGCCTGACCAAGGTAAGAACTGATCGGCACGCGCGGTTCGGGTCCCAGGCGCGAAAGCTAGCGTTCAAAACTTGGAGGGCGTGCCCAAGTAGGTATTTGCATTCCAAAATGGAGCCCAACTTGGTTCAGTTGCTCGTTCATCTGCTGGAGCAGCTGGCGGTTCATAAAGGGCAGCGTGAGGAGTTCTTCCTCGGTGCATTGTAGCAGCTGACCGAGGTCGCCGTAGCCAAGTTGCTCAAGCTTGCGTGCAGCGACTTTTAGCTGCGGTTGATCGCGAAAGGTATCGCAGACTCCGTAGGTGAAGTAGACATATCGACTTCTCGGTATGAATTTTACGATGTTGGAATCGTCACGGCCCATAAACTCCAGGGCAAGTTGCTTAAATGGGTGGGTCTGAAATTGCTCGGCGAATGGAGGAGCCTTAGCGCCAACGAGTCTGAGGTGTCCACCATTTTCGCGCGTGAGTTTTTGTTCAGAACGCCGTACGAACGAATAGGGAAGTGCAATTCCAAAGTAAGAAAACAGAGAGCGATCTTCTGTAACCTGCTGTCTGTCGGTGGATTTCCATATACGGAGAGCAACGGTCACGGCACCTCCTTGCACATACAGCCACCCGCCTAGCGAATCACTGAGCGCAGCTAGAGAGTGAATCGAGATTTAAAAATTGCAAGCCGATATAGCTGGGCAAATTGACTCGGTAGCCGCGCGTTCGCCCTTCAGCTCGATGCAAGCGCGAATTAGCGCGAAGTGATCGGGCTGAATGCCCCCATCAATGGGGCTTGCTGCCGAGCAGTAAGAGAACGGAAAGCAGCACTCAGCGTTCCTGCGCGTAGCGTCGATCAAATTCGCGACGGAAAGCCGTGCGCACTTCTTCCGGCGCGCTACGAATATATTTGAAGGCTTCAGTTTTCGCGGTTTCTCCCAACGCGTCGAGGTGGGAGAAAGCGGTCTCCCAGGAATAAGGCTTCTTCAATTTCTCCAAGAAATTCGGTGGCAGCCCCGTCCACACGACACCGTCAAATCCGTTGCTCTTCGCCCATTGCGTCATCAGAGCACCAATAGACTGGCTGCGCACGGCCGTTTGAGTTTCACTGACAAGATCAATCGACGCGATTCCGCTGGGGCCGGAACCCTCCCTTTTCCGAAGGCTCTCTCGGGCAGAAGGAATATCGGTGGCCGCGCTGACGGCATAATCGCGTTGGCACCCTCGTACCGCATTCTTCGTCGATGACCAGGGTTAGGCGCTCGCCGCCAGAAACGCGCGAGAATTCTATAGGGAGCACAGGACCGCCACGCAGCCATTCGCCCGCTAGCGGCAACTGTTGGGGATCCCAGATCAGCGATCCCCAGCCGAGTACGGGCGATCTTCATGTTCTCCGCTCCTCTGCGTATCGGCTATCCAAATCATGATTTCTCGAATTAGCGTAAACTATACCAAACGCCACGGCCCTTGCCGTTCATCGTAAGGTGGCCTTTGTCCACGAGCGTTCGGAAATGCTCCTTTAGCGTGTTGCGGTTCGCCCCCGTCAGCTTGACCATGTCGCCAAATGCTGACGCGGCCATGCTCACGCGCCTGATCGAGTATCTGCACCGACAATTCCGGCAGGCTGGAGAGCACAAGCTTCTCGCGCTCGATTTTCTTCGCGAGCCGCTTCATCTGCTGCTGAAGCGCCCGCAGGAAAAACAGAATCCAGGGTTGCCAGTCGGGGCTATCGGTTCGGATGGTCGCCTGCGTTTGCCGTAGCGCGAGGTAATAGCCTTCCTTGCTCTGCTCGATGACGCTTTCGAGCGAGCTGTAAGGCACATAGGCATAACCGGCCTGAAGCAGCGCCAGTGTCGTGAGGATGCGGGACAGGCGGCCGTTACCATCCTGGAAGGGATGAATCGCCAAAAAACTCGACCACGAAGATTCCGATGACAAGCAACGGATGCAGCTCACGCGGCTTGCGCGCCTGACCCGAACCAAGCCGCAAGCTCTTCCATAAGGCGGGGGGGTGTCGAACGGAGAGGCCGTCTCAAAGACAATCCCCGATCTGGCTTCCCGGTCTCGTCGAACGCGGCCAACGCTGTTCGCAGAAGTCTTGTAGTTGCCCCGATGCCATCCGTCCTTCTCGCTATAGGCCTGAGAGGTCACGGTGAAGTTGTTTGATGTGGTTTTCAGTCAGCGGGATGTCCGCCCAAGACCGAAACGCGGTTTCCATGACTGCCGCGTAGCCCGCGACCTCCTGCTCGTCGCGAGAGGCAAAGGTCTTGATGTCCAGTTTGGAGAGGAGCCGTTCGACCTCTCGGTCGGACAACTTGCTCCCTTCAATGCGGGTCGAAGAGCCGATGCTTTCAATCGTTGGCGACCCGGCGCAGCGCCGATAAGCGCTCGGGGGCCAGGGTGCCAAGTGCGCGCCATGCGCCCTTGAACTCGTCTATCTCAGCAATGAGGGCGAGGACTTCAGGTGTAATCTTGAGGGTGTCGGACTTTATCATAACCCCCAATGTTCCACCCGATTTCACCCAATTAAGCAAGCCAAAAACGCACCCAATTCCACCCGATCCAAGCCCCCGAAATAATGCTCAGTGGGGGGGTGTCGGGGGTGAGCCAAATCCCCGACCTGGGCATACGGGACTGGTCCCGTTCCGTCGAAGCGCAAGCGCAGACGGAGTGCTGGAATGAAAGGCCGTGAAGCTGGATCCGGTATCGGCTCGGTGGCACGTCGTGCCGATACCGGGTCCGGCCAGTTACCCGCTCCGATCGCATGACCAAAGGGCTGCAAGGAGCCGCGCAACAGCGCGAGCGGGGACGCGCCGGGTCGTCTTGCCAGTCGGCGCCCAAGCGCACGAAGTGGCGCACCCGCAGGAGCCGCAAAGCGGCGGGACCGAGTGCGCCTGACTGGCATCGCCACTCTCGAAAATGGCCTGGTCTCGGGTGGCCTGAACCTGAGCGCAGGGCGGCGTCGCTCGCCCGGCCGCTAGGCTGGACTGCGGGTGAAACGGGGTGGCCAGAACCCCTCACGCCCATCGCCGAGGTGTGGGTTCGATGCCCCACATAGGCGAATAATCGCCCGCCAGCTCAACTTAGAAGCGAGTCCTTCTTGGTGCCACATTGCGAAGCAATGTATAAGTGCACACATGTCTACTTTCCTTCCTTTTACTTCGCTTCAAAAGCTGAGGACTTGGGGAGACCGGGGCGTTGGCTATCTACCACCTGAGACTGAAACTGGTCTCTCGTGCCCTAGGGCGGGCTGCCAAACCGGGTGGCGCCTACGCGCCGGTCGGTGGTGGCGGCCGCCGCCTATCGCTCCGGCGAACGGCTTTACGACAGCTCCCAGGACAAATGGTTCTCGTTCGACAAACCCGATGTCGTCTGGACCGAGATCATGGCCCCGGACACCGTTCCGGCAGCGGAATGGGTCTTCGACCGCCCGGCCCTCTGGAACATGGTCGAGAAGTCGGAAAAAAGGAAAGACGCCCAGCTCGCGCGGGAGGTGGAAATCACGCTGCCCCGTGAACTGAAGCGCGATCAGCAGATCGCACTGGTCCGCTCCTTCGTCAGGGAGCGGTTCGTCAGCCAGGGCATGGTCGCGGATGTGTCGATTCACGAGCCCATGGCCTCGGGAACGGGTCCAAGCAGCCCCATGCCCACTGCTTGCTGACGCTTCGGCGGTTGGACCCGGCCTCCGTGACCGGGTTTGCCGCCACCAAGGAGCGCGACTGGAACGAGCGCGAGGATGTGGCCCGTGCGGTTGCCGAGGCGCGCAAGCGGTTCAACGGCACCGGCTTGCCGCAGGACAAGGCGGCGCTCGACGCCGCCGAGGCCCAGCGGAACGTGAATATCTGGCGCGCCGCTTGGGCGGAACAGGCGAATAAAAGCCTTGAGGCGGTCGGGGCCTCGGCCCGGATCGACCACCGGACGCTTGAGGCGCAGGGGATCAGCCGTCCACCCCAGCCTAGCCTCGGTCTCGTCCGCCATATTGAGAAGGCCTACGCCTATCTCAAGGACCGGCTCACACAATGGGTGGCAGGTCAAGAAGCGCACGCAGATTTACCGGGAGGTAGAGCAATACCAGTCCCGCGATCCAGTAAAGGTCGCCGAGTTCATCCTCAGCCTCTCCGACATGGCGGAGGATTTCGCGGCAGGATTCCGACGATCAACCCCCATCCCGGAGGTGAACCTTGAGCGATAGCGAAGCCGACAAAGTGTTCGGCACTTCGGTGCGGCCGTCTTTTGCCACGCGCGTCGGCAAGGAGGGCCGCACCGGCGTCAACGAGGTGCCGGCGAGCAAGCCGCGGGATCCGGCCCTTACAAGCCGTACGGCTTCCTTCCTGCCGGCGGCATCGGCGAGACATGCGACGTTCAGCGCTGGCTGGAAGATACCGAAATCGCCGAAGGCATCGAGTTTCATTACCGCTTCCTG
Organism: Rhizomicrobium sp.; assembly: GCA_037355265.1. Taxonomy (GTDB): domain Bacteria; phylum Pseudomonadota; class Alphaproteobacteria; order Micropepsales; family Micropepsaceae; genus Rhizomicrobium. The sequence continues at coordinate 367,473 of JBBCIB010000001.1, read as the reverse complement.
ATGCAGATCGGCTATGTCGGCGAGGAGCAGGTCAAACTCTTTCTGCCCGAGTGCATCGTCGTCATCGACGGCATGTACCTGCGCGACCTGCGCAAGAAGCTCGCGCGGCGGCAGATCACCTTCATTCAGCAATTCTCGCCAAAGGTATGGCCCGACATGCCCCCGAAGAGTGAGAGCTCTCATCGAGAAAATTCAAGTTATCCGACCCATCGACACCGGCACACGCAGCTCGAATTCGCTTTAAGTTATTGCCCAGCATCGCGTCGCACTAATAATGGGTACAATCGGTCCGGTAGACAATATCCACGGTCGGCTACGAGCCAATGATCCGATTTCTAATCGACCATCAAGGCCTGCTTTCGCTCATAGTAGTTATCAGCTCAGTATTTGGCGCGGTGTACAAGCTAGTGCCCGCCGCAACTCAACGCAGAAACCATCGTGCTCTGAGCAGTTGGATCTCGTGGGCTTCAGGCAGTCCCTGGTTGCGATCGCTTCAGCGGTCTGTCCGCTGGGTCTTGAGGGTCATGTCTTTTGTCTATGGGTCGCCGGCCCGGGCGTCAAAGAGCAATCCGCGACGCTATTTTACTTTGCAGGCATGGCGCATGAGTGCGTGGATCGCGTCTTGTTACGTACTCGTATTGCCGTTCTTTGCTGCTGCGGTCCTAGGAGGGGTTGGGGTACTTATTGGCTAAAACAAAGTTCGGATATTGAATTCTGATCGCGGTCGGCGTGGTCGTCATCGTAGGCGCCGCTTCGCTACTCGTTCATCTGCGCGTACTGCCAAGAATCCGGCGGCCGTTAGACTCTCGCCAGATAGCAGCACGCTATTTGCACAGTGTTGCGGTCGGCGTGACCTGCGCATGCTGCTGTACTGTGCTCTTTTTTGTAATCGTTTCTGTCGTGCCAAAAGGTATCAGCGTTGCAATAGGTGAATTGCTGGTGTTGGGGAATAGGCCTTCTGATAGTTTTTGCGGCCTTGCGCGCCATTGCGAACTACGGCTTTTACGCTCCCTTAGCTTTCACAGGCCAGATTCTGTTAGGGGGCTACTTCCTTGTCCAGATAATAACTGGGTCGATTGGGTCCTTAGAGCTGATCCATCACGGCTACATCATTTCCCTGCGTCAGTTCGCATGCTCCGCTATCTGCAACTGCCGCGACATCAACCATTGCCGCGGCGTTGACCGCCGCCGTCGCGGTGGTGCTGGCGCTCCTACTTAAGCCTGCCTCTAAAATCCCGATAGTCGCGGCCGCTACCGCTCTGAGCTTCGGCGTAGCTGAGACATTATTTTGGCGGATGCCCTCAGATTTCAGCCTCTGTACTGCATTCGGTGATGCTACGCATCCCCTTGGTGCTTCTACTATCCGTTATTCCCTATCTGGTTGGTTTTTACGGATTAGTTTTTGCAAACGCCTTTCCTGATTGGGTGTCTGTCGGCCTAACCCGTTACATCTTAACCAGAGCATCTCAATCAAAGATGTCGATCAGCTTCGCGATGTGGCTCGTCCTGGATATCGCTAGCGCGCTTTTCTGCCTGTTGTCAAATCTAATCGTCAGTGTTGCTATGAGCGCTTCTTATGTAGCGGTCCTTCTCGATCAAACGCAGTTTCTTCGCATCAAGGTCCCGGCAAGCGCTACGGATGAATTGGCGCTTCTATTCAGGCGGAGCCTGGCTCTTTCACTTGATTTGGTCTCTGTTTTCGACCGGGCCACAAGGCGCTTGGAAAACCGTAGCGGACCTTTGGAATAGCGGCTACGGATTCAAAACAGCGGTCAGTGTGTCCCTGATCGGTTGCGTCGCGCTTTGGCCAACTCTGCTCAATCTAGTTGCCATGATTTCGTTGGCTATTGCGCGGGCCGGTGCGTTCTTAATTGGTCGACCACTTCGGGTATTGCATAATCATCTCTAATTGCGTGAGAACGCGACGAATGAGGAAATCGTTACTTCATATGCTCTTTCCACAACGATTTTCGGGCTGGGCACGGCGCTCGTCGTTGTCGCCGTAGCCGGGCTTATCGATTTGTTGCGTGGGCATTCCTAGGCCTTTGAAAAAAGCGAAAAATCGCCTCGCTCATTTCGGGGGTTACATTTATTGAAAATTAACCGGTATGAGATATAATTCCTATTATATGGGCCGACTATTTGAAATCAGTCTCGATATTGGTGTGCAGTGTTGCCGCGATAGGCTCGTGCCCCTTAGGGATAACCACGGAAACAGTCTAATCAGGAATGAAACTGTTCTGCGCTGACGGAAAGTCCGAACATCATCTTCGATCTGACGAGGGCGTCGGCGTTGTACGATAACATAGAGACTCCACATGCTTGGGCAGCGACTGCGAGTTGGCGGCTTGACGGGGTAATACCGATCTTGGGCGGGCTCGAAAGTCCACTTAAGACAATGTGTAAGAAATTAGACACCAAGCAGCGCTCATAGCACTAACTGCCTGACTGTTATTTTGCGCGAACCGTTTGCTCGCTCCTGCGGTCAGCAACTAGCGCTACACAATACTCTGGCAGCGCTGCGTATGCCTGTTTCAAAGCAGGGGAACGCATCGGTGCGCGCAGGCATTGCCCGACAATAACTTCCTTCACCTGCCGCGCCTTCGGCGCGCGTGCGCGTCGGCGCCGCAACCCCTGCACTATCCAACTTCCCAACGATCACCAGGGACCCCAGCCAAAACAATGCAGCAGCGATGCGGTCCGCCTGGCGTATTCGTCATGGGTGACAGCGCCATAGGCAAACAGGCCACCAAAAGCGGCACGCCGACAAACAGCCTGGACGGCCGGCGTCCGTAAGAACGCGCCTGCCGGAGCAGGCCGTAACACCATTCATCGCGTCCCAGTCCCGTTTCCAATGGCGGTACTTGTCGATGCGCTGATACGCGTTTGACGCGGAAAATCGCTCCGAACGCCGTAATGATCGGCAACAAGACCGACGCGCCAGCGGCGTACCACTGATAGGCGAAGAACGCCGTCAGGACCCATAGCGCGATGAGGCTGATGGGGTTTGCCGATGATGTAGTTGAAAATGGCCGGGCGATTCATTGGCGGGAAGGTCGTCACAAGGTAGTTGCGCCGACTGTCGGCGAAGACCTTTCCCGCCTGAAACCAAACCGCCGTGACGCAGTTCTTGTTCGCCGGGCCGCCGGTCCTCAACACTTGCGCGAACGCGCCCGGCTCGATCTCGTAGTCCATCGTCTCGGTGTAGCCGCCGCTGGTGCTTTCGCCTGTGTTGCGGCCCCTGTTGCGGCCCCCAATTCTCCCCCACCGCCGCGATTGCTTCCTCCGCTGGGAATTCGACGAATAGTGGCCGTGGCCGTCGCTCGATCCGCCGTAGCTTGAGTTGCTGCCCCAACTCGTGTTTTCCGCCCTGCTGCATCCCCATGGACTGGACCGTAGGGACTGGCCTTCGCTATAGGTGCCGCGCCGCTGCAAGACACGCCCGATCGTATCGGCCGCCCAGCGGTTCGTTTCCGGGTCGGCGTTGTTGTGAAACACCTTGGTCTGGAAATTCGCGAGAAGCATGTCCGCGCGATGGCTTGGCGCTCTCGCCGCCCATTTTCGCATAGTAGGTCGGCAGCGATTGCGACAGAAACACCGTGCAGGCCCTTTGCGGACCGGCAGGTCGATTGAAAGTCGCTATCAAACGAGTTGACGAAATACTGCGCTTCGTCGGCCCACAGGAAGACCGGCCGGTCCGCATGCTTGCGCGGCAGCTTGTTGCGCGCGAGCACGGCACGCTGCCACATGAACTTGAACAGCTGCTGCGCGATGATGCCGTCCTCGTTCCATGTCAGCGCCGACATATCCATGATGATGATCGCGCCGTGGAACGTCAGTTCCGGCACGAGCGTCGTCTCGGTACAGAAGGCGTGAAAGAGGACGCCCGCGATTGAAGCGGTCGAGCGCGGTGGATAGCGAGATCGAGATATTTCCTCGGTCTTGGGATCGAGCTGCGCGAACTCGTACCGCCAATAGCGCGCGGTCTTGTCGAAATCGTCATCGCGCAACGGCACGACTGGTTCGCGTCTCGCGCGCGCCAGTGTCTGAAACATGAAGGAATCAGCCTTGCCAGTCCGCATTCTGCAACTGGTCCTGAGTCATCGGCGGCGGACGCGACAAAACTGATGATGTCGTGGGGGGGATTTCGAACATTGCCGAACGCGGCGTAGAGAATGGGAATGGTGTTGCGCAATACCTGCCGCGTCGCATCCTCCCAAAACCGGCTCGCCACCGCTGTTGTTCTGCTTCGAGAGGCGTTGTCGCATCGAGGAATGCGCATCAGGCATTCAACGACGCTGCCGGTGCCGTCCGTCCCCTGCCGCGTCAGTTCGTAGGTAATGAAATTGAAGCCGCCGCCAGCGCGCTCGCCGAAGAGAAGCACCGAATTGGCGCGACCGTGCTGTTTGGCGTAGCGAAGCCAAAGGTCAACTTCTTCTGGCTTCGCCGCCAATACGAGCCGCCGAACCCCGCTCGCAGATAGGCGCTAGCGATGGCCTGGCCGGAACCTGAGGTCTTGCCGCTGCCGATACCCCCCAAAGATGTGAAACGCGGCGCAAGCGTCGCGCAGCGTGAAACGGTCCACCGCCGAAATCTGTAGAAGCGGCGTATCCAGGTTGCTGACGTAGGTCATCGGCAGTTTTTTTTGTCCCCAGCTTTTGGCAGACTAGATAAAAACTAGCCCCCTAGAAAAGGAAGTCCTAGAACAGCATAGTATTGACTGTTGCCTTAGCCGGCGGGGGGGGAATGATGAAGGGGGGACGACAACAGTCGTACCAAACCTCTTGGTCTTGGCGAATTTCTGTTCAATGAAATTCGCTCTGCCTTCCAGGACATCCGCGAGCGCGTCGTGGAAGAGGGCTGGTATTGGACGCGTAACCACTCCGGCTCCCGTTATCGAGGTAGGGCACGAAGGCCCTGAAGCCGCCGGTCTGGGCAATCGCCCGACCATTCACGACGGGTTAGGACGGCGCGGTCCGTCCCTCGAAGAAATGTGGGCACCTAAAGACCGTTCGCCTGAACCGCCCGCACATGACCATCAACGCGAAATTGGCATCGACCGATAGCCATTGTCTGGAGAATACGATGAGCGGACCTTCTAACCCTTCCGGCAGACCCCGGAGCAATCAAGGTGTGGTTTGCTCAAATCTACGGCCGCATCGATGAGATGCGGGCCAAGATTTTCAGTACGCAAGGTTTGCTGATGTTCAAGACGCATACACATGGAACGAACGAACTTCTAAGCGATCCCACACTTGAGGAGATCGGTTCCCTCTGCGGCCAAATCGATGACGTCGTGAAACACTGGAAAGAAAATGGCTCGGCGACGCCTGAGCTTGCTCAGTTCTATTAACGACAACCGAATCCAGGTCGAGCAGCGTCTAAGCGACCTGCGCGTGAGATCACCGCTCGCAAACCGACATTCTGGGAACAAGTTCTGCAAACTCTCGCACACCTGCTACAACATTGTTCAAAGATTTCTGCCAGCACTACCTGCGCTTCTCCTGCGCAGCCCTCGGCATTCGCGTTGATCTCGCGCAACAGCATTTGCAGGACAAATCGGATGAGATTGACAACCTGATCGATGGGCTATTGCGCAGATGAACAATGCGCTGACCTTTTCGGAAGCGTTCCATCAGGTCCGGGCCAAGTCTGCGACTGCCGGGTGAAATTCGATGATGCCGGTCCGTCGTCGGTCTTGGCAAAGTACCGGTACGGGCAAGTCGGCGATCAGGTTCACAAATGATAATGTAGAATTTTTGAACAAGACCGACACACCGGTGAAGTTCGGGTGGGATCGGCTCGCTCTAATTCTGCCGGCCGATCTGTTCGCTTGCCTCCGACAAGCTCTACACATTCTGCGACATGGGACGTGCCTGCGACGCGCATTGCAAGCACGGTCGGACCGTGTTCGCATGGGCCGCTGCCGCGTTATTTGCCTATTTCGTTTGGGCGATCCTTTACGCCTTAGTCATTCATCCAATGATTTGGCTAGATGAACATCTTGGCTTTTTCGGCGACTTTCTGGACGTGGTATTCTCAGTCGGTATCTTCGTAATATTTGGTTGGTGGCTGCTGGCCATCATCGCAGGCATATTCGCCAGCGGCGGCGCATTCTCGACATTCGCACATTGGCTAGGCCGGCAGTTTCGCCCGCTCATTCGGTTTGGATTAGGCCAAGCGTATGGCAAGGTCGACAATGGTTTGCGCGTCATCAATCAGGATTGGGTTAGCATGCCTTGGAACCCGCAAGCAAAGCGGGCGCTCGACCTGATTTTCATCGGTGTAAAGCTTGCGCCGTCGAGGGCTGACATAGCGTCAGACGCCAGGACTTTTCGCCGATAATTCAATGCGCCCGCGCGTGGGTACGCGAAGAATTTCCCGAAACTGTAACACGCCGCCTCCTGTCAATCGCTTATAATTGGCATGTGGAGGCATTATGGATTTGAAGGCGGGACTTATCAAAGCTTGGAACAGCGTGTTCGGGAGCCGTAGAAGTACATTTGAGTGGTGGGGCCGATATTCATCGAGATCTTCCCGAACAGAGCCGCAATCTCATGGCCGAGTTAATCGAATCGGATCATCTGCCCAAGGCTGAGCGCGACCGCATTGTAGTTCGGAAACTCGATGCATTCGGCACGGATATTGTTCCGCGATCATGTCCTGCCAACGTTCGACATCGCGCAGGATCATCAAGCGGCGCGCACGCCGCAAATTTTGTTGTATGAGGGCCGAGGTGAGTGCCGGATATTTAAAGCCATCTTTGACGGCTATCCCGATAACTTGATCGGTGATGTCACCAAATATCGGTGCGATGCCATCGACCACGAGTTAGAGATAACGCGCATCGTTGAAAAGCGGAATTCCATATAAGGCAACCGCACCCTCCACAAGCTTCCGGACGTAGAAGCAGTGCGCGCCGACATATATGCCCTCAATTCAAATCTAAGTCGGGATTGCAGCGATGAGGCTGCTGATCAAGGCAAAACGCGACCAGTAGCGAAATAGCAATGATAAATCGACCTCTCGGCTTCGCTAAATAGAGAACACGGGTTCCAAGTTTTTTATCCCATGCTGTCTCGCCTTCCTTTTTTAGGTATCTGTACAGAAGAACGCCGGCAATGAGTACGGCAAAGACAAGATACAATCCACCGGCCATGCCGCGAAAAAAAGCCGAATATTCCCGCCAAAGGGCCTGCCTAAATGAGAGAGCAGTACCGTCTTTACGTTCGACGGTAATTCCAAGAAGCCACTTTCCCGGCGAGTGCCCGAACTTGGCCACGCAGAGCGCAATTGGAAACGACGATATGCAAGTTACCAACAGCTGGAATAACTGGCCGACAACAGGATTTGCGGCAAGGCCCCTGGTAAGTACCATCTGCCGAGCCCGGTAAATGCATCTCTCAGTAAGATGGCAAGTACCATAGCAAAACTGCCGTTGAAGATTGCGTAATCGCTATAATCGCGCAAAGAGCCGCCGCCAAGGACGTTGTGGGGCAGCTGCCAGGTCGTGGTCTTAACAAGAACAATCTCTGCTGACGGCTTGCACCAACTCCAATGTCTCGCCCATGTCCTGGCCCAGGAATTCACCCCAAACAATCCTATGGTTTCGAGGCTTAGACTTCAACTCTATCGCCAACATTTCATTCTCGATTCCGGTTCACTGTTCTGTCGGATTCGAGCCGTCCGTTGTTGTCAGCGGCCATTTGCGCCAAAGCCGTTCAGGCGAACGTTTTTTCCTCCTGGCCCACGGCCTGCTGATAGATCGCCGTAGTTTCTAACTTAGCGTGGCCCAACCATTTTTGAGTTGTCGCCATTGGAAACATTCTCCTCGGCATTGGCAACACCGAAGCTATGCCGCAAGCCTTTCGGCATGGCATGGGGCCCGGCAATGCCGGCGGTTGCCCATTACTTCTTTGACGTGCCGCCATGCTGTCTGGCGCGTATAGCGCCACAACAGAGCGCTTTCAGGTAGTTTGCGGCAGTAGAGCCGCAAGGCCTCCCATTAATTCCGACGGAATGGGCACCTCGCGAAAGTCCGTCCGCCTGCGCTTAAGCGTGCGAAAGATCACACGGTTGGTTTCCGCATCAAGGCGTGCGGGCGTTATTGCCAGCGCCTCACTAATCGCGGCAGCCCGGTAAAAGCCAACAACCGCACAGCAGTTTGTGTTCCGATATCGGCCTTGTCCGCCTGCATCTAAGAAGCGCGGATTTCGGACGCGGAAAGATATTTCCGCCCGCCCCGGCCCGATCAAATAGGTCGAACTGTCCCGCTCGCTTGATTCATCGGGCTGGTCCCGGCGCGTGCAACACTTTTGGCCAATAGTGTTGCAAGTGGCCGATCAAAACCCCGCCGAAAGCTTGGAAAACTTCAAGACGGTCGAAAGCGTCAAGCGCATAGGACATACGCAAGTCCTGAATCAAAGCGGCCTTCGGCGCAACCGAATTGGCCATAGTGTTACGAATTCCTTGTCGACTACGGCAGGGAAAGCAAATGGCGCATGTCTATGAGGTGCATACCAGCCACGGCCGCAAGCACCAGGTCGGAGACCAATCACCTCACGGCGATTTCACGGAATCTGAGTTCAAGAAGATTCTGCACAAGATCATCGAAGGCGGCGCAAGCGGCGCGGCAAGCGGCACCGCTGCGGCCTTGATTACGCTCTATATCTACAAGGGCAAGAAGTAGCCGTGCGAACGCACGTTGTTGGTGGGCCGGCGGGCTATTGCAATGCTCGTCGCCTGGGCGCTTGCTTTTGCAGCGGGACAGCCATCGGCGCGGATGATCCAGTCACTCGCGCGAACCGGATGGCGTATGCGTATGACTTGGCAATAAAAATGCTTCGTCGCCAATGGGGGTCGCGCGTGGCGACAATCTCGATGCCGGCGACCAAGCCGCGGCATCGGTTTTTCGAGGCCGGAGCGCGCAAGTCATTCGATACCGCCGGAAAGCTCGGCGATACCCTGGGCTATTCCGGCAGCCAGCAAAACGAAGACTTCGGCATGGCACAGGACCCGCGAACTCGCGAAATTCGTCCAGGACAAGTCATACCTCAGAAAGACGCTGGCGACCTGCAAAGCCGTTGGGCTGCTATAGCGACTAGCCCGGTATGCGAAGGTTGGCCTGCGTCACAGCCTGTGCCGTGACGCCGTGGCCCTGCTGCGTATGGTCCCCTGCCGAAACGCTTGCCGCGCGCAAGGTGGCGAGGACGTCCGAGGGTATCGACGGGTCGGCATCGCCAAGACTTTCTGGCTTCGGCGGAGCCTCGGCCTGAACCGGAGGCGAATCGTCGTGCGCTTGCGCAATCGCGCTGGTCAGCCGACGGCGTGAGCTCTCCAGGCTATTAAGTTCAGGCTGATATTGGGGACTGCGGTCCGCGCCGTGCGCTCCGGCATCATGCAATTGCTCGAGCGCGAGTTCGTTTGCCCGCAGGTTGCCTTCAGGCGTGCCCTCGGCCAGCGCCTCGGTGATGGCGCGCTGGCGCTCCTGCTCGCGCTGACGATAGGCTTCCTCATCCTTGGCCGAGGCGAAGCGCAGGTAGGGATCGAAGATGCGCTTGCCGAAATAGTCATCCTCGAAGCTGCTTACGCGGCGCGCGCGGCTTCGCTAGCGGATTGAAGTGCCGCTCGCGCTTCGGCCGCGCCCAGGCCAGCAGCACCACGCACTTCCATTGTACACGCGCGTGCATCCGCGATAGCGGACGCGATGATGGCCCGAATGGCCGCCGGAGGCAGGCCATTCGCGCCGCCGACCAGCTGGTCTCGCAAGTAGTTCAACTGCTGAAGCTTCGCGTTGCCCTGGTCGATCAGATCGCCACGCAACCTGCCTGGTGTCCGCGAGGCGCAGGTCATCGAGCTGCGATGCCAATTGTTGTTGCGCATTGCTGAGTTGAAGGAGAAGGTCCGCGCTGGCGGGTTCGGCGATTTCATTCGCACGCGGCTGGCCGGACGGCGCTGTAAGCTCTAACGCGATAACTGCTCCACTGTATGTATATCATTGCATGTGGATGTTAAGAACCAGTTAACCTTTGCACCCGCGTAAGCGACTGAGTTTTCGGCATATCGCAATCACCACCTCCACCTTGGCGTGTGGAGGTGGTGAAAGGGGGCGGCTCGCGCGCCCCTTTTATGTCAGCGGCTCCATACCAGGACGTGGCTGCCATCGTCCCGTCCAATGAGGCGGGCGAAGATCGCGGTGGCAAAGCTCGGATCGTCAGCTTGATGGAGAGGTATGGCTTGTTCGCCTCGCTGACCTTGGACCAGGCCGCGCCGATCTCGGCGCCGGAAGCATAGATGCGGTAGTCGGGCGCGTGTTCCGCCGTCTTGTTGTTGGGCTTGATCGCTGCCTTGGCCTTGAGGGCCAGCGTCATGATGGTGCCGGTGAAGGTGTCGCCTTCGCGAGTGAATGTGCCGATGGTCGTCATTGTAGTCTCCTTGCGGTTTAAGGAAGCCGCCTCATGCGGCCTCGCATGCGCACCAAAAGGAGCCGCCGGCGCGGCAGGATCATTCCGCAGGATGTACGAGAATCTTGAAGCGCAGCGTTCGCGAGGAATGACGCAGTCAGGGGGATGATTGTCGTTGAACCTGACGCGCAAGGCTCCAGGTTGCGCCATGTAATACGAGGACGCTGTGTGGCGACCCACCGCAACGGGGGCATGACGTCCTGAGGCAATCGAAGCGGCTAAAGCAGGATCGAACCGATGCCAGTGGTGCGAGTTCTCAGCCGTCAGCGGTTTAAGCCCTCAAGACGTTTCCGCGCACAATCGCAGCCTTTGCTCGATGAGAGGCACCTTCGGCGGCTGGGACAGCAAGCGGCAAGCCGCTCCTCCTCTGCGTTTCGGTCGTACCGATGCAGTCGCCTTCTTCGGCGCAAGGCTCTTCGCACGGCCGCAATGATGCGGCTGAAACGAAGGAGAAGTTATGGAACCACTGACGACAATCGACCTGGAAGGCTGCACATGGCTCGGCGTCATGATCCTGCTTAGCGCAATCGCCGCCGATTTCCTGTCTGAGCTGCTGGGGTCTGACCGGCTTCGCACCGGCTTTGCCGATCGCGGAGCGCGCGCACCGCGCACAACGTCCATTTCGCACTCGCTAAGCGGAGGCTTCGATGCGACCGCTCACGACACGCGAACTGACGCGCTATACATGGGTCCAACTCGTGACCCTGCTGCGCGCTATCGAAAACGAAGTGCCGGACTTGGCGGAGGGGTCAGATGAGCGCAGGAACGCGCTCATCAACCTCTACACCATTCGGCGGGTGCTGGCGCGACAGCAATTTCGAGCGGGGATGAACGCCTCGGTCTAGCTTATCCCGAATTGCTTCGGGTAAGCTGCCAACAGGCGATTGGTATCATCGCCGTCAATGACGCCATAGAAAATAGGCCTACGTTCGCCAAAAGACTTTGCCGTGGCGAATGCCTATCTGCGTAAGAACGCTTTGGTCAATCTGGCTGTGATACTGAACTACAAATATTTCCGCCGGACTAAGGAATAGACGTTGAATCTGGTCGCCATTCTTTCCAAGTTTGGCGGGGGTTAATCGCCCGCTCGTTCCCGGCCCTTTGAAGGCAAACGCAATTGTGCGGCGGCTCTCCTTATTCGTGCCTTCGACGTGAAGAGGTCGTTTGGCTCGCCACCCCCCAGTCTTGGAATTTTCCAGTTTCTCCGATCAACGCCTGAATGCCGTCCTTAAACGCGCGCTCGGATACAGTTTTCGGCGGCGCGCTCTCAATCTTCTTAATCTTCGCAAATTGGTCGAAATCGTCAGCGGTTATCTCGACAATTTTGACCTTCGCGCCCTGCACTATCACTCGTACAGGCCCCGCTCTGACGGAGGGTGAATATTTTGTGGGTAATGCCTTCAGCTTTGCAGGGTTAGCTACTAGTTGCAGAACTTTTGACTTGTTCACGGTGTAGAACTTGTCCTTTTTCGTAGGCCGTTTCGGTGCCGACCTTGGTTTGATGCACGATGCCCTGTCCCGGCGAGCTTCCCACCTTCCTGCAATACCGGAACGCGCGCCAATCCCGTTGCCCCTCATGATGTCCGAGGCAGTTTTTACTTTTTTTCTTGCCCGAGTAGATGGCTTTGAATACGGCCAGCCGCCTAGCAGACCGCCCAATAGCCTTTGCGGCAGAACTTAGCTGTTCGTTGGGATTCGACCGCGTGTCAGTAACATGCGTGGGCAAGGGTTAGCCTTCGGAAGTTTTGATAAGTTTCTTTATCTGTCGCGCAGGCAACATACGTCTGACCGCGCTCGAATCCACCTGTAGCGCCAGGGCTATCTCCTCAGACGTAGAGCCGAGCTTGAGCAATAGCAGTATCAGCAAACGCTTGATGTCTTCGGCTGGTTCGTTAGGCATGCGCGCCCTCTAGAATCGGAATTGACACTTGCAACCTAGGGGCTAAATTACCGAGCGACAATAGTAATCGAGCATGTCGTTCTAAGCGGCTGTTTTGATTGCTATAATGCATTCTCTAGTTACTATGCGAGATTATGGGAGACGCATCTGATGGCAAAAACACAGGTAAATACCGATGATGGCGACACAGAATCAACAAATAGGCTTTTGAGGGTAATAGTGGCTCTGATGCTGCGGCCCAAGGACGAACGGTCCCTCTCGCTCAAGCAGCAGATCGAGGTGCTGCACGATTTGGGGCTGCGGCCTGCCGAAATCGCGGTAATCCTAGGTCGTACCGGAACTCACATAAACAAGGAGCTTTCCGGTCTTAGAAAGAGCCGCAAGGAGAAATGACATGGCGAAAGCGAATCAACAGAAGCAGGTAACCGTCGAGGACCTTTTGCGCGATCTAATGATTGTTCAGCTTGCTTTGGCGGGAGTTGGACAGCATCAAATCCGGGAGATTGTCGGGGTGGACATTCATCGTGTCAGCCGCATCGCCAAACTTCTGAAAAGGACGAAGGAGTAAAGCTATGGCGAAAGAAGCCGGATCAAAATTGGAACAGAAGCTCGATACTGCCATAGGCCTGTTGCAGCATCTTCTCGCGCTGGAACTTGCAAAGGGCGGTGTCCCACAGCAGGAAATCGCGAAACACATTCACGTTGCGAATGCGACCGTCGTGAAGATGCTCAAGGGAGTAAAGCGGAATGGCTGAACGCTCAAATGACGAGACGCTTTTAGCGATCTCGCGAAAGCTGAGTGTTCTAATCGCTTTATCGCTTAGGCAATTGCCTGCGGATAAGGAGATAGGCAGCAAACGCAAGCAGGGCGTTGCTGACCAGGTGCACTACCTCGCGGACATGGGGCTTGATGCCAAGGATATTGCGGAAATCGTTGGTTCACCTCTGACAAGTGTGCGGACGTTACTGACGCCCACTCGGAGAAAATAGCCGTGGGGCGACCGCGAATTCTTGACTCGGGGATAATGGCGAAGCTGGCGAAACGGCTTGGCAAGCCTACGGCCGCGATCAACGTCATTGTTAGCCGAGCGGCTGCAAAGCGTGGAATCTCGGCAGAAGCCGCGTTGATTATTGTCGCGAAGGAACACGGTATCGGGACGTCTGTTTATCAAAGGAAGCTCGATTCGGCGAAACAGGCGGAAGTCAGAGACGCGCTGCCTGCGTTGTTTCCTTCGGTTCGTCGTAAAGCCGAGATCGTCGCGACCCCAAAAGCAACCGGTAACTCGGCGATTGCGAAGAAGACAGCGTTCAAGCTTGCAATCGAATATCTTGTTCGCGACCCCATGCTTCTTGAGCGATGTCAGGACCTCTTAATGGCTCGATCCAAGTACGACCGGGCAATAAATCAGGCGACGCAAATCTTAGAAGATCGCATTAGAAAGAAGGCCAACCCACCAAAGAAGCTGGTCGGTGAAAATCTGGTTGGCTTTGCTTTCAACGAGGACCCGTCGAAGTCTGTGCTTCGAGTTGAGAGTGGTGACGGAGACGACCAGCGAGGATTCACGCAGATTTTGCGAGGGCTGGTTCCAGCTTTTCGGAACAAAGCGCATCACCACATAACTGACAGCTTGTCGAGAGACGAGGCTATGCGCGTCGTTGGGTTTATCGATGTTCTGTTGCGTGTCGTTGATAATTCGACAAAGACTACCAGCTAGCCGCGAATGGTTCACACATAGATACCGGGAGGTATTTGGTGCGGGCGGCCGGACTCGAACCGGCACAGGCCTTGCGGCCCTACGGATTTTCGTACCACTTCGGCTTTCGCCGCTTTTCAGTGCGCTGGTTGCTTGCGCCCGAAAATTCGTGGTCTGGACTATCCCTTCACCGTGCCTCGATTGCTCGAAGGGTAGGTGCTGCCCGTCTAGTCTCTACACCTTCCCCTTGCGGGGCTTGGCTCGGGATTGCCATTTGAAAGGTTTCCCCGAATTTGAGCAGTTCTGCATCGGCGGTTTCCCGCTGAGCACTCAAGGTCGAATTAAGTCCGGTGCGTCTACCAATTCCGCCACGCCCGCTAGTGGTCCAAGTCTATAACGGCAGGCCAATGAGTCGCCAAGAACAAACTGAAAACAGGGCTTAAGGCCGGGCCTCGCCTCCCTCGCTCTTAGCCTTGCGCTTCGAGGGTTTTGGCTTGGGCCGCTCGACATTTATGGCCGCCGTATCGAGCTGGTTCTTGATATGCGAGGCGTAGTACTTCTCGATCATCTCGACACTGGTGCGGCAGTTCTTGGCTATCTGGTAGATGTCGGCGCCTTCGCTCAGGCGCATGCTGATATAGGTATGGCGAAGGCTGTAGCCCGTGCGGGGATTGCCCTCCCGGTCCTCGTCCAGCTTTAGGCCGATGAGGATGTCCCTCAACAGGTCGCGATGCGTCTTCGGAAAGACGAGGTCGGTTGGCTGCGGGGTGGTTAGAACGGGTCCCTTCGGCGCGTTCGCTTTGTCGGCGGACTTCTCCTTCGACAATTCAGGGACCCGCGTCGGACGCCGGCGCTTCTCCAAGCGCCTAAAGGGCTCTACTGCATTCGGTCTGCTCTTGCAGTAGCCGACGCCACGCTTGCCGCGAACCGTAATGACGAGAATGGTCTTCTTCGTCGCCTCGTCTTTCTCGACCTCCACATCGCGAAACTGAAGCCGGAGCGCTTCGTCGGGCCGAAGGCCGGTATTGGCCATGAAGAGCACGAAGTCGTGCAGTTGCTCATAGGCCCAGCGCAGCCGCTCACTCGGCGGCTCGTCGGCCAGCTTGCCGGTCTTGGTATAGAGCGTTTTGTACTCTTCCGGCGAAAACCACGCGCGATGCGAGATTTTCGAGGAAGCCGAATAGGGGGAGGACATATTGGGCAGGTGTTCGAGCCAGCCGTGCCGGTTGGCGAATTTGAGCACTTGGCGAAGGCATACGATTTCCTGATGCAAGGCGCTGCGCGACGGTGGCTTATGGTCTTCCTTCAGAGGCTCGATGACCGGCGGCCTTTCCCCTCGCTTCTTCGCGTCTTCGACTGCTTTCGCTTTAGCCTTCTCCCAACTCGCCCGCTTAAATTGATCGATACGGGACAGGCCGGTCTTTGTCCGGTGAATGCGATAGTCCTGCACCCGTCCGGCGGTGACCTCCGAGAGGACCATTTCGCCGAAGAACGGTTTGAGGTGGTTCTTGAGGCGGTCGCGGTGCGCCTTGATGTAGATGGCGCTGCGTTGATCGCGATTGAGGGTTTCGTACTCGTCCATGAAGCGGTCGGCGGCTTCCTGGAATGTCTTGCCGTCTCGCAAGCCGCCAGCCTGATATTTGCCAAGCAGGGTTAGATACCAATCGCGCGCGACATCTTTTGCGCGCGCCAAACTCTCTTCCTTGGTCGTGGAACGGCGCTGCTTTCCACCGATAGAGCAAGCGCACTGCCAGTGGGGCGTGCCCGGCCGCATATAGAGTTGAACCTTGTTGTCCAGCAATGAGTGACGTGTCGATTCCATGGGGTCCGTCTGCGCCAAAAATGGTCGTTTGTGCTAGCTATGGGCTAGAAGATATCAGACTTAGTACGTTGTTTCAATTAGTATTTTTGTTCTGTATGCCGTTTTTAAGTCCGGTGCGTCTACCAATTCCGCCACGCCCGCCGCGTGAACACTGCCGCTATAGCGCAGACGACCGCTCGTTTTAAGTCCGCGTCTGCCATTCCGCCATGGGCGGGGCGTATAAGCTGCAGGTCGCCCGCGGCGTCGAGCCGTGCGGCGCCCCGTCAGGCGAGGCCGTTGCGGGCGCGCAGGTCGCAGTCGAACGGCAGCGGCGTCGCCTGGCGCAGCGCCTTGGCGATGCCGGGGTGCGCGCGCCACCAGGGTGAGCAGCGAGACGATGTCGGGCGCCATGCCGCCCTGCAGGCCCATCGCCGCGCCGATGCCGTCCATGTTGATGTAGCCGACGCGGCGCTCGCCGAGGACCTCGTCGAGCCGTGCCGCGGCTTCGATGAACTTTCCGGGGAAGCGCTGCCGGCACAGACCCAGCAGCAGCACCGCCCGCGGATCGCGCTTCTGGAAGCGATGGCCGAAGCCGGCGACGCGCGGGCGCCCGGCCGGATCGGGCAGCGCATAGCGCGCGATGGCCTCGTCCGGGGCCACGCCGTCGGCGACGCTGGCGATTACGAAGGCGCTCTGCTTGAGGGCGCCCAGATGGTAGGGACCGAAGGTGGCGATCATCGCCTGCATGGCGTCGGCGGCGCCGACGCCGTCGTCGCGGATCATCCGCATCATCACCGAGCTGGCGGACGCGCCGCCATACTCCGCGCCGGCGACCAGCGCGGCATTGATCGGCACCGATTCCGCCGCGCTGACGCTGCGCCCGAGCGCCAGCCGGACCATGACCGCGGCGAATTTCGCGCCGGCATCGAGCAGTGCAAGCCCGGCTTCGGCCAGATCGTCCGCCGGGCCGCGGTCGCCCGATGGCGCGTCGACGCCGGTGAAGCGGTTGGGACGCTGCGCGAGCTCGTCGAGATACACGGCTGCGGCCACCGGAAGACGCGCCGCGATCTTGACGAACGGCATGACCTGCGGCGCCAGCCCGCATTCCAGCAGATAGGCGGCGGCGACCAGTTCGGCCGACAGGGATGGGCAGGCATCGAGCGCCGCAAGATAAGGCGAAGCCGGGCGAGCTTCGGCCAGCATCGTCCGCAGCCGCCGTGCCAGCGCCGCGCCGGCCGCGACCGTCGGCAGGACGCGTGCCTCGCCGGCGCAAAGGCGCCTGGCCGTGTCGGCGAATCCCTCGCAGCGGCGCAGGAAGGGAAGGATCGCCAGTTCGAACGGCGCATGGGTGCTGGCCGCCAGCCGGACGCCCAGCAGGTCGCGGCCATCGGCCTGTCCGGTGGCCAGGCCGATCAGAATAGGCGCCGCCAGCGGGGCAAGGTCCGCATCGAGCGCCTGGCCGCAAAGGATCGAAAACAGGTTCGTCTCGTAGTCCAGACGGCCCGAGAGGACGTCCGCGAACAGGTCTTCCAGGCGGCGGCCGCCGATGATGACGCAGCCGCGCGTGGTGACCTGGCGAAGCGCAGCCGACGGCGCTTCGGTCTTGGCCCGCAAACGCGCCCGAAGGGGATCGGACTCCAAGCGGCGATCGTCCAGTCCGACAGAACCCATGTGCTTCCTCGATCGATTGGCCCGGCCGCAGTTAAGCGGTCCGGGCCTCGAGGCTGTATTCCCCCAACAAGGGGAGTCTGCATGGGCTACGGACGATCTTTCCTAGATCGTTATTTTCCAGAAAGAATTCGGGCTTTCGCCCGAATCAATGAGCCGCGGCCGGCTGGGCGGCGACGTGCGCGGCGCTGCGGGAATGGTGCCAGCGCCAGAGCAGGTAGCCCAATCCGGCCGCCACGATCAGAATGCCGCCGCCGATCAGCGGACGGAAGGCGAGCCAGGCGATGGCGATGGTGATCAGCGACACCGGGATCGTCAGCACGAAGGCGAAGAACGTCGTCGCGCCGCGCACCAGCGTGCCCAGGAAGGGCAGGATCGCGGCCAGCGTCGCGATGGGCCCGAAGAACATCGCGAAACCGACGAACATCACGAAGACGCCGACGCCGCGCAGGATCCAGGTGATCATGGATTCCGCCTTCTGCTGGTCGGAGATCATCTCCGCCGCCGCGGCATTGCCCGCGCGCGCCAGGTGGATCTCATAGCCGTTGGACGTCGTGTAGGGCGCGAAGCCGCCGGCCGATTGCCGCGCCAGCACCGACACCGTCGTGCCCGATGGCAGGCCGGCATAGTGCACGCGGACGTCGCCGACGGCCGGCGTCGACGGATTGGCACCCTTGTAGAGGCCGCCGCCCGAAGCGGTCCAGCCATCCGGCGCATCGGGCTTCAAGGATGCGGGCGGGTCGACCATGGCGAGCGTCGCGTCGTCCAGCGTGAAGGCGCCGAGCTTGGCGTCGCTGGCGGCGTATTTGTGGCTGGTGAACGGCATCTGGGGATTCTCGTGCCCCTCGGGATGCGTGAAGCTGGACGAATCGACCGGCTGGTCCGACCAGGCCCGGCTGTAGGTGTAGGTCGTGGTGGTGGTCTGGCTGCCGCCGGTGTTGTCCTGCGTCTTGTCTTCCTTCTTCTCCTTCCAGACATACATCTCGACCTGGCGGTTCACCGCGACCTGGTCGGGAAAGCTGAGGGAGAGATCGGAATCCTCGATCGGGCCTGCGGCCTCGGCCTTGCCCACGACGTGGACGAGCTTGCCTTCGTTCGCGGGCGATGCGGCGTCGGCCGAGGATTCGACCAGCGCGGTCGCGGCTTCGGACAGGCCGCGGATCGCCTGGACGGCGCGGCCTTCGTTCCACGACAGCAGCACGATGGCGCCGACGATCAGCACCGGCCCCAACAGGATCCCGACGAAGGATCCCATCAGACGCGAAAAGAAACCCTGCGTCGACGTGCTCGTGTAGACGTTCGGCATGCGCCGCCCCCCCCTTTATTTGCCCGGCGGGAGGTTAATTGACAAACTTTGACAAAACCATGGCCGGTCAGACGACTTGGCGCAGGATGAAATAAATGACACCCGCGAGCGTGATGGCCGCCGGCAGGGTCAGCACCCAGGCCAGGACGATGCTGCGGATGGTCGACCATTGCAGGCCCGAGCCGTTGGCCGCCATCGTGCCGGCCACGCCGCTGGAGAGGATGTGGGTGGTCGAGACCGGCAGGCCGTAAAGCTCCGACGCGCCGATGGTGAGGGCCGCGACCAGCTCCGCCGACGCGCCTTGGGCATAGGTCAGATGGGTCTTGCCGATGCGCTCGCCGACGGTCACCACGATGCGCTTCCAGCCGACCATGGTGCCGAGCCCCAGCGCAAAGGCGACGCAGACCTTGACCCAGAGCGGAATGAACCGCGTGCCGTGCTGCAGATCGGTGCCGTAGGCGGTCAGCGATGCGGTTTCGGCACCGGACAGCTTGGCGCCGCTGGTGGGCAGCAGGCGGATCGCCTCAGACGTCAGATACATGTCGTTGCGCACATTGGGCGTGGCGGCGGGCGGAATATGGCTGATGGCGCCGTAGTTCCGCACTTGCGCGGCAATGTCGTTGGAGATGGCGACGAGCGCCGCATAGACTTCGGGCTTGTCGAGCACCTTGGTGCGCAGCGCCGCACCGACGCGTTGGCGCGCCTCGACCGGCGCGACAGCCGGCTGGCCCTGGGCATGGTGCGCAAACACGGCGGCCGCGGCCTGGCTGGCCTGCACGAAGGACGGCATGGCCGCGTCGGGCATGGTGCGGTTGAGCGCATAGGCCGTGGGTGCCGCGCCGATCAGGATGAGCATGATCAGGCCCATGCCCTTCTGCCCGTCATTGCCGCCATGGCCGAAGGACACGCCGGTGCAGGTGAAGATCAGGATGATGCGGATCCACCAGGGCGGCGGCGCGGCGCCCTTCGGTTCCTGGTACAGCGCCGGATTGCGCACGACGTATTTCAGCACCAGCAGCAGCAGGGCGGAGAAGATGAAGCCGATGATCGGGCTGAACAGCAGGGCGCGGCCGACGGCCATCGCCTGGCCCCAGTCGACGCCCGAGGTCTGGTTCGCGCCGCTGGACATCAGCTGGTTGGCCAGGCCGACGCCGAGGATCGAGCCGATCAGCGCATGCGAGGAGCTGTTGGGAATGCCGAACGCCCAGGTTCCCAGATTCCAGATGATGGCGGCGAGCAGCAGCGCGAAGATCATCGCATAGCCCGCGCCGCTGCCGACCTGGAGGATCAGCTCGACCGGCAGCAGCGTGACGATGCTGTAGGCGACGGCGCCGGTGGAGACCATCACGCCGAGGAAGTTGAACACGCCCGACCACACCACGGCCACGGCCGGCGGCATGGAGTTGGTGTAGATCACGGTGGCGACCGCGTTGGCGGTGTCGTGGAAGCCGTTCACGAACTCGAAGCCCAGCGCGATGAGCAAGGCCAGGGCCAGCAGGGCGAAGACGCCCAGCGCCAGGGTCTCGTGCGCCGAGGCGATGTCGCTCAGCAGGTTGAAGGCGCCGTAGCCGATCGCCGCGAGCACCAGGAGGCCGAACAGAATCCTGGCCGGAAGGCTCGTCGGCTTGTCGAATCGCGGCCGGCCGATCGCGGCGTGCGGTACGGTTACGTCGGACATGCAGACCCCCGGAAACGCGGCTCCTCTAGATACAAAATGATGCGCAAAGCTTTTACGACGGTGGCGGCGGTTCCGGCTCGGAACCTCACCAGACCCTGACACGGGCGGCGGGGGCGAGATAGAGCTTGCCGTCCGGCCCGACGTCGAACGCGTCGTACCAGGCATCGATGTTGCGCACCGCCTGGGCGCGATACATCGCCGGCGCATGGCCGTCGGTCAGCAGCTGCTGGCGCAAGGTGGCCTCGCGCGTCGCCTGCTGCCGCGTCTGGGCATAGGCGAGAAAGAAGCGCTGCGCGCCGGTCAGGCCGTCGATCACCGGCGCGGGCTTGCCGCCGAGCGAGGCACGCCAGCCGTCGAACGCGGCGGAAAGGCCGGCGACGTCGGCGATGTTCTCGCTCAGCGTCTGCATGCCGTTGACGGTCATGCCGGGAAACGGGCTGTAGAGCGAATATTGCTGCGCCAGCCGCGCCGATTCCTGGCGGAAATGCGCGAAGTCGGCCGGCGTCCACCAATCGACCAGCCGGCCGGTCGCGTCGAACTGGCTGCCCTGGTCGTCGAAGCTGTGGCTGATCTCATGGCCGATGATCGAACCCATGGCGCCGTAGTTGAAGCCGGCATCGGCCTGCGCATCGAAGAACGGCGGATCGAGGATCGCGGCCGGGAAGTTGAGGGCGTTCTGCAGCGGCAGGTTCACCGCGTTCACCGTCTGCGGCGTCATGCACCATTCGGTCTTGTCGACGCTGTTGCCCAGCTTGCCGACATTGCGGCGGTATTCGAACGCCTCCGAGCGCATCAGATTGCCCAGCGCGTCACCGCGCACGACATCGAGCGCGGCATAGTCGCGCCATGTGTCGGGATAGCCGATGCCGACATAGAGCGTGGCGAGCTTCTCCTTCGCCCTGGCCTTGGTCGCCGGCGACATCCAGGCCAGCGCGTCGATGCGGCGGGCGAAGGCGGCCTTGATGTTGTCCACCATCGCCTGGGCCTGGGCCTTGAAGGCGGGCGGGAAATAGCGTCGGGCGTAGAAGCGGCCGACCGCCCAGCCGAGCGCAGCGTCGGTGGCGGCGACGGCGCGTTTCCAGCGCGCCTGCTGCTCCGGCGTGCCGGACAGCGTGACGCCGTAAAAGGCAAAACGCTCGTCGGCGAACGTCTTGGGCAGAAGCCCCGAATAATGGTTGAGCAGGTGGAAGGTCAGGTAATCCTTCCACACGGCGAGCGGCGCGGCGCCGACCGCGGCCGCGATGCCGGGCACGCTGCCTGCCTGCCAGGCGGTGATCTTCTTCTGGGCGCCGAGCGCGGCGCCTTCGAAGAAGGCATGCCAGTCCAGGCCGGGCGCCTTCGCCGCGAAATCGGCCTGGCTCCACGGATTGTTCGCCTTCAGCACGTCCTCGCTATCGGCGCGATTGCGGTGCGCCAGGGCGATGCGCGTCTCCAGTGCGACGACGGCGGCAGCCCTGGCATCGGCTGCCGGCTTCGCCATGCCGGCCAGCACGAAGACGGTCGCGATATGCGCCTGATAGGCGGCGCGCCCTGCCGCCATGTCGGGATCTGCGCTGGTGTAGTATCCGCGGTCGGGAAGCCCGAGGCCGCCCTGCAGCAGATAAGCCACGTAGTGGTCGGGATCGTCGAAATCCGGCGCGACCCACAAGCCGAACAGGTTCTCGGTATAGAAATTGGTGTTGTTCAGCGCATCGACGTCCGCGCGCACCGACCGGCCCAGGGCGCGGGCGAGCTCGTGCTTGTCGGCGATCGCAGCAATGCGGTCGAGCTCGGGCTTGAGCGGCGCCAGCCCCTTCGCCTCGATCGCCGCCTCGTCCATGAAGCTCGCATAGAAGTCGCCGATCTTGGCCGCGTCCGAGCCCGGCGCGCTCTTCTGCCTGGCGATGTCTTCGATGAGGTCGGCGGTGCGCCTGGCCGCCTTGTCGCGCAGGGTGGCGAACGAGCCCCATGCCGCCTGGTCCGGCGGGATCACTGCGGTCTTCAGCCAGCCGCCATTGGCATAGAGGTTGAAGTCGTCTCCCGGGCGGACAGTGGTGTTCATATTGGCGATCTGCACGCCGTGCTCGACGGCCGGCTCGGTGGCGAGCGCCGCGCCGCAGACGAGGGGCAGTGCGAAGGCAAGGCGGCGAAGGCGCATGGGACATCTCTGGGAGTCCGCGTGGGCGCGGATCGTTTCTTCCGCCGTCCTAACACGATCGGGCGCCGCGGCGCATCACAACGGCGTAAGGCACGGGAAGGGACGAAAGGCAAAAAAGAAGGGCTGCCGTCGTCACGGCAGCCCTTCCATTGTCGTACTGCGGTCCGTGCGGGCCGCGAGGCGCCGCTTACGCGGCGCCGACCTCACCAGAGGCGAGGATCCAGGTCGCGGTTTCCGACGTCCGCAGGTAGAGACAATGAGACACTGGATCACCTCCTTTCAAAGTTGTTGCGTCGCAAGATATAGGCGATTTTCCGCCCCTTGATAAGAGGCGCGACGGCAACAACGCCGGGAAATACACTGTCAGCGGAACCGGGCGGCCAGCGCGGCACCGGCGGAGAGCAGCGCCTCGTCCGAGGTCACGACGACGAAGTCGAAGCCCTTGGCGATCATCGCCTGGGCGTAGTCCACGGACTTGCAATAGATCGCGGCGCGTTTGCCGGCCGCCTTGGCGGCGGCAAGTATCGCGTCGATGGCCTCGACCACCACCGGATCGGTCTGGTCGGCCCCCGGCGTGCGGCCCAGCGACAGGCCCAGGTCGGACGGGCCGACGAAAACGACGTCGAGCTCCTTCACTGCCGCGATGGCACGCACATTGGCAAGCGCCCTGGCGGATTCCACCTGCGCCATGGTCAGGATCGTCGCGTTGGCGCATGCCAGATAGTCGCTGCCGCCATAGAGCATCGCGCGCTTGGGGCCGACGCTGCGCGTGCCGGCGGGAGCATAGCGACAGGCGGAAACGAACGCTTCGCACTGCTCGGCCGTGTCGATGTTGGGACAGATGACGCCATAGGCGCCCGCGTCGAGCACGCGGTTGATGTCGCCGGGATTGTTCCACGGCACGCGCACCAGCGGCACGGTGTCGGTGGTCGAGATCGCGGTCAGCATGGCGCACATCGCCGCGAAGTCGGACTGGCCGTGCTGCAGATCGACGGTCAGGCTGTCCCAGTTCTGATGCGCCAGGATCTCGGTGGCAAGGGCGCCGGGCAGCGAGAGCCAGACATTGGTGACGGCGCGGCCTTCGGCCCAGGCTTCACGCAGGCGGTTGGGGCGCATGGAACGTCGTCCTCGGCGAAGCGTCCGCTACACTGACGTGTACGTTCGGGGAAATCGAGGTGGGACATCCGGCCGCGGCCGCGGCGTTTCTGCCGTGCCCGGTGCCGCCTAGAAAATACTAGGAACGGCCGCCGGTTCCGGCTGTAATGACCGGATATGACCGTCGAAACCGTCACCGCCGCCGTCCTCGTGATCGGGGACGAGATATTGTCCGGCCGCACGCAGGACACCAACACCGCTTACATCGCCCGATTCCTCGGCGCGCTCGGCATCGACCTGCGCGAGACGCGCGTCGTGCCCGACGTGCGGGTGGAGATCGTCGCCGCGCTGAACGCGTTGCGGGCCCGCTACACTTATGTCTTCACCACCGGCGGCATCGGCCCGACGCATGACGACATCACCTTCGAAGCCGTCGCCGCGGCGTTCGGCGTCGGCTGCCATTTCCATCCTGAGGCGATGGCGGCGATGGCGGCGCGCTACAAGCCCGGCGAGTTCAACGATGCGCGCAAACGCATGGCTTATATCCCGGTCGGTGCGGAACTGGTGCGCAACAGCGTCTCCACCGCGCCCGGCGTGCATATCGGCAACGTCTTCGTGATGGCCGGCGTGCCGATGATCATGCGCGCGATGATGGACGCGATCGAACCGCTCCTGCAGCGCGGCGCCGTCGTCCATGCCGCCACCATCCAGACCAAAGTTCCGGAAGGGCGGCTCGCGGAAGGCCTGGGCAGGATCCAGCGCGACCATAAAGACGTCGCAATCGGCAGCTATCCTTTTTATAGTGAAGACGGGAATGGCGTTCAGCTTGTCGCGCGTGGCCGCGACGCGGCGGATGTCGAGACCGCGGCCCTCGAAATCGAGGCCATGCTTCGCGATCTGGGCGCAGAAAGCGCCCGGATAACCGCCTGAAACGCGAACGGGCGATTGGTTCCCAAGATTTGGGCTGACAAGGCGTCACGCCTTGTGTAGCTTTTGGCCCGAGGCGAGGCCTGCCGCACGAATGGCAAGCCCGGGCTGGGGCGGAAACATCGAAACGTGGCGGGGGCTGATACCCTCCGAGTGAGAGACAATCGAGCCCGCGCGAGGGCTCCCGACCGGTTGGAGCACACACAGTATGACCATGAAGCGCGTTATTGGGGCAGCGGTCGGCGGCGTTATGGTCGCCGTGGCCGGCGTGGCGTTGGCGGCGAATTTCACGTCTTCCAAGCAGACCGATTTCTTCGCTGCCGGACGGCATCAGTTCTACGTGTGGTGCGCGGGCGGCTCGGATTTCATGGCGCTGCAGCAGGGCGCCAGTGCCCAGGACGCGCAGATGAAGCTCTACAACGACGAAAAGCGCGCCGGAAAGACCAATTGCTGGCCGGTCTGGCAGGGCCGCGTCTCCGGCTGATATTTCCCTCGGGAAGGGATGCGGGCGGCGGCCGCGAGGCCGCCGTTTCGCTTTCCGGGCGATGTCGCGGCAGGCCGCTTGACTTGTTCCGGCTCGCGGTAAGTATGCGCGTCAGTACACGCATGGAGACGGGCACGTGAAATACGGCATCGACTATCGCTACCTCCCCAAGGGCGCCGCCGCCCCGGTGGACAACACCCAGCCGGTGGATGTCGAGGTCGACCACGACCAGTTCGCACTGATCCCCAATGTCGGCGACTTCGTCGACATCCCGGGCGACGATCCGGGCATGCGCAACGTGCCGCTCCGGGGCAAGGTCCGCTCGCGCCTGTTCAAATATGTGCTGAACTATTGCTACATCACGATCATCGTCGAGGATTCCGACGACGATTGGAGCAAGCTGCGCGCCAAGCACGCGAACAACTAGTCGCGCATCACAGCCCCAATTCCTCGGCCTCGGCGGTCAGCGCCGCCAGTGCGTCACCGCGCCCGGCCAGCGCCTTGCGCGCATCGGCGAGCGCCGCTTGCGCCTTGGCCTTGTCGCCGAGCACGACATAGGCGCGGACCAGCCGCTGCCAGCCTGGCGCGTCGGTGGGATCGGCTTTCAGCCGCGCCGCCAGGCCGGCAACCATCGCGTGCACATCCGGCGCGGCGCCGCCTCTTCGTGCCGTCAGGGCGGCGACGCGGTCGACCAGGTCGCCGTGCAGCGGTGAGTTGGCCGGCAGGTCGGCGAGCAGACTATTCCAGTAGAGCAGGGCTTTGGGCGCATTGCCGCGCGCCGCCTCCGCGAAGCCCAGATAGTAGCGCGACGCCTGGTCGCCCGGATCGCTTTGCAGCGCCTGGGCGAAGGCCGTTTCCGCTTCGGGCGTCACCGCGCCGCCGGCCGCCTGGGTCAGCGCCTCGCCATAGGCCGAATAGAGCAGGGGCGCCGGATTGCCGAAGGCCCGTGCCGCCTGGATGCCGCGCACGAACGCCTTCGCCGCGTCGGCGGGATCATGCGCCGTCAGATAGGCCTGTCCCAGCAATGCCCAGCCGCGCGGATCGGCCGGATGCGCGCGTACCGCAACGCCCAACCGTCCGATCAGCGCGTTCAAGCTGCCGTCGCCCGATCCCTTCAGGGTTCGGACCGCCAGTTGCGGCTGGCCGAAATACACGTACAGCCCGCCGCCGATCCCCAGCACGAACAGCACCGCCGCCGCCAGCAGCACGAAGCGGCCGCGCCCGCTTTGGCTGCGCAGGATCGGCCAGGCGACGAAGCCGCACGCCGCCGCCGCGATCACGACGAAGATCAGGACAACCAGTGCGGCCAAGTCAGGCGCCTTTCGGCGGCGGGCGGCGGTATTTGCCCTTGGCCAGTGCCACGATCATGCCGCGGATGGTCCGCACCTCCTGGTCCGTCAGGTCGGCGCGGTTCAGCAGCGCGCGCATATGGCGGATCATCGGCGTCTCCTTCGACGGCGGATAGAGAAAGCCGCTCGCCAGCAGCTCGTTCTCCAGATGCTCGAACAACTGGAACATCTCCTCGCGCGTCGCCTTGCGGGCGATGGGGCCGTGATCGATGCGCGTGCGCGGCGTCTCGTCGGCGGCGCGAAACCACTCGTAGCAGATCAGCATCACCGACTGCGCCAGGTTGAGGGACGAGAACTCCGCCGTCGGGATCGTCACCACCGAAGTCGCCAGCGACACCTCGTCATTGTCGAGGCCGGCGCGCTCGCCGCCGAACAGCACGCCGCAGCGAACGCCCTGGCCCGCCGCCGCGCGCAGTTGCCGCGCCGCTTCGGGCGGCGTCACCACCGGCTTGGCCACGCCGCGTTCGCGCGCCGTGGTGGCGAAGACGAGCTGCAGATCTGCCAGCGCCGCCGCCGCGCTGTCGAACAGGCGCACGCTCTCCAGAAGATCGGCCGCTCCCGCCGCCATGTGCCGCGCCTTCTCGTTCGGCCAGCCGTCGCGCGGCTTGACCAGGCGCAGATCGGCCAGCCCGAAATTCTTCATCGCCCGCACCGCCGCGCCGATGTTTTCGCCGAGCTGGGGATGGGACAGGATGATGGCGGGGGCCATGGCCGTCCGTGTCAGCGCGCCAGCCGCGCGAACACCGGTCCGTCGGGACCGAATTTCAGCACGCCTTCGACCTTGTCGAGATCGATAATGACCGCATGGCCCTTGCGCTCGGGATCGGAGGCCCGCTCGCGCTCCGGCGCGCTATCGAACACCTTGGCGCGCTCGGCCTCGTCCGTCGCGATGCGGGCGCGGCCCTGGAACTGCAGCAGCGGCGTCGTGGCGGAGCGGTACATCAGCGCGACCTGCGGGTTGTGCTTGATTGCCTCGATCGTGCCGCCGGCGGTGTTGCGGATCCAGAGCCCGAGCTGGTCGTCGCTGTAGACCTGGGTCGAGCCGCGGAAGGAGAGCACCGGCTTGTTCTCCGGCGTCACCACGGCCAGCAGCAGCGGATTGCCGCTGGCCAGACCGTTGTTCACGAGGTCCTTGATTTCGGGCGTGAGGACGAGGGACATGGAAAGCTCTTTCGTTCGGGATAAGGGGAGGCGACTTCTAGCACAGGGCCGCCGCCGCAACGCCATTTTCACGCCGCGGCAGGTGCGACAGGACGGCGGCGACGGCGCGTTTCCGCCCGCTTTGACGCCCCCGCCGGTGCCCGCTATACCGCCCGCCAGCAGCAATTCCGAGGGCCCCATGGACAAGATTAAGGTCGCCAACCCGGTCGTCGAGCTCGACGGCGACGAGATGACCCGCATCATCTGGGATCTCATCAAGAAGAAGCTGGTCCTGCCCTATCTGGACATCGACCTGGAATATTACGATCTGGGGATCGAGCATCGCGACGCCACCGCCGACCAAGTCACGGTGGACGCGGCGCACGCCATCCTCAAGCACGGCGTCGGCGTCAAATGCGCCACCATCACACCCGACGAAGCGCGAGTGAAGGAATTCCACCTCAAGCAGATGTGGAAGTCGCCCAACGGCACCATCCGCAACATCTTAGGCGGCGTGATCTTCCGCGAGCCGATCATCTGCCGCAACGTGCCGCGCCTGGTGCCGGGCTGGACCCAGCCCATCGTGGTCGGCCGCCACGCCTTCGGCGACCAGTACAAGGCGACCGATTTCCGCTTCCCCGGCAAGGGCACGCTGTCGATCAAATTCGTCGGCGAGGACGGCAAGGTGATCGAGCACGAAGTGTTCAAGGCGCCGGGCGCCGGCGTCGCCATGGCGATGTACAATCTCGACGATTCGATCCGCGATTTCGCGCGCGCCTCGATGAATTACGGCCTGGCGCGCAAATATCCCGTCTATCTGTCGACCAAGAACACGATCCTCAAGGCCTATGACGGCCGCTTCAAGGACATCTTCCAGGAGGTGTTCGACAAGGAGTTCGCCGCCGGCTTCAAGGAAGCCGGCATCACCTACGAGCACCGCCTGATCGACGACATGGTCGCCTCGGCGCTGAAATGGAGCGGCGGCTATGTCTGGGCGTGCAAGAACTATGACGGCGACGTGCAGTCCGACACCGTGGCGCAGGGCTTCGGCAGCCTCGGTCTGATGACCTCCGTCCTGCTGTCGCCCGACGGCAAGACGGTCGAGGCGGAAGCCGCCCATGGCACCGTCACCCGCCACTACCGCGAGCACCAGAAGGGCAAGGCGACCTCGACCAATTCCATCGCCTCGATCTTCGCCTGGACCCGCGGCCTGGCGCATCGCGCCAAGCTCGACGGCAACGCCGCGCTCGACAAGTTCGCCCATACGCTGGAGCGGGTCTGCGTCGAGACGGTGGAGGCGGGCGACATGACCAAGGACCTTGCCCTGCTGGTCGGTCCCGACCAGAAATGGCTCACCACCGAAGGCTTCCTCGACAAGGTCGACGAGAACCTGAAGACGGCGATGGCCTGACGACGCCCCGTTTCGGGTGTAGGTAAATTCCCGTATCGCCCCGTCCTGGACAGCGGTGTTCAACTGGCGCCGACATTTGCTGTCGAAGAGCAGATCATGGCGCGCATATCGTCTGCGCCGGTCGATTTCCGAATCCTGTT
The DNA here is from genome assembly GCA_037355265.1 of Rhizomicrobium sp. GTDB lineage: Bacteria > Pseudomonadota > Alphaproteobacteria > Micropepsales > Micropepsaceae > Rhizomicrobium. The sequence goes on along the minus strand of JBBCIB010000001.1, from coordinate 338,280 downwards.
CGAGAAGTCGCCCGGGCTCTACCTGGTCCTCGATACCGGTCTGCGGATCGTCGCGGCCAGCGACGGCTATTGCCGCGCCACGCAAATCCAGCGTGAGGCTGTCCTGGGCAAGGGCTTCTTCGACGTCTTCACCGACGACACATCGCGGCCGGGCGCCGACGGCGTGGTCAATCTGCGCGCGTCCCTCGAGCGCGTGCTGCGCCTGCACCGTCCCGATCCGCAGGCCCGGCAGCGCTATGACGTACTCCGCCCGGCCCGTGACGGCGGCACCTTCCAGGAGAAATACTGGAATGTGCTGAACGTGCCGGTGCTGGACGACGACGGCTCTCTGCTCTGGATCGTCCACTGCGTGAACGACATCACGAAGTCGGTGCTCGGGCTTGACACCGAGGGGTCGCGCCTGCGGCTCGAACTCGACCAGCAGGTGGCGATCGAACATATGCGCCGGGCGAATGAAGAGTTGGCGCATCTCGATTCGCTGCGCTCCGGTCTGCTGCGGATGGCGCGGCTCAGCACGATTTCGATGATGGCGTCGGCGCTGGCGCATGACGTGTCGCAGCCCTTGACGGCGGCGAAGAACTATCTGGGCGCGCTGCGCCGGGGCCGCGCCGCGCGGGGACCTGCCGACCCGCGCGACGAGGAACTGCTCGACAAGATGGCGCAGCAGATCGACCGCGCCGGAGAGATCGTCAAGGATCTGCGCAGCTTCATGGCCGTGGGCAGCACCGTGCACCGCCCGGAGAACGTGGCGGATGTGGTGGCCGATTCGGTCCGACTGGCGGAAGCGGCGGTGCGGTCGGCCGATGCGATCCTCACAGTCCATGCCGACCCCGCGCTGCCGAAGGTCGCGATGGACCGGGTGCAGATGCAGCAGCTCCTCGTCAATCTCGTGACCAATGCCGCGGAGGCGATGCATGGCCGGCCCCAGCGTGCGATCGACATCTCCGCGACCGCGTCCGGCGACGCGCTGCGCCTCGACGTAGCCGACACCGGACCGGGCCTTCCCGACACCGTCGTCAAACGTCTCCACGAGTCCTTCGCGACCACCAAATTCATCGGCATGGGCCTGGGCCTGCCGATCTGCCGCCAGATCGTGAAGGAGCACAACGGCGCCATCGCTGTGGCGCCGAATATGCCGGCCGGCGCGATTGTCACCGTCACGATCCCCCTGCGCGCCGCCCACGCCTGAAAACGACTCGGCGCCACTATTAGTTCTTGCTTTGTTCCAAGAGTTGATGTATCCTCGCTTGCCGAATGGGGAGAGGGGACGATGATCGGCTACGTGACCATCGGGGCTTTGGACTGTGAAGCGTCCGGCAAATTTTACGATGCGGTGATGGACGCCTGCGGCAATGAGCGCAAATTCGCCGACGGCGGCTGGATCGGCTATGGGCCAAAGGGCAAGGACAGCCACTGCGTCTACATCTGTCCGCCGTTCGACCGGCAGCCCGCCAGCGCCGGCAACGGCATGATGATCGCGTTCAAGACCGGCGTGAAAGCCTTTGTCGACGACGCGTACCGGGCCGGCCTCGCCAATGGCGGCTGCTGCGAGGGACCGCCCGGCTTCCGTCCGCCGGAGAAGGAAGGCTGGTACGGCGCCTATATGCGCGATCCCACCGGCAACAAGATCGCGGTGTTCTGGACGCCGTGACGCTGCGGGTTAAGCTGGCGCGTCCTGCCGGCCCGCCAAGGCACGTTTGCGCAACTGTTCGCGCAGGCCCGGCCGGCCGCGTGCCAGATGTTCGAGGTCGCCGCCCGAAAGCTCCAGCAGGCGTCCGGGCTTGGAAGCGATGATCACCGCATCGCGCATGTCCTCGCTGTTGCCGGCCAGCTCGCCGAAGAAATCGCCGGCGGCGAAGCGCTTCTTGCGGCCGTCCATCTGCGCCTCGACCTCGCCGGCCACGACGAAATAGATCGCCGCCGTGCGCTCGCCATGGGTGGATATGACGTCGCCCGAACTGACGGTATAGGCGCGCAGATGGTCCATGATCTCGCCGATGGTCTTGGCGTCGAAGCCTTCGAACAGCGGCACCCGCGCCAGCATCCCGAAGGTCACCACGAAGTCGCGGCGATGGATCGAATTGGCGAAGCCCGTCGCCACGATGCCGACCGGCAGCGCGACCAGGCCCAGCCCCACGATCATCGCAAAGCCCGCCAGCAGCCGCCCCAGCGGCGTGTGCGGCACGCTATCGCCATAGCCGACGGTGGTGAGGGTGGAGACCGACCACCACATCGCCTTGGGGATGGTGCCGAACTTGTCCGGCTGCACGCCGCCCTCCACTGCGTGCATCGCCGCCGCGAACAGGATCATCGCGCAGAGGAACAACAGCAGACTTCCGTAGAGCGCCCGCCGCTCTTCCGACAGCACCCGCGCCAGTGCCGACAACGCCGGCGAATAGCGCGCGATCTTGAGCAGGCGCAGCAGCCGCACCAGCCGCAGCACCCGCAGGTCGAGGAACGGCACGAAGATGGCGATGAAGGTCGGCGCCACCGCGATGAAATCGACCACCATCAGCGGCGTCAGCGCGTAATAGAGGCGTCCCATCACCGGCCCGCGCTCGCCCGCCGCAGGGTCCTCCGGCGCCGTCCACAGCCGCGCCAGATATTCGAGCGTGAAGACGACCAGCGACACCAGCTCGATGATCGACAGCGCGGTGCGATGGTCGCGCTCGAATTGGGGGATGCTCTGCAGCGTATAGGCGACGACGTTGAGGATGATCAGCGCGATCAGCACGGTCTCGACGATCACGCCCAAGGGGCCGCCGAACTGCCCGCCCTCCAGCGCCAGATAGGTGCGGCGGCGCAGGCGTTCTCCCGGGCGGCGCGGCGTCATGCCGGCGTCATGCCGCCCAGCTTCCGCTCGATCGCCGCCAGCGCATCGGCGGCCTTCGCCCCGTCGGGACCGCCGGCCTGCGCCATGTCGGGCCGCCCGCCGCCGCCCTTGCCGCCCAGCGCCTCGGCGCCGAGCTTGACCAGGTCGACCGCGTTGATCCGCCTGGTCAGGTCGTCGGTCACGCCGACCACGAGCGAGGCGCGGCCGTCTGCCACCGCGACGAACGCCACGACGCCGGAACCGATTTTGGTCTTCGCCTCGTCGGCGAGGCCCTTCAGGTCCTTGGCGTTGACGCCTTCGACCACGCGCAGGACCGCCTTGATGCCGGCGACCTGCTTCACGCCGTCGCCGTCGCCGGAGCGTGCCGGCCCGGCAAGCGCCAGCGCCCGCTTGGCATCGGCAAGCTCGCGCTCCAGCCGGCGACGCTCCTCGGACAGCGCCGCGACGCGCGCCGGCAGGTCCGCCGCGCTCGTCTTCAGCGCCGCTGCGGCTTCGCGCGCGATCTCGGCCTGGCCGGACAGATAGCGGCGGGCGCCTTCGCTGGTCAGCGCCTCGATGCGCCGCACGCCGGCGCCGACCGCGCTCTCCGACAGGGTGGTGAAGAGGCCGATATCGCCCAGCCGGCGCACATGGGTGCCGCCGCACAGCTCCACCGAATAGTTTTTGCCGTCCTCGGTTCCCATCGCGAGCACGCGCACCTCGTCGCCGTATTTCTCGCCGAACAGCGCCTCGGCGCCCTCTGCCACCGCCTGGTCGGTCGGCATCAGCCGCGTCGAGGTGTCGGTGTTCTGGCGGATCACGTCATTGACCATCTGCTCGACGCGCTCCAGCTCGTCATGCGTCATCGGCTTGGGATGGGAGAAGTCGAAGCGCAGCCGGTCCGGCGCCACCAGCGAGCCCTTCTGCTGCACATGGCTGCCCAGCACGCGCTTGAGCGCCGCGTGCAGCAGATGCGTCGCCGAATGATTGGCGCGCGTCGCCCGCCGCTTCTCGCCGTCGACCTTCAGGTCGGCCGCATCGCCGGTGCGCAAGACGCCGCGCGTCACCGTCACGACGTGCACGTGCAGGCTGCCGAGCTTCTTCTCGGTATCCTCGACGATCCCTTCGCCCTTGGCCGACTTTATCGTGCCCTGGTCGCCGACCTGGCCGCCGGACTCGGCATAGAACGGCGTCTGGTTGGCGAGCAGCAGCACGGTTTCGCCTGCCGCCGCTTCGTCCACCCTTGTGCCGTTCCTGAAGATCGCCAGCACATTGCCTTCGGCTTCTTCGGTCTCGTAGCCGAGGAATTCGGTCGCGCCGAATTCGTCGCGCACCTCGAACCATTTGGATTCGTCGGCGGTCTCGCCCGAGCCGGCCCAGGCCTTGCGCGCCTCGGCCTTCTGCCGCGCCATGGCGGCGTCGAAGCCGTCGGTGTCGACGCCGATGTGCCGGGCCTTGAGCGCGTCCTGCGTCAGGTCGAGCGGAAAGCCATAGGTGTCGTAGAGCTTGAAGGCGGTCTCGCCGGGCAGCGTCGCACCGGCGGAGAGGCTGCCCGTCGCCTCGTCGAGCAGCTTGAGGCCGCGCGCCAGCGTCTCGCGGAAGCGGATCTCCTCCAGCCGCAGCGTCTCGGTCACCAGCGGCTCGGCGCGCTTGAGCTCGGGATAGGCGGCGCCCATCTCGGCCACCAGCGCCGGCACCAGCCGGTGCATCAGCGGGTCCTTGGCGCCGATCAGATGGGCATGGCGCATGGCACGGCGCATGATGCGGCGCAGGACATAGCCGCGTCCCTCGTTCGACGGCAGCACGCCGTCGGCGATCAGGAACGAGGTCGAGCGCAGATGGTCGGCGATCACGCGGTGGCTGAACTTCGCCTCGCCTTCCGCCCTGGCGCCGCTGGCGGCGATCGAGGCTTCGATCAGGTGGCGGAACAGGTCGGTGTCGTAGTTCGAATGCACGCCCTGCAGGATCGCGGCGATGCGCTCCAGGCCCATGCCGGTGTCGATCGAGGGCTTGGGCAGGTCGATGCGGGTGCTCTCGTCGACCTGCTCGAACTGCATGAACACCAGGTTCCAGAATTCCAGGAACCGGTCGCCGTCTTCGTCGGCGCTGCCGGGCGGGCCGCCTTCGACCGCGTCGCCCTGGTCGTAGAAAATCTCCGAGCAATAGCCGCAGGGGCCGAGCGGTCCCATCGCCCACAGATTGCTCTCATGGCCGACGATGCGGTCGTCGGAGATGCCGGCGATCTTCTTCCACAGGGCGCGCGCCTGCTCGTCGGTCGGATAGACCGTGACCCAGAGCTTGTCCTTGGGCAGATTCAGGGTCTTGGAAAGATAATCCCAGGCATATTCGATCGCCGCTTCCTTGAAGTAGTCGCCGAACGAGAAATTGCCCAGCATCTCGAAGAAGGTGTGGTGGCGCTGGGTGTAGCCGACATTGTCCAGGTCGTTGTGCTTGCCGCCGGCGCGGACGCATTTCTGCACGCTGGTGGCGCGGCGGAAGGCCAGCTTCTCCGCCCCGGTAAAGGCGTTCTTGAACTGCACCATGCCGGCATTGGTGAACATCAGCGTCGGATCGTTGCGCGGCACGAGCGGCGACGACGGCACCACCGCGTGCTGGCGGTCGCGGAAGAAGTCGAGGAACGAGGTGCGGACGTCGGAAAGGCTGGTCATGGGGAATTATGTAGCGTTCGCACCGTTTTGTGTCATCCCCGGCGGCGGAAGAACGGCAATCCGGCCGAAAACGAAGGGGCGCCCGTGGCGGGGCGCCCCTTCGCCGGAGTCGTCCCTCTCATGCCGGAAAGGAACGGACAGGTTCGGCCCTCCGGCCTTCTATTCGTCCTCGTCGTCCTTGGCCTCGGCGCCGATCGCCAGGTTCTGGGCGATCAGGCCGGCATTGCCGCGGATTGCCGCCTCGATCCGGTCGGCGATCTCGGGATGGGCCTTGAGGAAGGTCTTGGCGGCCTCGCGGCCCTGGCCGATGCGGTCGCCGTCATGGGAGAACCAGGAGCCCGACTTCTCCACCACCCCGGCCTTGACGCCCAGGTCGAGCAGTTCGCCGGTCTTGGAGATGCCCTGGCCGTACATGATGTCGAACTCGACCTGCTTGAAGGGCGGCGCGACCTTGTTCTTGACCACCTTGACGCGGGTCTGGTTGCCGATCACCTCGTCATGGTCCTTGATCGCGCCGATGCGGCGGATGTCGAGGCGGACCGAGGCGTAGAATTTCAGCGCATTGCCGCCGGTCGTGGTCTCCGGATTGCCGAACATCACGCCGATCTTCATGCGGATCTGGTTGATGAAGAGCACGATGGTGTTGGATTTGGAGATCGAGGCGGTGAGCTTGCGCAGCGCCTGGCTCATCAGCCGCGCCTGCAGGCCGGGCAGCGAATCGCCCATCTCGCCTTCCAGCTCGGCCTTGGGCGTCAGGGCCGCGACCGAGTCGATCACCACGATGTCGACGCCGCCCGAACGCACCAGCGTGTCGGTGATCTCCAGCGCCTGCTCGCCCGTGTCGGGCTGGGAGATCAGCATCTCGTCGATGTCGACGCCCAGCTTCTTGGCGTAGCCTGGGTCCATCGCATGTTCGGCATCGATGTAAGCGGCGATGCCGCCCTTTTTCTGGATCTCCGCCACCACATGCAGCGCCAGGGTGGTCTTGCCCGAGCTTTCCGGGCCATAGACCTCGATCACCCGGCCGCGCGGCAACCCGCCGATGCCCAGCGCGATGTCGAGGCCGAGCGAGCCGGTGGAGACCGCGTCGGTCGCAACCCCCAGATCGCGGGCACCCATCTTCATCACCGAGCCCTTGCCGAAGGCCCGGTCGATCTGGCTCAGCGCCGCCTCAAGGGCGCGCTTCTTCTCGTTCTCTTCCTTGCCCACTAACCGCAACGCCGCCTGTGATGACATGAGATCCGCCTCCTTATTCCAGAGCGGCCGGAAAAACCCAAGCCGCCACCAAGAGAGGCATAAAGTACATGATTTGTTCTAATGTGCAAGATACCCGCTAAAGCGATGATGCATATCGCAAATACCATATCTTGTTCCCAGACCGTTCTGATGGTGAAACGGTGGATGCCTTCTTCCCAATTCAACTGCAAGCGAAGACGATTCGCCGCCGGCTTGAAAAAGAACCAATAAAGAACATATCGCTTGACGAACTCGTGCACGATGCTAAGCGATTCGGCCGCTTGAGCGGGGGGAGTTGGGCCGCGATGGATTTACGGTCATTTTTTTGCGACCTTTGTGGCCGGCGTCTTCATAGCTATTTCCGCATTCTACATCGCAACTCGGGGCCCTATCGCTCAGCAAGGCTGGACCGCTGAGGGGTTGGTCACGGTTGTACTGACCGCGACGACAGTTGTGTTGGCTGCACTTGGTATCGGCGTGGCGCTGATAGCGATATGGGGTTACGACAGTATCAAGGAGGCCGCCATCAAGGGCGCAACAATGGAAGCCGTAAAAATCGCTACCGCGGAAGCGATCAAGGAAGCCAAAGTCGTTGCGGAGGTCACGGCGGCCCGGGAAGTTGCGGCTCGCCTTCAGAATGAGATTGGAAACACTTCGACCGAAATCGTGGATGCATTCACAAATGAAGAAGGCGGCTCAAAATGAGCTTCTCAAAAACTCAAGATCGGCAACCTTTACCATCCGAAATTGTCGCGCAACATTTACTCAGCGCACCCGTAGACGTTGTCGAAATCGTATCGGCGCTTGGGCTTGAACTGTCCTACGAACCGATGGGCGACTTGGCTGGCAAGATCGAACGCAAGGAGCGCACATTCAAGATCACGATCAATTCGTCTGACAATCCTCGTCGAAGGCGGTTCACAATTGCTCACGAAATTGGCCATTATATTTTGCATCGCGACATGATCGAAGATGGCGTGACCGACGATGCGATGTATCGCAGTGCATTGGGCAGCTTCTTTGAAACGCAGGCCAACCAATATGCCGCCTTCGTACTGATGCCGCCGAATTTGGTCAAGGCAGCATTCTACAGCGGCATCAAATCCTTCGTCGATATGGCGAAGCATTTCGACGTTTCAGACCAAGCTGCACAAATTCGCATGAAGACAATATTACAGGAAAAGGCCTAAGCCGATTAATTAAACGCCTCGGAGCGGCCAGCGCCCCGATGACGCAAGGCCATTCGAATCGACTGCACGCCTCAATGCCGGCGCGGACTCAGCTTTTGCGCGCGGGCGGGCTGGCGGACGGCGGCTTCGACGCGGCGCTCCGGGGCGCCGGGGGAGAGGTCTTCGTCGCCCTGCATCTGGCCGGGCTTGGTGGCCTCGCCGCCATGGACGGCGCCGGTTGCCGTGGGAACGGTGCGGTTGGCGAGGGGATCAAGGCTGACGCCGGCGGCCGGGGCCTGGCGTTGCTGGGCGGCGTTGGATGTTTCGGGTTCGCGCATGGGTTCTTCTCCGGCAAAGGAAACGCCGTCCCCGCCGAAAAGCTGCATGGTTGCGGCGGCCCAGCAAGCGCGGTCAAGACGTCCTCCATGGCCTCTGCCATCATCGCGGCCATGAACCAGATGCCGCACCCTTCCGATTTCCTGGCCGAGGTGCTGGCGCATATCGAGGCGCATCGCGAGGTGCCGCTGACCGTGGCCGGGCTGGCGCGGGTCGCCGGGTTCTCGCCCTATCATTTCTCGCGCCGGTTCACCGCCCGCTTCGGCACCAGCGTGATGGGCCATGTGCGCGACGTGCGGCTGCAATCGGCCGCCCTGCGGCTCAGCGGCGACGCGCCGCCGGCGCTTGCGGACCTCGCCTTCGATTGCGGCTTCGAGAGCCAGGAAGCCTTCACCCGCGCCTTCCGCCGCCGCTATGGCGTGCCGCCCGGCCAATACAGGCGGCAAACGCCCAGACCAGTCCCGATGGAGAAAGCCATGCCCGTCCCCGCCCGCGTCGAACGGCTTGCGGATCTCGTCCGCCGCGGCCCCTTTACCGTCGCCGGCCCCGGCGCGCTGTTCAACGCCGACAACAAGAGCGGCATTCCCGCGCTGTGGCCGCGCCTGATCCGCGCCCTGCCGCTGCCGGGCCAGGTCGACGCCCGCACCTATGGCGTGTGCAAGATGGCCGACGCGCAGGAAGGCAGCCTGCGCTACATCGCGGGCGTGGAGGTGACGGGCGACGCGAAGCTGCCCGACGGGTTCGAGCGCATCGCGCTGGATGCGCACGCCTACGCCGTGTTCCGGCTGACCCTGGACGGCTCGCCGCTGCACCCGCAGATGCAGGCCGCGATGCCGGCGATCTGGGGCGAACTGCTGCCACGCTCGGGCCTGAAGACCGTGCCGGCGCCCGATTTCGAACTTTATCCCGGCGATTTCGAGCCCATGCGCAAGGGGTCTTACGTGGACATGTACATCGCGGTGGAGGCGTAGCGCGGTTTCACGCGGAGGCGCGGAGACCGCCGAGGCAAGCTGAGACGCAACTCCGCGCCTCCGCGCGCCAAAAAATAGGCGCCTCGGGCTTCTACGGCTTCACGAATTTCAGCGCATATTGGTCGGTCTTGCCGCGGATCGCGGGATCGAAGATCGACTTGGTGTGATCGTCGCCGGAACGGTTGAGGAACGTGCCTTCGGCGGCCAGCTTGAAGCCGGCGGCTTGCACCTCGGCAATCAATTGGGCCTTTGCGATGCGGTGGACTTTGGCGATCGCGTCGTCGTCGAGCGGTCCGGCCGCCTGGTGGTCGAGGATGAAATAGACCCCGCCGGGCTTGAGCGACTCGAACACATGCCGGTTGAACGCCGCCATGTCGACGGCGCCGTATTCCTTGATGTGCAGGTCGTGGTAGTTCTGCGTGATCCAGAACAGGTCGACCTTCTCCGGCAGGACGAATTCGCCGAAAGGCTGCGCGTCGAGAACCATGTTGGCGTGGCCGGACGCAGCGATCATCTTCCGGTCGGACGGCATGCAGTCCTTCCAGCGGGTGGTCTCCAGCTCGTAGATCTTGCCGCCCGGTCCCACGACGTCGCTGAGCAGGCGCGAGAAATAGCCGCCACAGGGATAAAGCTCGCCGATCGTCATGCCCGGCTTCACGCCCGCGAAGACCAGCGTCTCGGCGGGGGCGCGGATCGTATCGGCAGCGCGGTCGTCGGCCGGCCGCGCCGGATCGGCGACCGCCGCGGCGACATAATCCGGCATGCCGGCCGCGAACGCCGCGCCGCCGAGCGCGACGGCAAGGAGCGAAGCCGCCAAAGCCATCCTGATCACGGAAAATCCCCCGGGACGTCGTCCGCGGCAGCATAGGCGATGGCGGCGGCGCGGCGCCTACACGATTGCGTCAGGGCGCCGTGAACCATCCGGCCAGCACCGCATCCTCATAGCGCGCCAGCGCGCCCTCCAGCCGCCATTGCGCCGCCGCCTTCTCGCTGCCGGCCAGCAGGCGCGCGCAGGCGGGCGCTTTCGCCTCGCCGCCCGGCACGCCTGCCGCGCAGGCCGGCGCCGGCGCGCGATAATCGCCGCCCATCCACAGGCTGCCGCCGGGCAGGAAGCTGTATTCGAGGCCGTTGCGCGCGATCTCTTTCAGGTCGCGATAGCGCAGGTGCTGCTCGGTCACCGCGCGCACATATTCGTGGGTGAGGTCGATGCGGAACACGCCCTCGTCGTCGGCCGCCAGCGTCACCGGCACATGCGCGGCGCGGTAGAGCGCCAGCGGGTGCTCGGCCCCGGCGATGCCCGGCGTGATCGCGTTGCTGGTGAGGTTGATCTCCACGGCGATGCGCTTCTGCGCCATTTCGGCCAGCAGCAGCTTCACATTGATCTCGTGCGCGATCGAATAGCCATGGCCGATGCGCCGCGCACCCGCGACATCGATGCTCTCTGCGATGTGGAAGCCGAGCTCGGACGGCGGCACCAGCCCGAGCGCCAGTTCGCCCGCATGCAGCGACAGCCTGACCTGCGGCGCGCTTTTTTCGAAAAATTGGAACATCAGCATTTGCAGCTGGAAGTCGCGCAAGGCGACGGGATCGTCCTCCGGCGCGACCAGCTCGACGCCCACGAAGCGCGGATCGGCTTTCACCAGCGCAAAGCCGAGTGCCATCTGTGCGAACGCCTGTTGCGGCGGCAAGGTTCGGAGCACGAAGAACAGGTAACGCACCTGCACCGCGCAATCCGGCGGTACGGGGCGTGCCCGACACCGCGACTTCGCCGTCGCTTCGGCCGCGTCGAACTGCGCCCGTGCAGCCGCGACGAGACCGGGCAGGATGGGTTCGAGCGCCGTGCGCGCCGTCTCGAAGTCCGCCGACCCGGCCGGGCCGGCTTGCCCGAGCAGCAGGGACGAGAACGCCACCGCGGGATCGGCGATCTGCTCGATGTAGGAAACATTGTCCGCCGCGGCCTGCATCCGCGTGACGACCAGCGAGTCCGCCAGATGCGCCGCCGCCACCGCGCCGAAGCGCGGGAAGGTCGCGAAGGTATGGTCGTGGCCGCTGACCTCGCCGGTCCCCAGGCCCGGCACGAAATTGCGCATCGACAGCGCGTCGATGGTCTCCTGGTAGAATTGGGGGTCGCGCGAAACCAGGTCCTTCGCCGGCACCTGGTCCGATGTGCAGGGCGGCGGCGAGATGGCGCGCGTCGTCCGCGCGATGCAATCGCCATCGTCGCTCGCCCATTTGAGATAATCCTCGGCATAGACCGAACCGTCGAGATGGTTGTGGAGGTCGCCGCCCTTCGGCATCTTCTGCAGCAGCACGCGCAGCGCCGGCGGCGAACCGGCGTGGCGCGCGACGACCGCGTCGACCCGCGTCTCGCGCGACGGCATTGCGGCCTGCGCCGGCGCGGCCAGCAGCAGCGCGAGCAGGAAGCTAAATCGCCGGGCCATAGGTCTGGCGCATCCTTTCCGCCGCATGCTCGCCGGCCAGGATCGGCGGGTATTTCGCCGGCCCGCAGCCCGGCAGGCAGGCGATCGTCGCATCGGCGTTGGGGCCGGTGAACAGCACGATGGAAAGTCTCGCATTGTCCCGGAGAGGGACATCGGAATTCGGATTGACGACCCGATGAACGTTCGAGACCCAGCGGTCGTTGGTCCAGCGCTGGATCAGGTCGCCGGCGTTGATCACCAGCGTGCCGGGCACCGGCGGCACGTCGATCCACTCCCCGTCCGCCTGCGCCTGCAGGCCGCCGGGCGCGGAATCCTGGCGCAGGATCGTGAAGCCGGCGAAATCCGTATGCGGACCATAACGCAATTCGCCGTCCTGCGGCGCCTCCGCCTGGCCGGGATAGAGCACGCAGCGCAGATTCAGCTCCATCCGGTCGAAGAACGGCGCGAAATAGTCTTCCGGCAGGTCCAGCGCCACGGTGCTCAGCCGCATCAGCGTCAGCGCCAGGCGCCGTCCCGCCGCCATATAGGCCTCGACCGTTTCGCGAAATCCCGGCATGCCGTCCGGCCACAGATTGGCGCGATAGAGCTCTGCCTCCAGCGCGCCGGCGGGCGGGGCGCGGTCGAAACGCGGGTCGGCGAAGGTGAGCGATTCGCACAGGTCGGGCCGCGCGCCGGCATCCCGTCCGCGTCCCACGACCTCGCTGCGCAGCGGCAGATAGCCTTGGCCGCGACCCTTGTCCGGGAACGTCAGCCTGGCCTTCTCCACCGCCGGCCGCGCGAAGAACGCCTGCGCCCGGGCGTAGATGCCGTCCAGGAGTCCGTCGCCGATGCCGTGCCCGGCGATGAGCGCAAACCCGGTCGACCGCATCGCCGCGTCCCAGGCCATCGCCACACGCTGCGGCTCGTCGCCCGAAAGGAACGGCGCAATATCGACGACGGGAATGTCCAACGCGCTATTCCGCGGCTTCCAGGGTCGGAATGCGCTTGATCTCCTTCGCCAGCGTGCGCTCCGCTATTTCAAGGTCATAGGCCAACTGCATCCGCAGCCAGATTTCCGGACCGCCGCCGACCAGCTTGCCGATGCGCAGGGCAAGGTTGGCCGTGATCGGCTGCTTCTCGTTCAGGACGTCGTAGAGCGTCTGGCGCGAGACACCCAGCAGCCGAGCGATTTCAGCTTTCGGCTTGCCAAGCGCGGGCAATATGATTTCGCGCAACGACTCGCCGGGATGAACGGGGCGTAGCCCCTTGAGCAGCGGATTGCCAGCCATCAGTGATAGTCCTCCAAGTCCAGATCGAGGGCGTCCTCACCCTTCCAGCCGAACGTCAACCGATAGTTTCCGGTCACGCGAATCGAAAACCGGCCTTTGTCCTTTCCTTTCAAGGCATGAAAGAAAAATCCCGGCAAGTTCAGTTCCTCCGGTGCTACCGCGACCTCGATCTGCCGAAGCATGACCGCAACGCGTTCGACGTTGCGTACGCTCAGCTTCGAGCTATCGCCATTTTCGACGAAACGCCGCAAGGCCTTGCTGCGAAACGACCGGATCATAAAGTCGGAACGTAAGCTGCTGCCTTACATCTGTCAAGCAACGCCTTACGCTACTCCCCACCCACCCGCTTGGGCGCCGGCGCGCCGCTGAGAACTTCCTTCACCTTCGCCGCGAGCTGCTTCAGCCCGAACGGCTTGGGCAGGAAGTGGAGGTCCTCGGCCTTCTCGTCGTTGCGGCGGAAGGCTTCCTCGGCATAGCCGGACATGAAGATCACCGCGATCTCGGGCTTGAGGCGCTTGACGTGGCGCACCAGGGTGGGGCCGTCCATGTTGGGCATCACCACGTCGGTGATGAGAAGATGGATCGGCGCCTTGGCATTGCGCACGATCTCCAGCGCCTCCTCGCCGCCCGCCGCCTCGATCACGCTGTAGCCGCGCATCTTGAGCGCCCGCGCCGCGAAGCTGCGCACCGCTTCCTCGTCCTCGACCAGGAGGATCGTGTCCTGGCCGGTGACGTCGCGCAGGCCGGCGCGCTCGGGCTCGGCGGCGGCGGGCGCGTTGGCGTCGATGCGGTGGCGCGGCAGGTAGATGCGGAAGGTGGTGCCGCGGCCGATCTCCGAATCCACCGTGATGAAGCCGCCGGTCTGTTTGACGATGCCGTAGACGGTGGCGAGGCCCAGCCCGGTGCCCTGTCCCACCGGCTTGGTGGTGAAGAAGGGGTCGAAGATCTTGCCGATCACCTCCTTGGGAATGCCGGTGCCGGTATCGGCGACCTCGATGCGCACATAGTCGCCGGCCGGCATCACCGCGGTGCCGAACGCCACCGGCGCCGTCGCGGTCTCGTTGGCGGTGCGGATGGTGACGGTGCCGCCCTTGGGCATGGCGTCGCGGGCATTGACCACCAGGTTGATCAGCGCGTTGGAGAGCTGCGCCTCGTCGGCATGGATCGGCCAGATGTCGGCGCCGTGCTCCAGCTTGAGCTCGACGCCCTCGCGCAGCAGGCGGCGCAGCATCAGCGCCAGCTCGCCGACCACGTCGCGCACCGACAGCACATGCGGCTGCATGGTCTGCTTGCGCGAGAAGGCGAGGAGCTGGCCCACCAGCGTCGCGGCGCGCAGCGCGTTCTGGTGGATCTCATTGATCTCCTTGAACGACGGATCGCCCGCCTGGTGGCGCATCAAGAGGAATTCGGAATTGCCGATGATGACGGTGAGCAGGTTGTTGAAGTCGTGCGCCACGCCGCCGGCGAGCTGGCCCACCGCCTGCATCTTCTGGCTCTGCGCGAATTGCAGCTCCAGCGATTTCTGCTGCGACACGTCCACCAGGTAGAGGATGGCGCGTCCGCCGCTGATCGGGCTGGCGAACAGCTCGGCGGTGCGCTCGTCGATGCCGGCGGCGCGCAGCTCGACCCGGCCGCCGTCATGGGCGCCGGCGGCGGCCTGGGCGATCAGTTCGCGCACCGCGGCGCGGTCGGCGCTTTCCACCAATTCGCCGAGCGGCCGCCCGCTGAGCGCGCCGGCGAGGCCGAAGAATTTGGCGAAGGCCGGATTGGCGTCGGCGATGCGCCCGTCGCCGACCGCGAAGGCGACGCCGACCGGCGCGTCGCGGAAGATCTCGCCCAGGCTGGCCGGCGCCGATGCGGCGGCGATGGGCATCGCCGCGGCCGCCGCCTGCGGCTTGGCGACCACGGCATTCGCGGGCGTCGAAAGGCGCGGGGTGAACCACCACGCGGTCTGGCCGCTGGTCAGCGGCCGGACCGCGGCGACCAGCTCGATGCCCGGCCCGACCGCGAAGCTCTCCTCGCGGGCCGCGCCTTCCGCCGCGCCGCGCGTCAGCCGGTAGAGCACCGCGGCGGACGGCTCGCCCGCCAGCGCCAGCTCCGGCGGCGGCGGCGCCTCGCCGTCGCGCGCCCCCGACATGCGGCGGTAGACGTCGTTGCAGTCCATCACCGCGCCGTCGCCGGCGGTGATCGCCCAGGCGATGTTGGCGCGGGCGGCGGCTTCCGCCACGCGGCGCGCATCGGCGGCGCTCATCTTCTCCTTGGGCCAGACTGCGAACAGGAACAGGCTGCCGACCGCGCCGATCGCCGCCAGCAGCATCACGCCGGCCCAGCCGACCGCATTGGGCGTCGCGACCGCCAGCCCGGCCGAGCCCAGCGCCAGCAGGACGAAGCCCAGCGCGGCCCAGCGCCAGGCGCCGGCGGGAATGCCGAGATTGGAGCCGAAAGACCTTGCCGCCATCATCTGATTCGCGAGTCTAGCCGACGCCGTCATCTTTTGCTGGGCCTCCACGATTCGCGCTTCTCGCATGTCGGCGCCCCGCCCCGCTTTGACAATTCGCAAGGCGGGGGTAACGGTAGCGATATCAAGAAGATGGGCGGGAAATGAAGCGGTTCGGGCTGATTCTGCTGGTGTGTCTGGCTCTGGCGCCGCTGGCGGCGAGCCGGGCGGCCGCCGCTGCGACTCCCGCGCGCTGGGTCGCGAGCTGGGCTACGGCGCAGCAGATTCCCGAAGACCGCAACGCGCTCCCCGCCGACGCGCTGGCCGGCGCGACGCTGCGCCAGTCGGTGCATCTGTCGATCGGCGGCGCGCGGATCCGCGTCCATCTGACGAATGTGTTCGGCACCGCGCCGCTGCACCTTGCCGCCGTCCATGTCGCGCGTCCGTCGCTGATCCTGGGCGGCATCGACACCAGGACCGACCGCGCCCTGACCTTCGCCGGCCAGGGCGACGTCACCATCCCGGCGGGGGCGGAGATCGTGTCCGATCCGCTGGACTTCGCGGTCGCGTCCGAATCCAGCCTGGTGATCTCGATCCTCTACGACGCGGCGCCGGCGCAGCAGACCGGTCATCCCGGTTCGCGCGCCACCAGCTATTACGCCAAGGGCGATTTCCTCGCCGCGTCGGAGCTTCCCGGCGCCACCGCGGTCGAGCACTGGTCCCAGATCGAGGCGGTCGATGTCGACGCCGGCGGCGGCGCGTCCGCCGTGGTGGCGCTGGGCGACAGCATCACCGACGGCCATGGCGCGACGACGGACGGCAACGACCGCTGGACCGACGTGCTGGCGCACCGGCTGCAGGCCTCGACCGGCCAATGGACCGTCGGCGTGCTGAACAAGGGCATCGGCGGCGGCCGTGTGCTGCTCGACGGGCTGGGTCCCAATGCGCTGGCGCGGTTCGACCGCGATGTGCTGAGCCCGGCCGGGGTCGAATGGCTGATCGTGCTCGAAGGCATCAACGATCTGGGTGTGCTGACGCGCGAGGCGCCGGCCACGCCGGCACAGCACGCCGCCATGGTCGCCGACCTGATCGCGGGCTATCGGCAGATCGTCGCGCGCGCCCACGATCACGGCATCAAGGTCTATGGCGCGACCATCCTGCCCGATTTCGGCGGCGCCTATTACCATCCCGACGCCGCCAACGAGGCCGACCGCCACGCCGTCAACGACTGGATCCGCGGCCCGGGCCATTTCGATGCGGTGATCGACTTCGACGCCGCGCTGCGCGATCCGGCCCATCCCGACGCCATGCTGCCGGCCTACGATTCCGGCGATCACCTGCATCCGGGTCCCGCCGGCTACAAGGCGATGGCCGAGTCCATCGCGCTGTCGCTGTTCCGGTGAAGCGGCTGATCCTGCTTCTGTGCCTGCTGACCGCGCCCGTCGCGGCGCAGCCGCAGATCGCCATCACCTTCGACGACCTGCCGTCGCACAGCATGCTGCCGGCGGACACCACGCGGACCCAGATCGCGCAGCGGATCATCGCCGCGCTGAAAGCCGCCGGCGCGCCGCCGGTCTACGGTTTCGTCAACGGCATCCGGCAGGACGACGATCCGGCATCGACGCCCGTCCTCAAGATCTGGCGCGACGCCGGCTATCCGCTCGCCAATCACACCTGGTCGCATATCAATCTCAATTCCCACACGGTCGCGGACTGGGAAGCCGACGCGCTCAAGAACGAGGCGACGCTGGCGCCGCTGGGCGGCGACTGGCACTGGCTGCGCTTTCCCTTCCTCGGCGAGGGCGAGACCCCCGCCAAGCACGATGCGGTGCGCGCCTTTCTGGGCGCCCATGGCTATCGCATCGCCGCGGTGACGATGAGCTTCGACGACTATCTGTGGAACGAGCCCTATGCCCGCTGCGTCGCGAAGAACGACAGCGCGACGATCGTGCGGCTCGAAACCGCCTGGCTCGCCGCGGCGGATGCGGGCCTGGCCTATTACCACGCGCTCTCGACCGAGCTTTACGGCCGCGACATCCCTTATGTGCTGCTGATGCATCTGGGCGGTTTCGACGCCCGCATGCTGCCGCGCCTGATGGATCTTTACCATAGCCGCGGCGTCCAGCTCGTCTCGCTGGACGATGCCGAGCGCGATCCGTTCTA
Organism: Rhizomicrobium sp.; assembly: GCA_037355265.1. Lineage (GTDB taxonomy): Bacteria > Pseudomonadota > Alphaproteobacteria > Micropepsales > Micropepsaceae > Rhizomicrobium. The sequence goes on along the minus strand of JBBCIB010000001.1, from coordinate 320,778 downwards.
CGCCGCGGACGCCGACCCGAGCCGGCCCGCCGGCGCGGTGACGCTCGAACAGGCGATGCACGCCCGGGGCGTGACCTTTCCACCGCGCGTGGTGCAGGTATTGCCGTTCGACACGCTGTGCCGGTGACCACGCTGTCATCCCCGGCCGAGCGAAGCGAGGGGAAGGGGACCCAGGTGGCGCCCTCGCTTCGGTGCGGCAAGCATCGTTCGGAATATTTTCTGCGAGAACCCTCAGGCCGAGACGCCTGGGTCCCCTTCCCTTCGCGATGCTTCGCATCGCTCAGCCGGGGATGACAGGTTGAGCCCCTACCGCGCCCGCATCTTCCCCGTCAGCCGCATCACATAGCCGATCACCTGCGCCACCGCCTTGAAATGCTCGGCCGGGATCACCTCGTCGACCTCCACCGTCGCGTGCAGGGCGCGGGCGAGCGGCGGGTTCTCCACGATGGGCACGTCGTGCGCCTTGGCGATTTCCCGGATCTTCAGCGCCGTCGCGTCGACGCCCTTGGCGACGCAGACCGGCGCCGCCATCTTGCCGCTCTCGTATTTGAGCGCGACGGCATAGTGCGTCGGGTTGGTGATGATCACGGTCGCCTCCGGCACCGCCGCGATCATGCGCTTCTTGGAGCGCTCGATGCGGATCTGGCGGATCTTCGCCTTGATCTGCGGATCGCCTTCGTTCTGCTTGTACTCTTCCTTGATCTCCTGCTTGGACATCTTGTTGCGCTTCATGAATTGGTGGCGCTGCATCAGGTAGTCCGCCGCCGCGATCGCGGCCAGCGCGATCAGCGCCGCCGTCAGCACCTTGTAGAGCAGGTGGCTCATGTCGCCGACCACGCCCATCGGCGACTGGTCCAGCACGCCTTCGAGCATCAGCCGCTCCGGCCAGATCTGCGTCCAGATCGCGACGCCCACGACGCCGATCTTGAGCAGCCCCTTGACCAGGTTCATCAGCCCGTCGACGCCGAACATGCGCTTGAGGCCGGCGAAGACGTTGAGCTTGGAGAAATCGGGCTGGATCTTCTCGGGGTTGAAGCCCGGCCGGCTCTGCAGCACATGGCCCGCCACCGCCGCCGCCATCATCGTCGCGAAGGCCGGGCCCAGGATCGTGCCCAGCATGATCACGACATGCCGCATCAGCGCCATCACGTCGTCGGCGGAGAGGCCGATCTGGTCGGGCTGTTCCAGGAAGACCAGGAAATCGGTCGCCAGCCCTCTGGTCACCGAGGCGCCGAACATCATGATCGTCAGCGTGGCGCCGAGCAGCGTGACGAAGGTCGTGACCTCCGGGCTCTTGATGACGTCGCCATGCTCCTGCGCTTCCTGCAGCCGCTTGGAGGTAGGCTCTTCGGTCTGCTGTGAAGGGTCGCGATCGTCGGCCATGGGTTATCGTTGGTCGCGCTTGCGGACGAAAAACCGCTTCGCACTTTTTCTGCAAGCGCTCATAGAAACTGCGCCATCTGTGCCGCGTAGAAATTCAGGAACAGCGTCATCATCGAGCCGAGCAGCAGGGCCAGCAGGACGAAGCCGAACATGATGTTGACCGGCATGGCGACGAAGAACACCTGAAGCTGCGGCATCAGCCGCGCCAGGATGCCGAGCGCTGCGTAGAGCGCGAAGCCGAACACCAGGAACGGCGCCGCGAGTTGGAAGCCGAGCACGAAGGACGCGCTCACCAGCCTTATGGTCAACTCCGCCATGTCGGCGGTGGGCAGCGCCCCGCCCGGCGGCAGCATCTTGTAGCTGCCGGAGATCGCCCCGATCGCCAGATGATGCAGGTCGGTTGAGAAGATCAGCACGGCACCGAGCAGCGAGAAAAAATTGCCGATCACCGCGCCCTGTTCGTGCTGCGTCGGATCGACCGTCTGGGCATAGGCCAGGCCCATCTGCGTCGCGATCAGCATGCCGGCGGTCTGCAGCGCGCCCATGATGATGCGCGACATGCCGCCGATCAGGATGCCGCAGGTCACCTCCTGCGCGATCAGCAGCGCCAGCTTCATCAGCCCGGCGGGCTGCGCGGAGGGATAGGCGCGCTGCACGACCGGCGCCAGCGCGACCGTGATCGCCAGCGCCAGGACCAGGCGCACCCGTGCCGGGATGCCGCCTTCGCCCAGCGCCGGCAGCAGCATGACCATCGTGCCGACCCGCGCGAACACCAGCACATAGGCCAGGATGATGCCCGACAGGCCGTCGAGATGGATGTGCATCATGACGCTCTGCGCCCCGCGCTCACCGGCGACGCCCCGTCAATACGCCGCGATGCGCGCGGCGACGTCCAGCATCAGCCCGTTCATCGCCGCGCCCGCGAAGGGCAGGGCGATCAGCAGCACGACGAAGATGGCGACGATCTTGGGCACGAAGACCAGGGTCTGTTCCTGGATCTGGGTCAGCGCCTGGAGCAGGCCGATACCCAGGCCCACGACCAGCGCGGTCAGCATGGCCGGCGCGATGATCTCGAGCAGCACCAGGATCGAGGAGCGCGCGAAGTCGATGGAATCTGTCGGTGTCATGGTTGCTCGCTGTCAGATCGGCATGTTCATGATGGACTGGTAGGCCTGCACGACCTTGTCGCGGACCGCGACGACGGTATCGAGGGTGATCTCGGCCTGGTTCACCGCGCCGACGACGTCGACGATGCTGGCCTGGCCGGTGACCTGGCGTCCCGCCATCGCCTCGCCCTGCTTCATCGTGCCGATGCCGTCCTTCAGCGCATTGCTCAGGAAGTTGGAGAAGTCGCTGACGCCGCCGGCGCTGGCCGCGTTCGCCGCCGCCGCCGCGCCGCCGGAGCTCGCGCTGCCGATGCTCGCGGCCGCCTGGTAGGCCGCCGCCGCCACTGCCGGAATCGCCATGGCCTAGGCCCTCACTTTGTCAGCAGGTCGACGGTGCGGGCCAGCATCTGCTTGCTCGCATCCATCACGGTCAGGTCGGCTTCGTAGGAGCGCTGCGCCTCGCGCATGTCCATGATCTCGACCAGCGAGTTCACATTGGGCAGCTTGATGTAGCCCTTGGCGTCGGCGTTCGGGTTGCCCGGATCGTATTGCATGCGGAATTCGGTCTGGTCGGCGACCGGGCGCCCCGAGGTGACCAGGGTGGCGTTCAGCGCGCGGTCGAACGCGCTCTGCACCGTCGAGATCTGGCGGCGATAGGGATCGCCGCCCGGCGTCGCCGCCGTCGAGTTGGCGTTGGCGATGTTCTCCGCGATGACGCGCATGCGGTCCGACTGGGCGCGCATGCCCGACGCGGCGACGACGAGGGACGTGGTGAAATCCATTCTGCTCTCCTTCAGCCGCCGTGACCGATGGCGGTCTTCATCATGCCGATGGCCTTGGCATAGAGGCTGCTCGCGGCCTGGTATTCGGCCTGGGTGTCGGAGACGCGGATCATCTCCTGCTCCAGCGACACGGTGTTGCCGGTCGGGTTGGCCTCGGAATCCGGCGCGCTGAAATCGGTGTAGCCGCCGGCCTGCGACGGGCTCAGCGCGATATGGCGCGGATCGGTGACGGCCATGCCGCCGCCGGACTGGGACGGCGTGGTGGCGCCCTTGAGGATGTCCGCGAAATCGAGCGGCTTGAGGTCGCGCGCCGAATAGCCCGGCGTGTCGGCATTGGCGACGTTCTGCGCCAGCACGTTCTGGCGCGCGCTGAGCCAGCCCATGCGCTCCTTGAGCATCGAAAGAAGCGGCACGCCGCCGATGTCCATGTTGCCCCTCCGTATACGGAAAATTAGCCCTAACAACCGGCAGGATGGCGGCGAACGATTAAGCCGCGCTTAACGCTGATGGAAATAGCTGCCGGGCAAAATTTGCCGGTCTTTAACGCGCGATTAAGGTTGACGGCGTTTGTATGCGGTCCATGGATATGATGGATTTCGCGCGCTATCTCGGCGCTCTGCTCCTGGTGCTGGGCCTGGTCGGGGGCGCCGGCCTGGCCGCGCGCCGCTTCGGCCTGGGCAGCTTCGTCAAGCCGGCGATCGCGCGCCGGCTCCAGGTGGTCGAGACGCTCGGCATCGCGCCGCGCCAGCGCCTGCTCATCGTCCGCCGCGACGATGTCGAGCATCTCATCCTCACCGGCCCCGAGGGCACTTCGGTGATCGAATCCGGCATTGCCGCGGCGCCCTTGCCGGTCGCGGCACCGCTGCTGGCGGCGGAGATGGCTTCGTGAAGAGCGGCCGGAAGCTCGCCATCCTGCTCGTCGCCGTCGTGCTGGCGCTGCTGATCGCGCCGCACGCCGCCTTCGCGGCCGCGCCGGCGGCGAGTGCGCTGGTCGCCACCACCGCCGGCGCGACATCGGCCGCGGGGGGCGGCCTCAATATCGACCTGTCGGGCGGCGGCCTTTTCACCGACCGGATCATGCAGATCATCGCGCTGATCACGATCCTGTCGATCGCGCCGTCGATCCTGATCATGATGACGAGCTTCACGCGCATGGTCGTGGTGCTGTCGCTGCTGCGCACCGCGATGGGCCTGCAGCAGAGCCCGCCCAACAGCGTGATCGTCTCGCTGTCGCTGTTCCTCACCCTGTTCGTGATGACGCCGACCCTGAAGGACGCCTACAACCAGGGCGTCGTGCCGCTGGTGAACAACCAGATCACCACCGAGCAGGCGCTCGACCGCGCCGGCGCGCCGATGAAGAAATTCATGCTCGCCCACACCCGCCAGGCCGATCTCAAGCTGTTCCTCGAGATGAGCGGCACCAAGACCGCGCCGGCCAGGGCCACCGATGTCGCGATCTCCACCATCGCCCCGGCCTTCATGCTCAGCGAGCTCAAGCGCGCCTTCGAGATCGGGTTTTTGATCTTCGTGCCTTTCCTCATCATCGACATGGCCGTGGCCTCGATCCTGATGAGCATGGGCATGATGATGCTGCCGCCCGCCGTCGTCTCGCTGCCGTTCAAGCTGATCTTCTTCGTGCTGGTCGACGGCTGGCGCCTGGTCGCCGGCTCCCTGGTGGAAAGCTACCTGCACTCTCCGCCGCCGACCTGACGCGGCGGCTGGTTGATAACTGTTATCGGCCGCTCTATCCTGCGCGCGCAGCAGCAGGAGAGGCCGCCATGGCGTCCAGCGTCGATCTCGGGGCCCGGCTGGAACGCGCCGTCAGCCGGCTCGTCTCCAAGGGCCGCTACGGCTCCAAGAGCGAGGTGATCCGCGAAGGCGTGCGCCTGGTGGAGGAGCGCGAGAAGCGCCTGGAAGAGCTCGACCGCGCCCTGGAGCGCGGGCGGGCAGACGTGAAGGCGGGGCGGGTGAAGCCGGCAAAGGAGGTCTTCGACCGGCTGGAAGCGAAATACCTCGCCATGGCCGGGAAGCCGCGCAAGGTGCGCGCTTCGTGATCGTCGTCCTGTCGGACGCGGCGGAAGCCGATCTCGAAGCCATCGGCGACTGGATCGCGCGGGATGCCCCGTTCCGCGCGGTCAGCTATGTCCGCGAGTTGCGCCAGGCCTGCGATCAGCTCGGCGATATGCCCAGAGCATTTCCTGTCCTGCCGCGTTACCGGAGGTCGGGCATCCGCAAGCGCGTCCATGGCAACCATCTGATTTTCTACACCGTCGGTGAACATGTCGAGGTGCTCCACGTCCTGCACGGTGCGCGCGACTACGAGGCGATCCTGTTTGCGCCGAAGTGAGCGGCGGCGCCGGAACTTTCCGCGGCGGCTCCGCGTTCGGTCTGCATGCAAAGATGGCTGCTGATCGCGCTGGGCCTCTGCGCCGCGGGCGCCCTGTGGAAGTTCGAGGAGAAGGAGGACGGCGCCGCCGTCGCCTATTCCCCGCTGCTGGCCGCGCTGGCGATCGAGATCGGCGTCTTCATGCTCCGCCGCCACCAGAACGCGTTGTTGCGCGCGCCCGAGGCCGGACTTTAGCGCGCGTCCTCATTCCGCCGCGATCTTCGCATCGGCCGGCCGTCGCGCGCGGTTGAAGGGGCGGTCGCCCAGGATCGTGGCGCGGTTCATGATGCGGCGGTGCGGCAGGTAGTCGTTCACCGCATAGTGCTGGGTGATGCGGTTGTCCCAGAAGGCGACGGAATTCGGCTTCCACGTCCAGCGCACCTGGTATTCGGGCTTCTGGATGTGGACGAACAGCATGTTCAGGAGCGCGGCGCTTTCCTCCCGGCGCAGACCCTTGATGCGGTCGGTGAAGCCGTAATTGACGAACAGCCCGTCCGCGCCGGTCTCCGGATGGGTGCGCACGACGGGATGGACCACGGGGGGGTGCTCTGCGACCGCCTTGGCGTGCTTGTCGGCGCCCGCCTGTCCGGCAACCGTGCCGCGCGCCGGAAAGCCGCGCGCGAAATCGTGCACCGCGTCGAGTTCGCTCAGGAAACGCTGCAGCGGTTTCGACAGGCCCTCAAAGGCCGCCTGCATGTTGGCCCAGCAGGTGTCGCCGCCCGCCGGCGGCAAGAGCTTGGCATAGAGGACTGCGCCCAGCGGCGGCGTCTCGATGAACGTCACGTCGGTATGCCACGCATCGTTGTCGGTCGGATTGCCGGCATGGTTGTCGAGGATGAACATCTCGGGCGCCTCGGGCACGCCGGGATAGAGCGGATGGGTGTGCAGCTTGCCGAAGCGCGCCGCGACGTCGCGGTGCTGCGCCGGCGTGATATGCTGGTCCTCGAAGAAGATCACCTTGTGCTTCAGCAGCGCGGCGCGGATGTCGGCGATCTGCTCCTCGTCCAGAAGCTGCGACAGGTCGACGCCTTCGACCACCGCGCCGATGGCAGGTGTCAAAGTGCGGGTCGTGAACTTGCTCATGCGTCATCTCCCTGATGGCCCGGGATCGTAGCGCAACCACATCCCTGTCGCGAAGAACCGTCCCCGCCGGCGCCCGCCCAGGCGGACCGCTCGAATCGGCCCAGAATGCCCATTATCCGGGCCTGTCCTGGCGATGACAAATTGTCGGAAAGTGTCGCGTGGCGTTGTGCGCCGCACCAAACGGGCCCCCGCATGGCTGGAACATACCGCTGTCATAAAAATTGTGTTCCACCTATCACATTGAAATAGCTACGTAAAACTCCGTGCGACAGCCGGTCCTGTACGAATTATTGCATCTGCGAAGAAATTGTTCTTGAATTTGCGAGGACTGACACTAATTCTCTAAACGTTGAACCCTGAAGGAATGATTCACATGAATAAGTCCCGCCTCCTCACGCTTTCCTTCGTCCTCGCCATGTCCGGCTTCGGCGCCGCCTACGCCCAGGCCCCGGCGCTCGCCGCCGGCACCTACAAGCTGGCGATCGGCTCGAAGACCCCCTGCGAACTGACGCTGTCGGCCGACGGCGCGGTGAGCCAGGCTTCCGATTGCGCCACCGGCGCAAACCTCACCAAGTGGGCGACGACCAGCAGCGGCTACCAGCTGATCTCGGCCGACGGCTCGACCTATGCGCTGCTGAAGAGCCATGGCGACGCCCTCGAAGGCGTCACCTTCGCCGACCAGCACAAGCTGGTTCTCACGCATTAAATCTTTTGCATCCTCTCCGTTGAAGAAGGGCCGCGCACCCACGCGGCCCTTTTTTCATTTGCCGCGGGCGGGCGTATGATGCGGTCATGACGTTGCAAGACCACACCGCGCACGACCACGGCATCTGGACCCACGACCATGTGTTCCTGGGGGCAGGCCACGCACGCGCCGAAGCGCGGGCCCGGCTCGCCACCCTGCTCACGGCCGGCTTCATGGTGGTGGAGATCGCGGCCGGCGTGCTGTTCGGCTCCATGGCGCTGCTGGCGGACGGTTTCCACATGGCGACCCATGTCGGCGCACTCGGCCTGGCGGCGGGCGCCTATTGGCTGGCGCGGCGCCATGCCAAGGACACGCGCTTCACCTTCGGCTCGGGCAAGTTCGGCGACCTGGCCGCCTTCACCAGCGCGGTCGTGCTCGGGCTGATCGCGGTGGCCGTCGCCTTCGAGTCGGTGGCGCGTCTGGCCGCTCCGGTCGCGGTGAACTATCGGGACGCGCTCTTGATCGCGACGCTCGGCCTCTGCGTCAACCTCGCCAGCGCCTTCGTGCTGCGCGACGTGCCGCACCATCATCACCAGGACGGCGCGTCGCACGACCACGGGCACGATCACGATCATCGGCACGGGCACGCCGACCACAATATGCGCGCGGCCTATGTGCATGTGCTGGCCGACGCCGCGACCTCGGTGCTGGCCATCGCCGCGCTGGCGGCGGGACTTTTGTTCCATATCGGCTGGCTCGATCCGCTGGTCGGCGTGATCGGCGCCGGCGTCATCGGGTCTTGGGCTTACGGCCTGGTGCGCGACAGCGCGCTGGTCCTGCTCGATGCCGAGGACAGCCCCGGCCTCGCCGGCGAGATCCGCACCTATCTGGAAGGCGACGCGGGCACGCGGGTCTGCGACCTGCATCTGTGGCGACTCGGCCCCGGCCATCGCGGCCTGATCGTCTCCTTGGTGAGCCCGCTCAGCACCGACGCGGAGGCCATCAAGGCCGGCTTGCGCCAGCACTTCGCCGGCCTCAGCCACGTCACCGTCGAGGTCGCGGTCTGCGCCGATTGCGGCGCGGCGGTTTGATTTGCACCCGATCCGCCTTATCTAAGAGGCATGGCCATCAAGCTCACCGACAAGGATGTCGCGCGCATCGCCCGCGCGCTGGCCGAGCCGCGCCGCTATCAGCTCCTGAAGGAGATCGGCGCCTGCCGGAAAGGCACCACCACCTGCGCCGCGCTGCGCGAACAGCACTGCGTCACCGCCGCGACGCTGTCGCACCACATCAAAGAGCTTGAGACCGCCGGCCTGGTCGAAACCGCGCGCGCGGGCAAGTTCATGAACCTCACCCTGCGCCGCGACGTGCTGGACGCGTATCTGGGCCAGTTGCAGAAGATCTGAGCGCCCGCGGAGCGGAAATCGATGCCGCACCCCTCACCGCACCCTTGCAGACATCACTTAGACAATTATCTAACTGTCGAACCATACCAGAAGGGATGAATTCCATGAGCAAACTCAAGGGCAAGGTCGCCGTCGTGACCGGCGCCTCCAAGGGCATCGGGGCCGCCATCGCCAGGAGCCTGGCGGCCGAAGGCGCCGCGGTGGTCGTGAACTACGCCTCCGCCAGGGACGGCGCCGACAAAGTCGTCGCCGACATCGTCGCCAAGGGCGGCAAGGCCGTCGCGGTGCAGGGCGACGTCGCCAAATCCGCCGACGTCAAGCGCCTGTTCGCCGAAACGCGCAAGGCGTTCGGCACCGCCGACGTGGTCGTCAACAATGCCGGCGTGTTCGCCTTCTTCCCGCTGGAGGACGTGACCGAGGCCGAGTTCCACCGCCAGTTCAACATCAATGTGCTGGGCTCTCTCCTCACCGCCCAGGAAGCCGCCAGGCAGTTCGGCCCGGACGGCGGCAGCATCATCAATATCAGCTCGGTCGTCAGCACCAGCCCGCCGCCGGGCTCGACCGTCTACAGCGCGACCAAGGGCGCGGTGGATACGCTGACCCGCAGCCTCGCGTTCGAGCTGGCGCCGCGCAAGATCCGCGTCAACACCATCGCGCCGGGCGGCGTGGAGACCGAAGGCAGCCACGCCGTCGGCATGATGGGCAGCGACTTCGAAAAGCGCATCGTCGCCGGCACGCCGCTGGGCCGCATCGGCCAGCCCGACGACATCGCCAAGGTCGCCGTGTTCCTCGCCTCCGACGATTCCGCCTGGCTGACCGGCGAACGGATCGCCGCGTCCGGCGGCTTCCACTGATCGACCCGGGTTCCTCCCCCAGTTGCCGGGCCGACGGACCTCCCGCTGCAGCCTTGCAGCGGGAGGATCGCCGCCATACTTAGAGGCCGCGCCCAGAGCGGACCGGCCTTTGACCGACACCATCGTTGAGCTTACGGGCGTCACCAAGCGCTTCGGCGACTTCACCGCCGTCCGCGACCTGTCCTTCGCGTTGCAGCGCGGTTCCATCCTCGGCTTCCTCGGCCCCAACGGCGCCGGCAAGACCACCACCCTGCGCATGATGCTGGGCATCCTGCCGCCCGACGAAGGCCGCATCGCCATCCTGGGGCGGGATATTTCCGAAGTGCGCGCGCGCATCGGCTATCTCCCCGAGGAGCGTGGCCTCTACAAGCGCATGCGGGCCGACGCCGCCATCGCCTATATCGCCACGCTCAAGGGCCTTCGCCGGGCCGACGCGCTGGCGCGGGCGCGCAAGCTGCTCGCCGGTTTCGGCCTGGGCGATTTCGCGCGGGTGCGGATCGAGGGGCTGTCCAAGGGCATGGCGCAGAAGGTCCAGGTGCTGGCCGCCATCGCCCACGATCCCGAATTCGTCATCCTGGACGAGCCGTTCTCCGGCCTCGATCCCGTCAACCAGACCGAGCTGGAAGCCTTCATCCGCGCTCTGGCGGCGGAGGGCAAGACCATCCTGTTCTCCACCCACACCATGCAGCATGCCGAGCGGCTGTGCGACCGGCTGCTCGTGCTGGCGAAGGGCGCCAAGCTGTTCGAGGGCACGCTCGAACAGGCGCGCGGATTGCTGCCGCGCCGCGCCCGCCTCGCCGCCGATGCCGATTTGAGCTTCCTCGCCAATGTTCCGGGCGTGGCGCGGGCCACGCCGCCCGGCGCCGGCCAGCCCTATTGGATCGTCGACCTCAAGGAGGGCGACGACGGCCGCGCCCTGCTCGCCGCCTGCTTTGCGGCCCAGGTCCCGCTCACCCATTTCGACGTCGCGCCGCCCACCCTGCACGACGTCTTCGTCTCGCTGGTGGGCGCGCCCCACGCGGAGGCCGCATGAGACGCGCCTTTCTCATCGCCCGCCAGGAATTCATCAAATACGTGACGCGGCGCGGCTTCTTCATCTCGATCCTGATGTTCCCGCTGTGGATCGTGGTGGTGACCATGGTGCCGCAATGGACCGGCGGCGGCAGCGACTCGCCGGTGATCTTCACCGTGGTGGACGAGGCCGGCGGCGCCTGGCGCGCGGCGATCCTGGACGCGGTGGAACGCGACAACGCCGATCGCGAGCTCGATGCCCTGTCGCATTACGCCGGCGGCTTTGCCGATGCGGCGCGGCTGCCGCCCGCCGTCGCGGCGCTGCTGGCCCATCCCGACGACGCGGCTGCGCGCGCCGCCTTCGCCCGGCTGGGTGGGCGCGCGCGGGTGCTGGCGGCGTTGCGGCCTGCGCTCAAGACCGGCGCGCCGCCGTTCCGCGAGCCCACGCCGCGCTTCGTCTTCGCCGAGCCGCCGGCGGATTTGGCGCGCGCGCCGGGCCCCAAGACCATCGCGGCGGCGTTGCAGCGCCAGACCGCGCCGTTCGACATCGATGCCGTCGTGGTCGTGCCGCGCGATTACGGCCCCGCCGCCACGGCCCAGTTCTGGTCGCAGAGCCCGCGCGGCAGCCTGCGCGACTTCGTGGCCGGCGCGCTGACCGATGCGCTGCGTCTTGGCGCCTTGCGCAAATATGCGCCGCAGATCGGCGACCCGGCGCTGCTCACGCCCACCGCCGCGCTCGAGAGCCGCAACCCCGCCCATGCCGACGGCAGCAGCAGCGCCTTCGACCAGGGTGTGCCCATCGCGCTCGCCATCATCCTGTTCGTCGTTTCGGTGATGAATTCCTCGGTGCTGCTGCAGGGCGTGGTCGAGGAGAAGTCGACCCGCATGATCGAGGTGCTGCTGTCCTGCGCCACGGCGCGCGAGATCACCACCGGCAAGCTGGTCGGCGTGATCGCGGTCGCCATCACCACGCTGTTGATCTGGGGCCTGGCGCTGATCGCGCTGATGGCGCTGGCCAGCCATGAGACCGCCGGCCTGGTCCTCGCCGCGCTGCGCGCCGTCGCCACCATCCAGACCGTGCCGCTGCTGCTGGTGTTCTTCCTCTGCGGCTTGCTGATCTACGGCTCGCTGTTCCTGGCGATCGGTTCCATGGCCAACAGCCTGGCCGACGCGCAGTCGCTGCTCGGCCCCTCCATGCTGATCCTGATGCTGCCCAACCTGATGATCGCGGGCGTGATGCGCGATCCCAACGGACCTTTGGCGACGGGCCTGTCCTGGGTGCCGATCTACACGCCGTTCTTCATGATGCTGCGCATCGCCAGCCATCCGCCGGTGTGGCAGCTCTGGGGCACCACGATCCTCGCCCTCGTCACCACCGTGCTGATGATCATCTGGACCGGCCGCATCTTCGCCCGCAACGTGCTGACGACGGAGCGCCCGCCGGCGCTCGGCGCGCTGATCGGGAGGATGTTCGGGCGCGGGCGGTAGACGCAGAGCTGGCCGAGGTGGTGATGCGCAAGCGGGCATCCGGAGAGCTTATGCAAACCCAAAGCCTTAAGGCTCGCGGTTGCCATCGAGCAGGGCAGAAGGTCTCCCTCTTGATGTTATCCAACGCTGGCTGGAGCACGCTCGTCTAGAAGCGACGGCGATCTATGCGGGAGCGCTTGGAGATGAGGAATGGTACTTGGCAGAATTGGTATGGAAGCCGCTGAAGATATCAACGCCTCCTCTGAATGCCTGCTATAGATTTTGAGGCAACTCTCGATTGAGAGAGAAGGTATTTTGGAATGTTTAGTAAACTATATAGATATCTTTCGAGCGCTAGCCCACTGACCTTTTTGGTCGCCTACGTCGCTCTTATCCCGCTATTTGCCATCGGGTATTGCCTGTTGCGGGGCCAGCACTTCTACGCGCCATATGCCCGCATGGAGAAGCCAGCCATTGCGGACGCCATTCGGATTTCGGGTTATATCCGGGACGCGATTGCGAAGTCGTATCGCGGCCATGAGTCGAATGGCGATGGTTGGCAGATCGCGATGAGCGATATTGAGGTCAGCAATTTAGCCACCGATAGATCAAACGGCCTAGACTTCACGGTCTCTTTCTTCGCAACAAAACACGAAGGAGGGGAGATTGTTCAGTCGACCGGAGGTCCGCAATTCGAGGCTCACCTTAGCCAGCAGAAAATCGTCGTTCAACAACGACCCGGGTGGCTAGTCTGTCATATTGTGTCATTCCCATCAGAACCCGACCAAGGCGGTCCCACAGAATTTAATCGGCACCTTTTGTTTCGACCGTTAGCTGCATCGCTGCAGGCCGACGCGATCTGCTTGGGCGGGCAGGAAGAAAATGCCCTGATGAACCTACTCTCGGGATGGTCGGGTGATCCGCGAAGTCTTAGCGGTTTTCCGTGGCGTATGCTGTATTTTAGCGCTACTACGATCACAACTGTGGGTTTCGGCGACATTGTCCCCCTTTCGGGCGAAGCGCGTTTATTGACAGCCATTGAAGCCATCGCTGGATGGTTGGTTGCGGGATTATTTCTTAATGCGTTGGCTGCGAGGCTCGCTCAACGTGGCGCCAACTCGATGTAATGAACTTTCAAGCGTAACGCTTTTTTGTTAGGACGACACTAACAGTGTCGTTTTCGCTGCATGCCCGAACAGAATACAGCAAACTGTTCGCGCCAGCGCTGGCGCGGAGTTGCGGCGCGCAAATATCGCCCGGCCGCGCCCCCCTACCGAAACACCTCCAGCTTCGCCCATTGCAGCAGCATGATCGTTTTGGCGTCGACGATGCGGCCGTCGGCGATCATGGCGTAGGCGTCGGCGAAGGGTAGTTCGAGGACTTCGATGTCCTCGCCTTCATCCTCCAGGCCGCCGCCGGCGCCCGTGCGTGCGGCGGGGGAATATTCGGCGACGAAGAAGTGCAGGATCTCGGTGACCGAGCCCGGGCTCATGAAGGCCTCGAACACCTTGCGCACGCCGGTCACGCGGTAGCCGGTCTCCTCTTCCGTCTCCTTGGCGATGCGCTCTTCGGGCGAGGCGCCGTCCAGCAGCCCCGCCGCCGCCTCGATCAGCGTCTGGCGGTAGCCGTTGAGATAGGCGGGGAGGCGGAACTGCCGCGTCAGCACGACGGTGCGGCGCGCCGGATCGTAGAGCAGGATGGTCGCGCCATTGCCGCGGTCGAGCACCAGGCGCTCCTGCCGGTCCCAGCGGCCGTCGCGGCGCCGGAGGGAGAAGCGGATGCGCTCGAGCTTGTAGCGCCATTGGAAGACCAGCTCGGTGGCCTCGATCCGCACGCGGTCGGAGATGTCGGTCATGGCGGCGCCTTTCTGCTGCGCGCCGATGCTAGGCGAAGGAAGGCCGAACAAAAAAGCCGCCCGGGACACGGACGGCCTCTTTTAATTTCGGTCGGACGGCGGATCAGCGCGGCAGCAGGCCTTCGCGCTGCAGGCGCTTGCGCTGGAGCTTGCGGTAGCGGCGGATCGCCTCGGCCCGCTCGCGGGCGCGCTTCTCGCTGGGTTTCTCGTAATGGCCGCGCAGCTTCATCTCGCGGAAGATGCCTTCACGCTGCATCTTCTTCTTCAGCGCCTTCAGCGCCTGGTCGATATTGTTGTCGCGGACGATGATCTGCAAAGGCGGCTCCTGGACCCGTTTTGGGAGGCGCGGGTGATATCAGACGGGTCCCGGCCTGTCCACCGCGCTTGAAAGACTTTGATCCAATTCCTAAGTTCGGACGGTGCGGCGCCCGCTGCGGCGCCTCCCGAAGGGGAGGGGGTGTCGCGAACTCGAAAACGAATGGCGTGATAGGACGGGGCAGGGGTGCCCCCCACGATTTTTTTGGTTCGAATGGGCGAAAATACGCGGTATCTGAACTAAGTAACTGAAAACAATGGCAATTCTGAAAATCGCCCGCATGGGCCATCCCGTCCTGGCGCAGGTCGCCCAGCCCGTCGCCAATCCCGGCGCGCCCGAAATCCGGCGCCTGGTCGCCGACATGGTCGAGACCATGATCGACGCCAATGGCGCCGGCCTCGCCGCGCCGCAGGTCCATGTGCCGCTGCGCATTGTGGTGTTCCAGGCGCCCGACGGCCGCAGCGATCCGGGCCTGTCGGAGGACGAGCGCTTCGACCACACCGCGCCGCTGACCGTGCTGGTCAATCCGCAGATCGAGATCGTCGGCCCCGAACTGGAAGGCGGCTGGGAAGGCTGTCTGTCCGTCCCCGGCCTGCGCGGCTTCGTCGAGCGGCCGTTCCACATCCGCTATCGCGGCACCGACCTGGACGGACGGCCGATCGCGCGCACGGCGAAAGGCTTTCATGCCCGCGTGGTGCAGCACGAATGCGACCATCTGGACGGCGTGCTCTATCCCAGCCGCATGACCGATCTGGGCAAGCTGATCTTCGAGACCGAAGCGCGCCACTGGGCGAACTGATCGAGGCTGACTTTTCGCCCGCTTGCGCCGATACTGGCGGCGCTCTTTCGTTTGAAGGCTGCGCATGGCGCCCCGCAAGAAACCCGCCGACGACGCCGCGCTGAAGGCCAAGGTGCTGGAAGCCGCGCTGCCGCATGTCGTGTTCGACGGCTTCACCGACAAGGTGCTGGCGCGCGCCGGCGCGCAGGCCGGGGCGACCAAACCGGCACTCGCGCGACTTTTTCCCGACGGCCCGTTGAGCCTGGTCGAAGCCTTCTCCGACGTTGCGGACGCGCAGATGGAGGCGAGCCTCGCCGCGATGGACCTCAAGGCGATGAAGATCCGCGCCCGCATCGCCGCTGCGGTGATGGCGCGCATCGATGCCGTCCGCCCGCACAAGGAGGCCGCGCGCCGCGCCGCCGCCCTCCTGACGCTGCCGCCGCACGCCGCGCTGGGCGCCAAGCTCGCCTGGCGCAGCGTCGATAGGATGTGGCGCGCCGCCGGCGACACCGCGACCGATTTCAACTTCTATACCAAGCGCGGCATCCTGGGCGCGGTCTACACGGCCACGCTGATGCGCTGGTTCGCCGACACCGGCGCCGACGAAGCCGCGACCAAAGCCTTCCTCGCCGACCGCATCGAAAACGTCATGCAGTTCGAGAAGTTCAAGGCCGAAGCCAAATCGGTCTTCGACCGCCTGCCGCCGCTCGCCGACGTCTTCGCCGCCTTCAATACCCGGCGAAGCTGACGTTCCGCTTGCCGCAAGCGGGAGGCGCAGGCGGTTGCCCGCGCCTCCCCTCGATGCTCACTGGCCGATATGCGCGCGGATGCCCTCGCTCGCCTGGCGGATCGCCGCTTCGGTGGACGGCACGGTCCGCAGCGCGTTGAGCAGCACGAAGTCATGGATCGTGCCGTTGTACCGGACCGCGTCCACGCTCACGCCGGCCTGTTTGAGCTTGCGCGCATAGGCTTCGCCTTCGTCGCGCAGCGGATCGTTCTCCGCGGTGATCACCAGCGCCGGCGGCAGGCCCGTCAGCTCCGCCACATCGGCGCGCAGCGGCGACACATAGGGCAGGTTGCGGGTCTTGGCGTCGGGAGCGTAGAGGTCCCAGCCGTACTTCATGAAATCGCGGGCCAGGAAGTGGCCGGTCGCGAACTGGTGATAGGACGGCGTATCGACGCTTGCATCCGTCGCCGGGATGAACAGCACCTGGTAGCTGATCCTGGGACCCTTGCGATCCTTCGTCATCAGCGACAGGGCGGCGGTCATGTTGCCGCCGACCGAGTTGCCCGCCACCGCGATGCGGCTGCCGTCGGCGCCGTACTCGCCGGCATGCGCCGCGATCCATTCGAGCGCGGCATAGCACTCGTCGATCTGCGTCGGATATTTGGCCTGCGGCAGGCTGGTATATTCGACGAACACGGCGACCTGGCCCGACTCGACGACCAGATCGCGCACCAGGCGCTTGTGGTTCGCGAAATTGCCGACGATCCAGACGCCGCCATGGATGAACAGCAGCACGCCGGGCTTGCCGGCGACGTGCTCGGGCTTGACGATGTAGAGCTTCACCGTCCGTCCGGCCACGGTGATGGACGTTTCGGTGGTGGTGACGCCGGACATGTCGACCGGTGTCTGGTCCTGGATTCCCGTCAGGATGTCCTGCGGCTTGGGCTGCGGCAGGGTCCAGAACGGGCTCGGATCCTTGTTGAGCTTGACCAGCAGGTCGCGGACCTGGGGATCGAGGTGCGGGTCGGTCGCGATATCGCTCGCGGCGGATACGGGATTCGTCATGATGGATGCTCCTAGCAAGAGGGTTGCGAGTTTCAGGGTTGGTCTCATGGCACTGCCCTTTGTTTGTCGTGCCCGGTATCGCGGCTGCGCGGGGCCTTGGCATCCCCACCGGCGCGATCCGGCTACACGCGCAACCTGACCGCCGCGCGGGCCCCTTGAAAATTATGCCTAGGTATGACGCGATGAACGGACGCAGGCGTCGCTTAGAGCAGGTATTCCGCAATCTGCACCGCGTTGAGCGCGGCGCCTTTCAGCAACTGATCGCCCGATACGAACATCGCGATGGAGTGTCCGGCCGGATCGCTCAGATCCTTGCGGATGCGGCCGACCAGGATGTCGCCCTGGCCCGACGCGTCGATCGGCATCGGAAAGTAGTTCTTCGCGCGGTCGTCCACGATCTTGACGCCCGGCGCGTCGCTCAGGATCGCCCGCACTTCGTCCTCGGTAATCGGCCGTTCGCACTCGAAGGTGATCGCCTCGCAATGGGCGCGCAGCACCGGCACGCGCACGCAGGTGACGCCGATGCGGATCCGGTCGTCCTCGAAGATCTTCCGGGTCTCGTTGATGACCTTGGTCTCTTCGTCGTTGTAGCCGGTGTCGGGATCGATCGCGGTGTTGTGGTTGAAGACGTTGAACGCGTAGGGATGCGGCATCACCTTGGGCATGAACGGCTTGCCGTCGAGATAGGCGCGGGTCGAATCCAGCAGTTCCTGCATCGCCGCCGCGCCGGCGCCGCTCGCCGCCTGGTAGGTCGAAATGATGACGCGCTTGATGCGGTTCTTGCGGTGGATCGGCCACAACGGCACCAGCGCGGTGGTCGCCGAGCAGTTGGGATTGGCGATGATGCCCTTGTGGCCCTGGATGCGGTGCGCGTTGACCTCCGGGATCACCAGCGGCACGTCCGGGTCCATGCGGAAGGCCGACGAATTGTCGACCACCACCGCGCCTGCCTTGACCGCCGCCGGCGCGAACTTTTTCGAGATCGACCCGCCGGCCGAGAACAGCGCGATGTCGACGCCGTCGAACGACGCCTCGGTCAGCTCCTCGATGACCACCGTTCTGCCGCGGAAATCGACCGCTTGGCCGGCCGAGCGTGCGCTCGCCAGCGCCTTCAGCGTGCCGACCGGAAATTTGCGCCGGTCGAGGCTGGCGATGAACTCGGCGCCGACCGCGCCGGTGACGCCGGCGATGGCGATGGTGGGATTGCTCTTCATCTCAAATCTCCAACAAAAAAGCCCCGTCTTGCGAGCGGGGCTTCGGATCGGGCGATGCGGTCTTAGCTAGGCGCGCGCGCGTTCCGAAGCCCGGCCGGGCTTCGTCGTCTTGGTCGTGCGCTTCGCGGTCGTTTTCATGGCGGCGGAACCTATGGGCGGCTCATGGCTTCGTCAATGGGGAAAGCTGCGTGAAGTGCCCCATCTTGCGCCCGGGCCGCGCCTCGCCCTTGCCGTAAAGGTGCAGCGCGCCGTCCCGCGCGGCGTAGCGCTGCCAGTCCAGCGCCTCGGCGCCCAGGATGTTCTCCATCACCGCGTCGGCGTGGCGCGCGGGATGGCCCAGCGGCCAGCCCGCAACGGCGCGGATGTGCTGCTCGAACTGGCTGACGGCGCAGGCTTCGAGCGTCCAATGGCCGGAATTGTGCACCCGCGGCGCGATCTCGTTGACCAGCAGCCCGCCGTCCTTCAGCACGAACAGCTCGACCGCCAGCACGCCGACATAGTCGAGCGCGTCGGCGATGGTCCTGGCGATCGCCTTGGCCGCATCGGCTTGCGCCGGCGTCAATCGTCCCGGCACCACCGAGCGCCGCAGGATGTGGTTCTCGTGGACGTTCTCGGGCGGATCATAGGCCACGAAGGCGCCGTCGCGGCCGCGCGCCGCGATCACCGAGGCTTCGAACGCGAAATCGACGAAGCCTTCCAGGATGCCGGGCTGTTCGCCGAATTTTTTGAACGCTGCGGCAAGATCGTCTTCCGACGCGACCTTTGCCTGGCCCTTGCCGTCATAGCCCATGCGCCGCGTCTTGAAGATCGCAGGCGCGCCGCACATCAGGACGGCGGTCTCGAAATAATCCTCCGAGGTGACGCTGAAATAGCGCGCGGTCTTGAGGCCGGCATCGCGCAGGAAATCCTTTTCCGCGACCCGGTCCTGCGTCACCCGCAGCGCCTTGGCGCAAGGGTTGACCGGCCGCAGCGCCGCGATGTGCTCCACCGCCGCCGCCGGCACGTTCTCGAACTCGAACGTCACCGCGTCGCAGCCTGCGGCGAAGGCGCCGACGGCGTTGAGGTCCTCGAACTTGCCGACCGTGTGGACGTCGCAGACCTGGAAGGCGGCGGCGTCGGGGTTGTCGCAGAACACTCGCGTCTTGAGGCTCAAGCGCGCCGCCGCCAGCGCCAGCATGCGGCCGAGCTGGCCGCCGCCCAGAATGCCGATCGTGCCGCCCGGTGGAACGGGCGAGCTGGGGCGCAGTGCCTGGCTCATTTGTCGGCCGGCGCCTCGGCCACCGCATCGGTCTGCTGCGCCCGCCACGCCGCCAGGCGCCTGGCCAGCGCCTTGTCGGACAGGCTCAGGATCGCGGCGGCATGCAGCGCGGCGTTCCGCGCGCCGCTCTCGCCGATGGCAAAGGTCGCCACCGGCACGCCACCGGGCATCTGGACGATGGAGAGCAGGCTGTCCATACCCTTTAGCGCCTTGGACTCCACCGGCACGCCCAGCACCGGCAGGGTCGTCATCGCAGCGGTCATGCCGGGCAGGTGCGCCGCACCGCCCGCGCCCGCGATGATCACCTTCAGGCCGCGCCCGGCCGCGCCCTTGGCATAGGCATTCATCCGGTCTGGCGTCCGGTGTGCCGATACGATCTTGTTCTCATGGGCAATGCCGAGCGCGTCCAGGATCTCGGACGCGGGTTTCAGCGTCGTCCAGTCGGACTGGCTTCCCATGATGATGCCGACGAGAGGGCTGGTCATGCTTCCGGCTGCGGTTGGCGGTTGATGGACGTTAACCTTCTGGTGTGTTTCATAAAGGAACTGTTAACGCGCTCTTAGGTATGTTTTGCCGCCAGAACGGCCGGGGGATTCGCGCATGAAGGTCGAGCGCACGAGAGGGACGCGGACGCTCGGGGCGGCAGCCTATACCCGCCAGGCCGGTTCCGTCGCGCCGCCGTCCGGGTCCGACGGCATCGGCGCCACCGCCAGCGTGCTGGGAATCCCCGAAAGCGAGTTCACCCCCAGGGTGCGCGACGCCATCGTCACCCTGATGGGCGAGGTCGACAGCCTGCGCCGGGAGCTTGCCGCCACCCGGGCGCGGCTGGACGAGGCCGAGAAGACCGCCGACCAGGACCAGCTCCTGCCGCTGCTCAACCGCCGCGCCTTCGTGCGCGAGCTGACGCGCTACATCGCCTTCGCCGGCCGCTACGGCACCTCGGCCAGCCTGATCTATTTCGACCTCAACGACTTCAAGGCGGTCAACGACACCCATGGCCATGCCGGCGGCGACGCGGTGCTGAGGAATTTCGCCGCGGTGCTGTCCGACAATGTCCGCGACAGCGATTGTGTCGGCCGCCTCGGCGGCGACGAGTTCGGCGTCCTGCTCAGCCATGCCGACCAGGACCAGGCGCACAAGAAGGCCGACATCCTCGCGCAGAAGCTGCGCGCCGCGCCGACGGCGTGGAACGGCGGCACGATCCCGATGAGCTTCGCCTATGGCGCCTTCGAGCTCAAAGCCGGCGACGACGCCGACCTCGCCATGGCCCGTGCCGACGAGGCGATGTACGCCCACAAGCGCGCGACGCGGTGATGCTCTCCGCTTGTCATGGCCCGCGACTGCGGGCCATCCAGTTGGAGCGGAGAAAATCCTGAAAGCAAGAGATCGCGTCACCTGGATGGCCCGCGGTCGCGGGCCATGACAGGTATTTGTTGGCCCATGACGCCAAGCCTTCATGCGATGATGTCCGGCAGCAGCTGGTCGTTGATCTTGCTGATCAGGTCCTTGAGCTGCAGCTTGCGCTTCTTCAGCCGCGTGATCTGGAGCTGGTCGGGCGAGCCGCGCAGCGCGTCGATCGCCGCGTCGAGATCGCGGTGTTCCTGCGTCAGTTCGGCGAGCTTGGCCCGCAGCGACACCTCGTCGGGCCGTGTGACTTCACTGGGCATCTAATGTCCGACCCATCGCTTCTGCGCCGGCCAATCATAGCCCAGAAGGTCGAGCGCGCGGCCCGCGACTTGGTCGACGAAATCCGCCAGCGTGTGCGGCGCGCTGTAGAATGCCGGCAGCGGCGGCAGGATGATGGCACCCATCTCGGCAAGCTGGGTGAGGCTGCGCAGATGGCCGACATGCAGCGGCGTCTCGCGCACGATGAGCACCAGCGGCCGACGCTCCTTCAGCGTCACGTCGGCGGCGCGGGTGAGCAGGCTGGTGGTGACGCCGGTCGCGATCTCCGACCAGCTCCGCACCGAGCACGGCGCCACGATCATGCCCTTGGTCCTGAAGCTGCCCGAGGCGATGGCGGCGCCGATGTCGCCGATGGCGTAGGCGACGTCGGCCCTGGCCGCGACCGCCTTGGGCCTGAGCTTCGTCTCCAGGCCGATGGTCATCTCGGCCGCCCGGCTCATCACCAAGTGCGATTCCAGCCCCAGCTCGCGCAGCGCGTCGAGCAGCCGGATCCCGTAGGCGACGCCGGAGGCGCCGCTGATCCCCAGGACAACCCGTTCTTTTTCCTTGGTTTCCGCAACTTTGGCCATGCAACTTCGGTTTACAGAGTGTTGGCCACGTGCGGAAGAGGGACGTGACAGGTCGATGTCACAGTGCTCTAATTCTTCCGCCTAAACGATGAGGTGCACGCATGGCACTGCAAGGGCATATCGAAGAATTGTCCGAAAAACATAAGAGACTCGAAGAACGCATCCACGACGAGATGACTCATCCGGACTGGGATGAGGCCGCCATCGCCGCCCTCAAAAAAGAAAAGCTCCGAATAAAGGACGAGCTGCTGCGCCTCAAGGCCAGCATCCACTAGCGGCTCACGCCTGCTCGACTGCCTTCGCGCGCGGCTGCGCGAGCGCGAATACGCCCAGGCCTGCGGCCTCGAACAGAGCCGCAGCGGCAAAGGACGCGCCCGCGAAATAGAACAGCGCGTGGCCGCTCGTGAAGTATTTGAACAGGCCGGTCATCAGCAGCGGCGCCACGATGGAGGTGATGCTGTCCATGCTGGCGCGCGCGCCCATCAGCTCGCCCTGTTCATCGGCCGGGACCGCCCTCGACATGATCGCGTTCAGCGCCGGTCCGCCGACGCCGCCCAGCGCCCACACCACCATCCAGGCGTAGAGCATCCAGGGCGCGGCGGAGACGGCGTAACCGGCATAGCCCAGCGCGGCGAAGAACAGGCCGGCATAGACGGCGTTGACCTCGCCGATGCGCGGCACGACCAGGCGCGGCAGCACGCCGAACGACACCGCGGTCAGCGCCCCAACCGCGACCAGCGACAGCGCCACGTCGCCCGGTCCCCAGCCGAAGCGGAGCATCGTGTAATAGGTCCAGGTCGCCGGCAGCGCGTCATGTGCGAGCTGCAGCAGGACGCCGACCCCGATCAGTCCGTACATCGACGGGAAGCGGCCTAGCGCCTTCAGCGAACCCAGCGGGTTGGCGCGCCACAGCTCGAAGGCGCGGCGGCGCGCCGGCGGCAGCGATTCCTTCAGCACCAGCAGGCCGAACAGCGCATTGGCGAGCGCGAAGGCGGCGGCGACGAAGAACGGCGCGCGGGCGCCCCAATGCTCGCCGACGAAGCCGCCCAAACCTGGTCCCAGGATGAATCCGACGCCGAAAGCCGCGCCGGTGAGGCCGAAATTGGCGGCACGCTTCTCGGGCGGCGAGACGTCGGCGATATAGGCGTTGAGCGTCGGATAGGCCGCGCCCGCGGCGCCGGACAGGAAGCGGCCGAGGAACAGCCAGGCGATGGTCGGCGCCCAGCCGGTGATCGCATAGTCGGCCGCGAGCACAACCAGCGACAGGATCAGCACCGGGCGGCGCCCGAAACGGTCGCTCAGATTGCCGATGACCGGGGCGCACAGGAACTGCATCAGCGCGTAGACGAACATCAGCCAGCCGCCCCAGGCGGCGGCGCCGCTCAGTTCCTGGCCGGTCAGCTGCTTGATGATCGCAGGCGTCACCGGGATGATGATGCCCAGCCCGATCGTGTCGATCAGCATGGTGGTGAAGATGAAGGCCAGCGCAAACCGGCCGGCCGGCGGGGAAACGGGTTCGCTCATCGTCGCTCTCGTGCTCGCGGCGTGAGCCTAGGCAGCGATTTTTGTGCCGTCTTGTGAAATTTCCCGTGCGCGGTTGCCGACCCACCGGCCGTTCCCCATATGTACCGGACCGGGAAATCCCGATCTTCTGCCGCGTTGTCGCGTGGGAAAGGAGACCCGCATGATCCGCAAGCTGGCCGCCGGCGGCTACCGGCTCTATTCGCGCAAGAAGGACCTCAAGACCGGCAAGCGCCGCAACCTCGGCACCTTCAAGAGTCGCGCCGCCGCCGAGGAGCACGAACGCGCGGTGCAGTTCTTCAAGCGCGGCGGTTGAGGCGGCCACTCATCGCGACTCGCGCTCGGCCTGCGCGATTTCCATCAGCCACAGGATGTGGGGCTTGGCTTCGGCGAAGCGGCCGAGCGCATGATACTCGTAGAGAAGCGCCTGAAGACGATTCAGAAGCTCGCCCTTGCCGTCGCGCTTGCGTGTCGCTGCCATAAGATCCCCGCGGTGTTGCGAGAGATTTGTCCGGCTGCGGACCATCTTGCTATCCCCTAGTTCAGGGATGTCGCGACGTCCGCCGTGCAGGTTGCGGAACGCAACCTGCGTTCCGTGCCATGCGTGTGCTCTTTCACGTGACGACGGCGTCGCGCCTTACGTCACGTCCTTCGCCATCTCGCGCAGCTTGAACTTCTGGATCTTGCCGGTGGAGGTCTTGGGCAGGTCGATGAAGACGACGTAGCGCGGGCATTTGAAACGCGCGAGGTGCTCGCGGCAATGTGCGATCAGCTCCTCCGCCGTCACCTGCTCGAAGCCGGCCTTGCGCTCGACGAAGGCGCACGGCGTCTCGCCCCACTTCTCGTCTTCCTTGGCGACGACGGCCGCGAACATCACGGCGGGATGCTTGCTGAGGACGTCTTCGACCTCGATCGAGGAAATGTTCTCGCCGCCCGAGATGATGATGTCCTTGGAGCGGTCCTTGAGTTGGAGATATCCGTCGGGGTACATCACGGCGAGGTCTCCGGAATGGAACCAGCCGCCGGCGAAGGCTTCCTGCGTCGCCTTGGGATTCTTGAGATAGCCCTTCATCACCAGGTTGCCGCGGAACATCACCTCGCCCAGCGTCTGGCCGTCGGCGGCGACCGGCTCCATGGTCTCGGGATCCATCACGCTTAGCGCGTCGAGCGCGTGGTAGCGCACGCCCTGGCGCGCCTTCTTGGTTGCGCGATGGCCGGGATCGAGCGCTTCCCAGGCGTCGCTCCATTCGTTGACCACCGCCGGCCCATAGGTCTCGGTCAGGCCGTAGACATGGGTGACGCTGAAGCCGGCCTCGCTCATCGCGGCCAGCACCGATTCCGGCGGCGGCGCCGCGGCGGTGACGAACTCCACCCTGTGCGGCAGCGGCCGGCGCTCCTCCGGCCGCGCATTGATGAAGGCCGACATTACGATCGGCGCGCCGCATAAATGGGTCACCTTGTGGTCGGCGATGGCGTCGTACATCGCCTTGGCGCGCACCCAGCGCAGGCAGACATGGGTGCCGGCGACCACCGACAGCGACCACGGAAAGCACCAGCCGTTGCAGTGGAACATCGGCAGGGTCCACAGATAGATCGGATGGCGCGCCATCTGCGCCGCCAGGATGTTGCCGTAGCCCATCAGCGCCGCGCCGCGATGGTGGAAGACGACGCCTTTCGGATTGCCCGTGGTGCCGGAGGTGTAGTTGAGCGCGATCGCGTCCCACTCGTCGCCGGGATAGGACCAGGCGTATTCCGGATCGCCGTCGCTGACGAACGCCTCGTAATCGATATGGCCCTGCCGCGCCCCGGTCTGCGGGAATTGCGGATCGTCATAGTCGACGACGATCGGCTTGACCTTGGCGAGCTGCAGCGCCTCCGCCGTCACGGCGGAGAATTCGCGGTCGGCGATCAGCAATTTGGCTTCGCCGTGGTCCAGCATGAAGGCGAGCGCCGCGGCGTCGAGCCTGGTGTTGAGCGCGTTCAGCACGCCGCCGCACATCGGCACGCCGTAATGCGCCTCCAGCATCGGCGGCGTGTTGGCCAGCATCACCGCGACCGTATCGCCCTTCCGTATGCCGGCCTTGGCGAGCGCGGAAGCCAGCCGCCGGGAGCGGGCATAGTAGTCGGCATAGGTGAAGCGCTGGCTGCCATGGATGATGGCGGTGTGGTCCGGGAACACGGAGGCCGCGCGTTCGAGGAAGGAGAGCGGCGTCAGCGGCTGGTAGTTCGCGGCGTTGCGCTCCAGGTCCGCGTCGTACTTGCCGGCGCCCAGGCGCAGCCGCGGCCGGATCGCGCCTTCGGCGGCACGGCGCACCGGCGATTTGGGGCGGCGGCGCGGATCGGGCTTGGCCCGGATGCGCGGCGGAACGCGTGCCGGCGCCGGCTTCTTCGCTGCGGCCTTCTTCGGCGCGCGCTTGGCAGCTTTGCGGACGGCCTTTTTCCCCGGCCTGGCCTTGGCGGATGTCTTCTTTTTCTT
This sequence comes from Rhizomicrobium sp., assembly GCA_037355265.1. GTDB lineage: Bacteria > Pseudomonadota > Alphaproteobacteria > Micropepsales > Micropepsaceae > Rhizomicrobium. Next base: position 295,150 of record JBBCIB010000001.1, on the reverse strand, counting down.
CGGCTTGGCCATGGCGCTCTTGCGGGGTTGGGCGGTGGCGGACGCTAAAGAAAGCCGCCTGCACCGGCAAGCATGGACGCGGTGTGTGGGCGTTGCTAGGAAGTCCCGATGTCCGATCCGTCAGCAGCCGCTGTGCGCGGCAACCCGCTGCGCCGTCTCTACGCCTGGATGCTCCGCAACGCGCAGGGACGCCATGCCTGGGCGGCGCTGGCGGCGTTCGCCTTCGCAGAAGCGTCATTCTTTCCGATCCCGCCGGACGTGATGCTGCTGCCGATGATGCTGGCCGACCGCCGCCGCGCCCTGGCGACCGCGGCATGGTGCACCTTCTGGTCGGTGATGGGCGGCATGCTGGGCTATGCCATCGGCGCGCTGTTCTGGGACACGGCCGGGATCGGGCTGATCCACCTGCTGCACATCCCGATCGAACAGGTGGAGGCGTTGCGCGCCAAATATTCGGCGCACGCCTATCTGATCGTGGTGCAGGGCCTCACGCCGATCCCTTACAAGCTGGTGACGATCTCGTCGGGCCTCGCCAATGTGCCGTTCGGGGAGTTCATGCTGTTTTCGGCGATCACGCGCTCGCTGCGCTTCATCGTGCTGGAGGGCTTGCTGGTCTACGTCTTCGGCGACAAGGCGCGCGAGGTTCTCGAAAAATACATGGAGTGGGCGCTGGTCGGTTTCCTGGCGCTGGCCGTGCTCGGATTTGTCGCACTCCGCTACATATTTTGACCGCAATGCGTGACTAGTTCGGCGTAAACCCGGGCCGGCCATGCGCAAGCAGATCTTCGCCATCGGCGCCATCCTGTTCTCGACGGCGCTCTACATCATGGGCAACGGCCTGATCGGCGTGCTCATCCCGGTGCGCGCGCATGCGGCGGGGTTTTCCGACCTGGCGCTGGGCATCATCGGGTCGTTCTATTTCCTCGGCTTCGCGGCGGGCTGCTTCGCCGGGCCGTTTCTGCTGGCGCGGGTGGGGCACAGCCGGACCTTCGCGGTCGGCGCGGGGATATCGGCCGCGGCGATCCTGCTGCAGTCGATGTTCGTGACCGAGCTGCCGTGGATCCTGCTGCGCGGCGCCTTCGGCGTGGCGGCGGCCTGCATCTACATGGTGATCGAGAGCTGGCTGAACGACCGCGCCAGCAACGAAAATCGCGGCCGCATCTTCTCGGCCTATCTCACGGTCAATTTCTCCGCGATCATCGCGGGCCAGATGCTGTTCGGCACCGCCCGGCCGACCAGCTTCTCGCTGTTCAGCCTGGCGGCGGTGTTCTATGCGCTCTGCCTGATCCCGATGGGGCTGACCAGGTTGCCGCAGCCGCATGCGGCGCAGGTGCCGGTGCTGCGGCCGCTGCGGCTCTATCGCATCTCGCCGGTCGGCGTGATGGGCTGCATTGCGGTCGGCCTCGCCAACAGCGCGATGTGGACGCTGTCGCCGGTCTATGCCCAGGCGCATGGCCTGAACAAGGGCTGGATCGCGGTGTTCATGAGCGTGTTCACGCTGGGCGGCGCACTGGTGCAGCTGCCGCTGGGGCGCATCTCTGACCGGATGGACCGGCGCATCATCATCGCCTTCGTATGCGCCGCGGCGGCGGTGCTGGGCGTCGCGCTCGCCACCTTCGGCGGGGCGCATCGCTGGCTGATCCTGCCGCTGATCGGATGCTTCGGCGTGGTGGCGCTGCCGCTCTACGGTTTGTCGGTGGCGCATGCCAATGACCGGATTGCGCGCGAGGCGTTCGTCGAGACGTCGGCGACGCTGCTGCTGATCAACGCGCTGGCCTCGGTGGGCGGGCCGACCATCGCGGCGCTGGTGATGGGCCGCTTCGGCACCGGCGCGCTGTTCTTCTACACCGCGGCGATCCATGCCGCGATGGCGGTCTTCGCGATCCTGCGCCTCGCGATGAAAGAGGCGCCGGCCGGGGCGACGCGCGACCGCTACGAGATGCTGCCGCAGCAATCGACGCCCGCCGAAGCGCAGCTCGACCCGCGCGGCGCGGACTAGCCCGGGCTATCGTCGTCCTCGGGGAATTCGAGCGGATCGGGATCCGGCGACGGCGCAGTGCCGGCCGGCACGGTCTCGGAGATCGGCCGCAGCGTATCGCCGCGCTTGACGGCGCGGGTCTCCGCCCGGTCGCGCTTGGCGCCGGCGCGGCTGACCGCCAGGTCGAGTTCGAGCTGCGAGCACAGGCCCAGCGTCACCGGATCGACCGCCTTGATGTTGGTCGCGTTCCAGTGGCTGCGCTCGCGGATCTTCTGGATCGTCGCCTTGGTGGTGCCGATCAGGCGGATGATGTCGGCATCGGTGAATTCGGGATGGTTGCGCAGGATCCAATAGACCGCGTCGGGCTTGTCCTGGCGCTTGGAGACCGGGGTGTAGCGCGGCGCCTTCTTCTGGCGGACGCTGGGCATCTTGTGCTTGGGCGCGGCCATTTTGAGGCGCAGCTTGGGGTTGGCCTCCGCCTCCTCGATCATCTCGCGGGTGAGCTGGCCGGAAGTCACCGGGTCCTGGCCCTTGATGCCCTTGGCGACGTCCTCGTCGGCGATGCCCTTCACTTCGAGCGGGTGCAGGCCGCAGAAATCGGCGATCTGCTCGAAGGTCAGCGAGGTGTTGTCGACCAGCCAGACGGCGGTCGCCTTGGGCATCAAAGGCTTGGTTTCGGCGGCCATAAACTTCTCCCTATGCCGGGGGCCCGTTCACCGGACCCACCGACCTCTTAAAGCGCGAGCTTTTCGAGGAATGGCCGTTCTTTTAGCGGTAGAGACCCCAAAGGGGAAGGCCGGTTTCGCCTCCCGGACCGGTTTCTTAGCCGGTTTTCGGCGCGGACGGCGCTATTATGGGTCGCCGCAAGGCAGCACCGCCCATGATGAGCTACCTGATCCTGAAATATCTGCATGTTCTGGGGGCGACGGTTATCCTGGGAACCGGCACCGGGATCGCATTTTTCATGCTGATGGCGCATCTGAGCCGCGATGCCGCCTTCGTGGCGCGCACTGCGGGGGTCGTCGTGCTGGCCGATGCGCTGTTCACCGCCACGGCCGTCCTGCTGCAGCCCGTGACCGGCTATCTGCTCCTGCGCGCCACGGGTACGCCGCTGTTCGAAGGCTGGGTCGCGGTTTCGCTCGGGCTCTACGGCATTGCCGGCGCGTTCTGGATTCCGGTGGTCTGGATGCAGATGCGCATGCGCGACCTTGCGGCGCAGGCGGCCGGGGCGGGCGAGGCTCTGCCGAGATCCTATCATCGGCTCTTCCGCTGGTGGTTCGCCTTCGGGTTACCGGGTTTCGGCTCCGTGCTTGCGATCGTATGGCTGATGATCGCCAAGCCGGCTCTTTGGTGAGCGATGGACAAGGACGTTCCGACAATCGCCGTGCTGGGCGCCTCGGGCCTGATCGGCGGCGCCGTGGCGCAGCATCTTCTGGCGATCGGCGTTCCCGTCCTGGCGGTCGCCCGCCGGTTCACCGCGGCGCAGAAGGCGGCCTTCGGTGCCGGCGCGGTGGAGACGCCGGTCGTGGCGCTCGACCCTCCTGCCCTGCGGCAAGTGCTGGCGAAGGCCGACATCGTGATCAACTGCATCGGCGTGCTGCAGGACGGGCCGCGCGGCGACACGGCGGATGTGCATAGCGGCTTTGTTGCGCGCCTCCTGGAAGCGCTGGCGGCAACGGGTGCGCTTCTCATTCACCTGTCGATTCCCGGCAGCAGCGACGGCGACGCCACGTCCTTCAGCCGCAGCAAGCGCGCGGCCGAAGGGGCGATCGCCGCGGGCGCCGTCCCGTCCGTCATCCTGCGGCCCGGCATGGTGATCGCGCCAGGCGCCTATGGCGGCAGCGCCCTGATCCGCGCCCTGGCGGTGCTGCCTTTCGATTTATCGCGCCGCGAGGCCGGGCGACCTTTCGCGGTAACGGCGATCGGAGATCTCGCGCGAACCGTCGTCCTCGTCGTGACGCGCTGGCGCGCCGGCGCGCGAAGCTGGCACGTGGTGTGGGATGTGATGGCCCTGGAGCCATCGACCGTGGGCGACGTGCTGGACGGATTCCGCAAACGCCTCGGCGGTCCCGTCGCGCGGCTTGTCCTGCCGTCCTGGATCATGACGCTGGGCGCGCGCCTCGGGGATTTCGCGAGCGTGCCGGGCTGGGCGCCGCCGATCCGCAGCACGGCGCTGCGCGAAATGCGGCGCGGCGTAGAGGGCGATCCCGCCGGGTGGATCGCGGCGACCGGTATCCGGCCGGCGTCCTTGAGCGAAATCCTGCAGGCCCTGCCGGTCACCATCCAGGAGACATGGTTCGCAAGGCTCTACCTCGCCAAGGCGCTGATCGTCGTCACGCTCGTCATGTTCTGGGACGTCTCGGCCGTCATCGCGCTGTCGGCGTTCGGCGCCGCGGCCGCGATCCTGACGGCGCACGGGTTTGCGCTCTGGCAGGCGAACGCCGTCACGCTGGTCAGCAGTCTGGCCGACATGTCCGTCGGTATCGCCATCGCTTTCCGGCGCACGGCGCGGCGCGGCCTCATGGCCGGCATCGGCCTGTCGCTGTTCTACATGGCCAGCGCGGCCGTGATCACGCCGGAACTGTGGCTCGAGCCGCTCGGCGCGCTCGTCAAGACCGGCCCCGCCATCGTGCTGATGCTGGCGGCACTGGCCATCCTGGAGGACCGATGAGCGCGCCGATTCGGCCCGACGACGGCATCATCCTGTTCGACGGCGTCTGCGTGCTCTGCTCGGGCTGGGTGCGCTTCGTGGCGCAGCGCGACGCGGCGCGCCGCTTCCGCTTCACGGCGATCCAGTCGCCCTATGGACGCAGGCTGGCGCTGTCGCTCGGCATCGATCCAGACGATCCCGATACCAATGCCGTGATCCTGGGCGGCCGTGCCCTGCGCCGTTCCGACGCCGCGCTCGCCGTGCTCGCCGGCCTGCCGCGCTGGGGATGGGTGACGGCGCTGCGCCTGGTGCCGCGGCCGATCCGCGATGCGGTCTACACGCCGATTGCGCGCAACCGCTACCGCCTGTTCGGCCGCCACGACCGCTGCGATCTCGATCCGCCCTGGCTCGCCGGCCGGATCGTCACCGGCCCCTGAGCCGCATCACAGCGTCAGCAATATCTTCCCGATGTGCCCGCTGCCCGCCATCCGCTCGTGCGCCGCGGCGGCTTGCACGAGCGGGTAGATGCGGTCGATCACCGGCTTGACCTTGCCCGCATCGAGCAGCGGCCAGACTTCGCGCAGCAGCGCATCGCGGATCGCGCCCTTCTCGTCATTGCGGCGGCCGCGCAGCGTGGTCGCCAGCAGCGACAGGCGCTTCATCAGCATCGGCGCGAAGTTCACGCTCGCCTGCATGCCGCTCTGATAGGCGATGTTGACGATGCGGCCCCATAGCGCCGCGGCGCTCATGTTGCGCTGGATATAATCGCCGCCGACCATGTCGAGAATGACGTCGACGCCCTTGCCGCCAGTGGCGTCCTTCACGACCTGCACGAAATCCTCATGCTTGTAGTTGATCGCCTGGGCGCCGAGCGCGGCGATCGCGGCGCATTTCTCCGCCGATGCGGCGGTGGAGAACACCTTGTGCCCGCGCGCATGCAGCACCTGGATCGCGGCGGTGCCGATGCCGCTGGAGCCGCCATGCACCAGCACGCTCTCGCCCGGCTTCAGCCGCGCCGTGTCGATCAGATTGGTCCAGACGGTGAAATGGGACTCGGGCAGCGCCGCGGCATCGGCGACGCTGACGCTCCTGGGCACCGGCAGCAGGCACGTCTCCGAGGCCAGCGCGTATTCGCATAGCCGCCGCCGGGGATCAGCGCGCAAATTGCATCGCCGACTTCATAGGCCGTGACACCGGCGCCGCGCGCGGCGATTTCGCCGGAGACTTCCATGCCTAGCGTCGACGGTGCGCCGGGCGGGCGGCGGATAGCCGCCCATCGCCTGCGCCAGATCGGCCCGGTTGAGGCCCGCGGCCGCGACCTTGATCAGCACCTCGCCGCGGCCGGGCGACGGCGTTTCGATCTCGGCAATGTCGAGCGCGTAACCGGGCCCGGGATTCCTGACGACGATGGCTTTCATGGCGGCTTGCACCTCGTTTGCGGGCGGCGAAGATAGCAGCGGAACCTGCGGAGGCGGGAAATGGCCATCGATCCGGAAGAGTTGCTGCCGCGCAAGAAGCAGCCCGACATCGTGCTGGGCGAGGACATCGCCCGCGCTCTCGGCGCACGAACTCGAAAGGCGCATCGCGGCGCTGGAATCCGAAATCGCGCGCTGCCGCGACGCCATTCGCGCGCGCGACGCGACAAAGTCGGGCCGCCGCCGCGGTCTTCAAACGTTAAGATGCGGCCATCAAGATTAATACGCACAGGTGCGCATCGCGTTCGCACAACCATTCCTTTGGTTTTATGCGCGCATCGTGGCGGAATCCGCCTTGCGCGGCGGCGCGCAGTTGATAGCTTTCACCGCGCTTGAGGGCGGCGATCCATGAACTTTGCCGATGACGACAATCTGCACGACGTGACGATCCGCAGCTTCACCGGCTCGGCGCTGTTCGAGCGCACGTTCGACGAGGGCATGTCGCTGGTCGAGGAGACGGCGAAATATCTCGACGGGGCGCGGCCGGGGCGCGGCCGGCAGGAAGCCAAGGACCTGCCGCGCAAGGCGGCGCTGCTTTATGCCGGCGAAAGCATGCGCGTCACCACGCGGCTGATGCAGGCGGCGAGCTGGCTCCTGGTGCAGCGCGCGGTGCATGAAGGCGACATGCCGGCGTCCGATGCGCTGAGCGAGCGCTACCGGCTGGGCTCGAAGGAGATTTGTCTGGGCGGCGACGCGGCGGGCGTGGAGATACTGCCGGCGACCCTGCAGGACCTGCTGCTGCGCAGCGACCAGCTCTATCGCCGCATCGCGCGGCTCGACGACGTGCTGTTCGCCGGTGGCTTGCAGGAGAGCTCCGCGGTGCACGCGCAGATCGACCGGCTGGCCAAGGCCTTCGGCACCGAGGCTTCGTCCTGATCTTCCGATCATAGCGTTGCACGACCGCTTGCGATGCCATCTGCGGCCGCGGGCACTCTTCATCATCGAACGCGGCTGCCGCGCCCCGGCCGCGCTAGGAACCCCTGACGCAAAACAGCCCTTTGGAGGGCCGCTCGCGAATTCGATGGGACGATGCTTAGGACTTCGCCTCGGGCGCGGCAGCGGGCGTCTTGGCCTCGTTCAGCATGCCGGCGAACTTCTTGTTGAAGCGGGTCAGGCGGCCGCCGCGGTCCATCAGCTGCTGCTGGCCGCCGGTCCAGGCCGGATGCGTCGTCGGGTCGATGTCGAGCGTGAGCTGCTGGCCGGCTTCGCCCCAGGTCGTGCGCGTCTTGTAGGTCGAGCCGTCGTTGAGGCGGACGTCGACGAAGTGGTAGTTGGGGTGGATGCCCTTTTTCATGGCGCGCGGCCCTTTGACCCGTCAATGGAAGCCGGGCCTTATAGGGAAAGGCCGCGGCGAAGGCAAGCCAGCGGCGATGGGTCCCTTCGCGGCGCCTTCGGCACTCCTATATAGGAGCGGGGCAGGGCGACAGGCGGAACCATTGAGCCAGAACGGGGAAGAATACGCCGAGCAGGTGCAATATGCGGCGGCGGGACGGCCCAAGAGCCGGTCGCTGCGGCCGCTGCGGGCGCTGTGGCCGTTCATCCGGCCGTTCCGGTTCCGCATCGCCGCCGCCACCGTCGCGCTGGTGATCTCCTCCGGCGCCACGCTGGCGCTGCCGGCCGCTCTCAGGGGGTTGATCGACAAGGGCTTCAGCACCGACCAGATCGCCCTGATCTCGCACTATTTTCTGTTGTTCCTGCTGGCGGCCGCGGTGCTGGGCGTGGCGACGGCGGTGCGGTTCTATTTCGTCACCTGGCTGGGCGAGCGGGTGATCGCCGACCTGCGCAAGGCGGTGTTCGCCCATGTCATCGGCCTGACGCCGTCCTTTTTCGAGGTCACCCGCACCGGCGAGGTGCTGTCGCGGCTGACCGCCGACACCACGCTGATCCAGACCGTGGTCGGCTCCTCCGCTTCGGTCGCGGCGCGCAACATGGTGATGTTCGCCGGCGGGCTGGTGCTGATGTTCGTCACCAGCGTGAAGCTCACGCTTCTGGTCACCGCGGCCGTCGTGCTGGTGATGATCCCGCTGATGCTGTTCGGCCGCTGGGTGCGCACCTTGAGCCGCAAGAGCCAGGACCGCATCGCCGACACCAGCGCGCATGCCAGCGAGACGCTGAACGCGGTGCAGACGGTGCAGGCCTTCACCCATGAGGACATCGAGCGCGCCCGCTATGGCGGCACGGTGGAGCGCTCCTTCGACGTCGCCATCCTGCGCACGCGGGCGCGCGCCGCGATGACGGCAGTGGTGATCTTCGCGGCGTTCGGCGCCATCGCGGGCGTCGGCTGGGTCGGTGCCCAGGATGTGGTCGCCAAGGCGATGACGCCCGGCGAGCTGATTCAGTTCATCTTCTATGCCGGCCTCGTCGCGGGCGGCGTCGGCGCCATGAGCGAGACCTGGGGCGACGTGCAGCGCGCCGCCGGCGCGTCGGAGCGCCTGAGCGAGCTTCTGACCGTCGTGCCCGACGTCGCGGCGCCGCCGCATCCGGTAACGATCCCGCGTCCGGCGAAAGGCGCAGTGACGTTCCGCGACGTGACGTTCCAATATCCGTCGCGGCCGGACTACAAGGCACTGAGCGGCTTCTCGCTCGACATCGCGCCGGGCGAAGCGGTGGCGCTGGTCGGCCCCTCCGGCGCCGGCAAGTCGACCGTGTTCCAGCTTCTGCTGCGTTTTCTTCGTGCCGCAATCCGGCACGATCGGCTTCGACGGCATCGACCTGGCACGGCTCGATCCCGCCGATCTGCGCGCCCATATCGCGGTGGTGGCGCAGGACAGCGTGATCTTCTCCGGCACGCTGGCGGACAATATCCGCTACGGCCGCCCCGGCGCCAGCGACGACGATGTGCGCCGCGCCGCCGAAGCCGCCGCCGCGGCGGAATTCATCGACAAGCTGCCCGGCGGCTACCAGACCCTGGTCGGCGAGCGCGGCGTGACCCTGTCGGGCGGCCAGCGCCAGCGCGTCGCCATCGCCCGCGCCATCCTGCGCGACGCGCCGCTGCTGCTGCTGGACGAGGCGACCAGCGCGCTGGACGCCGAGAACGAGCGCCTGGTGCAGATCGGACTGGAGAACCTGATGGCCGGCCGCACCACCATCGTGATCGCGCACCGCCTCGCCACCATCCAGCGCCTCAAGCGCATCGTGGTGATGGAGCAGGGCCGCGTGGTGGCCGAGGGCAGCCATGCCGAGCTGGTCGCCCATGGCGGGCTCTATGCGCGGCTGGCGGATTTGCAATTCACCGGCGCCCTGGCGCTGGCGAGCTGACCGATGCGTCCGGTCGTCCGCGCCGCGATCAGCGCCGGGTCCGTGGTCCTGGTCGGCCTGCTCGCGGTCGGCTTTCCGCACCCTGAACGCCTATGGCGTGTTCACCGACGTGACGCCGGGCTTCGCGGGTACCTGCCGCGCCATCCCCAGCGCCACCGGTCCGGAAGACATCGCGATCGACGCGCCGTCCGGCCTCGTCTTCGTCTCCGCGCTCGACCGCCGCGCCAAGGCCGCCGGCCATCCGTCGAACGCCGACGGGCTCTACGTGTTCGCGCTGCGCGACCCGGTGCCGCATTTGACCAGGCTCGCCGGCGTGCCGTCCGATTTCCACCCCCACGGCATCAGCCTGGTGCGCACGCCGGACGGCGCGCTGACCCTGATGGCGATCGACCACCGCAGCGACGGCAGCCACAGCATCGAGATCTTCGACGTCGCGACGGCGGGCGGCACGGCCAAGCTCACCCCCGTCGGCAGCATCCAGGGCGGCCTGCTCGTCAGCCCCAATGCCGTCGCCGCGCTGGATCGCAGCCGCTTCTACGTCGCCAACGACCATGGCAGCACCACGCCGCTGGGCCGCGCGCTGGACGACTATCTCGTCCTGCCGCGCGCCGATATCCTCTATTTCGACGGCACCCTGTTCCGCGTCGCGGCCAAGGGCCTGGCCTTCGCCAGCGGCTTGGCGCTCTCGCCCGACGCCAAATATCTTTATGCCACCGCGTCCTACGACCGCCGCGTGATCGCCTATGAGCGCCAGCCGATCTCCGGTTCCTTGGAGGACGTGGGCTCGGTCGCAGTGCCCTCCAATGTCGACAATCTGCGGCTGGGCGCCGCCGGCACGCTGTGGGTCGGCAGCCATCCCAAGACGCTGGCGATGAGCGCCTGGCGCGCCGATCCCGGCAGCCGGCGCCGTCGGAGGTCTTCCGGATCAAGCTCGCGAACGGCTTGCCGCAAAGCGCGACGGTGGTCTACGCCAATCTGGGCGCCGAGATCGGCGGCTCCAGCGTTGCCGCGGTTGTGGGACATCGCCTGCTGATCGGCTCGCCGCTGGATACGAAAATTCTCGACTGCACGATGGATCACTGACGAGGCGGTTTGCGCGCCGGCCGGCTTTCGAGATGCTGCGCGATGCGGTCCTGCAGGGAGCGGCGCTCCAACGCCGCTTCGAGCCGGTCGAGCGCAATGTCTGCGTGCTGCGCCTCGGCATTCAACTCCCGTGCCGCCGCGTCGAAGGCTTTCCATAGCGGGCTCAGATGTGCCGCGATGTCCCGGCCCGCCTGGGTCAGCGTCAGTTGCCGTTTTCGGCCGTCGTCGGGGTCCGCCGCGACCGCGACATAGCCGGCCTGGACCAGCGACTGACGCGACTGGCTGACCGATGCGTGCGTGATCCGGAGCGTCGCGGCGATCTCGCCGACCGTCATGGGGCCGTTGCGCACCAGCTGGTTCAGCACGCCGAACCAGCGCTGTTCGAAGACGACGCCATAGGCGGCATAGGCCCGCTTCGCGTCGCCGTCGATCCGTTCCGACAGGCGCCGCAACTGCGCGCCGATCGTCGCGCCGCCGGATTTTCCCCGCTTCAGCCATCTCCAGCCTTCGACTTGACATATCGTAGGTGCCTACCTATATGCGTAGGTGCCTACTTATACGACGATTTTGCCGGTGTGTTCAATGCAACGGCAGCAAGGATCGGGCATGACGGCCTACCACCACGGCAAATCCGGCATGGCCCGCCGTGCGTTCCTTGCCGCCGGCGGCGCGGCCGTGCTGCTGTCGGCGGCCGCCCGTGCCGCGCCCTACGCCGCCTCGCGCACGCCGCTCGACGGGTTCATCGACGCGCAAAGGGTGTCGGCGGGCATCCCGGGAATGGCCGTCGGCTATGCTCGCGATGGCGTCGTCCGCTTCGCGCGCGGCTATGGTTTCGCCGATATCGCCCTAAAGCGCCCCGTCACGGCCGACACCATGTTCCACATCGCATCGGTGACCAAGACGGTGACGGCGACGATGATCCTGCGTCTGGCCGAACAGGGACGGCTGAAGCTCGACGAGACCGTCGCACCGTATCTCGATTTCCCGCTGGTCCATCCGCATCGCCCGGATGCGGCCATCACCTTCCGCCATCTTTTGATGCATGCCTCCGGCATCTCGGATGCCAGATATTACGCGATCGATTTCCGTACCCCGGGCAAGGCGGCGGCTCTGCCGCTCGGCAGCTTTCTCAAGGACTATCTCGCGCCGGGCGGTCGCTACTATGCCGCCGATGGCTGCTTCTCGCGGGCGGTGTCGGGTGCCGCCTGGGACTACAGCAATGTCGGCTTCGCGCTCTTGGGCTATGTCGCGGGCCGGATCGGCGGCGACATGCGCGAACAATCGCGCCGGCAGATCTTCGCGCCGCTCGGCATGGCGCACACGGACTGGAGCTTGGGCGATGTGCCGCAAGCCTTGCGCGAAACGCCCTATGACGGCGTGGACGGCGTCCTCACGCCGATCGCGCCCGACGGCTTTCCCGATTGGCCGGCCGGCCTGATGCGTTCGTCGGTCGCCGATTTCGCCCGCTTCGTCGCGGCCTCCGCCAATGGCGGGGACCGCAGAGGGCACGCGCGTTCTCGGCGGCGCCCGCCATGGCGCAGATGCTGGAGATGAAAAAGCTGGCGGGATTGCCGGACTGGCTGACCGGGCAGGGCCTGGGCTGGGCGGCGTCGAATCTGGCGGGTGCCGTGCGTCCCAACCATTGGGGCGGCGACCGCGGCATCTTCACCGCGGTCTATCTCGATCCGCAGGAGCGCAGCGGGGTGGCGATCTTCACCAACATGACGGCGACCGCCGCGAGCAAGACCGCGGTCAAAGCCGTCGCCGCCCGCCTTCTCGGCCGCGACGGCGCCGGCTGAGCCGTCCAAACAAAAAGGCGCCGCTGCCGGCGCCTCTCTCGTTCTCAGGAGCCGGCCGCTTAGGCCGCCACGGTCTCTTCGCTGATCGGATCGCGCAGCACATAGCCGCGGCCCCAGACCGTCTCGATATAGTTGTCGCCATTGGTCGCCGCCGCCAGCTTCTTGCGCAGCTTGCAGATGAAGACGTCGATGATCTTGAGCTCGGGCTCGTCCATGCCGCCATAGATGGTTGAGGAACATCTCCTTGGTCAGCGTCGTGCCCTTGCGCAGCGAGAGCAGCTCGAGCATTTGGTATTCCTTGCCCGTCAGATGCACGCGGCTGCCGTCGACCTCGACCGTCTTGGCGTCGAGGTTGACGATGAGCTTGCCGGTGGTGATGACCGACTGGCTATGGCCCTTGGAGCGGCGCACGACCGCCTGGATGCGGGCGACCAGCTCGTCCTGTGGAACGGCTTGGTCATGTAGTCGTCGGCGCCGAAGCCGAGCGCCTTGACCTTGGCCTCGACGATCGCGTTGCCCGAGAGGATGAGCACCGGCGTCTGCACCTTGGCGACGCGCAGGGCCTTGAGGACCTCGAAGCCGCTCATGTCGGGGAGCTGGAGATCGAGCACGATGATGTCGTAGTCGTAGAGCTTGCCGAGGTCGATGCCCTCCTCGCCCAAATCCGTCGTGTAGACGTTCAGCCCTTCGGAGCGGAGCATCAGCTCGATGCTTCGCGCCATGGCGCTGTCGTCTTCGATCAGGAGAACGCGCATATCAATGAACCCCTCTCAGGCACGCTGTGGTCAGTTGACTTAGTGACCCTATCCTTAACTGGTTAAGAACTTGTTGCATTGATTAATGCCAGCGAACCGGTATTAAAATTTCGTTGGCCTGCCGCGGCGAAGCCCTTGATTCGCTTTGTTAAGTTTACCGCCACTTAAAACCTTCGGCGCAAACTGGCGGTGTTCGGGCGGCAGAAAGCCGACCCAAAAGGGCCCCATGCACGCATTGCTCAAGGATATCGGCGCCGTTTCCGCCGTCCGCCGCTTCGGCCGGGTGGCCAGGATCGAAGGTCTCCTGGTCGAGGTCACCGGTGCCGCCGGGGCGATCAGCTTGGGCGGACAGGTAAAGCTAACCGCCGGTTCCGGCAAGCGAATTGCTTGCGAAGTGGTGGGGTTCCGCGACGGCCGGGCGCTGGTCATGCCGCTCGGGAACCTGGACGGGATGACGCTGGGGGCACGGGCCGATTTCGAGGATCGCCCGGCGGTGATCTTCCCCACCACGGCCTGGCTGGGCCGCGCCATCGACGGCTTCGGCAACCCGACCGACGGCAAGGGGCCGCTGCCTTCAGGCCCGGAACCCTATCCGCTGAAGGCCAGTCCGCCGCCGGCCGCATCGCGCGGCCGCGTGGGCGCCAAGCTCGACCTGGGGGTGCGGGCCATGAACGCGTTTACCACCTGCTGCCGCGGCCAGCGCATGGGCATCTTCTCAGGGAGCGGCGTCGGCAAGTCGACCCTGCTCGCGATGCTGGCGCGCAACACCGATGCGGATGCGATCGTCATCGCCCTGGTCGGCGAGCGCGGCCGCGAGGTCAAGGAATTCATCGAGGACGATCTGGGCGAAGAGGGCCTGGCGCGGTCCGTCGTGGTCGCCGCGACCTCGGACGAGCCGCCGCTGGTGCGCCGCCAGGCGGCCTATGTCGCGATGGCGGTCGCCGAGCAGCTGCGCGATCAAGGCCTCAGCGTGCTGCTGCTGATGGATTCGGTGACCCGTTTCGCAATGGCACAGCGCGAAGTCGGCCTGTCGGCGGGCGAGCCGCCGGCCTCGAAAGGCTACACGCCCACCGTGTTCGCGGAACTGCCGCGGCTGCTCGAACGCGCCGGCCCCGGCACGGCGGCAAGCGGCGGCTCGATCACCGGGCTCTTCACCGTCCTGGTCGAGGGCGACGACCATAATGAGCCGGTCGCCGACGCGGTGCGCGGCATCCTGGACGGCCACATTGTGCTGGAACGGAACATCGCCGAGCGCGGACGCTTTCCCCGCGGTCAACATCCTGAAGTCGGTGTCGCGCGCCATGCCGGGCTGCAATAGTCCCGCAGAACAGGCGCTTGTCGCCCGCGCCCGCGCCCCGCTGGCGGTGTTCGAGGACATGGCGGAGCTGATCCGCCTGGGCGCCTACAAGGCTGGCACGAATAGTGAAGTGGACATGGCCATCAAGCTCTATCCGCAGCTCGAAGCCTTTTTGAAACAGGCCAAGGACGAGCGGACGGCGTTTACCGAATGCTATGCCGGTCTTGAGAAGATCATGGGCACGGCGCCGGGGAAAGGTAATGGGTCATGAAGCGTGGGGATACGTTGATTCGCCTGCGGCGCTTCCGCGTCGACGAGATGAAGCGCCGGATGGCGACGCTCGACGGCATGAAGTCGGACGCCGAGCGCAAGCTTGCCGATCTTGAAGACAGTGTGGCGCGCGAGCGCCAGCGCGCCGGCGATTCCGACATCGGCCGCCTGGCGTTTCCGTCCTTCCTGCGGTCGATCGAGACGCGGCGCGAGAACCTGCGCGCCACGCTCAAGGAGATCGAGCGCGAACGCATTGCGGCGCAGGCCGATCTCAATACCGCATTCCAGGATCTCAAGAGCCTGGAATTCGCCACCGAGCAGCAGCAGAAGCGCGTCCAGGACGTCGAAGCCCGCCGGGCCCAGTCGCGGCTCGACGAGATGGCGCTGGTCCGCCACCTGCGCAAGCACGCACTCAGAGGGGCGTGAGAAGGGAGGCGCGATGCGCCTTTGCGCCGAACCGCATCTGTCTACGACCGCGGTCGGAACGCGGCGGGGAAGGCTGGCCGGCGGCCCCTGTCATTGCCTATGCAGGTTGCCGCAAATCTGTGCGGATCCGTCGTCGCAAGCGATCAGGCAGCGCACTCGACACGGAGATTCCAGGCCGCACGCATTGACAACGACGGCGGCCGTGCCTCTAACTCCTGGTTGCGGAACCGGCTCCGACGATTCGCTTTGGGGGAATCGGCGCGGCTTCGCCTTCACTGAGGCAGGCATGCAGGCCACGCCCGATCCGTCTTGCGCCGATGCGCCGCGTCCAGCGGCAGCGTTCCGGCACGGGTACCGGATCGGGAGTCGCAAGCCGACCCAGACAAGCGGAACGTCCGGTGTCGCCGAAAATTTCACGGCCCCAGAACAGGCTGCGTCGCGTTATGCTGGGATGACCAGCCGAGCCACCTCGACCTTTATCGCGGGGATGCGCCATGCCGAAGCCGGCACTGCTCGGTTACGCCTGCTCTTGGTTGGTTGCCCGCGGACGCTGGCTGGTCGCCAATTGGCGCGCTCTGGCCTGGACGCTGGCCGGCTTGCTGATACTGCTCGCGATCGTGGCGTTCGCCTTGTCATGGCTGACCAACCCCATCGATCCATGGACGGAGATGTGGCTCGAAACGCTCTCGGGAAACTGGTCGCCCGAACAATTCCGGCAAGCGACAGGCTCGCAGGCGCGCACTCTGGGTTTCGGCGGACGCTTGGAATTCTCCTTCTTCGCGGCGTTCGCGATGCTGCTCAACAACGCTACGATTTTCTTGGTCGCCGGGTTGTTCTGGCAATGGTCTAAGGACAGGAGAGACAGAATGGCATTGAATCTCATCCATGCGCTCGCCATGCGGGACCTGCAGTTCGAAACGGCGGTCGAGAACGACCTCAACGAGATGATCCCGGAGGACAAGCGGCCGAAGGCCAAGGCCGCCATCGCTCGCGCCTTTGCCCGCGCCCGCGAGAGCTGGGAGCACAAGACGCTGGACGAAGTCTTCGGCAGCAAGCGCGCACGCCTCATCCGCGAGAAGCTCGGCACGATAAATTTGGATGCCTGACGGCGCGGTACCGACGTCCAATAAAAATCATAATGCTTAGCGACCGGGGGGCCGCATGGATTGGCAAGACCTCTTGCAGGACAAATTTGACGATGTGGAACGATTGAAAGGGCTGTCGCCGGAAGAAAAGGCCAGGTATTTCGGCATCCTCATTCGCGATCATCATTCCGATACCGTGCCGAACCGCGTGGTGGACGAATTTCTCAAGGATCGGAAATTCACGGACGGACGCATCTGACGCTTGCGGAGGTCCGCGGCGCGCTGGCCGTCGGATCGCGGTAACGGTCTCGGACAGCAGATCAGCGAGTATAGTATCGGTGATGATTCGCCGAAAGCCGCCATGTCGTTCTCCGAATATATCTCGCCGCTGGTCGGCCGGCTGGTGCTGGCCTGGTTCTTCATCGGCGAGGCGATCAGGCTCGCGTCGCAATGGGACGCGACCATCCAGCTGATGACGATGAAGAACGTGCCGGTGGCGCCGGTGCTGCTGGCGCTGGCGCTGATCGTGTTGGTCTTGGGCGGCGCCTCGCTGGTGCTGGGCTTCCAGACCCGGCATGGGGCGCTGCTGCTGTTCGGCTTCACCATCATCGTGTCGGTGGCGATGCACGATTTCTGGACCATCCAGGATGCGGTCGCACGCGACAGCGACTACGAGACCTTCGCGCGCAACATGGCGGTCGCCGGCGGATTGCTGCTGCTGGTCGGAATGGGGCCGGGGCCGGTCGCGATCGACAGCATCAAGACCAAGAAGCGGTAGAGCGCGGCCTCCAGGGTCCTACCAACCGCCGCCGCCGCCGCCGCCGCCGCCACCGCCCGAAAAGCCGCCGCCGCCGCTGCCCGAGCTCGAGCCCGGAGCGACCGAGGCCGACGCCGCGGCGCTGCCCAGCGACGTGCCGAGCGAGGAGACGAAGCCCGCCGTGCCCAGCGAGCCGAAATTCCCGCCCGAATACCATAGCGGGTAGTAGCCATAATTCCGGTCGGCGCCGATGCCGGCCGCCGCTGCTTGCGCCTCGAATTTGCGGCTCCACTGGTTCTCGCAGTCGAGCGCGATGGCGTAGGGCAGGAATTTCTCGAACACCTCCGGCGTGACCTGCGGCGGGTTGAGGATCTCCAGGCGATCCTTCTCCGCGGTCTCCAGGAACATCTTGAAGCCGTCGATCTGGTCCAGCGTCCTGGCGCCCAGCGCGGTCGGCGCTTTGAGCAGGTGATAGAAGACGTAGGCAAGGACGCCGCCCGCGATCAGGGCAACGGCCGTCCACGCCGACAGCGTGGCGCCGAAGGCGAGGATCGCGGAGAGCATGGCGCCGGTGAGGGCCACGGCGAACGCGGTGGAGACCAGCGCGTTGAAGAAATTGGCGATGCGATGACCGGGCCCGGCGAACACGCCGACCCAGTTCACATAGGCCTGATGGATCAGGAACGCGGCGCCGGCCGAGATTCCGGCGGCGAACACCATCAGGAAGGCGGCGTTTTCCGAATCGTCGCTGAGCAGCGCCGAGGCGAGCCCGGTCAGGAACAGGATGCCGAGGCCGCCCCAGAAATAGCCGCTATTGGTGACGAAATAGTGCTTCTCGCACTCGGCCTTCAGGCTGGCCTTCAGCGCGGTGATCGCCCGCTGCACATCGTCGTGATTGGCCTGCTTGAGTTCGATGCTGTCGGTGGGGCCGTCGAACAGCGCCGCGCCGATCGCGTTTTCGCTGGCCGACAAGCCGCACTCCTCGGCCGACCTGCCGGTGCGCGACAGCGTGTAGGTGCCGCCGGCCTCCGCGATCTTCATGTAGCCCTTGACCGCCATATTGATCAGCGCCGCGGCGAAGGCCTTGCGGTCATAGGCCATGTGCTTGATGTAGCGCACCGCTTCGGGCGAAAGCCCGGACGGCGCCGCAAACAGCGGGATGATCGTGCCGCGCCTGGGATCGCGGCCGTGCTGGTACCAGGTGATGAGATAGAAGACCGCCAGCATCAGCGCGCCCAGCACCGCGACGATGCCGCTGGCATTGTCGACGATGAAGTCGCGGCGCAGATCCTCGGCCGAGGGTGGCATCACCGCGCCCTTGGCGAAGCCTACTGCGACGGTCAGGCCCTCGCCGGCCTCGAGCCGGTTGGTGGTGGCGAAGCGGATCGTGTCGCCGGAGAGCTGCTCCTCATAGGCGAGCTTGCCGTCGGCGCCCTGGGGTCCGGTGTAGAACGCCGATTGGGTGATCTTCGCGCCCTTGGGCAGGCGGATCGTCGCGCTGGCGCGGTCGATCGGGAAGATCCAGCCATTGCCGGTGACGTTCCAGTAGAGCTCGTCATATTTGTCGAAATAGCCGATCTGGCGCGCCGTCATGTAGGTCAGCACATAGGTGTGCGGCCCGGTGGCGACGAAGCTGTCCTTGTCGCCGATCTTCACCCGCACGCCGTTGCTGATCGATTGGGTGCCGTAGGGCTCGTCATGCCCGTCCAGGCTCACGGCGGTGACGTCGAAGCGGACATGGACCTTGACGCCGTTGCGGTCGGTGTAGCGGGTCGGGAAGTCGCGATAGATGCCGTGGTTGATCTGGACGTTGGCGGCATAGACCGCGATGGTCTCGGTCACCGTCAGCGTGCCGTTGCGCGCCACCGCGATGTCGCTGTCGAAGCTGGTGATGCGCTCGGTGGTGTCGTTGGGATCGACGTCGGGAACGCGGTCGGCGAGCGGCCTGGGCGGCGACGCCGGCGGCGCGGCGTCGCCCGTGCGGCCGCTGTCGCTGGTCTGGGCGTCCTGCGCCGCCGCGGGCAGCCCGACAAGCGCGAGCAGCAGCGCAAGGGCGGGCCAGCGCATCAGCTGAACGAGACTTTCGGGGCGTTGCGGTCGGCCGCGTTCTCGAGCTGGAAGAACGGCGCCGCGGTGAAGCCGCCGATATTGGCGACCAGATTCGACGGGAATTGCTGCACGCTGACATTGAAATTGCGAACCGCGCCGTTGTAGTAGCGCCGCGCCAGCTGGATCTGGTCCTCGAGGTCGGCGAGGTCCTTCTGCAGCGACTGGAAGTTCGCCGACGCCTTCAGCTCGGGATAGTTCTCCGCCACCGCCATGATGCGGCCGATGGCGGCGCTGATCGCGGTCTCGGCCTGGGCGCGGGCGGCGGGGTCCTGCGAGACGCCGGACTGCGAGCGCAGGCGGGCCAGCTCGTCGAAGGTGGTGCGCTCATGGGTGGCGTAGCCCTTCACGGTCTCGACCAGGTTGGGGATCAGGTCGGCGCGGCGCTTGAGCTGGGCGTCGATGCCGCTCCAGCCCTCCGCCACCATGGCGCGGCGGCTGACCAGGCCGTTATAGGTCATGACCGCCCACAGGACGATCAGGACGACGACGCCGATGACGATGTAAAGGATCATGCGGCGACGCTATCCGCTTCGCCCCGTGCCGTCTACCGCGCCGGCTACCCCATCAGTCCCGTCCGACCGTGGCGGCGCGCAGGGCGTGGGCCACGGCGATGGCGACCAGGAAGACGAGGACATAAGGCAGGAACTGGCGCATCGGCAGGTTGAGGAACGCCTGCCAGTCGGTGGTGGCGAAGGCCGACGGGTTCTGTTTGCCGATGGTGATGGCGCGGACATAGCCGGCCAGGCCGAAGGCGATCAGTGCGACGAAGGTGGTGGTGACCAGCGACGTCATATTGTGCATCAGAAAGCCGGCGCCCAGCGCGACGACAACCATGATCGCCAGCGTGATCCAATCCGAGGCCATGACGACGGTCTGGACGGCGTGCCAAATGTCCAACAGAAACGGCATATTCCCCCCAACGCGATGTTTGCCGGAGCTTACACGAACCGGGCCGTTTCGCGCATCCGGGTGCGGGGGAGGGTTAACGCAGGCCGGCGACCGCGAGCGGGGCGGGGGCGCCGTGCAGCCTGGCCGCGAGGGCCTCGATCGCCAGCGCCGCGGGCGACTGGGGGAACAGCGCCAGCAGCGGCCCCTGGCGCCGCACCGCCTCGGACACGCGGGCGTCATAGGGGATGAAACCCAGGTAATCCGGTGCCGCTTTCAGAAAAGCCTGGGCCGAGCCGATCAGCGCGTCGGCGATGCGGCGGCCCTCGGTGGCGTTCAGCGCCATGTTGACCAGCGCCTGCGGCACCCGCGCCGTGGTGCGGCGCAGCAGGAGCTTGGCGAAGGCATAGGCGTCGGTCAGCGCCGCGGGATCGGGGGTCAGCACCAGCAGGGTCTCGTCCGCCCGCGCCGCGAAGGTCATCACCGTGTCGTCGATGCCGGCGCCGAGGTCGACCAGCACGCGGTCATAGGCCTTGGCGCTTTCGAGCGCGGCGAGCAGGGTCTGCACCTGCGCCGCGCGGGCATTGGCCAGCACGCCGGAGCCGGATGGCGCGGCGAGGATGTCGAAGCTCGCGCGCGGGCCGCTGGCGACACGCGTGACGGCGTCCGTCAGCGCCTTGGTGCCGGCCATCACGCCGGGCAGGTCGCCGCTGTCGCCGATGCCCAGATGGACGCCGGCATTGGCGAGGCCGAGATCGGCGTCGCACAGCAGGATGCGCTCGCCGCGATGCGCCAGCGCATGCGCCAGGCTGACCGCGATCATCGTCTTGCCGGTGCCGCCCTTGCCCGAACCGATGGCGGTGATGTGCGTCGTCATTGCGCGCTCCTTTGTTCGTCCAGCAGCAGCCGGGCGAGCGACAGCGAAGTCGGTGTTTCGAGGCCGCCCGCGACATAGGGCGACTGGGTGACATGGGCGATGGGAAGGCCCTGGGATGCCGCGGCGGTCAGCGCGCCCATGCGGCGCGTCAGGTCGGCGCCGGTGACGATCAGGCGCTTGGCGCCCAGCGCCGCCAGCGCCTCGACGATCTCGACGACCTCTTCCGCGTCGTTCAGCGCCGAGACGATGCCGATCGCCTCGACCTTGCCGATCTGGCCGAGCGCGGCATAGGCGGTGCGCGCCTTGCCGTCGCGCGGATCGAAGCCGGCGGTGTCGACGATAACGAGGGTCTTGTTGGGCAGGCATTGGGCGACCAGCGCGCCGAGCTCGGCGGCGCTCTCGGCGGTGGTGACGGCGGAGTCGAGGTGCCGGGCGAAGGTCTCGAGCCGCGCCACTGCGCCGGCGCCGGCGGTGTCGGAGGCGACCAGCGTGGTGCGGCGGCCGGCGAGGCGGGCATGCGCCGCGATCTTGGCCGCCACCGCGGTCTTGCCCGCGCCGTTGGGGCCGACGAGCAGCAGGGCGTTGGCGGTGTGCATGTCGATCGGCCAGGGCTTCATGCGCTGGTCGAGCGCCGAGGCCAGCGCCAGCGTCATGTCGGTAAGCTGTGCCTTGGTGGCGGCTTCGGCCAGCGCATGGGCAAGTCCGTCGGGCAGGCGGTGGCGGTTCAGCGCCGCCAGCATCTCCATGCGGTCGAAGCCGAGCGCGGATATCTTCCTCTCCGGCGCGCCGCCGCGCAGCCGGCGCAGCAGCCCGCTGTGATAGGCGCTCTCGAAATCGGTGACGCTGGCCGACGGCGCTTGCGGCTCGGGCGCGGCCTCGGGCTCGTCGCTGTCGAGCGCCGCGCGCACCATCACGCCGCCGCTCTTGGCCTTCTCGGACGCGACGATGACCGCGTTCGGCCCCATCTCCGCGCGCACCGAAGCAAGCGCTTCCTTCATGTCCTTGGCGAGGTAGGTTCGAAGTTGCATCAGATTTCTTTCGTCCTCCCCCGGCAAGGGGGAAGTGGCTCGTCGCGCAGCGACGAGACGGTGGGGGCGGTGCGGACGGCGAGATTACCCCCACCGCCTCGCTGCGCTCGGCACCTCCCCCTTGCAGGGGGAGGACAGGGAAGCATGCGTCCGTCGATCATCAGACCTGCCCCATCGTTCTCAGTTTCACGGATGCGTGGATTTCGCTTTGCGACATCACCACCGTCTGGGCGCGGAAGCGCTCGATGATGGAGCGGACGAAGGGGCGGATCTGCGGGCTGGTGAGCAGCACCGGCGCCTCGCCCTTGCCGCCGGCCTCGTCGAAGCGGTCGCGCACCGACTGGATGAAGGCCTGGAGCTGCGACGGCGCCATGGCGAGCTGGCGGTCCTCGCCCTGGCCGACGATGGATTCGGCGAAGGCCTGCTCCCAGGCCGGCGACAGCGCGATCAGCGGCAGATAGCCGCCGGGCGCCAGGTTGGCGTGGCAGAGCTGGCGGGCCAGCCGCGCGCGCACATGCTCGGTGATGTACATCGCGTTCTTGGTGTGACCGACCGCCTCGGCGATGCTTTCGAGGATCGCGGGCAGGTCGCGGATCGAGACGCGCTCGGCCAGCAGCGTCTGCAGCACGCGCTGCACCCCGGTCACCGAGATCTGCGACGGGATCAGCTCGTCCACCAGCTTCTTGTTCTCCGGCGGCAGGTCGTCGAGCAGCTTCTTGGTCTCGGCATAGGACAGCAGCTCCGCCATGTGCGACTTGAGCACCTCGGTCAGGTGCGTGGTGAGCACGGTGCCCGGATCGACCACGGTGAGGCCCTTGAAGCTCGCTTCCTCGCGCAGCGCGGCATTGACCCAGGTCGCGGGCAGGCCGAAGGCCGGCTCGGTGGTGTGGGTGCCGGGCAGGTCGATCGGCAGGCCGCGCGGATCCATGACCAGCAGGCTGCCCGGATAGAGATCGCCGCGGCCCGAATCCACCTCCTTGACGCGGATGCGGTATTCGTTGGCGCCGAGCTGCATGTTGTCCAGGATGCGCACCGCCGGCATGACGAAGCCCATCTCGGTGGCAAGCTGGCGGCGCAGCGCCTTGATCTGGTCGGTGATGCGGTGGCCTTTGACGTCGTTGATCAGCGGCAGCAGGCCGTAGCCCAGCTCGATGCGCAGAAGGTCGAGCGCCAGCGCGGTGGCGATGGGCTCCTCCTTGGTCTTGTCCTCGGTCTTGGTCTTTTCCAGCTCGGCGCGTTCGACCGCTTCGCTGGCGTCCTTCTTCTTATAGGCCATCCAGGCGAGGCCGCCGGTCGCCGCCGACAGGCCGGCGAACACCAGCGTCGGCATGCCGGGCAGCAGCGCGACGATGCCCATCACCGCGGCCGCCATGCCGAGCGCCTGCGGATAGAACGAGAGCTGGTTGATCAGCGCCTTGTCGGTCGAGCCTTCGACGCCGGCCTTGGACACCATCAGGCCCGCCGCGGTCGAGACGATCAGCGCCGGCATCTGGCTGACCAGGCCGTCGCCGACCGTGAGCAGGGTGAAGGTGGAGGAGGCGTCGACGAAGCTCATCCCCTTCTGCGCCACCGCGATGATGATGCCGCCGACCACGTTGATCGCCACGATCATCAGGCCGGCGATGGCGTCGCCGCGCACGAACTTGCTGGCACCGTCCATGGCGCCGAAGAAATTGCTCTCGGCTTCGAGGTCCTTGCGGCGGCGCTTGGCCTCCTTCTCCTCGATCAGGCCGGCGGAGAGGTCGGCGTCGACCGCCATCTGCTTGCCGGGCATCGCGTCCAGGCTGAAGCGCGCCGCGACTTCGGCGATGCGGCCCGAGCCCTTGGTGATGACGATGAAGTTCACGATCACCAGGATGGCGAACACGATGATGCCGATGACGAAATTGCCGCCCATGATCAGCTTGCCGAAGGCCTGGATCACATAGCCGGAGGCGTCGGTGCCCTCATTGCCATGGCCCAGGATCAGGCGTGTCGACGCCAGGTTCAGCGCCAGCCGCAGCATGGTGGTGATGAGAAGGATGGTCGGGAAGGAGCTGAACTCCAGCGGCCGCCTGATGAACACCGCCGTCATCAGGATCAGGATCGAGAACGACAGCGACAGCGCCAGCGCGACGTCCAGCAGCCAGGGCGGCAGCGGCAGCAGCAGCACGACGAGGATCGCCATGATGCCGATGGCCAGCGCCGCATCGCTGCGCCGGACGATGTCGAGCAGCGTGCCGAGATTGAACCCGAACCCCGAAGCAGGCGCCGTGGTGGCGGGTGCGTCAGTCATCGATCACCTCCCCAGCATGGGGAGGTCGAAAAATCGCGGCGCGATTTTTCGGGTGGGGAAGTATGTGAGGAGGTGGGCGGTCCCCCACCCGACGCGCTTCGCGCGTCGACCTCCCCATGCTGGGAAGGTGAAGTGGACGTGCCGGGCATTGTGGAAGTCATCCGTTCGCCACGCGTTGTTCGCCGTGGTTGGGGATCGCAAGACCGGACTGGCTGTATTCGCGCAGCTTGTTGCGCAGGGTGCGGATCGAGATGCCGAGGATGTTCGCCGCATGGGTGCGGTTGCCCAAGCAGTGATCGAGCGTATCGAGGATCAGGTCGCGCTCGACATCGGCCACCGTGCGTCCGACCAGCCCGCGCGTCACCGCCACGGCGTTGTTGACCGCCGCCTGCACCGGCGCGGGCAGGTCGCCGGCGCGGGCGTGGTTGACCTGGGTGCCGTCCGGCAACCGGATTGCTTCGGGCTGGATGTCGGGACCCGACGCCAGCAGCACGGCGCGGTGGATGGTGTTCTCGAGCTCGCGGACATTGCCGCGCCAGGGATGGCCGGACAGCAGCCGCTCGGTGACCGGCGCGATCGGACGGTAGGGCACGCCGTTGGCCTGCGCGTATTTGTGCGCGAAATGGCGGGCCAGCGCTTGGATGTCCCGCGGCCGCTCGCGCAGCGGCGGCAGGCGCAGGTTCACGACGTTGAGCCGGTAGAGAAGATCCTCGCGGAACGTGCCGTGCTTGACCGCCTCGGCGAGGTCGCGGTTCGAGGTGGCGATGATGCGGATGTCGACCTTGACCGGCTTGAGGCCGCCGACGCGGTCGATCTCGCGCTCCTGGATGGCGCGCAGCAGCTTGGCCTGCAGGCGCGCGTCCATCTCGCTGATTTCGTCCAGCAGCAGCGAGCCGCCATTGGCTTCCTCGAACTTGCCGATGCGCCGCGCGATGGCGCCGGTGAAGGCGCCTTTCTCGTGGCCGAACAGTTCGGACTCCAGCAGGTTCTCCGGAATGGCGGCGCAGTTGACCGAGATGAACGGCTTGTCGGCCCGCTGCGACTTGCGGTGGATGTAGCGCGACATGACCTCCTTGCCGGTGCCGCTCTCGCCGGTGATCAGGATCGACGCCTCGCTCGGCGCGACCTGGTCGGCCAGGGCGATGACGGACTCCATCGCCGCGTCCTCGAAGATCATCTGGTGGCTCTCGTCCGCCACGGCGGCGAGGACGGCGGCGATCAGCTCGGGATCGGGCGGCAGCGGCAGGTATTCCTTGGCGCCGGCGCGGATCGCGTCGACCGCGCTGCGCGCGTCGGTGTTGATGCCGCAGGCGACCACCGGGGTGCAGATGCGCTCGGTCGACAGCCCGCGCACCAGCAGTCCGATATCGCATTTGACGTCGCACAGCACCAGGTCGGCGCCCTTGCCGCCGCGCAGGCTCGCGAGCGCCTGCTCGATGTCGATGGCGTGGGTGACCTTGGCGCCGCGGTCCATCGCGATCTTGGTGGCGGTGGTGAGTTGGCCCTGGAGCTGGCCGACGATGAGGAGTCTCATGGGATCGTTCCTTAGTTCTGTCCGGCCTTGATGATTTCCGTCATGGTGACGCCCAGCCTGTCCTCGACCAGCACGACCTCGCCGCGCGCGACCAGCCGGTCGTTGACGTAGATGTCGATCGCCTCGCCGACCTTGCGGTCGAGCTCGACCACGGTGCCCTTGCCGAGCTTGAGGAGCTGGCTGACCTCCATCGACGACTTGCCCAGCACGGCGCTGACCGTCACGGGCACGTCGAACACCGCTTCGAGGTCCTGGGCGGAGTGCTTGATCTCCGCCTCGTGCTGCGCGTCGTTGGTCAGCAGGGCGGGGCTGGCGCCCGGCCGGTCTTCATGTCCCAGATCGGGCAGGTCGATATTGTCGCTGGCGGCCATGACTTAGTCCTCTGCTGACGACGGATTGGAAAAGCGGCGCGCGATGAGGTCGGCGATGGCCGCCGCGATCGCGTCTTCGGAGCGTTCGGTGCCGCCGCCGCGCCATTCGATGCGGCAGTCCGCGCCCTGCATCGCCGCTTCGCCCGAGACGATGACGCGGCCGTCGAAGCCTTCCTCGTGCGCGATCTCGGCCAGGCGCGGCTTCAGGAGGTCGGCGACTTTCGGGCTGGCATGCAGCACGATGCGCGGCTCGCCCACCGCCTGGTGCAGGACATGGCGCAGCGCCTCCTCGACATCGGCCGAAGGCAGCGCGTCGAGCGCGGCGCCGGCCAGCCGGCGGGCGACGGCGAGCGCCAGCATCGCGGCTTCCTCGCGCACCGCCAGCGTGGCCCGGCCCGAGCGCGTGACGATCTCGCGCAGGACCGTGACGAGCTGCGCCATCTCGGCGGCCTGCGCCTCGGCGGCGCGGACCTGGCCGGCCTTGAGGCCCTGGTCGCGGGCGCGGGCGGAGAGCGTGTCGATCTCCTCCACCGTATACGCCTTCTTCTGGCGGGCACGCGCGGCGTTGGAGACGAGGTCGCCCTCGGGGCGGAACTCGGTATCGAAGGTGTATTTGCTGGCGGGTTTCATCAGTACACCAGCTCGTCTTCGCCCTGGCCGGTCGCGATCATGATCTCGCCCTTGTTGGCGAGGTCCTTGGCGACATTGACCATGCGCATCTGCGCCTCGTCGACGTCCTTCAGGCGCACCGGGCCCATCGCTTCCATGTCCTCGCGCAGGATCTTGCCGGCGCGCTCCGACATGTTGGAGAAGAACACGTCGCGCAGCGTGTCGGTCGAGCCCTTGAGCGCGAGGCCCAGCTTGTCCTTCTCGACGTGCCGCAGCAGCGTCTGGATCGAGCCGGGATCGAGCTTGCCGAGGTCCTCGAAGGTGAACATCAGCGCCTTGATGCGCTCGGCGCTGTCGCGCGAACGCTCTTCCAGCGCGGTGACGAAGCGGCTCTCGGTCTGGCGGTCGAAATTGTTGAAAATCTCGGCCATCTGCTCGTGCGCGTCGCGCTTGGCGGTGCGGGCGAGGTTGGACATGAACTCGGTGCGCAGCGTCCTGCTCGACCTTGTCGAGGATGTCCTTGGGCACCGCCTCCATGCGCAGCATGCGCTGCACCACTTCCAGCGCGAACTCTTCCGGCAGGGCGGCGAGCACGCGCGCGGCATGCTCGGGCTTGATCTTGGAGAGCACGACGGAGACGGTCTGCGGATATTCGTTCTTGAGGTAGTTCGCCAGCACCGTCTCGTTCACATTGGCGAGCTTGTCCCACATCGTGCGGCCGGCGGGCCCGCGGATCTCCTCCATGATCTGCGCGACTTTATCTTCCGGCATCATCCGGGTGAGCAGGCGCTCGGTGGATTCGTAGGAGCCCATCAGCGAGCCGGTGCCGGACATCTGCGACACGAAGTCGACCAGCAGCTTCTCGACCAGGCTGGCGCTCACCGTGCCCAGGGTCGACATGACCTGGGAAACTTCCTTGACCTCGTCCTCGTCCATCAGCTGCCAGATCTTCGCGCTGTGCTCTTCGCCGAGCGACAGCATGATGATCGCCGAGCGTTCCGCGCCCGTGAGCTGGCGGATGTCTTCCTTGGTGCCGGATTTGGTGCGGGGGGCCATGGGTTTCTATGCCGGTTCGTGGAGCCAGGTGCGGATGATCGCCAGCGCTTCGTCGGGGTGGGCGTTGACGACCTCGCCGACCTTCTTGATGGAGGATTCGCGGACGTGCCCCTCGATCTGCGAGATGTCGATCGCCGGACGCGAAGGCCCGGCCAGCGCCGGGGTGCCGGCGGCCTGTGTCTCGGACGCGCCGATGGGTGCGGGCAACGCGCCGGCGACGACCGATCCGGCCTGGACCGGGACGGGCGCAGGACTGTTGGGCGCGAACATGCGGGCGATCAGCGGGCGGCCGACGAAGAAGCCCAGCACGATGGCGGCCAGCGACAGGATCGCGACCTCGATGATCTTGAACCATTCGGTGCCGTCGAGGCCGAGCGGCGGCGGCGCCGGCGCGGCGGTCGCCATGCCGTCGTCGAGCCGCGCGAATTCCATGTTGTCGACCTGCACGAGGTCGCCGCGCTGGGCGTCGAAGCCGATGGCGGACCTCACCAGGTCGGCGATCTGCTTCATCTCGGCCGGGGTGCGGGGGACGTATTTGCCGCCGGCGGCCTGGCTGCCGTCGACCACCACGGCGACCGACAGCCGCTTGAGCTGGCCGCCGTCGATCGTGCTGGTGGTGGTGGTGCGGTCGATCTCGTAATTGTTGGTCTCTTCGGTGCGGGTGGCGTTGGACTTGGTGCCGTCGCCGGCCGGCGCGGGGGTCGCGCCCGGCAGCGCGCTGCCGACCGAGACCGCGGCGGCGCCGGTGCCGTTGCTGTCGGTGTTGTTGGATTCGACGGTCTGGGTCGAGCGCAGCACCTTGCTGTCGGGATTGTAGTGCTCGGCGACCGTGTTCTCGTGCTTGTAGTCCATGTCGGCGGTGACCTGGACGCGGACATGGCCGGGGCCGACCACGCTGGTGACCATCGATTCGACGCGCTGGCGCAGGCGCTCCTCGAAATCGGTGGTGTCGTTGGTCTCGCCGACGGCCAGCGCGCCCGGCCCGCTCTTGTCGTCGCCGCCGGCCAGCAGATTGCCCTTGTCGTCGACGATGGCGACGCGCTCCGGCGACAGCGCCGCGACCGCGGCGGCGACGAGATGCTGGATCGCCTGGACCTGGCCGCGGCCGATCACGCCGCGGGTCTTGAGCACGACCGAAGCGCTCGGCGAATCGTTGGTCTGGCTGAAGATCTGGTGCTCGGGGATGACGAGGTGGACGCGCACCGCGTCGACGCCCTCGATGGTCTGGATCGAGCGGGCGAGCTCGCCTTCGAGGGCGCGCAGCTTGTTGATCGACTGCACGAAGGCGGTGGTGCCGAAGCTGTCGGACTTGTCGAAGATCTCGTAGCCGACACCGGCCGAAGGCAGGTTGTCGGCCGCCAGCGTCATGCGCAGCTTGGTGACGTCGTCGCTGGGGACCAGGATGGTGCCGCCGTCGCCCTTGATCTCGTATTTCTCCGCCATCGCGTCGAGCTTGGCGGTGACCGCCGTCGCGTCGCGCGGGTCGAGGCCCGAGAACAGGACCGATTTGGCCGGCTCGGTGACCGCGCCGGCGACGTAGAGGAAGAAGGCCGTGAGCGCAGCGGCAACGCCCGCCATGACGCCGAACCGCGCCGCGCCGATCGCTTTGACAAATTCCGGCAATGCCCGCCCTCCGCATGACGGCGCGGCGGGAAAGACCCGTGCGCGCTCTGCTAGGCAAACATTGCCGTGCTCAGGGTAAAGGCGGCCTTAACGGTGAGCGAATGGCGAGTAGCGAGTGGCGAGTAGGGATTCGATAACCTTTGCCGTCATGTGCCTCTGTTCGCTACTCGCTATTCGCCCCGCGCTAGTTCCTGTACTGCTGGACCCGCGTGGCGCGCAGACCGGGCATGCCGAAGCGGTCGATGGCGCGCTGCCAGGCGAGGAACTCCTCCACCGTCAGCGTGTAGCGCTTGCAGGCGTCGTCCAGGCTCAGAAGTCCGCCGCGCACCGCGGCCACGACCTCGGCCTTGCGCCGGATCACCCAGCGGCGCGTTCCCGGCGGCGGAAGGTCGGCAAGCGTCAGCGGGCTGCCATCCGGCCCGATGACGTAGCTTACGCGACCTTTTCGTTCCTCGACCATGTGTTCTGGTCTCCCAACTTCATTACCGACCCGCAAGCTAACCTTCTTGGCTCTAAGAAAGGGCAAAGGGGCGTGGTAAACGAAGTCGTACGATTATCTCTCCAACGCGATGCATTCGATGCCGCCTGCGCCGCGCGGCGTGATGCGGCGCAGGCGGGTTTCGCCGCCATTACTGGATTTGCTCCAGCGTCTGGAGCATCTGGTCCGCCGTGGTCACGATGCGGGCCGACGCCGAATAGGCGCGCTGCGTCGTGATCAGGTTGGTGAACTCGTTGGCCAGATCCACCGTGGAACCTTCCAGCGCCTTGGACTGGATGACGCCCGCGCCGCCGAGATTGGCCTCGCCGATCGTGGGCGTGCCCGAGTCGCTCGACGCCGCATAGGCGTTGCCCGACACCGCCGACAATCCGTCCGGATTGGCGAAGGTCGCGACCGGGATCTTGAACACCTTCTGCGACAGGCCGTTGGAGAACTGCGCCGTGACGAAGCCGTCCGAATCGATCGACACGCCCGATACCGAGCCGAACAGCGCGCCGTCGACGTTCGACGACACCAGCGCCGACGGATTGTCGAACTGGGTGATGCCGTCCGAGCTGCCGACCGTTCCCATGTTGATCGAGATCGACTGCGGGTTGAGGCCCGACGTTCCCGGCGACCACGGGATGGTGACGTTGATCGAGCCGGTCGGCGTCGCCGAAGACGTGTTCGCCGTCTGCAGCGTGCCGTCGGCGTTGAAGCTCATCGAGCCCGATGCGATCATGTTGTTGGGCGGGCTGCCGATATTGGAGCCGGCGCCCTGATAGGTGACTTCATAGGCCCAGGTGTTGGCGCCGGTCTTCAGATAGGAGACCTGCAGCGGCTGCGCGCCGCCCTGGCTGTCATAGACGTTGATGGTGCGCTGGAACGCCGGCTTGGCCGCGCCCGACGCCATGTCGCCGGGGGTGTAGGGCGTGACCGCCGCCGTGCTCGCCTGCAGATTGGCCTGGATCGACATCGAGGTCGTCTGCTCCGCCTTGCCGGCCAGGTTGTTGACGTTGATGTCGGTCAGGTCGTTGCGGTCGGTCGGCACCGAGCCGTCCGCGGACAGCGGCCAGCCCTGCAGATAGAGGCCCGCTGCGTTCTGCAGATTGCCGTCGGCATCCGGCGTGAAATTGCCGGCGCGGGTGTAGAGCAGCTGGCTGGCGCCGGCGCCCGGCGACGCGCTGACGACGAAGAAGCCGTTGCCCGACAGCGCCAGGTCGGTCGCCGACTGGGTGGAGGTGATGCCGCCCTGTTCGGTGACGAGCTGCGCCTGGTTGGCGGTCACGCCGGCCTGCGAGACGTCGCCCGAGCCGACGGCCGAGGCCAGCAGGGTGGAGAACGCGTTGCCGCTGGCCTTGTAGCCGACGGTGTTCACGTTCGCGATGTTGGACGATGAAACGCTTAAGGCGCGGCTGTTTGCATCCAGACCCGCGACGCCGATCATCATTGCGCCATAGAGACTCATTGTCTGTTCTTTCCTCGAAGGCCGTGGGCGCTTCGCGCTGCCGGCCGGATTGGGGGCACCCGCTTCTCGGGCGCGGGTTCACATCAAAGGGTCTGCACGCCGGCGATGTCGGTAAGCGACACCGACATCGGCCCGACCATCAGCATGGGCGAGGCGCCGGTCATGTCGACCTCGCTCACCACGCCGGTGCTGGTGACGACGGACGAGACGGCGGAGCCGTCGGCCGCGGTCGCGGTGACGGTCAGCTTGTAGGTGCCGTCGGCGAGCTGCGTGCCGCCGGTGTCCTTGCCGTCCCAGTTGAAGGCATGGGCGCCCGCGCCGGTCTCGCCCGCGCCGGTGTAGACGACGTTGCCGTTGGTATCGGTGACGGTGAGCTGGGTCTGCGTCGACGCGGCGCCGAGGTCGTAGGCCCAGATCGCCTGTCCGCTGGCGAGCGGCGCCTGGCCGTTGCTGACCGTCACCGCCTTGCCGAGATAGGATACCGCATAGGCGCCGGTGGTTGCCGAGCCCTGGGTGATGAGGGATTTCAGGTTGTCGTTGGTGTCGATCTGCTGCTCGACCTGGCTGTACTCGACCAGCTGCTGGGTGAACGTGTTGGAGTCCATCGGGCTCAGCGGATCCTGGTTCTGCAGCTGCGTCGTCAGCAGGGTCAGGAAGGTGTCGAAATTGCCGGCGAGCTGCTGCTGCGCGGTCTGGGGCTGCGCCGCCGCTGCGGGAGGCGTGGTGGACGTGACGGGAGCGGTCATGGCTTACCTCTAGACGCGGATGTCGAGACGGGTGTCGCCGGCCGGCGCCCCGCTCGCGGAAAGGACGGGAAGGGCTTCGTCGATGCCGGCGACGGCGCGCGCCGCGAGGCTGCGCCCGCGCGAGAACGGCGTGCCGGAATCGGCCTGCTGTTGCTGGCCCTTGAGCGAGAAGTTGAGGCCGTTCTGCGTAAGGTCGAGGCCCGCATCCTTCAGCGCGCGTTCGAGATGCGACGAATCCTTCTGCAGCAGTTCCAGCGTCTGCGGCTTCTCGACCGAGAGCGTGGCCTGCGCCTTGCCGGCGTCGTCGACCGTCAGGCGGACCTCGACGCGGCCGAGTTCCGCCGGGTCGAGCCGGATGTCGAAATGATGCGTGCCGTCCTGCGATCTGGCAGCGATGCTGACCGCCAGCGCACCGACATCCGGCGCTGCCGGCTGCGAGACGTGGAGCTGGGCTGCCAGCGCCGGCGACGTCGTCGGCAGGGTGGATGGCGCGGGCGTCGCGTTTGCCGCGGCAGCGATATTGACCGCCGGAGCGGGCAGCGGCGGCGCGGGCTGGACATGCGCCGGCGCCGCGGCGGCGGCCTGGGCCGGATTGGACGGCGGCGGCGTCGCGGGTGGCGCCGCGGTTGCCGCTGTCGCGTCGGGCTGCTTCGCCGGCGATTTGCCGCCAGTGTCCGGCTTGGCCGGATCGGTGTGCGGCGCCGGCGCACGCGCGGACGGCGCGCTGTCGAAATCGCGGCGTGCCGCGTCGCCGAGTTCGGCCAGCGCGGCAGCGGTCGAGTCCCTGGCCTGCGTCGTCGTGCTGTCGCCCGGCGCAGCCGCAGCCGGCGTCTTTCCAGGTTTCACGGTCCCGCCGCCCCGCGCGACGGACGCGGCGGTCGCGTTCGTGACGGGAAGCGAAGCGGTATCGTCCCGGGCGCCGGCCGCGGCGGCTGCGACGGTCGTTGCCGGGACCTGCGCCGGATCGGCCGCGGGCGCTGCGGCGTCGGCAACCTGTTGCGGCACGTCGTCGTGCGAAGGCTTGGCGGTGCGGGCGCCGTCATGGCCGCGCGCGGGCCGTGCGCCGGCTGCCGGACGGGCCGGTCCGCGGGGCGCGACATCTGCCTGCGCGGGCGCCCCGGACTGCGGCGCACCGGCATCGTCCGGCAGATCCGGCGCCGCGTTATCGCCGCCCGTATCGGGCGGCGGCATTGTCGCGCCTACTAGTGTCTGTCGCGCCGCGACCTGCTGCGCCGCCAGGAGTTGCGCCATCATGGCGTCCGCGACCGGCGCGCCTGGCGCCGAACTGGCGGCCTCCGACGGCGTGGCGGGCGCGGCATCGCCGGCTGCGGCCGACCCTGCGGTGGCCGCCGCATCGCTGCCTGCATTGTCGGGCGTCGCGACGACGGCCTTGTCGTTGCGGGCGCCGTCGTTGCGGGCACCCTGCGCGATCTCATCCAGCATCGCGGCGAACGGATCGTCGTCCGCGGACGCGTTCGCCGCCGCGCCGCCCGCCTGGGCCGGCGTCGCGCCGTTCGTCACATTATTCGCTGCGATGGAGGTGACCAATGCCATGTCCGCATGTTTCCGCAAGGCTTCGGTAGCAAGAGCCGGACCAGATCTTTCGCGTGCCGCAACGCGCTTTATCTCTGCGGCCGGAATTTTCGCGCGCCGCCGCGCCGGGCATGAAGTGCCGCGAGCGGCAAACTCTGCCGCGTGCGGCGGCCGCGATTGCCCGGCCGTGCCGGCAAATCCCGCGAAAAGCCCTGAACGCGCATGGCACGGGGCTTGCGACCCGCTCTTCCGCGGCAAGGCATCCGACGGATTATTCGCTTGAGCCTGAACGGAATCGCAGCGGCGGCGCTCAGTGCGCTTCAGACCAACTCCACCGCGTTGCGGGTGGTCTCGAACAACGTTGCGAACCTCAACACCCAGGGCTATGCGCGCCGCGTCGTCAATGAGCAGACGCTGAGCGCCGGCGGCCAGCTCGGCGGCGTCGGCGTCTCCGACATCCAGCGCATCACCGACAAGTTTCTGACGGCGGAGACGCTGTCGGCCTCGTCGAGCTCGGCGCGCTACGACACCCAGGCCGGCATCTTCAGCCAGCTCAGCGGCGTGCTCGGCCAGCCCGGCGACAACACCAGCCTGACGGCACAGCTGACCGCGGTCTCGTCGGCGCTCGGCCAGGCGGCGCTCAGCCCGACCTCCTCGACCAGCCAGCTCGCTTCGCTGAACGCGTTCCAGAATCTCGCCGGCACGCTGTCGGGCCTGTCGTCCCAGATATCCTCGCTGCGCAGCCAGGTCGACCAGCAGGTCGTCACCGCGGTCGGCAGCGTCAACGCGCTGATCAAGCAGGTCTACGACCTCAACACCCAGGTGAAGGCCGCGGCCGCCACGGGCGACGATTCCTCGGCGCTGCTCGACCAGCGCGACGTCGCGCTGCAGAATCTCTCCCAGGTGGTCGGCATCCGCACCACCGACCTGCCCGATGGCCGCACCGTGGTGTCGACCGAGGACGGCGTGAACCTGGTCGGCGATTCCTATGCCCAGCTTTCCTATTCGGGCGGCGCCAACAATGGCAGCTACAACGCGATCTCGATCCAGGACGTGAATCCCGCCTCCGGCGTCGGCATCGCGCCGCCGCAGAATTTCGACTCGCACCTCGCCTCCGGCCAGCTCAAGGGCCTGCTCGACATGCGCGACGGCACGCTGGCGGATCTGGGTCAGGAGGCCGGCAATCTCGCGCGCACCACCGCGCTTGCCTACAACCAGGCGAACAACGCCAACACCTCCTTCCCGCCGCCGGCCGCGCTGACCGGGCGCAACACCGGCCTGACCGCCACCGACGCGCTCAATTTCACCGGCAAGACCACCGTCGCCGTGGCCGATTCCAGCGGCACGATGGTCAGCCGCATCGACGTGGATTTCGACGCGCAGACCATCTCGGTGAACGGCAATCCGGCGACGAGCTTCGCCAATACCGTCGGCGGCTTCACGACGGCGCTCAACACCGCGCTGGGCGCCAACGGCACCGCCAGCTTCGCCGACGGCGTGCTCAGCGTCTCCGCCGCGGGCGGCAACGGCGTGGTGGTGCAGGACGACGCGACGACGCCCGCCAGTCGCGGCGGCTCCGGCTTCTCGCAGTTCTTCGGCCTCAACGATTTGTTCCGCTCCGCCGCGCCGTCGATCCTGTCGACCGGCCTGTCGGCGAGCGATGCCGGCAACTTCGCCGCCGGCAGCCAGATCGGCCTGCAGCTCAAGGGCCCGAACGGCGACGTCGCGCGCAGCGCCACCGTCACGCTGACGGCCGGCATGACCGTCGGCAATATCGTCACCGCGCTGAACACCGCGATGGGCGGCGCCGCCACCTTCACGCTGAACCCCGACGGCTCGATCGGCACCACCCAGTCCGCCGCCGCCGCCAACGACACGCTGAACGTCACCAGCGACACGACCCAGCGCGGCACCACCGGCATGAGCTTCACCCAGCTCTTCGGCCTCGGCGCCAACCAGGCCGCGATGCAGGCGCAGAGCTTCGCGGTGAATCCCGCCGTGGTCGCTTCGCCGCAGACCCTGGCGTTCGCCAAGCCGCAGATCGACGCCGCCACGGCCGCCGGCGACTCCATCGTCGGCCATGGCGACAATTCCGGCATCCAGGCGCTGCAGGCGGTGGGCTCGGCGACGCAGAGCTTCGCCAAGGCCGGCGGCATGGCAGCGGTGACGGCCTCGCTCAGCGACTACGCCGCCGCGTTCTACCAGGACGTGGCGACCCGCAGCAGCGCCGCCACCGCGTCGCAGACCACGCAGGACGACCGCCTGCAGGAAGCGCAGACGCGGCTCTCCGCCAATTCCGGGGTCAACCTCGACGAGGAATTGACCCACATGATGAGCTACCAGCAGGCCTATTCCGCCGGCGCCCGCATGCTGACGGTGGTGGACCAGCTGTTCGACACCCTGTTGCAAATACAATAGAGCGAACCATGAGCATCGAACGCGCCTCCACCGCCGGCCAGTCCCAATTCCTGCTCTCGCAGATCCAGTCCGCCTCGGCGCAGCTCGACAAGACCCAGGCGCAGGTCGCCAGCGGCAAGGTCTCCACCGACTATGCCGGCCTCGGCGACAAGGCGGCGCTGCTGGAATCGGCGCGCACCGCGGCGAACAAGGCCGGCGCCTATCAGGCCAACACGACGCTGGCGGTGAACCAGGCGGACCTGCAGGACACCCAGCTCAGCTCGTTGTCCGATCTCGCCAACCAGTTGCGCGACGCGATGACCCAGGCGGTGGCGAACGGCGACGGCTCGACGCTGATGGCGACGGCGCAGGGCATCTTCGACCAGGCCAGCCAGATCCTGAACAGCCAGGATTCCAACGGCAACTACCTGTATGGCGGCGACAAGGACAACACGCCGCCGCTCAATGCGACCTCGCTGTCGCAGCTGGCGGCGCTGCCCTCGGCCTCGGCCGCGTTCTCCAACGGCACGATGAAGAAGAGCGTGCAGGTCGGCGACGGGCAGAGCGTGCAGGTCGGCGTGCTCGCCTCCGACGTCGGCACCGGGCTGATGCAGACGCTCAAGGACATCGCCGGCTTCGACGCCGGCCCGGACGGCAATTTCACCGGCACCCAGACGATGACGCAGGCGCAGAACGATTTCCTCACCGGCGAACTGCCGACCGCGATCGCCGGCGCGGCGACGATCAACACCGCGGCGGCCGGCAACGGCTTCGTCTACAACCAGCTCCAGGACGCCTCGGACAGCCAGACCTCGCTGTCGACGCTGTACAAGGGCTTCGTGTCGAACCTCGAAGACGTCGACATGCCGACCGCGATCACCCAGCTCAACCAGAATCAGGTCGCGCTGGAAGCGGCGCTGCAGGTGACCGCGCAGCTCAACCAGGTGTCCCTGCTGAACTACCTGCCGTCGACCTGAGCTTGCGGCGTGGCGCCTCGGGGATTATAGCCCCGCGCATGGACCTGAACCTGCCCAAGGGATCGCGTGTCGTGGCCGCCATGTCGGGCGGCGTGGACTCGTCGGTGACCGCCGCGCTGCTGCAGCGCGCGGGCTACGAGGTCGTGGGCGTGACGCTGCAGCTCTACGATGCGGGCGCCGCCAAGCGGAAGGGCGCCTGCTGCGCCGGGCAGGACATCCACGACGCCCGGCGCGTCGCCGAGGCGCTGGGCATTGCCCATTACGTCCTCGACTACGAGCAGCGCTTCAAGGATCGCGTGGTCGCGGACTTCGCCGCCTCCTATGCGCGGGGCGAGACGCCGATCCCCTGCGTGCGCTGCAACGAGCGGGTGAAGTTTGCCGACCTCATGGACACGGCGCGGGAGCTGGGCGCCGCGGCGCTGGCCACCGGGCACTATGTCCAGCGCGTCGAGGGGCCGGACGGGCCGCAGCTGCACCGCGCCGCCGATGCCGCGCGCGACCAGAGCTATTTCCTCTTCGCCACCACCGTGGCGCAGCTCGACTATCTGCGCTTTCCGCTGGGCGGCATGGCAAAGCGCGACGTGCGCGCGCTGGCGAGCGAGCTGGGCCTGCTCACCGCCGACAAGCCGGACAGCCAGGACATCTGCTTCGTGCCCGACGGCAAGTACACGAACATCGTCGAAAGGCTGAAGCCCGATGCCGCGAAGCCCGGCGAGATCGTCGATCTTGCCGGTGCGGTGGTGGGCCGCCATGACGGCGTGATCCATTTCACCGTCGGCCAGCGCAAGGGCCTGGGCTTGTCCGGCAACGAGGAGCCCTTGTTCGTCGTCGCGCTCGATGCCGCCAATGCCCGCGTCGTGGTCGGACCGCGTGCCGCGCTGGCGACGCGCGCCATCGCCGTCCGAGAGGTCAACTGGCTGGCCGATCTGCGCACGCCGTTCGACTGCGCGGTGAAGGTTCGTTCCATGCGGCCGCCGGTGGCCGCGCGCGTCACGCCGCTGGACGGCGGCGCCGCCGTCGAGCTGCTGGCGCCGGAGGACAGCATCGCGCCCGGCCAGGCCTGCGTCTTCTACGAGCGCGACGGCAGCCGCGTGCTGGGCGGCGGCTGGATCGCCAAGGCGGCGCCGCAGGTGCTCGCGGCGGCGTAGGCCGCCATCGCGGAACGCGACCCGTCTCGCGGCGTTTTCCATCCATGGCGACGAAGACAAGAGCCAAAAACAAAAAGAAGACCCCCAGGCGCTGGTCCGGCCGCGTCACGCGCGAGAGCCATGCGCTGGTGTTGAAGGACAAGGTCTTCACCGCGTCCGATCCCAAGGCGATCGCGCGTTCGCTCAAACGTTCCGCGGAACACAGCACGGCGCGCAAATCCTCGCCGTACCGCTCCGCCGCCTCGATGCTGACCTTCTACCTCAACCGCGCCGGCAAGAATCTGCCGGCCGGCCGCCGCAAGGTGCTGGAACGCGCCAAGGGCGAGCTAAAGGCGCTATTTCATCGCGATTGACGCCTGCAGCTTCTTCGGCGCCGTATACCGCCACGCCGCCGTCACATAGGCACGCATTTCCTCGGCGCCCAGCTTTTCGACGTCGACATAGAGCCACAGCAGCGCGCCGGCGCGCATCGGCGCGAAGATGTCGGGCGCCGCTTCCGCCAACATCGCCACCTGATGCTTGGGCAGCCGCAGGATCCACCGGCCGGACTTGCCTCCATAGAGCGCGAACGTCTTCTTGCCGATGTTGAACCAGAACCCATGCCGGTCGATGACCTCCTGCGTTCCCGGAAGCCGCAGCGCGACGCGCTTGACGAAGGCGTATCTGGGCGGTTTTCGGGCTTTCAGGCTCGCCATGGCGGCGTCATCCTGCCACGAAAGCCGCGCCCGATCCTGCCGGCGGCCGCTTGCCTTGACAGGCCAAGACCCCGCCCATTACATGCCCGGCCGCGACGGGTTTGGCAGCGTAGCTCAGTGGTAGAGCAGGGGAATCATAATCCCTTGGTCGGGGGTTCAAATCCCTCCGCTGCTACCAAAGCACCGCCGCCGGCCTCGCGAATGCCCGCTCGCATGACGGCAACCGGCAATGGTTTCGCTTCGGGCGGATCACCCCGTTCCGCGCCGGTATGGGAAAATCTCCGTCGGAAACCGCCATCCAGATGGCGCCGGATACATCGAAAATACGTATATGTTACGGATGCTTAGTTTACGAAGCCCGTAATCGCCCACTCCCTAGTCTCGCCCGCGAAACACCGGGCGGAGATCCATGGTTCGGGCACTCGCGAAGATCGTCCTTGTGATAGCCGTGGCCGGCGCTCTGTCCGGCCGCGCGGCGGCGATGATGGTCGACAGCATTCCGGCGGGGCCGTTGTCCCCGCCGCTCCGGACGTCGACGGTGCCGGCGCCGGCCACGCCGATGGCGGCAGATTTCGGCGCGGCTGGCGAGCCCTTCGGCTATGTGAGCTTCTGCCTGCGGTTCGCCGATCAGTGCCGGTTCCGGCCGGGGGAGGCGTCGACCATCGCCATGACGCCTGCCCTCTGGCAGATGCTCGGCGAGGTCGACGACGGCGTCAACAACTCGATCCGGCCGGAGGACGACCGTCGCCATTACGATCGCGCCGAATACTGGACGATTCCGACCGACGGCTACGGCGATTGCGAAGACTACGCGCTGACCAAGCGCAAGGATCTCATCGCGCTCGGGCTGTCGGAATCCGCCTTGCGGATCGCGATCGTCGTCACGCCGCGCGGCAACCGCCACGCCGTGCTGACGGTGGTGACCGACCAGGGCGACTATGTCCTCGACAATCTGGTGGGTGCGGTGCTGCCGTGGAATGCCTCCGGCTATGTATGGATCGAGCGCCAAAGCCCGGCGAATGGCGGCTCGTGGGTTTCGTTGCGGCCGGCCGGCCCGCGGATGGCGGCCGCCGCCAAGATTTGAATTGTCCGGCAAAGTTGCTATTCCCCTCGCCATCCCTGTGTGAGGTGACGCGTTGGACGCCAAGACCGCCGCCCCGATTACCATCGACCATGTCCGCGCCGCCGCGCGCGCCATCCACGGCGCGGTCGAGCGCACGCCGACCCGCCACTCCGACACGCTCTCGCGCATGGCCGGGGCCGAAGTGCACCTGAAGTTCGAGAACCTGCAATACACCGCCTCGTTCAAGGAACGCGGCGCGCTCAACAAGCTGCTGTCGCTGAGCGGCGAACAGCGGGCGCGCGGCGTCGCGGCGATGTCCGCGGGCAACCACGCCCAGGGCGTCGCCTATCATGCCGGCCGGCTGGGCATTCCCGCCACCATCGTGATGCCGCAAGGAACGCCCTTCACCAAGGTCAAGCACACCAAGGATTTCGGCGCCACCGTGATCCTGGAAGGCGAGACCTTGAGCGAATCCTTCGCCCGCGCCCGCACCATCACCGAGCAGCAGGGCCTGACCTTCGTCCATCCCTATGACGACGCGGAGGTGATCGCGGGCCAGGGCACCGTCGCGCTCGAAATGCTGGCCGATGCAGAGGAGCCGCTGGACGTGCTGGTGGTGCCGATCGGCGGCGGCGGGCTGATCTCCGGCATCTCCATCGCCGCCAAGGCGATCAATCCCGCGATCGAAATCTACGGCGTGCAGACCCGCGCCTATCCGTCGATGTACGACGCGTTCAGCGGCGCCAACCTGCCCTCCGCCGGCCAGACCATCGCCGAGGGCATCGCGGTCAAGGAGCCGGGCCGGATCACGCGCGAGATCGTGCGCGCCAACGTCAAGGACATCCTCTTGGTCGACGAGGCGCAGATCGAGCAGGCGCTGGCGGCGCTCTTGGAGATCGAGAAGACCGTGGTCGAGGGCGCCGCCGCCGCCGCCTTCGCCGCGGTGCTGGAGAACAAGAAACTGTTCGCCGGGCGCAATGTCGGCATCGTGCTGTCGGGCGGCAATATCGACATGCGGCTGCTGTCGAACGTGATCCTGCGCGACCTGTCGCGCGAGGGCCGCATCCTGTCGCTGGAAGTCGAGATCGAGGACCGTCCGGGCCTGCTGGCGCGCATCGCCACGCTGGTCGGCGACGCCGGCGGCAACATCCTGGAAGTCAGCCACAACCGCATGATGACCGACACGCCGGTCAAATCGGCCTATCTCGGCATGGTGGTCGAGGCGCGCGACAGCACCCACGCCGCCGAAATCCGCAAGGCGCTGACGGATGCGGGTTTCACCACCCGCAACTCCGGCTGATCCGTTCAGTCCAGCGTATAGACGCCGATCGGAGACTGCCGCGTCAATTTCGCGGCGTCCCATGCTTCCAATCCGCCGCGATACCACGCCAGGTTCTTGTATCCCGCGGCGGCTGCACGCAACAGGGCATCGTAGGACTCCCAGCATCTGGCTCCCAGGCAGAAGATGACGATCCGCTGGCCCTTGTTTTCGTTGGTCAGGACGCCGAGCAGCGCCACGAATTTGCCTTGCAATGCGTCGCTGAAGGTGCCGCCGCCGCCGGCGCCCGATACATGGACGGCGCCCGGCACGGTTTTATGCGGCTCGTCTCCGGCCCAGACGTCGAGCAGAAGCGAGTCCCTCTCCTTGCCGACGAGATCTGCGGTCGTGATGCGCTCCGCCACCGGTGAGGTCATGGGCGTTTCGCCGCCGCCGAGATTGGCCAGTGTGTTCGTAACGGGGACGTTCCAGTCGGTCGCCTCGTCGGCATAGTTGAGGCCGGTTACGGCGGTTTTCGGCCAGTCGAGTTCCTTGCTGACGGTGCTCGTCTGCTTGAGGATGTCCTCCATCATGGAGGACACGTCCGAGCCGGCGCCGCGTGCGTGCGTCAATTGCTGCCGCAGCGCGGCGATCTGGTTCGCTGTCGCCGCGTCGATCTGGATCGGCGGCTCCGATTTTTCGCGTTCGGCAGAGGCGACACCCACGAGCCAGCCCAAGACCGCCACGCCCGCGAGAAGAGCCGCAATGGCCAGCAGCGGTCGCCGCGCCTCCGTCGGGACATCCTGCCGCTCTGCTCCGTCGCGCAGGCGGCCGTTCAGCACCTCGATTTCGCGCACCGCGACGTCGAGCCTGGCGCCGGTCGCCTTGCGTTCCGTGCGCATGCGGGTGTTCTCGGCGGTGAGCACGCTGACGCGGGCCTGGGCAGCCGACAGGCCCACGGAATCGTTGTTGGTCGCATTGACCGCCGCGGTAGGTGAAGGCCGCGGCTGCTGCGCCGGGCCGTTCTTGCACGCCGCCAGCCACGTCTCGAAGCGCTGCCGCGTTTCTGCGATGGCGTCCTGCAGGCGATCCCGAAACTCGTCCGATGCGGCGGCGGCGGCGACAGTTGCTTCTCTCAGGTCGGCATCGAAATCGGCGCGGTGGCGATCCTCATATCCGCGCCATATCTTCGCCGCCTCCAACTCATCGGGATAAGCCTGCGCATAAGCGAGCAGCGCCGCTTCGTCTTTGGTGATGCGCGCCCGCAACAGGCTTTCGATCTGCGGCCGGCGGAGCTTGGCCGCCAGGGCTCCGATCAGTGCGAGCCAGCGGGGGTGTTCGACCTCTCCCTTCCAGTCGGAAAGGTCCTCGGTCTGCACCAGATTGAACGGTGGGAAAAGCACGCAAGGTTCGATAAAGCAGGCAATGAGCTTGCGATTCTCGCGCGCGAAGGCGGCTTCCGACCGCGCCCACTCAGAATCGATCGATTGCGGGCTCCAGCAGGCGAGAACCGCCGTCGCGGCCTGCAATTGGTCCGCCGTCGCCTTGTCGTAGCTGAGTTCGCCCGATCTGAGCTGGTCGTCCATCCAGACGGCAATGCCGAGGCTTCTGAGTCCGTCTGCGATGACAACGACCTTGGGCTT
This sequence comes from Rhizomicrobium sp., assembly GCA_037355265.1. Taxonomy (GTDB): domain Bacteria; phylum Pseudomonadota; class Alphaproteobacteria; order Micropepsales; family Micropepsaceae; genus Rhizomicrobium. The sequence goes on along the minus strand of JBBCIB010000001.1, from coordinate 252,544 downwards.
GTCCTTCCTGCTGTAGGAGATGAACACATCCGTCATCATATCCCCCCGTCCCGGAGGAACAGCGTACCGGATGTGACGCAGGCGGGAAATGGTGCACGAGCCGCCGGAAACCGAGGAAAAGAGAATCGCGCTTGGCGGTTCGAACGGCTCGCTCTCGCGGCGAACGGCTTCGCGGAGAAGAACAAGTCCGTTCTAGTGTCCTGAACCGGAAGTTCGTTCGATTCAAAAAAAGGTTGTCATGGCCCGCGAAAGCGGGCCACCCAGGTGACGTCTGCACCGTTTGTGCAGGATTTCACCTGGGTCCGCCGCATTCGCGGCGGATGACAAAATGGGATGAACTTCCGATTCACGACACTAGCGTGCGAACTTCTCGCTCAGCACGATCGACGACACCGTCCGCGCCACGCCGGCCGTCTTGCCGATGCGGTCGAGCAGGGCGTCGATCCGCGCCGGGGTCTCGGTCTCCACCGTGGCGATGAGGTCGAAGGTCCCGGCCACCGCCGCCAGCGAGCGCACTTCGGGCATCTTCTTCAGTTCGGCGGCGACGCGGTCGGCGCGCTTGGGATCGGTCTCGATCATCACCACGGCGCGCAGCTTGGCCGCATCGGCCGCGTCCGACAGGCGCACCGTGTAGCCCTTGATCGTGCCCTCGCGCTCCAGCCGCGCGATGCGCTCCTGCACCGTCGAGCGCGCCAGGTTCAGCTTGCGCGCCAGCGATGCGGTCGGCTCCCGTGCATTGGCGCGCAGCAGGGCAAGAAGCCGGATGTCGGAGTCGCGCATCCTTCGAGGCTCCCTCGCTTCGCTCGTTCGCACCTCAGGATGACGCATCCGAGATGGTCGTCATGCTGAGGTGCCCGCCCGTCAAGGCGGGCCTCGAAGCACGTCGATTCGCCGGGATACCCTGCGTTTCGCCGGAAGCAAAGGCAAGCGCCGGCGCATCGCCGTCTCCCGTCCGGCGCCGTGCCGGCCGACACTGAGCGGCGATTTGCGGGAGCGCATCGATGAAAAAGGTTCTTCTGGTCGGCGGCGGCAAGATCGGCGTCGCGATCACCGAATTCCTCGCGGCCACCGGCGACTATCACGTCACCGTCGCGGACCGCGACGCCGCCGCGCTGTCGCATATGCCGGCCCGCAACGTCTCGCTGCGCCAGGTCGCGATCGGCGACGCCGAGGCCTTCGCGCAGACTGTCGCGGGCCACGACATCGTGCTCTCCGCCACCCCCTATCACCTGACCGCCACGGTCGCGGAAGCGGCCAAGCGCGCCGGTGCGCACTATCTCGACCTCACCGAGGACGTGGAATCCACCCGCGCGATCAAGACCCTCGCCAGGGGCGCCGACACGGCGTTCATTCCGCAATGCGGCCTGGCGCCGGGCTTCATCTCCATCGTCGCCGCCGACCTCGCCCGGAAGTTCGACACGCTGCGCGAGGTGCAGATGCGCGTCGGCGCGCTGCCGGTGTTCCCGACCGGCGCGCTCAAATACAATCTCACCTGGTCGACCGACGGGCTGATCAACGAATATTGCAATCCTTGCGAGTCGATCCGCGATGGCCATCGCGGCGAGGTCCCGGCGCTCGAAGAGTTGGAGGAATTCGCCCTCGATGGCACCGAATACGAGGCGTTCAACACCTCGGGCGGGCTGGGCACGCTGTGCGACACGCTGGAGGGCAAGGTCGAGAACCTGAACTACAAGACGGTGCGTTATCCCGGCCACCGCGACATCGTCAAGATGCTGGTGCGCGATCTGCGCCTGGGCCTGCGCCGCGACGTGCTGAAGGATGTGCTGGAGACCGCGATCCCGATCACCTTCCAGGACGTGGTGCTGATCTTCGTCACCGTGTCGGGCTGGCGCGACGGAAGGCTGACCCAGGAAAGCTACGCCCGGAAGATCTACGCCCAGCAGGTCGGCGCCGAAACTGGCAAAGGCGTCCTGATGAGCGCCATCCAGGTCACCACCGCCGCCGGCATCTGCGCCATGTGCGACATGCTGGTCGACGGCAAGCTGCCCCAAAAAGGCTTTGTGCGGCAGGAAGAGGCAAGTCTCGAAGACTTCCTCGCCAACCGCTTCGGCCGCTATTATGCCGGGGAGCAGCGCTGAAGGGGGATGTGATGAGGTTCGTCGTGCGGCATTGGCGTGGAGAGTATTCGCTGGCGCGGTCGTTCTGGATCAATGGCATCGTGCTGTTCGTGCCGGCGCTGATCGTGCAGCTTGCCGTCGTGATCGCGGCCCGCCGGCTGGGCTTCGGCCATGGCGTGCCCTATGTCGCGACGCTCGCGACCGTTGCGGCGCTCGGCTATCTGTTCGTCCTGTGGCAGCTCGTCGGCATCTGGCGCAGCGCCGGCCGCAGCCGCGCCGCCGGGCGCCGGTTCTGGCCGCTGGCGGTGCGCGTGCTGGTGGTCGCCATCGTCGCGTTCAACGCCGTGGTCTTCGTCGCCAAATCCCTTCCCGACATGCAGCGCGTGGCAACGGAGCGTCCATGACCGACATTCTCGCCCATTTCGGCATCACGCCGTCCGGCGATCACATCGTCCGCTCGCCGATCGACGGCGCGCAGATCGGGCGCGTGGCCTATGACGCTCCGGGCGCCATCGACGCCAAGATCGCGGACGCCGTCGAAGCGTTCCGCGCCTGGCGCGAGGTGCCGGCGCCGCGGCGCGGCGAGCTGGTGCGGCTGTTCGGCGAGGAGCTGCGCGCCGCCAAGGATGCGCTCGGCCGCCTGGTCACGCTGGAAGCGGGCAAGATCCTGTCCGAGGGCCTGGGCGAAGTGCAGGAGATGATCGACATCTGCGACTTCGCGGTCGGCCTGTCGCGCCAGCTCTACGGCCTCACCATCGCATCCGAGCGCCCCGGCCATCGCATGATGGAGACCTGGCATCCGGCTGGTCCCGTCGCCGTGATCTCGGCGTTCAACTTCCCCGTCGCGGTGTGGGCGTGGAACGCGGCGCTGGCGCTGGTCTGCGGCGACAGCGTGCTGTGGAAACCGTCGGAGAAGACGCCGCTCACCGCGCTGGCGGTGCAGGCGCTGTTCGAACGCGCGGTGCAGCGCTTCGGTGCCGCGCCCGCGCATCTTTCTCAGGTCGTGCTGGGGCTGCGCGACGCCGGCGAAGCGCTGGCGAAGGACGCGCGCATCCCCGTGGTCAGCGCCACCGGCTCGACCCGCATGGGCCGCGAGTTGGCGCCGGTCGTCGCCGCGCGCTTCGGCAAGGCCATCCTCGAACTCGGCGGCAACAATGCGATGATCGTGGCGCCGTCGGCCAAGCTCGACCTCGCGCTGCGCGCCATCCTGTTCGCGGCGGTCGGCACCGCCGGGCAGCGCTGCACCAGCCTGCGCCGCCTCTTCGTCCACGACGCGGTCTACGACCAGCTCGTGCCGGCGCTGAAGAAGGCTTATGCTGGGCTTCCCATCGGCGATCCCTTGGCGCAGGGCACGCTGGTCGGCCCGCTGATCGATGCCCAGGCGCTCGACGCGATGGCGCGCGCCTTGGCCGCCGCAAAGGCCGAAGGCGGCGTCGTCACCGGCGGCGGCCGCGCCTTGGCGGAGCGCTATCCGGACGCGTCCTACGTCCATCCCGCCATCGCCGAGATGCCGGCGCAGACGCCGACCGTGGCGCGCGAGACCTTCGCGCCGATCCTCTACGTCATGCGCTATTCCGATTTCGCCGACGCGCTGGCGCGGCATAACGCGGTGCCGCAGGGCCTGTCGTCCTGCATCTTCACCACCGACCTGCAGGAGGCCGAGCGCTTCCTCAGCCCGTCCGGCTCGGATTGCGGCATCGCCAATGTGAATATCGGCCCGTCCGGCGCCGAGATCGGCGGCGCCTTCGGCGGCGAGAAGGAGACCGGTGGCGGCCGCGAATCCGGCTCCGACGCCTGGAAGGCCTATATGCGGCGCCAGACCGCCACCATCAACTACTCCGACGCCCTGCCGCTGGCCCAGGGCGTCACCTTCGACGTCTAGCGCCGGACATGAAGCTTGCCGCGCTTCTGACCATTGTCTTGGTGTCGGCAGCCGCAGCGTCCGCGCAGGACGCACCGTCCCCGGCCGAAGTCGAGTTGCGCACCGCAATCGATCTCCTCAAGACCAAGCACATCAATCGCGATGCCGTGGATTGGCCCGCGCTGGAGGCGCACGTCTTCCACGGTGTGACCGGCGCGGCGGGCAATGCCTATCCCGCCATCCGCTCCGTCATCGCCGCGCTGCACGAAAAGCACACGTTTCTGATCGATGCGGACGAATGGAAAGCAGATATGGCGCGCCAACGTGTGGGCAACACCGACCCCGATCCCGTGCCGCCGCCGGAATTCCGCATGCTGGACCGGCACACGGCCTATATCCGCGTGCGGCAGTTCTTCGGCGACGACAAGGCGATAGCGGCCTATATCGCGAATTTCCAAACCAACATGCATGCGCTTCGGCGCGCCGGCGCTTGCCGCTATATGGTCGATCTGCGCAAGAATGGCGGCGGCAATATGTGGCCAATGCTGAGCGGTCTCGTGCCGGTTCTGGGAAATCCGCCTTACGGATATTTCCTGACCGCCGGTCGGCCCGATTTTCCCTGGATGCCGAAGGACGATCTTGTTCATCCAAACCCGCCTGTCGCGGTCCTCGTCGACCGCTGGACGGCAAGCTCCGGCGAATTCACCGCCATGGCGTTCGAAGGCCGGCCGCACACACGCGTTTTTGGCGAGCCGACCGCGGGCTACGTTTCGGTCAACACGCTCGCGGCGCTGCCGGACGGTGCACATCTCGCGCTTACCACAGGCACCGCCCAGGATCGCCGGCACCGCGACTACCGCGTGGCCGTCGTGCCGGATGAGCAACCGCCGCCCGGCGCCCCGGCCTCGCGTGCCGCGCGGCGATGGCTGACGGCGCAGTCCTGCCGGCCTTAGCAGACCGGAGCGCCGTGCATCGGCATCTGGCAATTCTCGCACCGCCTCCCCATATCCTGGGGGTCAAGCTCGGAGAACGCCATGCTGCACGCCTTGCTGTTCTGGCCGTTCCTTTTCCTCTGGGGATTTCACGGCTTCGGCACCCTGATCGTGATCCTTGTCGTGGTCGGCCTGCTGTTCGGCCGCCGGCGCTATTACTACGGCTACCACCCGTGGGACTGGCATCCGGGCGACAGCCGCTCCGCCGCGCTGGGCACGCTGGAGCAGCGCTATGCAAGGGGCGAGATCCAGCGCGAGGAATACCTGCAGAAGAAGCAGGACCTCGGCGGCTGAATTAACGCTTTTTTCACCACGATCTTTCGCGTGCCGCGTCCATCTCCTAGCCTCTGCGCATTATCGTGGGGACGTAGCGGGATGCCGAAGAACGTGGCGCAAGTGACCGGGATTTTCGTGACCGCCATCATCGTGTTCGGCACGGACATGGACGTGTTCTACGCCATGCCGCTGGGCATCATGGCGGGTGCGCTGGCGACGTTCTTCGTCGCGATGGCCGATGCGCGCGAGAAGCTGGCGCGCGCCTAGGCCCCTTCTGGCGGGATCGTGTTGAGCGCCTCTTCCAGTTCGGCGAAGGAGGGCTGTGCCTCGGTCGGCACACTGCCGCGGCCGATCTCGACGCTGACCTGCGCCGCATTGCCATGCAGATGCGCCACCAGGATATCGCGGATGACGTGATAGAACTGCGCGTCTTCATCGACGATCGATTTCAGCCGCGCGCCCATCGGGCCGACGATGCCATAGGCCAAGAACACGCCGAGGAAGGTGCCGACCAGCGCCGAGCCGATCATGCCGCCCAGCACTTCCGGCGGCTCGCTGATCGCGCCCATGGTCTTGATCACGCCCAGCACCGCGGCGACGATGCCCAGTGCCGGCAATCCGTCCGACATGGTGGTGAGCGCATTGGCGCCGACCAGGGCCTCGTGATGGTGCTTTTCGAGCTGCTTTTCCATCGCGGTCTCGACCTGGTGCGGGTCTTCCAGGCTCATCGTCATCATCCGCAGCGTGTCGCAGATGAAATCGAGCGCGAAATGGTCTTTGCAGATCTTCGGATAGCGCTTGAAGATCGAGGATTCGTCGGGCTTCTCGATATGCGCCTCCAGGCTGATCATGCCCTTGGACTTCATCGTCTTGGTCAGCAGGAACAGCAGGCACAGAAGGTCGCGATAATCCGTCGGCTTCCAGCTCGGGCCGGAGATCACCTTGCCCAGCGAGCCGGCGATCTTCTTGAGCGAATACATCGAGCCGCCGATCAGCATCGCCGCGATCGCGGCGCCGAAGATGGTCAGCATCTCGTGCGGCAGCGCCTCGAACACGACGCCCAGCGAGCCGCCGGTCATCAGATAGCCGCCGAACACGCATGCGAAAAGAACTACGATGCCGCCGATCTGAAGCATTGCCCGCCCGGGAATTCGTCGAACGGTCACTATTAACGACAGGGTTTAAGAAGCGCTGAAGACACGGGGCCGGCCTCTTGCCGAATCCTTAATTCCGGCGCGCCACCGAGGCTGCGATCGGTTGCCCCGGCCCGGCAAAAGAGGCGTAGAAATAGCCGGCGATGAATGTCCTGCAAATCAGACCTGGGTGAACGCATGCTGTCCTGGCCGCGGCTTCGGATGAGACAATTCGCCTTCCGGGCGATGATCACCGTCAGGGCGCTGCTGACGCCGGTGGCGTTCGGCGCGCATGCCATGATCTTCGACCGCGACGGCAAGGTCCTGCTGGCGCGCCACACCTATTTCGGCGCGCTGTCCTTCCCCGGCGGCGGCGTCGGCCGGGGCGAACCGGCGGAGGCGGCGCTGATGCGGGAGCTGCGCGAGGAACTGGGCGGCCTCCGTGCCGATCCGCCTGTGTTCGTGGGCCTCTTCACGCACCGCGCCGGCTGGGCGACCAATCTCATCGCGCTTTACCGGCTGACCAATGCGGAGGTCGAATTTCGTCCGAACGCGGAGATTTCCGAGATCATGTTCGTCGATCCCGCCGACCCGCCGGCCGGCACGTCGTCCGGTTCGGTCCGGCGGCTTGCCGAGTATCTGGCCGGCGCGCCGCCCAATCCTTATTGGTGACGCTCAGGAGGCCTGGGCAGGCGCCGGCGGCGTCGCCGAGCGCGAGACCGGGAAGAACGTCTCCTTCATCTGCCCGAACGCCTCGGTGGCGATGCCTTCCGGCGTCCAGCCGCCGTCCTTGGTCAGGTTCATGATCGCGCGCGGCTGGCTGTAGAGTTCGATCGTGTCGCCGCGGGCGCCGAAGATCTGGCCGGAGACGTGCCCGGCCAGGTCGGACACCAGCGCCACCGCCAGCTTGGCGGGCTGATCGGGGCGGATGGCCTGCGCCATCTGCTCGCGGCGCCTGGCCTGCGCCTCGTCGCGGATCGGCACCGATTGCGTCATGCGCGTCCAGGCAACCGGGGCGATGATGTTGGAGCGGACATTCACCTTGGCGCCCTCCATAGCGATTACGCGGCTAAGCCCCATGATGCCGAGCTTGGCCGCGGCGTAGTTCGCCTGGCCGATATTGCCGATCAGGCCGGAAGTCGAGGTGAACAGCGCATAGGCGCCGTCCTGGCGTTCGCGGAAGTGCTCGATGGTGGCGCGGCAGACATTGTACGAGCCGCGCAGATGCACCGCGATCACCTTGTCCCAGTCGAATTCGGTCATCTTGTGGAACATGGCGTCGCGCAGGATGCCGGCCGGATTGATCACGCCGTGCAGGCCGCCGAATTCCTTCAGCGTCTGGTCGCGCAGCGCCTGCATCGCGGGCAGCGAGGTCACGCTGTCGGAATTGGCGAACGCCTTGCCGCCGTGGCTGCGGATCTCCGCCGCCACCTGCTCGGCCGGCGAGGCGGAGCCTTCGTCGTCGCCCTTGAAGCCGCCGCCGAGGTCGTTGACCACGACCTTGGCGCCTTCTCTGGCGGCGATCAGCGCCGTGTCCCTGCCGATCCCGTTGCCGCCGCCGGTGACCCAGACGACCTTGCCTTCCAGAATGCCCATGACGTTCCTCCGCTATTTTTTTGTGATTAGACAGGGTCCCAGCCGAACGTGCCCGTGGTCGGCAGCAGGTCGGTGAAGCTGGGCTTCATCGCCGCCATGCAGTGCTCGGCGATGGTCTGCGGCGTCCAGCCCTCGATCTTGCCCAGCCCGCGCACCGGGCGCGGCTGGCTCATCAGGAAGATCTCGTTGCCGCGCGCGGTGAAGATCTGGCCGCTCACGTCCTTGCAGGCCGGCGAGGCCAGCGACACCGCAAGCTGCGCCACCTGGTCGGCGCGCATGTGGTTCTTCATCCGCTCGACGCGTTTGGCGGAGGCTTCGTCCTTCACGGGGATCGTCGCGATCATGCGCGACCAGGCGAAGGGCGCGATGCAGTTGGAGCGGACATTCTTGGCCTGGCCTTCCATCGCGATGATGCGCGACAGCCCGACCACGCCCATCTTCACCGCCGCATAATTCGCCTGGCCGATATTGCCGATCAGGCCGGAGGTCGAGGTGAACAGCACATACGACCCCTCGCCCTGCTCGCGGAAATGGTTGATCGTCTGGCGCGTGACGTTGTAGGCGCCGTTGAGGTGCACGTTGACCACCATGTCCCAGTCGGCGTCGCTCATCTTGTGGAACATGGTGTCGCGCAGGATGCCGGCCGGGTTGATCACCGCATGCAGGCCTTTGAACGAATCCATCGCCTGTTCGATCATGTGCGCGACGCCCTTGCGGTCGCTGACGCTGTCGGAGTTCGACACCGCGCGCCCGCCCGCCGCCACGATCTCGCGCGCCACCGTCTCCGCCGGCCCGGCCGAGCCCTCGTCGCCGCCCGCGACCGCGCCGCCCAGATCGTTGACCACCACCGCGGCGCCTTCCTTGGCGGCGAGCAAGGCGCATTCCTTGCCGATGCCGTTGGCACCGCCCGTCACCAGAACGACCTTGCCATCGAGTACGCCCATGTGTTTCCTCCGCGCGGATTTGTTGGCCCATGGAGCGCAATCAGGTGAAGTGTGAAGCGGTTCACCGCGGATTGCGCGACCATTTGACAACCACATTACCGAGCCCGGCTTGAGCGACGCAAGCGAACCGACCTGGACGATCCGTCCCGAGCGCCCGGAAGACGCGCCGCTGGTCGATGCGCTGAACAAGGCCGCCTTCGGTCCGGGCCGCTTCGCCAAGTCCGCCTATCGCCTGCGGGAGGGGGTGTCGCAGGTCGAGGACCTGGCCTTCGTCGCCATCGAAAACCGCGAACTCAAGGGTTCGGTGCGCTTCTGGCCGATCGTGGTCGGCGGCCACGAGGCGCTGATGCTCGGTCCGCTTGCCGTGACGGCAAGGGAGCGCGGCCGCGGCATCGGCGTGGCGCTGATGGAGCGGGCGCTGGACCGGGCGCGCGCGCTCGGCCACGAGGTCGTGATCCTGGTCGGCGACGAGCCCTATTACGCGCGGGTCGGTTTCGCCAAGCTGCCGCCGGGGCGCATCCGCTTTCCGGGCCCCGTGGACCAGACGCGCATCCTCGGCCTGTCGCTGAAGGCCGGCGCCTCGCTCAATCTCGGCGGCGAGGTCCGCCGCGCCGGGCTCGACGATGCCGTCTGCGCCGATGGCGCGGGTCTGGGCTAGAGCCGGACCGCGATGGTCCATGGTGAAGCCTTTGTTAATGCAGACTGAAAGTTATCGCCGTCGCGAATGCTGATCTGTATTGCTCAGACTCCGAATTCTTCGGAGTGCTACGTACGGGGTCAGGATGCCCGGAAGCCCGGTATTCCCACGCCGTGCTGCGCGTTTTGCCTGGCAGCACCAGGGAGGCACCTCATGATCGCACTTTATTGGATGCTCGCCGTGCTCGCGGTCGCCGTGTTGTGGTGGATGGTCAGCCGAAACAATCGCGGCCGCAGTCATGATTCCAGCGAATTGTCCCGCGAGAACGACCAGCTCCGCCAGGTCATCATCAAGCAGACCCTCGAACGCCATTTCGGCCGCTAAGTCTCGCCAGGCTGCGAGGCAGGGCGGACCGGCGCGGTCAGCCTTCCTGTTCGATCTTTTCCCGCGCGGCCGTCGCCAGGAAGCTCGATCGCGTCAGGCCGCGCGCGGCAGCCGCTTCGTCGATGGCGTTCAGCAGCCCGGAGTCGAGCGACAGATTGGCTTTTGCCGGCCTGCCGCTGTCCATCACCAGTTGCACGACCGCCAGGACGGCGCCGTTCGCCAGCGCCTTCGCCACGTCCCTGTCCTTCCGCACCTGCTCCGCCGATCGCGGCTTGGGAAGCGTTTCGCCGTCGGCGATGGCGTCTTCCGCCCAGAGACGGATCGCCTCTGATGCGTTGCGCAGCGCCGCGTCCGTCGTCGCGGCACCGGAGGTGCAGCCGGGCAGATCGGGAACGACGATCCCATAGGCGCCGGGCTTGCCGTCGATCAGAACCACGTAACGCGCCATCTCACAGCTCCTTCCAGCCGGCCTGTTTCGCCACGGCGCGTACCACGCCGGGCGAGATCGAGCGATGCCGCGGCAGCACGATGCGGCCCGGACGCGCCGGATGCTTGAACAGGTCATGCGCGCCTACCGCCCCTCGACCCGCCACGCCAGCAGCAGCGTGCCGAGCAGCAGCAGCAGCGCGGCCCAGGCGGGGAGCAGCGGGCGCTGCTCGACGCTGGTGACACGATAGGCGCCGTTGGCGCGCAGGCCGATCCAGTCGGATCCCGCCGCATTGCCGCTGGCGCCGACGCGGCGGATCTCGGGCACGCCGTCGGCCAGCCAATGCACCGATCCGCCGCTGGCGGCGGCGAGCGGCGCCAGCACCGACTCCGTCGCGCGCATGTCGGCGACTTCCTTCGGGTTGAGCGGCCCGGCCGCCGCGACCGCGGTCAGCGTGCCGTCGGTGAGGCGATAGAGGCCCAGCTCGTCGGCCCTGGCGGTGGCGCGCCACACCCCGGGCTCGATCCTGTTCAGGGTCAGCGCGGCCTTCTTGCCGGAGGGATAGGTCAGCGCCACCGGCTGCGCCACGTCGGACATGGTGCGGCGCTCGACCGTGATCGTGCCGTCGGCGATGGTTGCGGCGAGGCGTTCCTCCTCCAGCTCCGGCTCCTTCATCAGCCAGTGCGCCAGCCGGCGCAGCAATTCGGCCTGCGGCCCACCGCCCTCGAAGCCGCGCGCCCACAGCCAGGCCTGGTCGGACAGCAATTCGGCGACGCGGCCCTTCTTGACGCTGTCGAGCACCAGCAGCGGCCGGTTGTCGGGGCCGCTCATCACCGTCTCGCCCGAGATCTTGGTCGCGCCGATGATGCGGAACCAGCGGCCCCAGCTCGGCGGCGCCGTCGGCGTATTGGCGCCGCCGAGATCGCGCGTCACCGGATGTGCCATGCCCTGCGGCGTCACCAGCGGCTTGAAGCCCTGCGTGACGATCTCGCCGGTCGGCTGTGCCGGCAGCACCGAGGCGAGCGGCGTGCGCGAGATGCTCATGGCTTGCGCGAATTCGGGTCCCGATGCGACCAGCAGCGCGCCGCCCTGCTCGACATAGTCGGCGAGGTTCTCGAAATAGAGCAGCGGCAGGATCCCGCGCTCGCTGTAGCGGTCGAAGATCACCAGGTCAAAGCTGTTCAGCTTCTCGGAGAACAGCTCCTGGGTCGGGAAGATGATCAGCGCCAGCTCGTTGAACGGCGTCGGGTCCTGCGCCTGCTTGGCGGGCGGGCGCAGGATGGTGAAATGCACCAGGTCCACTGCCGGATCGGCCTTCAAAAGATTGCGCCATACCCGCTCGCCGGCATGCGGCTCGCCCGAGACCAGCAGCACGCGCAGCCGGTCGCGCACCCCCGACACGGTCACCACGGCGCGGTTGTTCTGCAGCGTCAGCTCGGACGGTCCCGGCCGCGCCTCCAGCTCGACCACGTTCTCGCCGCCATGCTTGATCGGAATCTGCACCGTCGCGTTGCGGCCGACCGGAACGACCTGGGTGCCCAGCGTTGCGCCGTCGACGCGCAGATCGACTTCGGCCGATCCGCCGGTGCCGGCGCCGAAATCGTCGACCCGGATCACCATCTGCGCCGGCTGGCCGACGATGGCGAAGCGCGCGGCGTTGACGACGGTGAGCTTGCGGTCCTTCTCGCCGCGCCGGCCCGCGATCAGCGCATGGATCGGCGCGGCGATGCCCAGCTTGTCCGCGGTCGGCGCGTCGTGCACCTGCCCGTCGGTGATCAGGATCGCGCCCGCGATGCGCTCCGGCGGCACGTCGGCCAATGCCGCATTGAGCCCGGCGAAAAGCTGGGTGCCGTTGTCCTCGCCGGTGGCGGTGGTGGTGACCACGCTCTCGCGGATCTCGAGGTCCTTCTGGCCGCCGAGCTGCTTGCGGATCGCCGCCAGCGCCGCGTCCTCCTGCGCCCGACGCCCGCCGATCCCCATCGACTGCGAGCGGTCGACGACGATGGCGGCGACGTCGGGCAGCGGGCTGCGCGTCTCGTTGACGATCAGCGGATTGGCGATGACGAAGAGCAGGGCTGCGAACACCAGCGCCCGCGCCCAGGCGCCGCGCGCCCTGAGCACGAAGGAGGCGAGCGTCAGTGCCGCCGCCAGGCCGACGGCGATCCACAGCGCCAGCGGCGGGACATGCGGCGCGAAGTCGATGCTGAAATTCATTGGCCCCGGCCCAGCCGCCGCAGCAGCGCCGGCACATGCACCTGATCGGTCTTGTAGTTGCCGGTGAAGGCGTACATCACCAGGTTGATGCCGAAGCGATAGGCGAGTTCGCGCTGGCGCTCGCCGCCCGGCACGACATCGACCAGCGGCGCGCCGTCGGGCCGCACCGCCCAGGCTGCGGCCCAGTCATTGCCGCCGATGATCACCGGCGAGACGCCATCGCCGCCGCGTGCGGGTGCGGGGCCCGCATTGGGATCGGCCGGCGGCAGCGCCTCGATCCACACCTTGCCGCCGTCCCAGCGGCCGGGAAAATCCTGGATCAGGTAGAACGATTTGGTCAGCACGTGGTCGGCCGGCACCGGCTCCAGCGGCGGCAGGTCGAGCTTGGCGATCAGCCGCCGCAGCGTCTGTTGGCCCGGAGAATTCGCGCCCCGCTCCGAGCCCAGCGTCAGGTCGCGGGTGTCGAACACGATGGTGCCGCCATTGCGCATATAGTCGGTGATCTTCGACAGCGTCGCGGGCGCCAGGTCCGGCTCGCGCGGATCCATCGGCCAGTAGAGCAGCGGGAAGAACGACAGATCGTCCTTGGCGGCATCGACGCCCATCGGCTCCTGCGGCTCGTAGGAGGTGCGGTTGCGCAGCTGGTTGCCCAGGCCGGTGAGGCCCGCCTTGCTCATGTCGTCGACGTCGGCAAGGCCGGTGACGACATAGGCCAGCCGCGTATCGGTCGCCGCTTTCAGGTCGAAGGCGTCGTCGGCGCGGGCATCGTGTGCGTGGAGCGCGATGCCGACGATCAGCAGCGCCGCGGCGCCGCGCGCCAGCCGCAGGCGCGAAAGATAGCCGCGCATCCACAGCGACAGGACCGCATCGAGGAAGATGAGCGCCGCCGCCAGGCTCAGAAGCCAGGGCGCCAGCGCGAACACCGAGGTCTGCGCGTAAGGAACGATGTCGCGGCCGAGATCGAGCGGCGGCAGCTCGGTGTCTGCCTTCACCGCGTTCAGCGCGTCCTCGGTGCCCGCGACGCCATAGAGCCCGGGCGGATGCACGCGCGACACCGCGGTCCTGCCGATATCGGCGGCGCGGATCGGCAGCGCCTCGCCGGGCGGCCGGCGCGCATGGCCGAAGCCGTCGAGCGTCGTGACCGGCGGCAGGGTGATCGCGCTCTTCATGTCGGTGGGCCGTGCGCTGGCGGAAAGCGCCAGCAGCCGCCGCATCATGTCGACATAAAGACCGCTGATCGGCAGGGTCGACCAGGCCGGTCCCGCGGTGATGTGGAACAGCACGATAAAGCCCTTGCCGCGGCCTTCGGCGGTGACCAGCGGCGTGCCGTCCGCCAGCCGCGCCCAGCTCCGGTCCGCCAGTTCGACCGACGGTTCGGCCAGCACCTGCCGCGTCACCGAGACGTCGGCGGGGATGCTCAGCCCCGCGAAGGGACTGGAGTCGGCGAAGGGCGCCAGCTTCTGCGGCTCGGCCCAGGCCAGCGCGCCACCCAGATAGCGGCCGCCCACGCGCAGCTTCACCGGCACCAGATCGTCGGTCCCGCCGGTCATGCGCCCGCCCGCGAAGCGGATCAGCAATCCGCCGCCCGCGACGAATTTGGCGACCTTGTCGTAGTCGCTGCCCGTCACCTTGCCGATATCGGCCAGGATCAGCACCGACACGTCGCGCGCCAGCAGGTCGCCGATCGTGCCCTTGCGCACATCGGCATAGGGCGCCAGCGCCCGCTCCAGGTAATAGGTGTCGGACAGCAGCGGCTGGGTGTCCTCGCCGCCGCCGGACGACACCAGCCCGACCGCGCGCCGCGCCCCGCCGCCGCCCAGGAGCTGCACTGCGCCCGCCGCGTCGGCGTTGACGAGGGCGATGCGCGCGGTCTCGTTGCGCACTTCCAGCGGCAGGCGGATATGCGCGGCGGCGACATCCTTGCCGTCGTCGAAATGGAGCGGCGCGCCGGCCAGGATCTCGCCGTGGCTGCCCAGCGCGTTCACTTCGGCGTTGCGCGCGCCGTCCGTGCCGGCGCGGATCGCGGTGACGTCGAAGCCGGTTGCGGTGTTCGCCGCCGGGCGCAGCGCCAGCGCGCCCTGGCCCGCCGCATCGCCATAGACCTGGAGCGTGCCGATTTGCCCCAGCGCGTCGGCCGCCGCCAGGGCTTGGCCGTCCGCGACGCCGTCGCTCAGCCACAGGATCAGCGGCCGCTGCGCGAATTTCGCCGCCGTCACCGCCGCCGCGGCGCGCTTGCGGTCCGGCGCCCAAGGCTCCGGCGCCAGCGCCTGGGCGATACGCGACGCTTCGCCTGCCGGCATCAGGCTCACATCGGGCACGTCCGCGGTTGGCACGATGGCGACGGCACGGCCCTGCGATGCGGCGCTGCGCAGCACATCGGCGATCGCCGCCTGGCGCGCGTCCCAGTTGGCGGCGGCGGTCCAGCCATTGTCGACGAACAGCACCACCGGCCCGCTGCCCGCGATGGCGGGCGGCTTGCCGAAGATCGGATCGGCCAGCGCCACGATCACCAGTGCCGCCGCGATCAGCCGCAGCAGCAGCAGCCACCACGGCGTGTGCGCCGGCGTTTCTTGCCTGCCCGACAGCCCGAGCAGCAGCCGCAGCGGCGGAAACACGACGCGGCGCGGCAGCGGCGGCGTCACCCGCAGCAGCCACCAGATCGCCGGCAGCACGACGAGGGCGGCAAGGATGAGAGGCGCGCCGAAGCTCAATCCCGCGAGAAAAGCCATGGTGTTACGCGCCGCTCATATCGGCATAGAGCGCGATCAGCGCGGTCTGCGGCGGCCGGTCGGTGCGGTGCGCGATATAGGACCAGCCCAGCCGCCGCGCCAGCGCGCCGACCGTCTCCGCATGCGCCTTGAAGCGGGCGCGATAGGCGCCGGCCACGGTCTCGGCGCGGCCCACCGTCTCGCTGAGGCCGCCGCGCGCATCCTCGAAACGGGTGCGGCCGGTAAAGGGAAAATCCTCTTCCGCCGGATCGATGATATGGACGATCTGGCCGGTCACCGCCGAATGCGCCAGCCGGCGCAGCGTCGTCTCGATCGCGTCGAGCGGGGAGAGGAAATCGCCGAACCACACGAATTGCGCGTTCTTGGAAATCGGCGAATCCGGCGGCAACGCCGCGTCGTCCGGCGGCAGGTCGAGCAGGCGGTGCGCGATGCGCCGGAGCGCGACCCGCGAGCTGGCCGGCGCATGGCCCTCGCCATAGAGCGCGACCCGCTCGCCGCCGCGCACCAGCAGCGACGCCAGCGCCAGCGCCAGCAGCCGCGCGCGATCGGCTTTCGTCACCCGGCCGCTGGCGAACCGCATGCCGGGCGAGCCGTCGCACCAGAACCACACCGACTGCGCCGCCTCCCATTCGCGCTCGCGCACGAACAGGTGCTGCGACTTGGCCGATTGCCGCCAGTCGATCGCCGCCGCCGGATCTTCCGGGCGATAGCGGCGGAACTGCCAGAAGCTCTCGCCCATGCCGGCCTTGCGCCGTCCGTGGACGCCCAGGCTCACCGCCGCGGCCAGGCGCTCGGCATCCAACAGCAGCGGCGGCAAGCCGCCGCCGAGCGCCTCGGCCTCATAGGCGATGCCGGCGTTGCCGCTTGAACTCAAAGAAGGCTCCGGCACAGCCGCTCGATGACGGAGGCCACCGTCATGCCTTCGGCGCGCGCCGGGAAGGTGAGCGCCATGCGGTGCCGCAGGATCGGCTGCGCCAGCGCCAGCACGTCGTCGCTCGACGGCGCCAGCCGGCCTTCGACCAGGGCGCGGGCGCGCACCGCCAGCATGAAGGCCTGGCTGGCGCGCGGGCCGGGTCCCCAGGCGATGGCGTCGCGCACGTCCTTCATGCCGTCCTCGCCGGGGCGCGCCGCGCGCACCAGCTTCAGGATCGATTCGACCACCTTCTCGCCCACCGGGATATGGCGCACGATGAGCTGCGCCGCCATCAGGTCGGCCGGGGTGCACACGGCGCTGGGCGAAGCCTCCTCGCCGAACGTCGTCGCGATGAGCATCTGCCGCTCGGCCTCCTTGTCGGGATAGCCGATGTCGATCTGCAAAAGAAAACGGTCGAGCTGCGCTTCGGGCAGCGGATAGGTGCCTTCCTGCTCCAGCGGGTTCTGCGTCGCCAGCACGTGGAACGGCCGGGGCAGGTCGTAGCGCTCGCCCGCCACCGTGACATGCCGCTCCTGCATCGCCTGCAGCAGCGCGCTCTGGGTGCGCGGCGAGGCGCGGTTGATCTCGTCCGCCATCAGCAATTGGGTGAACACCGGCCCCTTCACGAAGCGGAAGGCGCGGGCGCCGCCCGCCGATTCCTCGAGCACCTCGGAGCCGATGATGTCGGTCGGCATCAGGTCGGGCGTGAACTGGATGCGCTTCCAGTTCATCCCCAGCACGATGCCGAGCGTCTCCACCAGCTTGGTCTTGGCCAGGCCCGGCACCCCGATCAGCAGGCCATGGCCGCCGGCCAGCAGCGTGACCAGCGTCTGCTCGATCACCGCGTCCTGGCCGAAGATCGCCTTGCCCACCGCGCCGCGCACGGCGGCGAGGGTTGCGGCGGCGCGCTCGACGGCGGCGGCGCTCTTACTCTCGGCCACGATGTCGTTCATAGGTGGGGATATCCGGGTGCTTGGTTGCCGGTCCCGGCAACGCACCTTATCCTTGTTTGCGTGTGCGCCGGGGACTGGCGACTTATGTACCCCGGCCGGTCAGGCGCAACAAGGAAAAGCCCGCCCTTTGACGGCGCTGTGATGGAAGTGGCTTGACGGACATGGGCAGCGGTGGTGGCAGCGGCGGTTTTCCTCTCGGCCTGGCGGCGCTGCAGCGTGATGCCGCGGCCGGCCGCAAACTGCCGCCGGTGGAGAAATGGAACCCGGCCCATTGCGGCGATATCGACATCCGCATCGCCCGCGACGGCACCTGGTACCATGAAGGCGCGCCGATCGGCCGCAAGGAACTGGTCCGCCTTTTTTCGACCATACTTCGCCGCGATCCGGACGGATACCATCTCGTCACGCCCGCCGAGAAGATGCGGATCGTGGTCGAGGACGCGCCCTTCCTCGCCGTGCTGCTGGATGCGGACGGCGCGGGCCGCGAACAGACGCTGCGTTTCACCACCAATGTCGGCGACGTGACCGTCGCCGGCCCGGACAATCCGATCCGGGTCGAGACCGATCCGAAGACCGCCGAGCCGGCACCCTACATCCATGTGCGCAAGGGGCTCGAAGCCCGCATCGCGCGCGCGCCGTTCTACCAGCTCGCCGATCTCGCCGTGCCGGGCGACGGCGCGGACGAAGGCTTCCTCGGCGTGTGGAGCGGCGGCGCCTTCTTCCGCCTCGGCCGCCCCGCATGAGCGCGGCCGCCGAATCGCCCGCGAGCATCGGCCGGCGCGTCCTTGGCGGCGGGCTCGAAGCGCTGCGCCCGCGCCTGCTGCACGTGCCGCCGCTGCTGCCGCTGGTGCCGACGCGCGGCGACTACGATCTCGACCCGCAGAACCGTCCGGCGCAGAAGCCCGACCTGACGCCCGCCGCGGTGCTGATCCCGCTGATCTACCGCGACGAGCCGATGGTGCTGCTGACCCAGCGCACCGACAACCTCGCGCGCCATGCCGGACAGGTCGCCTTCCCCGGCGGCCGTGCCGATCCCGGCGACATCACGCTGGTGCAGACCGCGTTGCGGGAGACCCAGGAGGAGACCGGCATCGAGCCGGCCTTCGTCACCGTCGCCGGCTTCCTCGACGCCTACGAGACCGGCACCGGCTATGCCATCCTGCCCGTGGTCGGCATCCTGCAGCAGGGTTTCGCGCTGAAGGCGCAGGAATACGAAGTCGCGGCGATCTTCGAGGTGCCGCTGTCCTTCCTGCTCGACCCCGCCAACCGCGTGAAGCAGTCGCGCGAGTTCCAGGGCCGCCAGCGCACCTTCTATGCCTTCACCTATGAGGGGCATTACATCTGGGGCGCCACCGCGGCGATGCTGATCGATTTCGGCCGACGGATCACCGCGCCATGACGCGCACCATCATCGAACGCCTGGCACTGTTCGCGCTGCCGTTCCTGCTCTATGGCGGTTATCTGCTGCTGCTGCGCCTGGCGCCGCCGGCTCCACCGGGCACCCGGCGCCATCCCTGGACCCTGCTCACCATCGCCGGCCTGTCGCTGTTCGCGCTCAGTTTCGTCGTCTGGGGCTTCAGTGATGGCGAGCCGACCACCGGCACCTATGTCGCGCCCCACCTGGTCAACGGCCATGTCGTTCCGGGCTATGTTCAGCCGCCGGAGAAGAAGCTGTGAACCTCGACCCCAAGCGCAACCCGTGGATGACCGCGCCCGAGACCGCCGCCGTGCTGGACGCGCTCGGCGGCGAAGGCCGTTTCGTCGGCGGCGCGGTGCGCAACGCGCTGCTGAAGCGTCCCGTCGCCGATATCGACATCGCCACGCCGCTGACGCCCGGCGAAGTGACGCGCCGTCTCACCGCCGCCGGCCTCGGCGTCGTGCCGACGGGCATCGCGCACGGCACCGTCACCGCCATTGCCAATAGCAAGCCGTTCGAAATCACCACGCTGCGCCGCGACGTGGCAACCGACGGCCGCCGCGCCGTCGTCGCTTTCGCCACCGATTGGGCGCAGGACGCGCAGCGCCGCGACTTCACCATGAACGCGCTCTATGCCGGTGCCGACGGCACGATCTTCGACACGGTCGGCGGCGTCGGCGATCTGAACGCCGGCCTGGTGCGCTTCGTCGGCGATCCGGTCACCCGCATTCGTGAGGACTATCTGCGCATCCTGCGCCTGTTCCGCTTCCATGCCTGGTACGGCAAGGGCGAGATGGATGCCGCCGCGCTGCATGCCGCCGCGGCGCAGAAGGCGGGCCTCGCCCAGCTCTCCGGCGAACGGGTGCAGAAGGAGCTGCTGCGCCTGCTCGAGGCGGACCATCCCGCCGCCGTCCTGCGCCTGATGGCGGCATCCGGTATCCTGGGCGAATTGCTGCCCGGTCCGCTCGACATCCCGCGCCTGGAGCGCCTCGAAACCATCGACGCCGAGGCCTTCTTCACGCCCGACCCGGTGCTGCGCCTCGCCGCGCTGCTGCCGGTCGGTGCCGTCGAGGACGTCGCGGCGCGGCTCAAGCTTTCCAATGCCGACGCCGTCCGCCTCGAAGACCTCGCGGGCGCGCGCGAGAAGATCGTGTCCTATCTGTCGGTGAAGGAGGTGCGCAAGCTGCTCTACCGCATCGGCGCGGCGCGCTTCAAAGACCGCATCTTCCTCAAATGGGCCGAGGATCCCAAGGCGTCGAACGCCATCCAGTGGCGCATGCTGCTGGCCGTCGCCGACGCCTGGGAGCGCCCGAAATTTCCCCTGACCGGCCGCGACGTGATGCTGGCCGGCGTGCCGCAAGGCCCGCTGGTCGGCCGCATCCTGGAAGAGGTCGAGGACTGGTGGGTCGACGCCGACTTCATCGAGGACGAATTCTCGCTGGCCGAGCGTCTCAAGGCCGTCGTGCAGGCGATGGCGTACTGACCATGCCCTTCGAAATCCTCGACACGCTGTCCCTGCCGGGCGATCCGCTCAAGCCCAATGACGATGCCTTCGGCCATATCGACGGCGCCGCCGTGGTGCTCGACGGCGCGACCTCGCTGGGCGATCCCTTGATGCCAGGCGACAGCGACGCCGCCTGGATCGCGCATTTCGGCGCCCGCCGCCTGATGGCGCATCTGACGGACGGCGACGCGCCGCTGGACGCGCTGCGCCATGCGCTGGCCGACGCCCGCAAATCCTTCGAAGGCCTGCGCCGCCGTCCGCCGCAGGAGAAATGGCAGACGCCGACCGCGTCGATGATCCTCGTCGCCGCGGCGCCGGGCGGCTTCGAGGCGCTGCTGTTCGGTGATTGCGTCGCGCTCGTCCAGCGTCCCGGTGCGACGGTCGAGGTCGTCGGCGAAGCGTTCGAGAAGCGTCTGGATGAATCGCGGCGCGTGGCGGCGTTGGCCAAGCAGATGGGCCTGGCGCCCGCCTCCGGCGCCGACAGTCCCGAATACCTGCCCGCCCTGCGCGCCGCCCGCAACCGCGTCAACAGCGGCCGGCACTGGGCGTTCAGCCCGGACGAAGCCGCCGCCGACCATGTCGCGCGCCAGCACGTCGCCGCGCCGGCGGGCACCGCGGTGCTCCTGGCCTCGGACGGCTTCCTCGCCCTCGCCAGCGACTATGGCCGCTACACCGCGCCCACGCTGGTCGACAAAGCGCTCGCCAGGGGCCTGGGCATCCTCGGCGACGAATTGCGCGAGATCGAGGACGCCGACCCCCAGGGCCACAAGCACCCGCGCTTCAAGAAAAGCGACGACGCGACGGCGGTGCTGCTGAAACTCGCCTAGCCGCGCGGCCTACATCGCCTGCACGATCATCGCGCCGCCGCGCCAGATCATGCTGATCGCGACATAGAGCACGATGAACAGCCCGGCATAGCTGATCCAGGCCCATTTGTTCAGGATGCGCGCGATCACGCTGGCGGCGACGCCCATCAGCCCGATCGACAGCATCAGGCCGACCGCCAGCACCACCATGTGATTGCGCGCCGCGCCGGCGACGGCCAGAACGTTGTCGAGCGACATCGACAGGTCGGCGGCGGCGATCTGCAGGATGGCGCGGCGCACCATCGGCGCGCTGGCGGCGTAGCTGTAGGGTCCGCCCAGCTTGTCGGCGGCGGGGTCCCCGTCCTCCAGCGCCTTCTTCTCCTCGGCGGCGTCGCGGATGTCGCGATAGAGCTTCCAGCACACCCAGAGCAGCAGGACGCCGCCGGCGAACATCAGCCCGACGATCGCCAGCAACTCGACCGTGACCGTCGCCAGGCACACCCGGGCGACGACGGCCGCGACCAGGCCCCAGAAGATCACCTTGCGGCGGATGATCTTCGGAACGCGCGCCGCCGCCATCCCGATGACGATGGCGTTGTCGCCGGCCAGCACGATGTCGATGAGCACGACCTGCAGGAGCGCGAAGAACCCGCCATGGCTGAACAGCAACTCCAAAACGCCTTTACCCTTTCGACGATTACGGCCAGCGCGCTTCCGGCGGCATGGACACCAGGATGGCGTCGATATTGCCGCCGGTTTTCAGGCCGAATTGCGTCCCACGGTCCCACAAAAGATTGAATTCGACGTAGCGGCCGCGGCGCACGAGCTGGTGGTCGCGGTCGGCTGCGGTCCACGGACGCTCCATTCGCCTCCTGACGATGTGGGGATAGATGCCGGCAAATGCGAGTCCCACGTCGCGGGTAAAGGCGAAGTCCTTCTCCCAGTCGCCGCCGTCGAGCCGGTCGTAGAATATCCCCCCGGCGCCGCGGGGCTCCTGGCGGTGCGGCAGATAGAAGTATTCGTCGCACCATTTCTTGAAGCGGGCATAGTAGTCCGCGCCGTGCGCGTCGCAGGCGCGCTGCAGCGCAGCATGAAAGTCGGCCGCGTCCTCCGCATTCGGAAACATCGGCGTCAGGTCGGCGCCGCCGCCCCACCACGCCTTGGTCGTGCGCATGTGGCGCGTGTTCATGTGCACCGCCGGCACGTGCGGGTTCTGCATGTGCGCGATCAGCGAGATGCCGGACGACCAGAAGCGCGGGTCTTCCTCCGCGCCCGGAATGGTCTTGGCGAAGTCGGGCGCGAAGGTGCCGTGGACGGTCGAGACGTTGACGCCGACCTTCTCGAACACCCGGCCGCGCATCACGCTCATCACGCCGCCGCCGGTCTCCGCGCCGTTCTCGGCCGGCCGCGACCACGCCTTGCGCTCGAACTTGCCGGGCGGCCGGTCGGCCAACGGACCGGCGTGTTCTTCCTCGATGCGCTCGAACTCGGTGCAGATCGTATCGCGCAGGCTCTCGAACCAGGCGCGCGCACGGGCCTTGCGGTCCGTGCCGGTGTCGGCGGCTGTCATGGAAACATCCCTGTTTGACGCAATGCTTCGCCCAGTACCATCGCGCCCGCTTGCGCCACATTGATCGAACGCAAGCCCGATTTCAGCGGAATACGCAAGCGCGCGTCGGCGCGCTGGTGAACGGCGTCGGGCACGCCGGCGCTCTCGCGTCCCAGAAGGATGGCGTCACCGGGCGCGAAAGCGAAGGCCGTGTAGGCGGTGTCGGCCCTGGTCGTCAGCAGGACGATCCGCCCACGAACCGTCTTCAGATAGGCGTCCCACGACGCATGCCGGACCACCGCGGCCTGCTCCAGATAGTCCATCCCCGCGCGCCGCATCCGCTCCCCGCCGAACAGAAAGCCGCAGGGCTCGATGATGTCGACCGCGACGCCCAGACAGGCACCCAGCCGCATCAAGCTGCCGGCATTCTGCGGAATGTCGGGCTGGAACAGGGCAAGGCGCATCAGGCTTGACTTACTATTTTGAGTACAGTACATACTATCTTCTTAGTACAAGGGAGCCTTTGGTTATGTCGAAATATGATCAGCTGAAGCGCTTTCTGGAAGCTCAGCCTGGGCAAATCGTGCGAATGAGCTTCGCGGAGGTTGAAAAAGTACTTGGCACAAACTTGCCGTCCTCGGCTTTGCGATATCAAGCCTGGTGGGCAAATGAGGCCACTGGAAGCCACGTTCAGGCGCGCTCATGGATGAACGCCGGATACCAAACCGAACAAGTTGATCTCGGAGGACGAAGGCTTGCTTTTAAACGAACGAAACCGCGGCCCGCGGGGCCTCTATCTACGATTGGCGAGGTGATTGGAAAGCGCGCGTCTGGCCTGCAGGAGGAAGCCTCAATGTTTCGCAACACTGATCAAACGAAGCCTGTCTTTCCCCCGACCCCTGACACAAAGGTCGCCCGCCATCCGGCTTTTGGCGCGTTGAAGGGCATGTTCACGATCGAACCCGGCTACGACATCGCGAGCTCGGACCCCGAAGTGGTGAAAGAGTGGGAGGACGCGGTGGATCGCAAGGCCGACCTCTATGAGGCCGGGCGCAATCGGAAATGACGCAGCCGCTCCTTTTGGACACTTGCACCTGTCTATGGGTCATGGCTGACGAGCTTGCGCAAAATGCTGAACAGGCGTTGACGGACGCGTTCCATGGCGGGCGCGCCGTCTTCGTCTCGCCAATTACAGCGTTGGAAATCGCCATTATGGCGCGCAAACGGCGTCTAAGGTCGCCGCTTGATCCTCACAGGTGGTTCGCGACGCTTGTCGGGCAGCCTGGGATCGCGTTGGCGAGCATGCCGTCGGAGGTCCTGATCGCTTCGCAGCAACTCCCCGATTTTCCAAACAACGATCCCTATGACCGCATCATCGCGGCCACCGCGCGCGAATACGGCTTTACGGTGATGACTCGCGATGCGGCGCTGCTCGACTATGGGGCGCAAGGCTATCTCAGCGTCTTCGCCTGCTGAGACAATTCGCGCCAACCCCGTGAATCTTCGGCATTTTATGCGTCATCGTGCCGCAAGACCCTCCAAAATCGCTTCTATATTTTTCCGGCCAGCAAAGCGGCGCGCGCTGTGAGAAGTCCGGGGGGTTGCGCGCCCGTTTCCCGCCGCCCGGAGCGTCAGACCGAACGAACCAGAGGGTGCAGCCTTGGCCACCACGACGACCGCCGAACCGACGCGGCGCGATTTTCTCTACATCGCCACGGGGGCCGTTGCGGCCGTGGGCGCGGCCGTTGCCGCGTGGCCGTTCATCGATCAGATGAATCCCAGCTCCGCGGTTCTGGCGCTGGCCTCGATCGAGGTCGACCTGACGCCGATCCAGGTCGGCCAGGCGGTCACGGTCAAATTCCGCGGCCATCCGCTGTTCGTGCGCCGGCGCACCGTCAAGGAGATCGCGGCGGCCAACGCCGTCTCGGTGTCCGACCTGCCCGATCCGGTCGCGCGCAACCTGAACCTGCCGGACGGCGCGCCCGCCACCGCCGCCAACCGCGAGATCAAGCCCGAATGGCTGATCGTCTCGGGCGTCTGCACCCATCTGGGCTGCACCCCCACCGCGTTCGAGGGCGATTACGGCGGCTGGCTGTGCCACTGCCACGGCTCGCAATACGATACCGCCGGGCGCATCCGCAAAGGACCGGCGCCGCAGAACCTGGAAATCCCGATCTATTCCTTCATCTCGCCCACGCGCATCAAAGTCGGCTGAGGAGCGCTTCCATGTCCGGTCCATCGACCTACGTTCCCCAGACGGGCTTCACCCGCTGGCTCGATTCGCGCCTGCCGCTCCTGCGGTTCAGCCACGATACGATGATGACGTTCCCGACGCCGCGGAACCTGAATTTCTGGTACGCGTTCGGCGCCATCCTGACCTTCTGCCTGGGCGTGCAGATCGTCACCGGCATCGTGCTGGCCATGCACTACGTGCCGAACGCCAACATGGCGTTCGACAGCGTCGAGAACATCATGCGCGACGTGAATTACGGCTGGCTGCTGCGCTATGTGCATGCCAACGGCGCCTCGATGTTCTTCCTCGCGGTCTACATCCATATGTTCCGCGGCCTCTATTACGGCTCCTACAAGGCGCCGCGCGAGGTGCTCTGGATTCTCGGCGTCATCATCTACCTGCTGATGGTGGCGACGGCGTTCATGGGCTATGTGCTGCCCTGGGGCCAGATGTCGTTCTGGGCCGCCACCGTGATCACCAACCTGTTCTCGTCGCTCGACCAGGTCGTGCCCCATCTGGGCTCGGCCATCGCGACCTGGCTGTGGGGCGATTTCGCGGTCGGCGACGCGACGCTGAACCGCTTCTTCTCGCTGCACTACCTGCTGCCCTTCGTGATCGCGGGCGTGGTCGGCCTGCACATCTGGGCGCTGCACGTGCCGGGCAACAACAACCCGCTGGGCATCGACGTGAAGGGGCCGCAGGACACCGTGCCGTTCCATCCCTATTACACGGCCAAGGACGCCTTTTATGTCGGCCTGTTCGCCATCCTGTTCGCCTATCTGGTGTTCTTCGCGCCCGACTTCGTCGGCAATCCGGACAACTACATCCCCGCCAACCCGCTGGTGACGCCGGCGGACATCGTGCCCGAATGGTACCTGCTGCCGTTCTACGCGATGCTGCGCTCGATCCCGCAGAAGCTGATCGGCGTGCTGGTGCTGGGCGGCGCGATCCTGACGCTCGCCTTCATCCCCTGGCTGGACACCAGCCGGGTGCGCTCCAACCGCTTCCGCCCGCTGATGAAGCAGTTCTTCTGGGTGTTCGTGGTCGACTGCATCCTGCTCGGCTATCTGGGCAGCCAGGGCGCCGACGCCGCCTGGCATCTCGGCGGCATCGACCTGCCGCTGGTGTGGCTGGCCCGGCTGGGCACCGCTTACTATTACGGCTTCTTCTGGGTGCTCATGCCGGTGATCGGCCTGATCGAGACGCCCAGACCGCTGCCCGATTCCATCGCCAAATCCGTGCTCGGCGCTTCCGCCGCGCCTGCCGAGTGAGGACATCCATGCGCTTCGCCCTCTCGCTCGGCTTGGTCCTGGGCCTCAGCCTCGCCGTACCCGCCGCCGCCGCCACCGGCGACCAGAAGCCGCTCAAGGACGTGCACTTCTCGTTCGAAGGCCCCCTTGGCACCTACAACCGCGCCGACCTGCAGCATGGCTTCCAGGTCTACAAGGAAGTCTGTTCGGCCTGTCACAGCCTCAACCGCATCGCCTTCCACAACCTGTCGGAGCCGGGCGGGCCCGGCTTCACCGACGCGCAGATGAAGGCGATCGCGGGCGGCTATCACGTCCTCGCCGGCCCCAACGACAAGGGCGAGACGGTCGACGACAAGGGCAACCCGCTCACCCGCGTCGGCACGCCGGCCGACCATTTCCCGCCGCCCTTCCCCAACGAGGAAGCGGCGCGTACCGCCAATGGCGGCGCGCTGCCACCGGACCTGTCGCTGATCGTCAAGGCGCGCCAGGGCAATGAACGCTACGTCTACTCGATCGTCACCGGCTTCCACGAGACGCCGCCGCCCGGCTTCAAGGTGACCGACGGCAAGTACTACAACCCCTACTTCCTGGGCTGGAACATCGCCATGCCGCCGCCGCTGAGCGACGGCCAGGTCAGCTTCGTCGACGGCGCGCCGAACAAGATCGCGGACGAGGCCTATGCCGTCGTCACCTTCCTGGCCTGGGCATCCGAGCCGCATCTGGAAGACCGCCACCGCATCGGCCTGGGCGTGATGATCTTCCTGATCGTCCTGTCGGGCCTGCTCTATCTGAGCTACCGCCAGGTGTGGAAGGACGCGCATTGACGACGCTCTTATTCTCTCCCGCAACCGCGGGGGAGAATAAGAATGATCGAGAATCCTACCTCCTGACGAGACCCGCTCCATGACCAGAACCGTCCTCGGCGTCATCGGCGGCAGCGGCGTCTATGACATTCCCGGCCTCGAAAATCCGCGCTGGAAGGCGATCAGGTCGCCCTGGGGGGCGCCGTCCGACGCGCTGCTGTTCGGCACCTTCAAGGGCACCGACCTCGTCTTCCTGCCGCGCCATGGCCGCGGCCATGTCCAGACCCCGTCCTCGATCAACTACCGCGCCAATATCGACGTGCTGAAGCGCGCCGGCGTCACCGACCTGATCTCGGTCAGCGCCTGCGGCTCGCTCAAGGAGGAGCTGCCGCCCGGCACCTTCGTGATCGCCGACCAGTTCATCGACCGCACCTATGCGCGGCAGAAGAGCTTCTTCGGCCCCGGCATGGTGGCGCATGTCTCCATGGCGCACCCGGTCGACAAGGAGATCGCGGCCGCGCTCGCCGCCGCCTGCGCGGAGGAAGGCATCGCCCACGCCAGCGGCGGTACCTATCTCTGCATCGAGGGTCCGCAATTCTCCTCGCTGGCGGAGAGCAATCTCTACCGCTCCTGGGGCTGCAGCGTGATCGGCATGACCGCGATGCCCGAGGCCAAGCTGGCGCGCGAGGCGGAGCTGCCTTACGCCATCGTCGCGATGGTGACCGACTACGATTGCTGGCACCCCGACCACGACCACGTCACCGTCGACGCGGTGGTCAAGATCATGCACGCCAATGCGGAGCATGCGCGCAAGCTGATCACGAACGTGGCCCGGAAGCTCGGCCCCACCCACAAGCCCTCGCCGCACATCGAGACGGTGCTCGACACCGCGCTGATGACCGCGCCGGCCAAGCGCGACCCGCGCCTCCTCGCCAAGCTCGACGCCGTCGCCGGCCGCGTGCTGCCGAAGAAGGCGCCCGCCAGACAGCGGAAAGTCAATCGAAGCAGATGAAAGCGGCAGCAGCCGGTTCCGCTTGAAACGCGCAGAAGACTATCGCTATGGTTGTGCCACATCGCGCTGTGGGGGCGGCTATAGATTTCTGGATATAGAGCTTCGGCCACGTTCTTGTCGAACTCTCGCCGCTTCTTGTAATGCCGGTTGTTCTACGATTCCTCGGAAGACCGGTCGATGTGCCGTCGCTACTAGGTGACGGCATCCTCTACTTTTTCAGTCTTGTCCTGATCGTAGGGCTGGTTTCCGACATCTTTCGGGACTTGATGCGACCGGCGCATTTGCTGATGCCGCACCAAATAGTCTCGCTTCTGATGGGGCTTTTCGTGGCATTCAGCGCGGCGTGGATCGGTTACTTTCTTTCGCTTCTTCAGCGGGTTACCGGCAAAGCTCAGCCCGACTTCCTGTCTGCTGCACTTGCCGTCTTGACTCTGGGATTTACCCTTTGGGTCCGAATCACTTTCGGTCTATGGTGATACATGGCTGATTTGATCAATACAGGCGATCCATTGCGCGGTGAGGCCGAAAAATCGCGATTGGACGCGGGCGTCGCGACGGTGAAGGAAGCTTCCATCGGTGCCGCTGCGGGCGCCGTATCCGGGACCATAGGCGCCTCCATCCTGGGGGTGACTTCCGTCGCTGGCGCGGCCGCTATTCCGCTGGTCGGCGGGTTGATAGGTGCGTTCCTGGCCGCTGCGGCCTTTGGTGCAGCACCGAAAAATCCGCGCTGACGCGGCTGTTGCGGCCGCACAAGGCTGCCTATTGTGCAGCCGTCCAATCGCGCGGAGCACCCATGGACTTCAAGACCACGATCCGGACCATTCCGGATTATCCCAAGCCGGGCATCATGTTCCGCGATGTCACCACGCTGATGGGCAATCCGCGCGCCTTCCGCCGCGCCGTGGACGAGATGGTGCAGCCTTATGCCGGCGTCGCCATCGACAAGGTCGCCGGCATCGAGGCGCGCGGCTTCATCCTGGGCGGCGCGGTGGCGCACCAGCTCTCGACCGGCTTCGTGCCGGTGCGCAAGAAGGGCAAGCTGCCCTTCAGCGTGTTCGGCGAGGATTACGACCTCGAATACGGCCAGGACCGGGTCGAGATCCACACCGATGCGGTGAAAGCGGGCGACAACGTGATCGTGGTCGACGATTTGATCGCCACCGGCGGCACCTGCATCGCCGCGATCAAGCTGCTGGAGCGCGCCGGCGCCAATGTCGTGGGCTGCTCCTTCGTGATCGACCTGCCCGACCTCGGCGGTGCCGAAAAGATCCGCCAGCTCGGCAAGCAGGTGACCACCCTGGTCGCCTATGAAGGCCACTAACCACCCATACCTCCCCTGAAAGGGGAGTCGAAAAATCGCATCGCGATTTTTCGGGAGGGGTTCAAGCTTGCCATGAAGCTCTACTCCAATCCCGCCTCGCCCTTCGCGCGCAAATGCCGTGTCGTCGCGGTCGAGCTCAACCTCAAGCTCGAAGAGATCGTCGTCGCCAATGCGCGCGACGACGAGAGCCTGCGCCGCCTCAACCCGCTCAAGAAGATTCCCGTCCTGATCCTCGACGACGGCTCGGCGCTGTTCGATTCGCGGGTGATCTGCGAGTACCTGAACCACACCGGCGGCGGCAAGTTCTTCCCCGGCATGAACCTGTTCCGCAACACCTCCGGGCGCTGGAAGGCGCAGGTGCTGCAGGCCTTGGCCGACGGCATCATGGACGCGGCGGTCGCCTGCCGCTACGAAACCGTCCAGCCGGCGGAGAGAGGCAACGCCGATTTCGTCGCCCGCTACCGCGCCACCATCGCCGCCGGCCTCGACGCGCTCGAGCGGGTCAAGCTCCAGGCGCCGCCCACCATCGGCGAGATCGCCACCGGCTGCGCGCTGGGTTATCTCGACTTCCGCTACCCCGACATCGCCTGGCGCGATACCCGTCCCAGGCTGGCCGAATGGTTTGCCGCCTTCGCGCAACTCCCTTCGATGCAGGCGACGGCGCCAGAATAAAAAGTTCGTCATGGCCGGGCTTGACCCGGCCACCCATCAATCAAAAATGCCGGCATGCGCAAAGGCTATGTCTACCTGCTCGCGAGCAAGCCGTATGGCACGCTGTATATCGGCGTGACGAACAACCTGTCCGAACGCGTCCACGCGCATCGCATCGGCAGGGGCTGCGACTTTACCCGAAAGTACAACGTCACGAGGCTTGTCTGGTGGGAGGTGCACGACTTGGTCGTCACGGCCATCCAGCGTGAAACAAATATGAAGCGTTGGAAGCGCGATTGGAAATCGATCTCGTCAACAAGACGAATCCGCAATGGCTGGGCCTGTATGAAAGCGGAGGAATGCCTTGATTTGATTGATGGATGGGCTGGGGTCCGTAGCGCCAGCGTACGGACGCCCGCCCATGACGAAAGAGTAGAGATCGCCGGCATTTGCGGATAAAACCCGCCCCATGAAAATCCACGGCAAGCACTACCGTTCGGTCTGGCCCATCGGCGAGGACGCGTTCGGGATCATCGACCAGACCAGGCTCCCCTTCGCCTTCGAGACCCTGACGCTCACCTCCGCCGACGATGCGGCGCATGTCATCGAGGCGATGATCACGCGCGGCGCGCCGCTGATCGGCGCGGTGGCGGCTTACGGCCTGGCGCTGGCCGTGCGCGCCGATCCGTCGGACGAGAACCTCACCGCCGTCCACGACATGCTGGCGCAGACGCGGCCCACTGCGATCAACCTGCGCTGGGCGCTGGGGCGCATGTGCGACGCCGTCCGCAACCATCCGCGTGCCGACCGCGCCGCCATCGCCTGGCGCGAGGCCGCCGCCATCGCCGACGAGGACGCCGCGATGTGCGAAGCCATCGGCCGGGGCGGCCTCGAAATCATCCGCGACCTGCACAGCCAGAAAGGCCGCAAGCTCAACATCCTCACCCATTGCAACGCCGGCTGGCTGGCGACGGTGGATTGGGGCACCGCGCTGGCGCCGATCTACATGGCGCATGACGAAGGCATTCCCGTCCATGTCTGGGTGGACGAGACACGCCCGCGCAACCAGGGCGCCTCGCTGACCGCGTTCGAGCTCGGCGGCCATGGCGTGGCCCACACCATCATCGCCGACAATGCCGGCGGCCATTACATGCAGCAGGGCGCGGTCGACCTCGTCATCGTCGGCACCGATCGCGTCACCGCCAATGGCGACGTCGCCAACAAGATCGGCACCTATCTGAAGGCGCTCGCGGCCAAGGACAATGGCGTGCCGTTCTACGTCGCGCTGCCCAGCTCCACCATCGACTGGACGCTGAAATCGGGCGCCGACATCCCGATCGAGGAAAGATCGCAGGACGAGGTCTTGAAAATGACCGGACGCACCCCATCTGGAACCATCCAGACGGTCGAGATCGCGGCTCCCGGTTCGGGGGCGGCGAACCCGGGTTTCGACGTCACGCCCGCACGTCTCGTCACCGGTTTCATCACCGAACGCGGGACTTGCGCGGCAACGGAGCAGGGCCTACGCAGCCTTTTCCCCGCCGCCTGATGGCCCTGTGTTGGGCGGCGGGGATGCCGCCTCCGGAAGGGGGAGGGGTTTCGTAGAACTCGAAAACGAATTGGTGTGGTCAGGCCGCGATGTCGGCCCAAGATGTGGTGGTTGATCGCCGATGAAGTCCCGCTGGTCCGATGCCGAAGCCGACGATTTCGTGAAGCGCTATGCCGAGAAAGGCGTCGGCGCCGATCTCGCCATCCGCACCTACACCACGCGGCTGCTGGGCTCCGATCCCAGGCTCGTTCTGCATGGCGGCGGCAACACCTCGGTCAAGACCACGGCGAAGGACCAGCTCGGCGACGACGTCGATGTCATCTGCGTGAAGGGCTCCGGCTGGGACATGGGCAATATCGAGCCGCAGGGGCTTCCTGCCGTGCGCCTCGCCGAACTGCGCCGCCTGCGCCGGCTCAACACGCTGAGCGACGAGGACATGGTCAACTTCCAGCGCATCAACCTGCTGGACAGCTCCGCGCCCAACCCGTCGGTGGAGACGCTGCTGCACGCCTTCCTGCCGCACAAATTCATCGACCACACCCATTCGACTGCGGTGCTCGCGCTGACCGACCAGCCGGGCGGCGAGGCGCTGGCGCGCGATCTTTACGGCAGCCAAGTCGCCTATGTGCCGTATTTCATCCCGGGCTTCACGCTGGCCAAGGCGGTCGCCGACGTGTTCGACGCCAATCCGGACGTCGAAGGACTGATCCTGCCGCGCCACGGCATCTTCACCTTCGCGCAGGATGCCAGGACCGCCTATGAGAAGATGATCGAATTCGTCACGCTGGCGGAAGAGCGGCTGCAGCAGAACCGCAAGCCGCTGAAGCCCGCCGTGCTGCCCGCGCACCTTGCCCTGGTCGCCGACATCGCGCCGATCCTGCGCGGCGCCGTCGCCATCGAACGCAATCCGATGGCCGGCACGGTCAAGCGCCAGATCCTGTGCTTCCGTTCGTCGCCGGCGATTCTCGACTATGTGAACGGCGCCGAGCTGTCGCGCTATTCGCAAATCGGCGTGGTGACGCCCGACCACACCATCCGCACCAAGAACTGGCCGCTGGTCGTCCCCGCGCCCGACGCGCACAAGCTCGACAGTTGGAAGAAGGACGTCCACGAAGCGGTCGACGCCTTCGTCGCGCGCTACCACGACTATTTCGCGCGCAACAACGCGACCTCGTCGCCGAAGAAGAAAGAGCTCGATCCGCTGCCGCGCGTGATCCTGGTGCCCGGAATCGGCCTGTTCGGCATCGGCCAGACCGCCAAGGACGCCGCCATCGCCGCCGACATCGCCGAGAACACGGTCGAGGTCATCACCGATGCGGAAGCGATCGGCGCGTATCGCAGCATCTCCGAGAACGACATGTTCGAGGTCGAATACTGGTCGCTGGAGCAGGCCAAGCTCGGCAAGGGCACCGAGAAATCGCTCGCCCGCCAGGTCTGCGTCATCACCGGCGGCGGCTCGGGCATCGGGGCTGCCACCGCCAAGGCGATGGCGGCGGAGGGCGCGGAGATCGCGATCCTCGACCGCGACCACGACATGGCGGTCAAGGCGGCCAGGGCGGTGCACAAGCACGCGCTGGCGATCCAGTGCGACGTCACCGATCCGGCCTCGGTCCGCCACGCCTTCGACAAGGTGGTGGAAGCGTTCGGCGGCGTCGACATCGTCGTCTCCAATGCCGGCGCCGCCTGGCAGGGCAATATCGGCACCGTCGACGACGCAGTGCTGCGCAAATCCTTCGAGCTGAATTTCTTCGCGCACCAGTCGGTGGCGCAGAACGCGGTGCGCATCATGCGCCAGCAGGGCACCTATGGCTGCCTGCTGTTCAACACCTCCAAGCAGGCGGTGAATCCGGGCAAGGATTTCGGTCCCTACGGGTTGCCGAAGGCGGCGACGCTGTTCCTGGTGCGCCAATACGCGCTCGACCACGGCAAGGACGGCATCCGCGCCAACGCGGTGAACGCCGACCGCATCCGCACCGGCCTGCTCACCGACGACATGGTCGCGGCGCGCGCCAAGGCCCGCGGCGTCAGCGAAGAGAGCTACATGTCGGGCAATCTGCTGGGCCGCGAAGTCTATGCCAGCGAAGTCGCCGAAGCGTTCGTCTACCTGGCCCACGCCGAAAAGACGACCGCGGCGGTCATCACGGTCGACGGCGGCAATATCGAAGCGGCGCTAAGATGACGAAAGGCCGGGCGTTTCCACCCGGCCCTTCGTCAGATAGAGGCTTTGGCTGTTACCAGCCGCGGCAACGGTGATGCGGGCCCCAGGAGCGGCAACCGCCGTGATGATGGTGTCCGCCGACATGGGTGCCGATACCGATCGGTCCGACGCGGACACCGATATGGGCGGCGTCGGCCGCAGTCGCGCCCAGCAGGGCTAAGGCAAAGATCGAAGCGAATAAGGTTTTCATGGTATCCTCGAGAGTTGGTTTTTTGGGAACGCGCCGCGGATCGATTCCTGCCCGATGCAGTCTTGCGGCACTTTAGGTTTCGTCGGGCAGATGGCTCAGTACCAGCCGCGGCAATAGCGCTGATGATGGCGGTAACCCCAGCCATGGCAGTGGCGGTGATGGCCGTGGGCGCCCAAGTTCACGCCGGCGCCGAGGCCGCCGATATGGACGCCAAGGCCGACATCGGCACTCGCCGCCGTCGTCCCCAAAAGGGATAGTGCAAATAACCCGGCAACGAACGTCTTCATGGAAATTCCTCGGTACGAAATGGGACGGTCCTTACTTAACCCCCATGGGCCCGGAATAGTTCCAAAGTCCTTTGCTTGCCCAGCTTGGCGCATGCCTCGTCATAATCGGTGCGGCGATCCGAATTGAAGCCGTGACCGGCCGGATAGACGTAAACCTTCACATCCGGGTGCGCCGCTTCGATCTTGCGCACGGTCTCCAGCGGGATGCCGTGATCCTTCTCGCCGAAATGCAGGATCGTCGGGCATTTGGGCTGCAGGTGGACCATCGACCCGATGTTGCCGCCATAATATCCGGAGGCCGCCGCCAAGCCTTCGCACTGGCACGCCGCCGCCCAGGTCACCGAGCCGCCATAGCAATAGCCGGTGATGAACACCGGCCCGCGCGCCTTCAGGTCGTCGATGCAGACCTGCGTGTCCCGGATCGACAGGTCGAACGGATGTTCCGCCCGCGCCAGCTTGATCGCGACCTGAATGTCCTCGGGCGAATAGCTCGCCTGGAAGCCGGGATGCTCGCGGTCGTACAGCGCCGGCGCCAGCACCTCGTAGCCGTCCGCGGCATAGCCGTCGCTCAGCTCCATGATGTGCTCGGTAACGCCGAAGATTTCCTGGATCAGCACCAGCCCGCCGCGCCGCGGCCCCTCCGGCTGCACGCGATAGACGCCGATCAGCGCCCCATCGCCCATCGTCATCTGCTCCATCTTGCCCTTGAGCGTCATTGCGTCCTCCTTTGCCGGGTCCGTATCCGGAATCATTCTGGAGAACGCGGCACGGGCGTCAACTGGATGGTCCACCGCTTTTTGGAACCATGACCGCCACGCGCAAGGCACGTCGGCGCAGAAGCCAGCGCCACAGCAGCGACACCAGGAAGATTACGATGGCAGCAATCGGCAGCCAGGGAATGGTCCCGATTGCAAACAGCAGGGCGCTGGCCGCGTTTTCGGCCAAAGTTTGGCCGGCGTCGTGGAACAGATCGTGGAAGGGGCCCATGGGCTCCGGGCGATGGATACGCTCCGTCAATTCGATTGACACGCTTTCCCGCGCGATGCCGTCGGTCAGGTCGCGCTGTCGATTGGTGGCTTCGTCGAGGTCCGTCTGCACGCGTGCCCGTTCGGCCTCGACCTTGATGATGTCGTCGACGCCGAGATTCGGCCGCTTGGCGATGCCGGCCAGCCGGTCGCGATAGGCCGTGAGCTGGGCGACCTTGCGCGCCGTGTCGCTGGCTTCCGTCTCGACGCTCTGCGCCTGGGTCGAGCGCGCGGCCATTACGGCGTCGCCCGGCTTTTCGCCGGTCACCGGCGCCAGCAAGGCGTGCTCGAAGACATCGAGCTTGCCATGCGGCAGCTGAACCTCGAGCGATCCCGATGCGGCGGCGGTCTGCCCTTCGCCGGTCGACAGGTTCGCCGATACCAGCTTGCAGAGCAGCGCCTTGTCGTTCAGGCAAAGGTCGCGCGCCCGCTCGAAGCGCGGCGCGACCGCACCATGCGCCATGAGCACCGACCAGCTATGCGTAAAGCTGAACTGTTGCTGCGCCGGAGCGATGTTGATATCGGGTGCCGGCATCGCCGCATTCAGGCCCGGCCGGATGTCCATCCTCGCCTCGCCGGACGGTACCGACATGTTGGGCGCGCGGTCGCAGCCGGACAGCAGCACGGCGCAGGCAACGAAAACCGCGGAATGACGAACCATGATGCGTCCCCTCGCCTTGGCTCGATGCCAAGCTGGGCGCGCATCGCGGCGCGATTAGGGTGCGATTGCGGCGTTTATGCGTTGAAGCGGAAATGCATCACGTCGCCGTCCTGAACGACGTAATCCTTGCCTTCCAGGCGGAACTTGCCGGCGTCGCGGGCGCCGGCTTCGCCATTGCCGGCGACATAGTCGTCGAACGCGATGGTCTCGGCGCGGATGAAGCCGTGCTCGAAATCGGTGTGGATCGCGCCGGCCGCCTGCGGCGCGCGCGATCCGCGCGTCACCGTCCAGGCGCGGGTTTCCTTCGGCCCGACGGTGAAGAAGGTGAGCAGGCCGAGCAGCGCGTAGCCGGCGCGGATCAGCTTGTTCAGGCCGGGTTCTTCGAGATCGAGGCTGGAGAGGAATTCCTCGCGCTCGCCGGCCGGCAATTGCGCGACCTCTTCCTCGATGCGGGCGGAGATCACCACCACGCCGGCGCCCTGCGCCTTGGCCATTGCCTCGACCGCCTTCGTATATTTGTTGCCGGTCGCGGCCGCGGCTTCCTCGACATTGCAGACATAGAGAACCGGCTTGGACGTCATGATGCCGAGGCGGGCGAACGGACCGCGCTCCTCCGGCGTCAGCTCGGCCAGCCGCGCCGGCTTGCCTTCGCGCAGCAGCACGATCGCCTTCGTCATCAGCGCGATCTGCTCCTTGGCCTCCTTCTCGCCGGAATTGGCCTTCTTCTCCAGCGGCTTGACGCGGCGTTCCAGACTGTCGAGATCCGCCAGCATCAGCTCGGTCTCGACGGTCTCGGCGTCGCTGACCGGATCGATCTTGCCCTCGACATGGGTGATGTCGTCGTCCTCGAAGCAGCGCAGCACGTGCACGATGGCGTCGACTTCGCGGATATTGGCGAGGAACTGGTTGCCCAGGCCCTCGCCCTTGGAGGCGCCGCGCACCAGGCCGGCTATGTCCACGAAGGTGATGCGGGTCGGGATGATCTCGGCCGATTTGCCGACCCTGGCCAGCGTTTCGAGCCGCGGATCGGGCACCGCCACGTCGCCGACATTGGGTTCGATGGTGCAGAACGGATAATTCGCCGCCTGCGCCGCCGCCGTCTGCGTCAGCGCATTGAATAGTGTGGACTTGCCGACATTGGGAAGCCCGACGATGCCGCATTTGAAACCCATCAGGCGTCCTTCCCTTCAGGCTTCGGCTTGTGCACCGGCGGGTGCAGGAGCAGCGTCACCTTGTTCATGAATCCGTTGTCGTCGTCCCTGGCCAGGAACGGCGCGGCCTCGGCGATGGCCGACAGCATCGGCACCAGCCAGGCCTCGTCGTCGCGCGAGAAATTGCCCAGCACATGGCCGGTCACGCGGGCCTTCTCCCCGGGATGGCCGACGCCGATGCGCACCCGGCGATAGTCGGGCCCGATCGCCGCGGTGATCGAGCGGGCGCCGTTGTTGCCCGCATCGCCGCCGCCGGTCTTCACCTTCAGCTTGGCCTCCGCCAGCGCGATCTCGTCATGCACCACCACCACGGCCGCCGGCGGCAGCTTGAAGAAGCGCACCGCCTCGCCGACCGCCCGGCCGCTCTCGTTCATATAGGTCGCGGGCTTGAGCAGAAAGGTCTTGCGGCCGACCAGCGCGCCTTCGCTGACCAGGCCGTGGAAGCGGGCCCGCCACGGCGCGAAGGGATGGCTGGCGTGGATCGTGTCCACCGCCATGAAGCCCGCATTGTGGCGGTTGCGCGCATACTCCGCGCCGGGATTGCCGAGCCCGGCGATGAGTAGCGGCGTATCGGACATCGGCGTGCGGCTTGCGCCTTACTTCTTCGCCGGGGCGGCAGGTGCAGCGCCCGCCGCGGGCGCGGCGCCTTCGGCCGGCGCGGCGCCTTCCACGGCAGCCGGTGCATTGGCGGCAGCGGCGGCGGCGGCGGCGGCGGCCTTCTGTTCTTCGATCACGCTGGTCGGCGCGACGATGGAGCAGATGGTGAAGTCGCGGCCGCGGACGATCGGCTTGACGCCTTCGGGCAGCGCGATGGACGAGATGTGCACCGAGTCATGGATGTCGAGGCCGGCGAGGTCGACGGCGATCTCGTCCGGAATGCTCTCGGCCGGGCACAGGAGCTCGATCTCGTGGCGCACGATGTTTAGCACGCCGCCCTTCTTCAGGCCCGGCGACTCGCCCTGGTTGCGGAAGTGCACGGGAATGGCGAGGCGGACCTTGGCGCCTTCGCCCAGGCGCATGAAATCGACATGGACGGGACGGTCGGTCACCGGATCGACCTGGACTTGGCGCGGGATCACGCGGGTCTTGGCGCCGCCGACGTCGAGCATCAGCAGCGAGGTCGTGAAGTGGCCGGTCTGGAACTGGCGCTCCAGCGAGCGGAAATCGACCGCGACGTTCTGCGGTGCTTCATCGCCGCCATAGATGACGCCGGGAACCAGACCCTTGAGCCGGGCCTGATAGGCGGGGCCCTTGCCGGTGCCGGTGCGCGGTTCGGCGCGCAGTTCCTGGGTCTCACGCATGGTCTGGAATTCCTTGGGCTTTTCGTCGTCTGCCAACACTTGCAGGACAGAAGGCGGGGCTTTTAGCGGAAGCGGCAGGCGCGCGCAACCGGGCCGGCGGCGGCCGGCGCCGGTGCATCTAACACATTGACTATACTATGATTTGTACCGGCCGCGTCGATCCGTCCGGGGCGCCGGTCCAAACCCCTTCCGGAATCGTATATCGGTTGGTCCGCCATGCTCAAAGCCGCCGCCCACAGCCTGTCCTACGCTGCCGC
Organism: Rhizomicrobium sp.; assembly: GCA_037355265.1. Taxonomy (GTDB): domain Bacteria; phylum Pseudomonadota; class Alphaproteobacteria; order Micropepsales; family Micropepsaceae; genus Rhizomicrobium. The sequence continues at coordinate 214,162 of JBBCIB010000001.1, read as the reverse complement.
CGCCGCGGCCGGCCTGCTGCTCGCGTCCTGCGTGCCGCTGCTCAACCTGGCGGTGCCGCGCGCCGGCTATTCGATAAGGTCCGACGTCGCCTATGGCAACGACCCGCGCCAGAAACTCGACGTCTACGTGCCCGACGGCCTGAAGGCGCCGGCACCGGTGCTGATCTTCTTCTATGGCGGAAGCTGGCAGAGCGGCTCGAAGGACGTCTACCGGGCCGTCGGCCAGGCCTTCGCCAGCAAGGGCATCGTCACCGTCGTCGCCGACTACCGGCTCTATCCGCAGGTCAGATATCCCGCCTTCCTCGAAGATGGCGCGCATGTCGTGCGCTTCGTGCACGAGCATGCGAGGGACTATGGCGGCGATGCCGGACGCCTCTTCGTCTCCGGCCATTCCGCCGGCGCCTATATCGCGGTGATGCTGGCGGTGAACGACAGCTACCTGAAGACGGCGCAGGCCGATCCGTCCTGGATCCGCGGCGCCATCGGCATCGCGGGGCCTTACGACTTCCTGCCGCTTTACGATCCGGCGCTGATCGATATCTTCGGCGGCGACCGCGACATGGCGACCCAGCCGATCAGATACGCCGCCGGCCGCCACCCGCCGATGCTGCTGGCGCACGGCACCCGCCGACACCACGGTCGGCGCCGGCAATTCCCGCCGCATGGCGGCGCGGCTGCGCGCGTCCGGCAACGACGTCGACGTGAAGCTCTATGACGGCGTCAGCCATCTGGGCATCATCCTGTCGCTGGCGCCGGGTTTCCGCGACCGCGCCACGCTCTATCAGGACATGCTGGATTTCATCGCCGCGCGTTAGCGGCGTGGCTCGGCGTCTTGCCGGGCCTTCTTCGCCGGCGAATAGTTCGTCTTCCATGCCTCGCGGATCAGCGCCGTCAGTTCGCGCTTCGAAATCCTGTCGATCTGCACGATGACATTCGCCCGCTTGCCCCACATGTATTTCACGAATACGGCGGGATCGGCCTCGAACAGCAAGTCCTTGCGCTCTTCCGGCAGGTGCAGGAACAGCCCGTCCGGCCGCATCACCGCGAAGATGCGCTTTTGGGTGCGCCAGGCCGGCCGTCCCCAATGATCGATCTGCGTTACGCCCTCCAGGGCACGGGCGATTTCGCGGACGTCGGCGGCGTCGGGCATGGCCCCGTCCTAGTTCCGTCCGGCGAGCCGCTCCAGGAGCACGCCCAGGATGTTGGAATAATCGTCGGTCCAGGTGCGGAATCCCGGCGGCGTGCGGACGGATTCCCATTCGGCGCCGAGTTTCAGCGCGGTCAGGTCGCGCCGGCTTTGCGCCGCCACCACCACTTCGGGCGGGGTCGTCTCGGCGGAGATCGCGCCGCGCGATCTGTGCACGGCGACCGGCATGCCGTTTGCCGCGGCGGACGCGGCTACCACGCCGGCGAGTTCCAGATTGCGATTGGAAATGTGGAAGACGACGACGCCGTGGGCGGACAGCTTCGATCGGTAGAGCGCGAAGGCTTCCCGTGTCAGCAGATGGACCGGAACCGAGTCGGAGGTGAACGCGTCCAGCACGAGAAGATCGATTCCGCGCGCCGCGTCCTTCAGCGTCAGGCGCGCGTCGCCCAGGATCACCGGCGTGCTCGGCGCGCAAGCGGAGAAAGAGCGGAACAGCGCAGGATTTTTCGCGATGCGCTCCATCAGCGGGTCCAGTTCGTAGATCGTCCAGACCTCGCCGGGACGCCGGTAGCAGGACAGCGCGCCGATGCCGAGGCCGACGATGGCGACGCGGTGGGACGCCGCCCGCGGCGCGGGCGGCTTCGATCGCGTCGCCGAGGGCGCCGCCGCGATAATAGTAGCTGAGCGGGGCGGGCGGGCGGGTCAGCGTCTTGCCGGCGTCGTCACGCATCCGCTCCCGCGCCATGGATCGTCGTCCCGTGAACGAGGAGGTGGTACCTGCCGCCGTCCTCGGCCAGTACCTTGTAGACGCCGAAGAACGAGCGGCCGCGATAGAGGACGTCCTGGCCGGGCGGGAAGGCGGTTGTCAGCGTGAACACCATTGCGGCCAGTCCCAGCAACAGCGCGGGTTTGCGCACCAGCACGGCCATGACCGCCGCGGCGGCGATGACGCCGACGGCATAGAAGGCATGGCCCAGGCCGGACGATACGCGTCGAGCGCGAAATAGATCGCGCCCAGCGCCGCCGCGACGGCCAGCAGGCGCGCGATGTCCGGCATCCAGGGCTTGGCGCCGAGGCCGCGCAGATCGGGGCGCATCGCGAAAGCGCCGAGCAGCAGAAGCGGATATTCGACGACGCTGTCGAAGATCGCGGGCGCGACCAGGGCGGTGAAAATGCCGCCCAGCACCCCGCCCAGGGACATCCAGACATAGAATTCCGTCAGCCTGGCGGCGTCCGGTCGGCGGCGGAACAGCATGGTGTGGCAGATCATGGCGGCCACGAAGAACGCGGCCAGGTGTGCGAACAGCGATATGCCCCAAGTGAGCGCCGGTCCCCACAGGAACAGGAACGCAAGCACCGCGAGGGTCAGGGGCTGGACTGCAAGCAGCCATTTGAAGGGGATCGGTGGCTTGTCGCCGAACGCCAGGACGAAGGTCAGCAGATAGAGCGCCAGCGGCGCGATCCACAGGAACGGCGCGGAGGCGACGTCGGTGGAGATATGCGCCGTCGTCGCGACCAGCAGGCCGGACGGGATCAGGCCGAGGACCGTCCACGCGATGCGGTCGCGCCAGCGCGGCACCGCGGCGCGATCTTCGCTCTGCGGCACTGCGCGTGCGCCGGCGCGCAGCGCGCGCGCACCGCAAGCGGCGATGCCCAGGGCGAGCAGCGTAAATCCGATGCTCCACAGCCGCGACTGCGCCGCCAGTCCGAGTGCCGGCTCGATCGCGACCGGATAGGCGAGCAGGACGGCGAAGGAGCCGAGATTGGACGCGCGGTAGAGAAAATAGGGATTGCGGTCCGGCGCCGTTCGGGCGAACCACGCCTGCAGCAGCGGCGCATTCGCCGCTACCGCGAAGAAGGGCAGCCCGATCGAGACGATAAAGAGCCCGATCAGCCAGACGGCGACACCGTCCTGCGGCGGCCGCGCGAATCCCGATGCGATGGCGATGGGCAGGAAGAGATTTGCCGCGATCAGAAGCACAAGGTGGAGCAACAGCGCCTTGCGCAGATCGACAAAGGAGGTCAGCGCCCAGGCATAGACGTAGGCGCCAAGCAGCAGGCTCTGGAACACCACCATGGCGACCGACCAGACCGCCGCGGAGCCGCCCAGCACCGGCAGTACCATCTTGGAAAACAGCGGCTCGACGCTGAACAGCAGAAGGGCCGACAGGAAGCTGGTCGCGGAAAACACCGCGACATCGATCAGGGGCCGTTCCCGGGCCGCGCGGTTCGGCGCAACGGCTTCGACAGATGCCATGGGTGTTCCATTCGGGGACACCCAGGCTAAGACGGCCGGATTAAGACGGCGTTATCGGTCCGGCGAGGCGGTCAGTAATTCCAGGCGAGCGTCAGCGATACGCCGTTCGAGGTCTCGCGCCCGGAGAACTGCCCGTTATAGGCGCCGCTGAGCGTGAAGCCCTGGCCCAGCGCGGCGTCCAGCCCGGCGTCCGCCACCGCCGAATTGCTGCTGAGCGGCGTGCCGGTCACCGAGAAGGCGGCGCCGGTGCTCTGGAACACCTGATCGATGCGGCTGCGCAGGTCGCCCGAAGCGTTGCGCCACCCGACCATCAGGTGCGGCGCCAGATGGTGCTCGCCCTGGTCGAAATCGCCGGACAGCCGCGCGCCCACCGTGGTGTAGACGACGTCCTGGCTCTGGCCGGCGCCGCTGACCGCCCGCACTGCCGCCGGTCTCGGCGAAATTGCCGGTCGACAGGCCGACGACGTTGACGTCGACCAGCGGCTCGACCGTCAGCGCGTCGAACGCCACGCGATAGCTGGCCTCGGCGAAGCCGTAGACCGCGTCGCCATGGTAGCTCGCATCCAGCGTCTGGACGCTCGGCACCGCGACCATGCGCTCGGTCTGGATGGCGAAATAGTGCGTGACGCCGGCGCTGCCGCGCAACCGCACATGGTCGGCGATGTCGCCTTCGGCATAGAGCGCGAAGTCCAATCCGTCGGCATGGCCGCGGCTGTCCAGCGCCGAAACCTTGAAGGCGGTGTCGGAATAGCCCAGCGCCGCGCCCATCCGCACGCCGTCGGCAACGGCGCCGTCATAGCCGGCGACGAAGCCGGCGTTCTGCGCATGCAGCCCGGACGTGCCGCCGGTGCCGTCGAGGTCGCGCCAGCTGCCCACGCCATGGACCCAGAACGCGCCCCGGCTCCTCGACCGGATCCTGCACCAAGCGGTCGAGCACGGCGCCCTGCACGTTGCCGATGTCGCCGAGCAGCGCGTTCGCCGCGTCGGCATGGATTTCGCCCGACAGGGCGTCGAAGGCGGCATCGGCCGCGGCACCGCTCAGCGGCACGAGGGCGACGAACAGCGCGCTGTTGGTCGGGCTGTGGTCCAGCGCCGTCGCCACCCGCGATCTGGTTCGGCGTCACCGCCTTCTGCGTCAGGAACGTCAAGTTGCGCGTCAGGACGAGCTGTACCGCCGTGTTGCTGTAGACCAGCGACGGCACGAGAAAGGGCAGGTTGACCGTCGCGCCGCCCGTGAACGTGCCGGTGAGGCTGGCGCCGCTGATCAGCGTGTATTGCGTGACATTGGCATAGGCGCCGGAGGCCGCCGTCACCGCGACGCTGCCGCCGGCGAGCGTCACTGCGCCGGTCGCCGTGACGGCGCCCGCGGCCGCCGCGGGCGTGACCGCGACGTTGTAGGTCGAGCCGCTGGCGAAGGTCAGCGTACCGGTGCTCAGCGAGCCGTTCACGGCCAGCGAGGCGCCGCTCGCGACCGACGTCGCGGTGGCGTAGCTCTGCGCGCCGGTGAGCGTCCAATTGCCGCCGAGCACGCCCAGGGTCTCGAACGCCGAGGCGCCCGCGAAGCTCGCCGTGCCCGGGCCGTTGAGGGTGAGCGTATCGCTGCCGGCGCCGCCGTTCAGTGTGCCGTTCAGCGCCTGGCCGGCGAACAGGTTCGCCGTGTCGTTGCCGGCGCCCATCGTCACGCTGCCATTGATCACGCCGGTGGCGCGGTTGGTCAGCGTGTTCGCCAGGATGCTGGTGATCTTGATCGCCTCGCCGTCCTGGCCGGTGATCGTGCCCGCATTGTCGATGACGATGGCGCCGAAGGCATTGCCCAGATTGCTGTCGTCGACGGTGATGGCGCGCTGGTCGGACTGGATGAGCCCGCCCCGCAGTGTTGGTCACCGTGCCGCCGCCGATCGCCAGCGCCTCGTTGGTCTCGCCGCCCGTGCCGGTGCCGACCGCGCGGATCGTGCCCGAATTGGTGACGTTGACCAGGTAGTCGACATCGATGCCGTCGCCGTCCTGCCGGCCGGTGCGCCCGCGGGGATGGTGCCGGTGATCATGCCACCGGCATTGTTGGTGACGACCGTGGTGCCGGTGACGGTGTCGAGATTGATGCCCGAACCCGCCTGTCCGGTGATGATGCCGCTGTTCACGATGGTCTGCGCCCGGTCGCCGGTGATGCCGTGGCGGGTGCCGATGATCGAGCCGTCGGAGAAATTGTTGACCGTGCCGGTGTTGGCGCTCTGGAAGTCCACGCCGTCATTGCCGGTCGCGCTAGCGGTGCCGCCGAAGATCAGGCCGTGATTGCTCACCGTGCTGTTGTTGCCGGGGCGGATGGCGTCCGCATCGGCCGCCCTGATCACGCCGGTGGCGCTGTTGTTGATCACGATCGTCGCCGTGCCGGCCTGGATGTTGTCCAGGTCGATCGCCTGGCCGTTGTTGGCGCCGGTGCCGATGCTCTGCAGCAGGCCGGCATTGTTGACGGTGATCGTGCCGGTGGCGACGTTGACCTGGCTCTGGAACGCGTCGCCATTGGTCTGGATCGTGGCGCCGGCGGCGTTGTTCAGGGTGACGGTGCGGGTGGTGCCGGCCGCGCCCGAGCCGCCGCTGGCGATGCGCACCGCGCGCGAGGCGCCGGAATGCGTGTCCTCGATCAGCCCCAGATTGGTGATCACCACGCCGGTGCTGGCATTGTTGATCTGCAGCGCCGGATCGCTGGCGCCGACCGACAATTTGCCGGTGGTCTCGACCGTCAGCGTATCGGTGCCGGACAGGCTTTGCTGGGTCGTCGTCGTGCCGGTGATGTCGATCGTGGCCGCGCCGGCAGGCCCGGCGCCGGCAAGGACGGCGGCCGAAGCCAACAAGCACGCGCGAAAAGTTACACGAAAACAAGGACATGATCTTCCCTCACTGGCCGGCGGCCTGTGTAGGAAGCGCATGTGACAGTGCCGCGACAGTTGGCGTCGCGAGATGTCAGTCGAACAGGCTCGACACGCTCTCTTCGTGGTTGATGCGCTTGATCGCCTCGCCGATCAGCGGCGCGATCGAGATGCGCCTGATGTTGGGGCATTTGCGCTGATCGTCGGTGGCGGCGATGGAATCGGTCACCACCATGGATTTGAGCTTGGAGCCCGCGATGCGCGCCACCGCGCCGCCCGAGAACACGCCATGGGTGGCATAGGCACAGACGTCCTTGGCGCCGTTCTTGAGCAGCGCCTCGGCGGCGTTGCAGATCGTGCCGCCGGAATCGACGATGTCGTCGATCAGGATGCAGCTGCGCCCCTCGACGTCGCCGATGATGTTCATCACCCTCGCTCTCGCCGGCGCGCTCGCGGCGCTTGTCGACGATGGCGAGGTCGGTTCCCAGCCGCTTGGCCAGGGCGCGGGCGCGCACCACGCCGCCGACATCGGGCGACACCACCATCAGGTGGTCGCCGGCGCCCAGATAGTCCTCGATGTCCTTCACCATCGCCGCATGGCGAACAGGTTGTCGGTCGGGATGTCGAAGAAGCCCTGGATCTGCCCGGCGTGGAGGTCGACGGTGAGCACGCGGTTGGCGCCCGCCTCGGTGATCAGATTGGCCACCAGCTTGGCGGAGATCGGCGTGCGCGGCCCCATCTTGCGGTCCTGCCTGGCATAGCCGAAATAGGGCAGCACCGCGGTGATGCGCCTTGCCGAGGCGCGGCGCAGCGCGTCGATGACGATCAGCAATTCCATCAGATTGTCGTTGGCGGGATAGCTGGTCGACTGGACGACGAAGATGTCCTCGCCGCGCACATTCTCCTGGATTTCCACATACACTTCCATGTCCGCGAAGCGCCGCACCACGGCCTTGGTCAGCGGCAGCTTGATGTAGCGGGCGATGGCCTCGGACAATTCGCGGTTGGAATTGCCCGCGAGCAGCTTCATTCCCCGCGATCCGTCGTCGGTCATGAAAGCTGTCCCGTTTGCGATGGTTTGATGACGGGCTTGTAGCAAGCGCGCCCGGGCGCGGGAAGCCTCAGCGCAGCACGATGGCGGAAATTTCGCGGCCGTAGTCTTTCTCGCCCACGGTGGGTCGCGCGGCGGTAGCTGAAAAAATCGGCAGCGCGCGCATAGGTGCAGGCATGCAGGCGCGCGATTCTGTCCACGGCCGCGCGCGCCAGCCGGGCCGCGACATAAGCTTCGAGGTCGAAGCGATGGTGTTCCATTCTGGTGCTGGGCACGAAAAAGCGCGCGTTGTCGGCGTCGGCGGCCACGAAGCGGGCGCGGAATTCGGGGCCGACTTCGTAGTTCTCTTGCGCGATGCAGGGTCCGATCGCCGCGGCGATGTGTCCGTGGCGGGCGCCCAGCGTCTCCATTGCGGCCAGCGTCGCTTCCAGCACGCCCCCGAAGGCGCCACGCCAGCCGGCATGGGCCGCGCCGATCACGCCCGCCGCCGAATCCGCGAACAGCACCGGCGCGCAATCGGCAGTTAGTATCCCCCAGCGCGATGCCAGGTGTCGCCGTCGCCATGCCATCGGCCTGCGGGCCGCGCTCCCATGCCTGCGTCACGATCGCAACTTGGGGACTGTGGATCTGGTAGAGCGTGTTGAGCGACACGGCGCCGAGCGCTTCGCGCACGCGCCGGCGGTTCTCCGCGACATGGGCCGGGTTGTCGCCCGATCCCGGCCCGCAATTGAGCGAGGCATAGAGGCCGCCCGACGCGCCGCCGGTGCGCCCGAAAAAGCCGTGCGCGATGCTGGGCGATGTCAGCGTGTCGGCGTGGAGGATCAGCATCTCTCAGAATCCCGGCGGTGTCGGCGCGCCGTTCGGCACGACGGCGATGGCCTTGAACAGACGGCCCATCTGCGCCGGATGGATCAGCCTGTCCAGTTGCCGCGCCACCTGCTCCGGCTGGTTGTGGCGCAGGCGCTCCGCCCGTTGCACGATCCCCAGTGCGGTCAGCAGCGCGCCTTGCTCCACCGGGCCGTATACCGCCGCGCCGCCGTGCCGCGCCGCGTTGCCCAGCGCCGCGAAATCGACATGCGCCGACAGATCGGCCTCGCCCGGCGCCGCCAGCACGTCGGCGAAGGCGTGGGCCTTCAACGCCTGCAGCGTCTCGCCGAAGCCGGGCGTGTCGTAGCCATAATCGACGATCAGCGCGCCGCCGCCGCGCGCCGCGATCCGGCTCGCAATCTTCTCGGCCAGCGCTTCGCCGCCCGGCGACGTCTCATAGACGCCGCCCTCCGGCGCGTCCGCGCGACCGCCTGGTGCAACGGGAAGTGCCACCGGCGACAGCGCGAAGGCCACGCGCCGGAGGCATCCAACGTCACCATCCGCTCGCACCAGCCGCGTGGCGTCTTCACATATTGCCGGATCGGCAGCGCGTCGAAGAACTCATTGGCGACCAGGAACAGCGGCCGGTCCGCCGGAACATCGGTCAGGCTCGCCGCCCACCGGATCGGAACGTCCGTGCCGCTCAGGCTTTCGCGCTGCTGCGCCGCCAGGACCGGGCTGGCCTCGACCAGCACCACTTCCAGCGCCGCGCGGAAGTCCGGCACCAGCTTGAGGGCGCGCAGCGCGTCCGCCATCAGCGTGCCGTGGCCCGGGCCGAGTTCCACCAGCGCCGGTCGTGCCGGCTTGCCCTGGTCGAGCCAGGCCTGCGCCAGCCACAGCCCGACCAGCTCGCCGAACATCTGGCTGGTCTCCGGCGCGGTGAGGAAGTCGCCTTGCGCGCCCAGCGGATCGCGCGTCGCGTAATAGCCGAAGGCCGGATCGAGCAGGGCCAGCGTCATGTACTGCGCGACGGAGATCGGTCCCTCGGCGCCGATCAGCGCCGCGATGCGGGCGGCGAGCGTAGTCACGCCCGCCCGTTGCGATACGGGCGCAGCGACACCCAGAGAAACGCGCCGGCCGCCGCCCAGAGCGGGACCGAGAGCGCCATCCCCATCGAGAACCAGCCGAGGAACGGCCCATCCGGCTCGCGAAAGAACTCCACGAAGAAGCGGAACGCGCCATAGCCGAGGAAGAACAGGCCGGTCAGCAGTCCCGGCCGCTCGTTCAGCTTGAAGCGGCGCAATCCGACCTGGAGGATGATGAACAGCACGATGCCTTCGAGGAACGCCTCATAGAGCTGGCTGGGATGGCGCGGCACCGGTCCGCCGCGCGGAAAGACCATCGCCCAGGGCACGTCGCTCGGCTTGCCCCACAGCTCGCCATTGATGAAATTGGCCAGCCGTCCGAACAGAAGCCCGATCGGCGTCACCACCGCGATCATGTCGGCGACCGGCAGCAGCTGCAGCTTGTTGCGGCGGCAGAACAACCAGATCGCCAGCGCCACGCCGATCAGGCCGCCATGGAAGGACATGCCGCCTTCCCAGATCGAGACCAGGCGCAGCGGATTGTCCAGGAAGCCCTGCGGCAGCGGCGGGCCGCCGCCGATCCCGGTGCACATCGCCGATTCCGGCGATACCGCGCACAGCGCGATGCCGTAGAACAGGATCCAGCCGATCCGCCCGCCCAGGATCACGCCCAGCGTCGCCCAGACCAGAAGATCGCCCACCTGCTCGGCGGTGATCGGCGGCTTGTTGCCGAAGGTCGGGTTCCGCCACAGCGCCCGCTCGCGCGTCATCCGCGCCGCCGCCCACCAGCCGAAGATCAGCCCCGCGATATAGGACAGGGCATACCAGCGGATCGACAGCGGCCCCAGATGGATCAGGACCGGGTCGATTTGCGGAAAGGGCAGCAGGCCTGCGAGCATGGGCGGAACCACGTCTGCTTCGCCCGGTTCTGTCAAGCGCGGCGCTTGTACGGCGGCGGGCCGCCCGCCATATAAGGTCCACAGGAGGCGCCAATGGCCCAGACCGACAACCCGTTCCTCGACGGCATGGCTCGCATCTTTACCGACGCCGCCGGCGCCGCCAAAAGCGTGCGCGACGAGGTCGATACTTTCGTGCGCCAGCGCCTCGAGCGGCTGGTCGCCGACATGGATTTCGTGCCGCGCGAGGAGTTCGAGGCGGTCAAGGCGATGGCCGCCAAGGCGCGCGCCGAGAACGAGGCGCTGGCGCTCCGCATCGCGGCGCTGGAGGCGAAGATCGCGCCGCCTAATCCAGCGTCATGAACATCCGCGTCGCGAAGGAAACCTGGTAGGCGAGGTTCGCCACCGCGAAGGCCCAGTGCCTATTTCAGGCTCCAGCTCCAGCCGGCGATCTTCCACGCGCCGCCGATCTTCTGCATCGCGAAGGTCATCAGGCCATCCTCGTGGTCCGGCGCGCCCTTGCGCTTGAAATTGAAGGTGGCGGGGAACACGGCATAGCCGCGATCGGCTTCGGCGCGCACCTGCAGCGGCGGCGCCAGCACCATCGACGGCTCGCTCATCGCCTGCGCCGCGGCATAGGTGCCGTAATCCGCGCCCCATTGCTGGAACGCTGCTGCGCCGGTCCAGACATGCGGCGTGAATTCGTCGATGATGGCGGGCGACGGCGCATAGAAGCCTGCCGCACCGGGAACGTCGTTCTTGTTCAGCGCGTCGTTATAGGCATTAACGGCGGCGACGATGTCGTCCGCCTCGGCGGCGGCGGCGGCCGGCGTCGCGCCCAGCGCGAGAATGGCGGCGAAGATCAGCTGGCGGATCATGGCGTCCCCCTCGAAACGGCGCTCAGCCTAGCGCTCCGCAAGGGCAAACGGAAACGGGCGCGCATCGCTGCGCGCCCGTCTCGCCTGCTTGGCGGCAGGATCAGTACCAGCCGTGGAAGTGGCGGTGATGATGGCGCCAGCCGAAATCATGGCGGTCGTGGCCGCGCCAGCCGCTATGCTCGTGGCGGCCGCCACGGTCGAAACCATGCGCGCTGGCGGGGGTGACGGCGGCGGCGCCGGCCAGGCCGATCAGCGCGGCGAGGACGGTGGTCTTCAAAAGCTTGGACTTGGACATGACGAACTCCTGTTGAGGTGATGTCATGCTGATCCCCGGCGGATGAACGGCAGCCATGTCGGCGCGTTCATCTTCGCGGTTTCATTGCGGCCGGGACGCCAAAGGGCGATGCTTTGCGACACAAGCGAAGAAATAGGGGTGCCCGGACCGCCGGCGGGTCTCAGAGCCGGGCGACCCGAATCGCGCCGCGGCCGCCAGAAAGTGCCCCCGCCGGGCGCTTTTTGGCGCTATGATGACGCCAGAGGCCCGCTGGAGAGGAGCCCGGCATGGCAGACCCGCTCAAGGACATTGCCCGCCGCAGGAACACGACCGGCTTCACCGCATCCGAAGCGCGCGACGCGCTGGTCAAGAAGGAACTCGAAGCCGAGCGCCATGCTTTCGAGGCCCGGACGCAGAAACTGCGCGCCCTGCGCCTCGCCAAGGAGGCAGCCGACGCCGCGGCGGCGATGAAGCTGGCGGCGGAGCAGCCGGCGAAAAAGACCGCGCCGGTCCGCAAGAAGCCCGCCAAGGCCTGATTCTCAAGATTTGTGGCAGGCCATGTCGGCGTCCAGCGCCATGCCGGAATCCGGATAGTCGACGGTCATCTCGCGGTAGCGGTCGGTCGAGCCGATGTCGTAGACCCGCACCACCAGCTCGACCTTGAAGTTCTTGCTGCAATCCACCGCGTAGAATTGCGGCGTCGTGTCCTTGCACATCTTGACCGCGTAATGCGTCAACCCATCGGCGGCCAGCGCCACGCTGTCCTTGTCGAAGCACATCGGCAGGCCGCCGCCATTATCGCGCGTATGGAGCCAGTTTTCGGCGCCGGCGGGCGCGGCGGCGAGGCAGAAGGCGGCGGCGAACAGGAAAAGGGGACGCATGGCGGGCTCGAAAGGATGGCGGATCGATTATAGCCAGACGGCGGATTTGCCAAAGGCCCCGCGCTTGCCGGAAAATGAGACCATGACTCCAGACAAGGACCAGGTGCCGACGGAAGCGGATGGTTTGCCGCCCGCCGGGCGGGAACGCGGCTTCGGCGGCCGCGCGTTCGACCCGCGCCTGCTGGAAGGCCCGATCCCGCGCTCGCTGTTCCTGCTCGCCTTCCCGATCATGGGCGGCAATATCCTGCAGATCGCCTATCAGCTGGTGGACGCGTTCTGGGTCGGGCGGCTGGGCGCGTCGGCCGTCGCGGCGGTGTCGGTGTCGATGCCGCTGATGTTCCTGATGATGTCCATCGGCATGGGCTTCACCATCGCGGGCTCGACCCTGATCGCGCAATATGTCGGGGCGCGCAACCGCGCCATGGTCGACCACGTCGCGGGGCAGACCATGCTGACGGTCGTGGCGGTATCGCTGGTCCTGGGACTGCTGGGTTTCGTCATCGCGCCCTATCTGCTCGAACTGATGGAGGTCGCGCCGGAGGTCTACCGCAACGCGCTCGGCTTCCTGCGGGTGCAGCTCCTGAGTCTGCCGCTCGCCTTCGCCTATTTCTGCTTCCAGTCGCAGATGCGCGGCGTGGGGCAGGTGACGGTGCCGCTCTACATCATCGCAGGCACGGTGTTCGTCAATTTCGCGCTCGACCCGGTCTTCATTTTCGTCCTGGGCTGGGGCGTGATGGGCGCGGCGCTGGCGACCATGGTCAGTCAGTTCCTCTCCGCCGTGGCGGCGATCGTCCTGCTGATGCAGGGGCGCTACGGCATCCGGCTCAGGATCGAAAGCCTGCGGCCCGACTTCGCCTTCATCCGGCGTGCCTTCAATCTCGGCTATCCCGCGGCGATCGAGGGCTCGGCCCGCGGCCTGGGCGTCACGGTGATGATGTTCCTGATCACCAGCTTCGGCACGGTGACGACCGCGGCCTATGGCGTCGGCGGCAATGTGCTGCAATTCGTCGTCATCCCGGCGATGGGGTTCTCGATGGCGATCTCGACCCTGGTGGGGCAGAACATCGGCGCCGGCAACATCAAGCGGGCCGAGGCGGTGGCGCGGCTGGCGGCGCTGATCACCTTCGGCGTGCTCACCGCCTTCGGCGCGTTCGCCTTCGTCTTCGCCAACCATATCGCGGCGTTCTTCGTGCCGAACGACAAGGCGGTCGTGCACGAGGCCAGCGTCTTCATCCGCACCATCTCGTGGAGCTTCGGCTTCATCGGCGTGCAGTTCGCGCTGATGGGCGTGCTGCGCGCGTCGGGCAACATGTTCGCGGCCATGGTGATCAGCCTGGTGTCGCAATGGATGCTGACCTTCCCGCTGGCCTATGTGCTGTCGCATCGCGCGCATCTCGGCGCGCACGGCATCTGGTGGGCTTTCCCCGTGGCGAATGTCGCGACCGCGGTGGTGAGCTTTCTGTGGTTCTCGCGCGGCGACTGGAAGAAGCGCCGCATCATCGGCAGCGAGGCCGAGGAAGAGGAGGAAGAGGTCTCCGAGCAGGTCATGGTGTAATGGCGCTGGCGGACGAACTCTACGATTTCATCCGGCGCCGCAGATATGGCGTCGTTTCCAGTGCCGATGCCGGCGGTGCGCCGCAGGCGGCGCTGGTGGGCATCGCGGTGACGCCCGCGCTGGAGATCTGTTTCGACACAATGGCGGCGACGCGCAAGGCGGCCAATCTGCGCCGCGATCCGCGCATCGCGCTCGTCATCGGCTGGGACAACGAGCAGAGCGTCCAGTATGAGGGCGTCGCGGACGAGCCGGAAGGCGAGGCGTTGGCGGCGCTGAAGAAGGTCTATTTCGCCGCCTGGCCCGATGGGCCGTGCCGCGAAAGCTGGCCCGGCATCACCTGGTTCCGCGTGCGCCCGCGCTGGATCCGCTTCAGCGATTTCAACCGCGCCGACGGCGTCGTGCGCGAAATCGCCTTCTGACTATTCGTTCGCCTGGAAGTCGGGGAAGCGCAGCACCACGCGCTGCTGCGGACCGGTGCCGAGCTTGAAGCTGGTATCGACAGGCTTGGCTTGCGAGCCGTTGATCGACGCGGTGAGATGATAGGTACCCGGCGCGCCCTTCACCAGCACCCAGGGGCCGGCGCAGTTCAAATCGGCGATCGGCTTGCCGCCATTGCTCAAGATGACATGCGCGCCCGAGAGGTACTGCGCCCCGCCGTTGGAGAACTCGATGCGGACCGGATAGGCCGCCCATTGCGAATCGTCCTTGGCCGAGCCGACGCCGGTGCAGACCGTCTCGATGCCGTTCGAAGACACCGGCGTGTCCATCGCCATCGGCTGCGGCAAGGTCGGCGCCGTCATCGCGGCGGCCATCATCACCACGGCTGCGCCCTGCAATGTCATCATCGTATATCTCCCTTGAAAATCGGGCCCAGAATGATGGGGCCGCGTAGCGAAAACGTGAAGGCGGCGCGTTTGTTCCGCCTGCGCCGGCGCGTCAGGAAAACCGCTCCCACGCCGCCTGGCGGGAGATGCCCAGCGCCTCGCCGATCTGCTGCCAGCTCACTTCGCGCTTGCGCAGGATCTCGATGGAGTGCTGCAGGCGCGCCGCGACCTCCTCATGCGTCTTTTCCTGCGCCCGCAGCAGGCCCAGCAGGTTCTGCGTCGGCACGTCCGACGGCCAGGCCAGCTTCGACGGCGCCGCCGGATCGGGATCGGGCGTCTCGGCGACGATCTTGGCGCAGAGGCCGATGCATTCATTGCAGATGAACACCGCCGGTCCGGCGACAAGCTTCTTCACGTCGTGCTGCGACTTGCCGCAGAACGAGCAGTACAGGGTGCCGGGCGGATGGCCCTTGGCATCGCCGGCGGGCAGGGCAATCATGACGATCTCATGTCAAGTTCACCCTGACAGTCAAGCTGAGCTTGACGGGTTTGTCAAGTAGGCCCTGACAAGAATTGCATCCGCGAATGCAGTGGGTAATCTGCAACCTGGGATGGTTCGGGGGATTGTATGGGACGCTTGTTGTCTTGCGCCGCGTTGGGTGCGGCTTTGATCTTTGCGGGTCCGGCGCTGGCCGCCGCCTCGAAGGCGCGCGCCGTCGCCAGGCTGATCGACCTCGGCGGCCAGCCGGCGGGCACGATCACCTTCGCCGCCACCGCGCACGGCGTGCTGATGCAGTTCGATCTCAAGGGCCTGACGCCGGGAGCGCATGCGATCCACATCCACACCTCCGGCAATTGCGATCCCAAGGTCGCCTTTACCTCGGCGGGGCCGCATTTCTCCGATGCGCCGAACAAGATGCACGGCTATCTCGCGCCGCATGGGCCGCACGCCGGCGACCTGCCCAACCAGTTCGCCGCCGCCGACGGCACGCTGCGCGCCAGCACGATCAGCAACGCCTTCTCGCTCGGCAACGGCAAGAAGACGATCTTCGACCGCGACGGCGTGTCGATCATCGTGGACGCGAGGGCCGACGACTATATGAGCCAGCCCGCCGGCAATTCCGGCAACCGCGTGCTCTGCGGCGTGATCATGCGCACCGTCGCGCCCGGATCGCGCAAAGGCGGTAGGCCGCGCGCGCATAAGTAACGCGTGGCGAAACGTTGCATGATCGCCGTACGTGCGGAGACGATCATGCTTGTGCTTCACCAGATGCAGATGTCGGGCAATTGCTACAAGGTCCGCTTGACGGCCCGGCAGCTCGGCGTTCCGATCAGGCTGAAGGATTACGGCTTGCATGACGGCGCCACGCGCATGCCGGATTTCCTGGCGAAGAATCCGAACGGCCGCGTGCCGCTGCTCGAATTGGAGGACGGCCGCTTCCTGCCCGAATCCGGTGCGATCCTCGCCTATCTCGCCGACGGCGCGCCGCTGGTCCCGGACGACCGCTGGGATCGTGCACAGATGCTGAGCTGGATGTTCTTCGAGCAGTACAGCCATGAGCCCTACATCGCCGTGGCGCGGTTCTGGCTGTCCTACGCGCCCAAAGAAGAGTTGGCGAAGAAGACGCATCTGATTCCGGAATGGCACGCCAGGGGCAACGCCGCGCTGGGCGTCATGGAGATGCATCTGACCGGCCATGACTGGTTCGCCGGCAACCGCTACTCGCTCGCCGATATCGCGCTCTACGGCTACACCCATTCGGCGGCGGAAGGCGGCTTCGACCTTGCCGCCTACCCGTCCGTTTCGCGCTGGCTGGAGCGCGTCGCCGCGCAGCCGGGGCATGTTCCCGCGAGCGAAAGCTGGTGACTTGCGCTCCGTGGATCGACCGCCTATATCGCGCCCAACCGAGGCCGCGCAGCCTTTAGAGAAGTTTCTTGCTTACCCATGCGAGGCTCCATTCCAACGGGGCGCGGTGCTGGAGTAGACGACGCTTTTCCTGAAACAAGTCGCGGCGGCGGCGATCGTGCCGGACGCGGTGTCCGCGCGATAATTCAAATGCTTTCAGGAGAAAGCCGTAATGATCGGTCAAGTTAAGTTCTTCAACACCACGAAGGGTTTCGGATTCATCGCCCCGGAGGACGGCGGCAAGGACGTGTTCGTCCATGTCACCGCGGTCCAGGCGGCGGGCCTGCGCGGCCTGAACGAAGGCCAGCGGGTCAGCTTCGAAGTCGAAGCCGACAAGCGCGGCCCGAAGGCCGTCAATCTGAAGCTCGTCTGAGTCGGACGAACTTAGGAATGCGAAGGCGGCGCGGGGGCTTCTCCCGCGCCGCTTTTCTTTTGTTCATTTGCGCGCGCACCCGTTCGGCGGCAGTCTGCCGCGGCGAGGATCGTTCATGCGACGGGCGATAGCTGCACTCCTCCTGGGCTTGCTTCCGGCGCCGCTCTGTGCCGCGCCCTGCGTCATGCCGACGCCCGGCGCCATCGCGGCGGCGGCAGGCCCTCCCGGCGGCGTCGCGGCCGCTTTCGGCGACAGCGTGATCACGACTTACGATTTGCAGCAGGGCCTCGCCCTGCGGCTCGCGCTGGAAGGCGTGGACGGCAAGCCGCTCGCCCGGAAGGCCGGCGACGAGCTCAAGACGATGGAGCTCGAAGAGGGCTGGCTCGCCGATGCGCGCGCCAGGAACATCTCCGTCGCGCCGGCCGAGGTCGATGCCGCGATCGCGGCCATGCTGGACGCCGGCCATGTCTCGCCCGCGATGCTGCAGGCGATGTTGACGCGCACCGGAGCGACCATGGCCAGCCTGCGCGGCCGGATCGCCGTCGCCATCGCCCATGCCAAGGCGCGGGGCGTGGCGTTGTCGCTGCCATACCGCATCGCACAACGCGCGTGTCGCTGAAGCGTCACCGCTTCGGCGTCAATCGGATATGGACTTGCCCCGGGCTGGCGCCGCAGGATGCGGATTGAAGAAGGGGGATTCCATGGACAATTCCAAGAAGATCGCCGCCGAGTTCATCGGCACGTTCTGGCTCGTGCTCGGCGGCTGCGGCAGCGCCGTGCTGGCCGCCGGCGTTCCCGACGTCGGCATCGGCTACGCCGGTGTCGCGCTCGCCTTCGGGCTGACGGTGCTGACCGGCGCCTATGCGTTCGGCCATGTCTCCGGTGGACACTTCAATCCGGCGGTCAGCTTCGGCGTCTTCGTCGCCGGCCGCATGACCGCGGTCGACATGCTGGTCTACTGGGTGTCGCAGCTTCTGGGCGGCATTGCCGCCGGCGGCGTGCTCTATCTGATCGCCAGCGGCGGGCCGGGCTTCGATGCCCATGCCGGCTTCGCCTCCAACGGCTTCGGCGAGCATTCGCCGCAGCACTACACGCTGCTGGCGGGGCTGATCTGCGAGATCGTGATGACCTTCATGTTCCTGGTCGTCATCCTGAACGTGACCCTGGCGGCGCCGGGCTATGCGCCGCTCGCCATCGGCCTGACCCTGACGCTGATCCACCTGATCTCGATCCCGGTGACCAACACCTCGGTCAATCCGGCGCGCTCGGTCGGCGTGGCGATCTTCCAGGGAAGCTGGGCGCTGGAGCAGCTCTGGCTGTTCATCGTGGCGCCGCTGGTCGGCGCAGGCTTGGCCGGCCTGTTCCAGCACTGGTTCGTCTCGACCGAGCGCCGCACCTCGCAGGAGATGGCGGCGTAGGTTAGGAGTTACGGGCCGTGGCCGCGCGGCCCGTCAAAACGAAAAGAAATCCACCAGCGCGTCGCTGATCCGCCGCGCATCGTCGCCCTTCACCGTTCCGATGCGGCGAAGCAGCCGGCTTTTGTCCACGGCGCGCAACTGGTCGATGCCGACTTCACCGTCGCGATTCTGGAATCGCAACCGGATGCGGCCGGGAAAGCCTTTCGGTTCGGAGGTCAACGGCACGATGACGACCGTCCGGATGCGGTGGTTGGATTCGTCGGGCGAGACGACGACGCAGGGCCGCGTTTTCTGCATTTCGGCGCCGACCGCCGGATCGAGAGCGACGAGATGGATCTCGAACCGGCTTGGCCTCACCACGTCCAATCCTTGTCATAGACCGTTCCCATGTCGTCCGGCAGCAGAAGCTCCTCCTTCGGATTTTCCTTGAGCGCCTTGTCGTATTGCTCGGCCCAGCCCTCGCGCGGCTTGCGCCTGGCAGGGCGCACGACCAGCGCGCCGTTCTCGACGCTGAGCGTGACCGGGCCTTCGAGGCCGACCTGCTCGCGCAGCGCCTTGGGGATGCGCACGCCTTTGGAATTTCCGATGCGGACGATCTCGGCTTTGGTCACGGGCTTGTTCATAATTACAATGTAATTACGCCCTGCCGGGACGGTCAAGCAGACGCCGGGCCGGCGCCGTGTTATGGCGGTACCATGGGATATGACGAACCCGCGATCGGCGAGCTGCTGGACGGCGAGGCGCTCAGGCGCGCGCTGACCGCGCTGGCGCGCGAGCCGGGCGATCCGGCGAAGCGGCGCAAGGACGCGCTGGCGCTGATCAAGACCGCCTTCCAGGACGGCCGCGCCCGGATCAAGGCCGGCGTCGACAGCGACGCCCTGAGCGGGCTGATCGCGGCGCGGGCGCTGTCGGCGTTGCAGGACGCGACCATCCAGGTGATCTACGATTTCGCCGTCAAGCACGTCTACTACGCCCAGAACCCGACCAGGGCGGAGCGCATCTGCGTCGTCGCCACCGGCGGCTATGGCCGCGGCGAGCTGGCGCCGGGCTCGGACATCGACCTGCTGTTCGTGCGCCCGTTCAAGCAGACGCCGTGGGGCGAAAGCGTCATCGAGTTCATCCTCTACATGCTGTGGGACCTCGGCCTGAAGGTCGGCCATGCGACGCGCTCGCTCGACGAATGCGTCCGTCTCGCCAAGCAGGACATCACCATCCGCACCGCGATCCTGGAGGCGCGCTATCTGTGGGGCGACGAGACGCTCTACGAAGACCTGCGCCGCAGGTTCTGGGGCGAGGTCGCCACCGGCACGGGGCAGGATTTCGTCGAAGCCAAGCTTGCCGAGCGCAAGGAGCGCCACGCCCGCCAGGGCGAGAGCCGCTATCTGGTCGAGCCGAACATCAAGGAAGGCAAGGGCGGGCTGCGCGACCTGCAGACACTCTATTGGATCGGCAAATACGTCTACCATGTCGAGGATGCCGCCGACCTCGTCCACCACAACGTCCTGACCCGGGACGAATACAAGACCTTCCAGCAGGCGGAGGCGTTCCTGTGGGACGTCCGCGTCAAGCTGCACTACCTGGTCGGCCGCGCCGAGGAGCGCCTGTCCTTCGACGTCCAGCCGGACCTGGCGGCGCGCATGGGGTTCGCCGGCGACAGTCCGCGCCGCGCGGTGGAAGCGTTCATGAAAGCCTACTTTCTGGTCGCCAAGGATGTCGGCGACCTGACGCGCATCTTCTGCGCCGCGCTGGAGGACCAGAACCGCAAGCGCCGGCCGTCGCTGGCCGCGATGCTGCCGGGCTTCCTGCGCCCGCGCACCAGCGGCGACGATTTCTTCGTCGAGAACGGACGGCTGAACGCGCGGCCGAACCTGTTCCGCACCGCGCCCATCAACATGATCCGCATCTTCCATATCGCCGACGCCAAGAACGTGGACGTCCACCCCGTCGCCCTGCGCCGCATCACGCGGGCGCTCGATTCGATCGACGACGATCTGCGCAACGACCCCGAGGCCAACCGGCTGTTCCTGGAGATATTGTCGTCGCGCAACGATCCGGAGCGGGCGCTGCGGCTGATGAACGAATCGGGCGTGTTCGGCCGCTTCGTGCCGGAATTCGGCCGTGTCGTCGGCCTGATGCAGTTCAACATGTACCACCACTACACGGTGGACGAGCACCTGATCCGCGCCATCGGCTACATCGCCTCGATCGACCGCGGCGAGCACCGCGGCGAGCACCCGCTGGCCACCGACGTCATCAAGCGCATCACGGCGCGCGAGGCGCTGTATGTCGCGATGCTGCTGCACGACATCGCCAAGGGCCTGCCGGGCGACCACTCCAATCTGGGCGCGGACATCGCGCAGAGCCTGTGCCCGCGCCTTGGTCTGTCGGCGGAAGACACCGCGGCGGTGACCTGGCTGGTGAAGAACCACCTGGTGATGAGCGACACGGCGCAGCGGCGCGACATCTCAGATCCCAAGACGGTGAAGGATTTCGTCGCCGAGGTGCAGACGCCGCAGATGCTGCGCATGCTGCTGGTGCTGACGGTGGCGGACATCGCGGCGGTCGGGCCCGGCGTGTGGAACGGCTGGAAGGGCCAGCTCCTGCGCGAGCTTTATCACGAGGCCGAGGCGATGATGTCGGGCGGCGACGGCATGCCGGCACGCGCCTCGCGGGTGGAGGCGGCCAAGGCGGCGCTGGCCGAACGCATCGCCGACCTGCCCGAGCCCGTCCGCAAGCGCGCCCTGTCGCGGCACTACGACAATTACTGGCTCGCCTTCGATCCGGCCGCCCATGCCTGGCACGCCCGGCGGATGGCGGAAGCCGACGCAAAGGGGGAGTTGTTCAGCCTGGCGGCGGAGAGCAACGATTTCCGCAGCGTGACCGAGATCGTGCTCTACACCCCCGACCATCCCGGCCTGTTCTCGCAGCTTGCCGGCGCGGTCGCCGTGGCGGGCGGCACCATCGTCGATGCCAAGGCGTTCACTACCACGGACGGCTTCGCGCTGGACGTGTTCTCTCTCCAGGACGCCGAAGGCGGTGCTTTCGGCGATACGGCGCGCATCGAGCGCCTGCGCCAGTCGGTCGAGAAGACCCTGCGCGGCGAGCTCTACCCCCGCCAGGCGATCGCGCGGCGGCCGGCGAAGCGGCGCAGTTCCGCCTTCCAGGTGACGCCGCGGGTCAATTTCGACAACGACGCGTCGGCCAGCGCCACCGTGGTGGAGGTCGAGGGCCTCGACCGTCCCGGCCTGCTTTACGACGTCGCCGACGCGATCTTCCAGTCCGGCCTGTCGATCTCCTCGGCCATGGTCTCGACCTATGGCGAGCGCGCGGTGGACGTCTTCTACGTGCGCGACGGCTTCGGCCACAAGGTGCGGCACGAGGAGCGGCTCAAGGCGGTGCGCGAGCGGCTGCTGAAGGCGCTGGAGCCCGCGGCCCTTGAAGCAGCAGCCGCTGCCGGGGCATAACCCGCGCCTTGGATCGATCGGCACCGCCTCATGACAGTCTCGAACCGCAACCGCGTCCTTTCCGGCATGCAGCCGACCAATACGCTGCATCTGGGCAATTATCTCGGCGCGCTGAAGAATTGGGTGCGGCTGCAGGACGAGATGGACTGCCTGTTCTGCGTGGTCGACATGCACGCCATCACCGACGCCGCCTATGGCAAGCCGGAGGAGATCGCCCGCGCCACGCGCGAGGTGGCCGCGGCCTACATCGCCGGCGGCATCGATCCCAAGAAATCGCCGATCTTCAACCAGTCACGGGTGCCGGCGCATGCCGAGCTGGCCTGGATCTTCAACTGCGTGGCGCGGCTGGGCTGGCTCGACCGCATGACCCAGTTCAAGGACAAGGCCGGCAAGCACAAGGAACGCTCCTCGGTCGGGCTCTACACCTATCCGGTGCTGATGGCGGCGGACATCCTGGTCTATCACGCGACGCATGTGCCGGTGGGCGAGGACCAGAAGCAGCATCTCGAGCTGGCGCGCGACATCGCGCAGAAATTCAACAACGACTACGCGGTGCCCGACTATTTCCCGCTGCCCGAGCCCGTCATCACCGGCCCGGCGACGCGGGTGATGAGCCTGCGCGACGGCCTCAAGAAGATGAGCAAGTCGGACGAGTCCGACAATTCGCGCATCAACCTCACCGACGATGCCGACACCATCGCGCAGAAGATCCGCAAAGCGAAGACCGATCCGTTCGACCTGCCCGACAGCGAGGAGGGATTGAAAGACCGCCCCGAAGCCGAAAACCTCATCAACATCTATGCCGCACTGGCGGAGCAGCCGCGCGAGACGGTGATCGCGCAGTTCGCCGGCCAGCAATTCTCGGCGTTCAAGGAACAGCTCACCGAACTGGCGGTCGCAGCCTTGGTGCCGGTGACGACGCGGATGAACCACCTGCTCCGTGAGCCCGGCGAGATCGACGCCATCCTGCGCGACGGCGCGCAGAAGGCCGCCGCCATCGCCGAACCGATCGTGCACGAGGTCAAGCGGATCGTGGGCTTTGCGGTTTAAGGGGCGCTACGCCTGTGTGCAGCCATGCGGCGCCGGGGACGACAAGCGAGAGTGAATTGGCAGAACGTACGGCGCTACCGCTTGCGCCCCACCGGCGCGTCCGGGGCGACGCCGTAGCTGAACATCACGTCGTGGCTGCGCGCCTCCAGGTGCTGGCCGCCGTCGACGATGATCGTCGTGCCGGTGATCGCCGGCACCTGGGTCAGGAAGCTCAGCGTCGCGGCGATGTCTTGCGGCTCGGAACCGAAGCCCAGCGGCGTGCTGGCATGCGCCTTGGCGAAGCCTTCCGCGGTCTGGTCGCCGCTGCGCAAGGTCAGCCCCGGCGCGATGCCGCAGACGCGCACCCGCGGCGCCATCGCCTGCGCCAGCAGCCGCGTCGCCGCCTCCAGCGCCGATTTGGTCAGCGTATAGGAGAGGAAATCCGGGTTCAGGTTGAACACTTTCTGGTCGAGGATGTTGACGATCAGGCCCCTCGATCCGTCGCGCAATTGCGCCGCGAAATCGCGCGCCAGCAGCATCGGCGCATGCAGGTTGACCGCGAACAGCTTCTCCAGCGTGGCGCGGCTGATGCTGGCGATGTCGTCATATTCGAACGCCGAGGCGCTGTTGACCAGCAGCGAACAGAACCCGTAAGCCGCATTGGCCTCGGCAAACAGGCCGGCGAAGTCGTCCAGCACGGCAAGGTCGCCGCCCACCGTCACGGCGTGGCCGCCGCCGGCGTTGATCTCCTGCGCCAGCGCCTTGGCGTATTCGCCGGACGCCTTGTGATGGATCGCGACGCGCCAGCCATCGGCCGCCAGACGGCGCACCATCGCCGCGCCCAGCCGCGTGCCGCCGCCGGTGACCAGCGCATAGCCGGCAGGATCGGGGATCGCGCTCATGCCTCGCGCACCTTGTAGATCTCGACGCCGGCGCCGGCGGCCTCGTTGTAGATGTCCGGCTTGAAGATCGAGACCCGCGCCGCCTGCACCCGCTTGTCCTTGAAGCAGAGCTTCACCAGCTCGTCGAGCAGCGTCTCGATGAACACGGTGTGCTTGCGCCGCGGCCATTTGCGCAGCGCGTCGCGGATATAGTCGTAGTCCACCACCGCCGAGACGTCCTTGTAGCGCGCCGTGCGGGGCGCGGCGAACAGCTCGACATTTACCACGATGCGCTGCGGCTTTTCGGGATGGCGCTCCCAGGGATGCAGGCCCAGCCGCACCTCCGTCACCAGGTCGCGGATCATCATGCGGACATAGCCCCTGTCTGTCGTCCAGATGTCTGTCGTCCAGGATGTCGCGGCCGGCGGGGGCAGGGGCGTTTTCTTCATGGCGCCCGCTTTAGCATTCGCCGCCAAACCGGTACAACAGCTCCGCCATGAGCAACGCCAACGTCTCCCGCCTGAAGATCGCCGACGCGGCCAGGGCGATCCGCCACGTCTTCATCCGCGATCTGGAAGTGCTGGCCCATATCGGCGTGCACGGCCACGAGCAGGGCAAGCTCCAGCCGGTGCGGATCAATGTCGACCTGGCGGTGGAGGATAGCGCGGTGCTGGCCGACAAGCTCGACCGCGTGGTCGACTACGCCGCCATCGCCGACAAGATCCGCGCCATCGTCGGCGCCGGGCACATCAACCTCGCGGAGACCCTGGCGGAACGCATCGCCGCGACCTGCTTCGAAGATACGCGCGTGCGCGCCGCCCGCGTGCGGGTCGAAAAGCTCCACGCCCTTCCCGGCGCCGAATCGGCCGGCGTCGAGATCGAACGCGAACGGCCCTGACTTCATCGTTCGATGAAGAACGACAGACCAGATTGACTTGTATATTTATTCGCGCCAGGCTTGTCCTGCCGGCTGTCGAATAATGATCGAGCGTTGCGTGCCGCGATTATTTGTGGGGGGCTCGCATGCGTTTGTTTTTTGTTTCGCTCGTTCTATTTTTCCTGTGTGTTGCGCCGCCGGTGGCCGAGGCGGCGCCGGCGAACCCGGACAGCAAGGTGACGGCGGCGGGCAACGCCGTTGCAGCGAAAGACGCCGCGAAGGCGCTGGCCGATTCCAAGGCGAAGGCGGCAGCAGCCGAAGCCGACCGCGAGCTTCGCCTGGAGGAGGCCTTGCTCGGCGTTCTCGTCGTCGCCGCGACGATCGGCATTTTCGCCTGGCGGACGGAGGTGCTGCGGGATTCCGATCCGGTGGACTTTCCCGGCATCACGGTCGCGGGAAAGGTCTATGCGCGCATCTCCGTCAAACGCACCTTCAGCCTGGCACAGTCGCAGATGGTCTGGTGGTTCTGGATCGTCCTGTCGTCGACCGTCTATATCGCCATCTTCCATCGCCAGATCGGCGGCGGCCTGAACGCGCAGGCGCTCACCCTGATGGGCATCGGCGCCGGCACGGCGATCGGCGCGGCCATCATCGAGCAGTCGCGCACGGCGAAGGGCGGTTCGCTGACGGCGTACGACACGGCGGCGCGGGACATCGCGACGGCGACCGGCACGGCGGAGGCCGATGCGCTCTACGTGAAGATGCAGACCGAAGCGGAGGCGATGAAATCGGATGGATTCATCCGCGACATCCTGAGCGACGCGGACGGCATCAGCCTGCACCGCTTCCAGGCCGTCGCCTGGTCCGCCGTTCTGGGCGCGACCTATCTGCTGAACGTCGCCTTTCCGCAAGGCGCGCAGTTCACGCAATACGGCGTCGTCCTGCCGCTTCTTTCGACCTACCAGCTGGGACTCCTGGGAATCAGCGCCGGCACCTATCTGGGTCTCAAGATTCCCGAGAAGCAGGTCGCGGAAACCCCGGCCGGCAGCTAGCGACAATCGCATCGCCGGCCGTCGATCGCGGGCACGGCCAGCCGGCGCGCATTCCGATCAAACTGCGAAGGGGGCAGGGAAGCAGCCCGACCCCTCCGGTTCCTGCCATGAAAATGAGCGGGCCTGTTGGATCGTTCCGGGGAGGCTATTAGATAGGGGACGATGAGTTCGCCCGACACCCCGACCACGGAACCGCCGGCGCCGCCGCTGAAGGGCGCCGAGCGCATCCAGGCCTATCTGAAGACGCTGCCCGACGCGCCCGGCGTCTATCGCATGCTCGATGCCAAGGGCGACGTGCTTTACGTCGGCAAGGCCAAGAGCCTGAAGAAGCGCGTCACGTCCTATGCCCGCGGCACGCCGCATTCGGACCGCCTCACCCGCATGATCGCCGACACGGCGGAGATGCTGTTCGTCACCACCGCCAGCGAGACCGAAGCGCTGCTGCTGGAATCCAACCTGATCAAGCGGCTCAAGCCGCGCTACAACGTCTCCTATCGCGACGACAAATCCTTCCCCAACATCCTGCTGCGGGAGGACCATCCGTTCCCGCAGCTCTTGAAGCATCGCGGCGCCAAATCGGCCAAGGGCTCCTATTTCGGGCCGTTCGCCAGTGCGCGGGCGGTGGTGAACACGCTGAACACGCTGCAGCGCGCCTTCCTGCTGCGCTCCTGCTCGGATTCGGTGTTCGAATCGCGCACCCGGCCCTGCCTGCTGTTCCAGATCAAGCGCTGCAGCGCGCCCTGCGTCGGGCGCATCGACCAGGCCGGCTATGGCGAGCTGGTGCGCGAGGCCGAGCTGTTCCTCACCGGCAAAAGCCGCCTGGTGCAGGACATTCTGATCGCCGAGATGAACAAGGCGGCGGAGGTCACGCGCTACGAGGAAGCGGCGCGCCTGCGCGACCGCATCAAGGCCATGAGCCACATCCAGCTCAACCAGGGCATCAATCCCTCGACCTTCGCGGACGCCGACGTGTTCGCGCTGCACACCGAGGGCGGCGAGGTCTGCATCCAGGTGTTCTTCTTCCGCGCCGGCCAGAACTGGGGCAACAAGCCCTATTTCCCGCGCGGCGGCGGCGACCTTTCCACCGGCGAGATCCTCGAAGCCTTCATAGGCCAGTTCTACGACGACCGCACCGCGCCGGCGCTGCTGCTGCTGTCCGAGCCGGTCCCCGAAACCGACTTGCTGGCCGAGGCCCTGTCGCTGCGCGCCGAGCGCAGGGTCGAGATCGGCGTGCCGCAACGCGGCGAGAAGCGCGAGATCGTCGACATGGCGCTGACCAATGCGCGCGAGCAACTCGGCCGGCGCATGGCGGAGAACTCGGCGCAACGCGAACTGCTCTTGGGCGTGCAGGAGGTGTTCGGGATGGAGGCGCCGCCGCAGCGCATCGAGGTCTACGACAACTCGCACATCATGGGCACCAACGCGCTGGGCGCCATGATCGTCGCCGGACCCGACGGCTTCGAGAAGGGCGAGTACCGCAAGTTCAACATCAAATCGACCGAGCTCACGCCCGGCGACGACTATGCGATGATGCGCGAGGTGCTGACCCGCCGCTTCGCCCGCCTGGTGAAGGAGGGCGACGATCCGAAAACCAAATGGCCCGACCTCGCGCTGATCGACGGCGGGCCCGGCCAGCTCTCCATCGCCTGCCAGGTCTTCGCCGATCTCGGCGTCGAGGACGTGCAGCTCGTCGGCATCTCCAAGGGGCCGGACCGCGACGCAGGCCGCGAGCATTTTTACCTGCCCGGCAAGGAGCCGTTCCGCCTCGATGTCCGCAGCCCGGTGCTCTACTACCTGCAGCGCCTGCGCGACGAGGCCCACCGCTTCGCCATCGGCAGCCACCGCAAGAAGCGCAGCAAGGCGATCGGCGCCAGCCCGCTGGACGAGATCGCCGGCATCGGCGCCGCCCGCAAGCGGGCGCTGCTGCAGCATTTCGGCTCCGCCCGTGCCGTCGCTGCTGCTGGCACCGCCGACATCGAGGCGGTCGAAGGCGTCAGCAAGGCGATGGCCAGGAAGATCCACGACTTCTTCCACCCCGCCGGCTGATCCACCCGCCGTGCGCGTGGTTTTTCGGGTCCCCTCTGCGAAGAAGGGTCGAATCGAAAGCGAATTCCTCTAAAGTCGGCCCATGTTCCTGCTGCCCAACCTCATCACCATGCTCCGCATCCTGCTGGTGCCGGTGTTCGCCGTCGCCTTCGTGCTGCCCAGCGAGGCGTGGCAGGTCGTCGCCTTCGTCGTGTTCGTGATCGCGGGGGTGAGCGATTTCTTCGACGGCTTCGCGGCGCGCAAGCTGAACCAGAACAGCGATTTCGGGCGGATGCTCGATCCCATCGCGGACAAGATCCTGGTCGCCGTGGCGCTGATGATGCTGGTGTGGAAGGGATCGGTGCAGGAGTTCAGCCTGGCGCCCAGCCTGCCCAGCCTGCTGCGCCTGGTGCCGGCGCTGGTCATCCTGTCGCGCGAGATCCTGGTCTCCGGCCTGCGCGAATTCCTGGCCGGCGTGTCGGTCAGCGTGCCGGTGTCGTTCCTGGCGAAGATCAAGACCACGATCCAGCTCGTCGCCATCGGCGCGATGATCCTGGGGCCGATCGCCGACCGCTGGGTACCCGGATCGCTGGCGCTGGCCTACACCGCGTTGTGGGTGGCGGCGGCGCTCACGGTCTATACCGGCTACGAATATTTCCGCGCCGGGCTGGTCTATACGCGGGCGCGGCGCGAGGGCCGGGCATGAACGTGCTGTATTTCGCCTGGGTGCGGCAGAAGATCGGCCGCGACGAAGAGGTGATCGAGCACACGCCGGCCCTGCGCACCGTCGGCGATCTCGCCGCGATGCTGGGGGCGCGCGGCGGCGGCTATGCCGAGGCCTTCGCCGACAGGACGCAGCTGCGCGCCGCGGTAAACCAGGCGCATGCCGGCTTCGACGCGATCCTGGCGCCGGGCGACGAGGTCGCGTTCTTCCCGCCGGTGACAGGCGGATGAGGACAGGCGGATGAGTGTCAACATCCACATCCAGGAAGAGGATTTCGACGTCAGCGACGAGATCGAGGCGGTGGCCGACGAGGCCGCCGGCGGGGTGGCGAGCTTCATCGGCCTGGTGCGCGGCGGCGACGATCTCACCGCGCTGACGCTTGAGCACTATCCAGGCATGACGGAGCGCGAGATCGCGCGCATCGTCGCCGAGGCGCAGGCGCGCTGGGCGCTGAACGGCGTGACCATCATCCACCGCGTCGGCCGGCTGATGGTGGGCGAGCGCATCGTGCTGGTGGCGGTCGCCGCGGCGCATCGCGGCGCCGCCTTCGATGCCTGCCAGTTCGTGACGGACCAGCTCAAGACCCGTGCCCCGTTCTGGAAGCAGGAGGAGCGCGCCGGCGTCGGCCAATGGGTCGAGCATCGCGCCGGCGACGCGGCGGCGGCGGAACGCTGGCGCAAAGCGTGACCGCCACCGGATGAATTTTCTCTGGGTGGTCTTCACCGTCGTCGCGGCCGCCGGCCAGACGGCCCGCAACGCGATGCAGCGCGAACTCACGGCAAGCCTCGGCTCGGTCGGCGCGACCCATGTGCGCTTTCTGTTCGGTTTTCCCTTCGCCCTGCTGTTCCTCG
Source organism: Rhizomicrobium sp. (assembly GCA_037355265.1). Taxonomy (GTDB): domain Bacteria; phylum Pseudomonadota; class Alphaproteobacteria; order Micropepsales; family Micropepsaceae; genus Rhizomicrobium. Next base: position 185,043 of record JBBCIB010000001.1, on the reverse strand, counting down.
CGGCGGTGATGGTGGCGGAACGGTCGGGACGACCCCCGACCAACGTCGCCTTCTGGCTCTGGGTGCTGGCCGGCGCGCTGAGCCAGATCGGCGGCACCGCGCTGATGCTCAAGACGATGACCGAGCGCTCCTTCGTGGTGACCGTGGCCTATCTCAAGACCGAGCCGATCTTCGTCGCGGCGCTGGGCCTCGCCTTCCTGCACGATCCGCTGACCCTCGGCATGGCGGCGGCGATCGTCATCGCGACCGCCGGCGTGGTGCTGATCTCGCTGCGCACGGGCGCCGGCGCGACCGGCGGCTGGCATTCGGCGCTCTACGGCCTGTCGTCGGGCGGGCTGTTCGGGGTCTCAGCCATCGGCTATCGCGGTGCGATCCTCAGCCTGCACCTGCCGGGCTTCGTCCTGGCCGCGACGTTCACCCTCGCGGTCGGTCTTGTGGTGCAGGCGGCGCTGCTCACCTTCTATCTGGCGCTGCGCGATCCCGCCGTGCTGCGCGCCATCGTCCGGCTGTGGCGACCGTCGCTGCTGGCCGGCTTCATGGGGTCGGCGGCATCGGAGTTCTGGTTCCTGGCCTTTGCCCTCGCCACGGCGGCGAGCGTGCGCACGCTCGGCCTGATCGACGTGCTGTTCGCCCAGGCGGTGAGCCACATCCTGTTCCGCCAGAAGACGACGGCGCGCGAGGCGGCGGGCATCGTCCTGCTCGTCGCCGGCGCGGTCATGCTGGTCTATTCGCACGCCTAGCGCGAAGTTCCGGGCACTTTCCGCGGCCAGGGCCGTTCTTTTCGTCGGATGCGGCGGAGTGCGCGTTATGAGGATCGACGAACCTACACTTTCGCGGAGGCAGAGCAGTGGTACGGCGATGGACCATCCGACCGCGGCGCCGCTGACCGATCCCACGAGCAAATATCCCAGGCCGCCGTTCCGGAAACAGGAGCAGCCCTGGCCCGGCCTCGCCAGCCGCATGGACCCGAGGCCCGACCACGGCGAGACCAGCTACAAGGGCTCCGGCCGGCTGCTCGGGCGCAGGGCGCTGATCACCGGCGGCGATTCCGGCATGGGCCGCGCCGCCGCCATCGCCTATGCCCGCGAGGGCGCCGACGTGGCGATCAACTATTTTCCGACCGAGGAGGAAGATGCGCGCGAGGTGATCGCGCTGATCAAGGCCGAGGGCCGCATCGGCCTGGCGATCCCCGGGGACCTGCGCGAGGAGAGATTCTGCCAGGACCTTGTGGCCCGCGCGGTGAGCGGCCTGGGCGGCCTCGACATCGTCGTGTCCAACGCCGGGCGGCAGCAGAGCTGCGCATCGATCCTCGACCTCACCACGGAGGATTTCGACGCGACGATGAAGACCAACATCTATGCGCCGTTCTGGATCATCAAGGCGGCGCTGCCGCACCTGAAGCCGGGTTCGGTGATCATCGGCACGGCGTCGGAGCAGGCCTACGATCCGTCGCCCGACCTTTACGACTATGCGCAGACCAAGGCGGCGACGATGAACTACGTCAAGTCGCTCGCCAAGCAGCTCGCGCCCAAGGGCATCCGCGTCAACGGCGTCGCGCCCGGCCCGATCTGGACGCCGCTGCAGGTCAGCGGCGGCGCCACGCAGGAGAAGCTGCAGAAATTCGGCGGCCAGACGCCGCTGGGCCGCCCCGGCCAGCCGGCCGAGCTCGGCTCCATCTACGTCCAGCTCGCCGCCGCCGATGCCAGCTACGCGACCGGGCAGATCTACGGATCGGCCGGCGGTTCCGGCCAGCCCTGAAGGCCGTCGCCTTGTGCCGTGAACGCCTGTATCCTCCGGCCGCAACCGGTGGCGGAGAATGCGATGGGCTTCCTGGATGGAATGATCGGCGGCATGGTCGGCGCCGCGATGATCCCGGTGGTGAACAACCTTCTGGCGCAGCACGGCGGCGTGCAGGGCATCGTCAACCAGTTCGAGACCCAGGGCCTGGGCTCGACGGTGAACTCCTGGGTCACCCAGGGCCCGAACCAGCCGGTGACCCCGGCGCATGTGCACCAGGCGTTCGGCGACCAGACGATCGCCGATCTGGCGGCCAAGGCCGGCATGACGCCGCAGGAACTCGCCGCCAAGCTGGCGCAAGTCCTGCCCCACACCGTCGACGCCCTGACCCCCGACGGCATCGTGCCGCCGAAGACGGCGTAGACTACCCCGCCTTGGCCAGCGTCACCCGGCTCACCGGGCGCTTCACGTCTTCGCTGTAGTCGTTCATCAGTGTCTCGGTGATCTTGCCGGGGGTGAAGCGCCAGGGGCCGATCTCGGACACCGGCGTCACTTCCGCGGCCGAGCCGGTGATGAAGCATTCGGTGAAGCCGTCCAGCTCGTTCTTCTCGATGTGCTTCTCGATCACCGGGATCTGGCGCGCCTTGGCGAGTTCGATCACCGATTTGCGGGTTATGCCGTTGAGGAAGCAGTCCGGCGTCGGCGTATAGAGCGTCTCGTCGCGCACGAAGAACATGTTCGCGCCGGTCGCCTCGGCGACATAGCCGCGATAGTCCCACATCATCGCGTCGGCATACCCCTTGGCCTCCGCCGCATGCTTGGACAGGGTGCAGATCATGTAGAGGCCGGCCGCCTTGGCCGCGGTCGGCGCGGTGTCGGGCGCCGGGCGCCGCCACTCCGACACGTCGAGCCTTATGCCCTTCAGCTTCTCCGCCGGGTCGAAATAGGACGGCCATTGCCACGCGGCGACGGCGACATGAATCTTGGTCGCCTGGGCGCTCACCGCCATCATCTCGCTGCCGCGCCACACCACCGGCCGGACATAGCCGTCGACGATGCCCTGCACCGTGCAGGCCGCGATGCAGGCGGCGCTGATCTCGCCTTCCGTGAACGGGATCGTCATGCCGAGGATCTGCGCCGACTTGAACAGGCGCGCCGTGTGCTCGGCCAGCTTGTAGATGCGGCCATCGTACATCCGCTCGCCCTCGAACACGCAGGAGGCGTAGTGCAGGCCATGGGTCAGGACGTGGATCTTGGCATCGCCCCACGGCACCATCGTGCCGTCGAACCACAGGGAGCCCTCGCGCCGGTCGAAGGGGATGATATCGGCCATGCAATCGTCCTTTCGCCCTTGCCCACACGGCGGGTTGGGCCTAGTAAAGCCAAGGGGTTAGCGTCCTCAAGCGGCTATTATACCGCCGCGCGGGGGCAAGCAAACAAGGCGTCCCGAATAGCAGCCATGACCGCCGCCCAATCGTCCGTGCAGGATCCGCATCTGCTGGTGGTGGATGACGACGAGCGGTTGCGCGCCCTGCTGCAGCGCTATCTGAGCGGCAGCGGCTTCCGCGTCACCGCCGCCGCCAATGCGCAGGATGCGCGCGCGCTGATGAAGGGCATTGCCTTCGATCTCCTGGTGCTGGACGTGATGATGCCGGGCGAAAGCGGCTTCGAGCTGACCCGGTCGGTGCGCCAGGGCAGCCAGGTTCCGATCCTCATCCTCACCGCCCGCGGCGAGGCGGAGGACCGCATCGCCGGGCTGGAATTCGGCGCCGACGACTACCTGCCCAAGCCGTTCGAGCCGCGCGAGCTTCTGCTGCGGGTCAGCGCCCTGCTGCGCCGCGCCGCGCCGCCGGCCCACACCGCCCATGCCGAGGTGAAGATGGGCGACGCGGTCTACGATCCCGAACGCGGCCAGCTCCGCCGCAAGGACAAGCCGGTGCACCTGACGAGTTCGGAAGCGGCGCTGCTCAAGCTGTTCGCGGCCAATGCGGGGCGTTCCTTCTCGCGCAGCGACCTGTGCAGCCGGCTCGGCGTCGCGCTGGAGCGCTCGATCGACGTGCAGGTGACGCGCCTGCGCCGCAAGATCGAGGAGGATCCGAAACTGCCGCTCTATCTGCAGACCGTGCGCGGCGTGGGCTATGTCCTTGTCCCAGACCGCGTCACCTGACGGCCCGCGCGGCCTGGCGCGCTACGATCCCTGGCGGATGATCAAGCCGGTGCTGCCGCGCGGCCTGTTCTGGCGCTCGCTGCTGATCATCGTGACGCCCGTGATCCTGCTGCAGGCGGTGGTGTCCTATGTCTTCTTCGAGCGCGACCTGGAGCAGACGACGCACTGGATGGCGCGCGACATCGCGGCCGACGCGGCCTTCCTGGTGGCGTTGGAAGAAACGCATGGCGGCGCCGAACGTGCCGTGCTGCGGGCGCAGGCCAGCCGCATGCTCGACTACCCGGTCAGCTTCGCGCCCGGCGCCGTCCTGAAGCCCGGGCCGGGGCACCACCGCCCCAGCACCATCGACCGCGCCCTCGACGACGTGATCGCGCAAGGCGTCCCCGGCGCCCAGGGCTTCGCCGCGATCAGCGCCGGCAATGCGATCGACATCCGCGTCCAGCTGCCCGACGGCGTGCTCCGGATGGTGGTGCCGCGCAACCGCATCACGGTTTCGAGCCCCGACATCTTCATCGTCTGGATGGCGGGATCGGCGCTGATCCTTACTGCCATCGCGGTGCTGTTCCTGCGCAACCAGGTGCGCCCGATCGAGCAGCTCGCGCTGGCGTCGGAAGCGTTCGGCAAGGGCCGCGCCGTGCCGGACTTCAAGCCCTATGGCGCCACCGAGGTGCGCCGCGCCGCGCGCGCCTTCATCATCATGCGCGAGCGGATCGAGCGGCAATTGCAGCAGCGCACCGAGATGCTGGCCGGCATCAGCCACGACATGAAGACGCCGCTGTCGCGCATGAAGCTCCAGCTCGCGATGATGCCGGAAAGCGCCGACGTCCAGGCGATGCGCGGCGACATCGCCGAGATGGAGTACATGCTCAACGAATATCTCGACTTCGCGCGCGGCGAGGGCGGCGAGGTCTCGACGCTGGAGGACCTGAGCGAGTTGGCGCGCGACACCGCCGCGGCCTGCGCCGGCGCGCACGGCATGGAATCGGCGACCGTCTCGGTCGACGCGCCGCGCGCCATCGCGATGCAGGTACGGCCCAAGGCGCTGCGCCGCTGCCTGACCAATTTGATCGACAACGCGCTGAAATTCGGCAAGGCGGAGGTGACGGTCAGCGTGACGGCCGACGACCGCTGGGCGCGGATCGTCGTCGACGACGACGGGCCGGGAATCCCGGCGGAGCGCCGCGAGGAGGCGTTCCGGCCATTCCACCGCCTCGACGAAGGCCGCAACCTGCAGACCGGCGGCACCGGCCTCGGCCTCGCCATCGCCCGCGACATCGCCCGCGCCCATGGCGGCGACGTCCTGCTCGACAAAAGCCCGGCCGGCGGCCTGCGCGCGACGATCCGGCTGCCGGTTTAGGGTCCAAATTGTCATGGCCCGCAGTCTGTTCAGCCCGGACACATAGCTGACAGGTGTTCGGGGACATGGTTGACACATTCTGGCTTGGAAGAGGCTCTGAAGGAGGCCGTCCATGCCATGGCGGAAGGTGTCGATCATGGATCAGCGTCGCGAGTTTGTTGCCTTGGCGTCTTTGGAAGGGGCGAACCGGCGCGAGTTGTGCCGCCGCTTCGGGATCAGCGCGCAGACGGGTTACAAGTGGCTGTCGCGCGCGGGTGAAGAAGCCGCCGATCTGCGCGACCGCTCGCGTCGACCGCATTCGAGTCCGTTGCGCAGCGTCGATGCGATAGAGGCTTTGGTGCTGGCGGTTCGCGATGCGCATCCGGCCTGGGGCGCACGCAAGATCGAACGCTGCCTGACGCGCGACGGGCATTCGGCGCCGGCGATCTCCACCATCCACGCGATCCTGCAGCGTCACGGCCGGGTCGATCCGCCCGCCGGCAAGCCAGGCCGGCCGTGGCAGCGCTTCGAGAAGGATGCGCCCAACCGGATGTGGCAGATGGACTTCAAGGGCCACATGCCGCTGGGCCGCGGCGGCGACTGTCATCCGCTGACGGTGATCGACGACCACTCGCGCTACGCGGTGTGCCTCAAGGCGTGTGCGAATGAGCAAGCAAATACAGTGCAGGACGCCATGACGCAGACCTTCAGGCGCTATGGCCTGCCCGAGTTCATCCTGGCCGACAACGGATCGCCCTGGGGCGACGGACCCTATCGCAGCTGGACCAGGCTCGGCGTGTGGCTGCTCAAGCTCGGCATCGGTCTGCACCACGGCAGGCCCTATCATCCGCAGACCCACGGCAAGAACGAGCGCTTCAACCGCACGCTCAAAACCGAGGTCTTCGCGCTCAAACGCTTCCAAGACCTGTCCGAGGCGCAACGCGCGCTCGACGACTGGCGCATCGTCTACAATCTGGAACGGCCGCACGAAGCGCTCGGCCAGGATGTTCCCGCCAGCCGCTACACGCCAAGCTCAAGGCCGATGCCCGCAAAGCTGCCGGTCGTGGAATACGACGACGGCGAGATCCTGCGCACCGTCGATACGACCAGGTCCTACATCAGCTTCAAGGGACGCCACTGGCGCATGCCACAGGCCTTCCGTGGCGAACGCGTAGCCATCCGCCCAAGAGCCCAGGACGGCCTCTACGCCGTCTGCTTCGGTGCCCACCAGATCGCCGAAATCGACTTCAACAAGACTGTCAGCTATGTCTCCGAACAGGTGTCAACCATGTCCCCGGGCTGAACAAGTCGCGGGCCATGACACCGGGTTCGTGACTTCGTCTGATTCAAGACGACAGGAACGACTTAACTCACCCGCCCAATTCCCGCGCCCGTTTGCGGGCGGCGGCGACGGCGCGGCGCAGCAGCGGCGTCAGGCCGCTCCGGCCCATCAGCACTTTCAGCGCCGCCTCGGTGGTGCCGTGCGGGCTGGTGACGGCGCGGCGCAATTCCGCCGGCGCTGCCGGACCGGCGTCCAGCAGCGCGCCGGCGCCGGTGATGGTGGCGCGCGCGAGCCTGTCGGCCAGCGGCCGCGCCAGGCCCTCGGCCACGGCCGCGTCGGCCAGCGCCTCGACCAGCAGGAAGACATAGGCGGGGCCGGAACCCGACACCGCGGTGACGGCATCGATATCGGCCTCGCGCCGCACCCACACCGTCTCGCCCAGCGCGGCGAGCAGCTGCTCCGCCAGCGTCTTGTCCTTCGGCAACGTGCCGGCGCCGGCGAAGAGCGCGGTGATGCCGCGGCCGATGCTGCCCGGCGTGTTGGGCATGGCACGGACCACGCGCGCGTCGCGTCCCCACGCCGCGCGCATCGCCCGGATGCTCGTGCCCGCCGCGATGGAGAGCATCAGCGCGCCGGACTGCGCGACGGGTTTGAGCGCGGCGGCTTGGCCCTTCAGGACCTGCGGCTTCAGCGCGACGATGCAGGCACGCGCCGTGTCGATGCCGTCGGCGCTGGCGCGCACCGTGACGCCATGTTTCTTCGCGAGGGTCTTCAGCGCGGCGGACGGCGCAGGTTCGACCGCGACCACCGGTCCGATGCCGCGCGCGATCCAGCCCTTGAGCAGCGCCCCGCCCATGCGCCCCGCGCCGATCAGGAGGATGGGCGGCGCCATCACGCCTGTCCCACGCACTCCAGGACGGCGGCGGCGACGGCCTCCTCGGCGGTCTTGCCGCCCCACAGCACGAACTGGAACGCCGGGTAGTAGTGCTCGCACGCTTCCAGCGCCAGGTTGAGCAGCGCTTCGCATTGCGACGCCGACGCGGCCGCATCGGGAAAGATCATCGCATGGCGGAACACGATAGTGCCGTCCTCCGGCCAGAGGTCGAAATGGCCGATCCACAGCCGCGCATTCACATACATCAGGAGGTCGGCGACATGGGCGCGGCGCACGCCTTCGCCGATCCGCATGTCGAAGGCGCTGGTCAGGTGCAGCGACTGCAGCTCGTCGCGCCAGGAGAACGAGAAGTGGTGGTCGCTCCAGCGCCCGGCGACCGACAGGTTCAGCTCGTCGCGCCCGGCGCGCTCGAACGCCCAGCCGTTCTCCTCCACCGCCCGCTCGAGCATGTCGATCGGGTGGGCGGCGGGGGCCGATACGTCCTGGTGGATGACGGTCATCGCATGCTCCGGATTCGGCTGCGACGCAACGCGAAGCAGTCGTGAATCAAACTGGCACAAGATTTTGTGGCGGCACAAGAGTCCGGTGCGAACAGACTCTGGACAGGTTGCGGCATCCACAGGCTTGGGCATGCGGCGTTTTGAATCGGGCGCGAAGCAGTTTAGCGTCGCGCCACTGCGAAGGGCGCGATCATGGCCGGCACGAATCCGAATCGCGGACCGGCGCCCGCCTTCATCCATCCGCGCCGATGACCGTCACGCTCTATCACAACCCGTCCTGCTCCAATTCGCGCGCTTGCCTGGCGCTGCTGCGGGACCGCGGCATCGCGCCGGCGATCGTCGAATATCTGAAGGTGCCGCTCGGCGAAGCCGAACTCGCTGCGGTGGCGGCGCAGTTGCGGGACGCCGCTGGCGCGGCCTGGCCCGGCCTGCGCGACGGGATGGTGCGGACCAAGGAACCGGTCTATGCCGCGCTCGGCCTGGACGGCGCGAGCGACGCGGTCTTGCTGGCCGCGGTGGCGGCGCATCCGATCCTGCTCAACCGGCCGATCGTGGTGACGGCGAAGGGCGCCAGGCTGTGTCGGCCGCCGGAGCGGGTGACGGAAATCCTCTGAGCAAATCGCCGGCCGCGCTTTGCCGGCGCGGCGATTCGTGCCACTCACGGCTGTCACATCCACCAGCAGGCAGTTTCGGCATGACGGCGCGTCTGGAAGTCATCGTCGGGCCGATGTTCTCCGGCAAGACCGAGCTTCTGATCTCGCGCCTGCACCGCGCGCTCTATGCCCGCAAGCGGCTGCGCATCCTCAAGCCCGCGCGCGACACCCGCACCCAGGGCTTCATCGCGGCGCGTGCCGTGAACCCGGACGGCACGACCGAGGTGACCGACAAGCTCTCCGCCCAGATGGTGCGCGACGAGGCGGATTTCCGCCGCGCCGCCGGCGGCGACGATTACGACGTGCTGGCGGTGGACGAGGCGCAGTTCTTCCCGCTGGACGAGCCGCTGCGCGACAGTCTCGGCTGGTTCGGCCGTGCCATCCGCGACCTGCTGCGCGCGCGGCGGCAGAGCAATCTGCGCATCGTCGTCGCGGGGCTGGACATGGATTTCCAGGAGAATCCGTTCGGGCCTATTCCCGGCCTGATGGCGCTGGCCGACCAGGTCGACAAGCTGAGCGGCGTCTGCATGGTGTGCGGCAGCGACGCCGGCTACATCTCCCACCGCATCGTGCCGGACGAGGCGCAGCTCGTGGTCGGCGATGCCGGCGAATACCAGGTGCGCTGCCGCGGTTGCTACGCGCCGCCCGGCATAAGGGACGCCATGCCCTTGAAGCACCGTCGCGCCTGATTCCCGGCGCGGCGCGTCGAACGGATCAGTCCGCGGCGGTCTTGGCGCGCGGCTTCTTGGGCTTGGGCAGCGGATTGGCGGCGGCTTCGGCGCGGTCGGCCTCTTCCTTGGCCAGGCGCAGGGCACGCAGCTTGAGCGTGCGGGCGTCGAGCGCGGCGCGCTCGCTGTCGACCATCTGCTTGACCAGCGTGGTGCGCGCCTCGGCGAGTTCGAAATGGTTCTGCGCCTTGCGGCGGGCGCCGTCGCGGTCGCGGTAGGGCGGGCTGATGGGCTTGTCCATGGCGGTTCCGTTGCGATCGGTGAAAAAACGGAAGGCCGGCAGCGGATCGCCCGCCACCGGCCCTCGTCAAAGCGTCAGCGACGCATCAGACGGCCTTGAGATTGGCTGCCTTGGAGCCGCGCGCATCCGGCTGGATGTCGAACGAGACCTTCTGGCCTTCGCTCAGCGAGCGCAGGCCGGCCGCTTCGACGGCCGTGGCATGGACGAACACGTCCTTGCCGCCGCCTTCCGGAGCGATGAAGCCGAAGCCTTTTGATGTGTTGAAGAACTTCACAGTGCCGATGGTCATTTCATTTCCTAAAACATCGGGTTCCACACGCGCGACATGCGCGGGCGGACGCGGGACGGAACGAGAGCATCAGGCTTGAAGAAGACTTCCGGTTGGTTCGGCGCGCTTTGTAGGCGGGTCGTCTCGACGGGAGCGCTTCGTCTGACGAAGACGTAAGAACCACGTGCGGTCAATATAGGCCAAACGGGCCCAAATATCAATCCGGCAGGCGCCCGGCGGCAGAGGCGGAGATTGCGGGCCGGAATTTGCGGCGGTTCACCTTTAACCTCTCCCGCCAACTTTCCGGTAGAATCCGCCGCGAATGCCCCCGGAGCCGAGCGCATGTGCCGCAACATCCGCACCTTGCACAACTTCAAGCCGCCCGCGACGGACGAAGAGGTGAGGGCGAGCGCCCTGCAATTCGTCCGCAAGCTGAGCGGCACGACACGCCCCAGCAAGGCCAATGAAGCGGCGTTCAACCGCGCCGTCGACGACGTGACCCACGCCGCCCACCACCTGCTGGAAGCCCTCATCAGCGCCACCCCACCCCGCGACCGCGCGGTCGAGGCCGCCAAGGCGAAGGCGCGAAGCGCGAGGAGGTTTGCGCCGGCAGCAGCGCGCTAGGCCCATCCCCGCCATCGACCGCACCTTGACTGTTGTTCCCAAATATGGAACATTGCCGCCATGCAGGTGATCGCCAAGCGGGCACTGCGCCTGTTCTGGGAGTGGCATCCGCAGGCCGAAGGGCCGCTGCGCAGCTGGCACGCTGCGGTCGGCAAGGCCGTCTGGAACGGTCCCGCGGACGTGAAGCGCGCCTTCTGTGCCAATGCCGATTTCGTCCGCGACAACCGGATCGTCTTCGACATCGGCGGCAACAAATATCGCGTGGTGGTCCACGCGGCTTATCGGTTCAAGCGCGTGCTGGTGAAGTTCGTCGGCACGCACGCGCAATACGACAGGATCGATGCAGGGACGGTGTGATGACAAGGAAGACAAAGGCCGTGGCGCCGATCACGCCGATCCGCAACGAGCGCGATTACAGCCGGGCGCTGAAGGACATCACGGTCTATTTCGAGCACGAGCCGCGGCGCGGCTCCGCGGAAGCCGACCGCTTCGATGTGCTGGCGGCGCTGATCGAATCCTACGAGGCGAAGCGGTGGCCGATCGACCCGCCGGATGCGGTCGAAGCCATCCGCTTCCGCATGGAGCAGTCTGGCCTGGGGCAGGCCGACCTGGCCCGGCTTCTCGGCTCGCGCTCGCGCGCCTCGGAGATCATGCGCCGCAAGCGCCCGCTGACCCTGGAGCAGGCGTGGAAGCTGCACCGGGAGTGGCACATCCCGGCGGAGGCGTTACTGCGGCAGAAGGTGGGGTGAGGATAATTGCCTGGGTTCCGCTCTGACTTCAATTTTCTCAGAATCGGTCCATAATCCCAACAGGGATACGGCACGATGGCACTTCCTCCAGCAAACCTTCGTTTGGTTGCGGCTGCCCTCAATGAGGTCGGCACGGCAGACTTCGAATATTTTGGGCAAGCTTTTTACACAGCTCTGATCGGTCGAGGCTTTGTACCTCTCGGGGGAATGCACGACGGTGGTGCAGAAGGCTTCTTAGAGCCTGAGATTTTTGAAGATGCCGCGGCGGAGCATTTCATTCAGGTTTCAAAGCAGAAGACTTTCGGTACGAAAATAAGAGGCACTGTAAAACGCCTTCACGAGTTCGGAAGAAAACCCAAATCGCTGACCTATATCTCCAGCGAAACTGTTCCAGCGATTGATCAGTACGAAGAAACATTAAGTGACGAACTCACGTGTCGCATTCGCATTTTGGATGCCAAGTACATCCAAATGCACGTCAACGATTCTGATGGAACTATCGCTGCGTTTCTTTCTTTCCTCGAACCGGCAATTGCACACTTCGTGAACCCCGGCGCGGCGCCGATAGCCGAAGGCACTGCGATCCACTCCGACAAAACACTTGCAGTATTTCTTCGTCAGGAGGTCGACCATCGGCAAGGAAAGACTGAGCTGCTTGAATCGGTGGCCGACAGCCTCATTATTTGGGCGCTTTCCGATACCGATCCTGACAAAAGAGTTTTTATGGATCGCGACGCGATCTTAAACAGAATTGAGGAAACGCTTCCCTCTGCCAAGCAATTCATTCGTGGTGTGATCGACACGCGACTGCTCAATTTAAGAACGAGGCACAACAGCGAGGATCGTGCTGTTCGCTATTATAGCACTGAGCAGAAATATTGCCTCCCTTTTGAAACTAGAGAGCTGATCAAAGAAGAAAATGTCGATGATACAGCGCTGAAATCTGCCGTGACGGCCGCTTTTGAACGGCGCTGCCAAGGGCTCACATCCGACAACGAACGCTCGCTCATCCCTGATGTGGTCACGATCTGCCACACAGCACTTGAGCGTGTATTCGAGCGGCAGGGTCTTCAAGTTGCGCAGTTTGCGCACAACGGCGAAGAAGACGATGAACTATACGCCAATGTAGCCGATCTTGTCGCGAAGCTCATTGATGAGAACCACGCACTGGACGACCGGACAACCGTAAGGCGGATCGTGCTGGCCGTTCTCCGAGGCACCTTTTACGACCCCAGTGACGATGAAAGAGCGTATTTGCAGAAACTGGGCAGGACATACGTCTTGCTTCTGCTACTCAAGAACGAGCCCAAGATAGTCGAGTACTTCAAGTCAATCTCCTCAAAATTCATCCTCTATATCGGTACCGACTTTCTGGTTCGAGCACTCTCCGAGCATTATCTTGAGCCTCAAAACCAAACAACCCATAACCTGTTCAAGATTCTTCACGCCGCAGGCGCCAAATTAATTTTGACCGAAAAGGCGGTCGAAGAGTTCGCCACTCACATCCGAAGCCAAATTTTCGAGTTCCAAAATTACTACGAGCATGTGGAGAGGCATGTCACGCTGGATGCAGTCGAATACATCGATCGGATTCTCATTCGCTCGTATTTTTATTCACGGCTCGCTCCGTTATCTGTGTCCGTCAAGCCTCCGGTTGGATGGCGCTCTTATGTCGATCAATTTGCGTCCTACACTGCAATTCGCAATGGGACAGGCGACCAGGAACTGGCGAGATATCTAATCAACAAATTCAAAATGGAGTACGAGACTGTTGAAGAAATGCGCGATGGTTTGGACTTGGATGACGTTGAAGCGCTGAGTGCCGAAATTGTCAGACTGAAAACCGAAACCCAGCGCACCGTCAAAGACAAGGTCGAGATTCTCGCCAAAAATGATGCACTTCAGGTGCACCGGGTCTACCAGCGTCGCAAAATCGAACGCGAAGGAAGCCCAGCAAACCCATTTGGTTTCAGAACGTGGTGGCTTACTCAAGACGCTACCGTGCGCCGAGCCGCCGGAAAACTGGTCGCCAGTCACAAGGGCCAGAGATTCATGATGAGGCCGGAATTCCTTCTGAATTTTATATCGTTTGCTCCTTCTGCAACAGAAGTTCTGAAAAGCTATCGGACGATCTTTCCGTCCGTGCTCGGCATCAGGCTTTCAAATCGCCTTCACTCAGAGAGCTTTAAGAACGTAATGGAAAAAGCAAACGCGGTTGCCGGTGTGGACGATGCCCGCGCGGCATCGATGATCACCGACTGCGTCAACTCACTGAAGGGTGACAGCATCAAGGTGTACGAGACGAAGTGGTGAAATAGCCCCTACCGACTCCTGCTCCCGAACGTCTTCGGCATCCCCGGCCTCGTGGCTCGCTTCATCCGCGGGCCTCGGCTCGTCTTCTGGTGCTTGGGCCCGGCGCGGCTTGCTCCGCCGTCGCCGCCCTCGTCCCCAGCGCCGTCCCGCACCGCCTTCAGGAATGCGTCGTCCACCGCGCGTTCGACTTCGCTCTGCCGGGCGAACGGGTCGTCGCCGACGGCCAGTTCGACCGCGGTCAGGCGTTTGAGTTCGTCGCGCAGGCGGGCGGCTTCCTCGAACTCCAAATCGGCGGCGGCTTCCTTCATGCGCTTTTCGATGTCGGCGATGGTGGCGCGGATGTTGTGGCCGACGAAGGTCTGGCCGTCCTCGCTCATGCCGGTGTCGACCACGACGTGGTCGCGCTCGTACATCGAGCCCATGATGTCGGCGATGTTCTTCTTGATGCTGAGCGGCGTGATGCCGTGCGCGGTGTTGTAGGCGCGCTGCTTCTCGCGGCGCCGGCCGGTCTCGGCCATGGCGCGCTCCATCGAGCCGGTGACGTGGTCGGCGTACAGGATGACCTTGCCGTCGACATTGCGCGCGGCGCGGCCGATGGTCTGGATCAGCGAGGTCTCGCTGCGCAGGAAGCCCTCCTTGTCGGCGTCGAGGATCGCGACCAGCGCGCATTCCGGGATGTCGAGCCCCTCGCGCAGCAGGTTGATGCCGATCAGCACGTCGAACGCGCCCAGCCGCAGATCGCGGATGATCTCGATCCGCTCCAGCGTCTCGACGTCCGAATGCATGTAGCGCACGCGGATGCCCTGCTCGTGCATGTATTCGGTGAGGTCCTCCGCCATCTTCTTGGTCAGGGTGGTGACCAGGGCGCGGTAGCCCTTCTTGGCGACGTCGCGACATTCGGCGATCAGGTCGTCGACCTGGGTCTCGATCGGACGGATCTCGACCGGCGGATCGATCAGCCCGGTGGGGCGGATCACCTGCTCGGTGAAGACGCCGCCGGTGCGCTCCAGCTCCCACGGCCCCGGCGTGGCGCTGACATAGACGGTGGCGGGGCGCATCGCGTCCCACTCCTCGAATTTCAGCGGCCTATTGTCGATGCAGGAGGGCAGGCGGAAGCCGAACTCGGCCAGCGTGTATTTGCGGCGGTAGTCGCCTTTGTACATCGCGCCGATCTGCGGCACCGTCACATGGCTCTCGTCGGCGAACACCAGCGTGTCGTCGGGCAGGTATTCGAACAGGGTCGGCGGCGGCTCGCCCGGCTTGCGGCCGGTCAGCCAGCGCGAATAGTTCTCGATCCCGGCGCAGGACCCGGTGGCCTCGATCATCTCGAGGTCGAAGGTGGTGCGCTGTTCCAGCCGCTGCGCCTCCAGGAGCTTGCCCTGCTCGCGGAATTCGGCGAGGCGCGTGACCAGCTCCGCCTTGATGCCCTTCATCGCCTGCTGCAGCGTCGGACGCGGCGTGACGTAGTGCGAATTGGCGTAGATCTTGATCTGGTCGAGCGTGCCGGCCGGCTTTCCCGTCAGCGGATCGAACTCGGTGATGGAGTCGACCTCGTCGCCGAACAGCGCGATGCGCCAGGCGCGGTCTTCGTAATGCGCCGGGAAGACGTCCACCGTGTCGCCGCGCACGCGGAAGGCGCCGCGCACGAAATTGTTGTCGTTGCGCCGGTATTGCAGGGCGGAAAGCTGCTGCTGCATCTCCATCCGGTCCAGCTTCCTGCCCTTGGCGATGGTGACCGCGGTGCCCGAATAGGTCTCGACCGAGCCGATGCCGTAGATGCACGACACCGACGCCACGATGATGACGTCGTCGCGCTCCAGGATCGCCCGCGTCGCCGAATGGCGCATGCGGTCGATCTCCTCGTTGATCGAGCTGTCCTTCTCGATATAGGTGTCGGTGCGCGGGATATAGGCTTCCGGCTGGTAGTAGTCGTAATAGGAGACGAAATACTCCACCGCGTTCTCGGGGAAGAACTGCTTGAACTCGCTGTAGAGCTGCGCCGCCAGCGTCTTGTTGGGCGCCAGGATCAGGGCGGGGCGCTGGGTGCGCTCGATCACCTGCGCCATGGTGTAGGTCTTGCCCGAGCCGGTGACGCCCAGCAGCACCTGGTCGCGCTCGCCGATCACGCCATGGTTGACGATGCTGGGATCGGTCAGGCCGTCGACCAGGTCCTTGATCGCGGTCGGCTGGTCGCCCGCGGGCTGGTATTCGCTGACCAGCTTGAACCTCTTGCCGCCCTCGGATTTCGCCGGCCGCGCCGGACGGTGCGGCACGAAGCCGGCCAGGTCCGCGCCGCTGGCGCCGTGCAGCGGCAGGTTTCCAATCTCTGTTTGATTGTCGGCTCCGCCGACGGGAGGCGGCGGCGCCGGATCGTAAGCGTCGCCGACCGGTACCAGCGGGACCGCATCTACCGCCGCCTGGAACTTCGCCGCAGCCTCGTTCATGCCCGCCCCGCGCGTGCTGCGCGACCCGCGAGCCTTGCGGGGAACCATGCCGTTGTTGTGTGCCATGGCGACAATATAGGACGCGAGGGTCGGCTTTGCAGCCGGTCCGCTGCCAATTCCTGTCAGGAGCGCCGCTTTTTCCGCGCCGCTTCGAACAGCGTCGCCGCCTCCGCCGCGGCTTCGGCGATCGAGCGCGCCGATTGTTCCACCCGGGCGAGGATCAGGCTGCCTTCCAGCGCCGCAATCGCGAACCGCGCCAGGCGTTCCGCCCGCGCCGCGGCGATGCCGTCCCCGGCGCAGCGCGGCCGCGAACACCGCCTGCCATCGCGCAAAGCCGCGGGCGGCGGCGTCCGCGATGGGGCGCGAGGCGGGAACCGTCTCCAGCACGGTGGTGGTGATCGGGCAGCCGTCGCGGAAGCCCGATGTCTCCATCCAGCCGGCCAGCAAAGCCGCATAGGCGCGCAGCAGGTCGCCGGCACGGGCGTGGCGCACGGCCAGCTGCTCCAGCGTGGCGGTGACGCGGGCGGCCGCATGGTCCACCGCGGCGGCGGCGATCGCCTCCTTGCCGGCGGGAAAGTAGTGATAGAGCGAGCCCTTGGGCGCGCCGCTCTGCGCCACGATGTCGTTGAGGCCCGACGCGCCATAGCCCTTGCGGCGGAACAACGTGGCCGCCGCCTCCACCACCGCGTCGCGATGTTTGCGCCGTGCCGCCAGGGCCGCCTCCGCTGGACTCCGGCGCCGGACGCTGGAATCATCTAGACCGGTCTATATAGAAAGGGACGGACATGGACAAGATCGGGGAGCCGCCGGCGGGATTCGCGCCGCATTTCCGCAAGAGTCCGCTGACCGATCCGTGGGAGCCGCTCTATTCGCGCAAGGCGGACGGCGTCGTGCTGCTCGGGACCTGGCTGCGGCCGCCGCACACCAATGCGCGCGGCTTCGCCCATGGCGGGCTGATCTCGGCACTGGCCGACAATGCGATGGGCCTGTCCTGCGTCGAGCAGACCGGCGGCGCGACGTCTTTCGTGACCGTCAACCTCGCGGTGGATTTCCTCGGCAGCGCGCGGATCGGGCAATGGCTGGAGATCGCCACCGCCTTCGTCCGGCTCGGCAAGACGCTGAGCTTCGCCCAGTGTTTCGTGACGGCGGACGGCGAGCCCATCGCGCGGGCCAATGCGACCTTCCGCGCCGTGCCGCGCGTCTGACCATCGCCGGTTTGCCATGTGCCGCAGCCATGCTTTAGTTGCAGCGATCACACCGGGCAGGCCCAGTCATGCATCACCGCAATCCCTTGGAAAAAGCCCTCGAGTGGCTGCTGTTCCAGTCGCGCTGGGTGCTGGCGCCCATCTATCTCGGGCTGGTCTTTGCGCTGGTCATGCTGCTGGTCGCCTTCGTCGGCGAGATCGTCGAAGCGGTGCCGCACATCATCGGCATGCGGACCGAGGAGGTCCTGCTTACCGTGCTGTCGCTGATCGACCTGTCGCTCGGCCTCAACCTGGTGCTGATCGTGATCTTCTCCGGCTATGAGAACTTCGTCTCCAAGATCGACACCGGCAACAGCGAGGACCGGCCGGACTGGATGGGTACGCTCGACTTCTCGGGCATGAAGATGAAGCTGATCGGCTCGATCGTGGCGATCAGCGCGGTCTCGCTGCTGCGCGGCTTCATGAGCCTGACCGACCCGGACCAGCCGATCAACGAGACCCATCTGCGCTGGATGGTGATCCTGCACCT
Source organism: Rhizomicrobium sp. (assembly GCA_037355265.1). Lineage (GTDB taxonomy): Bacteria > Pseudomonadota > Alphaproteobacteria > Micropepsales > Micropepsaceae > Rhizomicrobium. Next base: position 167,372 of record JBBCIB010000001.1, on the reverse strand, counting down.
GACCTTCCTGGCGTCCGGCGTGCTGTTCGCGCTGATGGACTGGATCGCCTCGCAGACCGAGAAGACGGAGGAGCAGATCCACCCCACCCATCCGGCGGAAACCACCGCGCCCTGATCCGCTCGCACGCGGCACCTTCCCTCCGCCGCACGCTCCTGCCATCATGTTGTCAGCAGACTGTCAGCAGTATCGGCGGCGCATAGAGAGGGGCCTGCCATGTCCGCGACCGTGTTCGACCGTTTCCCGATGCCGCCTTGCGCCCGCCATCTGGGCTGGACCCTGCTCGAACACGATGCGGCGAAGGGCTGGGCGAAGCTGTCGTTCGTGGCGCGACCCGAATTCCTCAACCCCGCGGGCTTCGTGCAGGGTGGTTTCGTCTCGGCCATGCTGGACGACACGATGGGCCCGGCCGTGCTGCTGATGACGGAGGGGCGCTCCTACACGGTCACGCTCAGCCTGACGGTGAACTTCATCGCCCCGGCGCGCGCCGGCCGCTTCTTCGGCGAGGGCCAGGTCGTCCGGCTCGGCAAGACCATCGCCTTCCTCGAAGGCCGGCTGACCGACGCGGCCGGCACGCTGGTCGCCACCGCCGCGTCGAGCGCGCGGCTGGTGCCGGTGGAGAAGCTGGCGGCCTGAGGAAACCATGCGACGCGCCGAACGCCTGTTCCAGATCATCCAGATCCTGCGTCGCTCCAAGCGGCACCCGATCCGCGCGGGCGACATCGCCGGCGAGCTGGAGATCTCGCTGCGCACCGTCTATCGCGACATCGCCCAGCTCCTGGCCGAGCGCGTGCCGATCCGCGGCGAGGCGGGCATCGGCTATGTCCTCGAAGACGGCTTCGACATGCCGCCGCTGATGCTGACCGCCGACGAGATCGAGGCGGCGATGCTGGGCGCGCAATGGGTGATGGGCCGCGGCGATGCGGCGCTGGCCCGCGCCGCGCGCGACCTGGTCGCCAAGATCGGCGCCGTGGTGCCGCCGCATCTGCGGCCGCTGGCGCTGGATTCGACGCTGGTGTCGCCGAACTGGACGCGCATCGTGTCGGATTCGGTCGACATGGCGCGGGTGCGCGCCGCGATCCACGCCCAGACCAAGATCGCGCTGCTCTATGGCGACGAGCAGGGCCGCCAGACCGAACGCACGATCTGGCCGATTGCGGTGTCCTACTGGGACACGGTGCGGGTGGTGGTCGCCTGGTGCGAGCTGCGCAACGGCTTCCGCAGTTTCCGCACCGATCGCGTGCGCGGCGCCGATTTCCTTGGGCTGCGCTATCCGGTGCCGCGGGCGCGGCTGACCGCGCAATGGCGCAAGCAGATGCAGGAGGCGATCGACCGCGGCGCCCAGACGCGTCCTCAGGACGCCCAGGCGCCGCCGGCCTGAGCCTTGCGCGCTTGCGGCACGGCCGAGAAGCTCGCGCGGAAATCCTGGAAGATGTTGACCAGCTCGGCGCTGTCCACCGCCAGCCGCGACCTGGCGGGAAAGCGGTAGCGCCAGAAGCTGACGATGTGCGAGATCGCGCCCGTCTTCTCGCCCAGTTCCAGGAACAGGCGCGGCGCGCTCATCAGGAAGTCGCGAAACGTCCGCGGCGCGTCGTTGCGCACGAGGTCGTCATAGGCCGCGTCGTAGACGCCCAGGATCCGGCGCACCGCGCGGCCGCCATCGCGCACCTCCTCGACGATGGCGCGTTGGGAATCGGCGAGGAAGGTGCGGGTCTCGCCGTCGATCGCGCCGACCGGCCGCACGGTGCGCGCCTCCCGCAGCACTGCGACGATCTCCGGCCACAGCCGCTCCATGCACCATTTGTAATAGAGAAAGCCGCGCCAGCTGAACACGCCCTCGCGGAATTCGCCCGCGCTCATGCCGAGCGTGAGCCGCAGCGGCTCCAGCCGCTCGTTGATCTCGCTGGACAGCATCGCCGAGACCAGCCGGCCGGTCGAGCCGTCCTCGCCCTGCGCATGGCCGGTCGCGAGCTGGATCAGCCGGCCGATCTCGCCGGTGACGAAGTCGTACATGCGCTGCTGGTCGGCGCGCGAAATCTCGAAATAGCAGTCGGCGCATTCGATCCGGTGGGAGCGCAGATGCTCGCGCAGCAGGAACGGATCGAGCGAGGGCAGGCTGTTCAGGACGCGCAGCACCGCTATGTCGCGCGCGACGTCCGCGCCGCCGTAATGGCCGATCTCACGCAGGCAGTCCTGGAAGCCGCGCTGGTCGACGAAGAGCGAGCGCCCACCCGCCCGCATGTCGCGGGCGTCGAACGGCACGATGATCTTGGTCGCCACCTGGCGGTCGTCGCCGAACAGATAGGTCTCGTCCGAGCGCACGCGATGCTTGAGCAGGATCGAGGCGTTGACGATGGAAGAGGTGAACATCGGGCGGGCGCGGTGCGCCGGATTGTTGGCGTTCGCCGCCGCGATGGCCGCGAGGTTGAGGACCCGGCTGGTGGACGCGCCACTCAGCGCGCTCAGAAGGCGCACACTCCGGTCGAGGGCCACGACGGCTTCCGCTCACGTCACACAGGGAAGCGGAGTTTCGCGCCGCTGTGTGAACATCGCGTTCACGTCCGTCCCCTTTTGGAGTTTCGCAACGGCAACGGCGGACGCCGCTCATCGGCCCATGAACATGCGGAACTCTTCGGTTTTTACCCGCTTTGAGTAACGGGAACATTGAATACGGACCGTGGCCATTGCCATACCATATTTCAAACTGTGCCTTTACTGTCGCGTATTGTTCCTCGACTGGAACATGAAGGTCATCGCTTTCGGCGGCGCTGGCACTGGAGGGGCCCGCCTTGACGAAAGATATCGATTTTCGCCTGGTCGGGCGGCTGTCCGTGGCCTATCTCATGGCGCTGGCCAGCGCGGCGATGCGCGACTCGCCGCTGGATTACCTCGATCTTCTGATCGTCACCGCCATCGCCGATGCCAACAACCGCCCGGCGCTGGAGGGGCGGCGCGGCGCGGCGCCCGCAGGCGTCAGCCGCAACGGCGTCAGCCGCAAGCTGCATGTGCCGCTGGAAACCGTGCGCCGCAGGGTCGCCGCGCTGATCGGCAGGAACATACTGAGCGACCGGGAGGACGGACTGGTTTTCCTACCGGCCAACAAGGAAGGCATCGGCTCGAATGCCGAGCTCGATGCCCTCAATCTCGATCTGCTGCGTCAGCTATTCGCCGCGCTCAGGGCGCACGGCGTGCCGCTCGATTAGGCGGCAGGCCCGCACCGCTGCTATTCTCGGCGGGGGCAGCGCGGCGTTGGGGGGTGGCATGGAGAAAATGAAGAACCGGCGCAGGCAATTCGCCGCGCCGGAAGATGTCCTCAAGCCGGTCCTGCCCGATCCGGCGCCGTCGCCGGTGCGCGACCATCCCTTCTCGCGGGCCATCGCGCATTTCGTCGCCGAGTTCATCCTGCGCTCCGCCGAAAGCGTCAGCGGAATCTTCGAGCACGACTACGAGGCGGCGATCCTGTTCATGACCATCTCCAACCGCAATTCGGAGAAGGTGATGGCCGATCCCAGGTTGCGCGAGCAGTACGGCAGCTACAGCAGCACGATCCCGCCGGAGCATGCGCTGCTGATCAGCCGCATGGCGCTGGCGCGCGCCACCGGCCTGCCGCGCGAGACCGTCCGGCGCAAGGTGCAGAAGCTGATCGACAAGGGCTGGGTGGTGGAACTGCCCGGCGGATTGCGGGCGCGGCCCGACCTGAACCGCCATGCCGACTACGTCTCCGTGCTGGAGCCGCAGGCGCAGAACCTCCGCCGCCTGTTCGCCCAGCTCCTGAGCACCGGGGCGCTGAACGCCTGACTAATCCGAATCTACCGGCGCGGCACCTATTTGATCGCCTTCAGAGCCGTCGCGGCATCGGCCGCGTCCTTCTGCGCCGTGGCCTGGTCGGGGGCGGCGAGGCCGCTGCTCAGCGTGGCGGCAGCCATTTGCAGCGCCGTCTTCTTCGCCGCGTCCGTCGTGTCGGGGATCGCGCCGTTGCCGGCATTGGCGCAGGGATTCATGCTCTTGGGATCGAAGCCGGCGCCGCCGGGACCGGCCAGGCAGTTCAGCGCGTGATGCAGATGCATCTGCGTGCCCGCGAGGTCGGAGGCCTTGGCCGCGAGGTCGGCATGCGTCGCCGCCGTCACGATCTCGCCGGCGGCGTCCGCCGCCAGCACCGGCACCGGCGCCAGGAGCAGGGCGGCAGCCGCCGCGCCTTTCAGGAGGTCGCGCGCTTTCATCACCACACCGTCGCCAGGTTGCGCTGCAGGCCGCGCGTCGCGGGATTGGTGAAGCGGTTGGTCAGGATGCCGCTGACATTCGCACGGTCGCCGTAGAATTCGCGGTTCCAATCGTCGCGCGCCTTCACCACCGAGCCGTTGAAGGTCAGCCCGCCATAGGCGCCGGTGCCCGAACTCCACACCACGATGTCGCCGCCGCGCACCGTCGTCGCGCCTTCCGCCGCGGCGCTGAGCGTGACCACCGTCAGGCCGGCGCCGGCGCCGAGCTTGGACTCGCCCTGCTGGATGCCGCGCAGCGCGCGGTCGGTCATGATGATGAAAACCAGTTCGGCCTGCTGCAGCCCGATCTGAAGGCCGAACGACGCCGACGCCAGCGAATAGAAAGCGGGCGAGGACCACGTCCGCCCGCTCCGCCGCAGCAGCACGCCATCGCCGCCTTCGGCGCCGAAGATGAAGCCGCCCTTGACCAGGCGCGGGACGATCAGCACGCCGCGCGCCGAATGGATCATGCGCGCCGCCTGGGCGAAGGACGGATCGCTGCGCAGATGGTCGACCACATGGCTCGACTGCGCCAGAAGCTCCGTTTGGTCGGAGGCCTGCGCCGCCGGTGCCGCGATCATCGCGAGGGCAATCGCCGCCGCCGCTGCAAACTTGGTGAAAACCGTCATGCTGCATCCTCCCGTGACCATCGCAGCCTAGACCATCCGTGTGACGGAAAGAACCGCGAAGGACGACGCCGCACTGCAACAGAATGCACTGCAATAGAATGCGGCGTATGCTTGACGGCGACGGTAGAGCTGCCCACATCATAACGGAGTTCGCAGCGGGAGGTTCCCATGTCCGACATCACGACGCCGCCACCGGTTCCGCCATCTCCGCCCGCTTACGCCGCCGCACCGGCGGACGAGATGCGCACGATGGTGATCATCGTCTACGGCCTGCTGCTCGGCGGCCTGGTCTGCGGCGGCCTGTCGTCCGTCGCCGGCGTGATCCTCGCCTACATCAAGCGCGGCGAGGCGAAGGGCACGATCTGGGAAGGCCATCTGCAGAACGCGATCCATGCCTTCTGGGTGTCGCTGGTGCTGTTCGTGGTCGGCATTCCGCTGACCCTGATCTTCGTCGGCGTGCTGGTGATGCTGGCGGGGGCGATCTATCTGCTCTACCGTACGATCAAGGGTCTGATCGCGGCGATCGATTCCAAGCCCTATGTCTGACGCCGCGGCGACGGCGCGCGATGCCGGCCTGAAGGCGACGACGATCGTCGCCTATGGCCTGTTCCTGCTGGCGCCGTTCAACGGCCTGACCGCCATTGCCGGCGTCATCCTGGTCTATGTGCGCCGCGACGAGATGCGTGGCACGGTGTGGGAAAGCCATGGCCGCAACCTGGTGCGCGTGTTCTGGATCGGCGCGCTGCTGGCGGTGCTGCTGCTCGCCGCGCTGCTGCAGGGCGCCGGCGGCCTGCTGTTCGAGCTGTTCCGGACCGACGGCGATCCGTCGCCCGCGCTGATCGGCGGCCTCGCCGTGCTGGTGCCGGTCCTGGCGCTGGCCGCGCTCGTCTTCACGATCTGGTATCTCTACCGCGTGCTGCGCGGCCTGCTCCGCGCGCTCGACGGCCTCGCCGGCTAAAACGGATCGCGCCTGCTGTCGAAGCGATAGTCCGGCACGCGGAACGGATCGTGCGCCTGCGCCAAGGCGCGCACCGCCGGCCGCGGCCGGGCGACGAACCAGCCGACGATGCCCAGCATCAGCGCCAGCGCGAAGGAATAGGGCGCGAAGCCGTAGACCAGCCACGGCACGCTGGCCGCTTCGTGGAAGCTGAGGCCCATCGGCGCACCCCACAGCATACAGTCGCCGACCCCGGCCTCGCTCGGCGTGCAGCCGGGATAAGTGCTGGCATACACGGCCGCCATCGGCAGGATCGGCGCCGCCAGCGGCAGCAGCAGCAGGCACGCCGCGCCGGCGAGCGGGCGGCGCAGGATCGTGCCGGCGATCGCTGCGGCCAGGCCCAGCACGATCAGGGTCACCGGATCGGCGCCGACCGACCAGGCCAGGGTCAGCGCGCCGCGCAAAGCCTCTCCAAGCGCGAAGCCGCGGCAGGGCGCCGGCCCGGGGGTGCAGTGAGCCGCAAGGGCAAATCCCCGCACCACCCACACCAGCAGCGGCGGCCCCAGCAGCGCGAGCACGCAGGCCGCCCAGGCTAGACGCGCCCCGCGACGAACGTTTTGCACGAAATAGGACACCATCGCCGAGGCTAAGCACGGTGACCCGCCGTTTGCGCATGGATTTGCCGGTCTTGCTTAACGCTGCGCGGCCCCGATTTGGGCAGCCACGCAGCGGTTGCAGAATCTGCGTCTCAGGCGTTGACGGAAGGCCGTGTTTTCACCCGGTCGTACCACGCAGCGATATGCGTGAACTCCGGGTTGAGCTTCTGGCCGACCTGGTTGCCGAACTCGACCATGCAAAAGAGCAGCACATCCGCCAGGGTGAAGCGGTCGCCGACCACGAATTGTTTGCCCTCCATCTGGCCGTTCAGCCAGCGCAGGCGGTCCTGCGCGATCTTCTTCAGGCCTTCGGCGGCTTCCGGCACGGTGACGATCCGGCTTTGGAACAGCGGCAGGCCGGCGCTGAAGCGGAAGCCGTTCATCAGCGGCTCGGCGATGTTGAGGTCGATGCGCCGCGACCACATGCGGGTCTGCGCCTTCTCCTCCGGGTTGGTCCCGATCAGCGCCGGCGACGGATTCTTGTCCTCGAGATATTCGCAGATCGGGATGATCTCGGAGAGGTATTCCCCATTATCAAGCTCCAGGCACGGCATCTGCCCGTGCGGATTGCGCTTGAGGTGCTCGTCCTGGCGGTTCTCGCCCGCCATCAGGTTCACCTCCTGGGTCGGGATCGTGATGTCTTTCTCCGCCATGAACATGCGCACCACGCGCGGATTGGGCCCGATCGAATTGTAGAATTTCATGCGCGTCTCTCTCCCCGAATTTTGCCGGACGTTAAAGCGCGGCCATCGGCCGGGCAAACGCGCCGCTGCGGAAGGAAAAGCCGCGGGATCGGCCTCGCCAAGCCGGGCCGCATCAGGGATATCAGCCAGAGACAGCAATATTTTCCATGTCAATTCAGTACGTTAACGGTTCCCGCGTTTCGTCCGGATGCCGCGAAAATATCTTCATGTTGCAGTGCGCCTCGCAGTCGCCCATGTATGATCCGGGTCAATCTTTCGGACGGTGGATTGCGTAAAGTCCTGATGCTCGCGCTGGGATGGGTGCTGACGGTGGTCGGCATCGTCCTCACGCCCGCGCCGATCCCGATCCCGCTGGCCGGCCTCCTGCCGCTGGCGGCGGGTCTGGCGATCCTGATCAACTATTCGCGCACCATGCGCCGCGCGATCCAGCGCATGCGCCACCGGGTGCGCTGGTTCTCCTTTATGATCGAGCATGCCGCGCACCGCCTGCCGCGCAGGATCGGCTTGATCCTGCACCGCTCGCATCCCGCGTCGATCGTGCGCAAGGAGCGCATCATGACCCGGCCGCCGGCCGACATCGAAAGCGGAAACTGATGGCGATCCCCTTCCTCCGCGAATTCGAGCCGCATTACGGCGAGGCGGTGCGCGTCACGCCGCTGATCTCGCGCCTCGTCGCGAACAATCCCGGCCCCTTCACCTTCAAGGGCACCGGCGTCTATATCGTCGGCGGCGACGACGTCGCGGTGATCGATCCGGGCCCCGACCTGCCGGAGCATATCGACACCCTCAAGCGCGTGCTGGCCGGCCGCCGCCTGACGCACATTCTCGTCACCCACACCCACAGCGACCACTCGCCGGCCGCCAAGCCGCTCAAGGAATGGTCCGGCGCCAGGACCTACGCCTTCGGCCCGCACGGCTCCGGCCGCGATGCGGACGATGGCGCCCCGAAGCTGGAAGCGGGCGGCGACATGGATTTCATCCCGGATGTGCGGGTGACGGATGGCGAGATCATCGCCGGCGACGGCTTCACCGTCGAATGCGTCTACACCCCCGGGCACACCTCCAACCATATGTGCTTCGCGCTGAAGGAGGAGCAGGCGCTGTTCACCGGCGACCACATCATGGGCTGGTCGACCACGGTGGTGACGCCGCCCGACGGCGACATGGCGCAGTACATCGCCAGCGTCGAGAAGCTCGAGGCGCGGGGCGACCGCACGCTCTATCCCACCCATGGCGCGCCGGTGACGGAGCCCAAGCCTTTCCTCGCCGCCTATCGCGCGCATCGCCTCGACCGCGAGCGCCAGGTGCTGGCGTCCCTCGCCGCCGGCCGCGACACCATCCCCGCGATGGTCGAACACATCTATGCCGATGTGAACCGCGGCCTGTGGCCCGCCGCCTCGCGCTCGGTCCTGGCCCACCTGATCAAGCTGGAGCACGACGGCCTTGTGGCGCGGGACGACGGCCATTACCGCTTGTCTTGACAAAGGTAGCTACCGGTAGCTACCTTCCGGGCATGAGCACAGTCTCGATCAAAGATGGAAAGAACCGCTTCTCCGAACTGGTCCGTGCGGCCGAGGGCGGCGAGACGGTCACCGTCACCCGCAACGGCGAGCCGGTCTGCGCGATCGTGCCCTACAAGAAGAAGGGCGGCACGAATTGGGAGGCGGGAGAAAAATACCTGCGCGACCATGGGATCGAGCGCATAGAAGGCTGGATCTCCCCGGATTTCGACGATCCTTTGCCTGAGGACTTTCTGATCACGCCGTTGCCGGAAGATTTCGACAAGCCGCGACGCAGGAAATGAGGCTTCTGCTCGACAGCCATATTTTGATGGCCATCTTGCGCAGAAATGTCAGGACCACCGGCGCCGCCATTGCCCGGCTGCTCGATGATGCCGGCAACGAGAAAATCGCGAGTTCTGCGAGTTTTTGGGAAATGGCGATCAAGCATCGCTTGTCGAAGCTCGCCCTGCCAATTCCGCTGGCATCCCTGCCCGCATATTTCGCAGCGCTCGAATACACGCTTCTGCCCGTCACGCCCTTCCACGCCGTCGAAGATCTCGACGACCCGCCGCCCACGCGCGATCCCTTCGACCGGCTGCTGCTGGCGCAGTGCCAGGTCGAGGGCCTGCGTTTCGTCACCGTGGATCGCGCGCTCATAGGCCACCCTCTCGCCTGGCGCGGGCCGTGACGGTCGCGCTGCATCCCGCGCGCGTCTGGAGCGCGGAGGACGGCGTGCGCGAAGGACTGTCGGTGCTGGTCGACGGCGACCGCATCGCCAAGGTCGCGCCGCGCCATGCGCTCGGCGTCGTGGTGCAGGACATCGAGCTGCCCGGCTGCACGCTGCTGCCCGGCCTGATGGACCTGCATTCGCATCTCTTCCTGCATCCCTATGACGAGACGCCGTGGGACGATCAGGTGCTGAAGGAGCCGGAAGCCTATCGCACCGTCCGCGCCGTGAACCATGCGCGCGCCACGCTGGCGGCGGGTTTCACCGCGCTGCGCGACCTGGGCACCGAGGGTGCCGGCTATGCCGACGTCGCCCTGAAGCGCGCCATCGCCGAAGGGCTGGAGCGAAGCGGAAGACGCGCGGAGCGCGTTGCGGCACGCCGCGGCGGGCCTAGAAGGGAGCGCCGCCCACTCCCGCGGAGGGGAATTGCATCAAACAAAGTCAGCGCGCGGCAGCGCGCTGGCCTTACCAAAAGCGCAAGGGATCGAAGCCCGAAGGGCAGAGACCGCGAAGCGGGCTCGGCGCGCGAGAGCCCGGCCGCGCGCAGCGCGGTGCGCCAGTCAGTGCACGGGGAGGACTATTGCGGGCGGTCTGACGCTTCTGCTGCGGGCGGCTTCTCATCGCCGTCCGTTTCCCGCCAGCCTAGGGCATAAGCATGGTTCAATGCGCCAGGCACCGTCTTCTCCAGCAAATTGAAACGGTCCATCAGCTGGAGCGGTATATCGCCTCGGTGGGGTACTTGCTTAGATACTCTTCCTGAATGAGCCCCAAAGCGGCATTGCTGGGTGCCAACAGAACGGCGAGGTTGTTCGGATAATAGGGCTGCAGAACCTCGGCCACATCCCAAGCCTTCTGATAATGTCGGTCGGCAAATTCACGCTCCAGAACGATGTCGGCCATGACGGCCAGTGCCTCTTTCTTGGAAAGCGTCTTCATATAGATGCCGTTCGCGATCGCCTGATCGGTCATCGGCATGTTCTGCCGGATATAGACGTCCCGTGCGGGGTAGGCTCCGCTGGTCGTTTCCAGATTGATGGTCTTGCCAGTCACGTCATCCATGTACTTGACGAACATATGGTTCGGTGCGGTCGAAAGCGTCGCGTTCAACCCCAGTCGCTGCGCCAGCGCCACGAACAGGATCGGCATGCTCACGCAGTTGCCATGATGCGTAACAAGGTAGGTGGAAAGCAGCCGGTTTACAGGCTTGCGGCCGAACGGATCGCTGAGGTCATATTGGAACGGCTTGTTGTTGTTCCACGCGCCGGCGTCATAGATGTACTTGCGCAGCATGATAAGGCGCAATCGCGGAGGCGCTGAAGTCCCTGCCATCGTTCGGATCGTCTGCGCCATCGCATCGATGTCCGCAAGCCGGCCAGCGATGTCGGTTGTCGGATCATAAATCTTGTCGAACGTCAGCTTTGCTTTGACAAAATCGATCTTATCGTCGGGAGTCGCCATGACCGTGCGGACGACTTGTACGGGATCATTCGTGGGCGGATGCAGCGACGGTGCCCGCACACGAGCTGCTGCCGGCGACACGGCAAAACAGATCGCGACACTCCACGCTATCGCCGAAAAGAATAGCTTCGTGCGCATTAGTGCCGCTTCGTCTCTGCGATCAGTAGAGCAATGTCTTTCGCCGTGAGGGCAGCGAGCTCCTTGTACGCCAAATCCGTTGCCGCCCGGTCGCCGGTTCACTCTCCCGACAGATGGTATCCGCCCGCTTCGGGAAAATAACTGAAGTAGAAGGGAGCTGCGGGACTGCCCGGCGCGGAAACGATGACGACGCTTCTGTCATCATCGCAGCTATACACAAGCCAAGTTGGCCCGCCGTACAGCTTGGTCACCGGACCGGTCTTGCATTGTGATTGCTTAGACCCGACTTGTTCACCGAGCGTTGGGGCAGAAAGCAATGCAGCGGCGCAGGCAACTGCGATTATCGACGATTTCCAGATGTTCATTGCTCAATCGCCCCATGCGGCACGGCTGCGGTCCATTGCGGTCTGGGTTGCCTCTTGGGACGCCTTGGAGTGATCCCAACTCCTGATCGGCACCTTGCCAAGAAGCCCGGCTATTCATCTGCTCGCTTTTGCTGCCACCTGCGCGTCCCGCAGAACATGAGCAGCGCAGTCGCTGAGTGCGTCATCGAAACACATACCGGTGCTGCTTCCCAGACTTCGCTTGTCTAGTGTCGCGAATGTCACGGCATAGGTTACCTGCGTCCGTGTTCCGATTGGCTTCCAGGAAACATTGGTCGGAATCGTCACTATCATGGTACCGGGCTTGCTCCCGGAGCTAAGGGTAAAGGTCGATGACGCTCGAAATGCTTCATCGACCGCATCGCCAAATCTTGAAGTCAGGCCGTCATCGCCGCCACGCCAGACCTCGACCGGCGTGCGAGGAAGTGGCTGCGCTGCGCAAGCGCAATTGGACAGCGCAACAGCAGCGAACGTTGCGAACATGCGGCAGCTGATGAGCTTTAGTGGCATACCGGAATCTTCGAGCCCGTTTGCACGACACATTGCTTCGTCGTCGAGTTGCCGTGTGCCTCTTGGAACTGCTGAGGCGTCAATTGTGTTCCGCTGCGCGAAGTCATTATGTTGCTGTTGGTATAGCCAGGCGCCGGCGTACTTGTCCGGTTGCCCTGCGCATCAGGAGGACCCTCAATGTATTGGTCCTTTACGCCGGCAAAGTGAAGGACGTCATGAGCCGCCGCGTCGGTGGACTGCCCATTTGCGCTGTTGATGTGGGCGGTGTCGCCGCCGAGCTTATTCACGCATTCGCCTGCTGCACCACACATGCTCGTGTTGTAGCCGGGACTGAAATCCATTTTGTTCAACACCCCATTGATGGCAGGGGAATCGCATATGGGATTTTTGTGCTTGTAAGCGGATAGCCAGTGGATTCTGAAGGTATCTTCTGATTCTCTGGGAGATGCCGCTGGACACTTTCCACGACTGCTTTGGGGATTTGGTCGATCCTCGGGCGGACAACGCCCGCCATGAGCTTGTCGAGATTGTCTTCATCGCGCTGTTGGCGACGCTGTGTGGCGCGACCTCGTGCAGCGACATGGAAGAGTTCGGCCTTGCCAAGGAACCCTTGCTTCGCACCATCCTGACGCTGGAACACGGCATTCCGAGCCATGACACGTTCAGCCGTGTGTTCCGGCTGTTGGACCCTGCGGCCTTCGAGGTGGCGTTCGGCCGGTTCATGCAGACCTTCGGCGCGTCGGCCAAGCTCGGCAAGACCAAGGGCGTCGTCGCGGTGGACGGCAAGTCGCTGCGGCGCGCCTACGAGGTCGGTCAAAGCCACATGCCCCGGATGATGGTGAGCCTGTGGGGGGCGCAGACCCGCATGACGCTGGCCAGCGTGCTGGCGGCGGACAACAACGAGACGCAGGGCGCGCTGGACGCGCTCGCGCTGGTGGCGCTCAAGGGCTGCATCGTCACCGCCGACGCCCTGCACTGTCATGCCGACATGGCCAAAGCGATCATCGACAAAGGCGCCGATTACGTCCTGGCGGTGAAGGCCAATCAGTCCGGCCTTCTGGCCGATACCAAGGCTGCCATCGCCATGCTGCCGGCCCATACCGAACCGGCCACCACACGCGATGCCCGCCACGGCCGCAGCGAGAGCCGAGACGCGCTCGTCACCAGCGTCAAGACGATGGCGCAAAAGCACGGCTTTCCCGGCCTCGTGGCGGTTGCCAGGATCACCAGCCGGCGCGACCAGGACGAACCCGTCGAACGCTTCTTCTTGCTGTCGCGCGCCTACAAAGCCGAGACGCTTCTCGCCATAAGGCGCGAGCATTGGGGCATCGAGAACACCCTGCACTGGACCCTCGACGTCGTCCTGGACGAAGACCTCGCGCGCAATCGCAAGGACAACGGACCCGCCAACCTGGCCGTCATCAGAAGATTGGCCCTCAACATCGCAAGAGCGCACCCCGACAAAAAGACCTCGCTTCGCCGAAAACTCCTGCGCGCAGGCTGGGACGACGCCTTCCTCTTCGACCTCATCCGACATATGCGATAGCCCTGCCATTGATGGGGGTGCTGGTCGAAATCACCTGAATCTTCATATTCGGATTCGAAATACTGAGAGTGTTATCTCGATTGACGATCGCACCGACGTTGGCGGCGCTGGCACCCTGTCCGGAAAACTGGACGGGTATGACGAGTGTGGTTTGACCGGTGTTCTGGTCAACGACCCACACCGCATCGGTGCCTCTCGGGTCAACCTTGTTCGTGGGATCATTCTGAACGTAGGTGTAGAGGTCGACGTCATCCTTGTATCCGACGGGGTCAGCTTGCAGAAATCGGGCGTCGGCAGCCGACGCAAAGATCACTGGAAGTGCGGTCGCTAGAACGGCAGCAATGCAAGTGCCCTTGACCATCCGATTCCCCCGAGACGAGACACTCTACAACTCCAAGTATTGTCTCGAATGACCATGAGGAGCAATGGCTTTTGCGATTCCGCCGACAACATATTGACTTGGCTGTGCAAGTAAATATCGCGGCCGTATGTAATTTGTATAAGAACATGCCGCGACCTTCCAAGTTCACCTCCAATGTTCGGGGTCTGTTTCGCTGGTTTCAGCAGCCGGGCTCCGTTATGCGGCCCGAGATCGCGGGCAGCGCAGGACGGGGGATGCGGCGCGTCCGAGCGTCAGCGGTCCCGCGATCGAGCCGGAGCGTTAGCTCCGACATGAAGCAAGACGACTGCGGCGGCAGCCGTGCGGAAAGATGGAGGCTGCGGGAGGCCGTGCCCTTCGCGCGGGCGAACGCGCCGGCGAGCGACCGGCGGCGCGCGATCAGCGCGCGCCACGCGGCGCACCCGCAGGAGCGGCGAAGCTGCGGAACCGAGTGCGACCGCCGGTTGCTCTCCCTCCCGACCCGCGCGACTAGCGTTGCGCCCGCCGCCATGATTCGATTAGCGTCGAACTATGAAAGCCGGTCCCGACATCGCTCCCGTCGCCGCCCTGATCGGCGATCCGGCGCGCGCCAACATGCTGTCGGCGCTGCTGGACGGCCGCGCGCTGACGGCCGGCGAGCTGGCGCGCGAAGCCGGCGTCACGGCGCAGACCGCCAGCTCGCATCTGGCCAAGCTCAGCCAGGGCGGCCTGGTGACGCCGCGCCGCCAGGGCCGCCACGCCTATTTCGCGCTCGCCGGTGCGGATGTCGCCGCCTTGCTGGAAAGCCTGATGAGTCTCGCCGCGCGCACCGGCCACAGCCGTACGCGCCCCGGTCCCGCAGAGCCGGCGCTGCGCCGCGCCCGGGTCTGCTACGATCATCTGGCCGGCGATCTCGGCGTCGCGCTGTTCGACGGGCTCGTTGCGCGGCGCCTGCTGCTGCGGCAGGGTGCCGGTCTGGCGCTGTCGCGCAGGGGCGCGGATTTCATGCGCGCTTTCGGCATCGGTCTCGATGCCGCTTCGGCCGCACGGCGTCCGCTGTGCAAGGACTGCCTGGACTGGAGCGCGCGGCGCAGCCACCTGGCCGGCGCGCTCGGCGCGGCGCTGCTGGCGCGCATCTTCGCGCTCGGCTGGGCGCGGCGCGAACCCGGCTCGCGCGCCGTCGCCTTCACCCCGCCCGGCCTGCGCGCTTTCGAGCGGACCTTCGGGCCGCTCTAAAGGCTGGCGCGATAGCCGCGCACCAGCCTCGCATTGAATCCCATGTCGTTCTCGACGTCGCGGCTCTTGGCGCGGATGTCGATCAGGGCGCCGATGCGGCCCGCCGGCTTGACCCGCACGCAGACGTCGGAGGTCAGCCCGAACCACAGGCTGGACACCGTCGCCTCGATCGTCCCCGCCGCCTCGTCCTGCGCGACGATGTTCCAGCCCAGCTTCTTCATCGTGGCATAGGCGTGCCAGAAGGCGCGGGCGCGCGGCGTGCCGGTGTCGCTCGCCTTGGCGGGAAACAGGTTCGACCACGGCCTTATGTCGAGATAGGCCTTCTTCTGCGCCGCCGCGACCGTCAGGCGCTTGCCCCGATACGTCACGATCTTCGGCCCGTCATAGTCCGGCCCGTTCCTGGCGCCCGCGCGCAGCGGCAGCAGCGCCTTGAACGGCGGCGGATATTCCGGATCGGTCGAGATGTCGTGGATCGGCGGCGACAGCAGGTAGAGCCGCAGCTGGTTCAGCGGAAAGCCGGCCAGCAGCAGCGAGCCGGCCAATCCCAGCACGCCGAACTTCCAGCCGGTGCTGTTGTTGAGGTTCAGCGCGCGGCCGATCCACAACAGGCCCGCCACCGCGCCGACGGCGCCCAGCGCGAAGCCCGGCAGCGCGATCTCGAGCCCCGCCGGATAGGCCCAGCGCCCGGCCGCGGTGCCGTACATCGCGACCCCCGCGACCGCCGCGCCGGCGAGAAAGCATGCCAGCGAGACGATGGCGGCGATGTGCTGTGATCGCATGTAAGGCCGCTACTCCGCCGCGGTGGGCAAGCGATAGGCGTTGAACATCTCGCGCAAGGCGGTCTTCTGGATCTTGCCCGTCGCGGTGTGCGGGATCTCGGCGACGAATTGCACGTCGTCCGGCATCCACCATTTGGCGATCCTGCCCTTCAGGTAGTCCAGCATCGCCTCGCGCGTCACCGTCTTGCCGGGCTTTGCGACCACGATCAACAGCGGCCGTTCGTCCCATTTGGGATGGCGCACGCCGATCACTGCCGCCTCGGCGACGTCCGGATGGCCCATCGCGATGTTCTCGATCTCGATCGAGCTGATCCATTCGCCGCCGGACTTGATCACGTCCTTGGAGCGGTCGGTGATGGTCATGTAGCTTTCGGATCGAGGGTGGCGACGTCGCCGGTGTCGAACCAGCGTCGTCGTCGAACGCATCGGCGCCCTCGCCGCGGAAATAGGCGGACGCCACCGCGGGCCCGCGCACTTTCAGCCGCCCGAACGCCTTGCCGTCGCGCGGCAGCTCGTTGTCGGCGTCGTCGGTGATCTTCATCTCGATGCCGAACACCGGATGGCCCTGCTTGACCTTGTAGTCGAGCTGCCGCTCGTAAGGCAGGTCCAATACGTTGTGCTTCATCGTGCCGATCGTGCCCAGCGGGCTCATCTCGGTCATGCCCCAGGCATGGATCACCTCGACGCCGTATTTCGTCTCGAAGGTCTCGATCATCGAGCGCGGGCAGGCCGAGCCGCCGATCAGGACCCGCTTCATGTCCGGCAGCGTCTTGCCGGTCTGTTCGAGATATTGCAACGCCGCCAGCCACACCGTCGGCACCGCCGCGGTCATGGTCACGCGCTCGTCGGTCCAAAAGGGCGCAGACCGAGGCGCCGTCGAGCTTCGCCCCCCGGCATCACAGCTTGGCGCCCACCATCGGCGCGCAGAAGGCCAGCGCCCAGGCATTGGCGTGGAACATCGGCACCACCGGGAGCACCGTGTCGCGCTCCGACAGCCCCTGCGCGTCGGCCTGCGCCGCCATCAGCGCATGCAGCACGTTGGAGCGGTGGGAGTAGAGCACGCCCTTGGGATTGCCCGTCGTGCCCGAGGTGTAGCAGAGCCCGCAAGCGGCGCGTTCGTCGATCTGCTTCCAGGCGAAATCGCCGCTGCAGCCGGCGATGAACTCCTCATAGGCGACGAGGTTGGGAATACCCTTGCCGGCCAGTTCGGCCAGGTGCGCCGCGTCGGTCAGCGCGACATACATCTCCACGCCGGGCAACCTGGGCGCGAGCTGCGCCACCAGGTCGGCGAAGGTGATATCGAAGAACAGCACTTTGTCTTCGGCGTGGTTGGCGATGTAAACCAGCTGGTCGGGAAACAGCCGCGGGTTCAGCGTGTGATAGACCGCGCCGATCCGGCGATGCCGTACCACGTCTCGATGTGCCGCCAGGTGTTCCAGGCCAGCGTCGCGACGCGGTCGCCCTCGCGGATGCCCAGCCGGTCCAGCGCCTCGGCCACCTTGCGCCCTGACCGCGATCTGCCGGTAATCGGTGCGGTGGATCGGCCCCTCGACGCTGCGGCTGACGACCTCGCGGTCGCCATGGTTGATGGCGGCGTGGTCGATGATCTTGTGGACCAGCAGCGGCCAGTCCTGCATCAGACCCAGCATGCAAATTCCTCCCTTTCGGCGGCATCATAGGAACGCGCAGCGGCGGCGGCAACGCGCCCCGGCATCCCGGCCCGGCGAATTTGTCCGCCGGTCGGGCGCGTCGCCACGCCGCGCTTTCCGGCGCGCGCGGAAACGGCGACGCTGCACGCTCCTTGCTGGGCTCCGACCATGTTCGTCACCGTCAACGGCGCGCGCCTGTTCTTCGACTCCCTGGGTAGCGGGCTCGCCATCGGCGACGGCGCCATGATGCAGAAGCCGGCGCTGATCGTCATGCATGGCGGGCCGGGCTTCGACCATTCGACCCTGCGGCCCTATTTCGACCGCTTCGCCGACAGCCACCAGGTGATCTATCTCGACCATCGCGGCAATGGCCGCTCCAGCGGCGGGATCGAGTCCTGGAATCTGGCGCAATGGGGGCGACGACGTGAAGGGCCTGTGCGACGTGCTGGGCATCGAGAGGCCGGTGGTCTACGGCAATTCCTTCGGCGGCATGGTGGCGATGGCCTATGCCGCGCGCCATCCGTCGCATCCGGGCAAGCTGATCCTGTCCTCGACCGCGGCGCGCATCCATCTGGACGAGACCTTCCGCCTCTTCGAGGCCCGCGGCGGCACCGAGGCCCGCGCCGTCGCCGAGCGGTTCTGGACCCGGATGGACGAGGCTGCGCTGGCCGACTACATGCGCATCTGCATGCCGCTTTACAATCCGTCCGGCGCGGTGACGGGCGAGCAGACCGCGGCGCGGCAGCGCGCCATCCTGCGGCCGGAGGTGATGCGGCATTTCTCGCTGGGCGAGATCAAGACGATGGACGCCGTTGCCGGCCTCGCCGCGATCCGCTGTCCGACGCTGGTCCTGGCCGGCGACTACGACCCGATCACGCCGCTGATCTGTTCGCAGGAGATTTTCGCAGCGCTGCCGGCGGGCCTCGGCCGCCTCGAAATCTTCCCCGGCGCCGGCCACGGCGTCCACCGCGACCGGCCCGACAGGGCGGAAAAGGTGCTGCGCGACTTCCTGGCGGCCTGATGTCGGGCGGCGTCGAGGCTTTCGGCTACAAGCAGGAGCTGCGGCGTTCGCTCGGCCTGTTCGACCTTCTGGTCTACGGCCTGGTCTTCATCGTGCCCGGCGCGCCGATCGCGGTGTTCGGCATCGTCTACAATGCCAGCAACGGCATGGTGCCGCTGATCTATGCGGTCGGGCTGGTCGCCATGCTGTTCACGGCGCAGAGCTACCGCATGATGAGCCACGCCTTCCCGGTCGCCGGCTCGGTCTATGCCTATGCCGGCCGCAGCCTGGGCGAGGTCGCGGGCTTCGTCGCCGGCTGGGCGCTCCTGCTCGACTACCTGCTGCTGCCGACGCTGAACTACGTCGCCTGCGCCATCGCGATGCACGCCGCGATCCCGTTCCTGCCCAAGCCGTTCTGGGTGATCGCCATGCTCGGCGTCGCCACCGCGATCAACTATTACGGCATCGAGATGACGGCGCGGGCCAATTTCATCTTCCTCGGCCTGCAGCTCGTGATCCTGGCGGCGTTCTTCGTGGTCGGCGGCAATGCGCTGGCCCACCATGTCGGCGGCGCGCACCTGTCCTTCCTGCCGTTCTACAATCCGGCGTCGTTCGCGCCCTCGATCGTGTTCGGCGGATTGTCGCTGGCGGTGCTGAGCTTCCTGGGCTTCGACGCGATCTCGACCCTGGCGGAGGAATCCTCGGGCGGCGCCCATGCGGTGGCGCGCGCCACCATGTTGTCGCTCTGCCTCTCGGCGCTGCTGTTCATCGCCCAGACCTATCTCGCCTCGCTGTTCGTGCTCGGCCACAAACCGTTCGCGCAGGGCGATGCGGCGAACGAGGCGTTCTACACCATCGCCGCGCTGGTCGGCGGCTACGGCCTGAAATTCCTGCTGACCGTGCCCGCGGCGCTGTTCGGCGGCACCGCGGGCGCGCTGACGGCGCAGGCGGCGACGGCGCGGCTGCTTTTCAGCATGGCGCGCGACGGCAAGCTGCCGCGCGTCCTCGCCACCGTGCATCCGGTGCGCAAAGTGCCGCAGAATGCGATCTTCCTGGTCGCGGGCGTCACCCTGGTGCTCGGCGTCTGGCTGGTGGACCGGCTGGAGCTGCTGACCTCGATGGTCAGTTTCGGCGCGCTGCTGGGCTTCCTGCTGCTGCACTTGTCGGTGCTGGCGCATTTCCTGTGGCGGCAGAAGAGCCGCGACCTGCTGCGCCACCTCGTCGTGCCGCTGATCGGCCTCGTCATCGTCGGCTATGTGCTGTGGGAGTCGGAGGCCGCGGCCAAGATCGCCGGGCTGTGCTGGCTGGCGCTCGGCGCCGTGTTCTACGTCGCCCTGCGTGCCATGGGACGCTCCACTGCGCTGCCGGTAGACGGCGGCGGCTGAAGCGCCGTGCTATAAGCCCGGCCTGTCGTCCCCCGCGGAGTCCCTCATGCCCCTCAGCAACGCCCAGATGCGCGACGTGAACAGCGTGCTGCATCCTACACCAACCTGATGAAATTCCGCGAGACCGGCCCGATGGTGATCGACCGCGGCCAGGGCTGCTACGTCTACGACGAGAACGGCAAGGACTATATCGAGGCGATGGCGGGGCTGTGGTGCACCGCGCTGGGCTGGGGCGAGAACGAGCTGGCCGAGGTCGCGGCGGAGCAGATGCGCAAGCTCGCCTTCGGCCATCTGTTCGGCGGCAAGAGCCACGAGCCCGCCATCGCGCTGGCCGAGAAGCTGAAGGAGATCGCGCCGTTCCCGGTCGGCAAGGTGTTCTTCGCCAATTCCGGCTCGGAGGCCAACGACACCCAGGTCAAGCTCGCCTGGTACGCCGCCAATGCGCGCGGCCAGACCAAGAAGAAAAAGATCCTCTCGCGCGTCAAGGCCTATCACGGCGTGACGCTGGCGTCGGCTTCGCTCACCGGCCCTCGCGAACAACCACCGCTCCTTCGACCTGCCGTTCGATTTCGCGCGCTTCGCCGACTGCCCGCATTATTACCGCAATGCCGAGCCCGGCGAGACGGAACAGCAATTCTCGCACCGCCTGGGCGCCAATCTGAACGCGCTGATCGAGACGGAAGGCCCCGACACCATCGCCGCGATGATCGTGGAGCCGGTGATGGGCGCCGGCGGCGTGATCGTGCCGCCCGACGGCTATTTCGACGCCATCGTCGCGGTGCTGGAGCGCCACGGCATTCCGCTGATCTCGGACGAAGTCATCACGGGCTTCGGCCGCACCGGCAACTGGTTCGGCTGCGCCACCTACGGCTTCGAGCCGGACAGCATGTCGATCGCCAAGGCGCTGTCGAGCGCCTATCTGCCGATCAGCGCCGTGCTGCTGTCGCCCGAACTGTCCGACGTCATCGAGCAGGAATCGGGACGCATCGGCACCTTCGGCCACGGCTTCACCTATAGCGGCCATCCCGTCGCCGCCGCCGTGGCGCTGCGCACCATCGAGATCTACCAGCGCCGCGACCTGGTCGGCCATGTCCGCCATGTCGCGCCGCTGTTCCAGAAGCGGCTGGCGGCGCTGGCGGAGCATCCGCTGGTCGGCGAGGCGGTCGGCATCGGCCTGATCGGCGCCATCGAACTGGTCGCCGACAAGAAGACGAAGGCGAGCTTCGAGGGCGCCAAGCAGGCTGGCGCCACGCTGATGAACTTCGCGCAGGACGAAGGCCTGATCGTCCGCGCCCTGCTCGGCGACCGCGTCGCGATCTGCCCGCCGCTGGTGATCACCGAGGCCGAGATCGCCGAGCTGTTCGACCGCCTGGAGCGCGCCCTGGCTAAATTCCAGGATTGGGCCGTGCCCGCCGCGAAAACTGCGTGATAAGGTTCCCCGGTCGCCCGGATGGGCGGGATGAAGTTGTTGATTTGGAAATCAACCGTCCCTACAATGGGCTGACCCGATGGCGGTACTCGAATTGCCGTCCGATGCTGCGCTGGCGGCCGAGATTTCCGGCCGTCTTTTGCGTCTGTCGGCGCGGGAATACACCGCGGTCCGTATCGAGATGGATAGGCTGGAGGCTTCCATGCTTTGGACAGAGAGTGCATTGCGACCTTCAACGAGGCCTTCAATGTCTATGTGCTGGAACCCCGCAAGGCACCGGCTCTCGTCATTGTCGTCGAACAGGCGAGCGGACGGCTCATTCTTGCGGCGGTGTGCGATCGACCGCCATCGTCCTGGAACGCGCTCACCCTGTGCGCCAGGGCCGTCGGCGTCGAGATCGGCTCGTCCATGACGTTCCTGCCCCGCTGATGCCCCCGATCAAATCGACCTCCAAGCCGCCGCGGTCCGTCAGGGATGTGATGGACGAGGCGATGCGCGGCCGGCCCGAACTGCGCGAGGCCTGGGAGCGGACGCGGGTTGCCCGCGATCTGGCGACGGCGCTCGTGCAGGCGCGCACCGCCGCCGGCCTCAACCAGGCCCAGCTCGCGCGCAAGGCGGGCTGGGACAAGGCGTTCGTTTCCCGTCTCGAAGATGCCCTCAGCGGAACGCCCGATCTGGCTACGCTCGCGCGGTATCTTCAGGCCTGCGGCGCGATGGCGAGTCTCGCCGTCGCGAGGCTCGACGGCGGAACGGCCCGTGTCGAGAGCCTCGTTCCGCTCATCGAGACCCAGGCGCTCGCCGTGCGGCAGACGCCCGCCCTTCCGCCGGGCGAGGATGACGCCTTTGCCAGGCTGGTGGAACGCGAATTGATCGCAGCCCTGACCAGGCTCGCCAACGCCGCGGAAGCGGCCAGCGAAGCGCCGGTCGTGCAGCAGGACAAGCCGGACAAGAAGGACAAGAAGACGGCAAAGAAAACGTTCGCGCCGCCGGCGACGGTGGCAGCCGGAAAGATGTGATCCGCTCGATGCAACTGGCTGCCGATCTCGTGGGACTGCTGGGCGTCCTCTTCTTTGCGGTGCCTGCCTATTATGCCAATGGCCTCGCCTGGCTCAGCGCCCGTCTCGCCAATCTGAAGGTCGTCTTCGCCGATCCCGGCCAGGAGGCGCGGCGGCAGAAGATCATCGCGGACCTGGCGGCGCAACAAGATGCGTGGACGCCGTGGAAGGCCTTCTTCCTGATCGCCGGCATCGTCGCGTCGGCGGCGTCGTTTCTCGTCCTGATCGCAAGGACGTGTTCTTCGCGGCGCCGTGACGAGGCCGGCCAGCCCACGATCTGCCGCCGCGCCATCGGCCGTCCAGCGCCGCGCCGGCCGG
Organism: Rhizomicrobium sp.; assembly: GCA_037355265.1. GTDB lineage: Bacteria > Pseudomonadota > Alphaproteobacteria > Micropepsales > Micropepsaceae > Rhizomicrobium. Next base: position 144,716 of record JBBCIB010000001.1, on the reverse strand, counting down.
TCAAGCAGGTCTTGCGAGGTCGCGATGGCCATGCCGCCGCGTGTGCGCCATCACCGTGCTGACGTCGAGCGCGTCGCCGTCGGGGCGGGCATAGACCAGCTCCGTGCCCGCGCCACACTTCCAGCCGGTGGCATTCGGCGGGCTTCATCGCATGCGCGAGGATCTTGGCGCGCATCTCGGTTTCGAATTGCACCGAGAAGGCGCAGGCGAGCGCGCCGTCCTCTTCCAGATAGCAGATTTCATAAGCTGGCATCGGCTCCTCCGAGCATCGAGATGCCCCCTTGCTCGCGTCTTTTCTCTATCGTTCGTTTGTGGAAGTCGAGTGACAAAGCCGGTCAGGCAATTCACGAAATCTCTGAATCTTTGTCAGCGGTTCGGCACGCGGATTTGTCCATCGACCTCCTTGAATTGCGCCGTCTTCGTCCTACGCATATCGGCCGCAAGGCGTCACGTTCGCGAATTTGCGCCTTGGCGGGAACGGCCGGAGCCGTCGGGCTTTTCCTGTCCAGGATCACCCGTTCTTGAAGGACTGAGCCATGACCGGACCATTCGTACTTTCGCCACTGCCGTGGGACGAATCCGCGCTGGAGCCGACCATCTCCGCGCGCACCATCGGCTTCCACTATCACAAGCACCACAAGACCTATGTCGACACGCTCAACAAGCTGGTCGCGGGCACCCAATATGCCGACATGAAGCTGGAAGAGGTCGCGCAGGCCACGTTCAGCGCGAAGGACGGCACCACCGAGAAGAAAATCTTCAACAATGCCGGCCAGGTGTGGAACCACGATTTCTACTGGCGCTCGCTGGCGCCCAGGACGGCAAGCCGTCGCAGAAGCTGGCGCAGGCGATCGAGCGCGATTTCGGCTCGCTCGACGTGCTGCTGGAGAAGCTCGCCACCGGCGGCAAGGAGCAGTTCGGCTCCGGCTGGGTGTGGCTGGCGTCCCAAGGCGGCAAGCTGTCGGTGGAGAAGACCGGCAACGCCGCCAACCCGATGGCGCAGGGCGTCAACTGCCTGCTGACGCTCGACGTGTGGGAACACGCCTACTATCTCGACTACCAGAACGAGCGGCCGAAATACCTCGAGGCGGCGCTGAAATCGCTGATCAATTGGGACTTCGCGGCCGAGAACTTCGACAAGGAAGACCACGCCGTCCGCGCTGCGGCGGAATAAGCGTCACGAAAAATTTTCGCGATCCTGCCCCAGCGTCCCGGCGGCTTTGCGCCTCCGGGGCGCTTTGGCGTGCTTGACGTTGACGTAAGCGGAATGCAGAATTTCGAGACTGAGAAATTGTCAGGGAGGACGGGCGACGAGGCTTTCAAGGGCTGAGCGTCCCGTAAAACGACATGCAACGCACATTCACGATCCGCCAGCTCACCAAGGAATTCGACGTCACCGCGCGCACGCTGCGCTTCTACGAGGACGAGGGCTTGATCGCGCCCGAGCGGCGCGGCCAGACCCGGATCTATTCCGGCCGCGACCGCGCCCGCATCACGCTGATCCTGCGCGGCCGCCGCGTCGGCTTCAGCCTCGCGGAGATCCGCGAAATCCTCGATCTCTACGACGTCCATCACGACGGCGGCGTCATGCAGACGCTGCACGCGCGCAAGAAGTTCGAGGAGCAGCTGCACAAGCTCGAGCGCCAGAAGATCGACATCGAGGATTCGGTGACCGAGCTTCGCCGCGCCATCGCCATCGTCGACGACGCCATCGCCAAGGGCGAACTGCCGCCGCCGGCGGCGATGCAGCCGGCCACCCTCCACCGCGTCGCGGCGGAATAGGCTTACGGCGCCAGCGCGGCGGCCGCCGCCGCGCTGAGGCCCTTCGGCCCGAACGGATGGCGCACGGTGATCCCGCCCAGCCGCGCGCCTTCGTGCATGTCTTCGCTGAGGAGGATTGTGCAGCCCGCTTCTTCGGCCGATGCCACCAGCACGCAATCCCAATAGGAAAACCGCCCCGCGACAGCCTCACGTGCCGCGATTCGGTGCGCGCTCGCCGTCGCCTGGAACGTGGGAAACGCGGAAAGATAGTTCAGCGCTTCGCGCCCGGCGTCCGGCCTCGGCAAGATGCCCTTGCGAGTCGACACGGCGAAGAACTCGCCGACCGCCTGCAGACCGATCACGCAATCGCAGGCGGCCGCGGCGGCGATCAGTTGCTGGGCGAGCGCCTGCTTCTGCGGATCGCGTCCGTCGTAGAAGTAGACGAGAAGATTTGAATCGAGCGAGAACCGCCTAGCGCTCATGCATCTCGTCGCGGGTCATTTTCCGGCCATCGGACTTGCCGCGCACGCGGTGTGCCGTTTCGAGCATCGCTTTCAGCGTGGCCTCCTGCGCGGGGGTCAGCATCCTGGCCGCCTTCCGGCGCGCCGAGGGACCCAGCTCGGCCCAGGGCTCGCCATTGCGCAAGATCTCGATGGTCTCGCCCGTCTCCGCCACTTCCTTGACCAGCCGCGAAAGCTGCTGGTTGACGTCCCGGACATTCATCTGCCGCATGGCACACTCCCTTGTAGCACACCTGTAGCACGTCGGCGCCGCTCCGGCAATCGCGCCGCGGCCTGCCCCTGCGTCAGCCCGGCTTTGGGCTATGCTGCCGCCAGACCGACAGGGACGCGCACGCATGACCTCCTATACCGAAATCCTCACCGATCTCTCCGACAACATCCTCACCATCACGCTCAACCGGCCGGAGAAGCTCAACGCCTTCACCGCCACGATGATGCGCGAGCTGATCGACGCCTTCCGCGCCGCCAACAGCAATGACGAGGTCCGCGCCGTCATCGTCACCGGCGCAGGCCGCGCCTTCTGCGCCGGCGCCGACCTCTCCGCCGGCGCCGCGACCTTCGACGCCACCAAGCGCGCCGACCGGCCGGAGCGCAACGCCGGCGCGCCCGACGACAAGGATTTCGACTGGTCGGACGAGCGGGTGCGCGACGGCGGCGGCCGCGTCACGCTGGAGATCTTCGAATGCCTGAAACCCGTCATCGCGGCGGTCAACGGCCCCTCGGTCGGCATCGGCACCACCATGCAGCTGGCGATGGACATCCGCATCGCCTCGGACGCGGCCAAGTTCGGCTTCGTGTTCGCGCGCCGCGGCATCGTGCCGGAGGCCGCGTCGAGCTGGTTCCTGCCGCGGCTCGTCGGCATCAGCCAAGCTCTCGCCTGGTGCTATTCCGGCAAGGTGTTCGACGCGAAGGAAGCCCTCGCCGGCCGGCTGGTGCAGGAAGTCGTGCCGCCGGACCAGCTCATTCCCCGCGCCCGCGCCATCGCCCGGGAGATCGTCGACAACACCGCGCCGGTGTCGATCGCGCTGATCCGCCAGATGATGTGGCGCGGCCTCGGGATGGATCACCCGATGGAGGCGCACAAGGTCGATTCCCGCGGCATCTATTCCCGCGGCGCCTCGGCCGATGTGAAGGAAGGCGTCATGTCCTTCCTCGAAAAGCGCTCCGCGAAATTCCCCCAGGTCGTGTCCCACGACATGCCGCCCTATTTCCCCTGGTGGAAAGAACGGACATATTCGTGAGACGTAACCTCTCCCGCTTGCGGGAGAGGTGGCGAGCGAAGCGAAGCCGGTGAGGGGACGTCCGCGGACTTGCCCTCACCCGAACGCCGCTTCGCGTCGTTCGACCTCTCCCGCGAGCGGGAGAGGTCGGGTCGGTGCAATCATATCGGGGGATTTCCATGAAGACGCTTTTCACCTGCACGGCGCTGGCCGCCGTCCTGGCCGCGCCGTCGGCGCTGGCGGACGATTCGTCGGCCGCGCTGGGCGCCGGCGGCATCGTGCTGACCAGGAACGCCGACATCCGCATGGCGAGCGAGGACCTCTACATCTCGCCCAGGCAGGCGAAGGTCCACTACACCTTCGTCAACGACAGCGGAAAGGACATCGACACCATCGTCGCCTTCCCGCTGCCGGACGTGAACAATTACGAACTCGCCGAAGCCCCGATCGGCACCACGACGCAGAGCACGCCCAATTTCGTCGGCTTCAAGCTGACGGTCGACGGCAAGCCGGTCGCCGTCACGCCGGAGGAGCGCGCGCTGCTGAACGGCAAGGACGTGACCGCCGAGGTCCGCGCCGCCGGCCTGCCGCTCAACATCGTCATCCAGTCCGGCGCCTACGACAAGCTGCAGAAGCTGCCCAAGCCGGTGCACGACCGGCTCGAAAAAGCCGGCCTGATAGAGGGCGCCGGCGGCGACGACGTCGTCCACGCCAAATGGACCACCACGACCAAGTTCTGGTGGAAGATGCACTTCCCCGCCGGCCGGACGGTCGCGGTCGACCATACCTACCAGCCGGTGACCGGCCAGTCCTTCTTCAGCGACAGCGAACTGACGCCCAGCGCCGACTACCACCCGACCACGGACTATTGCATCGACGCGGGCACCAGGGCGCAGATCCTGAAGGCGATCAAGGACACGGCGGCGAAGAACCTGACCAATGGCAGCCTGCTCAACGCCTTCCGCACCGATTTCGTCATCGTGACCGCCAACAACTGGAAAGGCCCGATCGGCCGCTTCCACCTGACGATCGACAAGCTCAAGCCGGGCAGCATCCTGTCGCTGTGCTGGAAGGGCGACCTGAAGAAGACCGGCGCCACCACCTTCGAATCGACGCTGACGGATTTTGCGCCGAAGCAGGACGTGAAGTTCCTGGTGCTGGAACTCCCGACGCCGCAGTGAGCGGATATGGGTTAATGGGGCCGCCGGAACCAGTTCGCGAAGGCGCGGCGGACGAAAGCCGGCAGCAGGGGCGTGCGCATCTGCTGCTGCTCGATCTGTGCGCGGCTGGTAACCAGCAATCCCATCATCGGCGAATGCCCCTGTACGAGCACAAACGACGTACACGGATTATGTGACAGTTTGCCTGTCGCTCCGTCAAGCCCGAATCTTGTGCCGCGGTTGGTTAACGGAGCGTTAAGCTTCAGAGGACGCCCGGCATGCGCGGCGCCGGCGTCCCGCCCATGCCGGGGTCGGGCGCGTCGATGCGGTTGTTGCAGGTGGAATAGCCGGCGGCCCAGCCCGAGCGGTAGGGCTTGCTCGACTGGTACAGCGCCGCGTCCCTCACCTGGCCGTCGGTGCGCAGATTGGCGCCGCTGGCGCTGGCCGAGGCGCAGCCGTCGGAATAGCCGGCCTGGAAATTGGGGTCCTTGCGCATCGCGCGCTCGGTCGGAGTCTCGAAGAAGATGCAGGACGAGAGCAGCGGCAGCAGCGCCAGCGCCGCGAGGCGCGGTAACCATCTATTTGTCATGACGGTGAATGTAGCACCTGCGCGGGCCGCCGCCCAATGTTCCGGCACCGCCGATTAACTGCGGCTTAAAGCGGCGTTCCTACATTCGCCGCGGGTAGTGGAAAAAACATGTCCGAACAGACCGACCTCAAAGGGTTGCGCGTGCTGCTGGTCGGCGGGCGCCCCGCCAGCATCGCCGTGCTGCGTACCGCCTTCGGCCTCCTGGGCCTGCGCCAGATCACGGTGACGCCCGAATCCGCCCGCGCCGTCGAAGCGCTGCGCGCCCAGCATTTCGCCGCCGTGTTCTGCGACGCCGCCGCCGAGCCGTTCGACGACATGCCGTTTCCGCTCGCCGCGCGCCGCGCTCCCGGCGTGCTCAATCCGATGACGCCGCTGTTCCTGATCCACAGCCATGCGCGCCGCCGCCATATCGAGATCGCGCGCGACAGCGGCGTGACCGACGTGCTGACCCATCCGGTCAGCGCCGCCACCATCGCGCGCAAGCTGCGCATCGCGATCGCCGAGCCGCGCCCCTTCATCGCCGCGCCGACCTTCTTCGGGCCCGACCGCCGCGCCGGGCGGCCCGAGACCTACAAGGGCCCCGACCGCCGCACGCGGATCGCCAAGAAGACCAAAATCACGCTGCCGGAGGCCGCGCCGGGCACCGACGTCGCCCTCGTCTGAACAGACCAACGGACTGAAAGCCTGTCATAGGCTCACAGTACCTGTGTATTTCCAACAGGTTACATGGATAACCGTCTGAAAACGCACCGATAGATGAAAAAGATTCTACTGTAGGATTGAATGCTATCCTGAGTTGTAGGATAACTAGCACTCAACCTACAGGGGAAGCGCCATGATCAATTCGGAACAGGCTGTCGTGACGGGGATGAGCGAGGTGGTGGCCGCCAACGCCTTCAGCGTGCCGCTCGCCAAGCTGCGCTATCCGGGGCGGGCGGCGCGGCGCGTGGCGCTGGCGCGGCAGGTCGCGATCTATCTCGCCCGCGCCGTGGTCGCGACCAGCTTCGGCACGCTGGCGCGCAGCTTCGGCCGCGACCGCGCCACCGTGATCCACGCCGTCCGCCGGGTGGAGGCGATGCGCGACGATCCGCAGCTCGACCGCATGCTGGGCTGGCTGGAGACCACGCTGCGCACCGCGCTGGAGAAGCGGCCATGAGCGGGCTGGGCGAGGGGGAGATCGCGCGCGAGGCGCGGCGCATCTTCCGCGCATTGGGCACGCCGGGGGCGCATCTGGTCCGCGACGATGCCGGCCAGTACCGCCTCGTCGGCCGCGACGGCGGGCGCGACGGCATCGCGCCGGCGCTGATCGACGTCTTCCTGCGGCGCGGCTGGCTCGCGCGCGCCGGCGGCGCCGGGCAATTGGTGGCGAGCGAGGCGGGGCTGGGCTGGTACGCCCGCGCCGTCGCCGACGACACCCCGTTCGCCGCCCAGCACCAGATCCGCGGCCGCAAGCGCGTCACCGACCGCCGCGGCGTGGAGCGCCTGGTCGCGGTGAACGCCGGCGAATCCGTCCTGTCGCGCCTGCGCCAGCGCGGCCTGCTCGACGCCGCCCAGTTCGACGCCGGCGAGAAACTGCGCCGCGACTTCACGCTCGCCCAGCTCATGCCGCGCCTGGGCGTCGACCTGACCGCCCCCATCGTGCTCGGCCGCCGCGGCCAGACGCAAGGCGCGCCGGTCGGCGACATGGTGCTCGCCGCCAAGCAGCGTTTCGCCCGCGCCCTGGCCGCGGTGGGGCCGGGCCTGTCGGACCTGCTGTTCGACGTCGTCTGTTACCTGCGCGGGCTCGAAGATGCCGAGCGCGCCTATGGCTGGCCGCACCGCAGCGCCCGCGTCGTGCTCGGCCTCGCGCTGGATCGCCTCGCCGACCATTACGGCCTGCGCGTCCGCGGCAAGGCGAAGCTGCGGGGATGGCGGGCGTTGCCGTCCTGAGCGTCAAGCGCCGCCACAGACGCGGAATTGTCCTCCCCCTGCAAGGGGGAGGTGTCACGCCGCGCAGCGGCGGGACGGAGGGGGTTGTGTCGCGAGCACACATCCCCCCACCGCCGAGCTTTGCTCGGCGCCTCCCCCCTGAAGGGGGAGGATTTGAGAGGCGCCGCTACAGCCGCAGCAGGTAGCGGTGCGTCCCGTCCAGCACCAGGTCGCGCTTCTGGTTGTGCACCGTGGCGCGCATGCCGACGATGCCGGTGGTGTTCTGGCGCGTCAGCTCGGCGATGGTCAGCGCGGGATAGAGCGTGTCGCCGGGGAACACGCCTTTGAGGAATTTCGCGCTCACCTCGATGAAGCCGATCAGCGCCTCGCCGATCACATGCGGAAACAGCCCCGCGCCGGCGGCGGTGAACGACAGGACCTGCAGCCCATGCGCCAGCGGCGCCGGATAACCCAGCCGCTTGCAGTACTCGACGTCGTAATGGATCGGATGATTGTCCAGGCTCACCGTCTGGAACGCCGCGAAATTGCCGGCATCGATGGTGCGCGAGGGAATCGCGAACACCTCTCCCAGCTGCAGTTCGTCGAAGCCGCGCAGCGGCACGACGCGATGGGTCTTCGGGTCGAAGGACATGGCGCCTTTTTACCTGCTAGAAAACACCATGTCCCGCCGCATCGTCCTCATCCGCCACGGCATGCCTCGGATCGAGGAGGGCGTGCCCGCCGCCGACTGGCAATTGTCGCCCGAAGGCGCGGTGGCCGCCGCCGATCTGGCGGCGCATCTGCGCGGCTTCGACTTTGACGCGATCGCCAGCAGTCCCGAGCCGAAAGCGGCCGGCACCGCGCAGGCGATCGCGGCGCGCCTGGGCCTGGCGGTGGAGATCGATCCCGGGCTCGCCGAGCATGCGCGGCGCTCGGTCGGCTTCCTGCCGCGCCCCGAAATCGAGGCGGGGATCGCCCGCCTGCTGGCGCGGCCGCACTATAAGGTGTTCGGCGACGAGACCGGGGATGAATGCTACGAGCGTTTCGCCGCCGCTCTCGCACGCCAGGCGGACAAGGGCGCGGGCGACGTCGCCATGGTCACCCACGGCACGATCCTGACGGTCTATCTCGATAGGATGGGCAGGTTGACGGATGCGTTTGCGTTCTGGCGCGCCCTGAAGACTCCCGCCGCCGTGATCCTGGCCGGCGCGCAGATGCAGGTCCTGCCTTAGCGAACCCTGGCGCGGTGCGCGTCGATGTCGGCCTTCACTTGGTCCATGCTGCGGATCGCCATCGACTGGAGGCCGTCCAGGACCGAAAGCCCGCCGGCGCAGGCCGCGGCGTGTCCGCCGCAGGCCGCCTGCGCGGTCCCCGATTGGATCAGGGCCGAGATGCCCGTGGGCGCCGCCGCGGCAACGGACGCCACCTGGGCGCCGGGCCGGCCGAAGCCCAGATCCGGCTCATGCGGCATCAGGAAGGACACCAACCCGATCCAGAAGATTGCGCGAAGGATCATCCGAACACCTGCTTTTTGCCCATATCGCCGTCCATGCAGCGATCATGCTCGCCCCCCTCTTCCGGCAACTGAAACGAATCGGTAAAGTTCAAAACAATCCGGTTAATTCAGGCACTTACCGTTCTTGTGACAAACAAAAGCCTGCCCGTTTCGGTTCCGCTTGAATCAAGCTTTTTGCGCGTTTGAAGCGAAGTTGGGACATCATTGATTCAACTTTGAATCGGTGCGTGCCGAAACGGGACGGGCGGCGCACGGCGCCGTCCGTCACCGGGCTTCGCGAAGCGGCGGAAGATTTACGATGCCTTCGGCAGTTCCAGGATGGCGGCGAAGCCCTGGCCCGGTTCGCTGGCGATGGCGAGCGCGCCGCCATGGACTTCGGCGAACGCTTTGGTCAGCGTCAGCCCCAGTCCTGCGCCCTGCGCGTGGTCGGTGGTCGAGCGGCCGCCCTGCTCGAACGGCTGGAGGATCCGCACCAGGTCCTCCGCCGGCACGCCCGGCCCGTCGTCGGCGATGCGCAGGAAGATGCGGCCCTGCTTCGCCCAGGCGCTCAGCGTGACCGTGCCGCCGGCCGGCGTGAAGGTGACCGCATTGTCCATCAGCGCCGCGGTCATCTGCCCGAACGCCGCCTCGTCGACCTCCGCGACCAGCCCGACCGGGCAGCCGTCCGCGTCGATCGCGATCCCCTTGGCCGCGGCGCGCTCGGCATACGCGTCCTTGGCGATCCACAGCGCGCCGCTGACGTCGATGCGCTGGTGCCGGGGCTCGAACTTGCCGGCCGCCAGCTTGGTCAGGTCGAGGATCTGGTTGATCAGCCGCAGCAGGTTGTGGCCGCCGGCATGGATCAGCGTCGCATATTCCTTCACCTGGTCGGGTCCGAAGCGCTCCGCCATCTGGTTCAGCAGGTCGGAGAAGCCGATGATCGCGTTCAGCGGCGTCTTGAGCTCATGGCTCATCGTGCGCAGCAGCGTCTTCTTGGTGCGGTCGGCGCTGCTCGACGCCATGTCCAGCCGCTGCGTCAGGTCGGCAAGATAGGTCGCCGACTGCGCCAGTTCCTGCCGCGTGCGCGCCAGCGCGTCGGTCTGCTCGGCCAGCGCGGCCTCGGCGCGGCGCCCGTCGGTCACGTCGGTCAGCACCGTGACGCGGCCATGGCGGGTGCGGCGGTCGCGCACCAGGAAGGCGGCGCCCGACGGCGTCTCCAGCGTCATGGCGCCGGCCGGCGCGTTGTGCAGGTCCATGCGCCGCTCGATCCAGGCGTCGCGGTCGCCCTCGATCCGCACCCTTCCGCGCGTCACGGCGTCGGTCAGCATGTCGCGGAACGCCGTGCCGCGCAGCGCCTCGGCCGGCCTTCCGTACAGCGTGGCGAACTCCCGGTTGCATACCACCAGCCGGTCGGTGCCGTCGAAGAAGGCGAAAGCGTCGGCCGACAGCGCGATGGCGTCCTCCAGCCGGCCCAGTGCATGGCGCGGGCCGGTCACGTCGCTCCACAGCACGATCGAGCCGCCATCGCCGGCGCGCCGCGCCTTGATCTCCACGATGCGCCCGTCGGAGAGCGCGATGTCGACGGGGCGGTAATCGCCGCTCGAAAGCTGCAGGCAGCGCGCCGCGACGAAGGCGTCCTCGCCGCCGGCCAATGCGCTGGCGGCGATCTCGCCCGCGGCGATCTCCAGCCGCACGATCTCGCGATAGGGCAGGCCGATCAGCGTGTCGCGCCCCGGCAGCTTGCGGAAGAGATAGTCGAAATGCCGGTTGGCATAGGTCAGCAGGCCTTGCGCATCGTACATCGTGATCGCGATCCGCAGGCAGTCGAGCCCGTCCGCCAGGCCCGGGGCAAGGATGTCCGGCGCGCCGAACTCCGGCGCCAGCACCTTCTGTGCCTTGGCAAACCCCACGTGTGCTATCCTTCCGCCCGCGGCGCACAGGGTCGCAGGAACGCGGTTGCCGATTGGTTAGGCGATATCGGACTCCGCCCGATTGCCGCCCGCATCCCTAACAAACGGTGAATAAGTGCCGCCACAGGTCTTTACCGTTAACGAACGAAGTTCCGCGCCGTTGAGAGTTCGTTAAGTTTGCCGACCCATCCTCCCGGTTGGGATGGACCGCCGAGTCAGCAAGAACCTAATGGCCGTTAACAGCGAAAACCCTGCCTTTGCCGACGGGCGCGTGCTGCGCCGGCTGTTCGTCTCGGTGCAGGCGTCCAAGGCGCTGGTCGGTGCGGTCCTCAGCCTGGCCTTCGTGTCCTTCGTCGGCCGGCCCGACGCGGCGGAAGGCATCGCCATCGCCGGGCTGATGGCGCCCGCGGTGCTGGCGCTGCTCGGCTTCACCCGCATCCCGCTCTCGATATTGGAGTCCGTCGCGCTGGCGGTCTTCGCGGTGCTGATCGGCTATCTCGCGGCGCTGACCGGCGGCGTGCTGTCGCCGCTGGTGGTGTGGTTCGCGCTGGTGCCGGCCGAAGCGGCGCTGGCCGGCGGCCGCCCCGCCGTGCTGCGCGCCGCGGTCGCCGCCGCGGCGGCGCTGGCCGTGGTCGCGCTGATCGGTGCGCTGGGGGCGCTGCCGGTGTCGCGCCTGCCGATCCCGGCCTGGGAGATCTATGCCGTGTCGGTGTTCGCCGCGGTGGTCCAGGCGGCGCTGGTCGCCACCGCCGCGCAGGACCGCCAGCGCGCCGCCGACCTCGCCGCCGCCGAGGGCGCCGCGATGTACCGCTTCCTCGCCGACAATGCGATGGACCTGATCACCCGCCATTCCTCCGACGGCCGCATCCGCTTCGCCAGCCCCGCGGCGCAGGCGATCCTCGACCTGCCGCCGCAGGACCTGCTCGGCCTGGCGCCGTCCTCGCTGGTCCATCCCGACGACCTCAAGGCGATGCAGGCCGCGTTCATGGAGTCGGTCTATTACGGCCGCGCCGCGTCGGCCGAAGTGCGGATGAAGCGCCGCGACGGCTCCTATGTCTGGGCCGAGATCCGCTGCCGCCCGGCGCCGGCGACGCAGGGCAATGCCTCGGACATCGTCGCCGTCACCCGCGACATCACCGAGCGCAAGGCGCACGAACGCGAGCTGATCGCGGCCCGCGACCTGGCCGAAAGCGCCAGCCGCGCCAAGTCCAGCTTCCTCGCCAATATGAGCCACGAGCTGCGCACCCCGCTCAATGCCATCATCGGCTTCTCCGAGGTGATGACGCGCGAGATGTTCGGCCCCGTCGGCGCGCCCAAATATCTCGAATATTCCCGCCTGATCCACGAATCGGGCGGCCATCTGCTGGAGCTGATCAACTCGGTGCTCGACATGTCGAAGATCGAGGCCGGCAAGCTCGAACTCTACGAAGAAGTGTTCGACCTCGCCGACCTGGCAGAGAGCGTGCTGCGCTTCGTCAAGATCCAGGCCGAGCGCGGCGGCGTCGCGCTGAAGCTCTCGATCGCGCCGTCCGCCGCGATGATCTTCGCCGACAAGCGCGCCGTGAAGCAGATGCTGATCAACCTTTTGACCAACGGCATCAAATACACCCCGCGCGGCGGCGACGTCCGCGTCCGGGCGATGCGCGACGGCAACGGCGTCGAGATCACGGTGGCCGACAGCGGGGTGGGCATCTCGGCCAAGGACCTCGCGCGCCTCGGCAAGCCGTTCGAGCAGGTCGAGGGCGAGCATGTCCGCTCCAAGGAAGGCACCGGGCTCGGCCTCGCCCTGGTCAAGGCGCTCAGCCTGCTGCATGGCGGCGAGGCGCTGCTCGAATCGGCGCTCGGCGAAGGCACCACGGTCCGCATCCGCCTGCCCTTCGCCGCCGTCGACGAGAAGGGCCAGGCGCTGCGCGCCCGCGAAGCCAAGATCATCCCCTTCAAGGGCGCGGCGTAAGCGCATCGCCGATGCGTTGCGCATCACGACGTGTTTCTGCTTACGTGCCTCACAATCTGTAGGCGAATCGCCACGCCATGAGCGTAACGGACCTTCTCAAGACCTATGCGCGGCACATCCGCGATCTGCGCCGGGCGAATGCCGACGTACCCGAAACCGCGTTGGCGCCCACCTTCCAGCAATTGCTGGAAGGCGTGATCCCGCTGCTTTCCGTCGTTCCGGAGCTGACGGTCATGCCGGAATATCGCCACCCGGGCGTCGGTCGGCCCGATATCGCGCTCATGCGGCCGGTGCGCCGCCGCGCGCCTTTATCGAACTGAAAGCACCGGCGAAGTCCGCCGATCCGACGCGTTGGCGCGATCATGACAAGCGGCAATTCGAGCGTCTGCAGGAGCTGGCCTGCTGGGCAGCCTGCAATTTCTCGGAGTTTCGCCTGTTCGCCCGCGATGCCGAGGAAGCGGCGGCCGTAATCGTGCCGGAACAGTGCCTGCGCGCCGACCGGGACGATGCGCGGGCCGATCGCGCCATTGCGGCGCACGATCCGGCGCCGTTCCTGCGCCTGGTGGAGCAATTATGTCTGGCCGCGGGAAACGAGCCCGCGGCCCGCGACGCCGAACACCTTGCCCAGCTCATGGCGCACTCCGCCCGCCTGGTGCGCGGCATCGTGCGCGACCGGCTTGCCGAACTGCACGAGAGCGCCGCAGCCGACCATGCGCTGTTCGAGGTGCGCCAGGTTTTTCGCGACGTTCTCTATGCCCATCCCGAAGCGGCCGGCTATCCCGCGCGCGACTTCGACGGCCTGTTCTCGGCCGCCTTCGCCCAGACGCTCGCCTTCGGGCTCCTTCTCGTCCGCGAGGCGACCGGCCGGACGGTCGAGCCGGATGCCTGGCGCCACATGCCGGACGAACATCCGCTGATGAAGACCGCGCTGCGCGTTCTGAGCCAGGACGAGATCGTCCGCGACATCGGCATCGGCTTCGAGGTCATGCGCGACACCGTGAACTGCTTCTCGGCGGAGATCATGGCGCTCCGGGCGGACGGCACCGATCCGATCCTCTATTTCTACGAAAACTTCCTGAAGACGTTCGATCCGGTCGCGCGCGAGCGCTTCGGCGTCTACTACACGCCGATCGAGGTCGTGCAATACATGGTGGGTGCGCTCGACCGCGCCTTGCGCGACCGTCTGCGTACGGAAGGCTTGCGCGATCCGGCGGTCAACATCCTCGATCCCGCCACCGGAACCGGCACGTTCCTGCTGGGGATCGCGCAGCGCGTGCGCGACCGCGCGGCGGCCGGTGGCGAGGGCATGGCCGGCTTGGCGCTGCACGACCTTGCCGGCCGCATGTTCGGCTTCGAGCTGCTGGTGGGGCCTTATGCCGTTGCCCATTACCGTCTGCATCACGCCCTGCGGCGGCCGCGTCGCGACGGCGTGGCCGCGGACGAGGCGCATCTGCCGCGGCTCGGCGTCTATCTCGCCGATACGCTGGCGCGGCCGGGCGCGGCATCGGCGGTCGGCGCGCTCGGCTTCGTCTCCCGCGGCATCGCGGACGAGCGCCAGCGCGCCAACGAGATCAAGGCACGGCAGCAGATCCTGGCGATCATCGGCAATCCGCCCTATCGCCGGCTGGAGGAAGGCGAAAACCGCACCCTGGTCGGCGAGTGGATGGACGGATTGTGGGACGACCTGAAGGAACCGGTGCGTGCGGCGGGCCATGGCAATCAGCTCAACACCTTTCCCGAACTCTCCGTCGCGTTCTGGCGCTGGGCGATCTGGAAGCTGTTCGAAGCGGAGAACGCGCCGCGGCGCGGCGTCATCGCATACATCACCAACCGCAAATTCCTGACCGGCTGGCCCTATGCGGGCTTGCGCCGGATGATGCGCGAGCGCTTCGACCGCATCGAGATATTCGATCTGCGCGGCGACGTCCGGCGCGGCGAACGCGCCGGCATCGGTTCGGACCAGGGCGTGTTCAACATCCAGGTGGGCACCGCGATCACGGTCGCCATCGCCGACGGCAGCAAGGCCGCAGGCGACGCGGCGCGCGTCTTCTACAACGATAGCTGGGCCGACGGGCTGTTCTCGCGGAAAAGCAAGTTCGACCGGTTGGCTCTGCGGTCCGATGCCGGGTGGTTGGAGAATTCCGTGGAAGTCCGGCGCGGTCTCCTCGACGACATGCGGCCGGCGCCGTTCGAGGGCGATCAATGGATTAGCTTGCGCGATTGTTTCAGATTTGCCTCATCGGGGCTTGAGAGTAAGCGGGATCATGTTGTGTATGCCGTGTCGCGCCAAGCACTTGAGCGGCAGGTGACGCATATCCTTTCCTTGCGTGGCGACGCGCTGAACGAAACGTTCAATTCGACCGAGATGAACCCGGCGCATGTCGCGCAGACGACGGGCTGGCAGGCACAGATCGCGTCGCTGAGCGCGTATCGCCCGCTCGACCGTCGATGGCATTACAACGACGCCTCTTGGAACGACAGACCGCGGCCCGCTCTCCGCAGTACATGGGGTACGGCCAATATTTGTCTCTTTTCGCTGCCCAATGGTACCAATGCGGGACCCGGTACGTGGTGTTATAGCGACTATCCCGACCGCCACGCGTTTCGCGGCAGCTATGGCGGCTATGCCTTTCCGCTTTACGACCGGCGGCCCGGCGCGGGGGACACCAATCTCTCGTCGGACCTCCTCGCCGGCCTGAGTGCGGCCTATGGCGCCGCGATCTCGGCCGAAGATGCGTTCGACGCCATTCTCTGCATTCTTTCTGCCGCGTCCTACACGCTTCGCTTTGCCGAGGACCTGGAAGACGCGTTTCCCCATGTCGTGTTTCCGGCCCGGCATGAGGTGTTCCGCGCGGCCGTCGGCGCAGGCCGCGAAATCAGAGCCGTCGAAACCTTTGCCCGCGATCCCGCCCCGCGCGGCGCGAACTTCGTGGCGGTCGAGACGCGCCCGCGCGGGGAGGTTGCGCCGGCGGACCTCGCCGGCGAAAGCCTCACGCTCTGCGCCGATGGCAGCGGCCGGATCACCGGCTTGCCGCAGCCGGTGTGGAACTTCTCCGTCAGCGGCTATCGCGTGCTTCCGCGCTGGCTGGAGGCGCGGATCGGCCAGCCCGCGGACCTCGCCTTCGTGCGGGAATTCCGCGACATCTGTGGGCGCATTGCCGAAGTGATTGAACTCTTCGCCCGGGCCGATACGGTGTTGCAGGCGGCTTTGCGCGATTCGCTCAGCCGCGAAGCTTTGAATTTCGCGCCACGCCAAGCTGTTGTCGATGACGGACCGGACTGATCTTTTTGGCCATTCGCCGGCGCAGGGCAGCCTCTTCGGCTCCGGCGAGGATCGCCTGCAGGCACCGGAGCAACGCGCCGTCCCAGATCCGCAAACCATCCGGCTGCGCCTCAAATCGCTTCTTGAAAAAGCCCGTGCCGCCAAGACGATGCCTTGGCCGGAGCGCGACGCTCGCATGTGGCAGACCGTGTTTCCGAACATGGCCAACTGGCTTCCGCCGGAGGAGGCCGAACGGCTTCGGCTCGATTTCGAGAAGGAAATGCGCCGCCTGACGCCGTCCTGACTCAGCAGGGCCGACGGCAGTTCTGGGCGCCGCCGCGATTCGTCTCGCGGTTCGATGTGCTCAACCTCGACTATATGGTCGCCGAAAGCCCGGTCGCGCCGCTTTGCGACGCCGGCGGCCTGTCGTCCGACCCCCTCACCTCGGTCGCCTATTCGCCGCCCGTCGCTTGAACGCCCGGGACGGCGCGCTACTGGCCGATCCCAAGAACGCTGCAGCCATGGTCCATGAGCTCTTCGCCGTTCGCCGCGTCGCGGTTGGTCGGATCGACACGGTCCACCAGGACATACAGGTTCGCGGCGTCGTCGCCCGGCGCGCCCACGACGACGATCGTCGTTGCGCCCATCAGGCCCGGATCGTCCGGGCGCAGGTCCGCGACCAGCCGGAACAGGTTGGTCTGTCCCAGCTCCGCCTCCGAGAGCCGCGTCGCCTGGTACCAGTGCGATTTCAGTCCCCCCGACAGCGACAGCCATTTGCCGGGTTCGAACGTGTCGGCGACGGCGCGAAGCGCCTTCTGGACGTCGCCGTCGACGCAATCGATGTGGATATGAAGCTGGTCCTGCGACCGCGCGAACGGCGAATTGACCGCCAGCGCAACGTCTTCGCGCGGAATCCGGCCGTGCATGTCCGGCGGCAGAATCGGCCCGGCCAGGGCATCCAGCCGGCTGCGCGCGCGCCACGCGCCGCTCCAATATTTGCCGGCGCGCGGGTCGAGCAGCGCGGGGCTTTCGATGCCCGTGACCGGATCGGTGGGAATGAGCAGATATTGAAAGGCGCCCGCGCGGTCCTTGATGACGGCGTAGCCGTTCTTGCAGGACTCCTGGTCCGGATGCGCCGCGCATTCCTTCTGCGCCAGGGTAAGAAGGATGCTGGGTTCGGACGCGTCCGACGCACCGGCGGCGCCCGCCAGGCAAAGACAGAGAAAAAGCGGCGTGAGCAGCGTCTTCATGGTGAGAATTTCCCCTCCGTCATGCGACCCATGATGTCTTCCGATATCACGGACATCGGAAATTATCGTTGCGATAAATCGCACAGGCTTGGCGCAGGCGCATGCTAGAACGACGCCATGACCACGCCCCGCCTCAAGGCCGGCTTCTTCGTGCGTGCCACCATCCGGCGCGCCGAGGTCGCGGGCGCGCAGGCCTTCGTGGTGCGCAAGGGCGCGGAGGAGGCCGGCGCCGTGTTCCTCAAGATATCGTTCCTCGACGGCACCTGCACCGTGCTCGACCAGGCGCGCCGCGGCGACGGCGAGCTGGTCTGGGTCAAGCCGCTGGGCGAGCGGGTCGAGGAGGCCAAGGCGAGCGCCTGGTTCGAGCGCCAGGTCAAGTTCGACCCCGACGTCTGGATCGTGGAGATCGAAGACCGCCAGGGCCGCGCCTTCGTCGACGAGCCGGTGGTCTAATTCAGGTTCAGGTCGAAATTGCCCGCGATCTCGGTGCGCCTGGACGGCACGCAGAAATGGATCTGCGTCGGCACGATGCCGCCGTGCCGCTTGCCGAATACGACCTGCATCGTCGCATCGCTCGCCGAGAAATAGAGCAGCTTGAAGTTCTTCGGCTTGTCGGCCAGCGTCCAGGCCTGCAGCGACCGCT
Source organism: Rhizomicrobium sp. (assembly GCA_037355265.1). Taxonomy (GTDB): domain Bacteria; phylum Pseudomonadota; class Alphaproteobacteria; order Micropepsales; family Micropepsaceae; genus Rhizomicrobium. The sequence goes on along the minus strand of JBBCIB010000001.1, from coordinate 127,043 downwards.
CGCCCGGACCTGCCTCGCTCCCCGCGCCGTGCAGGCCGATGGTGAAGGTCCGTCCGTCCGGCTGGATCCCGTCCGGCGTGATCGCAATGAAGTCGAAGGACTGTCCCGCCTTGCTGGTCAGGTAGACGTGATAGTCGTTGAAGGTGGTGCGTGCTTCCTGGCGCTTGCGCGTCATGTCGCGCAGCACCGCCTCCACCTTGAACGGCGCCCCGTTGAGGAAGCCCTGGGCGGGCCCGTTCCAGATCGGTCCCTTGCTGCAATCCATCGGCGCGGCGGCCGCGGGCAGGGCGAACAGGCTGCAGACGAGAAGCGCGCTGGCGAACCGCATGACCATCCCCCCCGGATTATTGTCGTTGGCCCAAGCCTAGTCCCGTGCCGCGGCCGGCGCCAGCCTGCCGCGCACCGCAAACGCCGCACGCTTGCCGGGGCGGGCCTGTCTTGCTACCCCGGCAGGATGACGATCTACAACCGCATCGCCGGGCAGAACCGCGAGCGCCTCGCCGCGCTGTCCGACGGTGTGTTCGCCTTCGCCATGACGGTGCTGGTGCTGGACATCCGCCCGCCCGAGCTGGGCGGCATCCGGACGGAGCTGGAGCTGTGGCACGCGCTGGTGCCGCTCGGGCCCCGGCTCGTCACCTTCCTGATGAGCTTTATGACGCTGGGCATCTTCTGGGTCGGGCAGCAGACCCAGCACGACGCGCTCCGCCATTCCGACCGCTCCTACACCTGGCTGCATATCGGCTTCCTGATGGCGGTGTGCCTGCTGCCGTTCTCGACCGCGCTGCTGTCGGAGTTCATCGAATTCCGCCTGGCGCTGCTGGTCTACTGGTTCAACATCCTCTGCCTCGGTCTGCTGCTGCTGGCCGGCTGGTATCGGGCGCGCCATTTCGGCCTGGTTGCCGCGGACGTGCCCGACAATATCGACGCCGCCCTGGTGCGCCGCGTCGTCTATGCCCAGGCGCTTTATGCCTTGGGCGCCGCGCTCTGCGTGTTCTCGACCTGGTGGAGCATCGGCTTCATCGTCGCGGTCCAGCTCAACTACGTCATCGCCCCGCGCTTCTGGCCGCTCAACCGGCTGTGACGGCCGACCACCGACGACCGTGGCAGGATGTCGAAGGATCAGCGCTTGTGGTAAGCTGTAACCCTGGACGAGCGAATCGAAGTCGATCCCCGCATCATGGTCGGCAAGCCCGTGATCAAGGGCACGCGGATTACGGTCGACCACGTTGCCCGCCTGACGGCCGCGGGAATGTCTATCGACGAAATCATCGGCGGCCACCCTCGCCTGACACGTGAGGCCATCGTAGCCGCCCAGCACTATGCGGCGGCCGGGCATTATCTTGGCCCAGCGCCGGAGTTTGCCGAAATGTTGCGGCGCGCCAGGCTGGAGGGCGATCACGCCGCCTGGCAGGTCTTCCCCTTATAGGCAAGCGTCGCCAACCGCCGCCGAGATTTCGGTCGCGGCTCGTGCCGGCGCGTCCAGGAAAGCCGCGCCCTATTACATTGCCGCTTGCCGCCCCAGACCGCCCCCGCTAAACCCCGCCCACCATGACCCTCGCCCATGAAGCCGGCCGGCGCCGGACCTTCGCGATCATTTCGCACCCCGACGCCGGCAAGACGACGCTGACCGAGCACCTGCTGCTGCTCGGCGGCGCGATCCATGCTGCCGGCCGGGTCAAGGCGCGCGGCGAGGCCCGGCGCGCCAAGTCGGACTGGATGAAGATCGAGCAGGAGCGCGGCATCTCCGTCACCTCGGCGGTGATGACCTTCGAATTCGAGGACGCGGTCTTCAACCTGCTCGACACGCCGGGCCATGAGGATTTCTCGGAGGACACCTACCGCACGCTCACCGCCGCCGACAGCGCCGTGATGGTGATCGACGCCGCCAAGGGCATCGAGGCGCAGACCCGCAAGCTGTTCGAAGTATGCCGCCTGCGCGACATCCCGATCATGACCTTCGTCAACAAGATGGACCGCGAGGCGCGCGATCCGCTCGAGCTGCTGGACGAGATCGCCGACCAGCTCCAGCTCGAATGCGCGCCGATGGTCTGGCCGGTCGGCATGGGGCTCAATTTCCGCGGCACCATCGATCTGTATACGGAGAAGTTCATCGCGTTCGGCGACCACACGCTGGCCGGCCTGGCCGGGGCGGAGAAGGACAAGCTCGACGAGGACGTCGAACTCGCCCGCGCCGGCCTGCCGCGCTTCGACCACGGCACCTATCGCGAAGGCCACCAGACGCCGGTCTATTTCGGCTCGGCGCTGAAGAATTTCGGCGTCCGCGACCTGCTCTCGGCGCTGGCGAAGAACGCGCCGCCGCCCGGCCCGTCGCCGACCCGCGCCCGCACGGTCGAGCCGACCGACCCCGAAGTCACCGGCTTCGTCTTCAAGGTCCAGGCCAACATGGACCCCAACCACCGCGACCGCGTCGCCTTCCTGCGCCTCGCCTCGGGCCGCTTCCGCCGCGGCATGAAGCTGGTCCAGTCCGGCACCGGCAAATCGATCGGCGTCCACAACCCGATCCTGTTCTTCGCCCAGGAGCGCGAGACGGTGGACGAGGCCTATCCCGGCGACATCATCGGCATCCCCAATCACGGCACGCTGCGGGTCGGCGACACGCTGTCGGAGACCGGCCAGACCGTGTTCACCGGCATCCCGAACTTCGCGCCCGAAATCCTCTCCCGCGTCCGCCTCGCCGATCCGATGAAGCAGAAGCACCTCACCCGCGCCCTCGAAAGCCTGGCGGAGGAGGGCGTGACCCAGGTGTTCAAGCCGCAGATCGGCGCCAACTGGATCGTCGGCGTGGTCGGCCCGCTGCAGCTCGACGTGCTCAAATCGCGGCTCAACGCCGAGTACGGCCTCGACGCCGATCTCGAGCCGGCGCCTTACGACACCGCGCGCTGGATCGGCGGCAGCGATGCCGACCTCGAGAAATTCATCGCCGCCAACCGCGGCGGCATGGCCACCGACCGCGACGGCGCCCCGGTGTTCCTGGCCAAGAGCAATTGGGAGCTCGGCTACGTCACCGACAAATTTCCCAACATCAAATTCGCCAAGACCCGTGAACGCCACGACGTGAACGCGCAAGCCTGATCCTCCCCCCTTCAGGGGGAGGCGCCGAGCGGTTTGTAGCGACAGCGTGCAAACAGGCGGTGGGGGGACGTGTACCTGTCACACGACCCCCTCCGTCTCGCCGCCAACGCGGCGAGCCACCTCCCCCTTTCAGGGGGAGGACTTTGGCCTCGCGCTCACAGCTTGGAGCCGCCGTCGACCCGCAGCGTGTCGCCGGTGATCCAGCGCGCGGCGTCCGACGCCAGGAACGCCACGACCGGCCCGACGTCTTCGGCCTCGCCGATCCGCTGCAGGGCCTGCATCGACAGGGTGAACGCCTTGCCGTCGTCGGTGCGCGCGAAGCTCGACATGTCGGTGTTGATCACGCCCGGGGCGACGGCGTTGACGCGGATGCCGCGGCCGCCCAGCGCCGCCGCGAAATGCTTCACCAGCGTGTCGATGGCGCCCTTGGTCGCCGCATAGGCCGCAAGCGTGCCGACCGCGGCATGCGCCGCCAGCGACGACAGCAGGATCACGCTGCTGCCGGGCCCAAGGATCGGCAGCAGCTGCTGCACCAGGAAGAACGGCGCGCGGACATTGACCGCGAACAGACGGTCGAAATCCTCCACCGTCGTGTCTTCGATGGTCGCGTTCTTCGAGATGCCGGCATTGGCGACCAGGATGTCGAGGCGCCCGCCGACGATGTCGCGGACTTGCTTCGCCAGTCTGTGTGCGCCGTCCGCCTGGGACAGGTCGGCCTGCACCGTCTCGGCCCGGGCGCCGGTCGCGCGGATCTCGGCGACGACGGCATCGGCTTCCTTGGCGCCGTTGCTGTAATGGACCAGCACCTGCGCGCCGGCCTTGGCCAGTTCGAGGGCGGCGGCGCGGCCCATGCCGCGCGAAGCGCCCGTCACCAGGGCGGTCTTTCCGGAAAGGATGTTCATGATCGGCTCCTGCCAGTTTGGCGGCCGGCGCATGCCGGTCGCTGCAGGACCGGAGTTAGGCGTCCATGGCGTTCGGGAAAAAGACTTTGTAAGCTCAAGCCATACCTGCAAAGCATGGGACTACGTTATGGAGCTCAGGCATTTGCGGTTTTTCGTGGCCGTGGCGGAGGAAGGAAGTCTGACCACGGCGGCGGAAAAGCGCCTGCATACCGCCCAGCCGTCGCTCAGCCGCCAGATGCGCGATCTGGAAGCGGAGGTCGGGGCGCAGCTCATGACCCGCAGCGTCAAAGGCATCGAACTGACCCCGGCCGGACGCGCTTTTCTCGATCATGCCCGCCTTGCATTGACTCAGGTGGAAGCGGCCGGTGCGGCCGCGCGCCGGGCGGCGCAGCCGGCCAGGGCCTCTTTTGCCCTGGGCTTCCTGACCGGACAGGAAATGGATTGGCTGCCCCCGGCCATGGGCCTTCTGCGCGATGCGCTTCCCGACACCGACGTGACCATCGGCAGCCAGTACTCGCCCGCCCTGGCCGACGGCCTGATGCGCGGCCGGCTCGACCTCGCCTTCATGCGGCGCGAGCGGGGAACGGACCTCGAATACCGTTTCGTGACGCGCGAGGCCCTGGTCGTCGTCCTGCCCAGCGACCATCGGCTGGCGGCGCAGCAGAGCATTGCCATCGCGGATATCGCCGGAGAGAAGTTCATCGGCATGTCCGACACCGCGCCGGCGTTTCAGGCCGTGATCGACGACTATCTCACGCGGTCCGGAATCGACCTGAAACCGGCGCACCGGATCGACAATCTCGGCATGGCGATGTCGCTCGTGGCGTCGACGCGCGGCGTGACCCTGCTGCCCGCCTATGCGAAGAATTTCCTGCCCTGGGCAGTGGTCAGCCGGCCGCTCGCCGGCGAGGGCGCCTTCATCGACCTCGTCGTCGGCTACAGCAAGGCCAACCGGTCGGCCGTGCTGAAACTGTTCCTGTCGCGGCTGGACGACCTCGTCGCCGGCCTCGCCCCGCGGCGGCAAGCGTGACCCGCGAACGCCACCTACGTCCGCATCGCCCGCGGCCGTTTCTTCTCCGCCGTCGTGTCGCGGAACGCCTCCATCAGCGCTTCGCGCAGCCAGCGGTGCGCGGGGTCTTCGTTGTTGCGCACATGCCAGGTCATGTAGGTGCTGTTCTGCGCGAACGGGACGGGCGATTCGTGGATCTCGATATCGAAATAGCGCTGCACGTGACGTGCGAAATAGCGGGGCAGGGTGCCGACAAGGTCGGTCTCCGCGATCATCGGCGGGAACGACCACAGCTTGCTCACGACGTGCTTCGCCTTGCGTTGAACGCCCTTTGCCCGAAGGCTCTGCTCCACTTCCACCCGGGCGCGCAGGTCGCCGATCAGCATGATGTGCTTGAGTCCGGCATAGGTGTCCGGCGTCAGCGGCTTCCCGAAGGCCGGGTGGCCGCGCCGCGCCACCAGCACGATGTCGTTGGGCGCGATCGGCTCGCTGACGAGCTGCGCCGTGGGCGGCGGAAACGACGTGCAGGCGAGGTCGACCGTCCCGTCCTGCAATTCTTCGACGAATTGCGTGCGGAAGGTCGAGATGCATTCCAGCGTCACGCGCGGCATCTTCGCATCGATCCGGTTGAGCACGCCGGGAATCATCACCGCTTCCAGCGGGTCGGCGATGATGATCTTGAAATGCCGCTCATAGGTGGAGAAATCGATCTCGTCTTCGCGCACCTGTCCGCCCAGAAGCTTCAGCGCCTCGCGCACCGGGCCGATCATGCGGCGCGCCTTCTGCGTCGGCTCCAGCCCGCGCGGCAATCGCTTGAACAACGGATCGTCCATCGCGGTGCGCAGCCGCGCCAGCGCGTTCGAGACCGCGGGCTGGCTCATGTTGAGGTGCTTCGCCGCCGCGCTGCTGCTGCCCATCGCATAAATGGCTTCGAACACGACCATCAGGTTGAGGTCGAGGTTGCGCAATGTGTTCTTGGGCATGCGGGCGCGTGCGGGTCCTGGAATGATATTCACGAAGCCGAACTCCGCTATTTGAACATAGAATTATGCCCGCCCACCATCCCCGCCTAACGTCCGCGCGCTGTGTCTGCGGGGGTTGCGATGGATTGGGACGGTACGGACGACACCGTCTACGTGTCCGGGCTGGAGCGCAGCGACGATCCCGCCTTCGCCGTTGATGCGGACGGTCCGGTTCCGGCGGACGGTCCGCTTCCCCAACGGCAGTTCGCGAGCTTCTTCGTGCTGGCCGGGGACGCGGCGGTTGCGAAGGCGGATGCCTTCACGATTGGGGCGAACGCCCTTCTCGGCCCGGGCAAGAACCTGTTCGCCGACAATGGCTCGGGCGCCGACGGCGATCCCGACAGCGGGAATTTCGCGATCACGGCGGTCAACGGTTCGGCGGGAAATCTCGGTCATCAGATTGCGCTCGCATCCGGCGCGCTGCTGACGGTCAATGCCGACGGCACATTCTCCTACGATCCCGATCGCCATTTCGACGATCTCGCGGCATCCGCCTCGGGCGCTTCGGACACCAGCCGCGGCGACAGTTTCAGCTACGCCATCACCGGCGGCTCTACCGCGACGGTCGACATCGCCGTGAGCGGCGTCGACAACGGCAACACGGTCTACAAGGGCACGGCCGGCGACGATCACATCGCCGGCGGCGACAACGGCAACCTGTTCGACCTGGCGGATGGCGGCAACGACACCGCGACGGGCGGCTCCGGCAATGACGGCTTAGCCATGGGCGGCGCCTACACCAGCGCCGATCGCATCGACGGCGGGGCCGGTACCGACGATCAGCTCCAGCTCGACGCTGCCTATGGCAGCCAGATATTGCTCCTCGGCGCGGCGATCAGGAATATCGAGGTGATCGCCTTCGGCCCGACGCACAGCTACGCGGTCTTCTCCAATGGGCTGTCGACCGCTGGCCAGGATTTCAGCTTCTGGTCGGTCTCGATGGACGCTGCGCACGCCGTGAACATCGACGCCAGCCTCGAGCCGGGCAACCTTCATTTCTACCTGGGCCAGGGTAATGACCACGTGACCGGCGGGCCGGGAAACGACGTCTTTTATGGTGAGGGCGGCGCGGATGGCCTCCAGGGACGCGGCGGCGCCGATACCTATGTTTATCTGAACGTGAGTGACTCGGCGGGCAGCAGCGTGGACAGCGTCCAGACCTTCGTTGCCGGAACGGACAAGTTCGACCTGCCGGTCCCCGTGACAGGCATCGACACGGCCGTGACGATGACCGGCAACGAGGCGGCCGACGCCGCGGCCACACAGTTCATCGGCGCCGGCCAGTTGGCGCCAAACCACGCGGTCCTTCTCGTGCCGGGCCAGGGCGCCTTCTTTGAATATCTGGTCGTGGACGCCAACGGGATCGCCGGCTATCAGAGCGGTCAGGATTTCATCTTCGATGTGTCGGGCCTGTCCGGCACCCTCACCACCTCGGACTTCATCTGAGCGGACGGACGACGCGGGCGGCACGCCAGCGCTGCCCGATGGCTATTTCGCCAGGAACGCCGTCACCATCGCCACCGTCGCGTCGGGGTTCTCCTCCATGATCCAATGGCCGGAGTTGAGAACGATCCCGCCCGTCACGTTGCTCGCGGCGGCGCGCAGAATATCGGCTTCCTGCGCACCCATCGATTTCTCCGCGCCCAGCGCCAGCACCGGCATTGCAAGCTTGCCGCCCGCCGCCAGCAGCGCCTTGTCGTCCACCGCGTCCTGCGGGAACGCCGCGAACTGCTCGAACGCGTCGTGCATGGCGTGCGGCCGGGCATAGAGCGCCGCGTAGTGCCGGCGCGTCGCTTCGTCGATGCGGGTGCGATCGGCCGACAGCTCGTTGTAGAACCGGTCGAGATAGATGCGCTCGCGTCCCTTGACCAGCCGCTCCATGTCGGGCCCGCGGAAATTGAAGTGCCACAGAAGCGGGCTCTTGAGGATTTCGTCCCATGGTCCGATGCCCGGGATCGGTGCATCGATCACCACCCACTTCGTGATGCGCCCGGGAAACTGCGCCGCCAGCGCATAGCCGACCATGTTGCCGATGTCGTGGGTGACGAGGTCGGCCTTGTCCACCTTCAGCGCGTCCATCACCCCCGCGATGTCCAGCGCCTGGTTCTTCTTGGTGTAGCCGCCATCGGGATGCGCCGACAGGCCCATGCCGCGCAGATCGGGCACGATCACCGTATGGTCGCTGGCCAGCTTGACCGCTAAGGGCTCCCACATGTCGCCGGTGTCGGCGAAGCCGTGCAGCAGCACCACCGCCGGCCCGCTGCCGCCCACGCGCACGTAAAGCTGCGTGCCGTTGGTCGCGATCATCCGCGCCTGGAAAGCGGCGGGATAGGGCAGGACCGTCGCGCCCGCCGGCCACGCTGCCAACAGCGCAACCGCCAGAGCCATCCTCAGAGCCATCCCCAGAGCCATCCGATGCATGAAATCCCCCCATGATTTGCCGGCACTGTGGCCGTTGCCGCGGCGGGACACCAGTGCCAATCGGCCGGCTTCAGGCGGCGCGTTCGACCGGCATCGTCTCGCCATGCGCCCGCCAGAAGGCGACGAGTTGGCGCGCGCCGTTCTGCGGCACGCGGTCGAACAGCTCCAGCATGGCGAAATTCTCGCGCACCGAGCGCGCCGGCCCGGTCAGGATCGCGATCGCCGAGAAGGTGGCGCGGTTGACGCCGGCGCCCTTGACCAGCACCGCCAGCGCCTGCGGATCGCGCAGGCAAGCGAGTGCCAGCGCCGCGGGCACCTGCGCCGCCTCGGCCAGCGCCGGCATGAAGTCGCCGGTCGTCCGCGCCGCCTTGAGCAGCCCGTCGGAGTCGACCGGCGGCGCCGGCAAGGGCTCCGCCGCGTCGTTGCAGGCCAGGATGGCGTCCTTCATCGCAGGCGAGGCACAGAAGAAGAATTCGTTCAGCAGCGCCGGCGGGAAATCCGCGCGGCCCTCGAAGCGTGCCGCCAGCGCCGCGCGCGACGGCGCGTCGATCTCGCGCACGATCTTTTCCAGCAGCGCCGCGAAGGTGCCGCGCATCGCGGCGCTGTACTGCGCCGGCCAGTCGAGCAGCAGGTCGGCGACCTCGCCGGCCAGCGCGGTGCGTTCCCCGGCGCCGCTCGCGGCGAGTTCCAGAAGATGGCTGAGGCGTTCTTTCGGCGTCGTCATGGCGGCTCTTTCCGCCTCCACCTTAGCGCCCGGTCGTTAAGGTTTGGTTTGCCCTGTTTTGCGCGGATCCTTAACGCATGACTAACGCGGCGGTGCCGGACCGGTCGCATTTTCGCGAGATGCAAACCAGTTCTTTTACCGATGATGGCAGAATGGGCACCGTTGCATTCGATCGGGTCGTCATTTGGCGCGTACCAAGGGATTTGCCAGGAAGCTGGAGGCGGAGCGGTTGGCCGAGACCATCGCCGCACCGGCGGCGCGTCCGTCGGGGCAGCTGCGCGCCGTCGCGCTGCGCCTTGCCCCGCTGCTCGATCCGTATCGCGGCAAGGGCCGCCTCGCCCTGCGCATCGAGCGCATGCCCGAGCGTGCGCGCCTGTCGCGCGGCCGCAACAATGGCGACGGCTCCTGGACGCTGACGGTCGACGAGCTGAACGGGCTGGAATATCTCGCGCCGCCGGGTGTCGAGGCGCCGGTGCTGTCGCTGCGCGTCATCGGCCTGGAGCAGGACGGCGCCACGCTGGCGATGCTGAGCCTGCCGCTCGACGGCCACGCGCCGGAGCCGGAGCCGCGCGAGGCCGATGCCGCCTATCTCGCCAAGCTCGGCGCCGAACTGAAATCCGCCCGCGCCGCGCTGGCCGAGCGCGAAGCCGAGCTGGCGCAGGCCCGCGCCGCGCGGCCCGCCGACGACGCCGTTGCCGCCGCGCGCGCCGCCTGGGACGCCGAAATGCAGCAGCGTCTCTCGGCCGCCGCTGAAGACGCCGTACGCGCCGCCGAACGCGCGCGCGCATCCTGGGAGGACGGCGAAGCGGACCGTCTCGCCGCCGCGCAGGCGCGCGGGCGCGAGAACGCCGCCATGCGCGCGGACAGCGCGGCCGGGGCCGAACTCGCACGCCTGCGCAAGCAGCTCGCCGATGCGCAGGCCTCGCTCGGCCAGCGCGAGGCCGACCTCGCGACCGCGCGCCGCGAGACCGCCGCCGCGCAGGAACGCGCCCGCCGCGAGCAGATCGATGCGGTGGCCGACCGCGCCCGCGCCGGCGAGGCGGATCTCGCGCGCCTGCACCGGCAGCTCGAGGAGGCGCAGGACGCCCTCGCCGGCCGGCCCGCCGATGCCGATCCTGCGCGTCTGCGCCGGCAGCTCGCCGATGCGCAGGCCGCGCTCGGCCAGCGCGATGTCGAGCTCGCCCAGGCGCGCCGCGAGGCCGCGTCCGCGCGCGCGGAGCGGTCCGCCGACGCCGACTTCGCACGCCTGCGCCGCGAGCTTGCCGAGGCGCAGGCGCAGCTGCGCCGGCGCGAAGACGATCTCGCCCGGATCGCCGCCGATCACGCCGCGGCCGAAGAACAGCGCCGCCGCAACGCCGCGGACGAGCTGAACGCGCTGAAGCAGCGCTACGATGCCGCCGAACGCATCGCCGCCGAGGCCATGAAGGCCGCGAACGAACGCGACGACGCGCTGGCGCAGTTGCGCGACGAGGCCGCAACCCTGCGCATCTCGCTGCTGGAGAGCGCCAGGCCCTCCGACACGGCGCAGACCGAAAGCGCGCTGCTCAAGGCCCGCACCGCATGGAAGTCCGAAGAGGAAGGCCGCCTCGCCCTCGCCGAAGACAAGTGGCGCCGCGAGGCCGCTGCCGCCATCGCCCGCGCCACGGCTGCCGAGGCCGCGCTGTCGGCCAAGCCGCCGCTGGTCGCCGCCGACCAGGCGACGCTCGACGCCCTGCACAACGAGATCGTCGGCCTGCAGCGCATGCTGTCCGAGCGCGAGGTCGAACTCGCGCAGGCCAGGATGACGCTGGAGGCGCGCCGCCTCCTGCCCGACACCGCCCGCGCCCACGCCGTCGAAAAGCCGCCGGGCGCCCCCCGCGAGCGCCGGCCGGCCAATCCCGCCAACCGCCGGCTGCTGCGCGACTTCGCCGTCGTCTTCGTGCTGTTCGCGGTGCTGATCTTCGCCTTTCCCTTCGTCGTGCCCTATCTGCCTTATGAGTGGCAGGAGAGCATCGCCGACGCCTACACGTCCGTCGGCCTCGCCCCGGCGCCGCATGGCGCCGGCGCGGCGCCGGCCGCCGCGGGTGCTGCGCCGCATCGGGACGCCGCGGTCGTCGTCCTGCGCGACGCCAATGTCCGCAAGACGCCCGCCGCGCACGCCGCCGTGGTCGCGCGCCTCAAGCAGGGCGACAGCGTCGCCGCCGGCGAAACCAGCGGCAACTGGACCCACGTTCACGCGGGCGCTGCCGATGGCTGGGTGTTCAGCTCCTATTTGAAGAAATAGCCACCCGCTCCATGACAGTTCCGGGAATCGACAGAACGGCCTGCTAAAGCGGCTTCACCGTCGCCGCGATGTGGTTCAGCAGTCCGATCAGCGCCTGGCGGTCGAACGGCTTGGACGGTTTGGCGTCGCCCTGCTGCGGCCGCGCCGTGACAATGGTGTACTGCACCGCGATGCAGGGCGTGCGCGACGCCATCACGACGATATGCTCGATGCTGTAGAGGTCGCCGGCCTCGGCCACGGTCTGTGCCGCCTGGGGCGTATCGAGCAGGGTCTGGGTGAAATAATCCGGCGGCGGGTCGAGCAGGAAGCCCTTGGCGACGCACAGATCCGCCGGCCGCGCCCGCTCCACCGCCAGCACCAGCTGGTCGCTCTGCAGCGTGCTCCCCGGCGCCAGGTCGCCGCCCGGCGTGACCGCAACGCCGTCGCGCACATCGTCCGTATCGCCCTGGTGGAAGCGGTAGCCCTTGTCGACGAAATTGGGATCGACCTTCCAGCCCGGCGGATAGGACATCGAGAAGCCGCGCGTCGTGTCGGTATAGGTTTGCCACGATACGTCCTGCGCCTGCGCGGCGCCGGCGAACAGCAGCAGGGCAAACAGAATCCCAATACGCACGCGTCATCCTCCTGACCTCTCCCGCGAGCGGGACGCAAAATCTTGCGGTTAGCGGAGCGCAGCGCAGCGCAGCTAAGCGTTAGATTTTGCCGGGTGAGGGAGCTGGCGTGGCGCGCCGACTTCCCTCATCCGGAAATGCTCCGCATTTCCGACGTCTCCCGCAAGCGGGAGAAGCTATTCAATTCCCGATGATCGCCCAGGTGTCCGGATAGAAGCCGTTGAACGTGGTGCGCACCGCGACCGAATAGGCGCCCATATAGTCGAACACGATGAAATCGTTCGGCCCGATATTGGCCGGCAGCATGATCGGCCGCGGCAGCACGTCCAGCGTATCGCAGGTCGGGCCGTAGACGCGGAACGGCAGCGTCGCGCCGGGCAGCGGCAGCGCCCTGGCCTTGGCGTCCAGCGTGAACACCCGCACCGGGTAATCCGCGTTCCAGCCCGGCAGCGTCAGCTCGTCGAACGAGCCGTAGACGCCGTCGTTGATATAAAGCCGGTCGCCCTTGCGCAGGATCACCTGGGTGATCAGCGACAGACCCTCGGCGATCAGCGCGCGACCCGGCTCGCAGATCAGCGGCACCTTCGGGTTGGGCAGCGTTTCCAGCGCTTCTTTGATGGTGTCGAAATACCAGTGATAGGGCGGCACGTCGTCGCCCTGATACGGTCCCGGGAAGCCGCCGCCGATGTCCAGCGCCGCGATCTCCACGCCCGCGATCTGCGCCGTGCGCCGCGCCATCTCGATCGCCTGGGCGTAGGAGAAGGGCGACAGGCATTGCGAGCCGACATGGAAGGTGATGCAGGGCGCCGCGCCCGACTCCGCCACGCGCTTGAGCAGTTTGGCGGCCTCGACCGGCGTGGTGCCGAACTTGCTCGACAGCTCCAGCACCGCGCCGCCCAGGGGCGTCGCCACGCGCACGAAGATGCGCAGCTTCTTGGGCGCCTTGGTCTCGGCCAGCAGCTTGTCGAGCTCGTAGTCGCAGTCGACGACGTAATCGGTCACGCCGTATTGCTCGAACGCCTTCTTCGCCGCGCCGACCGCGCGCACCGGCGACATGAAATGGCAGACCGCCTCGGGATAGCGATGCTTGACGATCTCGATCTCCGGCACCGAGGCGGTGTCGAAATGGCGGATGCCCGCCGCCCACACCTGGTCCAGCACCAGCGGCGCCGGATTGGCCTTGATCGCGAACAGCGCGTCGCCCGGAAAGCCGTCGAGGAAGCGCTTCGCCGCGGCGCCGAATTTCTCGGGGAAGATGCAATAGACCGGCTCGCCCGGCTTCATCGTGGCGAGGGCCTTCTCGATGGTGGCGAAACGGGGGATCGCGTCGATCTGCGCGGGTGCGTTCATGGCGAGGCACCTCTCAAAGTGGCGGGGCCTCTTTGCGGCAAAGGGGGAGGGGGGTCAAGGAATATAGTGTGACGAAATCACTCGACCTTGGCTTCCAGCCTGTGCCCGTCGGGATCGACGACGAATGCCGCATAATAGTCCGCGCCGTATTGCGGCCGCAGCCCCGGCGCGCCCGCATCCGTTCCGCCCGCCGCCAGCGCCGCCGCGTAAAACGCGTCCACCGCCGCGCGTGACGGCGCCGCGAAGCACAGGTGAAAGCCCGCACCCGGCGCCCGCGCCTCCGCACCGCGCGCGAACAGCGCCAGCCGGTCCGCGCCGCCGACCACGCCGAAGCCCGATCCGCGCGGATTGCGCCAGACGCAGACAAACCCCAGCGGCGCCAGCACCGCGTCGTAGAACGCGGTGGCGCGGTCCAGATCGGCGACGCCGAGGGAGAGATGGGAGAGCACTACTTCTCCAGAAGTTTGTTCAGATGATCGTGTCTCGGGCGCATTTTGGCGCGACGAACGGCTTCGATCACAAACTCAGGAGAATCCTCCGTCCGGAATGAGCGCTGCATCACGGCGCGCATCCAATCGTATTGTCGAGCCGTCATCAGAACGAACGCGCGGCGGCCGTAGCGCGTAATTTCCACCGGCCCCTTGCGGGCTTGGTGCTGGAATTCGCCAAAATTGCGTTGAAATTCGCGGGCGGTGATGCGTGCCATGGCGATCTCCGGACTGTCCAAGCCATACAGACAATGCAAATTTTAGCGCAAGTTCAAAACCGATACACCAGCCCCGCCATCAGCGCCGTGTTCGCCGCCAGCAGGATCAGCGCGGTGGGCGCCTGGGCGCGGATCACGCCGTGGCGGTCGGGCAGCTCCAGCAGCGCCGCCGGCACCAGGTTGAAGTTGGCCGCCATCGGCGTCAGCAGCGTGCCGCAGAAACCCGCCAGCATGCCGATGGCGCTCATGATCGCCGGATCGCCGCCGAAACGGTGCACGATCAGCGGCAGGCCGATCGCCGCCGTCATCACCGGGAACGCCGCGAAGGCGTTGCCCATCACGAACGTGAACAGCGCCATGCCGAGGCAATAGGCGATCGCCGCGGCCAGCGGCGTGCCCAGCGGCAGCCAGTCGCTCGCCAGATGCCCCACCGCGCCGCCGACGCCGGCCAGCGCGAACACCGCGCCCAGCGACGCCAGCATCTGCGGCAGCACCGCGGCCCAGCCGATCGTGTCGATCAGCCGGCGCCCTTCCTGCGCCGGCGCGAGCAGCGGCGGCCTCAGCCACACATAGCAGACGGCCAGCGCGATCAGCACGCCGAGGCTGAGGCAGATCAGCGTCACCTGCTTGGGCTCGATCCAGCCGGAATTTTTCAACAGCAGCGTGCCCAGCAGCGCCAGCACCGGCACGATCAGCGCCGGCCCGAACAGCGCATTGCCGCGCCGCACCGCGCTGGCCGCGCGCGCCTCCGGCGTCGACGTCGCCGCCGCGCCCTTGTGCATCAGGCCCAAGCCGCCCACCGCGACCAGCGCGATCACCACCATCCCGTTCCAGAAATCGCTCACATGCGATCCGGCGAGAAAGCTCAGCGCCAGCAGCCCCCAGAACGCCGCATTGCCCCAGCGCCTGGGATTGCTCCGATCCCGCGCGCTCAACACTGCGAACACCAGCACCATCGCGCCGGTCAGAAGATAGACGTGCTCGATGGTGATCACCGCTCTATACCTCCCCTGAAAGGGGAGGTCGAAAAATCGCGAAGCGGTTTTTCGGGAGGGGTCATCTCCCGCTTGAGCCGCCGGTCGATCAGCAGCAGCCGCGTCCCATGCACCGCCGCCGCCAGCACCGCCGTCGGAATCGCCCACGCCGACAGCGCGAAGGGCTGCGCCACGATGCCATAGGTCTCCAGGAACCCCTTGATCAGCAGGATCGAGCCGATCGCGACGAAGATGTCCTCGCCGAAGAACAGGCCGATATTCTCCGCCGCCGCGGCCTGCGCCCTGAGCCAGAACACTTGTTTCTCGCCGAGCGGCCCGGCCTGCGCTTGCGCCGCGCCTTCCACCATCGGCGCCAGCAGCGGCCGCACCATCTGCGCCTGGCCGCCGAACGGGATGCCGAACGCCGCCGCCGCCTGGCGCGCCAGGAAATAGCCCAGCAGCAGCCGTCCCGCGGTGGCGCCGCGCAACCGGCCGATCAGCAGTCGCGCCCGCTCCTGCAGGCCATGGCGCTCCAGGATCCCGATCACCGGCAGCACCAGGAACACGGCGCTGACGAAGCGGTTCGCGGCGAAGGCGTGGCCGAACGCCGCCACGATCTTCTCCGGCGGAAGGCCCGCGGCGGTTCCCGTCACGCCCGCCGCCACAACGATCACGAGCAGCGGATTGACCCGCAGCGCGAATCCGCCGACGACGACGGCGATACCCAGCAATGTCCACATGTGCCATCGTCTCCGGCACGATTATGGGCGGGCGGCGCGATTTGTCGAACGTACGTTTCCGTACTAGCTTGCGAAGACGTCCGGCAGGGGCGTGAAGGGAATTGAAATGACCGTCACGTCGACCGCAGGGCGCGGCCCGGATCTTCGCCGTACCGCGACCCATCCCGACTTCTGGTACCCGCTCGCCTGGAGCGAGGAGCTCAAGCCCGGAAAGCCGCTCGCCCGCCGCTTCGCCGGCGATCCGGTGGTGCTGTATCGCGGCAAGGAAGGCCGCGTCTTCGCGCTGGAGGACCGCTGCGCCCACCGCCAGGTGCCGCTGTCGCTCGGCGTGGTCGAGGGCGACACGCTCAAATGCGGCTATCACGGCTGGGCATATAACAATGTCGGCAAGTGCATCGACGTGCCCTATCTGGGCCGCGAGCGCCTGCCCAACGGCGTGCGCGCCTATCCCGCCCGCGAGGTCGACGGCCTGATCTTCTTCTTCCCCGGCGATCCCGCCCTGGCGGAGGCGCGCGCCCCCGCCGCGCTCGGCTCCAAGGCCGACGGCGCCTACAAGACGCGCCAGCTCAACCGCGAGGTCGCCTGCCACTACACCTTCATGCACGAGAACCTGTTCGACATGAACCATCAGTTCCTGCACCGCAGCCTGATGGGCACGATCAAGGCGACGTGCCTGGGCCGCCGCCAGGGCGAGGATTGGTGCGAGGTCGACTATACCTTCACCCGCACCGCCGGCAGCCAGTCGCTGGGCGAGGCGGCGATCCTCAACGTGATGCGCGCGCCGGAAGCCGGCGTGAACGCCGACCTGATGACCATCCGCACCGGCTACCCCTACCAGAACCTCAAAGTGTGGGTGAATGGCGGCGATCCGGTGCTCGACGTCTGGCTGGGCTACACGCCCTTGGACGCCGAGCAGAAGACCAACCGCACCTTCGGCTACCTGTCGGTGAAGCGGCCGAAGATTCCCGGCCTCATCAACGCCGCCTGGCCGTTCATCACCTGGTTCACCGAAGGCATCTTCACCCAGGACAAGCACATCGTGGAGCAGGAACAGAAGGCGCATGACGCCCAGGGCTGCGACCGCAACAACGAGGTCTTCCCCCCGATCCGCGACCTGCGCGCCGTCCTGCTGCGCTGCGGCGTCCCGATGGACGCCCCCGCTCTGAGCGTCGCCGCGGCGGAGTAAGCGGGGCTTTCGTCCATTTCACGGCGCGATCAGCGTCACTGTCGGGAAATAGGTCTTGATCCGCTTGATATCGCGCGTCAGCAGCGTGGCGCGCGCGACCAAAGCGTGCGCCCCGACGAGAAAATCCGGCAGCACGCCGGTCTTCGGCCCGCGCCGTCGGCGATATTGCCGGTGCACCTGTCCGGCAAGAAACAGGGCAGATCTTGGCGGCGTCGCGACCTCAACGCCCAGCAGGGCCAGCGCGGCATCGAGGTCGGCCACGCTTGCGAAGCCCGGCGCGAGCTCGGCATAAACGATGTCGCTGATGACGACCTGGTCCCGAGCGGTCGCGCCCCGGAATGCGCCGACCGACCATGTCTCCCAGACGGGATCGTGTCCCAGCATGTCGAGCATCACGCTGCTGTCGACGTGGATCACTTGCGGCGCTGCCGGGTCCCGTCCAGATATTCGTCGGTCGTCATGCCGAGGCTTTTGAATTTCGCACGTGCCTTCTCGAGGCGGTTCTGGAAATCGTCCGTCTTCGGCCCGGGTCGGACGAAGGCGCGGCCATCCTCCGCCAGCTCGAACTCGACGCTGCTGCCCGGCGCGATGCCGAGCGCGTCGCGCACCCGCTTGGGGATGGTTACCTGGCCCTTGCTCGTTACGGTCGTCGCCATCGAAGTATTACCACAGAAACTTCCGGTAATACTATCATGGCCGGCAGCAATCCGACAAGGCGCGCCGCTACGTCCCCGCCCGCAAATCCCGGATCGTCTTTTTCCCGTCGGCGCTGGGCTGGTAGACGTCGGTCATCTCGGCCAGGGCGCGGCGGAACTGCTCGATGGTGAAGCCGTCGGGCACCTCCCAGGCGTCGAAGCCGACGCGGCGCTGATAGGCGATCTGGTCGTAGAGGTAGTTGCCCACCGCGCGGATTTCGCCGGTGAAGCCCAGCCGCGTGCGCAGCATCCGCGCCCAGGAGAATCCGCGCCCGTCATTGAAGGCGGGAAACTCGATCGCGATCGCCGACAGGCGCTGCACGTCGTCGCCGAGGCCCTCCGGCGTCTCGTCGGATCTCAGCCGCACTCCGATCGGCGCGTTGCGTGCGATGAGAGCCTCGCGGTCGCGGATGAAGCGCGCCAGCGAGACGATGGCGCCGCCGCTCTCGGGCAGCGCCGCGCCGTCCGCCACCGCGGTGAAGGGATCGGGGCGGACGGCGTCAGCCGTTATGTACGGCATGCATCTGTTCCGGATAGGCGGCGGCCTTGAACGGCTCCATGCCGACGCGGCGATAGGTGTCGAGGAAGCGCTCGCCCGGTTCGCGCACCGTCAGATAGTGCGCGACCACGCGTTCCACCGCATTGGCGATCTCGTGCTCGGTGAAGCCCGGACCCAGGATGTCGCCGATGCTGGCGTCCTCCGCGCCCGAGCCGCCGAGCTGGAGCTGGTAGAATTCCACGCCCTTCTTGTCGACGCCCAATATGCCGATATGGCCGGCATGGTGGTGGCCGCAGGCATTGATGCAGCCGCTGATCTTGATCTTCAGCTCGCCGATCTCGTGCTGCCGCGCCAGGTCGGCGAATTTGCGCGACAGGTCCTGCGCGATCGGGATCGAGCGCGCATTGGCGAGGTCGCAATAGTCGAGCCCGGGGCAGGCGATGATGTCGGTGATCAGCCCGGCATTGGGCGTCGCCAGGTCGAGGTCCTTCAGCCGCGCATGGATCGCGGGCAGGTCGTGTCTGCGCACATGCGGCAGCACCAGGTTCTGCTCGTGGCTGACGCGGATCTCCTCGATGCCATAGGCGTCCATCAGGTCCGCCAGCGCCTCCATCTGCGCGTCGGTCGCGTCGCCCGGCACGCCGCCGATGGGCTTCAGAGAGATCGTCGCGATGGCATAGCCCGGGGCGCGGTGCGGGTGGACGTTGGTCTTCGCCCAATTTTCGAAATCGACGTCACCTTCGGGCATGACGTCCGCCAGCGCCTCGAACTCCGGCGGCGCGAAATAGGCGTCGATGCGATCGCGCTCTTCGCGCGGCACCTGCAGCGTGCCGGCGCGCTTGATCTCCTCGAATTCGCGCATCACCTGGCGGTGCATCTCCTCAGGCCCCAGCGCATTGGCGAGGATCTTGACCCGCGCCTTGTACTTGTTGTCGCGCCGTCCCGACTGGTTGTAGACGCGCATCACGCTTTCGAGGAAGGCGAGGATGTCGGGCTTTTCGACGAATTCGCCGACGACGAAGCCGACATAGGGCGTGCGCCCCATACCGCCGCCCACCAGCACGCGGTAGCCGGTCTCGCCGGCATCGTTGCATATGATCTCGATCGCCATGTCGTGGAATTTGAGCGCGGCGCGGTCGTGCGGGCTGCCGCTCACCGCGATCTTGAACTTGCGCGGCAGGAAGACGAATTCGGGATGCAGGCTCGACCATTGCCGGACGATCTCGGCCAGCGGCCGCGGATCCTCGATCTCGTCGGCCGCGGCGCCCGCGAAATGGTCCGCCGTGACGTTGCGGATGCAGTTGCCGCTGGTCTGGATCGCGTGCATCTCCACCGTCGCGAGATCGGCCAGGATGTCGGGCACGTCGACCAGCCTGGGCCAGTTGAACTGGATGTTCTGCCGCGTGGTGAAATGGCCGTAACCCTTGTCGTATGTCCGCGCGATATGCGCCAGCATCCGCATCTGCCGCGCGCTCAGCGTGCCGTAAGGCACCGCGATGCGCAGCATGTAGGCGTGCAGCTGCAGATAGAGCCCGTTCATCAGCCTGAGCGGCTTGAACTGGTCCTCGTTCAGTTCGCCCGACAGCCGCCGCGCCACCTGGCCGCGAAACTGCGCCACCCGCTCCGCCACGAACCGCGCATCGAACTCATCATACCTATACATGTGTCGCCTGCTTGCCGAGGTCGCGGCGCACCGTCGGCCCGGCGGCGCGGATGATCTCGCGTTCCTTCACCGGCTTGATGACGCCGCCGTCCAGCTTTACGTCGAACAGATAGGTCGCCACCACTTCGTTGGCCTTCACGTCCCGCTGCGCCGCCGCCAGCGCCGCCTCGGCGTCCTTCGGATCGGCGAACACCTGGCCGTCCTTCAGCGACAGCACCCAGCCGCCGTCCGCCCAATACAGAACGTCCCCGTCCACCAGACGGTTCGCGGTCAGCATCTGCGGATCCCGGGCCTTTGCCATGGCGGCTAGATCACACGCCCGCCGGCAAACTTCAATGGATTACAAAGCGGCAGTGTATTATTTCGCGAATAACAGCAGTGAGAATGTTCATTGCCTCTGAACGCCGCATGTATATACGGGTGTTGACGCCTTTTTCTGCTCTGCTATTTTATCGGTCATGCGCGTGAAAGTCTTCAAATCCGGCAACAGCAAAGCGGTCCGCCTGCCGGCCGAGATTGCCTACGACCTGGGCACGGAACTGGAAATCGTGCGCACCGGCGACATGCTGACGATGCATCCCGTCCGCCGCACCAGCCTGAAGGACGCGATCGCGATGCTGCGCGCGACGCCGCCGCCCGCGCCATTCGGCCCGGTGGACCGTGCGCCCGCCCGCGAGACACGCTGGGACCGCGCTCCGACCGATCCGACCGCCCGGAACGGCGACTGAGCTTGGCCTATCTCCTGGATACCAGTATCGCCATTCACGCCTATGACGGCTCCGAGCGCGTCCTCACGAAACTGTCGCAGCACCTGAATGCGGTCGTTATCTCCGCCCTTTGCGTGATCGAATTGCGGCGCGGCCTCTACAGGCACCCGGCACTTGTGGTTCAATCCCGGGCGAGACTGGACGCGTTGCTGGACGGCATTCCCATGCTTGATTTCGACCGCGCCGCCGTCGACGCCTACGACAGGATCATCGCGCAATTGGGCTTTGTCCGCGGCCGCGATTTCGACCGGATGATCGCCGCGCATGCGCTGAGCGTGAACGCGGTTCTCGTCACCGATAACGAAGACGATTTTTCCGACATCCCCGGCCTGCTGCTCGAAAACTGGTCGGCGGCATGACCGAGCCGGGGGGCGGCCAGACCGCTGATGCCGACGCCGCGCCCGCAATCGCGCTCGCCGCCGCCAGCCGGCAGAAGGCCGACGCCTTCCTCGACGAACAGACCCGCCTCACCCGCCTGGCCATCGAGCGCGAGACGCGCGAGGAGCGGCTGCGCAACTGGTCGCAATTCGTCGAATATGCCAGCGCATTGATGAAGCTCGCCTTCGAGTTCGTCGTCGCGCTGATGGTCGTCGCCATCGGCACGGCGCTCGCCGCCGCGGTATGGAACGCCGCCCACGACAACGGCCTCGTCATCGAGGCGTTCTCGGTGCCGCCCGACCTGGCGAACCGCGGCCTGACCGGCGAGGTCGTCGCCGGCAAGGTGCTCGACCGCCTCTCGGCGCTGCAGGAGCAGACCCAGTCCAACCGCGCCGCCTCGAGCTACGTCAACAATTGGGGCAATGACATCAAGGTCCAGATTCCGGAGACCGGCGTCTCGATCGGCCAGCTCTACCGCTATCTCGCCGCCTGGCTGGGCAACGAGACGCACATTTCGGGCGAAATCTACCGCGACGCCGTGGGCCTGGCCGTCACCGCCCGGGTCGGCGGCCAGCCGGGCGAGACCTTGCACGGCAACGACGCGGCGCTCGACGTGCTGATCGGCCGCGCCGCCGAAGCCGTCTATGGCAGCACCCAGCCCTACCGCTACGCCGTCTATCTCGACAACCACGGCCGCAGCGGCGAGGCGCAGCCGATCTATCGCGCCCTGCTCGCCGGCGCTCGGACGAGGATCGCGCCTGGGCCTATATCGGGCTGGCCTCGGAATATTCGGGCCGCGGCGACTACGCCGGCGCTGCCGCCCTCCTGCGGCGCGCCATCGCGGTCAAGCCCGACGTGCTGCTGACCTACGACGATCTTGCCAACAATGAGGGCCAGCTCCAGCACGACGAAGCGTCGCTGCTGTGGCTGAAGAAGGCCGTCGCGCTCCAGGCCCGCGGCCCCGATCCCAGCATGAACGCCGCGGATTTCGCGCACGCCGTGGCGCAGAACCGCAATGCCCTGGCGCAGAGTACGGGCGACTACCTGACCGCGCTCGGGATCGAACGCGATGCCGAGACGCTGCCGGACCGGGCCGTGGCCGAAAGCGCACGCCAGTCCGAGGTCTCGCTGTGCGGCGCGCTGCACGACCGCGCCTGCGTGGCGGCGGCGGTTGCCGCGTTCGAGCCGACCGCCGATCCCTTCGTGAGCCTCAGCCGCGTCGGCAACCGCCAGCAGGCCGCCGGCTTCCTCGGCGACTGGGCCGATGTGCTGGCCGATGCCGATTTCATGGTCCCGACGCTCCGGCGGCTCGGCGGGCTCGGGGCGTTGTTCGTCACCCGCATCGAATATCCGGCGAAGGGGCTGGCGCTGGCGGCGCGCGGCCGGATCGGCGCGGCGCGCGCGGCGATCGCCGGATCGCCGCTGGATTGCGACGTCTGCCTGCGCGCGCGCGGCCGTGTCGATGCCTTCGCGCGCAACTGGGGCGGCGCCGATTACTGGTTCGCCCGCGCCGCCGCCGATGCGCCATCGGTGCCCTTCGCCCAGGCCGAATGGGGCATGGTGCTGCTCGCCAGGGGCGATCCGGGCCGCGCCATCGCGCATTTCGCTCAGGCCCATGGCACCGGCCCGCATTTCGCCGACCCGCTGGAGGGCTGGGGCGAGGCCCTGATCCGGCTGAACCGCTCCGACCTCGCGCTGGCGAAGTTCGCGGAAGCCGCGCGCTATGCCCCCAATTGGGGCCGGCTGCATCTCAGATGGGGCGAGGCGCTGCTGTGGTCCGGCGACGCGGACGGCGCCCGCCGGCAGTTCGCCGCCGCCGCCGGTCTCGACCTGGCGCCCGCCGACCGCGCCACGCTCGCGCGCCTGAGAGCCGCCCATGGCTGAGGACGACGCGGCCGCAGCGCAACCTCGGCGCACCGGCCGCCGCCGAGGCGATCGCGCTCGGTCACGGCACGCTCGACCCGCGCGCCGCCCTCTATCTCGAAAAGCAGGGCCGTTTCGTCGACCTGCAAAGCGCCAATCTGATCGAGCAGAACGCGTTCGAGCTGTCGCATCTGCGCTTTCGCCGCTTCAGCGACTGGGGCGAAATTCGCGCTGGAATTGTCGGCCGGCCTGGTCGTGCTGCTGGTCGTCGCCGGCCTGGGCACGATGGTGTGGAACGCCGCCCAGGACCGCGATCTTGTGGTCGACGTCTTCGCGGTGCCGCCCGACATCGCGCAAACCGGCATGACCGGCAATGTGCTGGCCGCGCGCCTGCTCGACCCGCTTCGGCGCGATGGACGCGGGCGTCCTGACCTTCAGCGAGGACTTCTCCGGCTATCACGGCCGCGCCGCCGACGAGGTGCGGGTGGAGATTCCCTCGACCGGAATCTCCATCGGCGAGATCGACCGGCTGCTGCGCGCCTGGCTCGGCCAGGAGACGCATGTCTCGGGCGAATTGGTGCACACCGCCAAGGGCCTTGCCGTCACCGTGCGCTACGACGGACGGCCGGGCGTCACCGCGGAAGGTCCGGCGGACGGGCTCGACACGCTGATCCAGACCGCGGCGGAGAACATGTTCGCCGCGGTGCGGCCGCTGCGCTTCGCCGACTATCTCTCGTCGCACAATCGCATCCCCGAGGCGCTGGCGCTGGCGCGCGGCGGCCAGCTCGCCGCCGCGCGGGCGATAATCGCGGCCACGCGGACGGATTGCGCCGCCTGCGCGCTGGCACGCGGCCGCGTCGAAACGGCGGCGCGCGATTGGGCGGGGGCGGCGCGCCGGTTCAAGCTGGTGTCGGACCGCTCGCCGCACATTCCCTTCGCCGACACCGATTGGGGCCGCATGCTGCTCGCCAAGGGCGATCCGGGCGGTGCCGTCGCGAAGTTCGCGAGCGCCCATCGCAAAGGCCCGCACTTCGCCGATCCGCTGGAATTGTGGGGCGAGGCGCTGATCGCCCGGAACCGTTCCGATCTTGCCCTGGCGAAATTCGAAGAGGCCGCGCGCTACGCACCGAACTGGGGCGCGGTTGCACCTCAAATGGGGCGAGGGCGCTGTTGTGGTCGGGCGACGGGGCCGGCGCGCGAGACAATTCGCCGCGCCGCGACGCTCTATCTCACGCCGGCCGAGCGCGCCGCGCTCGCGCGGGCCCGCCACATCTGATGCGGCCGGCATCCTAGACGAAGCCCCGGCTGATCGTGCAATGCTGGCGGCCTCAGCCGAAAGCAGGGTCCGTGTCCGAGATCGCCGTACCGACGACCATCAAGCACCGCCACGTCGCCGCGGCGGTGATCGGCAACGCGCTCGAATTCTACGATTTCCACCACCTACGCGACCTTCGCCGTCGCCATCGGCCATGCCTTCTTCCCGGTGGGGAAGGGCGGTTTGCTGGACACCGAATTCGGCAGCCTGATGCTGTCGCTGTTCACCTTCGGCGCCGGCTTCCTGCTGCGCCCGATCGGCGGCATCATCCTGGGCCATTACGCCGACCGCGTCGGCCGCTCGCCCGGCGATGATGCTCAGCTTCACGCTGATGGGCGCGGCCATCCTGGCGCTGGCGCTGATCCCGTCCTATTCGGTATTCGGTCTCGCGGCGCCGATCCTGGCGATCGTGGCGCGCCTGACCCAGGGCTTCGCGCTGGGCGGCGAGGTCGGGCCCACCACCGCCTATCTGGTCGAGGCGGGCGCCCGCCAACCGCCGTGGCCTCTACGCCAGCTGGCAGAGCGGCAGCCAGAGCATCGCCTCCATGCTGGGCGGCGCGGTCGGGCGTCACCCTGTCGCAAACGCTGTCGCCGCAAGTCCTGGAGGTCTATGGCTGGCGCATCGCCTTCCTGCTCGGCGCGCTGACGCTGCCCTTCGGCCTCTACATCCGCCGCTCGCTGCCCGAGACGCTGCACATCCCCGACCACCTGCCGCAGCAGGAGCAGCGCGGCTTTTTCGCCGGCCTTGCCGGCCACACCCGCCCGATCGTGCTGGCGCTGTTCGTCTTTCTCGGCGGCACGGTGGCGACCCTATGTGCTGAATTACATGACCACCTTCGCGCGCACCACGCTGCATATGGCGTGGCGCAGTCCTTCTCGGCCACGCTGGTCAACGGCTTCGTCGGCGTGCTGGCCTCGCTCGGCGGCGGGCTGTTGTCCGACTTCTATGGCCGGCGCTTGCTGATGGTGGGCAAGCCGCGGCCTCTTCCTCGTACCTCGCCTATCCGATCTTCCTGCTGATCGTCGACCCAGCGCTCGACCACCGCGCTGCTGCTGGGCGTCGCGACGCTGTCGATCCTGCTCAACATCAGCGCCGGCGGCCTTCTACGTCGCCTTCATCGAGGTGCTGCCCAAGCGGGTGCGCGGCGCGCATCTTCGCCACCGTCTATGCCACCGCCATCGCGCTGTTCGGCGGCACCACCCAGCCGATGATCGCGTGGCTGATTCACGTCACCGGCAACCCGATGGCGCCGGCCTGGTATTTGATGGTGGCCAGCCTGCTCAGCCTGGTGGCGATGTACCTGATGGCCGAGACCCGCGCCGGTGCGCCCTGGGCGCCGCTGCCGGACGAAGAAGAGCCGGGCCTGCCGCCACCGCCTGACCAACCCAACGACAGACTGCAAGCACCATGGACGAACACGACGCCAAGCCGCACGCCCTCTCCGCCACGCTCGGCCTCGAAAAGGTCGTCGACCACGGCCAGAGCGGCCGCGCCGTGATCCATTACCGCGCCCGGCCGGACCACTGCCATTCCGGCGGCATCGTGCAGGGCGGCTTCGTCACCGGCTGGATCGACGCCGCAATGGCGCATCTGGTGATGGCGCAGACCGATTTTCGGTTCTCGCCGCTCAGCCTGGAGATCAAGGTCAGCTTCCTGCAAAGCGCCGGCCCCGGCCTCGTCGTGGCCGAAGCCTGGATCGAGCGCCTGGGCAAATCCACCGCCTTCCTCGAAGGCCGCCTCAGCAACGACAAGGGCGAGGTCCCTCGCCAAGGCCAGCTCGACGGTCCGCCTGGTCCCGATGAAGAAGGCGGGCTAGGCGGCAATAGGGGTAAAGCTGATCTTTCCCGCCTTGCGTGTCCCTTTGCGCGGTCGCGAGACGATTTCGAGGTCGTGGCCGAATGCCGTCAGGAACCGCATCAGCCGTTCGACGGAATATTCCTCGAAATAGCCGTGGAACATGCGCGAAACCTCCGGCTGGCTGATCCCCAGCACCTTGCCGGTTTGCACCTGGGTGAGCTTGCCTGCCTTGGCGAGGCGATAGATTTCCGCGACGATCTGCGCCTTGAGCATCCGCTCTTCGGCGTCGGGAAAGCCGAGATCGGCGAAGATATTGTCGCTTCCACGCTCCACTTTGACTTTGCTTTTCATTCAGGTCTCCCGGCCATATAGCGCCGCATGGTCCGCCCATGGCCTGCTTCAGTCTGCGTGAAATCAAATCCATGTCTGCCTTCGGGCGTCGCTATCCCGCGTTTGGATTTCTTCTTGAACGCATGGAGCACATAGACCACGTCCCTGAAGCGAACCGTATAGACCGCGCGATAGGCATCGCCATCGAAGAAGCTCGTCAATTCCAGGACGCCCGCGAATCCTTTCAAGGGCTTGGCGACAGAGCGGATGATCTCCCGTTTGCACGAGGTGAAGGCTATAGCCGAAGGCGGCCTGCACCGGCTTCGGAAATTGCAAAAAGTCTTTCTTGCTGGATCCGATCCAGTCCAGAGGCCGTATGCGATCCGGCGAAGGCATGCGCGATACTATGAGTAATTACTCATAAGCCGTCAATCCTGCTTCTTCACCGCGCTGTCGTGCCAGCGGTGGAGCAGGGCCCATTCCAGCGCGGTCAGCGCAAAGAAGATCGCGATGCCCAGCACCGACAGCATCGCCGAGCGCCGCGAACACCTTGGCGGTCTCGAGGTTGCGCCCCGCCAGCGTGATCACCCCAGCCCAGGCCGAGATCGTTGCCGGTCCCCGCCACCAGCTCCGCCGTCACCGCGCCGATCAGCGCCAGCCCGCCCGACACCTTCATGCCCGACAGCAGATAGGGCAGGGCGCTGGGCAATTGCAGCCGCGCGCGAAGATCTGCCAGCGCGACGCGCCGTAGAGCCGCATCAGGTCGATCAGGGTTATGGTCGGCCGAGCGCAATCCCACCACGGTGTTCGACAGGATCGAGAAGAACGCGATGATCCACGCCAGCACCACCAGCACCGCGGTGATGTTGTCGTAGCCGATCCAGATCAGCAGCAGGGGCGCGATCGCCACCACCGGCGTCACCTGCAGCACGATGGCGAACGGATAGAACGCGTATTCGACGATGCGGCTCTGGCTGAACAGGATCGCCACGCCGACGCCGCCGACGATCGCCAGACCGAACGCGATCAGCGTCACCTTCAGCGTCGTTCCCAGCGCCCCCATCAGCTCGCCGAAATTGCCGGTGAACGCCGCCCAGATGTCGCTCGGCGCCGCCAGCACCAGCGGCGAGATCCCGCTCGCCTCCACCCCGCCACTGCCAGACCGCGAGCGCGGCGATGCCGACGACCAGCGGCACGACATATTTCAGCGCTGCGTTCATCGGGTCCCCGCTCCTTTCTGTAGCACGAAAAGTCTTGACGCCGCCCTTTTCCGTGCTACACTTAACCCATGGAGTTCGAATGGGACGAGGCCAAGCGCACCGCCAACCTCGCCAAGCACGGACTCGATTTCGCCGACATTGCCGGCCTCGATTGGCTGCACGCGATCATCCTGCCCGATCTGCGTGCCGACTATGGCGAGCATCGGTTCCAGGCGTTCGCGCAGCACGACGGCCGGCTGCGCCAGGTGACGTTCACGCTTCGCGGACAGGTGTTCCGTATCGTGAGCTTCCGCCACGCGAACCGTAAAGAGAGGAAATTGTATGGCCCGTAAGAAGCCGTGGCCGCCCGAATATGGCGTGCCCGGACGATGAGAGTCCGGGAATGGACGGCGGGAGGATTTCGCCCGCGCCCGGCCGGTGCGCGAAGTCATGCCCGAGCTGATCGAGGCGGCGGAGCGGCTGCGCGTGCGGCTGGGCCGGCCCAGGCTCGAACACCCCAAGCAGCACGTCACGCTGCGCCTCGATGCCGAAGTGGTCGATGCCTTCAAGGAAGACGGCCCCGGCTGGCAGGGCCGCATCAACGAGAACGCTGCTCAAGCCGTGCGCCGCCGCAAACCCCGCCGCGCGCAAGAAAACGCGCCCGATAACCTCTCCCGCTTGCGGGAGAGGTCGATCCGTCGCAGCGCAGCGCAGACGGATCGGGTGAGGGGGAGTCCGCGCCGCCGCCGCTCACGCCGCCACCATCGCGCCTTTCAGCGCCGCCGACACTTTCCCCGCCGCGGCCATGAAATCCGGCGTCAGGCGCCAGCTTTCGTCGCGCCCCGGCGGCGGCGACAGCGCGATATCGGCGGCGACGCGGCCCGGGCGCGGCGTCATCACCACCGCGCGGGTCGACAGATAGGTGCTCTCATAGACGCTGTGGGTGACGAAGATCACCGTCAGCGCGTCCTCGTCCTTCAGCTTGAGCAGGTCGTCGTTCAGCGCTTGCCGCGTCAGCTCGTCCAGCGCCGCGAAGGGCTCGTCCATCAGCAGCAGCTTGGGCTCCGCCGCCACGGCGCGCGCGATGGAGACGCGCATCTTCATCCCGCCCGAAAGCTCGCGCGGGAACGCTTTCTCGAAACCGCCCAGCCCCACGCGCGTCAGCGCCCGCGCCGCGCGGTCGTCCGCCTCGCCGCGATGGACGCCCTTGAGGTCCAGCGGCAGCCGCACATTGCGCAGCGCGCTGGCCCACGGCATCAGCGTCGGCTCCTGGAAACACGAAGCCGATCTGCGGCCGCCCGTGCGGGAACGTCGCCGTCCCGCTCTCCGGCGTCAGCAGCCCGGCGACGATGCGCAGGCGCCGTCGACTTGCCGCAGCCCGACGGCCCCACCAGCGACACGAATTCGCCGTCGGCGACATCGAGATCGAGCCGCGCAATCGCCTGCGTGCCGTTGTCGAACCGCTTGGCGATGCCGGAAAGGGAAAGCAGGGGAGCGCCATCAATCATAGCTGTCATGGCCCCGCAAAAGCGGGCCATCCAGGTGAGGCCGCTACACTAGCGGCCATTGGGGGCGGTCGACGCGTTCGCCGCGATCAGCCAGTCAGGGGTGGGTTGGGGCGGGATCATTTGTTCGTACAAGTCATTCCATTCGACATTCGACGCCTGAATGAGATCGACCTTCCACTGGCGCCTCCATTTCTTCAGTCGCTTCTCGCGATGGATCGCGGCATGGACATCCTCGAATATTTCGTAGTGCACGAGATGCTTCACGTTGTGCTCATGGGTGAAGCCCTCACAGAGCCCCTCCCGGTGTTCCAAACGCCGCCGGACGAGGTTGTTGGTTACGCCGATGTAGAGCGTGCCGTTGCGCTGACTGGCCATGATGTAGACGTAGCAGAGCTTCGACATGGGAGACGGCTTCAACTGGATGGCCCGCTTTTGCGGGCCATGACAACTATAGTTGAAACACGCCCCCCTTCTACTGAAAATTCATCGGCATGGCGCGCACAAAGCGCAGGTCGTACGCCGCACGCCAGTTCAGCCTGGGGTCGTAGAGCCTGTCCTTCACCATCTCGTCGAAGAACCGCTTCCACGTCGCGTCGGTCATCGCGCCCAGGCCCAGCGGACCGCGTCGCCCGACAGCACGATGCCATAGGCCTTCAGCTTGCCGATCGCCTGGTGGATGAGCGCATCGCTCATCTCCGGATTGTCGCGCTTGATCAGCGCATTGGCCGGCGCCGGATTGCCATTGAGATAGTCGAGCCAGCCCTGATGCGTCGCGTTCACGAAGGCCTGCACCGCTTTCGGATCGGTGTCGATCCATGTCTGCGTCGCCAGCACCAGATTGGCATAGCCGGGATAGCCGTTGTCGGCGAGCAGGAACACCTGCGGCTTGAAATGCGCCTTGCTCTCGATCGTATAGGGCTCGCTCGACAGATAGCCCTCCTGGATCGCCTTGGGGTCGATGAGGAACGGCGCCAGGTTGAAGGTGTATTTGCGGATCTGCGAATCGGTGAAGCCGTATTTGGCGCGCAGCCACGGCCACCACGCCACCGTCGCCGCGTCGCTGATCATGATCGGCATGCCCTTCATGTCGGCCAGCCGCTTCACGTCGGGGCGCGGATGGGTGATCAGCACCTGCGGGTTCTTCTGGAACACCGCCATCACCGCCTTGATGCCGGCGTTCCGCCGCGCCAGGTTGAGCGCGATGAAGCTGTCGGAGCCGATGCCGAAATCCGCCGCGCCGCCCGCCAGCATCTGCGGCACGTTCACCGCCGGCCCGCCTTCGATGATCTGCACGTCGAGCCCGGCCCTGGCGTACAGCCCCTCCGCCAGCGCTTCGTAGAAGCCCGCCATGCTCGGCCTGCGCCTTCCAGTCCGTCACGAAACGGATATGCGTCGGCGGCGCGGCCTGCGCGGGCCGATGCGAGACCGAGCGCGGCGGCGAGCAGGCAGACAAGCTGGCGAACCGGGACGCGCGTCATCGAAAGCTCTCATGCGGTGGCAGTGCCACTCTTTCGCCTATCCGGTGCGACTTCAAGGCTCGCGGCGTGCGGCACGGCAGTATAGGCTCGCGCCCGAACCGCTTCACGGTGTGGCGATGCCGCAAGAGCCTTCCAGCGCATCCGCTTCGCCGCTGCGCGCCCGCGCCCGTGCTGCTGGGCGACCGGCTCGCCATCGACCGCACGCGCTACGCCAATGCGATCTCCGCCGCGCCCTTCGCCTTCCGCCGCGGCGAGGGGCACCGTCGTCGCCTTCCGCTATGGCGTCGTGGTGATGATCGGGCTGCGCCGGCGGCGGGAAGACGCCGTGCTCGCCGATTTCGCGCAACGCCGTGGCCCATCCCAGTCCGCAGGAGGAGGAACGCGTGCCCGTCGCGCTGTCCGAGGGCGAGGAAGGCCCCGCCGCCGGCAGCATCCATGTCCGGTCGCTCAGCGCGCCGCACGTCCTCGTGCTCGCCGACATCCTGGCCAAGAGCGTCGCGCTGGGCGCGCTACGAGCGCGAGATCGCGGCGGTGTTCGACACGATCGAGCCGGCGGCGCGCACGCTGGGCACCACCGGCCGCATCCCGATCGCGCGCAAATCGCTGATCCAGCTCATCGGGCCTGGCGCTCCTGACCCAGCACCGCGTCTCGGGCCGCATCGCCTTCGGCGAGAAGCCCGACGTGTTGTGGGAGCGGCCCGAGCTCGAACGCTTCTACGCGCGGCTGGAAGACGAGTACGAGATCGTCGAGCGCGGCACGCTGCTCAACGGCAAGCTCGGCGTCATCGGCTCGGCGGCGCAGACCTTCACCGACCTGATCGACACGGCGCGCTCCGCCCGGCTCGAGCTGCTGATCGTCGTGCTGATCCTGGCCGAACTGGTGATCGCCGCCGTCACCCTGTTCCGCGGCTGAGCGCGGCTCGGATTTGGGGTTCAACTCCAATTGTGCTCTGCAAAGGCGACGAATTGCCGGAGGCGAAGCGCGCCGCGGGGCGGCGCCGCTAATTCGTATCCTGGCTGCCGCCGTCGCCGCTGTCGCCGTCCTTCGAATCGTCGTGCGACTGCGGCCGTCCGCTGCCGTCGCGGTCGCGGCGGTTGAGCAGCCAGTCCCAGAAGGGTGCGGCGGTTGTCGTCGCCGGCCTGCGGCGGCGGCGGGCGGTCGTCGCTGCCGCGGTCGGAACTGTCGCCGCCGGGGAAGTAGGCGCCCCTGGCCGCTCTCGTCGTCGCCGGCCGACGGCGTATAGGCGTCGGCATTGTCGCCGAAGATCGTGCTGTCGTCGCTCGGCGGCTGCACGTCGGACTTGTCCAGCTTGGTCGCGGCCAGCCCCTTCTCGGCCACCGTCATCGTGCTTTTCCAGATCTGCGCCGGCAGCGAGCCGCCGGTCACCGATTTCATCGCGCCGAATCGTCGTTGCCGACCCACACGCTGGTCACGTAGTCGTGGGTGAAGCCGACGAACCAGGCGTCGTGGAAATCCTGCGTCGTGCCGGTCTTGCCCGCGGTCTCGTGCCCGGTCACCGCCGCGCCCATGCCGGTGCCGTGCGTCGTCACGCCATAGAGCATCGCCACCAGGTCGCGGTTCACATGGCTGGCGACGATGCGCTCCGCCGCCGCCGGATCGGCCGGCCGCCGGCGATAGAGCACGGTGCCGCCGGCATCGTCGACCTGCGTCACGAAATAGGGATAGACCCGCAAGCCGCCATTGGCGAACACCGCATAGGCGCGCGTCAGCTCCAGCGGCGTCACCTCGGACGTGCCCAGCGCCAGCGAGGCGTTCTGGTCGAGCTTGGACTGGATGCCCAGCCGCTGCGCCGCCTCCACCACGTTCCCGACGCCCACTTCCTGCGCCAGGTTGGCGGTGATGGTGTTGACCGAATGCGCCAGCGCATCGGCCAGCGTCATCGTGCCGTAGGCGCGGCCGCCGAAATTGGTCGGCGTCCAGCCGTCGATGTCCACCGGCTCGTCGGCGCGGGTGTCCCACGGCGTCAGCCCCGGTCTCCAGCGCCGCGAGATAGACGAACGGCTTGAAGGCGCTGCCCGGCTGGCGGTGCGCCTGGGTGGCGCGGTTGAACGTGCTCTCGTCGTAATCGGTGCCGCCGACCAGCGCCACCACCGCGCCGTCCGGCTTCATCACGACGACGGCGGCTTGCGAGGCATGCATTTTCGGCCCGCTCTTGGCGATCACCTGCACGGCGTTGGCGCGCGCCGCCTCCTGGATCTTCGGATCAGCGTGGTGTGGACGATCAGGTCGACGCCGGGCGGCACGCCGTCGCGCGTCGCCAGCCGCCGCGCCTCGTCCGCCGCGGTGTCGAAGTAATAGTTCTGCGCGTCCGCCGCGACGTGATCGGTGATCGCCGCCGGGTTGGCGCGCGCCGCGTCGGCCTCGGCTTGGCTGATCGCGCCGGTCTCCACCATGGCGCGCAGCACGATCTGTGCCCGCGCCTGCGCCTTGGGCAGGTCGCGGCGCGGCGAGAACACGCTCGGCGCGCGCGTCAGCGTCGCCAGCATCGCCGCTTCGGGCAGCGTCAGGTCCCTTGGCCGATTTGTTGAAATAGACGCGCGCCGCGCCGTCCACGCCATAGGCGCCGGCGCCCAGATAGATGCGGTTGAGATAAAGCTCCAGGATCTGCTTCTTGCTCAGCGACTTCTCCAGCCGCGTCGCGTCGAGCAATTCCTCCATCTTGCGGTTGAAGGTGCGCTCCTGGGTCAGGAACACGATCTTGACCGTCTGCTGCGTGATGGTGGAGCCGCCCTGCACCGTGTGCCCGGCGCGGAAATTGGTCCACAACGCCCGCGCCAGGCCGCGCGGATCGAAGCCGCCATGGTGATAGAAGTCGCGGTCCTCCATGGCGATGAAGGCGGCCGGCAGATAGGCCGGCATCTCCTCCAGCGTCAGCCGCTTGCCGATGATGGCGCCGCGATGGCCGGCCTCGTTGCCGTCGGCGTCCAGGAAGGTGAAGGCGATCGGCCGGTTGACGGCATAAAGGTCCTTGGGACATGTCCAGCGGCGCCGCGAACCAGGACAGGATGGTCGGCGCCAGGAACAGCAGCGCCAGCGGCACGCCGATGGCGGCGGCGGTGACGATCGCCAGCAGTGGCGCGAAGATCCGCCGCCGCCGCACGAAATACTGCGCCAGCGCGTGGACGTTTTCCGCGATGTTGTCGAGGGTGGAATTGTCGCCTGCCATCGGCCCGGTACGTCACCCATATTTGCGGCGGATTCAAGACTTAGGTCTTAACGCCCGGTAATGCGACGCAGAATGCCAGCGACGGCGCGGTAGTGGAAATCGCAACGAGCGCCATCGAGAAAATCCGCTGTCATGCCCGTCGTTCGTGCGAGGGATGTCGTCGAGGCGTTCTCATGTCTGTCTACATCGCTGAGAGTTGCTAAAACAGGAAGTCAGCGTGCGCCTTTAAGTCCCGGCGCACGCCATGTCCCATATGGTCGAGATAGACCCGTGTCCCTCTCGACGAGCAAATTTGAACGCGGGGACCAAATCGCTATCGCCGGTAACGACAACAATGATGTTGACCATCTCACGCAAGGCAAGCCGGGCAATGTCTAATCCGATGCGCAAATCCACGCCCTTTTGTTGGATGTTGGGAACGAAATCGTTTGCCACGGGCACGCGCGGATGAGCCTGCAAATTCTTGTTTGCCTGCTCGCCCAACTTCCACCCGCGACCGCCGTGTCGCCCATGCGCAGAGCAAAGTCAGGATACAGTTCAAGCGTTTGTTGGAGACTGATGTTTTGCGCATATTGCGCGTGCGCTGTCAGATCGGCGATCGCGCCACTTACCGGATTCTTCAGTTTTTCCTTGGCTGGCGGCGCATCATAAAAATAGACACGCAACAACTCGCCATCGGAAAGCCTGTCGTGGGCTTTGATTCGATCGACCTCAACTTGAACCGCAGCAGCGTTCGGAAAGGCGCCGTTTTTTTTGCTGAAGCTTTTTCTTCACGAAACCGCCATCCATCAGGATGGCATATTTTCCAGACATCATCTGAGGGGCTTCGGAAAAGGGGTTGACCCCGACCACTCGTAGCGCCGGTGAAGGCACTTTCCATCAAGGACGAATGGTCGGGGCCTTTTGATCAGCCCAATAGGTAGTCCTATGGGGAAAAATGTTCAAGTCCGCCCCGAGAGTGCCCTGCATGGTGCTTGGGCCAAAGGTTAACGATCAACCCGTGGTCCGAGCGTCGCACCACGGGCAAAACTGACGGCAAGGGATCGCGGGTCCCTTGCGGTGGAGTATCGGGCCAACTGGCTCGGGCCAAAAATTTATTTCGTTGAAAGATTATATCGCCGCCGCGCGCCATACCCGGTCTTCTATCCACCACTTCGCGAAAAAATCCCTGTACGGATCAATGCGTTGGCGCGCCGGGGTGGTGGATCGACGGGAACTATTTTTCGCCGAAATAATTTTTGCCGGCCCCTTGAACCGAGTCTCTCGAAACCCCAAATCCCGTACATCCCCACAGGTGTGAGCAGATGACAACGAACGCGCAGGACGCGGGCGACGCGGTCGCGCGCACGCATCCCAGACATTGGATCGGCATCAACGCAGAGGACATTCCGCAAGGATGGATAGACGACATGGTGAAACGACTCTTTGAAGAACTGAACCGGCAGATCTTGCGCGTCGAGAACGCGCAGCACGCCGACCCACGCGCAACGCCACCGACGCGCCCGGCGACCGCGAACGCGACTCGCGCACGCTCGAGCGCTTGCAGAAATCGCTCGACCGCCTGATCGGCCTCGACGCGCAGCGCGCCTCGCTGCGCGCCACCAAATCCGCCCGCAAACCCAAGGACGTCCGCCGTGAGATACAACGCAAGCTCCTGGCGCAGCTTAAGCCCGGATCGGCTCTCGGCGATGGTGGAGAGTCTCGATGACGAAGAGCTCCTCTTCCTCGACCCGCGACTGGCAGCGGCAGGCGCGCTCCGAACAGCTCGCGCCCGACGGCGGCTGGCGCATCTGGCTGTTCCTCGGCGGCCGCGGCGCCGGAAAGACCCGCAGCGGCGCCCAGTGGATCGCGGAAGGCGTGGCCAACCGCGCCATGCACCACATCGGCCTCGTCGGCGCCACATATGGCGATGCGCGTGCGGTCATGATCGAAGGCGTCTCCGGCCTGCTCGCCGCCGCCGACGGCGCGGCGTTCGAGCCCTCCAACCGCCGCGTCGTGTGGCCCGGCGGCGCCATCGCCACCGTGCTCAGCGCCGACGAGCCCGACGGCATCCGCGGCCACCAATTCGATACGATCTGGGGCGACGAATTCGCCAAATGGTCCGACCCGCAGACCGCGCTCGACATGGCGCTGATGAGCCTGCGCATCGGCACCGATCCGCGCCTGGCGCTCACCACCACGCCGCGCAACATCGCGGCGCTGCGCAGCCTGCTGGCGTCGCCCGACGTCGCGGTGACGCGCAGCACCACAAGCGCCAATGCGGAGAATCTGGCGCCCGGCTTCCTCGAGACGATGGAGCGCCGCTATGCCGGCTCGCGCCTCGGCCGCCAGGAACTCGACGCCGAGCTGATCGAGGACAACGACGCAGCGCTGTGGCGCCGATCGTGGATCGAGGACCACCGCGTACGCAGCGCGCCCGATCTCGCGCAGATCGTCGTCGCCGTCGATCCCGCCGCCAGCGCCGGCGGCCGACGAATGCGGCATCGTGGTCGCAGGCCGGAGCGTCCGCGCGAGCGGGAGCGACCAAGACGATGCGGCGGAACACGGCTATGTGCTGGCCGACCTCTCCGCCGGCGGCCTTACGCCCGGCCAATGGTCGGCGCGCGTCGCCGACGCCTTCGAGGCGCACCAGGCCGATGCGGTGATCGCCGAGGCCAATCAGGGCGGCGAGATGGTGCGCGCCGTGCTGCTGCAGAACGCGCCCAACCTGCCGCTGACGCTGGTGCACGCGACGCGCGGCAAGGCGGAGCGCGCCGCGCCGGTGTCGTCGCTCTACGAGCAGGGCCGCATCCATCACGTCGGCGCCTTGCCCGAGCTCGAAGACCAGATGTGCAATTACGACGGCAGCGGCCCCAGCCCCGACCGCATGGACGCCCTGGTCTGGGCCCTGTCGCACCTGTTCCGTCCGTGCGCAAAACCAATCCGCGCGTGCGGACTCTTTAATCGTCCTCCCCCTGCAAGGGGGAGGTGTCTCGCCGCAAAGCGGCGAGACGGAGGGGGATGACACGTCCCCCCCACCGCCTCGCTCACGCTCGGCACCTCCCCCCGAAGGGGGGAGGACAACGGTAGGAAAACCAACCATGTTCGACTTCCTTCGCCGCAACACGACACCTCCGCAGACAAAATCCGCGCCGCTGATCGCGCTTCAACTCGCCGGCCGCACCCGTTGGTCGTCGCGCGACTATGCCGGCCTGGGCGCGCGACGGCGTCATGAGCAACGCCATCGTCTATCGCTGCGTGCGCATGATCGCCGAAGCCGCCGCCTCGGTGCCGTTCCTGCTCTATGACGGCGCCGCCGAGCTGGACGCCCATCCGCTGCTGAGCCTGCTGCTGCGTCCCAATCCGGAGGAGGACGGCAGCCAGTTCTTCGCGCGCTGGGTACGCCTTCCTGCAATGCGCCGGCAACGCCTATATGGAAGCCGCCATCGCCGCGGGCGAGGTCCGCGGCCTCTACACGCTGCGTCCCGACCGCGTCGCGATCGTGCCCGGCCCGCGCGGCTGGCCCGCCGCCTATGACTATACGGTCGACGGCCGCACCATGCGCATCGGCCGCGACGGCGCGAGCGGTTTCCTCCCGGTGCTGCACATGACGCTGTTCCATCCGCTCGACGATCATTACGGCTTGGCGCCGCTTCGGCGCCGCCGCCAATGCGATCGACGTCCACAACGCCGGCGCCGCCTGGGTCAAGGCGCTGCTCGACAATGCGGCGCGACCCTCCGGCGCGCTGGTCTATCGCGGCCCCGACGGCGCGCCGGGCCTGACCGACGATCAGTTCGCGCGCATCAAGCGCGAGCTCGAAGACGCCTATCAGGGCGCCAGCAATGCCGGCCGCCCGATGGTGCTGGAAGGCGGCCTCGACTGGAAAGCCATGAGCCATTCGCCCGCCGATCTCGATTTCTCCGAGACCCGCAATGTCGCGGCGCGCGAGATCGCGCTGGCCTTCGGCGTGCCGCCATGCTGCTGGGCATTCCGGGCGACAACACCTTCTCGAACTATCGCGAGGCGAACCTGTCGTTCTGGCGCCAGACCGTGCTGCCGCTGGTCGGCCGCACCGCCGCGGCGCTGACCCGCTGGCTGGCGCCGCGCTTTGGCGACACCTTGCGCCTCGCCTACGACCCCGACGCCGTCGACGCGCTGGCGATCGAACGCGAAAGCGTCTGGGACCGCCTCAACGCCGCGAGCTTCCTGACCGCCAACGAAAAACGCGCCGCCGCGGGGTATGGGCCGATGGATGGAGACGCGCATGTTTAGCCGTATACTTCTCCCTCTCCCCCACGCAGTGGGGGAGAGGGCCGGGGTGAGGGGGATGGTGACGCGCAAACGAACCTTGGAAAGAAAATCGAAGGCCGTGAACCGCGCCCGTGCCCGTGAGATGCGCCGCGATGCCGTCTCGACCGAAGATCTGTTCTGGTCCGAGGTCCGCAACCGCAAGCTCGGCGGCTTCAAGTTCAAGCGCCAGTTCCTGATCGGTCCCTACATCGCCGATTTCGTTTGCCTGGAGAAACGCCTGGTGATCGAGCTCGACGGCAAGCTGCACGAAGGCCGCGAAGGCTATGACGCCGCGCGCGACGCACGCTTTCGCCGCGAGGGCTTCGACGTCTATCGCATCAGGAACGCGGAAGTCCTCGGCAATCTCGCAACCGTGCTGGTCACGATCTTGCATGAACTGACCGCCCCCTCACCCCGACCCTCTCCCCCGCTGCGCGGGGGCGAGGGAGAACTGGATGAACCATGACCACGGCCCACACGCTTCGGCCCGCGCTGAAGGCCCGCATCCCGGCCGCCCTCGTGGCGGCTTTTTTGTTGCAGACGGCCGGCGCGCTGTTCTGGGCCGGGTCGGCCGCCGAGCGCATCTCCACGCTCGAGCGCGCCGCCGCGCATGAGGAGAGCGCGATCGAAGGCGTCGCCGTGATGGCCGAACAGATCGCCGACATGAAGCAGACCCTGGCCCGCATCGAGAACAAGCTGGATCAGAACGACAAGTCCTCCCCCTGAAAGGGGGAGGTGGCTCGCCGCGCAGCGGCGAGACGGAGGGGGTTGTGTCGCGGCACAACCCCCTCCGCCTCGCTGACGCTCGGCACCTCCCCCTTGCAGGGGGAGGACAACGAGGACCCATCCATGACCGTTATCCAACACGCGAGGCCACGCCTCGCGCGCACGACTACGCCTGCGCTGCTCAAAGCGCTCGGCCGCGACGAGTTCGAAGGCTATGCCTCGCTCTTCCACGTGGCCGACGGTGCGGGCGACATCGTCGCCCCCGGGGCGTTCACCCAATCGCTGCGCCGCCGCCCCGCCGGCCGCGTGCGCATGCTCTACCAGCATTTCGCGCACGAGCCGATCGGCGTCTGGCGCGACATCCGCGAGGATGCCACCGGGCTCTATGTCCGCGGCAGCCTCGCGCTCGACGTGCCGCGCGCCGCCGACGTCGCGGCGCTGATCCGCGCCGGCGCGCTGGACGGCCTCTCCATCGGCTTCCGCGCCCTGCGCGCAAGGCGCGACGCCCAAACCAACACGCGCACGCTTCTCGAAATCGAGCTCTGGGAAATATCGGTCGTGACCTTCCCCTTGCTCGCAGGCAGCCAGGTCACGGCCATCGGAACGAAAGGCGGCTTGCACGACGCGCTCAGCCGCGCCGCGCGGGCCTTTCGCGCCGATCCAACCCCGCATTCCGTCCGGCGCATGCGCGAGCACCGCCGCCGCCACATCCCGCGCCTGCGGCGTGCGGGCGGCGTCGTCTCGCTGCGGGCGCCGGCCGGCATGACCAATCTTTTTCACACCAATCTTTTTCACAAGGAGAACTGAAAGTGGACTACGAAACCAAAGCCGCATCGCCCGAGGTCAAGGACGCGTTCGACGATTTCCTGCGCGCCTTCGAAAGCTTCAAGGGCGCCAATGACGAGCGTCTCGCCGCGCTCGAGCGCCGCTCCGGCGACGTCGTGACGGAGGAGAAGGTCGACCGCATCGACAAGGCGCTGGTCGAGCAGAAGCGCGCCCTCGACGCGCTGCTGCTCGACGCCGCGCGCCCGGCGCTCAGCGGCGAGCGCAAACCGGCGCCCGACCGCGACGCGCTCGAGCGCAAGTCGGCGTTCGACCGCTATGTCCGCAAGGGCGACGCCGGCGGCCTCGACGCGCTGGAGCTGAAATCGGCGTTCAGCGCCGGCTCGCCGGGCGACGGCGGCTACACCGTGCCGCTGGAGATCGAGCAGACCATCGACCGCGTCCTGGCCAAGGCCTCGCCGATCCGCGCCATCGCCACGGTCCGCCAGATCGGCGGCAACGTCTATCGCAAGCCGATCGCGACGGCGGGCGCCGCCACCGGCTGGGTGGCGGAGACCGCCGACCGGCCGCAGACCGATACGCCGACGCTGAGCGTGATCGACTTCCCGGCGATGGAGCTCTACGCCATGCCGGCCGCCACCGCGACGCTGCTCGACGACAGCCAGGTCGACATCGAACGCTGGCTCGCCGGCGAGGTGCAGATCGTGTTCGCCGAGCAGGAAGGCGCCGCCTTCGTGAACGGCAACGGCACCACCGCGCCCAAGGGCTTCCTGTCGGAGACCATCGTCGCCGATGCGAGCTGGGTATGGGCCAAGCTCGGCTATGTCGCCTCGGGCGCCGACGGCGCCTTCGCGGCCTCCAACCCGACCGACGCGCTGGTGACGCTGGCCTATGCGCCCAGGCAGGGCTATCGCGCCAACGGCACCTGGGTGATGAACCGCAAGACCGAAAGCGTCATCCGCAAGTTCAAGGACAGCACCGGCAACTACATCTGGTCGCCGGCAGCGCCGCCGGCCAGCCGCCGACGCTGCTGGGCTATCCGGTGGCGGAAGCGGAAGACATGCCGGACATCGCCTCGGGCACCTATGCCATGGCCTTCGGCGATTTCGCCCGCGGCTATCTGGTGGTCGATCGCGTCGGCATCCGCACCCTGCGCGATCCCTATTCGGCCAAGCCCTATGTGCTGTTCTACACCACCAAGCGCGTCGGCGGCGGCGTCCAGAATTACGAAGCCATCAAGCTGATGAAGTTCAGCGCCAGCTAGCGAATAGCGAATGGCGAGTAGCGAATAGGGATCATCCCGTTCGCTGCTCGCCATCCCTACTCGCTACTCGCTATTCGCCACCACCACCGGAAAACACCCCAATGCCCCTCGAACTCATCGCCCCGCCGGCGGCCGAGCCGGTTTCGCTCGCCGACGCCAAGGCGCATCTCAAGGTCGACACCGGCGACGACGACGCGCTGATCGCGCGGCTGATCGCCGCCGCGCGCGCCCGCGCCGAATGGCATACCGGCCGCGCCCTGGTCACCCAGGGCTGGACCTTCTGGCTCGATGCCTGGCCGCTCTGCGGCGCGATCGAGATCCCGCTGCCGCCGCTGCAGAGCGTGACGTCGGTGACGCTCTACGCCCGCGACGGCACGTCCAGCGTGATGAACGCCGCGCTCTACACCGTCGACGCCGCCTCGTCGCCGGCGCGTCTTGCATTGAAGCAGACGGTCGCGCCGCCCGACGCTCTGCGCCGCATCAACGCGGTCGCCATCGCCTTTACCGCCGGCTATGGCGATGCCGGCGCGGTGCCGGTGCCGCTGCAGCAGGCGATCCTGGCGCTCATCGCCTTCCTCTACGAGAACCGCGGCGAAGCCCCCGCCGAGCTTCCCGCCGACTGCCTGGCGCTGCTGGCGCCGTATCGCGTTTTGAAATTCTAAAAATCTCAATTGTCATGGCCCGCGAAGGCGGGCCACCCAGTTGGTGCGCCTCGCTTTCGCAATACGAGGTTGCTTCACCTGGATGGCCCGCCTTTGCGGGCCATGACAGCAAAGGCAAGCATCATGCTCTCCCGTCTCAACCAGCGCGCGACGCTGCTCGCGCGCACGCTGACGCCCGATGGCGGCGGCGGCTTCGCCGAAAGCTGGAGCGCCTTCGCCGCCGTGTCGCTCGCGCTCGAGCCGCTCGGCGCCACCGACGAACCGAACGCCGACCGCCTGGAATCGCGGATCCGCCACCGCATCACGCTGCGCCGTCGCGGCGATCTCGCCGCCGGCCAGCGGGTGACGGTCGGGGCGCGGACGTTCCGCGTCCACGCCGTGCTCGATCCCGGCCCACGCCAAGCCTTCGTCACCCTCAATGTGGAGGAACTGCCATGAGCGCCGCAAGCTGGGCCCTGCAGCAGGCGATCTTCGCCGCGCTGAGCAACGACAACGCCGTCAAGGACGCGGTCGGCGATCCGCCGCGCGTCTATGACAGCGTGCCGCGCGGCGCGGCGTTCCCCTATGTCGTGATCGGCGACGACACCGAAAGCGACTGGAGCACCGCGACCGAGCCCGGCAGCGCCCACGCGCTGACCGTGCATGTCTGGTCGCGCGCCGCCGGCCGCCGCGAGGCGCGCCTCGCCGCCGAGGCGGTGTTCGACGCGCTGAACGGCGCCGAGCTGCCGCTCGACGGCCACACGCTGGTCGACCTGCGCTGGCAGGACAGCAGCGTGACCCGCGAACCCGACGGCGAAACCTTCCACGCCCAGCTCAGATTCCGGGCGCTGTTGGAATCGAACTGAAAAAAGCGAATGGCGAGTAGCGAATAGCGAGTAGGGCGTTCTTTTTCTACTCGCTACTCGCTACTCGCTACTCGCTACTCGCTACTCGCTACTCGCTATTCGCTACTCGCTACTCGCAAAGGAGACCTCCCATGTCCGCCCAAAAAGGCAAAGACCTGCTCATCAAGATCGGCGACGGCGCGTGGCCCGAAGCGTTCACCACCGTCGCCGGCCTGCGCGCCACGACGCTGGCGTTCAACGCGCAGAGCGTCGACGTCACCAACGCCGATTCCGCCGACCAGTGGCGCGAGCTGCTGATCGGCGGCGGCGTCAAGTCGGCGACGCTGTCCGGCTCGGGCGTGTTCAAGGACGCCGCCTCCGATGCGGCGCTGCGCACCGCCTTCTTCGCCCAGGCCTGTCCCGACTTCCAGGTCGTGATCCCCAGCTTCGGCACCGTCACCGGCCCGTTCAAGCTCACCACGCTCAGCTATGACGGCCCCTATGACGGCGAACTCAAGCTCTCGCTCTCGCTCGCCTCCGCCGGCGCCCTGACCTTCGCAGCACTCTAACAACCTACAGGCCCGCCTCCCCCGCGCGGCGAAGCCGCTGGTGGGGGAGGTGCCCGTAGCACCGTCAGGTGCGAAGGGGTCCGTAGCGACAGCGTACGGACGCCCAACGGGCAGGGAGGGGGAAAGGAACAAGTCATGACCAACAAGATCCGCGGCGAGGCCGCGCTCGACGCCGGCGGCCGCCACTACCGGCTGCTGCTCACCCTCGGCGCCCTCGCCGAAATCGAAGCCGGCCTCGGCCTCGACAATCTCTCCGAGGTCGGCCGCCGCCTTACGGCGGTGCGCGCCGCCGATCTCGCCGTCGTCGCGGCGGCGCTGCTGCGCGGCGGCGGCCACGACCTGGCGCCGGCCGACGTGCTGCGCCTGCCGTGCGATCTCGGCGCGCTGGTCACCGCCGTCGCCGCCGCCTTCGACGCCGCCGGCCTCTCGGGAGGCGGCGCCGCGGCCACCGGCCCTTTCGCTGGGACGACGTCCTGAGCTTCGCGCTCGGCACGCTGCGCCTGCCGCCCGCGACGTTCTGGAGCCTTTCGCTCCCCGAATGGCGCGCTTTGACGGCACCGCGCCGCGTCCGCGCGCCGCTCGGGCGTTCCGAACTGAACGACCTGATCGCTCAGTACCCTGATGATCGACACTGATAGGACTTGCCATGGCCGACCCACAATCCCCGCTCGATGCCAGCTTCGCCGCCGCCGGCGACGCGCTGTCCGCCTTCGTGAGCGGCCCGGTGCAGAGCGCCACCGGCGCCATCGAGACCGCGGTGACGCGCAGCTTCACCTCGGTGGAGAACACCATCGCCCGCGCCGTCATCAACGGCAAAGCCTCGCTCGACCAGCTCGTCAGCGCCATCCTGTCGGACTTCGACCGCATTTCCACGACCCAGTTCATCGTCAAGCCGATCGAGAACGTGCTGACCTCCGTCGCCGGTGCGATCCTGCCGGTCGGCGGCGCCCGCGCGGCCGGCGGCCCGGTCGACGCCGGCGTGCCCTATCTGGTCGGCGAGCAGGGCCCGGAGCTGTTCACGCCCTCCGCTGCGGGCAGCATCGCGCCCAATGGCGCACTCGGCGCCCCGCAGGTGACGCTCAACGTCACCGCGCGCGACGCGCAGAGCTTCCTCAAATCCGAGAGCCAGATCGCCGCGATGCTGTCGCGCGCGCTCGCCAAGGGACAACGCAACCTGTGAGCGCTATGGTGCAACGATGTCGATGCTCGATTACGCCCGTCCGCGCACGCGCCGCACCTGGCGCGTTGCCGCCGCGATCGCGCTGGCGCTCGGCGTGGCTGGCTTTCTCGCCGGCCACTATCTGACCGCCGAGGTGATCCGCCAGGCGAGGCCGCACGCCGATGCGGCGCACAGCTTCCTGGTCGCGGGCCGCTACTATGTCGCGCCCGGCCTCGGCCTTCTGCGCAACCTGGTGCTGATGCTCAGCACCGTCGTCAGCGTCACCGCCGTCGTGCTGCTGCTGCACCGCGAGCTGCGCTGGCGGCTCGACCGGCCGAAGACATAACAACTGGGGTTTAACGTCATGACCTTCCACGAAACGCGGTTTCCCACCGCGCTGGCCTTCCATTCGACCGGCGGGCCCGAGCGCAAGACCGAGATCGTCACCCTCGGCTCGGGCTTCGAGGAGCGCAACGCGGTGTGGGCCAATTCGCGCCGCCGCTACGATGCGGGCTACGGCGTCAAGACGCTCGACGATCTGCA
This sequence comes from Rhizomicrobium sp., assembly GCA_037355265.1. Lineage (GTDB taxonomy): Bacteria > Pseudomonadota > Alphaproteobacteria > Micropepsales > Micropepsaceae > Rhizomicrobium. The sequence continues at coordinate 82,561 of JBBCIB010000001.1, read as the reverse complement.
CGCGGTCATCGCCTTCTTCGAGGCGCGGCTGGGCCGGCTCTACGGCTTCCGCTTCAAGGATTGGGCCGATTTCAAGTCCTGCGCGCCCGGCGCCGCTGCGACGCCGCTCGACCAGGCCGCCACCGCGCTCGACGCGCACAATTTCCAGCTTGTGAAGACCTACACATCCGGTCCGTCGAGCTGGGCCCGCAGCATCGCCAAGCCGGTCGCCGGCAGCGTCCGCGTCGCCGTCGGCGGCACCGAGCAGGGCAGCGGCTTCGCCGTCGACACCACCACCGGCGTCGTGACCTTTGCGGCCGCGCCCGGCGATGCCGTCACCGCCGGCTTCGAGTTCGACGTCCCCGTCCGCTTCGACAGCGACACGCTCAGCATCAACCTCGCCAGCTTCACCGCCGGCGAAATCCCCAGCATCCCGCTGGTCGAAATACGGGTGTGACATGAAAACCCTTCCTCCCGGGATGCAGACCCATCTCGATTCCGGCGCCACCACGCTGTGCTGGTGCTGGAAGCTCGTCCGCCGCGACGGCGCGGCGCAGGGCTTCACCGATCACGACCAGGCGGTCGCGTTCGACGGGCTGAGCTACGCCGCCGTCACCGGCTTCACCGCCAGCGAGGTGCAATCCTCGCTCGGCCTCGCGATCGACAACCTCACCGTGGTCGGTGCGCTCGACGCGGCGACGCTGAACGAGTCCGATCTCGCCGCCGGCGTCTACGACGATGCGCAGGTCGAGATCTGGCGCGTCAACTGGGCCGCGCCCGACCAGCGCGTGCTGATGCGCAAGGGCAATCTGGGCGAGGTCCAGCGCGGCCGCACCGGCTTCTCGGCCGAATTGCGCGGCCTGGCGCATCGTCTGAACCAGCCCAAGGGCCGTGTCTTCGCCTATTCCTGCGACGCCGATCTGGGCGATGCGCGCTGCACCAAGAACATCGCGACGCCCGATTTCACCGCGAGCGGCGCCGTCGCCGCCGCGACCGACAATCGCCGCTTCACGGTGACGGGTCTCGGCACGTATGCGACGGGCTGGTTCAGCGGCGGCAAGCTCACGTTCACAAGTGGCGCCAATGCCGGCCGCGCCATGGAGGTCAAGCGCCATGGCGCGAACAGCATTGAGCTGTGGCAGGCGATGAGCGCGGCGGTGGCGCCCGGCGACGCCTTCACCGTCAGCGCGGGCTGCGACAAGCAGTTCGCGACCTGCAAGACCAAATTCGCCAACGGCGTCAATTTCCGCGGCTTCCCCTACATGCCCGGCAACGACGCCGTCCTCTCCGCCCCCACCCAACCCCTCGACGGAGGCAGCCGCTATGGCAACTGAAACGCGCCCCTCCCCCGCTGTTGCGGGGGAGGGGGACCACGAAATGGTGGAGGGGGCGGCCATAAGCGTCGTCGCCGCCGCCCGCACCTGGCTCGGCACGCCCTATGTCCACCAGGCGAGCGTGAAGGGCGTCGGCTGCGACTGCCTGGGCCTGCTGCGCGGTGTCTGGCGCGAGCTGCGCGGGCCCGAGCCCGAGGATCCGCCGCCCTACACGCCGGACTGGGCCGAAGCCAGCGGCCGCGAGACGTTGCACGCCGCGCTCGCCCGCCATCTGACGGCGATCGCGTCGCGCACGCTGGCGGCCGGCGACGTCGCGCTGTTCCGCATGCGGCGTGGCGCTCCGGCCAAGCATTGCGGCATCGTCGCGGCTAAGGACGGCGCGCCGACCCTGATCCATGCCCGCCAGAACCGCAGCGTCGCCGAAGAGCCGTTCAGCGCCTTCTGGCAAACCAGACTGGCTTACGCCTTCCGCCTCTGACGGCGGATCTCGCATCGAACGCGGCGGTCCCCTGGGACCGCCGTTTTTGCTTTTGAAGGCACATCCCCATGGCTTCTCTCGTTCTCGGCGTCGCCGGCGCCGGACTGGGCACATCGCTGTTCGGCACCGGCGCCTTTCTCGGCGTCACCGGCGCCCAGCTCGGCGGCGCGCTGGGCGCGTTCCTCGGCAGCGAGATCGACGCCGCCATCGCGCCCGGCCAAAACACCAAACGCAGCGGACCGCGCCTGACCGACACCGGCATCCAGGCCTCGACCGAGGGCGCCGCCATACCGCGCCTGTTCGGCCGCACCCGCGCCGCCGGCCAGCTCATCTGGGCCTCGCGCTTCCAGGAGACCGCGGCCACCACGACCACCGGCGGCGGCAAGGGCATCGGTGCGCCGACCGTCACCGAGACGGATTTCAGCTATGCGATCTCGTTCGCCGTGGGCCTGTGCGACGGCGCCACCCGGATCGGCCGCATCTGGGCCAACGGCACGCTGATCGACGCCTCGCTCTACACGCTGCGCTTCTATCCCGGCAGCGAGACGCAGGTGCCCGATCCGCTGATCGAGGCCATCGAGGGCGCGGGCAACGCGCCGGCCTTCCGCGGCCTTTGCTATGTCGTGTTCGAGGACATGCCGCTGGCCGATTTCGGCAACCGCATTCCGCAGCTCGCCTTCGAGGTCTTCCACAGCCTGGCCGGCGACGGCGCGCTGGAGACCGCGCTGACCGGCGTCGCGCTCATCCCGGGTGCGGGCGAGTTCGTCTATGACGAGGCCATCGTCAGCACCGATGACGGCGAAGGCGGCACCGTGGCCCAGAACGCCCACAACGCCGCCGGCGTCGCCGACATCGATGCCTCGCTGGACGAGCTCACCGGCCTGGCGCCCAACCTGCAGAGCGTGTCGCTGGTGGTCGGCTGGTTCGGCAGCGATCTGCGCGCCGCGGACTGCACCATCGATCCCGGCGTCGAGACCGCGGTGAAGACCACCTATCCCGAGACCTGGAGCGTCGCCGGCATCGCCCGCGCCGACGCGCATGTGGTCTCGCAGAGCGGCGGCCGGCCCGCCTATGGCGGCACGCCGTCCGATGCTTCCGTCGCGACGGCGATTCAGAATCTCAAGAATCGCAGCCTGCGCGTGATGTTCTGTCCCTTCGTCTTCCTGGACATCGCGCCCGGCAACATGCTGGCCGATCCTTATACCGGCGCCAGCAGCCAGCCCGCCTATCCGTGGCGCGGCCGCATCACCGTCGCGCCGGCGCCCGGCGTCGCCGGCTCGCCCGACACGACCGCGGCCGCCGCCGCGCAGGTGGACGCGTTCTTCAGCGGCAGCCACGGCTATCGCCGCATGATCCTGCACTACGCGCAGCTCTGCGCCGATGCCGGCGGCGTCGACGCTTTCCTGATCGGCAGCGAATTGCGCGGGCTCACACAGGTGCGCGACGGCGCCGCCTCCTATCCCGCCGTCGCGGCGCTGAAGGCGCTCGCCGCCGACGTCCGCGCCATCGTCGGCCCCGGCACCAGGATCGGCTATGCCGCCGACTGGAGCGAGTACAACAACCACCAGCTCGGCGGCGGTGCGCTGCTCTTCAACCTCGATTCGCTGTGGTCGGACCCGAACATCGACTTCATCGGCATCGACAATTACATGCCGCTGGCCGATTGGCGCGACGGCACCGCCCATGCCGATTACGCGGCGGACGGTCCCACCTCGATCTACGATCCGGCCTATCTCGCCGCGAACATCCGCGCCGGCGAGGATTACGACTGGTTCTACGCTTCCGGCGCCGACCGCGACGCGCAGAGCCGCACGCCGATCACTGACGGACTCGGCAAGCCCTGGGTCTGGCGCGCCAAGGATCTGTGGGCCTGGTGGAGCAATGCGCATTACGACCGCCCCGCGGGCAGCGAAAGCGCCACGCCCACGGCCTGGACGCCGCAGTCCAAGCCGATCCGCTTCACCGAGCTCGGCTGCCCCGCCACCGACAAGGGCGCCAACCAGCCCAACGTCTTCTTCGATCCCAAATCGGCGGAAAGCGCGCTGCCCTATTATTCGAACGGCGAGCGCGACGACCTGATCCAGCGCCGCTTTCTCGAAGCCCATTTCGCCTTCTGGTCCGATCCGGCCAACAACCCGGCCTCGACCCATTATGACGGCCGCATGGTGGACGTCTCCAACACGCATGTCTGGTGCTGGGACGCGCGGCCCTATCCGTTCTTCCCGGCGCTGAGCGATGTGTGGGGCGACGGCGCGAACTGGCGGCTGGGCCACTGGCTCAACGGCCGCCTGGGCGCGGTGCAGCTTCCCGCGCTGGTGAGTGCGATCTGCGACGACGCCACGGCCGACGCAAGCGCGCTCGACGGCCTCGTCACCGGCTATGCCGTCACCGACACGATGAGCGCGCGCGATGCGCTCGATCCGCTCTCCGTCGCCTTCCATTTCGACGCGGCGGAGAGCCAGGGCGTCATCCGCTTCGTGATGCGCGGCCGTCCCGAGGCGCCGGCTTTCGCGGAGACCGACCTCGTGCTGCCGGATGGCGACCCGTCCTTCGGCTTCACCCTGACCCGTGCCCAGGAGACCGACCTGCCGAACGTCTCGCGCATCTCCTACATCGACGCCGACGCCGATTACCGCCAGGCCTCGGCCGAAGCGCGCCGCCTGGCCACGCTGTCCGAGCGCGTTGCGACCTCCAGCCTGCCCATCGTGATGGACCAGGGCCAGGCCATCGGCATCGGCACGCGGCTGCTGCAGGACGCCTGGGTGATGCGCGAGACGGCCGCGTTTGCGCTGGCGCCGAGCCAGTTGGCGCAGGACGTCACCGACGAGATCGCACTCACCGCCGGGGGCCGCACCCGCCGCCTGCGCCTGACCCAGATCGACGATTCGGGGTCGCGCAGCATCGAGGCGGTCGCCACCGATCCCAGCCTCTACGATCCGCTCACCGGCCCGCAGCGCGCGCCCGGCCAGGTGCAGAGCCTGGTGCAGCCGGGCCGGGCGCTGGCGGTCTTCCTCGACCTGCCGCTGCTGAGCGGCGACGAGGTGCCGTGGGCGCCGCATGTCGCCGCTTTCGCCGCGCCGTGGCCGATCGGCGGCGTGCAGGTCCTGCGCAGCGCCACCGACGCCAATTTCGTGCTCGACACCACGCTGACCCGGCCCGCCGCGATCGGCGAGACCACGGACGACTTCGCGGCGGGTGTCGCCTGGTGGTGGGACGATGCCAATGCGCTCAAGGTCCGGCTCTATGGCGGTGCGTTCCAGTCGCTGAGCGATGCCGACGTGCTGGGCGGCGCCAATGCGCTGGCGGTGCAGAACGCGGACAGCGCCTGGGAAGTGCTGCAATTCGCCCATGCCGAGCTGACGGCGCCGAACCGCTGGACCCTCACCCATCTGCTGCGCGGCCAGCAGGGCACCGAGAGCGCGATGCGCTCGCCCGTCGCCGCCGGCGCCCGCGTCGTGCTGCTCGACGGCGCGCTCAAGCAGCTCGCGCTGTCGCAGAACGAGGCGACGCTGAGCTTCAATTGTCGCTGGGGACCGGCGGGCAAGCCGCTCTCCGATCCCGCTTTTCAGGGCGCGGCATTGCAATTCGGCGCGGTCGGCCTTCGTCCTTATGCGCCGGTGCAGGTCGAAGGATACTGGCAGTCCGGCGGCGACACGCTGCTGTGCTGGACGCGGCGCTCGCGCCTCGGCGGCGATTCCTGGGACCAGGTGCCGCTGGGCGAGGAAAGCGAGGCCTACGAGGTCGACATCCTGAACGGCGCGACCGTTCTGCGCACCCTGTCCGCGTCCGCGCCGCAGGTCCTCTACACCGCCGCGCAGCAGGCCGCCGATTTCGGTGCGCCGCCCGCCAGCTTCGACATCGCCGTCTATCAACTGTCCGCGTCCTACGGGCGCGGCATCGGAACGAGGAGAACCGTCCATGCTCACTGAAACCGTTCGCGCCCGCCTGCCGCTGCTGGCCCAGGCGCAATCGCAGAAGCCGGTCATCGCCGACCGCAACTTCGTCCAGCTCGACGCGCTGCTCTGCGCCCGCTTCCTGGACCGCGACCTGTCGGCGCCGCCCGCCACGCCGGCGGAAGGCGACTGCTATCTCGTCAAGCCGACCGCCGGCGGCGACTGGACGACGCAGGACAACCAGATCGCCTTCTTCGCCGGCGGCGCCTGGAAGTTCTATCCGCCTTTCGCCGGCCTGTCGGCCTTTGTCGCCGACGAGAGCAAGCTTGTCGTCTTCGATGGCGCCGCCTGGCTCGACTATGCCGCGCTGCTGGCGCTGCAGAACGTGCCGCTGCTGGGCGTCAACGCCGCCGCCGACGCCACCAACAAGCTCAACGTGAAGTCCGCTGCGCTGCTGTTCGACAATATCGGCGCCGGGGTGCAGGCCAAGCTCAACAAGACCGCGAGCGGCGACACCGCGTCGCTGCTCTACCAGACCGGCTATTCCGGCCGCGCCGAGATCGGTCTTTGCGGCGACGACGATTTTCATTTCAAGGTCTCGTCCGACGGCGCGCGCTGGAACGACAGCATCGTCCTGGCACGGTCGACCGGCGTGGCCACGATCAACCAGGGCCTCGCCGCGGGCGCGGTGCCCTTCGGCGGCGGCAGCGGCGCAATCGCGCAGGATGCGGCGGCGCTGAGCTGGGACGATTCGGCGAAGACGCTGACGATCAACGGCTCCGGGGTGACGCCGCCCGCCCCGCCCTCCAACACCGGCCTGCACATGGCCGGCACGTCCTCGGCGGCGCGCGGCGTCATCATCGATTCGATCGCATCGACCGTGCAACTCTCCGGACGCCGCGCCAACACCAGCTACGCCGCGCCCACGGCGCTGGCCTTCGGCGATCAGATCGTGGCCTTCGTCGGCCAGGGCTATGACGGCGCCGACTACCGCAATGGCGGGAATTTCAGCTTCTTCGCCGACGAAAACTGGGTTGCGGGCGCCAATTCCGGCACGCGACTCGATGTCCGCCTCGTCGGCAATGGCAGCACGGTCACGGTCTCGACACACAGCTTTTTCGGCGACGGCCGGCTGCAGTCGCTCGGCGCCTTTGTCGACCAGTCCTATTCCTGCCAGCGGCCCGCAAATGGCTTCTCGCTCACCGTCGCCGACACCTGCGGCGCGCTGATCCTGGATCCCGGCGGCACGCTCGCCGGCGGCGCGATCACACTGCCGGCGCATCCCAAGGATGGCCAGCTCTGCCGCATCGCATCGACGCAGGCGGTTGGCGCCCTGACGCTCTCGCCCAGCGCCGGCCAGTCCGTCAGCGGCCCGCTGACCGCCCTCGCTGCCAATGGCAGTGCCCAATACCTGTACCGCGCCGCGAATACGACCTGGTACCGGTGCGGCTGACGCCTCGGAGCGTCACGCCCGCGTGGCCGTCGCCGGTGCATTTGCCGCCGCCGCGACGAGCCACCGCCGCAGCGGCCAGCCGCTGGAAGACGGCTGACCGCTGCGGCGCATCCCGCCCGCTGCACAATGAGAAGGAAACAACATGCTCAGTGGATACAAGACTTACATCGTCGGTACGCTTGCGGTGCTCGGTGCGCTTGGCGGCTGGCTCGACGGCGACCTCACCGTCGTGACGGCGCTGCAGATCGCCGTGCCGGCGGTCCTGTCGATGACCGTGCGCCACGGCATCGGCGCTGCTGCGGCTCTTTAGGACCGGGAGACTTCCATGAGACTTTTGAAGATCGCGGCGCTGTGCGCCCTGGGCGGGCTCGCCGCCTGCAGCACGCTTACCGACATGGCGGCGTCGGTTGCCGTCGCCACCGTGCAGGACACGCCGGTTCCCGGCCAGGCCAGGACCGTGTTCGGCGCCGAACTGACGTTCGATTTTCTCGTGCGCCAGGCGCAGCACTACGTCGACAGCGGCCTCGCCACGCCGGCGCAGAAGACCGCGATCCACGACGCCGTGGCCAAGGCACAGGCGGTGAACGTAGCGGCGCGCGCGGCGGCGGAGGCGGGCGGCAACGCCGCCGCCGCGACTCTCTTGGCGGCGCTGAACGCCGCAAATCTCGATTTCGCCCGGGCGCTTGCCGGCCTGGGCGTGACCGCCACGTCCTGAAAGCCAAAAGGAGACCACCCATGGACACCAAGACCGTCATCACCGACATCAACACCGCGCTCGACATCGCCATGAAAGTCGCATCGGCCGTTAGCATCGTCGCGCCCGGCGCGACCGTGGCCGGTGTCGCGCTCTCCAAGATCGTCTCGGTCGCGGAGGCCGCAGCGCAAGGATCGTCCGACGCCGCCGACTACATCGGCCGGATGCAGGCGCTAGCGGCGAGCACCGCCGATCCGTCGCCGGCCGATTGGGCGGCGCTGGACGCGCAGACCGACGCGGATGTGCAAAAGCTGGAAGAGAGCACGGCGTGATCTGTCCTCAGGCCGCGTGATTTGCCCTATCGTCCCCGCTTGCTAGAGTGCGGACGCCCCAGGAACATGAACGTCATGAACAGCGACAATCCCTTCTTCGAAACGTGGACAACGCCGTTCGGGGCGCCGCCCTTCGACCGCATCCGGCCGGAGCATTTCCGTCCCGCCTACGATCGTGCGATCGCCGAGCACGTTGACGAGATCGCGGCGGTCGCGGACAATCCCGCGCCGCCGGATTTCGACAACACCATCCTCGCGCTGGAAAACAGCAGCCGGCTGCTGAACAAGGTCGAGGCGGTGTTCGGCAATCTGGCCTCGTCGCACACCAATGACGCGATCCAGGCGATCGAACTGGACATGGCGCCGGTGCTGGCGAAGCACTGGAACGACATCTACCTGAACGCTCGGCTGTTCGCCCGCATCGACGCACTGAAGACGGAAGAAGCCTCGCTGAACCTCGACGCGGAAGCGCTGCGGGTGCTGGATCGCTACCATCTGGATTTCGTCCGTTCCGGCGCAAGGCTGGAAGGCGAATCCCGCTCCCGCCTTGCCGCCGTCGTCGAGACGTTGGCCACGCTCGGCACCGAGTTCAGCCAGAACGTGCTTGCCGACGAGCAGGCCTTCGTCCTGCCGCTGCAGGACGCGGACCTCGCCGGCGTGCCGGACTTCGCGCGCGAGGCCGCCGCCGAGACCGCGCGGGAGCGCGGCCTCGGCGTGCCTTATGCCGTCACCACCTCGCGCTCCAGCGTCGAGCCGATCCTGCAATTCGCCGACGACCGCGCGCTGCGCGAGAAGCTGTTCAAGGCCTGGACCGCCCGCGGCGGCAATGGCGGCGCGCACGACAACACCGGGCTGATCCGGCAGATGGTGAAGCTCCGCGCCGAGCGGGCGAAGCTGCTCGGCTATCCCACCTTCGCGCATTTCAAGCTCGCGGACACGATGGCGAAGACGCCGCAGGCCGCGCGCGACCTGCTCGAGCGGGTCTGGGCGCCGGCACGCCGCCGTGCGCTGGAGGAACGCGACGCGCTGCAGGGCGTGATCGCGCAGGAGGGCGGCAATTTCGCGCTCGCCGCCTGGGACTGGCGCTACTATGCCGAGAAGCTGCGCAAGGAGCGCTACGATCTCGACGAGGCGGAGATCATGCCCTACTTCCAGCTCGAGAAGATGATCGCGGCGGCGTTCGACACCGCGCACCGCCTGTTCGGGCTCGATTTCACCGAACGCCACGACATTCCGGTCTATCATCCCGACGTCCGCGTCTGGGAAGTGAGCCGCGGCGGCCGCCATGTCGGCCTGTTCTACGGCGACTATTTCGCGCGCAGCTCCAAGCGCGGCGGCGCCTGGATGTCGTCATTCCGCGACCAGGAGAACATCGGCACGCCGGTCACGCCGCTGATCGTGAACAACTGCAACTTCAACAAGGGCGAGCCGGCGCTGCTCTCCTTCGACGAGGCCAGGACGCTGTTCCACGAATTCGGCCACGCGCTGCACGGCCTGCTCAGCCAGGTGCGTTTCCCGCGCCTGTCCGGCACCAATGTCGCGCGCGATTTCGTGGAGCTGCCGTCGCAGCTCTACGAGCACTGGATGGACCAACCCGAAACGCTCGAGCGCTTCGCCGTCCACGCCGAAACCGGCGCGCCGATCCCGGAGGCGCTGATCGAGAAGCTCAATGCCGCGCGCAACTTCAACAAGGGCTTCGCAACCGTCGAATTCCTCGCCTCCGCCCTGGTCGACATGGACTATCACGCGCTGGAGAACCCCGGCGACATCGACGTGGCCGCGTTCCAGAAGGCGTCGCTCGACCGCATCGGCATGCCCGGCGAGATCGTGATGCGCCATGCCAGCCCGCACTTCCTGCACATCTTCGGCGGCGACGGCTATTCCGCCGGCTACTACTCGTACATGTGGTCCGAAGTGCTCGATGCGGACGGCTTCGAGGCGTTCAAGGAGGCGAACAACGTGTTCGATCCCGCCACGGCGAAGCGGCTGTACGATTATATCTATTCCGCCGGCGGCACGCGCGACTTCGCGCAGGCCTACCGGCTGTTCCGCGGCCGCGATCCGAAGATCGACGCGCTGCTCGAAGGACGAGGCCTCGCCGCATGAAACGCTTCGCAATTGCACTGGCCGCGCTCGTCCTTGCGGCGCCTGCCTTCGCCGCGCCGGCACCGAAACTGGCACTGACCAGCATCGCCGATCTTCCCGTGGTCGAGCGCAACCCCTATGACGAGGCCGCGACGCCGGCTGCCGCAGACGCCGCCGTGGCCGCGGCCTTCGATCGCGCAAGGAAGGCCGGCAAGCGCGTTCTGATCGACCTCGGCGGCAATTGGTGCGGCGACTGCGTCGTGCTCGCCAACATCATGCGGTTGCCGGAGCTGAGGCCGTTCCTTGCCGCTCATTACGAGATCGTCAGCGTCGATGTCGGCCGCTTCGACAAGAACCTGCAGGTTCCGGCCCGCTTCGGCTTTGCCAAGCGCCTGCTCGGCGTGCCGACCGTGCTGATCGCGACGCCGGACGGCAAGCTGGTCAACGGCACCGACGTCTTCGCGCTGGCCGATGCGCGCCATATGAACCCGCAGGGCATCGCCGACTGGCTCGCGAAATGGACACCGTGACCGCGATACATTTTTCGAAGCCTGCGCCGCATGTCGTGCTGCTGGAGATCGACAACCCGCCGGTGAACGCGCTGGGCCGTGCTCCCCGCATGGCGCTGCTCTCCAGGCTGCACGAAGCCGATCTCGACAAGGATATCCGCGCCATCGTGCTCACCGGCCGCGGCCGCGCCTTCTGCAGCGGCGACGATCTGAAGGAACAGGCCGAAGCGAACAAGTCCGGTAGCCGCGCCCATTTCGCGGAGTTCGGACAGGTGCTCGACCGCATCGAGCGGCATCGCCTGCCCGTGATCGCCGCGGTGAACGGTCATTGCCTCGGCGGCGGCCTCGAACTCGCCTCGGTCTGCGATATCCGCATTGCGTCGACCGCCGCCAGCTTCGTCTGCTCCGGTGTCAATGTCGGCCTCATGGCGTCGGCCTACCGCCTGCCGCGCCTGATCGGCATCGCCCGCGCCAAGCACATGCTGCTCACCGGGCTTCCCGTCGACGCCGCAACGGCCGAGGCGTTCGGCCTTGTCACGGCGGTTCACGCGCCGGAAGCGCTGGTCGATGCCGCGGTCGCGCTTGCTGCCCGCGTCGGCAGCCGCGCACCGCTCTCGATCGAGGCCGTCAAGCGCGCCGCCGCGCTGGCACCGGATCTCACGCCGGAGGAATTCGCGGCGGTGAACGACAAGGAGCTTGGTGTCCTCAGCCGCAGCGCCGATCACCGCGAAGCGCTGGCCGCCTTCGCCGCGCGCCGCGATCCGGTCTTCAGGCGCGAATAAGCCCGTCCATCGGCTTGATCGGAGCCGACGACGGAAACACCGCCGCCAGTTGTGCGGCTGCAAGTCCCAAATGGTCGCGCAGCACGCCGGTCGCGATGCTGCGGAAATCCGTCGTGGGTTTGAGATCGCGGGCCTGATACAGATCGCCCGGCTTCAGTCCGGGCCAGTCCGCGATGACGCGTCCGCCCTTTACGGCGCCGCCTGCCACGAACACCGCGCCCGCGGTGCCGTGATCGGTTCCGCCCGTGCCGTTCATCGCCACCGTGCGCCCGAACTCGCTCACGATGATTACCGCCGTGTCTTTCCAGACCGGTCCGAGGCCCGCCTTCAATGCCGCCAGTCCCTTGTCCAGGGTCAGCAGATTCGTCGACAGGGGAGGAAAACGCGCCCGCCTGGTTCACATGCGTGTCCCAGCCGCCGATCTCCACCATCGCGACGCGCTCGCCGTCCGGCGCCGTCAGGAACTTCGCCGCTGCCGTCATCAATCCGGCGAACGCCTGGTATCCGCCGCCTGCGCCGCCGCCGCTCATCGCCACGCCGTTCGCGCCCTGCGCATTGGCGAAGTTCCGGGCGAGCAGTGGATCGGTCTCGCCATAGAGCGCCGCCAGCCGCGCCACCGTGTCGCCGTCCGGCGGCGGCATCAGCGACGGCGCCCATGACGTCACGGGCGCGGCGCCGCGCAGCATCAGCGGCATGTGCGAGTTCAAGGCGACGCCGAGCGGCCTGCCCGATCCCGGCATCTGCATCAGCGCGCGGTTCAGCCAGCCGGTATCGAGGCCATAGGGAGCTTCCGATCCGTTCTCCAGGAGGTTCTGGCCGTCGAAATGCGAGCGATCGCGATAGGGCGTCGCCGCGGCGTGGACCAGGATCAATTCGCCGCCGTCGTAAAGCGCTTTCATGCCGGCAAGATTGCCATGCAGTGCGAACATCGCATCGAGCTTCAAACTCTCGGCATTCGCCATCCCGCCGCGGGCGCGCACGAAGTCGGGATCGCCGATGGCCGGTGCTGCGGAAAGCCCATCCATCGCACCACGCAACAGCACGACGACGAGACGCTTATCGGTTTCCGGCGCCGCGAACGCCGCGATGGGGAGCGACGCGGCGAGCATGCCGCCGCCCAACAGACAGAAGGTTTGCCTGCGCGTGACCATGCTCATCTCCTCTGAAATTCGGCGGATGCCAGCATCAGCGTCAGCCCCTGCGCCGGGCTTTGCGCCCGCCTTATCGCCTCCGCCGTCGATTTCGACAGCGTCGGTCCCAGCACGTCATTCGCCAGTTCGAGCGGGTTCATCGTCGTGCTCGCGATGCTCTGCGCCGTCCGGTTCGCGAACTCGAAGCGCTTCCAGACGGAATCGGCACCCAGCCATTCGGCCTGAACATCCGGCCAGCCGTTCGGGCCGGGCGGATTGTAAGGTGTCTGGCCCATGCTGCGATAGGCGCGCAGGAGTTCGCCCGGTCCGGGCTGAAACGCCGGAAGGGCCCGCGCCGCCGAGATCACGTAGTCCTCCGGCGTCTTGAACTTTCGCGCCGTCGCATCGAACGCCTCGGCGCTGTCGACCAGCGCGGCATAGACCGCCTTCAGGTCGCCGTCGCTTGCCAGATAGGCTTCCGCCATGCGCGCCACCGCGGCGGGCGGCGGATCGTCGGCGATGAAGTGCCGGGCCAGCTTGGCGGACAGGAAGTGCGCCGTCGCCGGATGACGCGTCAGGTCGGCCAGCACCGCCTCGCCCTGATCGACGCCGGTTTGGGCGTAGATCTTGCCTAGGACGGCCTGCGGGCCAGGCTCATGTTCTTCGTCGTCGAACTCGAACAATCCCTTGGCGTTCAACCGGCCCTGCAATGCAAGCTGGATCGGCCTGACACGGGGCGGTGCCGCGATGGTCCAGCCCGTGATCACGCGCGCGAAACCGGTGACGTCGGCCTGGGTGTAGCCGCTGCGCACGCCCAGCGTCTGCAGCTCCAGGATCTCGCGCGCCAGGTTCTCGTTGAGTCCGGCCATTTGTGGAATGGCGAAGGCCTGCGGCTCCTTCGGCGCGCGCAGCGACGGATCCTTGCCGACTTTCGAATTCGGGCCGATGGAATGATAATTGTCGAGATAGAACAGCATCGCCGGATGCTTGGTCGACGCGGTCAGCATGTCGATGAAGCGCCCCGTCACGTTCGGCCGCACCACGTCGCGCTCGAACGAAGGCGGCATGGCGATTGCGCCCGGCTTGGCGCCCGACACCACGAAATGGTTGACCCAGAAATGCACCAATCGCTCGAAGAACGGCCGCTCGGTCGCCACCGCGGTGTCGAACCGCGCCTTCACCGCCACCGCGTAGCGCGGCAGGAAGGCCTTTATATATTCGCGCTCGATGGAGAAGCCGTTGTCACCGCCCGACATCGCACCGCCCTCCGGCGCGGTGCTGGCGCCCAGCAGCGCGCCGCCGGCCGTCGCGTTCGGCGCGCCGGCGGGCTGCAGATGATAAGGGTCCACGCCATGTGCCTTGGCCGCCGCCGCGACTTGGCGCAGCCATTTGAAAAAGGCGCTCATGTCGTCGACCGTGCCGGGCAGGGCACGCAACGGGGCGGGAAGCCCGGTCTCCGGCGTCAGCTGCCCCAGCAGCCAGCCCTTGGGATCGCCCGAAATCCGCGCCACATCGCCCGGTCTGGCGCCCAGTCCGAAGCGGTTCGCGGCGATTACGGCCTGGATGGTCATCGGGAAGCCTCTGTGGCGCACCGATTGAACGGCGCAGGTGCCCGGCTCCGTTGTCGCCGCCGACCTGGCTGCCACCCATTCGGCCACCCGGACCGCCACCGCCGGAAAAGCCGGGTTCCGCGGTCCCCGCAATCGCCGCTTGAATCACGGCCAAGCCTTTGCCATAACCGCCGCCCAAACTTGGATTGCGGGCGTAGCTCAGGGGTAGAGCATAACCTTGCCAAGGTTAGGGTCGGGCGTTCGATTCGCCTCGCCCGCTCCAGGTTTCTCAGCAAATTCAGGTGGTTATGGCGAGGGCCGCGAAAGCGGCCCTTTCGTTTTCGACCGTGGTCAACACCCGGTCAACACCATGTATCGGCCTTGGACAAGGGTTATTCCACCCCAAGCTTCCGACGCGTGATCAGCGAACTGAGCGCCAGGGTTCCATCGGTTGTTCAAAGACCGACGAGCGCCAGAACAAAGGCCCCAATCGCGAGCGTTGTTCGCACCGTGTCGAGAGCCTCCCAACGGCGAATACTATCCCGCCATCCCTGCGGCGGATTATTCGCATCCCACCTCCCGATGGCTTGGTTGATGGGCACGGTGCCGAGCAACGTGAGAACAATGAAGGCCAGGAGCAGGGTTACGCCAGCCAATCGCAACAACCGACCGGCGGTGTCCCAGTGAAGGATCGTCGAAGCCGTTCCGGAAAAAAGAGCCGCCGCAAATAAAATGGGAACGAGCACTCTCAGGGTTCGGATCAGACCTTGGCGCATTTCAATGTGCGCCTGCTGATCGAGACCTGCGAGCGGGCCTCTCACGCCGAAGCGAATGACGAATTCCTCGCCGGCGAGCAGGCCGGAAAAGAACACGCTGGCAGACTCCAGTGCATCAACTGACATCATCACTCCTTTCTTGATCGGATGGCCAGCGGCACACTCGGTCTCGTGTCTAGAGCCTCTCCTGCGCGCGCGACGCCGCCACACAGATGCGCGCTTGCGGATTGGCGCGTCACGGTTGATCCGTCCCGCCTCCAAGTCCGTATTTCTTGAGCAAGTCGGGCGTCGAGGCCCAGGCCCTGCCCGGGATGCTGCCGATCAATCCCTCAAACACCCGCTGAAATGCACGTCTGCCGGCCGCGTCGTCGAAGCGTGCCCGCTCATCGGCTGCCAGAAGCGGATGAACATCCGCCAGAAATCCGCGGCGCTCCAGCTTGTCGAACATGCGTTTCTCGGCCTCCCACCGCGGAATGGGCTTTTGCCTGACATTGGCGACGAACATATCGACGGTTCGTTGCACATCGAGCTTCGGGAAGACGTCGAGCGCATGCGCCAGATCGATCAGATCGCGCCCCTTGTTGCGCTGAAGCAGAGCTCGGAGCTTGGTTGATAGCACTTCTTCTGTCGAGAAGGTCGGGACGTCGGCAAAGCCGGAGAACCAAGGATTGTCGACTCGGAAAGACTTTGTGTGGGGAGGATCGAGCGGCGCAATCTCGACTTCGTTGATCTCGATTTTCAGCCGGATCGGCGCAGAGCCGTCCTCGGCCGCGACCGTGTACCGAAGCGCCGGCGCGACCTGACTGCGGAAATACTCGGGCTTGCCCAGCCACGGATCGAGGAGATCGTGGACGTGGTCCCAGATCGGCTTCGATGCGCCGTCTTTCGTGCGCGTGAGATCAATGTCTTCGGAGTAGCGTAGTGGCTTTGGGAAATGCAGCTTGTTGAGCGCGGTGCCGCCGCGAAAGCGCAGTTCGCCGTGCAAGAACGGATTGTTGAATAGCGCGACGAGCGCACGCGCAATAATAAGATCCTGCTCCACCTGTCTTGGTTCAGCCCACGGCGCCACCTTCGACCATGCGACAATGTTCTGGGTCGGAATCATTCGTCCGTCTCAGGATGACGCTGAACGGTCACGCGCCAGCGCTCATTGCGTTCAACCGGTGTCGCCGCTGGCGCTCTGAAATCGCGCTTTGGCGGTTCAAGCGACACCCAGCGCACGGATTTCGTTGCTGGCAAACGGTCGTGTAGCGCCTGCACACGGTCGGCATGGCCAAGCCGGTCTAACAGGTATCCTAGCCGTTGCACGGGAGCGCGATCAAAATGCGCGGCCAGCGCGGCAAGCCTATCGCCGTCAATTTTTCCAGCGAGATCGGTGAGGACGGTTGCGACGGCATCGATGCCGCCCGCGGCATGAACATAGCGAAGCAGATCGAGGGCCGTCAGCTCAGGGGATGACACCTTCATCGTGCCGGTATCCGTCTTGCGTTCAACAATGCCGTCCCGCAGCGACTCCAAATTCTTGCGGAAATGAAACGTGATCCACGAACGTCCCGCCCGAATCTTCGGCAATTGTCGATCGATGACGACTTGGAATTCCATGACAGCATGATGCGTGGCGCCGTAGAGTTCCGCAGCCTTAAGCAAGCCCACATAATACTGCCTGCCTTCATGGCGCATCAGAGCGTCGATATACCAAGGCGGGGGCGGCGCCCCCCAAGAGAGGAATTGTGGCGGGACGGCCACATAGAATCCTTGGCGCGGATTGAGCAGCAAGTGGCGTTTTTGCTGTCGCGCTGCGGCCTTCAGGAAAGCGGCCTCCGTTATCCCAAGAGCCGTGATCGCTTCGGCACGTGTAAACGTGATGCGGCCCTCTGATTGAAGGGTTGTCAGGTAGGTGGCGAGGCTGGAATGCGGTTTCTGCATCATATGAGAAAATAGCCCGAACTTGTCCACTTTTCAATATGATGCGTCATAATTCGCTGCAGCATCTATAAATTCAGGCCGAAAACGTCCATTCTTCGATATGATACAGCCACCCGAAAACGAGGCCGTCGCTCGCTCCGAAGCTCGGCCGTTGGCTTTGCGCGAGCCCCCTACCGTGTCTCGCCCCTGACGGGCGACCGTCCGTGACGCGATCCCGGCACTGCCGCGCCGGTGCGGCGATAAAACTACACGAGTAATCAACCGGCTTTCAGCCAGCGCGCGGCGGCATCGGCCGTGTCCTCCGGGCGCGTGTTGAACGCGATCGCCGCATTGGGCGCGGCCTTATGGACGGCGTTGACCACCGTCTCGAACAATTGCAGCGGCATCAACAGGCGGTTGGCGCCGCGGACAGCGATGGCTCAGTTCGCCGCTTGCGGATTCTGAATCTCGATCTGACGCTTAGCGGCCTCGATGGCATCATGCCGTGAACCATCGACCTCCCCGCTCAACGGTCGCAAACCTTTCACCGCTTCTGGAGGATGGATTTCCCACTTCCACCGGCCACGCACAGGCTCGGTCACAGAATAGCGAACTCCGCGATGGTGGTCGGCCGACATGATCCCCCTCCCTACCAAGAACCAGCAATGTGACAACACCGCAATATCCGTGACAAGCACGGCGATAACTCTCTGACTGAACGGAAAATTTCTTCTATAGGCGGTGGGCCGCGGCATCAATTTGCAGCAGCGCGATCCAGGCCAACGCCGCTATCGCAATTTCTTCTATCGCGGCTCTAGTTTTAGAGCGCGCCGGATGTTGCATCATCCTGGAGAACCGCAGTCTCAGGTGTACGTCCCTGACCCGGACGTGATGAGCAAAACTCCCCACTGGTCGATCTACGACGGTCTACCCGTCCTGCGACGCTGACGTTGCGGGTTCTTACGTCCCAAGCCAATTTTCTTGGCAAAGGCCGAGCGCTGCGCGGCGTAGTTCGGTGCCACCATTGGATAGTCCGCGGGTAAAACCCACTTGGCACGATATTGGTCCGGCGTGAGCTGGTAGCGTGAGCGCAGATAGCGCTTCAGCATCTTGAGTTTCTTTCCGTCCTCCAGACAGACGATGTGGTCCGGCGAGACCGATTTCCGGACTGGCACCGCCGGCTTAAGGGGTTCATTCGGCGCCGCGCCGTCGCGTCCGGAGATTCCACGCAAGGTATTATGAACCGACCTCATCAGTGCCGGGACTTCCGCAACCGGCAGCGGATTGTTGCTCGCGAAACCCATAGTGATCTCGGCCGTGAGTTGCAGAAGGGTTTTGAAATCCGATCCGTCCTCGGCTGCGCTGGCGTCGGGTTTCATCCTTGCGTTTCCCTCTGCTTCACCGGATAACTCGCGAGCAAAAGCATATGCACACTTTGTCCATCATCCGATAGCGGAAGACACAACTCCCGAAACGAGGTGACCGTCCCTTCGATCACCCGATCATGCCTGAGTTCTTTGGGTGCATGCGACTGACACACTTCGAAAATGCTGTTCTGCAACTCGCCACCGATGTGGACATCCAATGCTGAGACCGACCGTCTCGTCATCTCACCACCGAAGCGCGCATGCAGATTCGTGCCGCACAGACGAAATTTGGCTTGGCCGTCCTTGCCCACATCAATCAGCGCCAGATTGCCGAGCCACGGCTTTAGTGCCGAGACATCGAGATCGCCGCGCGCGGGCATCTGCCGCGTGCCCCGCTTCTCGTTCCACAACGCGAGCAACGCACGAAACTTCTGATTCGCCTTTTCCATTGGCAGCCTCTTGGCCCGTCCGCAATCTATACTGGCGTTATCTACCAAATTTGGTGATTTTCACCAAATAAAGTCCAAGCGACAAAGGGACCGCCATGCTGTGCCACTATGGCTTCGTCCCGACAAATCCGCGCCGCACGCGCTCTCCTCGGCTGGACCCAGCAAGCGCTGGCCGACCGTGCCTTGGTCGCAATCAATACAGTGCGCGCCATCGAACGGGACCGTCCTTACCCCAAAGACGACACGATTGAAGCGGTGGTCAGAGCGTTGGAAAAGTCGGGCATTTCTTTCCTGTCGGATGGGCCATTGGGCGAAGGCGTTCGGCTGCGGCCGAGAGGCAACCGGCTCAAAACATAACATCTGTGGATGACCCGCTTCGCGGGCTTCAAGGTTTACCGCGAGCCCGCATTCGCGGGTCTCTGCCGATGGGCCTTGCCCTGACGCAGGCTGAATTCCGGTCAACGCGGCCGCCAAGGGTTGGCCCCCGTTTCCCAAACCATCCGCAGTCAGAAAGGGAGAGCTTCGCGCCGCGCTTCGCGGCGGGTTAGAGGTTGAGAGAGAGGCTCGCGACCGCCCGCCGCGGAGTCCGCATCATGTCCAGCAACTTGTCCGCGTCGGCGCGCGCCGACGTTTACACTCGCATTACCGCCGAAATCATCGCAGCGATCGAGTCCGATCCTGGATCCTGGCGGATGCCATGGCATCATCACGGCAATGCCATCGCTCGACCGACCAATGTCGCATCCGGCAAACGCTATCGTGGCATCAATGTGCTCGCCCTGTGGATCGCAGCAGACTCCGCGCGGTATAGCGCGGGCCTTTGGGGCACCTATCGTCAATGGATGGCTGCTGGTGCGCACGTGCGCAAAGGCGAACGCGCCACCACGGTGGTCCTTTGGAAGGAATATCAGTCGGCCCGCGATGACGATGAGGGCGACGACGATGGTCGGCGGACCCGTCTCTTCGCGCGCGCCTTCTCTGTGTTCAACGCTGCCCAGGTTGATGACTACAAAGCGTCGAAGTGTGTCGAACTCGAAGCATCCGATCAGACCAAAGCTGCCGATGCGTTCTTTGCAGCACTTGGAATAACGGCCTCATTCGGCGCCTATGACGCGCACTATCGCATCTCCGAGGATCGGATCTACATGCCCGTCGTTGGCGCGTTTCGCGACGGCGCGTCTTACGCCGGAACGCTCCTGCATGAAGCAGCACACGCGACAGGCGCCAAGCAGCGGCTCGACAGGAATTTCGGCGAACGCTTCGCCGATCAAGCGCGCGCCATGGAGGAAGCTGTTGCCGAACTTACGGCCAGCTACGTGCTGGCCGATCTCGGCATCGCCCACCATCCCAGACCCGATCACGCAGCCTACATCGCTTCTTGGCTTGAACTTCTGAAGCACGATCCGCGCGCCATCTTCACGGCCGCAAGCAAAGCCCAGCAAGCGGCGGACTGGATGCATGCCTGCCAGCCCGCAGCACGGGAGGCGGCGTGATGCATGCGTTCCTGTCCAAACCAGATGCGAAGCACGATCCACGTATCCGGTTGCGCGTTCTCAGCCTTGGCGGGGGTGTGCAATCGACGACTCTGGCCCTGATGGCCGCGCATGGCGAATTCGACCCCATGCCAGACTGTGCGATCTTCGCGGACACCGGCTGGGAGCCAAAGGCCGTCTACGAACACCTGGCGAGGCTGTGCTCACCCAACATTCTGCCATTTCCAGTTCATGTCGTATCTGCCGGCAATCTGCGCGATGACATCCGGCGCGCGGCGCGCGGCGAACGCTGGGCTTCGATTCCGGCATTCACGCGCACGATCTCCAGAGGCCGCGTTTCCGTGGGACGCATCCGCCGGCAATGTACCAAGGAGTACAAGCTCGTCCCGATCCGGCGGAAAGTTCGTGAACTTGCAGAGCTGACCGGCCGCCGCTCACCCAAATACCCGGTGATCGAGCAGTGGATCGGCATCTCGCTCGACGAGGCTATCCGCATGAAGCCGAGTGGCGAGGCCTGGCAGATCAATCGTTGGCCGCTGATCGAACGGCGCATGACACGACAAGATTGTGTCAGCTGGCTGCGCCGCCACGAATATCCCATCCCGCCCAAGAGCAGCTGCATCGGCTGCCCGTTTCACTCGGATGCGATGTGGCGGCAGCTTCGCGATCACGATCCGGAGGCCTGGGCCGACGCAGTCGCCGTGGACCGGGCAATCCACACAGGCCTGCGCGGCATCCGCGGCGAGGTTTACCTTCATCGTTCTGTCGTTGCGCTCGACCGCGTCGATCTCACCACGATGGCAGATCACGGTCAGGCCGATCTTTTCGGCGAGGAATGCGAAGGAATGTGCGGTGTCTAAAACCGCTCGCGTCTTCGATGCCAAATGTCCGCTATGTGTGCACGCGTCAAAGCCTGAGAACGCTTGTGCGTGCTATTTATTTCCCGTTCGGAATGCCCGCTCCGGCACATCCAGACTGCGCAGAATCCGTGGCGAAGCTGCACTGGTAACGTTGTCGTGCGTAATGCATGTTTCCGCGTGTGGTGCGGCATGTTCGCCAACCGGTTCTGGCTCCGGCTCCAGCCGTAGCCCGCGCTCCGGCCGGCGCCGCCCGCGCTTGAATTCCACGACGAAGGATTTTGTCGGAGATTTCGCCACTATTTACCCCATGCGACAGCAAACAAAGCCGAATCACGGCTGTGATCGCTTGATCTATATCAAGCTTACACGTCTCGAATTTCTTCGACCACAGGCAACAAGCGCGCGGCGCGGCACTGATTGCCGCCGTCACGCAACCGTCGCGGTGCGCATCACCCATCAACATGAGAGGAAGAGGAAAGCGGGAGTGCTCCCCGACGGGTTGGAGGTCGAGAGAGAGTCTTTCGGCCGCCCGTCGCGGAGAACATCTCATGGCATCGTCAAAACCGAAGATCGTCCTGAACCGGTCGATGGACATCCCGTTCAACAAGCTTGTTCTGTCCCAGTCGAACGTGCGTCAGGTCAAGGCCGGAGTCTCGATCGAAGAATTGGCCGAGGATATCGCGCGCCGCGGCGTGCTGCACGGCATCAACGTGCGTCCCGTGCTTGACGCCGACGGCGCGGAAACCGGCATGTTCGAAATCCCGGCCGGTGGACGGCGCTATCGCGCCCTCGAGCGGCTGGTGAAGCAGAAGCGGCTGCCCAAGACCGCGCCGGTTCCTTGCGTGGTGCGCGACAATGTCGAAACCAGCGCCAGGGAGGATTCCGCCGCCGAAAACCGCTTCCGCGAACCGCTGCATCCGCTGGACGAATTCCGCGCGATTCGGGATTTGCTCGCGGAAGGTCACGGGCATGAGACGATTGCTGCGCGTCTCGGCCTTTCGGATCGCACCGTCAGGCAGCGCGAGCGTCTTGCCAAAGTCTCCGACAAGCTCCTCAACATCTTTGCCGACGACGGCATGACGCTCGAAGAGCTGATGTCCTTCACTGTGACCGACGATCACGCGCGGCAGGAACAGGTGTGGGAGGCCATTTCCAATGGACAATACCACGGCGATCCCTACACCATCCGCAACCTGTTGACCGAGCACACGGTGGAAGCCTCGGACCGGCGCGCGCTGTTTGTCGGCTTGTCCGACTATGAAGCGGCAGGCGGCATCGTGATGCGCGATCTGTTCGACGATGACGACAGCGGCTATTTGCAGGATCCCGCGCTGCTCGACCGGCTCGTGATCGAGAAGCTGAAGGCAGAAGCCGTGCCGATCAGCGCCGAAGGCTGGAAGTGGGTGACGGTGGCGGTGGATTACTCCTACGGCCACACCCAGGGGCTGCGGCGGATCGTAGGCACCGTCGTCGATCTCACCGATGAAGAGCGCGAACAGCGTGAGGCCCTCCGGGCCGAGTTCGAAGAGATCGAGGAACAGTATGCCCAGGCCGACGAATATCCCGACGACGTTGACCAGCGGCTCGGTGAGATCGAGGTCCAGCTCGAAGCCTTCGAGGTCCGTCCGACACGCTATGATACCGCCGACATCGCCCGCGCGGGCGCGTTCGTCAGCCTCGCACCCGATGGGAGCCTGCGCATCGAACGTGGCTATGTTCGTCCCGAAGATGAGCGTCCCGCGGAGACTGGCGATGCCGTCGAGACGGGAGATGAAGACACAGCGGATGGCGCTTCGGCCCAACGCGGCGTCATCACCGTCGCCGGCGAAGACGCCGAAGATGGCGAGCAGGAGGACAATGGGTTCAAACCTTTGCCCGACCGGATGGTCACCGACCTGACCGCGCATCGCACCCTGGCACTGCGCGAGGCGCTCGGCCGCACGCCGCATATCGCGCTCACGGCGCTCCTGCATGGGCTCTGTCTCGATCTCTTCTTTCATCGCAGTTCCGACCGCTGCGTGCAGGCCTCGGTGCAAGAGGTTCACTTCCCGATCCAGGCGGAAGGGCTGAAGGACAGCCCCTATGCTGAAATCGTCGACAAGCGCGCGCACACATGGCTGTCCGACCTGCCCAAGGATGAGAACAATCTTTGGACCTGGCTCGACGAACAGCATGACGAGGTCCGGCTGTCGCTGTTGGCGCACTGCGTTTCGCTCGGCGTCAACGCGCTCTACGAAAGGGTCGATCGCTACGGCAGCCGCAGCGCGCCGGAACGGCGTATCCTGCAGGCCGACCGCATCGCGCGCGCCGTCGGTCTCGACATGGTCGAGGCCGGCTGGCGTCCGACGGTTGCGAGCTATCTCGGCCGCGTGACGAAGGGCCGGATCCTCGAAGCCGTGCGCGAGGCCAAGGGCGAAGGCGCGTCCCAGCTGATCGATCATCTCAAGAAAGACGAGATGGCGAAGGAAGCCGAGCGTCTGCTGGACGGCACCGGCTGGCTGCCGGAGCCGCTGCGCACGCCGCCGCAGCCCGAAGTCACGGAAGACACCGCGCTTCCAGACTTCCTCGCGGACGACGAAGACGAGGTGGACGCGGACGAACCCGATTCCGACGCACTCGCCGCCGAGTAGCACCGAAGGTGGAGCGGCTTCGACCGTTCCACCGTCTTCCATCCATCCACCACGAGCCCGGTCACACGACCGGGCTCTTTCATTTTCGGAGAACGATCATGACAGACCACGACAACACATTCGATACCGACGAATTCATGCGGGACTACAAAGAAAAGAACCAAATCTTCAAAGCCCTCTGCGAATCCGTCCACAATGCCAACAAGACGGCCCTGTTCGACGCACTCGCGGCAGCTGGCGTCACCAGCGTGCTGGTGCGTTTCGACGGCAGTGGCGACAGCGGCCAGATCGAAGAGATCGATTCCGTCGCGGGCGACGTGCCGCGCGATCTGCCGGCCGGCACGATTGCGATCGCTTCGCCGCATTGGGGCGACACCGAGGCGCAGCCGATCGAGATGTCGATCCGGGACGCCGTAGAGAAGATGTCCTACGACTTTCTCGAACTCAAGCACGCCGGCTGGGAGAACAACGAAGGCGCCTATGGCGAGTTCACCTTCACTGTCGCCGAACGCTCGATTGTTCTCGACTACAACGAGCGGATCGAGACCTCCGAATACACCCAGCACACATTCTAAAGGAGGCGATTATGGGTCACTGCTATCATCATGCGCTGTCCTCGGCGAAGAAGTGGGGCGGCACGGCGGAGGACTATCTGCCGCTGCATCAATGGTTCGATGAGCCGTCCAAACTGATCACCGCGGATTTCCGGCACCGGGCGCTGCGCCATCATGCGGAAGGTATCTTCATGCTGGAGCGTTTCTTCGGGCCTGTGCTGACCATCTCCACCGGACGGCAGGTGCCCGTGCGCTTCATCGGCGAACAGCATGTGCGGGAGGATTTGGGCTTCATTCCGTCCTTCGCGGACTGGGTGCGCTGCATCCGGCCTGAACCGTGGATGGGCCGCGCGCAACCGATCCACAAGCTGGTCGATCCCTTCGCCGCGGTCGCCTGACCGTTCCCGGCATCCCGCAGAGAACCCGGCCATCGCGCCGGGTTTTCTGCGTTTCACCCGCCCACGACCGAATGGAGACCACGCCATGCCCCTCTATCGCATCGCCGTCACGATATACGGCACCGCCTATTTCCGCGCGGCCGATCCCGGCGGCGCCATCCAAAAAGCCGCTTCGCTGGAGAACACGCTGCTGGAAGTGCGCGATGTCGGTTCCGAAGTACCGATCTCCGGCGCGAATCTCACCGATCCGGCGCTGCCCGAGATTTCGCTGTCGCCGGCCATGACCGTCATCGGCCCGGACAAGGACGACAAACCCGAACTGGTGGAGGACGGCCATGCTCCTCAATGACTGGCAGAAGATTGTCGCCCGCGTCTATGGCGGTGGCGACTATGCGCATCTCGCGGATGCCGGCGAAATCACCGACAGCGAACTCGATTTGTGTGGCGACACGCTGTTCGAGTTCCTGATGATCGAGCTTTCCGACACCGAGGATTGCGAATCTCTCGAAGAAGCCATCCGTCGGGTCCGATCCGCCCGCGACCAGCTCGATGAGGCGCTCGGTGCCTTGGAGGCGCCATGAGAACCTTCACCGTGTATGGCTCCGATGGCGAGCTTCTGGTCTCGGCGGCGTCAGGCCGCGTTCTCGCCTATGAGGACTACGACGAAAGCAGCTATGCCGACATCGTTTTCTTCAATGTCGACGAATGGCGCAACACGCATCCCGGCGTAGTGCCCGATCACATCGATATCCTGGATATCGGTTACTGGACGGCGACGGGAGAGTACGAGCCGCCGGAGGAAGACTGGCGTCGCCTGATGGCGTCAATGGGAGGTTGAGCATGTACGGCACCTATCTCCGGCTCGGCATCACCGTTCACGTCGGTTGGCGCAGCGTGATCCGGGCAGCGGCAGGCAAGCTCAAGCCTGCGGTGCCGCACGATCCTCGCCATCGCGACGCCCGCCATCGCTTCTATCGCGATATGCTCGCGTACCACAAAGACGCGCAGAACCTCGTCCGACGATGGCGGCTCTGATCGCAGCATCGCCAATTCCCATCAACACACCCGGCCACTGCGCCGGGGTTTTTGTTTCAGGAGGACCACAATGTCTGCACAGCATATCTATGGCCACGCGCCGCTCGGCGCGATGATCCGCTTCTCGGACCATACTTCACAGCCGCCGGCGCGCTTTAAGCGCAAGCTTGCGGCTTGGAAGGACCGCAATGCTTGCGGCCAGCTCATTTGCAAGAGCGCTCCGCGCGAGATCGGACTCCATCGCTCGGACCGCTGTCCGCACACGAGCCGCCGGGCGCGTCAACGGGCAAGCCGTTCCCGCGGGGTAGTCCGAGTGACACGCCCGGCTCGCGTGCAGGGCCAGCCTCCGCAACGAATTTGGAGGCATCGCCATGTGCAAGATTCTCAACAAGCACCACGCCGGCATACCAGCGGACGCCGTCTATATCGGCCGCGGCAGCAAATGGGGCAATCCGTTCCGGATCGGCCCCGACAGCGACCGCGCGACGGTGATCGCAAAACACGAACGCTGGCTTGCGGATCAGCATCCTCTCTTGCGCGCGCTTGACGAGCTGCGCGGCCGCGATCTTGTTTGCTTTTGCGCGCCGCGCGCCTGTCACGGCGATCTTCTGCGCAAACTCGCGAACGCCACGCGCGAAGAGCGCATCGCATGGTGGCGCCGCATCAAGGCGGCGGCATGACCGCGGCTCATCGCGATTCTTGAAGAGTGAGAGGCTGGCCGTGACGGGTTGATCCGGCGGTCCGAGCGAGAGCGCTGCCGGTTCGTCCTGTCTCGCTCTCCTGAAAGCCTCTTCCCATGAACCTTTCCGTCTCCCCGGCGGCGCTTGCCGCCGCCGATCGTTCGGCCACCTCCATCGCGCCTCCGCCTCTCCTCACGGCCGCGACCACCATCCTCGACCATCTCGCGCAAGGCAGCGCGGTCGATGCGCGGGCGCTGCGCGCGCGCATGACCGACGCCTTCGGCGCGTCCGATTCCGAAGGCGCCTGGGACTGGAAATCCGCCTATGACGCCTGCGAGGCGGCGACCGTTCTTTTCCTGCGCAAATACGCGTCGGCGATGCGCGCCCGCGCGGAATCTCCGCGCGCCTTTCTCGCTATGCTCGAAAAGCTCGCGCGGCTCCTGCCATCGCAGACCCGCCGCTCCGAAGAGAGCCAGGCGCTGCAGCAGTTCTCCACGCCGATTGCGCTGGGCTTCGCCGCCAGCACCGCCGCCGCGATCATGCCGGGTGACGTCGTGCTTGAACCGTCCGCGGGCACGGGCCTTCTGGCCATCTTCGCCGAGCTGGCTGGCGCCAGCCTCGCGCTCAACGAACTCGCTGAGACGCGCGCCGATCTTCTCGCGTCGCTCTTTGCCGACACATGCGTCACACGTCATGACGCTGCGCATATCGACGATCATCTGGGTCCGGCGCTCCGTGCCAGCGTCGTGCTGATGAACCCGCCCTTCTCGGTTGCGGCGCATGTCGAGGGCCGTGTCGCGGACGCGGCGTTCCGCCATGTCTCTTCGGCGCTGGCGCGCCTCATCGACGGCGGCCGACTGGTGGCGATCACGGGTGCGAACCTTTCCCCGGAAAGCCCGGCCTGGCGCGACGCGTTCGTCCGCTTGCAGGGGCGGGCCCGTATCGTGTTTTCGGCTGCGATTCATGGCCGCGTCTATGCGCGCCATGGCACCTCGATTGAGACTCGCCTGCTGGTGATCGATCGCGTGCCGGCGCTCGATCCGCAGGCCTTTCCGGAATCGCCCGGCCTCGCGCCGGATGCAGCCACGTTGCTCGACTGGATCGCAACGCGCGTGCCGCCGCGCGCAACGTCCGTTGCGCCGGCGTTGCCGCGCGCCGCTGCGGCCACCGCATTGCGCAAGGCTTCATCCGTTTCTCCTGCGCGCGCATCCGTCATCGCAGTGCCCGATGCAGTTCCGCTGTCCTACGAGACCGTCGATTGGGCGCCGGCTGATCCGGGTCGCCTCACCGACACGCTCTACGAAACCTACACTGTGCAGTCGATCCGGATTGCGGACGCGCAGCCGCATCCCACCAAGCTCGTGCAATCGGCAGCGATGGCCTCGGTGGCGCCGCCCAAGCCGCGCTACCATCCGCATCTGCCGCCGGCAATCCTCCGCGACGGGTTGTTGTCCGACGCCCAGCTCGAAAGCGTCATCTATGCCGGCGAAGCGCACGGCACCTCCCTCGCGGGCGCGTGGACGGTCGATGAGACCTTCGATGTCGTCTCGGCTGCGCCCGACGACGCGAAAGACGTCGCGCAGTTCCGGCGCGGTTGGATGCTGGGCGACGGTACCGGCGCCGGCAAAGGCCGCCAAGTCGCGGGCATCCTACTCGACAATTGGTGCCAGGGCCGCACCCGCGCGGTGTGGTTCTCCAAATCCGATAAGCTGATCGAGGACGCGCAACGCGACTGGTCGGCGCTGGGACAGGAACGTCTGTTGGTCACGCCGCTGTCGCGTTTTCGTCAGGGCGCGCCGATCCGTCTGGATCACGGCATCCTATTCGCCACCTATGCCGCGCTGCGTTCCGACGCCAAGGAGAACAAGGCTTCCCGCGTGGCGCAGATCGTGGACTGGTTGGGCCGCGACTTCGACGGCGTGATCGTGTTCGACGAATCCCATGCCATGGCCAATGCCGCGGGTAATGTCAGCGAGCGCGGCGAGTCCGCGCCCTCGCTGCAGGGCCGCGCGGGTCTACGCCTGCAACATGCGTTGCCCAATGCGCGCATTGTCTATGTCTCGGCGACCGGCGCCACCACGGTCCACAATCTCGCTTACGCGCAACGCCTGGGCCTGTGGGGCGGGACGGACTTCCCGTTCGCCACGCGCGCTGAGTTCGTGCAGGCGATCGAAGCCGGTGGTGTCGCGGCGATGGAAGTCCTTGCCCGCGATCTGAAAGCGCTCGGCCTCTACGCGGCGCGCTCGCTCTCCTACGAAGGCGTCGCCTATGAACTCGTCGAGCACACGCTCACCTCTGAGCAGTTGCGCATTTACGACGCCTATGCCGGCGCCTTCCAGATCATTCACAACAATCTCACCGCGGCGCTCGAAGCCGCCAACATCACCAGTCCCGGCGAGACGTTGAACAAACAGGCGAAGTCCGCCGCGCGCTCCGCCTTCGAGTCGGCCAAGCAACGCTTCTTCAACCATCTCATCACCTCGATGAAGACGCCGACCCTGATCCGGTCCATCGAGCGCGATCTCGGGTGCGGCCATGCGGCCGTGATCCAGATCGTCTCCACGGGCGAAGCCCTGATGGAACGCAGGCTGGCGGAGATTCCGACCGAGGAATGGAACGATGTCACCGTCGACATCACGCCCCGCGAATATGTCCTCGACTATCTCCAGTATTCCTTCCCGACGCAGCTCTACGAGCCGTTCACCGACAGCGAAGGCAATCTCTGCTCGCGGCCCGTCTTCGATAAGGCCGGCAATCCGGTCCATTCGCGCGAAGCGACGGAACGCCGCGACCGGCTGATCGAACGGCTGGCGGCGCTCGCACCGGTGCAGGGCGCGCTCGACCAGATCGTGCAGCGCTTCGGCAGCGAGCTGGTGGCGGAAGTCACCGGCCGCTCCCGCCGCATCGTGCGCAAAGGAGGCCGTCTCTGTGTCGAGAACCGCCCCGGTTCTGCCAATCTTGGCGAAGCCCAAGCCTTCATGGACGACGAGAAGCCAATCCTGGTGTTTTCCGACGCGGGCGGGACCGGGCGCTCCTATCACGCCGATCTCGGGGCCAAGAACCGGCGCCTGCGCATACATTATCTATTGGAGGCAGGGTGGAAGGCCGACGCTGCCATCCAGGGGCTGGGGCGCACCAACCGCACCAACCAGGCGCAGCCGCCGCTGTTCCGCCCGATCAGCACCGATGTGAAGGCGGAGAAGCGGTTCCTCAGCACCATCGCCCGGCGGCTCGACACGCTGGGCGCGATTACCCGCGGCCAGCGGCAGACCGGCGGCCAGGGCCTGTTCCGCTCCGACGACAATCTGGAATCGCCTTACGGAAGGGCTGCGCTGCGCCAGTTCTATTACCTTATCTATATGGGCAAGGTGGATGGCTGCGCCTTGCAGACCTTCGAGGCCGTCACGGGCCTCAGCCTGACCGACAGCGACGGCAGTCTGAAGGAGGAGTTGCCCCCGATCTCGACCTTTCTCAATCGGCTGCTCGCGCTCACCATCGCGATGCAGAACCTGCTGTTCACGGTGTTCGAACGGCTGTTGCGCGCCAAGATCGAAGGCGCGGTGGCGAGCGGTGTTTACGATCGCGGTGTCGAGACCATCACCGCGGAAAGTCTCGTCGTTACCGAGCGTCAGACGATCTACAGCCATCCGGGCAGCGGTGCCGAAACGCAAGTGTTCACCATCCGCCGGCGGGACCGCAATCAGCCGCTGTCCCTCGAAAACGCGCTCGAATACGCGCGGGAGCCGCGCGCCTGTCTTCTTATCAACACCCAATCGGGGCGCGCCGCCGTGCAAGTCGGTGCCCCAAGCCTGATGCTCGACGACGGATCGGTGGAACGCCGCGTGCGGTTGCTCCGGCCCATGGAACGCATCGCGATCTCCGTCGATGCACTCGACCAGACCCATTGGGAAGCCACGGATCAGGGCAGCTTCGCGCGCGCCTGGGAAACCGAACTCGCCGATGTGCCTGTCTTCAGCGAAAGCGATTTGCATATCGTCACCGGCCTTCTGCTTCCGATCTGGAAGCGGCTCCCCGACGAACATTGCCGCGTCTATCGCTTGCAGACCGATGCTGGCGAGCGTGTCATCGGCCGTGTCGTGCCCTTCGCCTGGGTGGCGGACGCCACCGGCGCGGACGCGACAACCATCGCACCCGATGCCGCGTGGTCCGCCGTGCTGGGCGGCGAGGCCGTCCTGCATTTGCAGGACGGCATCAGCCTGAAGCGCGTGCACGTCATGCAAGGCCAGCGCGTCGAGCTCTTCGGCTTCACCGACGGCATGGTCGATCGCCTCAAGGCGCTGGGCCTGATGTCGGAGATCATCGCCTGGCGTCTGCGGCTGTTCGTGCCGACCGGCGCGCACGCAGCGGATGTGCTGGCGCAGCTGATCGAACGCCATCCCATCCTGCGTCTCGAAACGCGGGAGGCTGCATGATGTCGGAAGCCGCAAAGCTGGCCCGCCGTCTCGCCGAGAACGCCGAAGCGGTGTGCCGTCATTATCTCTCCGCCGGACACCGGCAGGGCCGCTACTGGCTGGTGGGCGATGTGCACAACACGCGCGGGCGCAGTCTCTATGTGCGTCTGCGCGGATCCGAGTCCGGCCCTGGCGCCGTCGGCAAATGGACCGATGCCGCCACGGGCGAACATGGCGATCTTCTCGACCTCATTCAGCGCAATCGCGACCTCAATCGTTTGCGCGATGTCCTCGACGAGGCGCGGATGTTTCTCAGTCTGCCGCGGCCCGAGCCTGACCGCGATGTCTTCTCTTCACGGTCGCCGGTGCCACATGGTTCGCCGGAGTCCGCGCGGCGTTTGTTTGCGATGTCCAAGCCGATTGCGGGCACGCTGGCGCAGACCTATTTGCGGGGGCGCGCCATCACGCACCTCGCGGGTCTGACGAGTTTGCGCTTCCATCCCAACTGCTATTACCGGCCCGACCACGGCCCCACCGAGACCTGGCCAGCGCTCATCGCGCCCGTGACGGACCTGCACGGCGCGATCACGGGTGCGCATCGCACCTGGCTCGATCCCACCGGCACCGGCAAAGCGCCGCTCGACACGCCGCGCCGCGCCATGGGCCAGCTTCTCGGCAACGCGGTGCGCTTTGGTATCGCGCAGGATGTGCTCGCAGCGGGCGAAGGAATCGAGACCATGCTGTCGCTGCGCGACGCATTTCCGGACCTGCCCATGGCCGCCGGTCTTTCGGCCAATCATCTCGCTGCGATGCTGTTCCCGGCATCCTTGCGCGTCCTCTACATCGCGCGCGACGCGGACCCGGCAGGTCATGGCGCGGTGACGACGTTGACCGAGCGCAGCCGTCACGCTGGCATCGAGACGCGCACGCTCATCTCGCGGCTCGGCGATTTCAACGACGATCTCCGGCGCTTCGGACTCGCAACGCTCCGCGAAAGCCTCCACGTTCAGCTCGTACCGGACCATGTGGCCCGCTTCCTGCCGGCGCTCGCCACAACGGAATGATGCGTGTTCGACTTCGGCATCGCCGGTCCGGTCGGTCGGTCTCTTTGTCGAACGCGCGACCACGCGGCCTTCTTAGAGGGCGATCGTGCGGCGGGCGGGACGGCAGGCAACGGCGGTCCGCGGCTATTTTCCGCCGCGTCTGCGCGAAGGGCGCGCAGACGCTTTGCAGCGCGAAGCAAAATAGCCGCGTCCCTGCCGTCCTCCGCTGACGCTGCGGCCCTCGGCCTCACATCTCATCAAGTAATCCCAAGGCGCGGCCTCGGGTGCCAACCGCCCTGACGCCCACCGCGCGTGATCGCCCAGAAGGCCGCGCGGTGGTCGCGCGGACTTCACCAAAGGAGATCACTGCCATGACCCATTCCGACGACGACTATGAACCCGAACACGCCGCATCCCCGACCGACGAAGCAATCCAGCATCTGCAGCTCTTCGGCCACAAGCCGTTCTACGACGAGCCCGACACGCGGCCGACACCAGACAGCGATGCGATCGCCGGCACCGTCGCCGATATCTTCGATGCGCTCGCCGGCACGTTTGCGGACACGCGTCTCGAACCGGATTTGCACGATCTGCTGTGGTCGATGGTCCACGCTTTCCATCGCGCCATCGACCGCGTCCAGCGCAAGCTCGACGACAACGAGGACGCGCAGAAGCGCAGCCAGCGCGAACAGGACGGCTCCGAGATCCGCTCCGTCGAACTCGAGCGACTGCTCGCCGACGGCGAGGTGCTTCTCGACCGCCGCGACAGCATCGAAGCCTTCCGCGATGCCGCGGCAGACCGCTACGAGCACATCACCGGCTCCGCCTGGCGGCCACACTCCGGTTCGCTGTTCAACCGTCGCGCCATGACCGCAACGGTCATCGACAGCCGCGACTTCCTCAATGCCAAGCGCCGCGCCGAAACCGAAGTGCTGATGCCGAAAGGCGCGCGCATCGCCTTCACCGGCGGCCCCGACTGCAACGCGCACGACCGCATTTGGACGGCCCTCGACCGGTTGCACGCCAAGCATCCGGACATGGTGCTGCTCCACGGCGGCACGCCCACCGGCGCCGAACGCATCGCCGCCTGTTGGGCAAACGCGCGCAAGGTGCCACAGGTGCCGTTCAAGCCAGACTGGACACGCCACGCCAAGGCCGCGCCCTTCAAGCGCAACGACCGCCTGCTTGAGGCCATGCCGATCGGTCTCGTCGCCTTCCCTGGCTCGGGCATCCAGGGGAATCTTTGCGACAAGGCGCGC
Organism: Rhizomicrobium sp.; assembly: GCA_037355265.1. Taxonomy (GTDB): domain Bacteria; phylum Pseudomonadota; class Alphaproteobacteria; order Micropepsales; family Micropepsaceae; genus Rhizomicrobium. The sequence goes on along the minus strand of JBBCIB010000001.1, from coordinate 49,481 downwards.
AAGGCCGGGATCGCCGTGTGGCGCTTCGGCGAGAGCGGCGCGTAAGCGCCGCTCGACACACGGTTTCTTGATCGCGCGATTGCCGAGGCTCATAAGAGCCTTCGCGGTCGGCGCGAACGCGCGCCACGACCGCGACTGACATTTGCGACTTCCGGAACGGCATCGTGACTCTCGTTCTTACCGCCGCCAGTCCCTACTGGGTCGTTCAACTGAGTGACCGGCTTGTCTCGATCAACACCAATGGCCGGACAGACGTCTACGATCCCGTCGCGAACAAGACCATCGTCTATCGGGCGACGGACGCTTTGGTGTCCATTGGCTATTCCGGGATCGCCTATGTGGGAAACATGCCCACAGACGAATGGCTCGCCGAAATCCTGTGGGGCGCGCGCCTCATGCGCGGGTTTGACGGTGAACGGCCCGCCATGACGTTCGGCGGCCCGTTGCATCGACGCGATATGGGTCGGAGCATTATCAATATTCGGCGCGCCATCGAATCTTTACCCGTCGCCAGCGGCGTCGATCGGTACGGCCTGTTCCTGACCATCGCCGGCTGGCAACGCCATCGGCACCGCTTTCGACCCATTGTTGTCGAGATCACCCGTTTCGCGGGCGCCACCAAAGTCGAGCGCGCGCCGCGCCACTGGAGTGCCGGCGACACCTTCCGCATCCACAGCATCGGCGCGAACATCGATGCCGCGGCATTGCGGGCCGGTTATGAACAGTTTCGCACGCCGCGCGGACTGATCCACTGCTCCCCGGTGCAAATCGAAGCGGTGTTGGCGAACACGATCCGAAGTATCAGTGCCACCAACGCATCCGTTGGTTCTCATATCTTGAGCACGATCCTTGTCCGGCCTGATCTGGGAACGTCTGGTTGCCGCTTTCTACCAATGACGCCGCATCTGGCACAAGTGTCCACCGCCCGAGGGAATTGGACCTTGCCTGTCGCACATACGCCCAGGATCGTCGGAGCCGGGATGCTTCATCCACCGTCCCTGGAAATCGGCACCCAACAGATTTTATTGGGCGGTATCCCGTTCGTTATCGAAGGTGCGCCGCCGCAAGGTGGATTTCTGGGTCTCAGCAGTAGCGTTCGTCGTCGTTCGCCACCCATGGTCAAGCGCAAACCGCGTTTGATCTGACAATGTCGTTGCGCCCGCCTAGGCTATTGGATCGTACCGTTATTGGAAAAAGAATGGCCGACCGCGCGTTCCGCGCGCCGGGCCCTCGCGAGCCGAGCCTTGGCTGCGCCCAAGTCTCGGCGCGTCCCGCGCTTCGGTCCCTGTCGGTTGTGCAGACTTCCCGCGTCGCGCAACGCGAGTGCGAGGGGTGAGTTGGGTCCGATCCGGAGCGGTTCCGGAATCCGGAGAGGCAACGCGCCGAGTTCTTCCCACGTCCGAACCTGCGGCGCGGATTGCCTCGCTTTGCCGCACGCATTTGTGTTTCGCGCAACGACCTTTGCGCCCGCTGCAACGACGACCAGTCGCAACGATACGGTCATGGATTCCCATGCCCGCGACACGCTGCTATAGTCGTTCTTGCGCCGTGGCGGCTGGTGGAGGCGCGAACCGTCAACCTTTGCACGGAGGCCACCGCCATGATCATCCTCGGCATCATCCTCAGCGTTTTTGCCATTGCCTTCTTTTGCTGGCTGCTGTTCACGCTGGCCGTCTACGCGCTGCCCTGCTTCATTGGCATGACAGCCGGTTTCGCGGCCTATCATCACGGCTATGGCGTGCTCGGCGCCGGCCTTATCGCGCTCGTCGCCGGGGCCAGCGTTCTGGCTCTCGGGCAATTGCTGTTTGCGACCGTGCGCGTACCGATCCTGCGCGCAGGCATTGCGCTCATCTTTGCCGTCCCGGCGGCGGTCGCCGGCTACCACGCCACGCTCGGCATCGCCCATATCGCCATGCCCGCCAGCACATTGACCGAGATTCTGGCCATCATCGGCGCAGCATTGGTCGGCGGCACGGCGTGGTCGCGCATGGCCATCTTTGTCCCGCCGGCAAACGGCGGAGTCACGCAGGAGGGTTCTGTGCCGTCGCAGCTTTCCTTCCCGGCCAGCGGCTAGATCGCGCAGTCGCCGTCCGTCTTGACCTTGGCAGACCAGCATCGCGCCGATCGCGACGTGCGTTTGCGCGCATACCCGCATCTTCTCCGACCTTGACCAGGAGCGACGCCGTCTCGCGTCCGACAACGCGATGGTGGTCGCATGTCGGTGCGTTCGGTCGCGCCGTTGCGGCCTTTCCTTTTCTGCGCCAGCGCTTCTCTTTCCTCGATCCGGACGTTGATGATCTTGCCTGCGCCACTGACCCATCGCCATGAGTTCTCCCCGGATGCTGTTTGGCACGCGAGTCCATGCCGCCTCTCTTGGCTTTGATCGGGCCAAAGACCGGCTACGCCTCGATCGCCTGGACGCAAGGGGGCCGTCAGACTTTCTTCCCCTGGGCTAAAGCCCATTCCTCGCGAGGCAAGAAAGTCTGCCGTCCTCCCTCAAGCCCGCTGAGTAGCGGGTGCGTCGTCGATCGCCTTCGGCCTTCCGATCGCCATCGAGGCCGCGATGGTCGCGGGCTCGAAACAGCAAATGGAGAACAGACATGGCTATCATCGGTACATTCAAGAAGGTCAACAACGGGTTCGAAGGCGAGTTCGCAATGCTGGCACTGCAAGCCAAGGGCGTGCGCATCGTCGCCGAGACCAACCGCAGCAAGGAAGACGCGCCCACCCATCGCATCTTTGTCGGCCGCGCGGAGATCGGCGCCGCCTGGACCAAATCGTCGTCGGAGAAGAATGACGAGTATCTTTCGCTCAAACTCGACGACCCGAGCTTCACTGCTCCGGTCTACGCCAACATGGTCAAGGACAAGGATGGCGACACCTACAATGTGATCTGGTCCCGCCGCCCGGGCAAGCGCAACGGCGACTGAAGCGCCCCTCCTCCAGACCCCGCCCGGTTCGTGTTCAGCCCGGACACATAGCTGACAGGTGTTCGGGGACATGGTTGACACATTCTGGCTTGGAAGAGGCTCTGAAGGAGGCCGTCCATGCCATGGCGGAAGGTGTCGATCATGGATCAGCGTCGCGAGTTTGTTGCCTTGGCGTCTTTGGAAGGGGCGAACCGGCGCGAGTTGTGCCGCCGCTTCGGGATCAGCGCGCAGACGGGTTACAAGTGGCTGTCGCGCGCGGGTGAAGAAGCCGCCGATCTGCGCGACCGCTCGCGTCGACCGCATTCGAGTCCGTTGCGCAGCGTCGATGCGATAGAGGCTTTGGTGCTGGCGGTTCGCGATGCGCATCCGGCCTGGGGCGCACGCAAGATCGAACGCTGCCTGACGCGCGACGGGCATTCGGCGCCGGCGATCTCCACCATCCACGCGATCCTGCAGCGTCACGGCCGGGTCGATCCGCCCGCCGGCAAGCCAGGCCGGCCGTGGCAGCGCTTCGAGAAGGATGCGCCCAACCGGATGTGGCAGATGGACTTCAAGGGCCACATGCCGCTGGGCCGCGGCGGCGACTGTCATCCGCTGACGGTGATCGACGACCACTCGCGCTACGCGGTGTGCCTCAAGGCGTGTGCGAATGAGCAAGCAAATACAGTGCAGGACGCCATGACGCAGACCTTCAGGCGCTATGGCCTGCCCGAGTTCATCCTGGCCGACAACGGATCGCCCTGGGGCGACGGACCCTATCGCAGCTGGACCAGGCTCGGCGTGTGGCTGCTCAAGCTCGGCATCGGTCTGCACCACGGCAGGCCCTATCATCCGCAGACCCACGGCAAGAACGAGCGCTTCAACCGCACGCTCAAAACCGAGGTCTTCGCGCTCAAACGCTTCCAAGACCTGTCCGAGGCGCAACGCGCGCTCGACGACTGGCGCATCGTCTACAATCTGGAACGGCCGCACGAAGCGCTCGGCCAGGATGTTCCCGCCAGCCGCTACACGCCAAGCTCAAGGCCGATGCCCGCAAAGCTGCCGGTCGTGGAATACGACGACGGCGAGATCCTGCGCACCGTCGATACGACCAGGTCCTACATCAGCTTCAAGGGACGCCACTGGCGCATGCCACAGGCCTTCCGTGGCGAACGCGTAGCCATCCGCCCAAGAGCCCAGGACGGCCTCTACGCCGTCTGCTTCGGTGCCCACCAGATCGCCGAAATCGACTTCAACAAGACTGTCAGCTATGTCTCCGAACAGGTGTCAACCATGTCCCCGGGCTGAACATTCGCCGGGCGGGGTTTTTCTTTGCCAGTGCGCGAGAGAAGGGCCGCCCACCAGCGCCGCACCGATGGCAGGTATTCACAACAATCAGATGCGACCGAACTGATGACGAATATCGCGCGAATCAGGGGTTGGCTGACCGAAAAGCGACTATTATAGTCGTATTCCTGGTGTCCTAATGACGACTGTCGGACGTGATCGTGATGATCACAGGTCGACAGATTCGGGCTGCACGGGCGCTACTGCACTGGACGCAGGAAATGCTCGCCGAAAAGTCCGTCATCGCGCTGACCGCCCTCAAACGTCTTGAGTCCGAACGGGGTTTGGCCGTGCACGAAACGACACGAGATCAGGTCCGTCGCGCGCTGGAAGCGGCGGGCGCCGTCTTCATCGATTCCGCACAGGGCTGGGGCGTCATGGTTCTCAACAAGCCGCCGTCAATACGCGCTCCGCGTGCTTCACATTCGCGCGGTTGAGTGCTGCACTCGCACAGTTGGCCCATCGGGAGACAACAAAATGTCAGTTCCAACCTCCGATCCACACGTTGCCGACAGCGCACCAACGGATGCCGTTCTCACAGCCTATGACGAGCAACACAAGATTACATATCTACGCCTGCTCGATGCCGACGCCGAACACGCGGAATGGCGAGAAGTCGCTCGAATTGTGCTTCAAATCGATCCGGATAAAGAACCTGAGCGTGCATATCGCGCGTGGGAAACCCACCTCGCCCGCGCGCGTTGGATGACAGAACAAGGATACAAATTCCTTCTGCGCGGCGGCGCACCCCACTAACACTCCGTTCCTTGCCGGCGCCGCAAATGTCTTTGCGCCGAGCCACACTATTCATCCACAGGACTTTCGCCATCCTTGCACCTGGGCGGTGGGGCGATCAGGAGAGCTGCGCCATGCCGCGAGCCGATTGGCGATCGACTGCCCCCTATGACGACAAACGCAAGCTTGATGCGCCGGGCTTTGCCTTCGAGTTCCTGCGCCGCAACGCCGATTTCGTGAGAGACCACCAGCGGCTCGTGCGGCTTGCCAGCCGCAATGCCTTATCGCGTAAATCACGCGAGGCCTTCGCTCGCCGTTGGGGGTTGCGATTTCGCCAAGCCCGCACGAGACGGCAGCCAGCCGATGATCCTGTGGACGGCGTCGGCCCTACCGAGTGTTGTCCCGCTTGCGCCTACACCGCCCAGTCTTGAGTCTTCCAACGTACCGGCCTTGAAATTCGCCCGTCGGTGGATCGGCGACCAGGATGGCGCCGAGCAGCTGCTCATCTGCGACGGAATGCTTTTCCGTACGCATGCCCTTGGCGATCTCGACGGCAAGGACATTTGCGCCGTGCTGCCGTTGGATGCGCTGTTCGACGTGCGGCTGGCCGCAGCGCGCCGCTACTGGCTGGCGCTGAACCACCGCGACCCCGGCGACAACCCGGCTGCTCTATCGCAAGCACAGCGTGATCATCTGATTGACGCCTTGCGCGCGCTCGACGCACGGCTTGAAAGCACTACCTACCGCGAAATCGCCACTACGTTGTTTGGCACATCGCGAATGCCCGAACGCGGCTGGAAGACACATGATCTGCGTGATCGAACCATCCGCCTTTGCCGCCTTGGATTCGAATTGATGCAAGGCGGCTATCGGCAACTGCTTCTCTATCCGTACCGGCAGCGTCTGTTCTAACCGAGCGTGCGTTTGCATGCGCCTCGCTGCCCTTGGCGCACGCAAGGGTGGCGATCTCGTCCTCCATCCACATCACCATCCCTGCGCGGCGGAGCCCTTCGCCATCCTGCGTCGTGACAGTCGCCGCTATCCGGCGCTTTCCAAACGACGAGGACGCTTCCATGCCAGATCCGAATAATGCTCTTCCGCCGCGTTATCTGCGCACACAGGAAGCCGCGCGCTTTCTTGGCCTATCGCCTCGCACGCTCGAAAAGCACCGCACTTACGGCACCGGGCCACGTTATTCGAAGCTCGGCGGTCGCGTCGTTTATAGCCTCGATGATCTCCAAGAGTGGGCCAATCGTGGGCTGAAGACGTCCACGTCCGATCCCGGCTGCGGCACCGTGTTGCCGGCGAAGCGGCATGCCGCGGTCGCGCCAGCTTACGCGGCCAAAGCCCGTCGCTGAGGCCTCGTCATGCCATCAACCAACGAAAATCTCTCGGGCGTATCGCCAATGAAGAGCAGCGTTTCGGCCCCATTCGTTGGCGCGCTGGACGCTGAACGGACATCACCGCTCGCCTCCACACAGATCGAGCTGATGTGGGATGAAGGCAAGGTCGAGCGCTGGATTCGCTTCGGCCGCCCTGTCGACGATCGGATCATCGACCGTCAGCGGCGTGTCCTGTCATTCGCGCCCAACAGCATCTTCGCCTTCATCCGCTGGCAGTCCAATGCGTTCGGCACCGTGCTCTCGCGCATCGACATTTTGCGCGCGCTCGAACCGCACGAAGCAATGACCAGCATCGGTTTCATGCGTCCCGGCGGCGAAATCCTCCTGCGCATGTCCGGCTGGCCCAAGGTCCAGCGCGTGCTGCAATTGATCGACGCCATCGAGCAGGCCGGATTCGATCCGGCTGACATTTGTCCCGACCATTGGCGGCACATTCACAACCGTTTGAGCGCCAATCAGGAGCCGCGCGACTACACCAGCGAGCGCCACGCCGTTTGGCTTGCGCGCAAGGCTTTGTTGCCATGACTGGCCGCACGACCATTATGGCAACGGCCGCCTTTGCGATACTCAGCCAACTGGCGAGCGCACCGTTTCCAATCCCGCTTCTGCAAATCGGCATGCCGCCGTTCCCGCTCCTTCCGAAACTCCTGCTCTGGAATGCCAGCGCCAGCGCACCGCGCGGCCTCTATCTGTTACACCCTGCACTGCCGCTGCATGCCGGCGAGTTGGTTGCCGTCATGCCGCCGGAATCGCTCGCGCGCTTCGCAGCGCTGCGCGCCTATCTGCCATCGGGCGTGCCTCTTCTCAAACACATTGCGGCGCTCGATGGTCAAAAGGTCTGCCGCTTCGCGGATCGCGTCACGATCGACGGCCGCATCGCCGCGCTGGCGCGCAAGCGTGACTCGCGCGGCAGAACATTGCCGCGCTGGCAGGGCTGCCGGACGCTGCGCGCCGGCGAAGTGTTTCTTCTCAATTCGGCGATCCCAGATTCGTTCGACGGGCGGTATTTCGGCGTGTTGTCCGCAAACACTATCACCGCCCGCGCCGAACCTCTATGGATTATCTCGGAGCCTTGACCATGCAATGTGTTCGCTCAATCACCGCCTCTCTATCCGTCTCACGACGGTCCGGCCCTCATTCCGTTTCGGCCGTCCGATCGTCGCCATTGTGGCGTTCCGTCTGCCATTGGTTCGCCCCGAGATTGGTGTGCATGGCCAGCGTGACCGTGCTCGCTCTGTCGATCTACTGTGACGGCGCTCAGGCTGGTGTCCCGCCTGCCGCACCTGTTGTCGCTCCCAATTCGTATTCGACTTTCATAGCTGAAGCCTCGCAGCGCTTCGGCATTCCAGGCTCCTGGTTGCGCGCCGTTATGACGGTTGAGAGCGCCGGCAATCCGCACGCCGTCTCGCCCAAAGGCGCAATAGGGCTCATGCAATTGATGCCCGACACGTGGTCGGCGCTGCGCATCCAGTATCACCTCGGCAACGATCCGTTCGATCCGCATGACAATATTCTGGGTGGCGCGGCGTATCTGCGAGAATTGTTCGACCGCTTTGGCGCATCGAGCTTTCTTGCGGCCTACAATGCGGGACCGAAGCGGTTTCAAGATTATCTGGCTGGCCTTCGGCCGCTGCGCGACGAGACCAAGCGTTACGTTTCGACATTGGCGCAGATGTTGCCGGATTTGCAGATCGGCAGCGCATTGCCTCCCCTGCGTGTCCCATCAGACTGGCGCGCGGCAAGCCTGTTTACGACATCGGCGACAACAGCCTCGTCGTCAATCAATGCACAGAGTCCGACTGCATCCGAAAACACGACGGCGACAAAGAATTTTGCGCTGTCTCCGAAGTCCAACGGACTGTTCGTGCCGGTCCGTATGTCCGATCAGCGGTGAGCACTGTGCGCTTCTCCAACGCTCCCGACCACCAATCCGAAATCGATTTCAGCAGCACATCCAACCATCCACACGAACCAACCAAAAGAGCGCGAGATAAAAGCGTCCTTGGCGGATCGTGGATTGTCGTTGTGGTGCAGACGCTTGCGCACGCGAACGCGACGCATCCAGCCAGCCTCATCGATCCGTCATCGCGGATATTCAAAGACTTAGATGCCAGCCACCCATCCGAACGCGCGATGCTATGCGATGGCTAGCCGCGATGACGATCTGCGTGTTCGCCCTGGCCGCATCCGCAATGGCAACAAAGGCGCTCACAAATCGAAGAGCTATGTCGCGCAGGTCATGCGGGCCGCGAAGAAGGCGGGCCATACCGGCTCACGCTTCGCCGGCGGTGGCCGCGGCGGAGGCCGGTCGACCTTCGGGCGCGGCGGCAGAGCGGCGCGGTCGCTTGGGCTGAAGTCTCCGTCACGGCGCGTGGTCGTGAAGGCCCGCGTCGTCCGGCACAAAGGATCGAAGTTCCGGTCCGCCCCGCTCGCCAAGCACATCGGCTATTTGAAGCGCGAGGGCGTCACGCGCGACGGCCAAGACGCCCGTATGTTCGGCGCCCAGTCTGACGAGGCGGATACCAAGGCGTTCGCAGAGCGCTGTGAGGACGACCGGCACCACTTCCGCTTCATCGTCTCTCCCGAAGACGCACCAGCTATGGCGGACCTCAAGACCTTCACGCGCAAGCTGATGAAGGAGGTCGAACACGATCTCGGCACCAGGCTCGACTGGGTCGCGGTCGATCACTGGAACACGGACAATCCGCACATTCACGTCCTGGTTCGCGGCAAGCTCGCCAACGGCAAGGATCTCGTCATCAGCCGCGACTATATCAGCCGCGGCTTCCGGCTTCGTGCGGCCGAGCTCGTCGGGTTGGAGCTAGGCCCGCGCAGCGAGCGGGAAATCCAATCGGCCTTGGAAAAGGACGTTCAGGGTGAACGCTGGACGAACTTCGATCGCGCCCTGCGCGACACCGCCGACGAGAATGGCGGCATCGTCGATCTGAGACCCGGCGCGCCGGACGAAGACCCAGAGCTGCGCCGCCTCCTGGCCGGCCGGATTCAGAAACTGGATCGACTGGGTCTGGCCGAACAGATCGCGCCGGGGCAATGGACCTTGAAGCCGGGCCTGGAGCAGACCCTGCGCGACCTCTCTATCCGCGGCGACATCATCAAGACGATGCACAATGCGATGACCGATGCAGGCCGCGAACCCGATGTATCCGGCTTCGCGCTCCATCCGGGCGCACCAGCCGAACCGATCGTGGGACGCCTCGCTCGCCGTGGCCTTCACGATGAACTAAATGGCACCGCCTACGCCGTCATCGAGGGCGTCGACGGGCGCACCCATCATCTGAGGTTCTCCGATCTTGAAATGACCGGCGATGCTGTTCCCGGCGCGGTGGTCGAGACGCGTGCATATGAAGACGACAAAGGCCGCAAGCGTTTGGCGCTCGCCATCCGATCCGATCTGACGATCGAGGCACAGGTCACAGCACCCGGGGCGACCTGGATTGATCGGCAATTGCTGACGCGCGATCCGCCGATAGCCAATGCCGGTTTCGGCGCCGACGTCCGCGCAGCGATGTCCGCTCGCACCGACCATCTCGTCGAAGAGGGATTGGCGCGCCGGCAAGGACGGCGTGTACTTTTTGCGCGCGATCTTCTCGCGACCTTGCGCCGACGTGAGATCGATGAGGCGGCAGCCAAGCTTGCCGCCGAGCATGGGCTGACGCATCAGCCGCTCGTGGACGGGCAACCCGTCTCTGGCACTTACAGCCAACGCATCACGCTCGCCACGGGGCGCTTCGCGATGATCGATGATGGGTTGGGGTTTCAACTCGTGCCGTGGCGGCCGGCACTGGAACAACATCTGGGGCAAGAAGTCCGCGGCATTGCCACGGCAAATGGAATTGATTGGACCTTGGGCCGGAAGCGCGGTCTGGGACTCTAAGCATTTTCTCCAGATACGTGCGGACAACCGATCGGTTGACTGCGGCGACGCCTCATCGTTCATTTTGCGTCGGATTTAGCCTCAGTCGCCCCCTGAGGGGGTTGGATCGGTCCGGATGCCGTCAGCTCGTTCGAGTGTCAGAAAGAAGGTGGGCGAAGCTGTTGCCGGCGTCGTTTTGAGCGTTGCATATCAGTCGCAGCACACGCTCGGTCACGCGGACGGCATGCGGACCTTTACTGGTACGGCGCTAATATAGGGGCAGCCGCCGGGGGACTGAACCTTGCTTGATTTCGTGATTTCCGCATCGGACGTGGTGTTGACCTACCGGGCCGAACAGCCAGGCAATGGATGGGTCTGGCAGGAGTTGCGTGACCACGGCATCGTCACTCTCAGCCGGGTCTTCACGTTCGAGCGCCAGGACCTAGTCGCCGAGCCCGACGAGCCCTCCCAGGACAACGACTTCGAAGACTTTCGGTATCAGTTCCGCTTCGCCACGCGCCACGACGGCTACTTCCATATCGAAGGTCGGATTCTCGATATTGACAACCCAGTGCTCATCGCCGAGGCGGGCCTGCATCTGGAGCGCAAAGTCTTCGTCGCCGAGCGGAATATCTCCATCTTCCGCAAGATCGCAGATCTCATCGATGCCGATCAGCCAATCATCGTCGGCGGAAGCCGGATGGGGGCCATTCCGATTCCCGATTTTCAGGCGCTGTTGAGCAAATTCCCCAACACCGGCGAACTCAACCGCTACGCCGCCGCCAGGGTGGCGACCGTTATTGGCGACTACATTACGCCCCTGAAGGACGCACGGGCGCAGTACGAGGCCTATTTGAACCGTCGGCGCTCGACAATGACCGCCGCGGCTCTTGCGCAGCCAGAGCTGCTACAGGCCGAGATCGAGAAGTACGTCTACATCCGCGACACCATCGCAGAATGGTTGCGAGACAGCAGCACGCGGTCCGAAGGCGACTGGCAGAAGATGATCGTCAACTTCCTGCTGCTGATCTTCCCCAAATACGTGGCGGTCCTATCGAATGTGAAGGTAGTGGACGCCTATTCGACGCCAGGGGCCACCAAGGACCGCTTCATCGATCTGGCGCTGATCGACGCGGCTGGTAACATCGACGTCATCGAAATCAAGAAGCCATTCGACGACGCCCTATTGGGCCGCACTCCATATCGTGACAACTACATCCCAACTAAAGAACTCTCAGGCAGCATCATGCAGGCGGAGAAATACCTGTTCCACCTATCCAAGTGGGGCTTGGTCGGCGAGAAGACGCTCACCCAACGCCACGCCCGCAAGTTGCCGTCTGGCATGAAAATCCGCATTACCAGCCCCAAGGCAATGATCATTCTCGGCCGTGACCGACGGCCGAACGGGTCGCCGGCGCTGGACGCGAGCCAGCAGCTCGACCTGGAGATCATCAAGCGCAAGTATGCCAACATGATTGATATCCTGACCTACGACGATCTACTGCGGCGGTTGGACAATATCATCGCGTCGCTGCGCAACCGAGCTGCAGCGTGATTCAGGCGAGGTGGATGAGGCAACCTGACCGGCTTCTAGACGGTCAGTCCTCGGAGTTATGCCATCTAAATACCCGAAATACTCACCGAGGCATCTGGGCGGACGCCGATTTCCACGCCCGCTTACCCTAATTTTCGCCCGTTGCTAATTTTTCCTTGCGCCGCGACTGAACCCGCGCGATCTCGCTCTCATGTCCGCGACAAAAATTCTCTGGGGCCAAGTTGTCGTCGTCTGTTCCGTCGCTCTCGCCTTCGTTTGGGGAGCGACGGAGTGGACCGCATGGCAGCTCGCCTTCCAGCCCGAACTCGGCCCACCATGGTTCGAACTGTTCGATTGGCCCGTCTACCTGCCACCGGCCTTCTTCTGGTGGTGGTTCTCGTTCGACGCCTATGCGCACGAGGTTTTTGTCGAAGGCGGGTACATCGCCGGCGCAGGCGGTATCGCTGCCTTTGCCGTTGCGATCGCCATGTCGGTGTGGCGTGCCCGCGAAGCCAAGCACACCATCACCTATGGCTCGGCACGTTGGGCCACGTCGCAGGAAATTCGCGCCGCGGATTTACTGCATCCCGATGGCGTTATGCTCGGCCGATTGCACGGCAGCTATTTGCGCCATGACGGTCCGGAGCATGTGTTGTGTTTTGCGCCAACCAGATCCGGCAAAGGAGTCGGCCTCGTCGTTCCAACTCTGTTGACTTGGCCGGGCTCAGCCATCGTGCATGACATCAAGGGCGAAAACTGGACACTGACAGCCGGCTGGCGCGAGCGATTCGGTCGCGTCTTGTTGTTCGATCCCACCAATGCCGCAAGCGCCGCTTACAATCCACTGATGGAAGTACGCCGCGGTGAGCGCGAAGTGCGTGATGTGCAAAACATCGCGGATGTGCTGGTCGATCCCGAAGGCGCGCTTGAGCGGCGAAACCACTGGGAGAAGACCAGCCATTCACTGCTCGTCGGCACGATCCTCCACGTCCTCTATGCTGAAGAGAATAAGACGCTGGCCGGCGTTGCCAATTTCCTGTCAGACCCACGACGCACCATCGAGAAGACGTTATGGGCGATGATGAACACGCCACATCTCGGCAATGGACGCGTTCATCCTGTCGTCGCCAGCGCCGCGCGCGAACTGCTCAACAAATCGGAGAACGAGCGATCCGGCGTGCTCTCTACCGCCATGAGCTTTCTCGGTCTCTATCGCGATCCTGTCGTTGCGAAAGTTACCCGACGATGCGACTGGCGCATCGAAGACTTGGTGGAAAGCGACAGACCTGTAACGCTCTACCTGGTCGTGCCGCCGTCCGATATCTCCAGAACAAAGCCGTTGATCCGGCTGATCCTGAACCAGATCGGTCGGCGCCTGACGGAAGAATTGGACGCCAAGCAACGCAAGCACCGGCTGCTTCTGATGCTCGACGAATTCCCGGCTCTAGGCCGGTTGGATTTCTTCGAGAGCGCTTTGGCGTTCATGGCGGGCTATGGACTCAAAGCCTTCCTCATCGCGCAATCGCTCAACCAAATCGAGAAGGCCTACGGCCAGAACAATTCCATCCTTGATAACTGTCACGTGCGGGTGAGCTTCGCAACGAACGATGAGCGCACCGCGAAGCGGGTCTCTGACGCACTCGGCATCGCCACCGAATTGCGGGCGATGAAGAACTATGCCGGTCATCGCCTCAGCCCGTGGCTTGGTCATTTGATGGTATCGCGACAGGAAACGGCTCGGCCGCTGCTCACGGCTGGCGAGATCATGCAGCTGCCAACCTCCGACGAGATTGTCTTGGTGTCAGGCTGTCCGCCGATCCGCGCCAAAAAGGTTCGCTACTATCAAGATCGGCGCCTGAAGGAGCGGATACTTCCCCCGCCCCGACTTTCATCAGTTGTCACGTCACCGCCCAAGCCGTCTTTGCCCAAGGAGCCGACGGCTAGTCCCTGGACGAATCTCATCGCAGCTCCCACGGCAACGGCCGAAGCCGACACCGCCAATGGCGGTTTGAGACGCGAACCGGAATTGCCCGAACACGAAGACATCACGGCCGCTCCGCCAAACCCAGTGCATGAGTTCGAACTGGGCGACGACGGCGACGACACCGGACCACCGGTACAGCCGAGTTTCGATCAGCAGGTTCGCAATGCCGCGCGTCAGACACCGCTCGATCCCGCCGATCGTCTCGGAATGTAGGTCATGCGCGGAAAGCACACATTCCGCTTGCCCAACGAACTGGCCGCGCGGCTCGACGATTACGCGACGGCCAAACGCGTGTCGCGCGTGCAGATCGTGGAAATCGCACTGGATTCGTTTCTGTCGCCGGACGGCGCCGATCGACTTGAAGCCGCCCTCGCACGGCGGCTTGATCGCATGACCCGCGCGATCGAGCGGTTGGAACGCCATTCAACTATCACCAACGAGACGCTCGCGCTGTTCATCCGCTTCTGGTTGACCCATACGCCACCACTGCCCGATACGACGCAAAAGGCAGCCCAGGCGAAGGGCCGTCAACGCTATGAAGGATTTATCGAGGCAGTCGGCCGCCGCCTCAGCCACGGCACCAGTCTCCTCGACGAAATCACCCGCGAGATCGAGGCTTCTTCCGCGACATCCGAATCGAAAGACTGATCGACTTTCTCCCGCCAGTCTTCGCCCCATCGCGCCAGCGCACGAACACCGATCATATTGCCATCTGACAAACGGCTTTTACACGCGGCTGACTCACGCGTGGCCAATTTCCAACTCGCCCATTCCCTGTCTCTCCACGCCACACTACGACGGCAACAACACGCTTGTTGCCTTCGCCTGAAAGCCGCTCTTTCTACTCGATCCCATCGAAGACGCGGTTTGCGCGTCGCAAATTTGGGGTCCAGCGTGAACACACAATCCTTCCGGTCCGAGGCTAGAACCCGCAGCACACGCATGCTGCGCACCGCGCTCGGCCCGGCCATCGCAGGCTTTCTCGAAGATTCCTCGATCGTCGAGGTGATGCTCAATCCGGATGGAAAGCTCTGGGTCGATCGGCTTTCTGGTGGTCTCGAAGATACGATGGTGCGCATTCCGGCGACGGATGCCGAGCGGATCGTGCGCCTTGTTGCGCATCATGTCGGTGTCGAAGTTCATGCGAACGCCCCGCGTGTCTCCGCCGAGCTGCCGGAAACTGGCGAACGCTTCGAAGGCCTCCTGCCGCCCGTCGTGATGGCACCATGTTTCGCGATCCGCCGCCCTGCCGTCGCCGTCTTCACCCTCGCCGACTACGTCGAAGCCGGCATCATGACCGCCGACCAAGCGGATATTCTTCGGGCAGCCATTGCGGCCCGCAAGAACGTGCTCGTTGCGGGCGGTACGTCCACTGGCAAGACGACTCTGGTCAACGCGCTTCTTGCCGAGATGGCCAAGACCTCGGATCGCATCGTGCTGATCGAAGATACGCGCGAGCTGCAATGCGCGGCGCCGAATCTGGTCGCATTGCGCACGAAGGACGGCGCGGCATCGCTGTCAGACCTCGTGCGTTCGTCGCTGCGCCTGCGGCCTGATCGCATTCCCATTGGCGAAGTGCGCGGCGCGGAAGCCCTCGATCTTCTGAAAGCCTGGGGCACGGGTCATCCCGGCGGCGTCGGCACGCTGCACGCGGGCTCTGCCATCGGCGCGCTGCGCCGGCTCGAACAACTCATCCAGGAAGCCGTCGTCACCGTGCCGCGCGCACTGATCGCCGAGACCATCGACGTGATTGCAGTTCTCGCGGGCCGCGGTTCCGCCCGTCATCTCGCAGAACTGGCGCAGGTCGAAGGCCTTGGGCCTACCGGCGACTACCACCTCACCCCAGCAGGAGACTCCGCATGATTTTGTATTTCAGTCGCATCCGCGCGCATCTGCTTCATGCCGCGATTTTTGCGAGCGCTGTTCTTGTTACGGCACCGGCCTATGCCGCCGGCACCAACATGCCGTGGGAGCAACCGCTCTCGCAAATTCTCGACAGCATCCAGGGTCCGGTCGCCAAGGTCGTGTCGGTGATCATCATCATCGTGACCGGCCTGACCCTCGCCTTCGGCGAAACATCCGGTGGTTTCCGCCGGCTCATCCAGATCGTGTTCGGCCTGTCGATCGCGTTCGCCGCGTCGAGCTTCTTCCTGACCTTCTTTCAGTTCGGCGGCGGAGCGCTCGTTTGATGCTCACCGACGAACCCGTGCCCGGCTTCTACGCACCCGTCCATCGCGCGCTGACGGAAGCGATTCTCCTCGGTGGCGCACCGCGCTCGGTCGCCATCCTGAACGGGACGCTAGCGGCGGCTGTTGGGTTGGGTCTCCGGCTCTGGATCGTCGGTGCGGTGCTCTGGCTTATCGGCCATTTGGCGGCAGTGTGGGCGGCGAAGCGCGATCCGGATTTCGTGGACGTGGTGCGCCGGCATCTGCGCTATCCATCGCATTTGGCCGCGTGAGGTTCATCCGATGCTGAACCTCTCCGAATACCGCTACAAAGCCCAACGCCTCGCCGACTTCCTGCCATGGGCCGCGCTCGTCGGCAAAAGCGTCGTCCTCAACAAGGACGGATCGTTCCAACGCACGGCGAAGTTTCGTGGACCGGACCTCGACAGCGCCACGCCCGCGGAACTTGTGGCCATCACCTCGCGGCTGAACAATGCGTTGCGGCGTCTCGGCTCTGGCTGGGCGATCTTCGTCGAAGCGCAGCGCGATCCTGCCAGCCGCTATCCGCAGAGCCAATTTCCCGATCCCGTTTCGCGTCTGGTCGACGACGAACGCCGCGCGCAGTTCGAGGAAGAAGGCACGCATTTCGAGAGCCGGTATTTCCTGACGCTGGTCTGGCTGCCGCCCGCCGAAGACGCGGCAAAGGCCGAAAACTGGCTTTACGAAGGGCGCGCCAATCAAGGTGCCGATTGGCGCGCGGCGTTGATCGGCTTCGTCGATCGCACCGATCGCGTGCTCGCGCTGATCGAAGGCTTCATGCCGGAATCGGGCTGGCTCGACGATGTCGGCACGCTGACCTACCTGCACTCCTGCATATCGACCAAGCATCAGCGCGTGCGCGTGCCCGAGGTGCCGATGTATCTCGACGCAATCCTGGCCGATCAGGATCTCGCCGGCGGTCTTGAGCCGCGGCTGGGCACGGCGCACCTGCGCACCCTCACCATCATGGGCTTTCCGTCGCAAACCTGGCCCGGCCTGCTCGACGATCTCAACCGGCTCGCTTTTCCCTATCGCTGGACGACGCGCGCGATCTGCCTCGACAAGACCGACGCGACGAAAGTGCTGACCAAGATCCGCCGGCAGTGGTTCGCCAAGCGCAAATCGATCATGGCGATCCTCAAGGAGGTGATGACCAACGAAGCCTCGGTGCTGATGGATTCCGACGCGTCCAACAAGGCACTCGATGCCGATGCGGCCCTGCAGGAGCTCGGCTCCGATCTGGTCGGCGAAGTCTATGTCACCGCCACTGTCACCGTCTGGGACAACGATCCGCGCATTGCCGAAGAACGTCTGCGCCTTGTCGAGAAGGCCGTCCAAGGCCGCGACTTCACCAGCATCCGCGAGAGTGTGAACGCGGTGGAAGCCTGGCTGGGCAGCCTGCCCGGTCATGTCTATGCCAATGTGCGGCAGCCGCCGATTTCGACGCTAAACCTGGCGCATATGATGCCGTTTTCGGCGGTATGGGCTGGGCCTTTGCTGGACGAGCATCTCGGCGGCCCGCCCCTCTTCTTCGCACGCACCGAAGGTTCGACACCTTTCCGCTTCTCACTGCATGTCGGTGATGTCGGACACACGCTCATCGTCGGCCCGACCGGCGCCGGAAAGAGCGTCTTGCTCGCGCTCATGGCGCTGCAATTCCGCCGCTATGCGGGTGCGCAGGTGTTCGCCTTCGATTTTGGCGGATCGATCCGCGCTGCGGCGCTCGCCATGGGCGGCGACTGGCATGATCTCGGCGGCGCGCTGGCGGAAGACGCGACCGAGCCCGTGTCGCTGCAGCCGCTCGAACAGGTCAACGATCCGGGTGAGCGCGCCTGGGCTGGGGAATGGGTCGCGGCGCTCCTCGCGCGGGAGACCGTCACCATCACGCCGGAGCTTAAGGAGCACATCTGGTCCGCGCTCAGTTCGTTGGCCTCGGCCCCTGCGGCCGAGCGCACGCTGACCGGTCTGTCGGTGCTGCTTCAGTCGAATGCGCTGAAGCAGGCATTGCAGCCCTACACGGTCGGCGGACCGTGGGGCCGTTTGCTGGATGGCGAGTTCGAGCATCTGGGCACCGCCGACATCCAAGCCTTCGAGACCGAAGGGTTGATCGGTGCGGGCGCGGCGCCGGCCGTGCTGTCCTATCTGTTTCATCGGATTGGCGACCGGCTCGACGGACGGCCGACGCTTCTCATCATCGATGAGGGCTGGCTGGCACTGGATGATCGAGGATTCGCGGATCAGTTGCGCGAGTGGCTGAAGACGCTGCGCAAGAAGAATGCGAGCGTTATCTTCGCCACGCAATCGCTCGCCGACATCGACGGTTCGGCGATTGCGCCCGCGATTATCGAGAGCTGTCCGACGCGCATCCTCTTGCCCAATGAACGCGCGCTCGAGCCGCAGATTGCTGCCATCTATCGCCGCTTCGGTCTCAATGATCGTCAGATCGAGATCCTCGCGCGCGCCACGCCCAAGCGCGACTATTACTGCCAGTCGCGGCGCGGCAATCGGCTCTTCGAACTCGGCCTGTCCGAAGTCGCCCTCGCCTTCACCGCTGCATCGTCCAAAACCGATCAGACCGCCATCGCCAAGATCTTTGCCGAACACGGCCGCGCCGGCTTTGCCGCCGCGTGGCTGCGCCACAAGGGCCTCGATTGGGCTCTTCCCATGCTTTTTCAAAAGGAGACCACCACATGAAACGTCCTCGCTTGTCTCGTAATGGCTTCCGCAACGCACTTCTGACCGGCGTTGCTGTACTGGTTATCGCACTGAGCGCGCCCGCCGCTGCGCAGATGACGGTCTACGATCCGCTCAACCATGTGCAGAACGTCATGACCGCCGCCCGCGAATTGCAGCAGGTCACCAACGAGCTGACAATGCTGCAGAACCAGGCGACGTCGCTGATCAATCAGGCGCGCAATCTTCAGAATCTGAACTTCTCGTCACTGAGCTCGATCGACCAGTCGATCAACCAGACAACCTCCCTGCTCGGCCAGGCGCAGCGCGTCTCCTACGACGTGAACGGCATCAACAGCACCTTCAGCCAGACCTATCCCACGCGTTATTCGGGATCGACTTCGTCGACCCAGCTTATGAGTGATGCCCAATCCCGCTGGCAGAACGCGCTCGCCGCCTATCAGGACGCGATGAAGGTGCAGGCCGGTGTCGTTCAGAGCCTGGGCACCACCCACACGCAGATCGATGCGCTGGTGAACGCCAGCCAGTCTTCCACCGGCGCGTTGCAGGCTACCCAAGCCAGCAATCAGCTCATCGCGCTTCTGACAAAGCAATTGGCGGATCTCACCGCCGTCATGACGGCCATTGCCCGCGCGCAGAGTCTCGACGGTGCGCGCACGATCGAGACCCAGGAACAGGTGCAGACACAGAACACGCAGTTCCTCAATTACGGCGCGGGCTATCAGCCCGGCAACGTGGCGATGTTTCACTGATGCGTGCGCGGTTCGTCAATTGGGGCTGTGTCGGTCCGGCAACGATCTATCTGGGCGTCGCCATCGGGCTAGTTGCCGGCGCGATCACGCTGGAACGGCGCGCGCACCACACGTGGGCGCCGCCTCCCGAGAACAGATTGAGCGCCATGCCGGACGACGCGCTCACCCGCGATCTCATCCGCTGCAACTCTCTCGGGTCCAAGGCGGAGAACGACCAAAGCTGCATCGCGGCCTGGGCGGAAAACCGCCGGCGCTTCTTCGGCGACCACCCCGACAAGGCACCCAAGCCATGAACGGCACCGGCGTCATCGACACGTTCCTGGGCACCTTCACCCAGTATATCGACTCCGGCTTCGGCCTGGTCCAAGGCGATGTGCGCTGGCTGGCGGGCGTGCTGATCGGGATCGACATCTGTCTGGCCGGGCTCTTCTGGGCCATGGCGCCGGACGAGGACATCATCGCCCGGCTCATCAAGAAGACATTATATATAGGTGTCTTCGCCTTCATCCTCGGCAACTTCAACAATCTGGCCGAAATCGTTTTCAATTCGTTCGCGGGGCTGGGCCTGAAGGCGGGAGGCGGCTCGCTGTCCCAGGCTCAGCTGCTTCAGCCCGGCCACTTCGCCCAGGTCGGCATCGACGCCGGCAAACCCATCCTCGATTCCATCACCAAGATGCTGGGTTTCACCAGCTTCTTCGAGAACTTCGTGCAGATCATGATCCTTTTGATCGCATGGCTGATCGTCGTCCTCAGCTTCTTCGTCATCGCCATCCAGCTCTTCATCAGCCTGATCGAGTTCAAACTCACCACGCTTGCTGGATTTGTGCTTGTGCCTTTTGGCCTCTTCGGCCGCACAGCCTTCCTCGCCGAGAAAGTCTTGGGCAACGTCGTGTCGAGTGGCGTGAAGATCCTCGTGCTCGCCGTCATCATCGGCATCGGCCAGAACATCTTTGGTCAGTTTACGAGCGGCTTCAACAACCCGCCCACTATCAGCGACGCGCTGACACTCATTCTGGCGAGCTTGTCATTGCTTGGCCTTTCTATCTTTGGGCCGGGTATTGCCAACGGCTTGATTGCCGGTGGCCCGCAACTGGGTGCCGGAGCTGCCATAGGCACAGGCCTTGCCGCCGCCGGACTAGGCGCTGCCGGGATCGCCGGAAGCGTTGGCGCAGCGCGCGCAGCGGGCAGCGCGATCTCCGGGGCCGCGCATTCCGCTGCAAGCGTCTCCGGCGGTGCGTCTGCTGCTTATCGCACTGGTGGATTGGCGGGCGTCGCCCAAGCAGGCGTCTCCGCAGCTGCCAGTCCCTTGCGTCGGGCCGCGTCCAATCTGCGCTCCAGCTTTAATGCCGGTGCCGCAGCCGCGACTCAGCGCCCAGCACCCGGCGGTGGCCCCCAGCCGCCGGGTGCTGGTTCGCCGCCGCCATGGGCGCAACGCATGCGCCGCCAACAAACCATGAGTCATGGCGTGCAGGCTGCCAGCAACACATTGCGCTCCGGCGACCAAAGCGGCAGCGGCCATTCCGTCGATCTTTCTGAGGGAGAGTGAACAATGTTTCGAAGATCCACTGTGCGGTACGGCACGACACCGGTTCCAGAGACGCCCTACCAGAAGGCCGGTCAGGTCTGGGATGAACGCATCGGCTCTGCGCGCGTGCAAGCCAAGAACTGGCGACTCGCGTTTTTCGGCGCGCTGCTGATGAGCGGTGGTCTTGCTGTCGGTCTTGTTTGGCAATCAGCACGCGGCACGATCACACCATGGGTGGTTCAGATCGACAAGCTTGGCCAAGCCCAAGCCGTCGCGCCCGCCACCGCCGATTATCGGCCCACCGATCCGCAGATCGCCTGGCACTTGGCGCACTTCATCGACGAAGTGCGCAGCATTCCCGCCGACCCCATCGTGCTCAGGCAGAACTGGCTCGATGCCTACAATTACGTCACCGACAAAGGCGCGCTCGCGCTTAACGACTTCGCGCGCACCAGCGATCCCTTCACCAAGATCGGCAAGGAACAGGTTTCGGTCGATGTCGCGAGCGTGATCCGCGCTTCCGACGACAGCTTCCGGGTGGAATGGATCGAACGCCGCTATGTGGACGATACGCTCGCTTCCACTGAACGCTGGAGCGCCATCCTCACCATCGTCAATCAGACCCCAACGGACGCCGACCGGCTCAAGAAGAATCCGCTCGGCGTCTACGTCCACGCCCTCAACTGGTCCAAGGAGCTCGGCTAATGCGCACACTGTCTATTCTTTTACTGACATCCGTTTCTCTCGGCGCCTGCTCGACCTGGACGCCGCCGCTGATCAGTTACGACGACAAGCCTGTTGCGGCAGTTCAGCAGTCCGATCCGCCGAAGCCGGTCCAAGTGGTGGAAGTGCCGCGTCTGCTTCCCCTTCCCGGACAGCTCAAACCGCTGCCGGGAAAAGTGCCGGCCGTTCACGAACCGGCCAATCCTCAATTGCGCGTGGCCGCCGCGAACAATGCTGCGCGCGTTCAGCCCACACGAGCGGGTTACATCAATGCGGTGCAGATCTATCCCTTCTCAGAAGGCGCGCTCTATCAGGTCTATGCCGCACCGGGCGAGATCAGCGACATCGCGCTCGAACCCGGAGAACAATTGGTGGGTACAGGCCCCGTCGCCGCTGGCGATACAGTCCGCTGGGTGATCGGCGATACCGAGAGCGGCACGGTTACGGGCAAGCGCATTCACATCCTGCTCAAACCCACCGCACCTAACCTCACGACCAATTTGGTCATCAACACCGATCGGCGCACCTACCATCTCGAACTGCGCTCTGACGAGAAGACCTATATGGCGTCGGTCTCCTGGGCCTATCCGCAAGATCAACTCATCGCGCTGCGCGGGCAGAACGCGAGTGCCGACACGGCGGCGCCGGTCGCGTCCGGCATCGACATCAACAGCCTGAACTTCCGCTATCGCCTTGAGGGCGACAATCCCGCCTGGCGCCCGCTGCGCGCCTTCGACGATGGACGGCAGGTGTTCATCGAGTTTCCGAGCGGGATCGCGCAAGGCGAAATGCCCCCACTCTGGGTCATTGGCCCGCAAGGCGAAGGCCAACTGGTCAATTACCGCGTACGCGGCAATTACATGATCGTGGATCGGCTCTTTGCCGCGGCTGAACTCAAGCTGGGCGCCGATCCACAGGCGATCGTGCGCATCGTTCGCACCGATGGAAAGCCGACATGAGCAGCGAGCACGACGAACACGGCGCGAGCGCACCCAATGGTGAGCACGAACCAGTGCAGGCACGTCCGTCCGCCATGCGCCTGCGGTCGGATCGCGCGCCGGTCACGCGACTTTCGCGCAAGGTTCTGCTGGGACTGGGCGGTGTGGCGGCCATCGGCATTGCCGGAGCGTTGTTCTTTGCGTTCAGGCCACATGAATCCGGCGGCGGCTCCGAACTTTACAACACCACCAACCGCTCGACACCCGAAGGACTTTCAATCCTCCCCCGCGATTACACCGGTTTGCCGCATGCCGCGCCGCGGTTGGGACCGCCGCTTCCCGGTGATCTCGGCAAGCCCATGCTCAATGCCGGCGTGGCACCGCCGGGGATGCCGACGGCCGGCGCGATGACACCTGAGCAGCAACGGGTGCTCCAGGAACATGAGGCCGCGCGCACCAGTCACCTCTTCGCGACAACGAATGCGGCACCCTCAGTGGTGGTTCCCGCACCAACGAGCTCTGTTGGTGCAGCCACGCCCACAGCAGCGGGAGCATCTGACACGTCTGGGGATCACAAGCTGGCGTTTCTGAACCAGCCGACCGACCGTCAAACCCAAAGTCCCGATCGTCTAGGGACTTTGGCAAGCCCCGATGTGGTTCTGGCCGGCTCGGTCATCCCGGCGGCACTCATCACGAGTCTTCGCTCCGATCTGCCCGGTGAAATCACTGCGCAGGTAACGCAGGACGTTTTCGATACACCCACAGGCAGGATCCTGCTCATCCCCCAAGGAGCGAAACTCGTCGGCCAGTACGACGCACAGATCACCTTCGGCCAGTCCCGTGCGCTTCTCGTCTGGAATCGCCTCATCCTGCCGAACGGCAAGTCCATCGTACTTGAGCGCCAGCCAGGCACCGACAAGGAAGGTTATGCCGGCCTCGAAGACGAGGTGGACAATCACTGGGGCACGTTATTCGAGGCGGCAATTCTGTCAACAGTTCTCAGCGTCGGATCGGAAGCCGGAACGAGCGATAGCGAAAACAATCTCGCCCAGGCGATCCGGCAGGGCGCGTCGCAGAGCTTAAATCAAACCGGAGAGCAGATCGTGGGTCGATCTCTCAACATACAGCCCACAATCACCATCCGACCCGGATTTCCGGTCAACGTACTGGTCACACACGACCTAGTGCTGGAGCCTTATAACAACTGACGGAGCGCCCAATGGCCAATCTCAGGATAGGACCAATCGAAAGCGACAAGCCGGTGCGCGTCACTATAGAACTTCCCGCCGCTGTCCATCGCAATCTGCTTGCCTATGCCGACGCACACGCAAAGGAAACCGGGCAGCAGCCGTTGGAACCCACAAAACTGATCGGGCCAATGCTGGAACGATTCATGGCAACGGATCGCGGGTTTGCCAAAGCGCGACGAACGCGGAAAACTTCAAACAAATCCTCTGGCGCGTGACTCGTCACGCATGAACGCCACAAAGCGACCCGCAACTGGATTTTCGCTTTCAGGCAACCACACTAAGTCAAATTCGAGCCAAGCATTGGGCTCCTCTACGGGTCTAAATTCGATGCCCGGAGCCTGGCCCTCGACTTGACTCTCTGTGGCGAGCGTAACTCCAAAGCCCGCCCGTACGAGCGCTAGAATTGTTTGTTTGCTTGCTTGGTGAACTTCGAAATGCGCAGCGTTGCTGACAAGCGTCGCGTAGTACTCTCGTTGAGTTTGATTCTCAGGCCAGCCTTGGACGAGAATGGTCTCACGGCTGACATCCTCCCAGCTCACCGAAACTTGCCCGACGAGACGATGTTGGCCTGGAATGACAACGATGAGTTTCTCTCGGAATAGCGGACACGCGGCAACGTGCGGCCATATTGTGTGACCACCAACCAAGGCAACATCAAGACGCCGCTCTGCAAGTCCCAGCGCAATATCCCGTTCGTTACCATCCATTATCTTCAGGCTGACGTCCGGAAAGGCCGAGCGCCAAGAACTCAGAAGCGCCTGTGCAGCCCCTCCAATCGGTGGAACACGAACCCCAAGAATTATCTGACCTTCCGCACCACCCGCATGCTTTCGACTGGTTCGCACAAGCGCTTCCACGTCCGCAAGAATGCGGCGCGCTTTTTCAACTGCTATCTTGCCGCCTCGGGTAAGCCGGATGCCGCTATGGTTCCGCTCGAACAATGTCAAACCGAGTTCATCTTCCAGTTTGCTGATACGGCGACTTACTGTCGAAATCTCGACATCGAGGAACTTGGCAGCACGCGAGAGAGCACCCGAATCCGCGCACGCAACCAAACAGCGCAAATCTGCTACGCTGGCGACTTCGTCACCAAGAGATTCGAAGACATCGAGCGGGTTAGATACTCTCGTTACTGGCTCCTGTGATAGAATCGCTCAGTTGTCGAGCGCTCCCTGTGGAGGTCAAGCCGAACGCAAAAGCGCTTTGCCGTTCTTAATGACTGTTGCTCCACGTTCCTTCACTCGAGCTTCGAAAGACACCGTGGTGTCGTCCTTCCACAGATCGACAGTAACCGTGTCACCAGGGAATACCGGCGCCGAAAAGCGGGCCTGATGGCTTGCTATCCGGTCCGAGTCATATCCTACGATTGTCTGCAACACGGCTCGACATGTCAGGCCATATGTACACAAACCGTGAAGGATGGGGCGGGGAAAACCCGACCGCTTGGCGCTGTCCGGATCGGAGTGGAGGGGATTACGGTCGCCGTTCAGCCGGTAGAGCAGCGCTTGGTCGGGTCGTGTTTCATAGTCGATGGATATGTCCGGCTTTCGAGACGGGATCTCATGGGGTTCCGGCTGGCCCTCCGACGGACCGCCAAACCCACCATCGCCGCGGCAAAAACTAGAGCTCGTTAGCTTAGCAATCTCGGCTCCAGTCTCGTCTGTCCAGATCGTCTGGCCGACCAGAACGGCGCCCTTGTCCTTGCCTTTGTCGAAGGCGCCGATCGTCCGGCTTTGAATTGTAAATGTGCCGGTCGGTGGGAGCGGCTTGTGCAACTCGACCTTTTGTTCGCCGTGGACGAGCATCAGGAAGTTCGGCGCACTCTCCCGATGCCCTTCCCTGCGTGGCAATGGTTCGCCGCGCCCCGCGCCCGAGGCTAGAACGGTTGCCACGGTGGGCACGACCTTCAGGCCTTTCTCATAGACGAAGGCCAGCTCGTCTCGATTCAGAGGATCTCGGCCCATGCCAATGCCAAGGGCGTACAGCATGACGTCCTTGTCCGTATAGGTGAACGGACGCGGCTTGGTGCCCTGATCGAGGATGTCGGGGTAGTAGATCGGCATGTTTACTTCTCCACTGTCGCGTCGTTGAACCGTCGGCAAGCGCCGTCGGCGAGAGCGCTCTGAAGGATGCCGGCAATCTCAGCGACAGCCGAAAAAACGGCCGGCGAAATGTCGGCCATGACGAAGAAGTCGTGCGGCAAACTCTGATACTCGATGTGCTGGACCGCGACCCCTGCTTCGCGCAGCCGCACGGCATAGTCGCGCCCCTCGTCTTTCAGAGGATCGAAACCGGCGGTCACGATCAAGCCGGGAGGAGCGCCGATGACGTCCGCCCGCTCTAGGTTTAGCCTGTGAACTTGGGGGTGCCCCTGCGCCTTGAGGCACTGGTCGAACCAAGCCAGGCCCGCACGGGTTAGTACGGGGCCATCCAACTCCCGCCGCGACGTCGTCTCCTCCTCCGGCCAAAGGCCGGGATAGAGCAAAAGCTGGAACGCCAATCGGCGGCTTGGATCTCCGATCAGGCCGACCGCAACCGAGGCGGCCAGATTGCCGCCCGCCGAATCTCCTCCCACAGCAATTCGCCCGGGATCAATCTCCAGTTCAGCGGCATGATCGAATGCCCAGCGTGTGGCCCATACCGCATCGTCGTGGGCCGCTGGGAACGGGTGCTCCGGCGCTAAGCGGTAGTCCACTGCGAGGACTTTGCAGCCCGCCGCACTTGCCAACCTTCGACAATGGGCATCGTGCGATTCCAGATCGCCGATGACGAACCCTCCACCATGAAAATATACGAGCAGGCCGGACAGGACTCGCACACCAGGATCGTAGAGACGGACGACAAGCTGTCCGGCGTCTCGGGATATCACTAGGTCGCGCACGGAGATACCGGCCGGAGGGTTCGCATTGAGGCCTTGCCGCTGCGCACGATACCCCGCGCGCACCGCGCTCAGCGGCAGCGAGCCTGGCGCCGGACGCACAGTAGCGGCTTGGCGCTGAAAGAAGGCTTGGAAAGCGGGATCAAGCTCTCGCACAGCGCGCTCCATGCCCGAGTTGGGCTACCGACTGCCTGACAGCTGCCGACCTCGGACGGCGTTGCTCGCGCCAGCCCCGCCGGCGTAAGACCTAGTATCCCAGCAGCGTGGCATAGCGGTCCCGGTGATAGGATTGGTTGCCGAAAGTCGCCTCCTGCGCGCGAGCGCGCTTGAGATAGAAACCGGCCTCGTGCGCATCGGTCATGCCAATGCCGCCATGCATCTGCACCATCTCGTTGGAGACGAGATGCACCAGGTCGCCCACCTTTGCCTTGGCGAGTGAGGCGAGCTGCGCCACATCGTTCGCGTCGCGGTCGATTGCCGCCAACGCGCCTTCGACACAGGAGCGTCCGAGCTCCAGGTCGGTGAACATCTTCGCGGCGCGATGCTGGAGCGCCTGGAAGGTTCCGATCTTTTGGCCAAACTGCTCGCGGGTCTTGAGATATTCGAGCGTGACATCGAAGGATTGCGCCGCGTGGCCGAGCATCTCGGCTGCGAGGCCTGCGCGGGCACGGTCAAGCGTCGTTTCGAGGACGCCCTGGCCTTGGTCGAATGCGCCAAGTACTTCGCCCTCAACATCCTCGAACGTCAGATTGGCGTAGCCGCGAGAGTCCACCGTCTTCAGCGCCTCGCGCGAAAGGCCGGGCGCCTTCCCATCCACCAACGCCAGCGTAATACCGCCTTTGTCACCTGGTTTGCCAGAGGTGCGCGCCGCGACGATGATAAGATCGGCCACGCTGCCATCAAGCACGAAGGTCTTCTTGCCGTTCAGCTTGATACCCGATCCCGCCTTCTCGCCTTTGAGCGCGATTTTCTCCGGAGCGTGATGCGGACCTTCATCAACCGCCAAGGTGGCAACCAACTCGCCCGCCGCAATCGCAGACAGATACTTTCCCTTCTGCGCCTCGGAGCCCGCCAGCAACAGGGCCGTCGTGGCCGTGAGCGCCGTTGAAATCAGGGGCGAGGCCGTGAGCGTGCGGCCGGTCTCTTCGAGCACCAGGCCAAGCGTGGCGTAGCCCAAACCGGTGCCGCCGAATTCTTCCGGAATCAGTATGCCGGCCCACCCCATTTCCGCCATCTCGGCCCACACCGCGCGGTCGAATCCGTCGGGGTTGCCGCTGTCGCGCAGCTTGCGAAAGGCGGTGACGGGCGATTTCTCCTGTACCCACGACTTCGCGCCGTCGCGGATCATCGATTGTTCTTCTGTCAAGACTGCCATTGGATTTCCACCCGAGTGTGTTGGTTATTGATGGTCGAGGAGGCCAAGGATGCGCTTGGCGATGATGTTGTTCTGGATTTCGTGGGAGCCGCCAAAGATCGTCGTTGCCTTGCCGCCGAGCCAGCCGCGGACAGTCTCGAGCTCGTCCTTGGCAAAGCCGCTGCCCTCCCAGCCGAGACCCTGATGGCCCATGATTTCGATCAGCAACTCGGCGCGCTCCTGACCGATCCGCGAGCCGGCGTTCTTCATGATCGAGGTTGTGTTGGAGGGGGAGGCATTTCCCTTTGCTTCCGCCATCGCGCGCTGGATCGTGAGCATGAACGCGCGCTGATCCATCATGTGGTTGGTGATGCGCGCCCGTAGGTCGCCATCGGACAGCCGGCCGTTGCCTTCTGCGCCCACATAGATTTTTGCCACCACGTCGAGCGATCTGTTCTCGCCGCCGCGCGCGGCACCACCGCCTGCTCCCGCGCTCAAACCCTGGCGTTCGAACTGGAGAAGCCGCTTGCCGATGGTCCAGCCGCCGTTCAGCGGTCCCATCAGGTTCTCCTTGGGCACCTTTACGTCGGTGAAGAAGGTCTCGCAGAACGGCGAGTTGCCGGAGATCAGCTTGATCGGGCGAACCTCGATGCCCGGCGACTTCATGTCGATCAGCAGAAAGGATATGCCCTCGTGCTTGCGCGTGTTGTCGGTGCGCACGAGGCAGAAGCACCAATCCGCATATTGCGCGCCAGACGTCCAGACTTTCTGGCCGTTGACGAGGAAGTGGTCGCCCTTGTCGACCGCCTGGGTCCGCAAGCTCGCCAGATCGGAGCCTGCGCCAGGCTCCGAATAGCCTTGGCACCACCACACGGTGCCCTTCACGATCCCAGGGACATGCGTCGCCTTTTGTGCCTCATTGCCGTATTCGAGAAGCGTCGGGCCGAACATCATCACGCCCATCCCGCCAATCGGATTGAACGCGCCGGCGCGGGTCAGTTCCTGTTGCAGCACGCGCGCCTGCGCCGTTGACAATCCGCCACCGCCATATTGCTTAGGGTAAGTTGGCGTGCCCCACCCCTTATCCCCCATCACCTTCTTCCACTTCGCGAAATCCTCGCCGCCGGCGGCCCCGCCTTCGGTCATCATCATGCCGCCCTTGTGCTTGAGCGACGGTGGAAAGTTCTGCTCGATCCACTGGCGCGCTTCGGCGCGGAAGGCTTCGAGATCGGTATCGATTTTCTCTGCAGCGCTCATCGGTGTTCTCCAACCTCTACTGGTGATCGAGCAAGCCAAGAATCCGCTTGGCAATGATGTTGTTCTGAATTTCGTTCGAGCCGCCATAGATCGACTGGGCCTTGCCCGAAAGCCAGGTGCGCGTCGCATCGATCTCGTTCTTCGAGTAGCTGTCGCCTTCCCATCCGAGACCCTGGAATCCCATGATCTCGACCATCAGCTCGGCGCGATCCTGGTTGTTGCGCACATTGGCATTCTTCAAGATCGAGGTGACCGCGGACGGCCCCTGATTGGACCGGGCGTCGTCAGCCATACGCTGAAGCGTCAGCCGCATCGCCGCGACGTTCATGCCATGGTCCGCAATGCGAACGCGCAAATCGGCATCTGCAATGCGGCCGCTGGCGTCCGCGCCGACATAAGCCTTGGCGATCTCGTCGACGGAGCGCGTGTCGCCGCCGCGAAGGGAAGCTCCACGCGTATTGCCACCCTGGCCGTCGCGCTCGAACTGAAGAAGCCGCTTGCCGATGGTCCAGCCGCCGTTGAGCGGGCCTAGCAGATTCCCCTTCGGCACCTTTACGTCGGTGAAGAAAGTCTCACAGAACGGCGAATGACCGGAAATCAACCGGATCGGGCGCGCCTCGACACCCGGCGTGCGCATATCGATCATGAGGAAGCTGATGCCTTCATGCTTCCGCGTGTTGTCGGTGCGGACAAGGCAGAAACACCAATCGGCATAGTGGGCGCCGCTGGTCCAGATCTTCTGGCCGTTGACGAGGAAGTGGTCGCCCTTATCGATCGCCTGCGTCCGCAAACTCGCGAGATCAGAGCCCGCGCCGGGCTCGGAATAGCCCTGGCACCAGCGCCGTTCGCCGCGCGTAATATATGGAATGTGTTCCGCCTTTTGCTTCTCGTTGCCGTATTCCAGAAGCGTTGGGCCGAACATCGAGATGCCCATTCCACCGATCGGATTCCACGCGCCGATACGGCTCATCTCCTGCAGGAGAATCCGCGCCTTCTCGCGCGAGAGGCCACCGCCGCCAAATTGCGCGGGCCAGGTCGGCGCGCCCCAGCCTTTCTCCGCCACCGCTGCCTTCCAGCCCAGATAGTCGGGATCGGTAGGTCCCCGGCCCTCGACCAGCATCATCGCTCCTCTGTTCTTGAGCGATTGAGGGAAGTTCGCCGACAACCAGTCATGCGCCTCGGCACGAAAGACTTCCAATTCAGTGTCATCGATGTCCGTCATATTGGATCTCCCAAGTCGCGGTGTTTCCGGACAAGTCCGATGTGGCCGGCTTCATATCTGACGCTCCCGGCCCGCCCAGTAAGGTGCGCGGACCTTGTTGCGCTGGATCTTGCCGGCCTCAGAACGCGGCAGTTCCGTCACGAAGTCGACCTTCTTCGGCACCTTGAAGCCCGGGAGCCTGCTGCGGGCATAATTCAGGATGTCCTGCGCCAACTCGTCGGAGGGCACATAACCCGGCTTCAGCATGATGACGGCACGAACCTGCTCGCCCCATTCGGGATCCGGAACACCGACTGTCGACGAGTCGGCCACCGCCTCGTGCTTAATCAGCTCATTGTCGATCTCCTGCGGATAAATATTGACGCCGCCCGAGATGATAGTCTCCGCATTGCGGCCCGTGAGGAACAGATAGTCCTCGTCGTCGAAATAGCCGACGTCGCCCATCGTGAAGAAATCGTCCACCCGGGCTGCTTGGGTCTTCTTTTCATCCTTGTAATAGGTAAACCCGCCGCCCGGCGGCAGTTGTTGATAGATCATGCCGGGCTGTCCGTTCGGAAGATCCCGCCCCGCTTCGTCGAGGATTCGGACCTTGAGCACCTCGGGGCGCTTCCCGACGCTGCCGGGCTTTCGCAGCCATTCCTCCGCCGAGATGGTGAAGCCGGCACCGCCTTCCGACCCGGCATAATATTCGCTGAGGACGGGGCCGAACCACTCGATCATCGCGTATTTGACGTCGGGCGGGCATGGAGCGGCGCCGTGAACGATATATTTGACGTGGCCGACGTCGTACTTCGCTTTGACATGGTCCGGCAACGCGAGCAGCCGCTGAAACATGATCGGCACCAGATGGAGGTGCGTCACCTTCTTCTCAGCAATGGTCTTCAACACGCGCTCGGAGTCCCACTTGTCCATGAAGATCAGCGGAACGCCGGCGCCCATGGCTGCACGAACGTCAAATGCGAGCGGCGCTGCATGGTATGCAGGCCCGGCACAAAGCTGAACCGATGTCGCGGGATCATAGCCCTTCAGTGCGTAGGAACTCGGAGGTACGATCGCCTGTGCAGGACGAAAAACGCCTTTCGGACGCCCCGTCGTGCCGGACGTGTACATCATGGCGTTGCCGAGAACCGGATCGTGAATGTCCCTGTCGTCGTACGGCGCAAGGGCGTCGTCATACGATTCGAACCCCTCGATTTCGTCTCCCACCGCGAGCTTGAGCAGAACGTCCGGGCAGGCCGCCGCAGCCTCGGCCATGGCGGCTACGCGCGCATCGCCGACGATGGCTTTCGCATCGCAATCGCGGATAATGTAAGCGATCTCGTCCGCGGTCAGATGCCAGTTGACTGGCGTCAATCGGATGCCGGTGCGAAGCGTGGCGGCCAGGACCTCGACAAATTCCGCACGGTTCGAGCACACGAGCGCTAGCGAGTCGCCCGGCTTAAGGCCCCGGCTGCGCAGCAGTCGTGCGAGGCGATTGGCGTTGGCGTTCACCTTTGCGAAGGAGTGAAGCCGCCCCGACGGATCGTGAACAGCAATGCGGTCGGGCTGCGTGTCAGCCCACACGGCAAGCGTCATGCCGACGCGAGCGGCGTCGTCGAGGCGAGCGTACAGATTTGTGCGAGCGGCAATGTCATTCATAAGCATTGCTCGGCGCGTGCTGAACTTGAGACTGCGTTCTAAACGACTCTTCACCCACGGCGCTGCGCGAGCAGGGTACGCCGACAATGTCATTACTCACCGATGCCTCCCAAAGCCGCTTATGTCTGCAGCCCAACCGCAAAAAGAGCCATTCGAACGGCGTTCCACAATGCCAAGATCAAACTCGCCTTGACGACCGCCGGGGCGCGGTTCTCGGCTGATCCGAGTGATTGATCAGATAGTTCGCTCCGGCCGCGATCTGATCGGCCAGTTCCCGCGGGAGCCGACGGTCCGGCTGGGATGAGATCATCGCCGCGATCCCACGCCCCAGTGCCCATAATGCGACGGCCACATTTGCCTGCTGCGCCGCCGGAAAGCGGCCGTCTTCCTTGACGGCCGCCTGATAGGCCAGGAACGTCTTATGTTCGGCTTCCCGAAGCGACTCGTGTCGCGCCATCAAGCGTTCGCTGAACATCAGCGAGAACAAGGCGGGCCGCGCCTGGGCAAACCCGAAATAAGCTCGCGCGCCGGCCGCGACAGGCGTAGGAAATTCGCGTCGCTCTTGAAACCGGATGATGTCGCGCCGTAGATCCTCATATCCCATGACGGCGAGACTGAGGAGAAGTTCCTCCTTGTTCGAGAAGTAGTGGTAGATGGAGGCGAGGCCTATTCCCGCTTTTTCAGCAATTGCCCGCAGATTGAGATTGTCGACGCCCTGGGTTGCGAGGATATCCGTGGCGGCGGAGAGCGCTTTGGCCCTGACACTGCCGATGTGATGCGCCGGGTGCTTCAAATCGTATTTCACGGCATCAGTTCACGGAACCGCCGTTCGATCCACAATTCGGTGTCCCGATAGCGCGCTCCAAGCTCCAAGGAAGCGATACAGGACAATCATACTGTTTTTGTACCCGGCCGCATACCCATCTTTTTCGGCCCCTTCCGGAACCGGCGGCCGGTCTAGGTCCGCGCAAGCACGCGCTCGTTGGAAGCCGCAAAGAACACGGCATCGGCATGTTCCGCCACGTCCTGAGCCGTGTAGGGATGGCCGGGACGAAAGCCTTCCGCCTGGAGCATTTTGATCTCCGCCACACCACGCGCGGAAACGGCAAGGACCTTGCCGGTGTGATCGGCGGCCAGGTCGGATGCCATGAACAGCACACCAGGCGCGATGTTTTCCGGAAAGCTCATCGGATCCGGCTCGCGCCCCTGGCGGCCGGGCAAGTCCGAGGTCATGCGGGTAAACGCCCCGGGAGCAAGTCCCATCACGCGAATATTGTACTTGCGTCCCTCTATCGAGAGCACGCGCATGAAGCCGTAGATGCCGGCCTTGGCGGCTCCGTAGTTCGACTGCCCGAAATTGCCGTACAGGCCGGAGGTCGACGAGGTCATAATGATCACGCCCGGCTTTCCATTGGCCCGCAGCCATTTCCAAACCGGCATGGTGCAGCAATAGGTCCCTTTGAGGTGCACCTTGACCACAAGGTCCCAGTCCTCCTCCGTCATATTGGAGAAGGTGCGGTCGCGTAGGATGCCGGCATTGCAGACGAGGATGTCGACCTGGCCGAAGGCTTCCAAAGCGCTCTTCAGGATGTTCTCGCCGCCAGCGATGGTGGAGACATCGTCGGCGTTCGCGACCGCGCGGCCGCCCGCGGCCGTAATGTCGGCCACCACCTTATTGGCAGCAGCGCTCGAGCCTGAGCCCGAGCCGTCGCGGGCACCGCCCAAATCGTTGACGACGACCGCGGCGCCTTCCTTCGCAAACAACTTCGCATAGGCTTCGCCGAGCCCACCGCCCGCCCCTGTGATGATCGCGACCTTACCGTCCAAGAGCCCCATGGTTGTCCTCCCGTTGTTTGAAGCTGCGCCATTCGTTCAGGAGAAGACGATGACCGACCGCGCGAGTTCGCCTGTCTTCATGTCCGCAAAGCCTTCGTTCACCTGATCGAGCCGGATGCGTCGCGAGATGAGCTTGTCGAGCTTGAGCTGGCCTGACAGGTAGAAGTCAACCAGTCGCGGCATATCGATGGGAAAGCGATTCGAGCCCATCATCGAACCCTGGATGCGTTTCTCTCCCAGGAAGGCGGCGCCCATCAGCGAGACCATTTGGCCCGGCGGTATCATACCGATGACATTGGCTGTACCCCCGCGACGCAGCATGTTGAATGCCTGCTCGGCCGTCTTCGCAAGCCCGATAGCTTCGAACGAGTGGTGTACGCCGCCCTTGGTCAATTCCAGAACCTCCTTGACGGCGTCCGTTCGCGACGCGTCGATGAAGTCGGTCGCGCCAAATTCGCGTGCCAAGGACTCCTTAGAGGTAACCGCGTCGATTGCAATGATGCGACCAGCCCCGGCGATTGCCGCCCCGTTGATCGCGGAGAGACCGACGCCGCCGCAACCGATGACGGCCACGGTATCACCTGGACGAACATTGGAGGTGTGAATTGCAGCCCCGACGCCCGTCATCACCGAGCAGCCGATCAGTGCTGCGCGATCGAGTGGCATGTCCTTGCGGATCGCAACGCAGGAGTGCTCGTGGACGAGCATTTGCTCGGCGAACGACGAAAGATTGAAGAAGTGCGGCAGCGGGGCTCCCGCGAGGGTGAGCCGTGACGGCTCGTCCTTGCCGCGCTTGGTCTCGGGCGATTGGCATCTGCTCATATGGCCGCCGAGGCAGTGCTCGCAGTGACCGCAGAACGCCGAAAGACAGGTGATGACGTGGTCTCCAGGCCGAACGGTGCGAACTTCCGAGCCAACGGCCTCGACCACACCGGCACTCTCATGCCCCAGCACCGCGGGCAGAGGGTACGGATAGATGCCTTCGATGAAATGGAGATCGGAATGGCAAAGCCCGGCGGCAGAGGTGCGGATGAGCACCTCGTGCGCTCCCGGCTTCGAAATCTCGACGTCTTCTATCTGCAAGGGTTTACGCGGTTCGCGCAGCACGGCGGCCTTCATGGTTCACTCCCTTTATTTTGTGTATGGTCAGGCGGCCTGTTTGGGCGTGTAGCCAAGGATCGCCTTGGTCTCCAGGAATTCCTGAAAGCCGTAGTCGCCCCACTCGCGTCCGTTGCCGCTCATTTTATAGCCGCCGAAGGGGGCCGTTATGTCGCCCCCGCCGTTGATCGAAACCTGGCCGGCACGGAGCTTCGAGGCCACGGCACGCGCCTTCTGAAGGTCGGCGGACTGCACATAGGCGGCCAGCCCGTATTCGGTGTCGTTGCCGATCTGGATCGCCTCGCCGAGCGACGCGTAGCCCAGAATCGACAGCACAGGCCCGAAAATCTCTTCCCGGGCGATGGTCATGTCGTTCTCGACATGGGCGAAGACCGTGGGCTTCACGTAGTAGCCGCTTGTCAGGCCGTCCGGCCTTCCAATACCGCCCGTGACCAGGGTGGCGCCCTCATCAATACCTGACTGAATCAGCAGCTGAATCTTGTCGAACTGCGTTTTCGAGACCACCGGGCCGAGATGGCTGTTGCCGTTCGGATCGCCGACGGTGAGCTTCTCCGCCGTCTCTTTGGCCACCGCGATAGCCTCGCCCATCCGCGCGGACGGGACCAGCATCCGAGTCGGCGCGTTGCAGCTCTGACCGGAATTGTTCATCACCGAAGCGACTCCCCGCGCCACGCCTGCGGCAAAAGCCTCGTCGTCCAGAATGATGTTCGGGCTCTTGCCGCCCAACTCTTGCGCCACGCGCTTGACCGTCGGAGCGGCCGCCTTCGCCACCTCGATGCCGGCGCGCGTCGAGCCGGTGAAGGAAACCATGTCGACTTCCGGATGGGAGGCGATTGCCGCTCCGACCGTGGGACCGTCGCCATGCACGAGGTTGAACACGCCGGCCGGAACGCCAGCCGCGTGCATAATCTCGGCGAAAATCTGCCCGGAAAAGGGCGCCAATTCCGAAGGCTTCAGCACCATCGTGCAGCCCGCCGCGATCGCCGGCGCCACCTTGCAGACGATCTGGTTCAACGGCCAGTTCCAAGGCGTGATGAAGCCGCACACGCCGATCGGTTCCTTGACGACCACGGTCGGGCCGCGATCTTCCTCGAACTTGAAGTTCTTGAGGACTTCGATTGCGGCGGCCAGATGCCCCAATCCGACCGGCACCTGGGCGCGCTGGGCCAACGACGCTGGAGCGCCCATCTCCTCGGTGACGGCCTTGGCGAGATCGCCGAACCGCTTCTGGTATTCGGACCGGATGTTTTGCAAGAGCTCCAGCCGCTGTTCTCGTGTGGACTGGCTCCAGCCGTCGAACGCCTTCCGCGCCGCCTGCGCCGCACGATCGACATCCGCCCCAGAGCCGAGCGCGATCCGTCCCGCAATCGTCTGGGTTGCCGGGTTCTCCACATCGAGCAACTCTAGCGTCTCGAGCGGATCGACCCAGGCGCCGTCGATGTAGAATTTGAAATATTCCCGCATAGTTGACTCCGATAGGAACAGGTGGCGCACCGAAGGCGCGCGGTGGTTAGGGGGCCTCGTTGGAAAAGATGATCGTGCCGGAGGCGGCAAACATACCGCCGACGCCATGTGCGACGCTGATCTTCGCGCCAGGCACCTGCGCCGGCGCAATGCCGCGCAACTGTCGCACGCTCTCCTGCAGCGCATACATGCCGTACATGCCCGAGTGCATGTAGGAGAGCCCGCCGCCGTTCGTATTAAGCGGCAGCTTCCCGATCGGCTTGCCGTCCTTCGCGGGCGCCGTGTTGCGCTCGCGGATGAACGCCGCCGCTTCACCCTCCTTGCAGAAGCCCAGATCTTCCAGGCCGTAGAGCGGCAAATGCGCGAAGGCATCGTAGATCATCAAATGGTCGACGTCGGCATGTGTAATGCCGGCCTCCTCGAACGCCTTCTTGCCACTGATGCGAAAGGCCGTCGAATGGGTAAAGTCATACATCTGGCTGACCATCGGCGTTTCCACGCTCTCCCCCGTGCCCAGGACATAAACTGGCTTGCGCGGGAAGTCCTTTGCGCGGTCGGCGGAGGTGAGAATCAGTGCCCCTCCACCATCTGTCACCAAGCAACACATCAGCTTTGTGAAGGGCCACGCGATGATTTCGGCATTCATCACATCGGCGACTGAGATTGGCTCCTTGTAGCTGGCGCGCGGATTTTGGGCTGCCCACTCCCGCTGGATCACAGCAACATGCGCCAAGTCCTCAACCGAATAGTTTCGAACCTGCAGATATCGCAGAACCGGCACCGTAAACATGGTGGGCGGACCCATCGGCCCGAAAGGCATCTCGAACTGACCCATCAGACTCGATGGCGCACGTCCAAAACCGCCCGCCCCCACGCGAGAGCGACCGCTCTCGCCATGCGTGATCAGGATGGTTTTCGCAAAGCCCTCATTGATCGCCGCCGCGGCGTGGCGGACGTGCAGCATGAAAGAGCATCCGCCGACACTTGTGCCGTCCGCATATGTTGGCTTGATGCCGAGATAATGGGCGAGCTCGACCGGACTGATCCCGGCCGTGGCCACACCATCGATGTCGGACGGCTTGAGGCCTGCGTCGGCCAGCGCATTCAGCGCCGCGTCGGCGTGCAGGCCGATCACGGACACATCCGGGATGCGGCCCATCTTGGTGGTTTCTGCGGCGCCGACGACTGCAACGGTTTTCTGTTTCATCGTATTACGCCCCAACGGCGGCGAAAAACGGAAGCGAGATCGCATCGCTCTGCGCTGAAAACGTAACCTTTAGCGGCATATCGAGCCGCAACGCCTCAGGGGTTTGGGGGCAGCCAACGATATTGGTCATCATGGTCGGTCCCTCGGCCAGTTTGACCACGGCAATCGCGTATGGGTCAGTTCCCATATCGGGTCGCGGGCGCATATTGATTACGTATGACCACAAGACGGCCTCGCCCGAGGCCTTGAAGATCTCTACATTCCGGCTGCCGCACTTCGGGCAAAACGGACGCGGGGGGAAATACGCGCCACCGTCGCATTCGGTGCACCGTTGCAGGCGAAGCTCGCCCGCTTTGCAGCCCTCCCAGAAGTGGCGCGTCTCTGGAGTCGGCTCAGGTAACATTCGCGGTGGCATTTGGTCCTCGATGTGGCGGATTTGATCCGTGCAGAAATTAATGTTGGCTTTTTGGAAGGTCGACCACCAAGCCGTCGAGCTGCGCCTCGACCTTGATCTGACAACCGAGTCGTGAGTTCGCGCGCTCTCCCTCGACGAACTCCAACATGTTGAGCTCCATTTCAGCCTTCGGCAGAAGGCGGCCCAACCAATCTTCCGAGACGTAAACATGACATGTGCCGCAAGCCGCGGCACCGCCGCAATCACCATCGATGCCCGGAACGCTGTTGCGAACAGCGCCCTCCATCACGGTCGTTCCAACGGGTGCTTCGACTTCGTACACATCACCAGCATGGGTACGGTACACAATCCGTGGCATGGACCCTCTCCGACAGCCTCAAGGCGCAACAGCTATGTGCATGTGAAACGCTGTTCGACAAGCCGTTTTATTCGGCCCGCATCTGTCGGCCACCTGATCGATCCTGCATGCTGGATTTCCGCCAGTTCCATTCGCACACTGTGCTTGACCTTTTTCTCTAACGGCGTCGCGTAACAAGCAGGATATCCGGTACGTGCGTTGACGTCCGAGGCAGAGTTGTTACCGTATGAACGCAAAGCTCACGATGAAGCCGGCGGGCCGCCAACGCATTCGAGGCGGACACATGCTTGGTCAGACATCGGAGGGAGGAGATCTCAATGTCGGCAACGCTCAATCCGAACGGAACCCTAAAGGGCAAGGTGGCACTTGTGACCGGGGCCAGTCGTGGGATCGGTGAAGCGATCAGTGTTCGCCTGGCGATGGAGGGGGCGAGGGTCGTCGCCTCTGCGCGCACGGCCGCCGAGCGCGAGAGCAAATTGCCAGGCACACTGACCGAGACTGTTGAGCGCATAACCAAGGCCGGCGGCGAGTCAATGTTCGTCAAGGCCGATCTCTCGCATCCAGAAGACCGCGAGCGGTTGGTTGATGCTGCCGTGAACGCCTATGGGCCGATCGATATCCTCGTGAACAACGCCGCGATCACCTATTTCATTCCCGTTACGGATTTTCCGGAGAAGCGCTTCAAGCTGATGATGGAGGTGCAGGTCTACGCCCCCTTCCACCTTTCCCAGCTCGTCCTGCCGGCCATGAAGGAGCGGAGAAGCGGCTCCATCATCAACATCTCCTCGCCGGCCGGCATCGATCCGAAGCCGCCCTACACACGTGCGGGCGGCGGAACGGTATATGGCATGTGCAAGGCCGCGCTCGAGCGCTTCTCAACTGGGCTCGCATCGGAGGTCTATGAGTACGGGATCGCCGTGAATGCGGTATCGCCTGGCCTGGTGGATACGCCCGGCGTCGCTGTTCACGGCCTGATCAACGAGCACACCAAAGATCGAGTCCAGCCGATCGAGTTCATTGCCGAGGCGGTCTATCAGTTCGCGACCGGCGATCCGAAGACCCTTACTGGCCGCATAGCATACGCGGCACCGCTGCTCGAGGAATTGGCGGTCGCGCCGAGAGCGCTCATCTGAACGGACTTTCGGCGTATAGCCGGCCGACCGATAGGTCGTGTAATCACTGTGCAGGAGAGGTTCATGGATTTGGCTCCAAGCGAAGCGGGATTCGATCCGGCCCGGCTTGCACGCATCACCGGACATCTGGAGCGGCACTACATTGAGCCTGAGAAGATCGCGGGTTGCCAAGTGGCCGTCGTCCGCAAGGGGCATGTCGCCTATTGGAAGAGCTTCGGTCGCATGGACCGCGAACGCGACAAGCCGATGCGGGACGACGCGATCTTCCGCATCTATTCCATGACGAAGCCGATAACCTCCGTGGCACTGATGACCCTCTACGAGCAGGGTGCCTTCCAACTCGATGATCCGGTTAGCCGCTTCGTACCGAGCTGGCGGGGGCAACAAGTGTATGAGTCCGGCGACTGTGGGGCGATGAAGACCCGCGCCCCAAAGCGGCCGGCCTCGATGCGCGATATGCTGTGTCACACAGGCGGCCTGACGTATGGAAACATGCTTGCTGCACTCGGTGCGCCGAACAGCGCGCACCCGGTTGACCAGGCCTATGCGGCACAGAAGATCCGTCGCGATCCCAAGGAGACGCTTTCGGATTTTCTGGAGAAGCTCGCGGAGATACCCCTGTTTTATGAGCCGGGCGAACGGTGGATGTATTCGCTCTCGACCGATGTGTGCGGCGCGCTTGTAGAGCGGATTTCGGGGATGCGGTTCGACAAATTTCTCGAGGCGACGATCTTTGGGCCGCTCGGCATGAAGGACACGGCGTTCTTCGTCCCGCCGGACAAGCTTTCCCGTTTTTGCGCCAACTACCGGCGCCGCATCGCCGACAAGACGCTGCAACTTATCGACGATCCCGAGACGAGCCTGTACCGCGAAGAGCCTTCATTCTTTTCCGGCGGCGGGGGACTGACGAGCACGTTGTCGGATTACCTGCGCTTCGCCGAGATGCTCCGCCGCGGCGGCGAACTGGACGGCGCGCGCATTATCGGTCCTCGCACGCTGGAGTTGATGCATCAGAACCATTTGAAAGATGGCAGGGATCTGGCGGCCATGGCGCTCAGTGCGCTCTCCGAGACCGCGAACGAAGGCGTGGGCTTCGGCCTCGGGTTCGCCTCCACGATCGACCAGGTCAAGGCGGGCACTCTGGGCGTCGGAGACTACTATTGGGGGGGTGCAGCCTCGACGATCTTCTGGGTAGACCCGAAGGAGGATATGAGCGTGGTGTTCATGACCCAGTTCATGCCGTCGGCAACGTTCGGTTTCCGGGCGCAATTAAAGAACATCATCTACTCGGCGATCATTGACTAGGCGCCATTCGAAATAGGCGCAGAGCGAGGTGTGTGTGCCGGAAATCACGCTTGCAAATCGTCCCGAGGGTCCGCCAAGGCGCTGGCCCGACGGATTTTTCACCGTCAAAGATGGTACCAGGCTGCATTATGTCGAGGCAGGCGCTGGCTGGCCGGTTGTTCTCATTCACGGAGCGCGAGGCAGCGCCATCGGAAATTGGTTTTCCAACGGAATTGCGCCGAAGCTGGCACAAACCAACAAGGTCTACGCGCTCGACATGCGCGACCACGGCCTGAGCGATGCGCAGAAGCCCCTTGATCATGATGCGATGGCGGAAGACATTCTGGAGTTCATGGACCAGAAAGGCATCGAGAAGGCCCATATGGGCGGCTTTTCGATGGGTGCGTTCCTTCTCGTTCGGTTGATGATACGAGCGCCGGAGCGCTTCATCACATGCTGCTTCCAGGGCGGCGGGCTTCGCGAGACGCCGGAGTGGCTCACGCGGATTCCGCCGGACAAGGAGGGACGAGACCCGGATCAAGACAGGGCCGAAGCGCTGGTGCGTCAGCGGCGTCGGGCGAAGGGCGCAGAGATCGGCAACAATTTCTCGGATCGGCCGCCAGACGGCGACGGCGCAAACCGCTTCCCACCAGACCTACAAGAGCGATTTCGCAAGCGGGACGCAGAGTTTGCGGCCTTCGATTTGTCATCCATCAAATTTCCGGTCATGGCGATCAACGGCGAGTTCGACCGTCCCCGGGCAATGACCCATCGCCTGTGGCGCGAGCTGGACGACTTCACGAATGTGGTGCTGCCCGGCAAAGGTCATCTGACCTCGATGATGGCCGGATTCATTCCGCAGACCTACATCGATCGGTATGCGTCTTTCGTCGTGAGCCACAATCCGGCACCTTGACGGCACGACGTGCGGACCGAGCTTCTAGCGTCGGCCTGAGTGCGGCGGTGCGGACCCGCTTCAACCGCCCATACACTTTCATTGGTAAGTTGCCACCATATTCGCACGGCCGCTTTTGGTCGCGGGTTTCTGCGTCGACATGAGAATCCAACCACAACGCGCGTGAGTGCTGCGGAACCGATTTCCGGTGCCGCACGTATTCTGACTGGTTATAAGGTCAATAGTGAAATCGATCATGCGCTCGCGCCTCATAGGACGCGTGTGAACGACGCCTGCGAGGGTTGAATGCGGTTCCGGCGCGGCTTG
Organism: Rhizomicrobium sp.; assembly: GCA_037355265.1. Classification (GTDB taxonomy): domain Bacteria; phylum Pseudomonadota; class Alphaproteobacteria; order Micropepsales; family Micropepsaceae; genus Rhizomicrobium. The sequence continues at coordinate 7,222 of JBBCIB010000001.1, read as the reverse complement.
AGCATCATTCTGGCAGTAGTGGCAACCGGTTGCGAACCGGAAGCTCAGGGATTTTACGAATCGGGCGGGAACGAGATCGGATTGCCGCGCAACGAACCGACAAACGACCGCCTCGCCCGGAAAGGCGCAACGCGAATGATCATCGCCGGACGAAAGGTCGACGTTTGGCGGCCAGTCGCCGGCGACCGGCCTGCGCCGCTGATATTGTTTTCGCACGGGTTCAGCGGCTGCGGCGCTCAATCCAGTTTCCTCATGCGCGCGCTCGCCAATGCAGGCTATCTCGTCGTCGCGCCCAATCACAAGGACGCGCGCTGTGCCGACGGCAACTGGACGCTTTTCGGCGACCTGCCCGACCCGTCATTCCTTTCTTACCGACGTTGGAACGCGGATTCCTACAGCGGTCGGCGAGATGACATGTGGGCGGTCATGGAAGCAGTGCTGACCGACCCTGCCTTTCATGCGGACCCCGACCGGATCGGGCTCGTCGGCCATTCGCTTGGCGGCTATACCGTCCTCGGCCTTGCCGGTGCTTGGCCGGCTTGGCGCACGCCAGGTATCAAGGCGGTGGTCGCGTTGTCGCCCTGGTGCGCTCCCTTTGTCGCCGCCCATACACTGAACGGTGTATCCGTGCCCACGGAGTACCAGGGCGGCACCCTTGATCTGGGCCTCACACCCACGGTGAAGCGCAAAGACGGCTGCTACGAGAGCACGCCCGCGCCAGCAGCTTTTGTCGAATTTTCGGGCGCGGGCCACTTGGCTTGGACCGATCTCATTTCCCGGTACCAGCAGCAAGCGATCCGCTATACGCTTGCGTGGCTTGACCACTATGTGCGGGACGCACCGGCCGCTGCGATTCCGACAGCGGGCGCGAGAGTAAGGGATCAACGCGTAAAATAAGATCGCTGATCGCGGGCTACGAGCCCGAATTATGCGCAGTTTCGCATCGGCTTGGTTCTAATTAGTTCGCTAGGATCAGATGCCAGAAGCGGCGTCAGGCCCAGCCATAGGACTGGGTTGACCTTTTGTTCCATGCTAAACAGGACAGTCTGGCAACTAGCCCAGCTGTTGCGTGCAGTTGCTACATGCCATTCGGGACCTTCGCGGCGACGTCTTCCGCTTCGACGTCTTTTTTGAATTATCCCTTGAATCCAAATCAGGAGACAGGCCAAACCACTCAATGGAGCAGATGTTTTCGATCACTCAAAAGCGTAGACGATTGCCGCCGGAGCTTCGGCGCCAGGAGATGATCGACGCCGCAGCGGCACTCCTACTGAAGCGGGGTACGCTGCCTTTACCATCAGATGATCTTCGGCGCGCTGCAGGTATAAGTAAGGCGCTCATCTATGCCTACTTTCCGACCCAGCATGATTTGCTCAATACGCTGCTGAAGCGCGAGCTTCAGGCGCTGGTCGCGATGGGCATCTGCGATGCCGTGCGCAAGATGCCCCTTCACGAAGCAGCACTTTTGTCGGCGCTCATCTACTTCGACCGAATTGCCGACGTCGGCCCGCTCGCGCACATCATCCTGCGCGAACGCTATATGACCGGCCATGTGAGCGAAGAAAACCGGCATATGCGAGATCGAATCGTCCTAGCGCTCGTCCGTGCCGGCCGACGTGAGTTGATGTTGACAGCAAAGGAAAACATCGCGGCCTTCAACCTCGTGATTGCGATACCGGAAGAGGCAGGGCGGCTCGCCTTTGTGGGTGATATGGAGCGGAGCGGGGCACGAGACCTATGCGCTCGCCTCGTTGAGAGCAGCCTTGCCGCGCTGGCCCCCGCGATCAAGTAGGGCGGAAGCTGGCGAACCAAGGACTACGTCTTCGATTACGGCGTCGAAGCGTCCAAGAAGGCATTGCCCAATCGCGCATCAATTTCGGCGACTCCGTTACGCGCGACTGACTGCTCGGAAAGCATTGCTACGACCTCAGCTTGTGGCGGATTTGCAACAAGAGCACTGCATCACACTATTGACCAACGCACAATTCTATTGACCATCTCTGCCTTCTCACAGCATTCTTATCGGTAAGTTCGGCAGTTTGACGGTTCAAACGGCACGAACGCAAATTGACTCTCGGCACCAATCCGGCAAACCCCGATTGATGGACGAGGGCATCGGGGAGGCCAAAGTGAACATCAGGAACGCGTTATTGCTCACGGCTGCCGGAATGCTCGGCCAGATCGCGCCAGTGTTGGCTCAAAGTGCCGGCGGAGGAATCGAAACAGTCGTGGTCACGGCAGAGCGGCGCTCGGAGGATCTGCAGAACACTCCCGTGGCCGTCAGCGCATTTACGTCCAGTGACCTAGGCGCGCAACGCATCGTCACGGGCGTCGACTTAGCGACTGTCGTTCCCAACATGAGTTTTCAGACCGGACTATTCGGCAAGCCGAACTTCGCAATCCGGGGTATCGGCTACCAGCTAATTACGGCGACGGGTGAGCCCGGTGTGGCCATCCACGAAAACGGCGCCCCCGTTTCCGACTCTCGCCTCGCCGAGGCGGACTTTTACGATGTCGAACGTGTTGAGGTTCTGCGCGGCCCGCAGGGTACGCTGTATGGACGCAATGCGACAGGCGGCGTCGTCAACGTCATCACCGCCAAGCCCACGATGGATGAGTTCTCTGCAGAAGCGACTGTGGAGGGAGGCAGTTACGACACCTTCAAGACCAAGGGCTACGTTAATCTCCCGCTCGGCGACATGTTCGCACTGCGAGTTGCTGGCGATTTCACTCGGCATGACGGCTATCAATACAACGTCTTCAACGGTCATGACGTGAATGGAATCAATCTTTGGTCCGGAAGGGCGACGCTTTCCTTCGAGCCGAGCGACAAATTCCATGCTTCGGTGATGTTCGAAGAATTCGCAGAAGACGACAGCAGCAGCGGCGACGCTGGCAACATCACCAATGCGTGTCACACCGACCCCGGCCCCACTATGGTGGGTGGCGTGAGTCTGACGGACGGCAATCCAAATAACACTCTCATTCGAAATTATCTGAGCTTCGGATGTACGACACTTCAGAGCGGTCACGCATCAATCTACGACCCTGGAGTGATCGGCGGCATACTGAACGGCGTGGGAACGTTCGGTAACCGCATTGGCGTGGTCGCCGGCTTTGCGCCAGGAAACCTGTTCGCACTCAATCCTGGATTGAAGAGCCATTATGACGTGAATTTCGATGAGGATCCGTCCGATCATACCCGCAATCAGCTCATTCAAGCGAACGTGGAATGGAACATCACAAACGACCTTCAAGTCGTTTCGTTGACAACCTATGATCGCGATCATTCCCAAAACGGCGGTGGCGGTGGGCAGATATCGCCTCGCGCGAATATCCCCTTCCTGCCTTATCCCGGAATGCCTTTCAGCGTGCCGCAAATTGCGAATGGTGCGCCGCTTTCGTATTATACGGAGGGCAACTACGACAATCTGTCGTCACAGGAGATCAGTGAGGAACTCCGGCTCGTATCGTCTTTCGCCGGACCCGTAAACTTCAGTGTTGGGGGAATCTATCTCCACAACCGGCGCCAAGACAATGTCTTCATCTTCGACAACGCAGACGCCTTCTACGGGACGAGCCCGCTCTTTGGGTTGAATCTGCCGATCGACAACAATCCGCCCTCTCGTTCAGATGGCGGGCACTACTACTATCAAAGCGTCAATCCTGTGACGCTGGACTCGACCGCCGCGTTCGGCGAGGTCTATTGGGACGCGACCGATAATATCCGGTTGACCGGCGGACTGCGCTACACAGATGACCGGAAAAACTTCGCCAACAATGACAGCGCCGCCAACCTGCTCTCGCCGACCGGCGGCACCAGCTACGGTCAGGGTTACGTATTCAACCCACCGGGTGGGCAGGTTGCCGACTACAGAGCATTGACGGGTCGCTTTAATGTCGACTGGCGTCCCACAGTCGATTTCACCGACGCCACACTGCTCTACGCCTCCTACTCACGAGGCTATAAGTCGGGAGGCTTCAATCCGCCGAATATCGTGCCCGAGAGCCCCTACGCTCCGGAATATGTGGATGCCTACGAGATCGGTACGAAGAACGAACTTCTCGACCACACTCTTATCCTCAATCTCACAGGATTCTTCTATAACTACAAAGGTTACCAATTCACGCAGGCTGCTGGATTCGGGACCGTCACCTCGAACGTCGATGCTCACATCTTCGGCACCGAGTTCGAAAGCAAATGGAGCCCAGTTACCGATCTCTTGTTCAACGCTCAGATTGGTTACCTGAACACTGAGATTCAAAACGGCCCAAATGCGAACTCGATCGATTCCTACAATCCCACTCAGGGCATCCCCAACTTCTACGCAGTCAAGTCGCTATCCGGCATGTGCGTCGTCAATGCGACAAACTTCGGTGGCGTTCTCAATTTGGTCAAAGCCGGCGTCCTTCCATCCTCGGCGCTGTTCGATGTTTGCGATACGCCAGCGTTAACGACCGGTTTCGGACTCTTCAACGGTGTTCCAGCTGCCGATCAGGGCGGCGTTCCGGTCAGCATTGCGGGCAATCGCTTGCCGAACGTGCCGGATTTGACCGTCGCGTTGGGTGCTCAATATACGTTCCATTTCGATGGTTCGTGGGACTTGACGCCACGCGCCGACTATCGCTACCGGGGCGGCATTTACACAGACCTTTTCAACAACAAGGATCTGCGCGTGAGGCCCTACGACACCGTCAACCTGACGCTGTCGCTGGACAAGCCCGACTGGGGATTCAGCATGATGGTCTACGCCCAAAACCTCGGAGTGAACGGCACGATCGTCGGCTTGCGATCGGCCGGAGGCGCGATCACGGGCAGCGAGAATTACGCGTACATCAGCGATCCGCCGCTCTATGGCGTCACACTCACCAAGCACTTCTGAGCGGCTCCCGAAAGAAGCGGCTCACCACGGCCTCCGCGCCCACCCATTGGCGCGGGGGCCGATTCCTCCGAGCAAGGCGTTTAGGATTGGGCCCGCAACCGGCCGGCAACGCTACGGTTGCCGGCAGTGATGATGGCAACGCTGAGCCACTCGGCCAAATCGAGTGGGATTTTCCCCTCAGCGAGCAACCTGCCGGCTCGTCGCGATACAGCAAAGAGAATCCTCGTAGTGCCATGCGCGACGTCCCGTGGCACGCCGTATCGCTCTTCCATGATCCCTGACAACCTCTCGCTTTCGCTGGAGGACCGTGCCTCGCGATCGCTTCGGAGGCCAGCACGGACACCGGGATCGTTCAAAAGGATCTGCATCAAAACACCGCGGTTCGAAACCTGCCGCAAATAGGCGACCGTAGACAACGTCACGCGCGTGAGTCGATCATGAGCACGCTCCAGCACGGATTGCTGGGCAGCGTCCATCGCGGCGAACTCCCGCTTGGCAACCGCGAGTAACAAGTCGTCTCGGCGGCTAAAATAATTGTGTGCTTGGGCCTCGCTGATCCCCACCTCACGCGCCAAGCGCTTCATGGAGGCCGCATGCAAGCCCTCACGGGCAATGATCTGTCCCGCGACGTCGATCAACTGGTTCCGTCGTACTTCACGCGACAGCGGGGCACTGCGGCGGCGCGAATGTGCCTGGCCCGGCGCGATGGTGATGATCTCCTCCACGCCGGAGGGCGCCAGCGGCATAGGCGGCCGCTTCTCCTTGCGTGCCAATGCTCGCTGTGCCCAATATCCCCGCCCTGGATACGGTATGAGGAGCCGATCGCAGATCTTTGCGACTCCGTTGCGACTAATTCCGAAGTCGGCGGCGACATTGCTAAGCGGTTTGGACCATACAAGCTTATAGAGTTCGCGGCGCGTGATTGCGCTTGAACGCCTTGTGCTCCTTCTCCCTTGTTGCGCGGATGGGTTTTGACTTGTCATGATCCGTATTGGTTGCAGTCGCGGGAACTCTTCGCACCCGACCGAACTTAGGATCATCCGACAAGACCAAATCGGTCAAGCTCTACAGCTTGCCGCCGAGACATGACGCCGGCCTATATGGCGCCATCGCGCGGTTCCGAGCGTCTTTTGCCTGCTTCAGTTATAGGCTTCGAACAGTCCCGCCGCGCCCTGGCCTGAGCCGATGCACATCGTGACCACTCCATATCTTGCGTTGCCGCGGCGGCGCGCTTCCTGAAGGATATGGCCGGTCAGCCGGGCGCCCGTCATACCGAAGGGATGGCCGATTGCGATGGAGCCGCCGTTGACGTTGTATTTCTCAGGGTCGATGCCCAGCCTGTCCCGGCAATAGAGGCATTGCGACGCAAAGGCTTCGTTCAGCTCCCATAAGTCGATATCGCCGACTTTCAGGCCGTGCCGTTCCAAGAGCCGCGGCACCGCAAAGACCGGGCCGATTCCCATCTCGTCCGGCTCGCAGCCAGCAACCACGAAGCCGCGGAATGCGCCCAGCGGCTGAAATCCACGTCGCTCGGCTTCCTTGGCCTCCATAAGGACGACGGCTGCGGCGCCGTCGGAGAGTTGGCTGGCATTTCCGGCAGTGATGAATTTTCCGGCGCCGCGCACAGGCTCCAGCTTGGCAAGGCCATCGAACGTCGTGTCGGAACGGTTGCATTCATCACGGTCCACTGTGTAGTCGACGACAATCTCTTCGCCGCTCTCCTTATTGACCTTCCGCATTTTGGTCTTGAGCGGAACGATCTCATCCTTGAACTTTTCTGCCTTTTGTGCGGCGGCCATTCGCATCTGGGATTCATAAGAATACCGATCTTGGTATTCGCGGCTGATCTTGTATCGCTCGGCAACCACATCAGCCGTGTCGATCATCGGCATATGAAAGGCGGGATACATTTGCGTCAGCTTTGCGTCCTCGTTTCGCGGCTCGCTCGATTTCCTGTCGCCCGACGGCGGCGCGGCAGGTCGGAAGCTGAGCGACTCGGTGCCGCCGGCGACCACGCAATTGGCGCCGCCTTCCACGATGTACTGCGCAGCCATCGCGATCGCCTGGAGCCCGGACGAGCAGAACCGATTGACGGTAACGCCACCCGTGCTCACCGGCAGCCCAGCAAGCAGCGCTACCGCTCGGCCGAGAGCGCCACTGGCAGAGGCCACATTGCCCATGAAGCAATCCTCGATCTCACCCTTTTCCACGCCGGCCCGGTCTACGGCATGACGCACGGCATGCGCGCCTGTCGTCATGGTAGGTGTGATATTGAAACCTCCGCGGCCCGATTTGGCGAGCCCGCTACGAGCATATGAAACGATCACGGCTTCACGCAT